>JADKHE010000001.1 GCA_016721925.1 Candidatus Skiveiella danica
GTACGCCATTGCGGATCGGCCAGGACCGTGTCGATCACGCGCGAGACCTGGCGCGGCCGCTCGGCAAAGTAGCGCGCCGGCGTGGCACGCAGCGACGGGTCTTGCCAGGTATCGCCCACGTGCTCGACGGCGGCGACCAGGTAGCCGTTGCGCGCCAAGGCTTGCGCCAGCGTGGCAAAGCCGATCAGCGTGGAGACGGTGCCGTGGCTGATGACGATGAGGCCCTTGAACTGCTGCGCGGGTGCGCCGTTGATGGCCACGTTCTGCGGGAACGGCCCCATGGGGATCACCCGCGCGGCGTCGGCGGTCGGGTAATACAGCGCGGCGTGGCCCGGCTTTTCCTCCGTGCCATTGGCCGCCACGGTTAGCTGACGAAAACCTGCCTCGGCGGCCTGGGCGGCCGTATGCAGCATGGCGAGACCGATCAGGGCCAAAACGTAGGGGAGGGCGCGCAAACCGGAGATGGAAGGGGCAGACATGGAGGGGTCCTTTCGGGTTGAGGGGCTGTTTGTGAAGACAGGCGGACTATCTGCGCACAGGGGCGCAGTGGCCAAGGCCTTGCGACGGAACACCGATCCAGCGGCGCGAGATGCGGCGGCCGCACGCGAACGGACCGCTGCCGCTGCGGCCCGGCTCGGCCCGGCGGATCGTGTTCATGCAGGCCGTACCATGCGCTGCACGATGCGGCGCGTGAGGGGCGCGACCACCAGAACGACTGGAAAAGCAAGGAGCCAGGCCGTGAGCCAGGCGCCGATCCACAGCGGCAGCCAGTCGGCGCCGGGGCCGGCCGCTCGCAGAGTGGAGATGGCCGAGACCAGCAGCGACATCAGACCCGAGAGGATGAGGCCGAACAGGGCCGGGGCGCAGCGGGCGGGCAGCATCACGCCACCTCCTCGACCTGTGCCGTCATGCGCGCAAGCACCTGGGCGAAGTTGCGGCCAAAGCACTCGGCGGTGCGCAGGTCACCGGGCGCATAGGACTGCCCCGGGGCCGAGTGGCCGGCCTGCGCCATCATGCCGGTCCACGAGCCCAGGCGGTTGATGGCATGCTCGTAGGTTACGCCGCTGCCCTGTTCCGGCAGGAAGGGGTTTCCCACCCAGATCATGCCGTGCTGCATGGCGAAGGTGAACATGGAGATCAGCGTGCTCTGCTTGTCGCCCGAGGGCAGGGCCGAGACGGTGAAACCCGCGGCCAGCTTGCCCTTGAGCTGCTGCCTGCGCCAGAGCCCGCCCGTGGAGTCCATGAAGGACTTGAAGGGGCCACTCACGCCGCCCAGGTAGGTGGGCGAACCCAGGACGTAGCCGTCGTAGTCGATCAGGGCGGACGGGTTGGTGGTCATGGTCTCGGCCGCGAGCAAAGTGACTTCTGTATCGGCCACGCCCTGCGCGCCGGCGACGACGAGGCGGGCGAAGTGCTCGGTATTGCCGTGGCCGCTGTGGTAGATGACGGCGATGTTTTTCATGATGGTGTTTCCTTTCTGGTTGATGTGGAGGTTGGGGCTTCAGGCCCCGGTAAATGAAGCGATTGCCAGGGCCGCGGCGTACAAGCCCAGGCCGAAGACCGTGTGGTTGGTTAGGCTCTTGAGCACGTTCAGGGCCGGGGTGGCCGTGCGTGACGAAGCGAAACCCGCGCCCATGGCGGGCTGCATGACGAATAGCGGCAAAGCCACGGTTGTGATGCCGAACCCCAGCGCGGGCCAGAGGCTGGGAGCGCGTAGCCAGGCCGTGCCGGCCAGCGCAGCCAGCAGCAGGGCAAAGGTGATACCGGTGACGTAGTGCGCGGCCCAGCCCACCGCCATTTCGCCTTGCACGGGCGCCGCCTTGGCGATGGCCTCGTGGTTCCACTGGCGACGCGGCATGTGACCGACCCAGCGGCCGAGCAATGCGAAATTGAGCGTTGGCAAGCCGAGGGCCTTGAGCAGCGTGAGCCACAGGTCCATCAGAGCGGTGGCACCAATGCCGATGGCGACGGTGCGGGTAAAGTCTGCATCGAAGGGTGTCATGAGGTCGTCCTTTCGGGTTGACGGGATGGTTAGGTGCAGTTACTCTACGAATTCAAGTGGACTTGAAGTCAAGGCATTTTTGAATCATGGATATTGCGGAAGTCGCCAGACGCTCGGGCCTGCCGGCCTCGACGCTGCGGTACTACGAAGAGAGGGGCTTGATCGCCTCGGTCGGGCGCCAGGGGTTACGCCGCACCTTCGATCCGGGTGTGCTGGAATTGCTCTCGTTGATTTCGCTGGGCCAGGCGGCGGGTTTCTCGTTGGACGAGATCGCGAAGATGTTCACGCCCGAAAAGCGGCCCGACATCAAACGCCAGATGCTGGAGGACAAGGCCGACCATATTGACGGTCTGGTACGGCGACTGCGCGCCATGAGCCGGGGACTTCGACACGCGGCTGTTTGTCCTGCTCCCAGCCACATGGAATGTCCTTCATTTCGTCGCTTGCTCAAGTCGGCGACTGACGGGTCGCTCGATAGTCGGCTGGGTGGCCGTAAAACGTAAGCTGCAAGGCGCGGACTGCGATTGGGTGAAGATTTGGCAGAAGGTGAATGCCAAGCCGTTCGAGCACATCGTTCTGAAGACCAAGACAGTGGCGGCCGAGGCGACGGTCGAGAGCATCAAGGGCAACAAGAGCAACAAGGGTACGAAGGGTTTGTAACCTTGGTCTGCCTCTGGCCGCGCCATTGCCAACCGCCGCGATGAGGGTGTCACCCCACTTCTGTTTGGTGACAGCCCCGAAGCCCACGGCCACGGCAAGATCCTCGGTGGCGGCATGGTGGGCATCCATGCAGGCGACATGATCGGTGAGGTGGCGCTGGCCATCGAGATGGGCGCCGACGCCGTGGACATCGGCAAGACGATTCATCCGCACCCCACGCTGGGCGAGAGCATCGGCATGGCGGCGGAGGTGGCGCATGGCAGCTGCACGGATGTGCCGCCGGCGCGGAAATAAGCGAGGCGCCCCAGGCCCATCCGCCACCACGATGGCCCGCCACGAGCCTGACTGGCCGATCGGCACTTTGCGGATCAGGGCGGGTCCTTCAGGTGCAGCCAGATTTCATTGCGCCGCATGAACCATGGCGTGATGGGCGGGTCGTAGCGCGCATACACGAGCGGCCCGGTGGGGATCCGCTTGGCCGCGCTCAATGCAGCCTGCAACCTGACCAGGTGATCGTTGGAGTTGGAATCCGACCAGAACCCGGAATAGCGGAACACCGCCACGCGTCTCGCAGGGACGACCCGAAGCTTGATGCGCGTCCAGCGGCTCCGGTGCGATGGACAGGTCGACGTCCTTCGGATAGACGAACTGCGCCCGGAAGCCTTGGGCCACTTCAGTCTGGCTGACCGGCACCGCGGCTTGTGTCACCGGCGCCGTCATTGCCATCTTGCGATCGCCTTTGTTCTTCCCGAACATGTATCCCGCCAGGATCGGAAATGCCTGGTTGCCGGCTTTGTCGGCTGGCCCGAGTACGACGACCTCAGCCACCACGTAAGCGGCATATTCGCGGATCGCGATGTCTTTGTCGAGTTCGCGGATGATCTTGAAATAAGGCTCTTCAGTGGCGTGTCTCGGCAAGAGATGAGAACAGGTATTGCCAATGCCTCGGTTCGGCGGTAAAACCTGCCGAATCAGTGGCATTTTGTGTGTTTCCGATGCGTGCGACTGTTGTGTTGACGGCGTTGAATTTCGTATCCGGGGTGCTCAGGTTTGCCGTGGGCGCTGTTGTATGGTCTCTGCTGGCCAGTGCTGCGCTGGCGCAGGAAATGGTCGTCCAGATCGGACATGTCGCGCCCATGAGCGGGTGGCTCGCCCGGGTCGGAAGCGACAGCGCCAACGGCGCCCGCCTTGCCATCGAGACGCTCAACCGCCAGGGAAAGACCATAGACGGGCGGCGCGTGGTATTCAACCTCGTCGTGGCCGACGATGCGGGCGAAGCGGGGCGTGCCATTGTGGCCGCGGAGTCGCTTGTCGCCTCAAAGGTTGCCGGCGTCGTCGGTCACCTTCTCTCGGACGCCACGATCGCCGGTGCTGCCGTCTACGCCGCAGCCGGCCTCCCGCAGATCGCCCCTTCGGCGACGCGGGTCGCCTACACGCGCCAGGGCTGGACGACCGCTTTCCGAGTGATTGCCGACGATGCCCGCATCGGCCGCCTGCTTGCACGCTACGCCGTCGACGAGAAGAAGGCGAAACGATTCATGGTTATCGACGACCGCACCCGATATGGGCAGGACCTTGCCGAAGAGTTCTCGAACGGGGTCCTGGCTGCCGGCGGGCAAGTTGTCGGCCGGATGCAGGTCGACGAAGCGACGAACGACTCGGGCGACCTGCGCGCTGGCATGGTCTCGAAGAATGCCGATGCCGTATTCTTCGGCGGGCTTGACCGTCAGGCTGGGCTGCTGCTCAAGCAGATGCGGCGGCTCGGGTTCGATGTCCTCTTCATCGGTGGCGATGCGATCTGCACGCCCGACCTGGTTTCCTATTGGTCCGCCGGTGCGGCTCTCGATGACCAGGTCCTGTGCGCGCTGCCAGCCGGCATCGGGGATATCGGAGAGGCGGCTTTGACCCAGTTCGCCGCGGACTATCGAGCCCGCTTTGGCCGCGCGGCCGAATACTATGCGCCCTATGCCTACGATGCTGTGATGGTGCTGGCGGATGCGATGGTCCGAGCGAGCTCGACAGAGCCGTCGGCAGTCCTGCGTGCGTTGGCCGACACGAGCGACTTCCGCGGTCTGACCGGAACCATCGCGTTCGACCCGCGAGGTGATGTGCGCCATCCTGCAATCAGCATCTTCACTTACCGAGGCGAGGAGCGGCATTCAATCCGCACGCTTCGCTGAACCGGTCAGAGCAGTTCTTCGGAAACGAAGGGCTTCAGCAGCAGCAACTTCAATCTCAGCCAGGGATCGTCGTCCGGCTCGGTGACATGTATGGATTCGTGCCCTTGCCAGTCGGTCTCCACCCACTCGATGCGTTCGGAGTCCGGGGCGAGGCGAAGGCGGAAAGCACCAGAGTTTGTCGCCCGCCGATAGATGCCTCCAACCATCTGAGCGAGGACCACGCTGTCGATCACGAGCCCCATTTCAGTATTGGTGTGGGAGGAGCGCGGATCAAGGTTGAGCGAGCCGACGAACAACCAGCGCCGGTCGATGGCCAGCGACTTGGCGTGAAGGCGCCCGATCGTGTCTCCAAAATACGCGACGCGGCCCGAATCGCGGGCCAGCTTCGGGCTGAGCTCGAAGATGCGCACACCTGCCTTCAACAGGTCGAGCCGATATCGTTCGTAGCCGGCATAGGCCAGCGGCTCATCGGTGGCGCCAAACGAATTGGTCAGCAACGTGATCCGTCCGGGCTTGCCCGCGCTGGCCTCGCGCACGACCTGCATGCCTCTTTCTCCGGGGATGAAGTACGGCGACATCACGAGCGCCTCGTCGTTGGCGGACGCCAACAACGCAAGAACCTGCGAAGCCACTGTCGGCCGGTCCTTCGCGCCATCGCGTCCGGCCGCTTTGTAGGGTGAATCAGCCAGCACGCGCGCCGGTCCGTGGTCGAGCGTCAGTTGGCCATTGGCGAGTTGGCGAAGAAAGCTTGTTCGACCAAAGGCATCGCGCTGCCGCTCCCCGAGCCGGGTTGTCGCTCCACGCACAGCCTCGTTGAAGCGCTCCCGCCGTTCGTGCGCGTCCCCGAGCGGGATCAGGGCGTCGATCGATCGCGTCAGTTCGCTGTTCCAGTATTCGTCGAACACGGCGGACATCTCACGCACGACGGGGCCTGTACACAGCACGTCGAGGTCGAGGAAATTGGCCTGCGGGTTGTTCATGAAGTACTCGTCTGCGACGTTGCGACCACCGGTGATCGCAACGCTGTTGTCGGCGACGAACAGCTTGTTGTGCATCCGGTGATTGACGCGATCGAACTCATGCAGCGACCGCAGCAGGCGCGACTTGGGCGATCCGCCGCGCGCCGGCAGCGGGTTGAACAGGCGCACACGAGCGTTCGGGAAGGCGGACAGACCGGCGAGCAACTCGTCTTCGGCGATGTGAAGGTCATCCACCAGCACCCGTACGCGGACGCCGCGCTGTGCGGCGTCGCGCAGCTCGCGAAGCAAGCCGCGCCCGGTTTCGTCGTCGGCCAGGTGATAAACCTGAACGTCCAGCGACTGAGTCGCGCGCCGGGCCAGGGCGATGCGGGCATTGAAGGCCGACTCACCGGAGTAAAAAAGCCTGAAACCCGACCAGTCGGGCCGCTCGGAAGGTGCTGATGCAGCCGCCAGTCGCGCGAGCGGAGAGGACGTCACGTTCTGCACCGCCAGTTCCGCGGAACGGGGTGGCAGATCGGGCAACGTCGCGCAACCCGCGGCCATCACGATCAGCAGGGGGAGAACCATGCGAAGGCTGAACCTCAGTCGCTGGTACAAATTACCCTCCTGCAACACCTGATCATGAAAGTCATGATGAAAGACCGGTCACACGCGTCAATTTTCGAATTCTTGCCCATTCAGTGATTGACGACGATCAACATGTTGATGTCCTGAGGTGTCACCTAGGTACACGGTGACGATGATCGGAACGAGCACCGGAGGGTCGGGGTGGCGGTTGCGGGGGCTCTGCCTTCTTGCTGATAGAGGCCGCGGTCGAACCGCCGTCACTGCAACTTGCCGGCTGTTGCTGCAACCCGCTTTCCCACCGAGCCCTGCGACACCGAATGGCTGCGTTGGGCGATTCAGGACTGCCCGGCCCCCAACGACCCCAGTCACGCTTCGGCTCGTGCCGCGCGTAGCGCTGATCGCGCTGTTTGAGGATGAAGGGAACCGCTGGGTTGATTCGGCGCGGGTTTATCCCCTGCGCAGCGGCCTTGACCCCTGGATAGACTGAACGCACCTTCAGTTCCACAGGAAATCGTTCATGACCCACTCCACGCACGGTTCGCGTCGAAAGTTCTTGTCCGCCTCGGTGGGCCTGGGGGCCATGGCGCTTCTGCGCGATGCCGGGGCCCAAACCTCGAAATGGCCGGTCAAACCGATTCGCATTGTGGTGACGTTTCCGCCGGGCGGCCTCACCGACGCCTATGCCCGCATGTACGCGGAGCAAATCACGGCCAGTTTGGGTGTTCCGGCCTTCGTGGAGAACAAGCCTGGTGGCGGGGCCATCATCGGCATTGACGCGGTCGCCAAGTCACCCCCGGACGGCTACACGCTCCTCATGACCACCTCGGGCACGGTCTGGCAGAACAGGGTGCTTTACACCAAACTACCGTACAACCTCGACAAGGACCTCACGCCGATTGCCGTCTTTCCGTCGGGGCCTCTGGTGGTCGGCGTGTCCGAAAAGGTGCCCGCTCGGAACATGCGGGAATTCATCGAGTTCGCCAAGAGCAACACCACGTCGATGGGAACCTATGCCCCTGGGTCGTACCCCCATATGGTGGCCGACCAGACCAACCGAAGCGAAGGCACGAAGATCCTTTCGGTGCACTACCGCGGCGAATCTCCGATGTGGGTGGACGTGGCTTCAGGTCAGGTGCAAATTGCCATTGGCAGCTATCAGGCGTTCAACACCGTTGCAGGCCGGGGCGTGCGACCGATCGGAGTCACAGGCCCGTATCGCTCACCCAAACTGCTGGATGTCCCGACACTGGTGGAGCAAGGCATCCCGGGAACGCTGGTGGGGCTGGAGGGTGGACTGCCTTTGATGGCGCCTGCCGGCACCCCGGAAGCCGTGCTCAAGCTGCTGTCCAACGTGGTGGTGGAAGGCGCCAATACCGAGCGGGCGGCGAAATTGCGCGAGACCTTTGCGATCCCCAACAAGCCCAAGAACCTGGCCGAAACCCGGCGCGAGTGGGCACGTGACGTCCCCGTATGGATCAAGGTCGCCGTGGATCTGGGGGTCAAGCTGGATTGATCACCGGGTTTCCGGATTGACGCCAGGCGGATCTCTCGGATGGCTCTGCGCGCGGGCAGCCTGACGCAGGCCGCCCGGCGTCATGGTGAACCAGCGCCGGAAGCTGCGGCTGAAATTGCTGGTGTCCTGGTAGCCCAGCCGGTGCGCGATCTCTTCGATCGGCAGGCTCGTGCGGGTCAGGTAGAACTCTGCCCGCTGCGCCCGCAACTCGTCCCTCAGCGCCTGAAAGTGGGTGCCCTCGACCTTGAGGTGGCGGATCAGGGTGCGCGGCGACATCAGATGATGCCGGGCCACGTCCTGCAACTCGGGCCAGCTGCTTTCCCGGGCCAGCAGGTAGGCGCGCACTTGCTGCGTCAGGGTCTGCGACTGCAGGGCGCCAAGTTGCTGCTCGCAGGTGCGCAGCGCATCGCCGTAGGCCTGAGCATCGGCGGTCGAGTTCGGCCGGGCCAGGTCCTCGGCCGTCCAGCGAAAGCCCAGGTGAGCCGCGTCGAACTGGCAGGGGCAGCGCATGCGGGCTTCCAACTGTTCGGACCACACCGGGCGGGCAAAGGGCAGGGTGACCGCCTGCAGGCCGCTCTCACCCGCATGCACGGCAGCGGCCACCTGCGCAATCGTGATCGCCACGCAAGTGAGCAGGAAGGTGCGCGAGGGACCCAGATCCACCCGTTCGCGCACGCCCAGAATGCCGTGCGACGGCCCGTTGCGAAAGACGAACTGCATCGCGGCGTTGCGGATGATGGCGAATCGGTGCACCGCTTCAAGCGCGGCCAGCAGATGCGGACTGGCCACGACGGCGTAGCCCAGCGGGCCGTGGACGGACACCTGCAGCAGCGCGCCCACCTCCAGCGCCAGCCGGTCGTCGAATCCGGCCGCAGCGGCGGCAGCGACCACCTGGTTGACCTGGCGCACCGACAGCAGCTCGTCCCGACCTTGCAAGTCCGCCCAGTCGCCCAGCCCGACCTCACGCAGCGTCGCGGACAGGTCGATGCCTTTCTTGCGCAGCACCTCGCACAACAGCCGCACGTAAGCGGGCTGAAGCACGGGTGTGTCGATGCCGATATCGAAGGAAGTCATGGCGGCCTTTGTCACTTCATGACGAAATTGTGCCGCTTTACGGCGTGGCGCAGGGGACGTTTGGCGGCGAGACTGCTGTCAGGAGGCCTTTTCCGATGAATCCAACGTCCCTTGACGGGCCCGTCACGCGCCCGCCGCCCCTTCACGTCAGCCTGGAGGCGGGTGTGCTCACGCTCACCAACACCGACGCGCCCTGGAACCGCATGAGCCTGGACTACATGGACGCGGTCGAGCACGCGGTGCGTGAGGCGGCCAGTGATCCGCAGGTGCGCGTCCTGGTCTTCACCGCGCAGGGCGACGAGAACTTTTCGGTGGGGATGGACCTGAAGCAGATTGCCGAGCGGATGGCGGACACGCCAGCCCTCGAGCAGTTGCTGGACCAGCGCTTGCGTGTGCTCGCCATGATCGAATCGCTGGAGAAGCCGTCGATCGCCACGCTGTTCGGTTACTGCCTGGGTGGCGGGCTGGAACTGCCGCTGGCCTGCCACTTTCGCCTGGCGGCTGACACCGGCGCGTCGATCGGTCTGCCCGAGGTGGAACTTGGGGTGGTGCCAGCCTGGGGCGGGACAGCGCGCCTGACCCGGTGCGTCGGGCGGGACCAGGCGTTGGACCTGATGCTGCGGGCGCGAAAGATCGATGGGCATGAGGCGCTGAAGATCGGTCTGGTCCACAGCGTGCATCCGTTGGCGCAACTCAAGGCGGCCGCGAACGCGCTGGCGCGGGAACTGGCTGCCATGCCGCCGCTGGCGGTTGCCGGCATCCTGCGCTGCGTGGTCGGTGCCGGTGCGGCCAGCCTTCAGGATGCGCTGGCCGAGGAGCGCCGGGCGGTGCTTCGCTGTGCCGGCACCCGTGACCAACAAGAGGGTTTCGCTGCCTTTCTTGCCAAACGAAAGCCTGTCTTTGCCGGCGGCTGAAGCCGTGCGCGTCGATCCACCAGGGAAGATGTGTCACTTAATGACGAAATCGCGCCGCTTTCTGCCATGGCATTTTCGGGCGGTTGCGACGAAACTGGCGCCACAAACACACAGGAGACACCCATGACGACCCATACGCTGCCCCAGGCAGAGCCCTATGTGGACCGCAAGCGATACGCCTGGCTGCTGTCGGTTTTCGTTCCGTTTCTGGTGGGCAGCGGCCCGTTGCTGATCGAGTGGACCGGACACAACGCCTGGGCCTGGCTGCCGATCGCCTTCCTCTACCTCATGGTCCCGGTGTTGGACCTGCTGCTCGGTGAAGACCGCAGCAATCCGCCCGAGTCGGCCGTCCCTGCGTTGGAGGCCGACCGGTACTACCGGTACATCACCTACGCCGTGGTGCCCATCCTCTGGCTGGTGTTTGCCGGCACGGTGGCCTATCTGTGCACCCACGATCTGCCCTGGCACGCGCAGCTGGCGCTGATCCTCGGTGCCGGTCTGTGTGGCGGTTTCGGCATCAATCTCGGCCATGAACTCGGCCACAAGAACAATGCGCTGGAACGCTGGCTGGCCAAGATTGCGCTGGCGCCCACGGGTTATGGGCACTTCTTCATCGAACACAACCGCGGACATCACCGCGACGTGGCCACGGCAGCGGACCCGGCGTCGTCGCGCATGGGCGAGAACATCTACACCTTTGTCTGGCGCGAAATGCCCGGCGCGCTCAAACGGGCCTGGGGTCTGGAGCGTGACCGCCTGCAGCGCACGGGCCAGCCGGTCTGGTCCCTGCACAACGAAATCCTTCAACCGGCCGTGATGACGCTGGTGCTCTGGGCTGCGCTGGTGCTGGCGTTCGGACCCAAGGCGCTGGTGTTCTGTGTGCTGATCGCCTTCTGGGCCAACTTTCAGCTCACCTCGGCCAACTACATCGAGCACTACGGCTTGCTGCGCCGCACCGGGGCGGACGGACGGGTGGAGCGCTGCCAGCCGCACCACTCCTGGAACAGCAACCACGTGTTCTCCAACTGGGTCGTGTTCCACCTGCAGCGGCACTCGGATCACCACGCGCACCCCACAAGGCGTTACCAGTCGCTGCGCCATTTCGAGGGCCTGCCGGAGCTGCCCAACGGCTACATGGGCATGTTCATCGTCTGTTACATCCCGCCGCTGTGGTACGCCCTGATGGACCGGCGCCTGGTGCGCGCGGTGGGCGGCGATGCGTCCCGCATCAGCTTTCAGCCGGGCAAGGAAGACAAACTCCGGCAGCGCTTCGGACTGCAGAACGCACAAGAGGTGGCGGCATGAGCGCCCCATCGGCCTTGGCGGGCGCCCCGGACGCAGCCACCGTCTGGCACTGCGAGCTGTGTGGCTTCACGTATGACGAAGCCCAGGGATGTCCGCCGGAGGGCTTCGGGCCGGGCACGCGCTGGGCAGACATTCCTGATGGCTGGGGCTGCCCCGACTGCGGACAGCCCAAGGCCGATTTCAGCCCCTTGGACCTGGGTTGACCATGACCGATACGCGGCCGGGTGCGGATACCTGCACCCTGTGGGGCGGCGCACTGTCGCTGTACACCGGCAAGGTGCGGTCCTACCTGATCAAGAAGGGCGTGCCGTACCGCGAGTTCTATGCCTCGCATCCCGACTTCCAGGCCCGCATCCGGCCGGTGGTCGGCCTCGGTGTGACGCCGGTGCTGGAAACGCCCGACGGCGACATCCTGCAGGACTCCACCGAGATCATCGAGGCGATGGAGCGGCGTTTGCCCGAGCGCCCCATGATTCCGGCGACGCCGGTGCTGCGGGCGCTGGCCTGGCTGCTCGATGCCTATGGCAGCGAATACCTGCTGGCCATGGCCATGCACTTTCGCTGGGCAGAACCCCACATCTCGCTGCAGCGCAGCTTTCTGCAGGCCGAGTTCGGCCGGGCCTCCTACCTCGGGACCGACAAGGCCGCGCGCGACCAGGCCGGTGCCCGCATGGTGAGCTACTTCAGCAGCATGCTGGGGCCCCTAGGCTCCAACGCGCACACCGCCGAGGCCATCGAGACGGAGTTCTTCGACCTGCTGGACGTGCTCGATGAGCATTTCCAGCATGTGCCGTACCTGCTGGGCGGCCCCCCCCAGCCTGGCGGACTTCGGCTTCATGGCGCCGCTGTTCGCGCACCTGGGGCGTGACCCCTCTCCGTCGCAGCGCCTGCGCCTGCGCGCGCCCAATGTGGCGCGCTGGATCGAGCGGATGAACCTGGCGGTGATTGCCGATGGCGAATTTCCGGATGTCCCGGCTGCTTTCGACGTCGAGGACCGCGTGCCGCCCACCCTGTTGCCGCTGCTGGCGCTGATATTCCGCGACTGGACGCCCGAGCTGCTGGCCAACGCCCAGGCCTTCAACGCCTGGGCGACGGCGCATCGGGATCTGGCCGACGGCGCATTCGTGGCCCTGGACGGCAAGAAGCGCGTGCATCCCCACGTGGGGCCCATCGCCTACCGCTGGCGGGGCTGCACGGTGGAGCGGGTCAGTGCACCACAGACCCTGTGGCATTTCGGCCGCTTTCAGCAGCAGCTGGTGGCCTGCGATGGGGAGGCCCTCGACCGGCTGCTGATGGTGCTGGAACAGGCCGGAGGCCAGGAGGCCTGCGCGCTCAAGCTGGTGCGGCCCATTGAGCGACGCCACTACGGGCTGGTGCTCGGGCCGTCCTGATCGGTGGGTGCCTGCAGCACCGCCAGCAGCTCCCGGCCCCAGGCCACCTCGCCGGTCTCGTAGAGCATGCCTTTTTTCAGGATCATGGACTGGATCTGCTGGGCGCGGCTCAGCGGCTTGCCGCCGGCAAAGTCGCGCTGCTCGATGGCGCGGTATTGCGCGAGCCGCTCCTCGTGCAGGGCGATGTGGCGGCGCAGTTCAGGGCTGAGGTCCACCTCGCCGAGCACGGCGTCGGCGCGCAGCTTCACAGTGAACTCGTCGCGCAAATCCATGGGCTGCGCGGTTGTCTGGGTCCAGCGCTTCAGTTCCAGACGGCCTGCGGGGAGCACGCGGTATTCCTTCTTGCGGGTATTGCCGGCATCGGCAGGAACGCTGGACTCGATCCAGCCAACCGCCTCCATGCGCGCGAGTTCGCGGTAGATCTGCTGGTGGGTGGCGTGCCAGAAGTAGCCGATGGACTTGTCAAACCGGCGCGCCAGGTCGTAGCCGGACGAGGCCTTTTCAAGCAGCGAGGTGAGCACGGCGTGGGCGAGCGACATGGGTGGAAGTCTACGCAGGGTGGCCCAACTATGCAACCAGTTGCATAAAAAACCAAAGCCCACTACACTTTTGTGCAACTGGTTGCATAGTTGCGCCGTTGTCCGAATTTCCGCCATTCCAAGGAGTTGCCATGTCCGCTGTCGCCTCACCCTACCCCCACTTGCTCGCGCCCCTGGACCTGGGTTTCACCACCCTGAAGAACCGTGTGCTCATGGGCTCCATGCACGTGGGTCTGGAAGAGGCCAAGGACGGCTTCGAGCGCATGGCCGCGTTCTATGCCGAGCGTGCCCGTGGCGGCGTGGGCCTGATCGTGACCGGCGGCATCGCCCCGAACGAGCGAGCGCGCCCCATGCCCGGCGGCGCGGCGATGACGACCCCGGCCGAGGCGGAAAAACACAAGGTGGTCACGCAGGCCGTGCACGAGGCCGGCGGCAAGATCTGCATGCAGATCCTGCACTTTGGCCGCTACGCCTACCACCCCGAGCTGGTGGCGCCGAGTGCGGTGAAGGCGCCGATCAGCCCGTTTAGACCCCATGCGCTGACCGGTGCCGAGGTTGAGCAGACGATCGACGACTACGCCAATGCCGCCGCGCTGGCCCAAAGTGCCGGCTATGACGGCGTGGAGATCATGGGCTCCGAGGGCTACCTGATCAACGAATTCATCGCCGCCCACACCAACCACCGCGACGACGAATGGGGCGGCAGCTATGAAAACCGCATCCGCTTTCCACTGGAGATCGTGCGCCGCACCCGCGAACGGGTGGGCACCAACTTCATCCTCATCTTCCGCCTCTCGATGCTCGACCTGGTCGATGGCGGTTCGACCACCGACGAGGTGGTCCGCCTGGCGCAGGCGCTGGAACAGGCCGGCGTCACCATCCTGAACACCGGCATCGGCTGGCACGAGGCCCGCATTCCCACCATCGCCACCAAGGTGCCGCGTGCCGCGTTTGCCTGGGTGACGAAACAGCTCAAGGGCAAGGTGGGCATCCCGCTGGTGGCCACCAACCGCATCAACACGCCCGAGGTCGCCGAGGCCGTGCTGGCCGAGGGCAACGCCGACATGGTGAGCATGGCGCGCCCCTTCCTGGCCGACCCCGACTTTGTGGCCAAGGCCGCGCCGGGCAAAGCCGATGAGATCAACACCTGCATCGGCTGCAACCAGGCCTGCCTGGACCACACCTTCGGCGGCAAGATCACGTCCTGCCTGGTGAACCCGCGCGCCTGTCATGAGACGCTGCTGCTGGCCAAGCCCCTGGCCCAGAAAGAGCGCATCGCCGTGGTGGGTGCAGGACCGGCCGGGTTGGCGTTCTCGACTGAAGCCGCCCACCGCGGGTTCGACGTGACGCTGATCGATGCCGCCATTGAGATCGGCGGCCAGTTCAACGTGGCCAAGCAGGTGCCGGGCAAGGAAGAGTTTTTCGAGACGCTGCGCTACTTTGGCAAGCAGATCGAGCGGACCGGCGTGAAGCTGCAGCTGGGCCGCAAGGTCAGTGCCCAGGACCTGGTGGGCGGGGGCTACAAACATGTGGTGCTGGCCACGGGCGTCAACCCGCGCACACCGGACATCGAGGGCATTGGCCACCCCAAGGTGCTGGGCTACCTGGAGGTGCTGCGCGACAAGAAGCCGGTGGGCAAGACGGTGGCGCTCATCGGGGCCGGGGGCATCGGCTTCGACGTGGCCGAGTTCCTGTTGGCCGAAGGCACCAGCCCGAGCCTGGACCCGGCCAAGTTCTTTGCCGAGTGGGGCGTGGACGCCACCGGCGCATCCCGCGGCGGGCTGGCCGAGGCGCACGTCGGCTCGGTTCCGCGCAAGGTCTATCTGCTGCAGCGCAAGGTCAGCAAGGTCGGCGACGGCCTGGGCAAGACCACGGGCTGGATCCATCGCACCGCCCTCAAGAACCGCGGGGTCGAAATGATCGCCGGCGTCACCTACCGAAAGGTGGACGATGCGGGTTTGCACATCACCGTGGGCGAGAAAGAGATGGTGCTGCCGGTGGACAACGTGGTCGTCTGCGCGGGGCAGGACCCCCAGCGCGAGCTGCAGGCCGAATTGCAGGCGGCCGGCGTGACGGTTCACCTGATCGGCGGTGCGGACAAGGCCGCGGAGCTGGACGCCAAACGGGCCATCAAGCAGGGGACCGAACTGGCGTTGACGCTGGATCCCGGCGCCGCCAAAGCGGTCGTTCCGGCGGGGGCGGCGTTTGAGCAGCGCATCACGCCGCAGGTGGCCGAGAGCCTGGCGAAGTGGCATGAGATGGTGGCCGCGGTCAATCTGGGTGAGCTGCCTTCCATCCTGCATCCCAAGGCGGTGTTCCGTTCTCCGATGGCCCATACGCCATACCCCGGTGCCCAGGTGGTGCAGCTGATCCTGGGCACCGTGATGCATGTTTTCCAGGACTTCACCTACCACCGCCAGCTGGCCAGCGCGGACGGCCTGAGCGTGGTGCTGGAGTTCAGTGCCACCGTCAATGGCAAGGAGCTCAAGGGCATCGACCTGATCCGTTTCGATGAGGATGGCAAGATCGTGGACTTCGAGGTCATGGTGCGTCCGATGAGCGGCCTGCAGGCTCTCGGCGACGAGATGGCCAAACGGCTGGCTCCCTACCTGGCGGCCATGAAAGGTGGCCGGGCCTGATCTGGATACTATATTATTAATAGCGTACTATGACCCGTTCACGCTGGGAAAGAGCAAGAAAGGCTTGAAATCATGAATACCACACCCTCTTTTGAAACCCTGATCGTCACCTTGGAAGATCACATTGCCACGGTGCGCCTGAATCGCCCCGAAAAGGCCAACGCCATGAACGCCGCCATGTGGCAGGAGATCCGCCAGGCCTTCCAGTGGGTGGACGCCACGCCCGAGGCCCGCGTCGCCGTGCTGCAGGGTGAAGGCCGGTATTTCACGGCGGGCATCGACCTGCAGCTGATGATGGGGCTCGGGCCGCAGATTGCCAATGAATGCGACGGCCGCACCCGCGAGGCGCTGCGCCGGGTCATCCTGGACATGCAGGACACCCTGACCAGCCTGGAGCGCTGCCGCAAGCCGGTGCTCGCGGCCATTCATGGCGGCTGCATCGGCGGGGGTATCGACCTCATCACCTGCGCCGACATTCGGTATTGCAGCGCGGACGCCAGCTTCACAATCAAGGAGATCGACATCGGCATGACCGCGGACGTGGGCACCCTGCAGCGCCTGCCCCGGCTGGTGGGCGAAGGCATCACGCGTGAACTGGCCTATACCGGGCGCACATTCGATGCGGCCGAGGCCCGAAGCATCGGCCTGGTGAACCGGGTGTTCGACAGCCTCGAAGCGTTGGTGGCCGGGGTTCGGGAGATCGCGGCCACCATTGCGGCCAAGTCACCCCTGTCGATCCGCGGCACCAAGGAGATGATCACCTACGCGCGCGAGCACAGCGTGGCTGACGGACTGAACTACATCGCCACCTGGAACGCAGCCATGCTCATGAGCAAGGATCTGACCGAGGCGATGACGGCGAACCTGGCAAAGAGGACGCCGACGTTCAAGGATTGAAGCCGGGTGCGGCTGCGGGTATCGCGGATGCACCGCCCCGCCCCGGTTTCAGGTCGCAACCGCGGGTGGCTTGGTGCGCTGCCATTCGTCGAGTTTCTGGCGAGCGGTCTCAGTGGCGGCGGCCACGATCTCGTCGTGCCCCTCGCGTTTGGCGGTGAGTTCGATCACGTACCCGTTCGGGTCACGGAAATAGATCGAATCGATGAAGCCGTGGTCCGAGATGCCCCGGGTCTCGATTCCGGCCGCCTTGCCCTTGGCGAACATCATCTGCAGGTCTTCCTGGGTCACTTCCAGCGCAATATGCAGGTCGAAGTCATGTTGCGGCTTGAAGGTGAACGGCATGTCGGGCGCCTCGAAAAAGGCCAGTGAAGAGCCGTCCTCCATCTGGTAGAAGGAGTGCAGCGTCCGGGTTGCGCGGCCGCTCTTGGTTTCGCTGATCTGGAAGGCATTGACCAGCGGCAGGCCGAGGAAGTCGCTGTAGAACTTGCGTGTCTCTTCCGAGTCGCGGCAGCGATAGGCGTTGTGGTGCAGTCGTTTCAACATGACAGTGTCCGGTGGATGCGAGGAGCCGGCGTTACAGGGCTTCGAACGGAACGTCCTTGACGGAACTGGCGAAGCCATTGAAGACTTCATTCACCTTGTCCCAGTTGGGAAGCTTCTTCATGTTCGCCATCCATCGCTGCACGTTGGGGTAAGGCGTGAAATCGCATTTGATGATTTCGCCCAGCGTGACGAGGCCGATGCCGAGGTAGTCAGCGATGGTGATGTCGTTGCCGCAAAGGTAGGCATTGTCCGGACCGATGTAATGCTTGTCGAGAACGGAAAGCCAGTTGGCCGCGCGTTCTTTGCCCCAGGCAATGGTGGCGGCCTGCACCTCGGGGGTCGGGCGCTTGTGATGCGGAAAGATCTGAGGGTAGGCCACTCCGTATCCGTAGTCGCGGTAGAAGCCGGTGTTGAGCCAGTCCATCATTTCGTTGACTTTGGCGCGCTTCTGCAGGTCCTTGGGATAGGCGGGCAGATTGAACTTGTCGGCCAGGTACTTCAGGATGGCGGATGACTCGGTCAGGCGGAAGTCACCATCCTCCAGCACTGGCACTTGCCGGCTGGGGTTGACGCCGGTGAAGTCCGCGCCATAGTGCTCCCCCGTCATCAAGTCCACAACCTGTTCGTCCATGGGGATGTTGTTCTCGGCAACGAAGAGCCTCACCGGACGGCTGGTCATGGAGACAGGGTGCATGTAGAGCTTCATTGAAATTCCTTCAGGACGGAAAAATGGGGAAAGATATTGAGCACGAATTTCGATTTCCCTGTCAACGCCGAGGTCTGGCCAGACTCGACCGCCGGCCCTGTCAGGGGCGACTCGCATTTCCAGATGCCTGCGGGTCCGGCTCGGGCATCAGCCACTGGCCAGCGCTGAGCCTGCAGGGATCCGGTTATTTCAAGGCTCTCAGGAACTCGTTTCGCAGCTGGTCGGACGTCTCAAAACAGCCCGCGAAGGCCTGCGTCACCACCCGCTCGTCGCCGCGCCGGTCCTCGCCCAGCAAGAGGCAGAGTTGCTCCGCCTCGATGATGCAGGCGCCGCCGGCGGCAAGGCCATGGGTGACCAGCGCATCGGCGATGTCGCGGGTCATCCATTCCTGGTAGGTGAAGCGATGGCCGATGGCATCGACCATGCGCGCGATGCGGCCAAAGCCGTGCAGGCGCCCGCCAGGAATGTAGGCCACATGGGCGACGCCCCGGAAAGGCACCAGATGGTGCGGGCAGACACCGTGGATCGCGATGCCGCGGATCACGACCATGTCGGTGCGGGCATCCGGAAAGCCATCCCCCAGCGCAGCGGCGGGATCCAGGTCATAGCCGCCGAGCAGGCGCTTTTGCCAGAGTTCCCGAACCCGTTGGGCCGTGCGTCCCATGTGGGCCATGTCGGGTGCGATGCCGCAGGCCGCCAGCAGATCGGTCACCGCGGACTCAAAGGCGACGGGATCGAAGGCCTTGCTGCGCGCGATGCCGACGCCGACGGCGCAGCCGGCTGGCGGGTGGTGATCGTCGCAATGACTCATGTTGGTTCGCTCCTTTGCCCCGACACTGTTGCGCCAGTCTAGCCGCGTCCGGTGCCCGGTGCCCCGGCTTCCCGTGCAGGCCACGGGCGCCGGCCTCGTTTCAACCTACACCACGCCAGACGCGTGGAGCTGCCTGATTGCCTCGGCAGCGTAACCCAGTTCCCTCAGGATTTCATCAGTGTGTTCGCCCAGCACGGGTGCGCTACGGTGAAAGCCGGCAGGCGTGTCCGACAGGTCGACCGGGTGCGGCGCCAGCGGATAGCTGGCCGCCATGCCCGCAAACTGGCGCATCGGCAACATGTCGCTGGCCTGAATATGTGGGTCGTCCAGCGCTTCCTGCGGGCTGTAGACCGGGCCGGCCGGTATCTTGGCCTTTGCCAGCGCCGCGAGGACTTCGTCGCGCGTGCGGCTTTCACACCAGTGCGCCATCACGGTGCTGACCATGGAACTGTTCTGCCCGCGCAGGGCGTCGCTTGCCAGCCGGGGATCGGCCTTGAGGTCGACGCGTCCCACCATGTCGCACCAGCGCTCGAACATGGCCTGCCCCACCGACTGCACCACCAGCCAGCCGGTGCGGGTTCGAAACAGGTCGCCCGGCGCGGCCAGGTAGCCCCGGTTGCCTTGCGGCACGCGGTCGGGCGCGCGCACCGCCTGCTCGATCAGGATGGAGTTGGTGTGGATCAGGCCGGAGCGCAGCAGTGAACCTTCCACCAGCTGGCCGCGGCCGGTGCGTTCTCGCATCCACAGGGCGGCCAGGGTCCCCATCGCGCAGGCCTGCGCGGTGGAGACATCCACGTAGTTGACCGTGGCGCGCACCGGTGCGTCGGGCAGTCCGGACATGTACATGGCGCCGCTCATGGCCTGGCCCACCGAGTCGAAGCCCGGTAGCGGGCTGTAGGGGCCAACGGATCCGTAGGCGGTGGCCACCGTCAGCACCGCGCGCGGATTGAGGGCCGACACCGTGTCCCAGTCCAGCCCGAGGTTGCGCAGCGTGGCGGGCGGCAGGTTGGCCACGATCACGTCAGCGCCGGCGACCAGTTCGCGCACGATGCGCCGGCCATCGTCGCTGGCCAGATCCAATGTGAGGCAGCGTTTGTTGCGGTTCATCTGCAGGTACAGGCCGCCTTCGCCGGTGTCGGCCACGTTGGGCACGAAGCGGTCTTCGCCGCCTTCGATGCGCTCGATGCGGATCACGTCCGCACCGTGGTCGCCCAGCAGGGCAGCGCAGTAGGGGCCGGCGATGAAGCGACCGAAGTCGAGGACGCGGATGCCTTGCAGGAGACTCATGGAGTGGCGGTGAAGAGGGTTGGCGCAAAGTCTAGGGGACTGTCCCTGCGGCCTCCTGTCGCGCGCGCGTCCGCGGGGGACTCTTCGACGGATCCCCGGCAAAGGAGGCGTGGGTACACTCGTCAGTCCCATCCCACAACAGGATTCCCCCATGAGCGAACTGGTGACCTACGAGCTGAATGACGGCATCGCCGTGCTGACTCTGAACCATGGCAAGGTCAATGCGCTGTCGCCCGAGGTCATCGTGGCCCTCAATGAGGCCCTGGACCGCGCACAGGAGGCCGGCGCCATCGTGGTCCTGACCGGACAGCAGGGCATCCTGTCGGGTGGCTATGACCTTAAAGTCATGATGAAGGGGCCGGAGCAGGCGATCGCCCTGGTCACGGCCGGCTCCGCGCTGACCCGCCGCATGCTGGCCCACCCCCAGCCGATCATCGTGGCCTGCGGCGGTCACGCGGTGGCAAAAGGGGCTTTCCTCCTGCTGGCCTCGGACTACCGGCTGGGTGTGGAAGGGGAATTCCTCATTGGTCTGAACGAGGTGCAGATCGGCATGACGATGCACCACGTCGGGATCCTGCTGGCGCGTGACCGCCTGAGCCCCGCGATGTTTCAGCGCAGTGTGATCAATGCCGAGATGTTCACCCCGCAGGCCGCGCTGGCCGCGGGTTTCCTGGACCGGGTGGTGGCGCCGGATTGGCTGATGGCCGCCGCGCTGGACGTGGCGCAGCAGATGAAGAAGCTCAACCCCGGGGCGCACCGCCATACCAAGCTCAAGGCCCGAAAAGCCTTGCTGGAGGCGCTGGACAGCGCCATCGTGACGGACGGCCGCACCAGCGTGGTCGGCTGAGAACCGCCTTTGTGCAGCTGCGGGCTGGCCCTGTTCGGACCAAGACCTGCGCCTGGCCGGGGTTCTGCGAGGGTCAGCGCCCGGTCGTCGAATATCCGGGAAGGCTGGTCGGGGGGATGGTCTTTGCAGGAACGGCGGAATTGGCGGATGGCCGCTCGAAGGTCCGCACGTTGGCAAAGATCGTCGACATCACGTTGTCGCCGCGCGCCACCTCGGATTCCTTGCGGCCGCCGACCGGGATGCAGTCGCTGGAAAGGGTTTCGATCGAAAACACCATGGTCGCGCCTTCGCCAAAGCGGGCCGGCACGGTTTCGTGCAGGGGGTAGGACAGGTTGACCGGGGTGGTGTCGGACTGGTAGAGGGTCTTGCCGTCCTTGGCCAGCACGGTGTAGCAGGCCGCTGACGCGCTGGCGCAAAGAACGCAGCCGGTGGCCAGTGCAAGCATTTTCTTCATAAGCTCCATCCTCCTTCGCATTCCAACGTCTGGCGTGCCGACGGACCTGCCAGACGCCCCCCTATTGTCAACCCGATTGCCCCGTCTTGTCGAATGCAGGTGCGGGCGGCTTCGGTCCGGACACCGTCCGGGGCCCGTCGCGCGCCCCGAAGGTTCACCGTGTCAGGAAGTCGAGGTACTTGGTCGCGAACTTGCCGTAAGGCGGCCACAGGAACTTCACGGCGCTGAAGGGGGCCTGGTAGAACACCGGGCGCATCTTGGAGAAGGTGACGAAACCTTCGTAGCCGTGGTAGTGGCCCATGCCGCTGTCACCGATGCCGCCGAAGGGCATGTCGTGCTGCCCCGTGTGCAGCACGATGTCGTTGACGGTGACGCCGCCCGACATGACGCGATGGATCAGATCGTGAATCAGCCGCTTGTCATTGCTGAAGGGGTAGAAAGCCAGCGGGCGCGGGCCGGCATTGATGGCGTTCACCACCTCGTCGACCGAGGTGTACGGGATGACCGGCAGCACCGGTCCGAAGATCTCGCGCGTGCGCAGTTCGCAGTCGGCAGGCGTGTTCAGGACGATGTGCGGCGCGATCTTGCGCGTGGCCGCATCCCATTTCGGGCCGGGCACGAGTTGCACCAGTGTCGCGCCGCGCTCCTGCGCTTCTTCGAGGGCACGGGTGATGCGATTGAACGCACGCTCGTCGATGACCGAGGTGAAATCCGGGCTGTCCAGCGAGGGGTAGCGGGCCGACACGGTGCGGCGCGCAATCTCGACGAACTCGCTGACCTTGTGCTGTGGCACAAAGACATGGTCGGCCGTGGTGCAGATCTGGCCGGCGTTGAAGTATTTGAAAAACGTGATCCGCTCGGTGGCCTTCTGCAACGGGAAATCGTCGCAGACCAGAGCCGGGGCCTTGCCGCCAAGTTCGAGGGTCACCGGGCAGAGGTTGGTTGATGCCGCCGCCATCACGGCGCGCCCGGTCAGCCCTGAGCCCGTGAACAGGATATGGTCGAACTTGAGCTTGGAGAACTCGATACCGACGCCGCCGGTTTCGTCAAAGAAGGCCAGCTTGTCCTTGGGGAAGTAGGCAGGCGCCTTGTCGATCAGCAGTTGTGCCAGGCGGCGCGAATTCTCCGACATCTTGACCATGCAGCGGTTGCCCGCGGCGAAAGCCGACGTCAGGCCACCAAAGCACAGGAAGATCGGGAAATTCCACGGCACGATGTGCCCGACCACGCCCACGGGCTGTGGAATCACACGGTTGCTGGCGCCGAAGAAGTTCTTCAGGTCCACGCTGCGCCGTTGCGGCTTCATCCACTTCCTCAGGTGGCTGATCGCGTGGTCCACGCCGTCGATGACACCGTAAAACTCGGCAAACAGGGTCTCGTGACGCGAGCGGTTGCCATAGTCGGCGCTGATCGCATCCAGGATGGCTTCACGGTGGTCGCGCAGGAAGGCCTGCAGCTTGCGCAGGTCGGCCTTGCGTTGCTCCAGATCGGGATAGGGGTGTGCCAGGTAGGCATCACGCTGTAACTGGAGGGTTTGCTCCAGTTCATTGCGGATCACTTCGACGGGCGTCTCGGCAAACAGGGGAATGGCGGACATGGGGTACCTCGTTGTTCGGAGCGGAAATCCTATACCGTCGCTACGGGTTCGGAAAGACGAAGGGGCATGCCCCTCTGGCGTGCCGATGGCAGGATGCCATCCGGGCAGGCGCATGAGACTAAGGCCGAGAAGGGGGCGCGACTGTCAGGCATCTGACAATCGAGGGTTTTCACGGGGCCGCCGCGGGCGGTGATGCGTCACAGGGCTGGCAGTCTGCCCTCTGGATCGAGATCACTTCGCAATCTGTAGCAAAGGATCACCAGCCGGCGCTGGGATTTGACTGATATGGACCGCAAGGACGGGGTCGAAGCCGGTTCTGGCGAGAAAGAGGTTGACGAGCCTTGACCCCGGCACTGGCTCCACAGTTAGGGCTGCTTGGTTCCCCACCTGACCCGGTTGGCCGCTTCACCATGCGGGAAGGCCCGTCAGCCGCTATTGTAGGCGACGCAAGGCTTCCGCGCGTCCGAAGGTGAGGGTCAGCAACTGCAACACGTCCGCTCGCAGGGCGGCGCGGGCGTCGGCGTCCGGGTGTGCACCCAAGCGTGCCAGCAGGCGGCCGGCCTTCGGATGGCAGCAACCCGCCAAAGCCTGAACCAGCACGGCCGTCTCAGGGTCGGCGTCGGCCAGTACCGTGTCGGCAAGAGCGAAATCCTGGCTGTCGATGTGTTGCAGCATGGGTGGAAGGCGGTTCGGGCCTGCTGAGTCAGCGGGGGCGGCACACCGTGCCGGGCGAACCGGATCTCAAGTTATTGTGCGTTGCAGCATACTCTCGATTGACTGACAGAAGGTGAAACCCACGCGACATCTGGTCATTCTGGAAGCAGGTCTCTAATTCGGGCTTTGCGGCCGGTTGCGGACGTCGGCCCGTAGAATCGGTTCATGTCTTACCTCGTGCTTGCCCGCAAATACCGGCCCCGGAATTTCGCCGAAATGGTCGGCCAGGAGCATGTGGTGCAGGCTTTGAGCAATGCACTGGCCACGCAGCGCCTGCACCACGCCTACCTTTTTACCGGGACGCGCGGCGTGGGCAAGACAACGGTATCGCGGATTCTGGCCAAGTCGCTCAATTGCCAGGGTCCTGACGGGCAAGGCGGCATCACGGCGACGCCTTGTGGTGTGTGCCAGGCTTGTCAGGACATCGATGCCGGCCGCTTCATTGACTACACCGAACTCGACGCCGCCTCGAACCGCGGGGTCGACGAAGTGCAGGCCCTGCTGGAGCAAGCTGTGTACAAGCCCGTGCAGGGGCGCTTCAAGGTCTTCATGATCGACGAAGTGCACATGTTGACCAATCACGCCTTCAACTCCATGCTCAAGACGCTGGAGGAGCCGCCGGAGTACCTGAAATTTGTGCTGGCCACCACCGATCCGCAGAAGGTGCCGGTGACGGTGCTGAGCCGCTGCCTGCAGTTCAACCTGCGCCCAATGGCGCCGGAGACCGTACTGGAGCACCTGCAGACGGTGCTCCTCAACGAGCAGGTGCCGGCGGACGTGCAGGCCTTGCGCCTGATTGCCCGTGCCGCCCGGGGCTCGATGCGTGACGCCCTGAGCCTGACCGATCAGGCCATCGCCTTCGGCTCCGGCCAGTTGCAGGAAGCCACGGTGCGCCAGATGCTGGGCAGCGTGGACCGCACCTATGTCTTCCAGCTCATCGATGCGCTGGCGCGCGCCGATGGCCGGACCGTGGTGGATGTCTCAGAGACTCTGCGCATCAACGGTTTGAATGCGGCTTCGACGCTGGAAGAAATGAGCACGGTGCTACAGCGCATGGCGGTGCTGCAGGCGGTGCCGGGCCTGGTGGCCGATGACGCGGCCGACCCCGACGCGGCGGAAACCGCGCGGCTGGCGGCGCTGATGCCTCCTGACGAGACCCAACTGCTTTACAGCCTGTGCCTGCACGGGCGTGGCGAACTCGGCCTGGGGCCGGATGAATATGCCGCGCTGACGATGGTGCTGCTGCGCCTGATGGCGTTCAAGCCCGACGCGCAGCGGACGCCGGCTGAAAAAAAAACTCTGAATCCGGCCAGCCGGCCCGCTGAAAGGCCAGCGCCTGCGGCGCACTCAGTGGCACCGCCGGTAGCCGCCGCAGCGGCCCCTGTCGCGCCACAGCGATCCCCGCAGGCGGGACAACCGGTACCCGTCACCCCATTGCCGCCGGGGCAGGTCCTGCCCGTGATCGATTCGGCGCCTGTATCTCCCGTTTTCGAAGTAAATAGCCAAAAACCCAGCGTGGAAAGGTCGAAGTCCGCTACGGATATCGTAGCGGTTCCGGTGCGGGTGCAAGCCGAACCCGAACCCGAACCGGCGCTTTCGACGGGTGCGGCTGACGGGGCGGACCTCGCCGCCGTGCCGGCGGACGTTCGGGCGGACAACGACGGTGATTTCTGGTACGCCCTGGTGCGCCAGCTGATCAGTGCCGAGGCGGTGTCAGCACTCACCCGGGAACTGGCTTTGCAGTCGCAGCTGGTGGCGCGCGACGGCGAAGACTGGCTGCTGCGCATCGAGCGGGAATCCCTGAACCAGCCGGCAGCCCGTGATCGCCTGCAGCAGGCGCTGAAGGCGGCGGGTCATCTGGCGCGCCTGGCCATCGAAGTCGGGCGCGTGACCGACAGCCCGGGGCGGCGCAACGCACAGGCCGTGGCCGAGAAAATGCGCGAAGCCGAGGCGGTGATTCAGGCCGATCCCTTCGTTCAGGCGATGATGCGGGACTTTGGCGCGAAAATCGTGCCCGGAAGCATCAAACCTGTCTGAATTCATTCATCCAACACCATCAGGAATCCCATGTTCAACAAAGGACAACTCGCCGGCCTCATGAAGCAGGCCCAGGCCATGCAGGACAACCTCAAGAAGGCGCAGGACGAACTCGCCTTCATCGAAGTCGAAGGCGAGTCCGGCGCCGGCCTGGTCAAAGTGCTGATGACCTGCAAGCACGACGTCAAGCGCGTCACGATCGACCCCAGTCTGCTGGCCGACGACAAGGACATGCTGGAGGATCTGGTGGCCGCTGCCTTCAATGCGGCTGTGCGCAAGGCCGAGGAGACCTCCCAGGAAAAGATGGGCAAGCTCACGGCCGGGATGCCAGGCCTGCCAGGCGGCATGAAGTTCCCCTTTTGAGCCGCGCGCTGTCCGTGCAAGAGGTGGCATCGGGGGCTCGGTCACCAGATTCCCCGGTTGCCGATCCGCGTTCGCCCTTGTGGCCTGGCCTGTCCGTGCCGGACCTTGCACCCTTCGCTGTGTCGCTGTCGCTGTTGCCATGTCCGATACCAATACCCTCGACGCGCTGATCCAGTCGCTGCGCCGCCTGCCAGGCGTGGGCGTGAAGTCGGCTTCGCGCATGGCGTTTCACCTGCTGCAGCATGACCGCGACGGCGCGCGTGCGCTGGCGCGCTCGCTGGAGGAAGCGACCCAGCGAATCCGCCACTGCGCGATGTGTCACACGTTTACCGAGGCGGAAGTGTGCAGCACCTGCCTCGACGCCCGGCGCGATCACAGCAAGCTGTGCGTCGTCGAGACGCCGGCCGACCAGTCGGCCGTGGAGCGTACGGCCGCCTTTCGCGGTCTGTACTTTGTCCTCATGGGCAAACTCAGCCCGTTGGACGGGATCGGCCCCAAAGAAATCGGTCTGCAGAAGCTGTTTGATCGGGCCACCGACGGCACGGTGCGCGAGGTGATCCTGGCGACCAACTTCACGGCCGAAGGCGAGGCCACCGCGCATGTGATCGGTGAGGGACTGCGCCTGCGCGGCCTGCAGGTGACACGCCTGGCGCGCGGCGTTCCCGCCGGCAGTGAACTGGAATACGTGGATCTGGGCACCATTGCCCATGCCATGGTGGACCGGCGCTGAAAGGCTCCGGGCGCGGCAACCTGATTGCTCGTGTTTTGTAGCAAATTGTGACCATTTGACGAGGGGGGGGGAAAGGGGGGGGGGGGGGGGGGGGGGGGGGGGGGGGGGGGGGGGGGGGGGGGGGGGGGGGGGGGGGGGGGGGGGGGGGGGTGGTGTGGGGGGGGGGGGGGGGGGGGGGGGGGGGGGGGGGGGGGGGGGGGGGGGGGGGGGGGGGGGGGGGGGGGGGGGGGGGGGGGGTGGGGGGGGGGGGGGGGGGGGGGGGGGGGGGGGGGGGGGGGGGGGGGGGGGGGGGGGGTGGGGGGGGGTGGGGGGGGGGGGTGGGGGGGGGGGGGGGGGGGGGGGGGGGGGGGGGGGGGGGGGGGGGGGGGGGGGGGGGGGGGGGGGGGGGGGGGGGGGGGGGGGGGGGGGGGGGGGGGGGGGGGGGGGGGGGGGGGGGGGGGGGGGGGGGGGGGGGGGGGGGGGGGGGGGGGGGGGGGGGGGGGGGGGGTGGGGGGGGGGGGGGGGGGGGGGGGGGGGGGGGGGGGGGGGGGGGGGGGGGGGGGGGGGGGGGGGGGGGGGGGGGGGGGGGGGGGGGGGGGGGGGGGGGGGGGGGGGGGGGGTGGGGGGGGGGGGGGGGGGGGGGGGGGGGGGGGGGGGGGGGGGGGGGGGGGGGGGGGGGGGGGGGGGGTAGGGGGGGGGGGGGGGGGGGGGGGGGGGGGGGGGGGGGGGGGGGGGGGGGGGGGGGGGGGGGGGGGGGGGGGGGGTGGGGATGGGGGGGGGGGGGGGGGGGGGGGGGGGGGGGGGGGGGGGGGGGGGGGGGGGGGGGGGGGGGGGGGGGGGGGGGGGGGGGGGGGGGGGGGGGGGGGGGGGGGGGGGGGGGGGGGGGGGGGGGGGGGGGTGGGGGGGGGGGGGGGGGGGGGGGGGGGGGGGGGGGGGGGGGGGGGGGGGGGGGGGGGGTGGGGGGGGGGGGGGGGGGGTGGGTCTTTTAGGGGCCTGGGAAAAGCGGGAAAGGATCATTGAAATGAACAACAGCCTGATGGCGGCCCGCTTTACCGTGGCCTACGGATGTGTCTTGATCGCTGCGCTGTTGCCGATTGTTTGCGCGGCGATCGCCAAATGGGGGCAGTTCAACAAGCCGCGCCGCGAGGGCGGCTATGACAATGGCGATCCGCGCGCCTGGCTGGCGCGCCAGACCGATTGGCGCGCCCGCGCCAACGCTGCCCAGGCGAACAGCTTCGAGGCCCTGCCTTTCTTCATTGGCGCGGTGATCATCGCGCACCTGCTCGGTGCCAACCAGGCGCGCCTGGATGTGCTGGCGCTGTTGTTCATCGTGCTGCGCGTGCTCTACATCATGATGTACGTGGCCGGTATTCCGACAGTCCGTTCCGCGGTCTGGACGCTGGCCTTGCTGGTGAACATCGGCATCCTGTTCATCGGCTACCGTTGAAAGGCCCCTGCGGCCTGGTGGCTGCAAGCGCGGGCTTAAGTGAAAACCCGCTCGGGATGTTCCCGATGCCTGCGCGGGCCGCTTTGGATACCCTTGTCATCACAACAACAATGACAGGCGAGGGCCCATCGTGCCGCTTCCCGATCCGATTCGACGACGTTCGCTGGCGGCGGCTGCCGCGCTGCTGGCATCCGCTGCTGCGGTGCGCGGCAGCCTGGCGCAGATCCGTCCGGAAGAAGGGCGGGTGGCGATTGCAGTCGGCGCACGAAGCACCGTTTCCTACCTGCCGTTGACGATCGCCGCGCAGCTGGGTTATTTCAGGGCAGAAGGGCTTGATGTCACGCTGATCGATCTTCCCGACGAAGCCGGTGCGCTGCAGGCGCTGGGCGCTGGCGCGGCCGATGTGGCCAGCTGCACCTACGAGCACACCATCCGGCTGCAGGCCCGCGGTCCCGCCCTGCAGTCCTTCGTGCTGCAGGGCCGCACGCCCCAGATTGCCGTCGGCATCTCCACGCGCACGATGTCAGGCTACCGCGGCGTGGCGGACCTGCGGGGCCGCCGGATCGGGGTCTCCGCATCGGAGTCGGCGACCCAGAGCGTGCTGGGCATTCTGCTGCGCCGCGGTGGACTGTCACCGGCCGACGTGAGCCTTGTCAGTGTGGGCATGGGCGCTGGCGCGTTGAATGCGCTGCGTTCCGGCCAGATCGACGCGATCAGCAACGTTGAGCCGGTGATGACCATGCTGGAGCATCGGGGGGACGTGCGGATCCTTGCCGATACGCGCTCGCTCGCTGGCGCACAGGATATCCTGGGCGGCCCAATGCCCGCGGGCTGCCTCTGTGCATCGACCGAGTACGTGCAGAAGCATCCCGCCACCTGCCAGGCCCTGGCCCATGCGATCGTCCGGGCGTTGAAATGGCTGCGCACCGCCGGCCCCGGCGACATCGTTCGGACCGTGCCCGAGGAATACTTGCTGGGCGACCGCGGCCTGTACCTCCTGTCACTGGCCAAGGTGATCGAGGCGTTCTCGCTGGACGGCCTGATGCCGCAGGACGGGGCCCGCACCGCGTTGCGCGTGCTGCAGGACGGGGACGTTTCGGTTCGAGCCGACCGGGTCAATCTCGGGCAGACCTACACCAACACCTTCGCCCGCGTGGCCAAGGATCGTTTCAAGGCCTGAACGCCGCGGTGCGCCGGTCAGGCGCTGGCACCCGTGCCCAACGCCGTCAGCGCTTCGCCTTCGCGGCGGGTTTGGCAGCCGCTTTGGTGGACGGGCTGCTGGTGCGCGGCGCGGCTTTGGTCGTACTGGTGCGCGCCGGCGTGCGCGCCCCAGCAGCCGGTGCCGCAGCGCGGGCCTGCGCGCGGGGTGCCGCTGAACGCGAGGGCAGGAACAGCACGACCGACTGTCCCTTTCGCAGGCCGCCCGCCGCAAGCCCCGGGTTCCACTCCGCCAGGTTGGCAGCGCTGACGCCATAGCGCTGGGACAGGCTGGCCGACGTGTCGCCCTTGCGGGCCTGGACCACGCTGCGCTTGAGCACCACGTCGGGGGCCAGGGACATCTGGCCATGATCGGCCACACTGGGGGCGACGTCGGCGTCCAGAAGGGTCGAGCGCGTGACGAGCAGCGACGAACCGGCCTTGATCAGCATATTGGGCGGAATGCTGTTGATGCTGCGAAAGTCGGATTCGACCATTCCCACCCGCCGGGCCGCATCGCCGGGTTTCATCGTCGAAGGCGCCACCCAGGCCGTCCAGCTGGCCAGGCGTGCGCCGTTGTAGGCGTCCAGATTGCGCTGAAAGGTGGCGGCGTTGTCCCACGGCAGCAGGATCTGGGGCGTGCCCGCAGCCATGATGACGGGGCGGTTCATCGACGGGTTCAGGGCCTTGAAGTCGTCCAGCGGGACTTCCGCCAGTTGCGCGGCCAGCGCGACGTCGATGTCACGGGTGATGGTGACGGTATCAAAGTAAGGATGGTTGCCGATGTCGGGCAATTTGGCGCGGAAACCATCGGGCGAGGCGATGATGTTCTTCACCGCCTGCAACTTGGGCACGTAGTACCGCGTCTCGGCCGGCATGTTGAGCTCGCTATAGCTCAGGCCCAGGCCGGCGGCCTTGTTTCGCGCCAGGGCGCGGCTGACGCTGCCTTCTCCCCAGTTGTAGGCCGCCAGCGCGAGCTCCCAGTCGCCGAACATGCCGTACAGCTTCTGCAGGTAGTCCAGCGCAGCCCGTGTGGATTCGAGCACATCGCGCCGGTCATCGCGGAACGCGTTCTGCTTGAGTTCGAAGTATTTTCCGGTGGCGGGCATGAACTGCCACATGCCGGCCGCCTTGGCGCTGGATACGGCCTGGGGATTGAAGGCGCTCTCGATGAAGGGCAGCAGCGCGATCTCGGTGGGCATGTTGCGCCGCTCCAGCTCCTCCACGATGTAGAACAGGTATTTGCGGGAGCGCTCGGTCATGCGCAGCATGTAGTCGGGCCGGGTGGCGTACCACTGTTCGCGGTCGCGAACCAGTTCGGTGTCCAGATTCGGCATGGCAAAGCCGCGCCGGATGCGTTCCCACAGGTCGTTCGGCGGACGCAGCATGGCCACGGCCTGCGAACTGGCCTCGGCCGCCGCCAGAGGTTGCATGATGTCGGGCGCCTGCGTCGCCGGCTTCGGGGCGGCCGTTTGCGCGCTGCTTCCCGCGTCCGGTTTGGACGCCGAATCGCTGCCGCCGGTGGTCGTGGCGCAACCGGACAGCACGAGGGCTGCGGCCATGCACAAGGCCTTCAGGCATCGCACGGGATTCATCGGAATTCGTTCTTCCACTGCCGAAGCGAGGCGAACACGGCGGCGGCATCGTCCGCGGTGCTCCGCCATGCCTGCACCGCGCCCTTGACCGAGGCTTCGCGGCTGCGCAGGAAGGGGTTGATCAGCAACTCCGTCGCAAGGGTGGAAGGCAGGGTCGGTAGATCGCGCTGGCGAAGGGCCATGCAATCCTGCTCGTATTGCTGCAGGGCCGCGTTGCCCGGCTCCACCGTTCGGGCAAAACGCAGGTTCGACAAGGTGTACTCATGGGTGCAGCAGACCCGGGTGTTGCCCGGCAGGGCGGCCAACCGGTCAAGCGAGGCCAGCATCTGGGCCGGGGTGCCTTCGAAGAGCCGGCCGCAGCCGCCCGAGAACAGGGTGTCGCCGCAGAACAGCAGGGGTGCGCCATCGATATCGCTGGCCCAGAAGGCAATATGGCCTGCCGTATGTCCGGGGACATCGAGCACGGACCATCCAACGCCCAGTGCGGTCACGGTGTCGCCATCGTCCAGCGGGATGAAGGGCTCGGGGATGGCCTCGCGCGCCGGGCCCCAGACGGTGGCACCCGTGGCCTCGCGCAGTTCTGCCACGCCTGCGGTGTGGTCCGGATGGTGGTGCGTGACTAGAATGGCCTCCAGATCAAGCCCCGTGGACTGCAACGCCTTCAAGACGGGCTGCGCGTCGCCGGGATCGACCACCAGCGCGCGGCGCCCGTCGTGCAGCAGCCAGATGTAGTTGTCGGAAAAGGCCGGCAGCGCAATGATGTTCATGGAACCTGAGATTATAGGAAGCACCGCCGGTTTGCACGAATGGTTCCAGACGCCGCCGGGTCGGTACCTCCTGGAGTGGGAGCGCGACCAGTTCGACCGTGCGGTTGCGGACATCTTCGGCTATCACGCGTTGCAGCTCGGCATGCCGGACCTGGACGCCCTGGGCAGCAACCGCATGCCCCACCGGTGGCTTGCTCTCGATGCGGCGGGTTTTGCGGCTTCGGGTGGCACGGCGGCCGTGGAGCCCACAGGTTCACGGGATGAGGTCGGCGACACGGCAGCGGCCAGCCGGCTCGCCCTGCGCGCGGATTACGCGGCACTGCCGTTTCCCGAACGCAGCCTGGACCTGGTGGTTCTGCCGCACACGCTGGAACTCAACGTCGACCCCCATGCCACCTTGCGCGAGGTCGACCGCGTGCTGGTTCCCGAGGGGCGGGTGGTGATCTGTGGCCTTAATCCCGCCAGTCTGTGGGGCTTGAGGCAGCGTCGCGCCAACCTGACGCGACGCCTGGGGATTGGCGAGCCCTACCTGCCCGACACCGGGGAATTCATCGGCTACTGGCGCATGCGCGACTGGCTGCGTCTGCTCGGTTTCGAGGTGGAGTCCAGCCGTTTCGGTTGTTACCGCCCGGCGGTTCGGTCCGCCCGCTGGCTGGCGCGCTTCGAGTGGATGGACCGCCTGGGCGAGCGGTGGTGGCCCATTTTCGGCGCCGCCTATTTCATCATCGGTGTCAAGCGGGTCCATGGCATGCGTCTGATGAGCCCGGCATGGAAGTCCACGATGGCGCTCGCGAAAAATCCTGTTTCCATAGCAAACTATCACCAGCCGGAGCTGGGATCAACGGAAAAAAGCATTGAATCACATTGAAATCCACACCGATGGCGCCTGCAAGGGCAATCCGGGTCCCGGCGGCTGGGGCGTCTTGCTGCGATCAGGGCACACCGAGAAGGAACTGTTCGGTGGCGAACTGGCCACCACCAACAATCGCATGGAGCTGACCGCCGTGATCGAGGCGCTGGCGGCGCTCAAGCGCCCCTGCAAGGTGTCCTTGTACCTGGACAGCGAGTACGTTCGCAAAGGCATCACGGAATGGATCCACGGCTGGAAGGCCCGGGGCTGGCGCACCGCTTCGAAGCAGCCGGTCAAGAATGTCGAGCTGTGGCAGCGACTGGACGAACTGGTTGCCACGGCCGGGCACCACATCGAGTGGCACTGGGTCCGCGGCCACACCGGAGATCCGGGCAACGAGCGCGCCGACGCGCTCGCCAATCGGGGCGTCGATCAGGTGCTTGGGCGTCGCTGACAGTCGGCGGGCCGATGTAAAGGTCAGGTAAATCGTCTGGGCTGCGCTACGGGTTTGTACTGATCCTGCGACCCTGCCGTTCGCTGGCCCGTCCCGCGGGTGCTACATTGCAGCGACTTGCGCTCCAGGCCGCTTGCGCCTTGGTTCCTGACCATTCCAACTGTTCATTTCATGGCATCCAAAGTTCTTTACACCGTGGTCGCGGTCGTCGGTATCGCCGCGGCTTCGGGTGCGGCCTGGTGGTACCAGAACAAACCCTCGACCGGCGGTGCAGGCCCGAGTTCGGCGGGCGGATCGCCTGGCGCCGCAGCGCCCCAGACCGGTGCCAGTGCGGCCGGGCCGGCACGACCGGCTGCGGTGGAGGTGGCGCGTGTCGAGGTCATGCGACTGATCGACGATACGCAGGCGGTGGGCAGCCTGCGTTCGCGCCAGGGTGTTGTGCTGCGCCCTGAGGTCAGCGGACGCATCACGCAGCTCAACTTTCGCGATGGCGAGCGGGTGAGCAAGGGCCAGTTGCTGGTCCAGTTCGACGATCAGTTGCCTGCCGCCCAGCTCAAGCAGAGCCTGGCCGAGCAGTCCATCGCTGCGGCCAATCACAAGCGCAACCAGGACCTGCTCGCACAGAAGTTCGTCAGCCAGCGTTCGGTCGAGGAGAGCGCGGCCAACCTGGAGGTGGCCCAGGCGAAAGTGGCGCTGGCGCAGGCCACGCTGGAACGCCTGAAAGTGAAGGCGCCCTTCGACGGTATTGCAGGCATCCGCCTGGTCAACCAGGGCGACTACCTCAAGGATGGCGCCGACATCGTCAACATCGAGGATATCGACGCGGTCTTCGTCGATTTCCGGCTGCCCGAGCGTTTCCAGTCCAAGGTCAGGAAAGGCCAGCGCGCCCAGGTCGATCTGGACGCGCTGCCGGGACGCAAATTCACGGCCGTCATCCAGGCGGTGGACCCCTTGGTCGATACCAACGGCCGCTCGGTCGGGGTGCGGGCCTGCATCGACAACCGCCAGCTGCAGCTGCGTCCCGGCATGTTTGCGCGGGTCACGCCTGTCTTCGGCGAGCGTGAGAACGCAATCGTTGTCCCCGAAGAGGCCGTGGTGCCCCAGGGGCAGAAGGCGTATGTGATCAAGGTGGTCGATGGCGCTGAAAAGGACAGCAAGGTGTCGCAGCGCGTGGAGGTGAGGGTCGGCATCCGGCGTCCGGGCAAGGTGGAGATCGTCGAAGGGTTGGGGGCGGGCGACACGGTGGTCATCGCCGGCCAGCAGCGGATCCAGAAGGACGGCTCGGCACTGCGTGTTCTGGACATCAACCGTCCCCGCGGGGAGGGTGGGCCAGCGGTTGCGGCCAGTGCGGCGGGCGCGGGTCAGCCCCCTGCGGTGGGCGCCTCGGCTGCAACGGTTCCCCCATCGCCGCCGGCGGCGACCGGATCTGCGCCGCCACTGCCTGCGCGGCTGGCCGCAGCGGCCAAGGCGGCGCAGGGGCCGAATCCCTGTTTGGTGGAAGTGGGCGGCAGTGCGGCGCGGGGTGAGGGCGGTTCGGGGCGCTCGGGCGATGGATCAGGGCGCAAAGGTGAGATGCGTGCTGCGCCGACCCGGTCCTGAACGGGCCATCTCTTAGGTGATGCCATGAAGCTCTCTGAAGTTTCCATTCGCCGCCCCGTCTTCGCGACGGTGCTGTCGCTCCTGGTCTTGCTGATCGGGATGGTGAGCTTCACCAAGCTGTCGATCCGCGAGTACCCGAAGATCGACGAACCGGTCGTCACCGTCAGCGTGAAGTACGCGGGCGCATCGGCCGAGGTCATGGAGTCGCAGGTCACCAAGCCGCTGGAAGACTCCATCGCCGGCATCGATGCGGTGGACGTGATCACCTCCATCAGCCGTGCCGAACAGGCGCAGATCACGGTGCGCTTCCGCCTGGAGAAGGACGCCGATTCGGCGGCGGCCGAGGTGCGCGACCGGACCTCGCGCGTGCGCAACCGGCTGCCGCAAGCCATTGACGAGCCGGTCATCGCCAAGGTCGAAGCCGATGCGTTCCCGGTGATCTGGCTGTCGTTCACCAGTGACACCTTGAGCGGCTTGCAGATCAACGACCTGGTCAGCCGCATCGTCAAGCCGCGCCTGCAGACGGTGACCGGCGCAGCCGATGTGCGCATCTTCGGCGAGCGCAAGTACGCCATGCGCGTCTGGCTCGACCCCGACAAGCTGGCCGCCTACAAGCTGACCACCCAGGACGCCGAGGATGCCATCCGGCGCAGCAACCTGGAGGTGCCGGCCGGACGCATCGAGTCCACCCAGCGCGAATTCAGCGTGACCTCACAGACCGACCTGACGCGGCCGTCCCAGTTTTCCGACATCATCATCAAGAATGCCAACGGCTTCCCGGTCCGCATCCGCGACGTGGGACGCGTGCAGGAAGCAGCCGCTGACGAGCGCAGCGGCTCACGCCTCAACGGCAAGGTGGCCATCACGGTCGGGGTGATTCGTCAGGCCACGGCCAACCCATTGGAGCTGAGCCGCGGCGTGCGCGCCATGATCCCCAAGCTCAAGGCCGACCTGCCGCCCGGCATTTCGATCGATGTCGCCAACGACAGCTCGGTGTTCATCGAAAAGTCGATCCAGAGTGTTTTCCAGACCATTGTCGAGGCGATCGTGCTGGTGGCCTTGGTGATCTTTGTCTTCCTGCGCACCGTTCGCGCCTCCATCATCCCGATCATCACCATCCCGGTGTGTCTGATCGGCACCTTTGCGCTCATGGCGCTGGCCGGTTTCACCATCAACACGCTGACCCTGTTGGCACTGGTGCTGGCGATCGGCCTGGTGGTCGACGATGCGATCGTGGTGCTGGAGAACATTTACCGGCACATCGAGGAAGGCATGGATCCGTTCTCGGCCTCGATCAAGGGGGTGCGGGAGGTTGGCTTCGCAGTCGTGGCCATGACGCTGACGCTGGTGGCGGTGTATGCGCCGCTGGCGTTCACGCCGGGGCGCACCGGTCGCCTGTTCATCGAGTTTGCCCTCGCGCTGGCCGGGGCGGTGGCCGTGTCGGGCTTCATTGCCCTGACGCTGTCGCCGATGATGTGTTCGCTGCTGCTGAAGCACAACCCGAATCCGAGCTGGTTCGACAGCCACATGGAGCGCTGGCTCAACGCCCTGACCGCGGGTTACCAACGGGTGCTGACCTGGCTGGTGACCACACGCTACGACCGCAGCCGGTCTCAGGTGGGTGCCGGTCATTCGCTGCGCAGGATGATGATGGATGCACGCTGGATCGTGATCGCCGTGATGGTGCTCTCGGGCATCGGTATCGCGATCGTGCTGCCCGGCATGAAACGCGAACTGTCGCCGCTGGAGGACCGGGGGCAGGTGCTGGCGGTGGTCACCGCACCGGATGGCGCCACGCTGGACTACACCAATCGCTATGTCGGTGCCATCGAACGCATGGGCCAGCCCTACAAGGAGTTTGACCGGATCTTCGTCTCCTCCGGCAACCCCACGGTGTCCCAGGCCAACGTGTTCTTCCGCGCCATCGACTGGGACCAGCGCAGCCGCTCCGTGCTCGACGTCGCGCGCGAGCTGCAACCCAAGATGGCCGGACTGGCCGGGGTGACGGCTTTCCCGATCACGCCGCCTTCGCTGGGGCAGGGGTTTCGGGAGCGGCCCGTCAATTTCGTGCTGATCACCACCGACAGTTACCAGAATCTGGCAGCCGTGACGCGCCAGTTCATGGACGAGATTGCCAGGAACCCTGGCATCGTCAGCGCCGATATCGACCTGCGCCTGAACAAGCCCGAGCTCAAGATCGATGTCAACCGCGAAAAGGCGGCGGACCTGGGCGTCAGCGTCGACGTCGTGGCCCGGGCGATCGAGACCATGCTGGGCGGCCGGCAGGTGACCCGCTACAAACGCGAGGGCGACCAGTTCGACGTGATCGTGCAGACGCAGGCCTCGGGCCGCGATACGCCCGACGACGTGGAGAAGATCTTCGTGCGCGGGCGCAACGACACGATGATTCCGCTGGCATCACTCGTCACCGTGCGCGAATCGGTGGCACCCCGCGAACTGAACCATTTCAGCCAGCGCCGTTCCGTGTCGATCACGGCCAATCTCGCGCCGGACTACTCGCTGGGCCAGGCGCTGGACTTTCTGGACGCCACGGCGGCCAAACTGCTCAAGCCGGGCTATACGACCGACCTCAATGGCACCTCGCGCGAGTTCCGCAATTCTCAGGGTGCGCTGGGCATCGTGTTTGTGCTGGCGCTGCTGTTCATCTTCCTGGTGCTGGCGGCGCAGTTCGAGAGCTTTGTCGATCCGCTGGTGATCATGCTGTCGGTGCCGCTGTCGATGATCGGCGCGTTGCTGGCCCTGAAATGGTCCGGGGGCTCGCTGAACGTCTATTCACAGATCGGCCTGATCACCTTGGTGGGGTTGATTACCAAACACGGGATCCTGATCGTCGAATTCACCAACCAGCTTCGCGAGCACGGCATGGACATGACGGCGGCCGTGGTCAAGGGCGCGTCACAGCGCTTGCGGCCGATTCTCATGACCACCGGCGCGATGGTGCTGGGCGCGATTCCGCTGGCGCTGGCGCATGGCGCCGGGTCCGAGAGCCGGCAGCAGATCGGCTGGGTGATCGTGGGGGGCATGTCGCTGGGCACCTTGCTGACCATCTTCGTCGTCCCGACGATCTACACCCTGCTGGCGCGCAAAGCGGTGCCCGGGCCGATCACGGCCGAAGCCAAGGATGGTCAGCTGGCCGAGCCTGGAACGGACGGCGCGGGGACGACCCGCCTCGGTCATCCCGGTGGCGCCGGCACTCAGTCGGCGTAACGCTGCAGCACGTATTCGCCGGGCGCTTCGCCCAGCACCGCGTGTGCCGGAGTTGCCCGCGCTGCCTGTTTACGGGACGACTGTTTTGCGAGCCACTGGTGCCAGGCCGGCCACCAGGAGCCTTCATGCGGAGTGGCTTGGGCCGCCCATTCTTCAGGTTCGACCCAGGGCCCGTGCGCCGGGCGCGCGGCGATCCGGTAGCTGCGGTGGGCATGGCCCGGCTCGGAAATGATGCCGGCGTTGTGGCCGCCGCTGGTCAGCACGAAGGTCATCTCGGCGTCGCACAGGTGGTGCAGCTTGTAGACCGAACGCCACGGCGAGATGTGGTCGCGCTCGGTGCCGACCATGAACACCGGCAGGCGCAGGTCGGCCAGCGAGACGGCGCGCCCGTCCACGCGGTAGCTGCTGGTGGCCAGCGCGTTGTTCAGGTACAGCGAGGTCAGGTACTCGTGGTGCATGCGCGCCGGCATGCGGGTGGCGTCGGCGTTCCAGGCCATCAGGTCGTTCGGCTGCTCGCGCTCGCCCATCAGGTATTCGCGCATGCGCCGGGTCCACACCAGGTCGCGCGAATGCAGGAACTGGAACGAACCGGCCATCTGCTTGCCGCTCAGGTAGCCCTGGCCGAGCGTGATGTTGTCGAGGAATCCGATCTGGCTTTCGTCGATGAACAGGCCCAGTTCTCCGGGTTCCGAGAAGTCCGTCTGCGCGGCCAGAAGCGTGAGTGTTTTCAACGGTGGAAGATCGCTGTAGCCCATGACGCCGCGCCGTCCCGCCTTGGCCAGCGCCGCCGCCGCAATCGCGAGCAGCGTGCCCCCGAGGCAGTAGCCCATGGCATGCACCGGATGCGGCTTGTCCTGCAGGTGTCCGATCGCCTGCAAGGTGTCCAGCACGCCGAGCTTCAGGTAGTCGTCCATGGTCAGGTCGTGGTCGGACGCATCCGGATTGCGCCAGGACAGCATGTAGACGGTGTGCCCCTGGCTCACGAGGTAGCGCACCATCGAGTTTTCCGGCGACAGGTCCAGGATGTAGAACTTCATGATCCACGACGGAATAATGAGGATCGGCTCGGGATGCACGTTGGCCGTCTGGGCGTCGTAGCGGATCAGTTCGACCAGGCGGTTGCGGTGCACGACCTTGCCCGGCGTCACCGCCACATCGCGCCCGACCTTGAAGCGGTCCTGCTGCGCCAGGTCATCCGGTGTGGGCACGCCGCTGACGTCGGCCATCCAGTTGTGCAGGCCCTTGAGCAGGTGAGCGCCATTGGACTGGGCCACGTCCTGCAGCACCACGGGGTTCGTGGCCAGCCAGTTGGCGGGAGCCATCACGCCCAGCCATTGCCGGGCAAAGAAACGGGCGAGGTCGGCATGATGCGCGGTCATTCCGGGAACGCGGGTGGCTTCGCGCCAGAACGCCTCCGTGTTGCGGAAGCCGGCGCGCATCTGGCTGAAGGGCCAATGGCCCCAGGCCTCGTGGCGAAAGCGCGGATCATCATCAGCGGCTGCGTCGGCCTCGTCACGGGCTTGGGTGTTCAGCGCGTCGCGGGTCAGCTGAGTGGCGAGCGCGGCCAGTTCCATCTGCCGTCCGGGCGATACGCCGAGATGCCAGGCCCAATCGGCCATCGCCAAAGCCAGCGAAATCGGAGAAAGTGATCCGCTCACAGGGGCGGCAGCCGCGTGGACCAGACGGTCCAGGCGCTGGGTGGGCGTCTCTTCGACGCGGGGCGGGGAGACATGGGGTGCGACTTGGGTGTTGGAGCGTGTCATGGCATGGGGCCGCGCGGATGTGATGTGTACACCCACCGGGTGTCTCTGGCGCGTGCCTGAGCCGATTTTGAAATCCTTGGCGCCCTGTGCTGTTGATGCGGGTCAAGACCCGATCGATTGCCGGCCAAGCAAAGCGGCGGTCCTGTCCCGCCGGGGATCGCGCGACGTTGATCCAGCGCAAGATCGGGGTTGACCGGCGACCTAGCATGAGCCCATGGCACCCGTGTTCGATCCCTTTCGGCTGGCTTCGGTGTCGCTGGATGTGCTGGCGGCGGGCCGTGCCGGGCCAGGTGCCCTTGCAGCGCGACAACGCACCCGACTGGCGCGCATGCGCGAGGCTGCCGTCCGTGCGTCCCGCTTCTACCGCGAGCATCTGGCCGGCATCGGGCCGGAGGTTCCGCTGGCGGAACTGCCACCGGTTACCCGCCAGGCGCTGATGGCGCGGTTCGATGACTGGGTCACCGATCCGCAGCTCCGATTGGCCGACCTGAAGGCCTTTACCGCCGATCCCGATGCGTTCGGCCAGGCCTACCTGGGTCGCTACGTCGTCTGGGAGAGCTCGGGTACCAGCCATCAGCCGGGCATCTTCGTGCAGGATGCGGCAACGATGGCCGTGTACGACGCCCTGGAGGCGCTGCGCCGCAGCGCGCCGCTCTCGACGCAGCGCTGGAGCGATCCGCTGTACCTGAGCGAGCGTCTGGCCTTCGTGGGCGTCCTGGGCGGCCACTTTGCCAGCCATGTGTCGATCGAGCGCCTGCGCCAGCTCAATCCGTGGATGCGCCACAATTTCCGCAGTTTCTCCATCCTGCAGCCGGTTGCCGAACTGGTCGAAGCGCTCAACAGCTATGCACCCACGGTGATCGCCACCTATCCGACAGTGGCGGTGTTGCTGGCTGACGAGGCCCGGCGCGGCGCCCTCAGGTTCAGGCCGCGCGAACTCTGGACCGGTGGCGAGACGCTGGGGCCGGCGGTGCGCCGGCGGATCGAACAGGTGCTGGGCGGCACGGTGCGCAACAGCTATGGCGCTTCCGAGTTCCTCACGTTGGGCTGGGAATGCGGGCACGGCCATATGCATCTGAATGCCGACTGGCTCATCCTCGAGCCGATCGACGAGCACGGATACGCGGTCCCGCCGGGGCAGCCCTCATGTTCGGCCCTGCTCACCCATCTGGCCAATACGGTGCAGCCGCTGATCCGCTACGACCTCGGTGACCAGGTCACGGTCTTCGATGCCCCCTGCGCCTGTGGCTCCTCCATGCCGGTGATCCAGGTGCAGGGACGCCGTGACGACCCCGTGGTGATGGCCGGACCCGGTGGCCGGTCCGTGACCCTCCTGCCGATGGCGCTGACCACCGTGATCGAGGAGCAGGCGGGCGTGTACGACTTTCAGCTGCGCCAGGTCGATGCCCGCACGCTTGCCCTGCGCCTGCCCGGCGACGACGAGGCAGCGGCCGCCGCGATGGCCCGCTGCCGGGCCGCGCTGCACGCCTTTGCCACCGCGCAGGGCGTGCAAGGCCTGCGCCTGCTGGAAGAGTCGGGGCAGCCGGTGCGGCGCGGGCGCAGTGGCAAGGCCTGCCGCGTGATCGCCGGGAGCCACTGAAGCCCAGTACGCTTCAAAACCAGCCGAATCGCCGTCCGTACCAGGTCTTCATGACCTGGGTCAGTGCCGCATAGCCACAAAGCAGCCCCACCAGCCAGACGAAGTACAGCGGCGGCAGGGCCTGCAGCTTGAAATAGGGCGCCAGCGGGCCCATGGGCAGGAACACGCCTGCAGCCGCGATCAGCAGCGTCATCACCAGCAGCGGCGTGGCGGCGCGGCTTTGGACGAAGGGCATGCGCGGCGTGCGCAGCAGGTGCACCACCAGCGTCTGGGTCAGCACGCCGAACACGAACCAGCCGGACTGGAACAGGGTCTGTTGCGCGATGCTGCTGGCGCCAAAGCCGAACCACATGAGCGCAAACAGCGCCAGGTCGAACACCGAACTGACCGGGCCGAAGAACAGCATGAAGCGCCCGATGGCCGCGGGTTGCCAGTGCAGAGGCCGGATCACCAACTCTTCATCCACGCTGTCAAACGGGATAGCCGATTGCGACACGTCATAAAGCAGGTTCTGCACCAGCAGGTGCATCGGCAGCATCGGAAGGAAGGGGATGAAGGCGCTGGCCAGCAGCACCGACAGCACGTTGCCGAAATTGGAGCTGGCCGTCATGCGGATGTACTTGAGCATGTTGACGAAGGTGCGTCGGCCCTCCAGCACGCCCTGGTCCAGCACCATGAGGTTCTTCTCCAGCAGGATGATGTCGGCGGCCTCCTTGGCAATGTCCACGGCCGTGTCCACCGAGATGCCGATGTCCGCGACATGCAGCGCCGCAGCGTCGTTGATGCCGTCGCCGAGGTACCCGACCACATGGCCGTTGCCTTTGAGCAGGCGCACGATGCGTTCCTTGTGCGCGGGCGTCAGCTTCGCGAACACCGTGGTGGTCTCGGCTACGGCGGCGAGCCGGGCATCGTCCAGCGCCTCGATGTCCGAACCCAGCAGCACCGCGCCCGCAGCCAGGCCGACGTCGTGGCAGACCTTGGCAGTGACGGCTTCGTTGTCGCCGGTGAGAATCTTCACGGTGATGCCATGGCTGGCCAGCGCGGCCAGTGCCGGGGCCGTGGTTTCCTTGGGCGGATCGAGGAAGGCCACGTAGCCGACCAGCGTCAACGCCGATTCGTCAGCGACGCCATAGTCTGTTTTTTCAGGAGGAAGCTCCCTCACCGCAACGGCCACCACGCGCAGCCCCTGGGCGTTGAGCGCGCCGGTGAGCGACTGCTGCCGGGCGAGCAACTCCGGCGTCAATGGCTCGTTGGCCGTTGCGCGCTGCACCTGCGTGCACGCGGCCAGCACCTCCTCGACCGCACCCTTGCAGATCAGGAGATGGCGCTGGTCGCGCTCGGCCACCACCACCGACATGCGCCGGCGGCTGAAGTCGAAGGGCATCTCGTCCACCATCGCGTAGTCCTGGGCCACATTCATCTCGCGATGGACGTCCGCGTGCTTGAGCACAGCCACGTCGAGCAGGTTTTTCAGGCCGGTCTGGTAGTAGCTGTTCAGATAGGCCATCTTCAGCACCTGCGCCGACTCGTCGCCCCAGGCGTCGGGGTGCTGCGCCAGCACGATCCGGTCCTGCGTCAGCGTGCCTGTCTTGTCGGTGCACAGCACGTCCATCGCGCCGAAGTTCTGGATCGCGTCCAGCCGCTTCACGATCACCTTCTTGCGCGACAGGAATACCGCGCCGCGCGCCAGGGTCGAGGTCACGATCATCGGCAGCATTTCCGGCGTCATGCCCACGGCAATCGACAGCGCGAACAGCATCGCCTGCAGCCAGTCACCCTTGGTGAAGCCGTTGAGCAGCAGCACCAGCGGCACCATGATCGCCATGAAGCGGATCAGCAGCCAGCTGACGCGGTTCACCCCGGTCTGGAAGGAGGTCGGCGAGCGGTCGGTGCTGGAAACCCGCTGCGCCAGCGCGCCGAAATAGGTCTGCTTGCCGGTGGCCAGAACCACGGCGGTGGCCGAACCTGACACCACGTTGGTGCCCATGAACAGGATGTTGTCGAGCTCCAGCGGGTTGATCGTTTTCGCATCGCGCTGAGCGGGGAATTTCTCGACCGGCATGGATTCGCCGGTCATCGCGGACTGGCCGACGAACAGGTCCTTGGCCGAAAGCAGCCGCAGGTCGGCCGGAATCATGTCGCCGGCCGACAGCACCAGCACCTCACCGGGAACCAGCCGGCGGATGGGCACCTCGATCCGGCGCGGCCCGGCTGCGCTGGCGCCGGTTGCCTGGGCTGCCGCCGGGGCGTCGCCCTGGGCACGCCGCAGCACGGTGGCGGTGCTGCTCACCATGGACTTGAGCTTGTCGGCGGCCTCGTGGGATCGGCTTTCCTGCCAGAAACGCAGACCGGTAGAGAGCACGACCATGGTGGTGATGACGGTGGCGGCCTTGATGTCATCCGTCGCCCAGGAGATTGCAGCCAGCACGGTCAGCAGCAGGCTGAACGGGTTGCGGTAGCAGTGCCAGAGGTGCTGCCACCACGGCAGGGGTTTCTCGTGTTCGACCTCATTCGGGCCACAGCGGCGCAATGCGGCGCGGGCTTCGGGTTCGGTCAGCCCGTCGGCGTGGCTGGCCAGCGATCGCAGGACGTCGGCGGGGTCGGCGCGGGCCGCCTCGGTCAGCGTCTTGCCGAGGACGTCCGGCATCTCCCGGCTGATCGGGGTGCCGGCCAGTGACTCCAGCATCGCCATGCGCCGGAACAGCCGGTGGATGGCCCGTGTGTGCAGGAAACGAGCGAAGAAGCCTGGATGTCTGGCGCGGTTCATGGATGGCCTGAAAGGGCCGGTCGGCCCGGTGGGGCCGCTTCATCTGCGGCCTTGTGCCCACCATACACCGACGGTATGAATCTGTCAGGGCCCTAGATCACACCGTCGAACATCATGACGTCGACCTCGTCGCCAGATGCCACGCTGCCCTGATCGTGGTGCAGCACGATCAGGCCGTTGCCCTGCACCATGGAACTCAGCACGCCCGAGCCCTGGTTGCCGGTGGTGCGCACTTGCAGCGTGCCGTCGGCCGCGGTGCTGACGGTGCCGCGCTGGTACTCGGTGCGGCCCGGCTTCTTGCGGATCGACTCCAGGCTTCGCGCCTTCAGCAGCGGCGATGGTGCCGAGGCGTTGCCCATCATGCGCAGCAAGGCGGGGCGCACTAAGGCCAGGAAGGTGACCATCACCGCCACCGGATTGCCGGGCAGCCCGAACAGGATGGCCGAAGAGGGAGATAAATTGCTATCGTTTGGATAGCTGTTTGCGACCATTTCACGCTGGGCTGATGCCAATTTGTTGCCTGAAATGCGTCCCACGGCCATCGGACGGCCCGGGCGCATGGCAATGCGCCAGAACGCGACGTCGCCCAACTGCTTCATCATGGTCTTGGTGAAGTCCGCCTCGCCCACGCTCACGCCGCCGCTGGTGATGATGGCGTCGGCCTGCTGCGCTGCCCGGGTGAAGGCCGCCTCCAGCAGCGCGGGCTCGTCGCGCACCACGCCCAGGTCGATCACCTCGCAGCCCAGGCGCGTCAGCAGCCCGAAGACCGTGTAGCGGTTGCTGTCGTACACCGCGCCTTCGCGCGGCGGCTCGCCCAGGCTCAGGATCTCATCGCCAGTCGAAAAATAGGCCACCTTGAGCCGGCGGAAGACCGGCACCGTCGCGATGCCCAGGCTGGCCAGCAGGCCGCAGGCCGCCGGCGACAGGCGCGTGCCTTGGGACAGGGCTGCGCGCCCGGCCATCAGGTCTTCGCCGAGTGTGCGGCGGTTGTCGCCACGCTGCAGCAGCTTTGCCGGGATGCTGACGCGGTCGCCCGCAACCGTGGTGAACTCCTGCGGCACCACCGTGTCCAGCCCGGTGGGCATGATGGCGCCGGTCATGATCTTCACGCACTCGCCCGGGCCCACGGCGCCCTGCCAGGCCTTGCCGGCGAAGGCGGTGCCGATAACTTTCAATGCCAGCGGTGCATCTTCGCGCAATTGCGCGCCATCAAAGGCAAAGCCGTCCATCGCCGAGTTGTCGTGCGGGGGCACGCTGATCGGTGAGACCACGTCCTGCGCCAGCACGCGGTCGAGCGCAGCAAAGATGCTGACCGTTTCGGTCTGCGTCACCGGTTCAACCAGGTTTGCGAGGAATGCATTCACGTCGCTGGCGCGCAGGGCCTGCGGGTCGTAGCCCTGCAGTTCCTCGCCGATCTGTTCAAGCGTCTTCATCGGGTTTCCAGCGAATGCAGTTCGGCCAGGGTGTTGGCGTTGAAGAAGGCCCGGGGATCGTCATTGGGCTGATCAAAAGGCACGGTCACGGTCTTGTGCAGCGCGGTCCAGCGGTCGATCTTGCGCCCGCCCTCGTGGGTGAAGGCCACCAGGCTCTCCAGCAAATCGGCGCGCAGCAGGCAGAACACCGGCTGGGTGCGGATCTGGCCATCCTCCTCGCGGGCCGCTGCCATCGCGATGTCGGCGTTTTCGCGCCCCAGCGCATCGGCCAGGCGCACCGCAAGGTCGGGCGGAAACAGGGGCGTGTCGCAAGGCACGGTCATCAGGAAAGGGGTTTCGCAGCGCTCCAGTCCGGTCATGAAGCCGGCCAGCGGACCCGCGTAGTCGGGCAGCGAGTCGGGCCAGACCGGTGCGCCGAACGCCTCGTAGGCAGCCAGATTGCGGTTCGCGTTGATCATCACCTCGCCAATCAGGCCGCCTTGCTGCATCTGCAGGCGCAACAGCGTGTGCAGCGCCAGCGGGGTGCCATTGAACGTCTGCAGCCCCTTGTCCACTCCCCCCATGCGCGTGCCGCGGCCGCCGGCCAGGACCAGCGCGGTGATGTCGTGTGCGTTGATCATTCAATTCCCGCTTCTAAGATGTCGTGTGCACCATTGGCCGCTGCCCGTTCAACCACCGATGTAGCTCATCTCGACGCGACGCGTCGCCGGACCGGTGTCGGGTGTCAGCGTGCTGCGCAGTTCGGAATACCGGTCGCTGCGGCCCTGCCAGATGGCGCCGATGGCCGAGGCGATGTCCTCGTCGCTGGCGCCGCCGCGAATCAGCGCGCGCAGGTCGTAGCCCTGACCGGCGAACAGGCACAGGTACAACTTGCCCTCGGTGGACAGGCGCGCCCGGTTGCAGTCGCGGCAGAAGGCCTGGGTCACGCTGCTGATCACACCGATCTCGCCCAGCGCCGGGTCGTGCCGGCCGCTGGCATCAGCGTAGCCCCAGCGCTCGGCGGTTTCTCCCGGGGCCGAGTGGTCGAGCTGCACCAGCGGCAGGTCGGCACGGATCATTTTCACCACGTCGGCGCTGGGCAGCACCTCGTCCATGCGCCAGCCGTTGGTGGCGCCCACGTCCATGTACTCGATGAAGCGCAGCACGATGCCGGTGCCGCGGAAATGCCGCGCCATGCGCAGGATCTCATGCTCGTTGGTGCCGCGCTTGACCACCATGTTGATCTTCAGGCTGTGGCCGGGCTCACCCGAACCCAGCCCTGCTGCGCGCGCGGCCTCGATGCCTTCCAGCACGTCGGCGACGGGAAAGTCCACGTCGTTCATCGCGCGGAACACCGCGTCGTCCAGCCCGTCCAGGCTCACGGTCACCCGCTTCAAGCCCGCCGCCTTCAGCGATCTCGCCTTGCGCGCCAGCAGCGAGCCGTTGGTGGTGAGCGTCAGGTCCAGCGGCTGGCCGTCCGGGGTGCGCAGCGCCGCCAGCTGCTCGATGAGCACCTCGATGTTCTTGCGCAGCAGCGGCTCGCCGCCGGTCAGACGGATCTTGCGCACGCCGTGGGCGACGAACAGTTTCGCCGTGCGGGTGATTTCCTCGAACGACAGCAGCGCGCCGTGTGGCAGGTAAGGGTAGTCCTTGTCGAACACCTCCTTGGGCATGCAGTAGTTGCAGCGGAAGTTGCAGCGGTCGGTGACGCTGATGCGCAAGTCGTTCAGGGGGCGGCCCAGCGCGTCGCTGAGGAGGCCGTCGGCAACGATGGGCTGCGCAGGCACGGGTGCCGTCAATGAGGCGATGCGCTGGTCGACCAGAGGGATGACGCGTTCGGACATGCGGACGATTATGCCGGGGCACTTGCCCCTGACCGGCGGGGGGATTTGCCCTGCCGACTCAGCGGGCGGGGGGCTTCAGCGCGACCTCGATCGCCTGAACCAGTTCGCGGCTTTGCGGTGTGACATTCGAGTCGAAGCTCTGCACCCGGCCGTCGGCACCGATCAGGTACTTGTGGAAGTTCCACTGCGGGGCCTTGCCCGAGATGCGCACCAGCTGGGCGTACAGCGGGTCGCGCCGGATCGGCACGGCGAGCTTTTCACCCACGGTGAAGGTCACGCCGTAGTTCACCTGGCAGAACTCGGCAATCTGCTGGTTGCTGCCGCGCTCCTGGGCACCGAAGTCGTTCGCCGGCAGGCCGACGATGCGCAGGCCTTCACGGGCGTAGCGCTGGTTCAGCTTCTCCAGGCCTTCGTACTGCGGGGTGAAGCCGCAGGCGCTGGCGGTGTTGACCAGCAGCACCGCCTTGGCGTCGAGCCGGCACAGATCGATCGGCGCACCGCCGACGATCGGGTTGACCTTGTAGCTGTCGAGCCCGGCGCAGAAGCCGGCGGCCTGAGCGCCACCGGGTGCCAGCAGCAGCCAGGCGGCCAAGGGAAGGGCGAGGGTGGGTGCGCGGTTCATGCTGGCACTGTAGGGCACCGCCAGAAGCCCTGTCCGCAGGCGTGTCATACACAGCGCGCGCCGTCCACCTCGATGCAGACGCCGCTGATGAACGACGCCTCGTCGCTGGCCAGGTACAGCGCGGCGTTGGCCACGTCCAGCGACGTGGAAAAACGCCCCAGCGGAATGGTGGCGCGGAACTTCGCCATGCGTTCCTCGGTCAGTTCGCCGCCGGCAAACTCCGTGGCCAGCCCGGTGGTGGGGTTGAACACCGGGTTGATGCAGTTCACGCGGATGTTGTCCGGCCCCAGTTCGGCGGCCAGCGACTTGCTGGTGGTGATGACCGCGCCCTTGGAGCCGTTGTACCAGGTCAGGCCCGGGCGCGGGCGCACGCCGGCCGTGGACGCGATGTTGATGAAGCTGCCGCCGCCGTTGGCGCGAAACGCCGGCACGGCATGAATGGTGGACAGGTAGATGCTCTTCACGTTGACGGCGTAGCAGCGGTCGAATTCGTCCTCGCTGACTTCGAGCGCCGGGCGGTTGCGGTGCGTCCAGCCGGCGTTGTTGACCATCGCGTCGAGCTTGCCGTGGCGCTGCACAGCGGCGTTCACCAGCGCCTTGACCTCGGCTGATTTCGTCACGTCGGCCTTGAAGAAGGCCGCGTCGCCACCGGCGCGCAGGATTTCCTCGACGACCTTGTTGCCCAGCGCTTCGTTGATGTCATTGACGATGACGCGCGCGCCTTCGGCCGCCAGCCGCAATGCGATGCCCTCGCCAATGCCGCCGCCGGCGCCCGTGACAATGATGGATTTGTTCTTGACGCGCATGCTGGAATCTCCTGTTTGCTTCTGAAGTGATAGCTGTAAATGACCCATCCACGCTGGGAAAAGGCCAGTTTGATTCAAATTACTGCCCGGGAAGGCGCCAAAGGGTGTCTGGAAGCTCAGCCGTGCCTGATTGCCACGGTCTTCAGCGTCGTGAACCCCAACAGCGCCTCAAAACCCTTCTCGCGCCCGTAGCCCGAGGACTTCACGCCGCCAAAAGGCAGTTCCACGCCGCCGCCGGCGCCGTAGTTGTTGATGAAGACCTGGCCGCTGCGCACGCGTTTGGCCATGCGGAACTGGCGCGCGCCGTCGCGCGTCCAGACGCCGGCGACCAGCCCGAACCTCGTGGCGTTGGCCAGTTCGACGGCATGGTCTTCATCGCGAAAGCTCATGGCCGACAGCACCGGGCCAAAGACTTCGTCCTGCGCCAAGCGGTGCGTCACCGGCACATCACGCAGCAGGGTGGGCGCCTGGTAGAAGCCGGTCTCGGGTGCCTCGTCGACGATCTGGCCTTGCGCCACCATCGGGATGCCGGCCACCTGAGCATCACTCAGAAAATCCCAGACGCGCTGCTGCTGGCTCTGGCGGATCAGCGGGCCGACGTCCAGATCCAGGATGGCCGGGCCCACACGCAGCTTCTCAAAGGCCTTTCCCAGGCGCTCCAGGAGGGGCTCGTAGATCAGCTCGTCGATCAGCACGCGCGAGCCGGCGCTGCAAGTCTGCCCGGCGTTCTGCACGATGGCGTTGATGACCATCGGAATGGCGGCGTCCAGGTCGGCATCGGCGAAGATGATCTGCGGGCTCTTGCCGCCGAGTTCCAGCGTGACCGGGCAGTGGCGTTCCGCCGCCACCTGCTGGATGATCGTGCCCACGCCGGGGCTGCCGGTGAAGCTGATGTGGTCGATTCCAGGGTGGCGCGCCAAGGCGTCGCCGACCTCATGGCCGTAGCCGGTGACGATGTTGATGGCGCCGGCGGGGAATCCCACCTCGGCCGCGAGTTGCGCCACGCGGATCAGACTCAGGCAGGCGTCTTCCGCGGGCTTGACCACGCTGACGTTGCCGGCGGCCAGCGCGCCGCCCACGCTGCGTCCGAAGATCTGCATCGGGTAGTTCCACGGAATGATGTGGCCGGTGACACCGTGCGGTTCGCGCCAGGTCAGCACGCTGTAGCCGTCCTGGTAGGGGATGGTCTCGCCGTGCAGCTTGTCGCAGGCGCCGGCGTAGTACTCGAAGTAGCGCACCAGTGCCAGCGCATCGGCCTTGGCTTGCTTGGTGGGTTTGCCGCAGTCGCGCTGCTCGATGGCCGCGAGTTCGTCGGCGTGCTCGGCCACCTTGGCGGAGAGCTTCATCAGCAATCGCCCGCGCTCGGCGGCGCTGACCTTGCTCCAGACCGCATCAAAACACTGGCGCGCGGCGTGGACCGCGTCATCGATGTCCTGGGCGTTGCTGCGCTGGATCTCGTCGAAAACCTGCCCGTCGGAGGGGTCGATCACCGGGATCGTGCGGCCGGACGAGGAGGGCGTGGAGGCGTTGGCGATGTAATTGAGCTGCATGGCTTCATTTTGACGCAATCCCGCCCGGTCGGCGGTGTGCCGGGTGACCACAACGGGTTAGCATGAGCGGCCGCCAGGTTTGCGGACTCTCTCATGAGCATGCCTTCCCCCCATTCGTCGCCAGATGGCCCGCCCGGACAACCCGTTGTCCTGAGCCGCTTGCCGGCCAGCATCTGGGCGCTGGGCTTTGTCAGCCTGCTGATGGACGTATCGTCCGAGATGGTGCACAGCCTGTTGCCGTTGTTCATGGTGGGCTCGCTCGGCGTGAGCGTGGCCGTGGTCGGGCTGATCGAGGGTCTGGCCGAGGCCACGGCCTTGATCACCAAGGTGTTCTCCGGCGTCATCAGCGACTATGTCGGCAAACGCAAGGTGCTCGCGGTGATCGGCTACGGGCTGGGCGCGCTGACCAAGCCGCTGTTTGCGCTGGCCACTGGCCCGGGGCTGATATTTTCGGCGCGCATGCTGGACCGGGTCGGCAAGGGGATTCGCGGTGCGCCCCGGGATGCTCTGGTGGCCGATATCACGCCGCCCGAGCAGCGGGGCGCCGCATTCGGCCTGCGCCAGGCGCTCGACACGGTCGGGGCCTTCGTCGGCCCTTTGATGGCGGTGGGCCTGATGTTGTTGTGGGCCAATGACTACCGGGCGGTGTTCGCCGTCGCGGTGATCCCGGCGGCGCTGGCCGTGCTGCTGCTGGTGGTGGGTGTGCGTGAGCCGCAGCGCGCGCCGGGGGCGCCACGGGTCAACCCGATTTCACGCGCCAACCTCAAACGCCTGAGTCCGGCCTACTGGTGGGTGGTGGGAATCGGAGCGGTGTTCACATTGGCGCGCTTTTCTGAGGCGTTCCTGGTGCTGCGGGCGCAGCAGACCGGCGTGGCCGTGGCGCTGGTGCCCCTGGTGATGGTGGCGATGAACTTGGTGTACGCGGCCAGCGCCTATCCGTTCGGCAAGCTGTCAGACCGCATGTCGCACACGCGGCTGCTGCTGGCGGGCCTGGCGGTGCTGGTGGCGGCCGACGCCGTGCTGGCGGCCAGCACGCACTGGGCGGTGATGCTGGTGGGCGTGGGCCTCTGGGGCGTGCACATGGGCATGACGCAGGGCCTGCTGGCGGCCATGGTGGCCGACGTGGCACCGATCGACCTGCGGGGCACGGCCTACGGCTTTTTCAACCTGGTGAGCGGCCTGGCCATGCTGCTAGCGAGTGTGGTGGCGGGGGCGCTGTGGGAGGTGTTTGGCGCAGCGACCACCTTCGGCGCGGGCGCGACCTTCAGTGTGCTGGCGATGGCGGGCCTTCTGGTGCGCCACCGGCGGCTGCAGCCCGCCTGAATTCCCGGTAATCAGATCTCGATGCCGGGGCGGTAGTCGGCGTCCGGCACGACCTTCCAGCGTCCCACGAAGGCGGCCAGCAGCAGGGCGGCGCAACCGGCCAGGATCACCGTGCCCCAGGCCTGTGCCCAGCCATGGTCGTAGGCTCCAAACAGGCTGACCCGGAAAGCCTTCACCACCCAGGTAAACGGCAGCCAGTGGTGCACCGTCTGAACAGGCCGCCGCGAGTCCGGGATGCGCGCCCCGCAGGGCACACAACCCAGAGCTTCGGCCGCCGAACACGCGCAGCAGCGCGAACAACATGGCCAGGAACACCCACGACGCCACCACCATGGTGAGCAGCAGGTTGACGGACGAGGGCGCCTGCACGCCCAGGCCGAAGACCAGCATCAGGTAGGCCAGCGCGGTTTGGAGCACGGTGACGCTGGCAGGCACCACAAATTTTCCGACGGCCAGGGCCAGGCGCGGTTCATGGGCCAGGCTGGCCGGCACCAGGTTGAGGTTGAACAGATAGGCGGCCATGACCGCGCCGATCCACAGCGCCACGGCCACCATGTTGGGCGCGAATGCGCTGCCGTTGTTCGGCACGGGGGCGAGGTTCTCCAGTTCGGGTTCGACCGAATCGGCCAGTCCGCGCGCGCTGCCGTCGAGCTTGTGCGCACGCCGGAGGCGACCTGGCTGAATCCGCCGGAAACCTGAGCGGCGGCTGCAGTACCGGCCGCGCCCTGGCCACCCGGCGCGCGCACCTGCATGCCCGACCACCGCGCCAGGCTTGTCCGAGCGCGGTGGACAGCACCAGCTCCCAGCGCTTTTCGTTCAGGGTTTCATTGACCTGATGACCCAGCTCTGCCGCAAATCTTCGGGCAAAGCCTGCCGACGAGTAGTTGTTGCCCTCGGACAGGATCACCGGATTCGCCCCCGCCACCGCCCGCACGGCCTGGCGCTGAAATCTGGGGAATGATGACGCAAGCCTGGCCGAGGCCAGCCTGGCGCGCCGCTTCGGCATCGGTACCGGTCTGCCAGCCAAACATGCGTTTGCCGATCAACACCGCGCCGAGCTGCGAGCCGACGTTGATGTCGTGGCCCTGGTAGTGGATGCCCGCGTCCAGATTGACCAGTGCCACCGGCAATGCGCTCGTCTTGGCGTTGGGATCCCAGACGCTGGAGAGGTAGATCAACGCGTAGATCGCCGGCACGATCGAAACGCCCAGCACCCCACCCACCACCACCCAGCAGGGCGACAAGGAAGAAATGGAGCATGAAGCGTGACCCGGGGTTCGCCCGAGTCTAGTACGTGCCTGCGCGAGGCTTCAGCTGCGCTGGCCGACCACGGAATAGCTCGGTGCGTTCTCGCGCAGCCAGTTCTCGGACAGCGTGCTGTGCTGCTGCGCGGGATGGAAGCCGGGCCGGAACCAGGCGCGCCAGGGCTTGATGCTGGCGCGGAGCATGCCTTGCGGGCCAAACAGGAAACGGGCCGCGCTCGTCCACGTGCTCCAGCGCCACAGCGTGCCGTCGCGCTGCAGGTTGTTCAGCGTCTGGCGCAGCGTATCGAACAGGAAGATGACCGTGACGCGGCGCATCCATTTCAGCCGCCAGTGCTCGCTGCCGCCCAGCGCCTGGTAGAGGTCGAAGGCGGTGCATTTGTGTTCGGCTTCCTCGGCGCTGTGCCACAGCCACAGGGTCTTCAGGCGGGGCTCGGTGCCGTCGAGGCACTCGGGGTGGCTGAGCATCCATTCGGCGAACAGGGCGGTGAAGTGCTCGTTGGCCGCGGTGATGGCCAGCCCGTGGCGGGGGTCCAGGCTGGTGATCAGGGCCAGCCGCTTTCGCGCGCGCGGCTCCCAGTCATTGACCAGGCCATGCTGTTGAATCTGCTCGTTGAACAGGGCGTGGATGCGCCGGTGCGTGGCCTCCTGGCCGATGAAGCCCTGCGCCTCGTCCTTGAAACGTGCCTGCTGCTCGGGCGGCAGGGCCTTCAGGCCGGCGCGCACCGAGTCGATGAAGAACTGTTCGCCGATCGGAAAGCTCATCGACAGCGCCCCGAAGAAGGCGCTGCGAAACGCGTCGCCGCCACACCAGTGGCGTTGCACGGGGGATTCGAGATCGATCAGCAGGCGGCGGACAACAAGGTCGGTCATGGGGTGTTTCGGATCGGTTCAATGGGGGCCAAGTCTGGATGGTACTTTAACGTACCAATTCCGGCCTGCAAGACCGGACCCATGTCAACAGCCGGCACCCGCGCCCCGCATGGCACATTACAGGTTCAACCCACGAAACGCGCACCGAGGCGCCATGCAAACCGAAGATTCGCCCGTTACCGACCACCGCACCCGCCTGCTGCAGGGACTTGCGCAATCCGTGGCGACCAAGGGCTATGCCGACACCACCATTGCCGACATCGTGCGTGAGGCGGGGGTGTCGCGCCGCACTTTCTACGAGCAGTTCGACGACAAGCCCTCGGCCCTGATTGCGCTGTACGAATCCGCCAGCCTTCGCGGCCTGCGCGTGCTGCGGGAATCCATAGACCCGGCCCGCGACTGGCAGACCCAGGTGGACCAGGCACTGAGCGCCTACCTGGGCAGCCTGGCGCAGAACCCGGTGCTGCTGCGCACGCTGTTCGTCGAGATTCTGGGCCTCGGCGCCACCGGCCTGGCCGTGCGACGGCGGGTGCACGACTTCATGGCCGACTTCATGCTCGACGTGATCAACGCCGGGCACGCGCCTTTGCGCCTGGAGCGGCCCATGGCGCTGGCCGTGGTCGGCGGCATCCATGAACTGGTGTTGCAAGCCCTCGAGCAGGATCGGGCACAGGCCTTGCCGGACTTGTCGGCTGCCGCAGGGCGCCTGGGGCCGTTGGCGGTGACCGCCGCGGCCTGTTGTGCAGCCTGTTTGACGCGGCTGTCGCCGCGGCCCAGCCGGCCTTGTGCCTGCCACCGCACCTGCCGACCCGGCCCAAGGGCCGCACGATCGTCATCGGCGCGGGCAAGGCGTCGGCCGCGATGGCCCGCGCCCTGGAGGACCACTGGGACGGCCCGCTGGAGGGCCTGGTCATCACGCGCTACGGATACGAGGTGCCCTGTCAGCGCATTCAGATCGTGCAGGCCGCGCACCCGGTGCCCGATGCGGCCGGTCTGCGCGCCACGCAGCGCATCCAGGAACTCGTCAGCGGCCTCACGGCCGACGACCTGGTGATTGCGCTGATCTCCGGGGGCGGCTCCTCGCTGCTGGTGGCGCCGGGCGACGGCCTCACGCTCCAGGACAAGCAGGCCGTCAACACCGCGCTGCTGAAGAGCGGGGCGACGATCTCGGAGATGAACTGCGTGCGACGCCACCTGTCCGCGGTCAAGGGTGGGCGCCTGGCCGCCGCCTGCTACCCGGCGGTGGTGCTGACGCTGCTGATCTCCGATGTGCCGGGTGACAACCCGATCGACATCGCCTCTGGCCCCACCGTGGCCGACCCGACCACCTGCGCCAACGCGCGGGCCATCATCGACCGCTACCGCATCGAGCTGCCACCCGCCGTGCGCGCGCTGCTGCAGCGCGCAGAGGGCGAGAGCATCAAGCCCGGCGATGCCAGGCTGGCGCGCGCCGAGACCCGCATGATCACCGCGCCCCAGATGGCGCTGGAAGCCGCCGCGCAGGTGGCGCGGGCGGCCGGCCTCACGCCCTACATCCTGGGCGACAGCCTGGAGGGCGAGGCGCGCGACCTGGGCAAGGCGCTGGCCGGCATCGCGCGCCAGGTGGCGGTGCATGGCCAGCCGTTCCAGGCGCCGTGCGTGCTGTTGTCCGGCGGCGAGAGCACGGTGACCCTGCGTGGCCAGGGGCGGGGCGGGCGCAACGTCGAATTCCTGCTGGCGCTCGGCGTGGCGCTGGACGGATTGGCCGGCGTGTACGCGCTGGCCGGCGATACCGACGGCGTGGACGGGGCGGAAGAAATTGCCGGTGCGGTGCTGGCGCCCAACACGCTCGCGCGGGCCTGGGCGGCGGGTATCAACCCCGGCGCCAGCCTGGACGCCAACGACGGCCACGGCTTCTTCCAGGCGCTGGGCGATTCGGTGATCACCGGCCCGACGCTGACCAACGTGAACGATTTCCGGGCCATTCTGATCGAAGGTGGCGAAGGTGGCCCGGCGCAGCAGCCCTGAGGCCGCCTCACACATCAGAAGCCGGCCATCCCGGCGTGGGATGGTCAGTAACTGCTCCGGATTCAGAAGCAAAAAGACCCGCCGAAGCGGGTCTTTTTTTGTTGGGGCGCACGCGGCGCCCGGATTACTTCGCGGCCGAGGCAGCGGACGCTGCGGTGTCGGCCGCCGGCGCGGCAGCGGGTGCCGCGGCCGGAGCGGGGGCCGCGGGCGCCGGGGCGGTCACGGCCGGGGGCGTTGCGACCGCCGGGGCATGCGCGGCGGCCGCGTCGCCCGAATGGAACTTCACCACCAGCGGCACGATCAGCAGCGCCACGATGTTGATGATCTTGATCAGCGGGTTGACGGCGGGGCCGGCGGTGTCCTTGTAGGGGTCACCCACGGTGTCGCCGGTCACGGCGGCCTTGTGCGCCTCGCTGCCCTTGCCGCCGTGGTGGCCGTCTTCAATGTACTTCTTGGCGTTGTCCCAGGCGCCGCCGCCGGTACACATCGAGATCGCCACGAACAGGCCGGTCACGATGGTGCCCATCAGCAGGCCACCGAGCGCCTTCGGACCGAGGATCAGGCCGACCAGGATCGGCACCACCACCGGCAGCAGCGACGGGATCATCATTTCCTTGATCGCGGCCTTGGTCAGCATGTCCACGGCCACGCCGTATTCGGGCTTGGCGGTGCCTTCCATGATGCCCTTGATCTCGCGGAACTGGCGGCGCACCTCGACCACCACCGATCCCGCAGCGCGGCCCACGGCCTCCATCGCCATGGCGCCGAACAGGTAGGGGATCATGCCGCCGATGAACAGGCCGACGATCACCATCGGGTCGCTCAGGTCGAAGCTGATGGCGCGTCCGTAGCTTTCCAGCTTGTGGGTGTAGTCGGCGAACAGCACCAGTGCGGCCAGACCGGCCGAGCCGATGGCGTAGCCCTTGGTCACCGCCTTGGTGGTGTTGCCCACGGCATCCAGCGGGTCGGTGATGTCGCGCACGCTGGCGGGCATCTCGGCCATCTCGGCAATGCCGCCGGCGTTGTCGGTGATCGGGCCGTAGGCGTCCAGCGCCACGACGATGCCGGCCATGCTCAGCATGGAGGTGGCCGCCACGGCGATGCCGTACAGGCCGGCCAGCGAATAGGCGGCGATGATGGCGATGCAGACGAACAGCACGGGCCAGGCGGTGGAGCGCATGGACACGCCCAGGCCGGCGATGATGTTGGTGCCGTGACCGGTGGTGGAGGCCTGGGCGATGTGCTGCACCGGCGAGTACTGCGTGCCGGTGTAGAACTCGGTGATCCAGACCAGGGCGGCCGTCAGCACCAGGCCGACGGCGCAGGCGCCGAACAGCTTGATCTGGCTGCCGCTGGCGGTGATCGCGTTGTCGGGGATGATCCACATCGTCACGCCGTAGAAGGCGATCAGCGACAGCACGCCGGCCACGGCCAGGCCCTTGTACAGGGCGGGCATCACGTTGGTCATGCCCGGCGAGGCCTTGACGAAGAAACAGCCGATGATGGAGGCAATGATGGACACGCCGCCCAGCGCCAGCGGGTACATCACGGCGCTCATCGGGTTCGTGGCCACCAGCAGGGCGCCCAGCACCATGGTGGCGATCAGTGTCACGGCGTAGGTTTCGAACAGGTCGGCGGCCATGCCGGCGCAGTCGCCCACGTTGTCGCCCACGTTGTCGGCGATCACGGCCGGGTTGCGCGGATCGTCCTCGGGGATGCCGGCTTCCACCTTGCCCACGAGGTCGGCGCCGACGTCAGCGCCCTTGGTGAAGATGCCGCCGCCCAGACGCGCGAAGATCGAGATCAGCGAGGAGCCGAAGGCAAAGCCGATCAGCGGGTTCAGCAGGTCGGCGAGTTTCTTGTCCGGGGTCAGGTTGCCATTGCCGACCAGGAACCAGAAGAAACCGGCCACGCCCAGCAGGCCCAGGCCCACCACCAGCATCCCGGTGATGGCGCCGCCGCGGAAGGCCACGTCCAGAGCCGGGCCGATGCCACGGGTGGCGGCCTGCGCGGTGCGCACGTTGGCGCGCACCGAGACGTTCATGCCGATGAAGCCGCAGGCGCCGGACAGAACCGCACCGATGATGAAGCCCACGGCGGTCTTGCCGTCCAGGAAGACGCCGATCAGCACCGCCAGCACGACGCCGACCATGGAGATGGTCTTGTACTGCCGGGCCAGGTAGGCCGCCGCACCGGCCTGGATGGCGGCCGCGATCTCCTGCATGCGGGCATTGCCCGCGTCCTGGGAAAGAATCCATCCACGGGCCCAGAAACCGTAAATCACGGCAATGAGACCGCAGACAAGCGCCAGAATGAGCGCCGAGTTGCCTGTCATGTATTACTCCTCGAGTCGTTGTTTCGCGTGGAAGGGGCTCAACGCCGTGGAGGAACCCCCGCTGCGTTGCTTCCTCGCTCCCGATCCGGGGAGGCGATTGGCCAACGGACGCAATGTAACTTGATTTCCCCCGTCCACCGGGTCCGGCGCAAGGCCGGTGAAAGTAAAATCAGGGTTAATCCCAAGGCCAATGCACTTTTTCTGATTCATCTCAAACTCCAAAGACAAGCCCATGTCCCTCGACAACGTCACCCCCGGCCCCAAGGCGCCCCATGAATTCAACGTGATCATCGAAATCCCGATGAACGCCGATCCCGTCAAGTACGAGGTGGACAAGGCCACCGGCGCGATCTTCGTCGACCGCTTCATGAGCACGGCCATGCACTACCCGACGAACTACGGCTATGTGCCCAAGACGATCTCCGGCGACGGCGATCCGGTGGACGTGCTGGTGGTCACGCCGGTGCCACTGATCCCCGGCGTGGTCGTGCCCTGCCGCGCCATCGGCATCCTGAAGATGGAAGACGAAGCCGGCCAGGACGGCAAGGTGCTGGCCGTGCCGACCAACAAGATCCTCTCGCTCTACACCCGCTGGCTGAAGCCGGAGGATCTGAGCCCGATCCGCCTGAAGACGATTGCCCACTTCTTCGAGCACTACAAGGACCTCGAAGAAGGCAAGTGGGTCAAGATTCTGGGCTGGGAAGGCCCCGAGTCGGCCACCCGGGAAATCATGGACGGCATTGCCAACTACAACAAGGCCCACGCCTGATTTTTCGCTGAAAATGGCTATTCCCCAGCGCCTTCTGGCGCTTGGAAGCTATCAATAAAGAAGCGCCTGCGGGTCTTGAACCGGCAGGCGCTTTTTCCTGGAGCGGGCGATCGTTGCGGCGTCAGCGTGCAGGGTTCGGGTACAGCAAGCCGCGCAACAGGCCCTGGCGCTCGAAAGGCCGCCAGGCCCCTTCGGGTTGCGCCAGCCGGTCGGCCACGGCCCACATGGCACTGGGATTCATGCCGATGCCCAGGTGACTGGCAATGACCTCGATGTTCTCGGTATTCGGGTTGGCCCTGCTGCGCTTTTGCAGGCTGCCCTGCCAGGCCACGATGCCGTCGGTTCGCGAATAGATGCTGGTGGTGGGCACGGGCGGCGCAACCGGGAGTTCAAAGCGCCGGGTTTCGGCCTTGATGTCGCGCCCGCTCGTCAGGCGGAACAGGCGCCAGGCATTGGTGCTTTCGGGCGCTCCTGAGAACGGGGTGCCCAGGGTGATCACCGAGCGCACCAGTTCCGGATGCAACCTGGCGAGTTCCCGGGCGTAGATGCCGCCCAGGCTCCAGCCGATCAGGCTCACCTTGCGCTTGCCGGCGGCCAGGAAGGTTTCGCGGATCTGGTGCGAGCCGGCTTCCAGCACGCCGGCGCGAGGTCCGAAGTTGTGGCCCTGGTTCCAGCCGCTCACGTCGTAGTTGCGGTTGGTCAGGTAGCTGCGCAAAGGCACGGTGGAGCCGTCGCTGGCCGAGAGTCCCGGGAACACGATGACCGGGTGGCCGTCGCCCAGGGGGGCGCGCTGCAGCAGGGGCCAGAACGGCACGATCGCCCCGAATTCCCAGAACGCACGGAACTCCATGGCGATCAGCCAGGGGCTGGGCGGCGGACCTTCGTGGTGCGCGTGAGGCTCGGGCGAGGAAGAGGGCGTCGGGAGGGCGTCGGAACGGGTCACGTGAGCGCTGCTTTCCGGGTGTGAATCCAACTGGTGACGGTAGCAGCTTTTCAACGGCACTCAAGGCCAACAGGGCCTGTTTTAGAGCGGGCAACCCTGCTTTTCGTCACGTTCGCGACCCCGGCTGTCCGGGTTACCACGGGGGGTACGCCAAGCGCCAGCAGCCGCGGCCGCCGCGGCCGTCAATCGATATCGATGGTGTGCACCTGGAAGCGGCCTGCGCGCCGGTCGGCGAAGTAGCACATCAAGGTCTCGCGAACGGTCCTGAAGGCAATCTCATCCCAGGGAATCTCGGACTCGGCAAACAGCCGGGCCTCGATGGTTTCAAAGCCGGGATCGAACCGGTCGCTCAGCAGCCGGGCGCGGTAGAACAGGTGCACCTGTCCGACCCTGGGCACGCTCAGCACGCTGAACAGCGACTCCATCTCGAACCGGGCGCCCGCTTCCTCATCGGTCTCGCGCGCAGCACCCTGCAGGGTGGTCTCGCCGAGTTCCATGAAGCCGGCGGGCAGGGTCCACTTGCCCTTGCGCGGCTCGATGTTGCGCTTGCACAGCAGCACGCGGTCGTCCAGGTGCGGCACCGTGCCCACCACGTTCAGCGGGTTTTCATAGTGAACAGTCTGGCAGGCGGTGCAAATCGCCCGTTCCTTCGTGTCGCCGTCGTCGGGCAGGCGGTAGACGACGGACGTTCCGCAGTTGCGGCAGTGCTTGATGGGGCTGCGGTGCATCCGCGCAAGTTTAAGTTGAAAAACAAAAAGGGCCCCTTGCGGAGCCCCTTGATGCGCTGCCCGGCGGCGCGTTCAGGACTTGGTGGTCTTGGTGTTCTTCTCGATCAGGGCACGTGCCGTGTCCAGCAGTTTGCGGCCGTCGAAGCCTCGCTTGTTCATGTCCTCGACCCATTCGGCTTCGATCGGGCGGGCCTTGCGGCGGAACTCCTGCGCTTCGGCCGGGCCAACCGTGAAAATGACGTTGCCATGGCCGACGGCGGCCTGGCGGCCCGCTGCATCACCGGCCTGCTGCACTTTGCCCAGCCAGGCGGAGGTGGCCAGGCCAGAGTTGTTGTCGATGACTTTCTTCAGGTCGGGCGGCAGCGAGTTGTATTTGGCCTTGTTCATGGCCATCACAAACGTGGTGGTGTAGAGCGCGCCGCCGGCCGGATCGAATTCGGCGTGGTACTTGGTCAGCTCCTGAACCTTGACGGACGGCACGACTTCCCAGGGGATGACACAGCCGTTGATGGTGCCCTTGCTCAGCGCATCGGGGATGCCGGGCAGCGGCATGCCGACCGGCGTTGCGCCCAGGATACCCATCAGCTTGGTGACCTGGCGCGTGGGTGCGCGCATCTTGAGGCCCTTCATGTCGCCCGTGGTCTTGACCGGCTTTTCGGTGGTGTGGATCACGCCGGGGCCATGCACATGCAGGGCAATGACCTGCACATCCTTGAACTCGTCCGGTGCCATCGTCTGCACGTACTCCCAGTACGCCTTGGAGGTGGCTTCCGCATTGCTCATCATGAACGGCAGCTCGAACACCTCGATACGCGGGAAACGGCCGGCGGTGTTGCCGGGCAGGGTCCAGACGATATCCACCACGCCGTCCTTGGCCTGGTCATACAGCTGCACCGGCGTGCCGCCGAGTTGCATGGCGGGATAGGCCTCGAACTTGATGCGCCCGCCCGACTCGGCCTCCACCTTCGACATCCAGGCCTTGTGCATGTTGATCCACACATTGGACTGCGGCGCCATGAAGGTATGGAACTTGAGGGTCACCGTCTGCTGCGCGAGCGCGGACAGGCCAGGTGCGCCGAGCGCGGCGGCTGCGGCGCCGGATTTCAGCAGGGTGCGACGTTGAATCATGGTTGTCTCCGTAAAAAAACGATGGTGGTAACTTAACGCATTTGGCCAAGGCGGCGACTACGGGCAATGCCCTACGTGGAACCCCTAGGACACGTACTTCACGAGGAAGAGGGAAATGCCGGGAAACAGCAGCAGAACCGTCGTGCGGATGGTGTCGCTGATCAGGAAGGGCATCACGCCCTTGTAGCTCTCCGACATCGGCACATCCTTGGCCATGCCATTGACCACGTAGACGTTCAGGCCCACCGGCGGCGCCAGCATGCCGAAGCCCACGGTCATCAGCACCATGATGCCGAACCAGATCGCCGTGTATTCCTTGGACATGCCGAAATCCATGCCCATGATCATCGGGAAGAAGATCGGAATGGTCAGCAGGATCATCGACAACTCGTCCATGACCGCGCCCAGCACCACATAGAACAGCATGATCGCCGTGACCACCACCAGCGGGGCGAGCCCCCAGCTGTTGATGACCGCGGCCAGCTGGGCGGGCACCTGGGTCAGCGTCAGCGCCGAGTTCATCACGTCAGCGCCGATGAAGATCAGGAAGATCATCGCCGAGCTCTCGGCCGTGGCATAGAAGCAGACCTTGAATTTCTTCCAGGTGATTTCGCGTTTGAGCAGTGCCGCCACGAAGGTCGATGCCGCGCCGACGGCCGCGCCTTCAGTGGGCGAGAACAGCCCGCCGTAGATGCCGCCGAACACCAGGATGAAGATCAGGGCAATGGGCACGATGCCGGCCAGCGAGGCCATCGTGATCGCCGGGCGATCGTCGTCCACCTCGGGGGCCTGGCCGGGCACCACGCGCACATAGATCGCGATGGCGATCATGTAGCCCACCATGGCAATGATGCCGGGCACCATGGCTGCTGCGAACAGCTTGGCGATGTTCTGCTCGGTCAGGATCGCGTAGATCACCAGCGGCACCGACGGCGGAATCAGGATGCCCAGCGTGCCGCCGGCCGCCAGCGTGCCCGTGGAGAGGCGGCCCGAATAGCCGTGGCGCTTCATCTCGGGCAGGGCCACACCGGTGATGGTGGCAGCCGTGGCCACCGAGGAGCCGCAGATGGCGCCAAACGCCGCGCAGGCCAGCACCGCTGCCATGGCCAGCCCGCCGCGAAAGCCGCCCATGACGGCCGCCGCGAACTGGAACAACGCCCGGCTGATGCCGCCCTGCGTGGCGAAATGGCCCATCAGAATGAACAGCGGGATGACCGACAGGTCATAACTGGCAAAGCGGGCGAACGCCTGGCTGTTCAGAAAGCTGAAGTACGGATCCAGGCCGGCCTGCATGATGTAGCCGATGGTTCCGGCGACAAACATGGCGATGGCAATCGGCACCCGCAAGGCCATCACGACCAGCATGATCCCGAAAATGGTCAGCGAGAGGGAAATAGCACTCATGCGTGGCTTTCGTCGGAATACTCGGCGCCTGTCGCGGCCTGGTACAGCGCGATGATCGTGGTCAGGATGAACGGCGGCACCATGGCCACGTAGACCACCCATTCCGGAAAGCCGAGCATCATCGTGCCCGATTGGCTGCTCCAGGCATTCAGGCCGCCCACGGCGGTGCGCCAGGCCAGCACGGCAAACACCAGGCCGAGCAGCAGAGCGCCAAAGCGGTCGAGCATGGCATTGATCCGGTCGCTGACCTTGGCGGTGAAGAAGTCAACGATGATGTTGCCGCGGCGCAGCTGGCACCAGGGCATGAACAGGGCAATGGCGGCTCCGGCGGCCACCCCGGTCAGCTCGAAGTCGCCGGCCAGCGTGGTGCCCGTGGTGTTGCGACCGATCAGGCTCACGCAGGTCATGACGGTGATGAACGTCATGAGAAGCCCGGCCAGAATGGCGGACGCCTGGGCCAGTTTTTCGAGTATTCGCAAGTCCGTCTCCTGTTTCGCTAATCGAAATTCATTTACCAATCCGAAATTCTAAAGGCGAATGCCGGCCACTTGGCTGCGGCAGGTGGATGATGCCGACCCCGCAGGCATGCGCAAGAGCAATATCTCCACACCTGCTATCGCCGTTCAGGATATCCGGATCTTCAGGTCGCCCAGGCCGGCGATGGCGCCTTCCAGCAGGTCACCCCGCACGACGGCTGCCACGCCTTCGGGCGTGCCGGTATAGATCAGGTCGCCGGGTTGCAACTCCCAGGCGGCGGAAAGGTGCTCGATGGTCTCGGCCACGCTCCAGATCAGCTTGGAGACGTTGCTGCGCTGGCGGTCCGCGCCATTGACCTGCAGGGCGATCTCGGCGTGGTGCACGTCGCCGGCCAGCGCCGCCGGGGTGATCGGGCCGATCGGCGCGGACTGGTCGAACGCCTTGCCGATGCACCAGGGCCGGCCCTGTTTCTTCATGTCGTTCTGCAGGTCGCGGCGCGTCATGTCCAGGCCGACGGCATAGCCGAAGATGTGCTGGTAGGCGTCGGCGGCCTTGATGTTGCGCCCGCCGGTGCCGATGGCCACCACCAGTTCGATCTCGTGGTGCAGGTTCTGCGTCAGGCTGGGGTAGGGCATGGCGCCGGTCTCGCCGGCGTTGACGACCACCAGTGCGTCGGCTGGCTTCAGGAAGAAGAAGGGGGGCTCGCGCCCGGTGAAGCCCATTTCCTTCGCGTGCTCTTCATAGTTGCGCCCGACGCAGTAGATGCGATGCACCGGGAAACGGGCGCTGCTGCCAAGGACCGGGACCGAAACCGTTGCCGGCGGATTGAAAACGAAGTTCATGACAGCCTTTCTTCCTGATTGCGTGGTGAGTGACCGACCCTTTGCCGTCCCGGCCCCAACGTCGGCCAGCCGGCCCCCGGACTTTGCGGGAGAGGGATGGCAGTGTGCCATGGCCTTGCCCGGCTGGACACCCCGCGGATTCCCCGTTTCAGTCGATGATAAGTATACGTATAATAATTTCAGCACGCAATATAGTTCATCTGCTGCGTCGCTACACTGATTCGCATGAGCACCCCGTTTGACTTCGAACACGCGCCCGGCCACCTGGTCCGGCGGGCGCACCAGCTGGCCGTGGCCTTGTTCATGGAGGAAACGGCCGCCTTCGAAGTGACGCCGGTCCAGTTCGCCATCCTGAACGCCCTGATCGACATACCGGGCGAAGATCAGGTGACGCTGGCCGCGCGGGTGGCTTTTGATGCGGCAACCTCGGGCTCGGTGATCGGGCGGCTTGAGGCGCGGGGCTGGATCCGCCGGGAAGTGGACCCGAAGGACAAGCGGCGCAAGCTGCTGTGGGTCACTGCCGAAGGGGAGCGGGCCGTGGCGCGCATGAAGTCCGGCGTGGCGCGGGTGCAGCAGCGCCTGATGGCGCCCTTGAGCGAGCCGGAGCAGGCGCAGCTGGTGGATCTGCTGGCCCGGCTGGTCGCCGGGCACGACGCGGCGGCGCCGACATCACGGCGCGACTGAGCGGCGGCGCTGCGCTGTTAGTCTTCCCCTGAGGTCGCCGCCCTTTGCAGGCCATGTTCGGCAGCGCACCACCATGGTTGTCGCCAATGCCTACAGTGATGCCATGCCTTGTCATCCGTACTGAATGAACACCATGAACCCCGTCAAACTGATTTCAGCGGCGCTGCTGGGCGTGACCAGCCTGGCGCAGGCCATTGAAGAGCCCGCCTACGCCGTGGTGAAGAGCTACGACGCCTTCGAGGTCCGCCAGTACAACCCCTATCTCGTGGCGGAAACCGTGGTGCCCGGCCCGGCCGAAGAGGCCGGCAACCAGGGCTTCAAGATCCTGGCCGACTACATCTTCGGCAACAACCGGGGCGAGAAGAAAATCGCAATGACCGCGCCGGTTTCGCAGACGCCCGTGCCGGTCAAGCTGGCCATGACGGCACCGGTCTCCCAGGCGCCGGTGCCAGGCGGTTTCGTGGTGCAGTTCACCATGCCGGCCGGCTACACCTTGGCGACATTGCCGGAACCCGTGGACAAGCGTGTGAAGCTGCGGGAGGTCCCGGCGACCAGCGTGGCGGTGCTGCGCTATGCGGGCGGGTGGTCGCAAGCCACCTACGAGGAAAACCTTGAAAAACTGCGGCAGTCGGTCGGCAAAGCAGGCCTGGCCACGGTGGGTGAACCCATCCTCTCGCGCTACAACAGCCCCTTCTCGCTGCCCTTCATGCGGCGCAACGAAATCTGGCTCACCTTGCGCTGAGCCGGCGCGCGTCGCTCGCGGTGGCTGGCGGGCTCAGGCCGACTTGGTGACCAGCTCGAAATGCTCCACCACCGGCGGGGCGGCGAAGAAGGGCCCGACGATGGCGCGCCATTCGGCAAACAGCGGCGACTGGCGAAAGCCCACCGTGTGGTCTTCCAGCGTGGTCCAGAAGATCTGCAGCACGTAGCGCTCGGGCGACTCGATGCCCCGGTTCACCTTGGCGCCCTCGAAGCCTTTGGCCTTGCTGGCCACGGTGTCGAGCCCGCGCTGGATGGCTTCTTCAAAGGCGGCCTGCTGGCCGGGCTGGATGCGGATGTCGGCGATTTCGAGAATCATGGGGGCTCGTGGGCGTTCAGTATTGGGATGCTGGCAAGTCTACCGTCAGCCCGTCCAGCGCCTCGGTGAGCTGGATCTGGCACGACAGGCGGCTGTTCGGCTGGCGCAATTCGGAGGTGAACTCCAGCATCGCCAGCTCGTCCGCGCCGGGCGGCGGCAGCTGGCTGGCCCAGGGCTCGCGCACCATGACATGGCAGGTCGCGCAGGTCAGGCTGCCGCCGCAGTCGGCCGCAATGCCGTCCACACCGCCCGATTGGGCCGCCTGCATCAGGCTGCGCCCGGTTTTTGAAGAAATAGTGGCAGACCCCAGCGCCTTTGGGTCATTGTTTGCTATGAAATGAAGAGTGATCATGGGGTGGGTCAGAGGGCCGGTCAGAAGCGGCTGAAATATTCGCGCCGCTCGAAATCGGTGGCGTCTTCGGCGAGCGCATGACGCTGGGCTTCGGACAGTTTCACGCGCCGGTAGTAGCGCACGAAATCGGCGCCAAAACCTTCCACCAGCGCGCCATCGTCCTGCAGCGCGGTCAGGGCGTCGGGCAGGTTGGTGGGAATCATCTCGGCGTCGCTGGCATACGGCGACTCGGTGGCGCGCGGCGGCATCAGCCCGCGCGCCAGTCCGTCGAGCCCGGCGTGGATCTGTGCCGCCATGTACAGGTAAGGGTTGGCCGAGGGCTCGCCGATCCGGTTCTCGATGCGCGTGGCGCCGTCGCCGGCGCCGCCCACCACGCGCAGCATCGCGCCCCGGTTGTCGCGGCCCCACAGCACGGCTTGGGGCGCCAGCGCGTTGGGCCGGAAACGCCCGAAGCCGTTGACCGTGGGTGTGCACAGCGAAGCCATGCCCCGGGCGTGGGCCAGCAGTCCTGCGAGCCAGGCCGCGCCCGTGTCCGTCAGCGTGTGCAGCGCATCAACCGGCGTGGTGCCGGGCGCGGGCGCGTCGCGCATGAAGGCGTTTGCGCCCGTGGCACCGTCCACCAGCGACTGGTGCAGGTGCCAGCCGCTGGACATGATGTTGGGAAACGGCGGGCGGCACATGAAGCTGGCGTGGTAGCCCGCGCGGCGCAGCGCCTGGCGCACCCCGTTGCGAAACAGCACCATGTTGTCGGCGGCGGTCAGTGCATCGGTGGCGTCGAACACCGCCTCCACCTGGCTCGGGCCCAGTTCGATCTCCATCGACTGCAGCGGCAGGCCCAGCGCCTGCGCTGTGTGCTGCACGATGCGCAGCGGCTCCTCGGCCATGTCGATCCAGCTCTCGGCCAGCAAGTTGTAGCCGGGGTGGATCATGCTGACAGTGGGCGGCTGGCCGGGCCAGGCGGCCTGAACGGGGTCCAGATCGGGGCCGTTGTGCGGGTCCTTGATGCGGTAGATGTGGAACTCCACCTCCAGCCCGCAGACCATGCCGAAACCCCGCTGCGCCAGCTTGCCCAGCGCCAGCTGTAGGATGCGCCGCGTGTCCAGCGGCACCGGCGTGCCGTCCTGGAACCACGGCTGGCAGCGCAGCCAGCCCGTGCCCTGCGCCCAGGGCAGCTGCTTGAAGCTGGCCGGGTCGGGCAGCAGGATCAGGTTGCTGGCGAACGCAAAGCCCGGCAGCTCGGCCGTGCCGCCGGGTTCGAACACCTTGAACGTGGTGCGGTCCGAGGTGTCTTTCAGCAACAGCGTGCTGACCATGCCGACCCCCGCGCGCAAGGCCTTCACGGCGGCCTTGGCCGTCAGCGTCTTGCCGCGCACCACGCCGTGCAGGTCGCACCAGCCGAAGCGCACCAGCTCCAGGCCGCTGGCTTCGATCAGCCGGGCGGTGTGGTGGGCGGCGGCTTCACGCGCGTCGTCGTGGATGCCGCACTGTTCCGCGAATGACTTCAAGACGCTTCCTCGTGCGGCGAGTACTCGGCCGCCAGCGGCTCGGCCACCGGCTTCAGCGCCGCATCCCAGGGCGCGTTGTCGCGTTTGGCCTGCACGGCGTGGCGCCACCAGGCTTCCACGCCGCCGGTGGGGGCCAGGCCGTCCACCGTGTCGGGGCCCATGCGGTGCGCGGCGATTTCCGAATCGGCCACGCCCGGCGGCGTGCCGCCGGCCTGCACCGTCTCGATCGCCTTGATCAGGTTGCGGCGGTTGGCCATGATCACCTTGTCGGTCGTGCCCAGGTGCTCGCGGGTGCGGTCCTGGATCGCGCCCATGCTCTCGCAGGCCCACTGGTCGTGCACGTTGATGTCGCTCTCGCCCATGCCCAGGTAGGTGCGGCTCTGCTGCTCATCGGCGCTGAAGCCCCAGTTGTTGTGCTGGCCGGACTTCGGGATGTAGTCGGGCAGGGTCACGGCCTCCAGCCGCTGGTTGCGCATGACCTCCTTGTCCACCGGCGCGTCGAAGCTGGTGAAGATCGCGTACCAGTAGTTCTTCGTGTCGTCCACCGGCACATGGATCTGGGTGATCGTCATCGTCTCGGACAACGGAATCACAAAGGTGCTGGGGAAGATCGCGTTGGTCACGCGGGTGTGCGTGATCTGGTCGTTGATGGGCCGCAGCGAGGTGAGCTGCAAGCCATAAGGCATGGGGGCGAACGAGATGTCGGGCTGGTCGAACTCGCGCATCACCTTGGTCATGGGCAGGCGCTGGCCATCAAGCTCGCCCAGGCTGGCGCCGCGGAACTGGCGGCCGTAGCTTTCTTCGAGCGACTCGTCGAAGAAAAAACGGTGCAAAAACGACGCATGCGCCGGGTCGATGCCCACCTCAAAGGCCTGCAGCCAGTTGCAGTTCCACAGGCCCTTGAAGGCAAAGCTGTGCGTGGCCGGCGCGGCAAAGCAGTCGAACGCCGGGAAGGGCGGGGGCGACACGTCTTCCGGCCCGAACCAGCCGAACAGCACGCCGGCTTTTTCCAGCAGCGGGTAGCTGCGCTGTTTGATGCGCTGGCACAGGGTGCTGCCGGTGGGCTCGCCCGGGGTGTCGGTGCACCGGCCGGCGGCGTCGAACTTCCAGCCGTGGAAGGGGCAGCGCAGGCCGTCGCCTTCGTTGCGGCCAAAGGCCAGGTCGGCGCCGCGGTGCGGGCAGTCGCGGTCCAGCAGGCCCCAGCTGCCGTCGGCGTTCTTGAACAGCACGAAGTCCTGCCCCAGCAGGCGCACCGCCTTCACCGGGCGCACGCCCATGGCCGGGTCCAGCGTGGGGTTGAATTCGTCCACCAGCGCCACCGGCTGCCAGTAGCGGCGCATCAGGTCGCCGCAGGGCGTGCCCGGGCCAATGCGGGTGATCATTTCGTTGAGTTCGGCTTTCATGGCGGTCTTGCGAGGGGGGGGGGGGGGGGGGGGGGGGGGGGGGGGGGCGCCCCCCTTTGACCGGCGTTGTCAAAACGGTATCCCAAATTTCACAATCAGTGTACAGTTGCCGCCATGAACCTGCAAGAGACTGTTTTGATGCAGCTGCGCGACCTGATCCTGCGCGGCACCTTCGAGCCCGGCCAGCGCCTGGCCGAGCAGCAACTGGCCGAGCGCCTGGGCGCCTCGCGCACGCCGGTGCGCAGCGCGCTCGTCACGCTGGAGCAAGAGGGCCTGATCGAAGCCAGCGACACCGGCAAATACCTGGTGCGCCAGTTCACCCCGCGCGAAGTGGCCGATGCGATTGCCGTGCGCGGCCACCTGGAGGGCATGGCCGCGCGACTGGTGGCCGAGCACGGCGTGTCGCGCCAGCTGCAGGGCGACCTGCAGGCCTGCCTGGAGGCGGGCGACCGCCTGCTGGCCGACAACCCGCTCACGCTGGAGAGCTACGCCGCCTACGCCAGCATGAACGACCGCTTTCACGCGCTGATCCTGGACGCCTGCGGCAACCGCGCCCTGCAGCGCGCCGTGGCGCTGAACGACAAACTGCCCTTCGCACCCGCGTCGGCCATGCTGCCGATGCAGGGCACCGTGGCGCTGGACCGCGACTGGATGCTCTACGCCCACCGCCAGCACCACATGCTGTTCGATGCCCTCAAGCGCGGCGAAGGCACCCGTGCCCAGAACCTGGCGGTGGAACACACCGAAGTCGCCCAGATGAACATGCGCCTGGCCCTGGAGCGCCGCGCCGAGTCGGAACAGGTGCTGCCGGGGATCCGGCTGGTGGTGGGGTAGGGGGAGCCCCAAAATACAGGCAGACCTTCCGGCTGCAGCCCCCGCAAGACTGCTATACATTCTTGGCGCTACACACCCACTGAGAGGAATCATGTCCACTTCATCCGTCCTGAAGGCCACCGTGCTTGCATTCACCGTCGCTGCCGGTGCGTCAGTCCATGCGCAAGGCACCCCCATCAATGCGGCTGCGTTCGATGCGCTGGTCGCCCAGGGTCCTGTTGCCGACGCCGCGACGATTGCCTCGAACAAATGGGCCAGCAAGATCAAGCAGGCCGACACGCTGCGCCTGGGCGCCACGCAGACCTCGAACCTGTTCTCGATGCTCAACGAGAAGGACGGCAAGATCCGCGGCTTCGATGCGGGCCTGGCCCAGATGCTCACCCGCTACATCCTGGGCGATGGGTCCAAGTACAAATTCACGCAGGTGACCTCGTCCACGCGCGAGCAGGTGCTCATCAATGACCAGGTGGACATGGTGCTGGCGACGTATTCCATCACCCCGGCGCGCGCCGAGAAGATTTCCTTTGCCGGGCCGTACTACAGCTCGCAGGCAGGCGTGCTGGTCAAGTCGAACAACAAGGCGATCCAGTCGTATAACGATCTCGCCGGCAAGCGGACCGCCACCCAGGCCGGATCGACCGGCCCCGCCATCCTTGCGCAGTTTGCGCCCAAGGCCGTCGTGCAGGAATTCCAGACGCACCAGGAAGCCCTCGATGCCCTGCGCCAGGGCCGTGTCGAAGCCTACGTGACCGACTACACGCTGCTGCTCAATGTGTTGAGCCAAGGCACCGGTGAGGCCCAACTCGCGGGTGCGCCGTTCGGGCCGCAAGACCCGTATGGCATTGGTCTTCCCAAGGGTTCGGATGGTGTGGCGTTTGTCAATGCCTTTCTGAAGAAGATCCAGGCGGATGGCACCTGGGCCAAGCTGTGGACGGTGAGCATCGGCCAGCGCACCGGCAGCACGAACGTTCCCACGCCGCCGGCCATTCAGTAATCGATGGGGAGCGTGTCGCCGCTATTGGCCGAGTACGGGCCTGCCTTCGTGCAGGCCCTTTTGCTCACCTGGAAGCTCACGGCGCTGTCCTTCGTGTCCGGGTTCGCGCTGGGCATCGTCATCACGGTGGCCCGGTTGCTGCCGCTGCGGCCGCTTCGATTTGTGCTGACCTTGTACGTCGAGGTCTTTCGCAACATCCCCAGCGTGGCGCTGCTGATCTTCATCGTGTTCGCGCTGCCCGATCTCAACGTCGTGATCGACTATGAACCGAGCGTCATCCTTACCCTGTGCCTGGTGTGCTCTGCATTCACGGCAGACTACCTGCGCACGGGCATCAACACCGTCGATGGTGGGCAGATCGACGCGGCGCGCAGTCTGGGCATGCAGCCCATGACCATCATCACCTCGGTTGTCCTGCCGCAGGCGCTGCGTTCGGTGGTGCAGCCCATGACCTCGCTGCTCATCGCGCTGATGCTCTCGACGGCGCTGGCATCCCAGGTCCCCCTGCCCGGCAAGGAGCTCACGGCGCTGGTTGCCAAGATCGCAAACGACTCCGCCGCCGGCATCGCTGCATTCGCAGTGGCTGCGGCGATGTACCTGGCCTCTGGCCTGATCATCGCCTGGGCGGGCGCCACCCTGGACCGGAAGGTCCGCATCCTGCGATGAGCCGCGCCCTGGAAGACGTTCTCTTCGGCGACCTGACCCACAAGGCGCAGGCCATCACCCGCGTCGTGAGCGTGGGCGTCGCGGCGGCGCTGCTGGCGCTCATCGCGGCCATCGTGTACCGCTTTCAGGATGCGGGGCAATTCGCTGGGCGACTGTGGGAATTCTTCGCCTGGGAGACGACCTGGGTCTTTTTGGGCAAAGGTCTGCTCGGCACGCTGGCCTCCGCGGCAGCGGCGGCCGTCATCGCGCTCGTGCTGGGCCTGGTGCTGCTGGTCGGCCGCCTCTCACGGTTGCGGATCGCGCGCTGGCCTGCGGTGGCCGTCATCGAATTCCTGCGCGGCGTGCCCACGCTGCTGCTCATCTACGTGTGCTTCCTGGTTCTTCCCTCAGTCGGCATCAAGCTCAGTGCCTACTGGATGCTCACCTTGCCCGTCGGGCTCAGCACCGCCGCCGTGGTGGCCGAGGTGTACCGCGCAGGCGTGCTCGCCGTTCCCCGCGGCCAGACCGATGCGGCACGCGCGCTCGGCCTCAGCAAGGCGCAAGTGTTCGCGTCCATCGTCTTCCCCCAGGCCTTCCGCTACATCGTCCCCGCACTGGTTGCCCAACTGGTCATCGTGGTCAAGGACACCACGTTCGGCTATGTGGTCACCTACGGTGAACTGATGCAGAACGCCAAGGTGCTCATCGCCAACTACCGCTCGCTCGTGCCGGTGTACCTGGTCGTGGCGGTGCTTTATTGCCTGGTGAACTATGCGATCTCACGGGCGAGTCACAGGCTGGGGCGGCCGGTGTATTGAGGATGAGTCGCCTACTGGTTCTGCGCCCCTGGCCTTGGAGCGCCGCGCCGAGTCCGGGAAGGTGATGCCGGGGATGCGGCTGGTGGTGGGGTAGGGGTGGAGGGCTCCAAAACCGTGTTTGAGGGCGATTTATCGAATCAAAATGGTCTGTTCCCAGGGTGGAATGGTCATGATCTGCTATCGAATTTGTATTGATAGGTACGATCTGGTCACGCCAATTTTGGGGAAATTTGACCTTACCGGATCGAGATTTCATGCCACATTTGATAGCAACCAGCTTAGCGGTTATGTTGCAGCAAGTGCAAGAATCGCCTTCACCAGCACATCAACATCTGTTGCCGGGTTGATGCTGCCAGTAGCTGCCCCATGTTTGCGTAGGAGCTCCGCATGGGTGAGCGCATCGCTCAACTTTGATTTCAATTGACCATAAATTCCCTTTTGACCTTTTCCGTATTTGGTGAACCCCGGCTTGGCTTTCAAGGCGGAAACGACTTGGTCACCCACTGACTTTTTACCAGCAGGATGAAACGGTTGATCGGAATAGCCAAAATGTAGCAGCAACCAAATCTCAAAACACGGCGTCGACGTGATCGCCACAAACGGTTTTCCTTCGGCACTCAAATCCTTGGTGCGCTGCACGGCGGCAACGAATGTGGTGTGCCTGTCCCTGTCAAATACGCAGTACACCGTGTCATAGGCATCGCCAGCGGCTGCGTCCTCTGTATACAGCGCAACAGCATGCGCCACCACGCGATCTGGTGATACTCCGTCATTGGGCGCTATGCGTACCATCTGCGGACGAACGCCCCGGTCATCCAGTAAATCACGGAAGTAATGAGGCTCCGTCTTCGTTCCTTCGCAGACGATCAGGTAACGCTTGTTGCGCGCACGCTCGCGTACTTGCCGTTGCAGCGCAGCACCAGCGCGAGCCTTCCGTTTGTGAAAGAGGTCTTCAGACCCCATAGAAGTCCAAATCCTTCAGGAAAGGAATGCCGCCGTAGCGACCATTCAGGTAGCCGCGCTCTATGGCCTCGTTTTCGCGCGGACTGAAGTCAGACAATGGGTATAGGCGAGTTGCACTCCTATCATCTTTTTCCATAAACCACACTTGGTCGCGCCGAAGCAGCTTTTGGCTCAGCAAGGTGGTGTCATGTGTCGTAAAAATCAGCTGTGCCTTGGTACCCTCGTGGTGCAACCGCTTCACCAAATGGTGCACCAGCAATGGGTGCAAACTTGTATCCAGTTCGTCCACCACTAACACACGCTCGTTTTCGATCACGTCCAGCCATGGGCCGGTAATAGCAAACAGCGCACGGGTGCCGTCAGACTCTTCTGACTCGTCAAATTCCACCGTTTCTGCTGTGTTCACGTCTTTGTGGAAGAAACGCGGTTTCACCAACTTTCGTCCCGCCATGTCTTTCAATAACTCATCTCGAATGGCAGGTGGCATTTCCGTAGGCAAAGAGTCTGCCGAAAACACGGTTTCTTCCAGTTGGATATCTGCAATGGACAAGTCTGCCGAATTCATGAACGCAACCACCCTCTGGCGATCTTCGTCGTTGCCGCAGCGCTTCAAGGTGTAGCCGGGGCTGAAACCACGCACAGAGTCAACCACCCGCAAACGCAATTTGAACCAGTCAAAGGCGGGCTTGAGTTGCTCATTATTCAATTGAATTGCCGTGGAAAAGAACAAGGCATTCGGGCGGGTTTGTTCCTTCCAAAGTCCGTGACGTGTCTTGCCCCCCAAGAACGAAGTGCTGAATTTGTAAGCATCTTTGCCCGCTTCAGCATCAAACACCCGGTGAAACCACTTTTGTGCCCGTCCCAATGGGTAGGCAATCAGCCACTCCTCGGTAAACCGCTCGCGACTGCAGCAAAAGCCGTATTCGTAGCGAATACCCTGCTCCACAAAGGTCACTTCAAATTCACTGTCTGCCGCACGTGACGCTGCTGTCAGCTTGAAAGGCACCACATCAATGGCATCCCCGGCTTGGCTTTCTTTTTGGGAGTTGAGTACCTGGCTCTTCACAAAACGTAGCGCCTGAATCAAAGTGCTTTTGCCCGATGCATTGGGGCCATACACCACAGTGGAGCGCAGCAAGCGGGGCACGCTGTCGTCCTGGTCAGGGATGAAGGTGTTAAGCGATTCCAGCTCACTGTAAGCGGAGGCGGCCATATTGAGCGTCTGGCGCTCCATGATGGATCGGAAATTGGTGACCGAAAACTCGATAAGCATGGCCCAATCGTACACCTTCATGCCATTTATTGCGAAAAAAGCGCAAAAATACTTGTTAGATTCAATTTGCTGCACTGCGTAAACACCCACTGCTCTTAAAAAATTCAACCGCATACGAACAAGGATGTTAGGAGTTGAGTTGCCAAAACGCCCCTCGCGCCCTGATGTTGCAGCCGCAGAGCCACATGATGACTTCGCGCAAAGCCCGCAAGGGTCATGGAAGTGCCACTTGGGAGCATAAGAGGCCATATCCCGTTATGGAATAGTCACTATCCGCTATCAAATTGAAACTGATGGATGCGTGCCGAGCACGGGTCCAACACGCGGTAAGTAGTGCCCCCAGCCCTCAAACCGTTCAACGGTACCGTCGATCCAGGCTATACGCCGTTAGCCCCGGGCTTGCTAGCCTTACCTCGGAGCCTGATTCGTCAGCGGGCGCCTGCTCGGCCCGCTCCCTCGCCACCACCGCAATCCGCCCAGCCCGCCGTTCCCCCGCCTCCTGCAGATCCGCCGGCAACCCAGCATAGGCCTCGCCATCGGGCCGCCATTCGTGCAGCGTGACGGTGTACTGCACGCCGTGGTCGGCATGGCCCAGGTCAGCGTCAACGGGGCCTGGCTGCCCAGCACGGGATGCAGGCCCGAGCGGGGCGCAAAGCTGGCATAGCGCACGCCGAAGACCTTGAGATCGCCCCGGCTGTCGCGTTCTGGGCGCAGCGGCAGGGTGACGCCGTCCACGGAAAGCGCCCAGTCCTGCCAGTGGCCGGTATCCAGCGTGCCCGCTGAGTCGGTTGATGGTGGCCGCCAGCGGATTTCAATTCGGGTCGTGCTGGCGTCGACGAAGCGGGAGCTTCCGCTTTGCTCGGGGCTGGCGGCGTCGCCCACCAGCGGCCAGAACTCCAGGCCGCGCCACAGTTCCAGCGTTCCAAAGGGCAAGTCCACCTGGCCCAGAAAGCGGAACGCATCGTGGCGCAGCACGGCCTGGATGGGCGCCTCCAGGCCGAGCCCGGCCGCGTCCAGCTCGGCGAGCACGGTGTCCATATCGGCCTGCAAGTAGAACGGCAAGGCAAACCGGTCGTGCAGCTCGCGCCCCCAGTCGATCAGCGGCAGCGCGTAGGGGCGCGTGGCCAGCAGGGCGATCACGGCGCGCAGCAGGCAGGCGATGGCCGTGGCGCGCTGCGGCGTGTGCTGCATGCGCAGGCCGCGAAATTCGACCAGGCCCAGGCGTCCACGGCCGGGCAGGTAAGGGTTCCAGAGCTTTTCGATGTTGATCTCGGCGCGGTGGCTGTTGCCCACCGCATCGCACAGGAACGAGGCCAGGCTTCTCCACAGCAGTTCAGGCTCCGCGACCGTTTTGCGCTCCAGCAGCGCCAGGGCCAGCACGAGATCGTCGAAGGCGCCGGTGCCGCGCTCGTCCGCTCGGACGGACTGGCCGCTGCCGCCGACAAAGTCGTGCGCAAAGCGGTAGCTCAGCGCCGGGTGGCGGTTGAAAAAGCGCACCAGCCGGGGCAGCAATTGCAGGTTGCTGACGAACGGGCTGGCCTCAGGCGTCGGGCCGCCAAAGGTCAGCTGGCCGGCGCCCCCCGAATCGGCCACCTGCCCGTTGAAATACAGGCGGTAGGGCGACAGCCCGTGCGCCGCTGCGGCGGCATAGACCTGCTGGCTGCGCCAGAGGAATTCGGCGCAGTTGCGGCTGGGGGCCGAGTTGATCTCGATCACCGCGGGGTCCGGCGTCACGGTGGTGAGCTCCAGCGTGGCGTCCACGGGCGGGGTGGCGCCGGTCCACACCAGTGCCGGCAGGCCACAGGCCCGTGCGGCGTGTTCGATGCAGGGCAGGGCGGCGAGGAAGCGGTCAACGTGGGCGATTTCGGGCAGCTCGATGGCGACGCAGGCGGAATGGTCGGCATTCGGTTCGGCCTCGTCCTCGTAGGTTCGCAGGACAAACTGCAGCGGTTCGGCGTCTGCGTCCGCGGTGGCGGTGACTGTCCAGGCTGGGGCATCGTCTGCGCCTGCCTTGTCTGCGCCTTCTTGGTCGGCGTCTCCTTTGTCTGCGTCTCTTTCCGGGGCGCCGGCAGTGCATTCCGTGGCCCAGTGCTGGCTGGCGAATGCCTCTGACAGGGCGCTGGCAAAGGCGGCGATGTCCGGGGGCCCGGCGGGACCCGGTTCGGCGGCCAGGAGCGGGTCCGGTGGACCGTCCCACAGCGGCTCGCCATCGCGCCGGCGCAGCAGGCCCAGGTTCCAGCGCGGCAGCTTTTCACCGGGATAGAGCCGGCCGACGCTGCGCAACACCAGCGCGCCCGGCATCAGCCGGCTCAGGGTGCCGAGCAGCGCCCGTGCACGAAGTTCCTTGTCGTCGCCCAGGGCGGCGTGCAGCCAGGCCGGCGTCTGGGCCTCGCGGTCGGTAAACGTGGGCTCCGACCCCACCCAGATGGGCAAGCCGAGTGCTGCGACCTGCGCGTCGTGGCGTTGCACGGCCGATTCGAATGCGTCGTCCGTTTCCATTCGCCCTTGATTCCAAAAATGCCGACGGCTGCCTCGCTTGACAGAAATCAAGTTCCAGCAGCGATTGCCGGCGTGATCCCGATGCTTGGGCGCATGCAAGGAACGCGCCATTCGTTCGCCGTGGCGCAGCGGCCGCGGGGCTGGTGCAACCACGAACCTATCGGAACCTATCGATCACCACGTACAGTGCACCCCATGCCCACCCTCGTCTTCGTCTTCGGCACCCTCAAGCAGGGCTTTCCGAATGCCGCCACCAACCGTGGCGCCCGATGGCCCGGCAACTTCCGCACCGAAGCGGCGTTTCCGCTGTTCCTGGTGGGCGAACGGCACGTGCCCTGGCTGCTGAATGCGCCCGGCACGGGCCTGCCGGTCATCGGCGAGGTCTATGCGGTGGACGAGGCCACGCTGCGCGACATGGACGCGCTGGAGCGTGTCGGCCACCCGGACGGCTATGTGCGCCAGGGGATCACAGTCGTGCCGGCAGGCGTTGAACCGGGAACCCCGTTTCGCGTGCAGGCCTACCTGAAGCCCGCCAACACCCTGGCGCCGCAGGACATCCGCCTGGGCCCGCTGGCGGAATACACGCTGGCGCACGCCGCCTTGTACCGCCGCCGGGAGCCGTGATCTTTTCGACCGGCTCCAGCCGCTTCGGGGCCGCGTCAAGGCGGTTCAGGGGCGAAAATCAGGAAAAAATAGCCACTTCCCAGCGTGAAGTGGACATGAGCTGCTATGAAAATTGCAGTCCATGGCCGGTGACTCAGGGCTTTTTCACCCGGCTGCGCCGTGCCGGTTTGGGCTTGACCGGGGCAATCGTCTGGCTGGCCTGCTCCAGCCATTGCAGGATTTCCATCTGGGAGAGGAAGCGGCGCAGGTAGTCCGGCGACAGGTCGCGCAGCAGGCTGAGCGTGCGCAGCACCAGCATGTGTGAATTGAGCGGGCCGGCGTTGGTGGGGCCGCGCTCAACGGCTTCGGTCACCCGGTCTTCCGCGGCGATGCGCGACCAGGCTTCGCGGAAACGGCGCACGCTGGGCAGTTCCCTGTGAGCATCGGCGTCGTTGGCGAAGCCGTGACCGGACGGCTTGTCCAGCCCAAGACCTTGCAGCGGCCCGTCGCCCTCCTGCCTCAGGCCCTCGATGTACCGATTCAGCGCGGCCAGCGGCGCGGCGGGGCGGGGCGCTTCGCCGTCGCTTGCGGCCGGTTGTGGTTTGCCGAGGCGTTGCTCCAGTTCCGTCAACGGGGTGTCGAGCGTGTTCTCCAGCACGCGCTGCACGGCTTCAGGGGCGGTGGCGATGCGCTGCGACAGCACGTCCAGATAGTGCAGGCGCACAGGATCGATGCGCTGGGCGGCCTTGCGCAGGGCGTCCAGGCGGGCCTGGTGCGGCGGGCGCGCATGCTCCTGTGGGGGCGCGTCGAGCAAGTCCATGGCACTCAAGGGGCGAGTTTCGCCGGCGTGGAACGGGCCACGGGCGCCATCTCCACGCGCCGGTTCTTTGTGCGGCCGGGTTCATCGGTGTTGGCGGCCACCGGCTGCTCGGCGCCAAAGGCCGCCGCGAAAACGCGCGCGGAGGGCATGCCTTCGTCGATCAGGGCGCGGGTCACGGTCAGCGCTCGCTGGGCTGAAAGCTCCAGGTTGTCCTCGAAGCGACGGTTGCCCTCCGAAATCGGCTTGTTGTCCGTGAAGCCGCTGACCATCAGCATCTCGTCGCGCTCGCCCAGGTACACCTGCAACGGGGGCACCAGGCTTTTCAGCAGCTGCCGGCCGTCGGGGCGCAACTGGTCGGAGTTCACCGCGAACAGCACGCTGCCGCTGATGCCGATGCGCCCGTTGGCCAGCGTCACGCGGCCCGAGGCCAGCGGAATGGCCAGCGCTTTCTCCAGCGCCATGCGGCGTTGTTCTTCCTGGCGGCGCTTGGCCATTTCCGATTCGAGGCTGGCCACCAGGTCCATCTGCACCACCAGCACGCCGACCAGGATCAGCACGAAGGCGCCCAGCAGGCCCGACATCAGGTCGCCAAAGACGGCCCAGACCGGCGCGGTCTGTTCCATGCCGTCGCCGGCTTCGTTCAGGTCGATCATCCGGCGACCTCATCAGCCAGGGCCGGCTGCTGCTTGTGGAGCCGCCGCAGGTCCTCGATCACGCCTTGCTGCGAGCTGATGCTGAGGTCGATCACCTCGCGCGCCTGTGCCACGTAGTAGGCCAGTTGCTCGTCGCTGCGCTCCATCGAGCGGCCCAGCGTGTCTTCGATGCGCTGCAGGCTTTCCATGAGCTTCTCGTTGCTGGCGCTGAAGAGCGTCACGCCGTGGTTGAAAGATTCGCCCAGGGCGGACAGGTCCACCGCGCTGCCCGCCACCTGCGCGGCCACGGCCTCGGCGCGGACCGCCTGCACGCCGAGGGTGTCGGCAAACTGCTGGCTGGCCTGGTCCATCACGGTGGCTGCGGACGTGGCCAGCGCCTCGATGGCGGCGCGCTGGTCGCCCGCCGAGCGCTGCAGGGCCTGCAGCAGCGTGTTGACCTGCTCCATCACGGCGGTGCGTTCCTGCAGCGCCAGCGTGTCGCGCTCGGTGATGTGGCTCAGCTCGGCGCGCAGCTGGGTGATCACGCCGGCTGCGGCCTGCGGCACCTCGGCAGCGGTCTGCATGAGGCGCGTCATGGGCGCCTCCAGCGCCGTGCCCAGCGTGGCCAGGTGCGTGGCCAGCGCTGTTTGCAACTCACCCAGGCGCTGCACGGCTGCGTCGCCGCGCGCGGCCTCGTCCTGGCGCAGGGCGCCGAGTTCGCTGCGCAGCAGGCCGGCCAGCTGCTCCAGGCGCTCGCCGTGCTGTTGCGTCCACTGCGCCTCGGCATCGATGCGGGCGCTGACCAGTGCCTCGGACTGCGCCAGCAGCCGGTTCATGTCGCCCAGGCTCTGGCTGGACTGGCGGCTGGCGGTCTCATGGACCGAGGCCAGCAGGGCGCCAGCGCGCTGATCGAAGCCTTGCGTAAACGCTGTCAGGGCGCGGTCCAGCGCTTGCACCTGCGCGTCGCTGGTGCGGGCATGGGTCTGCAGGGCGGCGGCCCAGGTGTCGGATACGGTGGCCGCAGTGGCGCTGAACGCGGTGCTCAGGCCGTTCAGCTGCGCCTGCGCCGCGTCGCTGGCGCGCTCGTGCAGGCGTTTTGATTCCTGCGCGATCTCGGCCATCGCGGTGACGACCACGGGCTTGATGCTCTCGCCCGCAAGGCGCGCGCTGGCCGTCAGGGCGTCGTTCAGCGACTGGCCCACGGAGTCGGCCAGACCGGCGTAGACCGTGGTCACTTCGCGGTGGAACTGCGCCTGGCTGCCCAGCAGCTGTTCGTTCAGCTGCTGGTTGCGACGCTCCATGCCCTCCATCAGGGCCTGCAGGCCGCTGACGACCTCGGGCAAGGCGGTGGCCTGCACCTGCAAGGCTTTGAAGGTTTCCTGGCGCTGGTGCACCAGCGAGAACGGGCGCAACACGGTGGCGATGCGGCTGTCGAGCAGCCGCCCCACGTCGACCCGTTCGCGCCGGCTCAGGGCCGACATCAGGCCCAGCATGGCGGACGCCGCCACACCGGCCACCGAGGTGCCGAACGACAGGCCCAGCCCCTTGATGGGGGCGGCCAGCGCGGAGCGGATCGCCTGCAGGTCGGTGGAGCCTTCCAGCGCAAAGACCGCGCCCTTGAAGGTCACGACCATGCCCAGAAAGGTGCCGAGCATGCCGAGCATCACCAGCAAGCCCACCAGATACGGCGTCAGCGCCGGGCCGGGCAGGGCGGTGCGCTCGCCTTCGATGCGCTGGCGAACCGCGGGTTGCAGCGAGGGATGCACGCCCGCCAGCCAGTCGGACAGGTCCGTCAGGGGCTGCGGGAGCCCCTCCAGCGCTGTCGCCAGCGAAGCCGTGGCAACGCGGTAGCGGTGCAGCTCGAAGGCCCCCAGACCGTAGACGCCGGCAATCACCGCCGTCATCAGCAGGGCCAGCGGGCTGGAGCCCACGAATCCGATGCCGACCCAGACCACCGCGGCCAGGCCCAGCGCGAAGATGCCTGTGAAAAAAGTCCTGTTCATGGGTGTTTCCCAACCTCGTTGTTCAATGCTTCCATCATTCCTATGACCGGCTGCAGCCGGACCTCCAGCTCTGCCAGCAGCGCCGCTTCCATGTCCCTGGCAAAGCTGTGCAACCACCCGCCCGGTTGCCTCCACAAGGCCGGGTCGTCCGTCGGCTGGGTCGCATCCTGTGCTTGCCGATGCGCGGCGCGCCGATTCTCGAATTGCCGCTCCAGCACCACTGGCACTGTGGCCATCAGCCCTTGTTCCCGTGATCCCAGCATCTGTTCCAGCACGGCGTCGAACGCGGCCAGTTGCCCGAGCCGGGGAGACACCTTCGCGAGCGTCTGCCGGACGTCGCCACGCAGGGCCTCGATCCGCAGCGCCATCTGGCGTTGCAGGTCCAGGTAGCGCTGCTGATGCGGGGCGAAACCGGCATCCGCCTCGCCGGAGGCGTCAGGCACGGGTGGCGGGTTGCGGTCGCGCGGATTCGGAGTGGGCGTTGTCGTCCTGGCCGTGACGATTGCGATCAGGCCCGCCCGCACCCGCTGGAACCGCACCTGCAGGTCCCGGGCAGCGGCCCTGTTCGCAGCCGATGGCTTCAACGGCACCGCCCGATGGGTGGACTGGTGGGCCGCGTGCAGCGTGATGGAGCCGGAAACATCCACCCACTGGCTCAGCCGTTCGGCGAAGTCCTGGCGCGAGGCGGGCGCTTCCATGGGGAGCCAATCGCTGAGCAAGCGAACGAGTGACGAACGGCTGAAGTCCTTGTGCAAAAGAAATCCTCGGATGGATGGGGTGCCTTCGTCCTTCGGGAGAAGGGCGGGGCGATGTTGACCGGGACGGCTCATCCACCGGGGATGGTGTCCGTTACGGGAACGATCTGGGGCAGCCGCAGACGTGTCCGCGTGACCGGCCCGTCAATCGCTCCGCCGCACCGGTCAGTCGCGTGGCGCCTCGCCAGCCTGTGGGTCCGATGGCGTTGCCGCGCGGGGATCGGGTGCATTGGCAGGCCGCAATTAGAACCGATCCGCGAGGCCGCTCAACGCCGCCGGCCGTGGGCCAACCGGCTGGCGGCCATCGCGGTCCTTGGCGAGGGGCTCGGGTCGTCTGCGGCGTGCTGGATGCGAGCCGGATAATGGCGCTTTTCAGGGCGAGCGGTCGTTGGCTGAGTGTCGATCTGCCCCGAATGAACTGTGAATAATCCGCCCCTGCTTCTTGCCGCCGGTCTTGTCACGCTTGCCCTTGCGGGCGGGCTGACGCAGCTGGTTTTCATCGGCCTGCTGGGGATGTTGCTTTTTCCCTGCGGCGTTCTGCTGGTCGGCCTGGCGCTGCGCGCCGGCCGTGAAAGCGGCGAGTCCCCGGGGCCCAGCCTGGCCAGTGGCGGGGCGGTCTGGGGCGGCGCCCTGCTGGTGGCGGCTTCAGCCTTTCATGGGGGCAGCCTGGCCTTTTCCGTGGTGATTCACCGGGTGCATCCCGGTGCGATCGCGCCGCCCGCGTCGGCTTCAGCCTGGTTTGCCGGGGTGTTGATGGCGCTGGCGGGCGCGGCCCTGCTGTCGGCGGGCCTGCGGCGCTATCCGGGGTTTTCCCCCGACCATGGCCTGCGCTGGTTCGCGGCGGCCGCCAGCGTATTCCCTGTTTCAGCGGCGATCTTCCTGTTGCTGGCGCCGAGGCTTCCTATCACGGCCTAGCTTGCGGCCCCAGGATGTTCGCGCGCTCTCAAGCATCCCGAGTTTTCTTGACACCGCTGCGGCCATGGAATCCGGCTGATCCGTCTGCCGGTGAAACTCGACGTCCGCACCGCATGCGTCGCAGCCACGGCCCGCGACGCCTACCGAGCGGCGATTTGGCCGTTTGCTGACGTTTTGTCATTTAAAAATGGGGCCTTCCCAGCGTGGAATGGTCACTAGGCGCTATCGAATCAGGACTTATTCCTACGCCGGCTGACCGCGCGGCTCAGGGATGCAGCACGCAGCCGCCGACCACCTCGCCCTGCCACTTGGCCCGCATCGCATCCTTGAAGTCCGTCAACGGGTAGGTGCGCGACACATGGGGCTTGAGCCGGCCTTCGTTCACCCATTGCAGGATGCGCGCCAGCCGGGGCGCGCGCAGGGACGGGTCGTTGACGGTGGCGATCACCATGGGGGCGCCGAGCACGTCCAGGCCTTTCATCATGATCAGGTTGGTGGGCAGCTGGTTGGCGTTGGGGGCGCCGCGCTGGCCGCGCCCGTTGGCCACGCCGGGCGTGGAGGCCCAGCCGACGATCAGGAAGCGGGCGCCGAAGGCCACGCAGCGCAGGCTCTCCAGCGAGACCTCGCCGCCGACGCCGTCGTACACCAGGTCCACGCCCCGGCCGCCGGTGAGCGCCTTGACGTCGGTTCTGAAGGGCCGCACGCCGGGGCTGCCGTCGGGGTGGGTGATGTTGACGACGTGGTCCGCGCCCTGCGCCTGGACGAAGGCCAGTTTGGCATCGGACCGGCCCGCTGCGATCACCGTGGCGCCCATCAGCTTGGCGATGTGCACGGCGGCCAGCCCGGTGGAGCCGGTGGCGCCGAGGATCAGCACGGTTTCGCCGGCTTTCAGCCGCCCGCGCACCACCAGGCAGTGGTAGGCCGTCTCGTAGTTGCCCAGCAGGCAGCAGGCTTCGTCGAACGAGAGCTTGTCGGGCAGCCGGATCGCGGCGGTATCCGGCACCACCGCGTACGAGGCAAAGCCGCCCTGCGACTGGTAGGCGCCGCCCGAGCGCGGGCCGACCTGCAGGCCGTCCACCAGCACCCGGTCGCCCGCCTTGACCTGCGCCGGGTCCACCGCCGTACCGGTGGCCAGCACCACGCCGGCGTATTCCATCCCGGGGGTGTAGGGCGGCTGGGGCATGTGCTGGTACTGGCCGCTGGTCATCAGCAGGTCCACCCAGCCCACGGCCGCGCTCCGGATGCCGATGAGGACTTCGTGCGGCTGCAGGCTCGCCGCGTCGGGCCGCTCCATGGGCTGGAGCGACAGGTGATGTTCCACGGCGGCCATGGGGGTGTCGGCGAATGTGCTGACGACGACTTTGTGGCCCTGGGTCATGTGCAATCCTGTGGCTGATGTGCCGCCCGGGCCGCCGTGGCCGGGTCCAGCCCGCTTTATAGCCGGTGGGGTCGCGCCCAGCACCGTTTCGAGTCTGTTTCAGGCATCAGAAGACCGCGATCCCAGCGCAGAATGGCCACGGGAAGCTATTGGTTTTGAAGTGGTGGCCGGATGCCAACTCGTCACCCCAGCCAGGCCCCACCCGCTTCCAGCCGCGCCTGCAAGACGCTGACGTCCAGGTCGCGCACCCGCATTCCGGCCTGCTGGGCCAGCGCGGCGGCCGTGCCGGCCGCCTGGCCCATGACGAAGCAGGCCCCGGAGACGCGGGCGGCGGACTGTCCCAGGTGCGTCATCGAGGCGCAGCGGCCGGCCACGAGCAGGTTGTCCACGCCTTGCGGCAGCAGCATGCGGTAGGGGAGCTGGTTGTAGCCGCGGCCGGCGGGGTCGTGCGGCCAGCGGAACACCACGGTGCCGGCGGCGTGCTCCTCGATCGGCCAGCCGTTCACGCCGATGCTGTCGTCGAAGCTGGCGCACTGCAGCACGTCCTCGCCGGTGAGCTGGTATTCACCGATCAGCCGGCGGGTCTCGCGGATGCCGACCTGCGGCGCGATCTCCAGCAGGTAGGCGTTCTCGAAGCCGGGTGCGGATTCACGCAGGAAGCGGAAGAAGTCGACGATCTGGCGGCGGCCCTCGACTTCCGCCGCGCTGATCTGCAGGGCGTTGGTGCCGTCCACCGGGCCGCCGTCGGCGTTGGCGAGCTGGGTGACGTTGGCACGCCACTCGGCGGGGTTCTTCTGCGGGCGGATGATCGGGGCCTTGCGCGCGAACTTGCGGCCGCGGGCCTCGGCTTCGTCCATCAGGCGGCCGAAATGGTTCCAGGCGTCGCCGGCGCGCACCGGGTCCACGCCGTGCACCCGGAACATGGTGGACGGGTACATCATGTCCTCGCCCGCGCCGTCCGGTCCCTTGCCTTTTTCGAACGGGGCACCGGCGTGTGCGGCCAGGTCGCCGTCGCCCGAGCAGTCGATGAAGGTTTTCGCAAGCACCGCCGCGCGGCCGGAGCGGGTTTCGATCAGCAGCGCACCGATCTCGCTGGCGGAATTCATCACCACGCCGACTGCCTGCGCGTGGAACAGCAGTTGTGCGCCGCTGGCCAGCACCAGTTCGTCCGCCGCCACCTTGAAGGCGGCGTTGTCGTAGGCCTGCGCGGCGATCTTGCCGCCGAACAGGAGGTGCGGCTCGTTCAGGCCGTTCAAGGCGCGCATGCGCTCCAGCAGCTCGTCGGCCAGGCCGTGCACCACCTGGCGAATCTCGCCATGCACGTTGGCATGCAGGCCGCAGAAATTGGTCACGCCGGCAGCCGTGCCCATGCCGCCGAGGAAGCCGTAGCGTTCGATCAGCAGGGTGGATCGGCCGGCTCTGGCCGCCACCGCGGCCGCAGTGATGCCCGCGGGGCCGCCGCCCAGCACCACGACGTCGAACGCGCCGAAAACGGGCGTCTGGCGGCTGGGTTCGGTGAGGGTCTGGGGTGGTGGCAGGGGCTGGGTAGACATCAAGGTTTTCCTTTCGGCGGCCCGGCGATCGGCGTCGCTGGCCTGGGTGGATTGTCAGGCCGTCGGGCGCGGCTGCCGGGTTCGGGTTTATCCTCGCAAGCTGCGAAGATCCTGCTCAAAGGCCCCACCATGAAGCTCTACAACTACTTCCGTTCCTCCGCCTCGTTTCGCGTGCGCATCGCGCTCAACCTGAAAGGGCTGGCCTACGAATACCTGCCGGTGCACCTGGCCAAAGGCGATCACAGGAAAGACGCCTACACCGCCATCTCCGCCGACCAGCTGGTGCCGATGCTCGAACTCGACGACGGCACGCGCCTGTCGCAATCGATGGCCATCATCGAATACCTGGACGAAACCCAGACCGGCGCGGCGCTGTTGCCGAACGATGCGCTGGGCCGGACCCGGGTGCGGGCGCTGGCGCAGTCGATTGCCTGCGAAATCCACCCGCTGAACAACCTGCGGGTGTTGAAGTACCTGAGCAAGGACCTCGGCGTGAGCGAAGACGTGAAGAACACCTGGTACCGCCACTGGGTGCGCGACGGCCTGGAGTCGTTTGAGCGGCAGTTGGCCGCCATCGAGGCACAGCGCCAGGCGGTGGGGTTGCCGGCGTCTGTCTACTGTTATGGCGATGCGCCCACGCTGGCCGACTGCTGCCTGGTGCCGCAGATCTTCAACGGCAAGCGCTTCGACGTGAATTTCGACGGCCTGGCGCGCACGATGGCCGCGTTCGACGCCTGCATGAAGCTCGACGCCTTCCAGAAGGCCCAGCCATCGGCCTGCCCCGACTTCGAAGCCTGACACGGGTTCGCCTTCAAACGCATGACCGCGTTGCTTCGCCTTGCCGTGCCCCTGCACTGTCTTCGGCTTTGCGCCTTGTCCTGCGCTCGAAAACAAACCCGCAGGAGCGGCTCCCGATGAACCTGCCTCCGGACTGGATCGTCCCGCAGTGGGCGGCGCCGGCCACCGTGCGCGCGGTGTGCACCACCCGCGCCGGAGGGGTCTCGGTGGCGCCGTTCGACAGCCTGAACCTGGGCGATCATGTGGGGGACGATCCGGCAGCCGTCGCCACGAACCGGTTGGAGCTGCAGCAGGCGATTGCCGCGCACCCCGTCTTTCTGCAACAGGTGCACGGCACCGCGGTGGCGAGCCTGGACGCCGGCACCCCCGACGCGACGATCGCGGACGCCGGTGTGACGGCGACGCCGGGTGTCGCCTGCACCATCATGGTGGCCGACTGCCTGCCGGTGCTGCTGACCAACCGCCAGGGCACCCGGGTGGGCGCGGCCCACGCCGGCTGGCGGGGGCTGGCCGGGGAGGGGGGACGAGGCGTTCTGGAGACTGTTTTTCAATCTTTTTGGCACGATCCCAGCGTCGAACGGTCGCAGACAGCTACAAAAAAGAGAGCGGATGACATGCTGGCCTGGTTGGGGCCGTGCATCGGTCCTGACGCCTTTGAGGTCGGCGCCGAGGTGCGCGAGGCCTTCTGCAAAGCCGATCGCGGCGCGGAAGGCTTTTTCAGGGCCATCGGCGAGGGCAAGTACCTGGCCGACCTCCCGGGGATTGCGCGCCACCGGCTGCTGAATTTGGGTGTCACGGCCATCTACGGCAATGACGGCAGCGGCGACTGGTGCACCGTCGGCAACCCGCAGCGGTATTTCTCGCACCGGCGCGATGCGGTCACGCGTGGAGGCAGCGGGCGGCTGGCGGCCTGCGTGTGGCTCAAACCCTGAATCGCTGCGACCGGCAACTTGATGTGAATCAAGTTATTTCCTTTGCGATCGGGGGAATGGGTGGCCCCCCGCTAAAATGCACCCGGTTCGTGCGGACTGCGGTCCGGGCTGCCACCGGCTGCCGGCGCGGACTCGTCCGGTCTGCCAGGCCCCGAACTCATCCATCCATCCTCGTAGGAAACCGTCCCATTTCTGCTCACGCATCCCTGGTTGCGTTGAATGTGTCCTGCCGACGCGGCGAGGAGTGGCTGTTTCGCGACTTCAGTTTTTCGATCCAGCCCGGCGAACTGGTCTGGCTGCGCGGGCAGAACGGCAGCGGCAAGACCAGCCTGCTGCGCATTGCGGCGGGCTTGTCCCGCCCGGAGGCCGGGTCGATCACCGTCAGTGGCGGACGCCCCGGTGCCTACATCGGCCATGCCAACGCACTCAAGGACGACCTGACGGTGACCGAATCGCTGACCTTTCTGGCGCGGCTGCATGGCCTGGAATGCCAGTCCCAGCGCATCAATGCGGCCCTTCGCACGCTGGCGATCCACCATCGCCGCCACGCGTTCGTGCGAACCCTGTCGCAGGGGCAGCGACGCCGGGTGGCGCTGGCGCGGCTGGCGCTGGAGAGCGAGCCTTCGGTCTGGATTCTCGATGAGCCTTTCGACGCGCTGGACACGCAAGGCATCGAAGCGGTCAACCAGTTATTGGCGGCTCACCTCGCCCGCGGCGGCAGTGTGCTCCTGACCTCGCATCTGGCGCTGAGCCTGCCGGAAACCCCGGTCACGGAGCTGGAATTCCCGGTGGGAGCGCCCGCATGAGCCGCCGGGCCGCTCACAAGGCGAATGCCGCCGCTGTGCGCAAGACGGAGCTTGCCCGGTGAGCGGCGGCGTGTTCATGTTGGTGGCGGCGCGTGACCTGCGATTGGCCGGTCGGCGCCGCTTCGAAGCCTTGTTGCCGGTGGTCTTTTTCATCGTGGCGGCCAGCCTGTTCCCGCTGGGCGTGGGGCCGGAACCCCAGGTGCTGCGGCAGATTGCGCCGGGCGTGGTCTGGGTCTGTGCCTTGCTGGCGGCGATGCTGTCGCTGAACACGCTGTTTGCGAGCGATCACCAGGACGGATCACTGGAGCAGATGCTGCTGTCGCAGCATTCGACCATCATGGTTGCCGCGGGTAAGGCGCTGGCCCATTGGTTGCTCACCGGCTTGCCCCTGATCCTGGCCGCGCCGGTGCTGGGCGTGTTGTTCGACATGCGTGCGTCGTCGATCCTGACGATGGAGGCGGGCCTGGTTCTCGGCACGCCGGTGCTCAGCCTGCTGGGCAGTATCGGCGCGGCGCTGACGCTGGGGTTGCGCAGTGGGGGCGTGCTGATCCTGTTGCTGGTGCTGCCCCTGTGCATACCGGTCCTGATCTTCGGGGCCGGTGCGGTCGGGAGCGTGGATGTCGGGCTCTCTGCGGCCGGGCACCTGTCGCTGCTGGGAGCGTTGCTGCTGCTCGCGCTGGTGGCAGCGCCGCCGGCCGCTGCGGCGGCGCTGCGTATTTCGATGTCATGATGCAACCCATTTTTTCTGCGGGCCTCGAATGAGTCGTTCCATCCGTCTGTTCACCTTTGCCGCGCCGTCGCGGTTCTTTGCCCTGAGCGGCTTCCTGCTGCCTTGGCTGTGGCTGGCCGCGATCGGCTTTGCGCTGGCCGGCCTGTACATGGGCTTCTTCGTCGCGCCGACCGATGCGACCCAGGGTGATTCGTACCGGATCATCTTCGTGCACGTGCCTGCGGCTTGGATGTCGATGGTGCTGTATCTCGTGATGGCCGGCTGGGCCGTCTTCGGCTGGGCAGCCAATGCCCGGCTGGCCTCGATGGTGGCGCGCGCGCTGGCGCCCACCGGCGCCATGTTCACTTTTCTGGCGCTGTGGACCGGCGCACTGTGGGGCAAGCCCACCTGGGGCACCTGGTGGGTCTGGGATGCCCGGCTGACGTCGGAACTAATCCTGTTGTTCCTGTATCTGGGATACATGGCCTTGGTGGAATCGATTGATGATGTGCGCCGTGCGGATCATGCCGGCGCCTTGCTGGCGCTGATTGGCGCGATCAACGTGCCGATCATCTATTTCTCGGTGAAATGGTGGAACACGCTGCACCAGGGTGCGACGATCAGCATGACGGCCGCGCCGAAGATGGCGGCGACCATGCTCAACGCGATGCTGCTCATGACGATTGCGTTCTGGGCCTATTCGTTTGCCGTGGTCTTCATGCGCACCCGCGCGATCGTGCTGGAGCGCGAACGGCAGGCGCAGTGGGTGATCGACCTGGCGGCGCGGGAAGCAAAGGAAGTGAAATGAACTGGGGCAGTCTGTCCGAATTTCTGGCCATGGGGGGTTATGGCCTGTATGTCTGGGGTTCTTATGGGGTGGTGCTGGTGTTGATGGTGGCGGAGCCGCTGCTGGCGCGCCACCGGTATCGCCAGGCACTGGGCCAGGTGGGCCAGTCAATTGAACAGGGAGATTGAATGAAGACCCGTCACAAACGACTCGCCATCGCGGCCGGTGTGCTGTGCGCCATCGCGGCCGCGGCGGCACTGGTCATGAACGCGTTCCAGAGCAATCTGGTGTTTTTCTTCTCGCCATCGCAGGTGGCGGCCAAGGAAGCGCCCACCGGGCGGACCTTCCGCCTGGGCGGCCTGGTGGAAGCGGGCAGCGTCAAGCGCGACGGGGTGGTCGTCAACTTTGTCGTGACCGACACCGCGAAAACGGTTCCGGTGCGTTACCAGGGCATTCTGCCGGACCTGTTCAAGGAAGGCAAAGGCGTCGTGGCTCAAGGTCAGATGAACGGGGGGGTTTTCGAGGCGCGCGAGGTGCTGGCCAAACACGATGAGAACTACATGCCGCCCGAGGCGGCCGAAGCCGTGAAACGGGCGACCGACGTCAATGGCAAGGTCGGCGCTTCGGTGGTGATGGAGGGCAAGAAATGATTCCTGAAATCGGGCATTTCCTGCTCTGGCTGGCGCTCGGCGTCAGCATCGTGATGGGCACTTTCCCATTGGTTGGCGCGGCGCGGGGCAACCAGGCATGGATGGCGATCGTGCGGCCCTGTGCCTATCTGTTGCTGGCGCTGGTGATGCTGGCCTATGTGTGTCTTGCGACGGCGTTTGTCCAAAACGATTTCTCGGTCCACAACGTGGCGATGAACTCGAATTCAGCGCTTCCCCTGGCCTATCGCATCGCCGCATCCTGGGGCAGCCATGAGGGATCCATGCTGCTGTGGCTGCTCATGCTCGCGGGTTGGACGGGCGCGGTGGCCCGTTTCAGCAAGGGCATGCCGCTGCCCATGGTGGCGCGCGTTCTGGCCGTCATGGGGCTGGTCAGTCTGGGTTTTCTGCTGTTCCTGCTGCTGACCTCCAATCCGTTCGATCGCCTGTTTCCGGCGGCGGCTGACGGCCGGGATCTGAACCCGCTGTTGCAGGACCCCGGCATGGTGTTTCATCCGCCGCTGCTTTACATGGGCTACGTGGGCTTCTCGGTGGCTTACGCCTTTGCGATTGCGGCCTTGATCGGCGGCAACCTCGACACGACGTGGGCGCGCTGGACGCGCCCCTGGACCACGGCGGCGTGGGCTTTTCTGACCATCGGCATCGCGCTGGGCAGCTGGTGGGCCTATTACGAGCTGGGCTGGGGCGGCTGGTGGTTCTGGGACCCGGTGGAGAACGCCTCGTTCATGCCCTGGCTGGTCGGCACCGCGCTGATCCATTCACTGGCGGTCACTGAAAAGCGCGGCAGCTTCAAGTCCTGGACCGTGCTGCTGGCCATTCTGGCGTTTTCGCTTTCGCTGCTGGGGACCTTCCTGGTGCGCTCGGGCGTCTTGTCGTCCGTGCATGCCTTTGCGACCGATCCGCGACGGGGTCTGTTCATTCTGGCCTTCCTGGTCGTGGCAGTCGGTGCCTCGCTGACGCTCTACGCCTGGCGCGCGCCCAAGGTGGGGCTCGGTGCCCGTTTCGCGCTGGTGTCACGGGAGACGGCCTTGCTGGGCAACAACGTGCTGCTGGTGGTGGCCACCGGCGCGGTTCTACTGGGCACTTTGTATCCGTTGCTGCTGGACGCTCTCGGGATGGGGAAGATCTCGGTCGGCCCGCCTTACTTCGACGCCGTGTTCATGCCGCTGATGGCCCCCACCATCTTTCTGATGGGCATCGGGCCGCTGGCGCGCTGGAAAGAGGCGAGCTTGCCCGACCTCGCGCGGCGCCTGCGCTGGGCCGCGGGCGTCAGTGTGGTGGTTGCGGTCGCCACAGGCTGGCTGGCAGGTCGCATCTCATTTGCCGCGACCGTTGGCCTCTTCATGGCCTTCTGGATCGTGACCTCCCTGCTGACCGACCTTTTGGAACGCATTCATCCGGCTGGAACCCCGTGGAGCGATGCGCCGCGCAGGGCCCGCCAGCTTCCACGGGCCATGGTCGGCATGATGGTGGCCCACCTGGGCGTGGCGGCGTTCTGCATCGGTGTTTCGATGGTCAAGACCTATGAGGTCGAGCGCGACGTCAAGATGTCCCTGGGCGACAGCACCACGGTCAACGGCTACACCTTTACGTTCCGGGGCACCCGTGAGCTGCCGGGGCCCAACTACATGGCGACCCAGGGCCTGATCGAGGTCACTCACAACGGCAAGCGCTTGCGCGACATGCGTCCTGAAAAGCGGGTGTACCGCGTCCAGAACAACCCGATGACCGAGGCGGCCATTGCAACCGGCTTCACCCGGGATCTCTATGTGTCGCTCGGCGAACCGGTGGGCGGTGGCGACTGGATCGTGCGGGTGTACGTCAAGCCCTTTGTCGACTGGATCTGGGGTGGCTGCCTGATCATGGCGCTGGGGGGCGTGCTCGCGGCGACCGACCGGCGCTACCGCTCGCGCAAGCGCGTGGAAGAGGCCAGTGCGGGTCTGGTGGGAGCGACCGCATGAAGAAACTGAAGTTCCTGCTTCCCCTGGGCATTTTCCTGGCGCTCGCCGCTTTCCTGCTGATTGGCCTCGGGCTGAATCCCCGGGAAGTGCCGTCGCCATTGATCGGCAAGCCAGCCCCGGCCTTCGACCTGCCGCGCCTTGATGACCCCGGACAGCGCGTGCGCCGGGAAGACCTGCTGGGCAAGGTCTGGATGCTCAATGTATGGGCCTCCTGGTGCGCGGCCTGTCGCGACGAACACCCCCTGCTGGTGGAGATGGCGGCCCGCAAGATCGTTCCTATCTACGGCCTAGACTACAAGGACACCCGCGCCGCCGGACAGCAGACACTGGCCCGCTTCGGCGACCCGTATGTGGCGTCCCTGTTCGACGCCGACGGGCGCGTGGGCATCGATTGGGGCGTTTATGGCGTGCCGGAGACCTTCATCATCGACCGTCAAGGCGTGATCCGCATGAAGCACATCGGGCCGCTGACTCCGGACGTGATCCGCGACAAGATCGAACCCCTTGTGAGGCAACTCAATGGCTAGATGGATAGTGATCCTGACCCTGGCGCTGCTCGCCGGATGGACCCAGGCGAAAGAGGCGGCGCCTGCGGCCGAAGATCCGGTGCTCGAGGCCCGCATGCTGCGCATCGCCACCGAGCTGCGCTGCCTGGTATGCCAGAACCAGACCATTGCCGATTCCCATGCCGAACTGGCGGTTGACCTGCGCAACCAGGTCAAGGAGATGCTCAAGCGCGGGGATTCCGACCAGATGATCATCGACTACATGACTGCCCGCTACGGCGATTTTGTGCTGTATCGCCCCCCGCTGAAGGGCACGACTCTGGTGCTCTGGTTCGGGCCGGGGCTGCTTCTGATCGGCGGCTTGTTCACGCTGTTCCTGGTGTTGCGCCGACGCAGCCGGTTGTCGCCCGACCAGTTTGAAGCCGATCCGGATGAAGAGCCCCCTGCTGCGCCATCCGAAACCACACGCAGCACCCTCACGGCCAGCCGACATGACTGACACCATCGCCACGCTCAAACAACAACTGCTGGAGCTCAAGGCGTCCCACGCATCCGGTGCGGTATCGGACGGGCAGTACGAGGCCCAACGCGCAGCACTGGAGAAGAGCCTGCTTGAAAAGGTCATGCAGGACGGCGGCGCCTTTGCCGAGAAGACGGGCGGCGGCAAACGGGGAAAACGGGCCGCCGGCGCGTCGTCCGGCGGCGGGTCGGCAGCGGTTGCCGCGCCGGCGCAGGCACAGGCCAGCGTCAGACCTTCGGGCAAGTTCGTCTCCCTTCTCGTGGCCGGAGTGGTCGTTCTGGCCTGCGCCGGGTACGCGTGGAAGGGCTCTCCGCAGCGCATGGGACAGGGACCGGCGGATGCCGCTGCCTCCGCGGCTGCAGGCGGGCCGGAGCACGCCATCGGCAAGGAAGAGTTCATGGTGATGATCGACAAGCTCGCCAATCGCCTGAAAGAGCAGCCCGACAACGCCGAGGGCTGGGTCATGTTGGGTCGCTCCTACACGGTCGTGGGTCAGCATGCCGATGCGCTGAAGGCGTACGAGCGGGCGGTGGCGTTGCGGCCAACGGATGCGCAGGTCCTGGCTGACTACGCCGATTCGATGGCGGTCAACAACAACATGTCGTTGGCCGGCGAGCCCATGAAGTGGGTTGCGAAGGCGCTCCAGGCCGATCCGAACAACCTGAAGGCGCTGGCGCTGGCCGGTACGGACGCCTTCATGCGCAAGGACTACGCGGGGGCCGTCAAGTACTGGCAGCGTCTGGTCGATGTCGGACCGCCGGACAGCGACTACGTGCGCGAGATTGCGGGCGGCCTGAAGGAAGCCCGCGCGCTCGGCGGCCTCCCGGCTGACGCAAAGACCACGGCACAGACGGCACCGGTATCCGCGAACTCGCAGCCTGCTTTGACCGGGAAAACCGTGAGTGGCGTAGTGAGCCTGGCCCCGGCCCTGGCCAAACAGGCAGCGCCCGACGACACCGTGTTCATTCTGGCCCGTCCAACGGCCGGGCGCGGCATGCCGGTGGCTATTTTGCGCAAGAAGGTCAGTGATCTGCCCATCCAGTTTTCGCTGGATGACAGTTCGTCGATGTCGCCCGCGGCGACGCTGTCGGCCGCCGGAACCGTCGTGATCGAGGCACGGATCAGCAAGAGCGGGAACGCGATGCGCCAGCCTGGCGACCTGGCCGGGCAGTCTGCTTCGGTTTCTGTGGGAACCTCCGGGCTGAAGATCGAGATTCGCGATGTCGTGACGCCCTGAGCCGGGCCTTTGAAGACAGCGCAGGGCGCAGGCCGGTTTCGAAAGGCTCTTTTCGTCTTCAATCCCGGCGGCCGGCCGGGCCTTGCGGCGCATCCGGACGCCCGGTCTCAACCGGCTCCTGTGGACCACCGGGAGCCTGACCATCCGTCGTGCTGGCACGCAGCATTTCGGCTTCCTGCGCTTCCCGCGCCCGAATCGCCTTGCGCCGCGCTGGCGTCCCCAGGATGTACATCAGCAGCGCCACAGGGCCGGCCCCGTACAGCAGGAATGTGATGATGGCGCCGAGCACGGTGCCGGTCGTGTTCGTGGCCTCGGCCACGCTCATCATGAGCGCGACGTACAGCCAGCCGATGGCGATGATGTACATGGTTGGGCGGGTTCCATGGAAATGTCAGAAAATTGAAGGGGAACACCTGAGATACTCAGGGTTTTTACCAATAAGCTTACCCAGCAGGAGACACCTTGATACCCGACTCTACCGAATCGTGGGCGCAAGCCACACAGCAGTTCCAGAAAAGCATGGCCGACGGCTGGAAGAATGCCTTCCAGGCGTTCCAGAACATGGACCTGGGTGGTTTGCCATCCGCTGTGCCGGGCATGCCTGAGGCGCCGACGCCACCGCGGATCCAGTTCTCTCCGGCAAAGCTGCAGGAGTTGCAGCAGCAGTACCTGAAGGAAGCCTCCGAGTTGTGGAACCAGTCGGTGGCGGGCACGCCGGCGGTCAAGGATCGGCGCTTCTCGGCCGAAGCGTGGAGCAAGAACCCGATGGCGGCCTTCTCCGCTGCGACCTATCTGCTGAATTCGCGCGCGCTGATGGGGCTGGCTGAAGCGGTCGAAAGCGACGAGAAGACACGCAACCGCATCCGTTTCGCGGTCGAGCAGTGGATGGCCGCGTCGGCGCCCAGCAATTTCCTGGCGATGAATGCCGATGCGCAGAAAAAGGCGATCGACACCCAGGGCGAGAGCATTGCCAAGGGGATGCAGAACCTGCTGAACGACATCAAGCTGGGCCACGTGTCGATGACCGACGAAAGCCTGTTCGAGGTGGGCCGCAACGTCGCCACGACCGAGGGCGCCATCGTTTTCGAGAACGAGCTGTTCCAGCTGATCGAGTACAAGCCCCTGACGGCCAAGGTGTACGAGCGGCCGTTCCTGCTGGTGCCGCCCTGCATCAACAAGTACTACATCCTGGACCTGCAGCCCGAGAACTCCGTCATCCGCTATGTGGTGGCCCAGGGGCATCGCACCTTCGTGGTGAGCTGGCGCAATCCGGACGCGTCGCTGGCTGGCAAGACCTGGGATGACTACATCGAGGATGCCGCCATCAAGGCGATCCATACGGTGCAGGAGATCACCGGCGCCCCGACGATCAACACACTGGGCTTCTGCGTCGGCGGCACGATTCTGAGCACCGCGCTGGCGGTGCTGGCGGCGCGCGGCGAAACGCCGGCCGCGAGCGCGACCTTGCTGACCACTCTGGTGGATTTCACCGACACCGGTATCCTGGACGTCTTCATCGACGAGAACTTCGTCAAGTACCGCGAAATGCAGATGGGCAAGGGCGGCCTGCTCAAGGGGCAGGACCTGGCATCGACCTTCAGCTTCCTGCGCCCGAACGACCTGGTCTGGAATTACGTGGTGGGCAACTACCTGAAGGGCGAGACCCCGCCGCCGTTCGACCTGCTGTACTGGAACAGCGACAGCACCAACCTGCCGGGCCCGTTCTATGCTTGGTACCTGCGCAATACCTATCTTGAAAACAACCTGGTCAAGCCCGGCAAGGCCACGGTCTGCGGCGTCAAGGTGGACCTGAACAAGGTGAACATCCCGATGTACATCTACGGTTCCCGCGAAGACCACATCGTGCCGATCGGGGGCTCTTACGGGTCCACGCAGGTGTTCCCGGGCAAGAAGCGTTTCGTCATGGGCGCTTCGGGCCATATTGCCGGTGTGATCAACCCGCCCGCGGCCAAGAAGCGCAGTCATTGGACGCGTGAAGACGGAAAGTTCCCGAAGACGGCCGGCGAGTGGATTGCGGGTGCCACCGAATCGCCCGGAAGCTGGTGGACGGACTGGTCGGACTGGCTCAAGGGCTATGCCGGCAAGCAGATCGCGGCACCGAAAACCTATGGCAAGGGGGCCAAGTACAAGGCCATCGAGCCGGCGCCGGGGCGCTATGTGAAGGCCAAGGCCTGATCGATCGCATTCAGGACTGAGCCGGTCGAAGTCCAGAATACCTGTTTCACCTGTCGACCAGCTCAGGGTGAAGCCAAACCAACATATCGAGGAAAGACAAATGGAAGACATCGTCATCGTATCCGCCGCACGTACGGCCGTCGGCAAGTTCGGCGGCTCGCTCGCCAAGGTTGCGGCCACTGAACTCGGATCCATCGTGATCCGTGAGGCGCTGGCGCGTGCCAATGTGGGCCTGGACCAGGTCGGCGAAGTCATCATGGGCCAGGTGCTGGCCGCCGGCGCGGGGCAGAACCCGGCGCGTCAGGCCAGCCTGAAAGCCGGTGTGGCCAAGGAAACCCCGGCCCTGACGATCAACGCGGTTTGCGGCTCGGGCCTGAAGGCCGTCATGCTGGCGGCACAGGCCGTGGCCTGGGGCGATAGCGAGATCGTCGTGGCCGGCGGTCAGGAGAACATGAGTGCCAGCCCGCATGTGCTGCTGGGCTCGCGGGACGGCCAGCGCATGGGCGACTGGAAGATGATCGACTCGATGATCGTCGACGGCCTTTGGGACGTCTACAACCAGTACCACATGGGCGTGACCGCCGAAAACGTGGCCAAAGCCTATGGCATCACGCGCGAGATGCAGGACGCCCTGGCCCTGGCCAGCCAGACCAAGGCTGCTGCCGCGCAAGCGGCCGGCAGGTTCAGCGATGAAATTGTCACCGTGTCGATTGCCCAGAAAAAGGGCGATCCCATCCTGTTCAATGCCGACGAATTCATCAACAAGAAGACGAACGCCGAAGCACTGGCCGGCCTGCGTCCGGCCTTTGACAAGGCGGGATCGGTGACTGCGGGCAACGCGTCCGGCATCAACGACGGCGCCGCGGCGGTGGTCGTGATGAGCGCGAAGAAGGCGGCCGCCCTGGGTCTGAAACCTTTGGCGCGCATCGCTGCCTTCGGCACCAGCGGCCTGGATCCGGCCACGATGGGCATGGGCCCGGTGCCAGCTTCGCAGAAAGCACTGGCGCGCGCCGGCTGGAAAGCTGCCGATGTGGATTTGTTCGAGCTCAACGAGGCCTTCGCGGCCCAGGCCTGCGCCGTCAACAGGGCGCTGGACATCGACCCGGCCAAGGTCAACGTGAACGGTGGTGCCATTGCCATCGGTCACCCGATCGGAGCGTCCGGTGCCCGCATTCTCGTCACGTTGCTGCACGAAATGCAGCGCCGCGATGCGAAGAAGGGCCTGGCTGCGCTGTGCATCGGCGGTGGCATGGGGGTTTCCCTTGCACTGGAGCGCTGAGTTCAGATGACAATGCGCGGCAGCGCTTGCAGTCAGGTGCGGCCGGATTCGGTTTTTATTAGTACTAAGAGGAGCACGATATGAGTCAGAGAGTTGCGTACGTCACGGGTGGGATGGGCGGCATTGGTACCTCCATTTGCCAGCGCCTGCACAAGGACGGTTTCAAGGTCATCGCCGGCTGCGGCCCGACGCGTGATTTCGACAAGTGGCTGGCCGAGCAGAAGGCGCTGGGCTACACGTTCTACGCCAGCGTGGGCAATGTCGCCGACTGGAACTCCACGGTGGAGGCTTTCGGCAAGGCCAAGGCCGAGCACGGCCCGATCGATGTGCTGGTCAACAACGCCGGTATCACGCGCGACCGCATGTTCCTGAAGATGACCCGCGAAGACTGGGATGCCGTCATCGACACCAACCTGAACTCCATGTTCAACGTGACCAAGCAGGTCGTGCCGGAGATGGTCGAAAGGGGCTGGGGCCGCATCATCCAGATTTCGTCGGTCAACGGCAACAAGGGCCAGGCCGGCCAGACCAACTACTCTGCGGCCAAGGCCGGCATGCACGGCTTCTCGATGGCGCTGGCGCAGGAAATGGCCACCAAGGGTGTGACGGTCAACACCGTGAGCCCCGGCTACATCGGCACCGACATGGTGAAGGCGATCCGTGAAGACGTGCTGGCCAAGATCGTCGCCACGGTGCCGGTCAAGCGCCTGGGCGAGCCGAGCGAAATCGCCTCCATCATTGCCTGGCTGGCTTCCGACGAAGGCGGCTATGCCACGGGTGCCGACTTCTCGGTCAACGGCGGCCTGCACATGGGCTGAACGGCCCTGGCAGTGGCGGGGGTCCCCAGGAACCCCTCGGTTGCAATAACAAAAAAGCCCCGTTTCAAGGGGCTTTTTTCTTGGCTGCCCACGTTCAGCGGATCATCATTCCGCCATCGGCCACGATGGTTTGCCCAGTGATGTATTGCCCAGCCGCGCTGGCCAGCAGGACTGCGATGCCACCGATGTCGTCCGGCTCACCGATGCGGCGCAGGGGTGTTTCCCCTTCCACCTTGGCCCTGAGCACAGGATTCTCGTGCAGCGCCTTGGCGAAGTCGGTGCGGATCAGCCCCGGCGCAATGCAGTTCACGCGGATGTTGTCCGGTCCCCATTCCACGGCCAGGTTGCGGGCCAGCTGCATGTCGGCGGCCTTGGAGACGTTGTAGGCACCGATGACGGACGAGCCGTGCAGGCCGCCGATCGACGAGACGATGACGATGGCGCCGTCCTTCTTCGCCTTCATGTCCGGGTAGGCCAGGTTGCACAGCCAGGCGTTGGACAGCACGTTGTTGCGCATGATCTTGTCGAAGACCTCGTCGCTCATGCCGGTCATCGGGCCATAGTAGGGGTTGGTCGCGGCATTGCAGACCATGATGTCGATGCCGCCCCAGGCCGCGCGGGTCTGGGCTACCAGGGCTTCGACCTGGGCCTTGTCGGAGATGTTGGCCGCGATCGCCATGGCCTCGCCCCCGGCGTCGCGGATGGTCTGCACGACGTCCTCGCAGGCGGCCAGCTTGCGGCTCGAAATCACGACTTTGGCGCCAGCTTTGGCCAACTGGATGGCGATGGAGCGGCCGATGCCGCGGCTCGACCCCGTGACGATGGCGACCTTGCCTTTGAGATTAAACAGATCCATGGAGCCTCCGGACGATGGTGCGAGTGAAAGCCGCCAGTGTGCCGTTAACCCGGTGGCCGGGCTGTCGTGCTTGCGTCACAATGGCTGCATGCCCTTCGTGACCTATCTGCCCGGCACCGCACCCTTGGTGCTCGATTCGCCGCACAGCGGCACCGACTACCCCGACGACTTTGGCACTGTGTGCGACCGTGGGACCTTGCGCCGCGCCGAGGACACCCATGTCGAAAAGCTCTACAGCTTCGCGCCCGCGCTGGGCGTGGCCTGGATCGAAGCGCACTTCCCGCGCAGCTACCTGGATGCGAACCGCGACACCACCGAAGTGGATGTGGCGATGCTGGACGGCGGTTGGCCCGCGCCGGTGGCCACCGACGCGGCGGTGTTGTCGAAAGTGCGCTTGGGCAAAGGCCTCATCTGGCGCTGCACCGACGACGGCGTGGCCCTGTACGAGCGCAAGCTGGGTGTGGCAGAGGTCCAGGCGCGGATTCAGAACTGCTGGCAGCCATACCATGCCGCCGTTGAGCAGGCGATCGACGCGGCGCATGCGCGCCACGGCTACAGCCTGCATGTGAACTGCCATTCGATGCCGGCCGTTGCCGCCAGCCACGCCACCGATTTCCCGGGACTCGTGCATGCGGACTTTGTGGTGGGCAACCGTGACGCCACGACCTCCAGCGAGGCCTTGGCCCGCCTGGTGTGTGAGCATCTGCGCGGTCTCGGTTACCAGGTCGAATACAACCACCCCTACAAGGGCGTGGAACTGGTGCGCCGCTACGGCCGGCCCGCCGAGCACCGCCACAGCCTGCAGCTGGAGATCAACCGCAAGCTCTACATGGACGAGGCCACGCTGGCCATGAACGACGGGTTTGCGCCGCTGAAGGCCCACCTTCGCTCGCTGGTGGAGCGATTGCTGCAGACCGATCCGCGAGACCTTTGAAGCCGTTTTGACGCAGCGGTCGCGATCGCCTGCGGCCGCCCACCCATGATCACCTTCTTTTCCGAGCAGCATGTGCAGCATGCGCCGCAGCACGAGTTCTTCCGGGGCGAGCGGGTGCCTTGCTTCGAGTCACCCGCGCGGGCGCGGTACGTGCAGCAACAGCTCGTGGCGCGCGGCCACGTGCTGCGTGAACCCGACGCGGACAGCCTCATGGTGCTGGCGCAGGTCCACACCGCACGCTACCTGGCGTTTCTGGAAGGCGCCTGGGCCGACTGGCTGGCGCTGGAGCCTGGCAACGCCGATCGCCAGCCCTTCCCCTCGGTGTGGCCCGTGCGCAGCCTGCGCGCCGATGTGGAGCCGGCGAACTTCACCGCCCGGTTGGGCCTGTACTCGATGGACAACGGTTCGCCCCTCTGCGCCGGCACCTGGGCGGCGGCCAAGGCCGGTGCCGATGCGGCGGTGAGCGCTACCCGGCTGCTGCGCGCAGGCGAGCACGCCGTGTTCTGCGCCACCCGTCCACCGGGCCACCATGCAGGCGCGGACTTCATGGGCGGCTACTGCTTCCTGAACAATGCCGCCGTGGCGGCGCAGGCGCTGCGCGCGCAAGGGTGTCGTCGTGTGGCGGTGCTCGATGTGGACTACCACCATGGCAACGGGACGCAAAGCCTCTTCTACGAGCGCGCGGACGTGCTGTTCGTGAGCCTGCACGGCGACCCACGCACTGAATACCCGTTCTACCTGGGCCATGCCGACGAAACCGGCCGTGGTGCCGGCGAGGGCTTCAACCTGAACCTGCCGCTGCCTGCCGGCAGTGCCGCCTCTACCTGGTTCGAGGCACTGGACGTGGCGTGTGCGCGCATCGCCTGGCATGGGGCGGACGCCCTCGTGGTCTCGCTGGGGCTGGACACATTCGCGGGCGATCCGATCTCGACCTTTGCGCTGCAGGCGGATGATTTTTCCCGCTTGGGCGAACGGCTGGGTCGCCTGGGGATGCCGACAGTCTTTGTGCTGGAAGGCGGCTATGCGGCCGCCGAACTGGGTGAGAACGCGGTGAACGTGATCGAAGGCTTCGAGCAAGCGGGTTGAAGGGACGTTGGCATGGATCAGGTTGATGTGGTGGTGATCGGCGCGGGCGTGGTGGGGCTGGCGGTGGCCCGGGCGCTGGCGCTGCAGGGGCGCGAGGTGGTGGTGGTCGAGGCGGCGGATGCGATCGGCACCGGCACCAGCTCGCGCAACAGCGAGGTGATCCATGCCGGGCTGTACTACCCGCCGGGCTCGCTGAAGGCGCGGCTGTGCGTGCAGGGGCGGGATCTGCTGTACGCCTACTGTGCCGAGCGCGGCATCGCCCATTGCCGCTGTGGCAAGCTGGTCGTGGCCACGAACGAGGCGCAGGTGGCCTACCTGCATGGCCTTCTGGCCAAAGGCGCCGCCAACGGGGTGACCGATCTGGCGCTGCTTAGTGGCGAGCAGGCGCGCGCGCTGGAACCCGAACTGGCCTGCGTAGCGGCGGTGCAGTCGCCGAGCACCGGCATCGTGGACAGTCATGGCCTCATGTTGGCGTTGCTGGGGGATCTGGAGCACGCTGGCGGCCTGCTGGCGCTCAATTCAGGTGTGAATAGGGCATTTCCCAGCGTGAAACAGTCAGATGTAGCTATGGTTGTTGTAGCGAATGACGGCACGGAGCTGGCTGCCACCACGGTGATCAATGCCGCCGGTCTGTACGCGCCGGCGCTGGCGCGGCAGTTCCAGGGGCTGGACGCCCGCCATGTGCCACCGGCGTTCTTTGCCAAGGGCAGCTACTTCACGCTGTCGGGCCGTTCGCCCTTCGGGCGGCTGATCTACCCGGTGCCCGAGGCCGCCGGCCTGGGCGTGCACCTGACCATCGACCTTGGCGGGCAGGCCAAGTTCGGGCCCGATGTGCAATGGGTTGGGTCGCCCGATGACCTGGTGGTCGATCCATCGCGCGGTGACGCCTTCTACGCCGAGGTGCGCAAGTACTGGCCGGCCTTGGCGGACGGTGCGCTGGCGCCGGGCTACGCCGGCATCCGGCCCAAGATCAGCGGGCCCGGCGAGGCTGCCGCGGACTTCCTGATCCAGGGGCCGGCCGAACATGGCGTGCCGGGGCTGGTGAATCTGTTCGGCATCGAATCGCCGGGCCTGACGAGCTGCCTGGCCATCGGTGCCCACGTGGCGGGGCTGTTGGCGGCCGGTTGACGCCGGCGCGGAGGAGCTCAGGGGCCGCTCGGCTTGCGCAGGGGACTTCGCGCCTGCAGATGGTCCAGGTATTCGCCCACGCCCTGGCCTTCGCTCTCCAGAAAGCGCTCCACGGCCTCGGCGAAATCCGGGTGGGCCAGCCAGTGCGCACTGGAGGTCCGCACCGGGAGCAGGGCGCGTGCCATCTTGTGCTCGCCCTGCGCGCCGCCCTCGAAGCGATGAACGCCGTGCTCGATGCACCACTGCAGTGGCTGGTAGTAGCAGGCCTCGAAATGCAGGCAGTCCACCCGCTCCAGCGCACCCCAGTAGCGCCCGTAGGCGACCGTTTCCGCGCCAGACGGGGCATCGAGGCCTGTAGACGGCAGCTGCGGCGCATTTTCCGGGCGTTTTTGGCCCGATCCCAGCGTCGATGGGTCATGAAGCGCTATCAAACTGGAAGCGATCGGGCGGCCGGCGCGCTCCGCCACGAACAGCAGCCAGGTCTGCGGCAGGTCGTGCGCCATGCGCTGAAAGAAGTCGCGGGTGAGGTAAGGCGCATTGCCGTGTTCGAGGTAGGTGCGCTCGTAGCAGCGGTAGAAGAAGTCCCAGTCGGCGGGGCGGATGTCAGCCCCGCGCGCCCATCGGAACGTCACGCCGGCCTCGGCGACCTTGCGTCGCTCCTGGCGGATCTTTTTGCGCTTTTCCTGGGTCAGGCTGGCCAGGAACTCCTCGAAACTGCCGAAGCGCCTGGCAGGGACGACTTCGCCGCCGGGCCGCCCCAAGGCGAAGGGCGCCCCCTCGGGGCTGAGCGCTGCGGCTCCGGACCTGCCTGCGCAGGTCTGGACAGCGCGAAGGGATGCCGGCTCCGACGGCATCGTGGCCTGCAAGGCCAGTGAAGCACACGAAGTGGCGAGCGTGGGGGCGAGGTTTGTCCAATGAAACTGTACCGTGTGGCGCTGCAAGAGCCCGGCGCTGTCGCAGGCGGCCAGGTCCTCGTCGGCGGCGAACAGGAGGTGCAGCGAGGACAGTTGTCGATCCTCGCACCACCGGACCAGCGCCCGTAGCAGCGCCTCGCGCGCCTCGGCGTCACGCGCCAGCAGCCGGGTGCCGGGCACGGGTGTGAAAGGAACCGCCACCAGCGCTTTCGGGTAGTAGGCCAGGCCATGCTGGGCGTAGGCGTTTGCCCAGGCCCAGTCAAAGACGTATTCGCCGTAGGAGTGCTCCTTGAGGTACAGCGGGCAGCCGGCTGCCAGGGTGTCACCCTGCCAGAGCGTCAGAAAGTAGGGCACCCAGCCGGTGGCCGGGGTGGCGCTGCCGCTGTCGTGCAGTGCCGCCAGGTATTCGTGCCGCATGAAGGGCGTGGGATGGGGCTGGGCGGCCAACAAGGCGTTCCAGGCGATGACGGCGATCTGCCCCGGCGAATCAAACACCCGAATGCCATAATTGTCCGCATCCCCTTCGGACGGCCGGGGTGCACCGCCACCCGGGGATTCCCCGTCATCGTTTCTGGGCATTGACTCGTTTTTCAGCACCTGTATGACTCTCAAAATCTGTATTGCCCAGCTCAATTTTGTGGTGGGCGATCTGGCGGGCAACGCGCAGAAGATCATCGACGCTTCCCGCACCGCCTACAACGAGGGCGCGCGTCTGGTGCTGACCCCCGAGCTGTCGATCTGTGGCTACGCCGCAGAAGACCTGTTCCTTCGCCCGGCCTTCATTGCGGCCTGCCATGATGCCGTGAAACGGGTGGCCGACGAACTGGCGGCGCTGAAAGACCTGACGGTGGTGGTGGGCCATCCGACCGGCGGCGACCGGCGCACCCGCAGCGTGGCGGTGCAGGACCGCCTGAACGCGGCCAGTGTGCTGCGTGGCGGTGACGTGGTGGCGACCTATGCCAAGCGTGAACTGCCCAACTACCAGGTGTTTGACGAGCGGCGCTATTTCACGCCCGGTCAGGGCGTGTGCGTGTTCGAGGCCGGCGGCTTCAGGATTGGCTTGCTGATCTGCGAGGACGCCTGGTTCGAGTCGCCGGCGCGGCTGGCCAAGGAAGCGGGCGCGGAACTGCTGGCGGTCATCAACGCCTCGCCGTTTCATGTGGGCAAGGGCTACGAGCGTGAAGCCACAATGCGTGAACGGGTCCGGGAAAGCGGCCTGCCGCTGGTGTACGCGCACCTGGTCGGTGGGCAGGACGAGGTGGTGTTCGAGGGACACTCCTTCGTCGTCGGCGTGGATGCCGAAATCGCCGGCCGGGCGCCCAGTTTTGAAGAAAAACTGTTCTATGCCAGCGTGAAACGGTCAGTGGATGCTATCGATGTGGTAGCGGACATGGTGCCGGAGCGGGCGCTGGATGCCGACCTCTGGGATGCCCTGGTGCTGGGCGTGCGTGACTACATTGGAAAGAACGGCTTTCCGGGCGTGCTGCTGGGCTTGTCGGGCGGCATCGACTCCGCTCTGGTGCTGGCGGTGGCGGTGGATGCAATCGGGCGCGACCGGGTGCGCGCGGTGATGATGCCTTCGCCCTACACCGCGGACATCAGCTGGATCGACGCGCGCGACATGGCGGCTCGCCTGGGCGTGCGCTACGACGAGATTTCCATCCTGCCCGAGTTCGAGGCTTTCAAGGCCTCGCTGGCGCCGCAGTTCGCGGGGCTGGCGGAGGACACGACCGAGGAGAACATCCAGGCCCGCATCCGCGGCACGCTGCTGATGGCCTTGTCCAACAAGACCGGGGCGCTGGTCCTGACCACCGGCAACAAGAGCGAGATGGCCACCGGCTACTGCACGCTGTACGGGGACATGGCGGGTGGCTTCGCGGTGATCAAGGACGTGGCCAAGACGGCGGTCTTTCGTCTGGCGCGCTGGCGCAACGCCAACGATCCCTATGGCACGGGCGCCAGTCCGATCCCCGAGCGCATCATCACCCGGCCACCCAGCGCCGAGCTGCGGCCCGACCAGAAGGACCAGGACAGCCTGCCGCCCTATGAGGTATTGGATGCCATTGTCGAGCACTACATGGAGAACGACGAAGGCATCGAGGAGATCGTGGCGCGCGGCTTTGCCCGGGCGGATGTCGAGAAGGTGACGCGCCTGATCAAGCTCAACGAATATAAGCGCCGACAGTCCCCGGTGGGGATTCGTGTGACCCATCGTAGCTTCGGCAAGGATTGGCGTTATCCTATTACTAGCAAATTTCGCGCTTAATTTGAACTTGCAGCAGGAAAAGAACCATGAAACAGATCACCGCCGTCATCAAGCCCTTCAAGCTCGAGGAAGTTCGCGAGGCGCTCGCCGGGTGCGGCGTCACCGGGTTGACCGTTACCGAAGTCAAGGGTTTTGGCCGCCAGAAGGGTCACACTGAGCTTTACCGTGGCGCGGAATACGTGGTCGATTTTCTGCCCAAGGTGAAGGTGGAGGTCGTGGTCAAGAGCGAGGATGTTGACCGCTGCGTGGAGGCTATCGTGTCGGCGGCTCGTACCGGCAAGATCGGCGACGGCAAGATCTTCATCACCGCTGTGGAACGCGTGGTGCGCATCCGCACCGGCGAAGAGAACGAAACCGCCGTCTGAGCGGGTTTGTCCTGAGGAGTGGCCTGCGCCGCGCCCTCAGATCTGGTCCAGATGGGACTCGGGCGCCAGACCGGCGGCTTGCACCAGTTCACGCAGCAAGTCCTCGGCCTGGTCGCCGATGCGGATCAGGCCCATCTGCCAGTCGCCCATGAAGCCCTGTGTCACGGTGGACTGCAGGAAGGTGACGAGCAGATCATAGTAGCCATTCTGGTTCAGCAGCCCGACCGGTTTGTCGTGATAGCCCAGTTGGCGCCAGGTCCAGACTTCAAAGAATTCCTCGAACGTGCCGATGCCCCCGGGAAGGGCCAGAAAGGCATCCGCATGCTCGGCCATCAGGCGCTTGCGTTCGTGCATCGTATCGACAATGTGCAGTTCGCTGCAGTCGTTGTTGGCCCATTCCTTCTCGACCAGCGCCTTGGGGATCACACCGACCACACGGCCACCCGCTTCAAGGGTGGCTGCGGCCACGATGCCCATCAGGCCGTTCTTGCCGCCGCCGTAAACGAGCTGGCCGCCGCGCGCGCCAATCCAGTGCCCGACGGCCCGGGCTGTCGTCGCAAAGTCGGGGCTGGCACCGGGTTTGGATCCACAGTACACACAGACGGAAAAAGTTGGAGTCATGAGCGGGTTTCAGGTCAAGGGCGTTCGGCATTCGCGATCGGCTGAATTCGCCATCAAACGTACTGCGGACGAGTCTGAGCGGGCGGCCTTTCGGGTGCTGGAAAAATGGCGTGACGTCGGCTGAAACCGATTGTCACCGATGGCCGCGGTGTGACGCAGGGCTCAGTTCCCTGCAGGCCGCGTCGAAACGAGCCGGGTGCCGGCCAGAACGTCATGCCAGAACTGCTGCTGTGGGTGAAAGCGACTCAGCAAAGCCCAGACGGCGATCCAGCCAAAGGTCAGGACGGCCATCTCACCGCCGCTGAGACCAAAGGGCGCGACAGCGGCAAGCGGTGGCAGAAACCAGATCCAGCTCAGGAGATAACGCAGCAGCGCACGCTTTTGCGACACCGGCATTCCGCTGCGGTCGACCAGGCGGATGTGCCAGGTCTTCATGGCCAACGTCTGTCCGCGTGCCCAGAACCAGGTGAAATAGATGCCGAAGACGACGAAAAGGAAGGCTTGCAAGGGATGGCGGTTGTCCAGCGCGTGACGGGTCTGGGTCAGCGTGCCAAACAGGTAACCGGCGATGAACACGACGCCGAACATCAGCATGCCTTCGTAGAGCCAGCAGGCCATGCGGCGACCCAGGCCGGGCGCCATCAGGGGTGCTGATTCGAAAGGTGCCGCCTCCGGTGTCCCGGACTTGCTGACGTCGGTTGAGGCGCGCATGAAGGCGGACGTGGACCGGCCGCTTCAGGGCGCGCTGGCGACCTTGCGTGGCAGCAGGGTCTTCTGGTCGATCTGGCGGGGCGCGCTGGCGGCGCGGGCCGCAGCCGGTGAGGTGCCCGAGGCTCCGCCCCGTGGTGGATTGGCGTTCGGGGTCGTTGCGAGCTTGGTTGCCGGCACTGGCTTGAGCGCCGGCGCGGCGCCAGGTGGGCGCGATGGCGCGCCAGCCGCCAGTTTGCGCTTCTCCTCGGGGCTCAATGCCTGGTAGGCCTCCCATGTCGCGCGCTTTTCTTCGGCGGGAACCTGGGTGGTTTCGCCAAAGTTCAGGCGAGCCTGTGTTCGCTGCTTGGGGCTCAAGGCCGCCCACTCACTCATGCGGCTGTGCAGTTTGGCCTGCTCGGCGGGTGTCATGGAACCGAAATTCTTGGAGACAGCCAGCCACTTGCGCTTCTGGGGTTCGTCGATGCTGTTCCAGTTCGCCGCCAGTGGCTTGAGCGCCTGTTGCTGCGGTGCGCTCAATTCGTTCCACGCTTTGGGCGGTGCCACAGGCGATGTGGCCGCTGGCGTGAAGGCGCGGGACGATGCGGCGCTTGCGGCAGGCAGGGGACTACGGGCCGGCAGATTCTGGCTGGCAGTCGCCGCAGCGGGCGCCGCAAGACCTGGCAGCGCAGGCGCCGGTGCCTGCTGGGTGAGTACGGCAGGGGGAGTTCCTTCGGAAGCCGGCTGGGCCCAGCCCAAAGTAAGCCCCCCCGTCATTGAAGCGAGAAATACCAGAAAGAGGCGGGAGCTCGGAAGCGCGATCGTCATCGGACGTTACCGCCTGTCCTCATTCGGACGCGGTGCGGTGAGCGGCCGACTTCAAGTACTGGATGAATCCGGAATCGGCGTATGCCGCAGGAGGAAGGTCGTCGGTCAGCAAGGCGGTATCCACTTCGGCCACCTCATTGGCGCGGTCTTCGTTCTGAATCCCGTTGATGAGCACCAGACCGGCAACCAGCGCAACCAGCGGCAAGACAGACGCCATGCGACTCCAGATACTCCAGCCTTCATCTCCGAAAGTGAGCGCCGCGGCGCCACCGGAAGACGAAACACTCGTCGCAAGACGGGACTGTACGACCGGCGCACGTTTGCGTTGGGCGACAGCCTGCAACCGGGCAACGCGCAGGCGCTCGGAGATATCGTGCGGCAACTGCGCCGACCCTTGCGAAAGACGGGCAGCGACCTTCACGCCATAGCGATCCATCAGGACTTCAGCTTGGTGATGGAGAGAATAAGTCATGGTTGTATCCCTTTCGCCTTCAGCGCCGTGCTGAGGGCCAGAACCGCACGGGAGCAGTGTGTCTTGACACTGCCCTCGGAGCAGCCCATGGCCGCGGCAGTTTCCGCCACGTCCATATCCTCCCAGTAACGCATGAGGAAGGCTTCGCGTTGACGCGCAGGCAACTTCATGATTTCGTCTTCAATTTCGTGAAAGGTCTGGGCGCGGCGGGTGCTGTCCTCGGCACTTTCGACCTGTTGCGAGTCGTCAACTCCGGAAAAAGTTTCAAGAAGATCAAATTCGCCATCTTCCGATGCCGATTCGAAGTCTCCAAGGTTCGAGAAGAGAGCGCTGCGGGTCTTTTGGCGGCGAAACCAGTCGAGTGTGCAATTCGACAGGATGCGCTGAAACAGCATGGGCAACTCAGATGCGGGCTTGTCCCCGTAGTGTTCGGCCAGCTTCATCATGCTGTCCTGAACGATGTCCAGCGCCGACTCCTCGTTGCGAACGTGATACACCGAACGCTTGAAAGCTCGTTTTTCGACGCTTTTCAGGAAGTCGTTGAGTTCTTGTTCGGTTGCCAAGGGTCTGGTGGAGGGGGTTGTATCGCAGCTTCCTGAGTCAGGGCGAAGCCGCAATGGCCCTGGCCGGAATCTGAACAGGTGGGGATTATCTCATTTCATAAAGAAAAACCGTCATGTTTTGGTGCCCGTGATGTTGCAGTGCGATAATGCGCCTTGCAAATCAAAATGCAAACGGGTCACGGTCCGGCGGAGCAAGCAGCACGCCCATGTCCCTGGCCTCAAGTTCCGACGTAACTTCACAAGAGTCAATCGAAGGGGCACCCAAGGTTTTTCGTCAGAGAAATTCACAAAGGTTGAAAATGGAAATCACCAAAGCCGAAATGGCATCCGCAGCGGCCGCATCTGCCGGCGCATCCACCCCCGAACTCCGCGGTGCGGAAATCCTCGTCAAGTCACTGCAGGCCGAAGGCGTCAAGTACGTCTGGGGCTATCCGGGCGGTGCCGTACTCCATATCTACGACGCCTTCTTCAAGCAAGACACCATCCAGCATGTCCTCGTGCGCCACGAACAGGCTGCGGTCCATGCGGCAGACGGCTATGCCCGCGCGACAGGCGATGTTGGCGTAGCGCTGGTTACATCCGGTCCTGGCGTGACCAATGCCGTCACGGGAATTGCCACGGCCTACATGGACAGCATTCCGATGGTCATCATTTCGGGCCAGGTCCCCACGGCGGCGATCGGCCAGGACGCTTTCCAGGAGTGCGATACGGTCGGAATCACCCGACCCGTCGTCAAGCACAACTTCCTGGTCAAGGACGTGCGCCAACTGGCGGATGTCATGAAAAAGGCGTTTCACATTGCACGCACTGGCCGTCCAGGCCCTGTGGTGGTGGACATCCCGAAAGACGTCTCTTTCAACAAGACGCCGTATGCGGGCTATCCCGAATCCGTGGAGATGCGCTCGTACAACCCGGTGCGCAAAGGGCACGGCGGCCAGATCCGCAAGGCCTTGCAGTTGCTGATGTCGGCCAAGCGCCCATACATCTATACCGGCGGTGGCGTACTGCTCAGCAATGCCACGCAGGAACTGCGTACCCTGGTGGACATGCTGGGTTACCCGGTCACCAACACGCTCATGGGTCTTGGTGCGTATCCCGCCTCGGATCGCAAGTTCCTGGGCATGCTGGGCATGCACGGCACGATCGAGGCCAACAACACGATGCAGCACTGCGACGTGTTGCTGGCGGTGGGTGCCCGTTTTGACGACCGCGTGATCGGCAATCCGAAGCATTTCGCCCAGAACGAACGCAAGATCATCCATATCGATATCGATCCTTCCAGCATCTCCAAGCGGGTGAAGGTGGATGTGCCCATCGTCGGCGACGTCAAGGATGTGCTGGTCGAGTTGATCTCGATGATCCGCGAGGGATCGCTCAAGCCGGACGCTCACGCGCTCAAGGGCTGGTGGGAAACGATCGAGGGCTGGCGCGCGCGCGATTGCCTGAAATACGACCGGGGCAACAACGACGTCATCAAGCCGCAATATGTCGTCGAGACACTCTGGGAGATGACCAAGGACGAGGACGCGTACATCACCTCGGATGTCGGCCAGCACCAGATGTGGGCCGCGCAGTATTACCGGTTTGACCGGCCCCGCCGCTGGATCAACTCCGGCGGACTTGGCACCATGGGAGTCGGAATTCCCTATGCCATGGGGATCAAGTTGGCACGACCCGAGAGCGAGGTGTTCTGCGTCACCGGTGAAGGTTCGGTGCAGATGTGCATCCAGGAACTGTCGACCTGCTTGCAGTACAACACGCCGATCAAGATCCTGGCCTTGAACAATCGTTATCTGGGCATGGTTCGCCAGTGGCAGGAGATCGAATACTCTGGCCGCTACAGCCACAGCTACATGGATGCACTGCCGAACTTCGTGAAGCTGGCCGAGGCTTATGGGCACGTCGGCATGCTGATCGAGCGTCCGCAGGATGTGGAAGGCGCCCTGCGCGAAGCACGCAAGCTGAAGGACCGCACGGTGTTCATGGATTTCCGCACCGACCCCACCGAAAACGTCTTCCCGATGGTCAAGGCGGGCAAGGGCATCACCGAAATGCTGCTGGGGGCGGAAGACCTCTGAACGACTGATCGGCAGGTCCGCGGCGGCGTTCGCCGCGGCTCATGCATCCAATCGAACCATCACCCATCCTATTGACGAATCTATTGCCCGCCAAGCCTGTGCATTACCGTGCACGGGGGAGGGCGGCGAAAAGAGGAATCGCATCATGAAACACATCATTGCAGTTTTGCTTGAAAACGAGGCCGGCGCGCTGTCGCGCGTGGTGGGGCTGTTTTCTGCCCGTGGCTACAACATCGAATCCTTGACCGTCGCGCCCACCGAGGATCCCAGCCTCTCGCGCATGACGATCCAGACCACCGGGTCGGATGACGTGATCGAGCAGATCACCAAGCACCTGAACCGCTTGATTGAAGTGGTCAAGGTCGTGGACCTGACCGAAGGGGCCTACACCGAGCGCGAGCTCATGATGGTGAAGGTCCGCGCAGTGGGCAAGGAGCGCGAAGAGATGAAGCGCATGGCCGACATCTTCCGGGGCCGCGTCATCGACGTCACCGAAAAAAGCTACACCATCGAGCTCACCGGGGACCAGTCGAAGAACGACGCTTTCCTCGAAGCCATCGACCGCAGCGCCATCCTGGAGACCGTTCGCACGGGCTCCAGCGGCATCGGACGGGGTGAGAGAATCCTTCGCGTCTGACTTTTTCAGGGCTCAGCCTTTGCCCGTTCGGGCTGTGCCTGTCGAAGCCCTGCGCAAGCAGGGCGCCGGGAGCCCTTCGACAGGCTCGCAACGAACGGTTTCCATCATCAAATCCTCTGGAGCAAGACCATGAAAGTTTTCTACGACAAAGACTGTGACCTGAGCCTGATCAAGGGCAAGACCGTGGCCATCATCGGCTACGGCAGCCAGGGCCACGCGCATGCGCAGAACCTCAACGACAGCGGCGTCAAGGTCGTCGTCGGCCTGCGCAAGGGCGGCGCCTCCTGGGACAAGGTCGGCAAGGCTGGCCTGAACGTGCTGGAAGTCAACGATGCCGTGAAGGCCGCCGACGTGGTCATGATCCTGCTGCCTGACGAGCAGATCGCCGAGGTCTACACCAACAACGTGGCACCGAACATCAAGCAGGGTGCGTCCCTGGTTTTCGCCCACGGCTTCAACGTGCACTACAACCAGGTCGTGCCGCGTGCCGATCTGGATGTCTGGATGGTGGCTCCCAAGGCTCCTGGCCACACGGTTCGCAACACCTACACCCAGGGTGGCGGTGTGCCGCACCTGGTGGCGGTGCACCAGGACAAGAGCGGCAAGGCTCGCGATCTGGCCCTGTCCTATGCGATGGCCAACGGTGGCGGCAAGGCCGGCATCATCGAGACCAATTTCAAGGAAGAGACCGAGACCGACCTGTTCGGCGAGCAGGCTGTCCTGTGCGGTGGCGCGGTCGAACTGGTCAAGATGGGCTACGAGACCCTGGTGGAGGCTGGTTATGCCCCTGAAATGGCCTACTTCGAGTGCCTGCATGAGCTCAAGCTGATTGTGGACCTGATCTACGAAGGTGGCATTGCCAACATGAACTACTCCATCTCGAACAATGCCGAGTATGGCGAGTACGTGACGGGCCCCGAGGTCATCAATGCGCAGAGCCGCGAGGCCATGCGCAACGCGCTCAAGCGGATCCAGACCGGCGAATACGCCAAGATGTTCATTCTGGAAGGCCGCACCGGCTATCCCAGCATGACCGCGCGCCGCCGCCTGACGGCGGAGCACCAGATCGAGGTGGTGGGAGCCCAGTTGCGCGCCATGATGCCCTGGATCGCCAAGAACAAGCTGGTTGACCAGACCCGCAACTGATCTTCGCCTGCTGAAGGAATCGCAAAGGCCACCCGGGTGGCCTTTGTTCTTGGTGGGCGTGCCGGCAAGGCGGCATACACTCGGGATGGCAGGGAAAGCAGGGAGCCGGCCAGAAGGCGCCATCCTCGGGCACTGGCATGTTGGGCTGGGATCGTGGCGTCGGTTTGCTTTCCGCCTGCCGTTGGAAATATCAAATTGATAGCGATATACGACCATTTGACGCTGGGATTTGGCATAAAACATGCATAAAGAGACTGAAAAGCAAGCTCTGGAGCCATCGGGCGTGGTGGTGCGCAAGCGGCGCAAGGGCATTTACATCCTGCCCAATCTGTTCACCCTGGCCGCGCTGTTCGGAGGCTTCTATGCCATCGTGATGGCCATGAACGGGCGTTTCGACTACGCGGCCGTGGGGGTGTTCTGTGCCATGGTGCTGGACAGCCTGGATGGTCGGGTGGCCCGCATGACCAACACCCAGAGCGCGTTCGGCGAGCAGATGGACTCCTTGTCGGACATGGTCTCCTTCGGTGCCGCACCGGCGCTCATTGCCTATGAGTGGGCCCTCAAGGGGCTGGGGCGCTGGGGCTGGATTGCCGCCTTTGTCTATTGCGCCTGTGCGGCGCTGCGTCTGGCGCGCTTCAATGTCAACACGGCAGTGGTCGACAAGCGCTACTTTCAGGGGCTGCCGTCGCCGGCCGCTGCCGCGCTGGTGACCGGCTTCATCTGGATCATGACGGATGCTGACATCCGGGGCCCGGCTGTCGCGTGGCCGATGTTTGCGTTGGCCCTTTATTCCGGCCTGACGATGGTGACGAACGTGCCGTTCTACAGCTTCAAGGACGTGCAGATGAAGAAGAGCGTCCCGTTCGCCGCGATCGTGCTGATTGCGCTGGGCATTGCGGTGATCAACATCCACCCGCCGGCCGTCATGTTCGGCGTGTTCGTGATTTACGGGTTCAGTGGTTACGTGATCTATGGCTGGCGCAAGCTCAAGGGTGTGCAGACCAGTGTGATCAGCACATCAACGGATGAACCCGACGAGCGCGGTCTGCACAAGTGACGGCGCGGCAATGGCCCAGCCTGTTTCGCGAATCGTGCGAGCTTGTGCTAAAGTGTGCGAATGGTTTTTATGCTGACATCGCTACTGCTACACCCGACCGGGCGGAGACGGTAGCGCACGCGCGCCATTTCCAAAAAGGCCCGTTTGCCCCCGCAACGGGCCTTTTGCTTTGGATGTCAGGTATTTCATGTTGCGGGTTTCATTGAAACAGGAGTTCTCCCATGGCTGACAAACTCATCATTTTCGACACCACCTTGCGCGACGGCGAGCAGTCGCCGGGGGCCTCCATGACCCGCGACGAGAAACTGCGCATCGCGCGCCAGCTTGAGCGCCTGCGGGTGGACGTCATCGAAGCGGGATTTGCGGCCAGCTCGAATGGCGACTTTGAAGCGGTTCAGGCCATCGCGAATGCCGTCAAGGACTCAACGGTCTGCTCGCTTTCGCGTGCCAACGACCGGGACATCTCCCGTGCCGCCGAAGCCCTGAAGGGTGCCAACAGTGCGCGCATTCACACGTTCATTGCCACATCGCCTTTGCATATGGAAAAAAAGCTGCGCATGACGCCAGACGAGGTGTTCGAGCAGGCCAAGCTGGCGGTTCGGTTTGCGCGCAATCTGGTCGGTGACGTCGAATTCAGCCCGGAGGATGGATACCGCAGCGACATGGATTTCCTGTGCCGGGTGCTCGAGGCCGTGATTTCCGAGGGCGCCACCACGATCAATGTGCCGGATACGGTGGGCTATGCCGTTCCCGAGTTGTATGGCAATTTCATCAAGACCTTGCGAGAGCGTATTCCCAATTCCGACAAAGCCATCTGGTCGGTGCATTGCCACAACGACCTTGGCATGGCGGTGGCCAATTCACTGGCCGGTGTGAAGATTGGCGGGGCGCGGCAGGTGGAGTGCACGATCAATGGCCTGGGCGAGCGTGCCGGCAATTGCTCGCTGGAGGAGGTCGTCATGGCCGTCAAGACGAGGCGCGACTATTTCGGGCTCGATATCGGTATCGATACCCAGCATATTCTCGCGGCCAGCCGGATGGTCAGCCAGACCACCGGATTCGTGGTTCAGCCCAACAAGGCGGTCGTCGGTGCGAACGCCTTCGCCCATGCCTCGGGCATTCACCAGGACGGCGTGCTGAAGGCGCGCGACACCTACGAGATCATGCGAGCGGAAGACGTGGGCTGGAGCGCCAACAAGATCGTTCTCGGCAAGCTCAGCGGCCGCAACGCCTTCAAGCAGCGCCTGCAGGAGCTGGGGGTCAGCCTCGACAGTGAATCCGAGATCAACACGGCCTTCGCCCGCTTCAAGGAATTGGCCGATCGCAAGAGCGAGATCTTTGATGAAGACATCCTGGCGCTGGTCAGCGACGAGAGTGTGACCAGTGAGAAGGAGCAGTTCGGGTTTGTTTCCCTGTCACAGCACAGCGAAACTGGGGAACGGCCTCATGCCACCATTGTTTTCACGGTCAACGGCCGCGAGGTCAGAGGCGAATCGGACGGCAACGGGCCGGTGGATGCGTCCCTCAAAGCCATTGAAACCCATGTGAAGAGCGGCGCCGAAATGGTCCTGTATTCAGTGAATGCCATCAGCGGTTCGACCGAGAGCCAGGGCGAGGTGACGGTGCGGCTTCAAAACAGCGGCCGGGTGGTCAATGGCGTCGGGGCGGATCCTGACATCGTCGTGGCCTCAGCCAAGGCTTATCTGCATGCGCTCAACAAGTTACAGAGCAAAGCTGATCGTGTGGCGGCTCAAGGCTAGGGTATCTACCTATAATCCCAGTAACTTATCAGGAATGTCGCGCAAGTTGCTGATCTTGCGCGACTTTTCCTAAATGGATACACTGCGCCGACCGAATTCGGATTTCTTGATCCGAGCGGGGCTGCGTCCACCGTACTATTACCGAAGACAACCGATGAACCGTCTGTTTGCTGCACTGGTTGCTCTCTGTTTCATTGCCGGGTTGGCATCCGCGCCTGCTTCGGCCGCAAGCCGCAAGACCAGCGAGGCCAACAGGTCCGCTTCGGCCAGCAAGACAACCAGCAAGACAACCAAGAAGACCGTCGTGGCCTCTTCAGGCAAGAGCGCGGGGAGCCAGAAGCGCAGGCCGGTGGTGCAAGCGGCGGTCCCGGTAAAACCCTCGTTTGGACAACTGGCTGGTTTGCATGGCGCATCGGACCCCCTGGACCTCAAATCGAGCGTCGCCCTGGTCATGGATCAGGACACGCGCGAAGTCCTTTTCAGCAAGAACGACAGCGCGGTGCTGCCGATTGCCTCGTTGACCAAGTTGATGACCGGTCTCATCGTGACAGAGGCTCGCCTGCCGATGGACGAGATGATCGTGATCAGCCAGGACGACGTCGATACGGAGAAGGGGAGTCGTTCCCGTCTCAAGGTGGGCGCTCAGCTGAGCCGTGGCGAGTTGTTGCACCTTGCGCTGATGTCCAGTGAAAACCGTGCAGCGCATGCGCTGGGGCGCACCTATCCTGGCGGGCTGAACACGTTTGTCGGACTGATGAACACACGTGCGCAGGCCCTTGGGATGAAAGATACCCGGTACGTGGAGCCGACCGGCCTGTCCAGCAAGAACCAGTCCAGCGCAAAGGACCTCGCCACCCTGGTCGCAACGGCCTACATGGAGCCCAAACTGCGCGAGCTGACAACCTCTCCCGGCCATGAGGTTGAGGTGGGCAACCGGACTTTGCAATTCAACAACACCAACCGACTGGTGCACAGCCGTTCATGGGACATCGGTATTCAGAAGACCGGCTATATCTCGGAAGCGGGCCAGTGCCTGGTGATGCAGGCTAAGGTTTCCGGGCGCAAGCTGATCATGGTGTTTCTGGATTCCGCCGGCAAGTTCAGTCGCCTTGCCGACGCCGAGCGGGTGCGTCGGAGGGTTGAGAGTGGCTCGGTTGTCGCGGCCGATGCCCGTCGCGTCAGCAGCTGACGTTCATGCGCCAGGGGCCCGCCTGTAGCCCAGAGCCAAAGAAATTTCGTTAGCGGTCGCCTGGAGCTTGCTCATCCAGCTTTCGTCGAGGCGGTCTGCAGGGGCCGAGATGGAGAGCCCGGCCACCAATCTCCCTTGATCATCGTAAATGCCCGCTGCCATGCAGCGAACGCCGAGTTCAAGCTCTTCGTTGTCGCGTGCAATGCCGTATTGGCGTGCCCTTGAGAGTTCGCGCTCCAGTTCGGGCAATTGCGTGATGCTGTTGCGGGTGTGTCCCGCCAGGCCCGTGCGCGTGGCATAGGCCCGCACCCGCTGGGGTTCATCGGCTGCGAGAAAGAGTTTGCCAACCGAGGTCAGGTGCAACGGTGCCCGTCCACCGATGGCGCGAACCACCTGCATGCCGGATCGCTCGCTGTAGGCGCGCTCGACATACACGATCTCATCACCCTGGCGCATGCTCAGATTCACGGGCTGCTGGGTCAGGTTGTGGAGCTCGCGCATCGGCCCCAGCGCAGCGTCACGGACATTGAGCCGGCTCTTGACCAGATTGCCCAACTCCAGCAAACGCATGCCCAGCCGATAGTTGCCCGCTTCCGGGCGGTCCACGAACCGACCGGTCGCCAGATCATTGAGGATGCGGTGAGTGGTCGAGGGATGAAGGCCGGTCTTTTCGCTGATCTCCTTCAGCGAAATCGCTTCTTCACGGGAGGCCAGAACGTCGATCAGGGCGAACATGCGCTCGATGACTTGAATGGTCGGGGTGACGACAACGCCGGGTTCGGTTTTTCGCATAGATCCAAAGGAAGTTTCCGGACGGAATTTTACCTTGTGAAATCCGAGGTTGTTCAGTTCACCGAGCTCAGTTGTCGGATGAGAACGCCGTCCATTCTCCGTGCTGCATTATTTCGGCAGGCCGGAATCGAGCCTTGTAGTTCATCTTTTCACTCTGGTCGATCCAGTAACCCAGATAGAGGTGAGGCAATCGCAATTGCTGAGCCTGGGCGATTTGCCACAGGACACTGTAGGTTCCGTAGCTGGTGCCTCGCTCGGGTTCGAAGAAGGTGTAGACCGCGGACAGACCATCGTTCAGGACGTCCAGGATGGACACCATCTTCAACGGGCCGGGTGTGCCGTCATCCCGCGGCTCGCGGAATTCGACGAGGCGGGAATTCACACGACTTTGCAGCAGAAACTGGGTGTATTGATCGATGCTGTCGTGGTCCATCCCGCCGCCTTCGTGGCGACGGTTCTGATATCGCAGGTACAACTGGTAGTGTTCGGGAACAAAGCACAGCTTGAGTACGCGGGCCTGCAAAGTCCGGTGGCGCTTCCAGGAGCGCCGCTGGCTGCGGTCAGGCTGAAAGGCATCGACCCGCACGCGCAGCGGAACGCAGGCCGAGCAGCCGTCGCAATGGGGCCGGTAGGTGAACATACCGCTGCGCCGGAATCCATTGAGAACGAGGCCGGAATAGGCTTCGTTGTGGATCAGGTGACTGGGCGTGGCCACCTGAGAGCGCGCCATCCGCTCAGGCAAATAACTGCACGGGTAGGCCGCTGTCGCATAGAACTGCAAGGTGTGAAGCGGCAGGTCTTTGAGGTGCGTCATGTCATGACCTTTTCGCAGACTATGAGTTCGCCCCACAAGTATGGCTCGAATCGCCATTCAGGGGGCTGTTGGGTGATAGCCGTGCGGACGTAGCGCACCAGGTCCGATCGCGCCGTCTCGCGTGCCCCGAGGGAGGCGAGGTGGCGGGTATTCTGCTGGCAGTCGACCCATTCGATACCGTGATGGCGACAGAACGCGATCAGTGCCGCAAGCGCCAGCTTGGAAGCGTCCGGAACCAGGCTGAACATCGACTCACCGAATACGGCCCGTCCAATGGCGACACAGTACAACCCGCCCACCAGATTGCCGTTCATCCAGGTTTCGATGCTGTGGGCGTAACCCGCCACATGCAGGCGTTGATAGGCTGACACCATGTCCGGGACGATCCAGGTGCCCGATTGACCCGGCCGGTGTACCGTCGCGCACGCTTCGATGGTTTGGTCGAATGCGCTGTCCACACGGATCTCACACGCGGGGTCGCGGGCAAACTGGTTGATCCTTTTTCGCAGGGAGCGATGCAGCTTGAATTGGCTGGTCTGCATCATCATGCGCGGATCGGGGCTCCACCACAGGATGGGTTGTCCGGCGCTGAACCAGGGGAAGACTCCCGCACTGTAGGCACGTACGAGGGTTCCCACGTCGAGGGCGCCGCCGGCTGCCAGTAGGCCGGGGGCAGGAGCCGTTGAATCCAAGGCTAGCGAAACAGGCGGAAAGGGATCTCCCGCCCGCAACCATGGCAATTCATGAGGGGTCTGTTGCGCAAGGGCCATCAAAAAGTGGAGGTCGCTGGAGACAGGGCAGGAGGTGTTGCGGTCGAGGTGTCAGTTTATCGTTTCAAACCGAGGTGTTCTTTACTGGGGAGCTTGCCCATCTCGGCGAGGCCTTTGATGATCGCGTCGCCATGGTAGGCTCTGTATTTTTTTGGCGGACTCCATGGGGAAAATCGGACAAAACAAACAGGTGCCACTGCAGGCGCGCCAAGGCCATGGAAACCGCTGGCTGGCCTGCCTTGCGGGGGCATGGGCCCTCTGCTTGGGATTGTCCGGACCGGTGGCAGCGCAAACGCAGGCTCAAGCAACGGCGACTTCGGCAGAGGTATCCCCATGGGACGCTCCCGAGCCTTGGCGCACCGATCGCTTCTACCTTCAGACCAGCGTCTACACCCTCCACTACAACCCCACGCCCGAGCACGTCAACCAGCAGAACCTGTTGAACCTGGAGTGGCGCTTCAACAGCTTCGCGGCCGGGGGACAATGGCTGGCAGGGCTGGCCTTGTTCGCGAATTCCTTCGGTCAGTCATCCCAGTATCTCTATGGCGGATGGTTGGTGCGTCCGTTCGATGAACTCCAGCCGTTGTACTTCAAGATTACAGCGGGCGCGCTCCACGGGTACAAAGGCGAATACCAGAACAAGATCCCTTTCAACAGCTCCGGCGTGGCCCCGGCGATCCTGCCGTCGGTGGGCTACTGTTACAAGCGCGTCTGCAGCGAACTGGTGCTCTTTGGCAACTCGGGGCTGATGGTGACGTTGGGGGTTACGCTGCCCTGAACGAAGGCCCAGCGGACAGGCCGTTCGCAAGCCCGGTGAACGCCTCGCTTGTTGGGTGGGTCTGAGGGTGCAGAAGGGCCTTTTTTTGGCGTTTGCCTTGATCAGTCCGCTCCGCGTGACAAGTAGGTGCGCCCTGTTAATTGTCAGTTTCACTTGAAGGGAGTCTGGCGATGGAGCGAGGTGCCGCAACACAAGGAAAGGTGGCTCGAGCGATCGAGGGGGCCGAGTCAATAGAGTTCAAGGCGACCATTTCGGATCATCAGATCGATGGGGCGCTTGCGCGTTTCGGCCTTACCGCCAGGAATGACGAAGAGCGCTACATCTACTTCTTCGATACGCCCGAGTTGGCGCTTCTGGGGGCCGGCATCATTGCACGGGCACGCCGCACGGTCGGGGACGAACACGACAGCACGGTGAAGTTCCGGCCAGTCAATCCGGCCGAAGTGGGCGGTGAATGGCGCAAGTTCCATAACTTCAAGATCGAGGCAGATGCCAGCGAAACCAGCCTGGTCAAGTCAGCATCGTTTTCAATGAAGGTTGCCCCCGGGCTGATCAAGCGCGTCGCTGTCGGGAAAAAGCCCATCGCAGCGGCATTTACCCAAGACCAGGAAGAATTCATCGTGGCCATGACGGGCCAGCGTATCGACTTCAGCAAGCTCGCTGTCCTGGGGCCGTTGATGGCTCAGCGCTGGAGTTTCGAAGATCCCGCCTGTCCCTGGCCAGTTTCTGCCGAACTTTGGCAGCGCGAGGACGGCGAGCGACTCCTGGAAGTCTCCATCAAGGCACCTGCGGCGCAAGCCGCAGCCGCAGTCGGTGGTTTCATGGCCTACTTGGCCGAGATGGGCGCCGAGCGCGACAAGAGCGAGCAGACCAAGACCCGCTGGGCTTTGGATCACTATGTTGCCAAGCTGTCGGACAAATCCGCCCGTGCCGTGATCGCGCCCAAAGCAGCGACCAGGAAGCCGCAGCGTCGGCAACGACCACCATCGCCTTGAACATGAAAAAAGCACCTAACGCTTTCGCGCTAAGTGCTTGATTCGTTTCTAGTAGGTGGCTCCTCGACCTGGGCTCGAACCAGGGACCTACGGATTAACAGTCGGAAAAATATAGGATTTGTACCTGTTGATCCTTGTTGGTACAATCTATAAAAATCAACAAGTTACAGCGGTATTTCTCTGTAGTACTGTTGATTTGTGCATGGGTGAATCCATCGAATTTGCCTACAAATTGCCTACAGATTTCCGGGGGTTCCATGAGTGGACAGAAAAGCCGGGTTCGTTTGACCGCAGGGCGGGTTGCAGACTTCTCCTGCCCGCCGGGTAAGTCCCAGGCTTTCCTATGGGACACCGAAGCCACGGCGCTGGCGTTGCGGGTGACGCCGACAGGACGCAGAACCTACGTCTTCGAGTCGCGCCTGAACGGTGCCACCATCCGACTCAACATCGGCACCGCAGCTGACTGGAGCCTGGATGCCGCCCGCACGAAGGCCCAAGGTCTGAAGATGATGGTGGACGCCGGTACGGACCCCCGTGAGGTTGAGCGTGAGCAGCAAGCAGCCCAAGTCGCCAGCAAGGCCGCTGCCGCCGCCCAGGCTGTGACAGTGGGGGAGGTGTGGTCGGCCTATCTTGAGGCCCGACGGCCGCACTGGGGTGTGCGCCACCATGCGGACCATGGACGGCTGGTGCAGCCAGGCGGTGTACCTGCACGGCGTGGCACTCGCGGCCGAGGCGTGACCGTTGCCGGTCCACTCCACTCGCTGATGTGCCTACCGCTGTGCGAACTCAATAACGCCGCGGTCGAGGCGTGGGCCAGCAAAGAAGCCAAGACCCGGCCCACGTCCGCCCGGTTGGCGTGGCGGTGTCTCAAGGCGTTTCTGGCTTGGTGTGCGGAGCAGCCGGAGTATGTTTCTGCGCTTGCAGGCGTCAACCCGGCCAAGACCAAGAAGGCTCGGGAGGCGTTGGGAAAGGCAGGCGTGAAGCAGGATGCCTTGATGCGTGAGCAATTGCCCGCCTGGTTTGCCGCTGTGCGGCAGATTGGCAACCCAGTTACAGCCGCCTACCTGCAAATCCTGTTGTTGACCGGGGCGAGGCCTGGCGAAGTGCTGGCAATGCGCTGGAGTGACCTGAATACCCAGTGGCGAGGAATCACCATCCGCGACAAGGTCGAAGGTGAGCGCGTGATTCCGCTGACGCCGTATGTGTCGCAACTGCTGGCCGGGTTGCCGCGGCGCAGCGAGTGGGTTTTCTCCAGCGCAACCGCCGCCTCGGGCATGCTGACCGTTCCCCGCAACCATCATGTTCAAGCCTGCGCCGTGGCTGGTCTGGAAGGACTTACCCTGCATGGCCTGCGTCGTTCATTCAAGTCTCTGACCGAGTGGCTTGAAATCCCCGCAGGGGTTGTTGCGCAAATCATGGGGCACAAGCCCAGCGCGACCGCAGAAAAGCACTACACCGTGCGCCCGCTCGACCTGCTGCGCGTTCACCACGAAAAGATAGAGGCGTGGATTCTGCGGCAGGCCGGCGTGCCCTTCGTTCCCGTTGCGGCGTCGGGCAAGCTGGCACTGGTGGCGGGTTGATATTTCGTAACGACGAATAATCCTTGCGATTCAATTAAACGTAACTACAATAACTATGGATGTGACGTTCGACCCGGGCAAGGACGCGGCAAACGTGGTCAAGCACGGCTTGTCACTGGCGCTGGCCCTGCGGCTGGAGTGGAGCGACATGCTGTCCTGGCAAGACCAGCGGCGAGACTACGGCGAGGTGCGGATGTCAGGGCTCGCCCCGTTGGGTGACCGGTTGTTCTTCGTGGCTTTTGTGGACCGCCCACCCGAGCAGCCGACCGAGCGTCGCATCATCAGTTTGAGAAAAGCCAACACGCGAGAGGTCAAACGCTATGCCGAAAACGATTAAGACCCGCAGTGGGCGCGTGCTGCAACTGCCCACGCCAGAGGAAGACGCCATCGTCACCGCGGCCGCCAACGCCGACCCCGACGCTGTCCCCCTCACGGATGCCGAGTGGGAGACCGTCAAACCGCTGGTGCGTCGTGGGCGCCCGCTGGGCAGCGGCACCAAGACCCAAGTCACCCTGCGCCTGGACGTGGACGTGCTGGAGAAGTTCAAGGCATCCGGTGACGGCTGGCAGACCCGCATCAATGACGCGCTGAAAAGCTGGGTCCAGACACACGCCTGACCCATTCGCCCCAGCTAGGCCCGCGAACCGAAAAGCGGGACACCTTCACCCGACTGCTGGGGCATCTATTGAAGGGCGCCGGGAAGGGGTGCTGCCGTGAATCTCGTTTTTTTAATAAAAGACCGAAACGGTCATCCCCGTAAGGCCATTCCGGTACGGGCGATTCCGCTGCTCACCAACTGGAACTTCTTTTCCCCTGACGTTGTTGCTCAAACTCTCGCGGACGATGAAGTGCTGCGTGGCTTCATATGCGGAGAGCTCCAGGCGTTTTACCTCGAAAACGACCAAGTAAAGCCACTCAAAAGGGGATGGTGGGAAGGTGATGCAGTTCGGGCATTACGCGGGCTCGGCGAGAAAATCGAACATACCGGGCTGCCCCGTGAGGCGGGCTATCAGCGGTGGCGAGAAGAGTCGCTGCCCCTGCTCCCGGCCGGCGTGTTCGTATGGAAAGAAGACCTTGAAAAGTTTCATGCGCGGAATTGGGATGGCCGTTTCCGTATCCTCGCGTCGTCCGTTCCCACAGAAGTGGATGGCAATGGGGTCAATACGCCGATAAGCCGAGCGCATGCAGCCTTCATAAATGACGGGCTAACGGCCTTGGAAAAGTGGCGTGAACTTGATTTCACAACGTACATTCGTCCGGCCATGTGTGCGGTCGTAATGGAAGGCATGCCGGACAACCAAGCCGAAACTTTGGTGGCTGCAACACCGTCAGAGTCCAGGCCTGCAGATAAGGCAGAAGCGGAGCGAAAAGCCAGGATGCTCGAAATTCTCGAAAGGCTGAAAACCATTGAGTACCACGACAACGAAGACGCGCTGGAGCATGAACTTGATGATGCTGAAGCAAGCCCCGCGCCCGTGGTGGCTGAGAGCGCATCCGGTGGCGAATCCACAGAGCAACGACAAGCCCGTAGGTATCAGGCGTGCATTGATGCCGGGTTGACCATGCCCAACGACGATTATTCGCACCTGCCGAGGGGGATTGGGGCGCTGGCAAGAGTTGAGGGCATTAGCAGACAGTCATTTTCCGAGGATTTGAAGGCACACATCAACCGGAAAAACGGCAGGTAAACGGCAGGCATACGGCAGGCGCCTACCTGCCGAAATGTGACAAGAATGGGTTTCCATGTTCAACAGCCCCGAAAGGGTCAACATGGAAAAGCAAGCCGCTACACAGTTCCCGACACTGGAATCTGTGACCCGCCCGACATTGGAAACTGCATCCGCTGCCCACTACTTGAATCGCCGCCCGCAGACCTTGCGAGGTTGGGCCTGTCATGAGGATGGCCCGCTGCGCCCCGTGCGTATCAATGGTCGCCTTGCGTGGCCGGTGGCTGAACTGCGCCGCCTGCTGGGGGTAGCTTGAAATGACCTCGCCCGACCCCACCGGCAAACCAAAACCGAGCTCCGCGAACAGCGCGGAGTTCGTCGGAACCGACAACCCACGCCACTTACGCGCACTTGCCGTCATGCTGCGCCGGCCAATCAGCCGCCAGGAACTGGACAGCGTGGCCGGTTGTGCGAATGGCCCCGCGTTGGTATCTGACCTGCGCGACCGTGGCTTGACCATTGACTGCGACCGCATCCACTTTATCGACCGAGACGGCAAGGACTGCCGCCCCGGCGTGTATCACCTGAGCGAAGGCGACCGACGCAAGATACACCAGTGGCAGGCAAAGGGAAGACAGCGAGGTGGCTCGGCATGAGAAAAACACACGCACCAACCGCGACGCAAGGGAACGGCGAGCAACTGTCATTCCTGCCGCCGCCGCCGTTCAGTCCCAGTTGGCCGACGAGGAACACGCTTGCCGACCGGGCGCTCGGGATGTTCATGAATGGCGACATGCTTGACCACCCGGACTTCGAGAGCAGCACACAAAGCTGGCGCCTCGGGGCCGTGGTGTTCACGTTGCGCGCGCTCGGATGGCCCATCGAAACCATCGAGATTCCAAGCCCGACTGACCAGTGCCCGGACCGCGTAGTTGCCCTCTATCGCCTGGATGCCAAATACACGGCGCAGGCCCTTGCCATGAATGGGAGGGCGAAATGATTGCCGCCGAAACTGACCGTGCACGGGATGCGCTGCAATCCATCCCGCCCGACCTGCCCCGCGAGGACTGGGTGCGTGCTGGTATGGCTGCCCAAGCTGCCGGGCTCGACTTCGACACCTTCAATGACTGGAGCGCCGCCGCCGGTAACTACAGCGAGCAAGCCGCCCGCGACACCTGGCGCAGCTTCAAGCCGGGCCGGGGCGTTGGGGCTGGCACCTTGTACCGCATGGCCGCAGAACTAGGTGGCTGGCGCATGGGTGGGGACCGAATCCAGGCCACCAAGAGGCCCCGAGCAAGACCCAACGAAGCGACAGCGAAGCCCCGTCCAAGGATTGGCGCCGCCGATGTTTGGAACCGCTGTGAACCCGCAACTGACGACCACCCTTACATCGCGCAAAAGCAAGGAACACCTGAAGGGCTGCGAGTAGTGCCTTCCGATGACAAGCTGACCATTCAAGGCGAGCTAATGGCCGGGGCGTTGGTCGTGCCGGCCCTTCGCCCCGATGGCTCGGTATCGAGCCTGCAATTTGTCACGCTGCCGGAGGTGGCCACCAGATTGAAGTCGCGCGGGATATCGGGCAAGCTGAACCTGCCCGCTGCCACCATGGAAGGCTGGTTCACCGTGGGTGAACTGGTTCCGGGTGGTGTGGCCTATGTGTGCGAGGGCATCGGCCAGGCGTGGGCGTGCTGGAAGGCTACAGGCCACGCTGCTGTAGTGGCTTTCGGCTGGGGCCGGGTTCGCGCGGTAAACGCAGAATTGCGTTTACGGGACCCAACTGTCCAATTAGTGCTGGTCCCGGACGTGGGCAAGGAAAAAGAAGCCGAGAAGATGGCCCGCAACTTGGGCGCCGCCGTTGCTGCCATGCCTGAAGGCTGGCCGAACAACTCGGACGTGAACGACCTTGCCCAGCGTGACGGGTTCGATGCGTTGGAAATCCTGCTCAGTGACGCCAGCACGCCCGCGTCACTGCCGTTGCCTTTCTCCGTCGCGTTTGCTGACGAACTGCCAGACGCCTTTGAGCCGGCCGACGAACTGGTGGAAGGTGTGCTGACCACTGGTGACGCCAGTGTTCTCTATGGCGACAGCAACAGCGGGAAGACGTTTTTCGTGATTGATATGGCCTGTGCTGTGGCCCGTGGGGTGCCTTGGTTGGGCAGGCAGACTGAGGTGGGCATGGTGGTCTACCTGGCTGCCGAATCACCCGCCTCGGTTCGCGGCCGCTTGCAGGCGTATCAGAGCCACCACGGGGTGAAGGTTCCGAATTTCGCCATTGTTCAAAACCCGATTGACTTGTTCGACGGGGAGGCTGACACCGACAGGATGATTCAACTTGTGCGCCAGCTGGAGGCACAGCGAGGCAAGAAGGTCGTGCTGATAGTGGGTGACACGCTGGCCCGCTTGAGTGCCGGCGCAAATGAGAATGCCGGGCAGGATATGGGGCTTGTTGTGCGCCGAATTGACCGCATTCGCACCGAGTGCAAGGCCCATTTCCTGTTGATTCACCATAGCGGGAAGGCTGCTGCCGCTGGTGCCCGTGGCTGGAGTGGCATCCGGGCTGCCGTGGATACCGAAATCGAGGTGATTGACGCGCCGACCGGCCGGTGTGCGGAGATTACGAAACAGCGTGACCTGAGTACCAAAGGTGAACGCATCGGCTTTCGACTCGACACCGTGGCGTTGGGCAGCACCAAGTGGGGCGGCGCAGCCACTTCCTGTGTACTGGTGGCCGCCGATGCACCCGATAAGGCCAAAGGCAAACGCATGGGCGAGGTCGAGGGCGCTGTCGTGGAATTCATGCGAAGCCACAAGGTCGGCATGAAAAAGACGGCTGTCGTGGCGCACTTCGAAGGGCGTTACGAAAAGGGCCCTGTTTACCGCGCCATGAAAGCCCTTGTAGCCGCTGCCGCCTTGCACGAAGCCGCCGGGATGGTGTGCATCGCCGGGAGCGCCAAGTGAATGAGGTACTCAAGGTACGCGAAGGTACGCGGAGTTATTTGTACCTTCGTGTACCCAAGGCAGAGAAGGTACGTTTAGGTACGCGACCCTTTAGGGGCGTACCTCACGTACCTGCCGTACCTGAAAAGGGTGATGTGCGACCGACAGCCCTTCCCCCATTCCCTGATAAAGCAGAAGAGGAACACCCATGACGACAAGAAAACCTCCCGCCGCCGCTTGGAAGCCGGGCCAATCTGGAAACCCCAAAGGTCGCCCCGCCGGAACTGGCGAAGTCGGGAAGCTCCGCGCTGCCATTGCCAAGCGTGTGCCCGACCTGCTGGACGCGATGTTGGCCAAGGCCCTTGATGGAGACGTTGGAGCCGCCCGCCTGTTGCTGGAACGCGCCATCGCCCCGCTGAAAGCCATCGAACAGACACAGGCCCTGGCGCTACCCGATGGCACGCTAACCGCCCAGGGCCGTGCCGTGCTGCGCTCTGTGGCCGATGGTGTGCTGGCGCCGTCACAGGGGGCTGCGCTGCTCGGGGCCATCGGCACCTTGGCACGGGTGACTGAGCTTGATGAACTGGAATCGCGCATCGCTGCGCTGGAGGCGCGAAATGGGAAATCTTGAGAAGCGGGTTTCTCAGATTGAGGACGCACGGGCCAACTCAGACCTGAAGAAGATGTCCGACGAGGAACTGAGCGCCTACACCGCTACCCTGGATTGGGGTGCGCCTACCGTCATCGAAGCCCTGAGTTCAGGGAATCCCCGATTCGTGGCGGCCATACTGGAAGGAGTTCTGCGGCACGGCAGTTCACTGCCAATTGTCGTTGATGACCCCGAAAGGAAGGCGAAGAATGCTACGCCTTGAAAGGCGCCTTGCGTTGCTTGAGGAGTCTCAGAGTCCCACACGCGCCCGGCCCTTCACTGACACTGAGCTCGCCTTGAGGCTGTACTGGGCCGTTAACAGCCCGAGTCCCATCACCGAACGATTGCTGGAGGCTTTTCCGCAACTTGCCGACCTCACTGCGCCTGCCGCGAAGGCAGACCCGGCGTAGATTTCCATCGTGGTGGATTACCCCGAAAGGAAGGCGAAAAATGTCAACTCTTGAAAAACGCCTTGAGCAACTTGAAGCGCCTCACGTCCAGACGAGTCGCAGGGTCTGGACCGATACTGAGCGTGCCGCAAAGTTAATGTGGCTGTTGGAAACAAAGGGGCCGCACTATGAGCGGTTGATTGAGAAATTTCCGCAGTTCACCAGTACCGGCGCGCAAGTCCGGTAGCGGGGTCAGCGAAAGATTGCGTTCACCCCATTCCCCGGCCTCTGCTGCCAAGGTCTGGAAGGCAGTACAAGTTTAGTTTCTTCTGAGACGCTCGCAAGGTGTGTAGACTGGACCGCAGAACTGTCCCGTGCGTCTACGGAAAGTGGCGCGGCCTCTTTCGCACGATTCAATTCCGAAGCCGTTGAAGTGCCTAGAGCGGTTTTAGTGCGATTTGCGCACTTCGTCTACCGAGGGAAAACAACTATGAACGCCGGCAGACTTGATGGCGCCAAGAGGGCATTCTTCACGGCCCTCAGCATTGATATGGCTGTCACGATGGTCGTTGTGGCCAGTAATTATTGGATAGTCGGCGTACTCAATGCAGTTGCCGCTGGTGGACCACCAGCCAGTTCACCTGTTGTTGGAAGAATTCAGTTTCTTGGGTCCTTTTCCGGCGTGCTCATTCTGACAATGCTTGGCGTCGGGTGGACGCTAATACGTTGGTTGGACGCCTGCTATGCGCACGCCAGAGACACGCTGAGAGCGAGGGGCTTGCAGCATGAAAAATGGAAAACCTGGGGTTGGATGGTTCCATTCTTGAACCTGTTTAAGCCCTACCAAGTGCTCAGCGAAATTTTCAAAGTGGGGACCGCCGGCGCTGGACGCGATGATTGGAAAAAGGCATCTGGGTCTGGGGCGCTTTTAGCCTGGTGGATTTTTTGGATTGTCGCCCACCTTGTCATGATGACGATTGGAAAAGCGGTCCTGAAGAGTTCTTCGATTGAAGGGCTGACTCTCAATCAAATTGTTGGAATAAAAGAACTCCAAATTGCCCTATGCCTCATTTCACTTTCTGTAGCCGGACTATGGTTTGTAGTCGCAGAAAAGCTTACCAGCCGACTGGTTGGCTGTCTTCAGAAGCCAGCCAGTAGGGTTACTTCATCCAGTTCTGCGTTCGTGGGCGATGTACGCACTGGCAATGATGCCTACGCTGGTGCCCTTGCTGAAATCGAAGAAGGAAGGCTGGACAAGGGCGTTTGGGCGCGTGCGTTTTCCGAAGCAGGCGGTGAGGATGCAAAGGCAAGAGCACTCTACATAAAGGCCCGTGCCGGCGCCATGAAAGGCGCGGAGGTCTGGGAAAACACACAGCCACCTGCGTCATCCGACTCAAGAGTCAAGGCCACAGTTGAGAAGGCGACCGTCGAACTCGACAACCCTGCACCTGACAGCACATCGAAATGGCCGATATGGATTGTGGCCGGTGCTTTGCCTGTTTATATTCTTGTCTCGCTCGCTGTCTCAGTGTTTAAGGCTATCCCATCTGGACAGGTGGAGGCCGAAGCAAGAACCGGCTCACAGCCGATGGAACAAGTTAGACCAGAACAGATGGGTCAAAATGGACGAAATCCGAATAATTCCACTGGCCAACCTTCAAATGAAAACAACGCAAGTCAGTTCGACCCAAGCACCGCTCGGCCAGTTGGAATAACGCCGGGTCAGTTCGACCCAAGCACCGCTCGGGCGGTTGGAGGAACGCCCGCCCAGGCGCCAAATTCCTTCTACAAGTGCATCGGTCCAAGTGGCGTGGTGTACCAGGCGACGCCGTGTGGAACAGACTCGAACTAAGTCGCAGGAAAACACCCCGCTTACCCTAACGGACTAGTCCCTCTGCAACGCGGGAAGTCGGAGCAGCCCCAAAAGGCGTTTCCTGCGTTTGCGCCTCGCCCAGCAATACGCTCGACCATGGGCTTGCCGCAGGCGGGGCAAGATGGAACCATGGCGGCTGCCTTTGGTGCATTGGAGGTTGGTGCTGCCTTGGGCGCCCGCGCAGCCTGAATCCACTTTGCCAGCGCGGGCCCGTCGACTAACGTCACGTTGCGACCCTTGGAGAATTCGCTGGCGTCGGCAGTAAAGCTGCCGGAGGTGACGACGAAGCCCCCCGTAGCTCCCTTGGCAGCCATGATGCCGTACAACTCACGCACTACCGCCACACCGACTTTAAGGGCCCGCCATTGCTTGCACTGCACCAGGAACTTCTCGTTGCCTTTGGTCACTATCAGGTCCACGCCTCCGTCAGCGCCACCCCCGCCCGTTTCAACGACGCGGTAGCCTTGCTGGCGAAGCGCCTCGCCCACCAGCGTCTCGAACTGCTGCCATGACATACCGTCCACGATGCTGGACGTATGACCTGTCGCGGCCTTGTTGAGCAGCGCGTTCCTCTCCCGCTGACGGACAGCGGAAACCGCAGCGCCAACCAGGCAAAGGAGTGGAATGATGTATTGCAGGATGCTCGAAAGGCTGGCCCACATCGTCTTGATGACCATGGGGCCGACGCCCGCGGTGTCAGTCAGAGGGGCCGCTTTCTGGCCTGCAAGGTAATGAAAAACCACGTAAGAAAGCGCGGCGGCACCAATTCCCGCCCACCAAGGGAGACGAGCCACAACGCTCATGATTTCATCCGCGCCGCCCGATTTCTTTTTCCCCATTCTGTGCTCCCTTGTTTTGTCAGTCTTGTTCAATCAAGCCAATACTGAAGCCGTAATACGAGCCACCGTCCAATTCGGCGGTCCAAAGTCGGCGAATATCTGGGGCGCGGAGAAAGAACCTCATTCCTTCTCGCCAAGCCTCCCAAACGGCCGGGTCGATGTAGCCTGCTTTGAAGTACAACCATTCTTCGCCACACAGGTTGAAGTAGTCGAAAAGTACTTGCTTCTGCTCCAACGTGAGCATCGTCTCCGGTGATTGGGTGGCAATGGCGTTGAGCTTGTCATTCAGCTTGTCGTAGCGTTCATTGAATTGCCGGAATAGGTCCACAAACAGGCGTGTCTCCTGTAGGTGCTGTGCATATAAAAAGTACACGAAGCCAGCAGCCGCACCTGTCACAGGCACCATCAGTTCGATAGCACGCTGAGTTGGCAACGTAGCGAAAAGAACCGTGGCGGCCGCGCCGGCCAGCAAGGCGAAGGCGAGCGGGTAGTAGCGACGGCGGTTCAAGAGATAGGGTGTTGATTTCAAAGATGGCGCCTCCGTTGTTACGCAGATTTCCATCGCGGAGTCTCGGCGCTGATGCGACGGGCGCGGCCAAGCGCCTCCAGCGTTTCCAGGATGGTGGGCAAGCGTTCGCGCCAGCGACCTCGGGCTGTGAAGTGAGCCTCTAGTGCTGCCAGGGTCAAAGGCTGAGGTGTTGTCGCCAGCACATCTGCAACCGCCTTGATTTGTTCGGGAAGCCCAGATGGCCACGGACGTTTGGCCACCTGAAGCGGGACTGTTGCAGGTGTCGCTTCTTCGGCGATTCCAGCCTCCACATCCATTTCGGCCTGTTCACCGGCCGCGAGGCGATTCTGGAATTCAGGACGCAGCCATCGCACCGTGCCAGCGGCTTCTTCGGCGGCGCGCTTGGCGTTAAGTTCAACCAGGCGAGAAAGCAGCGTGTCTGTGTCGGGGGGCAATGAGAGGTCGCTCCACCCGTAGGCGGCCAGTACGGCGGAGTCCAGTTCATCGTGCAGGGTTCGCAGGACTGAGACCAGCCCATGCTCGTTTATCGTTCGCTCGCTCGGCGTGAGGGCTTCGCCGCTGCGAAGCTTTTCCAGCACGTTGTACATACCGGTGAGCGTGACTTCAGGATGTGCCGCCTGTTGTGCCTTGCGGTGAGCGTCAAGTTGCTCCGCCAGATTTCGGATGCGTTGCGTTAACTCAGGCGTGAGACCGGTATCGAGTGCCGGGAACGGGAACGCCTCGAAACAGATGGACTTGCTGTAAACGGGGTCGTTGCCAACTCCCAGCCGACCACCTGCAGCCAGTGCCCATTGCATGTGCACGACACTCGATAGAACGCCCAAGGGAAGGGCGTCTTCACTGGCGATGGCGATGAGCTTGTCATCCGGAAGCATGCTCTGGTCCAGCCACTGGAAGATGCGATGCTTTGCCACCTGGCCGGTGACGATGTAGCGATTCAGACCTGTTAATGCGCCTCGCAGTTCAGTATTTTGTCGCGCAAAAAGCCACCAATTCTCACGGCGCGAACGCTCGGGGTTGTGGTCCCGCTCCGGTTTTACCCTTTCCAGGAGCCACTGAAAGACTGCAGGAAAACGCGCTCTGACTTCGTCCAAACTTAGCCCGTGCATATCGATGACCATGACGCCCCGAGGTGTGCCGGTCAGGTCTCGCCCATTGCGGTAGGGGCGAATGTGCCGCTCCAACCCCGGCACGGTGCCCAGACCCAGCGATTGAGCCTGGTCAGGCGTCACGATGAACCCGGCGCCGTGTGGGATGACGCCCCGATTGGAAATCAGGTCGTTGGCCTTCAAACGCTTAGCACCCGCAATGTTTGCCCCAACTTTCAGGTCCGAGTGAATCACGCCGTATCGGGTGTCGAAGCGAACTGCGACCTCGCCATTGTCCGCATCGCTTTCCTCGGCCGAGCTAAGTAGCCGGCCTTCCGCCACGCCGGCAATGCCGACCGTCATGGCAATTCGCACGGCCGCCCCGTCGGCGCTGTCTACCCAGGGGTGGTCAGGAATTGCGAACACGACGCTCAAAGGTGGACTGGCAGCCTGCAGGGCTTCAACGACCCGACGATTGAAAATCATCGTTAGGCTGTTGGTGGTGATGAGCCCGAACCGGCGTGCGGCCCCGCTGCGAACCGTGTCAGCGGCCCTTTGCCACCAGTACATGACGAAATCGGCGCTCTCGGGCACCTCGGGCCATGCCTTCCGTAGCGCGTCGGCGTAGCCACTGCCGAGTGCGTCGCGCATGCGCTTGTTGCCAATGAAGGGCGGATTTCCCACGATGAAATCAACGCTCGGCCACAGTGCCTGGCGTGGGTTGACGTAGTTCCATTGCACAACAACGGCTGACTCATCCGGTACGGGCTCTCCGGTGGCTGGATGGAGTTTGGTGGTCACGCCATCCCAGCGCGTCACGACGTTGCCGGCTGAATCCAGCATGGGCTCTTGGCTGTCATAGGCCAGCACCGCATCCCGATGTTCGATGTTGCCGTAGTCGTGGACGACTGGCTCGGCCACGCTGGCATTGCCAAAGGTTCGGATATGCCATTGCAGGAAACCAATCCACAGCACCAGTTCAGCCAGAGCCGCTGCGCGCTCGTTGACTTCAATACCGAGTAGTTGCTGCAAGGTGACGGTTTCGCCTCCTGCGCCTATAACATCCTGCCTGTCCCCGAGAGCGTCAAGTTGCTTGAGTACTTCGCCCTCTAGACGCTTCAAATGCTCCAGCGTTACGTACAAGAAATTACCGCTGCCGCAGGCCGGGTCAAGGACGCGGGTTGTACAGAGCCTGTGGTGAAAGTTCTTGACCTGCTGGCGTGCTTCCTTCCACTTTGCTCGAACAGCATAGTCATGCCGCTCCAGCGCAGCTATGTCGGCGCGGTGTACCCTTCGGTCGAAAGTATCAAAGTTGGTTCCACCTTTGGAAACGGGCGGGTTCGCCTCCAACTCAGTTGCTTCATGCGCCAGGATCAGCGCGGCGGCCTGCACGTCCGCCCAATCGGCGCGCAGTGGTTCGACCACGGTAGGCAGAACCAGCCGCTCCACGTAGGCGCGTGGTGTGTAGTGGGCGCCCAGTGAATGCCGCTCGGCGGGGTCCAAGGCACGCTCAAGTAAGGTGCCGAAGATGGCGGGCTCTACCTCCCGCCAGTTGGCACGGGCGGCTGCCAGCAGGCCGTCAATCTGGTCGCGGTTCAAGGGCAGTACGTATCCGTCTGACGACGGCGACTTGAACAACTTGCCGTTGAAGCGGAGCACGTCCTTGGAGAGTGCTGCGCTAAAACCGCCACGGTCCATGTCGGTCCACAGGGCTCGAAGCATGTTTTGCAGGGTGGCCGGCTCGTTGCCGTACCGCTTGAGAAGGTCCACAAAGGCGCCGTCGCCATTAGCAGTTCGCGGGAGAAGTTCAATATCTTCGGCGAACATGCTGAACAGGCAGCGCGTCAAGAACCCGGCGACTTGTTCTGGCGGGTGCCCAGCGGCTTCCAGGCTGCGCGCAACCGCAGCCAGTTGAACAGCGACCACCCGGGTGACTTTGGCACTGGCGCGCGCCGGGTCGAGCGCCATGGGGTCGAGCCAGAGTGTTTTGAGCCGCTCGCGGACCGTCTCGTGGTGCAAGTCGTCGAGCTTGATGCGATGGCTGCGAACATCCGGGAAAGGGGTGTAGGTGGCTCCGCTGCGGGTGAACTCGGAATAAAGCTCTATGACGTGCCCCACGTCCACCACGACGAGGAACGGTGGGCGCCCCTCGGCGGCCGGCAGCGCGCGGGCGTAGCCCTCGGCCTGGGCACGGGCGCGCATCAAGGCGTCGTCGAAGCCTTTGGTGTGGACGCCGGCCTTGACCTTCTTGGCCTCCAGCACGAATGCGCTGCGGCGGTAGCAGTCGATGAAGCCGTTGCTGGTGCTGCCGTCGCCATGCGCAAAGGCAACCCTCCGCTCAAAGACGTAGGCGTTGTCACGGGTATCTTCGTGCGCCGGTTCAGGCCGTGGAAGGTCGAGAAGGTCGCAAAGGCCGCTGATGAAGAGTTGGTAGTTGGCCCGCTCCGAGCCGGTCACTCCCCGCCAGCGTTCGATGAACCCATTTACCGTGTTCTTGTCTTCCATGGAAGCAAATCATACGGGCGCAACAGCCATTGGCTTCAAGCGGCATATAGTTACAGTCAATTCATTTATTGGATGCGCGCCAATGAAACCTTTGCCCATTGAATTTGAGCCAAACGCATCCTTCTGCTACAGACTTGCCCGCTATCACCTGTTGCCGGAACTCGCGCAAGAACCCGAAGCACTGTCGGGCGAACCCTTCAAGTTGAATCCGGTCATTTACAGGGTCTTGAGCCGATATTTGACTGAAGCCCAAATGGGTCTTAGTTACCCGGCGCGGGACGCGGAAGGGAAAATGCATCAGGTCGGTGCAACTATTCGGTTCTTTGTTTCTCTTCGGGCCAAGCGAGGCCCTGAGTCGCCTTTCGTTTGGCTTGGCCAGTCCGGGATGTATCGCCTGAAGTCAAGCACCGAGTTGACGGAAGAGGCGGCTGAGGATGTGGATGAAGCCATTGAAGAGCAGGGCGAAGTGGAATTCAATGGGTGGATCTATGCGTTCACTTTCCCAGCAATTAAGAGAAAAAATGAGCCGTTTCCAATCAAGGTTGGACTGACTTCAGCCGCGGATGTGGAGACCCGAGTGCTTGGGCAATGCAAGGGGGCGGGATTCTTTGAGAAACCAGAGATACTGGACCGTTGGCAGGTCAAGCGGGTTTCCCAAGTCGAGGATGCAATTCATGCTGTGCTCAAAGCACGGGGTCGCTGGAAAGAGGATGCGCCAGGCGATGAGTGGTTCATCACCACCGTCGACGAAGTGCAATCCATTGATGATTTCATTGGGGCGTAACTGACGGGAACCTGAGCGCCAAGAAGCCCGTCTTTATGCTGATCTTTTCAACCATTCAAGAGTGCGGGTGCAAAGCTTTACTTATTGAGCGAGCGTTTATTTGACGCAGCTTGGCGATGGTTCGTGAGTACGAGGGATTATTTGATGCGCTCGTTTTCTTGCAGGTCTACAGGAGCCTCTTTTGCCTTGCCTTTACCGTCACTGGATGCGCGGTGGGTATTGCTGACGGTGACACCTTGCCTAGCTAGGACGGTGAGCGCCTTTTACCTCGGTAACACAGAACTCTTTATGCAATAGGGGGAGGACATACAAATGACTAGAAGAAACCGGGTAGACCCAAGTGGTCGGTTGATTGCAGACCCATCGAAAGCGGGAACTTTGTTTGGGAATCGAGGTTGCCTGCATGACGACACCGGTGTCGTCGTGAAGGAACGAACCTCGTTAAAACGGTGGATTGCGTGTACCTTGAAGCCCATATACGGGGCCAAACCATTGATGCAGCCTGGCTGCTACACCGAACTCTTTTTTCTGGATGAACCCACGGCACTCGCAGCCGGCCATCGACCATGCGCGCAGTGCCGGCCTGATGCATACAAATTGTTCACCATCGCCTGGCTGAAGGCCGGTCTGTCTGATGTGGCATTGGCCGCGAACATCGACAAAGCTCTGGATGCTGAACGAAGGAACATTGAGAAGCCGCTGGTCAGCCTGGCAAGTCTTCCAAGTGGCGCCATGGTCAGACACCCCGTGGACGGCACTTTCCATCTTGTTTTTGAAGGGCAACTTTTCCCGTGGTCCTTTTCCGGGTACGGGACGCCAATGGCATTGACGGCAGCGGCAGGGAAATATGAGTTGATGACGCCGCCAAGTGCGGTCAAAGTGCTGGAGGCAGGGTACCCGCTGGAGGTTCACAGCAGTGCCAAGTGGAGTCATTGAGCTTGACGGAGCCTATCGACGCATCCCGTAGTGCGATGCCGGCCGAGCCGGATTTTGTTACCTCGCAGCGTGAGGTTCAACGCAAACTCGGGCGTTGCATGTTCCGCCTGCAGCAATATGAAATCCTTGCCAAGGCTTTGGTAGGTCTCCGGGAGCTTTCGGCCCCAGCCGGGAAGATGCATGAAGTCCGGGCCAAAAGCGTAGCACTGGCTGCAAACAAAACGCTGGGGCAATTGGTTGGGGAACTGACAGGCGGCTTCCTCAAGCCGGTTCATCCTGAGCCGGGTAGCGCGTCAGCCGAAATTGAGGACGGGTTCGGTGACGACCAGCAAGCCTGGTTCCGTATCTCCAGTGCGATTGAACTCCCGCCAGAACAGCATCAACAGCTTATGCATGACTTGGCCGACCTGGTAAAGATGCGAAACGAGTTGGTGCATCACTTCATCGAGCGATTTGACGTAGCCACCATCGATGGGTGCTTGGTGGCAGACAACTACCTCCAAGGCTGCTACGAGAGCATCGATGGCCATTTCCTGACGCTGAGTGCTTGGGTCGAGGGGATGAACCGTGCCCGCAAAGCTACCGCCGAATTCTTGCAAAGCCCCGAGTACCTTAACTTTCTCGTGAACGGCGTTGTGCCTGATGGAAAAGGTGTGGACTGGTCGAGCAGCCGCATTGTCCAGTTGCTTAAAGGGGCGGAGGAAGGTAGCGCAGTTGAGGGCTGGACCTTGCTCAATGCAGCTATTGCATCCATTCGTGCAAAGGAACCCGAGCAGACGCCGAAGAAGTACGGATGCCGCAATTGGCGTCAGGTGCTTCAGCAGTCGCAGATGTTCGAGATACGAAAGGACAAGTCGGCTGGTGAAAACGGTACGCTGGTTTGGTATCGGAGTAAGCCGATGCCAGTACGCGGATGAGTCGGCACGAACCGGCCGGGAGAACGTCGCCATTTCTACCAAGAACACGCCATCAACACACAACTCCTAGCCTCTCCTTGCGCGGTACCGCAGGAATCAACTGGGCTAGCCAACTCGATACCGGTAATTTTTTCCGTCAAAGGAGTCGCCCATGAACATTAAGGATGGACTTAAACCTACGACTAGCCCAAGGGTTATCGACCTCGTCGCTGCGGCTGGGGTCGATGTCAGTCCCTGGGCAGTGTCAAAGAAGGGCCCCGTCAAAGTGCCCGCATCAAACCCGGCATATTGCTATGAGTGGGCTTACACCGAGCCAGGCAAGCTGGTGCTTCTCAACCTCTGGTGGCGCGATATCCAGGAGACCGAGAGCAAGGTCTTTACCGACACGAACTTGAAAGATTGGGCTGCGCAATTGCGCGACTCACTCCAATTGACTCCCGAGCAACGCAGGGCCGGCGTCCGTCGAGCACTCAAGATGGACGCGGCGATTGCCTATGCCCATGAAAACCGTTTGCCGGTGCGTGTCATCGTCGGCGAAGGCGAGCCCCGCGACCTCACTGACCCCGACTCACCGGAGTCTTCACGCATGGACCTGCGCGTTCTCGACCCCGAGCCATGGACGGTGGAGCGATATGACCCGGTCAGCGGCGCAGCGAGAATTGCCCGCGGTTCATTTCCAAAGTATGTTGACCAATTCGATGCGGAGTCTGCGGCCGAGCTACTGCGCCGTACCGTGACAGGTGAAGTTCCTGTCCGCAACGCCAAGGTGCGGGCTGACGCACTACGTCGTTCGGAAGGGTGTTGCGAGTTCTGCGGAAAGCGGGGCTTTCAGACGATTGGCGGTGCGACCTACCTAGAGACGCACCATGTTCTGCCGCTGGGCGAGGGTGGTTTGGACGTGGTTCGCAACGTCGCGGCCCTGTGCGCGGACGACCATCGGAAGGCACACCATGGCGAGGAGCGCGATGCGATGCGCATACGCCTTCAGGCTATGCTCGAAAAGCACTATCGCCGATGAGCCCAACGGTCTGGGGACGCTATCACCAGTCACTGCAGAAGCCCAATTTGCCGGTCCTCGCCCAGGTTTGTCCGGGGCTGCATTCTTGCAAATTGCCTACAGATTGCCTACAAGGTCGCGCCAAGCCCACTAATTGAAAAAGCCCTGCTACCGATTGAGTAGCAGGGCTTCCAGTCGCCGTAAGGCTTATCAGTGGCTCCTCGACCTGGGCTCGAACCAGGGACCTACGGATTAACAGTCCGGCGCTCTACCGACTGAGCTATCGAGGAACAAGCCTCAAATTATAGCGTCATTTTTTTGAGTTTTCAAAGGGCGGCCTTGTCTCGCACAGATTTTTTTCAAAGTTCCTCAGAACGAGGTCTGAACGGCCAATTTGACCGTGCGGGGCGCGCCAGGGAAGAGGTAGACGTGGCCATACTGGTAGGGTGATTCCTTGAAGTAACGGCGGTTGGCCACGTTGTCCACCGTCAGACTCCAGGTGTTGGGCTGGCCCATCAAGCGGGTTTCGTAGGTCAGGCCGAGGTCCACGCGGGTCCAGGCGGGCAGGGTGATCGACTCGTCAGGCAACACGCTGCGGCTGCCTTCGTAAGAGACGGTGCCCAGCAGGCTCAGACCGGGCACGCCGGCGATGCGGTAGACGCCGTTGGCGCGCACGATCAGGTCGGGCACGTTGGTGGGGCGCATGCCATTCAGGCTCGGGTTGATCACGCCGTCCTGCCGCTGTGCCTGCAGCCAGGTGGCGCTGGCGCCCAGGCGCCAGGGGCCGGCGCTGTAGCCTGCGCCAAGTTCAATGCCCTGGTTGCGCACGGAGCCGTCTTCCTGCCGGATGCAGGTGCCGGGCTGGTCGCAGGCGCCGGCGTCGCCCCACAGGGGTCGCACGACGTTGAACCAGGTGACGTTCCAGCGCAAGGTGTCGCTGGTGCTTTTCACCCCCACTTCGGTCTGGCGGCTCTTGAGGGCGGGCAGGGGTTGGCCGGCATTGCTGTAGCGGCTGCGTCCCGGCGCCAAGACCGATTCGACGCCTTCGCCGTAGCTGGCGTAGGCCATCGTCTGCGGGTCAAGTTGCCACGTGGCCGCCACCCAGGGGGTGGTGATGGAACGGTCATAGGCCGTGCTCTGGCTCCCGTCGGTGGCCGCGCTCTCGCGGTGCAGGCGTGAATACCGCACGCCCAGCCAGGTCTGGAAGGCTTGCGTCCACTGGATCGCATCAAAGGCGAAGAACTCCACCCCGCGTTCCTTGCGCGTGATGTAGGGATCCTGGTAGATCGGCGCCTCGGGCAGCGCGGGCAGCGTGAAAATGTTGCCGGTGCCCACGGCCGCATTGTTGTCGGCCTGGGGTTCGCCGGTTTCGCGGTACCGGGTGCCTTGCACGCCAAAACTGAGGTTGTGTCGAACCGATGCGGTGTTGACGTCGCCGATGACTTTCAGCAACGCGGATTGCGTCTGGCGCCGTTCGTTGTTGCTGCGGTAGTCGTACAGGTCGAAGTCGCCGTTGGGGCAGAAGCGGTCGGCGTAATAGACGCCCGAGCTGTTGTCGTAGCAGCCGAAGGGGTAGGCCAGCCGGTCGTTGCTCGTCAGGCGCTGGGTGCCGAATTGCCCCTGCCAGCGCCACTGGCTGTTGATGGCCTGCTGGATGCCGATGCTGCCCGTGAAGTTGTCCAGCTGGTTGGCCTGCGACCAGGGTTGGCTGTTGATGTTGATAAAGGGGTCGGCGGGCGGCAATGCGTTGCCGAGCAGGCTGAGGCCCGGCACGCTGGGCTGGCGCAGCCGGGAGTACTCGAACTCGCCCTCGATCAGGGTGTCGCGCGTGGCGCGCCAGTCCATCGCCAGCGCAAACAACCCGCGTTTGCCATTGGCGTCGGGCACATAGCTTTGCAGGTCGGCCGCCACGGCGTTCAGGCGGTAGCCGAAACGGCGCTCTTCGCCAAATCGCCCGCCCATGTCCAGATGACCCAGCAGACCGCCATCGCTGGTCGTTTCCAGCCGCAGGCTGCGCAAGGTGGTTTCCGTCGGACGCTTCACCACGTAGTTCACCAGGCCCCCAGGCGCACTGGTGCCGGCCAGGATGCCGCTGGTGCCCTTGAGGAATTCCACGCGCTCCTTGTTTTCCAAGGGCACCGAGGTTTCGCCGCTGACGGGCAGTCCGTCACGCCGATAGTTGTAGGTCTGGTCGACGACGAAGCCGCGGATGGTCACGAAATCCCAGTAGCCGACGGCGTTGTAGGCGTCGGACAGTGACGAGTCGAGCCGGAACAGGTCCGACAGGCGAACGGCCCCGATTTCGTCGATGGTCTTGGAGTCGACGACCGTGGCCGCGAAGGGGCTGCGCGCCAGCGGGATATCGGGGAAGCCACCCACGTCCGCCACGACCGCGCTGGCACGCTCGCTGATGGTGACCGGTGCCAGGCTGGCATCAGGGCGCGCGGTTTCCGCTGTTTGCGCAGACGCCTGAAGCGCTACAAAAAAGAGGGCAGGAAGTGACCATTCCACGCTGGGAATAGTCGGTTTTTTCTTGAAATGTGGCTTCAAATGTGCCATGACGTTACCTTCAACGTTATGGCAGGTCGGCTGGCCTGGAACGTGGCGCACCGGGAGTGGAACCGGTGCTGTCCGAGAGCGGGCTTCCCTGCGCGAGGATTACCTCAATCAGGTTCAAAGGGACTTTCTCAGTCGCTGCCTTGCGGCAACAACACCCCTAGCGGATGCACCCTTGCGGGTACGAAGTGAATTGTAGAGGCAAAGAAAAAGCCCGCCGTGCGGCGGGCTTGTGGTTCGCGGATGTTTGGCGTGGCGAGGAGGTGGCTGGCCAGGCGCGTCACCGCGACCGTGCTGTAGTCAAGGCCAGGTGGTGCAACGACGCCACCCGCCTCCGCAGTTTCTGCTCTAGTCGTCGAAGACGGGGGATTCCACGCCCAGGACCTTGTGCAGCTTGGGGCTGGTGGTGGTGTACTGGAGGAACACCTTCTTGTCGGGAAAGATGAAGGGCACGGCACCGAACGCAGCCAGCGCGCACTCATGAAAGCCGCACAGGATCAGCTTCTTCTTGCCGGGATAGGTGTTGATGTCGCCCACCGCAAAGATGCCGGGGATGCTGGTGGAGAACTTCTCGGTGTCCACCACGAGCTGCTTGCGCTCGATCTCCAGGCTCCATTGGGCGATCGGCCCGAGCTTGGGGCTCAGTCCGAAGAAGACCAGCAGCACGTCCAGCGGAACCACGCGGGTCACCGCGTCGGCGCCAGTGACCTTGACGCCGGTGAGTCGCCCGTCCTTCTCCTCGTAGCCGGTGACCTGTCCGATGATGAACTGCATCTCGTAGGCGTCGCACATCGCCCTCATCCGGGCCACGTTCGCCGGCGCCGCCTTGAAACCGTCGCGGCGATGAATGAGGATCACGCTCTCGGCCTTGTGGGGGCCCTCGACAGCGAAATCCAGCGCCCAGTCGATCGCGGAATCACCGCCGCCGACGATCACCAGGTTCTTGCCGGCGAAGTCGGCCGGTTGCTTGACGCGATAGAACAGCTGCGAACCCTCGAACCGCTCCAGACCTTCCACCTTGAGCGTGCGCGGCTGAAACGCCCCCACGCCGGCTGCGATGAAAATCGTCTTGGTGAGAAAGCTCGTCCCTTTGGAGGTGGCCACGAAGAAACGGCCGTCGGCCTGTTTCTTCACCACCGTGACTTCCTGCCCCAGATGGAAGGTCGCGCCGAACGGCTCAATTTGCTTGAGCAGGGCGTCGGTCAGCTCCTGACCGGTGCAAACCGGGATGGCCGGAATGTCGTAGATCGGCTTGTCGGGATACAGCTCGACGGGCTGTCCGCCCGGATAGGCGAGCGCATCGATCACATGGGCCTTGATCTCCAGCAGGCCCAGCTCGAACACCTGGAACAGGCCGACCGGCCCCGCGCCGATGATGACGGCGTCCGCCTCAATCGGTGGGTCGTGGGGTTTGGCGATGTGGGCGGCGGCCTGCTGCAGGGCGGGTTCCATGCCGCTTCAGCGAACCAGCAGGGGCAGCTTGCCGGTCTTGTCTTTCCATTCGTCCGCGTCGGGCAGCGGCGCCTTGCGCTTGGTGATGCTCTTCCAGGTCGGCAGCTTGGCCAGCTCGGCGTTCAGCGCGGTCATGTGCTGCTGGTCCTTGGGCACGTCTTCCTCGGCGTAGATGGCGTTGACCGGGCACTCGGGGATGCACACCGCACAGTCGATGCATTCATCGGGGTCGATGGTCAGGAAGTTGGGGCCTTCGCGGAAGCAGTCCACGGGGCAGACGTCGACGCAGTCGGTGTATTTGCACTTGATGCAGGCTTCGGTGACGGTATGGGTCATGTTGGGTGCAGGTGGATAGGGGAGCCACGGAGCCGGCCCCGCCGAATTTCCGTGAAAACCCTTGATTTTATTGGCAATTGCCGAGCAGGCCCCGCAGCGTAGCCGTGTCCGGCGAAGGGTTGCTTGATTTTCGTCAATTCAGAAGCGCGGCGCCCGAGGTCTTGTGCGTGGCGGTGTCCACCAGGATCAGCGATCCCAGCACGCGGGAGCGGGCAAACGGCGCGACCGGCAGCGGCTCCTGCAGCAGCAGTTCGACGTGGCCGATCGCGTTGGGCTCCAGCTGCGTGGCGTCATGCTCCTGAAGCGTGTTGACGTCCAGGCGGTGCACGATGCGTCGGACCTTGGCCTTCACCCAGCGGTGCCCTTGCAGCGCCCAGTACACGCGCCCGGCGATCAAGGGTTCGTCGTCCATCCAGGCGATGGTGGCGCTGAGCTCGCGGCTCGCGGGCCAGCACGTGGTGGGTGTGGGGGTGTCGAACTCGTCGTCCAGGGTGGTGGGCACCGCAACCGGTGCAGCCACAATCCAGTCGCCGCGCGAGACGTCCACCTCGCGGTCCAGGACGATGCCGGCGCTGTGGCCGGCCGCGATGTCTCTGGGGCGGCGTGCGTGGTCCAGCACCTGGGCCACCGTTGCGGTCTGTCCGCTCGGGAACACCTGCACCGGCGTGCCCGGTTCCACCGTGCCAGTGGCCACGCGGCCCCAGAACACGCGCCGGCCCATGGACGTGTCCGCGGAGGACGAGAACTTCTCCACCCATTGCACCGGAAAGGCGAGCGGCAGGTCGGATTCGGCCGGCGTGGCCGGCAGGGTTTCCAGCAGGGCCAGCAGGGTCGGGCCGGTGTAGCCGCACCAGCCGGGCTGCACAGCGGCGTCCACCACGTTCCAGCCCTTGAGCGCGGAGACGGGCACGATGGCCGTCACCGCAATGTCCGCCGCGGTGGCAAAGGTTTCCAGCGCGCGGCTGATGTGGGCAAAGGCCAGGGCCGCGTCGGCCACGGCATCGAGCTTGTTCACCGCGAAGACGATCGAGGGCACCCGCAGCAACTTGCACAGCAGCGAATGGCGGCGGGTCTGCACTAGCAGCTCCAGCGCGGGGTTCGACCAGTCCAGTTTGGTGGCGTCCACCAGCACCACGGCGGCGTCGGCACTCGATGCGGCCGTCACCATGTTGCGCGTGTACTGCTCGTGGCCGGGCGCGTCGCCGATGATGAACTTGCGGTCTTCCGTGTTGAAGTAGCGGTAGGCCACGTCGATGGTGATGCCCTGTTCGCGCTCGGCGCTCAGGCCGTCGGTCAGCAGGGCCAGGTCGGTCTCGCCCTGGCGCTGCACACCGGCGAGGTGGTCCTGCAGCACCGCCTTGCTGTCCACCAGCAGGCGGCCGATCAGCGTGCTCTTGCCGTCGTCCACCGAGCCGCAGGTGATGAACCTGAGGGCGGTTTTGGTATCTTTTTGACCACTTCCCAGCGTGGAATGGTCATTGGTTGCTATCAAGGTAGTAGTGCTCATGGCGAGAGGTGTTTCGGTGCGTGGGCGGGAAGGGCCAGGGGGCGGCTCAGAAATAGCCGTCTTTCTTGCGCTTTTCCATCGAGGCGTCGCTGGTCTTGTCGTCCATGCGGGTGGCGCCGCGTTCGCTGACGTCGGCCGCCAGCGTTTCGATCACGATGTCACCCGGCGTGGCCGCCAGGCTTTCCACCGGGCAGGTGCAGGTGATGTCGCCCACGGTGCGAAAACGCACATCGCGGATCTGCACGGTTTCGCCGTCCTTCGGCGGGGTGAGGTCGGTCACTGGCACCAGCAGGCCGCGGCGGTCCACCACCTCGCGTTTGTGGGTGTAGTAGATCGGCGGCAGGCCGATCTGCTCGCGCTCGATGTATTGCCAGACGTCCAGCTCGGTCCAGTTGCTGATCGGGAACACGCGGAAGTGCTCTCCGGGCGCCAGGCGGGTGTTGAACAGGGTCCAGAGCTCGGGGCGCTGGGCCTTGGGCTGCCACTGGCCGAAGCTGTCGCGGTGGCTGAAGATGCGTTCCTTGGCGCGGGCCTTTTCCTCGTCCCGGCGCGCACCGCCGATCAGCGCGTCGAAGCGGAATTCCTCGATCGCTTCGAGCAGTGTCACCGACTGGTGCACGTTGCGGCTTTCGCCCGGGTGCGACAGGCGTACGGTGCCGCGCGCCATGGAGTCCTCCACGCTGCGCACGATCAGTTCGGCCTGCAGTTCCTGGGCGCGCGAGTCGCGGAAATCGGTGACTTCCACGAAGTTGTGACCGGTGTCGATCATCAGCAGCGGGTAGGGCAGGCGCCCCACGCCAAAGGCCTTCTCGGCGCACTTGAGCATCACCAGCGAGTCCTTGCCGCCCGAGAACAGCAGCGCCGGGCGCTCGAAGCTCGCGGCCACCTCGCGCAGGATGAAGATGGTCTCCTCTTCGAGGGCGTCCAGGTGGGCGTTGCTCAGGTGGTGGGTGTGCGTCGGTTGGGCCGCGAGGGCCGCGGCCGCTTCAAGCAGTTGGGTTTCGGTACGGGCGTTCATGCGGGGGCTCCCTCTTTGGTTTTCACGTGCAGTCCGCATTCCTTGGCGGCTTCGTCTTCCCACCACCAGCGCCCGGCGCGGAAATCCTCACCCAGGCTGATGGCGCGGGTGCAGGGCGCGCAGCCGATGCTGGGGAAAAACTGGTCGTGCAGCGGGTTGTAGGCGACCTGGTTCAGCGCGATGTAGTGCCAGACGTCGCCCCAGGTCCAGTTGGCCAGCGGGTTGAACTTGATCAGACCCTTCACGGCCTGCTCGGACGTGTCGATCAACGGCACCTCGGCGCGCGCGCCCGACTGCTCGCGGCGCAGCCCGGTCAGCCAGGCTTTCTGGCCGGCCAGGGCGCGGCTCAGTGGCTCCATTTTGCGAATGCTGCAGCAGGCCTTGCGCAGGTCGATGCTCTTGTACATCGCTTCCTTGCCTTCGCGGGCGACGAAACGGATGATGGCATCGGCCTGCGGGCGGTAAATTGTCAACGGGGCGTGCGGGTGCGTGGCCTGCTGCGCCTGGAGCTGCTCCAGCAGGGCCAGCGTCTCGGCATGCAGCGCGCCGGTTTCCAGCACGAAGATGGAGATCGGCAGTGCATGGGCGTTGATCAGGTGGGTAATCACCATGTCCTCGGCGCCCAGGCTGCTGGCCTGGGTGGCGGGGCCAAGTTGCGCGGCCTCGCGCAGCAGGGCGACTGTTTCGGCCAGCTTCGCGTCGAATCCTTCCGAGGCGCGTGCATTGATTTCGATCGCCGTGGGTGCCGGGCGCCCGGTGCCGGGAAGGAGGCTGGAGGTGGCACTCATCAGGCGCCCCTGGCAAAAAGAGGTTGCGGATTCACGGCATCGCCCTGATAGAAGGCGCTGAAGCGCTCGAACTGGCGTTGTGCGGCGCTGGCGTCCACGCCGGCGCGCAGCACGGCTGAATCGAAGCCCGAGCGCTGCATCTGCACCAGCTGGTCGATCAGCACGTCGCCGGTGGCGCGGATCTCACCCTGAAAGCCGAGTCGCCGGCGCAGCAGGAAAGCCTGGCTGTAGGCGCGCCCGTCGGTGAACTTGGGGAAATGCAGGTCGATGCGCTGCACCCCGGCGAGATCGACGAGCCGCGGATCGGCATCATTCGGGATTTCAATGGTTTTTTGGCCATTTCCCAGCGTCGAATGGTCGTTGTTAGCTATGAGTTTCATACTGTTCCAGAGCGTGGATGGGTCAGACCAGGGCTTCCTCGATCTGGCGGGCGGCGTTGGCGGCTGCCTTGAACGGGTCGTGCCCGACGCGGCGCAGCGTGGCGATGAAGGTCTCACGGCCCTGGCGCAGGTTGCGGTAGGTGTCGAGAACGGCCTCGATCACGTCCGGCACTTCTTCCGCCGAAAACGACGGTCCGACCACCTTGCCGGGCACCGGCGCGCCCGACAGCGTGGAGCCGTCCGATCCGCCGAGCGTGACCTGGTACCACTCCTTGCCATCCTTGTCCACACCCAGGATGCCGATGTGGCCGCTGTGGTGGTGGCCGCAGGAATTGATGCAGCCACTGATGTGCAGGTCGATCTCGCCCAGGTCGTGCAGCTCGTCGAGGTCCTGGTAACGCTCCATCAGCACTTCCGCCAGCGGAATCGAGCGGGCGTTGGCCAGTGCGCAGAAGTCACCGCCCGGGCAGGCGATCATGTCGGTCAGCAGGCGGACGTTGGAGCGGGCGAAACCGGCCTGGTGCGCGGCGCGCCAGAGTTCGGGCAGCTGGTCGCAGCGCACCCAGGGCAGCAGCAGGTTCTGGTCATGGGTCACACGCAGCTCGCCGGCACTGAAGGTCTCGGCCAGGTCGGCGGCGATGTCGAGTTGCTCGGCCGTGGCATCTCCCGGAGCCTGGCCCAGGCGCTTGAACGACAGCGTGACGGCGCGCAGGTCGGGGTTCTTGTGCGGTGCGACGTTCTGCTTGAGCCAGCGGCTGAACTCGACGTCGTTCTCGGCGGCGGCGCGCAGGATCTGCGAGACCTTCAGGTCCGGGTTCTTTGCGTTGCGATGCAGCCTGGGCGGCACGAAAGAGGCGCTGACCCGGTCGAGTTCGGCCTGGGGGATGGTGTGGGGCGCACCGTCTTGGTCGACGATCTGCCGGTACTCGGCCTCGACCTCGTCGACGTAGCGTTGGCCCTCGGCCTTCACCAGAATCTTGATGCGCGCCTTGTACATGTTGTCGCGCCGGCCCCAGCGGTTGTAGACGCGCACCACCGCTTCGAGGTAATTCATGACCTGGTTCCAGGGCAGGAACTCGCGGATCGTGGTGGCAATCACCGGCGTGCGGCCCATGCCGCCGCCAACCAGCACCTTGAAGCCCAGCTCGCCGGCAGGCGCGCCATGGATGGCTTCGCCCTCACTGCGGATCAGCTGCAGGCCCACGTCGTGCCAGGCAGTGGCGGCGCGGTCCTCGCGGGCGCCGCTGATGGCGATCTTGAACTTGCGCGGCAGGAAGGCGAACTCGGGGTGCAGCGTGCTCCACTGGCGAATGATTTCAGCAAACGGGCGCGGGTCGGCGACCTCGTCCACCGCAACGCCGGCGCGCTCGTCACTGGTGATGTTGCGGATGCAGTTGCCGCTGGTCTGGATGCCGTGCAGGTTCACGCTGGCCAGCAGGTCCATCACGTCGGCGGAATGGTCCAGCGGGATCCAGTTGAACTGCACGTTCTGGCGCGTCGAGAAGTGGCCGTAGCCAGACTTCAGGCGCGGTGCCGGGAAGTCGCTGATCCGATCCTGCGTGGCTTGCGCCTCGGCCAGCAGCGCAGCGTCGGGCCGGTCGTACTCGCGGGCGATCTTCGCCAGCACGCGCACCTGCGCGCTGGACAGCTCGCCGTAGGGCACGGCCACGCGCAGCATCGGCGCGTAGCGCTGCACATACCAGCCGTTTTGCAGGCGCAGCGGGCGGAACTCGTCGTCGCTGAGCTGGCCTGCCTGCCAGCGCTCAAGCTGGTCGCGGTGCTGAGCGGCGCGCAGCTTGAAGAATTGGGTGTCGAAGTCGGTGTATTGGTACATGACAGTTCAGTAAGGAGAGAAATTCAGAGCAGGACCAGCTTGGTACCGGCGTAGGCCAGCAGCAGCGACAGCACGGAGCGGATCAGCCGCTCGGGTGTCCTGGACATCAGGTGCGACCCGACCCAGATGCCGGGTAGCGAACCGGCCAGCAGCTTGGCCAGCAGCGGCCAGTCGACCGAGCCCAGCGAGGCGTGGCCCAGGCCCGCCACCAGGGTCAGCGGCACCGCATAGGCGATGTCGGCCCCGACGATGCGCGGCAGCGGCAGCAAGGGATACAGGATCAACAGCACGGTCACGCCGATGGCGCCCGCACCCACCGAGGTCAGGGTGACCAGGGTGCCGATCACCGCCCCGAACAGCAGCGGAAGGGCCCAGTGGCGCGGCCGCAGGGCCTGGGCCAGTTGGCTGTCCGGCAGCGAGCGCGGCGCCTGCTTGCCGCGAACCGCCTTGAACAGAGTGGCTGCGGCGGTCAACAGGAGGGCCACGCCCAGCGTGCTGGTCATGACCCGCTGCACGGCCGGGTCGGCCGGGCCGACGGTGTGCAGCACATACAGTGTCAGCAAGGCCGCCGGGATGCTGCCTGCGCACAGGTGGACCACCACGCGCCAGGGCACCAGGCGCTGGCGGGCCAGGCTCACAGTCCCGCCCATCTTGGTGAACGCGGCAAACAGCAGATCGGTGCCGACCGCCAGGTAGGGTTTCACGCCAAAGAAAAAGATCAGGATCGGCGTCATCAGCGAGCCGCCGCCGACGCCGGTCAGGCCGACGACGATGCCCACAAAGAAGCCGGCAAAGATGAAAGCAAAATCATGCATGGCCGCGAATGTAGTGGTTCTATATGCACGATCAAACGATTTATTAGTTGTTGATATATTCTTTTGGAGCATAAGAAGCGAAACCGGACCAGACGGTCAACCCACGGCAAGCGGGTGCGTTGTCGCATTGGAGACACCTTCTCCGCTGGTGCTGCTACATTACGCAGCTTTTGGAGGTCACATGAAGCAAATCGTGGTGGTGGGGCTCGCGCTGGCTGCGTCTGCGGTGTTCGCCCAGGGCGCGCCGATCCGGATCGGAGAGATCAACAGCTACTCGACGATGCCCCAGTTCACCCAGCCCTACAAGCAAGGGTGGCAACTGGCGGTGGAGGAGGTCAACGCGGCCGGCGGCCTGTTGGGACGCAAGGTCGAGGTGATCAGCCGCGACGACGCCGGCAAGCCCGAAGAGGCCTTGCGCCATGCGGTGGAGCTGACGTCCAAGGAACAGGTGGACGTGCTGGCCGGCGGCTTCCTGAGCAATGTGGGCCTGGCGCTGGCGGATCATGCCGTGAAGAACAAACGCCTTTTCGTTGCCAGCGAGCCGTTGACCGACGCCATCGTCTGGGACAAGGGCAACCGCTACACCTTCCGCCTGCGCCCCAGCACCTACATGCAGGCGGCAATGCTGGTCGAAGAAGCGGCCAAGCTGCCGGCCAAGCGCTGGGCCACGATCGCGCCCAACTATGAATACGGCCAGAGCGCCGTGGCCAGCTTCAAGGAACTGCTGAAAGCCAAGCGCCCTGACGTGGAGTTTGTCGGCGAACAATGGCCAGCGCTGGGCAAGCTGGAGGCGGGCGCCACGCTGAGCGCGATCATGAACAGCAAGCCGGACGCGATCTTCAACGTCACCTTCGCCGCCGACCTGGCCCGCCTGGTGCGCGAGGGCAATCAGCGCGGCATCTTCCCCAAGGTGCCGGTGGTGTCCATGCTCTCGGGCGAGCCCGAATACCTGGATGTACTGAAGGACGAGACGCCCAAGGGCTGGATCGTGACCGGCTACCCATGGGACCAGATCGACACGCGCGAGCATGCCTCGTTCGCGACGAACTACTACAAGAAGTACAACGAGAACCCAAGGTGGGCTCGGTGGTGGGCTATCGCCACGATGCAGGCGATTTTCGAGGCCATCCGCAAGGCCAAGAGCACCGACAACGAGAAGCTGGTCGTGGCCCTTCGCGGCCTGAAGTTCAGCACGCCGTTCGGCCCTGCCGAGTTCCGCGCCATCGACCAGCAGGCCACCATGGGCGCCTATGTCGGCAAGCTGGACCTGCGCGGTGGCAAGGGCACGATGGTGCAGTGGCGTTGGCGCGGACGGGAGCTTACCAGCCGACGGACGCCTACGTCAGGGCGCGCCGGCCCGCGAAAAGCCGAGAAGAGCCATTGAATCACGGGCGGCGGCTGCCCGAAATACAGGGCCTCGCGGTGCGAGGCCCTTCTTCTTTGTTGGCAATGAGGGCCCTCAGTCCGCTGCGGGCGGTGCGGCGGCACACGCCGCTTCCATCAGGTCTTCGTAATATCGGAACGTGTACCGGCTGCGCCCAGTGCCGGTTGGTGGTGCGCGCGCCGATCCCACCAACGTGCGCCCGCCAGCCCGGATCTTCTGCGCCAGAAACGCCAGAGTCGCTGTCGCCCGAGACGATCACCACCGTGCCGATGCTGGCGACCGGGCGATGTCGTCCGCGGCGTCCAGGCACAGGCGGATGTCAGCGCCGTTCTTGAGTGGACGCGCCCGGGGTTACAGCTGGATCAGGCCCATCGCATCTCTAAAGCAGAAGGATTCCAGAAGCGGCCGAAGAACTGCCAGGTGCAGTAGGCGCGGTTGATGGGAATGGGCCGAAAGGATGCGGCCAGTTCCGATGGGCTGCACGTCAATCAGGGGCTCCTGGGTCTAAAGCGCCGTCCGGCTTGCCGAAGGAGCCCTCCCTGAGGCGAGCCTCCGAAGCTGGCTTGCGGGGTTTTCGAGTCAGTACAGGGCAACAGACGGATTGACGTCGCGCAGGGGTTGGTTCAAACAGTTCCTCCCGGAGGTGTTTCTGGGTGCCCGGCATCAGGCAAGTGCAACAGCGCACCAGAAAACAAGGCCGGAACCAGTCCGGGCCTCGTTCGATCTGCCGTTCGTATTCTGCCGATGGCTCGCTTTGAATCGAGCCGTGGTCAGGTTCTGGAAAACCCGAAATCGCATGAATACGGATAGTTTCTGGCGGAGAGGGCGGGATTCGAACCCGCGGTGGGCTATTAACCCACACACGCTTTCCAGGCGTGCGACTTAAACCACTCATCCACCGCTCCAGAACCTCGAATTATAGCAGCGCGGTGCCTGTCAGACAGGCTCAAGGCTGACCCGCCGGCCGTTGATTCAGGTGGCTTTCGTGGTCTGCATCATTTTCATGGCTGAAGCGATCAGCGCCGAAACCTCGGTCATGTTGCCGGGCACGATCAACGTGGTCGTGGCGTCGGTGGCGACGCGGCTGTAGGCTTCCACTGCCTTTTCGGCCACCTTCAGCTGCACCGCCTGCTCGCCGCCCGGCTGGCGGATGGCCGCGGCCACTCGCTCGATGGCCTCGGCCGTGGCCACCGCCACCGCAGTGATGGAGGCCGCCTCGCCCGCCGCCTTGTTGATGACGGCCTGCTTTTCACCCTCGGAGCGCGCAATGAAAGCCTCGCGCTCGCCGGTGGCGATGTTGATCTGTTCCTGGCGGCGGCCTTCGGAGGCCGCGATCAGCGCGCGCTTCTCCCGCTCGGCGGTGATCTGCGCCTGCATCGCGTGCAGGATTTCTTTCGGTGGCGTCAGGTCTTTGATCTCGTAGCGCAACACCTTGACGCCCCAGTTCAGGGCCGCCTCGTCGATGGCCTGCACCACCTGGGCATTGATGATGTCGCGCTCCTCGAAGGTCTTGTCCAGTTCCAGCTTTCCGATGACGGAGCGCAGCGAAGTCTGCGCCAGCTGGGTGACGGCAACGATGTAGTTGGACGAACCGTAGCTGGCGCGCATCGGGTCGGTCACCTGGAAATACAGGATGCCGTCCACCTGCAGCTGGTGTTGTCGCGCGTGATGCAGATCTGGCTGGGTACATCGAGCGGGATCTCCTTCAGGCTGTGCTTGTAGGCGACCTTGTCCACGAAAGGCACGAGGAAGTTCAGCCCTGGCGTGAGCGTGGCGTGAAACTTGCCCAGTCGCTCCACAACCCATGCGTTCTGCTGAGGCACGACCTTGATTGAGCGCGAGATGAAGATGACGGCAATGATGAAAGAAGGACAGCGATTTCCACGAGGGTTCTCCGGTCGGTTTACAAAAGGCGGTGCGGCGGACGCGGGCCGATCAGACCCTGTCCACCATCAGGCGGCTGCCCACCACTTCGGCCACGCGGTGCACGCCAGGAGCGGGCATCACGCCGGGGCGGTGAAAAACGGTCCAGTTGGCGCCGCGGTAGTGCACGCTGGCGGTGCCGTCGGCTTGCCAGTGATCCACCTGGACGGTTTCGCCGACATCGAGGTGCAGGTCGGGGTTGGCCGTGCTGACCGGGCCTTGTGGGCGGCGGCCCCGCAGCAGGTGCCAGCCGACGATGGCCGCGCCTCCCACAACGGCAGCGCTCAGAAACTGGAACGTGATCGACGCGCCCAAGTGGGCCGCCAGCGCCGCAGACGCCAGCCCGATGGCCAGCATGAGCAGGTAGAACGTTCCCGTGACCAGTTCCACGGCCACGGCCGAGCCGGCCATCAGCCACCAGATCGTTGATTCGGCCATTGCGATCCCCTTTGTCTTGTCATCACCACATTTTGGGCGGTTTACGCTCTGGAACAAGTGGGTCGAGCCCATATTTCCCTTACACTTCGCGCCTGTTTTCGCTATTTCGCCAGTCTGTTCGCCGCATCGGCCGGAGCCCACCATGAAATTCCGCTTTCCCATCGTCATCATCGACGAGGACTACCGCTCCGAAAATACCTCGGGTCTGAGCATCCGTGCGCTGGCGCGGGCTTTCGAAAGCGAGGGTTTCGAGGTGCTGGGCGTCACCAGTTATGGCGACCTCTCCCAGTTTGCCCAGCAGCAAAGCCGCGCCAGCGCCTTCATCCTGTCGATTGACGACGAGGAGTTCACGCCCGGGCCGGATCTGGACCCTGCGGTGTTGAGCCTGCGCGCCTTCATCGAGGAGGTGCGCCGCAAGAACGCCGATGTGCCGATCTACGTCTATGGCGAGACCAAGACCGCGCGCCACCTGCCCAACGACATCCTGCGCGAGCTGCACGGCTTCATCCACATGTTCGAGGACACGCCCGAGTTCGTCGCGCGACACATCATCCGCGAGGCGCGCAGCTACCTGGAAGGCCTGCAACCGCCGTTCTTCAAGGCGCTGCTCGACTATGCGGAGGATGGCTCCTATTCCTGGCATTGCCCCGGGACACTCCGGCGGCGTGGCGTTCCTGAAGAGCCCCGTGGGGCAGATGTACCACCAGTTTTACGGCGAGAACATGCTTCGTGCCGACGTCTGCAACGCGGTGGAGGAACTGGGCCAACTGCTCGATCACGATGGCGCCATTGGCGAGAGCGAACGCAACGCCGCGCGCATCTTCAATGCCGACCACTGCTTCTTCGTGACCAACGGCACCAGCACCTCCAACAAGATGGTCTGGCACCACACGGTGGCGCCGGGCGACGTGGTGGTCGTGGACCGCAACTGCCACAAGTCGATCCTGCACGCGATCATCATGACCGGCGCGATCCCGGTCTTCATGACGCCGACGCGCAACCATTACGGCATCATCGGTCCGATTCCCCAGAGCGAATTCACCCCCGAAGCGATCAAGGCCAAGATCAAGGCCAATCCGCTGCTCAAGGGCGTCGATGCAGACAAGGTCAAGCCTCGCGTGATGACGGTGACGCAGTCCACCTACGACGGCGTGCTCTACAACACCGAGACGATCAAAGGCCTGCTCGACGGCTACGTGGACAACCTGCACTTCGATGAGGCCTGGCTGCCGCACGCCGCCTTCCACCCGTTCTACGGCACTTACCACGCCATGGGCAAGAAGCGCGCGCGGCCGAAAAGCGCCGTGGTGTATTCCACCCAGTCCATCCACAAGCTGCTGGCCGGCATCAGCCAGGCCAGCCACGTGCTGGTGCAGGACGCGCAGAACACCAAGCTGGACCGCCACCTCTTCAATGAGGCCTACCTGATGCACACCAGCACCAGCCCGCAGTACAGCATCATTGCCAGCTGCGATGTGGCGGCCGCCATGATGGAGCCGCCCGGCGGCACCGCGCTGGTGGAGGAGAGCATTGCCGAGGCGCTGGATTTCCGTCGGGCCATGCGCAAGGTGGACGAGGAGTACGGCGACGACTGGTGGTTCAAGGTCTGGGGCCCTGAAAAGCTGGTCGATGAGGGTATCGGCCGCTCCGGCGACTGGATATTGCGCAGCGACGCCCGCGGACGCAAGAAAGGCAGCAAGTGGCACGGTTTCGGCGAGATCGCCGACGGTTTCAACATGCTGGATCCGATCAAGTCGACCATCGTGACGCCCGGCCTGAACCTGGACGGCAAGTTCGACAAGACCGGCATTCCGGCCAGCATCGTCACCAAGTTCCTCGCCGAGCACGGCGTGGTGGTGGAGAAAACCGGCCTCTACAGCTTCTTCATCATGTTCACGATCGGCATCACCAAGGGCCGCTGGAACAGCATGCTGACCGCGCTGCAGCAATTCAAGGACGACTACGCCAAGAACCAGCCGATGTGGCGCATCCTGCCCGAGTTCTGTCACAAACATCCTCGCTACGAGAAGATGGGCCTGGCCGACCTCTGCCAGCACGTGCACCAGCTTTACGCCAGGTACGACATCGCGCGCCTGACGACCGACATGTACCTGAGCGACCTGACGCCGGCGATGCGCCCCGCCGATGCCTATGCCCACATCGCGCACCGCACCACGGAGCGGGTGGAGATCGACCAGCTCGAAGGCCGCATCACGGTCGGCCTGGTGACGCCGTACCCGCCGGGCATCCCGCTCTTGATCCCGGGGGAAGTCTTCAACAAGAAGATCGTCGACTACCTCAAGTTCGCGCGCGAATTCAATGCCCAGTGCCCCGGCTTCGAGACCGACATTCACGGACTGGTCGAGGAAGAGGGGCCGGACGGCGTGCGCCGCTACTACGCCGACTGCGTGCGCTGAACGCGGGCGGTCAGGAGGAGACCTCCGGGCCTCAATTCAGAGGAAAAATGGCATGGCCCCAGCGCGAAACGGTCATGACCTGCTATTGTTTTTGCATCAACCTGAGGTGGGAACCTTTTCGACCCAGTCTTCGCGTACCCGCAGGTAGCTGGCAAAGCGCGGGATGCCCCGGTTCGTCGTGCCGCGGAAGCGGAAGGTGATCCAGGCGCCGACCGGTGGCGGGTGCTCGCGTTCGGTGTCGGTAAAACCAGTGCCGAGCTTCAGGCGCAGGCCCTGCGGCGTCTCCACCAACAGCGCGCCCAGGCGGCCCGCATGTTTGCCCTGACCGGGCAGATGGGCGATCACCTTGGCCTCGGCGTCTTCCCAGGGTTTGAGCTTCATCAGGTCATCGGTGCGCGCGGCTCGGTACAGCGACGTGCCGCGGTGCAGCATCAGTCCCTCGCCGCCGGCCTTCACAGTCTGGCGCAGCAGGGCCTGCAGCTCAGCATCGCTGGCGACCTTGCGCTGCACCACGGCCTGGACCCAGGGTCGACCCAATGACGCCACCAGTTGCTGGTAGGCGGGGATGCGTTCGTCGAACGGGCCGCCCTGGGCCGGCAGGTCGAACACCATGAAGCGCAGCGCGCGCCAGGCGTCGTCCATTGGCTTTTGCTGGCGCACCGTCGAAGCGGCCTGGGAAAATCGCCCCCGCCCGGCCCAGAGTTCGCCGTCCATCGGCACTGCCGGCCAGGCGTCGGTGAACCATGCCGGCGCGGCGATGGCTTCTCCACCGCGGGTCAGAAGGCGTTGGCCGTCCCAGTAGCCGCGCACGCCGTCGTACTTTTCGCTGACCCAGTAGTCGGCCAGCGGCGTGGCACCCGGGCGGTACACATTGGCCAGCATCAGCGCTGGCGCTTCGGCGCCCCGTGCGGGGCCCGTCGTGCCCAGCATGGCCAGGCTGATCAGCGAAGCAAATTGACGACGGTTCAGCATGGTTCCGGCTCAGTTACTAAAACGATAGCAAGAAGTGACCTTTCCGCGCTGGGAACTGGTCCATATGGTTCTGAATCGTATCGGCGACCGGCGCTTGGGCTCGCGGCGCCTTCGCACTAGCGGGAAACGGCGACCCTGCAGGTGACGGCGGCCTTCATGGTGGTGCCCCCATGCCACTTTCCGTCGGGAAGACCGGAATTGCGTGTCATGGATCAGCCCCTGCAAAAAACTGTGCAGAATTGTCGCATGCGAGGTTTGATTGTCGGGATGCTGTTCGGGGCGTGCTTTCCAGCCTGGTCGGCGCACGCCTACGCGCAGTTCGGCGACATCAAGTACCCGCCGGGCTTCCAGCATTTCGACTACGTGAACCCGAAAGCGCCCAAGGGGGGCGAAATCTCGCTGGTGCCGCCCACACGTCTGTCCAACTTCGACAAGTACAACCCGTTTACCCTGAAGGGCAGCGCGCCGCCCAGCCTGGTGGGCCTGGTCTTCGAGACGCTGCTGACCGGCACGCTCGACGAGCCCACCACTGCCTACGGGCTGCTGGCCGAAGACGTCGCGGTGGCGCCGGACCGGCTCTCGGTCGTGTTTCGCCTGCATCCCGCCGCGCGCTTTTCCAACGGGGACCCGGTGCTCGCCGCTGATGTCAAGCATTCGTTCGACCGGCTGGTGAGCAAGGAAAGCGCGCCGCAGTACCGCACCATTTTTGGCGAAGTGCGGGGCGCGACGATCCTGGGCGAGCGCACCATCCGGTTTGACTTCAAGCGCGTGAACGCCGAACTGCCGCTGATCGTGGGTGGGCTGCCGGTGTTCAGCCGCCAATGGGGCATGGAGAAAGGCAAGGCGAAGCCCTTGGACCAAATCGTCACTGACATGCCGATCGGCTCCGGTCCCTACCGCGTCGGCAAGGTCAGCTTCGGGCGGGACATCACCTACGAACGGGACCCGCACTACTGGGCGAAAGATCTCAACGTGCGCCGAGGCCTCTTCAACTTTGACCGCATCACCTACAAGATCTACAAGGACAACACGGCGCAACTCGAGGCCTTCAAGGCGGGCGAGTTCGATTACATCCAGGCCTTCATCGCGCGGGAGTGGGCGCGTGCCTACAGCGGCAAGCAGTTCGATTCAGGCCAACTCATCAAGAAGGAGCTCAAGCATGGCAATGCGGGCGACTTCCAGGGTTTCCAGTTCAATACGCGGCGGGACAAGTTCAAGGATCCCCGCGTGCGCGAGGCCATTGGGCTGGCCATGGATTTCGAATGGCTCAACCGACAACTGTTCTACAACGCCTACACACGGGTCCGGGGCTACTTCGTCGCCAGCGACTTCGAGGCCACCGGCAAGCCCGGTTCGGACGAACTGGCGCTGCTCGAACCCTTGCGGGCCCAGTTGCCGCCCGAGGTCTTCACGCAGGACGTCCCGCAGCCGCCCGTCACCAGCCTCGACCCAGCTTCAGGGCGCACGCTGCGCGACAACCTGCGCCGCGCCCGCGCGCTGTTGGCCGAGGCGGGCTGGACCTATCGAGACGGCGCGCTTCGAAATGCCAAGGGCGAAGCGTTCACCATCGAATTCCTGGACAACTCCGGCTCGATGGGTCGCATCGTGACCCCTTTTGCCAGGAATCTGGAGAAGCTGGGCATCGCCGTCAACTACAAGGTCATCGACTTCGCGATCCTGCAAAAGCGCATGGACGTGTTTGACTTCGAAGTGATCAGCAGCCGGTCTGTCGGCAGTGAGGCTCCGGGCACGGAGCTGGTGGAGCGCTTTGGCTCGAAGGCGGCTGATATCGAGGGCTCGGGCAACGTCATCGGCATCAAGAGCTCGGCCGTGGATACGCTGCTCGACAAGGTGATCTCGGCGCAGACGCGGCCCGAGCTCGTGGCCAGTGTGCGTGCCCTCGACCGCGTGCTGCGCTTTGGGCACTATGTGGTGCCTCATTGGTACGGCGGTGTGCACCGTGTGGCCTTCCGGGCCGGACGATTCGAGCAACCGGCGGTGACGCCCCGCTACTACCAGCCCGAGAGCTGGATCACCAGCACCTGGTGGGCCACCGAAACCAATCGTGAAGCGCTGTACCGCAGAATGGCCGCCGGCAAGGCGAACTGACGATGGCCGCCTACATCCTCAAGCGCCTGCTGCTGATGATTCCGACACTGTTCGGGGTGCTGCTGCTGACCTTCGTGGTGATCCAGTTTGTGCCCGGTGGCCCGGTCGAGCAGATGGTGTCGCAGTTGCAGGGCCGTGATTCGGGCGGCGAGGGTGCCGCCGCCACAGGCGCCGGCTACCGGGGACGCCAGGGCGTGGACGCTGCGCGCATTGCCGAGATCAAGGCGCTCTACGGCTTTGACAAACCTGCGCCCGAGCGCTTCTGGCAGATGCTCAAGCAGTTCGCTCGTTTCGACCTGGGCAAGAGCTTCTTCTACCCCAAGGACGTCTGGAGCCTGGTCAAGGAGAAGCTGCCGGTTTCGATCAGCCTGGGCTTGTGGACGTTTTTCCTGAGCTACCTGATCTCGGTGCCGCTGGGCATCGCCAAGGCGGTGCGCGCCGGCAGCCGCTTCGATGCCCTGACCAGCCTGGTCGTGCTGGTGGGCTATGCGATCCCGGGGTTCGTGCTGGGCGTGGCCCTGCTGGTGATCTTCGGCGGGCAGCTGCAATGGTTTCCCTTGCGCGGCCTGACGTCCAGCGACTGGGAGCAGCTCAGCTGGGGCGCGAAGGTGGTGGACTATCTCTGGCACATCACGCTGCCGATCACGGCCAGCGTGCTGGGGGCGTTCGCTGTGACCACCATGCTGACCAAGAACGCGTTCCTGGAGGAGATCCGCAAGCAGTATGTGCTGACGGCGCGCGCCAAGGGGCTCTCCGAGCGCCGCGTGCTCTGGAAGCACGTCTTTCGCAATGCGCTGATTCCGATCATCACCGGCTTTCCGGCAGCCTTCATCGGCGCGTTCTTCGCCGGCTCGCTGCTGATCGAGACCCTGTTCTCGCTGGACGGTCTGGGGCTGCTGAGCTACGAGTCGGTGATGCGGCGCGACTACCCGGTGGTGCTGGGCACGCTGTACCTGTTCACGCTGATCGGGCTGGTCACCAAGCTCATCAGCGACCTCTGTTACGTCTGGGTGGACCCGCGTGTCAAGTTTGACTAGCCCCTCCGACGCGGTCGCTGCCGGCCCTTTGTCTACGGTGACGGTGTCCCTGTCGCCCAGCCGCCGCGCCTGGCAGCGCTTCCGGCGCAACCGACTGGGTTTTGGCAGCTTCGTGATCTTCTGCACCTTGTTTGTGCTGAGCCTCGGCGCCGAGCTGATTTCCAACGACAAGCCGCTGGTGGCCCGCTATGACTCTGCGTGGTACTTCCCGATTCTGAAAAGCGCGCCTGAGACGACTTTTGGCGGCGACTTCGAGACGCCGACCGACTTTCTGGATCCGTTTATCCGCGAGCAGTTTGCACAGTCCGGCAACTGGGCGCTGTATCCACCCAATCCTTACCACCACAGCACGATCGATTACTTTGCCAAGGCGCCGAATCCGGCCCCGCCTTCAGCCGACAACTGGTTGGGCACCGATGACCGGGGTCGCGACGTGGCGGCCCGGCTGATTTATGGCTTTCGCATCTCGGTGCTGTTTGCACTGGCGCTCACGGCCATTGGTACCGTGCTGGGGGTGATCACGGGTGCGCTTCAGGGGTTCTTTGGCGGCAAGACCGATCTGGCCTTCCAGCGCTTCATCGAAATCTGGGGATCCATGCCCGAGCTGTACCTGCTGATCATTTTTGCCGCCGTGTTCGATCCGAGCATCGGGTTGCTGCTGATCCTGCTGAGCCTGTTCGGCTGGATGGGGCTCTCGGACTACGTCCGTGCCGAGTTTCTGCGCAACCGGCAGCTTGACTACGTGCGTGCCGCGCGGGCATTGGGCCTTTCGAACTGGCAGATCATTCGCCGACACGTGTTGCCCAACAGCATGACACCGGTGGTGACCTTCCTGCCCTTTCGCATGAGCGGCGCGATCCTGGCCCTGACCTCGCTCGACTTTCTGGGGCTGGGTGTGCCGCCGGGCACGCCGTCGCTGGGGGAGCTGCTTGCGCAAGGCAAGAACAACATTGACGCCTGGTGGATCTCGCTGTCGACTTTTGCTGTGCTCGTGATCACGCTGCTGTTGCTGACCTTCATGGGCGATGCGCTGCGGGATGCGCTGGATCCGAGGAAGGCCCAAAAGTGAATCGCAATACGCCTTTGCTGGAGGTCTCGAACCTGCGTGTGGCCTTCGACGGCAAAGAGGTCGTGCGCGGCATCGATTTCACGGTCCAGCCTGGCGAAAAGCTCGCGCTGGTGGGAGAGTCCGGCTCGGGCAAGACCGTGACGGCGTTGAGTCTGCTGCGCCTGGTGATGCATGCGCGAATCACGGGAAGCGCCGGGTTTCTCGGGCGTGACCTGCTCGCCCTGCCGGAAAGCGATTTGCGCGGGATTCGGGGCAGCGACATCGCCATGATCTTTCAGGAGCCCATGACAGCGCTGAACCCGCTGTTCACCGTGGGCGAACAGATTGCCGAGGTTCTGGAGCTGAAACAGGGCCATTCCAGCGTCGATGCCGCGCGGATGGCGATCGACCTGCTGGCGGAAACCGGCATCACCGAGGCTCAGCGCAGGGCGCGGGCGTTTCCGCACCAGCTCTCGGGCGGACAGCGCCAGCGCGCCATGATCGCCATGGCCCTGGCCTGCAAGCCCAGGCTGTTGCTGGCCGATGAACCCACGACGGCGCTGGACGTCACGCTGCGGGCCCAAATTCTCGATTTGCTCACCGCCTTGCAGCGCCGAAACGGAATGGCGGTCTTGCTGATCACCCATGACCTCAACCTGGTGCGACGATTTGCCGACCGCGTGGCCGTGATGGAGAACGGTTGCATCGTCGAGCAGGGGGCGGTGACCCAGGTCTTTGCCGATCCCCGGCACCCCTACACCCGCCGGCTGATCGACAGCCGTCCGGAGCGCGATGTCCCCCCGTCATTTCCCGATGCGGTGGGCCACGAGCCCCTGATGCGGGCGCAGGCCTTGCGGGTCACCTATCCCGTGCCCTTGGGTGGCGTGCGGGGCTGGTTTGCCAAAGGGGAGTTTGTTGCGGTGCGCGGAGCGGACTTCGTGATTCCCCCCGGGCAGACCCTGGGCGTCATCGGCGAGTCGGGTTCAGGGAAATCGACGTTGGCGCTGGCAGCCCTGGGCTTGCTGCCGTTCAGCGGAGCACTCCAGGTTGCCAGTGGAAGCTGGAACCAAGGGGCCAAGGCCAACAAGGCCTTGCGCCAGTCGGTGCAGGTGGTGTTCCAGGATCCGTTCTCCTCGCTGTCGCCCCGCATGACCATCGAGGAAATCGTCGGCGAAGGGCTGCGGGTTCACGCGCCCGGGCTTTCCACGGCACAAAGACAGGCACGGGTATTGACCGCTCTGGAAGAGGTCGGTTTGGCGAGGGCCCAGTTTCCTGGGCTGCTGGTGCGTTACCCTCACGAGTTCTCCGGCGGACAGCGCCAGCGCATTGCCATCGCGCGAGCGTTGATCGTCGAGCCGAAATTGCTGGTCCTCGATGAGCCGACGAGTGCGCTGGACGTCACCATCCAGAAACAGATCCTCCAGCTGCTGCAGGCCTTGCAGCGTGAACGCGGGTTGAGCTATCTGCTGATCACCCACGACGTGGACGTCATCCGGGCCATGGCGCACGAGGTGCTGGTCATGAAGGACGGCGACGTGATCGAGTCCGGGTCCGTCGGGCAGGTGCTCGGTGCGCCGCATCACGAATACACCCGCTTGCTGGTTGCAGCAGCCGGTTGAAATCCCCTGCGCAGAAGCCGTCGCGGCAAAAACCTGCGCTAAACCCTTTCAAATCAAGCCACTTACGCCCAATATTGGGCTATAATTCGGCGTTCACGACCAAACGGGCGGGTAATCACCGCCCGTTTTTTTTGGTCGATTGGTTTTGACTCATTTATTGGATGGCAGCAGGGCAAGTGGCGTTACAGCAGACAGTCGAACAGACCGTGACCGGTCTCGGTTACGAACTCGTGGAGATTGAACGCTCCGCAGGGGGGCTGTTGCGCATCACGATCGATCTGCCCTGGGTGCCTGGTGCCGTCATTGATCCGTTTGTCACGGTCGAGGACTGCGAAAAAGTCACGCGCCAGTTGCAGTTTGCGCTGGAGGTTGACGGCGTCGAGTACCGCCGGCTTGAAGTGTCTTCGCCGGGCATCGACCGCCCCCTGCGAAGCGAGCAGGACTTCGAGCGGTTTGCGGGTTCGCTGGTGGATATCACGCTCAAGGCGCCGATCGGCAAGGAGCTTGGCGCCATTGCGGGCGGGCTGATCAGTGCCAACCGCAAGAAATTCCGCGGCACGCTGGAGCGGGGCGAGGGCGCCGGCCCGGCGCACTGGCAGATCGTCTGGCGGGACGAACCTGCGGTCAAACCGGGCCAGCGGGTCAGCGCCAAGCGTGCGCCGGCGCCGTTGCAGGCACTGGGATTTACGCTGGACGAGTTGCGCGAGGCGCGCCTGGCGCCCGTAGTGGATTTCAAAGGTCGCAGGCCGGCTGGCCCGCGACAGGCTGATTGATTGATTGAATCTGGACAGGAGAGCCGTGGCATGAATCGCGAAATGTTGATGTTGGTCGAAGCCATCTCGCGCGAGAAGAACGTCGAGCGTGATGTGGTGTTTGGTGCGGTCGAGGCTGCCCTCGCACAGGCGACCAAGAAACTCTACAAGGGTGAGGTGGACATCCGCGTCGCGGTGGACCGCGACAGCGGCAACTACGAAACCTTCCGCCGTTGGCTGGTGGTGCCCGACGAAGTGGGCCTGCAGAATCCTGACGCTGAAGAGATGCTGATGGATGCTCGCGAACGGATTTCGGATGTCGAAGAGGGCGAGTACATCGAGGAACTGGTCGAGTCCGTGCCGATCGGCCGGATCGGCGCGATGGCGGCCAAGCAGGTGATCCTGCAGAAGATCCGCGACGCCGAACGCGAGATGCTGCTCAACGAGTTCATGTCGCGCGGCGACAAGATCCTGGTGGGCACGGTCAAGCGCATGGACAAGGGCGACATCATTGTCGAGTCCGGTCGCGTGGAAGGGCGTCTGCGACGCAGCGACATGATTCCGAAGGAGAATCTGCGCACCGGCGACCGCGTTCGGGCCATGATCATGGAAGTGGATCTCACGCTTCGCGGTGCACCCATCATCCTGTCGCGCTCGGCACCTGAGTTCATGATCGAGCTGTTTCGCCAGGAAGTGCCCGAAATCGAGCAGGGCCTGCTCGAGATCAAGACCTGCGCCCGCGACCCCGGCTCACGCGCCAAGATCGCCGTGCTGTCGCACGACAAGCGGGTCGACCCCATCGGCACCTGTGTTGGCGTGCGCGGCACACGCGTCAATGCCGTTACCAACGAGCTGGCGGGCGAGCGTGTCGACATCGTGCTCTGGAGCGAAGATCCGGCTCAGTTCGTGATCGGTGCGTTGGCGCCTGCCAACGTGTCGTCGATCGTGGTGGACGAGGAGCGTCACGCCATGGACGTGGTGGTGGACGAGGAAAACCTCGCCATCGCCATCGGCCGCGGCGGCCAGAACGTGCGTCTCGCTTCCGAACTCACGGGCTGGAAGATCAACATCATGGACGCGGCCGAATCGGCGCAGAAGCATGCCGAGGAATCGGACACGATCCGCAAGCTGTTCATGGAAAAGCTCGACGTCGATCAGGAAATCGCCGACATCCTGTATGCGGAAGGTTTCACCAGCCTGGAAGAAGTGGCCTACGTGCCGATCCAGGAGATGCTGGAAATCGAGAGCTTCGATGAAGACACCGTGAGTGAACTGCGCTCCCGCGCCAAGGATGCCCTGCTGACCATGGAAATCGCACGCGAAGAGAGTGTCGAGGAAGTGTCGCAGGACCTGCGGGATCTGGAAGGTCTGAACCCCGAGCTGATTGCGAAGCTCGCTGTCGAAGGCGTTCACACCCGGGACGATCTGGCCGACCTGGCCGTTGATGAACTCACCGAAATTACCGGCCAGTCCGAGGACGAAGCCAAAGCATTGATCATGAAGGCGCGCGAGCATTGGTTCGCGGGCCAAGAGTAATGGTCATGGAGGCAAGAACCGAATATGTCCAGTACCACCGTAGCCGAGTTTGCAAGCGAACTCAAGAAATCAACCGAAACCCTGCTGGATCAGCTGAAATCCGCGGGCGTGCCCAAGGCGTCTGCGTCTGACGCGCTGACCGACGGCGACAAGCAGAAGCTGCTGAGCTTTCTTCAGGCCAGCCATGGAACAGCCACGGCCGACCGCAAGAAGATCACGCTGGTCAAGAAGTCCACCAGCGAGATCAAGCAGGCCGATGCGACGGGCAAAGCGCGCACGATCCAGGTCGAAGTGCGCAAGAAGCGGACTTTCATCAAGCGTGACGACGACGGAGTCGTTGCCGCGGAGACCGCCACCGTCCATGAGGACACGCATGGCGCGGCGCCCTTGATCGACGAGGCGGAGCTGTCGCGTCGCGAAGAGGAGGCCCGCCGGCAGGCGGAGCTGATCCGGCGCCAGGAAGAAGAATTGGCCGAGCGCCGCCGTCAGCGTGAGGCCCAGGAGGCGCGTGAGCGCGAGCAGGTCGAGCAGGTCGAACGCGCGGAGAAGGCGGCTGCCGCTGCCGCTGCGCAAGAGCGGCAAAGCCAGGCTGTAACCCCGACGGGTGACGCTCCGGTTCCAGCCCCGGCCAGCGCGGCCGAGGCTGCATCCGCGACAGCAGCCAGCGATCGCGCAGCCGCACTCGAGAAGAGCCGCGAAGATGCCCGTGCCAAGGCGGCGGCGGATTCTAAAGCAAAGGCCGACGAAGAAGCTTTGCGCGCCAATGATCTGATCGAGCGACGCCAGAAGGCGCTTGCCGAGGCTGAGGCCATCCGGGCCATGATGAATGCGCCCAAGCGGGTCCTGGTGCCCCACAAGGCGGAGCCCAAGCCGGTCGCGAAGGCCGACGAGGCCAAGCCGGGCATGAAGGGAACGCTGCACAAACCGGCGGGTGCGCCTGCGACTGCCGTGCGCGCGGGCGGCGGACCTGCCGCGCCCGCTGGTGCCGCACCGGGCAACAAGGAGGTCAAGTCGGCCAAGCTGTCGTCCAGTTGGGCCGGCGATCCTGCGAAGAAAAAGGCCATTCCGACCCGCGGCGATGCCAGCGGAGGCGTCGGGCGGCCCGGCAACAATTGGCGCAGCGGTCCCCGTGGCCGCCGTGGCAATGAGCGCGACCGGGGCGATTTCCACGCCCAGGCGGCACCGGTGGAGGTTCGCACGCTGGAAGTTCACGTGCCGGAGACGATCACTGTGGCCGAACTGGCCCACAAGATGGCGATCAAGGCCTCCGAGGTCATCAAGCAGCTCATGAAGCTGGGTCAGATGGTCACCATCAACCAGCCGCTGGACCAGGACACGGCGATGATCGTGGTCGAGGAACTTGGGCACAAGGCGGTCGTGGCCGCGCTCGATGATCCGGAAGCTTTCACCGATGAAGAGGTGTCTCAGCAGGAAGCCGAGTCGCTGCCGCGCGCTCCGGTGGTCACTGTCATGGGTCACGTCGACCACGGCAAGACCTCGCTGCTGGACTACATCCGCCGTGCCAAGGTGGCGGCCGGCGAAGCGGGGGGCATTACCCAGCACATCGGCGCCTACCATGTCGAGACGCCGCGCGGCGTGGTGTCCTTCCTGGACACCCCGGGTCACGAGGCCTTCACCGCCATGCGTGCGCGGGGTGCACAGGCGACCGATATCGTGATTCTGGTCGTGGCGGCCGACGACGGTGTCATGCCCCAGACCAAGGAGGCCATCAAGCACGCGAAAGCGGCGGGTGTGCCGATCGTGGTGGCGATCAACAAGATCGACAAGCCCGGCGCCAACCCCGAGCGCGTCAAGCAGGAACTGGTGGTGGAAGATGTGGTGCCGGAAGAGTTCGGTGGCGCGTCGCCCTTTGTGGCCGTCTCGGCCAAGACCGGACAGGGCATCGATGAACTGTTGGAGCAAGTGCTGCTGCAGGCTGAAGTTCTGGAGCTCAAGGCACCGGTTGATGCCATGGCCAAGGGCCTGGTCATCGAAGCGCGCCTCGACAAGGGTCGTGGTCCGGTGGCGACAGTCCTGATCCAGTCCGGCACGCTGAAGACCGGTGACGTGGTGCTTGCAGGCCAGACCTACGGCCGCGTGCGCGCGATGCTCGACGAAAACGGCCGCTCCATCAAGGATGCGGGCCCGTCCATTCCGGTGGAGATCCAGGGTCTGACCGAGGTGCCGCAGGCCGGCGACGAGTTCATGGTGCTCAGCGATGAGCGCCGCGCACGCGAAATTGCCACCTACCGTGCCGGCAAGTTTCGCAACACCAAGCTGGCTCGCCAGCAGGCGTCCAAGCTGGACAACGTGTTCTCGGAGATGGCGGGCGGCGAGGTCAAGACCTTGCCCATCATCGTCAAGGCGGATGTGCAGGGCTCGCAGGAGGCACTGGGTGCCTCGCTGCTCAAGCTGTCGACCGACGAAGTCAAGGTCCAACTCGTGTACGCCGCTGTGGGTGGCATCAGCGAATCCGATGTGAACCTGGCGATTGCGTCCAAGGCGCTCATCATCGGTTTCAACACCCGCGCCGATGCCGGCGCGCGCAAGCTGGCTGAGAGCAATGGCGTGGAGATCCGCTACTACAGCATCATTTATGACGCGGTGGACGAGCTGAAAGTCGCCATGTCCGGCATGCTGGCACCCGATCGTCGCGAAGAGGTCATCGGCACAGCCGAGATCCGGACCGTGTTCGTGGCGTCGAAGATCGGCACGGTGGCTGGTTGCATGGTCACCTCGGGCAGCGTCAACCGCAGCGCGCATTTCCGCCTGCTGCGCGACAACGTCGTCATCTATACCGGCGAACTGGACTCGCTCAAGCGCATGAAAGACGATGTGCGCGAGGTCAAGGAAGGCTTCGAGTGCGGTATCAAGCTCAAGAACTACAACGACATCTCCGTGGGCGACCAGCTGGAGTTCTTCGAGATCAAGGAAATCGCCCGCACGCTGTAAGGCGCCCGAAGACGACACGCCCTCCCGATGCCGGCCAAGAAGTCAACCCTGCCCAATCGCGCCTTCAAGGTGGCCGACCAGATCCAGCGCGATCTGGCGGATCTGATCGCGCGCGAGCTGAAAGACCCGCGGGTCGGCATGGTCACGCTCCAGGCCGTCGAGGTCACGCCGGATTACGCCCACGCCAAGGTGTTCTTCAGCCTGCTCACCGGCGATCCAGTGGAGGCCGCCCAGGGCCTGAACGCCGCGGCAGGGTTCCTTCGGGCCGGCCTCTTCAAGCGACTGCACATCCACACGGTGCCCACGCTGCATTTCGTGTTCGACCGCACCACCGAGCGTGCGGCGGACATGAATGCACTGATCGCCAAGGCGGTCTCTTCCCGCGCAAAAGAGGACTGACCATGAACGCGCCTCGCACACGGGTGCAGCGGCGCCCTGTGCATGGGGTGTTGTTGCTTGATAAACCGCTGGGTCTTTCCAGCAATGATGCGCTTCAGAAAGCCAAGTGGTTGCTGCGCGCCGAAAAGGCCGGCCATACCGGCACACTGGATCCGCTGGCCACCGGCGTGTTGCCCCTGTGCTTTGGTGCGGCCACCAAGTTCAGCCAGATGCACCTGGATGCCCACAAGACCTACGAGGCGGTGCTGCGACTGGGCCAGCGCACCACCACCGCAGATGCGGAAGGCGAGTTGATTGCCGAACGGCCAGTGGCGTACACCGCCGAGCGGCTGGCCGAGGTGGTGCGGCAGTTCACGGGTGTGATCCACCAAGTGCCGCCGATGCACAGCGCGCTCAAGAAGGACGGGCGTGCGCTGTACGAATACGCCCGTGCGGGCATCGAAGTCGAGCGGACGGCTCGCGAGATCGAGATTTTCAAGCTGGAAGTGATTGATCCCATCGTCGATGGGTCACCTTCAGCTATCAAAATTAGAGTTTTCTGCAGCAAAGGGACCTACATCCGCACGCTCGGCGAGGACATTGGCGAGGCGCTCGGTTGCGGCGCGCATCTGGCGTCGCTGCGGCGCATCGCCACCGGCCCGTTCGTGCTGGAGCGCTGCGTCACGCTGGCGGCGTTGGAAGCGATGGACGAGGCGCAGCGCGAGCGCTGCCTGCTGCCGGTGGAGGCCTTGCTGGATGACCACAGCCCGTTGACGCTGGAGGCGGCGGACGTCGCGAGGTTTCTGAACGGTGTGCGTCGACGCGGGACTTGGCCTGACCAGGCGCGTGTGGCCGTTTATGGCCCCGAAGCCCATTGCCTGCTGGGAACTGCCCAGGTGGTGGATGGCGAGCTGATTCCGACCCGCCTGCTGAGCCCGATTGAAATAGACCAGATTTTGAAAAGTTCGCCGCAAGCCCTGTGCGCGGCATAAGGAGAAGCCCATGAGCCAACAGATCCGCAACATCGCCATCATTGCCCACGTCGACCACGGCAAAACCACCATGGTCGACCAGTTGCTGCGCCAATCCGGCACGTTTGCCGAGCACGAGAAGGTCGTCGACACCGTGATGGACAACAACGCCATCGAAAAAGAGCGCGGCATCACCATCCTGGCCAAGAACTGCGCCGTGACCTGGCAGGGCACGCACATCAACATCGTCGACACCCCCGGGCACGCAGACTTCGGCGGCGAGGTCGAGCGCGCACTGAGCATGGTCGACGGCGTGCTCCTGCTGATCGATGCGCAGGAAGGCCCGATGCCCCAGACGCGTTTCGTGACGAAGAAGGCGCTGGCACTGGGTCTGAAACCTATCCTGGTGGTGAACAAGGTGGACAAGCCGGGTGCCAACCCGGACAAGGTCGTCAATGCGGCCTTTGATCTCTTTGACAAGCTGGGCGCCACCGATGAGCAGCTGGACTTTCCGGTGGTCTACGCCTCCGGCATCAATGGCTGGTCTTCGCTGGAAGAAGGCGCGCAGGGCGAACAGTGGGGCCCGGACATGTCGGCCCTGTTCGACACCATTCTCAAACACGTCCCCGCCCAGCGCGGTGATCCCGCCGCGCCGCTGCAGCTGCAGATTTCCGCGCTGGACTTTTCGACCTTTGTGGGGCGCATCGGCGTGGGCCGCATCAGCCAGGGCACGATCAAGCCCATGATGGATGTCGTGGTGATGGAGGGTCCGGACGGCAAAGCCATCAAGGGCCGCATCAATCAGGTGCTGACCTTCCAGGGGCTGGAGCGCGTGCAGGCCACTGAGGCGGGCCCCGGCGAGATCGTGCTGATCAACGGCATCGCCGACATCGGCATCGGCGTGACCCTCACCGACCCGCTGAATCCGGCACCGCTGCCGATGCTCAAGGTCGATGAGCCGACCCTGACCATGAACTTCTGCGTCAACACCAGCCCGCTGGCCGGCCGCGAAGGCAAGTACGTCACCAGCCGCCAGATCTGGGATCGCCTGCAAAAGGAACTTCAGCACAACGTGGCCCTGCGGGTGCGCGAAACCGGCGAGGAAGGCATCTTCGAGGTCATGGGCCGCGGCGAACTCCACCTGACCATCCTGCTGGAGAACATGCGCCGCGAGGGCTACGAGCTGGCGGTGTCCAAGCCCCGGGTCGTCTTCAAGGATATTGACGGTGTGCGCCATGAGCCGATCGAAATGGTGACGGCCGATATCGAGGAGCAGCACCAGGGTGGCGTGATGCAGGCGCTGGGCGAACGCAAGGGCGAGCTGGCCAACATGGTGCCGGACGGCCGTGGCCGCGTGCGCCTGGAGTACCGCATTCCGGCGCGGGGCCTGATCGGCTTCACCAACGAGTTCCTGAACCTGACCCGTGGTTCGGGCCTGATCTCCAACATCTTCGACGGCTACGAACCGCACAAGGGCGACATCGGCGGGCGCAAGAACGGCGTGCTGATTTCCATGGACGACGGTGAAATCTTCAACTACGCGCTGGGCAAGCTTGACGACCGTGGCCGCATGTTCGTGCGCGCCAACGATCCGGTCTACGAGGGCATGATCGTCGGCATCCACAACCGCGAGAACGATCTGGTGGTCAACGCCACGCGGACCAAACAGCTCACCAACTTCCGTGTCTCCGGCAAGGAGGACGCGATAAAGATCACCCCGCCGATCGAACTGACGCTGGAGTACGGCGTCGAGTTCATCGAGGACGACGAACTGGTGGAGATCACGCCGAAGTCGGTGCGCCTGCGCAAACGCTACCTCAAGGAACATGACCGCAAGCGCGCCAGTCGCGAAACCGCAGCCTGACGCGGCCGGTGGCGCTGCACGCGCGCTGACGTCAGGCGGGCGGCGCGTGCTTGGGCATTCCGCTGCGGTGGCGCTGATGGTGGCGGTGACCCTGATGTGGTCGACTGCCGGGGTGGTCACGCGCCACCTGGAGCAGGCCCGCAGCTTCGAGGTCACCTTCTGGCGCAGCTTCTTCACCGTGCTCTGCCTGCTGGTCATCCTGCCGGTGTTCCAGGGACGCGGTGTCTTCCAGCGCATGCGCCAGGGTGGCGCGGCCCTGTGGATTTCCGGGCTTGTGCTGGTGTGGCATGTTCACCTTCTTCATGGTGGCCATCACACTGACCACGGTGGCCAATGTGCTGGTGACGATGGCCCTGGCGCCCCTGCTCACCGCGGTGGCGGCGCGCGTGTTCATCGGCCATCGCATCGCGCGACGCACGGGCGTCGCCATCCTGGTGGCGGTGTCCGGTATTGCCTGGATGTACGGCCACCAGCTGGCCGAAGGCATCAACTTCACCGGCACGTTGGTGGCGCTGTGCGTGGCGATTTCCGGTGCCGCCAACTGGACGGTCACGCAACACGCCCATGCCAAGGGGCATGATGTGGACCTGATCCCGGCCGTGCTGATCGGTGCGGTGCTGTCGTCCCTCATCACGCTGCCGCTGGCGCTGCCGTTCCAGGCGTCGGCGCATGACCTTGGCTTGCTGTTCGGGCTCGGGTTGATCCAGCTGGCGATACCGTCCTCGCTGGCCGTCGTCTGTGCCCGTTCGCTCAAGGCGCCGGAGGTGGCGTTGCTCGGGCTGCTCGAAGTGATTTTCGGCATCCTGCTGGCCTGGGTCGGCGCCGGCGAAGTGCCGGGGCGCGATGTCCTGGTGGGTGGCGGACTGGTGGTCGGCGCGCTGGCGGCCAACGAACTACTTGGATGGAGACAACGAAATGCCTGACGTGATTGCCGAAGTGAGGGGCCGGGTCGGGTTCATCACCCTGAACCGGGCCCGTGCGCTCAATGCCTTGTCGCTGGCCATGATCCGCGACCTCACCAGCACGTTGCAGGCGTGGCAGGACGATCCGCAGGTGCTCGCCGTGGCGGTGCGCGGCATGAGTCGGGAGGGACCGTTCGGCGCGTTCTGTGCCGGCGGCGACATCCGTTTTTTTCACCATGCCGCGCTGGCTGGCGACCCCGAGCTGGAGGATTTCTTCACCGAGGAATACACGCTCAACCATCTGATCTGCAAGTTCCCCAAGCCCTATATTGCGTTCATGGATGGTGTCGTCATGGGCGGCGGGATGGGCATCAGCCAGGGCGGCAGCACGCGCCTGGTCACCGAGCGCACGAAGATGGCGATGCCGGAGACCCATATCGGCCTGTTTCCGGACGTGGGAGGCGGCTATTTCCTCAGCCGCTGTCCTGGCCATGCCGGCGAATACCTGGCACTGACCGGATATACCTTGGGCGGTCCCGACGCAGTGGCCATGGGCCTGGCCGACGGCTGCGTCGATTCAGCCCGGCTGCCGTTGCTGTGGGAAACACTGGCCACGACGCCGTTCGAGTCGAGCGAGGCCATCGAGCACTGGGTTGCTACGCATTTCATAGCTAAAAGCGGCCATTCCACGCTGGGAATGGCTGAAATTGATGCCTATTTCGGACTGGAGAACGTTCCGGCGATCATTCAGGCGCTCGAAGCCGCTCCGGGAGACTGGGCGAAGGGCACGGCCGCCGTGTTGCGCAAGCGCTCGCCGCTGATGCTGCATGTGGTGCTGGAGCAGATCCGCCGGGCGCGCGCCATGGGCCTGGCCGACGACCTGCGCATGGAGCGAGATCTCGTGCGGCACTGCTTCAACACGGTTCACCTGGGGCGCCGCGGCGCCTCCAGCGAGACGACCGAAGGTGTGCGCGCGCTGGCGGTGGACAAGGACCACAGCCCGAAGTGGAACCCGCCGCGTATCGAGGACGTCACGCCCGGGATGGTGGCGCCGTTCTTCGTCAGCCCCTGGCCGGCACACGCCCATCCGCTGCGCGCACTGCCGTAAGGGCGAGGCGCCAGGGCACACCGGCTTCACAGCTGCTGGTAGACCGCCTGCGCCAGCTGCAGCAGCGCTTCGCGCGACAGCTTGCCGGCCAGCGCGTAGCCGAATCCCTGATCGACCCAGTAGAAGCCGGGCACCGGCCCGGTGCCGGAAAAGCTGAAGGCCGTCTCCTGGCGGGCTGTGGCGTCGGCGCCGCCATCCAGGGCTCCCAGGTACAGCGTGACCCGCTCGCCGCCCGGCGTCTGGTACATGAACTGGGCGCGCGCGCCGGTGTCGCCCGGCAGGAGGCGACCCCCCACCAGTTCGTAGCCTTGGGCGGACAGATCCGGCACCTTCAGCGGGCGGCCCAGGCGCTTGGACAGCCACTGGATCAGGTGCTCCTGCTGCGCGGCCGCCACCTCGACGGGGTGGCGCACCTCGGGTGCGTAGACGGCATGTGCGACAGCGGCCTGGCGGACAAATTCCTGGCCGGTGCCGCGGGATCTTGCAGCGATGGTTTCGCCACCGCGGACGGCCTGCCATTGCCCGTGCGAGAGCCAGCCGGTGACAAACACCAGCGCAAAGCCGGCGGCCATGCCACCCCAGCGCCACCACTGGCTGGTGCGCCCGCGCGAATCGGCCAGCCGCTGCGCCGCCGCTTGCAGAGCTGGCGGGATGGGTTCGTCCAGCAAAGGCCGGTGCAAGGCGCGCAGCGCTTCACGCTGGCTGCGATAAGCCGCCACGGTGTCACGCGCAGCCGGATCGTGCGCCAGGCGGTCGTCAACGGCGTGGCGCTGATCTTCCGGCAGGCGGCCATCCAGCCAGGCGTGCAGGTCGTCATCGGGAATGCCAGGGCGGGTGTCGTGCGGGTCCATGACGGTGTCCGGTTCGGTCATTTCAGGCGGCGCAACATGGGTGCGCCGATGGCAGCGGGGCGCGCAGCGAGATCGCCCGCGGGGGCGTCAAGCAGCTCGCGCAGGCGCGAGCGCGCCCGAGACAGGCGCGACATCACGGTTCCCACGGGGATGGCCAGCACGCTGGCCACTTCTTCGTAGGAAAGATCTTCCATCGAGACCAGCAGCAGCACCGCGCGCTGCTCGACGGGCAGGCGCAGCAGGCAGCGCTGCAGGTCGAGCGCCAGGTCGCTGGCCGCATCCGGGGCCCGCAGTTCGCCGGCCACCTCGTCCGGGTCGACCTGGACGCCACTGCCGGCACGGCGGCTCAGGCTGCGCGCCTGGTTTGCGAACAGGTTGTGCATCAGAGTGAACAGCCAGGCCCGCAGATCGCTGCCGGCACGCCACCGGTGCCACTGGCTGCAGGCACGCTCCAGCGTGTCCTGCACCAGGTCGTCGGCCGCCCAGGCGTCACCGGTCAGGGCGCGGGCATAGCGCCGAAGGCCCGGAATCTGCTCGATGATCGTGTGGCGGTCCATGGTCGCGGTCGTGGCCTGGCGCATGCGCGCCAAAGGCGGCGGGGCTCAGGGCTTGGCCACCTGCCACACCTTGTTGAAGCCGTCGCCGGTCTTGTCGCCGGGTTTGGTGTCCTTGGCCCAGTAGTAGAGCGGCTTGCCCTTGAACGCCCATTGCTTCTTGCCGTCGTCGCGCACGATCACTGTGAATTCGCCGGTGGGTTTTGCGTCTTCGGGGGCCATGAGCGGTGGCCAGTTGGTGGCGCAGGGGCCGTTGCAGACGGATTTCCCGCTTCCCGTTTTGTCATTGTCAAACGTGTAGAGCGTCATGCCGTTGGGGCCGACCAGTACGCCGTTGACAGCTTCCGCGGGCGGCTTGCTGCCGTAGCCAGAGGCACAGCCGGCAAGGAGAGCCAGGGTCAGGGCGGCGATGGAAAGGGTCTTCATGGGGTACTCCTGGGTGGGATGAGGCGATGCAGGACATCTGCAATCCCATAAACACCGCATGACACCGGTTTATTCCCGGCAGTTTTAGAAATACTTCAGCGGTGGCGCGATTTCATGGCGCGCTCCACCTCGCGTTTGCCTTCGCGGTCCTTGATGGTGTCGCGCTTGTCATGTTCGGCTTTGCCCTTGGCCAGGCCGATCTCGCATTTCACGCGGCCGTTCTTCCAGTGCAGGTTCAGCGGCACCAGGGTGTAGCCCTTCTGCTCGACCTTGCCGATGAGGCGCTTGATTTCTTCCTTGTGCAGCAGCAGCTTCTTGGTACGGACCGAGTCGGGGTTGACATGGCTGGACGCCGTGTTCAGCGGATTGATCTGGCAGCCGATGATGAACAACTCGCCATTGCGGATCACCACGTAGCCGTCGGTCAGCTGCACCTTGCCCTCGCGCAGCGACTTGATCTCCCAACCCTCCAGAACCATGCCGGCCTCGAAGCGCTCCTCGATGAAGTAGTTGAACGCGGCTTTCTTGTTGTCGGCGATGCGCGAATCGGTGGCGGGTTTCTTGGTGGCCATGAAATGTGGTGGGGTGGCGGAAGGCGTCAGGAGACGGGCGAGGCAAACATACAATCCGCTTCGAGTCGTGCATTCTATGAAAAACGTCAGCAAGTCCGTCCTGATCTGGTACAGCCCCGAGGAGATGTACCGCCTGGTCACGGATGTCGAGCGCTATCCGGAGTTCCTGCCCTGGTGTGACCACGGCAAGGTCATCGAGGAAGACGCCAACGGCATGGTGGCCGAAATGGGCATCACCTTCAGCGGCATCCGCCAGGTGTTCACCACCCGCAACGAACATGTGGCGGGACGTTCGGTCAGCCTGCGGCTGCTGAAAGGGCCGTTCTCGCGGCTGGACGGCGGCTGGCATTTCGTGCCGATCGGCGATGGTTCCCAGCGAGCCTGCCGGGTGGAATTGCGAATGGATTATGGTTTTGACAACCGGGCTCTGGCGGCGGTGGTAGGGCCGGTGTTTGACAAGATCGCGGCCAGCTTGGTTGATGCGTTCGTCAAGCGCGCCGAGCAGGTCTACGGCTGACATGTTTCTGCCCGCAGCATTTGTTCTCCGTCGGTCATGCTGATCCGCGTCAGCCTCGTCTATTCGCCGGCTGCGCGGCAGGTGTTCGAATGCCATCTCGAACTGGAGCAGGGCGCCACGGTGCGACAGGCCGTCGAAGCCAGCGGGGTGTTGCGGGCGTTCCCCGGTCTGGATTTGTCCCAAGGGGGCGTGGGGGTCTGGGGACACAAAGCATCGCCCAGTCAGGTTTTGCGTGAGCGGGACCGCATCGAAATCTACCGTCCGCTGGTGGTGGACCCCAAGGTGGCGCGTCGGGAGCGGTTTCGCAAGCAAGGAGCCCGCTCAGCGGGCCTTTTCGCGCGACGGCGCGAGGGCGGCAAGGCGGGCTACTGAATCCGGGCCTGTGTATTTCCTGCGGTTGCGCGATCGCCGGGACCTAATTGCAGTCGGACTGGATCACGCCCTGCAGGCGCTTGGATTCGGCGGCACGGGCGTTATCGTCCATGATGACGCGCTCGCCAGACTTGTCGATGGTCGCAATCCGGCCGCCGGTGTCAATAGTCGCCTTTGCCTGGCGGGCACGGGCACAGTTTTCGGCCCGGGCCTTCTGGTACTTTTCTTCCTCGGCTTTTTTCTGAGCCGCTTCCTGCTGTTCAGCCTGTTTCTTTTTCTCTTCGAGTTCCCGGTCCTTGCCTGATGGACGGGGAGACGCTGTGTTGGCCGCCGTCGAAGCTGCCGCAGCAGGCGCGGCCGCAGGCGGATTGCCCGATCCGCCCCGGTAGCCGGGATGCTTCAGGATGCTCTGCTCGGGGATGTCCGCTGGCGGGGGGCGATCGCTGTAGACCTTGCGGCCGTCCTTGTCCACCCATTGCCACTGGGCCATCGCGGACAGCGAACCAGCCCAGATCACTCCCAAGACCATGGCATTTCTGATTTTCATGGCGCCAGTTTAGCGCCGTGCCGGAAAAAAATGTGTGACAAACGTGTCCCACGCGCGCCCAGCGGCATCCAATGGGTGGCCTGCCGGCCGCTGGCACGGCAGGGTTTACGCGCATGAGACGGGTACAATCATTTTTTTGGAGCTTTCCCATGCGCCTTCTAGGAAAAGCGCTCACCTTCGACGATGTGTTGCTGGTGCCCGCATTCTCCGAGGTCCTGCCCAAGGACACCTCTCTCGCCACCCGGTTTACCCGCAATATCGAACTGAAGCTGCCCCTGGTCTCCGCGGCCATGGACACCGTGACTGAAGCGCGCTTGGCGATTGCCATCGCTCAGGAAGGCGGCATCGGCATCGTTCACAAGAACCTGACGCCCGCCGAGCAGGCCGCGCAGGTGGCCAAGGTCAAGCGCTATGAAAGCGGCCTGCTGCGCGACCCGGTGGTGATCACGCCGACCACCTCCGTGCGCGAGGTCATGGCCTTGTCGGAGCAGCTTGGGGTGTCCGGATTCCCGGTCTGCGACGGCGGCAAGGTGGTCGGCATCGTCACCGGGCGCGACCTGCGCTTCGAGACCCGCTACGACCAGCCGGTGCGCGAGATCATGACGCCGCGCGAGCGCCTGGTCACTGTGCCCGATGGCACCACCCCCGAAGAAGCGAAGGCGTTGCTGAACAAGCACAAGCTGGAGCGTCTGCTGGTGGTCAACGACGCCTTCGAACTCAAGGGCCTGATCACCGTCAAGGACATTACCAAGCAGCTCAATTTCCCGAATGCGGCGCGTGACGCCACCGGCCGACTGCGCGTGGGCGCGGCGGTGGGCGTGGGCGAGGGCACTGAGGAACGCGTGGCCGCCCTGGTCAAGGCCGGTGTGGACGCCATCGTCGTCGACACGGCGCACGGCCACAGCAAGGGCGTGATCGAGCGCGTGCGCTGGGTCAAGCGCAACTATCCCCAGATCGAAGTCATCGGCGGCAACATCGCCACCGGTGCGGCGGCGCTGGCGCTGGTGGAGGCGGGCGCCGATGCGGTCAAGGTCGGCATCGGCCCGGGCTCCATCTGCACGACCCGCATCGTCGCGGGCGTGGGTGTGCCACAGATCATGGCCATCGACAGCGTGGCCACTGCGCTAAAGGGCACCGGTGTGCCCTTGATTGCCGACGGCGGCATCCGCTACAGCGGCGACATCGCCAAGGCCATCGCCGCCGGCGCGGGCACAGTGATGATGGGGGGCATGTTCGCTGGCACCGAAGAGGCGCCGGGCGAGGTCATCCTGTACCAGGGTCGCAGCTACAAGAGCTATCGCGGCATGGGCTCGATCGGTGCCATGCAGCAGGGCAGCGCGGACCGCTACTTCCAGGAGTCCAGCACGGGCAACCCCAACGCCGACAAGCTGGTGCCCGAAGGCATCGAGGGCCGTGTGCCGTACAAGGGCTCCGTCGTCGCCATCATTTACCAGATGGCCGGCGGCCTGCGCGCCAGCATGGGCTACTGCGGCTGCGGCACGATCGCCGAGATGCACGATCGCGCGGAGTTCGTCGAGATCACGACCGCCGGGATCCGCGAAAGCCATGTGCATGACGTGCAGATCACCAAGGAAGCCCCGAACTATCGGGCAGACTGATCCACCGTCTTACCCATCGGCCGCCGCGAGGCGGCCTTTTTTGCTTTTCACCTGATTGCAGGCCATGCAGCACTCCAAGATTCTCATCCTCGACTTCGGTTCACAGGTCACCCAGCTGATCGCACGTCGCGTGCGCGAGGCGCATGTGTACTGCGAGGTCCATCCCTGCGACGTCAGCAGTGACTGGGTCCGCGACTTCGCGGCCGATGGTTTGCTGAAGGGTGTGATCCTTTCTGGCAGCCATGCCAGCGTCTACGAGGTGGACGACAAGGCACCCGACGCCGTGTACGAGCTGGGCTTGCCGGTTCTGGGCATCTGCTACGGCATGCAGACCATGGCCCAGCAGCTCGGGGGCAAGGTCGAGGCGGGTCACACCCGCGAGTTCGGTTACGCCGAGGTCCGCGCCCGGGGCCACACCGCGCTGCTCAAAGGCATCGAGGACTTTCACACACCCGAAGGCCACGGCATGCTCAAGGTCTGGATGAGCCATGGCGACAAGGTCACCGAACTGCCGCCGGGTTTCAAGCTCATGGCCAGCACCGACAGCTGTCCCATCGCCGGCATGGCGGACGAGCAACGGCGCTTTTTTGCCGTGCAGTTCCACCCGGAGGTCACACACACGGTGCAGGGCAAGGCGCTGCTGGAGCGTTTCGTGCTCGAGATTTGCGCCGCGACCCCCGATTGGGTCATGCGCGACCATGTCGCAGAGGCGGTTGAAAAGATCCGCGCCCAGGTCGGCGATGAGGAAGTCATCCTCGGCCTGTCCGGCGGCGTCGATTCGTCGGTGGCCGCGGCGCTGATCCACCGCGCCATCGGCGACCAGCTCACCTGTGTCTTTGTCGACCACGGCCTGCTGCGCCTGCATGAGGGCGACCTGGTGATGGACATGTTCGCCGGCAAACTGCACGCGAAAGTGATTCGTGTCGACGCCAGCGAGCTGTTCCTCGGAGAACTGGCCGGCGTGAGCGATCCCGAGGCCAAGCGCAAGATCATCGGCCGACTCTTCGTGGACGTGTTCAAGGCCGAGGCGGCCAAGCTGAAGGCCGGCACCGGTGGCCACAAGGGCGCCTCTTTCCTGGCGCAAGGCACGATCTATCCGGACGTGATCGAGTCCGGCGGTGCCAAGAGCAAGAAGGCCGTCACCATCAAGAGCCACCACAACGTGGGCGGCCTGCCGGAGCAGCTGGGCCTCAAACTGCTGGAGCCGCTGCGCGACCTGTTCAAGGACGAGGTGCGTGAACTCGGCGTGGCCCTGGGTTTGCCGCACGACATGGTCTACCGGCACCCGTTCCCGGGCCCCGGCCTGGGGGTGCGCATTCTGGGTGAGGTGAAGAAGGAATACGCTGATCTGCTGCGCCGGGCCGACGCCATCTTCATCGAGGAGCTGCGCTCCACCATCGAGCCGCATTCCGGCAAGACCTGGTACGACCTCACCAGCCAGGCTTTCACGGTGTTTCTGCCGGTCAAGAGCGTGGGCGTGATGGGCGATGGCCGCACCTACGACTACGTCGTGGCCCTGCGCGCGGTGCAGACCAGCGACTTCATGACGGCCGATTGGGCCGAGCTGCCGTACGCGTTGCTCAAGAAGGTGTCGAGCCGCATCATCAACGAAGTACGCGGCATCAACCGGGTGACCTACGACGTGAGCAGCAAGCCGCCGGCGACGATTGAGTGGGAATGATGCCGATCTGAGCTGCCATTGTGCCTGTTATACGCCCGGCCGCGAACCGGTCAATCCGGCAGGGCGCGTCGTCATCGTGGTGGACGATGGCCTGGCCACCGGATCGACCATGATCGCCGCGCTGCACTCGCTGCGTGGGCGCCATCCTGCAAGGCTGATCTGCGCCGTTCCTGTGGCGCCCCCCGATGTGGTGGAAAAGATTGGCGCCTACGCCGACGAGGTGGTGTGCCTGCACACGCCGGAAAAATTTCAAGCGGTCGGGCAGTTTTATCGCCATTTCGATCAGGTGGAGGATGATCAGGTCACTGCCGTACTCGGGGCCAGCCAGGGTGCGAGGACGGCCCTGCCAGGGGATGCGTCCACCAGTTGATGCCGTGGTGTCGCGCGGCAGCCGGGCGCACGTGGCCGGCGCACGGGTGCCGCATCGCGTCACATCTGTGCAGCCTCTGGCGGTTCCACTGGCAGAATGCGGCGTTCGGTGAGACACGTTTTCGGGAGCAGCACCATGATCGGATACACCACGGTCGGAACCAACCAAATGGCGCAAGCCGTCGCCTTCTATGACGAACTCTTCAAGGAAGTGGGCGTGCAGCGTCTCATCGATTTCGGCGAGCGGGGCATGGCCTGGGGCCCGTCCTGGGACAAACCCAGCTTCGCGGTGCTCAGGCCCTATGACGGCCAGAGCGCGACGGTGGGCAACGGCAGCATGGTGGCGTTGACCTTCGGCACCCGCGAGGCGGTGAATGCGATGCACGCCAAGGCGATCGCGCTGGGCGGGCGCGACGAGGGCGCGCCGGGCCTGCGAGAAGGCAATTTCTACGCGGCGTACTTTCGCGACCTCGACGGCAACAAGCTCTGCGCTTTCACCATCATCCCAGGCTGAATCCCATGTACTTGCCCCCCCAGTTTGCCGCCAAGGACGACCGTTTTGCCGCCGAGCTGATCCGCGAGTACCCCTTCGCCAGCCTGATCAGTGCCGACGACGAGGGCCTGCCGTTCGTCACCCATTTGCCCTTGCATCTTGAGGAACGGGGCGAGCAGTGGGTGCTGCTCGGCCATTGCGCCAGGCCCAATCCCCACTGGCGCTACCTGCAGGCGCGGCCTCAGGCCGTGGTCACGTTTCTCGGGCCGCATGCCTATATGTCCCCCCAGGTGTACCCGGACCTGGCCCGGGTGCCCACCTGGAACTACCTGGCTGTGCACTGCACGGTGCAGGCGACGCTGATCGAGCAGCCCACCGCCAAGGACGCACTGCTGAAAAAGCTCATCGGCGACCATGAGCCGCCCTATGCGGCGCAATGGCGTGCGCTGGGCGATGAATTTGCCCACAAGATGCTGGCCGGCATCGTGGCTTTCGAGCTCTCGGTGACACGGCTTCAGTGCAAGCTCAAGCTGAACCAGCACCGCCCGGAGGCCTACGCGGGCATGCGCCAGGCCTATGCCGGCGGCGGCGAGCAAGAGCAGGCGCTCGGGCGCTGGATGGACCGGCTGGGCATGGTGCCGCCGGCCGACAAAGGAGGTTCGACATGAAGGGCGTTTTCGGTCTGGCGGGGCTGCTGCTGGCGCTGGCCATCGTGGGCGTGGTGGTGAAAAAGCAGCTCGACAGCACTTCGCAGCGTGTGCCCGCGCTGGCGCCGGCCGTTCCCGGCAGCGCGGCGCCCGCGCCGGCGGCCACGGTGCGTGAACAAAGCCAGCAGGTGCAGCAGCAATACAAGCAGGCCGTCGAAGGGCTCATGCAGCAACCCCGGCCCATGCCGGATGAAAAATGACCCGCGCTGCGCGAGGCTTCAGAGCAAGAACCGTTCGCCCCGCCGTCCATGGTTTCTGGGCGGCTTTCTTCCTGCGAAGAAGTGCTGGAACAATGGATGTTTGAGCATTTCCGCCAGCCACTGATCTCTCGGCGCGCTTACCAGCACCGTCTGCTGGGTGCCGGGTTGCTGGCGTTGTGCATGATTGCCTTCTCGCTTGCGATGGGCATGGCGGGCTATCACCTGCTGGAAGGCCAGCCATGGCTTGACGCCTTCCTCAGTGCATCGATGATCCTCTCTGGCATGGGGCCTGTCAGCGCGCCGCAGACCGATCCAGGCAAGCTTTTTGCCGGCTCGTACGCGCTGTTCAGCGGGTTCGTGGCGCTGATCGGCGTGGGTGTCATGGCGGCGCCGGTCGTCCACCGATTCCTGCACACCTTTCACGTGGAAGAAGACGGTGACGACGATGTCGCAAGGGCTGCAGATGGATCCCACTGAAGCGCTGCCGGCGGTTTCTGCGGGCGCCGATGCACGCTGGATGCGCCTGGCGCTGGCCGAGGCGCTCGCCGCCGCAACGGCCGGCGAGGTGCCGGTAGGCGCGGTCGTGGTCAAGGACGGGGTGGTGATCGGCACCGGTCGCAATGCACCGATCGGTTTGCACGATCCCAGTGCACACGCCGAGATCGTCGCACTGCGGGCGGCAGCCCGCCACCTGGGCAACTACCGGCTGGCGGGCTGTACGCTGTATGTCACTTTGGAGCCCTGTGCGATGTGCAGCGGTGCCATGTTGCACGCGCGCCTGGAGCGGGTGGTCTTTGGGGCACCTGATCCCAAGACCGGCGCGGCGGGTTCGGTACTCAACCTGTTTGGCGAGCCGCAGTTGAACCACCAGACCCGGGTGGACGCACTTGCGGATGTCGATCTGGCCGCAGCGTGCGGCGCTTTGTTGACCACCTTCTTCAAGGAGCGACGTGTGACACCTGCCCATCCCCTGCGCGACGACGCCCTGCGCACGCCCGAGGACTGCTTTGCCAGTCTGCCTGGATACCCCTGGGCGCCGCACTACCTCAACGACCTGCCCAGCCTCGCTGGATTGCGCCTGCACTACCTTGATGAAGGCCCGGCCGACGCCCCGGTGACCTGGCTCTGCCTGCATGGCAACCCGGCCTGGAGCTACCTGTACCGCAAGATGATTCCCGTGTTTGCCGCGCAGGGCGACCGCGTGGTTGCGCCCGACCTGATCGGCTTCGGCAAAAGCGACAAGCCGAAGAAGGACAGTTTCCACACCTTCTCCTGGCACCGCCAGGTGCTGCTGGAGTTCATCGAGCGGCTCGACCTGAAGAACGTGGTGCTGGTCGTGCAGGATTGGGGCGGCCTGCTGGGGCTGACCCTGCCGATGGCGGCACCGCAGCGCTACAGCGGCTTGCTGGTCATGAACACTACCTTGGCCATGGGCGATGCGCCGCTCTCGCCGGGCTTCATCGCCTGGCGCGACATGTGTGCCAGGAATCCGGAGTTCGACGTCGGCCGCTTGTTCGGGCGTGGCAACCCGCAGATGAGCGGCGACGAGTGCGCTGCTTACAACGCGCCCTTCCCGGACCGGGGCTATCGCGCCGCGCTGCGGGCCTTCCCGCCGATGGTGCCGGACGCGATGGACGCCGATGGCGCCGCGATCTCGCGCGCCGCGCGGGATTTCTGGCGCGACGAGTGGTCCGGCCAGACCCTGATGGCGGTCGGCGCCCAGGACCCTGTGCTTGGCGAGCCGGTGATGCGCGCTCTGCAGCAGGTGATCCGGGGTTGCCCCGAGCCAATGATCCTTCCGCAGGCGGGACATTTCGTGCAGGAGCACGGCGAGACCATCGCGACGGCGGCGCTCGCCCATTTCGCAATCCGGTAATTGGAATCTGACCCCCATTTATGGCCCACATCTACATTTTTTCTCCGTCCAGCGCGGTGCGCAACAAGGCGGCGTTCCGCCGCGGTGTGAAGCGGCTGGCGGCGCTGGGCCATGAGGTGGAGGTGGACGAGGCCGCGCTGGCGGTACATATGCGCTTTGCGGGCGATGACGTGACGCGGATCGCGGCGATTCACCGCGCGGCGGCCAGTGGCGCCGATGTGGCGCTGATCTCGCGCGGCGGCTACGGCCTCACCCGCATCCTGCCAGGCATTGCCTACAAGAAGGTTGCCAAGGCGATCGAGGGCGGCATGCAGTTCGTTGGGCTGAGCGACTTCACCGCGTTTCAGCTGGCCTTGCTGGCGAAGACGGGCGCCATCAGCTGGGCGGGGCCGGCGCTGGGCGAGGATTTCGGCGTCGAGGGCGAGCCGGACGACATCATGGAAGCCTGCTTTGACGATCTGGTGCAGGACCAGGGGGAGGGCGCCGGCTGGCGTCTGCCGCTGGAGCGAGTGCCAAATACTCCTGAAATAGTAGCGAAAAAAGACCGAGAGACGATGGGGAATGGCCAATTGGTCATGAAGAATGCGGTTTTGTGGGGTGGCAACCTCTCGGTGCTGGTCGCCCTGCTGGGCACACCGTATTGGCCCGAGGTCAAAGGCGGCGTGCTGTTCATCGAGGACGTCAACGAGCACCCGTTTCGCATCGAGCGCATGCTGACGCAGCTGCTGCAGGCCGGCGTGCTGGCGCGGCAGAAAGCCATCGTGTTCGGCCAGTTCACCGGCATCCGGCTGGCGCCGCACGATAAGGGCTTCAAGCTGGCCACCGTGGTCGCCTGGCTGCGCAGCCAGCTCAAGGTGCCGGTGCTCACCGGCTTGCCGTTTGGCCATGTGCCGACCAAGGTGCTGCTGCCGGTCGGCGGGAAAGTGGATCTGCTGGTGGAAGGACGCGACGCGCTGGTGGTGTGGGGGCATCTGTAGGTCGGGTGCACCACCAGCCTGCCACCGGGTCAATCGCCCATTGAGGTGCCGTTCAGCCCCGTGCGTGTCGCTCCGGCCGTCATGCCGGCAGGCAGGAGCCCGGTGAACAAGGCACCCAGGCGTTCCAGTTCCTGGCGCGCACGGGCTTCACCGTGTTGCTCGGCCAAGGCGGCCATCAGTTCGCTGCGGGCGTACCAGAGGGCTTGCACATCATCGGCAAAACGCAACTGACGCGCGACCCGCGCGTGGGCTGCCGAACCGGATTCACCCAGGGTTTCGAGCATGGCCAGGCGCAGGTGTTCGAGTTGAAGGGGCGTGTGCGTGGCCTTCGCCCCGCCGACGTAGCCGAGCAGGTTGAAGAACGTACTTTTCAGGTTCAGTTTGCGGGTGCGCATGGAGATGAAGCTGAGCTTCACGCTGTTGACCTGCCTGCACCATATGCGGGCTGCCGTGCAAAGACAAGCTATTCGTGGCGCTATCGCAACGGGAGCATGAAGCAGAGCCGGTGTGCGCCGCCCGCGTCGCGGCCCGGGAACCCGCGCGGACTCTTTCTGATCCATGCTGCATACTCTCATTTCAACCGGCCGTGAGCTTGCCGGTTGTGGCAGAGGGCTTCGAGCCGGCAATACTTCTTCATGGGCACCTTTCACACCGTCATCTTTGCGGATCTCACCGGCAGCACGGGCGTCTTCGAAGCCCTTGGCAACCAGAAGGCGACACTGGCGGTCACTCGACTCACCCAGTTGATGGCGCAGGCCTGTGAGTCCCACCACGGAGACGTGGTGAAGACGCTGGGAGACGGGGTGCTTGCGGTGTTCGAACAGGTGTCCGATGCGATCGCGGCGATGGTGGCTCTGCAGCGCGAGCATCGCGAGCGGATTGCCCAGTGGCCCCCCAAGCTGGTGATGCAGATCAAGGTTGGCATGGCCAGCGGCAACATCGTACGGGTGGACGGCGATTGTTATGGCGAAGCGGTCAACCTGGCCGCGCGCCTGTGCGACATGGCCGCGCCCAGCGAGATCTGGGCCACCACGCAGGTGACCGATGCAGCGTCCCTGGCCTCGGGCGTACGGGTACGGGCACTGGGGCCTGTCGCCATCCGCGGCATGGCCGAGGCGCGCGAGGTGTGCCAGATCCACTGGGACGGGGCCGAAAACACCGATCTGCTGACCTTGCCGGCGCCCTTGGGCGGACCCGAGGCGCCAGAAAAGGCTCTGAGCCGGATCAACCTCACCTGGCTGGATGTGAACGCGGCTTTTCCCGCATACCAGCTGCCGATCCACCTCGGGCGCCTGTCGGATGCCGAGTTCGCCGTGAACGACCCGCGCGTCTCGCGCCGCCATGCGCGCATCGACTGGGTGGACAACAACTTTGTGCTGACCGACCTGAGCAGCTATGGCACCTGGGTTCGGTTTGCAGGCGGCAGCGGCGACCTGACCTTGCGCCGCAGTGCCTGCGTGCTGCTGGAAAAGGGTGAAATCTCAATGGGCGCACCGTTCACCGACTTCACTGCGCCCACCGTAAGCTTTTCTCTGAGCAACGGTGCCGTGTCGCTCTTGTATCAGCGCAAGGCCTGATCGCCATCCGGGGGAGCCTTTCGCCCTGATTCCTGCTCGCTGCTGCGCGTGGCCTGGTTCAATGGCCGGACTGGTCGGGGTTCTTGCCCTTGAACGGCGCGTAGAAGGCCTTGATGGTCTCCATGTCACGGTCGATGTCGCCGGTCGGATGGAACACCGGGCCCAGGCCCGAGATCTTGCGGGCGTAGTCCATGTAGGACAGCACGATCGGCACGCCGGCGCCGTGGGCGATGTGATAGAAGCCCGTCTTCCAGTAGCGCACCTTGCTGCGCGTGCCCTCGGGCGGCACCACCAGCTGCAGCGGGCCATCGGCGGCCCGGATGGCATCGACCGACGCAGCCACCAGGTTGGTGGACTTTTCGCGATTGACCGCGATGCCGCCGAGCCAATGCATGAGCGCACCGAACGGCGGCGCGAAGATGCTGCGCTTGCCCATCCAGTACAGGTTCATCCGAAGCGCAAAGCCGGCGATGAGGGTGTTGGGCAGATCCCAGTTGCTGGTGTGCGGCGCGGCGATCACCACGCACTTGGGGCAGTCGGGCGGCAGGCTGCCTTCCACGCGCCATCCGGTCAGCTTGAGAATCGTGAGGGACAGGCCCCGCAGCAGGGTGTTGACCACCGGGGTCGTGAAGATGGTGCGATGCATGGGCAGCGACTGTACGTTACATTCGGGCCGACATGGGCAGCTACTGGGCGCTGGCGCCTCATATGGGTGCGGAGATCGATCTTCCGTTGACGCAGGTCACAGGCCTTTTGCGCAAGCTCGGCCTGTCCGGCCGCCACGCCGTGGCCGAGCAGCTGTTGCGCCTGGTTGGCAGCCGGGTTCCGCTGGCCCAGTGTGCGATCTTTTCTTACGAAGGCGGCGGTCGCCCGCGCATCGTGGCGATCGGTGACCGCGCAAGGACGGCCGCACTCCCCGCCATTTCACAGGACTACGTGACCCGCTTCTATCCGATGGACGGCAGCGTGCAGGTGATGGCGGCCGAGTCCCTGGCAGCCCGGCGCGCTGGCGCGGCCAACCCGCATATCCTGCTGCACCGGCAGACGGCGAACGACATCGCGCACCCGCAGTACCGCGCCATCTGCTACGAGCTACCTCAGGTGGCCGAGCGGCTGGCGATCCTGGCGCTGTACCAGGGCGAGCGTTGGATGTCCGTGAATTTCTACCGGGGCGTCGAGCACGGCCCTTTCGACGACGCGGCCATTGCGGTGATCGAAGCCTTTGCGCCGTTGCTGGTTCAGGCCGTGCGCCTGCACCACGCCGGGCAGACCTTGAACGATGACCTCGCCGAACTGATGCTGGCGCGGTTGCGCGCGCGCTGTCCAGCGTTGACCAAGCGTGACCTTGACGTGGTCCGCGGCCTGCTGGCGGGTCTGGCCACGGAAGGCATTGCCGAGCGCATGGGCATCGAAGTGTCCAGCGCGCAGACCTACCTCAAGCGCGTCTATCGCAAACTGGGCATCTCCGGCCAGCGTGAGCTGTTTGGCGTGCTGCTCGCGCCGGACGCATCGACCTGACGGCAACGGGGCCGCCGTCCACTGCCGATGTTCCTGTTTGGGGACAGGCGTGCCGCAGGGCGCTCCTACACTGGGCATCCCTGACAGCGGGTCCCGGAAGCGCCCGTCCCACCCTTCGGAGACACAGAAACATGCACGAACCCCATGCCGAGCCCCGGCGCTCGATCTACTACCGCTACCAGGTCCACGCGCCGTGGCTGGCCTCAAAGCACCCGCCGCAGGATCGCAAGAAAGTCGTCATCGTCGGCGCCGGCCCGATCGGCCTGTTTGCCGCGCTGGAGCTGGCGCGCCTGGGCGTGCCCTGCGTGCTGCTCGAATCCGAGCTGCAGGTCTCCGAGGGCAGCCGCGCCATCGTCTTCACGCGCCGCTCCATGGAAATCCTGCAGCAGGTCGGCGTGGACGCGCCCATCACGGCCAACGGCCTGCCCTGGCGCTTTGGCAATTCGTTCTACCGCGGCCAGCGCGTGTACCGCATGGAGGCACCGCACGATCCGGACGACCGCTTCTTCCCGATGATCAACCTGCAGCAGCAGTACCTGGAGCAGTACCTGACCGAGGCCGTGCTGGCGCACCCGCTGATCGAGATGCGCTGGGGCAACCGCGTGACCCGCGTGGACCCCAAAGACAGCTTCGTCCGGGTCGAGGTGGATACGCCCGAAGGCTCCTACTTGCTGGAATCCGACTGGCTGGTGGCCTCCGATGGCGCGCGCTCCGGCATTCGCGCGATGATGGACCTGAAGCTCGAAGGCGCCTCGTACGAGGGCCGCTTCGTGATCGCCGACATCCGCATCGACCTGCCGCTGCCCACCGAGCGCCTGGCCTTTTTCGACCCCGACTGGAACCCCGGCAACACCATCCTGATGCACCGTGAACCCCACGGCATCTGGCGCGTGGACTACCAGCTGCCGCCCGACGAGACGCCCGAGCAGGCGCTCGCCCCCGGTTCACTCAAGGCGCGCATCGACGCCCAGCTGGCCATGATCGGCCACGCCGGCACGCCCTGGGAGATGGACTGGTGCTCGGTCTATTCGGCGCGCGCCCTGACGCTGCCCGACTACGTGCACGGCCGCGTGCTGTTCACCGGCGACGCGGCGCACATGCTGCCGATCTTCGGCGTGCGCGGCGCCAACACCGGCTGGCAGGACGCCCAGGGCCTGGCCTGGCGCCTGGCCTTTGTCGCCCGGGGCGTGGCGCCCGAGTCGCTGCTGCAGAGCTACAGCAGCGAGCGCGTGGCCGCGGCCTGGGAAATCATCGACGAAGCGGGCAAGAGCACCCGCTTCATGACGCCGCCGACGCGGGGTTTTCGCCTGCTGCGCGACGCGGTGCTGTCGCTCTCCCTGAGCCAGCCGTTTGTCGGCCCGCTCTACCACTGGCGCACCTCGCGGCCGCACGAGTACACCCATTCCCCGCTGAACAGCGCGGGTGACGACAACGGCCTGTTCAAGGCCGGCCCCGGCCACGGCGCACCGCCGCAGAACATCCGCCTGGGGGCTGACGACTACCTGCTGGATCACCTGGGCGGCGGCTTTGACCTGTTGTATTTCACGGAAGGCCCGGCCATTCCCGATGCGCTGCAGAAGGTGGTCGCCGAAATCCGGTTGAAGGGCGTGCCGCTGCGCGTGGTCGCCGTGGGCGCTGCCGAGCCGGTGGCCGGTGCCGACCTGATACTGGCCGATGCCGACGGCCACTTTCGCGCCCGCTACGGCGTGCGGGCCAGCGGCGCGGCCTACCTGCTGCGCCCGGACCAGCACATCTGTGCCCGCTGGATGAGCCTGGACGCTGGCCGTTTGCAATCCGCGCTTACAACCGCGCTGGGCGGCACTGCTTCAACAACCGTTTCAGTCCAGAAAGGCGTCTGACCATGTCCACTTCCGCTAGCCTTTCCGTGCCGGACCTGGAGCAGGTCTATGACGCCCTGGCCACGGCCATCGACACCGCGGGCCCCGGGAAATCCGAGCTCTTCCTGGTCAAGCTGGCGCTGCTGAACGCCAATGCGCTGGGCGATGCCGCTGCGTTCGAGGCCCAGGTCGCCGCCGCGCTCAAAGACCTTTGAGGGCTCGCGGCAGGGCTGAAAACGTAAAATCGCGGGCTATTCCCCTCCGGATACCGCGTTTTCAGCGCATCCTTACCGCATGAACGCCCCCATCGACGTCTCCTTCTTCGCGCGCGCCGCCAAGCCGATCAGCAGCTACCGCCCCTACTGGGCGAAGCGCTTCGGCACGGCCCCGTTCCTGCCGATGAGCCGCGCGGAGATGGACAGACTCAGCTGGGACAGCTGTGACGTCATCCTGGTCACGGGCGACGCCTATGTGGACCACCCCAGCTTCGGCATGGCCGTGATCGGCCGGGTGCTGGAGGCGCAGGGCTTTCGCGTCGGCATCATCGCCCAGCCCGACTGGCACAGCGCCGAAGCCTTCAAGGCCCTGGGCAAACCCAACCTGTTCTGGGGCGTGACCGCCGGGAACATGGATTCGATGATCAACCGCTACACCGCCGACCGCAAGATCCGCAGCGACGACGCCTACACCCCCGGCGACGTCGGCGGCAAGCGGCCGGACCGCGCGGCCATCGTCTACAGCCAGCGCTGCCGCGAGGCCTACAACGACGTGCCACTGATCCTGGGCGGCATCGAAGGCAGCCTGCGCCGCATCGCACATTACGACTACTGGAGCGACAAGGTGCGTCGCTCCATCGTGGTGGACGCCAAGTGCGACCTGCTGCTCTACGGCAACGCCGAGCGCGCGCTGGTCGAGATCGCCCACCGGCTGGCGGCCAAGGAGCCGGTGCAAAAGATCACCGATGTGCGCGGCACCGCCTTCGTGCGCCGCACGGATGACGAAAGCCGCCATGACTGGTTCGAGATCGACTCCAGCCAGGTGGACGAGCCCGGCCGCGTCGAGTCGCATATCAACCCGTACCAGACGACGAGCGAGCAGGCGGCACAGCAGGGCAGCACTTGCGAGCGCGAGGATACTTCTGTTTCAATAGCAGACAATGACCAAAAGACGCTGGGAAGTGGCCAATTGGGTTCAAAAAGTGCTGTCCAGCCGCTGACTTTTGTGCCCAACCCGGCCTTGTATGGCAAGGGCAGCGTCAAGGTGCCGCCACGTGACCGCAGCGTGATCCGCCTGCCGAGCTACGAGCAGGTCAAGGCGGATCCGGTGCTGTACGCGCACGCCAACCGCGTGCTGCACCTGGAGACCAACCCCGGCAACGCCCGTGCGCTGGTGCAGGCACACGGCGAGGGCACGACGGCGCGCGACGTGTGGATCACCCCGCCACCGATCCCGCTGACCACGGCCGAGATGGACCATGTGTTCGACCTGCCCTACGCGCGCAGCCCGCACCCCAGCTACGCGGACGAGGCCGGCAGCCATGACGGCGCGACCAAGATCCCGGCGTGGGAGATGATCCGTTTTTCCGTGAACATCATGCGCGGCTGCTTCGGCGGCTGCACCTTCTGCTCGATCACCGAGCACGAAGGCCGCATCATCCAGAGCCGCAGCGAAGACTCGGTGATCCACGAGATCGAGGAGATCCGCGACAAGGTCAAGGGCTTCACCGGCACCATCTCCGACCTCGGCGGCCCCACGGCCAACATGTACCGCCTGGGCTGCCGCAGCCCCGAGATCGAAGCCGCCTGCCGCAAGCCGAGCTGCGTCTACCCCGGCATCTGCCAGAACCTCACCACCGACCACGGCCCGCTGATCCACATGTACCGCCGGGCGCGCGCCCTGAAGGGCGTGAAGAAGATCCTGATCGGTTCCGGCCTGCGCTACGACCTGGCCGTGCAAAGCCCCGAGTACGTCAAGGAACTGGTGCAGCACCACGTCGGCGGCTACCTGAAGATCGCGCCCGAGCACACCGAGCAAGGCCCGCTGACGAAGATGATGAAGCCGGGCATCGGCACCTACGACAAGTTCAAGACGCTGTTCGACAAGTTCAGCGCCGAGGCCGGCAAGAAACAGTTCCTGATCCCGTATTTCATCGCCGCCCACCCCGGCACCACCGACGAGGACATGATGAACCTGGCGGTCTGGCTCAAGAAGAACGGCTTTCGCGCCGACCAGGTGCAGACCTTCTACCCCAGCCCCATGGCCACCGCCACGGCGATGTACCACACCGGCCTGAACCCGCTCAAGGGCGTGCACCGCGATGAGCGCGGCGAGAAGGTGGACGTGGTGCGTGGCGAAAAGCGCCGCCGCCTGCACAAGGCCTTCCTGCGCTACCACGACCCCGCCAACTGGCCGCTGCTGCGCGAGGCGCTGAAGGCCATGGGCCGCGCCGACCTGATCGGCAACGGCAAGCAGCACCTGATTCCGACCTGGCAGCCCTTGAACGACGGTGCCTACCAAAGCCCCCGGCGCAAGAACTCAAGCGTGGCACCGCCCAAGTCCGAGCCCGTCAAAGGCCGCCTGCTGACCCAGCACACCGGCCTGCCGCCCCGAGCCTCGGGGGGCACCCGTCCCGGCAGCCCGGTGGGTGGCGGCAAGCGCAAAGGGCGTTGAAGGCGTTTATTTCAGGTTTGGGGGCTTTTTTGGCCACTTTCCAGCGTCGGAAGGTCATTGTAAGCTATTGAAAGGATAGCGTTTGAGCCTCTGTAGCCCTCGCGTCCTGGGGCCGGTCCGGTGCTGGCGGCGCGATCCGCCCCGCGGACCCATCAGAACGAGCCCAGACTCCCGAGGATGGCTCCGAGCTGAACGGTGTTGATCAAAATCGCCGACTTGTGAATCCTGCGGAATTCCGGGATGGCGATGGCGTCCTGCCCCTGGATCTGGATCCCCAGCCGGTCCATCCGGGGAATCAGTCGGGCGCGAAGAACCAGGGTCAGCGTGGCGATCGCCGCGGCACCGACGGCAAAACCGGTTCGCGACGCCAGGGCATAGCTCGCCGCGGTACCCACTGCGGCGACAAAGGCCATCCGGAAATAGGTGATGTAGAACGAGCGGATGAAACGGGAGTCCACCGGGTTGTCGTGCTTCAGTATCAGCAAGGGGACCGACCCCAACAAGAAGTAGGCCGTGATCGCCAGCAAGGCAACGGTGAAGAACAAGGCAAACTGGTTCGGTTGAAGCATCATGGCTCAGCGCAATGTGTACAGAAAATCTTCCACGATGACTGGCTAGCGGAAGGACTGACAAAAACCGGAGCACCAGAGGCGCCTGCCGGTTCGCCATCTTACGTCGCTCGCCAGCAATATCAAGCCTCTGCCAGAGGGGTCACATCCTGCTCAATGGATGAGTCCGACAACCCGGTGGGCGTCGTTGGCAGGCTCCATCCACCCAAAAGAAAAAAGGGCATGCCGCTGTGCAGCATGCCCTCCTGATCGTTGGGCCCGTGGACAAACCTGCCGGGCAACTGGCGATTTACTTCGTCGCCGGCGGTTTGCTGCCCTTGAACGGGCCGGCCGGGTTGACCGCGCTGCCCGCGGCCGGTGCGCCCGAGCTCGCGCCCGCACCGGCGCCTTCCTGGATGCCCAGGCGTTTGGCGATGGACTGCTCCAGCGCCTTGATCTTCGGCTCGATCTGGGCGCGGGAGTCCGCGATGAGCTTTTCCATGAGCGGTTTCTGCATGTCGGGGCCCAGTTGCTGGAACTTGAGCCAGGCCGGGTTTTCCATGACCGAAATCACCTGGCGCAGTTCGTCCTCGGTGAACTTCTCTTCGAGCACGGCGCCGACCGTGGTGGGCGCGAGTTTCGCCGCGCGGTCGCGCACGATGGGAACGGCCTCATCGACGTATTTCTTCACATCGGCCTGGATTTCCTTGCCGACGGCCTCCTGGCGATCGGGGGGCACGCGTGCCTGCAGGATCTGCCCCGCACGCTCCAGCAGAGCCGCGGCCGGCTGCTCAGCCAGGTTGCGCGCCAGGCCCTCGATGCCGGGCATCTGCAGCTTGACGATGCGCGCCGCGAGTTCTTTCTTGGCGGGGGTGGATTGGGCCTGCACGCCAAAGGCGGCGGAAAGCAGGGCGACGAGAAGGAGGGTTTTGATACGCATGGCGCATTTTAGGTGATGCGACCGCGTCGGCTGGCCGTGCGACAAAGGCCCTCCGGTCATCCACCCATCGTGTGCAGCGGGATGTCCTTCTCCACGCCGAGCCTGTCAAGCTGCTTGCAGGTCTGCGTGAGCAGGAATGCGGCTATCGCGGCATGCGTGGCGGGGGCAAACAGGGTCATCAGGCTGGCCATGGGCACGCCGGCCGCGGCGCACAGCGCGGCCGCGAAGTGGGGCTCGAGAGCGGCCACGGCGACGCGGCCGTCCTTGCAGGGATAGACCTTGTACCCTGCATGCGCGCCGCCGACGGCGCCGCCCGGCAGGGTCAGGCCCCAGTGCCGCGGCAGGGCCAGCCAGGCGGCGGCTTCCGACAGGGCGACCTCCTGGAAGCTGCCCTTGCCGGTCTTGCCCAGCCGCTGGGCCAGCACCGCCTTGAGCACCGCCTCGCTGGCCATCAGCGCGCCGCCCATGTCGGCAAACAGGGTGGCGGGCAGGTCCAGCCCGGTCACCAGGCCGTTGTCGGCGAGGTAGGTGAGGTCATGGCCGGGTTCTTCGGCGCGGGCACCGGGCGCGCCTACGATGGCGACGTGGCTCAGCGCCGGGTGGCGTTTGTGCAGTGTCTTCCAGCCCAGGCCGAGCTTCTCAAGCGCGGAGGGGCGAAAGGACGACAGCAGCACGTCGGTGCGCTCCAGCGCCTTGTGCAGCGCGGCCTGGCCCTTGTCGGTCTTCAGGTCAACGCTGATGACCTTGATGCCGGCGTGCAGCGTGGTGTAGGCGCCCTTGTTGTATTGGCCCATGGGGTCGCCGGAGGTGCCGGCCGGCATGCCTCTGGGCGCGGGCGGCTCGGCCTTGGTGCAGGTGGCACCCATGGCGCGCAGGCGCATCAGCGCGCCCGGGCCGGGCAGGTTCAGTGCCAGGCTGAGCACCCGCACGCCGCGCAGGGGCTTGAGGGGGGTCGCAGCAGCGGGGCTTGGGGGTACGGTCGAAGCGGTGGCCATGAGTCTCTCGTTACTATGAAATAAATAGCTGAAACAGACCAGCGGACGCTGGGAACTGTTGAATTTACCTCAAAGAACAGGCGCAAGGCCAGCGCCAGGGCGACAGCATGGCCTCATTGCGGGCGTGGCAGCACTGGGCGCGTCGATCAGAACGGCAGGCCGACGTAGTTCTCCGCCAGCGAGCCCTGGGCCCTCTCGGAGGAGAACAGGTAGGCCAGCTCGGTGTCCTGCAGTTTGTGGTCGTAAGCGATGTTGTCCGGGAAGGTATGCAGCATCGTGGTCATCCACCAAGAGAAACGCTGCGCCTTCCAGACGCGGGCCAGGGCCTTGGCAGAGTAGTTCTCCAGGCCGGTGTCGTCACCGTTCTGGTAGTGCGCCAGCATGGCGTGGTACAGGTAATAGATGTCGGAAGCGGCGCTGTTAAGCCCGCGCGCGCCGGTGGGCGGCACGATGTGGGCGGCGTCGCCCGCCAGGAACAGGTTGCCGTAGCGCATCGGCTCGGCGACGAAGGAGCGCAGCGGGGCAATCGACTTCTCGATCGAGGGCCCGGTGATCAGGCGCGCGGCCACGTCCGCGGGCAGGCGGCGCTTGAGTTCGGCCCAGAAGGCCTCGTCGGACCAGTCCTCAACCGTTTCGCTCAGGGGCACCTGGATGTAGTAGCGGCTCAGCACCTGCGAGCGCAGCGAGCACAGCGCAAAGCCGCGCTCGTGCCGGGCGTAGATCAGCTCGGGCGACACCGGCTTGGTGCGCGAGAGCACGCCCAGCCAGCCGAAGGGGTACACCTTCTCGTACTCCTTGAGCACGTCACGCGGGATCGATTTGCGGCTCACGCCGTGGAAGCCGTCGGCACCAATGACGTAGTCGCAGTCTATGCGCACGATCTCGTCGCCCATGCGGTAGGTGACATAGGGGGTGGCACTCTTCAGGTCGTGTGGCTGAACGTCTTCCGCGTTGTGAATGACCACGCCGTTCATCTTGTCGCGGGCTTCGTACAGGTCGCGCGTCAGTTCGGTCTGGCCGTAGACCACCACCGAGCTGCCTCCGCTGTATTTGTGCAGGTCCACGCGGCGCATCGCGCCGTTGTCGGCGATGAAAAAGCCTTCATGGATCTCGCCCTCACGGTCCATGCGCTCGCCGCACTGGGCCTCGCGCATCAGTTCGGCGAAACCATGCTCCAGCACGCCGGCGCGGATGCGCGAGAGCACGTATTCGCGGCTCTGGCGTTCCAGCACGATGGTGTCGATGCCCTTGAGATGCAAGAGTTGCGAGAGCATGAGGCCGGATGGGCCGCCGCCGATGATGGCTACCTGGGTGCGCATGGGGAGTCTCCTGTGGGTGTTGAAAGGGATGGGCCCAACTGTACGGACGCCGTCACCCCAGCGCCACCCGCCCGTGTGGTGTTTGTGCGATCATCGTGCGCAGTGCGCGATCACCGCGCAAGACTTGATGTGGAGCAATGCCATGGACATCGCGAAGGCCGACTTCATCGAAGGCATGGCCAAAGGGCTGGCGGTGCTGGAGAGTTTCGACACCGAACGCCAGCGTCTGAACGCCACGCTGGCCGCGCAACGCGCGGGCCTCACCCGCGCCGCGGCGCGTCGCCACCTGCTCACGCTGGCGCACCTGGGCTATCTGGAGACCGACGGCAGCCATTTCTGGCTGGCGCCCAAGGTGTTGCGGTTTTCCGGCAGCTACCTGGCGTCGGCGCGCTTGCCGCGGGTGCTGCAGCCCACGCTGAACCGGCTGGCGGCGCAAACGCAGGAATCCTTCTCAGCCGTGGTGCTGGACGGCGCGGAGGTGGTGATCGTGGCACGCAGCGGGCAGTTGCGGCTGCTGGCCTACGGCCTGCATCTGGGCGCCCGGCTGCCGGCGCACGCCACCTCCACCGGGCGCGTGCTGCTGGCTTCGCTGCCACCGGCGGAGTTTGAAGCCTGGATGGCCGGGGAGGGCGGCGACCGGGCCCTGCCGCGCCTGACGCCCCGCACCGTCGTGGAGCCAGCGGCCTTTCGCGCGCTGATCGAGCAGGCTCGCCGAGATGACTGGTGCGTGGCCAGTGAAGAGCATGAACTCGGCATCCACGCCCTGGCCGTGCCGGTGCGCAACATGCAGGGCAAGACGGTGGCGGCGTTGAACGTGGTGGCACCGCCCGCGCGGCTGGAAACTGCTGCGATTCGGCGCGACCTGCTGCCGCTGTTGCTGGACGCGGCGCGGGAGTTGCGTCCGCTGGTTTGAACCCGCGAGGGCGCCGGGGCGTTCAGACGCCCAGGTGCTGAGCCAGCAACTCGGGCTGGGCCAGCAAGGTGTTGGATGTGCCTTCGAACACCACCTCGCCCTTGACCAGGATGACGTTGCGGTCGGTGATCTGGGTGACGTGTTTCCAGTTCTTGTCGACGATGACGCTGCTGATGCCGCTTTCACGGATCAGGCCGCAGATGCGCCAGATTTCGCGCGCGATCAGCGGGGCCAGGCCTTCGGTGGCTTCGTCCAGAATCAGCACGTCGGGGTTGGTCATGAGCGCGCGCCCGATGGTGAGCATCTGCTGCTCGCCGCCACTGAGCTGCTGGCCGCCGTGCCCCAGGCGCTCTTTCAGTCGAGGGAAGGTCTCGAGCACGCGCTCGTAGGTCCAGTCGCGCTGGCCTCGGGTGCCGGCGCGCGCGGCCATTTTCAGGTTCTCGACCACGCTCAGGTTGCCGAAGATGCCCCGGCCTTCGGGCACATAGGCGATGCCGAGTTGGGCCACCTCGTACGGCGGGCGCCCGGTCATGTTGCGCCCCATGATTTCGACCGCGCCGGCGCGGGGCTTGACCAGGCCCATGATGGATTTCAGCAGGGTGCTCTTGCCCATGCCATTGCGGCCCATCAGGCCGATGGTCTCGCCGCGCTGCACGGTGAAGTCCACGCCGCGCAGGATGTGGCTGGCACCGTAGTACGTGTGGAGGCCGGTGGCGCGGATCGGCAGGTCGGCGGTTGCAACGGCCATCAGTGTTCTTCCCCGAGGTAGGCCGCCTGCACGCCACGGTCGGCGCGCACCGCAGCAGGCGAGCCGCTGGCGATGACCTGGCCGTTGACCATCACCGTCAGATGGTCGGCCAGCGCGAAGATGGCATCCATGTCGTGCTCGACCAGCAGCATGGCGTGGTCTTTCTTGAGCTTGAGCAGCAGTTCGACCATGCGCTCGGCCTCGGCCACGCCCATGCCGGCCAGCGGTTCATCGAGCAGCAGCACCTGCGGCTCGGTGGCCAGGGTCATGGCGATCTCCAACTGGCGTTGCTCACCGTGGCTGCTGGCGCCGGCGATCACGTTGCGCCGGCTTTCCAGCCCGGCGAGTTCGATGGCACGGGTGGCGCGCGCCAGCGCCGTGGCGGACTTGCCGGCAATCTGAAGCCAGCGCAGCGGGTTCCAGGGCTGTTGCGCATCGCGCGACTGGGCGGCGAGGCGCACGTTTTCCCAGACGGTGAAGGGCGCAAAGATGTTGGTCTTCTGGTAGCTGCGGCCCAGTCCCTGGCGCGAGATTCTCTCGGGTGACCAGCCGGTCACGTCGCGCCCGGCCAGCGTGATCTGGCCTGAAGTGGTTGGCAGGTCGCCAGACAACAGGTTGGTCAGTGTGGACTTGCCGGCGCCGTTGGGGCCGATCACGGCATGGATGCGGTCGCGCCACAGGTCCACCGACACTTCATTGACCGCCGCCAGACCGCCGAAGCGTTTGGTCAGTCTTGTCGCTGAAAGGAGGACCTCACTCATCGCGGTCCTCCTTGCGGTTCAGGAAGCGTTCAACCAGGCCCAGCAAGCCACGCGGCGCCAGGATGACGACGGCCACGATGAAAAGGCCCATCCAGAGTTGCCAGTGCTTGCCGGTGTTGAAGGCACCGATGGCGGGCAGATCTTTCAGCGCGTGCAGCACGTATTCGAAAGCAAAGGCGCCGACGATCGCGCCCGCAAAATTGCCCATGCCGCCGAGGATCACCATCATGATGGCGTGTGCGCTCATGTGGAAACCCATGAGTTCGGGGTTCACGTAGCCGGTCTGTGCGCCCCACAGGTAGCCGGCCAGCCCGGCCAGCGCACCGGCCAGCGTGAAGGCAGTCAGCTTGTAGCCAAAGGTGCCGAAACCCATGGCGCGCATGCGGTGCTCGTTGACGCGAATTCCGGCCAGGGCACGGCCGAACGGGCTCCAGAGCAGGCGGCGCAGAAACGCATAGACGCCCAGCAGGCAGGCCAGCGTGAAGTAATAGAACACGCGCTTGTTCTCCAGGTCGAACAGCGTGGCGTCGGGTTTGAAGTTGATGTAGAGGCCGTCCGAGCCGCCCAGCGCCTTGTTGTCGAAGAACAGGAAGAAGATCATCTGGGCGAACGCCATCGTCACCATGATGAAGTAGATGCCGTGGGTGCGCACCACGAAGAAGCCGATCACCAGCGCAGCCAGCCCCGAGACCAGCACCGCCACCGGCAGGGTCCACCACAGGCTGACGGCCTCGCCCTGCGGCGTGAGGAACGCCAGCGCGTAGCCCGCCAGGCCGAAGTAGGCCGCGTGGCCCAGCGACACCAGGCCAGTCACGCCCTGCAGCAGATCCAGGCTCATGGCGAAGATGCCCAGGATCATCATCCGCGTGACCATCTGCGTGTAGAACTCGGTGCCCACGAAGGGGAAGGCCAGCAGCGCGACCGCGCCCAGCCCGAGCACGAACTGGATGCTGCGCGGCAGGACTTCGAGGTTGGCTTTCGGGCTGCTCATCTTGATCCGGTTATTGCTTGAACAGGCCCTCAGGCTTCCAGAGCAGCACGGCCGCCATCAGCATGTAGACCAGCATGCCCGAGACCTGTGGCAACAGCACCTTGCCGAAGGTGTCGACCAGGCCGACCAGCAGGGCGGAGATCAGCGCGCCGCGCACCGAGCCGATGCCGCCGATCACCACCACTACGAAGCACATGATCAGCACCTGCGAGCCCATGTTGGGGTAGACGCTGGAAATCGGCGCCGCGACCATGCCGGCCACGGTCGCGAGCGCCACGCCGAGTGCGAAGACGATGGCGTGGATCAGCTTGATGTTGATGCCCAGCGACTCGGTCATGTCGCGGTTGAACGCGCCGGCGCGGATCTTCATGCCCAGCCGTGTTTTCGAGATCAGCAGGTACAGGCCGATGGCCAGCACGATGCACACACCGGACATGAAGAGCCGGTACACGGGATAGGACAGGGTGTCGGTCAGCGGGATCGAGGCCCCCAGGAAGTCCGGGATCGGCACGCCGTGCACGTCGTCGCCCCAAAGCATGGAGCGCACTTCTTCAAAGATGTAGATCAGGCCGAAGGTCAGCAGCACCTGGTCCAGGTGGTCGCGCTGGTAGAAGTGGCGAAACAGCAGCCATTCGAGCGCCAGGCCGAACACGACCGACAGCACCGCGCCGCCCAGGATGGCCAGCGTCAGGCTGCCGAACAAGCCGGAGAGCGAATACGCCAGATACGCGCCCAGCATGTAGAAGCTGCCATGCGCCAGGTTGACCACGCCCATGATGCCGAAGATCAGGGTCAGACCGGCGGCCAGCATGAAAAGCACCAGGCCGTACTGGACACTGTTCAGGATCTGGATGAGGAGATTGGCGAAGTCCATCGGGGGGTCAAGAAAAACGGCGGAGAAAGTCCGCCGCTTCAGTTCCACTAGAGCTGTCGGGTCGTGCCTCAGCCCATCTTGCAGCCGGCGCCCGAATCGGAGAGCGCCTTGGCTGCGACACCAATGACCTTGTTTTCCTTGTTCTCGACCACGCGCAGGTAGATGTCCTGCACCGGGTTGTGGGCCTTGCTCATGGTCCACTTGCCGCGCGGGCTGTCGATGACGGCGGTTTCCATGGCCTTGTACAGCGCGGCCTTGCTGCTCAGGTCGCCCTTGACGGCGTTGGCACCCTGGATCAGCAGCAGACCCGTGTCGTAGCCCTGCACCGCATACACGTCGGGCTGGCTCTTGTAGGTCTTGGCGTAGTCGAGGCGGAATTTCTTGTTGCGCGCGGTGTCGAGCGAGTCGCTGTAGTGCATGGTCGTGACAATGCCATCGGCGGCCGGCCCCGCGGCGTCCAGCACGCCCTCGGTCAGGAAGCCGGAGCCATACAGCGGAATCTTGCCTTTCAGGCCGGCTGCTGCGTAGTCCTTGATGAACTTGGCCGCGCCGCCGCCGGCAAAGAAGCAGACCACGACGTCGGGCTTGATCGCGGCGATCTCGGTCAGCAAGGCCTGGAACTCCACGTTGGGGAAGGGCAGGCCGAGTTCCTTGACGATGGTGCCGCCGGCCTTGGTGTAGCTCTCCTTGAAGCCCTCGAAGGCTTCGTCGCCCGCTGCGTATTTCCAGGTGATCCAGACGGCCTTCTTCAGGCCTTTGTCCACCAGAACCTTGCCCAGCGCCAGTGTCGGCTGGCTGTTGGTGAAGCTGGTGCGGAAGACGTTGGGCGCGCACAGCGCACGTGTGGCGGCATGTACCCCGGCGTTGGGGATCAGGGTCAGCACGCCGGTGTCGCGGGCCACCTTGTGGATGCCCATCTGTACGCCCGAATGCACGGTGCCGATGATCACGTCCACCTTGTCGCGCTGCACCAGCTTGGTCGCGTTTTCCACGCCTTTGGACGGATCGGATTCGTCGTCGACCTTGAACCATTCGATTTCGCGGCCGCCCAGCTTGCCGCCCTGTTCGTCGATGGCCAGGCGAAGGCCGTTCTCGATGGCCACACCCAGTTGGGCGAAGGTGCCCGTGTAGGGCAGCATGAGGCCGATGCGGACCTTGGCGCCTTGGGCACGCACGATCTCGGGCAGCAGAAGACCGGTGGATGCGGCGGCGATCAGGGTCGCGCTGCGGGACAGGACGAGGCGGCGGGAACTGGACATGGAAGTCTCCTTTTGTTTAGGCTTAAAGTAATTTATCGGAAATCGGTGGTTCCGCACCCTATGGCTTACCCGAGGTGTTGAAAGCCGGGACGGCCGCCGGGAGCCCATGTCGGGCCCACGCCACGCCTTGTCCTTCTGGCACATCGATGGCGGCGGCCCGATCCGCGCTGTCCAACTGAATGGCCTGTGCGACGGATGCGGCGGTGTGGGTGACGCTGCCCACCAGGATATGAAGCTTCATGCAGGCTGAAAAAAAGCAATAAAGTGCTGACTCGTACTATATGTGAAATATAGTGCAAGTCGGGACAAATTTTTTGCTATAAGTATGATAGCTATTTCGGTCCATCCGACGCTGGGAAATGGCAAATTTAGCTTGAAATCAAGTGCCGACGGCCCCTCCGTTGCGCCGGCGCACCGCCACGATCGCGGAGCGGGGACGGGCGGATCCCGGTTCTGATCCATCAGGCCACGCGCTGTTGGCGCGCGCTCCACCCGAATCGCTGGTTTCGCCGGGGTGCTGGATGTTCACGAACAGCGTTGAGCGATCCGGGGTGACCACGCACCCCGTGATTTCGCTTCCGTTGGGGCCGGTCAGGAATCTTTTGATCGAGCCCGTGGCCAGGTCGGCGCAGAGCAGGGCGTTGTTGCCCAGGTTCGCGTAGGTGCCCTTGCCGATGGCTTGTCCACTCATGTCGGTCTGGATCCAGAGCAGGCCCGCGCTGTCGAAATGCAGGCCGTCGGGCGCGCCGAACGCATCGGCCTGGGGGGACGGGTAGCGCGTATCGGTGCCGGCTACTGCCGGGTCACCGGCCAGAACGAAGTGGCTCCAGGTGAAAGTGGTCGCGGCTGCGTCTGCGCCGGCCTCGGTCCAGCGCATGATGTGGCCACCCAGGTTGTTGGCGCGCGGATTGGCCGCGTCCACTGCCGGGCGTCCCGGCGCGCCGCGCTGGCTGTTGTTGGTCAGACTGACAAACACCTCTGCAGTGCGGGGATGGATGGCTACCCATTCGGGTCGGTCCATCGGCGTCGCTCCGCGCGCACTGGCGCCCAGGCGTGCGTGAACGAGCACTTCCGCCTGATCAGCATGGCCGTTATCGCCGTTCGTCAGTTCAAGCCAGGCACCCTGGCCGCTGGCATCGAAGCGGGCGGCGTACAGGGTTCCGTGGTCGAGCAGGTCACGATTCGCTGCATAGCCGCCGGGGCGCACCCGGTCGCGGCTGACGAACTTGTAGATGAATTCGAATCGTGCGTCGTCGCCCATGTAGACCGCGACGCGGCCATCGCGCGTCAGCGTGCAGGTGGCGCTTTCCGTGCACTTGCGGCCCAGTGCCGTGCGCTTGATGGGCGTGGAGGCCGGATCCATCGGGTCGATTTCGACCACCCAGCCGAATCGATGGGACTCGTTCGGATGCTTCAGCACGTCAAAACTCTCATCGAACCGGTACCAGTCCACCCACTGGCCGCCCGGCGTCGTGCCATAACGTCGGGCCGCAGCGTCGCTGGTTCCGCCCCGGCTTTTGTCGGCACCAAAGTAGCCGTGGAAATTCTCTTCGCAGGTCAGGTAAGTGCCCCATGGCGTGACGCCCATGGCGCAGTTGGCCAGGGTTCCCAGTACCTCCCGGCCGCTCGGATCGGCGGCTGTCTGCAGGAGCGCGCTGCCCGCCGCCGGCCCGGCGATGTGCATGGGGGTGCGCGCATGGATGCGGCGTGCGTAGCCCGAGGGCAGCACCTGGCGCCAGCCGGAGGGCAAACGTTCGATCTCAATCACGGAGACGCCAACCGCGTGCTGGGACTTGCGCACCTTGGCCGCGGTCAGGGGGGCTGCGCCGTCGGCGTGAAGCTGGTGCTCATCGGTGTATTCGTGATTGAGCACCAGCAAGGCGCGGCGCCCGTCGCTTCCCAGCGGGAAAAAATGCATGCCATCGTGGTGCATGCCGGCTTGCAAGGCCTGATCCTCCGCCGTGTTGGAGGCATCCGGCCTGAAAGCCGGCAGCGAGGAGCCGATGCCGGTGGGGTCGCCCCAACGGTAGAGCACCTGGAATTCGTACTCCGGTGGCACGACCACAGCATCCCGCAGTGACGCGGGCACTGCCGTGAAACCCAGGGGCGGTCTCGATGTTCCGGCATACCCGACCGGGCCCATCATGGCCACCACGGCCGCCACGGCCGACTTGAGGGCCAATCGTCGATCCGGATGCTGGCGAACGTGTTCCATAGGTGTAGCTCAATGCGGGATGCATGCAATAGAGCAGGCACCACGCGTCCCGGTCAGGGCGCGGTGGGGCACCGCCGGAACCGGTGCGGAGCCCGACCTGCCGAAGCGTTTACTTGGCGTCAGCGGCGCACTTTTTCACGAAGCTGGTCTTGGCCGCGCCGGCGAGCTTCTTCTCAGCGGCTTGTGCCTCGCAGGCAGTGGCGGCAGTGGTGGTCTTTGCATCGGCTTCGCACTTCTTCAGGAAGCTGGTGCTGGCCGCTCCAGCCAGTTTCTTCTCTTTCGCCTGGGCCTCGCAGGCTGCGGCTGCGTCCGAGGCCTTGGCATCGCCTTCGCACTTCTTCATGAACGAAGTCTTGGCGGCGCCTGCCAGCTTCTTCGCCGTGGCTTGCGCTTCGCAGGTTTCAGCGGCGTGGGCCGCGCCGGTGACGAACAGGGTTGCAGCGATGGCAATCAGAATCTTTTGCATGAGAAGGCTCCTGGGAAAGTGGCGCAGGCCCATCCGGCGCCTGCGGCATTCTATGTTGGCAATGGCTGGGGTCGTGCACTGTATGCCCGGCGCGTTGGGCATCCACTTGTCGCGCAACGGGTGCAGTTGGCCTGCCCGGAGGGACTCGAACCCCCGACCTACGGCTTAGAAGGCCGTTGCTCTATCCAGCTGAGCTACGGGCAGATGGTTGAAAGGCCCACTGAGCGGGCCTTTGTTGATTCGATGGTCGGAGCGATAGGATTCGAACCTACGACCCTCTGGTCCCAAACCAGATGCGCTACCAGACTGCGCTACGCTCCGACAAGCCTGTTATTCTACCCCGTAGCGGGTCTGAAGTCCGAGTGTCTTTACCAGTTGTGTCGGGTGACGCCACAGGGAGTTGTTCGCTTGCAGTTGGATACATGTAGATGGCGGTCACACGCAACATGAGGTCGTGTCCCGGCCCATGGTGTCAGGGGTATGCCGAACAAGCCCCGTCAAAACCACTGTTCGGATTCATGACGACCTGATTCGACTAAAAAGCGCCTCAGACCGGCATCTCCGAAGGGCTATCGGGTCTGGCTTCCATCCTTTCGGCCTGTTTGCCTCCCTTATGGGCGTACCTCTGCCATCAATCGGTGTCGGCCAAGGTATAGGTTGGCCAACGCCAAGGCGTAAACGCACGCATCGCGTTCTTGGCAAGACCGCGGTAGCGCACTTTGCCAAAGCCCTACAACCGCTTTACCACGCCGAACCCGTGCCCCATCCGCGAGCGGATGCGCGACTTGTTGCGGTTCTTTGCCCGCACCGCTTCATCAACGATGCCGCCTCGCCGGGCACGCTGATTCGTGAAGTCCCGTGCCTAGGGCGCCTTGCCCTCGTTTAGCACCTTCTGGCTGGCATACGCCGAGTCACCGTAGACCCTTGTCTCGTTGCCGTGCAACAAGTCAGGCATCGGGTGTTTGTCATGTACGTTGGCGGCCGTGAAAACGGTGCTGTGCGGCATGCCCAATTGACTGTCCGCACCAATATGCAATTACATGCCGAAATACCATTGTTAACCCTTGCGGATCTGGTGCATCTCGGGATCCCTTGCCTTGTCGGCGTTCTTGGCGGAGCTTGGGGCGTCGATGATGGTGGCATCCACGATGGTGCCGGTGTTGACCTTGAAGCCTCGCGCCTGCAACTCCTGCCCGATTTTGGCAAACCGGGCTTCGCCCAGTTTGTGCTCATTGAGCAGTCGACAGGACTTTAGCAAGGTTGTGCCATCGGGCATGGGCTCGCGGCCCAGATCGATTCCCACGAAGCGGTGCAGGCTGGAGCCGCCGTAGAGCGCCTCCTCGCATGCCAGGTGCGCCAGGGTGAACCAGTGCTGGATGAAGTGGATGCGCAACAGGCGCTCCAGACCGATGGGCGGGCGCCCGTTGCCGGCCTTGGGTAATGGGGCTTCATGAACTCGCAAAGTGCTGCCCACGGTACGATGGCATTCATAGTATTGGGGACTTCGTCGCGCCGTGTGGGCTTGCGGTAGTGCTCATATGCCGAACGTTGATCGGTGGCCATCGCCAGGTTCTGTAGTTTCATCGCCATACCACGCTCGACCCCCTGAGCATGGACCTATTCAGCGTTGCCTTAAGTCACGGCAGATCGAAGCGGTCCAGGTTCATCACCTTCGCCCAGGCGGCGACAAAGTCCTGCACGAACAGCGGCAGCGCGTCGTCGCTCGCGTAGACCTCCGCCACCGCGCGCAGCTGGGCGTTGGAGCCGAAGATCAGATCCACCGCTGTGCCCGTCCAGCGCAGCTCGCCCGTGGTCCGGGCGCGCCCCTCGTACACGCCTGACGTGGTGGCCGACGGCTGCCAGGCCGTGCCCATGTCGAGCAGGTTGACGAAGAAGTCGTTGCTCAGGGTGTCGGGGCGGTGGGTGAACACGCCGTGCGGGGACTGCCCGGCGTTGGCGCCCAGGGCGCGCAGGCCACCGAGCAGCACGGTCATCTCGGGCGCGCTCAGGGTCAGCAGGGCGGCGCGGTTCACCAGCCGCTCGCCGGGCGACCCGTCGAGGCCAGGCTGCAGGTAGTTGCGGAACCCGTCGGCAGTGGGCTCCAGCACGGCAAACGAGGCCACGTCGGTTTGCGCCTGTGAGGTGTCCATGCGCCCGGGCGAGAAGGGCACCGTCACCTCGACCCCCGCCTGCTTCGCCGCGGCCTCGACCGCGGCACCACCGCCCAGCACGATCAGGTCGGCCAGCGAGATCTTCTTGCCGCCGGACTGGGCCGCGTTGAAGTCGTTCCGGATGGCTTGCAGCGTCTGCAGGATGGCAGCCAGCTCGGCCGGCTGGTTGACCGCCCAGTCTTTCTGCGGCGCCAGGCGGATGCGTGCACCATTGGCGCCGCCGCGCTTGTCGCTGCCGCGAAAGGTCGCCGCCGACGCCCAGGCCGTCCTCACGAGCTGGGCAATGGTCAGGCCGCTGGCGAGGAGTCGGGTTTTCAGGACGGGGAGGTCGTGCGCATCCACCAGCGGATGGTCCACCGCGGGGATCGGGTCCTGCCAGATCAACTCTTCCTTGGGTACCAGCGGCCCGAGGTAGCGGGTGCGCGGGCCCATGTCGCGGTGCGTCAGCTTGAACCAGGCGCGTGCGAACGCGTCAGCCAGTGAGGGCGGGTTGGCCATGAAACGGCGTGAGATTGGCTCATAGACCGGGTCCATGCGCAGGCCCATGTCGGCGGTGCTCATCATCGGGGCGTGTCGGCGCGCCGGATCCTGGGCGTCTGGTACCAGGTCTTTTGCGGCGGGGTCGGCGGGCGTCCACTGGTGCGCGCCGGCCGGGCTTTTCGTCAGGACCCATTCGTGGCCGAACAGGGTTTCGAAGTAGCTGTTGTCCCACCGGATCGGGCTGGGCGTCCAGGCACCTTCCAGGCCGCTGCCGATGGCGTCGGCGCCGCAGCCGCTGCCAAAGCTGCTCTTCCAGCCGAGCCCTTGCTCCTCGATGCCGGCGCGCTCGGGTTCCGGGCCGACGTATTGGCGCGGGTCGGCGGCGCCATGGCATTTGCCGAAGGTGTGTCCGCCGGCGGTGAGGGCCACGGTCTCCTCGTCGTTCATGGCCATGCGTGCGAAGGTCTCCCGCACGTCGCGCGCGGAGCCGAGCGGGTCGGGGTGGCCATTGGGCCCTTCCGGGTTCACGTAGATCAGGCCCATCTGCACCGCGGCCAGCGGGTTGTCCAGCTGGCGCTCGCCGCTGTGGCGCTCATCACCCAGCCACTCGCGTTCGGAGCCCCAGTAGACATCGTCTTCGGGTTCCCAGATGTCGGCGCGACCGCCGGCGAAGCCGAAGGTCTTCAGGCCCATCGATTCCAGCGCCACGGTGCCGGTCAGCACGATGAGGTCGGCCCAGGACAGGTTGCGGCCGTACTTCTGCTTGATCGGCCAGATCAGGCGGCGCGCCTTGTCCAGGCTCACGTTGTCGGGCCAGCTGTTCAGCGGCGCAAACCGCTGCGCCCCGGAGCCCGCACCGCCGCGGCCATCGGCGATGCGGTAGGTGCCGGCGCTGTGCCAGGCCATGCGGATGAAGTACGGGCCGTAGTGGCCATAGTCCGCCGGCCACCAGGCCTGCGAGTCGGTCATCAGGGCGTGCAGGTCGCGGATCACGGTGTCCAGGTCCAGGCGCTGGAAGGCCTCGGCGTAGTTGAACGCCGGGCCCAACGGGTTCGAGCCGCCGTGTGGGCGCAGGCTGTCGAGCTTCAGCTGGTTCGGCCACCAGCCTGCATTGGTCGGGGCGTCAGCCAGGCTTTGGGGGCGGGCTGCGCCGGGGAAGGGGCAACGGGATTCATCGGACATGGGGTGTTCCTCAGGCGGTTTGAAAGGGACGGCGCGGCTCAGTCACGCGCGGAAGGGGCCGGCGCACGCCGGCCTCAGTCAGCCAGGAAGGCCAGCAGGTCGCGGGTCAGCCGCGCCTTGTCGGTGGCGAACAGGCCGTGGGGCGCGCCCTCGTACTCGATCAGGGCGCCGTGGGCGAGACCCGGCAGGGCGGCGCGTGCCGAGGCGTCGATCGGCACTGTCTGGTCCGCGGTGCCGTGAATGAGCAGCGTGGGCATGGTGAAGGCCGGCAGGTCGCCCCGGAAGTCGGTGCTGGAGAACGACTTCAGGCATTCGAGCGTGGCCCGCAGGCTGGCCTGCATCGCGACGCCGCGCGCCCATTGCAGCAGTTCGTCGCTCACCGGCCACGCAGTGGCGCTGACGCCGAAGAATTTCTCGAAGAAGCCGGTGAAGAAGCGGGCCCGGTCGTCCCGCAGGGCCTGCGCCGTCTGGTCGAAGGCGCCTTGCTCGGTGCCGCCCGGGTTGTCGGCCGTCTGCAGCCGGAACGGCAGCACCGACGACACCAGCGCCGCCTTGATCACCGACTGGCCGTTGTGGCGCGACATATAGCGGGCGACTTCGCCGCCGCCCATCGAAAAGCCGATCAGCGTGGCGTCGGTCGCGCCGGTCTGCCGGATCACCTCGGCCAGGTCGTCGGACAGGGTGTTGTAGTCGTAGCCGCTCCAGGGCTGCGACGACCGGCCAAAGCCGCGCCGGTCGTAGGCAATGACGCGGTGGCCGGCCTCGGCGATGGCCAGGGCCTGGTCGTCCCAGCTGTCGGCCGACAGCGGCCAGCCGTGGATCAGGATGACCGGGCGGCCGGCGCCCCAGTCCTTGAAGTACAGGCGGGTGTTGTCCGGGGTGGTGATGTGGTGCATGATGCGGGTCCTTGTTGGGGGAGTGAAATCGTTGGGTGTGGCACGAAAGGGGTTGTCGCTCAGGGGGCGGAAGCCGGCCGTGTGGCGCTGACGCGCCAGATCACATTGCCCACGTCGTCAGCCACCAGCAGAGCGCCTTGCCGGTCCAGCGCCACGCCGACCGGGCGCCCATAGGCGCTGCCCTGTGCGCTGAGAAAGCCGGTCAGCAGCGCGACGGGCGGGCCCGCAGGCTGGCCGCGGGCAAACGGCACGAACACCACCTGGTAGCCGCTGTGCGGCTGGCGGTTCCACGAGCCGTGCTGCCCGATGAACATGCCGTGGGCAAAGGGTGGTGGCAGCGTCGTGCCGGTGGACGAAGCCAGGCCGAGCGAGGCGGTGTGTGGCCCCAGCGCGTAGTCGGGCACGAGTGCTTTTGCCACCAGCTCGGGTTGCTGTGGCGTCACCCGGGCATCGATGTGCTGGCCGAAATAGCTGTACGGCCACCCATAGAAGCCGCCGTCGCGCACCGAGGTCAGGTAGTCAGGCACCAGGTCGCTGCCCAGCTCGTCGCGCTCGTTCACCACGGTCCACAAGGCGCCGGTGGTCGGCTCCCAAGCCATGCCGTTCGGGTTGCGCAGGCCGGTGGCAAACAGGCGATGGGCCCCGCTGCGCAGGTCGACCTCCCAGATGGCGGCGCGTTCGGCCTCCACCGCCATGCCGCGTTCGGCCACGTTGCTGTTCGAGCCCACCGTCACGTAAAGCCTGGTGCCGTCCGGGCTGGCGATCAGGCTTTTCGTCCAGTGGTGGTTGATCGGCCCGGCCGGCAATTCGATCACGCGCCGGCCCGGCACCGTGATGCGCAGGTCGCCCGTGGCATACGGGAATGCCAGCACCGCGTCGGAGTTGGCGACATACAGGGTGCTGCCCACCAGCGCCATGCCAAAGGGCGAGTGCAGCCCCTCCAGGAACGCCGAGCGCCGATCCGCCACCCCGTCGCCGTCGGTGTCGCGCAGCAGGGTGATCCGGTTGGCGCTGGGGACGGCCGCCCCGGCGCGTGCCATCACCAGGCCCATGATCCAGCCCTTGATGCCGGTCGCGTCGTCGGGCTTGGGCGGCGCGTTGGTCTCGGCCACCAGCACATCGCCATTGGGCAGCACCAGCAGCCAGCGCGGATGGGCCAGACCGGCGGCAAAGGCATTGACCCGGGTGCCCGGCGCAAGCTCGGGCGTGGCGCCGGGCGGCCAGCCCACCGCCGGCGCGATGTTCACGGTGGGAATCAGCCTGGACGTGGGGGCCGGCAGGGTCGGGCGGGGCCCGGTGCCGTCGGCAACCGACAGCGTGGCCATCTCGCCGCAGCCCCCGAGGGCCAGGAGCAGCAGGCCCAGGGCGCAGGCGGCTGCATGTGGACGGCCGCGGCCCGGGCGGGGGAAGCCTGTGGCCAATCTGGCGGCGGTCGGAGCGGGCATGGGCGGTCCTCGGGAACGGATGGGCGGGTCGTGGAAAGCGGGCAGACGGGCGGGACCGATGGTGTGCTCGGGCCTCACCGGGCGATCCGCCAGCGTAGGGCGGGTTGCCGCGCCGATCTGTGCCCTGGCGAACATGGCGCGAATGCGCCGGGGGGCCGCGCACGGTCCTTGGTGTGTCGGCAGCAGGTGCTGCGGTGCCTTCTGCATCGCGGCCATCGGCTCGGATCCGATTTTCAGGGGTAGATTGGCTATTTCCCATCGTAAAATGGTCATTTCATGCTATCAAAGCAGGATCTTCTGAGAGGCCCTGTGTGCGCCATCGCACAGCGCTTCGGCGGTTTGCGCGACAGGATTCGGGTCCCGGCGCCACGGTGCCCTATTGATGTGCAGGAGAGATCCATGTCCCAGTTCCAGATTGCCGTCCTCGTCGGCAGCCTTCGTCGCGATTCCTTCAACCGCAAGCTGGCCACCGGCCTGGCCTTGCTGGCGCCGCCGGACTTTTCGTTCAGGCACGTGGAGATCGGTGACCTGCCGCTCTACAACCAGGACGATGACGCCAACCAGGCGGATTCCGTGAAGCGAATGAAGGCCGAGATCACCGCCGCCCAGGGCCTGCTGTTTGTCACCGCCGAATACAACCGCTCCATCCCTGGCGTCCTCAAGAATGCGCTGGACCACGCCTCGCGCCCGTACGGCAAAAGTGCCTGGACCGGCAAGCCGGCCGGCGTGATGGGCGTTTCCGTCGGCGCGATGGGCACGGCCATGGCCCAGCAGCACCTGCGCAACATCCTGTCGTACCTGGATGTTCCGACCCTGGGCCAGCCCGAAGTCTTTATCAAGGCGACGGAAGAGCTTTTCAAGGCGGACGGGAGCCTGGGTGACGACAGCCGGAAGTTCCTGCAAAGCTGGATGGACCGCTATGTCACCTGGGTGAAGAAGCACGCGGCCTGACGGACACGCCGAAGGACAAGCAGCCGTGGCTGGTTCCATGCCGTTGAGCCTGGATGCATGGTGGATCATGCTCAGGCAGATGAGTCGCTCCTGGCTCGACGACTACGCCTTGAGCATGGGCGCCGCGCTGGCCTATTACACGCTGTTCTCGCTGGCGCCCCTGCTGTTGATCGTGATTGCGGTGGCCGGGCTGGTCTTCGGCGAGGATGCCGCACGCGGCGAGATTTCGGCGCAGCTGCGTTCGCTGATGGGCGAAGGGGGCGCACAGGCCGTGCAGGGCCTGCTGGCCAGTGTGCACAAACCGGCCGAGGGGGTTGCTGCCACGGTGCTCGGCGCGGTGCTCCTGTTTGTAGGGGCGACCACGGTGTTCAGCGAACTGCAGGACGCGCTGGACCGCATCTGGCGTGCACCCACGCCGTCGCGGCCCGGAGGCTGGTTCAGCCTGGTTCGCGCGCGCCTGCTCTCGTTCGGCATGATTCTGGCGATCGGCTTCCTGCTGACCGTGTCGCTGGTCGTCAGCGCCACCCTGGCGCTTATGGGGCGATGGCTGGAGCCGGTCTTCGGCGGCTGGCTCGCGGTGGCCTCGGCCGCCAGCGCCATCGGTGGCTTTGTGCTGGTGGCGGTCACCTTTGCGTTGATCTACAAGGTCATGCCGCGCGTGCGCGTGCAATGGAAAGATGTGTGGATCGGCGCGTTGTTTACTGCCGTGCTCTTCACTTTGGGCAAGTCGCTCATCGGCGTCTACCTCGGGCGCAGCGGGGTGGTCTCGGGCTTTGGTGCCGCCGGCTCGCTGGTGGTGGTGTTGCTGTGGGTGTACTACTCGGCGCAGATTTTCCTGATCGGCGCGGAGTTCACCTGGGCTTATGCCAACGCCTTCGGTTCCCGCAAGCCCGCAGAACTCCCGGGCCCATCCCGTGCGGGTCTGCCCGGGGCGCTGGGATGACCGTCATGACAAGCCTTCAATGAAATGTCCGTCTGCGTCCATCCGGACAGGGACCGCACGCAGCAACGTTGACCTCAGGGGGCGCCGGTTGCGCGTCTGTGCGCGGGCGAGCCCCGGCGCAAGACGTGCGGCACTGCACAGACCCGACGGGGATCGGGCCCTAGATTCAGGCATGGCTGGTCGCGGACCGGCTCCATCAAGGGGTACCCCGTGAATCAGACCAGCCACCATGTTTCAGGCTTCTTTGCTGTTTGCGACGAGGCGAGGGCCACGCGGGACGAACTGGTCGTGCGGGGCCTGCCACCCGCACAGTTGCGTATCTATGAAACCGACGAGGTACCGTCCGCGCCGATGCCGAAAGGAGACAGCAACGCTGTGCTGAAAGACGTGCTGGTGGACGGCGCCATCGGAACCGCGGTGGGTACCGGCCTGGGCGCCCTGGCGGAGGTTGCGCTGGTGGCGGCGAACGTGACGCTGTTCATCGCCAGTCCGCTGATCGCGCCGCTGGCAATGCTGGGATGGGGTGCGGCGATCGGCGGCGTGGTCGGCGCCACGGCCGGTGCAACGGCCGATCCTCGGGCCGCGGGCGCATCCGGCGATGACATGAAGGACAGCTGGCTGTCCGACATGGTGCGCGATGCGGTTTCACAAGGTCAGATCGTGCTGGTCGCCGAGACCCGCACGGCGCAGGAGACCGCGATCGCCCGGGAGGTCATCGGGGCATCGGTCGGCGATGTCAGAGACGTGGTCGCCGCCTAGGTGCCCTCCTGGCCAGCCACTGCCTTGACGACCGCGCTCTCGTGCGTCTGAGGCTGACCTCTTTTCCCGACCGGCTGGCTTCTTGACAAGGCTTTTTCCGATGCACCTCACGCAATCTCCAGGGGCCATGGCCGCGCCATCCTCCATGTACTTTCGTGGCGTGGGTACCGCCACCCCGCCCGCTCGTTACACCAAGGCCGAATGCCTGGACGCATTTGAACAGTCCGACTGGTATGGCCGGCTCGATGCGCGCGCGCATTTCGTCGCGCGCACGGTGTTGCAGCGAGACAATGGCATCGAGGCCCGGCGGCTGGCCGTGGGCTCGCTGGCGGAGGTCTTCACGATCGACCCCAACACGTTGAGCCAGCGCTTTCTGGCCCATGCGCCCGCGCTGGCGGCGGATGCCGGCCAACGCGCGCTGGCCGACGCCGGGCTGACACCCGGTGACATCGGCGCCGTGGTCATCAGCACGTGCACCGGCTACCTGCGTCCGGGGCTTTCAGGCCATGTCATCGAGCGTCTTGGCCTTCGGCGTGACGTGCAGGGGTTTGACCTGGTGGGGCAGGGCTGCGCCGCCGCGCTGCCGAATTTTTCGCTCGGCCGCGCATTGCTGGGCTCTGGCGCCTGCGAGCATGTGCTGTCGATCTGTGTCGAAGTCAGCAGTGCGGCCATGTACCTTGACAACGATCCGGGTGTTCTGATCAGTGCCTGCCTGTTCGGAGACGGTGCCGGTGCGGCCGTCCTGTCGCGCCAGGCCCGACCCGGCGCCCGTCGTATTGAGTGGGTTGACAGCACGACTCGGACCGACCCCGGACAACGCAAGGCACTGATGTTCGAGCAGCGCGACGGCATGTTGCGCAACATCCTGACGCGCGCCGTGCCGGGGCTGGCCGCCCAGGCCGCGCACGAGGTGCTCGATACCGTGCTGGGCCGCGCGGGTCTGCAGACGACGGATCTGCGTGCCTGGATCCTGCATGCCGGCGGGCGCGACGTGTTGCTTGCCGTGGAGCGTGAAGTCGGGCTTGACCCGCAGGCGCTGCGGCACAGCGCGGCCATGCTGCGAGAGTACGGCAACCTGTCCAGCGCGTTTGTCTATTTCGTGCTGCAGGCAGCCCTGGCTGACGATGTAGCCGATGGCTGGTGGTGGCTGTCCTCGTTTGGCGCGGGATTCAGCTGCCATGGCGCCTTGTTGCGGGTGAGCCGGTGATGAACCGCATCGTCGCCCCCGAAGTGCTCGACGGCCTGGCCAGTGACGATCCGGCCGCGTTGCGCTCGCGCCGCGACCTGCGGCGCGTCCACCGAGCCATGGGGACACGTTCCGTTGTGGTGCGCGCCTTGAAGGACATGACATCGTCGTGGCAAAAAATGCCGCTACGGCGCGTACTTGAGCTTGGCGCTGGCGACGGCAGCCTGATGCTCGGCGTGGCGCGTTCGCTCGCAGCGCGCTGGCCGAAGATCGAATTGACGCTGCTTGATGCACAGGCGTTGCTTGCGCCCGAAACCTTGCGCGGCTTCACGGCCTTGGGATGGACGGTCTCGACCGACATCACCGATGTCTTCGATTGGTTGGCCCGGCCTGTCGAAAGCCAGGCATCCGGCGACAAGGCGCCCCATTGGGACCTGATCGTGACCAACCTGTTCCTGCATCACTTTGAAGGGAGTCGGCTCACTGCGTTGCTCGCCGCGATTGCGGCACGGGGCGAACGCTTCTTTGCCTGCGAGCCGCGCCGCGCACGCGTGGCACTCGCCGGCAGTCACCTGGTTGGTGCCATTGGCGCAGGCCCGGTGACGCGTGTAGACGCCGTGCTGAGCGTGAGGGCCGGTTTTCGCGGCAACGAGCTTACAACCTTGTGGCCGGATGTCGGGGATGTCTGGCAGACGCAGGAGTCCTCGGCGGGCCTGTTCAGTCATTGTTTCCGCGCCGAGCCGATCGAGGTGACCTGATGGAAACCAGCTTTGACGCCGTCATCATCGGGGCCGGACCCGCCGGATCGGCTGCGGCCATCTGGCTGGCACGCGCCGGCTGGTCGGTGGCCCTGGTGGAAAAGCAGGCCTTTCCCCGCCGCAAGGTGTGTGGCGAGTGCATGGCCGCCAGCAACCGGCCACTGCTCGACGCGTTGGGGATCGGCGCGGCGTTCGAGGACGCCGCGGGGCCGGAGCTGCGCCAGGTCGCGCTGATGTGCGGTGAACACACCCTCACCGCCGACCTGCCAGCCGCTGAACACCCGGGCTATGCCTGGGGCCGGGCGCTCGGTCGTGAAACGCTTGACACCCTGTTGCTGGAAGAGGCACTGGCCGCTGGCGCCCAGGTGTTCCAGCCGTGGACCGTCAAAGCCCTCGAAGGCGGCGCGGGTGCCTGGCGTTGCGAACTCCGCGGTGCGGATGCCGGCGCAAGCCTGAGCTTGCACTCGCCCGTGGCCATTGCCGCGCATGGCTCGTGGGAGTCGCTGCCTTCCGAGCGACCGCACCGGCGCGGCCAGCGCAGCGGTGCCGACCTGCTGGCCTTCAAGGCCAACTTCCGCGGTGCTGCGCTGCAGGAGGGCCTGCTGCCGGTGCTCTGTTTTGATGGCGGCTACGGGGGCATGGTGGTGGCGGATGGCGGCGTGACCACGGTGGCCTGCTGTGTCCGGCGTGATCGACTGGAGGCCTGGCGGGCCGCGTCGCCGGGCAGCGCGGCCGGGGACGTGGTGGAAGCCATGCTGCGGCGGGCGTGTGGGGGCGTGCAGCGGGCCTTGCGGCCGGCCTCTCGCGATGGGCCGTGGCTGTCGGCGGGTCCCCTGGACCCCGGCGTTCGCCTGAGCGCCACCGATGGGCTGCTGCGCATTGGCAATGCCGCCGGCGAGGCCCATCCGATCATCGGCGAGGGCATGAGCATGGCACTGCAGTCCGCCTCGCTGCTGTGCGCACAGCTGCTGCGCAGCGAGCGGCGCTCGGAACTGTCAGCCGTGGCGTGGCAGCGCGAGGTCAGCCGCCGCTATTGCATGCAGTGGCGCCACCATTTCGCGCGGCGCCTGCGGCTGGCCTCGGCGTTCGCGCAGCTGGCGATGCGTCCGCGGGGCGCTGCGGCGCTTGTCGCCGTGGTCAGTGGCTGGCCCGCCGTCCTGACACTGGGCGCCCGGTGGGGCGGCAAGACCCGCAGCGTGCCGGCACCTTTTACGCCGATGCAAACAACCTATCCAAGGGGAACCTCATGACGACAACCTATGAACAGCTGTGCGCGATTCTGGTGCGGGACTACCAGCTGCAGCCGGAAGCCCTGGCGCTGACCGCGCCCCTGGAGGACCTGGGGATCGACTCTCTGGGTCTGGCGGAGCTGTTGTTCAACGTCGAAGACGAGCTCAGGATCACGCTGCCACCGGAAGCCGTGGATCTGGAGACGGTGGGTGATGTGGTTCGCTACCTGGACGAACTCATCGCGAAGCCGCTGGCCGGCGTGGCGACCGGCATGGGCTTGGAGCAACCGGCCCGTCCCTCCGCATGAGGCGGGTGGCGGTCACCGGCATGGGGGTCGTCTCGCCGCTGGGCAACGGCGCATCGCAAGCCTTTGCGCAGGCGCGGGCCGGCCACTCGGGCGTTCATTGCCTGCAGGCCTCGTTCACCGATCGCCTGACGGCACCGCTGGCAGCCACGGCATCCTTCAACGGCGCGGACCACTTCGAGCCCCCGAAGCTTCGCATGCTCGACCGCGTCAGCCAGTTCGCGCTGGTGGCCGCCAGCCAGGCCGTTGCCGATGCCCGAGCGGACTTTCCACAGGCCGATCGTGGCCGGGTCGGTGTCTTTTTGGGCACCGGCATGGGCGCCTCCCAGACCAGCGACGACGGGTACAAGACGCTGTATGGCGACCGCTCGGACCGGATCAAACCGTTCACGGTGCTGATGGGCATGCACAACGCGCCCGCGGCCTGGATCGGGATTGAACACGACCTGCGCGGGCCTGCCCTGACCTATTCAACGGCCTGTTCCTCGTCGGCGGTGGCGATCGGTGAAGCCTGGCTGCGGGTGGCCCATGGGGCGCTGGACGTGGCGATTGCCGGGGGCGCCGAGGCGCCCTTGACCTTTGGCTCGCTGAAAGCGTGGGAGGCCTTGCACACACTGGCCGCCGTGGATCCGGTCGATCCGTCTTGCTCGTGCAAACCGTTTTCGGCGAACCGCAGCGGCATGGTGCTGGGCGAGGGCGCCGCCATGCTCGTGCTGGAGTCCTGGGACCATGCCGTGGCCCGGGGTGCGCCGATTCATGGCGAGATCCTGGGGTGCGGGTTGGCCACCGATGTCGGCCACATCACCCGGCCCAGCGTGGAAGGCCAGGTTGCCGCGATGGTGGCGGCGCTTCAATCGGCGTCGATCGAGGCCTCGGCAATCGATGCCATCAACGCCCATGGCACCGGCACACCGGCGAATGATGCGGTCGAGACGGCCGCCATCAAGGCCGTTCTTGGCCAGCGGGCCTATCAGGTGCCCATCAGTGCGACCAAGTCCATGCACGGCCACCTCCTGGGGGCCACCGCGGCGCTTGAATGCGTGCTGTCCCTGCTGGCCATGCAGGAAGGCGTCGCCTTGCCAACCATGCACCTGCAGGCGCCTGACCCGCTGTGTGATCTCGATTGCGTGGCCAACGCCGCGCGCGAAGGCCTCACGGTGCACACGATGTTGTCGAACTCGTTTGCCTTCGGTGGCACGAATGCGGTGCTGGTGCTGGGTTCGGCATCGCGCGCCCCGTCATCGGGGTGGTCCTGATTCTGCCGGTTCATTGGGCGCGCCAGGCGGCACATCGACGGGCGTCCCGTCCGTGCCCGGCGTGCCCGCCGGGACACCGGAGCGCGTGGCGACCTCGATGTGCCAGACCGCGAAGAACATGGCGGCAATCGCCGGCCCGATGACAAACCCGTTGATGCCGAAGACCGCCATGCCCCCCACGGTCGTGATCATGACCACGTAATCAGGCATGCCGGTGTCCTTGCCGACGAGAACGGGGCGCAGCAGGTTGTCGATCAGGCCGATGACCAGCACGCCCCAGGCCAGCAGTGCCACGCTCTGCCAGATGGCGCCCGTCATGAAAAGGTAGATGGCCACGGGTCCCCACACCAGCGCTGCGCCCACCGCGGGCAACAGGGACAGGAAAGCCATCAGCACGGCCCACAGCAGGGCCGCATTGACCCCGAGGAACCAGAATGCGACGCCGCCCAGCGCCCCCTGGATCGCGGCCACGAGCAGTCCGCCCTTCACGGTGGCCCGGATCACGGTGGCGAACTTGGCCAGCAGTTCGCGCTTGTGCGCGGGCGCCAGTGGAATCGCCTGCCGGATGGCCCGTGCCACACCCTCGCCGTCGCGAATCAGGAAGAACGCCAGGTACAGCATGATGAACAGGCTGGCCACGAAGCCAAAGCTGTTCTGCCCGATGCTCAGGGCATTCTTGGCGATGAACTGGCTGCCTTGCGCCAGCGCGGCCGTCAGGCGGCGCTGCAAGGTCGGGAAGTCGGCCATGCCGAAGCGGTCCAGCAGGGCCATCACCGGGTCTGGCAGGGCATCGAAGATCCGGTGGAAGTAGAGCGCCACATTCCATTCGCCCGACTCGATGTGCTTGTAGACCGTGGCCGCCTCGTTGGCCAGAGAGGCCGTGAGCAGCGCAAAGGGAACGATGACGATCACGATCACGATGGTCAGGGTGACCAGTGCTGCCAGCGTGCGCCGCCGTTGCATCCGGGCCAGCAGACCGCGATAGACCGGTGCGAACAGCAAGGCGATGATCGCGCTCCACAGGATCGTGCCGGAGAGCGGCTCCAGGATCCAGCCGAGGGCGAGCGTGACCAGAATCAGGAGCGGCCATCGCGCGCGGTTCTCGGCCCAGGCCGTCTGGTTGCCTTCAGGATGGCTCATCGGGTATCACGGCCGGGTCAGCCGCAGCACCTCGCCGACGCGGGCTTTCTCGACATCCTCCGGGTGGAAAGGCAGCACCGGCCACTGCTTGCGGGAGAACAGCCACAGCTGGTCGGTGGCGTGCGGCGAGGCGGGGTTGGTGGACTGGCCGTAGGTCAGGATGCCCTGCGCCACCGGGCCGCGCGCGTCGAAGGTGACGGTCTGCACGTAGCTGGTGCCGTAGTCGATCAGCAGGCCCTTGGGCGTGATGCCGGGGTTGAACTGGTTGCCCAGGTTGTTCAGCACGCCCTCGAATTCGTCACCGCCGTGCAGCGGAATCGGCTCGCTCGTGATCAGCGGGCGCTGGACGCTGCCCAGCGTGGCGTCGAGTGCGAAGCCGGCGGTTCGCACGTTCTTCACGGCCTGCGTCAGCGATTCCCAGACCTTGGCGGCGATGGCCGGGTCGTCCATCTTCAGGCCAGCCGGGGTGGCCACGGGTTGCGCCGGGTCGAAAGGCACGCGGTAAACGCCCGGGATCAGCCGCGCGGTGCGCCAGAACTCGCGGAACAGGTGAGCGCCGCGGGCGTCCAGGCTGCTGGTGCGGTCCCAGCCGCGCAGGGCGGCGCAACCGTCGCGGGCCTCGGCGCTGGCAGGCGGGTTGGCGGTGCAGGCGGCCAGCAGGTCCGGCATGGTGACGTGGCCCATGAAGTTGCGGTCGGCGAACAACTGTGCTTGAACGGCCTGCGGCGTGGCCTTTCCGCGGGCCAGCATGTCCGGGATCTCCAGCAGACCGGCGCGGGTGCGGGGCCGGGTGACGCTGGCGTCACCGACCAGCGGAGAGATGCCGCTCCACTTCTGCGCCGGGTGGGTGTAGAGGAACCCGTCGTTGCTGTTGTGTACCCAGTCGGTCCGGATGGCGGTCGGCATGCGGCCGATGGGAATCAGTCCCGGCACTGGCGAGGCCGGGTCGCGCTGCCAGTCGCAGGCGCTCTTCGAGCCGTCCAGCACGACCAGGCCGGCAGCCGGCAACAGCGCAGCGGCGGGCCTGCTGGGCGCACAGCGCTGCAGTTGCGCCGCATCGACATCGGGCACCACCGAAACGTCGGCGTACAGGGTGTTGCCGTTGCGATCCGCAGCGAGGGTGTTGACCCAGGGCGTCCCAATGTTCTTCATGGCCTCGCGCACGTCCTGCACGTTGCGCGCGCGCGCAAAGCCCAGCGCGGCGTCGGTGGCACGCACGTTGCCCAGGTTGGCGTCCTTGAGTGCGTAGGCGGTGCTGGCTGTCCAATTCAGTCCGGCGCGGGGAAGCACCACCACCGGGCCCCAGCGGGTGGACCAGAGCGTGGCCGACTTCGTCTGCAGGCTGCCGTCGGCAGCGCGCGCCGGCACGCTGACGGTGCGCGACGTCATCTTCTCCGGCTTCCCGTCGATCAGGTAGCTGGTGGGATTGCCCGGCACCAGCGTCAGCTCGTGCAGCGTGAAGCGCTTGCCGGTGGAGACCGTGTGCGACCAGGCCACGTCCTTGTTGAAGCCGATGGTCACACCCGGGAAGCTGCCGATGCCCACGCCCATGACGTCCAGGTTGCCGGGGATGGTCAGGTGCACCTGCCAGAAGCGGTTCACGCCGGCCCACGGGAAATGCGGGTTGCCCAACAGCAGGCCGCTGCCGTTGGCCGTGGTGTCCTTGCCAAAGGCCCATGCGTTGGAGCCGAGCGGGGAATCGAGCAGGCCAGCCTCGCGCATGGCTTCGGCGGCGTCGGCCAGATCGACGCGTTCCGGCGCAGTGGATGAGGTGGCGGCCGTTGGCGCCGGCGGGCGGGCGCCCAGCACGGCGTCGGCCAAGGCTGCCGTGGCGGCCTGCACGGCAGTGAGTTCGCCTTGGCGGCGGAACTCGGCCAACGTCATGGGCTTGACCCAGGGCTGGCTGTTGCAGGCGGCGGGCAGCTTGCCGGCCTGGTCGGCGAGGTAGCGGTTGTAGCCGGCCACCGTACCGCGCGCCATGGCCTGCGATTCGGCACTGGCACCCGCCCAGGCGCGCTCGAGGGCTGTATCGTCCATGTGGGCGGCGATGAACAGGTCGATCTGCTCGTTCGGGAACATGCGCCGTGCCAGCAGGCCCGGGGTGGCGCCGCCGAACCAGCGGGCACGCTCGCCGCGCACGGTGACCAGCTGGTCGGCGGTCATGCAGACGTTGTCCTGCGCGTAGGCGTAGGCCATGGCGTAGGCCAGGGTCTCGGGGTCGGTGGCGCTGATGTGCGGCACGCCGTTGGCGGTGCGCTGGATGGTGGCGGTGCGGGCGTCGGGGCCTGTGGGCCCGGTGGCGCAGGCGGCGAGCAGGGCGGCGGCGGCCAAGGGGGCCAGGGTGGCAGTGAGTGGTCTCATCAATGTCTCCTTTTGTGTGCAATGCAACTGGTCAATGTAACCCCTTGGCGGACGAAAATTTCTTTTCCGACTGTTGGAAATGACCGACACCACGATGGTTTTTCCGGTGCTAACTTCGCCCACCTCACAAGAAATACGGCCAGACCATCATGCCCAAGACCCTGATCGAACCCTTCCGCATCAAGAGCATCGAACCCATCCGCATGACCAGCCGCGCCGAGCGCGAACAACTTCTGGAGGCCGCCCACCTCAACGTCTTCAAGCTACGCGCCGAGGATGTGCTGATCGACTGGCTGACCGATTCCGGCACCGGTTCCATGTCCAGCCGTCAGTGGGGCGCCATCATGGAAGGGGACGAGAGCTACGCCGGCGCGCGCAGCTTCTACCGGCTGGAGGCCGTGATTCAGAAGATCACCGGCATGAACTTTTTCGTGCCGACGCACCAGGGGCGCGCGGCCGAGAAGGTGTTGTTCACCGCGGTCTGCAAGCAGGGTGACGTGGTGCCCAACAACTGCCACTTCGACACTACGCGCGCCAATCTCGAATACCTCGGCGTCGATGCCCGCGACCTGGTCATCGCCGAGGGTCTGCAGCCGTCGCTGATCCATCCGTTCAAGGGCAACATCGACCTGGCACGCGTGGAGGCGCTGCTGAAGGAGCAGGGGGATCGCATCCCCTTCGGCATGATCACCGTGACCAACAACACCGGCGGCGGCCAGCCCGTGTCCATGGCCAACATCCGCGCCTACGCGGCGCTGCTGAAGCAGCACGGCAAGCCCTTCATCATGGATGTGTGCCGCTTCTCGGAGAACGCCATGTTCATCAAGATGCGCGAGCCGGGCTATGAGCAAACGCCGATCCGCGACATCGTCAAGGAAATGTTCTCCTACGCCGACGGTGCCACCATGAGCGCCAAGAAGGACGGCATGGTCAACATCGGCGGCTTCATCGTGTTGCGCAGCGAAGAATGGATGGACGCGGTGCGCAACGTGCTGATCCTGACCGAGGGCTTCCCCACCTACGGCGGCCTGGCCGGGCGCGACCTGGAGGCGCTGGCCGTGGGCCTGGAAGAGGGCATGGACGAGGACTACCTGCGCTACCGCCTGCGCACCGCCGAGTACCTGGGCGAGCGGCTGGAGGCGGCCGGCGTGGGCTTCGTGCGTCCGACGGGCGGCCACGCGGTGTACATCGATGCGAAGACGGTGCTGCCCGACATGCCGGTGGCGCACTATCCGGGATGGGCCCTGTGCAATGCGCTGTATCTGGAAGGCGGCATCCGCGGCGTGGAGATCGGCTCGGTCATGTTCGGCAAGCGCCTGGACGACGGCACCGAGACCTACCACAGCATGGAGCTGGTGCGCCTGGCGTTCCCGCGGCGCATGTACACCCAGTCGCACTTCGACTACGCCGCCGAGGTCATCGACGAGGTCAAGCAGCAGGCCGCCGGCATCCGCGGCGTGCGCATCACCAAGCAGCCGCCCTTTCTGCGGCACTTCACGTGCGAGTGCGCCTGGGTGGATGGCTGAGCGTGGCGTCCCTCAGATCTGCACCCGCGTGCCCAGTTCGATCACGCAGTTGTGCGGCAGGCGGAAGAAGTCGGCCACGCTGCCCGCGTTGCGTGACATGACGGCGAACAGCGCCTCGCGCCAGTGCGCCATGCCCGCGTTGCGGGTGGGCACGACGATCTCGCGGCTCAGGAAGTAGGAGGTCTCGAACAGGTTGACCGGCACGCCCTGCGCGCGGCAGAGCTCCAGCGCCTTGGGAATGTCGGGCGTGTTGATGAAGCCGTAGTTCACCTGCACGCGCCAGAAGCCCGGCGCCAGCGGCGTGACCTGCACCCGCTGCTCGAACGGGATCCACGGCACCTCGTGGAAGACCACGGTCAGGATCAGGTTGCGCTCGTGCAGCACCTGGTTGTGCTTGAGGTTGTGCATCAGCGCCTGGGGCACGGTGTCCGGGTTGGCCACGGCGTAGACGGCCGTGCGCGGCACGCGGTGGGTGCGGTCTTCGTTCAGCGCGTGGATGAAGGGCAGCAGCTCGGGGTCGTCGCGGCGCATGGTTTCGATCAGCAGCTCGCGCCCACGACGCCAGGTGGCCATGACGGTGAACAGCGCGGCGCCCAGCACCAGCGGGAACCAGCCACCTTGCAGGAACTTGAGCGCGCACGACACCACCAGCAACGTATCCAGCGCCAGGAACACCCCGGTGGCGGCCAGGGCCACCGGAAGCGGGTAACGCCAGGCGTGGCGCACGACGAAGAAAGTGAGCCCGGTGGTGATCAGCATGGTCACGGTCACCGCAATGCCGTAGGCCGAGGCCAGCGTCGAGGAGCTGCCAAAGCCCAGCACCGCCAGCAGCACGGCCACCAGCAGCAGCCAGTTCACCTCGGGCATGTAGATCTGGCCGGCCTCCTTGGCCGAGGTGAACTGCACCCGCATGCGCGGCAGCAGCCCAAGCTGAATCGCCTGGCGGGTCATGGAATAGGCTCCCGAAATCACGGCCTGCGACGCGATCACCGTGGCCAGCGTGGCCAGCACCACGGCGGGGATGAGCCAGCTTTGCGGGAACAGGCGGTAGAAGGGGTTCTCCAGGGCCGACGGGTCACGCATCAGCAGCGCGCCCTGGCCCATGTAGTTGATGGCCAGGGCCGGCAGCACCAGGCCGGTCCAGGCGAGCTGGATGGGCTTCTTGCCGAAATGCCCCATGTCGGCATACAGCGCCTCGGCCCCGGTGAAGGCCAGCACGATGGCGCCCACCGCGGCAAACACCTGCCAACCCCGCGCGTGCAGGAAGGCCAGGCCGTTGAGCGGGTTGAGCGCCGCCAGGATGGCCGGCTGGCGGACGATTTCCAGAAACCCGAAAAACGCCAGCACCGCGAACCACACCAGGATCACGGGGCCGAACAGCTTGCCGACCACCGCGGTGCCGTGGCGCTGCACCGCAAACAGGCCGATGAGCACGGCCACCGAGATCGGAATCACATAGGCCTTCAGCGCCGGGGTGGCAACCTCCAGCCCCTCGACCGCGCTGAGCACCGAAATGGCCGGCGTGATCATGCTGTCCCCATAGAACAGGGCTGCGCCGAGCACACCGGCCAGCAGCAGGGCCGTGCGACGCCGGCGCGTGCTGCCGGCGGCTTCGGCGGCCAGTGCGGTCAACGCCATGATGCCGCCTTCGCCCCGGTTGTCAGCGCGCAGGATAAGCAGCACGTATTTCAGCGTCACCACCAGCATCAGGCCCCAGAAGATGACCGACACCGCGCCGATCAGGTGCGTGGCGTCAAGGGGAATGCCGGTGGCGGGGCTGAAGACCTCTTTCATGGTGTACAGCGGGCTGGTGCCGATGTCGCCGTACACCACGCCCATCGCGCCGAGGGCGAGGGCTGCAAAGCTCTCCCGGCTGGCTGTCTTGCTCATGTCAATCCGTGGTTGTGGAACAGGGCGCCACTGTCGCCCCGGGCCCATCAGGAACGCATAAGGAACGGCGGAGTCACTCCGCCGCCAGCCGGTAACCGACGCCGGTTTCGGTCAGCAGGTGGCGCGGCTCGGCCGGGTCGCGCTCGATCTTCGCGCGCAGCTGGCCCATGTACAGCCGCAGGTAGTGGGTGTGCTCGGTGAACTCCGGCCCCCAGACGTCGGCGAGCAGCTGGCGGTGCGTCACCACGCGCCCGGCACTGCGCACCAGGCGCGCCAGCAGCTTGAACTCGGTCGGCGTCAGGTGCACCGGCTGGCCGTCTCGCGCCACCCGGTGCGCCGCCAGGTCGACGTGCAGGTCACCCACCCGGTGCTCGGTCACGGCGGGTGTCAGCGCCGTGCCGCGGTGGCGCAGGGCCACCCGGATGCGCGCCAGCAACTCAGCCACGCTGAAGGGCTTGGTCAGGTAGTCGTCGGCGCCAGCGTCCAGCAGGAGGATCTTCTGCGCCTCCTGGTGGCGGGCAGACACCACGATGATGGGCGTGGAACGCTGCGCGCGCACAGTCTTGACCAGCTCCAGGCCGTCGCCGTCGGGCAGACCGAGGTCGAGCACGATGACGTCCGGCGGGCTGTGGCGCCACAGCGCCTCGGCCTCGCTCAGCGTGACGGCCGTCTGCACCTCAAAGCCCTCGACGGACAGCGAGGACTGCATCAGGGAGCGGATCTCGCGGTCGTCCTCGACCACCAGCACGCGCAGCGTCATGCCACCTCCCGGGCCGGTTGCGCGCTTTCCACCGGCAACAGCAGCGAAAACCGGCTGCCCCCGCCGCTGCGGTGCCGGTGCGTGAGGCGCGCGCCATGCGCCTCGGCGATGGCCTTGCACACGGCCAGGCCTAGGCCGGCGCCGCGCACGCCCGGATGGTCGCCGCGCACATGGGGCGCAAACAGGCTGGCCTGCTGGGCGTCGCTCAGGCCCGGGCCGCGGTCCTTCACGCTCACCTCCAGCGCCTGGACATGGGCGCTCACGCTCAGCTCGATCGGCCCCTCGCTGTAAGTCAGCGCGTTGTCCAGCAGGTTGGCGATCAGCTGCGCCAGCAGCACCGGGTCGCCCTTGATCAGTGGCAGGCCTTCGGGCACGCTGGACTTGATGCGCCGCCCAGGGTCGCGCTGGCGCACGCGCGCCAGCACCGCGCCCACGATTTCTTCCAGGCTTTCCCAGTCGCGCCGCAGGGACTGCGCAGGGCCGCTCAGGCGCACGAGCTGCAGCGTGTTTTCAGTGACGGTGGAGAGGTAGGCAGCCTCGCTGGCGATGCTGCGCAGCAGCCGCTCCTGCTCGGGCGGGGCCAGCTTGTCGCGCTGGGTCAGCAACGACGAGGCGGCGCCGACGATGGCCGCCAGCGGCGTGCGCAGGTCGTGCGAGATGGCCGCCAGAAACGTGCTTTGCAGCTGCTGGTGATGCGCCTCGCCCTGGGCCTGCAGCATGTCCGCGTTCAGGCGCAGCCGCCACAGGGCCTGCCCGAGCAGGGCGCACAGGGCCTGCGCGTGCTCACGCCCGGCCTCGTCGGCGGCCGGTGCGGGGCGCACGCAGGCGGCACCGGCCACATGGCCCTTTTCGCCCAGCGGAAGGAACCAGGCGTCCAGGCCGGGCCAGCGCCCGGTGCCCGGCCCCAGCACGGCCGCTTCGCGGACGCAGGCCACCATGCCGTCGTGCACCATTGCGTCCACGTCGGCGGGCAGATCGAGGCGGCCGTCCTCCAGCGTCAGGGCCAGCAAGCACGGCCCGGCAAAACCGGTTTCGAGCGCCGTGCGGCCCAGCGCCAGCACCTGGTCGTGTGACGCGGCGTTGGCCAGCTCGGTGGCCAGGGCCTGCAGCTGGCGCGCGCGCTGTTCGTTCAGCCGCGCGAGGTCGGTTTCGCGCCGCAGCCCGGTGGCGAGGTGGCTGATCGCCAGGGCCACCACCAGCATGGCGCCCAGCGCGATGAAATGCTCTTGGCTCTCCACCTCGAAGGTCCAGCGCGGGGGCACGAAAAAGAAGTTCAAGGCGGTGACGGCCGCGACCGCGCAGACCGAGGAGCCGATCCAGTCCAGCTTGTAGGCCGCCACGGCGACCGCCAGCACATAGACCATGGCCAGGCTGGTCAGCGAGACATGCGGCTCCAGAGCGAACCCGCACGTGGTGGCCAGGCCCAGCAGCAGGCTGACGACGGCCCAGCGGTGAGCTGGTGCAGGGAGGGGCGGTTGCGGCGTGCTCTCGATCATGATGGGCTCAGCGTATCACCGGCCGCATCAGGATTGCATCAGGGACGCCGCTCGGGCGTCTGGCTGGCGCGCCTATTTGGGCGCGTTCAGCCGCTTCACGCCGGCCACGAAGCGCGCCAGCGTCTGCGACAGCACGCCGCTGGGGATGGTGATGTCGATCAGCTGGAAACGCCCACGCGTGGCCAGGGCGTGGTCCAGCGCGGCCTTCAGTTCGGCGCGCGTGTTGACGCGCACGCCGTCGCCGCCCATGCCGGCGGCCATCTCGGCAAAGCCCCAGTGGCCCAGGTCGTTGAAGCCGGACTCGGGCTGGAAGGTGCGCAGCATCTCCCAGCTGGCGTTGTTGAACACCAGCACGATCGGGTCCCAGCCGTAGCGGCGGCAGTTGCCCAGTTCCCAGCCGGTCATCTGGAACGCGCCGTCGCCCACCAGGATCAGCGGCCGCTCGTTCGTGGCGGCCTGCAGGCCCAGCCCGGCCGGCACGCCGAAGCCCATCGTGGCGTAGTAGCCGGGCGCCACCAGCGCGGTGTGCTGGATTTCCATGGCGGTGAACAGGCAGTCGCCCATGTCGGAGGCGATCGGCAGGCGGCCGTGCGCGGCCATCAGGTCGTTGACGGCGGTGGCGATGTCGCTCGGGGTGATGGCGGCGTCATCGGCCACCAGCCCGTGCGGGAAGGCGGGGGGCGTCACGGCCAGCGGCTTGTCACCCGTGCCCAGGCACGCCAGCATGCGTTCGACGACCGCGGCCAGCGGCAGCTGGGAATAGGTGTGGTAGCCGATGGTGACGCGGCCATCCAGCGCCTGGATCGTCTTGCGCATGTCGATCTTGGTCTGCGAGACGGCGAAGTTGGTGTCGCAGATGATCTCGCCGAGCAGGAACAGGCCGTCCGAGCCCTCCACGAGTTCGGTGACCTCGGGAAAGCCCGCCACGCCCATGTAGGTGCCCAGCAGGGGCACCTCCTGGTCGGCCAGCAGGCCGCGGCCCATGAAGCTGGTCACCACCGGCACGCCGAGCCGGCGCGCCAGCTGCGCCACCTGGGCCTCCAGCCCGTAGCGGCGCACCTCCACGCCGGCCATCAGCACCGGCGAGCGGGCGCTGGCCAGCCGCGCCAGGATCTCGTCCACGCAGGCGGCCAGCGCATCCGGGTCCACCGGCTGCGGCGCCTCGGGCACGACCGGCGCGCAGGGCTCATTCACCATGTCGCGCGGGATCTCGATGTAGACCGGCTCCGAGCGGCGCAGGCAGCTGGCCAGCACGCGGGCGATGTCGGCCGGCGCGCGCGCGGCGTCGTCCAGGCGCACCTGGTCGCAGGTGATTTCCTTGAAGATCTGGAACTGCGAGTCCAGCGTCTTGGCCTGGTGGTGCAGCAGCAACCCGGAGCGCGATTCGCCCTTGCCCGGCCCGCCCGAAAGCACCACCAGCGGCGACTTTTCGGCAAAGGCCGCCGCGATCGAATTGATCATGTTCAGCGCCCCGGCGCCATAGGTGACGGCCGCCACGCCCAGGCTGCCGTTGATGCGCGCCGAGGCGTCGGCCGCGAAGCCCACGCCGGGCTCGTGCGACAGCGTGTACAGCGGCAGGATCTTCGACTCTTCGATGATGCGGAAGTAGGGCAGGGCGAAGTCGCCGGGAATGCCAAAGATCTGGCGCGCGCCATGGTCTTTGAGCGCGTGCAGCAGGGATTCGATGAGGTTCATGCAGGCCAGCTCCGGTTTGTCAGGCAATGCTGGCATTGTGCTGCGCACCGGGTGCAGGGTGCGATCGTTCTTTGGCTCATTCGGGTGTTTTGACGCAGGATTTCTGCAAGAACCGTTGGCAGGCATCCGGATTTTCGTCGCAAGGGCGGAGGCGCCGGTGCTTCAGCGGCCCGTCACAGGCCTTTGACGCCGCCATAGCGGCATATCAAGAACGAAGTTGGCCTCGCCCCAGCGTGGAATGGTCATGAATAGCTATCAAAGCAGGAGTATTCGCTGCCGGTTCAGGCCGATGCCCGCAGGAACGGGAAGAACTCCCTGTCCGCCCCCAGCATGTGCCGCGCCACCACGTCGTGCGCCAGGAACTGGAACAACTCGCCCACGGCGAGCGTGCCGGCGTGGAAGCGGTTGGTCACGTCGGCGGCCTTGTCCACCAGGACGCGGTGGATGGCGGCGTGTTCATCCGCGCCGGGGAATCCGGCGGCGTTGATCAGCACCTCCTCGTCCTGGAAGTGCTGGACCACGTGGTTGATCAGGTTGTCGATCAGCGTGGCCACCTCATCCTTGGGCCGGTGTTCCAGGATGGCGGCCAGCAGCTCGTTGGAGTCCTTGAAAAGGCCGCGGTGCTGGGCGTCGATGACGGCGTTGCCACAGTCGTAGGCGGGGCGCCAGGACAGCTGCACGAAGCTGGCGGCGACGTTTTCGCCGACGCTGGCGCGACCGGGTATTTCGGCCGCCGGCTGGACACGGTTGCGGCCGGTGACGCGGGCCTTGAACATCGCGGCATCGGCACGGTCGAACCACTGGTCAGGCGTCTCTTCCCGGCCGCATTCGGCCACGCCGATGCTGAGTGTGAGGGTGTTGGCCGCGGTGAAACGTGCAGCCGCCACTTTCTCCCGGAGTTGCCCGGCCAGCACGGTGGCGGTGGATTGGGTGGTGTTGGGGCACAACACGGCAAACTGGTCGTCGGACCAGCGCGCGAGGGCGTCGGTGGCGCGCAGACTGGCCTGCAGCACGATCGCGGTTTCGAACAGGACGCGGTCCCCCGCCTGGGTTCCGAGCTCGGCATTGAGCTGTTGGAAGCCGTCGAGACTGACGAGCAGCAGGCTCAGCGGGTGGTCGTAGCGGTGCAGGCGCTCCATCTCGTTGGCCACGGCTTCTTCCAGGCGCCGGCGGTTCCAGGCGCCTGTCAGCTTGTCCATGCGGGCCTGGCGGTCGATGGAGGCCAGCGACTTCAGCAGCTCGCGGTTGGTCTGTTGCAGGCGCTCGAGCGATTGCAGCATGCCTTCGACGGCATCCTGGCCCGCCACGGGCAGCAGCACGGTGCCAATCATCAGCAGCGTGCCGTCCGCACCGGCCACCGGGAACTTCAGGCACTGGCAATGCGTGGGTTCGCCGTTGACCGTGAAGTCCAGTTCCGTGTTGAAGCTGACTGCTCCGGTGGCGATGTCCTGGTCGCCCTGGTGGAGCCGGGCGGCGATATCGGGTGCGAATAGCTCGGGGTCGGTCTTGCCGGTCATGGCGCCGACGGGCAGGCCAGCGAGGGTTTCCAGAATCGGGTTGACGATCTGGTAGCGACCGTCCAGCCCCTTGAGGCCCACCCCGGTGCCCGCGCTCTGCGGCACCATCATGGACAGCAGTCCCGAAGCCAGGTTGACGTGTTCCCGGGCGATGGCGTGGGTCAGCTCGTTTTCATTCATGGCGAAGTCCCGCAGGCAGTCTGAAGTTTTCGGGGCGGCAGGGCCGCTGCCCGATGCGACTGTACGCCACAAGCCACGGGGTGCCCACCGGGCGAGTCCCTACAATTTGCCCATGGAAGCCTCCCTTCAGTATTTGCAGACCTTGCAGGGGCTGCCGGCCTACGCACTGGTACTGGGTTTGCTGGTGGCCTGCGGCATCGGCGCGCCGATGAACGAAGACATCGTGCTGCTGATCGCGTCGGCGCTCACGCTCACCGGCGTGATGGATCCCGTGCCCTTGATGGCGGTGGCCTGGGTGGGCTTGATCGCTGGCGACGCGCTCGTGTTTCATTGGGGGCATCGCTATGGCGCACGCCTGTTGCGGTCGGGGCCGGTCTCCCGCATCGTTCCTGAAGGTCGATTGCTCTCGCTGCAGGAACGTGTGCGCAGGGGCGGGCCGTTCTACATCTTTGTGATCCGCTTTCTGCCTGGCATCCGCACGGCGCTCTTTTTTGCGGCCGGTTCGCTGAAATTGCCCTACCGGCATCTGTTCATCTTTGACGGCGCCGCCGCCCTGATCGAATTGCCGCTGCTGGTGTACGGCGTTCGCTACGTGGGCGGGCGTTGGCAGGAGATCATGGCGCTCGTCGAGCGGTTTCAGGGCGTCATTGTGGTGGCCGTGCTGCTGTTGCTGGCCGCCTGGATGCTGCGCGGCTGGCAACGCAGGCGCATGGAAAAGGGCGGTGCACGAAATGGCCCATAAACTGCCCGCCAGGGGGCGGCCCGCAGCCGAGGTGCTGGCGGACCTGAAGACCTTTTCCAGCGTCGACCCCGACTACCGGCACGGCCGCTTGTGGAGTCTGGCCTACTACCAGGACGAGGACTATGCGGCGTTCCTGGGCGAAGCGTACAGCGCGTTCGCGGGTGCCAACGGCCTGAACCCGACCGTGTTCAAGAGCCTGAAGCGCTTCGAGAACGAGATCATCGAAGCCACCGCGGCGCTGCTGCACGGCACGCCCGAGGTGTGCGGGGTGGTGACCTCGGGCGGCACCGAGAGTTGCCTGCTCGCCGTGAAGACCTACCGCGACAGGGCCCGCCAGGTGCGGGGCGTGAGCCGGCCTGAAATGATCCTGCCGGTGACCGCCCATGTGGCCTGGTTCAAGGCATCGGAGTACTTCGACGTGAAGGTTCGTCTGTTGCCGCTGGACAAGCATCTTCGCGCGGATGTGACCCAGCTTGAGCGGCTGATCAACCGCAACACCGTGATGATCCTCGGCTCTGCGCCCGAGTACCCGCACGGCACGATCGACCCGATCGAGGCGTTTGGTGAACTGGCGCTGAAGCACGGCGTTCCCCTGCACGTGGACGCCTGCGTGGGCGGTTTCATCCTGCCCTTCATGGCCATGAACGGGCGCAAGCTGCCATTGTGGGACTACCGCGTGCCCGGCGTCACGTCGATATCGGCCGACCTGCACAAGTACGGCTATGCGGCCAAGGGCGCCTCGACCATCACCTACCGCAACCTGGACATCCTCAAGCACCAGATGTTCGTCTACCAGGACTGGCCCGGTGGCGTCTTCGCCTCGCCGGCGCTGCTGGGCACCCGGCCCGGGGGCGCCTACGCGGCGGCGTGGGCGGCCATGCAGCACATGGGCAAGTCCGGCTACCGTGATCTGGCCCGACGCACCACCAAGGCCTTCGACCGGATGCGAAAAAGCATCGGGCAGATTCCCGGGCTGTATGTGATGGGCGAGCCCAGCGGGCCGCTGCTGGGCTACGGCTCAATCGACCCGGACGTCAACATCTACGCCGTGGGTGACCAGATGGACGCAAAGGGCTGGCAGATCAACCGCCTGCAGAACCCGGACGGCCTGCACGCGATGATCACCGCGCAACACCTTGAGGTCATGGACGCCTACCTGTGCGACCTTAGAGAATCCGTGGCCACCGTCAAGGCCCATCCCGAGCTGGCCCAGGCCGGCAGCGCCGCCACCTACGGCATGATGGCCCACATCCCCTTGCGCGGCATGGTGAAGAACCGCGTGCTGGAGATGTTCGCGGGCATGTACAAGGCCGGTGGCGCTCAGATGGACCTGCACGCGGCTTCAGGGCCCGGTGGGGCGGGAGGCGCCCACCCCGGAACCCTGGATGCCCTGGTCGAGCGCCTGGCGGCTCTGTACGTGACCTGGAAGCAGCGCCGTCAGGGCTGATGCCGGTCTTTCAGGCCGGGGTGGCGAAGAACGCATTGATCTCGCGGGCCAACCAATTCGGCCGCGTCACGGTCGGGACATGGCCTGCATCTTCGGCCACGACCAGTTTCGAGCCCGCAACGAGTTCGACCAGTCGTTCCGACGATGTCAAAGGCGCAATGACATCCTGCCGGCCGTGCAGGACCAGCGTGGGCAAGGTGATGGATGCCAGTCGGGATTCGAGGTCAACCCCTTCGACGCATTCCATCATCTGGACCGCATCCACCGCATTGGATCGATTCACGATCAGCTTGCCCCAGGCGCGCTCGGCCTCGCAATCGGCCTCGGGCGTGCAGGCGTTGACGAAAGGCCTCCATCGTCGCGCGGAAATCCGCCTTGCAGCCAGCGACGAGCCGATCACGTGCCGGGGTGCGTGCGCCGGAATAGCGCCCGCCGACGATCACCAGCCCGGTGAATCGCTCCGGGTGCCGCAGTGCCGCCTCCAGGGCGACCATGGCCCCCATGGATTCAGCCGCCAGCACGCAGGTGTCGATGTTCAGTGCATCGAGCACACGGAACAGGTCGCCGACCAGCAGGTCGAAGGTGATGGCCGGTGCGCTGTGCCGGGTGGCGCCCGTGCCGCGATGATCGTAGGTGACGGTTCGCCACGACTGGCTCAGGCGCTCGAAAGGCGCGGCCCACAGCTCTCCGCTTCCCACCCAGCCGCCATGCGCGACGATCGTTCGAGGTGAGTCTCCGTACGATGTGACGAGCAGTTCGGCGTCGCTGGTCTTGAGAAACATGGCATTTCCTTCGGGTTGTGCAGGTTCGGAGTTTGGGATGCTTCGGCAGGCACCCAGGCCAGCCGCGCGGCGATGACGGCATTCTTTCACGCCTGCCGCCGGTTGTCGCCGCTACACTGGCCTTGAACCCGAAGTTCCGCAGAACCGGAGCGTGCGCTTGATTGAAGAACCCCTGACCCTGCCTTGCGGCCACACCGTCGCCAACCGCATCTGCAAGGCAGCCATGACCGAAGGCTTGGCTGATGCGCACGACCGCGCCACGGCGGCACACCAGCGCCTGTATTCGACCTGGGCGCGCGGCGGGGCGGCGATCCTGCTGAGCGGCAATCTCATGATCGACCGGCGTTACCTCGAGCGGTCCGGCAACGTGGTGCTGGAAGACGACAGCGGCTTGGCGCAACTGCGCGCCTGGGCGCAGACCGTGCGCGAGGCCGGCAGCCAGCTCTGGGCTCAGATCAGCCACCCGGGCCGCCAATGCCCGCGGCTCGCCAACCTGACGCCGCTGGCGCCCTCGGAGATCCAACTCGACATGGCGGGCAATTTCGGCAAGCCGCGCGCGGCGACCGAGGTCGACATCCAGGACATCATCGGGCGCTTTGCCCAGACCGCGGCGCTGGTCAAGGCGGCCGGCCTCGATGGCGTCCAGGTGCATTCGGCACATGGTTATCTGCTGTCGCAGTTCCTGTCGCCCCGGACCAATCGGCGGCAGGATCACTGGGGAGGCTCACTGGCCAACCGGGCCCGCCTGTTGCTCGAAGTGATCCGTGCCGTGCGTGCGCGGGTGGGCCCGGCCTATCCGATATCCGTCAAGCTGAATTCCTCCGACTTCGTCAAAGGCGGCTTCACGCTGGACGAAAGCATCCAGGTTGTGCAGTGGCTGAACGATGCGGGCATTGACCTGCTCGAAGTTTCGGGCGGCACCTACGAGCAGCTTGAGTTCTTCAAGCCGCAGCCGGCCAGCGAAATCCGCGACAGCACGCGCGAGCGTGAGGCCATGTTTCTGGAATATGCCAAGTCCATCAAGGCCGTGGCGCGCATGCCCGTCATGGTCACGGGCGGGTTTCGCACGCGCGCGGGCATGGAGGCCGCACTGACGGGCGGGCACACCGACATGATCGGCCTGGCCCGCCCGTTCTGTCTGGATCCAGACTTCCCGGTGCGGATGTTCTCCGGCCAGTTGGATCGCCTGCCCGTGCCCGAAGACCGTCTGGTGCTGGGCAGGGGGTTCTGGGGACCCAACAGCCCCGCCAGTGCCCTGCGTGCCCTGAACAACCAGGCGCAGGCAGGCTGGTATTACCACCAGATCGAGCGCCTGGGCGCCGGCCTTCCGCCGGCGCCGGGCCTGAGCCCTTTGCGCGCGCTGGTGGCGCATTTCGTGAATGACTTTGGTCGCGCCCTGCGGCGCAAGCTCGCCTGAGCCGCGGTTCGTCGACGCGGTCACCACCCGGCGGGCGCCCCGCGATTCTCAGTAGTGCGGCGGCCGTTCGTCACGCAGGCTGCGAAAGGCGGCGCCGTCGCCCTCCGGAATTTGCTGGCGCAGGTGGCCGATCTCGCGGATGAGGGTGTCGATCTGCTGCTGTTGGCGCACGATGACCTGATTCAGCTGATCCAGCAGGTCTTCGGTGAAGCTGGCCTTGATTTCCAGTTCGGTGAGGCGCCGTGCGGCTTCGTCCAGGGAATCCATGAGGTCAACTGCCTTCGGTCGTCGGGCGCGGCGCATTGCCGTCGCCCACCCACGAGTCGAGCAGCGTGTAGGCCACCGCCAGCAGGACCGGTCCGACGAAGATTCCCACCAGGCCGAATCCGATCAGGCCGCCGATCACGCCGGCAAAGATCAGCAGAAGCGGAAGATCGGCGCCACGCTTGATCAGGGCCGGCCGCAGGAAGTTGTCCATGGTGGAAACGACCAGCGCCCAGAGCAGCAAAAAGGTGCCCCAGCCGTTTTCTCCCGTCCAGTAGACCCAGGCCACGGCCGGGAACATAACCAACGCGGGCCCGACCTGGGCGATGCACAGCATCAGCATCACCGCCGTCAGCAAGCCGGCAAAGGGGATGCCGGCAATTGCCAGCCCGACGCCGCCCAGCCCTGCCTGAACGACCGCGGTCACGCCCACCCCCAGCGCCACGCCGCGAATGGCCTGACCGGCCAGCGTGACGGCGTTTTCACCGCTGTGTCCGGCCAGGCGGCGACCGAAACGGTGCACCGCCAGTGCTGCCGATTCACCGCCGGCGTACATCAGGGCCGAGATGATGACGGTGAGCAGAAACTGAAGCAGCAAGAATCCGATGCTGCCCGCTTGCGAAACCAGCCACTTGGCGATGTTGTCGGCATAGGGCATGAGCTTGGCGAGCAAACCTGAGGCGCCGGCGGCAATCGCGTCTTCCCAGGACCTGGTGATCTTTTCGCCGACAAACGGCAGCTGGGCGACCCATTGCGGCGGGTGCGGAAGCGGTGAGGAGGCGATGGACTTGCCGCGTTCGACGATCTCGTCCGAATGGCTGACGATGGTGCCGATGGCCAGCGTCAAGGGCACGAAGAAGAGCAGCAGCAGCAGCAAGGACATCACCAGCACGGCCAGGCTGCGGCGGCGCCAGAGCCGCGCCTCGAACCACTTCATGACTGGCCAGGTGGCGACCACCAGCATGGTGGCCCAGATGACGGCGCCAATGAAGGGACGCAGGATCCAGAACGAGGAGAGGATCAGGCCGCCCAGGAACAGCACGCCCAGCGTCGTGCGGACCAGGTCGGCAGGTGGTTTTTCTTGCATGGGGCAGTTTTCGGGTTTTTTCGAGGGGATTGGGGTCAAGTGTAGGGGGTCATGCCAAGGCTGGCACGGGGCGGCGGGCGCAAAATCGCATCGTAGTTGCAGAACCGTGACCATGTTCCCCCACAAAAGCCCAGGCAAGAACGCTCTTCGCGCCCTGTTGTGCGCCATCAGCCTCGTCTGCACGGGCAGCCTCGCCCAATGGCTGCCGGTGCGCCTGACCGACCCCGGCGATGGCATGCTTGATCTCAGCGAACACCTGCTGGAGCATCGGGGCATCCTGCCGGTGCCGATCGTCATCACCGAGCCAGCGGTGGGCTACGGTGGCGGATTGGTGGGCATTTTCTTTGACAAACCGCTGGGCGATGCGCTCAAGACCAGCCTGGGTGAAACCGGCAAGGCCGTCCCGCCCAACATCACCGCAGTCGGGGCGCTGGGTACGGAGAACGGAACCCGTGGCGCGTTCATCGGCCACCGCCATACCTGGCAGGCGGACCGTTACCGCTACCTCGGCGCCCTGGGCAAGGTGGATGCGCGGCTGGACTACTATGGCCTGCTGAACAAGGCGCGAGCCTACCAACTGGATGGCGTCGGCCTGATGCAGCAGTTGCAGGCCCGCGCCGGCGAGACCGACTGGTTTTTCGGTCCGCGGTACGCGTGGCTGAAAGTGAACCCCGCGTTCGGCGACGGCTGGCCGGCCGACCTGGACGGGCGCCCCTTGCGAGAGGTGCGCATCGGCCGGCTGAGCCTGGTGGGGTCTCATGACACCCGTGACAACATCTTCACGCCGACCGACGGACACTTTGTCGAGGCCGAGCTGGTGGCGGCCAGTCCGCAGTTAGGAGGCACGTCGAGCTACCAGCAGGTCAACCTGCGGGGCTTTGACTGGATTCCGATGGGCAAGCCGTTCATCCTCGCATTGCGCGGCGACGTGCAGACCTCGCGCGGCGACATTCCTTTCTTTGCCAAACCCTTCGTCAACCTGCGGGGCATTCCCGCCGTGCGCTACCAGGACAACAACGCCGCCGTGGCCGAGGTCGAGCTCTGGTGGCAGGCCACGCCCCGCTGGTCGCTGCTGGGCTTTACCGGCGCCGGTCGTGCGTGGGGCAAGCGGGACACCTTCAGCCAGGCCGAAACCGTCAGCACCGTAGGCGCCGGCTTCCGCTACCTCATTGCCAGGAAGCTTGGCCTGCACGCCGGGATCGACTTCGCGACAGGCCCGCAGGGTCGGGCGTTTTACATTCAGGTCGGAAGCCCTTGGCGCTAATCCAGCACACCCCCCCATTTCAGACACCAGATATCGAAGGAGACCCGCCATGCCACGAGCAAAGAACCCATCACGCCCAAAGCGCCCGTCACGCATGACGAGACTCAGGGCGTCCATGACCCAGTTCCCGGACATCGAACCGCCGTCGCCCTGGCTGCTGGCCTTCGAGCAGCGGGCGTTCTGGGAGTTCTGGGCCGGCCTGACCTTCTTCAAGCCGCTGCAGGCCATCACGCCGCGCGGCGACGGCCATCCCGTGCTGGTGATTCCGGGCCTGGGCGCCTCCGATATCTCGACGATCCTGCTGCGCAGGTTTCTGGACGACCTCGGCTACGTGACCTATCCCTGGGGGCTGGGGCGTAACAAGGGGCTCAAGGACGAGGATCTGGCGCTCATGCACCAGCGCATGAAGGCGGTGTTTGACGAACACGGACAGAAGGTCAGCGTGATCGGCCAGAGTCTGGGCGGCGTGTTTGCCCGTGAGATCGCCCGCCATGACCCGGCCTTGGTGCGCCAGGTCATCACGCTGGGCTCCCCCTTCACCGGGCATCCGCTGGCCTCCACCGGCACGCATCTGTACGAATGGCTGTCGGGCGACCGCTTCGAAGACCTGGATTTCAACCGGCACCTGGAGATGCGCGTCAAGCCGCCGGTGCCCACCACCTCGATCTTCAGCAAGCTTGACGGCGTGGTGGCCTGGCCCTGCTCGATCGAGGAGGGCCGCCCGGACGGCGAAAGCATCAACCTGCGTGGCGGCAGCCACATTGGCATGTTCAGCAGCCCGAACGCGCTGTACCTGATCGCCGAGCGGCTGGCCCAGCCGGAAAACGACTGGAAACCCTTCGAGCCCCGCGGTGTCCAGCGCCTGCTGTACGGAACGAACGACCATCTCCCGGCGCCAAAGAAGGTCCGGGCAGGCCGCGGCTGGCCGTTCGACGCGTTGCGCTCTGCCCGCCCGGGCGCGCAGGCCTGAGCGCCTAGCCGGTGCGGCGGGTGCGGGAGGCGGCGCGCTTGCGCGGCGCAGCGGCCGTGTCGGCCACCAGCTTCAGCTTGCGTTCGGTCTTGCCGCGGCTGCGCGTCACGGTTGTGGCCGGCGGCGCCGATTCGATCATCGCGGGGGCGGGTGCCTTCACGTTCTCGCTTTCCTTCTCGTGCGCCTGCGCACGCGCCAGCAGGGTCTGGTGTTCGGCGAGCAGGTAGTCGCCCAGGTCGTTGACGTCGGGCAGCGTGCGGCGGCAGGCGATCAGGCCGTAGTCCAGGCGGCCGTTGTAGCTCTGCACGGTGACGTTCAGTGCCATGCTGTGCGCCGGAATCGAGACCGGGTAGTAGCAGGCCACGCTGGCGCCGGCGTAGTACAGCGGCACCGGGATGCCGGCCACGTTGGAGATGATCAGGTTGGCAAAGGGCGGCACCACGTTGGCCAGGCGCGAGCGGCCGAGCAGCGAGGCGATGCCCGAGACCAGCCAGGGCGAGCCGAGCATCGGGAAGTCACTGGGAATGACCGTCTTGACCCGGCTCATCATCGCCTTGCCGGCATCCGAGGATTCGTGGATGACCTTCAGCCGCTCCACCGGATCGGCCACGTCGGTGCCCAGCGACATGCGCAGCATGCTGACCTGGTTGTTGGCCGACTCGTCGCCCTGCGCGCGCAGGCTCACCGGCACGGCGGCCACCAGCGGCTTGTCGGGCAGGTCGTCGTATTCGCGCAGGTAGCGGCGCAGGGCGCCGGCCGTGGTGCCCATCACCACGTCATTGAGGGTCACGCCAAAGGTCTTGGCGATGAACTTGGTCTCGGCCAGCGGAATCATGCGCCCGGCAAAGGAGCGCTGGTTGGTGATGGCGGTGTTGAGCAGCGTGCGCGGCGCGAACACCTTCACGTCGGGCAGGCTCCATTGGCGCTTGCCGTGTTCGTCCTTCTCGGGCACCACCACGTCGCGCACGGCGCGCGCCATCGAGGGCGCCATGCGGATCAGCTTGGCGTACTGCCGCACCGCGTTGCGGGCGGCGGCGCTGGCCAGCTCCGCGATGCCCAGCTGGTAGCGGTTGTGGCGCGCGCGCGGGCGCGGCGGCTTGATGACCCGGCCGGTGGGCGCCAGGTCGAAGATCGCCTTGGCCACGGCCACGCCGGCCTGGCCGTCGATGCCCGCATGGTGCACCTTGGTGTACAGCGCCACCTGGCCGCTCTTGAGGCCGTCGATGATGAACACCTCCCACAGCGGGCGGCTGCGGTCCAGCAGCGAGGAATGCAGCCGCGCGACGTATTGCTGCAGCTGGCGGTTGGTGCCGGGCTTGGGCAGCGTGACATGGCGCACGTGGTAATCGATGTCGATGTCTTCGTCTTCCACCCAGATCGGGTCGGCCAGATCGAAGGGCATCAGTTCCAGCTTGCGCGTGAACACGGCCGCCAGGTGCAGCCGCTCGCTCATCATCTTCTTGGCGTCTTCATAGAAGTCGCCGGTGTAGCCAGGGGGCAGATCGAGCACGTTGAGCGAGCCGATGTGCATCGGCATCTCGGGCGATTCGATGTGCAGGAACATGGCGTCCATGCCGCTGAGGTGGTTCATTGACAGCTTCCTTCGGTTTCGGGCAATAACCCTGAAGTGTCGCCGAACACGGCGCCGATTGCTGGCAAGCAGGCGACAGCGCACCGGCCGCCCAAGGCCCGCGCTTTGCTGTTCCGCCCGACTTCGGCAACACTGGCGGCATGACTAAACCCGTTTCGTTGTTCAGGAGCCGGTCAAGCCCCTGGCTGGTCGTCGGTGTGCTGGCCGGCCTGATGGCATGGTTGCCGGCCTGCCGGGCCGTTGACCTGCAGGGCCACCGCGGCGCGCGCGGCCTGGCGCCGGAAAACACACTGGCCGCCTTCGAGCGGGCGCTGAAAATCGGCGTCAGCACGCTGGAGCTGGACGTGGCCATCACCGCCGACGGCGTGGCCGTGGTGTCGCATGAGCCGGCCCTGTTCGAGGCGATCGCCCGCGATGCCCAGGGCCAGTGGCTGAGCGTGCGCGGCCCGCTGATCCGGTCGCTGACGCTGGCGCAGGTCCAGGCCTATGACGTGGGGCGCCTCAACCCGGCCCATGCCTACGGGCGCCCGTTTCCCGAGCAGGCCCCGCGCGACGGCCAGCGGATTCCGACGCTGGCGTCGGTCTTTGCGCTGGTGAAGGCGCTCGGCGCCACGGACGTGCAGTTCAACATCGAAACCAAGGTCTACCCGAACCGGCCCGACGACACGGTGACACCCGAGGCCTTTGTCGAGGTGCTGCTGGCCACCATCCGCGACGCCGGCATGACCCGGCGCGTGATCGTGCAGAGCTTCGACTGGCGCACCCTGGCGCTCGTCCACCAGCGCGAGCCGGGCTTGCGCACCGCGTGCCTGACCACCCAGGGCCGCAACTTCAACACCCTGGCCGACGGCAGCTGGACGGCAGGGCGGCGGCTGGCGGACTACCCCTCGGTGGCCCATCTGGTCAAGGCAGCCGGTTGCACCATCTGGTCACCCGCCTTCACCGACCTGGACCCGGACGCCGTCCAGGGCGCGCAGGCGCTGGGCCTGCAGGTGATTCCGTGGACCGTCAACAGCCCGGCCGACCTGGACCGGCTGATCGGCTGGGGTGTGGACGGGATCATCACCGATTACCCTGACCGAGGCCGCGCGGCGATGCGCCAGCGTGCGCTGGCGCTTCCGAAGGCGCTGAAGAACTGAAATTCGAACGATTTCAGGCCCATCCCAGCGTCGGGAGGTCTTCGGTTGCTCCATAAACAGGAGCGCCTTGCGTCAGGCCGGTGGCAGCAGATCGGCCAGGCCTCCGGCCGGCTCGAACCGGCGGTTCCGGTAGGCCAGGCGCGTGGGGCCGGGCCAGGCGCGCTCGGCCACGCTGTGGCGCGGGTCGCCGGGGTAGCAGATCACACGCTCGCCCTCCACGTCGAAAGCCTCGGGCTCGACGAGCGGGGGCCGCCGGCTGCGGGCGGCGGCCATCAGCGCCGCCACGCTGTTGAAACGGGCCAGCTGGCACAGGCTCATGATCTGCGGCGGGGCCAGGTCGATGGCGCCCTCCCAGTACTGGCGCAGGCCGGCAGCGGGCAGCACCCAGAGGGTCTCGGTGGCTTCGTGATCGTCGTGGCGGGCATCCTGGTCGGCGGGGGCTTCGGCCAGAAAGAAGCGGGTGTCGAAGCGGCTTCGTGTCACCGAAGGCACCCGCGGCGTGATCCAGCGCGACCACGGCGCCAGGCGTGCGGTCTGCAGCGGCAGGCCGAGCGCGGTCAGCGTGGGTACGAAGCCTTCGCCGGCGCGCAAGCGGGTTTCGGCTTCGCGCAAGGCTTCGGGGTCGATGCGATCGGCCAGGAGCAGGCCGCATTCCTCCAGGGTTTCGCGCAGCGCCGCCAGGTGCAGCCCGGCGGCCAGGGGTTCATCCAGATCGGGTTCGCCCAAGGCATCGCGCAGGCGCGCCGGGGGCTGGTCGAGCAGGGCGGGGTCCACCTGCAGATCTTGCGGGTCGAGCTTGCCGCCCGGGAAAACATGTGCGCCGCCCAGCACGCTGGAATTGCCGTGCCGGCGCATCATCAGCACCTCGGGGCCGTTCGGGCTGTCGCGCAGCACCATCACTGTGGCGGACGCCACCGGCGCCGTCAGAACCTCGTCCGAGTTGATTTCGATGACCATGCGCCGCATTCTCGCGCGCGCGCGGACGCCTGGCTGTCACCTGCGGCGCCGGGGCGCCGACTGGGATTTCAGATGTAGCCCAGCAGCTTCCACCAGACGCTGCCCACCAGCACCAGCACCAGCAGGTTGACCACGCTCAGGATGGCGCCGGCGGCCCACCATTCGTTCAGCGTGGTGTAGCCGGAGCCGAAGATGATGGGCGCGGTGCCGGTGCCGTAGTGGGTCAGAGACATCATCAGCGAGGACGAGAACGCCAGCAACAGCGCCAGCAGCATCGGCGGCGCGCCCAGCGCCACGCCGGCGGCGAAGAAGGCGCCGAACATGGCGGTGATGTGGGCCGTGGTGCTGGCAAAGAAGTAGTGCGAATAGAAATAGATGCCCACCAGAATCACCGTCGCACCCACCCAGCCCAGTCCCAAGCCCGTGATACCGGTCTGGATCGATTGCGAGAACCAGGCGATCAGGCCCAGTTTGCCCAGGAAGGTGGCCATCATCACCAGCGCCGCGAACCAGACCAGCGTGTCCCAGGCGCTCTTGGCCTTCAGGATGTCCTCCCACTCCAGCACGCCGGTGAGGATCAGCAGCGACAGGCCGATCATCGCGGTGGTGGTGGCGTTCAGGTCCATCTCCGGGCCCAGCAGCAGCGCTGGTACACCGGCCCACATCAGCAGCATCAGCGCCAACACACCGAGCGTGACGTACTCGGCGGCCTTCATGGGCCCCAGCTTCTGCAGAGCGTCCAGCGCCATGCCCTTGGCGTCCGGCGTGTTCTTGATCTCGGGCGGAAAGAACAGGTACAGCACCAGGGGCATCAACAGCAGCATGCACAGCCCCGGCAGCAGGGCGGCCAGCGCCCATTGGGCCCACGTGATCTGGATGGAAGAATTGGTGGCCTTGGCGATCAGGTCCACGATCAGCGGATTCGGCGCGGTGGCCGTGATGAACATGGCCGAGGTGATCGGATTGGTGTTGTAGTTGACCAGTGCCAGGTAGCGGCCGATCTTCTTTTGGGTGCCCAGTTCCGGGCTGGAGCCGAATCCGTCCGCGATGGATCGCATGATCGGGTGGATGATGGCGCCGCCGCGCGCTGTGTTGCTGGGCGTGACCGGCGCAATCACCAGCTCCGACAGCACCAGCCCATAGGCCACGCCCACCGACTTCTTGCCGAACATCGCGATGAAGTGATAGCCGATCCGTGTGCCCAGCCCGGTCTTGGTCAGAGCGACGGCGATCATGACCGCAATGGCGATCAGCCAGATCAGCGGGTTGGCAAAGCCGCTGAGCGCATCGGCGATGGCTCCTTCGGGCTTGCCGGGGCGGGTGACCTCGGTGATGGCCACGAGCGCAATCGCGATCACCGAAACGGCGCCGATCGGCAAGGCCTTGCCGATGATGGCGGCGATGGTGCCGGTGAACAGCGCCAGCAGGTGCCAGGCCTCGGGCGTGACCTTCTCCGGCACCGGGATCACGAACCAGATCAGCAGTGCCAGGCCAACGGAGATGGCGGTTGGAAGCGGCTTGGGGAACGTGAGCTTGTTCATGATGTTTCCTGACAGGAGCGGAAGAACGGGTGCGTCGGGGTCAATGCAGCGGCAGCAGCAGGAACAGCTTGATCACCAGCGCATTGGCTAGGTCGATGAAAAAGGCGCCGACCATCGGCACGACCAGGAAGGCCAGCGGCGAGTTGCCGAAGCGGTCGGTCACCGCCTGCATGTTGGCAATGGCCGTCGGCGTGGCACCGAGTCCGAACCCGCAGTGGCCGGCGGCGATGACGGCTGCGTCGTAGTTGCGACCCATGACCGGGAAGGTGACGAAGATGGCATAGGCCGCCATCAGCACCGTCTGGCCCAGCAGCAGGCCCAGCATCGGCAGCGCCAGGCTGGAAAGCTCCCATAGTCGCATCGACATCAGCGCCAGCGCCAGGAACAGCGCCAGCGAGACGTTGCCCAGCACCGAGACGGCGCGCTCGAACACGGTGTACTTGCCGGCGGCGGCCAGGCCGTTGCGCAGCACCACGCCCACGAACAGCACGCAGACGAAGGCGGGCAGCTCCAGGAACGTGCCGGCCAGTGCGCGCGCGATGTGCTGGCCTGCCAGCAGGCAGACCGAGATCAGCGCCAAGGTCTCTATCAACGCGGGCGCCGTGATCAGGCGCACCTCCGCCGGATGCTCGAAAAGGGTGGGTTCCTGATGTGAGCCAGCCGCGCCGGGCGTCTTGCGCACCTTGGCCAGCAGGTGGCGCGCCACCGGCCCGCCGATCACGCCGCCGAGCACCAGTCCGAACGTGGCCGAGGCGATGGCGATCTCTTTGGCGCCCGCCAGGTGGTAACGCTCCACGAACACCGCGCCCCAGGCGGCCCCGGTGCCATGCCCGCCCGACAGCGAGATCGACCCGGCCAGCAGGCCGACCAGCGGCGACTGGCCCAGCAGCACGGCAAGGCCCACGCCGGTCAGGTTCTGGAGCACGAGAAAGCCCAGAACCACCGCCAGAAACACCACCAGAGGGCGGCCGCCGCGCAGCAGGCTGGGCAGGTCGGCGTTCAGGCCGATGCAGGCGAAAAAAGCCAGCATCAGCGGCGGGCCGAGCGTCTTGTCGAAATTCACCTGGACACCGGCTGTGCTGTGCAGCAGCCACATCAGCAGGGCGACAACCAGACCGCCGACCACCGGCTCGGGGATGCTGTAGGTGTTGAGCACACCCCAGCTGGCCACCAGCTTGCGACCGGCCAGCAGCACCAAGGAAGCCGCGGTTAATGTGCCAAAAACATCGAGTTCAATCAACATGGATACAGGCCCTCACCGGTGTTGACAGAAATATACGCCGCATCCCGTGCGCGGCGCACACCTGCCCGTGAAACGCTTCAGGAACTCTCTGAAGGCGTCCACAGTCTTGAATTCAATAACTCGTTGGCATCATCCCGTTGCCGAATGGTCATTTGTAGCTATATTTATTGGAGCGAGCCCCGTCGTGCGACTGGGTTCATCACGGCCCCCACCAGCGGCTTGTGTGATCTGAATCAAACAGTTGAACTCGGTCGGCACTGCGCAGGTGGAAGGGCGTGCAGGCCCGGGTGCACTGCTACAGTGCGCCAATGCCCGACGCCTCGCTGAACCAGCTGCTGGAGATCCGCTCTTTCATGCGCTTCTGGCTGGCCCGGCTGGGTGGGATCGCGGCGAACCAGATGCTGCTGGTGGCCGTGTCCTGGCACCTCTACGACATCACCGGCAGCGCCTGGGACCTGGGGCTGGTCGGCCTGTTCCAGTTTCTGCCCGCCCTGTTGATGACCTTGCCGGCTGGGCACCTGGCGGACCGATTGCACCGCGGCCGCATCTTTGCTGCCTGCATGGCGGTTCAGGCGGCGCTGGCCCTGCTGCTGGTGGCGGCCACACAGGGGGGATTCGCCACGCGCGGGCTGATTTTTGGCATTTCGATCGTGCTGGGCTTGGCCCGTGCCCTCCAGATGCCCGCGCAGCAGGCGCTCACGCCCCTGCTGGTGCCCCAGGCCCTGCTGGCGCGTGCCGTGGCGGTCAGCTCCAGCGGTGTACAGGTCGCGGTCATCGGCGGCCCTGCGTTGGGCGGGCTGCTCTACACCCAGGGCGCCTCCACCGTGTACCTGACCTGTGCCGGGTTGCTGGTGCTGTCTTGCGCGCTGGCGCTGGCCGTGCACTATCGCCACCAGCCGGCCACCGATTCAGCCACCTGGCGCACCGTGCTGGCGGGCGTGGAGTTTGTCTGGCGCCACAAGCTGCTGCTGGGCGCCACCTCGCTGGACTTGTTTGCGGTGCTGCTCGGCGGCGCCACGGCGCTGCTGCCGATCTATGCCCGCGACATCCTGCACACCGGGCCGCAGGGCCTGGGCCTCTTGCGCGCCGCGCCCGCCGTGGGCGCGCTCGCCATGTCGCTGGTGCTGGCGCGCTGGCCACTGCAGCGCCATGTCGGACACAAGCTGCTGGCCGCTGTCGCGGGATTTGGCCTGGCCACCGTGGTGTTCGGCGTATCGGAGCATTTCTTTCTGTCTCTGCTGGCGCTGGCGGTCACCGGCGCAGCGGACAACATCAGCGTGGTGACGCGCCAGACGCTGGTGCAGCTGGAGACGCCGGACGCCATGCGCGGGCGCGTGGCCGCGGTCAATTCGATCTTCATTGGCGCGTCCAACCAGCTCGGCGAGTTCGAGTCCGGTGCCACGGCCGCGCTGTTCGGCCCGGTGGGCTCGGTGGTGATGGGTGGCGTGGGGACGGTGCTGGTTGCCACGCTGTGGCTGCGGCTGTTTCCCGCGCTGGCGCGGCGCGACCGCATGGTGTGAACCGCGTCTGTCCCGTCGAAGTGGCTGGACGCGCCGATCTGTTCGATGCGCCAACGTGTCCTTGCCCTGGGTCCAGCCCGGTCGCCCTCGTTCGCCAAGGTCGGCTTGCGCATCGGCTTGAGTGGGGTGGTCAGTTCGATCGGCGACGCGCACAATGGGGGCGCATCGATTTGACGGATGCGATGTCTGCGCGGAAGGAACCTGACCATGAAGTCCTGCCTGATTCGAATCCTGACCGTGGGGGTCGGCGCACTCCTCGTCGGTGCGACCGCTCTCGCCCAGACGGTCACACCGGTGACGGATTTCAGTGCTGCCCCGGGCAACGGGGTCTACAGCTATGCGTCGAGCACGCCGGCAACCGTCATGGATCTGCTGCAGCGCAACCGGCCGCGGCCTGCCGCGACCGCGCAGGGCGAACTCGTCCTGCCGGCCAACCTTCCGGCCGACGTGAAGTTGCCGGCGGTGGTTCTGGTGCATGGATCTGGCGGCATTTACCCGGAGCAGATCAGCTTCTGGGCCCGGCTGCTGAATGAACAGGGCATCGCAGCGTTCGTGATCGATGTCTTCGGCCCGCGCGGCGTCAAGTCGACGGCTGACGACCAGAGTCTCGTGCCGTTTGCGGCAGACACCGCGGATGCCTTCGCGGCCCTGGGCCTGCTGGCCAGCCATCCGCGCATCGACCCCAAACGCATCGCGGTGATGGGCTTCTCTCGCGGCGGCATCACGGCTGTTCGCAGCGGGGTGGTGCGCATCATCAACGGTGCCGCGCCAGCCGGATTGCGGTTTGCTGCGCATGTGGCGCTTTACAGCGGCGGCTGCACCGGCGCGGTGGCGGTGACGCCCAAGGCAGGCGTCTTCAGCCCGGAACCCATGCTGTTTGTTCACGGTGACGCCGATGACTATGCGTACATGAGCGACTGCCAAAGCTATGCGCGACGGATTGCAGAGGCCGGCACACCGACCGAATTTGTGGTGCTGGCCGGCGCGCGGCACAAGTTCGACGTGGACAACGGCCGGCGAATCAGCCTTCCGTCGAGCACGAAAAACAAGGAGGGGTGCCCGCTGGAATTCGACATCGTCGAACTGAAGATGCGTGACCGACGCAACGGCGAGGCGCTGGCAGCAGAGAAGCTGCAGGCCATCAACCGGGAGTTGTGCGCTGACAAGGGTGCGACCATGGAGGGCGACCGCAAGGCCCGCGAGGCGGCCGCCAAGGCGGTGCTTGATTTCCTGAAGAAGTCTTTCAAGGCGTGAGCAGGGCGTGAACGGGTGCCGGATTGACCCGCACTTCCTGATCGATGGATCATGGAATTTTCCAGACGGTCTCTGAACCGGCCCGACCACCAGTCCACCGAGGCGGTGGCGCTGGCGCAAGGGGCTTTGGCGATCTATCTGGTCGAGGTGCCCACGGCGGCACAAGGCATTTGCGCGAGATTCGATCGCGTGGTGACTGTTGGGGCTTTGGACAGGGGCGACCCGGTCCCTGGTTTTCATTTTGGCAACTAGCCTTCCGCGCTGGCCGGTTCTGACCTAGCTGGCATGCATGTCGTGATCAGCACCGCGGCCGGCGTGCGTGGCCTTCACCTGTTTCCTCGCGTGCGGCGACTGTATGCCGCCAGCCAGGTGTGCGCCGCGGCGACCGCTGAGGCGATTTGCCATGCAGGATCCGATGAGACGTCGACGAAGTTGCTGCCCTTGGAAGAGGCCTGCTTCTCCGCGATGCTGTTGTCCATGCTGCTCGGCGACAGGTCCATCCTGGATTTACTAAAGGAACGTTCGCTCACGCGAAGCCAGAATGCGCCGCGCGACTTTTGTCTACTCAAGGCCAAAGACTGATTCAGCCTTAAATGGCCTGACTGCTCCTGGCGGTGCCCGGATCGGACAGAAACAGGTGCTTGGGAACCTTCGCGGGGGACGGACGGATATTCCGGCGTATTGGTCGGGCCACCCGCAAGCATTTGGCTTTGAATGACGGCAGATGGCGGACTCCAGGCACACTTTGGTTTGGCCCAAGTGTTGGCTGCCGCCGCACAAATGATGGACAAACAAACATAAAGACCGCAACCTACCCTTGACGGTTGGATCTGGCCGTCGCCGAAAAGTGGGTGGATACGGAGCGAAGACGCTATGCCAACGGTCGCGCGGGCCTTGTTTCGGCAGTTCGACGCTTTCTTGGCAGGTTCCCATTGCGGAATGCCAGTTAGCTGCTATGAATTCAGGAATGATTTGTCCCCGCTACACTCTGCTCATGAAGACCCGTAGCAACCCGAAGCTGGCTGCTCTTTGCGCATTCGCTGCACTGGCCGGACTGATGCCCCTCGGCCCGGCGCATGCCGCAAAAGGCACGATTTCAGCGGTCAACCGCAAGTGCGTCTCCATCTCCACGCCAGCAGGCTTTGTCCTGGTTAGGGGTTGGATCAACGCCCCGGTCGGAACCACCGTGGAAGGCCCTTTCGACGTGTTCGGCAGGGTGCCGATCTTCGATCAGGACGGCAAGGACCTGACGGGTGGCGTCGACCGGGCCTATGACGAAAACGGCAACGAGGTTGATGAATCGGCCTACATCGAGGACTTCGGACTCAGCGCAGACGGGCTTCGTACGAAATGGTCTTACATGTGTGAAAGCTAGGCGCCCCTGCGGCGCCGCGATGCGAGGAGCCACCTGCGAGCGCTCAAAGGCAGGGCCCGTGCCGGCCGGTCAGCACACGAATTTAACATCGGAAAAACAGAAATATGAAGCAGTTTTATTCTACTTTTTATAGAGCAAAATGGCTTCACACTATCTGCTGCTGCGGCTCAACGATAAGGAAACGATCATGCTCTACGGACTCATCTGGTTTGGGGTATTCGGCCTGTTGGCATTTTGGTCTCTGGTGGCCTGGGCGGTGCATGCGGTCGCCGTATGGGCGCTCTCGAATGCCGGGGTGTTGACCGGCTCCGCATGGGGCGTCGAAGGACTTCGCCTGCCGCAGTGGTTGTCCCCCTGGGTTCCGCCGGAGATCGTCCAGGCGATGACTTCGCTGCTGTCGAGCCTCGCGCCTTTTGCCGAGTGGCTGCTTCAGGCTGTGCCGGCGTTGGCCGGTGGCCTGACCGTGGTGACCTGGGTGATCTGGGGCCTCGGCGGCGCGCTGCTGGTCCTTCTGGGGGTGGGGTTGAACCTGCTGGCTGCAATGTGGCGCCGCCGCGGTGGCGGTTCCAGGGTCAAGCCGCGTCCGCTGTTGGCCGCATAGATGGAAGGCGCTTGTCCCGCTGACGCGATGCGTTGGCTGCACGCTACGCGGAACTTTCGACCTAGTCGGGGCGCACCGGCGCGGCGAAGAGGCTGACCCCTGAACGGTCCCATGGGCGGGCCGGTCTGCGCAGGGCAGATATTAGCAGCTATAGTGCCCGATCATGAACATGCTCCTGTTTCTAGGTGGCCTGATCCTGTTGGTCCTGGGCGCCAACGTGCTGGTGCGCGGCGCGTCCAAGCTGGCTTTGTCATTCGGCATCAGCCCGCTCGTCGTGGGACTGACCATCGTCGCTTTCGGCACCAGCGCACCTGAGGTCGCGGTGAGCGTCGGTGCCGTACTCGACGGCAAGACCGACATCGCCATCGGCAACGTGGTGGGCAGCAACATCTTCAATGTGCTGTTCATTCTGGGCATCAGCGCCTTGATCGCCCCGCTGGTGGTCAACATTCAATTGATTCGGCAGGAGGTGCCGATCATGTTGGGTGCGAGCCTGATGCTGCTGGCCTTCACGTTGGACGGCAAGCTTTCGTTCCTGGAGGGCGGCTCGCTGTTTGCGCTGCTCGCGGCCTACACCGTTTTCCTGGTTGTGCAGTCGCGCCGCGAGACCCAGGCCGCCAAGGACGAGTTCGCCGAGTCCGTCCAGCCTGCGCAGGCCGGCGCCTGGGACAGTCACTGGGTGGTACAGGTCGGTCTGATCGCCGTCGGCCTGGCAGCGCTGGTGTTCGGCTCGGACTACCTGGTCCGGGCCTCGGTCAGTTTCGCCAAGGCCTTGGGCGTGAGCGACCTCGTTATCGGTCTGACCATCGTGGCCGCCGGCACCAGCATGCCCGAGGTGGCCACCAGCATCACCGCAGCCATCAAGGGCGAACGCGACATCGCGGTCGGCAACGTGGTCGGCAGCAACACGTTCAACATCCTGGGCTGCCTCGGACTGTCAGGGCTGGTATCGGGCGACCTGGGCCTGGTCATTGCGCCGTCGTTGCTGGCCTTCGACGTCTGGGTCATGCTGGCGGTCGCGCTGGCCTGCCTGCCGGTTTTCATGACCGGGCGCGAGATTGCACGGTGGGAGGGCGGTGTCTTTCTCGGCTACTACGGGGCCTACGTGGCTTACCTGATCCTGGCCGCTCAGCAACACGACGCGCTGCCAGCCTTCTCAGGCCTGATGCTGGGCTTCGTCGTGCCCCTGACGTTGGTGACGCTGGTGGCGATGGTGATCCGCCGTCCGGCTCCAGTCCGGCAGCGGTAAGCGCATTCGTTCTTCCGACAGCGTGGTCGGCTGGACTGTCGGACTCAGCTGTTTTCAGGCTTGGATGCCGCCTTGCGCGGACGGCGCAGACGGGCAACTGGTTTGCCGAGGGGTTCGGTCGCTGCTCCGCTCTCCGCCGCCGCGGCTTGCGGCTCTGCTGCAACCGTTTGCGACGGCGCGAAGGGATCTGCATTCAAGGACGCGTCGTCCGGCGCTGCCGCCCGCCCAGCCGATTTGCGGCCGCCCCGGCTGCGGCGGCGCGGTTCGCCTTGGTTCGTTGGGGGCTCCTGCTGCGCGCCCGCGTCCGGCTCCGGTGCGGCAGGCGAGTCGGTGGCGTCGGCAGCCGCGTTGGCGTCGTCATTCATGGCCGCAGCCGCAATGTCCGCAGGCGTCGCATCGCGCCGGCGGCCTCGGCGGCCGCGCTCGCCGCGATCTCCTCGCTCGGTCCTATCATCCCGTTCGCCGCCGTCCGGTACAGGATCGGTGGTGCTGGCGGGCGCTGGCGTGGCTGCGGCGGGTTCCTGCTGGAAGTAGCGCGAGGGCGGGCGTTCCGCCGGCCCCTCGGCGCGCGGGGGCGCGGCTGGGGGCTGGCTCGGGCTTGTGCCAGCCGTAGGGCTGTTCGGACCGCTGTGGCGGAATACATAGGCGCCGGACTTTTCGTCGCGCCCGAACGCCAGCAGGCGCAGGGCCTGGGCTTCCTCCAGCAGGTTGCCGAAGCTGCGGAACCCGTAGGCGCCCTCGCTGAAGCCGGGGTTGCGGCGCTTGATGGCTTCCTTCAGCACCGAGGCCCAGATCTTGCCGCTGTCGCCGCGCTCGGCCACCAGCGCTTCGAAGGTTTCCACGGCAATTTCCACGCCCGCCAGGCGGCGGCGCTCCTGGTCTTCGCGGCGGGCGCGCTCTTCCTCGGGCGCGCGGCGTGGCGCGGGCTGCTCGTCGGCAGGCTGGCGCCGGGCGGTGGCGCGCTGCTTCTCGCGCACCAGGTCGTCGTAGAAGATGAACTCGTCGCAGTTGGCGATCAGCAGGTCGCTGGTGGAATTCTTCACGCCCACGCCGATCACCTGCTTGGCGTTCTCACGCAGCTTGGAGACCAGCGGCGAGAAGTCCGAGTCGCCGCTGATGATGACGAAGGTGTTGACGTGGCTCTTGGTGTAGCACAGGTCCAGCGCGTCCACCACCAGGCGGATGTCGGCCGAGTTCTTGCCGGACTGGCGCACATGCGGAATTTCGATCAGCTCGAACGCCGCCTCGTGCATGGTGGCCTTGAAGGCCTTGTAGCGCTCCCAGTCGCAGTAGGCTTTCTTGACCACGATGCTGCCCTTGAGCAGCAGGCGTTCGAGCACGCGCTTGATGTCGAACTTTTCGTACTTGGCGTCGCGCACGCCGAGGGCGACGTTCTCGAAGTCGCAGAACAGCGCCATGCTGAGGGTGTCGGGAGATGAGGCCATGTCGGTTTCCGTTGGGGCTTAAAGCTGGATCATCCCACGTGCGCGGGGTGCTGCAGCGCCGCCGGGAGGCGCCCCGGGCCGGGCGGTGCCGGGCAATCTGCGCAAATCTTGATGCAGCCGGGGTTCGCCGGCGGTGCGGCGGCGCACACTGGCGGGCACGGTCCTGCGCCGCGGGCGCGGCTTCGGGACCGGAACAGAGGAGACCCATCATGAAAACCCTGAGTGGCGTCGACGGTGCCTTTCTGCACCTGGAGACCCCCGAGACGCCGATGCACGTCGGCTCCCTGAGCCTGTTCGAGCTTCCGGCTGGCTACAAGGGCAACTTCTTCGCGGATGTGAAGAAGGAGATCCGCAAGCGCCTGAGCCTGGTGCCGGTGTTCACCCGCAAGCTGGCGGCGATGCCGCTGCAGTTTGCCAACCCGGCCTGGATCACGCAGGCGCGGGTCGATCTCGGCTACCACCTGCAACACCTGAAGCTACCCGCGCCCGGCACTCAGGCGCAGCTGGAGGACTGTGTCGGCGCGCTGCACTCCGAGCTGCTGGACCGCAGCCAGCCGCTGTGGCGGCTCTACATCATCGACGGGCTGCAGTCGGGGCTGGTGGGCTACTACGTCAAGGTCCACCATGCGGTGCTGGACGGCCAGGCCGGCGTGATGCTGGCGCAGGCGCTGTTCGACGTCACGCCCCAGCCCCGAGTGATCGAAAAGGGTGCGCCGCTGCACGCCGAGCATCCCGGCATGGGTGAGCTGGCCGCAGCCGCTTTGCGGCACGATGTGGGCCAGTACATCAAGCTGGTGCGCCACCTGCCCGACGTGGTGAAGGCGCTGACCGGAATGTTCGGCTCCCGGGCACCGGCGCAAGCCAAGGGCCGACTGGGCCAGAACTTCTCGTTTGGCCCGAAGACGCCGCTGAACGGGCCGATCACCGGGGAACGGGGCTTTGCTGCCGTCTCCATTCCGATGGCCACCCTCAAGCAGCTGGCGGTTGCCCACGAGGCCAAGCTCAACGACGTGGTCATGGCGCTGTGCAGCGGCGCGCTGCGGCGCTACCTGGCGGCACATGGAGGCATTCCGAAAAGGCCGCTGATCGCCTCGATGCCGATATCGCTGCGCGCGGCGGGCAACACCGAATACACCACGCAGGCCACGCTGAGCCTGGTCAACCTGAACACCCACATCGCTGATCCGGTCAAGCGCCTGCTGGCGATCCGCGACGCAGCCGGTGCCGTGAAGGCGATGGCCCAACGGGCCAAGGGCGTCATCCCGACCGACTTTCCGTCCATCGGCGTGCCTTGGGTGCTGCACGGGCTGGCCTCCCTCTACGGCCGCTCGGGGCTGGCCGGGGCGATGCCGCCGGTGGCCAATGTGGTGATCTCCAACGTGCCGGGGCCGCAAGTGCCGCTGTACGCGAGCGGTGCGCGCATGGCCACTTACTGGCCGCTGTCCATCCCGGAGCACGGCGTGGGGCTGAACCTCACGGTGATGAGTTATGCGGGCGCAATGGGATTCGGCTTCACGACGGCACGCAGCGCTGTGCCCGACGCGCGCGAGCTGACGGCGGCCCTTCTGGCGGCGCTGGACGAACTGGTGGGGCGCACTCCGGCGGCGACGCCGCGCAAGCCAGCGCCACCACCGAAGGTGGACAGTGTCAAAAAGGCCGTGAAAGCCACAACACGCGCGCAGTCCGGGACCGCATCGGTGCGGGCAGCGAGCGGCCGCACACGGCGCGTCGGCGCTCAGAAGCCGTAGGTCAGCGCGACGACACCTGAGAAGACGTTGGGCTGCAGGGACAGCGGGCTGTCCTTGGCGCTGCCTTGCAGCATGTCGTAGCTCACGGCCGCGGTGATCACCATGCGCGGGCTCATCAGGTAGGTGGCCGAGAGGCTGGCACGCAGGTCTCGCAGGCCCGCCGAGGGGGTGTACGGAGCGTAGCCGCTGGTGGTTGATTGGGCTTCGGTCACACCGAAGTAGGACTGCATGTAGGCCTGGTTCGCCCAGGTGCCCGAGACACCAGCACCCATGCGCCAGTTGGGGGCAACGGCGGTCGAGTAGGTCGCGCCCAGGTTCAGCAAGGCCCCGTTGCTGGAGTTGCCGGCGCCATAGCGAAGCGATGACGTGGCCACGAGTTCGCGGCTGAACGAGTAGTTGAAGAACGCGCCCAACTCGCCTCGCAGGTTGACGTCGCCCATGCCCGCCAGTGCGGGCGAGCGGCTCTCGCTGCGACCGAAATCCAGCGTGGCACGCAGGCCATAGTCGATGGCCTGGTCTTTCGAGAAGTTGTAGCCGATGCCGTTGGAGGTGCCGGCAAACCAGCCATTGGCCCATTGGTATTCCAGCTGCGGCAACAGCAGGTTGCGGGCTTCCTCCGAGCCCTGGTAGGCCCGTCCGGCCACGAAGGCGATGCCGACCCAGCGGCCATCTTCACCCGGCGCGGCGCCGAAATTGCGCACCACATCGAAGGCCTGCCCGAAGGCGGCGGGTGTCGCAGCAGCCAGACAGGCGAGCAGGGCGGCGGACGGGAGCAGACGGCGGGGGGCAAACGCTGGTTTCATCTTGGTGGCTCGGTGATGGAAAGGGGAACGCACCCCGCGGCGGAGGCGTCAGGCGCGATGGCGATCATAAACGGCCAATTGCGAAGCTGAGCAGCGCCCACGACGGTGCCTTTTTTCATTCGGAAGGCGGCTACGGCCTGGTTCATGGTCCGTTTCTGCATTTGCCCAGCGCCAATTGGTCGCAATTAGCTATCAAAATGGAAGTTATTCCGAACCCTTTGTCCTGCGGTGGAGGAGGACTTTGGCAATACCGCACGGGCCACCGGCGCGGAAAGGGAACTTCATAATCGCACCTTGGCACCGGAATGCGCCTTTCCTGTGCTGGCTGTCTTCTTCAAACGCACCCCATGACCGACACCTCAACCCCCTCTCTCAAGCAACTCAGCATCCAGCGCACCGCGCCTGGCGGGCCCAAGCGGCGGCGCTGGGGTCTGTGGGTGGGTGCCGCGCTGGCCGTGGTGGCGGTGGGCGCCTTCGTGCTGCGACCGGGCAAGACCGAGGTGCAGGTGACCTCGGTGGTCACCACGTATCCGTCGCAGCAGTACGCCCAGCTCACGGCCTCGGGCTACGTGGTGGCGCAGCGCCGCGCCGCCGTGGCCAGCAAGGCGACCGGGCGGCTGGAGGTGCTGAACGTGCGCGAAGGCAGCCTGGTGAAGCAGGGCGATGTGCTGGCGCGGCTCGATGCCAGCGATGTGCGCGCGGCGCTGGCGCAGGCGCAGGCGGGCATCCGCCAGGCCGAGGCGGCGGTGGCGCAGGCGGGGGTGGAGCGCACCCAGGCCGAGGCCGACCTCAAACGCCAGCAGGCCCTGCAGGCCAAGGGGTTTGTGTCGCCGCAGACGGTGGAGACCGCGATGACCCGCGTCAACGCCACCCAAGCGGCGATGGCCACGGCCGAAGCGGCGGTGGCCGTGGCCCGCGCCCAGCTCAAGGTGCAGCAGGTGAACCTGGACTACACCGAGATCCGCGCGCCTTTCGATGGCGTGGTGCTGGTGAAGAGCGCCAATGTGGGCGACATCATCACGCCGTTCTCCAGCGCGGCCGGCGCCCAGGGCGCGGTGGTCACCATGGCCGACATGGGCACGCTGGAGGTGGAGGCCGACGTGTCGGAGAGCAACCTGGCGAAGGCGAAGATCGGCCAGCCGGTGGAGATCACGCTCGATGCGCTGCCCGATGCGCGTTTTCGCGGCAGCGTGGTGGGCATCGTGCCCACCGTGGACCGCGCCAAGGCCACGGTGATGACCAAGATCCGATTCGAGAAGCTCGACCCGCGCATCCTGCCCGAGATGAGCGCCAAGGTCACCATCCTGTCGCAGCCGGCCACCGACGCCGACCAGAAGCCGCTGCTGGCGGTCAACCCCAAGGCGGTGGTGGAGCGCGACGGCCGCAAGCAGGTGCTGCGCGTGAAGGACGACACGGTGGAGGCGGTGGACGTCACGCCCGGGCGGCGCATCGGTGACAGCCTGGAGATCACCGGCGCGCTGAAGTCGGGCGACAAGGTGGTGCTGTCGCCGCCGGACAAGTTGGCGGGTGGCATGAAGATCGCGGTTGCTGCCAAATGACGGCCGCGCCGCCGGTCATCCGCATCCGCGCGCTGAGCAAGTCCTACCAGCGCGGTGAGCAGTTCATTCCCGTTCTGGAGGGTGTGGACCTCGATGTCAACGAAGCCGAATTCATCGCCCTCATGGGCCCCAGCGGCTCGGGCAAGAGCACCTTGCTGAACCTGATCGCCGGCATCGACCAGCCCACCGGCGGCACCATCGAGATCGGCGGCGTGAACATCGCGCAGCTGCGCGAGGGTGAACTGGCCGACTGGCGCGCCGCGCACGTGGGCTTCATCTTCCAGTTCTACAACCTGATGCCGGTGCTGACGGCCTTCGAGAACGTCGAGCTGCCGCTGCTGCTGACCTCGCTGGGCCGCGCCGAGCGCCGCCGCCATGTGGAAGCGGCGCTGGCCATGGTCCGCCTGACCGACCGCATGGACCATTACCCCAACGAGCTCTCCGGCGGCCAGCAGCAGCGCGTGGCCATTGCCCGCGCACTGGTGACCGACCCGACGCTGATCGTCGCCGACGAGCCCACCGGCGACCTCGACCGCGTGACCGCCGCCGAGGTGCTGGACCTGCTGGACGAGCTGCACCGCGAACTCGGCAAGACCATCGTGATGGTCACGCACGACCCCAAGGCCGCCGCACGCGCCGGGCGCCTGATCCACCTTGAAAAAGGGGTGCTGGTGCCGGACGCCGAAGTGGCGGCCGATCCGCACTGAACCGCCAGCCCGCGCCATGTTCCTGCTGCGCCTGCTGTTCAAGAACGCGTTTCGCCACCGGCTGCGCACGGTGCTGACGATGGTCGGCCTGGTGGTGGCGATCTGCGCCTTCGGCCTGCTGCGCACCATCATCGACGCCTGGTACGCGGGCGTGGAAGGCACGTCCAGCACGCGGCTGATCACACGCAACTCCATTTCGCTGACCTTCCCGCTGCCGCTGAGCTATGCCGACCGGCTGCGCAGCGTCGAGGGCGTCACCGGCGTCAGCTGGTCGAACTGGTTCGGCGGGGTGTACATCACCGAGCGCAACTTCTTTCCCCAGTTTGCGGTGGACGCCCCCAGTTACCTGGCGCTGTACCCCGAGTACGTGCTGAAGGACGACGAGAAGAAGGCCTTCCTGCTGGACCGCCAGGGCGTGATCGTCGGGCGCAAGCTGGCCGACACCTACGCCTGGAAGGTGGGCGACCAGATTCCGCTGCGCGGCACCATCTACCCCGGCACCTGGGTCTTCAACCTGCGCGGCATCTGGGACGGGGTGGACGCCAAGACCGACGAGTCGCAGCTGCTGATGCACTGGCAGTACCTGTCGGAGACCGCGCGCAAGCGCCTGGGCCGCAGCATGGTCGACTACGTGGGGGTCTACGTGGTGCGCATCGACCAGCCCGACAACGCGCCGCTCGTGTCGGAGCGCATCGACACCCTGTTCAAGAACTCGCTCGGCGAGACGCTCACCGAGACGGAAAAGGCCTTCCAGCTCGGCTTTGTCTCGATGAGCGAGACCATCCTGGTGGCGATCAGCGCGGTCAGCCTGGTGATCGTGGTCATCATCATGGCCGTCATGGCCAACACCATGAGCATGACCGCGCGTGAGCGCCTGTCGGAATACGCCACGCTGAAGGCGCTGGGCTTTCCGCCGGGTTTCATCGTGAAGCTGCTGTTCGGCGAGAGCCTGGTGATCGCGCTGCTGGGCGGCGGGCTGGGCATGGCTTTGACGCTGCCGATCGCGGCGGCCTTTGCGAAGTCGGTGGGCACGCTGTTTCCGGTGTTCCTGGTGTCGGACCTCACGATGGCGCTGCAGCTGGCCGCCAGCGTCGTGGTGGGCCTGGTGGCCGCCGCCTGGCCGGCCTGGAAGATGAGTCGCATCAGCATCGTCAACGGGCTGCGTCACGTCGCATGATGGCCGCCCTGTACCAGCCGGGGCGCCGGCGACGATCGTCTATGAAAGCGATACCGTTGTCGTATATCGCCCGCAACCTCTGGGTGCGCCGCGTCACCACGCTGCTGACCGCCGGCGGCATGGCGCTGGTGGTGTTCGTGTTCGCCACCGTGCTGATGATGGGCGAGGGCATCCGCGCCACGCTGGTGGCCACCGGGCAGCCCGACAACGTGCTGCTGCTGCGCAAGGGGGCGGGTGCCGAGATCAACAGCGGCATCGAACGGGCCAAGGCCGCGATGGTGGAGAGCCTGGACGGCATCGCCACCAACGGCGAGGGCCGGCGCCTGGTGAGCAAGGAGCCGGTGGTGCTGATCAATCTGCCCAAGCGCAGCAACGGCAAGCCCAGCAACGTCACGGTGCGCGGCACCTCCGCGCTGGGGCTCGAGCTGCGCCCGCAGGTGCGCGTGATCGAGGGCCGCATGTTCCGCCCCGGCACCTCGGAGATCATCGCGGGGCGCTCCGTGGCCAGCGGCTTTCGTGGCGCGGCCCTGGGCGAGACGCTGCGCTTTGCCCAGCGCGACTGGGTGGTGGTGGGCGTGTTCGACTCGAAAAAGACCGCCTTCGACAGCGAGATTTGGGGCGACGCCGAGCAGATGATGGCGGCCTTCCGCCGCCCGGTCTATTCGACGCTGGTGCTGCGCCTGAACCAGCGCGAGGCGCTGGCTGGGCTCAAGGCCGCGATCGAGGCTGACCCGCGCCTGCAGCTCGACGTCAAGCCCGAGACCCAGTTCTACGCCGAACAGAGCGAGGCGCTGGCCACCTTCATCCGCATCCTGGGCTTGAGCCTGTCAGTGATCTTTTCGATCGGGGCCATCGTCGGAGCCATGATCACCATGTTTGCCGCGGTGGCGCAGCGCGTGGGCGAGATCGGCACCCTGCGCGCGCTGGGTTTTCGGCGCGGGGCGGTGCTGGTGGCCTTTCTGGCGGAGTCGTTGCTGCTGTCGCTGGTGGGGGGCGTGGTGGGCCTGGCGGCGGCCTCCGGCATGCAGGCCGTGGACATCTCGACCACCAACTTCCAGACCTTCAGCGAGATTGCCTTCCAGTTCCGCCTGACCCCGGCGATCGCAGCACAGACGCTGCTGTTTGCACTGGCCATGGGCTTCGTCGGCGGCTTCATCCCGGCCTGGCGGGCGGCGCGGCTGAAGATCGTCGACGGCCTGCGGGCGGCTTGAGGCGGGGCAAACGCGGGCCGATCGGTGCCTGGGGTGCAACGGCGCTTGTCCGCGTTGCCGGCTGGGTCGTTACCGAGGCGACAAGGGCGAGACGGTTGGCGGGCCCACAATGCGCCGCTTGACCCGCTGCCCGCACGTCCTGAACGCTGGCGCATCCACCGACAAAGGAATTTTCTGATGACCAAACCGTATGACCTCGTCGTCCATGGCGCAACCGGCTTCACCGGCCGGCTGGTGGTGGAGTACCTGCTGCAGCGCTACCCCGCGGGCTCCGGCCTGCGCTGGGCCATGGGCGGGCGCAGCGCCGCCAAGCTGGCTGCCGTGCGCGACGAAGTGGGCGCCCCAGCAGACACGCCGCTGGTCGTCACCGACAGCGCCGACGCGGCCAGCCTGCAGGCGCTGATGGCGCAGACCCGCCTGGTGCTGACCACCGTGGGCCCCTACCAGCTCTATGGCAACGAGCTGGTGGCCGCCTGCGCCGCCAGCGGCGTCGACTACGTCGACCTCTGCGGCGAGCCGGCCTGGATGCGCCAGATGATCGACGCCCACGAGGCACAGGCCAAGGCCAGCGGTGCGCGCATCGTGTTCTCGTGCGGCTTCGATTCGATCCCGTTCGACCTCGGGGTGTTCATGCTCCAGAACGAGATGAAGGCCCGCTTCGGCCATCCGGCCAGCCGCGTGCGGGGGCGGGTGCGCAAGATGAAAGGCACCTTCTCCGGGGGCACCGCCGCCAGCCTGAAGGCGACGATGGCCGCCGCTGCCACCAACCCCCACGTGCTGGACCTGCTGCGCAACCCGTTCTCGCTGACGCCCGGCTTCGAAGGCCCGCGCCAGCCTTCGGGCGCCAAGCCCATGCTGGACGAGGCGCTGGGCCTGTGGGTTGCGCCTTTCGTGATGGCAGCCATCAATACCCGCAACGTGCACCGCTCCAACTTCCTGCTGGGCCAGGCCTATGGGGCGGACTTCGTCTACGACGAGATGCTCATCACCGGCGCCGGCGAGAAGGGCGAGGCGTTCGCCAAGGCCGTGGCGGCCGACAAATCCCTCGGTGCTGACGGCGGCCCGAAACCCGGCGAAGGCCCCTCGCGCGAGGAGCGCGAGGCGGGCTTCTACGACGTGCTGTTCCTGGGCGAAGACGCCGCCGGCCACCAGCTGCGCGTGGGCGTCACCGGCGACCGCGACCCCGGCTACGGCTCCACCTCGAAGATGATCACCGAAGCCGCCGTGTGCCTGCTGCAGGAATGCGCCGACACACCCGGCGGCATCTGGACCCCGGCCGCCGCGATGGGCCAGCGCCTGATCGAGCGGCTCCAGGCCAACGCCGGCCTAAGCTTTTCGGTCGAGCCAGCCTGAAGGTGGCGCACCGGCCGACCGGTATTTGGCTGTGGTTGCCTAGGGGGTCAGGAACTTGGCACCGAGGTGCCCCACCTTGACATAGATGAGCGCGCCCTGCGCGCCAGTGAACGGCGTGTGGCGGCTCCAGCGCGGGCTGCGCAGCCAGGTGCCGGCCGGATAGTTGCCGGCCTCGTCCTGGAACAGGCCATCCAGCACGAAGATTTCCTCGCCGCCGGGATGCGTGTGCGTATTGAAGCGCGTCTGCGGCGCCCAGCGCACCAGGGCCGTGCTGACGCCGTCGAATTCGTGCAGGGGCATCACGGAGAGCCCCGGGACCAGGCCGGCGCGCCAGGGCTCGCTCAGGGTGTCGATGCGCACGGTCTGAAGGTCGCCCTGGGCGAACTGCCAGAGCTTGACGAACAGCACGCAGCCTTCGCGGGAGAACGGGGCGTGCGCGCTGCCGGGCGGGTTGCGCAGATAGGTGCCTGCCGGGTAGTCACCGGCCTCGTCCGAAAACACGCCTTCGAGCACCAGGATTTCTTCGCCGCCGCCGTGAACGTGCCGCTCGAAGCGCGAGTTCGGCGCATAGCGCACCACGCTGGTGGCGCGCGCCACTTCGCCGCCGACGCGGTCCAACATGCGGCGCTCAACGCCGGGCTGGGGCGAGGGCGCCCATGCGGCGTCGCTGACGGGGGCGACCACCCGCCGGGAAAAATCGTCATTCAGGTTCAGGGGCGCTACCATTTGCATCAAGGCATCCTACAGCCCCCGCCTGGCACCCGGCGGATGCCGTCGAAAGCCCCTGATTCGTCCCCTGATACTCCCACAGAGAGAGAACCCCAACCCATGTCCATTCCCCGGATCACTGATGAACTTGAACTGCTGGACGGCCTGGTCGACCTGGCGCAGCACCCGCGCGTCATCGAACTCGGCTGCGGCGCGGCGCAGCTGTCGCGCAAGCTGCTGGAGCGCTTCGCGGCCAGCGAAGTCACCGCGCTGGAGGTGGACGAGCGCCAGCATGCCAAGAACCTCGCCAACCCGCAGGCGCGGCTGAACTTCGTGGCGGCAGGCGCGCAGGCGATCCCATTCGAGGCCGGCCGCTTCGACCTGGCGCTGATGCTGAAGTCGCTGCACCACGTACCGCTGGATCTCCTGGACGTGGCGCTGGCCGAGGCGCATCGCGTGCTGCGCCCGGACGGGCTGCTGTACGTGTCTGAGCCGGTGTTTTCCGGCGCGCTGAACGAGGTAATGCGGCTGTTCCACGACGAGGAGGTGGTGCGTGCGGCGGCGCTGGCCGCGCTGCAGCGGGCGGTCGCCTCGGGCGCGTGGGAGCAGGTGAGCGAAACCTTCTTCGACGTGCCGGTGCACTACCGCGACTTCGCCGAATTTGAGCAGCGCATGATCGGCGTGACCTACCTCGATCACCGCCTCGACGACTCCACCCTGGCCGCCGTGCGCGCGCGCTTCGAGCCGCACATGACGGCCGACGGCGCCCACTTTGTGCGGCCGATGCGGGTCAACCTTTTTCGGAAGCGGCACTTCGGCTCTTTTTCCTCGTAGGATAGACATTCTTTGCTATCGAAGAAAATGACCGATCCGGTGCCTGCAACCAGCGACGGGCGTTGCGATCTGGTCAGCTGCAGCACCGCGCCCACCCGTGCCTTCTTGACATCTTCCTGGCGGAACGGCTGCACCGGCCGCCGAATTCGCTTGTTACTGTTGCCCTTGAAAGGTTCAGCACAGCCAGAGCCTATCGGGGCGGACGATGGACTACTTTGTATCGGTGCCTACCGACAAGATCGCCTGGTGTGCGGTTAGGGTGAAATCGACCATGTAGGCCACGCTCGGATCGCTCAGCCTAGACCAAACGCATGGTCGATTTTGCACGACAAGCAGACGTTACCAAGAAACTCGAACGGGCCCAGCCATGCAAACAGGAGCCGGAGTTGTACCAGAGTCAGGCCGAGACGTGACTTGACGGAGGCCGCAAAGCATGACTACAGAATGAACGCGCCGGCCGAATGTAAGACTGCAACGAGGACGCAGAGCATCAGATCGCGGGACAGGGTGGTATGGTCCGCTGTTGACTGTGAAAAAAACGCATGGCTTGTCGCCTGTTGTTATGGACTGCCAAGCCGACGTGGCGCTCAGCAGGAACAGCAGGCCGACAATGCCGAGGGCCAACCGCCCCCAACCAGTTCGCCATCAGACAGGCCCAGGGGCATGCCCGGCACCAACAAAACCCAAGAAGGCAAAATGATCGCCATTGCGCTCCAGTTCCTATCACCAGGTTGCCGGCCATAAGCGGCCGCAGCACAGCCGGCAGGCGGGTGTGCGCCATCTCAGCGTCGGACCTGCAGCGCGCCAGGATTGACGATGTTGGTGGGAGTGCCTTTGATGAAGTTCACGACGTTGTCGAAGGCTGCGCCAAAGTACAACTCGTAGCTGTCCTGCTCCACGTAGCCGATGTGGGGGGTGCAGATGCAGCTTTCCAGCCGCAGCAGCGCATGGCCTTGGAGGATCGGTTCCGTCTCGAAGACGTCAACGGCGGCCAGTCCCGGTCGTCCCCGGTTCAGGGCGCTGATGAGCACGTCGGGCTGCAGCAGTTCCGCGCGCGACGTATTGACGAACAAGGAGGTGGGCTTCATGCGGGAGAGGTCGTCGAGTGTGACGATCCCCTGGGTGGCCTCGTGCAGGCGAAGGTGCAGCGACAGCACGTCGGATTCCTCAAAAAAGGCCTCACGTGTGGCGGCCGGTACAAACCCGTCGCCAGCCGCCTTCAGGCGCGAGGTCTCGCTGCCCCAGATCATGACGTGCATGCCGAAAGCCTTGCCGTAGCCGGCAACGAGCTGCCCAATTTTTCCATAACCCCAGATGCCAAGCACCTTGCCTCGGAGAACCTGGCCAAGCGAAAAATTCGGCGGCATCGCAGCCGACTTCAGTCCGGACTGCTGCCAGGCGCCGTGCTTGAGATTGCCGATGTACTGGGGCAGGCGGCGCATGGCCGCCATGATCAGGGCCCAGGTCAATTCCGCGGGCGCAACCGGTGAGCCCGTTCCTTCGGCGACGGCGATGCCCCTTTCCGTGCATGCAGCAACGTCGATGTGAGCGCCGACGCGGCCGGTCTGAACGATGAGTTTGAGGCGGGGCAGCTTGTCGACCAGTTGGCGAGTGATGGCGGTGCGCTCGCGAATCAACACGATCACATCCGCATCCTTCAGGCGAACGGACAGCTGCCCGATACCCTTGACGGTGTTGGTATAGACCTTGGCCGGAAAGGCGTCCAGCCGAGACGCGCACTTGAGCTTGCGCACGGCATCCTGATAGTCGTCGAGAATCACAATGTTCATGCCGCCATTGTGCCCGTGGACAGACGCTCAATCTGGAGCGCAACCCCAGATTCGATGGTCCACAACCGATGCGGGATGGCACGCGCCGCCATTCGAGCCGGCATTGCGGGGCGCGTGCGTGTCGAAAGCGCTAGCGTAATGCGGTCTGACGGGAGGACTCGATGGCCGCCAGCCGGTCGAGCTCGGCACAGACATCCGCCATCCGGCCTGAGATCACCATGCGCCCGGTGCTGCCGACGGGAATGCCTGATTCGATGTTGCGCACCACGCGCAAGACAGGTGCGCAGAGTGCCGGGCCGCCCGGTTCGGCGCCTCGGCTGGGCGAGCGCACCGGGTCGCTGGCAACTGGCAGGGCGTGCAATGCCCGGTTTGCAGGTTGGCGTGCAGTGATCCCCATATGCGCGGGGTGCCGCGCGACGGTCTGTGCCGGCCGACGACGGGCCGGCGCCAGGCGGGTAGAAAAAGCCTGAAAAGGGGCAAACAGGGCAGAAATGGTGAAAAGGGCGATTCCCATGTGAAACCTTTCAAGGGTTGGAGGTCGAACACAGGCAGGATTTGCGGAGAACGCGCCGTTGAAGGGTTATGGCACCGCAAGATGTGCCAAACGCCCGCCACCTTCCTCGGCGTGTGGGTTGTAGGGTCCGGTGCCCGGGCCCTACATCAACATGGTGTTGCGGATCAGCCCGACCGCGAGGCCCTCGATCTCGAAAGGCTCGCCAGGCTCCACCACGATGGTGGCGAAATCCGGGTTCTCGGCATGCAGCTCGATCAGGTGCTTGTTGCGCCGGAAGCGCTTGACCGTGACCTCGTCGCCGATGCGGGCGACGACGATCTGCCCATTCTTGGCTTCCTTGGTGGTCTGCACCGCCAGCAGGTCACCGTCCATGATGCCTGCGTCGCGCATGGACATGCCGCGCACCTTGAGCAGGTAATCGGGCTTGCGCTGGAACAGGCTGCTTTCCACGTAATAGGTCTGGTCCACATGCTCCTGCGCGAGAATCGGCGAACCGGCGGCAACCCGTCCGACGAGCGGCAGGGCCAGTTGGGCCAGGCTGGGCAGGGGCAGGGAGAACTGTTTCATGCGCGATTCATTGATCGACCGCAGGGCGTCGCTCCTGAGCCGGATGCCGCGCGAGGTGCCACTGACCAGCTCGATCACGCCTTTGCGGGCCAGGGCCTGCAGGTGTTCTTCGGCGGCATTGGCGGACTTGAAACCGAGTTCGGTGGCGATCTCGGCACGGGTGGGGGGCGCACCGGTGCGTGCGATGGCGCTCTGGATCAGGTCCAGAATCTGCTGCTGGCGGGCGGTGAGCTTGGCGGGAAACGGTGACATGTCGATCATGGCAACTCCTGGAGTCCGGGGCCGATGCTGTCTGGATAGACAGTACCTGTATTTTTAACCAGTTTTTGAAAGTTTGCAAGTCATGGTGCAGCTGGACAATTCGAAGATCGTGATTCTGGGAACGGGCGGCACCATTGCCGGAACCGCGGCGCAAGCCGGCGACAACATCGGTTACCGCGCCGCGCAGGTGGGTGTGGACCAGTTGATCCGCTCGGTCGCAAGCTTGTCATCGGTGCTGGGCGAAGGCAATCTGGTGACCGAGCAGGTGGCTCAAGTCGACAGCAAGGACATGGGTTTTGCCATTTGGCGCGAACTCGCGCTGCGATGCGCCCATTGGCTGGCGGATCGCACCGTCAAAGGCATCGTCATCACCCACGGGACCGATACGCTGGAGGAGACGGCCTGGTTCCTGCAGTCGGTGCTGCAGCCGGGCAAGCCGGTGGTCCTCACCTGCGCCATGCGCCCCGCGACCGCGCTGGCGCCGGATGGACCCCAGAACATCCTGGATGCGGTCACGGTTGCGCTCGATCCGCTGGCAATGGGCGTCGTCGCCGTGTGCGCCGGTGTCGTCCACAGTGCGCGCGATGTCCAGAAGGACCACCCCTACCGCCTGGACGCGTTTTCCTCCGGAGACGCCGGGCCGCTGGGCTTCGTGGAGGAAAATGCGGTCCGGTGGGTGAAATTCGATGAAATAGCGACCTATCCCAGCGTCGATAGCTCTTTCTTTGCTATTGAATCGATAGTCGATTCCATGCCTTGGCCGCGCGTCGAGATCGTCATGAATTACGCGGGGGCCAGTGGCGCGATGGTCGACATGCTGGTCCGCGATGGGGTGCAGGGGCTGGTGGCCGCGGGCACGGGCAATGGCAGCCTGCACCAGGATCTTGAAGCGGCTTTGATCCGCGCCCAGACGGCAGGCGTGAAGGTCGTTCGGGCCACCCGCTGCGCGCGCGGTCGGGTCCTGGCCCATTCGGGCGACCGGATCGCGGAGTCGAACGGCCTGAGTCCCGTCAAGGCGCGGGTGACAATGATCCTGGAACTGCTGGGCGCACAGGCCGCGGGTCCGGTCTGAGGCCGTGTTCACCGGCATCACGCTTCCCTGGCCCTGGGCCTATCCGGCCTTGGAGGTGATCCACATCATCGGCATCGGACTGCTGCTCGGTAACCTGGTCTTGCTGGAGTTGCGCGTGTTCGGCCGCGGCTCCGCGCTGCCGGTGCCGGAGCTGGCCCGCCTGAGCCTGACCCTTGTGGCGATCGGCTTCTCGCTGGCGGCACTATCGGGCACTGTCATGTTTGCCACCCAGCCGGGCGACCTGTTGGCCAACCGCACATTTACCCTCAAGATGCTGTTGCTATTCGTGGCGGGTTCCAATGCGGCCTTGTTCCATGCGCGTCAGTCGCTTGATAAGTTGGACGGGTTCGCGCGGCTGCAGATGTTCGTATCCACCGTGATCTGGGTCGCCATCATTGTGCTGGGTCGCTGGATCGCCTATTGATGAACCGGAGTCAATCATGAAACGACGTGAACTCATGCTCGCCGCGCTGGCCGCACCCGCACTGGGCTTGCCCCTGTTGGCGCGTGCGCATCACGGCTGGGGCAGTTTCGACCAGGACCGCCCGATTTACCTTGAAGGCCGCGTCACCAGGTCCCGATGGCAGAACCCGCACGCAGAACTGGAGCTCGAAATTCCCGCCGGGCTGAAGGTGCCTGCCGGTCTGGCTCAACGTGCCATCCCCGCGCAGACCGCGCCTGTCGATGGCAAGGCGTTGTTGGCCAAGGCCGTAGTGCCCAACCGCAAGGACCGGAAATGGGAAATCGAACTGGCGCCGCTCACGCGCATGAACGCATGGAACGTGGCCGAAATCAAGGTGGGGGACACCCTTTCCGTCGTGGGCTTCATCTTCAAGGAGGAGAAGGGAGAACCCATCCTGCGCGCCGAGTATCTGTTCATCGGCGATCGGGCGTATGGGCTGCGCTCCAGCCCCGCATGAAGCAGAAAAGGCCCTCTCGGGCCTTTTTCAATCGCAAGGCCGAAGGCCTCAGCTGGCCAGTGCAGCGAACGCCCGGGCGGTGATGTCTTCCACGCTGCCGGTGCCGCTGATGGCGCGGTATTTCGGGGCTGCGGCCGGCTCGGCATTGGCCCAGTTGCCGTAGTAGTCGACCAGCGGGCGGGTCTGGGCACTGTACACGTCCAGGCGCTTCTTCACCGTTTCTTCCTGGTCATCGGGGCGCTGGACCAGCGGCTCGCCGGTCACGTCGTCCATGCCGGCGACCTTCGGCGGGTTGAACTTGACATGGTAGGTCCGGCCGCTGGCCGGGTGCGAGCGACGGCCGCTCATGCGTTCGATGATGGCCTCGAACGGGACGTCGATCTCGAGCACGTAGTCCAGCTTGACACCGGCGGCCTTCATCGCGTCGGCCTGGGGAATGGTGCGTGGGAACCCGTCGAACAGGAAGCCGTTGGCACAGTCGGGCTGGGCGATGCGTTCTTTGACCAGGTTGATGATCAGATCATCGCTGACCAGTCCGCCCGATTCCATCACCGCTTTGGCCTGCAGCCCCAAAGGCGTGCCGGCCTTGACGGCTGCACGCAGCATGTCACCCGTGGAGATCTGGGGAATGCCGTATTTCTGGCAGATGAAAGTGGCTTGGGTGCCTTTGCCCGCGCCCGGCGCGCCCAGCAGAATCAGTCTCATGGAAATCCTCGAATAGATTGGAAATCGTTGGCACGGCCACAGACCCATTGACCATGCTTTTTCATGCGGAGAATAGCACGCACGGGATTCGTTCAGGCTTACGCGGCGGTGCCATGGCCGCAGGCTGCGCTCAGCTGGCGAAAAAGCGGCGCACCCGCTCCAGATCGGCCGGCGTGTCCACGCCCGCCCCCGGGGCCACCTCGGTCACGTGCACGGCAATGCGGTGGCCATGCCACAAGACCCGTAATTGTTCGAGTGCTTCTCCCGTTTCGATCGGCGCCTGCGGCAATGCCGGGAACTGCCGCAGAAAACCGGCCCGGTAGGCATAGATGCCGATGTGGCGCAGGGGCGCGGGTTGGGGCAGGGTGGCAATGCCCTGGGCAAAGCCGTCGCGCCACCACGGAATGGGGGCACGGCTGAAGTACAGCGCCAGCTGGCGGGCATCCAGAACCACCTTCACGACATTCGGGTTGGTGAAGTCGGCCACACTGGCGATCGGATGGGCCGCAGTGCCCATGCTGGCATCTGGGCGCTCCGCCAGCAGTCGGGCCACCGCGTCGATCAGCGCGGGTTCAATCAGGGGTTCGTCGCCCTGCACGTTGACGACGATGGCGTCGTCGTCCAGGCGCAGCAGTTCGCAGGCCTCGGCCAGGCGGTCGCTGCCGGACGGGTGGTCGGGGCGGGTCTGTACCGCCTCAATCCCGTGCTGGTGGCAGGCCTCGATGATGGCGATGCTGTCTGCGGCCACCACACAGCGCCGTGCCGCGCTGAGTCGCGCGCGCTGCGCCACACGCACGACCATCGGCGCCCCGCCGAGGTCGGCCAGCGGCTTGTCAGGCAGCCGCGTTGAGGCCAGGCGCGCCGGGATCAGGACGGTGAAACCCTGTTCTGCCTCTGTGTCCGAACCGTCGCGATTCGTCTCCAGCCGACTCATGGCTGAATCAGCTCACCAGCGGCGTACGCGCTGGAAGGGCGGCCAGTTCCTCGTCGCCGAGAACGCGGGCTTCGTTTTCCAGCATCACGGGGATGCCGTCACGCACCGGGTAGGCCAGGCGGGCGCTGCGGGAAATCAGTTCCTGCTTTTCGCGGTCGAAGTCCAGAGGGCCTTTGGTGACGGGGCAGACCAGCAGTTCAAGAAGTTTGGTGTCCATGGCGCGATGATAGCTTTGCCTCCAGTTGCGCATCGAGCGCCTGGAAGAACGCCGGCTCGGGCGTCAGTACCAGCGGCGCCGCCCAGACCTGCGGATGGGCTGCCCAGAGCTTGACCGCGTCTTTTTCGGTGCAAATCACCTCAATCCCAGCGCCGGAAGGTCGAATCCAGCTATTGAAATCAAAGTGATCGGGCAGAGCCTCAGTCGCCTCGAGTTCCAGCCCGCTGGCCCGCAACATCGCAAAGAAGGCTTGTGGCCGGGCGATGCCGGCCACGGCCACCAGCCGGCGACCGCGCAGATTGTGCAGCGGCAGGCGCTTGCCATCGGCCCGCACCACGTCAGTGGACAGCGAGCGGCTGGCCGTGAAGCCGGGGACGAGCGGGGCAGTGCCCTGCGGCGTGAAGGTGTTGAGCACCAGGTCCACCGGGCGCGGCCAAGGCTCGCGCAAAGGGCCGGCGGGCAGCAGGAAGCCGTTGCCCGCACCGCGCTCGTCGAACACGCAGATTTCGATATCGCGGCGCAGCGCCAGGTGCTGCAGGCCGTCGTCGCAGACGATCACGTCCGTTTCGGGGTAGGTCTGGCGCAGCGCCTGGGCGGCCTCCATGCGCTGTGGTGCGACGAAGACCGGTGCGGCCGTGGAACGGCGCACCAGCAGGGGCTCATCACCGGACTGTTCCGGCGTGCTGTCCGGGGTCACCTCACGGCAGTCATCGCGGACGCGGCCGTAGCCTCGCGAGATGACGCCGGGACGCAGACCGCATTCCTGTAGGTGGCGCACCACGGCAATCACGGTGGGCGTCTTGCCGGCCCCACCGGCCACGACATTGCCCACCACGATCACCGGCACGCCGGGATGCTCCGAACGCAGCAGGCCCCAGGCAAAGGCTTGCCGGCGCAAGGCGACGATCAGGCGCATCAGCAGGGAAATCGGCCACAGCAGCCAGGCCATCAGTCCGCGGTGCAACCACGCCTGCTGCAGGCGGGAACCCGTCGGGGGCCGGTGACTGGACATCGAAAGGGCCGCCAGACGCGGGGCCGGGTGCGCTAGCGGGCGCCCGCCTGCGCCGAGGACTGGGTCGCAAAGGTGATCTGGGACAGGCCCGAGCGCCGGGCCGCTTCCATGACGGTGATCACGCTCTGGTGCGGGGTGGCCGCATCCGCGCTGATGATGACAACACTGTCGCGCCCGGCGCGCGCCGCATCGTTCAGCGCGCCGGCCACCGCATCCACACTGCGGCCCTCGACGGCGACCTTGTTGACCATGTAGCGGCCATCGCTGCTGACCGCCACGATGACCTCCTTCGGGTAGTCGCGCTGCGCCTGGGCGTCGGCCACCGGCAGGCGCAGCTGCATTTCGGTGAACTTGCTGTAGGTGGTGGTGAGCATCAGGAAAATCAGCACCACCAGCAACACATCGATGAACGGGATCAGGTTGATCTCCGGCTCTTCTCTCATCCGTGGGCGGAAGTTCATGGCGGACCTAGCGGTTGCGCAGCGTTTCCAGGTGGCGCACGAAGCGCTCCGAGGCCAGCTCCATGGTCAGCAGGTAGCCGTCCACGCGGGCCCGGAAGTAGCGCCAGAAAATCAGGGACGGGATCGCCACGATCAGGCCGAACGCGGTGTTGTACAGCGCCACCGAGATGCCGTGGGCGAGCTGCACCGGGTTGGCGCCGCCCATCGTGGCGCCGGCCGAGGGCGCCTGGGCGCCGAAGATTTCGATCATGCCGATCACGGTGCCCAGCAGGCCCAGCAAGGGCGCCGCCGAGGCAATGGTGGCCAGGGCGGCCAGGTAGCGCTCCAGCCGGTGCGCCACGGTGCGGCCCGACGCCTCCATGATCGCGCGCAGGTCGGCCTCGCTGCAGCGCGGGTTGGCATTCAGCGCCCGAAATCCGCTGGCCAGCACCTCGCCAAGGGCCGAATTCTGTTCGAGCTGGTTGACCACGTCGGCGGGCGGCACGCTGGTGCGTGAGACCGCGAGGGCTTCATCGAGCAGCTTGGGCGGTGCGATGCGCGCGGTCTTCAGGCTCACGAAGCGTTCGATGATGAGCGCCAGCGCCAGAATGGAGCAGGCGACGAGGGGCCAGATGGGCCAGCCTGCAGCTTGTATGATCGAAAGCAAGAGTCTCTCTCCGCGGGTATGAGGCTGTTCGCCAGAAGCCCGGATTATGGCCCACCATAGGCCGGCGTCAGACGACACAGAATGGTCCACGCATCCCTTGCTTTCTTCCACAATTTCTGTGGATAACTTTGTGAAGAACGAGGCCGAGAGGGCTTGTGAGGCCGCTGAAATCGGTCCTTGTCACGGATTGGTCACAAATTGGGCAGTGAATAATCGTTTGAAATCAATGACTTGCTACGGAAAATCTGCGTTTGCGGGGCTCCGCCGATTCGCTGATGCCTTGCCGGGCTTCTGTGGAGTAGTTCGGTCACGTCGCTGGCCTGCAGGGCGCATGGAATCTGATGTCCGGGCCTGAAACTCCTGCTTTGGCGCTGCGAATCTGGCAGGTTGGCGCGCTGTGCCGCGCCGTTGCCGACGCACTGGACGCCCGGTTCAATCCGGTGGCGGTTCGCGGCGAAATCTCGGGCTTCTCACGTGCCGCCAGCGGGCACTGCTATTTTTCGATCAAGGATGACACCGGCCAGATCCGTTGCGCAATGTTCCGCCGGGCCGCCAGCCTGCTCGACTTTGTACCGCGCGATGGCGAACTGGTCGAGGTGCGGGGACGGCTGGGCGTCTATGAGGCGCGGGGTGACCTGCAACTGATCGTCGAAAGCCTGCAGCGCGCCGGGCAGGGCGCGCTGTTCGAACAATTCCTGCGCCTGAAGGCACGGCTCGAAGCGGAAGGCCTGTTCGAGGCGGGCCGCAAGCGGCCGTTGCCGGTGATGCCGCGCGCGATCGGCCTGGTCACCTCGCTGGGTGCGGCGGCGCTGCACGATGTGGTCACCGCCCTGCAACGGCGGGTGCCACACATCCCCGTGGTGCTGTCGCCGGCCGCCGTGCAAGGCGCCGGGGCGCCAGCGGACCTGGTGCGCGCGCTGACGGCTTTGTACCGGCTCGGTGGAGCGAGCGGGTCGGACGGTGTTGCAGCGCCAACGCCTGCGGTCGATGTGATCCTGATGGTGCGCGGCGGCGGCTCGATCGAAGACCTATGGGCCTTCAACGACGAACAACTCGCGCGTACGCTGGCGCAGAGCCCGGTCCCTGTGGTCTGCGGCGTTGGGCACGAGACCGATTTCACCATTGCGGACTTCGTGGCGGACCTGCGGGCGCCCACACCCACTGCGGCCGCAGAACTGGTGGCGCAACCCCGAGAGACCTGGCTGGGTGCCCTGACGCTCATCGGTGAGCGCATGGCCAGCGCCAGCCAGCGCGTGCTCGACAAGCAAAGCCAGCGTCTGGATTTCGCCGTGACCCGGCTGGGCCGGCCGTCCACTCGGGTGGCGCGCCAGCGGCTGGAACTCAGCCGCCACTCACAGCAATTGCGTCATGCGGTGCTCACCCGACTGGAACAGTCCAACGCCAGCTGGCGCTGGGTCTCGGCGGAATTCCCGCAGAAGGTGCAACGGCATCTGCAGGGGGAGCGTGAGCGGCTGGACCGTGCCGGGCTGCGCTTGCAGGCGGTGGATCCGCATCGGGTGCTGCGCCGCGGCTATGCCTGGCTCAGCGACACCGAAGGTCATGCCATCACCAGCGCGCAGGGCTTGCTTGCCGGGCAGCCGGTCCGGGCCACCCTTTCCGACGGCACGGTTGATCTGACCGTCACGCAGCAGCGGCTGCTGTAAGTTCCTACAATCGCGCCCTGAGCTGATTTTTGCCACCATCCAACCCCCGAGGACATCATGGAACACACCCTGCCTGCACTGCCTTATGCGATCGACGCCCTGGCGCCGCACTATTCGCGCGAGACCCTGGAGTTTCACCACGGCAAGCACCACAACGCCTACGTGGTCAACCTGAACAACCTGCAAAAGGGCACCGAGTTCGAGAGCAAGACCCTCGAAGAGATCATCAAGACGTCCAGCGGCGGCATCTACAACAACTCGGCCCAGATCTGGAACCACACCTTCTTCTGGAACTGCATGAAGCCCGCAGGCGGCGGCGAGCCCACCGGCGCCCTGGCCGCTGCGATCAACGCCAAATGGGGCAGCTACGCCGCGTTCAAGGAAGCCTTCGTGAAGTCGGCCGTCGGCAATTTCGGCTCGGGCTGGACCTGGCTCGTCAAGAAACCCGATGGCAGCGTGGACATCGTCAACACCGGCGCGGCCGGCACGCCGCTGACGACCGCCGACAAGGCCCTGCTGACCGTCGACGTCTGGGAGCACGCCTACTACATCGACTACCGCAACCTGCGCCAGAAGTTCGTCGAAACCTTCCTCGACAAGCTGGTCAACTGGGGATTTGCTGAAGCCAATTTCGCCTGAGGCATAGGCCGCAGCAGGAAAAAGCCGGCGTGAGCCGGCTTTTTTCATGAAATCAGGAGAAAAATGGCGCTATCCCATCGCCGGACGGTCATTTTTAGCTATGAAACCTGTAGCGAAACAGGAGTGCTGCGGACTATCGCGTCTCGAAAGGGGGGCCGGCCAGCTTGGCGCCGGCCTTGAGGTTCTTTTTCGCAAACCAGCCCTGGTTCATTTCCAGCACATAGCGCACCGGCTTGGTCGAACAGTGCGAATCCTCGGTCTGCGGCTTCATGTCGGCCAGGTTGACGATGGTGCCGTCGTCCGCGACGAAGGCCGCCGTCAGCGGCAGCAAGGTGTTCTTCATCCAGAAACACTGGGTTGCGGGTTGCTCGAACACGAACAACATGCCTTCGTGCTGCGGCATCTCGCGGCGGAACATCAGGCCGGTCTGGCGCTGGGCCGGCGTCTGTGCCACCTGGGCATCAATCTGGTGCATACCGGCTCCGAGTTTCACCCGGGTTAAATTCAGCTGCGGCGTATCCTGGGCCAGCGCGGGGGTGCCAAGCGCCAGACCCAGCGCGAGGGCGCCAAACAATCGGGTGAAGGTGCGCGGGCGGGACAGTGAGACGTTGGACATGGCAGAGGCTCCGGATCAAAAGGACATTCGTGGCGAGGCCCGAAAACGAAAAATGCCCGCCAAGGCGGGCATTTTGAAGCAATCCGGAAAGATTACTTGGCGGCGGAGGCGGAAGCCTTCGGAGCCTTGGCTTTCTTTTCCTTCTTGGCTTTCTTTTCTTTCTTCGGAGCGTCAGCCTTGGCAGCCGGCTTGGCGTCAGCCTTGGCATCAGCGGCGGGAGCAGCCTTGGCAGCAGGAGCGGCCGGGGCAGCTGCAGGAGCAGCGGCTTGGGCGAAGGCGCCAGCTGCGAACAGACCAGCGATCAGGGCGGCGAGAACTTTGTTCATGTCAATTCCTTGGGAAGTTTGGATTAAGTTTTTTTTCCTCCCATTTCCAGGAAGGACTCCTCCGTAACGGAGGCATCGTGCAGGCGGTTGACAGCCATTTGAAAAAAAAGCTCTGCCGCTAAAATTGTCAAGGTTTCATCAAGCCCGCTCGCAGGCGGGCGTTCCAGTCCAGTCCGGAGACCTTTTCCATGTATCAACACATCAAAGTGCCCGCGGCGGGCCAGAAGATCACCGTCAACGCCGACATGTCGCTCAACGTCCCCGACGAGCCCATCATTCCCTATATCGAGGGCGACGGCACGGGGCTGGACATCACGCCGGTGATGCTCAAGGTGGTCGATGCCGCGGTCGCCAAGGCCTATGGCGGCAAGCGCCGGATCCACTGGATGGAGGTCTATGCCGGCGAGAAGTCCACCCAGGTGTACGGCCCGGACGTCTGGCTGCCCGAGGAGACCCTGGCGGCCCTGCGTGAATACGTGGTGTCCATCAAGGGTCCGCTGACCACGCCGGTCGGCGGCGGCATCCGTTCCCTGAACGTGGCGCTGCGCCAGGAACTCGATCTTTACGTCTGCCTGCGCCCGGTGCAGTACTTCGAAGGCGTGCCGTCCCCGGTCAAGGAACCGCACAAGACCAACATGGTCATCTTCAGGGAGAACTCGGAGGATATCTACGCCGGCATCGAGTACGAGGCGGAGTCCGACAAGGCGAAGAAGCTCATCAAGTTCCTGATGGAAGAGATGGGCGTGACCAAGATCCGTTTTCCGGCCACCTCGGGCATCGGTATCAAGCCGGTCTCGCGGGAGGGCACCGAGCGCCTGGTGCGCAAGGCCATCCAGTACGCCATCGACAACGACAAGCCGAACGTGACGATCGTGCACAAGGGCAACATCATGAAATACACCGAAGGCGCCTTCCGGGACTGGGCCTATGCGCTGGCGCAGAAGGAATTCGGTGCCGAGCCCATCGACGGTGGACCGTGGTGCCGTTTCCGCAATCCCAAAACGGGCAGGGAGATCACGATCAAGGACTCGATCGCCGACGCGTTCCTGCAGCAGATCCTGCTGCGGCCGGCCGAATACAGCGTGATTGCCACCCTGAACCTGAACGGCGATTACATCTCCGACGCGCTGGCGGCCCAGGTCGGCGGCATCGGCATCGCGCCGGGCGCCAACCTGTCCGATTCGGTGGCCTGTTTCGAGGCCACCCACGGCACGGCGCCGAAGTATGCCGGCAAGGACTATGTGAACCCCGGTTCCGAGATCCTGTCGGCAGAAATGATGCTGCGCCACATGGGCTGGAAGGAAGCGGCCGACCTCATCATCAGCTCGATGGAAAAGTCCATTGCCAGCAAGAAAGTCACCTACGACTTTGCCCGCCTGATGGACGGCGCCACGCAGGTCAGCTGCTCGGGATTCGGGCAGGTCATGATCGACCACATGTAAGCCCCGCGGGGCCTTGCGCCCCAAAGGCCCGCGGTGGCCGTTGAACCACCCGTCCCCGAAAGGCCCGGTTTGTCCGGGCTTTGTGCCTTTCACGGGCCATCCGTCGGCGCAAGCCTGCACGCTGGCCACCGCTGCCTATTTCCCCGCGCGACAGTGGGGCCCCACGCCTCTATAGAATGGTTTTCATGGCAACGAAAAAACCTTCCCTTCCGACCGCGCCGACCACGCCCGTGCGCGAGGGGGACAGCGGCAATTCGGTGGTGCTGGAGCGGCGCACCCAGAAGGTCAAACCGCCCAAGATGTACCAGGTCGTGATGCTCAACGACGATTTCACCCCGATGGAGTTCGTGGTGCTGGTGATCCAGGAGTTTTTCAGCAAGGACCGCGAAACCGCCACCCAGATCATGCTGAAGATCCACCTGGACGGCAAAGGCGTCTGCGGCGTTTATTCAAGGGATGTGGCCGCGACCAAGGTCGATCAGGTGCTGGAGGCGGCCAAACAGCATGGTCATCCGCTGCAATGTGTCAGCGAACCGGTTGAATAAACGTTTTTAATCCCGAATTACCAGGTCATCACTTTTTTTTACAGCAAGGCAAAAGGAAATCTCATGATTGCCCAGGAATTGGAAGTCAGCTTGCACATGGCCTTCGTGGAGGCTCGCCAGCAGCGCCATGAGTTCATCACCGTGGAGCACCTGCTGCTCGCCTTGCTCGACAACCCCAGCGCCGCCGAGGTGCTGCGGGCGTGCTCGGCCAATATCGACGACCTGCGCAAGTCCCTGACGAATTTCATCAAGGACAACACGCCCCAGGTCGCCGGCACCGATGACGTGGACACCCAGCCCACGCTGGGTTTTCAGCGCGTGATCCAGCGCGCGATCATGCATGTGCAGTCCACCGGCAACGGCAAGAAGGAAGTCACCGGCGCCAACGTGCTGGTGGCCATCTTCGGCGAGAAGGACTCGCACGCCGTGTATTACCTGCACCAGCAGGGCGTGACCCGCCTGGACGTGGTGAACTTCATCGCGCACGGCATCAAGAAGAGCGATCCGCCCGAGGCTCCCAAGGGCGCCGAGTCTGCGCCTTCCAGCGAGGGCGAGGAGGGCGGTGGCGAGAAGAACGAAAAAGCCTCGCCGCTGGAGCAGTTCACCCAGAACCTGAACCAGCTGGCCAAGGACGGCAAGATCGATCCGCTGATCGGGCGCGACCACGAGGTCGAGCGCGTCATCCAGATCCTGTGCCGCCGCCGCAAGAACAACCCGCTGCTGGTCGGCGAGGCCGGCGTGGGCAAGACCGCGATCGCCGAGGGCCTGGCCTGGCGCATCACGCAGAAGGACGTGCCGGAGATCCTGGCCGATTCCAATGTGTTTTCGCTCGACATGGGCGCGCTGCTGGCGGGCACCAAGTACCGCGGCGACTTCGAGCAGCGCCTCAAGGGCGTGCTCAAGAGCCTCAAGGACAAGCCCAATGCGATTTTGTTCATCGACGAGATCCATACGCTGATCGGCGCCGGGGCGGCCTCGGGCGGCACGCTGGATGCCTCCAACCTGCTCAAGCCGGCCCTGAGCTCGGGCGCGCTCAAGTGCATCGGTGCCACCACCTTCACCGAGTACCGCGGCATCTTCGAAAAAGACGCCGCCCTGTCGCGCCGCTTCCAGAAAGTGGACGTGGTCGAGCCGACGGTGCCCGAGACCATTGAAATCCTCAAGGGCCTGAAGTCGCGCTTCGAGGAGCACCACAGCGTCAAGTACGCCAACGCCGCGCTGCAGGCGGCCGCCGAACTGAGCGCCAAGTACATCAACGACCGGCACTTGCCCGACAAGGCCATCGACGTCATCGACGAGGCGGGCGCGGCCCAGCGCATCCTGGTCGCGTCCAAGCGCAAGAAGACCATCGGCAAGGCCGAGATCGAAGAGATCGTGGCCAAGATCGCCCGCATCCCGCCGGCCAACGTCTCCAACGACGACCGCGGCAAGCTGCAGACGCTGGAGCGCGACCTCAAGAGCGTGGTCTTCGGCCAGGACAAGGCCCTGGAAGTGCTGGCCAGCGCCGTCAAGATGGCGCGCTCGGGCCTGGGCCGCGCGGACAAGCCGATCGGCTCCTTCCTGTTCTCCGGCCCCACCGGCGTGGGCAAGACCGAGGCCGCCAAGCAACTGGCCTACATCATGGGCATCGAGCTGATGCGCTTCGACATGTCGGAGTACATGGAGCGCCATGCGGTCAGCCGCCTGATCGGCGCGCCGCCCGGCTACGTGGGCTTCGACCAGGGCGGCCTGCTGACCGAGGCGGTGACCAAGAAGCCGCACGCCGTGCTGCTGCTCGACGAGATCGAGAAGGCGCATCCGGACATCTTCAACGTGCTGCTGCAGGTGATGGACCACGGCACGCTGACCGACAACAACGGGCGCAAGGCCGACTTCCGCAACATCATCATCATCATGACGACGAACGCGGGCGCCGAGACCATGAACAAGGCGACCATCGGATTCACCAACCCGCGTGCGGCCGGCGACGAGATGGGCGACATCAAGCGTCTGTTCACGCCCGAGTTCCGCAACCGTCTGGACGCCATGGTGAGCTTCAAGGCGCTGGACGAAGTGGTCATCATGCGCGTGGTCGACAAGTTCCTGCTGCAGCTGGAGACGCAGCTCGCCGAGAAGAAGGTCGACGTCACCTTCACCGACAAGCTGCGCAAGCACCTGGCCAAGAAGGGCTTCGATCCGCTGATGGGCGCGCGCCCGATGCAGCGCCTGATCCAGGACACCATCCGCCGCGCCCTGGCCGACGAGCTGCTGTTCGGCCGCCTCACCGACGGCGGGCGCCTGACGGTGGACATCGACGACAAGGACGAGGTGCAGCTCGACATCCATCCGCTGCCCAAGAAAGAAGGCAAGGGCACCCGCCAGGAGCCGGCCGAGCCCGAGCAGGCCACGGCGGGCTGACCGCCGCCCACGGGGCCATCCCCGCCAGAAGGCCGGTAGCGTGCAGCTGCCGGCCTTTTTTATGGGTTTTGCGCTGCGCGATAACTCCTGAAACGATAGCTGTTTATGACCATTCTATGCTGGGGAATGACCCATTTGATGCCTGAAATGGCCAGCAGACCCCGTTTTGCGGCTACAGTAGCCGCGCAACCGCCCCCGACCCATGATTCCAGCCCACCCAGAGCCCGAGCCCGCCGCCACGCACACCTTCGTCTGGCACGACTACGAAACCTTTGGCACCGACGTGCGGCGCGACCGGCCGGCCCAGTTTGCCGCCATCCGCACCGATGCCGAGTTGCGCGAAATCGGCGAGCCGGTGATGGCCTATTGCCAGCCCTCCAACGACTACCTGCCCGACCCCGACGCCTGCCTGATCACCGGCATCACCCCGCAGGAATGCCTGGCCAAGGGCGAGGCCGAGGTCGCCTTTGCCGCGCGCATCGAGCGCCTGCTGGCCGAGCCCGGCACCATCGGCGTGGGCTACAACACCATCCGCTTCGACGACGAGGTCACGCGCTTCATGTTCTGGCGCAACCTGATCGACCCCTACGCCCGCGAGTGGCAAAACGGCTGCGGCCGCTGGGACCTCCTGGACCTGGTGCGCGCCACCTGGGCGCTGCGCCCCGAGGGCATCACCTGGCCGCAGCGCCCCGACGGCGGCGGCCCCAGCTTCCGCCTGGAGCACCTCACCGCCGCCAACGGCCTGGCGCACGAGAGCGCGCACGATGCGCTGTCGGACGTGCGGGCCACGCTGGCGCTGGCCCGGCTGATCCGCGAGAAACAGCCCAAGCTGTTCGACTTCTGCTTCGCGCTGCACCGCAAGGACCGCGTGGCCCAGGAGCTGGGCCTGCCCTGCGCGCCGGCGCATGCCAAGCCCTTTCTGCATGTCTCGGGCATGTTCGGCGTGGAGCGCGGCTGCCTGGCCGTGATGTGGCCGCTGGCCAGCCACCCCAGCAACAAGAACGAGCTGATCGCCTGGGACCTGGCCCACGACCCCGCCGAGCTGGCCAGCCTGGACGTGGCCACGCTGCGCCAGCGCCTGTTCACCCGCGGCGCCGACCTGCCCGAAGGCGTGGCGCGCCTGCCCGTGAAAACCGTGCACCTGAACAAATCGCCCGTGGTCATCGGCAACCTCAAGGTGCTGACGCCCGCGCTGCAGGCGCGCTGGGGGCTGGACCTGGACCAGGCCCTGCGCCACGCCGCCACCGCCCGCGACCTGCCCGACATGAGCGCCATCTGGCCCGAGGTCTTCCGCCGCCCCGAGCCTGATGCGCCGGTGGACCCGGAGCACGACCTGTACGGCGGCTTCGTCGGCAACGCCGACCGCCGCCGCCTGAACCAGCTGCGCGCGCTGGACCCCGCCGCGCTGGCCCGCGCGCGCACCGGCTTCGACGACCCGCGCCTGGCCGAGCTGCTGCTGCGCTGGCGCGCCCGCAACCACCCCGACACCCTGAGCCCCGACGAAGCCGCGCAGTGGCAGCAGCACCGCGAAGCCCGCCTGCTGGCCGGCGAGGGCGGCGCCCGCACCCTGGCGCAGCTGCAGGAGCGCCTGGACACCCTGGCCGACGACGCCATGGAGCGCGGCGACGAGCGCGCCGAAGCCATCCTGGGCGCCCTGGCCGACTGGGCGGAGCATCTGGGGGCGGATTTGGGGTGAGGGGGGGGGCCTGGGAGGCCAGGCGAGGAATTCGGGGTCGGAATTCGGGGTCAGAATCCAATTTTGCCGCCGCCGCCCCCTGCGACCCGACCGCCCAACTCGAAGCCCTGGAGAGATGACCATGATTGCTCGCCGCACCCATATTCAAACGATCTCGCTTTTCCTGCTGCTCTTGTGCGGCGTACCGACACAGGCCAATGACAGGACCTGCACGCCCAACCGCGAAGGAACGATGGTTTGTCCCGAGCCCGATGCGTCCTGCAAGGCGGATCGAACGGGAGAGATCATCTGCTCCACCGCCGGTGGCGGGATCGAACTGAATCGCTACGGAGACCCGGTCTGTGGTCCTGGTTACTGTGCCAAAGACCTTCGCGGTGACATCTTCTGTTCCAACCAACTGCGCGGTGCAGCATCGGTGGACCGTTACGGCAACGCGGTCTGTGCTGGAGAGTGCGTGGCAGCCATGCCGCAACGTTGTGTCAAGCCCAAGCCGCAGCAATGAGGCCAGGATTGGGGGACATCGGGGTCAGAGTCCAATTTCGCTAAAGGAACGCCATGGCCAAGTACCTTATTTCGTTTCCAAGCGCTGCGATGGTGGTGCCCGACGCCGAATTGGAAGCGGTGGGCCGCGACGCACGCGCTGTGATCGATGAGGCCAAAGCCGCCGGTGTTTACGTCTACGCCGGTGGAATCGACGAAACCGTTGCGCCCGTGCTCGTCTCTGCTGACGGCACCGTTGTGATGGGCGGCTATCTTGGGCACCCGCGCTCAACGGCGGCTTCACCGTGTTGGAACTGCCTTCGCGCGACGAGGCCATCGCCTGGGCGGCGCGTATCGCCCGGGCGTGTCGGTGCGACCAGGAACTGCGCGTCTTCGGGTTCGACCCACAGTCCTGAGGGCCACACTGAAACGGCGGGGCCCGTGCGGCCTGATTCAGGTGTTAGCGCGCAGAAAGTTGATGAAATCTGCCATTTCCCATCGTGGAATGGTCATTTTCAGCTATCAATTCGATAGAGCTATCGGGCCGCTCCGGCAACACCAGGCAGCCCTGCGGGGCTCGCCATGAACGCGCTGCGGATGGCCTCCACCCGTGCCCGGTTCACGCCGCGGTCGCCATGGCCGATGCGGCTGGCCGAGCGCACATGGATCACGCCGGCGGCCTCGTCCAGGCTGAACTCCACGTCGTCGGTGAAGCGCAGCAGGCGCGTGCGGGCCTGGGCGTAGAGGTAGCCGGGCCGTTCGGTGACGACGGTGGTGCGCTCCATGCCACGCAGGATGGTGGCCAACGTGCGCAGGGCGGCGGGGCCGTCGCCGCGGTAGCGCAGGGGCTCGATGCCGGCGCGGGCGGCCTGGGGATGGTCGGGCCACAGCGCGGCCTGGCTGGTGACGCTGTTGGGCGTGGCGGAGGGCGGCTTCAGGCGCCCGTTTTTCACACCCAGGTCGGTCGGGGGCGTGCCGCCCAAGGCGCCCAGCTGCCCGGCCGCGATTACCAGCGCGGGCAGCAGCAACAGCCCGGCCAGCAGCCGCAGCAGCCAGGCTCTCAGGCGGGGTTTCACGGCGCAGCGTCCCCATCCAGGTCCAGGCGCTGCAGGATCAGCTGCCAGTGGCGCGCCTCCACCGGCGTGATCGACAGCCGGTTGCCCTTGCGCAGCACCAGCAGCTCCTCCAGCCCGGCCGTGGCGCGCAGCTCGGGCAGGGTGAGGTTGCGGGTCTTGCGGCGCACCTGCACGTCCACCAGCAGCCAGCGGGGGGCTTCCACCTTGGACGCGGCATCGAAGTAGGGCGATGTGGGGTCGAACTGGGTTGGGTCGGGGTAGGGCGCGGAAGCCACCAGCGCAAGGCCCACGATGCCGGGCTCGGCGCAGCTGGAGTGGTAGAACAGCACGCCGTCGCCCAGCTGCATCGCGTCGCGCATGAAGTTGCGCGCCTGGTAGTTGCGCACGCCCACCCAGGGCACGGTGGCGCGCGGCGCGGCCAGTGCGTCGTCCACCGAGCACTCGGCGGGCTCGGACTTCATGAGCCAGTAGCTCGTCACGGTGGGGTCTCCCGTGAGCCTATCCGGCCAGGCCCACGAAGACGTTCTGCACGTCGTCGTGCGCGTCGATGGCGGCCAGGAAGCTTTCGACCTCTTCAAGCTGCTCGGCGCTCAGGTTGGCCGGGTCCACTGGGTTCTTCGGTTTGTAGCCGAGCTTGGCGCTCAGCACCGTGAAGCCGTGGCCGGGCAGGGCGCGGCTGACGAGGTCCAGGTCGGTCGGCGCGGTGAGAAACAGGGTGGCGCCGTCGTCGGCGGGCTCCACGTCCTGCGCGCCGGCCTCGATGGCGGCGGTTTCGGCATCGACGCCCGGGGTGGCGGGTTCGGCCTCGATCATGCCGACGTGGTCAAAGTCCCACGCCACCGAGCCCGAGGCGCCGAGCTGGCCCTTGCGGAACAGCACGCGCATCTCGGGCGCGGTGCGTTTGACGTTGTCAGTAAGGCATTCCACCATCAGCGGCACCTGGTGCGGGGCAAAGCCTTCGTACATCACATGCTCGAAGTGCACCGTCTCACCCGTGAGGCCGGCACCCTTCTTGATGGCGCGCTCCAGCGTCTCCTTGGGCATGGAGACCTTGCGCGCCTGCTCCACCACCAGCCGAAGCCGCGAGTTGGACGCCGGGTCGGCCCCACCGCGCGCGGCCACCATGATGTCCTTGGCCAGGCGGCCGAAGAGTTTGCCCCGGGCATCCGCGGCTGCGGCCTTGCCTTTTGCTTTCCATTGCGCGCCCATGACGGAGGCTCCTTGAGTGGTTGATGCGCGCCTGCGGACCGGCGCGAAGGCATCGATCGTAAACTGCCCGCTGCCTTGTCCCCCGGAAACCGCATGACCGACCTTGTAGACTCCGAAGAAAAAACCACCGAGCCTCGCCTGTGGCGCGACAACGGCTGGACCGCCCGCGTGATCAAGAACGAGGACGACGATGGCTGGGCCGTGGCCATGACCGCGCACGGCCAGGCCGAGCCGGCCCTGGTGGGCCCGTGGACCATGGGGCGCGACAAGAAGAACCCCAAGCCGCTGGATGGCGCCGCCTTCAACACCCTGGTCAAGACGGCCCGGGAGTTCGTGCGCCGCGGCGAGCAGCAGCTGCACGCCACGCTGCACCAGCAGATCGAGCTGGCGCAGGATGACGGCCAGCGCCTGCGCGTGACGCTGGACATCGAGCCCGATGACGAGCACCCCAGCGCCCTGCTGCGCGCCTGGGATGCGGCCGGCGCATTGCTGGCCGAGGCGCGCGTGGCGCCCTCGTTCAAGCTCAGCCGGGCCAGCGCCGCGGCCTGGGCCGAGTCCGGCTTCAGCGTGCAGGCCGTGCGCCGCTAGCGCCCGTGGGGGGTGGCGCCTCGGCCGTTCAGGCTTTCTTGACGAATTCCGACTTGAGCTGCATGGCGCCAAAGCCGTCGATCTTGCAGTCGATGTCGTGGTCGCCGTCGATCAGGCGGATGTTCTTGACCTTGGTGCCCACCTTCACCACGGCCGAGGAGCCCTTGATCTTCAGGTCCTTGACCAGGGTGACCGCATCGCCATCCTGCAGGACATTGCCGTGCGCGTCTTTCCACACGCGGGCCTGCTGCGGCGCGGGGGCGGCCTCCGGGGCCCATTCATGGGCGCATTCGGGGCAGATCAGGAGGCCGCCGTCCTCGTAGGTGTATTCACAGTGGCATTGGGGGCAGGGGGGCAGCGTGGACATGGGCGATGGTTCCGGTTCGGACGGGCCGGGGGATTGTCGGTCATCGCCGCCGCGGACGCTGTTCCAGGGCGCAGGCCCGGGTCTCGCCAGTGGTTTTGGGGCGTGGCCCAGGCCCTGGTGAACCGATGCTCACGATGGCCCTCCGGCTGAAATTGCGCATGGATCACCTCTCGACGATGCGGTGCCGAAATCCCAAGAGGTGCTTTGGTCCCCCGATAGGTGAATGTCCTACGCGTCCGGATGCGGGGGAGCCGTGACGGAATCGACCGCCGTTGCTAAGCTGCGGCCATGCGCTTTTCCCGCCTGTTCCTGAACCGCCTGGAACGTCCGCCCGAGGTGGCCGAGACCGTGGTGGTGATCGATGTGCTGCGCTCGTTCACCACCTCGGCGGTCGCGCTGGCGCAGGGGGCATTGGCGGTGTACCCGGTGCAGGATCCCGAATCCGGCAGGGCGGTGCGCGCTGCGCTGGAGCCGGCTGTTGCCGTGGGGGCGGTGGCGGGTGGTGCGCCGGTGCCGGGCTTTGACTTTGGCAATTCGCCTTCGGCCCTTGCACGCGCGGACCTGTCGGGCAAGAACGTCGTGCTCAGCACGGCCGCCGGGGTGCGGGGCCTTCATCTTTTTCGCGAGGCACCACGGCTTTTTGCGGCCAGCCTCGTCTGCGCCAGGGCCACCGCCGAGGCCATTCGCGCAGGTGGAGGCGGGCACGTCTGTTTCGTCGTCACGGGTGAATGGGCGGATCGCGACGGCGACGAAGACGTGGCCTGCGCCGACTACCTGCAGGCCTTGCTCGGCGGCGACTCTCCGGGGCCGGAAGCCTTCGCGCAGCGGGTTCGGCAGTCCGACTTCGGTCAACGTTTTGCACTCGGCACCTGGCCTGATCTTCCGACGGCGGATCTGGACCTCGTGGCCCAGGCCGATCTGTTCGGCTTTGCGATGCCGGTGCACCGCGAGGCCGAAAGGCTGGTCATCCGCGCGCAAATCCCCAAGCCGCGGCCGGATCGCTGAAGCCCAGATGGACGCGCCGTCGGGCCGTCAGCCTGTGGATGTCGGGCGCCCGGCCAGCTGCAGCCGGGTCGTCACCTTGGCCGTCTCGGCCAGCAGCTTGCCCTTGCGCCACACCTTCAGCCGGTTCGCCCGCAGACGGATGGCCTCGATAGGGTCCCTGGCCTGCAGCAGCACAAAGCTCGCGTCGTTGCCGGGCGCCAGGCCGTAGCCTGGCAGGTGCATCACCTTGCCGGCGTGGGTGGTGACGGCGCTGTAGCAGTCGTGCATGCCTTGCTGGCTGGTCATCTGCGCCACGTGCAGGCCCATGTGCGCCACCTCCAGCATGTCGCCGCTGCCCAGGCTGTACCAGGGGTCCATCACGCAGTCGTGGCCGAACGCCACGGTCACACCGGCGGCCAGGAGCTCGGGCACGCGCGTCATGCCGCGCCGCTTGGGGTAGCTGTCGTGCCGGCCCTGCAAGGTGATGTTGATGAGCGGGTTGGCCACGGCGCTCACGCCCGCTTCGGCGATCAGCGGGATGAGTTTGCTCACGTAGTAGTTGTCCATGCTGTGCATGGAGGTCAGGTGCGAGCCGGTCACGCGGCCCTGCAGGCCCAGGCGTTGGGTCTCGAAGGCCAGGGTCTCGATGTGGCGCGAGAGCGGGTCGTCGCTCTCGTCGCAGTGCATGTCGACCAGCTTGCCCTGTTCGGCGGCCAGTTCGCAGAGCAGCCTGACGCTGGCAGCGCCTTCGCTCATGGTGCGCTCGAAGTGCGGGATGCCGCCCACTACGTCCACGCCCAGGGCCAGCGCGCGCTTGAGGTTGTCGACGCCGCCCTGGCTGCGCAGCACCCCATCCTGCGGGAAAGCGACCAGTTGCAGGTCGAGGTAGGGCGCCACGCGGCGCTTGACCTCCAGCAGCGCCTCCACGGGCAGCAGGCTGGGGTCGCTGGTGTCCACATGGCTGCGGATGGCCAGCAGGCCCTTGGCCACCGCCCAGTCGCAATAGGTCAAGGCACGCTCGATGAGGGCGTCGGCGGTCAGCAGAGGTTTGAGTTCGCCCCACAGCGCGATGCCTTCGAGCAGGGTGCCGCTTTGATTCACGCGCGGCAGGCCGTAGCTCAAGCAGGCGTCCATGTGGAAGTGCGGGTCGCAGAACGGCGGGCTCAGCAGCTGGCCGGCGGCGTCCACGGTCTCAAAGGCGGGGGCGCTCAGGCCTTCATCGACGGCCACGATGCGGCCGTCCTGCACGCCGACGCTCATGTTCGTGCGGCCGTCGGGCAGGCTGGCTCGGGTGATCAGCAGGTCGAGCATGGGTGTCCCTTGCAGGGGTCGGCCTATTTCCAGGCGGCCAGGAAGGCCAGCAGCACCGTCGCCGAGTTGTCGGCGGCGATCTTGAAGAAAGTCTCCAGTTCGTTCTCGCCCGGGCCGCCGCCGGCCAGATCGCTCAGCGATCGGAAAGCGATATAGGGCACGCCATTGCTGTAGGCGACCTGGGCCGTGGCGGCCGTTTCCATGTCGAGCACGTTGGCTTCGAAGGTCTTGAAGGTGTAGTCGCGAAACGCGGCGTTGTCCACGAAGGCCGGGCCCGATACGCCGTTGCCGCCCACCACCACTTTCGGCTTGTGGCCGAGGCAATTGCGCGCGGCGTCGCAGTCGGCCAGCGCGGTGCCCTGGATGCTGCGCGCCAGATTCAGCAGGGTCGGGTCCACGTCAAACCAGAATTTCTTGTGTTCCTTCGGCTGCGCGGCCGAGCGCACTTCCACCGGGCGGGGGTGATTGGCGCCAAAGCGGGGCAGCTTCACGTCGTCCATCCAGACCGGAGGGGTGAAGGTGCCGGGCGCCGTCTCGCGGGCCACCAGCACCTCCAGGTACTGGCCCCAGCGCTGGGGCACGGTCACGTCGCCGATGTGCAGCGCGGGATTCACGCCGCCGGCGATGCCGCTGTAGACGATGTGGGTGACCTTGAACCGGTCCAGCACCAGCTGGGTGTTCATCGCGGCATTGGTCATGCTGATGCCGCTGTGCAACAGCACCACGGGCTTGCCCTGCAACTGCCCCGTGGTGAAGGACACTCCGTTGACGCTGTGCCGCTGGGGCGTCTGCACACGCGCCAGCAGGAGGTTCATCTCCGCGGGGAAGGCCGAGATGATGGCGATGCGCGGCGTCTCGTCCAGCCAGGGCGCGGCCCAGGCGGCCGCCTGGAAAAGCGCCAGGCAGCAGGCGGCGGCCATGGCGCACATCGCTCGCGCCAGACGGTGCAGGATCCGTGGGGGCATAGTGGGCTTCCGGATAGCGGGCGGTATCAGGTGGTGCCGAAGATGCGGTCGCCCGCATCGCCCAGGCCCGGCAGGATGTAGCCGTGGTCGTTGAGTTCGCGGTCGATGGCCGCCGTGTAGATCGGCACGTCGGGGTGGGCCTTGTGCACCTTGGCAATGCCCTCGGGGCAGGTCAGCAGGCAGACGAACTTGACCGAGCGGGGTTTCAGCGCCTTGATCCGGTCCAGCGCGGCCACGGCCGAGTTGCCGGTGGCCAGCATCGGGTCCAGCACGATGACGTCGCGCTCGTGCATGTCGGAGGGCATCTTGAAGTAGTACTGCACCGCCTGCAGCGTGGCCGGGTCGCGGTACAGGCCGATGTGGCCCACGCGCGCACCCGGCACGACGTTGAGCATGCCGTCCAGGATGCCCAGGCCGGCGCGCAGGATGGGCACGAAGACCAGCTTCTTGCCGTCGATCATCGGGCTGGTCATGGCCTCCAGCGGCGTCTCGATCTGCACCGCGTGCAGCGGCATGTCGCGGGTGACCTCGTAGGCCATCAGGGTGCTGAGCTCGTTCAGCAGCGTGCGAAAGGTGTTGGTGCTGGCGTCTTTCTTGCGCATCAGCGTCAGCTTGTGCTGCACCAGAGGGTGGGTGATGTGGTGAACCTGGTTCATGGCTCGGTGCTCCTGATCAACGTTTCTTGCCGCCGAAGAGGCTGCCCAGCACCCCGCGGATGATTTCGCGGCCGACGGTGGAGCCCATGGTGCGCACCGCCGACTTGGCCATGGACTGGGCCAGCCCGTCGTGCCGTCCGCCGCGCGGGCCGGTGGAGCCGAACAGCACGTCGTTCAAGCCGCCCAGCAGGCCGCCGCCTTCGCTGTCGGCCTTGCCGGCTGAGCCCGGCATTCCCTGTGCCGCGTTGTCAGGGGCCGCGGTGGTCGCGGCGGCCCGCGCGTTGAGCTTTTCATAGGCGGAATCGCGGTCCACGGCCTTCTCGTAGACACCGGCCACCAGCGATCCGGCGATCAGTTCCTGGCGCTGCGCCGGGGTGATCGGCCCGATCTGGCTGCCCGGCGGCAGCACATAGACGCGCTCGGTGATGCCGGGGCGCCCTTTGGTGTCCAGCAGGCTCACCAGGGCCTCGCCCACGGCCAGTTCGGTGATGGCGGTGGCGATGTCCAGGCCGGGCTTTTGCCGCATGGTTTCGGCTGTCGCCTTGACGGCCTTCTGGTCACGCGGCGTATAGGCGCGCAGGGCGTGCTGTACCCGGTTGCCCAGCTGCGCCAGCACGCTGTCCGGAATGTCCAGCGGGTTCTGCGTGACGAAATACACGCCCACGCCCTTGGAGCGCACCAGCCGCACCACCAGTTCGATGCGTTCGACCAGCGCCTTGGGCGCGTCAGTGAACAACAGGTGGGCCTCGTCGAAGAAAAACACCAGCTTGGGCTTCTCCGGGTCGCCGATCTCGGGCAACTGTTCGAACAGTTCGGACAGCATCCACAGCAGGAAGGTGGCATACAGGCGCGGCGAGTGCATGAGCTTGTCGGCGGCCAGGATGTTGATCACGCCATGGCCGTTGCTGTCGGTCTGCATGAAATCGCTGATGTTCAGCATCGGCTCGCCGAAGAACTTCTCGCCGCCCTGGGTTTCGATCTGCAACAGCCCGCGCTGGATCGCGCCGACGCTGGCGGCGCTCACGTTGCCATACTGGGTGGTGAAGTCGGAGGCGTTGTCGCCCACGTACTGCAACATGGCGCGCAGGTCCTTCAGGTCGAGCAGCAGCAGGCCGTTGTCGTCGGCGATCTTGAAGACCAGATTCAGCACACCGGCCTGAGTCTCATTGAGGTTCAGCATGCGGCCCAGCAGCAACGGGCCCATGTCGGAGACCGTTGCCCGCACCGGGTGGCCCTGCTCGCCAAACACATCCCACAAAGTGACGGGGCAGGCGATGGATTCGGGCGTATCCAGCGCGCGATCCTTGAGGATGGCGGCCATCTTTTCGCCGATGGCGCCGGCCTGGCTGATGCCGGTCAGGTCGCCCTTGACGTCGGCCATGAACACCGGCACGCCGATCTTCGAGAAATTCTCGGCCAGGGTCTGCAGGGTGACGGTTTTGCCCGTGCCGGTGGCCCCGGTGATCAGGCCGTGGCGGTTGGCCAGGGCGGGCAGCAGGTGGCATTCAGCGGAGGCGTTCTTGGCGATCAGCATCGGTTCGGCCATGGTGGGAGGGTTCCTGAGGGTGGAAAAGTAAAATCAGAGCCGACAGATTAAATCAATAGACAAGGATTTCCGATGGCCGGCCACAGCAAATGGGCAAATATTCAGCATCGCAAGGGCAGACAGGATGAAAAACGACAGCGTGTCTGGACCCGCGTGGTGCGTGAAATCATGGTGGCGGCCCGCACCGGCGGCGGCGACCCCTCGGCCAACCCCCGGCTGCGCCTGGCGATCGAGAAGGCCAAGGCCGCCAACATGCCGGCTGACACCATCAAGCGCAACATCGACAAGGCCACGGGCAACCTGGAAGGCGTGAGCTACGAGGAGATCCGCTACGAGGGCTACGGCATCGGCGGCGCGGCGATCATCATCGACACCATGACCGACAACCGGGTGCGCACCGTGGCCGAGGTGCGCCACGCCTTCAGCAAGTACGGCGGCAACATGGGCACCGAGGGCTCGGTGGCGTTCCAGTTCAAGCATTGCGGCCAGCTGGTCTTTGCGCCGGGAACGGACGAGGACAAGGTGATGGATGTGGCGCTCGAAGCTGGGGCGGAGGATGTGATTGCCGACGAAGAGGGGGCCATCGAGGTGCTGACGTCGCCAGCCGATTTCGAGGCGGTCAAGAACGCCCTGGAGGCCGCGGGCCTCAAGCCCGAACTGGCCGAGGTCACGATGCGCCCGGAAAACACGATCGAACTCACCGGTGACGATGCGGCACGCATGCAGAAGCTGATCGACGTGATCGAGGACCTGGACGACGTCCAGGAGGTCTTCCATAACGCCGAGATAGCAGAATGAAAGTCTTGGTGGTGGGCGGCGGCGGGCGCGAGCACGCGCTGGCCTGGAAGCTGGCCCAGTCCGACAAGGTCCAGCAGGTCTATGTGGCCCCCGGCAATGGCGGCACCGCTCGCGATCCGAATCTGGTGAACCTGCCGATCACCGACATCCCGGCTCTTCGGGCCTGGGCGCAGGCCGAAAAGATCGGCGTCACCGTGGTCGGACCGGAAGGGCCGCTGGCCGCCGGCATCGTGGACGAGTTCCGCGCCCACGGCCTGCGCATCTTCGGCCCCACGAAGGCGGCGGCGCAGCTGGAAAGCTCCAAGGCTTTCTCCAAGGCCTTCATGAAGCGCCACGGCATTCCGACTGCGGCGTACGAGACCTTCACCGACCCGGCGGCGGCCCATGCCTATGTGGATCGCGTGGGGGCGCCCATCGTGGTCAAGGCCGATGGCCTGGCGGCCGGCAAAGGTGTCGTGGTCGCGATGTCGCTGGCCGAAGCCCACGAGGCGATCGATTTCATGCTGGTAGACAACACCCTGGGCGTGAGCCACAACGAGGGCGGCGCGCGCGTGGTGATCGAGGAGTTCCTGCAGGGCGAGGAGGCCAGCTTCATCGTGATGTGCGACGGCAAGAATGTGGCAACGATGGCCACCAGCCAGGACCACAAGCGCCTGCTCGATGGCGACGAAGGCCCCAACACGGGCGGCATGGGCGCCTATTCGCCCGCACCGGTGGTGACCGCCGAGGTGCACGCACGCGCCATGCGCGAAATCATCCTGCCGACGATCCGCGGCATGGAAAAAGACGGCATCCCCTTCACCGGCTTCCTGTATGCCGGCCTGATGATCGATGCGGCCGGACACCCGAAGACGCTGGAGTTCAACTGCCGCATGGGCGACCCGGAAACGCAGCCGATCATGATGCGGCTCAAGACCGACCTGCTGGAGGTGATGCTGGCGGCGACCGCCGGCCAGTTGGACACCATGGAGCTGGAGTGGGACCGTCGCCCGGCGCTGGGCGTGGTGATCGCCGCCGCGGGCTATCCGATGAACCCGCGCAAGGGCGACGCCATCACCGGGCTGCCCAAGGACAGCGACGACGCGATGGTGTTCCATGCCGGCACGGTGGAGAAAGACGGCGTGATCCTGAGCGCTGGCGGCCGCGTGCTCTGCGTGACGGCACTGGCGGATTCGGTGAAGCAGGCGCAGCAGCGGGCCTATGACGTGGCGCGCGGCATTCATTTCGACGGCATGCAGTACCGACGAGACATCGGGTATCGGGCCATCAAGGCGATGGGGCGCAACGAATGACCACACAGACTGATTCGGTACGGGCCTACCTGCAGGACTTGCAGACCCGCATCACCACCGCCATCGAGGCCATCGACGGCACGCCATTTGTGCAGGATGCCTGGACCAAGGCCCCGGGCGAGGCGCTGCAAGGCAACGGCATCACCCGCATCCTGGAGGGCGGGCCGGTGTTCGAGCGCGCCGGTTGCGGGTTCTCGCATGTGAGCGGCCCCCGGTTGCCGCCTTCGGCCACGCAGCACCGCCCGGAGCTGGCGGGCGCACCCTTCGAGGCCATGGGCGTGTCGCTGGTGTTCCACCCGCGCAACCCCTACGTGCCCACGGTGCACATGAACGTGCGCATGATCGCGGCCACCGCCAGCGGGCAGGCGCCGGTGTGCTGGTTCGGTGGGGGCATGGACCTCACGCCCTACTACGGCTTCGAGGAAGACGCGGTGCATTTCCACACCGTGTGCCGGGACGCGCTGACGCCGTTCGGCGCGGACAAATACCCCCGATTCAAGACCTGGTGCGACGAGTACTTCTTCCTCAAGCACCGGGGCGAGCAGCGCGGCATCGGTGGCGTGTTCTTCGACGACTTTTCCGAGGGCGGCTTCGAGAGCGGTTTTGCCATGATCCGCTCGGTCGGCGACGCGTTTCTGGATGCCTACCTGCCGATCGTCGCACGGCGCCAGGGCACCGCATCTGGCGAGCGGGAGCGCGAGTTCCAGCTGTACCGGCGCGGCCGCTACGTGGAGTTCAACCTGGTCTGGGACCGTGGTACGCACTTTGGCCTGCAATCGGGCGGACGCAGCGAGTCCATCCTGCTGTCGATGCCGCCGCTGGTGAGTTGGGCGTACAACCGCACCCCCGCGCCCGGAACGCCCGAGGACGCCCTGTACCGCCAATTCCTGGTGCGCAAGGACTGGATTTGACGGGGGCTGGGCCGCGCATCGGCATTTTCGGCAGCGCGTTCGATCCGCCGCACAACGCCCATGTGGCGCTGGTGAAGGCGGCGCTGGAGCAGCTGGCGCTGGACCGGCTGCTGATCTTTCCGACCGGGCAGGCCTGGCACAAGGCGCGGGTGCTCAGCGAGCCCGCACACCGGCTGGCGATGGCCAGGCTGGCGTTCGAAGGCATGGACCGGGTCGAGGTGGATGCCCGCGAGATGCAGCGCCCCGGCCCCACCTACACCGTCGACACGTTGACCGAGGTGCAGGCCGAAAGCCCCGGTGCGCAGTTGTTCCTGATCGTGGGGGGCGACCAGGCCGCCGCGCTGCCGTCCTGGCACCGTTGGCGCGAGATCCTGGAAACCGCTATAATTTCCATAGCTTCCCGTGACCCATCGACGCTGGGAAGCGTCCAATCTGGCACAGAATTTCCGGTTTCGGCCGTTGAAAATGGCCATTTCCAGCCGCTCCGGCTGCCCCTCATGAACCTCAGCGCCACCGACGTGCGCGCCCGTGTCGCGGCCGGCCTCGGGATTGACCATCTGGTTCCCGAAGCCGTTGCACGCTATATTGACCAACACCACCTCTACCTCGCTCCATGACTGAAACAAGCACCTCCGGCAAAAAAGACATCCAGAAACTGCAGCGCGCCATCGTCGATGGGCTGGAGGACGTGAAGGCCCAGGACATCAAGGTGTTCGACACCGAGCACCTGTCGCCTCTGTTTGAGAGGGTGATCGTGGCTTCCGGAACGTCCAACCGGCAGACCAAGGCTCTGGCGGCCAGCGTGCGCGACAAGGTCCGCGAGGCCGGCTTTCCCAAGCCGCGCATCGAGGGCGAGGAAAACGGGGAGTGGATCATCGTCGACTGCGGTGCCGCGGTGGCGCACGTCATGCAGCCCACCATTCGCACCTACTACAACCTGGAGGAGATCTGGGGCGACAAGCCGGTGCGTCTGAAATTCGGCGCCGCCAGGCCGCTGGTCAAGGCCGAAGTGCCGGCGCCGAAGAAAGCTGCGACCCGCACCGCCCGCACCGGTGCGCCTGCGTCGGAAGAAGTGGCTGGAAAGACCCGGCCAAGGCGCCCGCGAAGCCCGCCGCCCGGCGAACCGCCGGCGAGGGGGCCTCCACTCGACGCAAAGCGCCCGAAACCGTGAAATCCGGAGATAAAGCGGCTAAGCCCAGCGCCAAACGGCCATCGGTTGCTACAAAAACAGCAGTCACCAAAGTGGTGGTCCCGGCTGCCGCCAAGCGCGCGTCGGCCAAGAAGGTGCCGGCCAAGAACGTTGCGGCCAAGCGGGCTCCCGCCAGGAAGCCGGCTTCCGGCAAGGCCTGATCCTCACGCACCATGAAGCTGCTGATCGTGGCCGTCGGGCAGCGCGTGCCCGATTGGGCGCAGACAGCCTGGGATGATTACGCCAAGCGCTTCCCGCCCGAGTTGAAAGTTGAGCTCAAGGCGGTCAAGACCGAGCCCCGCGGCTCCAAGACCCTCGAAACGCTGTACGCCGCCGAGCGCGCGCGCATCGAGTCGGTGATTCCACGGGGCGCGCGGGTCGTGGCGCTGGACGAGCGCGGCACCGCGCTCACCACGGTGGCGCTGGCCGCAAAACTCAAGGCCTGGCAGCTCGGCGCCGACGATGTAGCCCTCGTGATCGGCGGCCCGGATGGCCTGGATCCCTCCTTTCGCCAGGTGGCCCACGAACGCATCCGGTTGTCGGACCTGACGCTGCCCCATGCCATGGCCCGTGTGCTGCTGATCGAGCAGTTGTACCGGGCATGGTCAATCAATGCCAGCCATCCCTACCATCGTGAGTGACATGAGCGATTTCATCTATCTTGCGTCGCAAAGCCCGCGTCGGCGGCAGTTGCTGGAGCAGATCGGCGTGAAGCACGAACTGCTGTTGCCCGACGCAGATGAGGACGCCGAGGCGCTCGAGGTCGTCCACCCGGGCGAGAGCCCGGTGGCCTACGTCGCCCGCGTGACGGCGCTGAAGCTCGACGCTGCCGTGGCACGGATGAAGCGCCGAGGCCTCGCGCCTGCACCGGTGCTGTGTTCAGACACGACCGTGGCGCTGGGCCGCATCATTCTGGGCAAACCGGGCGATGCCTCCGAGGCACGCCACATGTTGCAGGCCCTTTCAGGCAAGACGCATCGGGTGCTGACGGCGGTGGCGGTGCAAGCAGGGCGCAAGCGAAGGCAGGCGCTGAGCGATTCCCGGGTGCGTTTCAGCACGCTCACGCCGTCACGGATTCGTGCCTACGTCGATACCGGCGAACCTCTGGGCAAGGCGGGTGCGTATGGCGTGCAGGGACGGGCGGCCACCTTCATCGAGCGGATCTCAGGCAGCTACTCGGGCATCATGGGGCTGCCGGTGTTCGAGACCGCAGCGCTGCTGCGTGAGGTGGGTTTCAATTGCTGATCCGGCTTGAACCAGGCGCGGACCTGGCCGTGCAGTTGGGCCGCATCTGCGCCGGATACTTTTTCAGGGGCAACGTGTGACTCAGCAGGAAATTCTGATCAATTGGTCGCCGCAGGAAACCCGCGTGGCCGTGGTCGAGCATGGTGCGGTGCAGGAGCTGCATGTCGAGCGCGCGCTGGAGCGCGGGCTGGTGGGCAACGTCTACCTCGGCAAGGTTGTGCGCGTGCTGCCCGGCATGCAGTCGGCCTTCATCGATATCGGGCTGGAGCGCGCCGCCTTCCTGCACGTGGCCGATCTCATGACTGCCTTTGGCACCCGTGCCGGCGAGGGCGAAACCGCCGGTGCGCCGCGGCCGAATGCGAGCGCCCTGCCGATCGAACGGCAGGTGTTCGAAGGTCAGGTCCTGCTGGTGCAGGTGATCAAGGACCCGATCGGCACCAAGGGCGCCCGGCTGTCCACCCAGATCAGCATCGCCGGGCGCCTGCTGGTGTTCCTGCCGCAGGACAACCACATCGGCGTCTCGCAAAAGATCCCGACCGCGCAGCGGGAGTCGTTGCGTGCGCGCCTGCAGACGCTGGCCGGTGAGACGGGCGGCGGCTTCATCCTGCGCACCAACGGCGAGGATGCCAGCGACGCTGAACTGGCCGAGGACGTGGCCTACTTGCGCAAGGCCTGGGCGCGGATCAAGGATGCGTCGGTCCGTCAGCCACCCTTGTCCTTGCTGCACCAGGATCTCAACCTGCTGCAGCGGGTACTGCGGGACATGGTGGGTGATATCACCCAGGTCATTCGACTGGACTCGCGTGAACAGTTTGATGCCCTGATGGTTTTCGGCCGCGAATTCATGCCGGCGGCAGCGGCCAAGCTGCAGCATTACAAGGGCGAGCGACCCATTTTCGACCTGTTCTCCATCGATGAAGAGATCGCCCGCGCGCTGGGCCGCCGAGTGGAACTCAAGTCGGGCGGCTATCTGATCGTGGAGCAGACCGAGGCGCTGACCACCGTCGACGTCAATACCGGCGGCTTTGTCGGTGCGCGGAGTTTTGACGAGACCATCTTCAAGACCAATCTCGAAGCTGCGCATGCCATCGCGCGGCAATTGCGCCTGCGCAATCTGGGCGGGATCATCATTGCTGATTTCATCGACATGGTGCGCGAAGACCATCGCGAAGCCGTGTTGGCCGAGTTCCGCAAGCAGCTCGCCCGCGACCGCGTGAAGACCATGGTGGGCAGCTTCTCGCAGCTTGGCCTGGTGGAGATGACGCGCAAGCGCACGCGCGAATCGCTGGCCCACATCCTGACCGAGCCCTGCGAGGCCTGCCAGGGCCGGGGGCATGTGAAGACCGCGCGCAGCGTGGCCTACGACATCCTGCGTGAGATCCTGCGCGAAGCGCGGCAGTTCAATCCGCGCGAGTTTCGGGTGGTGGCTTCGCCCCGAGTGATCGAACTGCTGCTCGATGAGGAAAGCACACACCTGGCCGGGCTGAGCGACTTCATCGGCAAGCCGGTTTCGCTGCAGAGCGAGACCGCGATGGGCCAGGAGCACTACGACATCGTGCTGCTCTGATCCGTCTCGGTGCCGGTCAGGGAGCCGTGGCGCTGCAGCCGGGCATACAGGCCGTCCATGGCCATGAGTTCCTCGTGGCTGCCCTGTTCGGCGATGCGACCCTGTTCCATGACCACGACGCGGTCCGCATGCTCGATGGTGGACAGCCGGTGGGCAATGATCAGGGTGGTGCGTCCCGCCATCAGGCGTTGGAGAGCCTGCTGGACCAGGCGCTCGGACTCGGTGTCCAGTGCGGACGTGGCTTCGTCCAGGATCAGGATCGGTGCGTCCTTGTAGAGTGCGCGTGCGATCGCCAGCCGCTGGCGCTGGCCACCGGAGAGTTGCGTGGCGTTGTGCCCGACGATCGTGTCCATCCCCTCGGGCAGCGCGGCGATGTGTTCCGACAGGTTGGCGGCGTCCAGGCACGCATTCACCCGGTCCCGGTCGATCGCCTGGCCCAGCGCCACGTTGGCGGCGACGGTGTCGTTGAACATCACCACGTCCTGGCTGACCATGGCGAACTGGGAGCGCAGGGCGGCCAGGTCCCATTGGGTCAGGTCGTGCCCGTCGAGCCGGACGTCGCCCGAACGGGGCATCACAAAGCGCATCAGCAGGTTGACCAGCGTGGTCTTGCCCGACCCGGAAGGACCGACGAGCGCCACGATTTCACCGGGAGCAACGTTCAGGCTCAGGTGGTCGAGGGCGGGTGAGTGATCTTCGCGGTAGGCTACGCTGACATCGCGCAGCTCAATGTTGCCCTTGGCGGCCCCCGGGTCCAGGGTGCCGCCCTTTTCGGCCTGGACGTCATCCATCATCGCGAGGCCGCGTTCCAGTGCAGCGACCGCCCGGGTAATCGGATTCGCAATTTCGGCCAGGCGACGGATCGGCGTGATCAGCATGAGCATGGCGGTGATGAAGGCCACGAAGTCGCCCACGGTGACACTGTTGCCGCCACCGGACCGGCTCTGCCAGAGCGCGACACCGATGACTGCCGACAGCGCCGCGGCCGCGATCATCTGGGTGAGCGGGGTCATGGCCGCCGAGGCCACCGTGGACTTGAGCGCCAGGCGGCGCAGGCGGCTGCTCAATGAGTCGAAACGGGAGGCCTGGCTTTCCTGGGCGCTGTGCAGGCGCACCATGCGATGGGCCAGCACGTTTTCTTCGACCACGTAGGCCAGCTCATCGGTGGCGTTCTGGCTCGACTTGGTGAGTTGATAGAGACGCTTCGAGAGTGCCTTCATGATCCAGGCGACTCCGGGCCCCATCATCGCGACGATGAGCGTGAGCTTCCAGTTCAGGTACACCAGATAGCCCAGCAGGGCCACCAGCGTGAAGCCGTCGCGGGTCATGCCGATGAGCGCCGTCACCAGCAGGTTGGCGCCGGTCTGGACTTCATAGACCACCGTGTTGGACAAGGCGCTGGCCGACTGGCGGGCAAACAGGCTCATGTCGGCATTGAGCAGGCGCGCGAACATGGCGCGTCGCAGCACCATCATGCCGTCATTGGTGACCCGGGCCAGGGCGTACTGCCCGACAAAATTGGCCACACCGCGCAGCCCGAACAAGCCCATCAGGCCGATGGGCACCATCCACAGCGGCATCTTCCCGCTGTTGAACCCCTGGTCCAACAGGTATTTCAGCAAGGCCGGAATCATGGGCTCAGTCGCCGCGGCCACCAGCGAGGCCAGCAGGGCGACGCCCCAGATGTGGCGCTGCTGGCCAAAGTAGGCGGTCAACCGTATGACGCGCGCGGCCAACGAACGTTGCTCAGTCGAGGTTTCTGGTGGACTCGAGTTCATGGATGGGGCGCATTCTACGGTTGAGGTGCCTTTGTCCCTTGCGAACGACGCAGTTTGTAACGAGGGCCGATCACCAGTGTGTACCATGGAGGCCTTGCTCACGGATGTATTTGCCTGCACGACCCGATGAAGATGATTTGTACCGACCGTTTTCCCATCCCGCGCCGCTTGTTGCTGGGGGTGTTGCTAGGGGGATCGATGATGTCGGCTTTGGCCCAGTTCCGCGTCGAGATCTCCGGCGTGGGCCTGACCCAGATGCCGATTGCGATCGCAGGTTTTCGGGGGGAAGGCCAATCGCCGGTCAAGATCAGCGGCGTGATTCAGGCCGATCTGGAGCGCAGCGGGCATTTCAAGCTGATGGATGCGGCTGGTCAGGCGCTGGACGAAGGGTCGCGCGCAGACCTGCCGTTGTGGCGCCAGCGTGGCGCCGACTCCTTGGCGGCCGGCAGCGTCACCCGCCTGCCCGACGGGCGCTACGACGTGCGTTTCCGGCTGTGGGATGTGGTTCGCGGCCAGGATCTCGGCGGGCAGGTCTACACGGTGCCTGCCGGCGACCTGCGCCTGGTTTCGCACAAGATTGCCGACTACATTCATGAGAAGCTGACAGGAGACAAAGGCGTTTTTTCGACGCGGATCGCCTATGTCACCAAGAGTGGCCGGCAGCACACGCTCTGGGTCGCTGACGCCGACGGGGAGAACGCTCAGGTGGCCTTGGCGAGCCCCGAGCCGATCATTTCGCCGGCATGGTCGCCGGGCGGCGATTCGCTGGCCTATGTGTCGTTCGAAGCCCGAAAGCCCGTGGTGTATGTCCACGACGTGGCCACGGGGCGACGCCGCCTTCTGGCGAATTTCCGTGGCTCCAACAGCGCGCCCGCATGGTCGCCGGATGGCCGCACCGTGGCGCTCACCCTGAGCCGAGACGGGGGCTCTCAGCTGTATGTGATGGACGCCAGCGGGGGTGAACCGCGGCGACTGACGCAGAGTCCCGGCATTGACACCGAGCCGGTCTTTTCTCCAGATGGTCGCAGCATTTACTTCGTCAGTGATCGCGGCGGGGCACCGCAGATTTACCGTATGCCGGCCAGTGGCGGTGCGGCTGAGCGGGTGACGTTTGCGGGCACCTACAACATCTCGCCGGCGATCAGTCCGGATGGGCGCTGGCTCGCCTATGTGTCCCGCGTCAATGGGGCGTTCAAACTGCAGGTCATGGAGCTGGCCAGTGGAACGGTGAATGCAGTTACCGACACGGCGGCCGACGAGAGCCCCAGTTTCGCGCCGAACAGCCGCCTCATCGTTTACGCCACACAGAATCAGGGGCGTGAAGCCTTGATGACGACGACACTGGATGGAAAGATCAAGGCCAGACTGGCGGGGCAGGATGGGGATATCCGCGAGCCGAGCTGGGGGCCGTTCCAGAAATGATTTATCAGCAGGAGCACAAGCATGAGTAGAGTTTTACTGGCAATTGCGGTGGCGGCATGCCTCGCGGGTTGCGCGTCCGACGTCAAACTGGACGCAGTCCCGGTTGAAGACAAGGCCGGTGCGGCGGTTACGACCGGCTCCAGTGCCGGTGCTGGTGGGGCCGCTGCGAGCGCGGTGACGGCAGTGGATCTGGGCAAGGGCGGCCAGGATGGCGCGGGTCCGGCTGGTCCGAACGTGGTCTATTTCGACTACGACAGTTTTGTTGTGAAGCCCGAGTACCAGTCTGTTGTAGAAAACCAAGCCCGTTATCTGAGAGCAGACCTCAAGCGCAAGGCGATGCTGGAAGGCCATACCGATGAACGCGGAGGACGCGAATACAACCTTGCATTGGGGCAGCGCCGTGCCGAAGCCGTCGCTCGGGCGATGACGCTCCTGGGCGTGTCCGGTGGGCAACTGGAAGCCGTGAGTTTCGGCAAGGAAAAGCCTGCCGCACAGGGCTCGGACGAAGCGTCGTTGGCCAAGAACCGACGGGTTGAGGTGAAATACCGGTGATTGAAACGTGGTTGATCAGGGGGCTGCGGGGCCTCTTTTTCGCTGGGAGCCTCTTGGCCCCCCTTGGGGTTCAGGCTGCATTGTTCAGTGACGATGAGGCGCGCAAAGCCATCATCGATCTGCGCCAACGTGTCGAAACGCAGAAGGCGACGGCCGAAGCGATTGAAAAGAAACTGACCGACGAGAACAATCAGTTGCGCAGGAGTCTGCTGGATCTTCAGAACCAGATCGAAACCCTGCGCGCCGAGCAGGCCCGGATGCGCGGGCAGGGCGAGCAGATGTCCAGAGAGATCGCTGAAACCCAGCGCCGCCAGACCACGCAAAGCCAGTCCCTTGACGAGCGCCTGCGGTCGATGGAGCCGCAAAAGGTGACCGTGGACGGGAGGGAGTTCGTCGCAAGTCCTGCTGAAAAGCGAGATTTCGATGCCGCAATGGGGGTGTTTCGAACGGGTGATTTCCCGGCCGCACAAGCTGCCTTCCTGGACTTTGCCAAGCGCTTTCCCAAGAGCGGCTATTACCCGTCTGCGATGTTCTGGCTGGGCAACGCGCAATACGCGACGCGTGATTACAAAGAGGCCATCACCAATTTTCGCGCCATGCTGACGCTGGCGCCTGAACATGCGCGCGTGCCCGAGGCGATCCTGGCGATCGCAAACTGCCAGATTGAACTGAAGGACACCAAGGCGGCACGCAGGACCTTGGAGGATCTGATCCGGCTGCATCCTCAATCCGAGGCTGCACAGGCCGCGAAGGAGCGTTTGGCAAAGCTTCGTTGACCCTTCGGGACTTTGGGGGGGCGCGAGGCGCTTAGGCCCCTCTAGAATTGGCTCATGCAATCCACTGCGCTCTCCGCGCTGACTGTTCAGGTACTTTGGGCCGGATTTCTGGTGTCGATGGTCTTCGGCGCGATCACGCAGCGCACGCGGTTTTGCACCATGGGCGCGATCAGCGACGTTGTCAGCTACGGGGACTGGACGCGCATGCGCCAGTGGGGCATGGCGGTCGGTGTCGCCATGATCGGGTTTTCGATCCTGGCCTATGGCGGTTGGATCAACCCCTCCAAGAGCATCTACGCATCAACCCGCTGGCTCTGGCTTTCGGCTCTGGTCGGTGGGTTTCTCTTCGGGTTGGGCATGGTGCTCGGCTCAGGTTGCGGCAGCAAGACCCTGGTGCGTATCGGTAGCGGTAACCTCAAGGCCTTCGTGGTCTTTCTGGTCATGGGGGTCGCGGCGTTTGCCACATTGAAGGGGATCACTGCCGTGCTCAGGGTTGCGACGGTGGAGCGGGTCGGGATTGAACTGAGCCAGGGAAGCACGCTGACCGATTGGGCTGCCAGTGCATTGGGCGTCCCCGCGACTGCCGCCGGAATCGCGCTTTCCATGGTGATCGGCGGGGGCTTGATCTTCTGGGCTTCGCGCGAGCGCAGCTTCCGTCATCCAGAGAACTACATCGCTGGTGTGGGCATTGGCGGAGCGGTGATCGCCATGTGGTGGGTGAGTGGCAACCTGGGTCATGTGGTCGAGCATCCCGAGACGCTGCAGGAAGCTTATCTTGCGACGAACAGCGGGCGCATGGAGGCGCTTTCCTTCACGGCGCCCATGGCCTATGCGCTGGACTGGATCATCCTGTTCAGCGACAGAAGCAAGGTCCTGACGCTTGCCGTGGTGTCGGTCCTCGGGGTCATTGCGGGTTCGGCCGTCCAGGCCGTTGTTTCCGGAGATTTCCGGTGGGAAGGATTCGGTGGCACAGAGGATCTGGCAAACCACTTGATCGGTGCGATGCTGATGGGCATCGGAGGTGTCACCGCGATGGGGTGCACCGTGGGGCAGGGTTTGAGCGGTATGTCAACCCTTAGCGCATCCAGTTTTCTCGCCGTCGCGGCAATCATGTTTGGCGCGGTCATGGCGCTCAGGTACCAGAACTGGCGATTGGAGCGAACGGTTTGAGCGATTCCTCCTCGGAGACACATGATCTTGAACGCCGCTTTGGCGGTCTGGAGCGGCTCTTTGGCGTGGATGGTGCGGCACGCATCCGGCGGGCTCGCGTCGCCGTCGTCGGCATCGGCGGGGTGGGCTCCTGGGCTGCTGAGGCGTTGGCACGCAGCGGCGTCGGACAGCTCGTGCTCGTTGACCTGGACCATGTTGCCGAATCCAACATCAACCGTCAGGCGCAAGCGCTTTCAACCACGATCGGCCAGGCCAAGGTGCGCGCCATGCAGGAGCGCATCGGATTGATTCACCCGCAGTGTCAGGTCACCGGCATTGAAGCGTTCGTGGAGCCCGCGAACTGGCCGCAGCTTCTGGATGGCCCGGTCGATGCCATGATCGATGCTTGTGATCAGGTGGCAGCCAAGGTGGCGATGGCAAGCTGGGCACGACAGGGCCAGAAGGGCTTTATCAGTGCCGGGGCCGCAGGCGGCAAGCGGCTTGCCCACAAGGTTGAAATCGACGACCTGGCGCGAGTGACCCACGATCCCTTGCTGGCCCAGCTGCGCTATCGGTTGCGCAAGCATCACGGGGCTCCCCGCGAAGGCAGGACCATCGGTATCCCTTGCGTGTTCAGCCGGGAGCCGGTCGTCCCGCCGGATGCATCCTGCGCCGTCGAGGGCGACGGTTCACTCAATTGCCACGGTTACGGATCGGTCGTCAGTGTCACTGCCACTTTTGGTCTGTGCGCAGCCGGATGGATTCTCGATTTTCTTGCCAGGACTCCGTCACAGCAATGAATAAGACGCTATAATTTAAGGCTGAACCGAAGGTGGAAATTCCGCTAGGAGGCTCACAGGGACGTTAGCTCAGTTGGTAGAGCAGCGGACTTTTAATCCGTTTGTCGTGGGTTCGACCCCCGCACGTCCCACCAAGTACAGTATGAAAACCCCGCTATCTAATCGATAGCGGGGTTTTTGTTTCAAGCATTGCGAAAACAATGCGGGAGTTCGCGTAATCCGCACCGGGCACACCCTTCAGGTACTTGGCTGGTTCGGCAACCGCAGGTCGGCCTTCAAGGCGACCCGCACGCAGTCCTTCAGGTGCTCTTCGCCGAGATAGCGGATGGCGGTGTAACCGACCAGGGCGGACACCGCCTGTCCGGCCAGCGGCACGTAGCGCGCGGCCTGTCCGGCAGTGAGGCGCAGGCCGACGGTCTTTGCCGCCTTGAGCACCAGATCGCGGGTGATGAACTTTCCAATCAGCACCGTTCCTACGAGGGCAACAGCCTTTTGCACCCGCTCTCGTTCGTGCGGTGTCAATCGGTCCAACTGGTCGGGCATCAAGCCAAATTCAGCGTTGATCTTCGGGATCATCCGGGACAACAGCGCCGCGTCCACGGCCCAGTCAAGCCCGGGTACGGGCACGGCGCCGGCCGCTGCGGCCACCAAAGCCCGGCGATGCAGGATCTTGCGTCCGCGTTGTACGGCTTCTGTCAATGCGGGATGCCCGCGCGCCAAGTCAATCGCAGAAGGCATGGGTGGCGGGAATCAGGTTGATTTGCCTTTGATCAGGCCGTAGATGAACAGCAAAACCACTGCGCCGATCACCGACGCAATGAACCCGGCGGCGTCGCCGCCTTTGTACAGCCCCAATGCGGCTCCGACGTAGTTCGCCACGAAAGAGCCCGCAATGCCAAGCAGGGCTGTCATGATCCAGCCCAGCTTGTCGTCGCCCGGCTTCACTGCGCGGGCAATGAAGCCTACGATCAGCCCGATGAACAAGGTTCCAAGAAGAGACATCATGTGGCTTTGCTTCTCAAAGTGAGTCAGATCATCACTGTACCCTGATGCAATGCCAGACGTTGCGCGGGGATTTCCATGCGCATCAGGCCGACAGGGTGTGCTCCAGCTGTTCGCTCAAGGCCAGCCATTCCCCTTCCAGCGTGTCCAGTTCGGCGCTGGCAGCTTTCAGCTGACGGCCGGCGTCGGCCAATTCGGCGGCAGGCAACGGACCGCACAGGCGCTGTTCCAGATCGGCCTTTGCCAGCGTGAGCTCGGCAATACGGGCTTCGGTCTGTTCCAGCGCACGCTTGAGGGGCCTTGCCTTTTCGGCAAGCTGGGTTCGTTGCGCGGCATCTCGCTTGCGCTGTTCCTGGGCTGACAGGCCGGAGCCAGTGGTCGGCGCTGTGAATGCGATGGCGGCGGGGGCCGGCCTTGCCGGGGACTTGCGTGCCTCGGCCTCCTCACGCGCGGACTCGCGGGCCTCCTCCCTCTGGCGCCGGGCTTCGTCCAGCAGATAGCGTTGGTAGTCGTCGAGGTCGCCGTCGAAGGGCTCAACCCCTCCTCGCGACACCATCCAGAACTCGTCGCAGACCGCGCGCAGCAGGGCGCGATCGTGGCTGACCAGCATCACGGTGCCTTCGAACTCGTTCAGTGCCATGGACAGCGCCTCGCGCGTGGCCAGATCCAGGTGGTTGGTCGGTTCGTCCAGCAGCAGCAGGTTGGGGCGCTGCCAGACGATCATGCACAACACCAGGCGAGCCTTCTCGCCGCCGCTCATGCTGCCGACGGCCTGCTTGACCGTGTCGCCGCTGAAATTGAACATGCCCAGGAAACTGCGCAAGTCCTGCTCGCGCGTGGCCTGGCCGCTGATCTTGCCTGTGGCGGTCAGGTCCTTGACGAGACGGATCATGTGTTCGAGCGGGTTGTCGGCCGGCCGCAGCACGTCGAGCTCCTGCTGGGCGAAATAGCCGATGTTCAACCCCTTGCCTTCAATCATCTCGCCGCCAAGGGGTGCGAGCGCGCGTGCCACGGTCTTGACCAGGGTGGATTTGCCCTGGCCGTTGGCGCCCAGAATGCCGATGCGTTGGCCGGCCAGCACGGACCGGTTGACATTGCGCACGATGACCGTCGGCGGCGTGCCCTCGGGCGCCCCATCCGGCGGGGGGTAACCGAAGCTCACGTCATGCATCGACAGCATCGGGTTGGGCAGGTTGGCGGGCTCTTTGAACTCGAACGTGAACTCCGCTTCGGCCAGCAAGGGGCCGATCTTCTCCATCCGATCCAGCGCCTTGACCCGGCTCTGCGCCTGCTTGGCCTTGCTGGCCTTTGCCTTGAAGCGGGCGATGAACTTCTGCAGGTGGGCGATCTTTTCCTGCTGCTTGGCGAAGGCGGTCTGCTGCAGCGCCATCTGCTCGGCGCGCAGGTCCTCGAACTTGCTGTAGTTCCCGCCGTAGCGGGTCAGGCGTGCACCCTCGATATGGACGGTGACCTCGGTCACCGCGTCAAGGAACTCCCGGTCATGGCTGATGACGAGCATCGTGCCCGGATAGCGCTTGAGCCAGGCTTCCAGCCAGACCAGGGCGTCCAGGTCGAGGTGGTTGGTGGGCTCGTCCAGCAGCAGCAGATCCGACGGGCACATCAGCGCGCGCGCCAGCTGCAGGCGCATGCGCCAGCCGCCCGAGAAGCTGTTCACCGGCTTGTCCAGTTCGCTGGTCTTGAAGCCCAGCCCCAGGATCAGCGCCTGCGCGCGTGCGGCGGCGTCGTGGGCGCCGGCATCGTGCAGCGCGGTATAGGCGTGCGCCATGCGGTCGTAGTCGTCGGTCGCCTCCGCGTCGGTGACTTCCTGCTGGGCGGCGAGCAGGGCGGTATCGCCCTCGACCACAAAATCGGTGGCAGATTGCGCGGTTTCGGGCATGTCCTGCGCCACCTGACCCATGCGCCACTGGGCCGGAATGAAGTATTCGCCGCCATCTTCATGCAGGGAGCCGTTGAAAAGGGCGAACAGCGAGGACTTTCCGGCCCCGTTGCGTCCCACGAGGCCGACCTTCTCGCCCGGGTTGATGGTGACGGACGCGCCGTCGAGCAGCACCTTCGCACCGCGGCGCAGGACGACGTTCTTCAAAGTGATCATGGGGTTTCTATTTGTGCCGGTTGCGCGTTCTGCCATGCATGCAGGGCGTCGCGCGTCAACAGCAAGACCTGGTCGTCGCCCGCGCTGGTATCCAGCCAGACGGCTTCCAGCGCCGGGAATGCGGATTCAAAATGGGTGCGTTCATTGCCGATTTCCAGGACCAGCACGCCCTCCGGTTGGAGGTGTGCAGGGACCTCGCGCAGCAGCTGGCGGACGAAGTCCATGCCGTCTGCGCCCCCCGCAAGCGCCAAAGAGGGCTCGGCCTGGTATTCGGCGGGCAGGGCGGCCATGCTGCCAGCAGTGACATAAGGCGGGTTGCAAAGGATCAGGTCGTAGCGGTCCGGAACCGACGCCAGGCTATCGGACTCGATCAGCCGGATGCGGTCCTGAAGCGCATGGCGGTCCACGTTGATGCGGGCCACGGCCAAGGCGTCGGCCGAGATGTCGGCGGCGTCGACGGTGACGTCGGGGTAGACCATGGCGGCCAGTACCGCCAGGCTCCCGTTGCCGGTGCATAGATCGAGCACGCGCGCCGTGTGGGCGCCCAGCCAGGGGTCGATGCCGCCACCGAGCTCGGGGTGCGCCAGCAATTCGCCGATCAGGCTGCGCGGCACGATGGCACGCTCGTCCACGTAGAAGGGCACGCCCTGCAGCCAGGCCTCATGCGTCAGGTAGGCGGCGGGCTTGCGGGTGTCGATGCGCTCGCGCACCAAGGCGGCCACCTGTTCGCGCTGGGTGCCTTGCACCGGGAGGTCGGCGGCCGACTCCGGCCCGTCCAGCGGGGTGTCCAGGGGAAGTCCCAGCCGCCAGAGCACCAGCCAGGCCGCCTCGTCGAAGGCGTTGGTCGTGCCGTGGCCGTAAGAGACGCCGGCCTCGGTCAACTGGCGGGCGGCGTCGTCGATCAGCTCGATGAGGCGGGTGGCCTCCGCGCTCATGCCGGCAGTCCGGCGTGGAGGTTCTCCAGCACGCGGCGATAGATGTTCTTCAGCGGCTCGATGTCGCTGACCACCACATGTTCGTCGATCATGTGGATGGTGGCGTTGGGCGGGCCCAGCTCAATGACCTGCGGGCAGATTTGCGCAATGAAGCGTCCGTCGCTGGTGCCGCCGGTGGTGGAGAGCTGGGTCTCGATTCCGGCTTCGGCCCGAATGGCCGTCTGCACCGCGGCAACCAGCGTGCCCGGGGTCGTGAGAAAGGGCAGGCCTCCCACCGTCCAGGCCAGTTCAAAGTCGAGCCCGTGGCGTCGCAGCGCCTCGGTCAGGCGCTGCTGCAGGCTCTGCGGCGTGGACTCGGTGGAGAAGCGAAAATTGAAGTCGACGACCACATGGCCCGGAATGATGTTGCTCGCACCGGTGCCGCCATGGATGTTGCTGACCTGCCAGGTGGTCGGCGGAAAGAAGGTGTTGCCGCCGTCCCATTCGACGGCAACCAGCTCCGCCAGTGCCGGGGCAAGCAGATGGATCGGGTTGCGGGCGAGGTGCGGGTAGGCGATGTGGCCCTGAACACCCTTGACCGTGAGCTTGCCGCTCATGGTGCCGCGGCGCCCGTTCTTGATCATGTCGCCGGTGCGCTGCACGGACGTGGGCTCGCCGACGATGCAGAAATCGGGCACCTCGCCGCGCTGGCGCAAGGCTTCGCAGACCACCACGGTGCCATCCACCGCGGGTCCTTCTTCATCGCTGGTGAGCAGGAAGGCGATGTTCAGCGGGGTCTCGGGTTGCGCGGCGAGGAATTCCTCGGTGGCCACCACCATCGCGGCCAGCGAGGTCTTCATGTCGCTGGCGCCGCGCCCGAAAAGCCGCCCCTCGCGGTGCGTGGGGGTGAACGGGTCACTGTGCCACTGGGTCAGCGGTCCGGTCGGGACGACATCGGTATGACCGGCAAACGCTATGGTCCTGGTAGCGCGGGATGACCATCTGACGCTGGGCTGATGCCGTTTGGCCCACAAATTCCGGACGCGAAAGTCCTGTGGACCGCTTTCGATCACCTCGCAGGCGAATCCGAGCGGCTGCAGACGGGCCACGATGAGTTCGATGCAACCCGCATCAAACGGAGTGACGGACGGCAGCGAGATCAGTTGTTCGGCGAGGCGCAGGGTGGCGGACATGTCGGCAGACGTTGCAGGCGGGTTGGGGCGGGCTCAGGCCGGCGCCTTGTCGGACGCGGTGTGATGGACGTCGAGCGTGATCTCGGTGAAGGAGGCCTCGTTCGACGGGCTTTCGGCCTGCTGTTCAGGGGCTGTCTGGCGGGCAAAGTCGTTCTGCAGCCGCCACATCAGGTTGGTCGGCGAGTCGGCGTAGGCGAGGCCTTCCTTGCGATCGATCTGGCCTTCCACGATGAGACGGGCGATGTCCTGTTCGAAGGTCTGGGAGCCTTCCGCCAGGGAGTTGTTCATGGCCTCCTTGACCCCGGAGAAATTGCCCTGTTCGATCAGCTCAGCCGTCAACCGGGTGTTCAGCATCACCTCGACGGCGGGTACCCGCGTGTTGTGGACGGTGCGCAGCAGGCGCTGGGACACGATGGCTTTCAGCGCCGAGCCCAGGTCGCCGAGCAGGGTCGGGCGCACCTCGGCCGGGTAGAAGCTGAGAATCCGGTTCAGCGCCTGGTAACTGTTGTTGGCGTGCAGGGTTGACAGGCACAGGTGCCCCGATTGCGCGTAGGCAATCGCGGCGGACATGGTCTCCCGGTCGCGGATTTCGCCGATCATGATCACGTCCGGCGCCTGGCGCAGCGCATTCTTCAGGCCGATCGCGAGCGTCTCGGTGTCGCTGCCCACCTCGCGCTGGTTGACCACCGACTTGCGGTTGCGAAACACGAATTCCACCGGATCCTCAATGGTCAGGATGTGGCCCATCACATTCTCGTTGCGGTGATCCAGCATGGAGGCCAGCGTGGTGGACTTGCCCGCGCCGGTGGCGCCGACCATCAGGATCAGCCCGCGCTTTTCCATGACCAGGTCGGCCAGGACGTTGGGCAGATTCAGCGTGGGCAGCGACGGGATTTCCGATGAGATGTAGCGGATCACCGCCGCGTAGGTGCCGCGCTGGCGCATCGCGCTCAGCCGGAAATTGCCCACGTCGGCCAGCGGGATGGCCATGTTGAGCTCGCCGGTCTCCTTGAGTTCTTCGATCCGGTTCGGCGGCACCACTTCGGCCAGCAGGTTGACCGTGGCCTCGACCGGCAGGATCTGGCTGTTCATGGGAATGTACTGGCCGTTGATCTTGATGATCGCGGGCGCGTGGGCCGACAGGTAGACGTCCGACGCCTTGCGCTCGGCCATGAGGCGCAGTATCCGGTCCATCATGCTCATGATCAGCTCCTTGATTTAACGGCCTGAAAGCAGGCAGCGGCCCGCCGCCGCGCCGGGCCGCCCCAAGCAAGGCGAGCCCCCTCGGGGGGCAGCGCTGTACGCGAAGCGACAAGCGTGGGGGCCATGTCAATCCCGCAGCAGGTCGTTCAGGCTGGTTTTGGCACGGGTCTGGGCGTCCACGCGCTTGACGATGACCGCGCAGTACAGACTGTATTTGCCGTCCGCGCTGGGCAGGTTGCCAGCCACCACCACCGAGCCGGCCGGGATGCGGCCGTAGCTGACCTCGCCGGTGGCGCGGTCGTAGATGCGGGTGCTCTGACCGATGTAGACACCCATCGAGATCACCGAGTTCTCTTCGACGATGACGCCTTCGACGATTTCCGAGCGGGCGCCGATGAAACAGTTGTCTTCGATGATGGTCGGGTTGGCCTGCATCGGCTCCAGCACGCCGCCGATGCCCACGCCACCGGACAGGTGCACGTTCTTGCCGATCTGGGCGCAGGAGCCGACGGCTGCCCAGGTGTCCACCATCGTGCCTTCGTCGACGTAGGCGCCGATGTTCACGTAGGAGGGCATCAGAATCGCGCCCTTGGCGATGAAGCTGCCACGCCGGGCCACGGCTGGGGGCACCACGCGCACGCCGGAGGCGGCCATCTCGTCGGCTGTCATCTGGGCAAAGCGGGTGGGCACCTTGTCGTAGAAGCCCAGGTCGCCGGCGCGCACGAGCTCGTTGTCCTTGAGGCGGAACGACAGCAGCACGGCCTTCTTGATCCACTGGTGTACGGTCCACTGGCCGACGCCCTGGCGGGTGGCGACGCGCAGGGCGCCGCTGTTGAGGCCGGCAATGACTTCGTCGACGGCCTGCGTCACGTCAGCCGGCGCGGATTTCGGCGACAGGTTGGTGCGGTTCTCCCACGCGGCATCGATGAGGGACTGGAGTTGTTGGGTCATGACGAAAAATCGGGCCTCTCAGCCGCGGGATAGGATGAATTGAACGATGCGCCGGGCGGCCTCCAGGCACTCCGCGGTCTCTGCGACCAGTGCCATGCGGATGCGGCCCTGGCCAGGATTGTGCCCGGCGGCTTCGCGCGCGAGGTAGCTGCCCGGCAGCACGGTGACATTGTATTGAGCCAGCAATTCCCGCGCGAAGGCGGTGTCGTTGCCCTGCCAGAAGGCAGGCACGCCGGCCCAGAGGTAAAAGCTCGCATCGGGCAGGGCCACGTCCATGACCGCCGACAGCAGGGGCGTGACGGCAGCGAACTTTTCGCGGTACATCCGGCGGTTCTCCACGACATGGGCCTCGTCGTTCCAGGCCGCAATGCTGGCGGCCTGCACCACGGGGCTCATGGCGCTGCCGTGGTAGGTGCGGTAGAGCAGAAAGGGCTTGATGAGCGCCGCATCTCCGGCCACGAAGCCACTGCGCAGGCCCGGCACATTGCTGCGCTTGGACAGGCTGGTGAGGGCGATCAGGTTGCGGAATTCGGTGCGGCCCAGCTTCATGGCCGCTTCCAGGCCGCCCAGTGGGGGCTCGTCGCGGAAATAGATCTCGCTGTAGCACTCGTCGGAGGCGATCACGAACCCATGGCGATCGCTGAGTTCGAAGAGCTTCTGCCATTCGGCCAGCGGCATGACCGCGCCTGTCGGGTTGCCCGGCGAGCACACGTACAGCAACTGCGTGCGGGCCCAGACGTCGTCGGGCACGCTGTCCCAGTCCACTGCGAAATTGCGCGATGGGTCACTGGGCGCGTAGTACGGTTGCGCGCCCGCAAGGAATGCTGCGCCCTCGTAGATCTGGTAGAACGGATTGGGGTGCACCACGGTGGCGCCGGCTCGGGTAGGGTCGATCACGGTTTGGGCCAGCGCGAACAGCGCCTCGCGCGAGCCGTTGACCGGCAGAACCTGAGTCGCCGGGTTCAGCTCCAGACCGTAGCGCCTCTGCATCCAGGCCGCGCAGGCTTCGCGAAGGGTCGGCTCGCCGGCCGTGGCGGGGTAGGACGCCAGTCCCGTGCCCAAGGCCGCGGTGAGGGCGCTCTTGATGAATTCGGGCGTGGCGTGCCGGGGCTCTCCAATCCCCAGGCTGATCGCCGGGTAGTCGGGGCTGGGCGTGACCGTGGCGAAAAGCTGGCGCAGCCGCTCGAAGGGGTAGGGCTGCAGGCGCGACAGGAGAGGGTTCATGTGGCGTCGATTATCGGTCCTTGCGCCCGCGCGCGCCGCCTGGGTGCCCCGGCGCCTGGTTTCATGATGTTTCAAGGCCTTTCCCAGCGTGAGATGGTCATCATATGCTATCAATACGGGAGCAATCAGGGGCGGGCGCCGGTTTTGGCTTGCGCACGGTATCATTGGCCATGTCCGGCTGCCGTCTTTGCAGCCGTATTTCTTTTGAATTCAACAGCTTGGCCAATAGCTGCTGAACGGTGGGCAAGTCACGGTGCGTCTCAATTCGATCAAGTTATCCGGGTTCAAGTCGTTTGCCGAGCCCACCAATTTCCTGCTGCCCGGCCAGCTGGTCGGAGTGGTGGGGCCCAACGGCTGCGGCAAGTCCAACATCATGGATGCCGTGCGCTGGGTGCTGGGCGAATCCAAGGCATCGGAGTTGCGTGGCGAGTCCATGCAGGACGTGATTTTCAATGGCACGACCAGCCGCAAGCCAGCCAGCCGCTCCAGCGTCGAGCTGGTGTTCGACAACAGCGACCACCGGGCCGGTGGCCAATGGGGCCAGTTCGGCGAGATCGCCGTCAAGCGCGTATTGACCCGCGACGGCACCAGCAGCTACTACATCAACAACCAGCCGGTGCGCCGCCGTGACGTGCAGGATGTGTTCCTCGGCACCGGTCTCGGTCCGCGCGCCTACGCCATCATCGGCCAGGGCACGATCAGCCGCATCATCGAGTCGCGCCCGGAGGAGCTGCGCCTGTTCCTGGAAGAGGCCGCCGGCGTTTCCAAATACAAGGAACGCCGCCGCGAGACCGAGAACCGCCTGTCGGACACGCGGGAGAACCTGACCCGTGTCGAGGACATCCTGCGCGAGCTCAACGCCAATCTGGACAAGCTCGAAAAGCAGGCCGCGGTGGCTCAGCGTTTCAACGCCTTGCAGGCCGACGTCACGCTGAAACAGAACCAGTTGTGGTTCCTGCGCCGCGCCGAGAGCGAGGCGGACCAATTGCGCGTGCGGGCCGAGGCCGACAAGGCGGTCAATGAACTTGAGGGACGTGTGGCGGACCTGCGGCACATCGAGGCCGATCTGGAGACCATTCGGCAGGCGCACTACGCGGCCGGCGACCAGGTGAACCAGGCCCAGGGCAGGCTGTACGAGGCCAGTGCCGAGGTCGGGCGGCTGGAAGCCGAGATCCGCTTTGTGGTCGAAGGCCGCCAGCGCGTCGAGCACCGCCTGGCCCAGCTCAGGGAACAGGCCGCGCAGTGGGCCGCGCGCCGCCAGGACGCCGAGGTCGAAACCACAACGCTGGCCGGGCAGGCGGCACAGGCGCAGGAAAAGGCCGTGATGCTGGCGGCACAGGTCGAGGATCAGGCGCAGGTGTTGCCGGACCTGGAGGAATCCTTGCGTCTGGCGCAGAGCCGCGCCAACGAACAGCGCTCCAGCGTGAGCCAGGTGCAGCAGCAGATCCAGGTCCTGGCGGCCGACCAGCGCAACATTGAGGAGCAATGGCGCCAGTTCACCACCCGCAGCGAGCGCCTCGGCGCGGATCGCAATGCACTGGCCGCGCCGGACGAGCAGCGTCTGCTCAACCTGCAAGGCCAGCTGGCCGCCGCGAACGATGCCGCCGAGACCGCGGACGCGCGGCTGCATGAGCTGCAGGACCAGGTGCCCAAACTTGACGACGAGCGGCGCGGACGGCAGCAGGCGGTCAACGCCGAGAGCAGCCGGCAGGCCGCGCTGTCGGCGCGCCTGGAGGCACTCAAGGCGCTGCAGGAGAAAGTGCGCACCGACGGCAAGCTCAAGCCCTGGCTGGCCAGACACGGGCTGGACGCGTTGCAAGGCCTTTGGAGCCGCATCCACGTCGAGCCCGGCTGGGAGAATGCCCTGGAAGCCGCGCTGCGCGAACGCCTGGGCGCACTCGAAGTCTCGCGCCTGGACATGGTGCGCGCCTTTGCGGCCGATGGACCGCCGGCCAAGCTGGCGTTCTACAGCCCGCCACTGGCGGGTGCACCGGAGCAACCGGCCGCCCTGGCGCGGTTGTCCGACCTGCTGCGCCTCAACGATGCGGGACAGAAGGCGCTGCTGTCGGACTGGTTGCACGGCTGCCATGCAGCGCAGAGCCTGGAGGAAGCCCTGGCCGAGCGCGAGCGGCTGCAGCCCGGCGAGGTCATCTTCGTGCGCAGCGGCCATGCGGTGACGCGACACAGCGTGAGCTTTTATGCGCCAGACAGTGAGCAGGCCGGCCTGCTGGCGAGGGCGCAGGAGATCGAAAATCTTGAGCGTGAGCTACGGGCGCAAGCCCTGATCACGGACGAGTCCCGCGCCGCGCTGGTGCGCGCCGAGGCGGCGTATGCCGATGCCTCGCAGCGCCTGGTTTCGGCCCGGCGCGAGTCCTCCGAGGCCCGCTCGCGCGCCCACGAGCTCCAGGTGGAGACGCTGCGCTTGTCGCAGCTGGCGGAACAGACGCGCGCGCGCGGCGAGCAGATCGCCGCCGACCTGGCTGAAGTCGAGGCCCAGCTCGAAGCCCTGCAGGAGCGCCGTGTCACCGCGGAGGCTCGCTTCGAAGAACTCGACATGCAGCTGGCGGACACCCAGGAGCGCCACGCCCAGCTCGATGAACAGGTGATTGCGGCCGAACGCAAGCTGGCGGCCTGCCGGGAACAGCAGCGCAGCCTGGAACGACAAGCGCAGGAGGCGGCCTATGCCGAGCGCAGCCTGGCCGCGCGCCAGGCCGAACTGGCCCGCGCCATTGACACCGCCGCGCAGCAGGCGGGCAGCCTGGAAAGTGACGAGCAGCGCGCGAAAGAGGAACTCGCGCGCCTCACCGACGCGGCGGCGCAGGCGGGCTTGCAGGATGCACTGGCGCTGAAGCTGGAGCGCGAGGCCCAGCTGGGCGCCCAACGCAGCGCCTACGACGACCTGACCGCCCGGTTGCGCGCCAGCGACGAACGCCGCCTGAAGCTGGAGCGCGAGCTCGATCCGATGCGCCAGCGCATCACCGACCTGCAGCTCAAGGAGCAGGCCGCCCGTCTGGGGCTGGAGCAGTACAACCAGTTGCTCGCCGACGCCGGGGCTGACCTGGAGGCTGTGGCACGGTCGGTGGCCGAAGGCGCTGTGCGGCTGGCGGGCCTGCAGGGCGAGATCGACCGGCTGCACCGTGAGGTCGCAGCGCTGGGCGCAGTCAACCTGGCTGCCCTGGAGGAGCTGACCACGGCGCGCGAGCGCAAGTCCTTCCTGGACGCGCAGAGCGCCGACCTGACCGAGGCCATGAACACGCTGGAGGACGCGATCCGCAAGATCGACGGCGAGACGCGCGAGTTGCTGGCCGGTACTTTCAAGGTCGTCAACGAGCACTTCGGCCGGATGTTCCCCGAGCTGTTCGGCGGGGGCAATGCGCGCCTCGTGATGACCGGCGACGAGATCCTCGATTCCGGCGTGCAGGTGCTGGCGCAACCGCCGGGCAAGAAGAACCAGACCATCCACCTGCTCTCGGGCGGCGAAAAGGCCCTGACCGCGATCGCGCTCGTGTTTGCGATCTTCCAGCTCAATCCGGCGCCGTTCTGCCTGCTCGATGAGGTCGACGCGCCGCTGGACGATGCCAACACCGAGCGTTACGCCCGGCTGGTGACCAGCATGAGCCGGGAAACCCAGTTCCTGTTCATCAGCCACAACAAGATCGCCATGGAAATGGCCGAGCAGCTGATTGGCGTGACGATGCAGGAGCAGGGCGTTTCGCGCATCGTGGCCGTGGACATGGAGTCGGCTGTCGGTCTGGCCGCCTTGGAATGAGTCCTTTGAGGAAACGGTGAAACAGCCATGAGCTCACTCCAGATCAGTCTGGCCGTTGCTGGCGGCGTGGTGCTGGCCGCCCTGGTGGCTCACAGCGCCTGGACTTCTCGCCGCAATGCGCCGAAGCAGCCGCAGCCCGACACACGCGCGCCTGAAGTGGCGGGTGCTCCGGTCGAGGAGGAGCGCAGGGAGCCCGGATTCGACGGGCCCCTGGGCAGTTTGCCGCTGCCGCAGCCCGAGCGCAAACCGGGTCTGGATGCCCTGATCGATGTCATTGCGCCCATCGCACTGGAAGGGCTGGTTTCCGGCGACGCGGCCCTGGCCGCCATGCCTCCCACGCGGCGGGCCGGGAGCAAGCCGTTTGCCATCGAAGGCCTGAACGACGGAACCGGAGTCTGGGAAACGCCGCTGGCTGGCCAGCGCTACCGGGCGTTCCAGGCGGGCGTGCAGCTGGCGAACCGCACCGGGTACCTCAACGAGATCGAATATTCGGAGTTCGTCATGAAGGCGCAGGATTTCGCCGATGCCGTCAATGGGGCGCCCGAATTCCCCGACATGATCGAGGAGGTCGCGCGGGCCCGTGAGCTCGACCAGTTCGCCAGCGAGCACGATGCGCATCTGGCGTTCACGCTGCGCGCCCGCAATGCGGCGTGGAGCCCGGGCTATCTGCACCAGGCGGCCGGACGACTGGGTTTCGTGGCGGGCGCCATTCCCGGACGGATGGTGTTGCCGGCGAGCGAACCGGGTCTGCCGCCGATTCTGGGGCTGGCCTTCGACCCGCAGGCCACGTTTTCCGACGATCCCGACCAGTCGGCAATCCGCGAAATCCACCTGAGCCTGGATGTGCCGCAGGTCCAGCGGGCCGAGCATCCCTTCGCGCGCCTGCGCGAGGCCGCCAGCGCACTGGCCACGGACATGGATGGGGTGATCACCGACGACAACGGCCACCTCATCCGTTCCGAATCGCTGGACGCCATCGGCGCCGATCTGGAACTGCTGTACGACACGCTGGACGGACGCGATCTCTCGGCCGGATCCCCGCAGGCGCGCCGGCTGTTTTCGTGATGGCACCCTGGTCTGCCCGTTCCAGGCGACACCTGCTTGCTCATGGTGACCGTTGATTTGTTCGAGGCGGCCGAGCCCGGGCCGGACGCTGCCGCCGCGCGGGCCGCGGCCTTGCGCGCGCAGTTGCACCACCATGCCTATCGCTATTACACGCTGGACGATCCGGAGATACCCGATGCCGAGTACGACCGCCTGTTCCAGGAGCTTCACGCGCTGGAGTCCACGCACCCGCATCTGCAGACGGCCGATTCGCCCACCCGGCGCGTCGGCGGGCGTGTGCTGGATGCCTTTGCCAGTGTGCGCCACGCGGTGCCCATGCTCAGCATCCGGACCGAGACGGACACCGGCGCCAGTGGTGCGCAGGCCTTTGACGCGCGGGTGCGAAAGGGTGGGACTGGGCGATGCCGATCCCCCAGTCGGGTACGTCGCAGAGCTGAAGTTTGACGGACTGGCGATGAACCTGCGCTACGAGCAGGGTGTGCTGGTGCAGGCGGCCACCCGCGGCGACGGCGAGGTGGGCGAGGATGTCACACAGAATGTGCGCACCATCGGGCAGATCCCCCTGCGGATCGAGACGCCTGGCGATGCGACAGTGCCTCCGGTGCCACCCGTGCTGGAAGTGCGAGGCGAGGTCTACATGCGCCGCGACGATTTCGAGGCATTGAATGCGCGCCAACGCGAGAAGGGCGAGAAAACCTTCGTCAACCCGCGCAATGCGGCAGCCGGTGCGGTGCGCCAGTTAGACCCCGGCGATTGCCGCCCAGCGGCCTTTGAGCTTTTATGCCTATGGCCTGGGCGAGATCACCCCGCCCGAGCAGGGCGGACCCGCGTTCGACACCCACTTCCAGCTGCTGCAAACCCTGAATTCATGGGGTTTTCCGGTTGTATCCAGCGTCGAAAGGGCGCAAGGCGCTACTGGATTGGTAGCGTATCACGAGCGCATCGGGGCGCTGCGCGACAGCCTGCCATTCGACATCGATGGGGTGGTCTACAAAGTGGACAGCTTGGCTTTGCAGCGCCAGATGGGTTTTGTGACCCGCGAGCCGCGTTGGGCCATTGCGCACAAGTACCCGGCGCAGGAGCAACTGACCACAGTGCTCGATATCGACGTGCAGGTGGGGCGCACCGGCAAGCTGACGCCGGTGGCCAAGCTGGCGCCGGTTTTTGTCGGCGGCGTCACCGTGACGAATGCGACGCTGCACAACGCAGACGAGGCGCGGCGCAAGGACGTGCGGGTGGGCGACACGGTGATCGTGCGCCGGGCCGGCGACGTGATCCCCGAGGTGGTGGGGGTGCTGGCAAACAAGCGTCCGGCTGGTGCGCAGATGTTCACGATGCCCGACCGCTGTCCGGTTTGTGGCAGCGCGGCGGTGCGCGAACCGGGTGAGGCAGACACCCGCTGCACGGGCGGCCTGTTTTGCAGCGCGCAACGCAAGCAGGCCATGCTGCATTTCGCCCAGCGTCGCGCGGTGGAGGTGGAAGGGCTCGGTGACAAGCTGGTCGACCAGTTGGTGGACACCGGCGTCATCAACACCCTGCCCGACCTGTATCGCCTGGGCCTGACTGCACTGGCCAGCCTGGATCGCATGGCCGAGAAGTCGGGACAAAACATCCTTCAGGCGCTGGAGAAGTCGAAGCAGACGACCCTGCCACGCTTCCTGTTCGGCCTGGGTATCCGCCATGTAGGAGAAGCGACGGCCAAGGCGCTGGCTCGTCACTTCGGTGGACTCGACGCCGTCATGGCGGCCACGCAGGAGCAACTGCTCGAGGTGCCGGACATCGGCCCGATCGTGGCGCAAAGCATTCGCACGTTCTTTGACCAACCGCACAACCGCGAGGTGGTGGAGCAACTGCGCGCCTGCGGCATGACCTGGGACGAAGGTGAGCGCACCGCCCAGGCGCCGAAGCCGCTGGCTGGCAAGACCGTCGTGCTGACGGGGACCCTGCCGACACTGAGCCGTGATCAGGCCAAGGACCGGCTGGAGGCCGCTGGTGCCAAGGTGGCAGGGTCCGTCAGCAAGAAGACCCACTACGTGGTGGCCGGCGCCGACGCCGGCAGCAAACTGGACAAAGCCCGCGAGTTCGGTGTTAAGGTGCTGGACGAGGCTGGCCTGCTCGCGCTGCTTGACGGCGCGGGAGTTGATGACCCGCCGAACCCGGAGAAGACCGATGACCGCGCGTGAAATTCTGAGGATGGGGGATGCGCGCCTGCTGCGGGTCGCCCAGCCGGTCACCGCATTCGACTCGGACGAACTGCACCAGCTGGTGCGCGACCTGCTTGAGACCATGGCGGCGGTCAATGGCGCCGGCCTGGCGGCGCCGCAGATCGGCGTGGACCTGCAGCTGGTGGTTTTCGGCACCGATGCGCCCAACCCCCGCTACCCCGACGCCCCGCTGGTGCCGCGCACGGTGTTGTGCAATCCGGTCATCACGCCAGTGGGCGACGACGAGGAGGAAGGCTGGGAGGGCTGCCTGTCGGTGCCCGGCCTGCGTGGCGTGGTGCCGCGGTGGTCGCGCGTCCGCTACACCGGCTTTGACCCGTATGGCGACCCGATCGACCGCACCGTGGATGGCTTTCATGCCCGGGTGGTGCAACACGAGTGCGACCATCTGGCGGGCACGCTCTACCCGATGCGCATGCGCGATTTCACCCGATTCGGGTTCACCGAGGTGTTGTTTCCCGGGCTGGATGCCGCCCAGGACGATTGAACCATTTGAATCCCATCATTGCCGGTGACGGCCCGATGCCTCTCGGTTACGAGGTGAAGTTCGAAACGGTGCGCGGCAACGGCGCGGACCTTCGGATGCGCTCCCTGCTGGACCGGCAGCAATTTCACGATCCCGCAGGCGAGGCGGAGCAGGCGGGCATTTCGTCGGCGCTGTGGCCGCTATTCGGCTTGCTCTGGCCATCAGGCCAGGTCCTTGCGCACGCCATGCAGGCCTTTGAACTGGACGGCAAGCGCATCCTGGAGCTCGGTTGTGGCCTGGCGCTGGCCAGCCTGGTCATCCATCGTCGCGGGGGCGACGTCACCGCCAGTGACTGCCACCCGCTGACCGAGACCTTCCTGAAGGAGAACCTGCGCCTGAACCATCTGCCGCCCATGAAGTACAGGACCGGCAACTGGGGGCGGGCGGTGAGCGACATGGGACGGTTCGATCTGATCATCGGCAGCGACGTGCTTTATGACCGCAACCAGCCGCAGGCGCTGTCGGCCTTCATCGACGAGCACTCCTGCTCGACGGTCGAGGTGGTGATCGTCGATCCTGACCGGGGCAACATCACCGGTTTCAACCGGCGCATGCAGGGTCTGGGTTACACGCACAGCCAGAACCGCGTGTCCTTCCTGCCCGACGGCGCGACGGCCTACAAGGGACGGGTGCACAGCTACGGTCGCTCGCCTGTGCCGGCTGCCTGAGACGCTTCAGGCGGTCAGCGCCTCCAGCAGTTCGGTTTCGATCTCGATCTGGCGGCGGTTCTGCTGCAGCTCAGGCCCATCGATGAGGAACGTGTCTTCCACCCGTTCGCCCAAGGTGGTGATCTTGGCCAGTTGCAGGTTGATGTGGTGGCGAGCCAGCACGCGCGCCACGCTGTACAGCAGGCCGGTGCGGTCGCTGGCGGAAATGCTCAGCAGCCAGCGCTGGGCTTTTTCGTCAGGCTGGAGGTCCACCCGCGGTGCAAAGGGAAAGCTCTTCACGCGGCGCGAGACCCGTCCACGCCCTGGCGGGGGCAACGGGCCGGGGTGCTCCAGCGTATGGGCGAGCTCTGACTCGACCATGTTCACCAGTTCCTGGTAGTGCTCGGGCAGCATGGCGGTCACGACCTGGAAAGTGTCCAGCGCGAAGCCGTTGTGGGTGGTGTGGATCTTGGCATCCAGGATGCTGAAGCCCGCCTGGTCGAAGTATCCGCAGATGCGCGCAAAGAGGTCGGGTTGATCGGGCGTGTAGACCACCACCTGCAGGCCCTCGCCGACGGTGGACTGCCGGGCCCGCACGATGGTTCGACCGGGTGCGCCGGCCTTGGGCACATGCCGGGAGAGCTGGCGTGTGTGCCAGGCGATGTCGCCGGCGTCGTGGCGCATGAAGTAGCCCACATCCAGCGTGTCCCAGAGCGCCTTGTTCCCTTCGAACGGCTCGGCATGCAGGGCCAGCAGGACCAGCGCTTCGCGCTTGCGGGCCTCGATGTCGGCGCTGGCGTCGGGCGCGCGGCCTCCCAGCATGCGCAGCGTGTAGCGGTACAGGTCCTCCAGCAGCTTGCCCTTCCAGGCATTCCAGACCTTCGGGCTGGTGCCGCGGATGTCGGCCACGGTCAGCAGATACAGGGCCGTCAGGTAGCGCTCGTTGCCGACGCGCTCGGCAAAGGCGCGGATGACATCAGGGTTGCTCAGGTCTTCCTTCTGCGCGATGCGGCTCATCGTGAGGTGTTCATGCACCAGGAATTCGATCAGCCGGGTGTCATCCTTTCCGATGCCATGCTCGCGGCAGAAACGGCGCACCTCGACGGCACCCAACTCGGAATGGTCGCCGCCGCGCCCCTTCGCAATGTCGTGGAACAGGGCGGCGACGTACAGCACCCACGGCTTGTCCCAGCCCGCGGCCAGCTGCGAGCAGAAGGGATATTCGTGCGCATGCTCGGCGATGAAGAAGCGGCGCATGTTGCGCAACACCATCAGGATGTGCTGGTCCACCGTGTAGACGTGAAACAGATCGTGCTGCATCTGGCCCACGATGCGCCGGAACACCCACAGGTAGCGCCCCAGCACCGAGGTCTGGTTCATCAGCCGCATGGCGTGCGTGATGCCGGCGGGCTGCTGCAGGATGCGCAGGAAGGTGCCGCGGTTGATCGGATCGTGCCGGAAGGAGGCATCCATGATGGTGCGCACGTTGTACAGCGCGCGCAGGGTTCGCGCTGACAGACCCTTGAGCCCGAGGTGCGTCTGGTAGAGCAGGAAGGTCTCCAGGATCGCGTGGGGATGCTTCTGGTACAGGTCGTCGCTGGCCACCTCGATCATGCCGGCCTTCTCGAAGAAGCGCTCATTGATGGGGCGCAGCGCATGGGTCGAGGCGCCCCGATCCGATTGCAGGCGCTCTTCGATGTTGAGCAGCAGGATCTGGTTGAGCTGGGCGACGGCCTTGGCCGCCCAGTAATAGCGCTTCATCAGGACTTCGCTGGGGCGATGGCCCGGTTTGCCGTCGGATGGGACGGCAGACACGTACCCAAACGATTCGGCCACCGCAGTCTGGAGGTCGAATACCAGCCGGTCCTCACGGCGGCGGGCAATCAGGTGCAGGCGCGTGCGGATCAGGCTCAAGAGGGCCTCGTTGTGCTTGATCTGGCGCACCTCGAAGGGCGTAGCCAGACCCTTTCGGGCCAGTTCGTCCCAGCTCCTGCCCAGGCCGGCAGCGCGAGCCACCCACAGAATGATCTGCAGGTCGCGCAGGCCACCGGGTGATTCCTTGCAGTTCGGCTCCAGTGCGTAGGGGGTGTCCTCGAACTTGGTGTGGCGCTGCCGCATCTCCAGCGTTTTGGCCACGAAAAAGGCCGCGGGGTCCATCACGGCGTCGAAACGCTTGCGGAAGGCGTTGAACAAGGCGGCATCGCCGTCAATCAGACGAGCTTCCAGCAGGGAAGTCTGGACGGTCACATCCTTGGCCGCTTCTGCCAGGCAGTCGGCCAGCGTGCGCACACTGGAGCCGATCTCAAGGCCGGCATCCCAGCAGCTGCCGATGAAGGCTTCGATCTGCCCTTTCAACCTTTCGTCGGTATCGGGCGACTGATCGTCTGGCAGGAGCAGCAGCACGTCGACATCGGAGTAGGGAAACAGCTCGCCGCGGCCGAAACCGCCCACCGCGACCAAAACAAAGGGTGCGTCGAATCCGGCGTACCGCCACAGGCCACGCAACAACTCGTCGGTCAACGCGGAAAGTGTGCGCAAGGTCGCGCGCACGCCTCGCGACGACGAGCCACTCGTCGCTGCCGAGCGCAGGATCTCTTGCTTGTCGTTGCGGTATTTGCTGCGAAGCGCGGGCAGGTCGGTCATGTTGTGTCGTAAGGGGCAGCTGGCCCGCGCCTTGAGGTTCAGGCCTTGACGAAAGACGGCGGCGGGGGACTTCCGGCCGACAGCGTCAGCACTTCGTAGCCGTCGCCCGTCACCAGCACCGTGTGCTCCCACTGGGCGGACAGGGAGTGGTCCTTGGTGACGATGGTCCAGCCGTCGCCCAGCTCTTTGATGTCGCGGCGGCCGGCATTGATCATGGGCTCGATGGTGAAGGTCATGCCCGGCACCAGCTCGTCCAACGTGCCCGGTTTGCCGTAATGCAGCACCTGCGGCTCTTCGTGGAACACCCGCCCGATGCCGTGGCCGCAGAACTCGCGCACCACCGAGAAACCGTGGCCTTCAGCGAACTTCTGGATCGCCCAGCCAATGTCGCCCAGCCGTGCACCGGGCTTGACCTGCACGATGCCGTGCCACATGGCCTCAAAGGTGAGGGCGGACAGACGCTTGGCCGCGATCGAGCATTCGCCGACGAGGAACATGCGGCTGGTGTCCCCATGCCAGCCATCCTTGATCACCGTGATGTCGATGTTCATCGAGTCGCCTTTTTTCAGCGGCTTGTCGTTCGGAATGCCGTGGCAGACCTGGTGGTTGAGCGAGGTGCAGATCGATTTGGGGTAGGGGATATAACCCGCCGGCTGGTAATTCAGCGGCGCGGGAATGGCGCCTTGCACCTGGGTGATGTAGTCGTGCGCCAGACGGTCGAGTTCGTTGGTCGTGACGCCCGGCTTGACATGGGGCGTGAGGTAGTCGAGCACTTCGGAAGCGAGCCGTCCCGCCACGCGCATACCGGCAATGCCGTCGGCGTCTTTGTAGGTAATGGTCATGGGTCGCGATTATCCCACCGGGGTTCCCATGGCGCTGAAGAGGGCCGGCGCCCGTTAAAATTCAGGGTTTTCACCAGCCGCCCCAGTCAGCGGCGGCCGCGCGAGCTTCCAGCCAACCCGGTTCATCCCTTCAAGGCCACCACCGTGACCCTGCACATTGCCCAGTTCGAGGGCGGCAACGCCCTCAGCGCCTTTCGTGTTCAGCAACTGTTGCCCCGCCTGGCGGCCATTCATGACCGGATCCACGGCATTTCTGCCCGTTTCGTGCATCTGGTGGCCTCGGAAGCCGAGCCGTCCACGGCCGACCGCGACCGCCTGGCCGCGCTGCTGACCTATGGTGACCCGTACGCCGGAGGCGCCGACGGCGCGCTGATCGTCGTCTCGCCCCGCTTCGGCACCGTGTCACCCTGGGCGTCCAAGGCCACCGACATTGCCCACAACTGCGGCCTGCCCATCAAGCGGGTCGAGCGCATCACCGAATACCGCGTCACGCTCAAATCCGGCCTGCTCGGCAAGCCGACCCTGTCGCCGGAACAGCTGCAGGCCGTGTCCGCGCTGCTGCACGACCGCATGACCGAAAGCGTGATGTTCGAGCGCGCCACGGCCCTGGGCCTGTTCACCGAACTGCACCCAGCGCCGATGGAGCACGTGGACGTGCTCCAGGGCGGCCGGGCCGAGTTGGTGGCCGCCAACACCCGCTTCGGCCTCGCGCTGGCCGATGACGAGATCGACTACCTGGTCAACGCCTTCACCACGCTGGGCCGCAACCCGACCGACGTCGAACTGATGATGTTCGCGCAGGCCAACAGCGAGCACTGCCGGCACAAGATCTTCAACGCCGAGTTCACCATCGACGGCGTGGCGCAGGACAAGAGCCTGTTCGGCATGATCCGCAACACCCACCAGCTGGCGCCCCAGCACACCGTGGTGGCCTATTCGGACAACGCGTCGGTCATGGAAGGGGTCGAAGTCGAGCGTTTTATTGCCAAAACAGCCACTTCCCAGCGTGGAATAGTCGTGGACAGCTATCAAAAGAGTAGTGCCCTGAACCACATTCTGATGAAGGTGGAAACCCACAACCACCCGACCGCGATTTCGCCGTATCCCGGCGCGTCGACCGGTGCGGGTGGTGAGATCCGTGACGAAGGCGCCACGGGCCGCGGCTCGAAGCCCAAGGCGGGACTGACCGGATTCACGGTGTCGAAACTCTGGGGCGGCCTGTCGGACCAGTCCGACGGCAAGCCGGCGCACATTGCCAGCCCGCTGCAGATCATGACCGAGGGTCCGCTGGGCGGTGCGGCCTTCAACAATGAATTCGGCCGGCCCAACCTGCTGGGCTACTTCCGTGAGTACGAACAGTCGGTGGGCGGTGTGCAACGCGGCTACCACAAGCCCATCATGATCGCCGGCGGCCTGGGCTCCATCGACGCCGGCCAGACCCAAAAGATCGAATTCCCGGCCGGTTCCCTGTTGATCCAGCTGGGCGGCCCCGGCATGAAGATCGGCATGGGCGGCAGCGCTGCCAGCTCGATGGCCACCGGCGCGAACGCGGCCGAGCTGGACTTCGACTCGGTGCAGCGCGGCAACCCCGAAATCGAGCGCCGCGCGCAGGAGGTCATCAACCACTGCTGGGCGGAGGGTGAACACAACCCGATCCTGGCGATCCACGACGTGGGCGCCGGCGGCCTGTCCAACGCCTTCCCCGAGCTGACCAACGACGCCGGGCGCGGCGCCCGCTTTGACCTGCGCGCCGTGCCGCTGGAGGAGTCCGGCCTCGCGCCCAAGGAGATCTGGAGCAACGAGAGCCAGGAACGCTACGTGCTGGCCATTGCGCCCGACTCGCTGGAAACGTTCACTGCCTTCTGCGAGCGTGAGCGCTGCCCGTTCGCGGTGGTCGGTGTGGCCACGGAAGAGCGGCAACTGGTGCTGGCCGACGCGGGAAATGAAAGTCCAGTGGATATGCCCATGAACGTATTGCTGGGCAAGCCGCCCAAGATGCAACGCGACGTGACGACCGTCAAGCGTGAATTCCAGGCGATGGACCTGACCGGCGTGGACCTGCAGCAGGCCGTGATCGACGTACTGAGCCACCCGACGGTGGCGTCCAAACGTTTCCTCATCACCATCGGCGACCGCACGGTGGGCGGCTTGAGCCACCGCGACCAGATGGTGGGCCCCTGGCAGGTGCCGGTGGCCGACTGCGCGGTGACGTTGGCCGACTTCAAGGGCTTTGCCGGCGAGGCCATGAGCCTGGGCGAGCGCACGCCGCTGGCCGCCCTGGACGCGGCCGCCTCCGGCCGCATGGCCGTGGCCGAAGCCCTCACCAACCTGCTGGCCGCGCCCATCGAATTGCCGCGCGTGAAGCTCTCCGCCAACTGGATGGCCGCCTGCGGTGAACCCGGTGAAGACGCGGACCTTTACGCCACCGTCAGGGCCGTGGGCATGGAACTGTGCCCGGCGCTGGGTATTTCCATCCCCGTGGGCAAGGATTCGCTGTCGATGCGCACCCAGTGGACGGTGCCCGATGGCGCCCCCGGCGGCGGTGCGGAAAAGAAAAAGGTCACATCGCCCGTCAGTTTGGTCGTGACCGCGTTCGCGACGCTGGCCGACGTGCGCGGCACGCTCACGCCGCAGCTGGACGCGACCCTGGAAGACACCACGCTGGTGCTGATCGACCTGGGCCATGGCCGCAACCGCATGGGCGCCAGCATCCTGGGGCAGGTGCTGGGCCAGCCGGGCGACACCGCGCCCGACCTCGACGACCCGCAGGACCTGAAGAACCTGGTCAGTGCCGTCAACGCGCTTCGCGTCAAGGGCCAGATCCTGGCCTACCACGACCGCAGCGACGGCGGCCTGCTGGCCGCGGTGGCGGAAATGGCCTTTGCCGGCCATGTGGGCGTGGCGCTGAACATCGACATGCTGGTCACCGAAGGCGACGGCATCACCGACAGCCGTGCCGAGTACGGCGACGCCAAGAACTGGGCCGGCCAGGTGAGCGCGCGGCGCGAGGAGCTGACGCTCAAGGCCCTGTTCAGCGAAGAGCTCGGCGTGGTGCTGCAGGTGCCCACCGCCGAGCGCAACGTGGTGATGCAGACCCTGCGCGAGCACGGCCTGTCCAAGCACAGCCACTTCATCGGCAAGACACGGCCCCTGTCGTCCGCATTGACCCGGCGCCAGGGTGAACTCAGTATCTGGCGCGACACCAAGGAGGTGTTTGCCGCCAAGCTGGAGGACCTGCACCAGGTCTGGGACAGCGTGAGCTGGAAAATCTGCCAGCAGCGCGACAACCCGGCTTGCGCGGACGCCGAACACGCGGCGGCGGGCGCCCCGTCAGACTCCGGGCTGCACGTGGCGCTGACCTTCGATCCGGCCGTCAACCTGGCCGCACCCTTCCTGAACCTGTCCAGACCGAAGGTCGCCATCCTGCGCGAGCAGGGCGTCAACTCGCATGTGGAGATGGCCTATGCCTTCACCGAAGCGGGTTTCGAGGCCTTTGACGTGCACATGACCGATCTGCAGACCGGGCGCGCCCAGCTGGCGGACTTCAAGGGCGTGGTGGCCTGCGGCGGCTTCAGCTACGGCGACACGCTGGGTGCAGGCATCGGCTGGGCACGCTCCATCACCTTCAACCCGGCGCTGGCCGAGCAGTTCCAGGGCTTCTTCGGCCGGCCGGACACCTTTGGTCTGGGCGTGTGCAACGGCTGCCAGATGTTTGCCGAACTGGCCGACATCATCCCCGGCGCACAGGACTGGCCGCGCTTCACGACCAACCAGAGCGAGCGCTTCGAGGCGCGGCTGTCGCTGGTCGAGGTGCTGGACTCGCCCAGCCTGTTCCTGCAGGGCATGGCCGGCAGCCGCCTGCCGATCGCGGTCTCACACGGCGAGGGCTTTGCCAATTTCAAATACCGCGGAAACGCCGAGCGAGCCATCGCCGCGATGCGCTTTGTGGACCACACCGGCGCGCCCACCGAGGCCTATCCGTTCAACCCCAACGGCAGCCCCGGCGGCCTGACCGGGGTGACCACGGCGGACGGCCGCTTCACGGCCATGATGCCGCACCCCGAGCGCGTGTTCCGCAACATCCAGATGAGCTGGACGGATGGCGCCGCCGACGCCTTGAGCCCCTGGATGCGCATCTGGCGCAATGCGCGCCAGTGGGTCGGCTGAGGCGCCGCCCGTTGATATCGGCAACCACTGAATCCACCCAGGATTACCCATGGCCGGTTCCAGTTTTCTGTTGCTGATCGACGATATTGCCACCCTGCTGGATGACGTCGCGGCAATGACCAAGGTGGCCGCCAGCAAGAGCGTGGCCATGGCCGATGACGTGTCGGTCATGACCAAGGTCGCCGCGCAGAAGACGGCGGGTGTGTTGGGGGATGACCTGGCACTCAACGCCCAGCAGGTGGCCGGCGTGACGGCGGATCGCGAATTGCCTGTGGTCTGGGCGGTCGCAAAAGGCTCCATGGTTAACAAGGCGATTCTGGTGCCGGCGGCGCTGGCCATCAGTGCGTTCGCGCCGTGGGCCGTCACCCCCTTGCTGATGGTCGGCGGTGCCTACCTCTGCTTTGAAGGCTTCGAGAAAGTGGCCTACAAATACCTGCACAGCCCGGCGGAAGAAGATGCCCGCCGTGCCGAACGGGTCCGGGTGGTGACCGATGTGACCGTCGACCTCGTCGTGTTCGAGAAGAACAAAGTCAAGGGAGCGGTGCGCACCGACTTCGTGTTGTCCGCCGAGATCATCGCCATCACGCTGGGCACGGTGGCGGCAGCCCCGTTCATGCAGCAAGTGGCTGTCCTGACCGGGATCGCCCTGATCATGACAGTTGGCGTCTATGGCTTTGTGGCTGGAATCGTGAAACTCGATGACATGGGCTTGTGGCTCAGTCGCAGGACCACTGCTGGCGCGCGCGCGTTTGGCGGCGCCATCGTTCGTTCGGCGCCGTGGCTCATGCGGGGCTTGTCCGTTGCTGGAACAGCAGCCATGTTTCTGGTGGGGGGCGGCATTTTGACCCACGGGGTGCCGGCGTTGCACCACGGGATTGAATCGGCGTTGGCCTCTGTGAGCCGCTGGCCCATGGGTGGCTTGTGGGGTGTCCTGGTCCCGGCGCTGCTCAATGCCTGCGCGGGCATCGTGGCGGGTGGGCTTGTGCTGGCCGGCGTGACGGCGGTCAAGCGCCTGCGGGGCCGCTCAACGACCGCCTGAATGAACGGTGTCCCATGGCGCAGGGGCCCGCGCCATGGGAAATTCAGTTACTTGACGGTCTTCTTGCCATAACCCAGGCGGGTCAGCGCCTGCTTGATGCGCGTGTCAAACGCGTCGCCGACCGTGCCGATGCCCTGATCCACCACATTGGTGGCGTCGCTGATGCGGCCCTTGAGCATGTTGGCATTCGAGTCGATGGCGCCTCGGGCTTGGGCCTCAAATTTCTCGCCGGCCTTGACCAGCGCTTCAAAGGCTTTCTCGCCCTTGACGCCAGTGGACGTGGTGACCTTGGCCAATGCGCCCAGGCCAGCCAGCCAGATCGAGCGCTGGGAGTCGATGAGCTTGAACGAGGCGTCGCGCGTCATGTGCACCACGGAGGTCACCTTGCGGGTTCCCTTGTGCGCGACCTGCTTCAGGGTGGGGGCCTTCGCTGCAACTTTCTTCACGGGCTTGGCGGCGGCGGTCTTTGCCGGTGCCTTCACGGCGGCAGCCTTGACGGGCCGGGCCTTGACTGCGGGCTTCTTCACCGCGCGGGTCTTGGCCGCGACTTTGGCGACAGCCGCCTTGACAGTGTCGACGGGGGTGTTGGTGGGGGTTGCATTGCTGGTTGCCATGTCGGACTTCTTTCCTGAGTGTTGTATTCGGCCAATGGATCAATGCATGGCCGCTGTGCAGGATGAAGTGTCTCGCGGAGTGTCTAGAGAAGACAACTTAACTCGCGACCTGATTTAGAGTGGACGCTCTGGAACGTCGCCAGGTTTTTTCAGCTTCCACGGCAATGAAAACCACCATCGCAGCCGCCAGGCAGATGCCGAGTTCCATGGCGCTCAAGGGTGCGGTCTTGAAGACTGTGTTGAACACCGGAACATAGATCACGGCCATCTGGAGTGCGAACGTCGCCAGCACAGCGCCGAGCAGCGGCTTGTTTGAAAGCAAGCCCTGGCGCCAGAGGGAGTCGAACTCCGAGCGGATGGCCATGACGTGGGCCATCTGCCCCAGCGTGAGCACGGTAAAGACCATGGTCTGCCCGTGCGAGTGGCCGGTGGAAAGAGCCCAGGCCTGTACCGCCAGACACAGTCCACCGAGCAACAGGCCGATGGCCAGGATGTGCTGCCACATGCCATGCGAAAACAGGCTCTCGCTGGGCGGACGAGGGGGCCTTTGCATGACACCGCGCTCCGCCGGCTCGGCCGCCAAGGCCAGGCCGGGCAGGCCGTCGGTGACCAGATTGATCCACAGGATGTGGATCGGCAGCAAGGGGATGGGCAGGCCCATGAGCGGTGCGAGGAAGATGGTCCAGATCTCGCCCGAGTTGCCCGTCATGGCGTACCGCACGAATTTGCGGATGTTGTCGTAGATGCGCCGGCCTTCGCGCACGGCCGCTACGATGGTCGCGAAGTTATCGTCCAGCAGCACCAGGCTGGAGGCCTCACGCGCCACGTCGGTGCCGCCCCGACCCATGGCCACGCCGATGTCGGCCTGTTTGAGTGCCGGTGCGTCGTTGACCCCATCGCCGGTCATGGCGACGAATTCACCCTGCGCCTGCAGGGCTTCGACGATGCGGATCTTCTGCAGTGGATCGACGCGCGCATAGACGCGAACCGTCCGGACCCGTTCGCGCAGGGCGGCGTCGTTCAAGGCGGCCAGGTCGACCCCGGTGAGCACGTCGCTTTCGGCGCCGCTCAGGATACCCAGGCGCTGCGCGATGGCGCGTGCCGTGGCTGGGTGATCCCCGGTGATCATGACCGGCGTGATGCCTGCGCTGATGCAGTCGCGCACCGCCGCAGCCGCCTCGGGCCGGGGGGGGTCGATCAGGCCAATCAGGCCGATCAGGCACAGACCGCTTTCCACCGCTTCGAGTTCGCCGGTGCCGGGCAACTGCTCGTAACTGCGCCGGGCCAGTGCGAGCACCCGCAGTCCCTGGGTTGCCAGCTTTTCAGCGGCACCCAACACCTCAGCGCGCCGCAGTCGGCTTTCTCCGCCCGGCTGCCATTGCGACGTGCACTGCGCCAGCACCGCCTCGGGCGCGCCTTTTGTGTAGGCGACCAGGCCATCCGGCGTGCGGTGAAAGGTGGTCATGCGCTTGCGTTCGGCATCAAACGGGAACTCCAGAATACGTTGCGCGTCCTGCTCGAGTGTGGGCTTGTGCAGGCCGGCATCGCCCGCGACCTGCGTCAGTGCGGTTTCCGTCGGGTCGCCCGCCCAGCCGCCCTTGAGCGTGTGAGTCGCGTCATTGCACAGCGCCGCCGCGCGCAGCAGTTCCTGGTGCACTGGCTTGGGCGATGGCTCACCCGGCTGCCAGCTTTCTCCATCAGCAAGCAACACCTCGGCGTGCATCCGGTTTTGCGTCAGCGTGCCGGTTTTGTCGGAGCAGATGAAGCTGACCGAACCCAGGGTCTCCACGGAGGGCAGACGCCGGATCAGTGCATTGAACGACACCATCTTGCGCGCACCCAGTGCCAGCAAGACGGTGACCACCGCCGGAAGTGCCTCGGGAATGGCCGCCACGGCCAGACTGATGGCGGTCAAGGCCATCAGCAATGGGGACTCGCCGCGCAGAACCCCCACGGTGAAGATCACGACACAGATGGCGATCACGACCAGCGAGAGGCGCTTGCCGAAAGCCGCCAGCCGACGTTGCAGCGGCGTGCTGCGGTCAGTGTCGCGGTCCAGCAGGCGCGCCACCTTGCCCAGTTCGGTGCTCATGCCGATGGCCACGACCAGGCCGCGCGCCCGCCCGTGCGTGGCGGTGGTCCCCTTGAAGGCCATGTTGAGCCTGTCGCCCAGCGCGTGAACGACGCCGGTCATTGGCGCGGTGTGCTTCTCGACCGTGACGGATTCGCCAGTCAGTGCGGACTCGTCCACGCGGAACTGGGCCAGGTCGATCAGCCGCAGGTCCGCTGGCACCTGGTTGCCGGCTTCGAGCAACACGATGTCGCCGGGTACCAGGCCGGCCGCCGGGATCTGCCTCACCTCGCCGTCACGCAGCACCGTGGCGTGCGCGGCCGCGAGTTGCTGCAGCGCGGCCATCGCCTTGTCTGCGCGCCAGGCCTGAACAAAGCCGATGACCGCATTGAGAACCACGATCACCACAATCGCCAGAGTGTCGACCGGTTCGCCGATCACGCCGGAGACCACTGCGGCAGCGATGAGCACCAGCACCATGAAGTCCTTGAACTGGTCCGCCAGCAGGGCCAGCCAGCTGCTGGCCTCCTTGCCGGTCAGTTCGTTGGCCCCATGTCGCGCGATCCGATGCGCGACGTCAGACGCATCCAGCCCCCGTGTCGGGTCGACCCCGTGTTCGCCCGCGAGCTCGACGGCGTCGCGGTGGTGCCAGCCAGGCGATCCCGTCATTCAGCGTCGTCGAGCGTGGGCTCCGGCTCGGCGGGTGGCTTGACCAGCAGCACCGGTACCGGCGAGGCATTGACCAGGTCTTGCGCAACGGAGCCCGACAGGGCCTTTCGAAGCAGGCCCATCGCGCGGGTGCCGATGATGACGAGGTCACAGCCGTGTTCCTCGATGAGGTCCACCACCGCATGGGCCGCATCGCCGGTCACGACCACGGTTTCCGCCTCCATCCCCGCCTGGTGCAGCAGGTCGAGCGCCGGTTGCAGGGCATGTTGGCCTGCGCTGTGGCTGATGGTCTCCAGCACTGCGGCGTCGTGCGCGGTGACGATTTCGTAGAAGCTGGCCGGTTCCTGGACATTGGCCAGCAGAAAGCTGGCTTTCAACCCTTCCGTGGCCAGGCGAAGGGCAAACCGGACCTCGTGCAGGGCGAGTTCGGTGCCGTCAATCGGCAGAAGGATTTTCATGGGGACTCCTGGGTCAGGGGGCTTCGAGACTTACCGGGCCGGGCGGGTCCGGTAGAAAGTCAACGGGGCGGCACGGGCCTGGTCCAGCACATGGCGCCGCATCCTGCCCACCACATGCATTTCACAGGGCTTGCAGTCAAAGCGCAAGCCCAGCTTCTCGTTGCCGTTGATCAGGGTCAAGGGTTCAGCGCGGATCGTGCCTTGAACCCCGGTCACGCCCTTGGCCTGCTTGGGGCACAGGCTCATCGACCAGCGCACGCAGTGCTTGGTGATCATGAGGCTGACCTCGCCATCCTCCTCATGCGCCTCGTAGGCGGCAGCAATCAGCTTGACGCCATGCTTTGCATAGAAGTCGCGCGCCTTGTGGTTGAACACGTTGGCCAGGTACGTGAGGGTGTCTTCCGGGTAGGTGGCGGGTGGTTCGACCGGTGTGGCGCGGGGCAGTCGTTGCCAGGCTGCAGCGCGGGCGGCTTCCAGCGCGGCGACGGCGTCGCGGCGCAGTGCGTTGAGGATCGAGGCGGGCACAAACCAGGGACGCTCCAGGTTCACCGCCACATCGATCGGTTCGAAGATCGTGTCCCCCAGGCGCGAAAGCTGGTCGCGCAGCTTGTCCAGCGCCTGTTCGGGGACCTTTGCCGCCTGATAGGGCAGGGCGAGCGAGGCCAGGCCTTCATGACCGTCTTCGTCGGTGAGGGCCAGTGCCAGGCCGTCATCGGTCTCGGTCAGGCGCAGCCAGGCGCCGATGCGCCGCTCGGCGGATTTCTTTTCCAGGCCCCGCACCCAGTCCATGTCGCGGTTGCGGTTGATGCGGGTGCCCTTGCGAAGGTCCTTGAAGCCGGCCATCGGATCCTTTGGGAAGGCGCGCCAGTGGCCCGGTGCGCCGGCGGGCTCGGCGCGGTTGATCTGCACGCCCACCAGTTCCTTCTGCAGGTCGTGATAACACAGGCCGTCGCCGTTGTGCAGCACGAGGGCCAGATCGTCGGCCTCGAACTCGAACCAGTTGGGCCCTGTCTTCGTGACCCAGCCGATGGCGCGGCCCGGGTTTTTGGGCGAATCGAAGGCGCCGATGTCCATCTGGCGGCCGTTGACGAAGTAGTCGGTGAACTCACGGTTGAAGTTCTGGTCCGGGTCGGGCGTGAAGCCGAAGGCGCAGCGGCCCGAAGAGCCGCGCGCCAGTTCGGGGCGCTCGTCCAGGATGGCGTCGAACAGCGTTCGGTAGTGGGCGGTGATGTTCTTCACATAGCCCATGTCCTTGTAGCGGCCCTCAATCTTGAAGCTGCGTGCGCCGGCATCGATCAGGGCACGCAGGTTGGCGCTCTGGTTGTTGTCCTTCATCGACAGCACATGTTTGTCGTGGGCGACGAAGCGGCCCTGGGCGTCGGTCACCTGGTAGGGCAGGCGGCAGGCCTGCGAGCAGTCGCCGCGGTTGGCGCTGCGCCCGGTGTGCGCCTGGCTGATGTAACACTGGCCGCTGTAGGCCACGCACAGCGCGCCGTGGATGAAGAACTCCAGCGTGCAGCGTGCCGGGTCGGTGGCCGCGCGGATGGCGGCGATCTGCTCCAGGGTCAGTTCGCGCGCCAGCACGATCTGGTTCAGACCCACGTCCTGCAGGAAACGGGCTTTTTCCGGGGTGCGAATGTCGGTCTGGGTGCTGGCATGCAGCTGGATCGGCGGCAGGTCGATTTCCAGCAGGCCCATGTCCTGGATGATGAGCGCGTCCACACCGGCGTCATAGAGTTGCCAGGCCAGCTTGCGCGCGGGCTCCAGCTCGTCGTCGCGCAGGATGGTGTTCAGCGTGACAAAGATGCGGCTCTGGAACCGGTGCGCGTGTTTGACCAGCCGGGCGATGTCTTGCACGCGGTTGTCGGCGCTGGTGCGGGCGCCGAAGGACGGCCCGCCGATGTAGACGGCGTCGGCACCGTGTTGGATGGCTTCGATGCCGATCTCGGCGTCGCGCGCGGGGGCCAGCAGTTCAAGCTGGTGAGGCAGGAGAGACATGGGCGGATTATCCCGCCAGGGCCTTTCACGCGCCGGTGGCGGGGCGATGGGGCTCGGCGATACTGGCACCTGCGCACCGCCCCTGAGCCGGGTCCGCAGTGAATCGAACCGATGGAATCGTCCCAAACCATGAAAGCCCCACCAACGTCGAGGCTCGACATCCGCAGCATGACCACCGCCGATCTGCCGGCCGTGATGGCCATTCAGGCTGCTTGCTACACCGAGCTGGTGCCGGAGTCGCAGGCGTCGCTGGACGCCAAGCGCGTCGCGTCGCCTTCCACCTGCCTGGTCGCCACGCGCGATGGCGAGGTGGTCGGCTACCTGTTCGCGCTGCCGTGGACAGCCGGGCAGCCACCGGCGCTGGATGCCCGGACCTGCGAGCTGCCCAGCGAACCCGACTGCCTGTATCTGCATGACCTCTCCGTGGCGCCGATCGCGCGCCAAGGGGGAACGGGGCGGGCGCTGGTGGAGGCATTTCGCGCCCGCATGGCCGTGCTGGGACTGGCCCGGGCGGCCCTGGTGGCGGTCCAGGATTCGGTGCCGTACTGGGAACGCTACGGATTCCGGATGGCGGCCCTTGCGGCGCCGCGCCAGGCCGCGCTGGCCACCTACGGGCGGGCGGTGGCCTACATGGAACTCGACACGGCGCACGGGGCCTGACCTCAGGCGCAGTACCGGCCGAAACCAGAAAAAACGCGGCCGAAGCCGCGTTGCTGTTGCCCGGCGCAGTGGCGGTTACTCGACCTTGGCCTTGGCGCGCAGTTCGTCCTGGAACTGGGCCAGCTTCTGTTGCTGGATTTGCTGGGCGATCTGTGGCTTGACCTGTTCGAACGGGGGCAGCTTGGCCTCGCGCATGTCGTCCAGGCGGATCACATGCCAACCGAACTGGGTCTTGACCGGCACCTCGGTCAGTTGCCCTTTTTCGAGCTTGACCATGGCGGCCGAGAACTCGGGCACGTAGCTGCCGGCACTGGCCCAGTCGAGATCGCCACCATTGGCGCCCGAGCCCGGATCCTTGGACGATTTCTTGGCGATCTCATCGAACTTGCCGCCCTTCTTCAGGCTGATGATGATGGCCTTGGCCTCGTCTTCGTTCTCGACCAGGATGTGGCGTGCGCGGTATTCCTTGCCGCCGTTGGCCGCGACGAATTTGTCGTACTCGGCCTTGGCTTCGGCGTCGCTCACCGGGTTTTTCTTCTGGAAGTCGGTGAACAGCTCCCGGATCAGGATGGACTGACGGGCCAGTTCGAGCTGGTTCTTGTAGTCCTCGGTGGTGTCCAGGCCGCGCTTGCGGGCTTCCTGCATGAAGATTTCACGGGCAACGACCTCGTCCTTCAGCTGGTTCTGCTGCTCAGGCGGAACCGGGCGACCCGCGCGGGCCATTTGCTGGGCCAGTGCGTCGACGCGGGATTTGGGAATGGGCTTGCCGTTGACGATGGCCAGATTCTGGGCAAATGCGGGAGCCATGGCACCCAGCAGGGCAGCCGCCAGGGTGGCGGTCAGAAGTTGCTTTTTCATGGAAAATTTCCTGGTAAGTCTGCGTCGGCAGGTCGCGGACAGCTATTGTAAAAATAGCGCCCCGGAGCCGCTTCAAAGAACTTCAATGGCCAGGGCATGGACACCCTGGTCTATGAAATCTTGCAGCGCATCATACACAAGGCGATGGCGCGCCACGCGGCTTTGCCCCGCAAACAAGGGCGATGCGATCCGCACCCGGAAATGGGTGCCAAAGCCGGTGCCATTGGCCCCCGCATGGCCGGCGTGCTGCCCGCTTTCGTCAATCACTTCAAGCTGGACGGGCTGCAGGATTTCCTCCAGGCGCTGTGCCATCTGTCGGGCCAGGGGGCTCGTCATGTCGGTGGTCCTCGTGGTCGCCGTCAGTTCCCCGGTGTGCCGGGCTGATCGTCAGGCTTGAGATGGCGCGAGATATAGAAGCCCTGCGCCAGGATGAAGGCGAGCGGAAACGCATAGCCCCAGAGCTTGAAGTTGACCCAGTCCTCGGTGCTGTAGTAGGCCGCCACGTAGCCGTTGATGGCCGCCATGAACGCGCAGTACCAGACCCACGCGACGTTCAGGCGATGCCAGACCGTCGAGGGCAGCGAGAGTTGGCTGCCCAGCAGGGCCTTCAGGTAATTCTTGCGCAGCACCCACAAGGCAAAGGCCAGCGCCAGCCCCATCGCCGCGTACAGGACGGTGGGCTTCCACTTGATGAAACGGTCGTCCTGCAAGGTCAGGGTGAGGGCACCGAACACCAGCACCAAGGCCAGGGTCACCTTGTGCATGGTTTGAAGCTTGCGGTCGATCGCGTAGATCGTTGCCATCTGCACCACCGTGGCGGCCATCAGCACGGCTGTGCCCACGTAGATGCCATAGAACTTGTAGGCACCGAAGAACAGCAGGATGGGGAAGAAATCAAGCAGGATTTTCATGAAGTCGGCCGGTCACTCAGGCTTGAAGTCTAACGAGGCCGAATTCATGCAGTAGCGCAGGCCGGTGGGCGCCGGGCCGTCTTCGAACACATGGCCGAGGTGGGCACCGCACTGCGCGCACAAGGTTTCGGTGCGCACCCAGCCGTGGCTGCGGTCCACCCGTTCCTCGATCGCGCCGGGAATGGCCGCCTGCCAGAAGCTGGGCCACCCGCAGCCGGCGTCAAACTTGGTGTCCGACTCGAACAGCTTGGCGCCGCAGCAGATGCAGGCGTATTGCCCGGGGGTCCAGTGGTCCTCGTATTTGCCGGTGAAGGGGCGCTCGGTGGCGGCGTGGCGGGTCACTTCGAAGGCCAGTGGCTCGGCGCCTTTTTCCGCCAGCAAGGCTTTCCATTCGGCGTCGGTCCGGGTCGTCTGCTTGGTCATGATGAACAGCTGATGGAGAGGGTGGATGCCCAGTCGGGCGGAAATCCGGCCAGCGCTTCGTTGCCGGGGTGTTCTTCGAACGGGCGCTCCAGCAGCGTCAGCAGACGTTCGACCCAAGAATAGTCACGCACTTTGGCCGCGCGGATGGCTTCTTCGCCCAAATGGTTGCGCAAGATGTACCTGGGATTTGTTTTCAGCATCTGATGGGCGCCATCCCAGCGTGGAATGGTCTTTATACGCTCCTGATACCGTAGCATCCAGGCGTCGAGACCCCCACGGTCAATGAACAGGTCTTGCACGGGTTCACCGCCTTCACCGGCCATCCAGCGGCTCAGGCGGCGCCAGAAGATGCTGTAGTCCACCCGATCCTGTGCCATCAGCATCAACAATGCGTCGATCAGATCGCGGTCCGGCTCCCGCGGGGCGTCCGTCAGCCCCAGCTTGGCCCGCATGCGCGCATCCAGTTCCCGGGGGAAGACGGTCTTGAAGGGTTCCAGCGCAGCCATGGCCTGGTCGGGTTCGCCGATCAGCGGCAGCAGCGCCTGGCCCAGGCAGAACAGGTTCCAGTAGGCGATGTTGGGCTGGCGGTTGTAGGCATACCGCCCCTGGCTGTCGGAGTGGTTGCAGATGTGCCCGGGGTCGAATGCATCCAGGAACTGGAACGGACCATAGTCCAGGGTCAGGCCCAGGATGCTCATGTTGTCGGTGTTCATCACCCCGTGGCAGAAGCCGACGGCCTGCCACTGCGCCACCATGGCGGCGGTGCGCCCGCTGACCGCTTCCAGCAGGGCGGCGTAGGGGTTGCCGTCGAAGGCGGCCGTTTCGCGGCACCCCGGATAGAACCGGTCGATCACGAAATCAGCCAGGGTCTTGAGCTCGCCGAGTTGCCCGCGCGCTGAAAAATGCTCGAAGTGGCCGAAGCGGATGAAACTCGGTGCCACACGGGTGACCACGGCTGCGGTCTCGATTTCTTCGCGGTACACCGGCGCGTCGGAGCCGACGACGCACAGGGCCCTGCTGGTGGGGATGCCCAGCGCGTGCATGGCTTCGCTGCAAAGAAACTCGCGAATGCTGGATCGCAGCACGGCACGCCCGTCACCCATGCGAGAGTAGGGGGTCAGCCCGCTGCCCTTGAGCTGCACTTCGAGTCCTGCGCCGTCGCCGGTGGCGACTTCGCCAAGCAGGATGGCACGGCCGTCGCCCAGTTGCCCTGCCCACTGCCCGAACTGGTGGCCGCTGTAAACGCTGGCCAGTGGCGCGCTACCCGACAGGGGCAGGTTGCCGGCAAATACCTCCAGGGCGACGGGCGAGTCCATCCATGCGTCGGAAAGGCCAAGTTGCCCGGCGACCGCACGACTCTTCCCAACCCAGTACGGATCGGGCAAAGGGTGCGGCGCCAGGCGCGTATGGAACGAGGGTCCGAGCGCTGCGAACCGGTTGTTCCAGCGCAGACCTGCATCCACGGCCATCGAGCCGTCCACCAAGGTGTTCATGTCTGCATTGTCGCGACACCCGAGCAGGCTTGAGGTCGCTGGGGACTTTGTACCGCCTGTGCTCAGGCACGGGCAGGGTAGTTCAAGAGGGCGGGCTCGTTCAGGATGTCCACCCGGCCGAACGCCAGCGACACCAGGCCCAGGCGCTCCATCTGGCGCAAGACGCGATTCACGGTCTGGCGGGACAGGCCGACCAGATGCCCCAGTTCCTCCTGCGAGAGGCTGAGTTTGCGCACGCCCGGCCAGAAAACCCGGCTCAGGTACAGCGCGACGCGCTCCTCGGGAGAGCGCAGGCGCCCGGCCTCGATCAATGCCATGGCCTGGCCGAGGCGCCGGTTGAGGTGCGCCACGAGGTAGCGGTTGAAGGGCAGGTTCTGTTCCTGGAGGGCCTGGAAATCGGCCCGGGGCAAACACAGCAGAGTGGTGTCTCGCAGAGCCACCACGTCATACCGGCGGGGCTCGACCTTCAGCGCCGAACCTTCTCCGAACCACTCGCCGGCCGGAACGCCGAGAAATGCCGACACGCGGCCCTCGGCTGAGGTGCTCTGCAGCTTGACCAGGCCGTCGAGCACCGCGTACCACCCTTTGACGGTTGCACCGGCGGGCAGCAGGCAGTCGCCCTTTTCCCCTTTGACGAAGGTCAATTGCTCCATCAGCCGAGCTTGCTGCCCAGGCGTCAACGAAGCGTGCCAGGGTTGGTTGCTGATGAACGTCTGCGCGACAGTTGCGGCGGGGGTCAGCATGAGGCAAGGACGGCGTGCAGGAATGGGCAGTGGCAAGGGAATTGTGCGCCACGGGCGCGAGGCGGCATCGCGTGGCTGGGGTTTACCCGAATCAATTGTCCTTTCAAAGACAGGTGTTGCGGACGATGGCAGGATGGGTCACAGTTATCGGTTGGCCGGGTTTGGCCGCACACCGCGCCTGCTGCCGCGGCTATTGCCCTCGCTGTACCGATTACAGACATTCATTCAAGGAGTTGTTGCCATGCTGGGTTTGATGCAAGACCATCCGTTGCTCATTTCGTCGCTCATCGAGTTTGCCGAACGCCACCACGGCGAGGGCGAGGTGGTTTCCCGCCGCGTCGAAGGCGATCTGCACCGCTACACCTACAAGGACGTTGCTCGTCGCGCGCGCCAGGTCGCCAACGCGCTGGATGCGCTGAAGCTGGGCTTCAGCGACCGCGTGGCCACCTTGGCCTGGAATGGCTACCGCCACCTTGAGCTGTATTTCGGCGTCAGCGGTTCGGGCCGGGTTCTGCACACGCTCAATCCTCGCCTGCATCCGGAGCAGATCGCCTGGATCGTCAATCACGCCGAAGATTCGGTGCTGTGCTTTGACATGAGCTTTCTGCCCATCATCAAGGCCATCCACGCCCATTGTCCGACGGTGAAGCATTTCGTGGCACTGTGCGACGCCGACAAACTGCCGGCCGATTCGGGTATTCCCGGCCTGCAAAGCTACGAATCCTGGATCGCCGCCCAGTCCAGCGAGTACCAATGGCCGGTGTTCGACGAGAACTCGGCCTCCAGCATGTGCTACACCAGCGGTACCACCGGCAACCCGAAGGCGGCCCTGTACAGCCACCGTTCGACCCTGCTGCATGCGCTGGCAGGCGCCTTGCCGGATGCGCTGAGCATGAGCGCGCGCGACAGCGTGTTGCCCGTGGTGCCCATGTTCCACGTCAACGCCTGGGGTCTGCCGTATTCCGCCGCCATGACGGGTGCCAAGCTGGTGTTCCCGGCCCTGCGATGGACGGAAAGTCGATCTACGAGTTGATCGAAGGCGAGAAGGTCAGCTTCGCGGCGGGCGTGCCCACGGTCTGGCAGATGATGCTGGGCCACATGTCGGCCGGCAAGCTGCGTTTCTCCACGCTCAAGCGCACCGTGATCGGCGGTTCCGCTTGCCCGCCCGCGATGATCACGGCGTTCAACGATGAATACGGAGTGGAGGTGCTGCACGCCTGGGGCATGACCGAAATGTCGCCGCTGGGCACGGTCTGCACGCTCAAGAACAAGCACTTGCCGATGTCCGTCGAGGACAAGATGAAGGTGCGCCTCAAGCAGGGCCGCGGCATCTTCGGCGTCGACATGAAGATCGTCGATGCCGAGGGCCACGATCTTCCCTGGGATGGCAAGGCCTATGGCGACCTGCTGGTCAAGGGACCCTGGATCATCAAGGCGTATTTCAAAGGCGAAGGCGGCTCGCCCTTGGTGGACGGCTGGTTTCCCACGGGCGACGTGGCCACCATCGACGCCGATGGTTACATGCAGATCACCGACCGCAGCAAGGACGTGATCAAGTCCGGCGGCGAGTGGATCAGTTCCATCGACGTGGAGAACGTGGCCATGGCGCATCCAGCCGTGGCCATGGCGGCCTGCATCGGCATGAAGCATCCGAAGTGGGACGAGCGTCCCATTGTTGCCGTTGTCCGCAAGCCGGGCACCGAGCTGACCCGGGAGGAGCTTCTGGCCTTCTATGAAGGCAAGACGGCCAAGTGGCAGATCCCCGACGACGTGGTGTTCGTCGATGCGATTCCGCTGGGGGGCACCGGCAAGATGATGAAAGCCAAGCTGCGCGAGATGCTGAAGGACTACAAGCTGCCGGGCCTGTGACTCAGCGGCTCGGCGTGGCCGCGCAGTCGCGAGGGTGATAGTTCCTACGGGCATTCCCTGACGGGGCGCCGCCGCAAAGCTTGTACCCTCAATCTGTTGTCCAAAACCAAGGAGATACTCGATGAAATTTGCGATGAAGGCTGTGGCCGTTGGCGTCATGCTGGCAGGCGTGTCTGTGGCGTTCGCCCAGAAGGGCGAGGTCGTGAAGATGGTTCGCATTGACCCGCTGACGGGTCTGCTCGGCCCGGTTGGCGTGAGCCAGGCCAAGGGTTACCAGTTCTTCGCCGAGAAGTTCAGCGGCGCCGGCAACCCGGCGGGCGTGAAGTTCGAAGTGACCCCCATTGACAACAAGCTCAGTCCGGCGGAGAGCCTGAATGCGTTGAAGGCGGCCATTGACGGCGGCGCGCGGTACATCATCCAGGGCAACGGTTCGTCGGTGGCACTGGCGCTGTCGGATGCGGTGGCCAAGCACAACGAGCGCAATCCCGGCAAGGAAGTGCTGTATCTCAACGATTCCGCAGTTGATCCCGATCTGACCAACAGCAAGTGCAACTACTGGCACTTCCGTTTCGACGCGGATACGACCATGAAGGTGGAGGCCATGTCCAGCTTCATCTCGGAGCAGAAGGACGTCAAGAAGGTCTATCTGCTGAACCAGAACTACTCGCATGGCGTGCAGGTGGCCAAGTACGCGAAGGAAACCCTGGCGCGCAAGCGGCCGGACATCCAGATCGTCGGTGAAGACCTGCATCCGCTGGCACAGACCCGCGACTTCGCGCCCTACATCGCCAAGATCAAGGCTTCCGGTGCCGACACCGTGATCACCGGCAACTGGGGTTCCGACCTTTCGTTGCTGATCAAGGCGGCCAACGAAGGCGGCTACAACGGCAAGTTCTTCACCTACTACGCCGGCGTCACGGGCACGCCGACCGCGCTGGGGACCAATGGCGCGGGCCGGGTCTACCAGATTGCCTACAACCACTACAACATGGGTGGGCAGATGCAGAAGTGGCAGGACGAGTTCAAGAAGAAATACAACGACGACTTCTACACGGGCTCCACGATCCGGATTTTCGAGACCCTGGGTGCGGCGATGGCCAAGGCGAAGTCCACCGATCCGGTCAAGGTCGCGGCTGCGCTGGAGGGCATCCGTGTCCAGAGCATCAACGGCGAAGTCGAGATGCGCAAGACCGACCACCAGTTGCAGCAGCCGCTGTACATGACGGTCTGGGACAAAGCCAGCGCGAAGTACCCCTACAGCCCCGAGAACACCGGCATGACCCTGGTGCCGCTCAAGGAGTACCCGAACTACGTGTCGAGCACGCCAACCAGCTGCCAGATGAAGCGCCCCTCCTGATCCAGGCGGGTTGACGCTGGAGCCCGAGCGGGTGCACCGTATCGGGCGCTTTCTTTTTTTGCCGCTCAGGAAGGACTTTTCGAATGGAGTTTTTCATCATCTCGATGCTCAACGGGCTGAGCTATGGCCTGTTGCTGTTCATGCTGAGTTCCGGGCTCACGCTCATCTTCAGCATGATGGGCGTCCTGAACTTTGCGCACGCCAGCTTCTACATGGTGGGCGCCTACGTCGGCTATACCGTGTCGCGTCTGGTCGGCTTCTGGCCTGCGCTGGTGATCGCGCCGCTGGTGGTCGGCGCCCTGGGCGCCGTGTTCGAGCGCCTGTGTCTTCGCCGGGTGCACAAGTTCGGCCATGTGCCGGAGCTGCTGATCACCTTCGGTCTTTCCTATGTCATTCTGGAACTGGTGCAGCTCATCTGGGGCCGCATCGCCGTCGAGTTTCGGCCGCCCGAGCTGCTGCAGGGCCCGGTCTTCACGCTGATCAACCATTCGGCCAAAGGTCTCAGCATGGTCTGGGGCGCTGCGCCTGCAGAGATGTGCAGCGCCGCCGATGCGGCGGTGCGCCTGGTCTGTTCGCCGTTCCCGGCCACCCGCGGCTTCATGATGCTGGTGGCGCTGGTCATGCTGGTGTCGGTGTGGCTGCTGCTCACACGCACCCGCATCGGTCTGGTCATCCAGGCGGCACTGACCCATCCCGAGGCGGTGGAGTCCCTGGGTCATAACGTGCCGGCCGTGTTCATGATGGTGTTCGGCGCGGGAGCTGCGCTGGCCGGGCTGGCCGGTGTGATCGGTGGCAGCACCTTCCTGACCGAGCCCAGCATGGCGGCGACGGTCGGATCGGTCATTTTCGTGGTGGTGGTCGTGGGTGGCATGGGATCGTTGTCGGGGGCTTTTCTTGCGTCGGTGCTGATCGGCGTGATCCAGACCTTCGCGGTCGCCTTCGACTACTCGGTTGGCTCGCTGGCGGCCCAGATGGGGGTGCAGCTCAGTCCGGGCGCCCAGGGCAACACCCTGGTGAAGCTGACCATTTCGCAGGTGGCTCCCATCCTTCCGTACCTGTTCCTGGTACTGATCCTGATTTTCCGGCCCAAGGGCCTCCTGGGCACCCGGGAGGGCTGATCGATGACCAAGTATTACGAATTCAAACCGCTGAACCTTGGGCGCTGGATTGTCTGGAGCCTGTTTGCTCTGATTCTCGCCGTGATGCCGCTGCTGTTCACCAGCAGCCTGTCGATGACCATGCTCACGCAGATGGGCATCGCCATCATTGCCTGCCTGTCCTACAACATGCTGCTGGGCCAGGGCGGCATGCTGAGCTTCGGACATGCCGTGTACACCGGACTGGGCTCCTTCGTGGCGATCCATGCGCTGAACAGCATCTCGAATGGGTCCCTGCTGCTGCCGGTGTCCCTGATCCCGCTGGTGGGTGGTATTGCCGGACTTGGCTTCGCTGTGCTCTTCGGATGGGTGACCACGCGCAAGTCGGGAACCACCTTTGCCATGATCACACTGGGGCTGGGCGAACTGGTGTTCGCCATGTCGCTCATGATTCCGGAGTTCTTCGGCGGAGAAGGCGGCGTATCCAGCAACCGCGTGATTGGCAAGCCGTTTTTTGGCATCACTTTCGGTCCGCCCCTGCAGGTCTACTACCTCATCGCGGTCTACACCTTCCTGGCAGTGGCAGCGATGTATGCCTTCACGCGCACCCCGCTGGGGCGCATGCTCAATGCAGTGCGTGACAACCCCGAGCGCGTGGAATTCGTCGGCTACAACACCCAGCGCGTGCGCTACCACGCCTTCGTCATTTCCGGATTCTTCGCCGGCATCGCTGGGGGGCTGGGCAGCCTGCTGTTCGAGATCGTCACGGCCGAGGTGGTCGGTGCAGCCCGCTCGGGGGCCTACCTGCTGTTCACCTTCCTGGGTGGTGCCACGTTCTTCTTCGGGCCTATTCTGGGCGGCATCCTGATGGTGATCGCCTTTGTTCTGCTGTCCGAGTTCACCAAGGCCTGGTTGCTGTACCTGGGCCTGATCTTCATGTTCATGGTGATGTACGCGCCGGGGGGCATCGCCAGCCTGATCATGATGAACCTGCGCGTGGCCTCTTTTGGCAAGCTGCGCACGCTGTGGGTGAGCTATCTGGCACTCGGCGTCACTTTCCTGATCGTGCTGCTGGGTGCGGGCGCGATGATCGAGATGATCTATCACCTGCAGCTGGATTCGGGGTCGGGCGATGCGGTCAGGTTCCTTGGTGTGACCCTGCATGCACGCGGTTTGAACAGCTGGTTTGGCTCGCTGTTTGTCCTGTTGACGGGCTTCGGTCTGTTCGAGGTCACCCGACGGCAGTTCAAGCTCCAGTGGGGCGAGATTCAGACCGAGATTGAGAAAGAAATCAAACGCAGGGAGACCGCCTGATGAGCAGCGCGTATGCATTGGAACTCCGTGACCTCCGCAAGAGTTTCGGCAAGACCGAGATCATTCGAGGGGCCAACCTGGCGGTGACGGCCGGGGAGCGTGTGGCCATCATCGGGCCTAATGGCGCCGGCAAGTCGACGTTGTTCAATCTGATCAGTGGCCGGTTTGAACCGACCAGCGGCGATGTGCTTCTCGGAGGCCAGCGGATCAACGGCATGAAGCCCTACGAGATCAACCGGCTGGGCCTTTCACGCAGCTTCCAGATCACCAACATCTTCCCCAAGCTCAGCGTGTTCGAGAACCTGCGCTGCGGCGTACTCTGGAGTCTGGGCTACAAGTACACCTTCCTGAAGTTCCTGGCCGACCTGGATGATGCCAACGAGCGCGCCGAGCAACTCATGGAGATGATCAAACTCGACAAAAAGCGCGATGTGCTCGGCATGAACCTGACCTACGCTGAACAGAGGGCTTTGGAAATCGGCATCACGATTGCGGGCGGCGCGGGGGTCATCCTGCTCGACGAGCCCACGGCCGGGATGAGCCGCAGTGAAACCGCGCGCTTCATCGGGCTGATCAAGGAGGTCACTGTCGGCAAGACGCTTCTCACCGTGGAGCACGATATGGGGGTTGTCTTCGGTCTGGCCGACAAGATCGCCGTCGTGGTCTATGGCGAAGTGATTGCCTTCGATACGCCGGACGCTGTGCGCGCCAATGCCAAGGTGCAGGAGGCGTACCTGGGATCTTCCGTGGCGGATGCACAGGCAGGGGGAGGTCACTGACATGTTGAAAATCAACAACCTGCATGCCTTCTACGGCAAGAGCCATGTGTTGCATGGTGTGGGCTTCGGCGTCGAGCCAGGCGAGATCGTCGCTCTGCTCGGGCGCAACGGATCGGGGCGTTCAACCGCGGCCAAGGCCATCATGGGCCTGGTGCAGTGCGAGGGCAGCGTCGTCTGGAAAGGCCAGGAGATCCTGGGCCGCAAAGCCTACGAGATCGCCCACATGGGCCTTGGCTATGTGCCCGAGAGCCGGGATATCTTTCCCGCGTTGACGGTGCACCAGAACCTGATGCTCGGCCAGAAGGGCTCCGGCAAAGGCAGCCGCTGGTCGTTCGATGACATGTACGACATGTTTCCTCGGCTCAAGGAGCGCCAGCACACCGAGGCCGGCGTGTTGTCGGGTGGCGAGCAGCAGATGCTCACGCTGTGCCGCACCCTGATGGGCGATCCGGACCTGATCATCATCGACGAGCCGACCGAAGGTCTGGCGCCGAAGATCGTGGAACTGGTGGGTGAGTACCTGCAAAAGCTCAAGGCGCGTGGCATCTCGGTGTTGCTGATCGAGCAGAAGCTGACCATCGCCATGGCCATTTCTGACCGCGCGCTGGTCATGGGCCATGGATGCATCGTGTTCGAAGGCACGCCAGAGAGCCTGCGTGCTGACGCCTACACCCGCAAGGAGTGGCTGGAGGTCTGATGGCGCGTCGGGCTCAGTCCCGGTCGTGACAAGGCCTTCGTGCACCGCAACAAAAAGCCCCTAGAATTCAAAATAGAACGATCGTTCGTTTTTCGTTTCATCTCTTTTCACGAGGAACTCCAGCATGACGGCTGAATACAAAGTCCACGGCGACGTGGCGGTGATCACTCTCAACAACCCGCCGGTCAACGGCCTCGGGTACTCGACGCGGATCGGTATCACCGACGCGCTGGCCCAGGCCAACGCGGACGCCGCAGTGAAAGCCATTGTTCTCACGGGTGCCGGCAAGGCCTTCTCCGGTGGCGCCGACATCCGGGAGTTCGGCAGCCCCAAGGCGACCCAGGAGCCCAACCTGCTGAGCGTGATCGAGGCGCTGGAGAATTCCGGCAAGCCCGTTGTGGCCGCCATCCACACGGTGTGCATGGGCGGCGGACTCGAACTGGCCCTGGGCTGCCACTACCGCATTGCGGCGCCCGGCTGCAACGTGGCGCTGCCCGAAGTCAAGCTCGGACTGATCCCCGGCGCGGGTGGGACGCAGCGCCTGCCGCGCGTGCTCGGTGTGGAACCGGCGCTCAACATGATCGTCAGCGGCGAGCCCATCAAGAGTGAAATGCTGGCCATGTTGCCGGGGCAGAAACTGTTTGACAAGATGGCCGCGTCGGCTGAAGCCTTGCCGGCAGAAGCGCTTGCGTTGGCCAAGGAGATGGCCGCGAAACATGCGGATGGCAGCGCGTTGCCGCAGGTGCGCAACCTGCCTTGCAAGCATCCGCTGGGCGACGCCTATTTCCAGTTCGCCCGCAACATGGTGAAAGGGATGTCGAAGAATTTCCCGGCGCCGGCCAAGTGCGTCGATGCCGTGGAGGCCGCCACGACCAAGAAGTTTGCCGATGGCATGGCGTTCGAACGCGAGATCTTCATCAACCTCATGTGGACGCCCGAATGCCGCTCGCTGCGCCACCTGTTCACCGCCGAACGTGCAGCCAGCAAGATCCCCGATGTGCCGGAAGACACGCCAAAACGCGAGATTGCGGCGGTGGCGGTCATTGGTGCGGGCACCATGGGCGGTGGCATCGCCATGAACTTCCTGAATGCCGGCATCCCCGTGAAGATGCTCGAGATGAAGCAGGAGGCGCTGGACCGGGGTATCGCCACCATTCGCAAGAACTACGAAGCCCAGGTCAAGAAGGGCAAGCTCAAGCAGGACAAGTACGACCAACGCATGGCCCTGTTGTCCACCACGCTGAGCTATGACGACCTGGGTGCCGCCGATCTGGTGATCGAAGCCGTGTTCGAGGACATCGCCGTCAAGGAGGCGGTGTTCAAGGAGCTCGACCGTGTCATGAAGCCCGGCGCCATTCTGGCGTCCAACACCTCCACGCTCGATGTCAACAATATCGCCAGCTTCACGAAGCGACCCCAGGACGTGGTCGGTCTGCACTTCTTCAGCCCGGCCAACGTGATGAAACTGCTGGAAGTGGTGCGTGGCGAGAAGAACGCCAAGGATGTGATGGCCACCGTGATGGCCGTCGCGAAGAAGATCAAGAAGACAGCGGTCGTCTCTGGCGTGTGCGACGGCTTCATCGGCAACCGCATGATCGAGCAGTACGGCCGCCAGGGCGGCTTCCTGCTGGACGAAGGCTGCACGCCCGAGCAGGTGGACAAGGCCATGGAGAAATTCGGCATGGCCATGGGCCCGTTCCGCATGGGCGACCTGGCCGGCAACGACATCGGCTGGGCCATCCGCAAGCGCCGCGCCACGGAACGCGCCGACATGAAGTACAGCAAGACCGCCGACCTGCTGTGCGAAAAGGGCGCTTCGGGCAGAAGACTGGCGCGGGCTGGTACGACTACGTCGCGGGCAAGCGTGACGCCATTCCCAATGCCGAAGTGGTCAAGATGATCGAGGACCACCGCAAGTCGCTGGGTATCACGCCACGCAAGATCTCGGACGAGGAGATCGTGCAGCGTCTGGTGTTTGCGCTGGTCAATGAAGCCGCGCACATCCTTGAAGAAGGCATTGCCAACAAGGCCAGCGACATCGACATCGTCTACATCTTCGGTTATGGCTTCCCTGCGCACCGTGGGGGGCCGATGAACTATGCAGACCAGGTGGGCCTGTTCAACGTGGTCCAGGCCATGAACCGCTTTGCGAAGAACCCTCTGGACGACGCCAGGTTCTGGCAGCCGGCACCCTTGCTGGCCCGTTTGGCCGCCGAAGGCAAGACCTTCAATTGAGGCGCGCCGGACGTTCAAGCACACACGAATAAGGAATCATCATGACATCCGCAGTTATTGTTTCTACCGCCCGTACGCCGCTGGCCAAGAGCTGGAAGGGCGCCTTCAACATGACCCATGGCGCCACCCTGGGCGGCCACGCCGTGCAGCACGCGATCGCCCGCGCCGGGATCGATGCCGGCGAGGTCGACGATGTGATCATGGGTTGCGCCTCACCCGAGGGCGCGACCGGTGCCAACATCGCACGCCAGATCGCACTGCGTGCGGGCTGCCCTGTGACCACGTCGGGCACGACCGTCAACCGCTTCTGCTCGTCGGGCCTGCAGACCATCGCCCTTGCCGCGCAACGCATCATTGCCGGCGAGGCCGACGTCTTCGTGGCCGGTGGCGTAGAGAGCATCTCCTGCGTGCAGCAGGAAATGAACAAACACATGCTCGCCGATCCGTGGCTGGTCAAGAACAAGCCCGAGATCTACTGGAACATGCTGCAGACGGCCGAGAACGTGGCCAAGCGCTACAACATCGGCCGCGACGCGATGGACGAATACGGCGCCGCCAGCCAGCAGAAGGCCACCGCCGCGCTGGAGGCCGGCCTGTTCAAGGCGGAGATCGCGCCGATCACGGTGACGGCCGGCGTGGCGGACAAGGTCATGGGCCTGATGACCAAACAGGTCACGATCGAGAACGACGAAGGCATCCGTGCCGGCACCACGAAGGAAGGCATCAGCGGTCTGCGTTCTGCGCTGCCCGGCGGCCTGGTGTCCGCTGGCAACGCCAGCCAGTTCTCCGACGGGGCCGGCGCGTGCGTGCTGATGAGCGAATCCCTGGCTTCCAGAAAAGGGCTGCAACCGCTGGGCCGTTTCCTGGGCTTTGCCGTGGCCGGCTGCGAACCGGATGAGATGGGCATCGGTCCCGTCTTTGCGATCCCCAAGGTGCTCGCGCGCCTGGGCCTGAACATGGATGACATCGACCTCTGGGAGCTCAACGAGGCCTTCGCTGTTCAGGTGATCTATTGCCGCGACAAGCTCGGCATCGACAACGACCGCCTCAACGTCAATGGCGGCGCCATCGCGGTGGGCCATCCCTACGGCGTCAGCGGGCAGCGGCTGACCGGCCATGCGCTGATCGAAGGCAAGCGCCGCGGCGCCAAGCGCGTCTGCGTCACCATGTGCATTGGCGGCGGCATGGGCGCGGCCGGCATCTTCGAAGTGCTCTGACGCACCACAGGCCGGGCAGTCTTTAGTGGACGGGGCCGTGGACCGATCGCCGGCAAGGCGCCTGCTCTATCTGGTGCACGGCGCCGCCAGCTACTACCAGGAGGCCGCTTACTCGCTGCTCTCCCTCTGGCGGCATCCGGACACCGCCTCGATCGAGATCGTGGTCGTGACCGATGACCCGGCCCCTCTGCAGGCCCTGATCGGCAACCCCCCGCAGCTGCAGTACCTGGTGTATTCCAGCGAGCAGCGGCGCCACTGGCAGGGGCCGCAGGGGTACATCCACCGGATGAAGCCCTGCGCGTTTGCCTGGGCCATCGACACGCTCGACCCCGGCGGTGACCGCGTCTGGGCCTTTGTCGACTCGGACACCGCGTTCACCCGCCCGCCGCAGGGCTGGCTCGACGCGGTGGAGCAGGGCAGCATCGTGCTCCATGCGCAGGAAGGCACGGTCCATGGCAACCGCACGCATTCGCGGTCGCAACGGCGCCTGGACGACACCTGCCGCCGGCAGGCGCTGATGATCCGGGGCCGTGCGAAGCAGGTGCCCGGCGATTCGGCGATGTGGAACTCGGGCGTGATCGGCCTGCGCGCCAGCCAGCGCGACATCCTCGCCGACACGGTGGATCTGATCGACACGCTGTTTCCGATCTGCCCGATCCACACCATCGAGCAGGTGGCGTTGTCCCTGATCCTGCAGGACCGCCAGCTGTCCGTGCGCACCTGTGATGCCGAGGTGCTGCACTACCACACCTTCAAGGAATTCCGCGGCGACCTGGCGCGCTTCTTCGAGCACTACCAGGGCGCTGGCACCGAGCGCCTGCTGCAGGGCTGGGCCGACATCGACCCGAGCCTGCGCATCGTGCCCAAACGCGAGTTCAACGCGCTGCCCAAGTGGCGGCGCAAGCTGCGACGCTACTTGGGCGGCGGCTGGAAACCGCTGCCGCTGCCGTGGTAAGGCACCCGCTGTCCCGCCACGGTGCCAGGCCCCTGGCAGCAAGGCGTGCCCCGCGATTCGTTTGTTCTTTCACCCCTTTGACCGGACCCATCCCATGAACGCGCGCAACACCCTGGACTTTCTGCTCTACGACTGGATTCAGGTGCACTCGCTGGGCGATCGGCCCCGCTTTGCCGACCACTCCCGCGAGACCTTCGACGCCGTGCTGGACACCTGCGAGCGCATCGCCCGCGAAAAGTACGCACCGTTCAACCGGCTGGTGGACACCCAGGAGCCGCAGTTCGACGGCGAGAAGGTCATCCTGCCCCAGGCCACTCATGAAGCGCAAAAGGCCTACGCGGCCTCGGGCATGTTGAGCGCCGCACAGGACTACGACATCGGCGGCATGCAGCTGCCCTACACCGTGGAGGCCGCGGCCAACAGTTTCTTTGCCATGGCCTCGGTCAGCATCGGCTCCGGCATGCTGACCACCGGCAACGCCAACCTGCTCATGGTGCACGGCACCGACCTGCAGAAGCAGGTGTTTGCGCTCAACGAGTTCTCCGGCCGCTTCTCCGGCACCATGTGCCTGAGCGAACCCCAGGCCGGGTCGAGCCTGAGCGACGTGGCCACGCGCGCCGTGCCGGATGGCGAGGGCTTCGCGTCGGATCCGCTCGGGCCCCGCTACCGCCTCAAGGGCAACAAGATGTGGATCTCCGCTGGCGAGCACGAGCTGACCGAAAACATCATCCACCTGGTGCTGGCCAAGATTCCGGGCCCGGACGGCAAGCTGGTGCCGGGCACGCGCGGCATTTCGCTGTTCATCGTGCCCAAGAAGCTGGTCGACACCGACGGCGCAGCTCACCGGCGAGCGCAACGACGTGGCGCTGGCCGGGCTGAACCACAAGTGCGGCTGGCGCGGCACCACCAACACGCTGCTGAACTTTGGCGAGGGCAAGTACCCCGTGCGCGGCGAAGCGGGCGCCGTGGGCTACCTGGTCGGCCAGCCCGGCAAGGGCTTGCGCTGCATGTTCCACATGATGAACGAGGCCCGCATCGGCGTCGGCCTGGCCGCCACCATGCTCGGCATGGCCGGCTACCAGGCCAGCCTGGACTACGCGAAGAACCGGCCCCAGGGCCGGCCCATGGGGCCTGCCGGCAAGGATGCCGCGCAGCCGCAGATCCGCATCATCGAACACGCCGACGTCAAGCGCATGCTGCTGGCGCAGAAGGCCTATTGCGAGGGCGCGCTGGCGCTGGAGCTGTACTGCGCCCGCCTGGTGGACGAGCAGCACACCGGTGATGCCGGGGCCGCGGACGACGCGCGGCTGCTGCTGGAGGTGCTCACGCCGATCGCCAAGAGCTGGCCCAGCGAATGGTGCCTGGAGGCCAACAGCCTGGCCATCCAGATCCATGGCGGCTACGGCTACACGCGCGACTTCCCGGTCGAGCAGTACTGGCGCGACAACCGCCTGAACATGATCCACGAAGGCACCCATGGCATCCAGGGCATGGACCTGCTGGGGCGCAAGGTGCTGATGGAGGAGGGCCGTGGCCTGCAGCTGCTGGCCGCGCGCATGCAGGCCACCATCGAGCAGGCCGGGCTGATCGCCGAGCTGGCGCCGCACGCCAGCGCCGTGAAGGAGGCGCTGCGCCATGTGGGTGCCGCCACGCGCTCGGCCTGGGCCACGGGCAACCCGACCGACGCGCTGGCCAATGCGGTGCCCTACCTGCAGGCGTTCGGCCATACCGTGCTGGCGTGGATCTGGCTGGACGTGGCGCTGGCGTCGCGCGCGAAGGCGGCGGGGCAGGGCGAGGCTGCGCACACGGGGCGCCTGGCGGCCGCCCGCTACTTCTTCCACTATGAACTGCCCAAGATCGGTGCCTGGCTCAAGGTTGTGGAGTCGCGTGACCTGACCTGCGCCGACTGCCCCGAGGAGGCCTTCTGATGCTCAAGCACATCGTGATGTGGACGTTCAAGGAGCACGCGGAGGGCGCCGACAAGGCGACTAACCTGCGCCGCGCCAAGGTGATGCTCGACGGCTGCGCCGATATCGCCCCGGGGACAGTGAGGTTTGAGGTCGCCATCGCACAATCCGGACTCGAATGCACCTACGACCTCGTGCTGTACAGTGAATTCGAAGACCAGGAGGCGCTGGACGCCTACCAGCACCACCCCCGGCACGTGGCGATCAAGCCGTTCATTGCCGCGGTGCGCGCCGAGCGCCAATGCATGGACTACCTGGTCTGAGCCCTTTTTCCCTGCCCTGAACCCTACCCATCGGAGACACCATGACCGCACGCACTGTTCAGCAACTGTTCGATCTCACGGGCAAGACCGCCCTCGTCACCGGCGGCTCGCGCGGCCTGGGCCTGCAGATGGCGCACGCGCTGGGCGAGGCAGGCGCGCGCATCATGCTCAGTTCGCGCAAGGCCGCCGATCTGGAAGAGGCCGTGGCCGACCTGCAGGCCGCCGGCATCGACGCCCGCTGGATCGCCGCCGACTGCGCTGTGGAGGCCGACATTCGCCGCCTGGCGAGTGAAACCCTGGAGCGCATGGGTCCGCTGGACATCGTGGTCAACAACGCCGGTGCCGCCTGGGGCGCGCCCGCCGAAGACTATCCGGTGGAGGCCTGGGACAAGGTCATGAACCTCAACGTGCGCGGCTATTTCATCCTGAGCCAGCACATCGCCAAGCACAGCATGATCGCGCGCAAGTCGGGCCGCATCATCAACATCGCCTCCATTGCCGGCCTGGGCGGCAACCCGCCCGAGATGCAGACGATCGCCTACAACACATCCAAGGGTGCGGTGATCAACTTCACCCGCGCGCTGGCCGCCGAATGGGGTCGCTACAACATCACCGTCAACGCCATCTGCCCCGGCTTCTTCCCGAGCAAGATGACCGCCGGCACGCTCAAGGCGCTGGGCGAGGAAAAGCTCGCCGCCCACGCACCGCTGCGCCGCCTGGGCGACGACGAAGACCTCAAGGGCCTGACGCTGCTGTATGCGTCCGATGCCGGCAAACACATCACCGGCCAGTGGCTCGCGGTCGATGGTGGCGTGAGCGTGGTGACCGGCGGATGAGTTTCAAATTCGGTGCCCATATCCCGTTCGTGAACCTGCTCGGGTTCACGCTGGAGGTGTTCGCGGACGGCCATTCCGAGATCCACTACGCGCCCAGACCCGAGCACATGAACTCGTTCGACGTGACCCACGGCGGTGCCTGCATGACCCTGCTGGACGTGGTCATGGCCACCGCCGCGCGCAGCGTCAACCAGGATATGGGCGTGGTCACGATCGAGATGAAGACCAGTTTCATGCGCCCCGGCCAAGGTCACGCCCGGCGGTCGGCTGACGGCAAAAGGCCGGCTGATGCACCGCACGAAATCGATGGCCTTCACCGAAGGCACGATCTATGACGAAGCCGGCCTGGCCTGCGCGCATGCCACCGGTACCTTCAAGTACGTGAACCGCGCGCCCGACAGGGCCACCGAGGCCGGAATTGTTCACCCGCAGATTTCAACCGACTGAAAACCGGAAATAGAGATCAAATCGGCACGATCCCGGCGTCGAATGGTCATCATCAGCTATCAAAAACGTATCAACCAAGGAATTTCCATGCCCCAGAACAAACAAATCCTGCTCGACAACCGCCCCGAAGGCGAGGCCACCGCCGCCAATTTCCGGCTGGTCACCACCGACACCCCGCGCTGCAGGACGGCCAGGTGCTGGTGCGCCACCACTTCCTGAGCCTGGACCCCTACATGCGCGGGCGCATGAACGCCGGCAAGAGCTACGCCCAGCCGCAACCGCTGGGCGAGGTGATGCAGGGTGGCACCGTGGGCGAGGTGGTCGAGTCGAAGAACCCCCGCTACCAGCCGGGTGACCAGGTGGTCGGCTTCGGCGGCTGGCAGTTGTACAGCGTGGTGAACGCCGACCAGCCCGGCGCGCTGCGCAAGGTGGACACCACCCACGTGCCGCTGAGCCACTACCTGGGCGCGGTCGGCATGCCCGGCGTCACCGCCTGGTACGGCCTGGTCAAGATCATCGCGCCCAAGGCGGGCGACACCGTGGTCATCAGCGCGGCCACCGGCGCGGTGGGCAGCGCGTTCGCGGCGCTGGCCAAGGCGCGCGGCTGCCGCGTGGTCGGCATTGCGGGCGGGCCGGACAAATGCACCTATGCCGTGGACGAACTCGGCTACGACGCCTGCATCGACTACAAGGTCCACGCCGATGCCGCCTCGCTGAGCAAGGCGCTCAAGGACGCCTGTCCGGCCGGCATCGACGGCTACTTCGAGAACGTCGGCGGCATGGTGCTCGACGCCGTGCTGACGCGCATGAACGCATTCGGGCGCATCGCGCTGTGCGGCATGATCGCGGGCTACGACGGCGCGCCTCTGCCGCTGACCTACCCGGCGCTGATCCTGGTCAACCGCCTGAAGATCGAAGGCTTCATCGTCAGCGAGCACATGGAGGTCTGGCCTGAGGCGCTGGCCGAGCTGGGCATGCTGGTGGGCAGCGGCAAGCTGCGTCCGCGCGAGTCCGTCGCCCAGGGCATCGAATCGGCTCCCGAGGCCTTTATCGGCCTGCTCAAGGGCAAGAATTTCGGCAAGCAACTGGTCAAGGTCAACTGATTGACTGACGCCTGGAGAATGCCCATGAGCGATCTCATCCTGCATCACTACCCCTCGTCGCCGTTCTCCGAAAAGATTCGGCTGATCCTGGGCTACAAACAGCTCGCGTGGAAGTCGGTGATCATTCCGCAGATCATGCCCAAGCCCGATGTGGTGGCGCTCACCGGCGGTTACCGCAAGACGCCGTTCCTGCAGATTGGCGCCGACATCTATTGCGACAGCGCGCTGATCTGCGATGTGCTGGAACACCGACAGCCCACGCCCACGCTGTATCCGAAAGACCAGAAGGGCCTCGCACGCATCGTGGCGCAGTGGGCCGACGAGAAGCTGTTCTGGGCCGCGATGGCCTGGAACTTTTCCCCCAAAGGGGCGGCGCAGATGTTCGGGGGCTCGCCGGACGCCCCGGTGGAGCAATGGGGGCTGAAGGCCAAGGTGTTTGGAGACGACCGGGCCAAGATGCGCGTGGGCATGCCGCGCCTGCCCGCGCCCGATGCGGCGGCAGCCTACCGCAGCTACCTGCGGCGCCTGTCCGACATGTTGGAAGGCCAGGCCTTCCTGCTCGGTGCCGCGCCCAGTGTGGCCGACTTTGCCGCCTACCACCCGCTGTGGTTCACCCGCACACAGACCAGCGCGATGGCCGGCATCCTGGACGCGACGCCCGCGGTGCTGGCCTGGATGGACCGCATGGCCGCCATCGGGCATGGCACGATGGAAAAGTTCAGCGCTGCCGAATCCATCGCACTCTGCGCCCGTTCCACGCCGACCATGGCCGAAAAAGCGCCGTTCATGGACGAGCACGGCCTTGCGCTGGGCACCCCGGTCAGCATCACCTCCGAGAGCTTCGGCCCCGAACCCACGGAGGGCGAGTTGATCGCTGCCACGCGCATGCACTACACCTTGCGGCGCACCGACGAACGCGCCGGCACCGTGCACGTTCACTTTCCCCGCGTGGGTTACATCCTCAAGAAAGCAAATCCATGATTTCCGATTTCAAAGGCAAGACCGCCGTTCTGACCGGCGCCGGTTCGGGCTTCGGCCTGGAGTGCGCGCGCATTGGCGCCCGGCTGGGCATGAACCTGGTGCTCGTCGACGTGCAGCAGGACGCGCTCGACGCGGCCGCGGCCGAAATGCGCGCCGCCGGCGCGCAGGTGCTGGCCCGCAAGGTCGACGTGTCCAGCGCCGAACAGATGGAGGCCTTGGCCGTGGCGACGCGTTCGCAATTCGGCGCACCCCATTTCGTCTTCAACAACGCCGGCGTCGGCGCGGGCGGTCTGGTGTGGGAGAACTCGATCCGCGACTGGGAATGGGTGCTGGGCGTCAACCTGTGGGGCGTGATCCATGGCGTGCGCCTGTTCACACCGATGATGCTCGAAGCCGCAGGGGCTGACCCCAACTACGAGGGCCACATCGTCAACACCGCCAGCATGGCCGGCCTGCTGACACCGCCCAACATGGGCATCTACAACGTCAGCAAGCACGCGGTCGTCAGCCTGACCGAGACGCTGTACCAGGACCTGAAACTGGTCAGCGACCAGGTCAGCGCCAGCGTGCTGTGCCCGTACTTCGTGCCCACCGGCATCAGCCAGAGCCACCGCAACCGCCCGGCCGACCTGGCGGATCAGAAACCCACGCAAAGCCAGCTCATCGGCCAGGCCATGAGTGACAAGGCGGTGGGCTCCGGCAAGGTGACCGCCGCCCAGGTGGCGCAAAAGGTGTTCGACGGCATCAAAGCCGACCAGTTCTACATCTTCAGCCACCCCAAGGCGCTGGGCAACGTGAGCGACCGCATGAATGCCATCGTCGAGCACCGCAATCCGCCGGACCCTTTTGCCGAGCGCCCGGAGATCGGCATCGGCCTCAGGGCCGCGCTGCGCGCCGGCGCGGCCTGAACGGCCTGAGCCGTGGCAGCCCGCCCAGCGGCGCTCGCGCCGTTTCGTGTCCCGGGCCACAATGACGCCATGAGCTACACCCTGACCCTGGTCGGCGCCGACGATGCCAGCGAGGCCGACCGGCGCGCGGCCGAGCAGCGCTACCGCAGCGCTCTCGATGACGCCCTGGGCGACGCCAGCCTCGTGGTGCCCACCTACCGTGCCTGGCTGGGCATCGTTGCGCGCCACGGCGACAGCCCGGACGTCAGCGCGCTGACCGACCCCGAGCGCGACGTGCTGGAGCTGTGGCAGGCGGCCGAATCCGCCGCCATCACCGCCGCCTTCGGCCCGCACCGCTACCTGGACGACGCCTGGTTCGAAATCAGGCTCTAGCGGCGGGTTGATCCCTGCTGTGTGGCCGAAGGGCTCCGTAATCACTGGATTTGGAGGAATAAGTGCCACATCCCAGCGTCAAATGGTCTGTTTCAGCTATTCCATTGATAGCGGCTGTGCTGTTGCAAACCGTTGCACCGGCCGTGGGGGCGCAACCGGCTGCGGGCCCGGTGCGGGCCATCCCGGTCGCGCAGGGGCTGGAGAACCCGTGGGCGGTGGCCTTCCTGCCGGAAGGTCGCTTTCTGGTGACGGAGCGGCCCGGTCGTTTGCGGGTGGTCGAGGCGGACGGCCGCCTGAACCCGCCGGTGGCCGGCCTGCCGTGGGTGGCTGCGGGCGGGCAGGGCGGCCTGCTGGACGTGGTGCTGGACCGCGGCTTCGCCAGCAACCGCACGCTGTACTTCTGTTTTTCCGAGCCTGCGCCGGCCGGTGCGGCGGGCAACAGCACCGCGCTGGCCCGTGCGCGCCTGTCCGAAGACCGCACCCGGCTGGACGATCTGCGGGTGATCTTCAGCCAGCGCCCCAAGGTGGCCAGCAGCCTGCATTTCGGCTGCCGCATCGTCGAGGGCATGAAGGATGGCCGCCCCGACGGCACGCTGTTCCTGACGCTGGGCGAGCGTTTTCAGCGCATGCAGGACGCGCAGACGCTGGACAACCACCACGGCAAGGTCGTGCGCGTGGGCAAGGATGGCAGCGTGCCCCGGGACAACCCGTTTGTGGGCCGAGCCGGCGCGCTGCCCGAAATCTTTAGCTACGGCCACCGCAATCCCCAGGGCGCCACGCTGGGCCCGGACGGGCGGCTGTGGATGCACGAGCATGGCCCGCAGGGCGGCGACGAGATCAACCTGCCCCAGCCGGGGCGCAACTACGGCTGGCCGGTCATCACCTTTGGCGAGCAGTACGGCGGCGGCCGATCGGCGCCGGCATCACCGCCAGGGGCGGGAATGGAACAGCCGCTTCACCACTGGACGCCGTCGATCGCCCCATCGGGCATGGCCTTTCTGACCAGTAACCGGTATGGCTCGGCGTGGAAAGGTAGCCTGTTCGTCGGCTCGCTCAAGTTCCAGTTCCTGAACCGCGTCGAACTTTCTGGTGCCAAGGTGGTGCGCGAGGAGCGCCTGCTGGGCGACTTGGGTGAACGCATCCGGGACGTGCAACAAGGACCGGATGGCTACCTGTATGTGCTGACGGACAATCCGAAAGGTCGGCTGATGCGGCTGGTGCCGCCCTGAGCCCTTTGGGCGTCGCCCGCTTGGCCGGCACCCCGATCAGGTCCGATCAAGGCCGATTTTCGGCATCAAACCGCCGGGTTGCCATCGCCGGACGGCCATAAGCTGCTATCCATTCAGGACCGTTCCGGCGCTCACAGATCCCGCACCCATGGCGCCATCTGCGCCAGTGCATGGCTGAAATAGGGCGCCACGCAGCCGAGGTGGCTGGCGGGGGTGGCGACGCAGTCGGTCAGCGTCACGGTGGTGCCCGCGCCGCGCGCCTGCATTGCCTGCAGGGTGCGGGTGGAGGCGGCGTAGGGCACGGTCTGGTCGTCGCGGCCATGGAACATCCGCACCGGCGCCTCGGGTTTCCAGTCGTGCACGTTGCTGTCGCGCTCGATGGCCGAGGTGTCGTCGGCCAGGAAGTTGTCCAGGAAGGTGGACTGGAAAGTCACGTCGGCATCGTCCGGGACCACCAGCCGCATGATCAGCCGCCGCACTTCGTTTCGAACCTTGGATCCCAGGTAGCGCAAGAAGCCCGGGCTGATCAGTCCTGCAATCAGCACGTTTTCATCGCGCACGCGCTGGAGTTGCATGTCCAGGGTCACACCCACGTGGTAAGGCCCGGCCCCGGGGATCGAACTGACCAACTGCCGCAAGTGCGAGCTGTTGGTGGCCTGAAGCGCGCGATGCGCTGCTATCGTCGCGTACCCGCCTTCTGAATAGCCGACCAGGAAGAGCTGTCCGTTGTCGATGACGCTGGCGTTGTGGCGCCAGGTCCTGGCGGCTGTCAGGAGGTCGGTCACGGCCGCAGCGGTCGGCGCCGACAGGAGATACGGGTGCTGTCCCGCTTTCGAGGCGCCGAAGCCGACATAGTCGGCCGCCTGAACGATGAAGCCGAGCGACGCGAGAATCACCGTGGGTTCGGCCGGTACCACGTTGTTGCTGGGCGCCTGCGCATCCTTGAAGATGGTCGCGTGCTGGTAGCTGAGCACCGGACTTGGGGAGCCCGGTTCCTTGACCGGAACGCTGACCAGCCCCGACGCGACGACGTCGGTGCCGTAGCCGTCCTGGGTCACGTAGGTCAGGCGGTACGAGGTGACGGCATAGACCGGGAGGGCGGATGGCATCTTGTCATGCCCTTGAACCGCCGCGGTGATGTCGGCTGCGGCAACGGTGTTGATCAGGGTGGCCGAAACGAGTTGGCCCGGTCCGCTGATGACCCTGTCAGGGGCAAGGGGTTTTTCCAGCAAGCGCCGGGACGTTGAATCGGCGGGGGAGGTGGTCGTGGTGTTTGATGATGGCACGATCGCCGCCTGGAGAGGGCTCGGTTCTGGTGGGGACGAATCACCCGCACCGCAACCCTGCAGGAGAAGGACGACCGACACGGCCAGGGTCGCCGCGCGCCAACGGAAGGGATCAAACCGTGATCGCATGCCCTATTGTGCCAAGTCCGGGGCGGCATTCAGGGGCAGTCGTGCATTGGCCCCACATCTGGCATTGGCGCAAACCGGACCCTCGCCGGCTGGTTCCGCCTCGTGCCACTTGTCAAAGAAGCCCTACAGATCGCGCACCAGCGGCGCCAGCTGCCCCAGCGCATGGCTGAAATAAGGCGCGACGCAGCCCAGGTGACTGGCCGGCGTGGCGGTGCAGTCAGTCAGCGTCACGGTGTTGCCCGCGCCGCGCGCCTGCATTGCCTGCAGGGTGCGGGTGGAGGCGGCGTAGGGCACGGTCTGGTCGTCGCGGCCATGGAACAGGCGGATCGGCGTTGCCGGTTTCCAGTCGTGCACGTTGCTGTCGCGATCGATGGCGGCGGCATCGTCGGCCAGGAAGTTGTCCAGGAAGGTGGACTGGAAGGTGACGTCCGCGTCGTCCGGGATCACCAGCCGCAGGATCAGGCGGCGAACCTCGTCGCGCACCGTTGTGCCCAGCTTGCTGAGCCGGCCGGGGCTCACCAGCGCGGCGAGGGCGGTGCTTTCGTCCCGCACGCGTTGCAGTTGGGCGTCCAGCGTCACGCCGACGTGATACGGGCCAGCCCCTGGGACCGAGGCCACCAGTTGCGTCAGATGAGGGCTGGCGGAGGCCTGCATCGCCCGGTGCGCGGCCAGGGTGGTGTAGCCGCCTTCCGAGTAGCCGAGCATGAACAATTGTCTGTTGTCGGCAACACCCTGGGTCTGGCGCCAGGTTCTGGCGGCCGTGAGCAGGTCCATCACGACTGCGGCGGTCGGGGTGGAGAGCAGGTAGGGGTGCTGCGACCCGCGTGACGCACCATAGCCCACGTAGTCGGCAGCCACCACGATAAAGCCCAACGAGGCCAGCACGACGGGCGGCTCGGTGGCGGCGACCTGGTTCGACGGCGCTTGCGCATCCTTGTAGATCGTGGCGTGCTGATAGCTGAGCACCGGGCTGCGCGCGCCGTCGGGCTTGACCGGCACGCTGACCAGGCCGGAGGCGAGCACCTCGCGGCCGAAGCCGTCCGAGGTCATGTAGGTCAGGCGCCAGGAGGTGACGGCGTAGCGGGGCACGGCACCCGGCAGTTTGGAGCCCGCGGCGCCGACGGCCGCGGTGAGGTCGGCCAGTGTGACGGTGTTGATGGGCGTGGCGTCTTTCAACTGGCCGGCATTCGCCACGCCGGGGACGAGGGGCGATGGCGTCGACGGGCTGTCGCCGCCGCCGCAGGCCGAGAGGGTCAGAACCATGGCCGCCAGCAAGGTGGCCGGCCAGAGGGAGAGGGTTCGCAGAGGGGTCATTCCCCATTCTGCACCGTCACGGCGCGGCGGTCCGTGTGCCAACGAACCCAGTCAGGCTGCAGGCAGGGCTGCTTTTGGGCGGGCGGTCAGCTTGCGGAGGCCTTCTTCAGCGCGACGTAGCACTGGTCCTTCAGCAGGAGCTTTTCCTTCTTGAGGGTCTCGATCTCTTCGTGGGTGCCGGGTTCGACGTGGGTTTCCATGTTGCGAATCTTCTGGTCGAGGGCGTTGTGCTTGTCGAACAGGCGGGCGAAGTGCGCGTCGGTGGTTTTCAGTTGGGTGATCAGGTCGCGGTATTCAGGAAACATGGGACTCCTCGGGTTGATCCAGGGCTGCCGGTGCCTTGCCCTGATGGCCCTACTTTAACCGCTGGCGCGGGGTGTTTTCCCGAGGCCTGATGCGGCATGGTGCAGTTACCATGCACCTGCGCGGGCGCTGGCCCCACGAACCTTCCCATTCTGATGTGAACAACCGCCACGAGGCCCGCCATGCAGCAAGACCGGTATGTCATCCGTTCCATGACCCGCCCCGAATTCGACCTCGCCCTGGACTGGGCGGCGGCCGAGGGCTGGAATCCCGGCCTGCACGATGCGGCCGCCTTTCACGCGGCGGATCCCGAGGGCTTCCTGATCGGCCTGCTCGACGGCCAGCCGGTGGCCATGATCTCGGCGGTGCGCTACGGCTCGGGCTTCGGCTTCATCGGTTTCTACATCGTGCGGCCGAACTTCCGGGGCCAGGGCTACGGCCTGCAGATCTGGAACGCCGCCATGGCGCGCCTGGCGGGCCGCACGGTCGGCCTCGACGGCGTGGTGGCGCAGCAGGACAACTACCGCAAGTCGGGCTTCGTGCTGGCCTGGAACAACGCACGCTTCGAGGGCCTGGGCGGCGGTCCGCGCCCTGCGGACGGCGCCATCGTGCCCCTGTCCACCCTACCATTTGATGCCGTGGTGGCGTATGACCGGCCCTTCTTTCCGGATGATCGGCTCACCTTCCTGCGGGCCTGGATCGACCAGCCCGGGGCCGTGGCGCTGGGCGTCCTGCAGGGCGGTCGCCTGGCCGGCTACGGCATGCTGCGCCCGTGCCGAAGCGGCTTCAAGATCGGGCCGCTGTTTGCCGACAGCCCGGCGCTGGCGGAGCGCCTGTTCGTCGCCCTGAGGGCCCAGGCGCCCGAGGGTGCGCCGCTGTTCCTGGACATTCCCGTGCCCCATGCGGCCGCACTGGATCTGGTGCAGCGGCACCACATGACCAAGGGCTTCGAGACGGCGCGGATGTACACCGGCATCGCTCCGCAGCTGCCGCTGGAGCGTTTGTACGGCGTGACCAGCTTCGAACTCGGCTAGAGAAACCCGTTTCGGATGATTTTCGGCGCTTTCCCAGCGTCGAACGGTCATGGGCCGCTATCAAAAATAGAGTTTCGTGATGGTGCGACGCCGCCGGTGTCGGCCCGCGCATGGTCGACAGGGGCGGGGTAACCACGGCTGTTCGCCGGCGCAAAGCCTCGCTAGAGTCGGCACCTTGCCCGATCCCGCCTTTCAAACCCAACCAGGAACCGCTGCCATGGCCTCTTCCGCCCGTCCCGAAACGCTTGCGCTCCAGCGCCTGTACCAATGGGAACAGACGACGCCCGACAAAACCGTCTTCACGCAGCCGATGGGCGGCGGCGTGGTGCGCGAATGGACCTGGAAGCAGGCGGTGGACGAGGTGCGACGCATGGCCGCTTACCTGAAGGGCTTGAACCTGGAGCCAGGCACGCGCATTGCGCTGCTGGCGAAGAACAGCGCGCACTGGATGATGGCCGACTGGGCGATCTGGATGGCCGGCCATGTCTCGGTGCCGCTGTACCCGACGCTGGCCGCCAACACCGTGCGCCAGATCCTGGACCACAGCGAGTCGAAACTGCTGTTCGTCGGCAAGCTCGACGTGTGGAACGACATGAAGGCCGGCGTCCCCGAGGGACTGCCCATGATCACTTTGCCGCTGGCGCCCAAGGTCGACGCGGCGAAGAGCTGGGACGCGCTCATCGCCGGCACCGCGCCGCTGGCCGACAGCCCGGTGAGGCCGGCCGACGAGTTGTGCACATTGATCTACACCTCGGGCACCACGGGCATGCCCAAGGGGGTGATGCAGAGCTTCGGCACCTTTGCCTGGTCGATCACCTCGGGCCTCAAGCGCGTGCCGCTGGACCAGAACGGGCGTGTTCTCAGCTTCCTGCCACTGGCACATGTGGCCGAGCGCATGGTCGTCGAGCATGGCCTGCTGGCCACCGGCATGCATGTGTTCTTCGCCGAGAGCCTGGAGACCTTTGTCGCCGACATCCAGCGCGCTCGCCCGACAGTGTTTTTCGCGGTGCCTCGCCTGTGGGTGAAGTTCCAGCAGGGCGTGCAGGCCAAGATGCCGCCCGAGAAGATGGCGATGCTGCTGAAGATCCCGATCCTGCGCGGCATTGTCAAGAAAAAGGTGCTCGCCGGCCTGGGCCTTGACCAGGCCTTCTGGGCGGCGGGCGGCGCGGCGCCGATGCCGCCCTCGGTGCTCGACTGGTACCGCAGCCTGGGCCTGGACATTGTCGAGGTCTACGGCATGACCGAGAACTGCGGTCTCTCGCATTCCACGGTGCTGGGCAAGCCGCGGCCGGGCACCGTGGGCACCACCTACGAGGGCGTGCAGTGCCGCATCGATCCCGGCAATGGCGAGATCCAGGTCAAGGGCGAGTGCGTGATGCTCGGCTACTACAAGAACCCCGAGGTCACCGCGGCCACCTTCACCGACGACGGCTGGCTGAAGACCGGCGACAAGGGCGCGATCGACTCCGCGGGCGACCTGAGGATCACGGGCCGGGTCAAGGATCTGTTCAAGACCGGCAAGGGCAAGTACGTCGCCCCGGCGCCGATCGAAAACAAGCTCGCTACCCATCCCGCGATCGAGGCCTGCTGTGTGACCGGCGCCAACCTCGGCCAACCGCTCGCGCTGCTGATGCTCAACCCCGAGGCGGCGGCCAAGGCGCGCGACGCCGCGGGGCGCAGCGCGCTGGAAGCCTCGCTCGCCGAGCACCTGAAAGCGGTGAACGCGCAGCTCGACCCGCACGAGCAGATGGAATGCCTGGTGGTGACTGCCGACCCGTGGTCGGTGGAGAACGACATCCTGACGCCGACCATGAAGGTCAAGCGCAACAAAATCGAAGACCTGTTCGCACAGAATTACGAGCGCTGGGCCACGGCGCGCAAAAAGGTGGTCTGGATCTGAAGGGCTGGCCGCGCCGGCGCCCCGGCGCGGGGTGCTTCACAGGCCCAGTTGGCGCGACGCCAGCTCCTTCATGATCTCCTCGGTGCCGCCGCCGATCATCATCACCTTGACCTCGCGGTAGATGCGCTCAGCCGCCGTGCCCTGCATGAAGCCCATGCCGCCGAGGATCTGCACCGCGGCGTCGGCGCAGAACTGCATGGTCTGGGTCGCATGGTTTTTCAGCAGGCAGACCTGCGCGACCCATTCGGCGCCCTTGGCCGACTTGTCGCCGCTGTCGCCACGTGCGGTCACCGCATCCAGCCAGGCACGGGTGGATTCGATCCGCATCTTCATGTCCATCAACTTGTGGCGGATCACCTGGTGGTCGATGATGGCCATGCCGAACGTCTTGCGCTGGCGCGCCCAGTCCAGCGCGTCGTCGTAGCAGCGTTCCGAAAAACCCAGCGACATGGCGGCCATCGACAGGCGCTCGCCGTTGAAGTTGGTCATGATCATCTTGAAGCCTTGACCCTCTTCGCCAACGAGGTAGCGGGCCGGCACCCGCACGTTGTCGAAGCGCAGGTGCGCGGTGTCGGAGCAGTGCCAGCCCATCTTGTCCAGGCGGCTGCGCGACACCCCGGCAGCGTGGCCCGGAATCACCAGCATCGAAACACCCATCGGGCCCTTCATCTTCGGGTCGGTGCGCACGGCGGCGGTGATCCAGTCGGCGCGCATGCCGGACGTGATGAAGATCTTCTCGCCGTTGACGACATACTCGTCGCCGTCGCGCACGGCGGTGGTGCGCAGGGACGAGACATCGGTGCCGCCGCCGGGCTCGGTGATGGCCAGCGCCGAAATCTGTTCGCCGCGCAGCACGCCGGGGATGACCTCGGCCTGCAGTTCGGCGCTGCCGTGGCGCTGGATCGGCGGCAGGCCGATGTTGTGGCTGAACAGGCTGGCCATCAGGCCGCCGCTGGCACCATGGCGCGCCAGCGTGGCCGCCAGCACATTGCGCAGCGACCATGGGGCGGGCGTGCCGCCCAGCGCCTCCGGGTAGCCCAGGCCCAGCAGGCCCAGCTCGGCGGCGCGGCGGTGCAGGTCCCTGGGCAGTTCGCCGGCCTTTTCCCAGGCTTCCAGGTGGGGGGCGATCTCGGTCTTTGCAAAACGCTCGGCCGTCTCGGCCAGCATCTGGAGGTCTTCGCGGGTGATCGTGGCGTCGGACATCGGTTCTTCTCAGTTCTTGGGTTCGCCAAACAGCTTGGGCGCCGTAGCTCGGTGAAAGCCCTCGAAGGGCCGGATGGCGGCGCGTTCGCGGATCTTGTCGTCAGCCGGGCGCATCGGCCAGCCCAGGCGCACCTGGGGCCGGCCGGCATCGATGCGCAGCGTGGTGCCGTTGACAAAGCTGGCCGCCGGGCTGAGCAGGTACACAATGCCGGCGGAAACCTCGGCCTCGGTGGAGAAGCGGCCAATCGGAAGGGTCTTGGCCATCTCCCGGATCATCGGGGCCATGGCCTCTGGGTAATTGTCCATGCCGCTGGAGGCCACATAGCCCGGCGCCACCGCGTTGACGCGAACGCCCCTCGGACCCCATTCCACCGCCGCCGTCTCGGTGAAACTGACCATGCCCGCTCGGGCCGCGCCGCTGTGGCCCATGCCCGGCATCGAGCCCCACATGTCGGCCACGATGTTGACGATGGCGCCGCCGCGGCGGGCCATGCATTGGGTGAAGCACTCCCGCGCCACCAGGAAGCCGCCGGTGAGGTTGGTGTTGACCACGGCTTCCCAGCCCTTGGCGCTGATGGCTTCCAGCGGCGTCATGAACTGCCCGCCGGCGTTGTTGACCAGCGCGTCGATGTGACCCTGCGCGGCCAGGACGGCCGCCACCATGGCGCGCACGGCGTCTTCCTGCCGGATGTCGCAGACGTGCGTGCTGGCGTTGCCGCCGTCCTCGGCGATTTCCGCCGCCACAGCCTGAAGTTTGTCGAGCTTGCGTCCCACCAGCACGACGTGCGCACCCAGCGACGCCAGTTCGTGGGCTGTGCAGCGGCCGATGCCTGAGCCGCCGCCCGTGACCAAGACCACCTGGCCTTCGAACAGTCCGGGGGCGAAGACCGATCGGTAGCGCATGCGGCCCTGCGTCGGGCTGGCCTCGTCCGCGCTGCTCATGACTTGGCGAGCCCCAGCAGGGTGCGGGCTTCGTCGGGGCTGGCAATGGTGCGCCCCGCGTGGCGGGCGCAAGCGGCGAGTGAATCGATCAGCACCCCGTTGCCGGATGCCCGCGACCCGTCAGGCAGGTAGAAGGTGTCTTCCAGGCCCGTGCGCAGCATGCCGCCGAGCTCGGCGGTCTTCTGGTGCACCGGCCAGATCTCCGCGCGGCCGATGAGCGTGGTCTGCCAGACGCTGCCGGGTGCCATCCATTGCGGCAGCAACTGCAGCAGTTCCGCGTCGCAGGGCATGCCAGAGGCCACGCCCATGACCAGGTTGTACTCGGGCGTGCCCATCTCGGGCTTCAGCATGCCGTTCTTGAGGTACATCGTCACGCAGCGCACGATGCCGACATCGAAGCACTCGAACTCGGGATGGGTGCCGCATTCGCCCATCACATCCAGGAACTGCTGGACCTTGGACACCGGGTTGTCGAACACCATGGGCGGCCAGGCCCAGTTGCCGTCTTCCTTGATCTTCAGATAGTTCAGGCTACCGGCATTGCAGGCGGCAATCTCGGGCTTGACGCGGCGGATGCAGGCCAGCGGGCCCGAGATGTCCTTGCCCACCACACCGGTGGTCAGGTTGATGATCACGCCGGGGCACGCCTCGCGGATCGCGTTCACGATGGTCTCGGCCACGTCCGGGTCCCAGGAGGGCATGTGGCCGAAGCCTTCCTCCTGCATGCGCAGGTGTACATGCATGATCGACGCGCCCGCGTTGAACGCGTCGCGCGCCTCGGCCGCCATCTGGGCGGGCGTCACCGGCACCGGGTGCTGCTTGGGGTTGGTCAGCACGCCCGTGAGCGCGCAGGTCAGGATTGCTTTTTCCATTGTGTCTCCGTGTTGTTTTCAAGTTCGATCTCGACCAGCAGGGCGCCCGATTCGACCTGGTCGCCGGCCTGGGCATGCACGACGGTGACCCGTCCGGCGGCCTGCGCCGACAGCCACATCTCCATCTTCATGGCCTCCACGCAGACCAGCGCCTGGCCCAGTGCCACCGCGTCGCCCACGGCCACCTGGACCTGGGTCACCTTTCCCGCGACGGGTGCCCTTGCGCGGGTGGCGTCCTGGGCCGCATCGCGGTTCGGGAATGCGGAGACTTCGCGGAACACGTGCACGCTACCCGCCACCGCGAGGTGCAACTCCGACTCGTGAATGCAGGCCAGCGCCTGACGCCGCACGCCGTCCATCTCATAGCGCAGCGCTCCGTCATCGAATCCGAAGATGCGGACCTCGTGGCGCTGAGTGCCCAGCTCGACCCTCACCAGGCCGGTACGGTCGGGCTGGACGCGCAAGGTGTGGCTGCTGTCTTCACACTGCAACGGTATGCCGTAGGCGGCCACGCTGTTGGCGCGCCAGCCTGGGCCGTCCTGCAGCGCAAAAGTCGCTGCCGCCAGGCACCAGAGATCGTCACCGGGCACCGGCCGTTGCAACAGAGGCTCGCCGGCTTCCTGCCACTGATCGATGAGCGTGGTGGTCATCGCCGCGTTGCGAAAGGCCGGGTGGTCCACGAGATCGGCCAGGAAACGGCCGTTGTTGCGCAGACCCAGCAGGGGCGTGTTCTGCAGGGCTGCGCGCAGGCGCCGGATGGCGTCGTCGCGGTCACGGCCGTGGGCGATCACCTTGGCCACCATGGGGTCGTACCAGGGCGACACCTCGCTGCCTTCCTCGATGCCGGCGTCGATGCGCACACCGGCGTGTCGCGCATGCTGCGGACGCCATCGCCGCACTGTGCCGGTCTGGGGCGCAAAGCCGGCATACGGATCCTCGGCATACAGCCGGGCCTCGATCGCATGGCCGCTGAGCCGGACCTCGGCCTGCGCCAGCGGCAAAGTCTGCCCGGCGGCCACGCGCAACTGCCATTCCACCAGGTCGAGGCCGGTCACCATTTCGGTCACCGGATGCTCAACCTGCAGACGTGTGTTCATTTCCAGGAAATAGTGCCTGAGATCGGCATCGACGATGAATTCGACCGTGCCCGCGCCGCGGTAACCCACGGCCAGCGCCGCGGCCACGGCATCGCGGCCCATGGCCTCGCGCATCGCCGGGTTGACGACGGGCGAAGGGGATTCCTCGATGACCTTCTGCCGGCGGCGCTGGGCCGTGCAGTCACGTTCGCCCAGATGGACCGCGTGGCCGTGGGCGTCGGCAAAGACCTGGATCTCGATATGGCGGCCGTTGTCGATCAGCCGCTCCAGCATCAGGGTACCATCGCCAAAGGCGCTTTGGGCCTCGCGGCGCGCACCGGCAATGGCCTGGGCAATCTCGCCGGGCTCGCGCACCAGGCGCATGCCGCGTCCGCCACCGCCGGCCACGGCTTTGACCAGCAGCGGGAAGCCCAGCTTCAGGGCCTCGGCCGTCAGGCGTGCGTCGTCCTGGTCCTCGCCCAGATAGCCCGGCGCGCAGGGCACGCCTGCCGCGATCATGCGGCGCTTGGCCAGGGCCTTGTCACCCATCGCTTCGATGGCCGAAGGCGGTGGGCCGACGAAGACCAGGCCCGCGTCCACGCAGGCCTGGGCAAAGGCCGCGTTTTCACTCAGGAAGCCGTAGCCGGGGTGAATGGCGTCGGCGCCGGTCTTGCGGGCGGCCTCCAGCAGGGTGTCGATGCGCAGGTAGGAGTCCGCGGCGGCGGAGGCGCCGATCCACACGGATTCGTCGGCCAGCGCGACATGGGGTGCGGCGCGGTCGGCGTCGCTGAAGACGGCCACGGTGCGGTAGCCGAGGTTGCGCGCCGTGCGGATCACGCGGCAGGCGATCTCGCCGCGGTTGGCGATCAGGATTTTTTCAAACATCGAGTACCTCTGAATACGTTTGGGTGGCAGGGCGTTTTGCTCCGTGTCCCCCGGCCACTGCGCGGCCTCCTCCTTGACCTGCGCAAAACGCCCTGCCACCCAAACTCCGCCAGGCGTTCATCCGATCGTTGGATGTTTTCATCCCGGCACCCAGTTCGGTTTGCGCTTTTGCAGGAAAGCGCCCATGCCTTCCATGGCCTCCGGACCCTGGGCGGCGCGGGAAAAGACGGCGGCGGCTTCGTCGATCAGAGAGGCGGGGGCCTGCAGTCGGGCCTTGGCCATCAGGGCTTTGGTGGCCGCCAGTGCGCCGGGGCCGCAGGCCAGGATGTCGGCGAGCACCGCCTCCAGCGCCGCCTGCAGCTGTCCGGAGTCAACCTGCTGGTGCACCAGGCCGATCCTCAGGGCGGCGGCAGCGTCCAGGCGCCCGCCGGTGACGGCCAACCGTTTGGCCTGCGAATAGCCCAGCCGTTCCACCAGGAACGGGGCGATCTGGGCGGGCACGACACCCAGGGATGTCTCGGGCAGGCGGAAGCTCGCGGTCTCCGTGGCAATGGCCACGTCAGCCACACAGGCCAGGCCGAAACCGCCGCCCATCACCGTGCCTTCAAGCAACGCAACGATGGCCAGCGGGGAGTTCGCAAACGCGGCGCACAGGTGGCCGAAGCGCGCATTGACCTCGGCGATCGGGTCGGTGCCGTCGGCGCCACCCTGCATGGCGCGCATGCGCGCAGCTGCCATGTCCTTGAGGTCGCCGCCGGAGCAGAAGTGCCCGGCGGCGCCGCGCAGCACCACGACGCGCACGGCGTCATCCGACCCGACGGTCTGTTCTGCCTGCGCCAGCGCCTGCTGCAACTCTGCCACCATGGCCAGAGACATGGCATTGCGGGACTCCGGGCGATTCAGCGTGAGTTCGAGCGCAGGCCCCTGGCGCCGGGCGATGATGGTTTCGAAAGTCATGTCCATCTGCTCCGCCTCAGCCCTGCTTGCCGGGCAGGGTGCCTTCGAGCTTGCAGATGATGCCCAGCATGATTTCGTCGGCACCGCCGCCGATCGAAATCAGGCGCCCGTCGCGGTAGGACTGCGAGATCGGGTTGTCGGCAGTGAAACCCATGCCGCCCCAGTACTGCAGGCAGCTGTCGGCCACTTCGCGGCTCAGGCGTCCGGCCTTGAGCTTGGCCATGGAGGCTAGACGGGTGACGTCCTTGCCGGAGACGTAGGACTCGACGGCGCGGTAGGTGAGGGCGCGCAGCGCTTCGACCTCGGTGCGCAACTCCGCCAGGCGGAAATGCACCACCTGGTTGTCCAGGATCGGGCGCCCGAAGGTGTGGCGCTGGCGGGTGTAGTCGATGGTCTGGTCGATCAGATTGTCCAGCGAGCGCAGGCAACCGGCCGCACCGTAGAGCCGCTCTTCCTGGAATTGCAGCATCTGCAGCATGAAGCCCATGCCTTCCTGGCCGATGACGTTGCGCCGGGGAACCCGCACGTTGTCGAAGAACAGCTGGGCGGTGTCGCTGGAATCCATGCCGATCTTTTCAATCTTCTGGCGCGTGATGCCCGGGCTGTTCATCGGCACCATGATGAGCGACTTGTTCTTGTGCGCAGCGCCGTCCGAGGTGTTGGCCAGCAGGCAGCACCAGTCGGCCTGCATGCCGTTGGTGATCCACATCTTCGAGCCATTGATGATGTAGTCGTCGCCGTCCTTCTCGGCGCGGGTCTTGAGGGCTGCCACGTCGGATCCGCCCCCGGCTTCGCTGACCCCGATGCAGCCCACCATGTCGCCGGCGATCGCAGGCGCCAGGAACTCCTGGCGCAGCGCGTCCGATCCAAAGCGCGCCAGCGCCGGCGTGCACATGTCGGTCTGCACGCCGATGGCCATGGGCACGCCGCCGACATTGCAGTCGCCCAGCGCCTCGGCCATCACCATCGAGTAGCTGAAGTCCAGGCCCATCCCGCCGAATTCGGTGGGGTACTTGATGCCCAGCAGGCCCAGGTCGCCCAGCTTCTTGAACAGCTCATGGGCGGGGAACTGCCCGGCCTTTTCCCATTCCTTGGTGAAGGGGTTGATCTCGTTGGCCACAAATTTGCGGACGGTATCGGAGATCTGGTTGTGCTCGGACGTGAATTTCATGAAAGGCTTTCGTTCGACGGGAAAGAAGGTGGAAAAAGGGGGGGCGGCTGGCCAACGCGTCACATGCGGGCCACGCCAAAGGCATTGGGTTGAAGCGGGCGCGCCTGCGCCTCGGCTGCAATGGCCAGGCACATGCCGAGCAGGCGGCGCGTGTCGCGCGGATCGATGATCCCGTCGTCCCACAGGCGCGCCGTGCCGAACAGCGCGGCGGACTCCTTGTCCAGGCGCAGGCGCAGGCCATCCGACATGGCCTTCAGGGCTTCTTCGTTGGCGGTCATGCCGGTGCGCTCGATCTTGGCGCGGTTGACGATGTCCATCACCTTGGCGGCCTGGGCGCCGCCCATCACGGCGGTGCGGGCGGTGGGCCAGCTGAATATGAAGCGCGGATCGAAGCCGCGTCCGCACATGCCGTAGTTGCCCGCCCCATAGGAGCCGCCGAGCACGATGGTGAACTTGGGCACGCGGGCATTGGCCACGGCCTGGATCATCTTGGATCCGTGCTTGATGGCGCCGCTGCGCTCGGCCACGGAGCCCACCATGTAGCCCGTGGTGTTCTGCAGAAAGATCAGCGGTGTGGCACTCTGGTCGCACAACTGGATGAACTGCGCCGCCTTGGTGGAGCCGCTGGGCTGGATCGGTCCGTTGTTGCCCAGGATGCCGACCAGCCGGCCCTGCAGGCGGGCGTGTCCGCACATCATCTCAGCGGCGTACTCGGCCTTGAACTCCAGGAAGTCGGAGCCGTCCACCAGGCGTGCAATCACCTCGCGCACATCGTAGGGCTCGCGCTCGTCGGCGGGCACGATGCCCAGCAGTTCCTGTTCGTCGTACAGGGGCTCGGACCAGGCGCCCGGTGCGGGCACCGTGTCCCATTGCAGCTTGTCCAGCACTTCACGCGCCATCGCGATCGCGTGGGCGTCGTCTTCACACAGGTACTCGCCCAGCCCGGTGACCTGGGCATGGGTTTCCGCGCCGCCGAGTTCCTCGTCGGTGCATTCCTCGCCAATCGCGGCCTTGACGAGCGGCGGGCCCGCCAGGTAGATGCTGGAACGGCCCCGCACCAGGATGACGTAGTCGGAAAGGCCGGGCAGGTAGGCGCCACCGGCGGTGGACGAGCCGTGCACCACGGCAATCTGCGGGATGCCTTGCGCCGACAGGCGGGCCTGGTTGGCGAAACTGCGTCCGCCGTCTACAAAGATTTCGCTCTGGTACATCAGGTTGGCGCCACCGCTTTCCACCAGATAGATCACCGGCAGCTTGTTCTCGCGGGCGATCTCCTGGGCGCGCAGGGCCTTGCGCAAACCCATGGGCGCCACGGTGCCGCCTTTGACCGCGCTGTCGCTTGCGGATATCAGGCAACGCCGTCCCGCCACCACGCCGATGCCGACGATGGAGCCGCCGCCCATGACCGACTTCTTTCCATCGTCGTCGTGCATGTTGAGACCGGCCAGGCGGCTGAGTTCCAGGAAGGGCGAGCCCCGGTCCAGCAGGCGGGCGACGCGTTCGCGCGGCAGCAACTGGCCGCGCTTTTCGAATTTGTCGCGCTTTGACGCGGACTCGGCGATCACCATCTGCTCAAGTCGCTGGACTTCCCCGAGCAACTCTTCCATGCGCCGTGCGTTGGCGGCGAACGATGCGGTCTGGGGTTTGATCTTGGAACGAATGACGGGCATGGAAACGGATCCTCTGAATGGCTCCGCATTAGACCGTGATGTGACGTTAACGTCAACTTAATGTCGTATAGGTATTTTCCCTATGCGGTTGGTTAGGTCGCGCTGGTAGCATGCGGGCGCTGCCTGTTACGGGCACTGTCCATCTGTACGACCCACGAGGAAAACCATGAACCTTGAAGCCTGCACCGAAGCCATTCGCACCAAAGTCGGAGCCGACAGCGGCCTGGCCGCCACCCTGAAGTTCGACTGCGGGGATGACGGTTTCGTCTATATCGACGGCCAGTCCACCCCGAACTCGGTAAGCAATGAGAATCGCGACGCCGACTGCACCGTGGGCATCAAGCTGGAAGACCTGAACGCCCTGCTGACGGGTGACCTCGAGCCCGCCACGGGATTCATGATGGGCAAGCTCAAAGTCAGTGGTGACATGAGCGTGGCCATGCGTCTGCAGCGCGTCATCTGATCGCCTTCGCCGATCCCACCGAATGAACGCGCCAGCGCCAGACACCCCTGCGGCCACCGGCGGCGGCCGCCGCGTGCGCGCGGCGAACGCAGCGCTGGCCACCGATGCGCAGGCTTTTGTCGATTCCCATCGCGAGATGGGCACGACGGAGCTGTTCGGCATCACCGAGCTGTGCAAGGAATTCGGCATTACGTTGCGAGCCCTGCGTTTCTACGAAGACAAAGGGCTGCTGGCACCGCGCCGGGTCAATGGCGCGCGCGTCTACACACGGCGGGATCGGGCGCGGCTGGCCCTGATCATCCGCGCCAAGAACATCGGCTCTTCGCTGGCGGACATCAAGCGCTACCTCGATCTGTACGGGGATCAGGGCGAAGGCCGCTCGCAGCAGCTCGACTACGTCATTGCGCGCACCGATGCCGCCATTGCCGAACTGGAGCAAAAGCGCGCCGAGATCGAAAAGACGCTGGCAGAACTGCGGGTGATCAACGCCACCTGTCGCGGGCATCTGGAAGCGCGTCGCGCAACGGCAGGCAAGCGCCTGGAAGACGGCGTCAACTGACGCGGTCTGCCCTTAGCGGAAGCGCCAGGTCAGGCCGGCGGTTGCCGCGAGTGCGCGGGTTCGCGGGTTCTGGTTGTCCGCGGTCTGAATCACGCCCAAGGCCAGATCCAGATCATCGTTGGGCGACCAGATCGCGCCCAGTTCCACAAAGCCCGTGCGCACGCGCTGTTCGCTGGACCGCACCCATTGCGCGCCCAGGTCCAGCGCCAGCCTCCACTGGGGGGTCAACTGCCACACGGGTGCAGCGGAGAGGCGCATCGGGGTCGAGTCGGGGCTGTTGCCGGAAGCGCGATAACGCAGGCGCCCCGCGCTTGCATTGACATGGATCGCGCCGAATGGCAGGTCCTGGCTCAGGATGAAGGTCAGGTTTCCCCCCATGCTGGCGCTGCCCAGACCCGCTGTTTCCGCGCTGTTGCTGACCGGCATCAGGAATTCGAGCTTTGCCGCAGCGCTGGTTCCTTCGGCGGTGGCGTCCAGAAACCGCCATTTACCGCCGAGTGTCGGATTGCCCGCGCCACGAGCCTCATGCTGGCCGCCGCCTGTGTGCAGATGCACGTAGACACCGCCGGCATAGAGATCGACGGTTTCGGCAACACCTCGCGTATAGACCGCCGCCAGGCTGCCAGACCGGTCACTGACGCCGCGGGTCGTGATGCGCGACTGGTTCAGCGACACCTCCAGCTGGTTGCCTCCGCTGCCTTGCGTGCTGGTGTCGTCGGTAATCAGCGGCTGAAGGGCTACCGCCTGGGTTGCGAACAGGGCCGCAGCCAGAACGAAGGTGTGGGCCAGGACGTTTCGTGGCCGTGGAACAGAGGCGGACGGTATTGGCAACACGGGCTTGGCGATGATTGACGGATGGTCGGTCCACTATAACGAGAGCCGTTCTCACCAAGTCCCGCCGGTGTCACATTGAATGGGGTCCCGCGCAGAAGGTCGCGATCGACCCGTTGGGTCCTGTCAAGATGGCCAGTTGCAGAGGATGGGAAAATGAATGTCGATTGGGTTCCTTTGACGGCATTTCGAAATGAGTGACAAGAACGAATGTTCCTGCAGCCGTGGTTGTGGGGCCAACCCCGTCGAGGGACTTGACCCGGTAGCGGCCTCAGAACGCCCGCTGAGCAACGAGCAACAGTGGTTCCGTTCCCGTTTTCGCATTCCGGGAATGGACTGCCCTTCAGAAGAGCAGATGATCCGTCTGCGCCTGGCCGACGTGCCTGTCCGTTTCATGGTTTTCGACATTCCGGGCCGAACCCTGGTTGTCGGCCACGCCGGTGACGTCAAGCAGGTGATCGAGCGACTGGTTCCGCTGGGCTATGGCGCGGCATTGATGGAGTCCCAGCCACTCTCAGCGGACACGGTGATCCCGCCAACGGATGCCGCAGCGGAAGCCAGGGTGCTTCGGCTGTTGCTGGGGATCAATGCGCTGATGTTTCTTGTCGAAATGGTTGCGGGCTTCTGGGCGGACTCCGCGGCACTGATCGCCGATGCGGCGGACATGCTTGCCGACGCTGCGGTGTATGGCGTTGCGCTGTATGCCGTGGGGCGGGACCCCAGGCATAAGCTGCGGTCCGCACGAATCTCCGGGTTATTGCAGCTTGTTCTTGCTGTCGGCGCATTGTCTGAAACGGGGCGAAGGGTGCTTACCGGAAGTTCCCCGGACGAATTGGCGATGATTGGAATCTCCGTACTTGCGCTGGCAGCCAATGTCTGGTGCCTGTCCCTGATTTCCGGTCATCGGGACAAGGGCGTCCATATGCGCGCCAGTTACATCTTTTCTGCAAACGATGTGTTGGCCAACCTGGGTGTGATTCTGGCCGGTGTGCTGGTCACTTGGAGCGGGAGTCCTCTTCCCGACTGGATCATCGGAGGCCTGATCGGGACGATGGTTCTCATCGGGTCCATCCGCATCTTGAGATTGCGCTGAATCTGAAGGCCAATTCAGTTGAAAGGATCGACCGTGAAGACATCAAGACGCCTGGACTTCACCGCTGAGTGAATCAGCCGGAAGCAGATCGAACGTGCGGGTGAAGTCCATCGGGCACACGCGGTGCGTGACTCCGGCTCGTGCGGCCCCCGAATCAAAGGGTTGAACCGGGCTCGCTGCGCGAGGGAAGTGTTTGCTCCAGAGTGGGCAAGTCCACCATGACGGGCGCGCCGGGCACGGTGCAACCCGTGTCGCAGCATTTGCCGGGCTGGCGGTTGCGTGTGATGGCACGCGCCGGGTCGTGTGGGGCGGCGGCCGGCGTGCCGTCGGCGGCGACGCCACGCTGCAGCAGGCGCTCCACCAGTTCCACCTTCGAGCCGATGGGGTAATTGCGGTAAATCTCCTGCTTCATGGCGGCGGGTGAGCCGCCGCCGTGCAGGCTGATCACGCTGTACCAGCCGCCCTGGTAGCCGGCGGTGAGGTCTTCGATGAAGCGGGCGGTCTGAATGCGCTGCTCGTAGGGCACGTCCGGGCTGGCGCGCAACACGTCCGAGAGCTTCGCAGCCGTCTCGGGGTTATGGTCTTCGTCCGGCCCGGGCAGGGTGACGATCAGGCCGCCGCTCACGTAGTGCGCGATGCGGTGCATGTCGTAGATCTTGGTGGCCAGCAGCAGCTTGCCGATGTTGGAGAACACCGGGTCGGGCATGAAGCTGTGGCTGTGCTCGTCGGGCTTGGCGTAGACGCTGGCGGCCACGCCGCAGGCAAAGAAGCTCTCGGTGATGGTGATGAGCTCGACCATCTGCTCGCGCAGGTGGGTTTCTTTTCCCGGATCAAAGCCGTTGGCCTCGCACATCAGCGCGCCGGCCCCGATCAGCAGGTCGCCGAAGCCGGCGCGTGCGCCGATGCAGGTATGGCGGTGGTGCGTGGCGTAGCTATAGGTCAGGTGGCCCGAATGCTCCCATTCGCCGTCGTAGAACACGTCGTCCATGGGCACGAAGACACGCTCGAAAATGCACACGCCGGTGCTCTGGCCGTATTTGCGGCTGAACAGGGCGTCACCATGCTCCAGCGTTTCGCCCGGGCGCCCGGCCGGGCGGGCCACGATGGTCAGGCCCGGCGCGTCGATCGGCACGGCGCAGCAGACGGCGAAGTCGGCGTCCTCAATCCCCATGTTGCGGCAGGGCATGACCAGCAACTCGTGCATGTAGGGCGCGCCGGTGACGATGGCCTTGGTGCCGCTGATCACAATGCCGCGCCGACCGTTGCGCACGGCGTTGCGCTCGACGATGTGCACGTAGCTGTCCGGGTTGTTTTGTTCGAACGGGCGGCGGCTTCGGTCGCCCTTGGCGTCGGTCATGGCCACGCCCAGCGTCAGGTCCTGGTCCTGCACGCGGTGCAGGTAGTTCAGGAAGCGTGCGGTGTTCTCCGTGGTGCCGCGCGCGTCGTCGATGCGGGCGCTGACCTGGCCGATGGCGTTCAGCGCATCGTGCGTCAGGTAGCGCTGCGCGCAGCCGGTTTCCTGGCACACCAGGCGCACGGCTTCGAGCTTGTTGAGCAGGTCGCCGCTGCTCATGTCGATGTGGCTCAGCCGGTTCACCACCTTGCCGCTGGTGTGCTGCACGGCCGTCATCAGGCGGGCATATTCCGGCTTGAGCGCGTAGTCGTAGGTCAGGGCGATGGCGTTGAGGCCGGGCTGGAAGGCGCGCTCATCGGCCACGCTGGCCACGCGCCGACCATCGACAAAGACCCGCGGGCTGTAGCGGCGCAGCGATTCGCGGTAGTCCGCGCCGGACATCAAGGGGTGGCTTGCATCTCTGTGTTTCACACATTGTCCTTTGCTGAATTGACTGAAATCGAGACAACAAAATGTCTTTGAATCAATGATTTGAACAGTGTTCAAAATACATTGCAACGTTCAATCTGATTAATGCCAGCCAGAGGTTGGCTATCATGGCCAACATGAGTGTCCTCCTGCATGACATCGCTCCGCTGCCCAGCGACGCGGATCGCGCTGAGGCGGCCTTGCAGTTGCAGCAACGCCAGCAGCGACAGCAGACCCTGACCGATGCGCGCCGGGCGCTCGTGCTCGACGCCGCCCGTGCCGTGTTTGCCGAGCATGGCCTTGAGGGCGCCAGCATACGTGTGATTGCCAAGCGCGCCGGCTACACGGCTGGGGCCATCTATTCCTATTTCGACAGCAAGGAGGCGATCTACGCCGCCTTGCTGCGGGAGTCGCTGGAGCGGCTCCAGCAGGCGGTGGATGCGGCGCGCGCCAGCCGGGCCAGCCCCGACCGGACGCTTGCGGCACGGGCCAGTGCCTGGTTTCACTTCTACGTCCGCAATCCGCGCGACCTCGATCTGGGCTTTTATCTGGTTCAGGGGCTGGCGCCGCGTGGCCTGACCAGCGAGCTTGATCGCGAACTCAATCAGCGGCTCCTGGCGGCCCTGCAGCCCTGCAAGGATGCCCTGCTGGCATTGGGTCTGGACGAGGCAATGGCCCAGGTTGAGAACACCGCACTGTTTGCCCACGGCATCGGCCTGCTCTTGCTGCAGCATACCGGTCGCATCCGCCTGTTCGCTCAGGATGCCGAACCCCTGTTCCAGCGCTATCTGCAGCATCTGCTGCTGCGGCTGGATCCGCAGGGTGCGGAGGTCCGGGCCGAAGGGTCGTTCGAGCCGGTGGCGCCTGCCAGCCAGCCGGATCTGTTCGGCCCCTGACCGGCGGTGGGTCGCAAAGGCGCGCCTGGGCAGTGCTCGTGCCTGGTCCAGACTGCGACAATGCGGCCGTTGCCTTCACAGGCTGATCTATTGAGGAAATTGCCATGTTGCTCGAAGCCGCCGAATCCCAACTTGTGCTGGTGGACTACCAGGCCCGCCTGATGCCGGCCCTGTTCGAAAGCGAAGCGGTGCTCGCCAATGCGCTGCGCCTGGCGCAGCTGGCCCGCCTGATGCGCGTGCCGGTCTGGGGCACCGAGCAAAATCCCTCCAAGCTGGGCGAAAACGCGCCGGCGTTGCGCGCCCTGTGCGATCGCACGCTGGCCAAGATGCACTTCAGTGCGGTGGAGGAGGGCCTGGGCGAGTGGCTGCGCCCGCCGGCCAAGGCCCCTCAAGGCAATGCGCGCAGCCTGCCCAAGCACCTGCAGAAGCCGGCCGAGCCCGAGCGCGCCATGATCGTCATCGGCGGTTGCGAGGCCCATGTATGCCTGCTGCAGACCGCGCTGGACCTGCTGGAGGACGAGTTCGATGTGTGGGTGGTCACCGATGCCTGCACATCCCGCACCGAGCGCAACCGCGATGCCGCGTTCGACCGTCTGGCCGGCGCCGGCGCTGAACTGGTGACCACCGAGATGGTGGCTTTCGAGTGGCTTCGCACGGCCGAGCACCCCGACTTCAAGGCGGCGCAGGCGCTGATCAAGTAAGGCGTGATGCGGCGGCGAGCCTGGCGCGGTTCCTGGAACTCGCAACGCGGGATCTGAGTTTCTCAACAAGTGCAAGCGCGCATCGGAGCGGTGATGCGGTGCGGGAGGCAGGGTGGTTTGCGTCAGAATCCAGCAAGCCCATCATGAATAATTATGAATTCAGAAGCGAGGCGGGGTGCCGTTGTAGGGTCGGCCCATCCGCTTTTATTGGTCGGGTAACGAGGAGACACGCATGACGAACTACGCAGACTTTCACCGCCGTTCCATTGAAGACCGCGAAGGCTTCTGGTCCGAACAGGCCAAACTGGTGGACTGGCAGTCGCCGCCGCAGCAGGTTTGCGATTACAGCAACCCGCCGTTTGCCAAATGGTTCGTTGGCGGCACCACCAACCTGTGCCACAACGCAGTGGACCGCCACCTGAAAGACCGCGCCGACCAGGCCGCGCTGATCTTCGTCTCCACCGAAACCAACCAGGAAAAGGTCTACACCTTCCGCGAACTGCACACCGAGGTGCAGCGCATGGCTGCCGTGTTGAAGGATCTGGGCGTGCAGAAGGGCGACCGCGTCCTGATCTACATGCCGATGATCCCTGAAGCCGCCTTTGCGATGCTGGCCTGCACCCGGCTGGGCGCCATCCACTCGGTGGTGTTCGGCGGCTTTGCCTCCGGCGCCCTGGCTTCGCGCATCGAGGATTCGGCGCCCCGCGTCATCGTCAGCGCCGATGGCGGCCTGCGCGGTGGCAAGGCGGTGGAATACAAGCCGCTGCTGGACGAGGCCATCCGCCTCTCGGCGCACAAGCCGGAATCCGTGCTGCTGGTCGATCGCCAGGTCGCGCCCATGCCCCTGGTCGAAGGCCGCGACCGCCTGTGGGGGCCGCTGCGCGAGAAACACCTGAACACCTCTGTGCCGTGTGAATGGGTCGATGCCACGCACCCCAGCTACACCCTCTACACCTCCGGCACCACCGGCAAGCCCAAGGGCGTGCAGCGCGACACCGGCGGCTACGCCGTGGCGCTGGCCGCGTCGATGAAGCACATCTACTGCGGCAACCCGGGCGAGACCTACTTCTCCACCTCCGACATCGGCTGGGTGGTGGGCCACAGCTACATCATCTACGGCCCGCTGATCGCCGGCATGGCGACCATCATGTACGAAGGCCTGCCGATCCGACCGGACGGCGGCATCTGGTGGAGCCTGGTCGAGAAGTACAAGGTCACCGTGATGTTCAGCGCGCCCACGGCCATCCGCGTGCTCAAGAAGCAAGACCCGGCGCTGCTCTCCAAATACGACCTGTCCACGCTGCGCGCGCTGTTCCTGGCCGGCGAGCCGCTGGACGAGCCCACGGCGCAGTGGATCAGCGCCGGCCTGGGCAAGCCCATCATCGACAACTACTGGCAGACCGAGACCGGCTGGCCCATCCTGAGCATCTGCAAGGGTGTGGACGATGCGGCCAGCAAGTTCGGCTCGCCCGGCAAGCCGGTGTACGGCTACGACGTCAAGCTGCTCGACGACCAGACCGGTGAGGAACTCGCCGGCGGCGACGTCAAGGGCGTGGTCTGCGTCGAAGGCCCGCTGCCCCCGGGCTGCATGCAGACCGTCTGGCGCGACGACGCCCGCTTTGTCAGCACCTACTGGAAACAGTTGTCCGGCAAGTGGGTCTACTCCACCTTCGACTGGGGCGTGCGCGACAAGGACGGCTATTACTTCATCCTGGGCCGCACCGACGACGTGATCAACGTCGCCGGCCACCGCCTGGGCACCCGCGAGATCGAGGAGAGCATCGCCGGCCACCCGAACATGGCCGAAGTGGCCGTGGTGGGCGTGGCCGACCAGCTCAAGGGCCAGGTGGCCATGGCCTTTGCCGTGGTCAAGGACGCCAGCCTGCTGACCGATGAGGCCGCCGCGCTGAAGCTCGAAGGCGAGATCATGAAGCTGGTGGACCGCGACCTCGGCGCCGTGGCGCGCCCGGCGCGCGTGCGCTTCGTGACCGTGCTGCCCAAGACGCGCAGCGGCAAGGTGCTGCGCCGCGCCATCCAGGCCGTCTGCGAAAGCCGCGACACCGGCGACCTGACCACCATGGACGATCCGGCCGCGCTGCAGCAGATCAGGGACCTTGTGACGGGCTGATCGCCGCCAACGGTCCATTGAATGAAAAAGCCCCGCCACCTATCGGTCGCGGGGCTTTTTTCTTGCGTCAATAGTGATAGCAAACTATGACCATTTGACGCTGGGAAGTGGCCAAAAAAACTCAAAAATCCGGTGAAATACCCGCCGCAGCCCTCACGGCCCCGGCTTTCTGCGTTCCGGCGGGTATCGCCACCAGACCCCCGCCACCAGCAGGCCGAACAGCGAGTAAGCCGTGACAAAGACCCACGCGGGAGCCTCGTAGAACAGGATGCGCTGCACCCAGTGCGCGATGAATCCATCGTGGTAGGGCGCCGAGCCTGCCAGCGCGCGCAGCCACGATTCCAGCGTCGTCAGCGGGCAGGTAATGCCGAGCCAGGCCTGCCCCACGACCACCGCGATGGCGGCCAGGTGCGCGGCCCGAAACCACCACCGGTTGACCCACCGCCAGCCCAGCCGGTTGCCGGCCAGGATGAGCAGCAACCCGCCCACGTTGAACAACACGATGCCCAGGTGCGCCAGCAGCACCGCATCGGCCAGCAGCGCAGCCAGGGGTGGGGAGGGCAGTGTGGTGGTCATACGGGCGTGGACGAACCCTCATCGGCATCCGGAAACACAAAGAAACTGGATTCTCTTGCTTCAACGGCCGTGCGGTTCAGCGCGGGGCGGCCTGTGCGAGCACGAAGTCAGCGATCGGTGCAGTCGCCGACAGGTCGAACCTCGCCAGGCCCGGCACCGTGGCTGCGATCTGCTGCGCAGCAGGCAAGGGTGTGTCGCTGGCCACCGCCACGATGCCCGGCCACTCGGGCCACAGCGGGGGCTTGCCAAGTGACGCGCGCCAGACTTCGAGCTTCGGAAAGTCGCCGTTCTTGAAACCCTCGATCAGCACCAGGTCGCACGCCTGCAGGCGGTCCAGCAGGTAGTCCAGCGGCGGCTCCTCGGCGCCGCGCAATTCATGCATCAGCGCCCAGCGGTCGTTGCCCAGCAGCAGCACCTCCATGCAGCCGGCCTCGCGCAGGCGAAACGAGTCCTTGCCCGGCCGGTCGATGTCGACCTGCTTCTTGTGGCTGTGCTTGATCAGCGACACCACCAGGCCGTGCCCGGTGATTTCGGGCACCAGCCGCTCCAGCAGCGTGGTCTTGCCCATGCCGGAATGCCCGGCGATACCGAAGATTTTCATGGTTCGTACAGAGGGAAAAGCCGCTCACGATGCATGCTGGAACGAGTCGGTACAGGGGGGGGTAAAAACCAAAAAGCCGTTGATTTGTATCAATGACGCATTTTGTCAGAGGGGGAAAGTTCAGCCCATCGCAAACGCGACGAATCCAAATTCCCACCAGGAGCATGGCATGAGACTGACAAGACGAACTTTCATCATGGCGTCGGGCATTTCCGCCGGGGCGCTGATGACCGGTTGCGCGGGCATGGCGCAGGCGCCGCTGCACAGCGCGTTGATCCCGCGCAAGGCCAAACCCAGCAGCCCTGCCACAGGGGATTGGGTGGCCAGCACCTGCCAGGGCTGTACCCAGTGGTGCGCGGTTCAGATCTACGTCCAGAACGGTCGGGCCACCCGGGTGCGCGGCAATCCGTTGTCCAAGACTAACCACGGCTATTGCTGCCCGCGCGGTCACCTGATTCCGCAGCAGATGTACGACCCGGACCGCATCAAGGTGCCGATGAAGCGGACCAATCCGGCCAAGGGTCGCGGCGTCGATCCGAAGTTCGTGCCCATCACCTGGGACGAAGCGCTCAACATCGTGGCCGACAAGATGATGGAACTACGCAAGGCCGGTGAACCCGAAAAACTCGTCTACATGCGGGGCCGGTATTCACCAACCTCGACGGATCTGCTGTACGGCACATTGCCAAAGATCTTCGGCACCGGTCAGTATTTCTCGCACAGCGCGATCTGCGCCGAGGCCGAAAAAATGGGCCCGGGCCTGACGCAGGGCTTCTTCGGCTACCGCGACTACGACCTGAGCAAGGCCGATTGCCTGGTGTGCTGGGGCACGGACCCGCTGGCGTCCAACCGCATGGTACCCAACGTGATGAACCAGTTCCCGGCCATCGTGAAGCGCGGCACTGTGATTGCTGTCGATCCGCGGCTGTCCAACGTGGCCGCCAAGGCGCACGAATGGCTGCCGATCAGCCCCGGCACCGATGGCGCGCTGGCGGGTGCCATCGCCCATGTGCTGCTGACCGAGGGCCTGTGGAACAAGGAGTTTGTCGGTGATTTCAAGGATGGCAAGAACCAGTTCGTGGCCGGCAAGGCCGTGGACGAGGCGGCCTTTGCGGAGAAGGAAACCTTCGGCTTGGTGAAGTGGTGGAACCTGGAACTGAAGGACCAGACACCCGCTTGGGGCGAAAAGGAATCCCTGATCCCCGCCGCGCAGATCGTGCGGGTGGCCCGTGCCATGGGCAAAGCCGCGCCGAAGACCGTGGTGTACATGGGCCCCGGCGTGGCCATGACCCCGCGCGGCACCTACGCCGCCATGGCGGTGTACGCCCTCAACGGTCTGCTCGGCTCGATCGACGTGGAAGGCGGCGTGTGGCAAAGCCCCAGCGGCCCGCCTTTGGCAGCTTTCCCCAAGGCCGACGCCTATGTGGACGACATCGCGAAAAAGGGCAGTACCGGCAAGAAGCTCGACGGTCGCGGTGCCAAGGACATGCCCGCCATGATGAATGCCCGTCCTGGCAGCGGCGTGGTCACCAACAACGTGGCAAACGGCATGTTGAAAGACCCCGGAGCCTGCAAGGTGTTCATCTCGTCCTGGTCCAACTTCGCCTTCTCGTGCACCGGCGCGGACCGCTGGGAGAAGGCCCTGGCCAAGGTGCCGTTCTTTGTGCACATGGTGCCGAACGCCTCGGAGATGACGATGTTTGCCGACATCGTGCTGCCCTCGACTTTCAACTCGGCCGAAGGCTGGTCCATCGTCACCAACATGGGCAACGGCTACGCCTACGCGTCGATCCAGCAAGGTGCGGTGAAACGCCTGTGGGACGTCAAGCAGGAAGAGACCGAAGTGATGTGGCTGCTGGCCGAAAAACTCAAGGCCAAAGGTTTTGCCAACCTGTTCGACTACTACTCGAAGGAGTTCAAGGACCCCGAGACCGGCAAGGCGCCCACCACCGCACTGGAGTTCAGCGAGATTGCCGCCAAGATGACGAGCGCGCCGATCTGGAAGGCGAAGGAACCGCTCAAGGGCGATGCGCCGATCAATGGCTGGGCTGACTTCAGGAAGAAGGGCATGTTCAGCGGCCCGAAGTACACGCTGAAAAAGGGCTGGGGCGGCAAGTTCGCCACAGTCACCAAGAGATTCGAGTTCTACAGCGAGACGCTCAAGAAAGGCCTGCTTGAACACGCCAAGAAATACGAGACCACGCCCGACGACATCCTGGCGGTCAGCGGCTACGTGGCGCGCGGCGAGGTGGCCTTTGTGCCGCATTACGAGACGGTCAAGCGCCACGGCAGCGTCGGGGACTATCCATTCGCCTTCATCGACTACAAGTCCCGCCTGAACCGTGAGGGCCGTTCGCAGAACACGCCCTGGTACCAGGAGTTCAAGAAGGTTGATCCCGGCGATGTGTCCTGGACCGACGTGGTCAAGATGAACCCGGTCGATGGCGCCAAGCTGGGCCTCAAGAGTGGCGACACGGTCAAGATCACTTCGGTGAGCGGCACGATTTCGTGCGAGCTCAAGCTGTGGGAGGGCGTGCGCCCCGGCACCGTGGCCAAGTGCTACGGCCAGGGCCACTGGGCCTATGGCCGCGTGGCGGCCAAAGACTTTGCGAAAGCCATTCCCCGGGGTGGCAACAACAACGAAATCCTGGTCGATGACTACGACCGGCTGAGTGGTGCGACCGCCCGCAACGGCGGCTTCACCGGTGTTCGGATCCAGAAGGCCTGAACGCCCATCACCCACTCAAGGAGAAAGACATCATGACAAGACTTGGTATGGTCATTGACCTCGCAAAATGCAATGGTTGCGGCGCCTGCGCCTTCGCCTGCAAGGCTGAGAACAACACCCGTGACCGCGGTCACGAGCAGAGTTTCAACTGGGCTGACTTCCTGATGAAGACCGAGGGCATCTTCCCGAAAACCACGCATAGTGTGATCCCGGTGCTGTGCAACCACTGCTCGGATGCGCCCTGCGTCAAGATCTGCCCGGGCAACCCGGAGAAGGCTGGCAACCCCACCAAGGATCCGAATGGAAAGCCCTGGAAGGCGATGTACAAGACGCCCGAAGGCATCACCCTGCACGACCCGGCGCTGTGCGTCGGTTGCGGCGACTGCCAGAAGGCCTGCCCCTACAGCCAGGAGAAGCTCGGCCCGAGCAGCCTGGACGGCGGCTCTTACAGCGTGATCAGCCTGAACCCTGCGGACGAGAACCCGCAGCCGCGCTGGGCCGACAAGACTTCCGCCATCCCCGGCTGCACCGCCTCGGGCGCCGAAATCGCGGCCCTGGCCGGCGCCATGCCGCCCATGCTCAACGCCTGGAAAGGTGGCGATCTGCAGCCCGTGCGATCGGACGACGTGGTTGAAAAATGCACCTTCTGCTACCACCGCGTGATGAACGGCCTGCAACCCGCCTGCGTGGACGCCTGCCCGGCCCAGGCCCGCATCTTCGGTGACCAGGAAGACCCGGCCAGCCAGGTCTCGATGCTCCTGAAGAACGAAAAGTCTTTCCGGCTACAGGAAGACAAGGGCACCCGGCCCAACGTGCATTACATTGGCAAATACAGCCCGCGCGCCTGAACGACACGGTGAATGGCACTTCGGGGGCCGGTCAGCCGGCCCCTTTTCCATTTGAGGAATGACTATGTCCGATTACGACCCCGACGAGGCCACTGCGCGGCAGGACCTGTGCCGCTTCCTGTCGGCCTGCTATTACGAGCCCGCGCCGGAATTTGCCGAGGAAAAGCTCTTTGACTCCATCGTGACGGCTGCCACGCGCCTTCACCCCGAGCTGGCCGCGACGGCGCGGCGGCTGCGCGGGGCCTTCGAGGCGCAGGATCTGCAGACTCTGCTGGTGGACTACACCCGGCTGTTTCTCGGCCCGATCGATGCGCTCGCCAAGCCCTACGGGTCCTGCTGGTTACCCGCCCAAGCGCCGGCTGAGGACAACCCGCCCCCGGCGGTGCTGGCGATCTACGGCGAGGGTGGTTTTGACATCGATGACGAGTTTCAGGAACTGCCGGATCACATCGCAGTGGAGCTGGAGTTCCTTTACCTGTTGGCGTTCACGCAGAACCAGGCGCGCCAGGCCGGCGACAGCGAAACGCTCGCCACCTTCGAACAACTGCAGCAGCGCTTCCTGGATGAGCACCTGGGTGCCTGGATCGGACCCTTTGCCGCCGCACTGCAGGCCGGTGCCGAGACCCCGTTCTACCGGGTACTGGCCACGCTGACCGAGCGCTTTGTGCGCCTGCAGACGGGCGCGCTGACGACCCACTGATCCGTCATCACGGCCGGCGGTCGTTCCGGCGACCGTTTGTCAGGGCTTGGGCGGCGCCATCTGGGACATGTAGTCCGACACGGCCTCAATCTCCGCCGGGGTGTAGGCCTTGACCACCTTGACCATCTCGGGGTTGGAGTTGCCCCGGCTGCCGTCGCGGATCGCGATCACCTCGCGCAACAGGTAGCGGTAGTGCTGCGCCGAGACCATGGGATAGAACTTGGCCGCATCGCCTTGGCCGCTGGCCCCATGGCATGCGGCGCAGTCCCGCTCATAAAGTTCCTTGCCTCGGGCCAGGTCGGTGCCTGGGCCCTTGCCGATACTTCCTTCGAACGGCAGCGCCTGCAGGTAGGCCGCAATGTCGACCAGGTGGGTCATGGTGAACGCCGGGTCCACGACAAAGGGCTGCATCGAGGGGTTGCTGCGCCGGCCCGCGCGGATGTCGAGCACCTGCTTGACGACGACGCTGGCGTGTTGGCCCGTCAGGCGCGGAATGGTGCCATCGCTGCGGCCCGACGCATTCTTCCGGTGACAACCCTCGCAAGTCGCAAATGCCTTCTTGCCACGCGCCGGGTCGCCGGGCGTTGCCAGCAGCGCGCGCAACTGTGCGTCGGGTTCAGGGTTTGTCGAGGTCTGCGCGCTTGCCATTGACATCAACAGCCCCGTCAGCGTGACTGTGATCAGGAGTGCGGGCATGGTCGTCAATCGAGATCTCCTCAGGGGTCAGGCGTTGCGGATTTGAGCGGAGAATGTATCTGAGTCTTCAAGCTGCCTGGATCTGAATGGACTTTCGATGAATTGCCTGACCACCGCCTGGAGCCAGCACGAGCCCGAGCTTCGCGGTTGGGCGCGCCACCGGTTGGCCAATGCCGCCGAGGTCGATGACCTGCTGCAGGACCTGTTTCTCAAGGCGCTGCGCCAAGGGGAGCGCTTCTGCTCGGTGCACAACGCCCGCGCCTGGCTGTTTGCGGTGGCGCGCAACACCCTGGCCGACCGCCTGCGCGTGGCGCGCGACACGGTGGAACTGCCCGCCGACCTGTGCGCCCCCGTTGACGAGGCCGACACGGTTGAAACGCTGACAGCCTGCCTTCCGCGTGTGCTCTCCGAACTGAGCCCTGAGGATCGTGAGGCCATTACCCAATGCGACCTGCAAGGCGTGTCGCAGGCCGAGTACGCCCGCCACGCGGGCCTGAGCTTGAGCGCAGCCAAGTCGCGCGTGCAGCGTGCCCGGTTGCGCCTGCGCCAACGCATGACGCTGGCCTGCCAGGTGCGCTTTGACGATGCTGGCCATGTGAGCGACTTTGTGCCGCGAGAGGCAGTCTGAAGGAACTTCTTGTTTGATAGCAAACTGTGACCATTCCACGCTGGGCGGTCTCAAATCCAAGTGCAACAGTGGGAGCTTACTGGATAGCCGGTGAGTCATTGGCCAGTTTTCCCAGATAAGCGCGATAGACCTCAATGGGCGAGGCCCATCCGAGGGTTTTACGAGGCCTGTTGTTGATCTCGTCGGCGATGGCATCGAGTTGCTCCTGACTGTAGCCAGACAGGTCGGTGCCCTTGGGCAGGTACTGACGCACCAGTCCGTTGGTGTTCTCGTTGGTGCCACGTTGCCAGGGACTGTGCGGATCGCAGAAGTACACGGCGATACCCGTGCGTTCGCTCAGTTGGCGATGACAGGCCATCTCTTTGCCGCGGTCATAAGTCAGCGACTGGCGCATGGGTTGGGCGATGCTCAGCAGCTTGTCGCTGAAGGCCTGCAGCATGTGCGGCCGTGGCCGGCTGGGGATGGGGCAGCTTGGCCAGCATCAGCAGCCGGCTGCTGCGCTCCACCAGCGTGCCCACGGCGCTGAGGTTGCCGGCACCTTGATCAGGTCTCCCTCCCAGTGACCAGGAAACTGACGCTCGTTGATCTGTGGCGGGCGCACATGGATGCTCAGCAGATCGGCAATCTCGCCTCGGCGGTCCGTGCCGCGTGAGCGCGGCCAGCGTTTGGCGCGCGCCATGCGCAGGCAGGCGATGAGTTCGCGGCGTAGCTCCCCCTTGGGTTGGGCATAGATACAGGTGTAGATGGTTTCGTGTGACACGCGCTGGCTCTGATCTGTGCCATGCACTGCAGCCAGGTGCCCGGCAATCTGCTCGGGCGACCAGAGCCTGCGCAGCAGTCGACAGACCTGTTTGAACAAGGTCGACTCAGGTGCCAGCTTGGACTGTGGGCGGCTGTACCTGCGTCTGCGCTCGTAGCGCTGCTGGGCAAACTGCAGTTGTGGGGCTGCCGGCGCATTGCGCCGGCTTTCACGACTGATGGTCGAGGGCGAGCGTCAAGCGCTCGGGCAATGGCCCGCACGCTCATCCCCTGCTGTAACCCCAACGCTATGGTGCTGCGTTCCTCATAGCTCAAGTGTTCGTATTTCCGATCTTCCTTCATGCTGAACCTCCAGTTCTGAAATGGGGTGTTGCACTTGGAATTTGAGGGGGCCATGGGATGGTGCCTCTTTTTCTGGTATTTTTGCTTTTTGGTGGCTTTTCAGCGTCTTTTGGGCTCGTCGTTCGTCTTCACAGGCATGAGCACCGCCACCCACACCCTGCAGCGCTGGCCTTCGCGCCAGCCCGTCGCCTTCCTGATCCTGGCTCCCATTGTGTGGCTCGCGCTGTACCAGACGCTCAATCCGGCGGCCGAGGCGCTGGTGGCGGCCTTGCCGGTGGACCGGGCCAGCCATCTGGGCGGCGCCCTGCAGTTCTTCTTCTATGACACCCCCAAGGTGCTGATGCTGCTGACTGGCGTGGTGTTTGTCATGGGCATGGTCAACAGCTACTTCACCCCGGAGCGCACCCGGGCGCTGCTGGCCGGGCGCAGCGAGGGCGCAGCCAACGTGATGGCGGCCAGTCTGGGCATCGTCACACCGTTCTGCTCCTGTTCGGCGGTGCCGCTGTTCATCGGCTTCGTGCAGGCGGGTGTGCCGCTGGGGGTGACGTTTTCCTTCCTGATCTCCGCGCCGATGGTCAACGAGGTGGCGCTGACGCTGTTGTTCGGCCTGTTCGGCTGGAAAATCGCGCTGCTCTACCTCGGCTTGGGCCTGAGTGTGGCCATCGTGGCTGGCTGGATCATCGGCCGCCTGAAGATGGAGGCGTACCTGGAGGACTGGGTGCGCGACATGCCCAGGACTTCGGCGCAGTTTGAGGATGCCAGGGCCACGCTGGCGGATCGTATTCAGGCCGGTTTTGCCTCGGTGCGCGAGATCGTCGGCAAGGTCTGGCCCTACATCCTGGCGGGTATCGCCATCGGCGCGGGCATCCATGGTTGGGTGCCGCAGGACTTCATGGCCAGCTTCATGGGCAAGGATGCCTGGTGGTCGGTGCCACTGGCTGTGCTGATCGGTGTGCCGATGTACACCAACGCGGCCGGGGTCATCCCGATCGTGCAGGCGCTGCTGGCCAAGGGCGCGGCGCTGGGCACGGTGCTGGCCTTCATGATGAGCGTTATTGCGCTGTCGCTACCCGAGATGATCATCCTGCGCAAGGTGCTGAAGATGCGGCTGATCGCCACCTTCGTGGCGGTGGTGGCCAGTGGCATCCTGCTGGTGGGGTTTGTGTTCAACGCCGTGCTGTGAGCACAGCGGCCTTTTTGATCTGAAAGCAGGAGACACGATGAAAAGCGGGATTGGCCAACGGCTGGCCGTGATGTTGACAACTCTGGCCATCGGGACCGCGCTGCCAGCCGCAGCTGTGGAGGTGGTCTTCAAACCCGTGGCCGACGGCGTGTATGCCTACGTGGGTGACATCGAAGGCCGCACCTACGAAAACGAAGGGCTGAATGCCAACATCGGCCTGGTCGTCACGCCGGCGGGCGCGGTGCTGATCGATAGCGGTGCAACCTTCCAGTCCGCCCGCAAGATCCATGAGGCGGCAAAGAAGGTCACGACCCAGCCTATCAGGTGGGTCATCAACACCGGCGATCAGGACCATCGCTGGCTGGGCAACGGCTACTTCAAGTCCCTGGGCATCGAGACCATCGCCCACGCCGATGGCGAGGACGACATGAAAGCCCGCTCCGGCGAACAGATGGAAGGCCTGAAGGTTCTCAAGGAGCGGCTCGACGGTACCGTGCCCACGTTACCCACGCGCTTCGTGAAGGACAAGGACACCCGCCTTGAACTGGGCGGCGTGGCGATCGAGCTCAAGCACCGCAGCGGCGGCCACACGCCGGGGGACACCCTGGTGTGGCTGCCGCAAAAGAACGTGCTGTTTGCCGGCGACGTGGTCTATGTCGATCGCGTGCTGGGCCTGCACCCGGTGAGTCGCACCAAAACCTGGCTGGAATCGTTCGCCGTGATCGACGGCCTCCAGCCGCAGATCATCGTGCCGGGCCACGGCAAGGTCACTGACCTCGCCACCGCCCAGGCCCAGACGCGCGACCTGCTGCTGGCGTTGCGCGCGCACATGAAGAAGGCGGTGGATGACGGCACCGACATCAGCACGGCCGTGAAAAGCTTCAACGGCCAGCTATTTGCCCACCTGAAGCACGCCGACGTGTGGATCCCGCAACTGGCCAACATGACCTATCTGGAGATGGAGCGCGAGTAGGGCGCTACACACCGAACTTCAAATTGTTTCACTCAAAGGAATCGATCATGGACATCAAGGTACTCGGCACGGGCTGTGCCAATTGCAAAAACACCATCGCCCTCATCGATCAGGTCGCCAAGGCGAAGGGCGTGGCCGTGACGCTGGGAAAAGTGGAAGAACTGCGTGACATCATGGGCTACGGCGTCATGAGCACCCCGGGCGTGGTCATTGACGGCAAGGTGGTGCATGCCGGCGGTGTGCCCAGCCGGGAAAAGGTCGAGCAATGGCTCGCCGCGGGCGCCTGATCGGCTGCAGAATGGGCGCATGAGCGACTCACATGATCACGCCACCGCGAGAGGGCATGGACACGCCCACGGGCATCACCACAAGGCAGGCCATGGCCCGGCCAACTTCAACCGGGCGTTTGCCATCGGCATTGCGCTGAATCTGGGCTTCGTGATCATCGAGGCGTTTTACGGCTGGAAGGTCAACTCTCTGGCCCTGCTGGCCGATGCGGGGCACAACCTCAGCGACGTGGCCGGGCTGGTGCTGGCGTGGGGCGGGACGCTGGCGGTCAAGATCCGCCCCAATGCCCGGCACACCTACGGCTGGAAGCGCGCCACGATTCTGGCGGCCTTTGCCAATGCCTTCCTGCTGCTGATGGCGATAGGTGCGCTGGTCTGGGAGGCGGTGGGCCGGTTGCTGTCGCCGGATCCGCTGGCGGCAGCACAGGGCATCACCATCATGGTGGTGGCCAGCATCGGCATCGGGATCAACACCGCCACGGCCTTATTGTTCATGCGCGGGGGCAGCAAGGATCTGAACATTCGAGGCGCCTTCCTGCACATGGCAGCTGACGCGCTGGTGTCGGCGGGGGTCGTGGTTGCCGGAGCGCTGACGCTGTGGATGGGCTGGGCCTGGCTTGACCCGGTGGTGAGCCTGGCCATTGCGGCCGTGATCCTCATCGGCACATGGAGTCTTTTCAGGCAGTCCCTGCACCTGCTGTTCGACGGCGTGCCCGACAGCGTGGACCCGGTGGCGGTTCGGGCCCTTCTGGCGGGGCTCCCGGGTGTCACACGGGTGCATGACCTGCATATCTGGGCGACGGGCACCTCCCATGTCACCCTGACCGCCCATCTGGTGATGCCGGAGGGAACCCCTGGCGACGCTTTTCTGAAAGACGCCACGGAGAAACTCCATGATGACTTCGAGATCACCCACGTGACGCTGCAGGTCGTTCAGATACCGTTCATGCGGGCTTGTGATGAATATGCCGGGGATGGCGACCATGTGTGAACTGCTGGCCATGTCGGCTTCGCAGCCGGCGCGACTGACCCTTTCGCTGAGAACCCTGGCCTCGCATGGCGCCCCCGATGCCGCTTCGCCCGACGGCTGGGGCGTCGCCTTTTACCAGGGCGATCATGTCGTGCTGCATCGCGAGGCCGCACCGGCGGGTGACAGTGCCCTGGTGCGCGAGCTGGAGGCTGGGGGGCCCAGCACGCCGCTGGCCCTTTCGCACATCCGCCGGGCGACGCAGGGCGCGGTCACGCTAGCCAATACGCAGCCCTTTGTGCGTGAACTGGCCGGGCGCACCCATGTTTTTGCGCACAACGGGAACCTGCCGGGCGTCCTGGAGCGCACACCGTTGCCCGCCAGTCGGTACCACCCGGTCGGCCAGACCGACTCCGAGCGGGTGTTCTGCGACCTGATGGAACGCCTTGGTGCCCTGTGGAACGGCGCCTTTGTGCCGCCATTGCAAGACCGGCTTTCCCTGCTGGCCGCGTTTGCAGCCGAGCTGCGTCCGCTGGGCCCGGCCAACTTCCTCTACGCCGATGGCGATGCCTTGTTCGCGCATGGGCACAGACGCATCCAGCGTGAGAGCGGCCGCATTGAGCCGCCAGGCTTGTGGCTGCTGCAGCGGCACTGCAAGCCGGGCGATCCCTTCCCGGACTGTCCCGCCATCGCAGTCCGTGGCGCCGGGCCGCAGACCGTGATGCTGGTCGCCAGCGTACCGCTGACGACGCAAACATGGCGTCCGCTGGCGGAGGGGGAACTCGTTGCGATCCGCGGCGGCGAGGTGGTATCCACCACACTGCCCGTGGTGTCATGACGCGCTGTCGCCATCCTGCGTTCTAATCGACGAGGCGAAAGACTGCTGCGCGATGCGCCAGCCCGCCAACCAACCTGCCGAGGGTGCCATGGACATGTCGTTACACCGATTCACGGATCTTTTTGCACAGTTGGGACTGGCGTCTGACGAGGCCTCGATCCGCGGTTTCATCGCCGCTCATGCTCCGCTGGCGCCGGACCTCGCGCTGGCCGAGGCGCCCTTCTGGAGCGCTAGCCAGGCCGCTTTTCTGCGTGAAGAGATCGGCCGGGACGCCGAATGGGCGGAAGTGGTCGACCGGTTGAGTCTCGCGCTGCGCGGGGCAAGCCATCGCGCCTGGCCTGCAGCGGGCCCGACCGGCCTTTGACAGACGACGGCCAGCGGGCGCGGCCCCTGACCGCGATGACGGCAGGTGTCATCGGGATGTCACAGTGTTGGCCTAGACTGAAGGATGCCGTTTTGCGGCCGCATGCATCCCGATAGCCCATTCCCACACCCCATGAGCAAAGCCAGCCACAAGCACCGGAACAAGCACCATCAGGAGAGGCCCCCCGCCGATGCCTGGGACGAAGCCGAATGCAAGGGGGTCATTGAGAAGCTCTGGGCGCTGCGCGCCGCCATGCAGGCCAGTGAAAAGCGCCTGGCGCCGCTCTTGGGCGGCGCCGATGCCACCTACCAGGCCAGCGCCCGCAACCTGGCCCATTACCTGGCCCTGCGCCATGACGACCAGCGCACGCTGCAGGAATGGCTGACCCACGCCGGCGTGTCGTCACTGGGCCGCTCCGAATCCCATGCCATGGCCAATCTGGACAAGGTGTTGGGCATCCTGCACCGGCTGACCGGGCAGGCCTGGGCCACACATGGCGGCGACGAGCCCATTGGTACCCGCAGCAGCCGCAAGCTGCTGGAGCGCCACACGGCCGACCTGTTGGGCCCGTCTCCGGCCGAGCGGTCCGTGCGCATCATGGTCACGCTGCCCTCCGAGGCGGCCAGTGACTTCGGGTTGGTGCGCCAGCTGGTCGCCTCCGGCATGGACATTGCCCGCATCAACTGTGCTCACGACGGGCCGGACGAGTGGAAGGCGATGGCGTCGCGGGTGCGCCGTGCCGCGCGTGCCGTGGGCCGTCCGGTGCGCATCCTGATGGATCTCGGCGGGCCGAAGCTGCGCACGGGGGGCTTGGCGCAGGGCGCAGCGGTGCTGAAACTTCGGCCCCAGCGTGACGACTTCGGCCGCCTCGTGACTGCCGCCCATGTGGGTTTGCGTCCGGCGGGTGCCACCATGCCGGTCGCGGGCGCATTCGTGCATGCCGGCGTCGACGCCGACTGGCTGGCGCGACTGGAGGTCGGCGATCGCATCGATTTCAAGGATGCGCGGGGTGCCCGGCGCTGTCTGAAGGTCTTGCACACGGACGAAATCGGCGCCCTCGCGGCTTGCGAGCAGACGGCTTATCTGGTGCCCGATACCACCCTCAAGCATGATCACAAGGGGAAAAAGCCTCGGCGCACCACGTTGACCGAGCTGCCCCGTGGCGAAGGCTTGCTGCATCTGCAGCGCGGCTCCGTCCTGCGGCTCACGCGGGCCGGCGCAGAGCCTGCGGCCGTGCCTGACCGGGTGCGGGGCAGCAATTTGACCACGATCGCGTCGGTGGCCTGCACGCTGCCCGAGGTGTTCGCCCAGGTCTGTGTCGGCGAGCGCATCTGGTTCGACGACGGCCGCATCGGCGGTGTGATCCGTCGCGTCGAGCCGGACGGGGTGGAGGTGGAGATCACCCACGCGCGCGACAGCGGCGAGAAGCTGGCCGGCGACAAGGGCATCAACCTGCCCGACAGCCAGCTCAGCCTGCCGGCCCTGACCGACAAGGACATCGCCGACCTGGCCGTGGCCACCAAGGTGGCCGACATGGTGGGCCTGTCCTTTGTGCAGCAGGCTGACGATGTCGAGGCGCTGCGCTCGCGCCTGCGGGAACTCGGCAAGCCGGACCTGGGGATCGTGCTCAAGATCGAAACCCGTCGCGCGTTCGAGAATCTGCCCGAACTGCTGTTTGCGGCGATGGCCGGCCCGGCGGCCGGCATCATGATCGCGCGGGGCGACCTGGCGGTGGAATGTGGCTACGAACGGCTCGCCGAAGTGCAGGAGGAGATCCTCTGGGCGGCCGAAGCGGCGCACATGCCGGTGATCTGGGCCACCCAGGTGCTGGAAACGCTGGCCAAGACCGGTCTGCCGTCCCGCGCCGAGATCACCGACGCCGCCATGGGTGAACGCGCCGAATGCGTGATGCTCAACAAGGGGCCGCACATCACGGAGGCCATGCGAACGCTGCACGACATCCTGCGTCGCATGCAGGCGCACCAGAGCAAGAAGCGCCCGTTGCTGCGGGCACTGCGCGCATGGGATCCGAGCGAGGGAGAACCGCCGACAGCGGGTTGATTCACTATTGATAGCAGCGCACGACCGTTGCGCGACGGGATGGGGGCTATCTGGCTGAAAAATTGGCCCTGTGGAGGCCGTTCAGGCGCCCATCCACTGCCGCACCTCGGCCTGCGTGGGAATTCGGCCGCTGCTCACCAGTTTCTCGTTGACCACCAGCCCGGGGGTAGACAGCAGGTCGTAGGCCATGATGGCCTTCATGTCGGTGACCTTGATGAATTCGGCCTCGACGCCGGCACTGGTGGCGGCTTCCCGCGCCACGGCTTCGAGCTTCTTGCAGTTGGCGCAGCCGGAGCCCAGAATCTTGACGGTGAGCATGGGGTTTCTCCTTTTGGAATCGGTCGGTTTCTACGAGCCTGCAACTGCACGCTGATGGCGACTTTGCAGCCAAGCCAAGGCGGCTACAAGTAACGCGGCAAACCCGGCCAAACCCAGAGCCAGCCAGACCGGGTTGATGCCATCGACCCAGGCGCCGTACAGCAAACCCGCGCAGATGCTGAAACCGGCGACCAGGCCGACGTAGGCGGCCGTCTTGGCGCGGCCGACGACGGCGGCCACCATCAACATGCTCTGCAGGCTCAGTTCCGGGTCGGCCATCAGGTAGGCCAGGAGCGGGCCAGGGTGCATGCCCAAGTCGAGGAACATGCGCGCCACCGGCACTTCCACCAGCGTCGGGAAGTACATGAACACGCCAAAGACCACCGCCACGGCATTGCCCTGCAGATTGTTCTGGCCGGCCAGGGCCTGGATCCATTCGGGCCGGATCAACTGGCGGATCACGCCCACGACAAAGACCCCGACCACCAGCAGCAGGAAGATCTGCTTCACGAAGCGCCAGGATTCCCACATCCAGGCTTGCCAGTCTTCCGGATTCAGCCGCCTTGCGTACCGAAGTACGGCCCACAGGGTCAGCGCCACGGCCACCACGCGGCCGGTGAGGGCGACCTGCAGCCCACCCGCATGCGGGGTGAGCCGTAGCGCCGCCACCCCCAGGGTGGTCGCCGCCAGGCCCAGCGCGATCCAGGTCCAGCGGTTGGCGCCTTCGACGATGTTTTCCAGGCCCTTCCAGGCGGTCGCACCGATCAGGAGCAGCAGCACGATCAGTAGCGAACCCTGCGCGCTGACGCCTTCTTCGCCTTTGGCCGCATCGAAAGGCACCCACTGGATCAAGGTGGCCTGCCAGGCCTCTGCCCAGGGCAGCGGCAGGTTCACTGTGGCGATGGTGGCGGTCAGTGGCCACAGCTTCAGCGTGCCGGCAACCAGCAGCGCCACCAGTGACAGCAGCACCCCGATGGCGGCCGGGCCGATGCTGGCCTTGTCGGCAAAGAGGGTGTCGGTCTGCGCATCGTGCGCGGCGTCGTCGCGCCAGAAGAGCAGGGCCATCAGCAGGCCGATGCCGATGCCGAACAGCAGGCACAGCACGAACCGGGCCGCGGCGAACTCGGCGCCCAGGATGCTGCCGGTGTAGGCCAGCGCCATGATGTTGCCGGCCGGCGCAAAGAACAGGAAGGTGATGGCCGGGCCCAGGCCCGCGCCCTTGCGGTAGATGCCGGCGAACAAGGGCACGATGGTGCAGGAGCAGACCGCCAGCAGCGAGCCCGCCGCCGCGGCGGCCGGGTACGACACATGGCGCGGCGTTGTGCGACCCAGAAAGCGCGTGATGCTGGCCTTGGGAATCAGCGCGGCCATGGCCCCGGCAATGAAGAAAGCCGGCAACAGGCACAACAGCACGTGGGCGGCCAGGTAGGCGGCCAGATTGCCGGCGCCGCCGTTCAGCAAATGCAGGACGTCGCTCATAAGGAGGTCTTGAGAGGCAACCCGGTCAGCATCCTCCTCCGGGGACGGTCATGCCTTGCGGTGGGTCAAGCTTTGGCGCGACGACCCTGTGCGTCGATGACGACTTCTCCATCCTCTTTGGCAAACGGTCCCTTTTGCGCCGCAGGCAGCAGGTCCAGCACGGCCTCTGACGGCCGGCACAGGCGCGTGCCCAGCGGCGAGACGACGAGGGGCCGGTTCATCAGGATCGGGTGGGCCAGCATGGCGTCGATCAGCGCGTCGTCGCTCAGGGCCGGGTCGGCCAGGTTCAGCTCGGCGTAGATCGGCTCCTTGGCGCGGATCAGCTCGCGCACGGGCGCGCCGGTAGCCGCGATCAAGGCCACCAGTTCGGCGCGGCTGGGGGGCGTCTTAAGGTATTCGATGACCGTCGGCTCGATGCCGGCGTTGCGGATCATCGCCAGCACGTTGCGCGAGGTGCCGCATTTCGGGTTGTGATAAATCGTGATGGTGCTCATGAGGGGGTTCTTTCGGCGCTGAGGCCCTGTTCATACCAGTCTTTGGAGTTGTTGACGATCTTCACCACCAGCAGCATCACCGGCACCTCGATCAGCACGCCCACCACCGTGGCCAGCGCCGCGCCGGAGTTGAAGCCGAACAAGCTGATGGCGGCCGCCACCGCCAGTTCGAAAAAGTTGGACGCACCGATCAAGGCCGACGGGCAGGCGATGTTGTGCTTCTCGCCGACCGCACGGTTCAGCCAGTAGGCCAGCGCGGAGTTGAAGAACACCTGGATCAGGATCGGCACCGCCAGCAGGGCAATGATCAGCGGCTGGCGCAGGATGGCCTCGCCCTGGAAGGCAAACAGCAGCACCAGCGTGGCCAGCAGGGCGCTGATTGACCACGGGCCGACTTTTTCCATGGCGGCATCAAACGCCGCCTGCCCCTTGGCGAGCAGCGCCTTGCGCCAGAGCTGCGCCAGGATCACGGGGATCACGATGTACAGCACCACCGAGGTCAGCAGCGTGTCCCACGGTACGGTGATGGCCGAGATGCCCAGCAGAAAAGCCACCAGCGGCGCGAAGGCCACGATCATGATGCCGTCGTTCAGCGCCACCTGCGACAGCGTGAACAGCGGGTCGCCGCCGGTGAGCCGGCTCCACACGAACACCATGGCGGTGCAGGGCGCAGCGGCCAGCAGGATCAGCCCGGCGATGTAACTGTCAATCTGGTCAGGCGGCAGCAACGGCGCGAAGAGGTGGCGGATGAACAGCCATCCCAGGAAGGCCATCGAAAACGGCTTGACCAGCCAGTTCACGAACAGCGTGACGCCGATGCCGCGCATGTGCTGGCGCACCTCGTGCAGGGCGCCAAAATCCACCTTCACCAGCATCGGGATGATCATCACCCAGATCAACAGGCCCACGGGCAGGTTCACCTTGGCCACTTCCATGCCGCCGATGGCCTGGAACACGCCCGGCAGCAGCTGGCCGAGTGCGATACCCGCGACGATGCACAGGAACACCCAGACGGTGAGGTAGCGCTCGAACACGCTCATCGGCGCGTGCGCGGCCTGTTTGGCTGTGACTTCACATTGAACGCTCATGCAGCAACTCCATTCATGACCAGTTGTTCAAGGCGGTCCACGCCCACGGGCTCGTCTTCCAGCAGCGGCACCACGGCGTAGCGGCGGGCGTGGCGGGTGGCCACGGCTTCGATCTCGCTGCGTTCATTGCGCGCGCGCTGGCGCAGCAGGGGCGAGCTCACCGAGGCGGCGGCCACGCTGTTGTTGATGATCCAGGCCCAGGGCTCGATGCCGGCGCGGCGCAGGTCGGCCTGCAGGTTGGCGGCTTCCAGCACCGGCGTGGTCTCGGCCAGCGTCACCAGCAGCACCTTGGTCTGCTTCGGGTCCTGCAACTGCATCATCGGCGTGGTGAAGTGCACGCCGGTGCTGCCCATCTGGCGCACGATGTCGCGGTGGTAGGCGCCGGTGGCGTCGAGCAGCAGCAGGGTGTGGCCGGTGGGCGCGGTGTCCATCACCACGAACTTCTTGCCCGCCTCGCGGATGACCCGCGAGAAGGCCTGGAACACGGCGATTTCCTCGGTGCAGGGCGAGCGCAGGTCTTCTTCGAGCACCGCGCGGCCGGCGGCGTCGAGCGCCGCGCCCTTGGTGGCCAACACGTGGGCCCGGTAGGCCGCGGTGACCTCCTGCGGATCGATGCGGCTGACCGTCAGGTGCTCCAGCGTGCCATGCAGCGTCTCGGCCAGGTGCGCGGCGGGGTCGGAGGTGCTCAGGTGCACCGGCAGGCCGCGCCGGGCGAGTTCCACCGCCACGGCGGCGGCCAGCGTGGTCTTGCCGACGCCGCCCTTGCCCATCAGCATGACCAGGCCGTGGCCGTTCGCCGCGATGTCGTCCACCAACGCGGCAAGGCTGGGCGCGACCAGCGGGGCCTCGGGCGCAAGATCGTCCGCGCTTATGGGCGCTGAATCGCCCAGCAGGTGGCGCAAGGCATCCAGGCCGACCAGGTTGAAGGCCTTAAGCGGAATCTGGTCGGTGGGCAGCCGGGTCAGCTCGGCGGGCATGCGGCCTAGGGCGGCCCGTTCGCGCGCGACGATCGCGGCGGCCAGCGGGTCGGCTGCGGCCTCGACGGCCGGGAACACGCCGTTGACGACCAGGTACTGTTTTGAAAGGCCGATGGCCGCGAGTTCGGTGTGGGTGCGCGCGGCCTCCAACAGCGTGGAGGTCTGCGCGCGGGCGACCAGCACCAGCCGCGTGCGATCGGGGTCGGCCAGGGCATCGACAGCGGCCTTGTACTGGGCACGCTGCTTCTCCAGCCCGGCCAGCGGCCCCAGGCACGAGGCGTCGCCCTTGCCTTCCTCGAGGAATCCGGACCATGCGCCGGGAAGCTGCAGCAGGCGGATGGTGTGCCCGGTGGGTGCGGTGTCGAAGATGATGTGCGCGTAGGCCTGCGTCAGCGCGGAATCGGTCAGCAGGCCGGTGAATTCGTCGAAAGCCGCGATCTCGGTGGTGCAGGCGCCCGAGAGCTGCTCCTCGATGCCCCGCACGACGTCATCCGGCAGCAGCCCGCGCACCGGTCCGACGATGCGGTCGCGGTAGGCTTGGGCTGCGGCCTGCGGGTCGATCTCCAGCGCGTCCAGCCCCGGCACGGCGGCCACGGGGGTGATGTGGTTGCCGATGGTGATGCCGAACACCTGCCCCACATTGGACGCCGGGTCGGTGCTGACCAGCAGCACGCGCTGGCCAACTTGTGCCAGTTCGATAGCCGTGGCACAGGCAATCGAGGTCTTGCCGACGCCGCCCTTGCCGGTGAAGAACAGGAACCGGGGCGGCTGTTGCAGAAAATTCATGGGGGCCTTCAGGGATACGTGTGGGGTGGCGTGTTCAACAGCATTTGCCGCCGGAGCAGCAACTGCCTGCGGGAGCCACTTCGGCCAGGACCGGGGCTGCTGCCGGCGCGGCCAGGCCAGCCCAGCGGGTCAGCTCGGCGCGGTTCGGGTAGCGGCCGGCCAGCGCGACTTCGCCGTCCACCAGCACCAGCGGCAGCGCCTCGGCACCCGAGCGCTCCAGAAAGGCCTTCACGGTGGCGTTGTGGGCAAAGTCCATCGGTTGCTGGGCCAGGTTGAAGCGTTCGATGGCGACGCCTTGCTGCTTCGCCCAGTCGAGGTCGGCTGCGAGGCTGACCAGCGACTGGTCGACGTCCTGGCCGCACACGCCACTGCTGCAGCACAGGGCGGGGTCAAAGATCTGGATGGTTTTCATGGTTTTTCCTAGTTTGTTCGTGTGAAGGTTCAATCAACGGCTTGCCAGTTCGCGGGCCGTGCCTTGCAGCAGGGTTTTTTCCAGCTTCTCGGTCGGCAGGCTCACCAGCAACTCCAGCCGGCGCTTCAGCGCATGCAGCGTTTGGCGGAAGGCCTCAAGCTTCTGGGCGTCGGTGCCGTCGCCGGCGGACGGGTCCGGGTAGCCCCAGTGCGCGGTGGCAGGCTGGCCGGGCCAGTACGGACAGACTTCACCAGCAGCGTTGTCGCAGACGGTGATGACCAGGTCCATGTGCGGGGCGTCGAGGGTTCCGAATTCGTCCCAGCTCTTGCTCTGCAGGCCCTCGGTGGAGATGCCGGCGTTCTGCAGCACCTGCAGGCCCAAGGGGTTGGGTTGCTGGTTCTCGCGTGGGCTGCTGCCGGCCGAAAAGGCCTTGAAGCGGCCTTTGCCGATGTGGTTGAGGATGGCTTCGGCCAGGATGCTGCGGGCCGAGTTGTGCGTGCACAGGAAAAGGACGTTCAGCGGGTGGGTGGTGTCGGTCATGGTGTGGCTGTCAGGACGTGGTTGTCGGAATGGGGCGTCGAAGGAATTCCGGGCGCAGCGGGTTCGAGGGACGGCAGCACAACGACGGGAGAGAACCCCCCGCCGGGCGTGCGGAAGTTGGTGGTTTGGCCGGTCCAGGTGCGCGCGGCCAGCAACTGGATCTGGCCCAGCCAGGTGTAGGCGCGCAAGTCCAGTTTGAGCCGCTGGGGCTGGCCATTCACCTCGACCAGGCGCTCGCTGGGCGGCACGAGGTCCTGCGCGACAAAGTCGCCGGCAAGGATGTCGCTCCAGACGCGGCGGGTGAGCTTGTCGCCACGGTAAGCGGCCTTGGCGCCATACCCCGCGACGGGCTTGAAGAACAGCTGGCGCCGGCGCGCCCACAGCGCATCGGCCTGCTCCTGCGTCACCTGCACGGTGCGCGGGATGGCGGCCTGCAGGATGCGCCGGTCTTGCGGGGAAACGCCCCAGGATTCGAGCAGCGCATCGTCGCCCAGCGTGACCAGGTTGCGCTTGTCGGCAAACAGGGCATGGGCGCGGGGATGCGGCGTCACCACCGCGCCGCCGGCCACGTAGGCTTCACGCAGCGCGGCATGCGAGGGATCGGAGAGGTCGAAGTCGGTCAGGCGGTTGTAGATCAGGTCCACCGGCTGGCCGGCGGGAAGGGCCGAGTGCCACAGCGCGCCGTCATGCCACTGCAGTTCGCGGGCATCGGCGACGGCGGTCGTGATGCCGTGCTGCAGGAACAGCTGCCGCGCCAGCGCGAACTCGGGCGCCAGGTACTGGGTGTCCGGTGCGTCGTCCACGATCAGCACGGTGCGCAGCGGTGCTTCTCCGCGCTGCGCCCGCCATTCGGCGCGGAACATCGCAAGAAAGGTTTCGTCGAGGTGAAGCAGGTCGGTCGAGGTGTCGAACAGGCCGCGCATCGAATCGCAGCAGGCCCGGTGCGCGCGCGCCAGGGCGGCGTTGAGCAGGGCGCCGCCGGCGTTGGTGTTGATCTCAATCAGGCGTGGACCGTCAGCGCCCATGTGGAAGTCGTAGCCCATGAACACGCCCGAGGGCCCGAAGGCGTGCCGGGCGATGGCCGGGGCGTTCGCCAGCGTGTAGTGCTGGTAGGCGGGCAGGGCGATCACCCGTTCGATGGCCGACACCGTGGCGGCCAGCGCATCGCGGGTTCCGGCGTCCAGAAACACGGCAGTGTCGGAGAACAGGTGGGGATGGCTCGCGGCCAGTTGCTGGGTCAGACCCGCCAGGCTGGGGTCGGTCTCAAGTTGTTCGCGCAGACGGTCCGGGCTCAGGGTCTGGCACATGCAGCCCAGGTTCAGTGCGTCGGCCAGGTTCATGGTGTTCTTCCTGGGCGGCAGGTCAGCAGTCGATGCAGTTCGCGGATTCGGTGAGCTCGCAGGCCTGCCCCTCGCAGCAGTGCTGCGTCAGGTAGCCGAGCAGGGCATTCATCTGCGCGAAGTTGGCGCGGTAGATCAGGTAGCGTCCGCGCGGCTCGCTGCTGACCAAACCCGCGTTGGCCAGTTCCTTGAGGTGGAAGGAGAGGGCGCTGGGCGCGATGCCGAGTTGCTCGGCGATCACCCCGGGCGTCAGGCCGGCAGGGCCGGCCACGACCAAGGCACGAAAGGCACGCAGGCGTTGCGGCTGGGCCAGTGCGGCCAGCGCCTTCACGGTGCGGGCCTCGTCGGCGACGGAATCAGGCTGTGTCGTTTCCATATTTCAATGATAGTTGAAATAGGTGACGATTCCGTGACGGGGATCAATGAAACCGTACGGGGTCACAAAACCATAGCGCCACATGACCCCTCGACGCTGGGATGGGGCTGAAAATGTCATCAAAACGACACACAGCTGCCATCAGGGTGTCACCCGGGCCTCGCACCATGCCTGGGTTGCCGTACCCCGCACGTAACCAGGAGATCGCCCATGAACGAACCCCTTGCCTCGCCGATGGCCCGGCTGCTGATGGCGCCGCAGACGCCGGCCCTGCGCCCGATCGCGTCGGGCTCTCCCAAAACGACCGAAGCGCGCGGCGGCCTGACGGTGACCTGGGCTCGGCACCAGGACGAGGTGCGGCTGGCCCAGCGGCTGCGCTTCGAGGTGTTTGCCGGCGAGATGGGCGCGCGCCTGCCGGTGACCGTGCCCGGCCACGACATCGACCTCTTCGATGATTTCTGCGAGCACCTGCTGGTGCGCGAATGTGCTGACGGCCCGGTCATCGGCACCTACCGCGTGCTGACGCCGGCCCAGGCCAAACGGGTGGGCCGCACCTACAGCGACACTGAGTTCGATCTGACCCGCCTGCGCGCGCTGCGACCGCGCATGGTCGAGCTGGGGCGCAGCTGTGTGCACCCCGATCACCGGCACGGCGGCGTGATCATGGTGCTGTGGGGCGCGCTGGCGGGCTTCATGGAGCGCAACGGCCTGGATGTCATGATGGGTTGCGCCAGCATTCCGATGCTGCACAACGGCGTGCTCAGTGGCGATGGGGCGGCCAGCGTGTGGCGGCAGCTGCGCGACACCCACCTGGCGCCGATTCAGGATCGCGTGTTTCCCCGCCTGGCGCTGCCCGTGGAGCAACTCGACGACCAGCTTGATGTCGAACCGCCCGCACTGATCCGGGGTTACCTGCGCCTCGGTGCGAAGGTGCTCGGCCCACCGGCCTGGGACCCGGACTTCAACACCGCCGATCTGCCCTTGCTGATGCGCCTGGACGAACTGGCGCCGCGCTTTCGCCGGGATTTCCTGCGCTCGGCATGAGGCACGGCTTCGGAATGGGCGACCCGATGTTTTCAGGGGACCCAGTAGCAAGGCCTACCGGATGGGCTGGGTGCCTCTGGATAGGCAACAATAGGCCTTCCTGAAGCCGCCCGTTCGCTCTGATGCCGATAGCCCCCGACTCCAAGTCCGACTCCCGCCTGCGCGAGGCCGTCCCTGACGCGTCGATCAGCTCGTCGCCCGTCACACTGCTGGACCGCGACCACAGCATCCTCGCCTTCAACGAACGGGTGCTTGACTGGGCCTGCCGTCCCGCGGTGCCCTTGCTGGAGCGGTTGCGCTACCTGTGCATTGTCTCGTCCAACCTCGACGAGTTCTTTGAAGTGCGGGCCGAGCCTCACCTCAGCGCCAGCCAGGCGGGCGCGCACCGGGGCCTGTACACGCGGGAGTCGTTCGAGGCGCTGGCTGCGAGCGCGAGCCGGCTGGTGACGCACCAGTACGTGATCTACAACGACCAGTTGTTGCCGGCCTTTCGCAAACGGGGCATCCGGATCGTCGCGCACGGCGAGCGCACGCCGGCGCAGCGCCGCTGGGTCAAGGCGTATTTCCAGCGCGAGGTCCGGCCCCTGCTGATTCCGGTGGGGCTGGACCCGTCGCACCCGTTTCCGCAGGTGGCCAACAAGTCGCTGAACTTCATCGTGCGCCTGGGGGGCAAGGATGCCTTTGGGCGCGCCAACGAGATCGCCATCGTCAAGGTGCCGCGCGTGCTGCCGCGCTTCATCCGCATGCCCGATGCGGTGTCCGAGGGGCGCACCCTGTTCGTCTCGCTCTCGAGCGTGATTCGCTCGCACCTGGTGGACCTGTTTGCCGGGCGCGAGGTCGGGCAGTTCTCGCAGTTTCGGGTCACCCGGCATTCCGACCTGTCGGTGGACGAGGAGGATGTGGAGAACCTGCGCACCGCCTTGCGCCAGGGCCTGGTGCACCGCCATTTCGGCCAGGCCGTGCGGCTCGAGGTGTCGGCGGGCTGTTCCGAATACCTCAGCAGTTTCCTGCTGCGCCAGTTCGGCCTGCCGGCGCAGGCGCTGTACCGGGTGCACGGCCCGGTGAACCTGGCCCGCCTCACGCAGCTGATCGACCTGGTGGACCGGCCGGAGTTGCTGTTTGCGCCCTACAAGGCAAGCTACCCGGTGCAGCTGAACGCTGGCGAATCCTTCTTTTCGCGCCTGAAGCAGGGCGATGTGCTGATCCACCAGCCGTTCGAGAGCTTCGACGGGGTGCTGGCGTTCCTGCGCGAGGCGGTGAACGATCCCGACGTGCTGGCCATCAAGCAGACCATCTACCGCACCGGCTCGGATTCGGAGCTCATGGAGCTGCTGCGCGAAGCGGTGCGCCGCGGCAAGGAGGTCACCGTCGTGGTGGAACTGAAGGCGCGCTTCGATGAAGAGGCCAACATCAACTGGGCCGAGGCGCTGGAGTCGATCGGTGCCCAGGTCGTGTACGGCGTGCTGGGCCTGAAGACCCACGCCAAGATGCTGTTGCTGACGCGACGCGAGGGCAAGACCCTCAAGCGCTACGGGCACCTGTCCACCGGCAACTACAACCCGCGCACCGCGCGCCTGTACACCGACGTCAGTTGCCTGACGGCGGATCCACTGTTGACCGCCGACATGGAGCATCTGTTCGTGCACATCGCCAGTCAGAGCCATCTACCGCGCATGAACCGCTTGCTGCTGGCGCCGTTCGGATTGCACACGAAATTGATTGCGAAGATTGCGGCGCTTGGCGCCCTGGCTGCGTCAGGCAGGGACGCACGCATCGTCGTCAAGATGAACGCGCTGACCGACGAGGCGCTCATCCTGGCGCTGGTGGCCGCCGGGCGCCAGGGTGTGAAGATCGACCTGATCGTGCGCGGGGCCTGCATGTTGCCCGCCGGGGTGCCGGGCGTGACCGACAACGTGCGGGTGCGCTCGGTGATCGGACGCTTCCTGGAGCATTCCAGGGTGTTCTATTTCCGGGGCGACGGTGCCGAGGAGCTGTACCTGTCCAGCGCCGACTGGATGAACCGCAACATGCTGCGCCGCGTCGAGCTGGCCTGGCCGGTGACCGACCCGGTGCAGCGCCAGCGCATCATTGACGAATGCCTGGTGGCCTACCTGCACGATGGACGCGACGCCTGGGATATGGGAAGCGATGGCGTGTACCACCGGGTGGATTTGAAGGCGAAGCCGCCAGGGCACGGCGCCCAGGCGGCATTGATGGCGCGTTATGCCGCGTCCGAGAGTGAAAAGGGAGAATAGAGGATGGATCTGATTCTTTGGCGTCACGCGGAGGCCTTCGACCTGGCTGAGGGGGGAACCGACCTGGAGCGCATGCTCACCCCGCGCGGCGAGAAGCAGGCGGCGCGCATGGCGGCCTGGCTCGATCGGCAACTGCCCGAGGGCGTGCGCGTCCTGTGCAGCCCGGCCCGGCGCACCGAGCAGACCGCGCAGGCACTCGGGCGCAAATACAAGTTGCGCAGCGAACTGGCGCCTGAAGGCCATGTCGACGATCTGCTGGCCGTGGTGGGCTGGCCGCAGACACGGGCTCCGATCCTGGTGGTGGGGCACCAGCCTACCCTGGGGCAGACCCTGTCTCGCTTGCTGGGTTTGCAGAATCCGGAGTGCCCGGTACGCAAGGGGGCCGTCTGGTGGGTGCGCAGTCGCGAACGCGAAGGCGTGCTGCAGACCGTCGTCGTGACAGTCCAGACGCCCGAACTGCTTTGATGCATCGAGGCAGGGCAAGGGGCGCACGCCGCGACGGCGTCGCCGGCCCGAGGCGTTTCAGTTCTTGCCGGCCTTCTTTTCGGCAGTCGGCTTGAGCGGCGGCAACTGACCGAGCTCGGCCTTGAAGGCGGTATCGCTCAGCGCGGTGAGCAGGCGAATGCCGGCGCGCAGCAGGGCGTTCTTTTTTACCGGTACGGCCAGCTTGGCCGCGCGCTGCTTGAGGGCCACCAGCGCTGCATAGTCGTCCGCGGTCACCGTGAAACGGTCGCGCACCAGCTTGGGCTTCCTGACCTTGGCAGGCTTTGCCGGCTTGGCCGGCTTCGTGTCGGCCTTGGTCGGCTTGGCAGCCTTTGGAGCCGCTTCTGCCTTTGCAGGCTTGTCCGGCTGGGCAAAGGCCTTGGCGAGCGGCTTTGCCGCCGGTATGGCAGCAGCCTTCGGCGTGGACTTTGCGCTGGCCCTGGCGTTCACAGGCCCGGCCGGCATCGCTGCCGGTTTTTTGGCGGCGGCCTTGCGGCTGGAAGGTGCCCGCGCCGCGGCCACGGGTGCCACCGGGGCCGCCGGCGCAACGGCAGCGGTTGTCGGAGGGGTTGGGGTTTTGGTGCTCATGGCGCCTCCTTGGTCGTATCGTTCAGTTTCGGTCCAATGCCCATTGATCAAGCATCCGAAGTGGCATTATCCTGCGTTGTATCAGGACTGCAGAATTTGCAGGGACCAGGGCGTGCGTTGCCACGCATTCGCCTCTTCGCGCAGCAGGTGCGCGGACTGCGGCCAGGCTTCGCTCCAGCCGTCGCGCAGGCTGACCGAAACACGGCGCGGGCTGTTGAGGTTGCAGGCCACAACGAGGTCTTTGAGATCAGGGTCACGCCGGGCATGGCACAACACCACGGCCAGCCGCAACGCCAGCAGTTGCTGCACGAAGGTCACGTCGTTGAAATCGATCACCAGCTTGGCGAGCTTGCCGCGATGGCCCAGGACCAACTGCCCCAGGCGCTCCAGTTCGGACAACGAAAACCCCGGCGCATCGGAATTGCCCAGGATGTACGCACCGTGCTTGTGATAGTCGCTGTGCGAGATCTGTGCGCCGATTTCGTGCAGTTGAGCCGCCCAGGCGAGCTTGTTTTCCAGCCGGCCGGCCTGGCTTTCGGTCATTCCCGGTCGCATCTGGCGGAACAGTCCGCAGGCGATGCGGCTGACACGGTTGGCGTGCACCGTGTCGACGCCGAACTTGCGGGTCAGGCGCTGCACGGTCGTGGCGCGCACGTCGGTCTGGATGTGCTCGCGGTCCAGCAGGTCGTAAAGCGCGCCTTGGCGCAATGCGCCCTCGGCCGCGCGCATCTCGTCGATTTCGAGCAGGTCAAACACCGCGCGCAGCACGGCAAGCCCGCCCCCGATCACCGCGCGCCGGTCGTCCTTCAGGCCTTCGATGCGCAGATTGTCGGCCCGGCGCGCCTTCAGCAGGCGGTCCAGCAGCCAGTCCAGCCCCTCCCGCGTCACCGAGGCCGCTGCACCACCGGCCATCCCCAGTACGTCGGCGACTGCACCGATCGTGCCTGAAGCGCCGTAGGCCACGTCCCAGCTGCTGGGCCGGTAGGCGTTGAGCGCTTCGTCGAGCACGGCCTTGGCGGCAATCTCGGCCATCCTGAATGCTGACGGCGTGAACTGCGCGTCGGGAAAGTAGCGCATCGACCAGGCCACACTGCCCACGCGGTAGGACTCCATGACCTGGGCCTCGAAACCCTGGCCCAGAATCAGTTCAGTGGACCGTCCGCCGATATCGACGACCAGGCGGCGTTCGGCGGACTGCGGCAGCGAGTGCGCCACACCCTGGTAGATCAGGCGGGCCTCCTCGCGCCCGGACACCACGTCGATCGGGAAGCCGAGAATGCGCTCAGCTTCGATCAGAAACTCGGCCCGGTTGCGCGCTTCGCGCAGCGTCTGGGTCGCGACCGCGCGCACATGATGCTTCTTGAACCCTGCCAGCCGCTCGCCGAAGCGTGCCAGGCAGTCCCAGCCGCGCTGCATGGCTGCCGGAGTCAGGTTGCGATCATCGTCCAGGCCGCTGCCCTGGCGCACGGTCTCTTTCAGGTATTCGGTCCGGTGGATCTGACCGTGGTCAAGGTGGCCGATTTCAAGGCGGAAGCTGTTGGATCCCAAGTCCACAGCGGCGAGGCGGGTACCGTTTTGCATGAATGAATTCTTGTTGCTGGGGTCAGCATAGCATTCGCGCCGACTACGGCGCGCAATGGGCGCGCGCACTTCAGCCAATGACGCGGCCATCGGCGGTCAGCATGCTCTGGGTGACGTAGGTGCTGCCGAATCGCTGGGGGTTGAAGCTGATGCGGTAGCCGCCCATGTCCAGCGCCGCGCGCTTCTGAAAGGCGGTCATCACGTTGGCACGGGTCATGGCGCCGTCCACATCGTCCAGCACCTCGCTGGTGTAGCGCGCCGCCAGAAATCCCGCCAGGCCGAGCGGCGAGGGCGGCTCGTCAAACAGGCGGCCGAGCACGTCGCGGTAGGCCCGCACCACCGGCAGGCTGGCGGTGACCATGGGCACCGGCTGGGTGGCGATCACCGGGGTGTTGCGGGCGGCCCCCATTTGCATCAGGGTCTGCAGGTTCACATCGGCCAATGCGACGAGGTAGCGCTGGCGCGACTGCTTTTCCAGGCCCTGGGTGAAGCGGGCCAGCTCGGGCGTGCCGCCGACGAACAGCAGGATGGCTGGCGTGCCAGAGTTCAGCCGCTGGCCCAGGTCGCGCGCGTCGCCGGTGTTCCGGAAACTCTGCAGGCGCAGCTGAAGGGCAGCCGCCGTCCGTTCGACCCCGTCGTGCTGCAGGGCGTAGTCCTGCGGGGTGGCGTAGATCGCGCCCAGGTCCCGCACACCCATGTTGGAGAGCGACTTGAGGGCGTGGACGATCTGGTCCTGGCGGGTGGCAAAGATCGGAAACGTCCGCTCGTCCACGTCACCGGCGTCCTGCAGCCAGGGTGCGGCGTGGGCGATCGCCAGGTTCTCCGCCCGCAGGTGGTCCCACAGCTGCCGCGCCGTGATGGCGGCCACCGTGCCCGACAGGGCGACGCAGGCCGGGTTGTCCCGCACCTGCGCCAGCGCCGCGCGCAGGCTGCCCGGGCTGCCATCGGTTTCGATGGACAAGTGCTGTACCGTGCGCCCGCGCGCGCCGGCGCGGCTGTTGAGGTCGGCCCAGGCGGCGCGCGAGCCGATCAGGAAGTCCTTTGACACGTCCTGCTGCTGCAGGGACACATCGACGATCTGGGCCACCACGGGGTTGCGGGACGAGCCGCGAGCGGCCTGGGCCCGCGCCATGGGCAAGGCAGCGCTTGCCGCGATCACGGCCGCACCCGAGCGCAGCAGGCGGCGCCGGCTGGCGTTCAACAAGGGCATGAAGACTCCTGTGAGGCGCTACCAAAGAGATAGCTGAATATGACCAATCGGCGCTGGGATGGGGCAAAAATGATAGAGAAAACGGGTCCCAGCTCATTTCTGGGCTGGCGGCAGCAGCACCCGATCCACGACGTGCACGACGCCGTTGGTGGCCTTGATATCGGCCGTCACGACCATGGCCTCTTCCACCGTGACGTAAGCGCCAGTGCGCGAAAGTGTCAGATTCGTGCCCTGAACGGACATGACCGGACCGTTTTTCACCTCGGCAGCCATGACCTGCGCGGGCACCACGTGGTAGGTCAGGACCGCTTTCAGGCGGGCTGGGTCCTTGGCGAGCTCGTCCATCGTCCGGGCGGACACGGCCTTGAAGGCGTCGTTGTTCGGGGCAAACACCGTGAAGGGGCCGGGGCCCTTGAAGGTGTCGTTCAGGCCAGCCTTGACGACCAGCCCGTGCAGCGTGCTCAGCGACGGGGTTTGCGCCAGGGTGTCGGCAACGGATACCGGAACCGGTTGGGTGGCGCAGCCGGCGACAAGGGCCAGGGCGGCGGCGAGGCAGAGGAAGCGGCGATTGATCATGGCGATGGTCCAAGGTAGGTGGAGGCGCCCAGCATAGGCAGGGCGTGTGTCAGATTCGTGACACCAGCCTGCCCCGCGCCGGGATCAAGCCCTTGAAATCAAAGTCCTTTTCCCCGTGATTTGTCACACCGTTGTCACACAAGCTTCCTACAGTCGGCTTATTGATCAACCCAAACCAAAGGTAACCGCATGAATACGACCCTGAAATTCGCCGTGGGCAGCCTGATCGGCGCGACCGCCATCTCCTTCTCCCTGGGCGCCCTGGCGCAGGACATCACGGGCGCCGGCGCCACTTTCCCGGCGCCGCTGTACGCCAAATGGGCATCCGAGTACAACAAGGCCACGGGCATCAAAGTCAACTACCAGTCGGTCGGCTCCGGCGCGGGCATCAAGCAGATCGACTCCAAGACCGTGGCATTCGGCGCGTCCGACATGCCCCTGAAGGACGAAGATCTGGCGAAAAGGGCCAGCTGCAGTTCCCCACCGTCATTGGCGGCGTGGTGCCGGTGATCAACGTCAAGGGCATCGAACCCGGCCAGCTCAAGCTCACGGGCCAGGTGCTGGGCGACATCTTTTTGGGCAAGATCACCAAGTGGACCGATCCGGCCATCAAGGCGTTGAACCCTGGCGTGGCGCTGCCCGACGCAGACATCGCACCGGTGCGCCGTGCCGACGGCTCGGGCACGACCTTCATCTTCACGAACTACCTGAGCAAGGTGAATGCCGAGTGGAAGGGCAAGGTGGGTGAGGGCACCGCCGTGAACTGGCCTGCCGGCGCGGGGGGCAAGGGCAATGAAGGTGTGGCAGCCTTCGTGAACCGGCTGCCGAACTCCATCGGTTACGTCGAATACGCCTATGTCAAGCAGAACAAGATGAACTATGCGCTGATGCAGAACAGCACCGGCGCCTTCGTCGCACCGGACGATGCGACGTTCAAGGCAGCCGCCGCCGGCGCGGATTGGGCCAAGAGCTTCTACCAGATCCTGACCAACCAGCCCGGCAAGGACGCGTGGCCGCTGACGGGTGCCACCTTCATCCTGATGCACAAGGCGCAGGACAAGCCAGCGGAGGCCGCTTCGGCCCTGAAATTCTTTGCCTGGGCCTACAAGAACGGCGACAAGATGGCGGAAGACCTGGAATACGTGCCGATGCCGGCCGTCGTGAAGGCGCAAGTCGAGAAGGCCTGGGCTGAGGTCAAGGACACCGCCGGCAAGCCGGTGGCATTCAAGTAATCCTGAATCACCTCTGAAAGACTTTCAGGATCATCGACGTGTCATCTACACTGCCGACGAACTTACCTTTGGGCCCTTCCGCAAGAGGGGCAGGACGCGCCATGACCAACCCACCGCCCGCCCGCTCGCCAAGAACCGGCCCGTTTGTCGACCGCCTCTTCGGCTGGGCGGCGAAGGGGGCGGCTCTTTTGACGCTCTCGCTGCTGGTGGCCATTCTGGGTTCGCTGTTTGTTGGCGCCTGGCCGGCGATTGCCAAATATGGCCTCGGTTTCCTGACCAGCACCACCTGGGATCCGGTCACCGAGGAGTTCGGCGGCCTGGTGATGATCTACGGCACGCTGGCGACGTCGATCATTGCACTGCTGATCGCGGTGCCGGTGAGTTTCGGCATCGCGCTGTTCCTGACCGAGCTGTCGCCGGCCTGGCTGAAGCGGCCACTGGGCACGGCCATCGAATTGCTGGCTGCCGTGCCCTCCATCGTCTACGGCATGTGGGGCCTGCTGGTGTTTGGCCCGATCTTGGCCACCTTCGTGCAAAAGCCGTTGCAGGCCTTGTTTGGTGGCGTGCCGGTGCTGGGCGCCCTGGTCAGCGGACCCCCGGTGGGCATCGGCATTCTGTCGGCCGGCATCATCCTGGCGATCATGATCATCCCGTTCATCGCCGCGGTGATGCGCGACGTGTTCGAGGTCACGCCGCCGCTGCTCAAGGAGTCGGCCTACGGGCTGGGCGCCACCACCTGGGAGGTGGTCTCCACCATCGTGCTGCCCTACACCAAGGCGGGTGTCATCGGCGGCATCATGCTCGGGCTGGGCCGTGCGCTGGGGGAAACCATGGCCGTGACCTTCGTGATCGGCAACATGAACCAGCTCGATTCACTGAGCCTTTTCCAGGCTGCCAACAGCATCACATCGGCGCTCGCCAATGAATTTGCCGAAGCGGGCGAGGGCTTGCACCAGGCTTCGCTGATCTATCTGGGCCTGGTCCTGTTCTTCATCACCTTCGTGGTGCTGTCGCTGTCCAAGGTGTTGCTGGCGCAGCTGCGCAAGGGCGAAGGGAAGAAGTCATGAATGCTGTCACCATCGATCCCCGCGAACAAAAATACGCACGACGCAAGCGGGTCAACCAGATGGCCGTGGGTCTGGCCCTGGCCGCCATGGCTTTTGGCCTGTTCTGGCTGGCGTGGATTCTTGTGGAAACCGTGCGCCTGGGTGTGAGTGGGCTGGTGCTTTCCACCTTCACTCAGATGACGCCGCCACCCAACGAAGTCGGCGGGTTGGCGAATGCCATCTATGGCTCTGTGCTGATGGTATCGCTGGCCACCTTCATCGGTGCTCCGATCGGCATCATGGCGGGCATCTATCTCGCGGAATACGATCCCCATGGCTGGCTGGCCTCTGTGACACGATTTGTCAACGACATCTTGCTGTCGGCGCCGTCGATCGTGATCGGTCTGTTCGTCTATGCCGTCGTCGTGTCCCGCTTCAAAACGTTCTCAGGCTGGGCTGGTGTGATTGCGCTGGCCCTGATCGTGATTCCGGTGGTGATCCGCACCACCGAGAACATGCTGCAACTGGTGCCCCCGGGCCTGCGCGAGGCAGCCTACGCGCTGGGCGCGCCCAAATGGAAGGTCATCCTCAGCATCACGATGAAGGCCGCGCGCGCTGGCGTGATCACCGGGATTCTGCTGGCCGTGGCGCGCATTGCCGGCGAGACGGCCCCCTTGCTGTTCACGGCCCTGAGCAACCAGTTCTGGACGTCGAATCTGGGTGAGCCGATGGCCAGCCTTCCGGTCACGATCTTCAAGTTCGCAATGAGTCCCTATGAAAACTGGCAGAAGCTGGCCTGGGCCGGTGTGTTCCTGATCACGTTTGCGGTGCTGGGCCTGAATATTCTGGCCCGCGTGCTGACCCGCCACAAGAATTGAAAAAGGCTCGAACCCGATGGAAACCCTGACCCCGACCCGCGAGAAGTCCAAGATATCCGTCAAGGATCTGAACTTCTACTACGGCAAATTTCACGCCCTGAAGGGCATCAACCTTGAGATCCCCGAGAACAAGGTCACGGCCTTCATCGGCCCGTCGGGCTGCGGCAAGTCCACGCTGCTGCGGGTCTTCAACCGCATGTTCGAGCTGTACCCCGAGCAGCGCGCCGAAGGACGGATCGTGCTGGACGGCGAGGATCTGCTCACGTCGAAAAAGGACGTGGCGATTCTGCGCGCCAAGGTGGGCATGGTGTTCCAGAAGCCGACGCCGTTTCCGATGTCGATCTACGACAACATCGCATTCGGCGTGAAGCTGTTTGAGAACCTCAACGCAACCGATATGGACGAGCGTGTGGAGTGGGCGCTGCGCAAGGCCGCACTTTGGGGCGAAGTGAAAGACAAGCTGCGCCAGGGGGGCTCCAGCCTCTCCGGCGGGCAGCAGCAGCGCCTGTGCATCGCGCGCGGCATTGCGATCAAGCCAGAGGTTCTGTTGCTCGATGAGCCCTGTTCGGCCCTGGATCCGATCTCCACGGCAAAGGTCGAAGAACTGATCGTCGAGCTCAAGCAGGACTACACCGTGGTGATCGTGACCCACAACATGCAGCAGGCGGCGCGGTGCAGCGACTACACGGCCTACATGTACCTCGGCGATCTGATCGAGTTCGGCGCGACCGAGCAGATGTTCTTCAAGCCGACCCGCAAGGAAACCGAAGATTACATAACCGGCCGTTTCGGCTGAGGAGACTGCCATGTCCGACAAACACTTGTCCAGCCAGTTCGACAGCGAACTGCATTCCGTGTCGACCCGTGTCATGGAGCTGGGCGGCCTGGTCGAATCCCAGCTCCTCAACGCGATCTACGCCCTGACCCACTTCAGCGATGAGACGGCCGACCGGGTGATCCAGACCGAAGATCGGGTGGATTCGATGGAGGTCGAGATCGATCACGACCTTTCTTCCATCATCGCGCGGCGCCAGCCGACCGCGCGTGATCTGCGTCTGCTGATTGCCATCTCGAAGACGACCGCGAACCTCGAACGCGTGGGCGACGAGGCCGAGAAGATTGCCCGCATGGTCAAGTCGATCATCCGCAGCGGATCAGCGCGCGCGCTGCCGTCCTCCGAGCTGCGCATCGCCGCCGGGCAGGCGTCCACGCTGCTGCGCAAGGCGCTGGATGCCTTTGCGCGCCTGGACGTCGATGCGGCCGTCTCGATCATTCGGGACGACGACGAAATCGACCGCGAGTTCGATGGATTCGTCCGCAAGCTGATCACCTACATGATGGAAGATCCGCGCACCATCTCGCCGAGCCTGGATCTGCTGTTCCTGGCCAAGGCGATCGAGCGCATCGGCGACCACGCCAAGAACGTGGCCGAATTCATCATCTACATCGTCAAGGGAACCGATGTGCGCCACACCGCCATCGAGCAGATCGAGTCGGCCGTGAAATGAGAAGCCTGCCGCGTGTCCTGATCGTGGAAGACGAGCCGGCGATCGCCGAGCTGATCGCCGTGAATCTGCGCCACAACGGCTTTCAGCCCACGTGGGCGCTGGACAGCGAAACCGCCCAGCGCGAGCTCGATGCGGTGCTGCCCGACGTGATTCTGCTGGACTGGATGCTCCCCGGCGAGAGCGGTTTGTCGCTCGCCCGAAAATGGCGAGCCGACGCACGCACGCGTTCGGTGCCGATTCTGATGCTCACGGCGCGCGGCGACGAGGCCGATCGTGTGGCCGGTCTCGATGTCGGTGCCGACGACTACATCACCAAGCCGTTTTCCACCCGTGAGCTGCTGGCCCGCATCCGTGCGGTGCTGCGCCGTCGCGCACCAGAACAGGCCGGGGCGTCGGTGACCGTGGGCGATCTGGCGCTGGACCCCGCGACCTATCGTGTGAGCTGGATGGGGCAGGCGCTGAAGCTGGGCCCCACCGAGTTCAAGCTGCTGCACTACCTTATGACCCACACTGAGCGGGTGCACAGCCGGGCCCAGTTGCTGGACCGGGTATGGGGCGACCATGTATTCATCGAAGAGCGCACGGTGGACGTTCACATCAAGCGCTTGCGCGAGGCGCTGGGCCCGGCGGGCGCTCTGGTGGAAACCGTGCGAGGTGCCGGCTACCGGCTCACCGCGCAGCTCCCGACGGCCAGTCCGGCATGTTCCGGAGGCTGAGTTCCTTCCTGCTCGTGCTGCTTGCGGGAGCGGGCATCGGCTGGCTTGCCAGCGGCCTGGCAGGGGCACTGGCCGGTGTGATTGCGGGGGCCATGGTCTGGTTCTTTACCGACCTGGCCCGCGGCAGCCGGGTGATTCTCTGGCTGCGCGACCCGCAGGCGCGCGAGGCGCCCACGCTGTGGGGCCTTTGGGGCGAGGCGGCCGATCGCTCCCGGCGCCTGCTGCGCGCGCGCGACCAGCAGCTGATCGAAAGCGAGGCCCGTCTGCAAGCCTTCCTGGCGGCGATCCAGGCATCACCCAATGGCGTGGCCATTCTGGACAGGCAGGGGTACATCGAATGGTTCAACCAGACGGCCGCAAAGGACTTTGGCCTGGACCCGCAGCGTGACCTGGGCCAGCAAATCGGCAACCTGGTGCGCGACCCGGTGTTTGCGGGGTACTACGCCGGTCGCGACTATGGGCATGAGGTGCTGTTGGCGGGCCGTGGCAGTACGCCGCAGCGGCCGGTGCAGCTGTCGGTGCAACTGCATCCCTATGGTGACGGCAGGCTGTTGTTGCTGTCGCGCGATGTGACGGCCCTGGCGCAGGCGGAAGCCATGCGTCGGGACTTCGTGGCGAATGTTTCGCACGAGATCCGCACACCTCTGACGGTCCTGAGCGGCTTCATCGAGACTTTGCAAAGCCTGGAGCTCGACCCGACCGAGCGTGAGCGTTACCTTGGGCTCATGGCCGCCCAGGCCGAACGCATGCAGACGCTGGTTCAGGATCTGCTGACCCTGTCGCGGCTCGAAGGCAGTCCGCCACCTGGTTTTTCAGAGTGGATCGAGGCCGAAGAACTGTGCTCGCTGTGTGTCGACGAAGGGCAGGCTCTTTCCGCGCTGCTTTGGCCGGAGCCGGCTGCGCCACAGCAATTGCGCCTGCACGCCGTACCCGCCATTTCACTCGCAGGATCGTCCAGTGAGTTGCGCAGCGCGCTGTCGAACCTGGTGAGCAATGCCGTGCGCTACACCCCAGCAGGAGGACAGATCGACATCACGGCCGAGATTCTGTCCGACGGCCGTGTCGAATTCGCGGTGACCGATACCGGCCCGGGCATCGCGCCGGAGCACTTGCCGCGCCTGAGCGAACGCTTCTACAGGGTCGACCGCAGCCGCTCGCGCGAATCGGGCGGCACGGGACTCGGGTTGGCCATTGCGAAGCATGTCGCGCAACGACACGACGGCGAGTTGATCATGACCAGTGTCCTGGGCCAGGGTTCGCGTTTTGCGCTGGTCTTGCCGGCCAACCGGTTCAGGCCGGCGGTAGCTGTGGGCCAGGGCGGCGCAATGCGCGCGCCATGAACATTAGAAAAATCAGGGCGGTCAGGGCCAGCGCGCCAGCCCCCGCAGCCCAGAACGTGACAGGTGTGCGGGTGGGGTCATGGGCGCCCAGCCCTTCGTAGGCCAACAGGTAGCCGCCCCCGAGGCCGACGCCCCACAGCAGAACGCAATAGACCAGCAGGGGTGCCACAGTGATGCGGTAGCAGCGCAGGATGAACACGCACACCGCCTGGATCGCGTCGAAGAAATGGAACAGCGCCACCCACGCCAGCAGGCTGGCGCCCAGGGCAACGACGGCCGGTTGTGCGGCGAAAAAGCCAGCCACCATGTCGCGACCCACCCAGATCAGGCCCGACTGGCCAGCGCCTGCGCCAAAGGTCAGGGCCAGACCGGTCCGAATGGCCGCTCGGGCCCGGTGTGGGCTCCCGGCGCCCAGCCAGTAGCTGGCACGCGAACTGGTCGCGATCGCGAGTGAAAGAGGCAGCATGTACATCACAGCGGCCATGCTGGCCGCGATCTGATGGCTGGCGGACGCAACCGTGCCCAGGCGCGCGATGAACAGCGCCATCAGCGTGAATGAGCTGACCTCAACCAGGATCGCCAGTCCGCCAGGGACGCCGAGCCGCGCATAGGAGCGGATCGTTGGCCAATCGGGCGCCTCCGGCGCCCTCCAGATCCGGTAGGGCCGGTAGATCTCCTGCCTGGCGAGCATCCACAGGGCGAGTGCGATCATGAGCACGCTCACCACCAGTGTGGCCCAGGCGCAGCCCACCGCGCCCAGTGCGGGCAGGCCGAGTCCGCCAAAGGCGAACCAGATCGACAACGGAATCTTGACCAGCAACGAAGCGGCCTGCAACCAGGTCACCAGCACCGGTTTGCCCAAGGCCTGGTTCAGCGTGCCGTAGATCCGAAACAGCAGGTTCAATGGGAGCGCCAAAGCCAGCACGGCGAGGTAGCGTCGCACTTCGCCCTGCATCGTTTCGGGGACTTGCGTCCATTCCAGCAGCTGCTGCGGAGACATCAGGGCGGCCATGCCGACCATGGACGCGAAGATCCAGAGGTACAGGGCTTGGCGGACCGAACGACCCACGCCGGTCTGCTGGCGCGCGCCGTGCAGTTCGGCCCAGACCGGCAACAGCGCCTGCAGCACACCGTTCAAGCCGACGAAGACACTGATGTAGATCGCCGAGCCGACCGACAGTGCGGCCAGCGCGGCTTCCGAATGCCGCCCTGAGACCACGGTGTCGACGACGCCAAAGGCCATGACCGCCAACTGGCCGACCAGCACGGTCGCAGCGTGCCCGGAGATCGTCTTCAGCTCGAACAAGGTGCTGGCTTCACGGCACAGCGACGCGCCGGTAGATCAGGATCGTCTCGGTGCGGTCGGTCGGGCGTCGCACCCTGGAGTGGAATTCCCATTGGCCGGGATCGACGGCTTGCGGCAGGCTCGAGACGTCGGCCGCATCGACGAGCAGCCAGGGGCAGACGGCAGCGCGTCCTGCGGACACGGTATTCATCTTTCCGTGGAAGCGCAAAGCCGCCAGCTGGCCGCGGCTCATGCCATGGACCTGCACGCAACTCGGGCGGCTGGTCAGCACCTGAATGCGTTGCACCATCGGTGCATAGCTGCGCGCATAGTCCAGAACCGGCAACCACAGGGTCATCAGCAGCAGCCAGCACAGCGTCGCGCCGCCGGCCGGCAGCACCATGCTTTTCCAGATGGCCGAACGGTGACGGCCCACACGCCACTTCACCAGCCAGATCCAGGCCAGCGTGCCGGCGAGTGCGGCGACAAAGGCCAACCCCGAGAGGCTGGGCTCAAAGCCGGGCGCCAGTTTGGCCACGTTGGCGGCCGGCTGTTTCGGCACGCCCGTCTGCATCGACACCCAGATGACCCAGATGACGATCGCGCAGCCCGAGAAGAACAGCAGCGTGAACCAGTCGATCAGCGCAGAGACACTGCGCTCCAGTGTGGGCAAGGCAAATGCTGCCAGGGTGGCCAGCGCCGGAAGGGCCAGCAGCAAAGAGCGATCCGACGCCGGCGTCAGCAGTGTGGTGCCCATGGCAACCGCAAGGAAGAGCAGGGGCCAGGCGAGGTGACGGTTGCGCGGAAGGTCCCGCAGCTGGTGGCGCCAGCGCCAGAGCGTCCACAGAACCAGTGGCCACAACGGCCAGGTGAACCACAGAAACAGGCGACCGAGGCTGCGCCATTCGCGCCAACTCGTCCCGGGAGGCGCGATGCGCCATTGCCAAAGGTCGAGTGAGCTGGCCAATGCGGCCGTCGCTGCCGCGGCCACCAGAGGGCCTGCGATGCGCCACAGCCGACCACCGTGCGTTGAGCCCGTCTCTTTGCGCTCAAGGGCGCCGTAGATGGCGCCACCGAGCCCGAACAACACGGCGACCGCAGGTGCGCCGGACAAGGTCAGGCCCGTCAATCCCGCGCCGATGGCCGCAAGGGGCAACAGCAGCGACCCGCTCAGCGCGGACAGACCGTAGAAGGTCAATGCCGTGAAGCACAGCTGCGCCAGCGCCGGTGTGGTCTCGTGCGAGAGTTGGGCCAGGCCCAGGCAGCCGATCAGGCCCAGCAGGCCGCCGTCGGCCATGGCGCGCGCGTAGTCCGCAGGCTGGGCTTCGCCACCAAACGCAAACGCCACCGGCTGGGCGCCGGGGCTGCGCGCCAGCTGGTAAATGCCGTACCAGGTTGCCACCAGCACCAGCACCAGCATCAGGCCGAAAGGCAGTCGTGCGGCGAAATCCGGGGCCATCCAGCCTGGCGCCAGCTGCATGGCCCAGGCACCTAGCCAGTAGGGCAGCAAGGCATCCACCTCAGGGGAGATGCCCATGATGGTCGGGGCGAGCCAGTCGTGCGGACCTGCGCTGGCCAGTTCGACCATGTAGCCGAAGGCGGTGATGTCGGCGTTCTTCCAGGGCTCACGCCCGAAATAGCCCGGCAGGATGTAGGCCAGGCAAAGAAGGATCAACGCCGTCCGCGGCAGACGGCGCACGGCGCCCTGGGCAACGATGGCGGGGGTCGACCGGATCACGGGTGGTGGTGAAAGAGTGCCCGGAACGGGTGGGTGGAGCAGGTGGCCATGGACCTTAATGCAAAAGGGCAGCGCGGTGACCCGGGCTGCCCTTGGCGGAAAGATGGCGCCGGATTATTTGGCGACCGGGGTCTTGCCGAAGCGGTTGCGGAACTTCTCGACGCGACCGCCCATGTTGTCCACCGACTTTTGCGTGCCCGTGTAGAAGGGGTGCGACTCGCTGGAGGTGTCCAGCTTGTACATCGGCAGCTCGCGGCCGTCTTCCATCTTGATCATTTCTTTCGTGCTGGCGCACGAGCGGGTCACGAACTTGAAACCGTTGGACAGGTCCACGAAGCAGACTTCGCGGTAGTTGGGGTGAATGCCTTCTTTCATGATGCTTTCCTATTCAGTTGCGACAGCCGCGCCAGCCCATCTGGCGTACTTTTCGCGAAAACCCGCAATTATGACATGAAATCAACGAGTTGCAGGTCATTCTTCGTGATCAGCCGCCGCGGCGCATCATGTCGAAGAACTCGACATTGCTCTTGGTGGCCTTCATGCTCTTGAGGACCATTTCCATGGCCTCGATCTCGTCCATGTTGTACATGAACTGGCGCAGGATGCGCGTCTTCTGCAGCACCTCGGGCGCCAGCAACAGTTCCTCGCGGCGCGTGCCGCTGCGGTTGAGGTTGATCGCCGGGAACACGCGCTTTTCGTACAGGCGGCGCTCCAGGTGGATTTCGCAGTTGCCGGTGCCTTTGAACTCTTCGAAGATCACTTCGTCCATCCGGCTGCCGGTGTCGACCAGGGCGGTGGCAATGATGGTCAGGCTGCCGCCTTCCTCGACCTTGCGGGCGGCACCGAAGAAGCGCTTGGGCCGCTGCAGGGCGTTGGCGTCCACGCCACCGGTCAGCACCTTGCCGGAGGAGGGCACCACGTTGTTGTAGGCGCGGGCCAGACGGGTGATGGAGTCCAGCAGGATGACGACATCCTTCTTCAGTTCCACCAGGCGCTTGGCGCGCTCGATCACCATTTCGGCCACATGCACGTGGCGGGCGGCGGGCTCGTCAAAGGTGGAGGCGATCACCTCGCCCTTCACGGTGCGCTGCATTTCAGTCACTTCTTCCGGACGCTCGTCCACCAGCAGCACCATCAGGTGCACGTCGGGGTAATTGGCCGTGATCGCGTGGGCGATGTGTTGCATCATCACCGTCTTGCCCGACTTGGGCTGCGCCACGATCAGCGCGCGCTGGCCACGGCCGATCGGGGCAATGATGTCGATCACGCGGCTGGTGATGTTTTCTTCCGACTTGATGTCGCGCTCGAGCCGCATCTGCTCCTTGGGAAACAGAGGCGTCAGGTTCTCGAACATCACCTTGTGCTTGTTCTGCTCGGGCGGCCCACCGTTGACGGCGTCCAGCTTGGTCAGCGCAAAGTAGCGCTCGCCGTCCTTGGGCGTGCGCACCTCGCCTTCGATCATGTCGCCCGTGTGCAGGTTGAACCGGCGCACCTGGCTGGGCGAGATGTAGATGTCGTCGGTGCTGGCGGTGTAGCTGGTGTCGGGGCTGCGCAGGAAGCCGAAACCGTCCGGCAGGATCTCCAGCACGCCGTCGGCAAAGACCTGTTCGCCGGCGCGGGCGCGTTTCTTGATGATCGCAAACATCAGCTCCTGCTTGCGCATGCGGCCGGTGTTTTCGATTTCGAGATCTTCGGCCTGCTTGAGGACTTCAGACACGTGAAGTGCCTTGAGTTCGTTTAAGTGCATGAAACGTCCTGCGGGGATGACAGCCCGTCACGGGGCTGCTGAAAAAATGTCTGGGGGAGGTCGGGGAGGACCGGGCCCATGCGCCCGACCTCGAAGTTCTGAACCTGGAACTCGAACCGTTTCGACTGGCGAATCAGCGGTCAGGCGGGATTATGACAGGAAAAAACAGGAAGAACGGGCCCGCGCTGCTCGGTGCGGGCCCATCGGGCTTGCCGAAGAATCAGGCCAGTTGCTGGTCGATGAAGGCCACGAGTTGGGCCTTGCTCAGCGCGCCGACCTTGGTGGCCGCCAGTTGGCCATCCTTGAACAACATCAGCGTGGGAATGCCACGGATGCCGAATTTGGCGGGAATTTCGCGGTTTTCGTCCACGTTCATCTTGGCGATCTGCAGCTTGCCCTCGTAAGCGGTGGCCACTTCGTCGAGGATCGGGGCGATCATCTTGCAGGGGCCGCACCACTCGGCCCAGTAGTCCACCAGCACCGGCTGGGCGGATTTGAGGACATCGGCCTCGAACGTGGTGTCGGAAACATGTTTGATCAGGTCGCTGGCCATGACGGAATCCTTGTGGTGAGGGGAGATGCAGCTAAAGTGCGGGCATTGTGACAGAAACCAACCCCCGTCGCCCGATGAACGGGGCTGCCGGGCGCCATGAATCACCCTTCGACACCCCCTCCCGTGCTGCATCCGGCCATGGCCGCCTGGCCGGGGCTGATGGGCCGGCTTGCGCAGCGCCTCAAGGAACGCGGCACCCATCCGGCGCGCACGCTCGTGCTGCTGCCCTTCGCCCAGCTCATGCCCGTGGCGACCCGTCAGTGGGCCGCCTGCCATCCCGATGGCTTTGCGCCACGCTTCGAGACCACCCGCAACTGGGCCCGGCAGCTGGCACCGTTCAGCCCGGGTCCGGATGACCTGAGTTTTGACCCCGCACGCGACCTGCCGCTGGCCCAGAACCTGCTGGAGCGCGCCGGCCTGGGCGCGCAGCGTGACGTGCTGGCCGGCGCCCTGGTGGAGTCGGCCACGCAACTTGCCGCGCTGGCGGCGGCGCACGCGCCCGACGAGCGCCTGGCCTGGGCCGCCGCGATGACGCCGGTGGTGGCCGGCGCTGAAACCGGCCCACTGGCTTTCGAGGCCGCCGTGGCCCGCCTGGCGCTGGTCTGGGCCGCCACCTCGGCGCAGGCGCCCGACGTGCTCTATGGCCCGCTGGCGCTGGACACGGTGGACGCGGTCTTCGTGCTTGAAGGCTTCCAGCCCGACCCGCTGACCAGTGCCCTGGCCGCGCGCTGGGGCGAGCGCGCCGAAACCCTGGCGCTACCGTTGGACGCCCCGCGCGGCGAGGTGCGCCTGTTCCCCGCTGTCGACACCGAGGATGAAGCCGAACGCGCCGCCGCCCGGGTGCTGGCCCACATCGAGGCCGGCCGCGTGCCCGTGGCCCTGGCCGCCACCGACCGCGCGCTCACCCGCCGCGTGCGTGCACTGCTGGGTGCGCGGGGCGTGGCCATCCGCGATGAAAACGGCTGGAAGCTCTCCACCACCCGCGTCGCGGCCGAACTCATGGCCTTGCTGCGCGCCCTGGCCTGGAACGCCAGCAGCGACGACGTGCTCGACGCCCTCAAGAACATGCCGTCCTGGGGCGACGAGCCCAGCCGCCTGGCGCTGGAAGCCTGGCTGCGCCGCCAGGGCCTGCGCGACTGGCGCGACGTTGAACGCCTGTGCACGCCCGACAGCCTGGACGCCAGGGCTGCGGCTTTGGCCCCGCGGGTGGCCGACGTCGCTGCCGCCCGCGCCCGCTTCGGCTCGCCACGACCCCTGGCCGCGTGGTTGGGCGATCTGCGCGCATTGCTGCAGACCACCGGTCTGGTCGGTCCGATGGCCCTGGATGCCGCCGGCGCGCGCCTGCTGGCCGTGTTGCGGCTGGAGGAGGGCGCGCAGGCGGAATTTGCCGACGTGCGCGGCGCCGCCCGCCGCCTTTCCTTGAGCGAGTTCACCAGCTGGGTGGACGCCGTGCTCGAAGCCGCCAGCCACGTGCCGCCGCACCCGGTGCGCGAGCAGGTCACCATCCTGCCGCTGAGCCAGATGCTGGCGCGCCCCTTTGCCGCGGCGGTGCTGCCCGGCTGTGACGACGTGCGCCTGCCCGCCGCTCCCGAGCCGCCCGGCCCCTGGACGGCCACGCAGCGCGCAGCGCTCGGCCTGCCCAGCAGGGCAGAACTGGGTACTGCCCACCGTGCCGCCTGGGCCTATGCCTTGCAGGCGCCCGCGTGCGACATCTTCTGGCGCCAGGGCGACGAGAGTGGCGAGCCGCTGCTGCCTAGCCCGCTGGTGCAGGCGCTGCTGCTCGAAGGCCTGGCGAGCGAGGCGGACGACCCGCGCCCCCCGCGCGAACTGACCGCGGCTCCGGTGCCGCCCCCCACGCCCACGGGCGCGGCGCTGCCGGTGAAGCGCATCTCGGCCAGTGCTTACGGCGACCTGCGCGCCTGCCCGTATCGCTTCTTTGCGCTGCGCCAGCTGGGCCTGCAGGAGGCGGACGAGCTGGACGCCGAGGTCGACAAGCGCGACTTTGGCCTGTGGCTGCACGCCGTGCTGCGCCACTTTCATGAGGCGCTGCGAGCCACGCCCGCAGCGGACCCAAGCGAGCGCCAGGCACTGATCGACCAGGCCGCCCATGAAACCACGCGCGAACACGGACTGCTGGAGGGAGACTTCCTGCCCTTTGCCGCCGTCTGGCCCGCCGTGCGCGAGGGCTACCTGGCCTGGCTCGCCGACTACGACGCGACCGGCGGCCACTTCGAGCGCGCCGAAGCCGAGGGCCATACCCCGCTGGGCGCCTGGCAACTCGTCGGCCGGCTCGACCGCGTGGACCGCGGCGCCGACGGCCAGACGCTGGTGATCGACTACAAGACCGAAGGCCGCCAGCGCACCGCCGATCGCATCAAGGACGCGGCCGAAGACACACAGCTCGCCTTCTACGCCGCGCTGCTGCCCGACGACAGCCTGCGCGCCGCCTACCTGAACGTGGGCGAACGCGATGGCACCAAGCTGTATGAACAGGCCGACGTCACCGCCCTGCGCGACCGCCTGCTGGCCGGCATCCAGAGCGACCTGCAACGCATCGCCGATGGCGCCCGGCTGCCCGCCCTGGGCGAAGGCAGCGCCTGCGACTGGTGCGCCGCGCGCGGCCTGTGCCGCAAGGACAGCTGGGCCGTGCCCGCCACGCCAACCGAGGAGGGACCGACATGAGCGCCGCCGGGCCGCCCCAAGGCGCGAACCCTTGCAGGGCGGCGGCGAGCCCCCCTGCCGCCGAGCCTGCGCGAGCAGGCTCTGAGCCGCAGGCCTCAGCCCCCCTGGGGGGCAGCGACCCACACGCCGTGGGAGAGAGTGGGGGCCACATGAGCAAGGCCGCGTATGAGATTAACGGCGATCCCGCCACCCGCGAGGCCTTCTACGCCATCGCCTGCGACCCGCGCCGCAGCGTGGCGGTGGAAGCCTGCGCTGGCGCGGGCAAGACCTGGATGCTGGTCTCTCGCATCGTGCGCGCGCTGCTCGACGGCGCCGCGCCGCATGAAATCCTGGCCATCACTTTCACCAAAAAAGCCGCCGGCGAGATGCGCCAACGCCTGCAGGAGTGGCTGGCTGACTTTGCGGCAGAGAAAGACACCCAAAAGCTCATAAAGGAGCTGGTTTCAAGAGGAATTCGCCCCATCCCAGCGTCGAATGGTCATGAGGCGCTACAAAATCTGTACCGATCCGTGCTCGCCGCCGACCGGCCGGTGCAGATCCGCACCTTCCACAGCTGGTTTGCCGCACTCCTGCGCACTGCGCCGCTGGCCGTGTTGCAGCAGCTCGGCCTGCCTGGGCACTACGAGCTGCTGGAATGTGACGACGAGGCCGTGGCCGCCCTCTGGCGCCCGTTCCAGGCCACGGTGGCGGCGGACGCCGCGTTGCGCGCCGACTACGCGGCGGTGGCCGCCGAACACGGCCGCGCGCAGACGCAAAAGGCCCTCGCCGCCGCCTTGAGCCGGCGCACCGAGTTCGTGCTGGCCGACGACGCCGGCGTGGTGGAGGCCTCCGTGCCCCCATTTGGCGCGCTCTGGCCTGAACTTGCGGACCTGGCGGCTCCGGCCGATGCGCTGCGCGGTGACGCGGCCCGCCAGCGCTGGCTGGCCTGGGCGGCCGAGCTGGGCCGGGAAAGTGGCAAGACGGCGCCCAAGGCCGCCGATGCGGTGGTTGACGCCTGGGCGCTGGACGACGCCGAGGCGCGCTTGCGCGTTCTGCGCAAGGCCTTCTTTGTGGCCGATGAAGACCGGCTGACCAAGCATCTGCAGAAATTCCCCGCCGCCCAGGCCGCCGAGGCGGAATTGCAGCGCCTGTGCCAGGCCACCCGCCAGCACGCCGCCTGGCAGCACCAGCAGCGCATGGTCCGCCTCACGCGCTGCCTGCTGCTTGAATACGCGATGCTCAAGCGCGCACGCGGCTGGGTGGACATGAACGACATCGAGCGCGCCGCGCAGGTGCTGCTGGCCGACCCGGTTCTTTCAGGCTGGGTCCAGGAGCGGCTGGACGCGCGAATCAAGCACCTGCTGATCGACGAATTCCAGGACACCAACCCGCTGCAATGGCAGGCGCTGCACGCCTGGCTGTCGGGCTACAGCGGCGCGGGCGCAGCGCCGGGCGTTTTCATCGTGGGTGACCCCAAGCAGAGCATCTACCGCTTCCGCCGCGCCGAGCCGCAGGTGTTCAAGGCCGCGCAAGCCTTCATCCGCGACGGGCTGGGCGGCGACCTGCTGGCCTGCGACCACACCCGGCGCAACGCCCCGGCCGTCATCGGCGCGGTCAACGCCGTGATGTTGCAGGCGCAGGAGGAGGGCGCATGGAACGGCTACCGCAGCCACACCACCGAATCCACCACCGCCGGCCGCGTGCTGCGCCTGCCGCCCATCCCGCGCCCGCCCAAGGCCGGCAAGGACGGCGCGCCCGACGCCACCGAGCTGCCCTGGCGCGACAGCCTGACCACCCCGCGTGAAACGCCCGAGGAAACCCTGCGCACGTTGGAGGCCCGCCAGGCCGCGCGCTGGGTGGCGGCGCAGATCGAAGCCGGCAAGCCGCCGAAAGAAATCATGGTGCTGGCGCGCCAGCGCAACCGCCTCAGCCCCCTGGCCGACGAACTGCGCCTGCTGGGCATCGCCACCGTGCAGCCCGAAAAAGCCGACCTGGCCGAAGCCCCCGAAGTGGCCGACCTGGTGGCCCTGCTGGACGTGCTGGTCTCGCCCGCGCACGACCTGTCGCTGGCGCGCGCGCTCAAGTCGCCGCTGTTCGGCGCCAGCGATGCGGACCTCTCCGCGCTGGCCCTGCTGCGCCGCGAGGAGGCCCACCCGGGCCGCCCCTGGCTGGTACTGCTTCTGGCCGAGGCTGATCGCCTGCCGCCCACGCTGCAGGCCGCCGCCAGCGCGCTGGCGCTGTACACCGCCTGGGTGCACAGCCTGCCGCCGCACGACGCGCTGGACGCCATCTATCACCACGGCGACGTGCTGGCCCGCTTTGCCGCCGCCGCCCGCCCCGAGCAGCGCCAGGCCGTGCTGGCCAACCTGCGCGCGCTGCTCACCACCGCGCTGGCGCAGGGCGGGGGGCGGTACCTCACGCCTTATGCGCTGGTGCGCGCGCTGCGCCAGGGCGGCATCCCCGCGCCCGGCCGCGCCGACCCCGCCGCCGTGCGCCTTCTGACCATCCACGGCGCCAAGGGCCTGGAGGCCGACGCCGTGCTGATGCTCGACACCGACGCGCCGCCCGCCGTTGCCGACAGCATGGGCGTGCTGGTGGACTGGCCCGGCGAAGCCCCCGCGCCGCGCCGCTTCGTCTTTCTGGCCAGCGAAACCAGCCCGCCGCCCAGCGCCACCGACACCCTGGCCGCCGAGTTGGCCGAGCGAGCCCGCGAAGAAATCAACGCCCTCTACGTGGCCATGACCCGCGCCCGCCAGGTGCTGGCGCTGTCGGCCGTGGAGCCCCACCGCGACAGCGGCCGCAGCCCCTGGCGCCGCATCGAGCCGCAGGCGCAGGCGGTGGAGGTGCCTGAAAGGGCCGCCGCAGCCACCCCGGATGCCCCAGACGCCCAGGAGGCGGCCGCCGAGACATTTTTCATGCCTTTTGTGCCCGTTCCCAGCGTGGAATGGTCACAGTCTGCTATCGAAAATGAAGTCGTTGAAACCCGCTCCGACGTCGCCCGACTGGGCGAAGCCATGCACTGGCTGCTGGAGCACGGCGCGGTGGAGGCCGCAGAAAGCCTGAAGAGCGCCGCCAGCCCGGATTCGGCGCCGGGCCCGAGTCCGGCACAGCAAGCCTTTGTGACCCGCGCCGCGCGTGAATTCGAACTCCCGCTTGACGTCGCCCACCAGGCCGCCGCCATGGCCAGTCGCATCCGCACCGGCGAAGGCCGCTGGGCGTGGGACAGCGCGGTGATCGACTGGCAGGGCAACGAAGTCACCCTGCTGCACGCAGGCCTTACCCAGCGCATCGACCGCCTGGTGCGCCGGCGCGACACCGGCGAATGGTGGGTGCTGGACTACAAGAGCGCCCCCCGGCCTGAAGGAACAGCCGGGGCTGGTGGAGCAGATGAACCGGTACCGGGATGCGGTGCGCAACGCCAACCCTGGGGCAGCGGTGCGGGTGGCGTTTTTGACGGTGGAGGGAAGGGTGGTGGAGGTGGGCAACGCCAGGGGCGCTTGACGGCGCCTGAGCGTTCCGGTGGCGCGACTGAAGGCCGGACCGTGGGTTGCGTCAACGTTCCGGTAATCGGACGCCGGGGCCGTGCGAAGCCGAAACCGGTCAGCGAAGTTCTTCGGCGGTCCGCTTGATCCCGTGGTTCGCCATCATGTGCTGCGGCGCTACGTAGGGGCTCATTTAGCCCAGCGCCTCGCCGCACGAAATCTGATTTCCGTCGGGATCAACGATTCGAAAGTCTTTCATGCCGTAGTCGCGAGCCGCAAGCGGGCAAGTGACCTTTGCGCCTGCCGCAATGACCTCGGCGTAATATCGTTCCAAGCCAGAGACCACGACGTAGATCCTGGCGGGGGCCAAGGCATCCGCCGTTGGTGACCGCTCCAGCATCAGCTCGACGTCGTTTCGACAGACCGACCCGACCGTCGCGGGATCTCCCCACTTCCAGCCGAGCCGAAAGCCCAGGACGGACTCGTAGAAAGAGATCGCCGCATCGACGTTTGCGACGGACAGGATGGGTGAGACCGAACGGAACAGCGGAACGCTCATTTCAACTCCAGGGATGGCAGGCTCTTCGCGCACCGAAACCCGATGTACACCACCGCCGTGTCCGGCGGTTTGGTCTGGACGTGGTCGCGGTGCATCTGCGCCGCGCCATACCACCACGAGCCGCCGCGTGTGGGGCGGGCGCTGTCGGTGCCGCCGTCGGTCCATTCCCAGGCGTTGGCGCCCATCTCGAACAGGCCGTTGACGCCTGCTTTGGTGCTGCCGGTGGGCGCATGGCCGCGGCCACGGGTGGTGATTTCGGGGTGGGCGTAGGCGGCGGGCGTGGGGGCCGCGCCGCAGTCGCCCAGGCAGTTGGCGCCCTGGGGGGTGCTGCCGGTGGGGTAAGGGTAGGTCTGGCCGGTGGTGAAGCCGGCCGGTGGCTGCGCGCGCCGTTCGGTGTAGGCGGCTTCCATCCATTCGGCATCCGTGGGCAGGCGCTGGCCCGCCCACTGGCAATAGGCGCGGGCTTCCGCGAAGGTGATGTGGACGGCGGGCTTGTTGTCGCTGGCCTGCAGGCCAAAGGGCGTTCGCCAGGTCCAGCCTTTGCGCTGCACCCAGCCGCCCTCAAACGTGCTGCCGCCGCCGGCTTTTTCAGCCGCGGTGACGGTGCCGGTGGCCTGCGCGTAGCGGGCAAACTGGGCGATACTGACCTCTTTGCGGTCGATCGCGAATCCCCGGATGGCTTGCAGGTCTTCGGCTAACGCGTGCGCCCACGGCGCGAGCGTGAGCCAGGCCAGCAGGGGGATGAACGAGTGGCGCATGGCCGGATTCTGGTCAAAACCCGATAACCTTGCGCTGCGGGCCGGATGGCCGTGCGCCGCGCGGGCCATGCCGGTGGCTGGACCCCGGTTGCGGTCAGCGCGGCGGCGGCACGTCGTGGCCCTTGATGCGGGCCCACAACCACGGCAGGGCCCGGGCGGGGTCGCCGCGGTAGCCCATGGGCTCGGGCTTGATGGTTTTCCAGAGCGCGCCGTCGCGCTGGGCAAGGGCGAACTGGAACACGTAGCCCGGTTCCTGCCCCATGCGCAGATCAGCCAGGATCGCCCGCCCCTGCACTTCGCGCAGGCTGTAGAAGCCGTGGGTGAACCATGCCATGCGCAGCAGCGCCGGGTTGTTGCCGAGTTGCGGCGCCAGCGCACGTTGGGACGCAAAGGTGTCGAACTCGATGTGGCGGTCCGCATCGAAGAAGGAATAAAACCCTTCGGCATGGCCGTCGTCGCGCATCACCACGATGCGCCAGGCCACGGTATTGAACGGTGTCGGGGTGACAAAAAACGCCGCGCCGCTTTGCCCCTGCTGCGCCAGCTGGGCCCGCACGATCTGCTCCACATGCGCGTGGGCAAGCACGCTCCACGCCAGATACAGGCTCGAGACACCCAGGCCCACGGCGTTCCAGCGCAGGCCGGCATGCTGGCGCCGCGCCAGCGCCACGCCCAGGCCGATCAGCAGCGGCAGGGTGTACAGCGGGTCGATGATGAACATGCTGCCCACCGCGTAGGGGTGCTCGCTGAATGGCTGGAGCAGCTGGGTGCCGTAGATCGTCAGGGCGTCGAGCAGGGGGTGGGTGAACAGCGCGAGCCACAGCGCCAGGCACCATCGCCTGAACAGGCCGTCGCCGCCATGCAAGCGGTTGGCCACCCAGGCCAGCAGCGGCGCTGCCAGGGTGACGAAGAACAGGCCGTGGCTTTCGGCGCGGTGGTGAGTCATGTTGCTGACCGCATCGCCAAAGTCGATCAGCGCATCCAGGTCCGGCAGCGTGCCCGCGATGCCGCCCCACAGCGCCGCCTTCCATACCGCGGTGCGGCGCCCCATGACGGCGACGCTGCACGCGGCGCCGAGGCCCAGTTGCGAGAGTGAATCCATAGGGCCGTGATGCTAGCGCGGGCATCCTGCCCGGATTGGCAGGCCGGGCGGAAACCGTACGCCGAGGATGGGGTACGGACGCGGTCGGGCGGGGATGATCGAAGATGGACGAGGGGGCAGGCGCGTCAGCGCGCGGCCGGCGCGCCGGACGCCGCACCCGCCACCAACGCCTCCAGCGCCACGGCCAGCGGATCATGTGCCGCCACCACGCCATGCCGCACCGCGAAGTCCAGCGTGGCCAGCGCGGCGTCGGTGGTGAAGCGGCCCTCGGCGGCGGCGGCAAGCGCCTCCGCCACGGGCCAGCATTGGTGCCAGGCCACTTCGCCGTCCTGGTTCTGCGGCGCGCGGCCGGCAGGCAGGCGCAGGTCGTAGACATGCAGGTGCTCGCGCTGCAGTCCCTCGGGGATGTCGCAGTGCAGCGCCACCACGCGCCCGGGCGTGGCCAGAGCGATCTCGTCCGGCGCCAGGCCGGCCTCTTCGAATGCCTCGCGCTGCAGCGCCTCCCACGGGCTCTGGCCCAAGGGCACGCCGCCGCCGATCAGGTTGTCCAGCATGCCGGGGTCGGTGGGTTTGTTCAGGCTGCGCTGCGCCACCCAGAGGTGCGTGGGGCGGCTCAACGCGTCGGCCACGTAGCCGTTGCAGTGCGCGCCCAGCGTCAGCGTGCCCCAGAAGCGCGAGGCCGCGCGCTCGATGGTGGCGTGGCTCAGCTCCTGGTCGTCCCACACGCCGTAGGGCTCGTCGCGCCAGGCGACGATCAGGCCCTGGGCGCGCAGGGCTTCGTTGACCGTGGCCCAGCGGGTGTTGATGGCCGCGATGTCCCCACCGAAGTGCAAGGTGACGGCGCCCGGGTCGATGCCGATCCAGTGCGGCCAGGCGGCGAGGGCGCTCAGGTGGGCTTCGGCGACGCTGCCCACGGTCACCGGGCCATGCGGGCCAAGCAGGATGACGGGGCGACGCGGGACAACGGTGTGGTGTGCGGCGCGCAGGGCGGGCCAAGGGGCGGGGACGGGTGATTGGGCGGTGGACATGCGCGCAGTTTAGGGGGCCGGCCGGGCTCCATCCCGGGCACAATGGCAGCGCACCCGTGCCGTGGTGCGTTGATTCACTCAGGAGCGTTTCAGATGGGCTGGTTTTCCAAGAGCACCGACGGCTTTTTTCTTGCCACCACCACACCCCCGGATATTGCGGCCAGCCAGTACCTGGGCGTCGTCAACGGCGAGGCCATCATCGGCGCCAACATCTTTCGCGACATGTTCTCGTCTGTGCGCGACGTGGTGGGCGGGCGCGCGGGAGGCTACGAGCGCGCCCTTTCGGGCGCACGCGATGCCGCGCTGGAAGACCTGATCGCCGCTGCCAGAGAGCTGGGCGCCACCGGCGTGATCGGCATTGACTTTGACTACGAAGTGCTGGGCGAAGCCAACGGCATGATGATGGTCGCCGTCAGCGGCACGGCGGTGAAGCTGGGCTGAACGCCGCCCGGACCAACGAAGGCTGGCCGACCGGGTTCTTGACCCCCCTCAAGGGCCCACGCGCCGCAGGCGCCCAAAATGGTTGCGTCCAGTGGACTTGAATCAGGGGAAATCATGGCCTTGACCCTTCAGCAACGCGTCAGCCGCGCCGGCCTCATCCTGGGCCCGGTGCTGGCACTGGCGCTGCACTTCGCGCTGCCCGAGACCTTCACCAACGCGCAGGGCCAGGTGGTCGCCTTTTCCCTGGCCGGCCGCGCCACGCTGGCGATGATGGCGTGGATGGCCACCTGGTGGATGACCGAGGCGGTCGACATCGAGGTCACCGCGCTGCTGCCGATCGCGGCGTTTCCGCTGGCCGGGATCATGCCGCTGGCGCGCACCACGGCGAACTATGGCGCGGATGTGATCTTTCTCTTCCTCGGCGGCTTCGTGCTGGCGCTGGCCATCCAGCGCTGGGGGCTGGACCGCCGCATCGCCTTTGCCACGCTCAAGCTGGTGGGCACGCGGCCCAAGGCGATCGTCGGCGGCACCATGGCCGCCACTGCGTTCGTGAGCATGTGGGTGTCGAACACCGCGACCGCCGCGATGATGGTGCCGATCGTGCTGTCGGTGATCGACGTGGCGCTGCGCCGGCGCACCGGCCGGGGCCTGGCCGAGCACGGCGGCATTCCGTTGGAGGACCGCGACCTGTCCAACTTCGCCTTCTCGGCGCTGCTGGGCGTGGCCTACGCCGCCTCGATCGGCGGGCTGGGCACCATCATCGGCTCGCCGCCCAATGGCATCCTGGTGCGGTTTGTCGAGCAGTCGGCAGGCATCCGCATCGGTTTTCTGGAGTGGATGGCGATCGGCGTGCCGATGATGCTGGCCTTCCTGCCGCTGGCCTGGTTCCTCAACACGACGCTGCTGTTTCCCTCGCGCATGGGGGAGATCGAGGGCGGGCGCGAGTACGTGCGCGACGAATGGGCGAAGCTCGGCGCGCTGAACGCCGGCGAGCGGGTGACGCTGGGCGTGTTCGCTGTCACCGTCGTACTGTGGATGAGCTCGCCGCTGCTCAAGGACTGGTCGGTGGGCGGCATGCGGCCGCTGGCCGGGCTCTCGGATGCGGGCATCGCCATCCTGGCGGCGATCGCGCTGTTCCTGCTTCCGGTGGACCGGGCGCAGGGCGTGCGCGCGATGGACTGGGCCACTGCCCAGAAGCTGCCCTGGGGCGTGCTGATCCTCTTCGGCGGCGGGCTGGCGCTGGCGGCGGCCACCGAGGCCAACGGCGTGCCGCAGTACATCGGCGCGCTGGCGGCGGGCTTCGCCGGCTGGCCGGTCTGGGTGGTGCTGCTGGCGATCATCACGATCATGGTGTTCATGTCGGAGCTGACCTCCAACACCGCGCAGGTGGCGACGATGCTGCCGATCCTCGCGGCGCTGGCACCGGTGCTGGGCGTGCCGGCTGGCATGCTGCTGGTGCCGGCGACGATTGCCGCCAGCTGCGCGTTCATGATGCCGGTGGGCACGCCGCCCAACGCGATCGTCTTCGGCACCGGCCTGGTGCGCATGCCGCAGATGATCCGCGCCGGGCTGTGGCTCAACCTGAGCGGCATCCTGGTGATCTTCGTGCTGACCTACCTGGTGGTGGTGCCCACACTGGGCGCGGGGCGCTGAGCGTCTCTGAAGGGCCCGCAGAGGCGCTGGAGGTTCCCCTGCGCTCCAATACACCCGTTTTTCATGCTTGTTGTGCTTTTCCCCAGCGTCGGATGGTCATTATCCGCTATCAAAACAGGACTTTCGGTCTGGCTGAGGGACGAAATTCGGGGTGCGCAGCCCGGCTGCGCACGCCTCAGGGGCTGAAATCCGCGGCGAAGTCGGCTTCGGTCTGGGCCGTGACGCGGCCGGCTCGACAGGCCTCGCGGAAAGCGCTGTAGTCCCGCTCGACCTGGTTGGCATAGCCCTTGGCGTAGGCCACCAGCGCCTCGGTGAACGCGCCGCCCTTGCCCAGGTAGGCGCTGACCTGTACTGTGTAGCCGCCGCTCTTGGCGTGGGCGCGGGCGAGCACCTGTCCGCACAGCGCGCCGTAGCGCGTGAGCAGGTTGGCGTTGAAGGTTTCCACTTCGGCAGACACCTTCATGTCGCGCAGCTGGCGCACGTAGAAATGGCGTCCTGACGGGCCGGTGGTGGCGCCCAGGAAGCGGTCGCTGGTGGCCTGCATCAGCCGCTGGCCCGCCACGACCCGTTCGCCCTGGTGCTTGATGTGCGGCGATTTTCCCGGCACGTAGTGCGCCAGCACCGAGGCGTTGGCCTGCTTGATCTGCAGCATCATCGGCGCGTCGGTGGCATCGGTGAGCAGCAGCACCAGGCAGCGCGTGCCCACGCTGCCCACGCCCACCACCTTGAAGACCAGGTCCTGCATGCGGAACCGCCCCAGCAGGGCGCGGACGTCCGGTTTCACGTGGGCGAGATAACCGCTGTACAGGTGGTCCGTCAGCTCGGTCCAGTGGCCCAGGCGCATCCAGTCGTCCTCGGGCGAGAACAGGGTGCTGTCGCCGTGGATGTGGAACAGCGCGGGCGGCGCGTCATGCAGGGTCCAGCGTCCGTCCACCTTGGCCCCCATCCTGGGCAACAGCGTTTCGTGCGAGCGCCGCTGCGCCTTGCTCATGGCCTTGGCCAGTTGCTCACGCGAAGCGGTGTCTTCGCTGGCCCCATGCACCGAATCCAGAGTGATCAGCGTCTGCCATTGGCTCAAGGCGTCCATCTGCGAGAACCCGGCGGTGTGCTGCTGGTAGCTGGTGACGGCGGACGCCACCGCTTCATCGCCCTGGGCTGCCGTGAAGCCCAGGTGGCGGGCCGCCACGTTCAGGCTGGCCACCAGGCGCTTGAGGTCCCATTCCCACGGGCCGGGGTGGGTCTCGTCGAAGTCGTTCAGGTCGAACACCAGCTGGCGCTCGGGCGTGCCGTAGCCGCCAAAGTTCATCAGGTGGGCGTCTCCGCAGATCGGGTGCAACAGCCCGGTGTTCGGGGTGTGCTTGAGGTCGTGCGCCTGCAGGATGGCGCTACCGCGGAAGAACGCGAACGGCGAGGTCAGCATACGGCCATACCTGAGCGGAACGAGGCGCTCGACACGCCCCTTGTCGGTGGCCTGGAGCAGGGCGACCGGGTCGCGGTGCAGATGGCCCAGGGCCAGGTGGTCGCTTCGCTTGACCGTCTTGCGCAAGGCGCGCCCCTGTTCGATCCACTGTTCGGTCGGGTTCTGTTCCGGGTCGGTCATTGCAGGTTTCCGTTCGTGAATGGGGTTGAGACCGGTGCCGGGCTGGCGATTGCCATGTCACCCGGGTTGATGTGGTTTCGCCACGTAATTTACCGCTCCGGACGAGTTCCGGGGCGTTCTGCCGGTGATTTGCGCGCTCGCAAGGGGCGTGTCCAATCGCATGGCGTGGGTGCTGGCACGGCCGCCAACTGTTACGCTGTGAGCCCCCAAGATCCATCCGCACCATGAGCACCACTCCACCCTCGACGGCACGCACCGTCAAGTCCAAGCCTGCGGCCAAGGCCGTCACCAAACCTGCCGCAGCAAAGGCCCCCGGCCGCACGACCAAGGCGCCGGCCGGCGTCGACAAGGCGGCGGTGAAGGCGCCGGCGAAGCCGGTGCGGAAGCCGGCGCCAGTCCCGGCCAACGAGCTGCCCTCCCTGCGTTTTCAGCATTCGCACGCCTTGCGCCAGAAGACCCATTCGGTGCTCGACGCCCTGGAGGCCGCATCAAGCCACCGGGGCCATGGCGAAGCGCTGGCCGATCTGGTGGCCGAACTCGTGGTGGCCGGCATGGAGTGGTACTTCCTGCGCCCCCTGCAACGCGCCCAGGTGGGCTTCATGGCCGAGCAGTCGGCCAAGCTGGGCCTGAGCGGCGCGACGAAGATGATCAATTCGGCCAGCCGCGGCTTCATCCTGCGCATGGACCACCAGCAGCTGCGGGTGGTGGCGGCCTACATCCGCGAGCTGTCCTGACCCCTGCGCCCGTCGGCGGGGCCGGGGCCAGCAGCGACAATCCCCGCATGACCATCGCCATTCCAGCCGACAGCTCCCTTGACATTGCCCTCATAGGCGCCGGCCCCGCCGGGCTGGCGGCCGCGGAAGTGCTGTCGGGCGCGGGGCGCTCGGTGCATCTCTTCGACGCCATGCCCTCGGTGGGACGCAAGCTCCTGCTGGCGGGTAAGGGCGGGCTGAACCTGACCCATGCCGAGCCGTTCGATGCCTTCGTCACCCGCTACGGCGAGCGCAGCGCCACCATCGAGCCACTGCTGCGTGACTTTGACGCCGACGCGCTGCGCAGCTGGGCGGCGGGGCTGGGTGTGGGCACCTTCGTGGGCACGTCGCAGCGGGTGTTTCCCACTGACATGAAGGCCGCGCCGCTGCTGCGCGCCTGGCTGCAGCGCCTGCGGCATCCGGCGGCGCCGGGCGTGCCGGTGACCTTTCACATGCGCCATCGCTGGACCGGCTGGGATGCCGACGGCGCCTTGTGCTTCGACACGCCGGCCGGCCCGCGCCAGGTGCACGCCCGCGCGGTGCTGCTGGCGCTGGGTGGCGGCAGCTGGGCCCGGCTGGGGTCGGACGGCGCCTGGGTGCCGCTGCTGGCGGCGCGCGGCGTGCCGGTGGTGGCGCTGGCCCCCAGCAACTGCGGCTTTGACGCCGCTGGCCGTGACGGCCAGGGCTGGACGTCGCATTTCCGCGGGCGATTTGCCGGTCAGCCGTTCAAGTCGGTGGCCATCAACCTGGGCGACGAGGACGGCGGCGCTCCCTGGCACCGCCGGGGCGAGTTCGTGGCCACGGCCACCGGCGTGGAGGGCAGTCTGGTCTATTCCGCGTCCAGCCGGCTGCGCGACGCCATCGCCGCCCACGGCCGTGCCACGTTCCGGCTGGACCTGTTACCCGATCACCCGGCTGAGCGCGTGCTGGCCGAAGTGCGGCACCCGCGCGGCTCGCGCAGCCTGACCAGCCACCTGAAGAGCCGCCTCCGGCTGGACGGCATCAAGATGGCCATCCTGCACGAGCTGTTGCCCAAAGAGGCGATGGAACAGCCGGAGCGCTTGGCTGCCGCCATCAAGGCGCTGCCCGTCACGCTGACGGCCGCAAGCCCGTTGGATGAAGCCATCAGCAGCGCCGGCGGCGTCCCCTTCGAGGCGCTGGACGACGGCCTGATGCTGCGCGAGTTGCCTGGCGTGTTCTGCGCCGGAGAAATGCTGGACTGGGAAGCCCCCACCGGCGGCTACCTCCTGACCGCCTGCTTTGCGAGCGGGCGGCGGGCGGGCCAGGGGATGTTGGCGTGGCTTGGATCGCCGGAGAACATTTAAAAATAGTGATTGAAATCATATGAGTAGACCAGATTTCTCACCTTGGAGATTAAATGTCGCTCCGATGCTGGACTGGACGGACCGGCACTGCCGGTACTTCCATCGCCTGCTGTCGAACCATACGCGCTTGTATACCGAGATGGTCACCACCGGCGCGCTGCGCCATGGCGACCTGCGGCGGCACCTGCGCTTTCATGAAGAAGAACACCCGGTGGCGTTGCAGCTCGGCGGCAGCGAACCGGAAGACCTGGCCTTTGCCGCGAAGCTGGGCCAGGAGTGGGGCTATGACGAGATCAACCTCAACTGCGGCTGCCCCAGCGAGCGGGTGCAGCGCGGCGCCTTCGGCGCCTGCCTGATGGCCGAGCCCGCGCTGGTGGCCGACGGTGTGAAGGCCATGGTTGACGTGGTGGACATCCCGGTGACGGTGAAACACCGCATCGGCATCGACCGGATCGAAAGCTACGGCTTTGTGCGCGACTTTGTGGGCGCGGTGAGCGAGGCGGGGTGCAAGGTCTTCATCGTGCATGCGCGCAACGCCTGGCTGCAGGGCCTGAGCCCGAAGGAAAATCGCGAGATCCCGCCGCTGCGCTACGAAATGGTCTACCAGCTCAAGCGTGACTTTCCGCAGCTGACCATCTGCCTGAACGGCGGTGTGACCAGCAATGAACAGATCGCCACCCATCTCCAGCATGTGGATGGTGTGATGGTGGGGCGCGAGGCGTACCACAACCCCTGGCTGCTGGCCGGCTGGGACGAGACCTTCTTCGGCGAGGCGTCATCCACCCTGACGCCGGACGCGGTCGAAGCGGCCATGGTCGCCTACATGGCGCGCGAGGCGGTGGACGACGACTGCCCGTGGTACCCGATTGCCCGCCACATGTTGGGCTTGCGCCACGGCCAGCGTGGTGCGCGCAAGTGGCGCCAGGTGTGGAGCGACCACCACCTCAAACCGTTGCCGCCGGCCGAGGTGCATCAAAAGGCGCTGGAGGGGCTCCGGGGAGCCTCTGAAAGCCTGAATGTTGATCAAATTGGGCATTTCCCAACGCCGGATGGTCGAACGATGCTATGAAAGTGATACTGTTTTCATCCGGAGCCCGATGGGTCGCCCTGAGTCGATTGCCTTATGAAACCTGATCACCTGCCAACATGTCGGCTCCGGCGTCCCTGGGCCGGCCTCTGGGTCCTGCTCATGGTCTTGTTTCTTGCCGCGTGCAGCACCGGCGAGAACCAGGTTCGCTTCGCCACCGATTTCGAGTCCGGCAGCATCGGCGCGGTGAAGCAGCTCGATGGCGACGGCCTTTCCTGGCAACTGGCCCTGCGCGACGACAACGACGACGCCAGCCTGCCCAACAGCTTTCGGACCTGGTGGTACCTGCGGGCCGACCAGGTGCCGGTGGGCCAGAGCCTTCGCATGGAGTTCACCCGACTGGGCTTTCCTTATTACTTTGTGCCGGTCTATTCCTACGATGGCACCCGTTGGCAGCACTTCGAAGAAAGCGAAGTCTCGCTGGTGCCGGGCTGCGTGATTGCGGTACCGGACAGCTGCCGTGTGGTGGTCACGAAGCGCTTCGACGCGCCCACGGTCTGGATTGCCCGCACCTTCCCGTACACCACCCGGGACCTGTCGGCCTTCCTGACCGAGATCGCGCAGAACCCGGCTGTGCGCATCGACACGCTGGGTTCGTCCCCGGTGTACCGCAAGCCGCTGCAGAGGATCACGATCGCCGACGCCAGCGCCAGCGGGCCGCGCCAGACGGTGTGGATCCATGCCCGCACCCATGCTGCGGAGACCGGGCCGTCGTTTGTGCTAGAAGGGCTGATCCGAACCGTGCTGGCCGACGAGGCGTTGGGCCGGGCGTTGCGCGCCCGTTACGTCTTCCGGATCGTGCCGATGCACAACCTGGATGGCGTGATCGCGGGCAACTACCGGACCAATGCCACCAGCATCAATCTCGAAAACCAGTGGCTGAATTCCCTGGGCACGCCGCTGCTGGATGCCAACGCACCGCTGGAGAATCGCCTGCTCAACGAGTACGGCATGGTGCCGACGCTGCTGGACACCGAGGCGCCGGTGGTGCTGGCGCTGAATCTGCATTCCTCCAACTCCGAGCCCGACACGGCAGCGTTCTTCTTCCCGCATTTCGGCAGCGACCCGGCGCGCTACACGCCTGCCCAGCGCGCACTCTGGTCGTCGCAGATCGACTTCATCAGCAACGTGGCGCGCCATTACGACGGACGCATCGAGCAGCCGCCCGCCGACGGGGGCGCGGGTTTCCTGAACTCGTGGTTCCCGGAGACCTGGTGGTGGAACCGGCGGCAGGAGTCGGTCAACGCGATCACGCTGGAGACGACCTACGGGCGAGCCGGGTTCGACCACTGGATCAGACCCCAGGACCTTCGCAATCTTGGCGTTGCAGTGGCCCGGGCCATCCATGACCAGTCGCTGCAGGCCAGCGGCATCGCACGCAAGGCGCTTGTGCCGGACATGAGCATGTTCCGCCTGCCCTTCAAGCCCGAGGTCTACCTTGAGCGGGAATGAGGGCTGCGACAGAATCCCGCATCGCAATGACAGGAAACTAGCCATGGGCAAGAACCGACTGGAAATGTTCAGCGACGGCGTGATCGCCATCATCATCACCATCATGGTGCTGGAGCTGCGGGGCCCGCACGAATTCAGCTTCGAGGCGCTGCAGCCCCTGGGTCCGAAGCTGCTCAGCTATGTGCTGAGCTTTGTCACGATCGGTATCTTCTGGAGCCATCACCATCATCTGCTGCATGCGGTGCATCACGTGAACCGGGCCGTGTTGTGGGCCAACCTGCATTTTCTCTTCTGGCTGTCGCTGATTCCCTCGGTGACGGCGTGGATGGGTGAACACCAGTTCCACCGGGTGCCCGTCGCGGTCTATGGCGCGGTGGTGCTGATGGTGGGAGTGTCCTACCGGCTGCTGGAGCAGGTACTGGTGAAGTTCCACGACAAAGAGTCGATGCTGGCGCGCACGGTGGGCCAGAACCTGAAGGCCTGGTTCTCGTTTGCGGCCTACGCGGCAGCGATCCCGCTGGCCTTTGTGGCCGAGTGGTTCACGATGGTCATCTATTTCGGGGTGGCTGCGCTGTGGCTGCTGCCGGACAAGCGGCTTGAGGGGGGCGCCGTCGAGGCGGATTGAGGGTCAGGCGGCGGCTTCGAGTCCGTTGCGGAAGTGCTCGCGCATGCGCTGCGCGGCGTCTTCGGCGTTGCGGGCGGCCAGGGCTTTCATGATGGCCCGGTGTTCGGCCAAAGACTCCTTGACCCGCCCGGACTTGAGCAGCGAGTTCTGCCGATTCAGCTTCATGACCTTGCGCAGATCGGCCACCATCTGGTCGCGCCACCGGTTGTCGGCAATCTCCAGCAGGCGCATGTGAAAGCGCTCGTTGAGCGCGAAGAAGCGGTCGCGGTCCTGGGCGGCCGTTTCGAGTTCGTCGTGCAGGCCCTGAAGTTCCTTGAGCTCGTCCGCCGTGGCGGTCTGTGCCACCACTCCGGCGGCGTCCGATTCCAGCAGGCTCAGCAGGTGGTACACATTGCTCAGGTCTTTTTCCGAGACTTCAGTCACATAGGCGCCGCGACGCACTTTCATGGTGACGAGACCCTCTGCCGCGAGGACTTTCAATGCCTCCCGCAGCGGGGTGCGGCTGATGCCGTATTCCTCGGCGATCTTGAGTTCGTCGATCCAGCTGCCGGGCGCCAGTTCGCGCCGGTAGATGCGCTGGCGCATCAGCTCGGCGACTTCTTCGTACAGGGCGCGAGGGGCAAGTGAGAGGGCGGACATGAATGATCGGGAAAGGTGCCAGTGTAAGCCAGACTGAATATTTTGCATCAATAATTATGAATGATGTAAACTTGAAGCAACAAACCGCGACCACTGGAGACGTGGTTGTGCCCACCAGGAAAGTGCCCACGCCATGAGCCAGAAACAGCCCGAATTCCAAGCCGCCAGCCTTGAAGCCTGGCACAAGGCCGCCGCCAAGTCCGCTCCTGGCGGCGATGTGAATGCCCTGAACTGGCTGACGCCCGACGGCATCAGCGTCAAGCCGCTGTACACCGCCGAAGACACGGCCAATCTGCCCTACGCCAACACGCTGCCGGGTTTCGAGCCCTTCCTGCGCGGCCCCCAGGCCACGATGTACGCGGTGCGCCCTTGGACGATTCGCCAGTACGCGGGCTTCTCGACCGCCGAGGAATCCAACGCCTTCTATCGCAAGGCCCTGGCGGCCGGCGGCCAGGGCGTGTCGGTGGCCTTTGACCTGGCCACCCACCGCGGCTACGACAGCGACCATCCCCGAGTGACGGGCGATGTCGGCAAGGCCGGCGTGGCGATTGACAGCGTGGAAGACATGAAGGTCCTGTTCAACGAGATTCCGCTGGACAAGGTCAGCGTCTCGATGACCATGAACGGCGCGGTGCTGCCGGTGCTGGCCGGCTATGTGGTGGCAGCGGAAGAGCAGGGCGTGTCCCAGGACAAGCTCTCGGGAACGATTCAGAACGACATTCTGAAAGAGTTCATGGTGCGCAACACCTATATCTACCCGCCCGAGCCGTCGATGAGGATCATCGGAGACATCATCGAGTACACGGCCAAGAACATGCCGAAGTTCAACTCGATCTCGATCAGCGGTTACCACATGCAGGAAGCGGGCGCCAATCAGGCGCTGGAGATGGCCTTCACCCTGGCCGACGGCAAGGAGTATGTGAAGACCGCCATCGCCAAAGGCATGGACGTCGACGACTTTGCGGGCCGCCTGTCTTTCTTCTGGGCGGTGGGCATGAACTTTTACCTGGAAATCGCCAAGATGCGCGCGGCCCGCCTGCTGTGGTGCCGCATCATGAAAGGCTTCAACGCCAAGAACCCCAAGAGCCTGATGCTGCGCACGCACAGCCAGACCAGCGGCTGGAGCCTGACCGAGCAGGACCCCTACAACAACGTGGTGCGCACCACCATCGAGGCCATGGCGGCCGTGTTCGGCGGCACCCAGAGCCTACACACCAACTCGCTCGACGAAGCCATCGCGCTGCCGACCGAATTCTCCAGCCGCATTGCCCGCAACACCCAGCTCATCATTCAGGAAGAGACCCACATCACCAACGTGGTGGACCCCTGGGCTGGCAGCTACATGATGGAAACGTTGACGCAGCAAATGGCCGACGAAGCCTGGAAGATCATTGAAGAAGTGGACGCCATGGGCGGCATGACCAAGGCCGTGGACAGCGGCTGGGCCAAGCTCAAGATCGAGGCCGCCGCTGCCGAGAAACAGGCCCGCATCGACTCGGGCAAAGACGTCATTGTGGGGGTCAACAAGTACAAGCTGGCGAAGGAAGATCCGATCGAAATTCTGGATGTGGACAACGTCAAGGTGCGCGAGGGCCAGATTGCGCGCCTGCAGCAGATCCGCGCCACCCGCGACGGTGCCAAGGTACAGGCGGCGCTGGATGCACTGACGGCTGCCGCCGAAAAGGGCAATGGCAACCTGCTCGACCTATCGATCCAGGCGATCCGTCTGCGCGCCACCGTGGGTGAGGTGTCGGACGCCCTGGAAAGAGTCTATGGGCGCCACCGCGCCGACACGCAAAAGGTGACCGGTGTGTACGCTGCTGCTTATGACTCCGCCGAAGGCTGGGAACAGCTGAAGAAGGAAATCGCCGATTTCGCTGACGCCTTTGGCCGGCGACCCCGCGTAATGATCAGCAAGCTGGGCCAGGATGGCCATGACCGCGGCGCCAAAGTAGTGGCCACGGCCTTTGCCGACCTCGGATTTGACGTGGACATGGGCCCGCTGTTCCAGACGCCCGAAGAATGCGCGCGCCAGGCGATCGAGAACGACGTGCACGCGGTCGGCGTCTCGACGCTGGCTGCCGGTCACAAGACCCTGGTGCCCGCCATCATCCAGGCCCTGAAGGACCAGGGGGCCGACGACATCATCGTGTTTGTGGGCGGTGTGATTCCGCGCCAGGACTACGATTTCCTGTACGACGCCGGTGTCAAGGGCATCTACGGCCCCGGTACGCCAATTCCTGCGAGCGCCAAAGACGTGTTGGAGCAGATCCGGAAGGCTCAAGGGTGATTTCAGGCGACTGGTTGCAGGGCGTGGTTCACGGCAGCGCGCCCGTGCGCCGCCGGGCCATGGCCAAGGCCATCACCTTGCTCGAGTCCACGCGGGCGGACCACCGTGCGCAGGCCGACGAACTGCTGACGACACTGCTGCCGCATACCGGCAGGGCTTTTCGCCTGGGCATCAGTGGTGTGCCGGGCGTGGGCAAGAGCACCTTCATCGAAGCGCTGGGTTTGTACCTGATCGGCCAGGGCCACCGGGTGGCGGTGCTGGCGGTGGACCCGTCCAGCACGGTGTCCGGTGGCTCCATCCTGGGCGACAAGACGCGCATGGAGCACCTGTCCGTGCATGACCAGGCCTATATCCGGCCCAGCCCATCAAGTGGCACGCTCGGCGGCGTGGCCGAGAAGACCCGCGAGGCCATGCTGGTCTGCGAGGCCGCAGGCTACGACATCGTGATCGTCGAAACCGTGGGTGTCGGTCAGAGCGAGACGGCGGTGTCGGGCATGACCGACATGTTCGTGCTGCTGCAACTGCCCAATGCCGGCGACGATCTGCAGGCCATCAAGAAGGGCGTCATGGAACTGGCCGACCTGGTGGTCATCAACAAGGCTGACATCGACCCCAACGCCGCCATGCGGGCACAGGCGCAGATCACCTCGTCGCTGCGCCTGCTGGGCCTGCACGGCCACCCGGACCATGCGCACCACGACGATTCGGTCTGGCACCCGCAGGTGATCCAGATCAGCGCCTTGCTGGGGCAGGGCGTGGACGCCTTTTGGAACACCGTGCGGCGCTTTCGCGATCTGCAGACCGCCAGTGGCCGCCTGGCGGCGCGGCGCCAGCAGCAGGCCTTGGCCTGGATGTGGGAACGCATCGACGCCGGGCTCAAGCAGGCCTTCCGCCAGAACCCGAAGGTCCGCGAACAACTGCCCGCGCTCGAGCAACAAGTCCGCAACGGCCAGCTCGCGGCCTCCACCGCGGCGCGCACACTGCTTGCCGCGCATGCCGCAGCCGCCTGAAACCGATTCACCTCCATCCACCCACACCCGAGATTCAACCGAGAGGACCGACCATGCACGACATCCTTGTTCAACTGGAGAAAAAGCGCGCAGCCGCCCGGCTGGGCGGCGGGCAGAAGCGCATCGACGCTCAACACGCCAAAGGCAAACTCACCGCGCGAGAGCGGCTCGAGGTGCTGCTTGATGAGGGCACCTTCGAAGAGTGGGACATGTTCGTCGAGCACCGCTGCGCCGACTTCGACATGCAGGACACCAAGATCCCCGGCGACGGGGTGGTGACCGGCTACGGGATGATCAACGGCCGCCTCGTGTTCGTGTTCAGCCAGGACTTCACCGTCTTCGGCGGCGCGCTGTCCGAGGCCCATGCTGAGAAGATCTGCAAGATCATGGACCAGGCCATGAAGGTCGGTGCGCCGGTGATCGGCCTGAACGACTCGGGCGGGGCCCGCATCCAGGAAGGTGTGGCCTCGCTCGGCGGCTATGCCGACGTGTTCCAGCGCAACGTGATGGCCAGCGGCGTGATCCCGCAGATCAGCATGATCATGGGCCCGTCGGCCGGCGGTGCGGTGTATTCCCCGGCCATGACCGACTTCATCTTCATGGTCAAGGACAGCTCCTACATGTTCGTGACCGGCCCGGAAGTGGTCAAGACGGTGACGCACGAGGAAGTCACGGCCGAAGAACTGGGCGGCGCGGTGACCCACACCACCCGCAGCGGCGTGGCCGACCTGGCCTTCGAAAACGATGTCGAGGCGCTGCTCATGCTGCGCCGCCTTTACAACTACCTGCCGCTGAACAACCGCGAAAAGTCCCCAGTGCGGCCCAGCGGCGACCCGATCGATCGGACCGAACTGAGCCTGGACACCCTGGTGCCGGACAACCCCAACAAGCCGTATGACATGAAGGAGCTCATCGTCAAGACAGTGGACGACGGGGACTTCTTCGAACTGCAGCCCGAATACGCCAAGAACATCCTGATCGGTTTCGCGCGCATGGATGGCCAGACGGTGGGCATCGTGGCCAACCAGCCGCTGGTGCTGGCCGGATGCCTGGACATCAAGAGCTCGATCAAGGCGGCGCGTTTCGTGCGCTTCTGCGACGCCTTCAACATCCCCGTGGTCACTTTCGTGGACGTGCCTGGCTTCATGCCCGGCACCAGCCAGGAGTACGGCGGCATCATCAAGCATGGCGCCAAGCTGCTCTACGCCTATGCCGAGTGCACGGTGCCGAAGATCACCGTGATCACCCGCAAGGCCTATGGCGGCGCCTATGACGTGATGGCCTCCAAGCACCTGCGCGGCGATGTCAACTTTGCCTGGCCCAACGCCGAGATCGCGGTGATGGGTGCCAAGGGCGCGGTGGAGATCATCTTCCGCGAGGAGAAGAAGGACCCCGCCAAGCTCGCCGCGCGCGAGGCGGAATACAAGGCCCGCTTTGCCAATCCGTTTGTGGCTGGCGCCCGCGGTTTCATCGACGACGTGATCCTGCCGCACGAGACCCGCAAGCGCATCTGCCGCTCGCTGGTCATGCTCAAGGACAAGAAGCTCGAGAACCCGTGGCGCAAGCACGGCAACATTCCACTCTGAGACCCGAGGAGAAGAACAGCATGTTTACGAAGATACTGATTGCCAATCGGGGTGAAATCGCCTGCCGCGTGATCGCCACGGCCCGCAAGATGGGCATCCAGACGGTAGCCGTCTACTCCGAGGCCGACAAGGACGCGCGCCATGTGCTGCTGGCGGACGAGGCCGTGCTGTTGGGCCCGGCGCCCAGCCGCGAGAGCTACCTGGTGGCCGACAAGATCATTGCCGCGTGCAAACAGACCGGGGCGCAGGCGGTGCATCCTGGCTACGGCTTCCTGAGCGAAAACGAGGCATTTGCCAAGCGTTGCGAGGACGAGGGCATCGCTTTCATCGGCCCCAGGCACTTCTCCATTGCGGCCATGGGCGACAAGATCGCCTCCAAGAAGCTGGCCAACGAGGCCAAGGTCAACACCATTCCCGGTTACAACGATGCCATCGAAACGGCCGAGCAGGCCGTGGAAATTGCCAAGGGAATCGGCTACCCGGTGATGATCAAGGCCTCCGCAGGCGGCGGCGGCAAGGGCCTTCGTGTGGCCTTCAACGACAAAGAGGCCTTCGAAGGTTTCACCAGCTGTCGCAACGAGGCGCGCAACAGCTTCGGTGACGACCGCGTGTTCATCGAAAAATACGTGCTGGAGCCGCGCCACATCGAAATTCAGGTGCTGGGCGACAGCCACGGCAACGTGGTGTATCTCAACGAACGCGAGTGCTCGATCCAGCGCCGCCACCAGAAGGTGATTGAGGAGGCGCCCAGCCCATTTATCTCCGACGCCACCCGAAAGGCCATGGGCGAGCAGGCTGTGGCCTTGGCCAAGGCCGTGAAGTACCAGAGTGCGGGAACGGTAGAGTTCGTGGTGGGCAAGGACCAGGACTTCTACTTCCTGGAAATGAATACCCGGCTGCAGGTGGAACACCCGGTGACCGAGTGCATCACTGGCCTGGATCTCGTGGAGCTGATGATCCGTGTGGCCGCGGGCGAAAAGCTGCCGATCGCGCAGGCCGATGTCAAGCGTGAGGGCTGGGCCATCGAGTGCCGCATCAACGCCGAGGATCCGTTCCGCAACTTCCTGCCGTCTACCGGGCGTCTGGTGCGATTCGCGCCGCCAGCGCAGACCATGTTCCAGTCCGACACCGGCCAGCGATACGGTGTGCGCGTGGATACCGGCGTGCAGGATGGCGGCGAGATCCCGATGTACTACGACTCGATGATTGCCAAGCTGATCGTGCACGGAACCGACCGCAACGACGCCATCGCCAAGATGCGCGAGGCGCTCAACGGATTCGTGATCCGCGGCATCAGCAGCAACATTCCCTTTCAGGCAGCGCTGCTGGCGCACCCAAGGTTTGTCAGTGGTGAATTCAACACGGGCTTCATCGCCGAACACTACGCCAAGGGCTTCCGGGCGGAGGATGTGCCGCACGACGACGTCAATTTCCTCGTTGCCATGGCCGCGTTTGTGCGCCGCAAGTCGCGCGAACGCGCCGCGGGCATGTCAGGGCAACTTCCCGGCTACGGCGTGAAGGTGGGTGTCGACTACACCGTCGTGGTGCTGTCGGAGAATGGACATGCCGAGTACCGGTATGTGCCGGTGCACGTCGACGAATTCACCGGCAAGGCCGGTGCGGCCGCCATCCATGTGGAGGGCAAGCTGTACGAAGTCAACAGCGGTTCGCGCCTGAACGATATCTGCATCGAGGGCACAGTGAATGGCGAGCCTTTCACGGCGCAGATGGAGCGCGGCACGGCCAAGAACCCGCTGGCCCTGCGCGTGCAGCACAACGGAACCAAGATCGAGGCCCTGGTGATGTCGCCACGCATGGCGGAGCTGCATCGGCTGATGCCCTTTAAGGCGCCGCCGGACATGAGCCGCTACGTGCTGTCGCCGATGCCCGGCCTGCTGGTCGACGTGGCCGTTCAACCCGGCCAGAAGGTTCAGGCAGGCGAGCGGGTCGCCGTGATCGAGGCCATGAAGATGGAGAATGTGCTTTTCGCGGCAGCGGATGGGGTGGTGGGCAAGGTTCTGGCGGCCAAGGGCGAGAGCCTTACCGTAGACCAGCCGATCATCGAGTTCGTCTGAGCGGCAGTGACAACCCTGGATCAATCACTCATGCAACGACCATTCAAGGTGCTGGGCATCCAGCAGATCGCCATCGGCGGGCCCGACAAGAAACGCCTGCAGACGCTTTGGGTTGACATGTTCGGCCTGGAAGTGACGGGAACCTTCCGCAGCGAGCGCGAGAACGTCGATGAAGACATCTGTGCCATCGGCAGCGGGCCCTTCAAGGTCGAGGTGGACCTGATGCAGCCGTTGGACCCCGACAAGAAACCAGCGGTGCACGCGACGCCACTGAACCACATCGGCCTGTGGATCGACGACCTGCCGGTGGCGGTGCAATGGCTGTCTGCGCAAGGGGTCCGATTCGCGCCGGGCGGCATCCGCAAGGGGGCTGCCGGTTTCGACATCACTTTCCTGCATCCGAAGGGCAACGACGAATTCCCGATCGGCGGCGAAGGCGTGCTCATTGAACTGGTGCAGGCGCCGCCGGAAGTGGTATCGGCATTCGCGCGCCTGGCCGCTGCCGCCGACTGAGACACTCTGAGCGCGATCCGCGTCGGTCGTGTTCGGGGTGGGGGCACAAAATTCTTGATTTGGGTCATAGATCGGCGCTTTTTGCCCGACCGGTCGCACCGAATGGGTGCCTGAAGGAATAGACTGCCCGCACCCGTGGCGCCGCCCCTGGCGCCATTGCTGGTGAAGGAGACCGTCTTGCAGCCAACAAACACCACCCGGCCCGACTATTTTCACAAGGTCGTCGATTGTCAGTGGGCCTGTCCGGCCCACACCCCCGTACCCGAATACATTCGCCTGATTGGTCAGGGCCGCTACAGCGATGCCTACATGATCAACTGGGTGTCGAATGTCTTTCCCGGCGTTCTGGGTCGAACCTGCGACCGACCCTGCGAGCCCGCCTGTCGGCGCGGTCGCGTCGAGGAAAACAACGGAGCGGCACCGGAGCCGGTAGCGATCTGCCGACTGAAGCGGGTCGCTGCAGATAACAAGGGCGAGGTCAAGGCGCGCATGCCCGCCATTGCTGCTCCCAACGGAAAGCGCATCGCCTGTGTCGGCGCCGGTCCGGCCTCCCTGACCGTGGCACGCGATCTGGCCCCGCTCGGATACGAGGTCACCGTGTTCGACGGCGAAGCCAAGGCGGGCGGCTTCATCCGCTCGCAGATTCCACGCTTCCGTCTGCCCGAATCGGTGATCGACGAGGAAACGGGCTACATCCTCGACATGGGCGTGAAGTTCCGCAGTGGCGAGCGCGTGGAGTCCATGCAGGCCTTGCTCAAGCAGGGGTACGACGCCGTGTTTGTCGGATGCGGGGCACCGCGAGGGCGCGATCTCGATGTGCCCGGACGCATCGAGGCTTCTGCACACATCCACATCGGCATCGATTGGCTGGCCTCGGTTTCATTCGGCCATGTCACCAATGTGCCGCCCCGTGTCATCGTGCTCGGTGGTGGCAATACCGCGATGGATTGCTGCCGTTCTGCCCGTCGCATGGGGGGCTCCGACGTGAAAGTCATCGTTCGCAGCGGTTTCGAGGAGATGAAGGCCTCGCCGTGGGAGAAGGAGGACGCCATTCACGAGGGCATTCCGATCATCAATTTCCATGTGCCGAAGAGCTTCGAGCACAAGGATGGCAAGCTGTTGGGCATGACCTTCGAAATCGTGCGGGCGGTCTACGACGAAAAAGGCCGGCGCACGCTCGTTCCGACAGGGCAGCCAGACGCATTTTTCGAGTGCGACGCTGTGTTGGTGGCCGTCGGGCAGGAAAACGCCTTCCCCTGGATCGAACGCGGCAGCGGCATCCAGTTCGACAAGTGGGGGCTTCCAGTCCTCGGGCAGGAGACCTTCCAGTCCACCGTGCCGCAGGTCTTTTTTGGTGGCGATGCCGCCTTCGGGCCCAAGAACATCATCACGGCCGTCGCCCACGGCCATGAAGCAGCCGTCTCTATTGACCGCTTCCTGCATGGCGAGTCGGTGGTCACCCGACCTGCGCCGCGGGTCAACCTGATGTCGCAGAAGATGGGCATCCACGAATGGAGCTACCACAATGATGTGTCGGGAGATACCCGCTTCAAGGTGCCATGGGCCAAGGCCGAGACGGCGCTGGCCAGCATCCGCGTTGAGGTGGAACTGGGGTTCGACGCAGCCACCGCGTTCAAGGAAGCCAGCCGGTGCCTGAATTGCGACGTGCAGACCGTTTTCAACCGGGAAACCTGCATCGAATGCGATGCCTGCGTGGACATCTGTCCCATGGATTGCATCACCTTCACCAGCAATGGCGACGAGGCGGACCTTCGCACCCGCCTGAAAGCACCCGCGATGCACACGGCACAGGATCTGTACGTGTCGGCCGAACTCAAGACCGGGCGGGTCATGGTCAAGGACGAGGACGTCTGCCTGCACTGCGGCCTTTGCGCCGAACGCTGCCCGACCGGGGCATGGGACATGCAGAAGTTCCTGCTCAATACGACGCAGGCCGGACCTGGCTGTCGGGACGCACGCAAAGCACATCTGGAGGTCGCATGAACCGCATTGAAGCCATCAACGATTTCGTCATCAAGTTCGCCAACGTAAACGGCTCAGGTTCGGCTTCGGCCAACGAACTCTTTTCCAAGGCCGTGATGCGCATGGGCGTGCCGGTGAGCCCCCGCAACATCTTCCCGAGCAACATCCAGGGTATGCCGACCTGGTACGAGGCGCGGGTGTGCGAAAAAGGCTATCACGGACGGCGCGGCGGGGTCGACATGATGGTCGCCATGAACCCGCAGACCTGGGATGCCGACATCGCTGAAATCGAACCGGGCGGCTATCTGTTCTACGACAGCACCCGGCCGATCCCTGAATCGCGTTTTCGCAAGGACGTTCACGTGATCGGGATGCCACTGACAGAGATCAGCAACAGCGGCCTACACCGACCCGCGACAACGCCAGTTGTTCAAGAACATCATCTATGTTGGCGCCCTGTCGGTGCTGCTGGATGTGGATGCCGACGTGTTCGAGACCCTGTTTGCGGAGCAGTACAAGGGCAAGGAGCGTTTGCTGGCGTCCAATATTCAGGCGCTGCATCTGGGGCGGAATTTTGTCCAGGAGCACCTTGAATACCCCTTGGGCATACGTGTCCGACGCTCGGACATGGTCGGAGACCAGATCTTCACCGACGGCAACAGTGCTGCCGCGCTGGGATGCATCTATGGCGGCGCGACCGTAGCGGCGTGGTACCCGATCACGCCTTCGTCCTCGGTGCCCGAGGCGTTTCAGAAGTACTGCGATAAATACCGGGTCGATCCTGTGACGGGTCAGCACTATTACGCGATCGTTCAGGCGGAGGACGAACTGGCTTCGATCGGCATGGTCGTGGGTGCCGGTTGGAACGGCGCGCGTGCGTTCACGGCCACATCGGGGCCGGGCGTCTCGCTGATGACCGAGTTCATCGGCCTGGCCTACTTTGCGGAAATCCCCGTCACCATCATCAACGTGCAGCGGGGCGGTCCGTCTACGGGCATGCCGACCCGAACGCAGCAGTCCGACCTGCTTTCCTGTGCCTATGCATCGCACGGTGACACCAAACATGTGTTGCTGTTTCCCCAGGACCCGCACGAATGCTTCGAGCACTCGGCTGCTGCACTCGATCTGGCAGACCGGCTACAGACACCGATCTTCGTCATGACCGACCTCGACATTGGCATGAACCAGCGCCTGTGCAAGCCATTCAGCTGGGACGGGGCCCGCGACTACGATCGGGGCAAAGTCATGACGGCCGAGGAACTCGAGGCCGGCAAGGACTTCGGCCGCTACAAGGATGTCGATGGAGATGGCATTCCCTGGCGCACGTTGCCGGGGACCCACCCGACCAAGGGGAGTTTCTTTACCCGGGGCACCACCCGCAACCCATATGCACAGTATTCCGAGCGCGGCCCCGACTACATCTACAACATGGAGCGCCTGCTGCGCAAATTCCGCACGGCTGCCGACCTGGTTCCCCAACCCGTGCTTCGCGAGGCGACCCAACCGACCCCTTATGGCGTCATTTATTTCGGGTCCACCACGCCGGCGATGCGTGAGGCGCTGGACGTGCTAGAAGCCGACGGCCAGCATCTGGACGCTCTGCGTCTTCGCGCCTTTCCGTTCCCCGATTCGGTCAGTGAGTTCATTGCGACGCACGAGAAGGTTTTCGTGGTGGAGCAGAACCGTGATGCGCAGATGCGCTCGATGCTGGTCAACGAGCTTCATTTTGATCCTGCGCGCCTGGTTCCGGTCCTGCACTATGACGGTACTCCGATCACGGCACGGTTCATCGTCCAGGCGATACGCGACAACATTCAACCCGCGTCGGCAAACGCTTCAGCCCCGGCCCGCCAGAAGGAGACCGCATGACCTACATTGCCAAACCCAGACTGCATCACCCGACGCTCACGACCAACAAGGTGGGCTACACCCGGCGTGACTACGAGGGCCGCATCTCGACCTTGTGCGCAGGATGCGGGCACGACTCGATTTCTGCGGCCATCATTCAGGCTTGCTGGGAACTCGATATTGAACCCCATCGCGTCGCGAAGCTCTCCGGCATCGGTTGCAGTTCAAAGACGCCCGACTACTTTCTCGGAGCTTCGCACGGCTTTAACACGGTGCATGGTCGCATGCCATCGGTGTTGACGGGCGCCAACCTGGCCAACCGCGATCTTCTGTACCTTGGCGTGTCGGGCGACGGAGATTCCGCCTCTATCGGACTGGGTCAGTTTGCCAACGCCATGCGCCGTGGCGTCCGTATGGCCTATATCGTCGAGAACAATGGCGTCTATGGTCTGACCAAAGGGCAGTTCTCTGCAACGGCGGACCGTGGCTCGAAAAGCAAGAAGGGCGTCGTGAACAGCGACAGCCCTGTCGACCTGGTGGGTATCGCCCTGCAACTGGGCGCCACTTTCGTCGCGCGCAGTTTCTCCGGCGACAAAGCCCAGTTGGTGCCACTGATCAAAGGTGCCATGGCCCATGGCGGTGCCGCGTTCATCGATGTGATCAGCCCCTGCGTCACCTTCAACAACCACGGCGGAAGCACCAAGAGCTACGACTATGTGCGTCAGCACAACGAGGCCGTGAGCCGCATCGATTTCATGACCCCGCGCAGCGAAATCACCACCGAGTACGCGCCGGGTGAAGTGGTTGATGTGCCCCAGCACGATGGCACCGTGCTTCGCCTGCGCAAGCTGCACGAGGATTACGATCCCACCGACCGCTACGCCGCCATGAGCTACATGAACGAGCACCAGTCACGTGGAGAGGTCGTGACCGGCCTGCTTTACCTGGATCCGCTGGCGACGGATTTGCACACGGCCATGAACACCAGCCACCGGCCCCTCAACACGCTGGGACGCACCGAACTCTGCCCGGGCGTCGGCGCGCTGGAGAAGATCAACGCGTCCCTGCGCTAGGCCAATGCCGCTGCAGGAAATCCGATTCCATAATTCATTTGAAAGGGCTGCCATCATGCCTGAACGCACGGTTTTTCAATCCATGTCCCAACGTCATGTCATCAGCCTCGGGCCGCAGGCAACGATCTGGGACGCCGCGTGCCTGATGACCAAGGCCAACTGTGGCAGCGTGCTGATTGTGGACCCGGCCAGCGCTCTGCTCGGCATCGTTACCGAACGGGATCTCATGACCCGGGTGCTGGCCAAGGCGCTCAATCCTGCAACAACCCTGGTATCTGAAATCATGACGCGCAACCCGCGCTGCGTTGGGCCCGATGTGCTCGTTTCCGACGCGGTGCTGATCATGATTGAGCGAGGGTTCCGTCACCTGCCCATCATGGGTGAGGGGTCTCGCATACTCGGCGTGTTCTCGGTGCGCGACGCCTTGCCCAGGGAGATCGGAACAGCGGTCGAAATGGCCGAGTTCCACGAGCAGGTCAACGACGCATTGGGATGATCCGAGCTTGCTGACCTGCTGGTCCAACAGGGGCCAGTTCAGTCGCCTCCGGCGCGTTTTGCGCGGGCACGCGCCAGCGCTGCCTCGATCACCAGACGCTTCTTGTCCAGGATCAGCGGGTCGGTGTGTTGGGAATGTGCGGCAAGGTCGGCGAGTTTCATTTCGGCCTTTTTTTCCAGCTTTTCCGCATGGGCGGTTGCATCGCGCGCCTTGCGAGCGCGATGGAATTCGTACCGATCCCGGGCCATGGCCGCTTGATCCGGCGACCAGGCCGCCCATCCGGTGTGCTCACCGGTGACCGTTTCAAGTTCGATGCAGTCCACGGGACAAACCGGAATGCAGAGTTCGCAACCCGTGCAATAGGGCTCGATCACGCCGTGCATGCGCTTGTTGGTGCCGATGATGGCGTCCGTCGGACAGATGACCAGACACAGGGTGCAGCCGATACACCAGGCTTCGTCAATGAAGGCGACGCGGCGGGGGCCCTCGGAGCCGTTTGCCGGATTCAACGGCTCTATGGGCCGGCCCGTCAGCGCGGCAAGGCGTGCGATGCCTTCGGTTCCTCCTGGGGGGCACTGATTGATTCCAGCGGCGCCACATGCGACGGCTTGTGCATATGATGCACAGTCGTCATAAGCGCAACGGGTGCACTGGGTTTGAGGCAGGGCGCTGTCGATACGCTCCGCCAGGTCATTGGGTGACGTCAGTTCCGTCACCACAAGATCACTTGCCGCGAGCCGTTCTGGGCGCCGTTTTTCCGCTGGCTGTAGCTGGAGTGCGCTTGGCGAGTACAGCCTTCTTGTTGGTCACGGCTTTCGACCGAGTGGGCGTTGGTGCGGCCAAAGAAGCTTCGGCAACAGTCCCAACAGGCTGGGCTGCAGCAGTGGGCTTGGCGGCGGCCGGCTTTTTCGCCGCCTTCTTCGTGGCTGCAGGGCGAGTGGGCGTGATGGAAGGCTCCGACTCGCTGGCTTGGGTCGCGGTGGGCGCGGGCACCGGCTGATGCGCCAGGATGAATTTCTTCACTTCCGGATAGACCACTTCGCGCCAGCGGCGGCCGCTGAAGATGCCGTAATGCCCGGCGCCTTCGACGATCAGGTGCCGTTGCTCTGAGTCGACGACACCGCTGCAGATCGCATGAACGGCCTCGGTCTGGCCGGAACCGGAGATGTCGTCCAGTTCGCCCTCGACCGAAAACAATGCGGTTGTCTTGATGTCTTGCGGGCGCACGCGCTCTATCTGACCTTTGGGGTTGCGGATATCCCAGGTGCCGTTCACCAGGCTGAAATCCTGGAACACGACCTTGATGGTCTGGAGGTAATAGTTGGCGTCCATGTCGAGCACGGCGTTGTACTCGTCATAGAACTTGCGGTGCGCCTCGGTGCTGGCACCGTCGCCCTTGATCAGGTCTTTGAAGTAGTCATAGTGGCTGCGCGCGTGATTGCTGGGATTCATGGCCACGAAGCCCGCATACTGCAGAAAGCCAGGGTAGACGCGCCGCCCGGCACCCGGGAAATTGCTGGGGACCCGGTAGATCACGTTCTTCTCGAACCAGCTGTGGCTCTTGGTCATGGCCAGGTTGTTGACCGCGGTGGGCGACTTGCGCGCGTCGATCGGGCCGCCCATCATGGTCATGGACAGCGGTGTGAGTTCGCCGCGGGTGGCCATCAGGGACACGGCAGCCAGCACCGGGACCGTCGGCTGGCATACGCTGACCAGATGGCAGTTGCCGTAGATGCCTTGCAGGTGGCGGATGAATTCCTGAACGTAGTTCACATAGTCATCCAAGTGGAAATCGCCCTCGGAAAGCGGCACCAGGCGCGCATTTTTCCAGTCCGTGATGTAGACCTTGTGGTCTTTCAGCATGGTCTTGACGGTATCGCGCAGCAGCGTCGCATAGTGGCCGGAAAGGGGCGCCACGATGAGCACCGCTGGCTGGTCTTTCAGTTTGGCCAATGTTGCCGGGTCGTCACTGAACCGTTTGAATCGACGCAGCTCGCAGAAAGGCTTGCTGATTTCAATGCGTTCATGGATCGCGATATCGACGCCATAGGCATCGATGGTGCGAATCCCGAATTCCGGCTTTTCATAATCTTTGCCCAGGCGATGCAGGAGGTCGAAGGCTGCCGAAATCCGCTGGGCAAACGGGTTCTGGCCAAAAATAGATAGGGGATTGGCGTAGGCCTTGGCCGAAAACTGCGCCAGATCCGTAAAGGGTTCCATCAGCGAACGCTGCGTTTCATAGATTTGATAGAGCATGGTGGCGTCTTTGTGTAGATGGGAAATGGTGCGGTGCAATATAACAGTTGGTGAACGCAATAGCATTCCGCACAACTACCTACGGTGCATACCGGGTCATGAGCTCAGCCGTGCTGAGGCCTTCATACCGTCAATTTGACTTCTATCAAAATATTCTTTCACGGGGCTGAACGAAGCGACATCCGAACGGGAACGGATGGCCGCCTTCGCATCGTTATCGATACCGTGACGCAAGATCGGAAAGTCCTGAAACCATAGCAAAAGATGACCAATTGGCGATGGGGACTGGCCACTCAAAAGCGGAAAAGCCACCCGAAGGTGGCACTTTCCGCGGTTGCATCGGCCCGATTGTGATCAGACGACCTTGGCAATGGCCTGGCAGACGTAGTCGATGTTCTTGCTGTTGAGCGCGGCCACGCACATGCGGCCGGTGTCGGTGCCATAGACGCCAAACTCGCTGCGCAGGCGCACCATCTGGTCCTTCGTCAGGCCGGAATAGCTGAACATGCCGATTTGGGTGGTGATGAAGCTCATGTCCTGCTGTACACCGGCCGCCTTCAGTCCATCGACCAGCTTCTGACGCATCGCCTTGATCCGTACCCGCATCGCGGCCAACTCCTTCTCCCACATAGCGCGCAGTTCAGGACTGCCGAGCACTGCTGCCACCACCGCGCCGCCGTGGATGGGCGGATTGGAGTAGTTGGTGCGGATCACGATCTTGAGTTGGCTCAGCACCCGATCGGCTTCCTCCTTGCTCGCGCACAGCACCGACAGCGCGCCCACGCGCTCGCCATAAAGGCTGAAGCTCTTGGAGAAGGAGGTGGACACGAAGAAGTCCAGGCCGGCGGCCACGAACTTGCCGATCACGGCACCGTCCTCGGTGATGCCGTTGCCGAAGCCTTGGTAAGCCATGTCCAGGAAGGGAACCAGGTTCTTTGCTCTCACGACGGCGATCACCTGGTCCCATTGCGCGCCAGTGATGTCGTAGCCGGTTGGGTTGTGGCAGCAGGCATGCAGCAGGATGATGGTGCCCGGTGCGGCGGCGTTCAGGTCGGCCAACATGCCGGTGAAGTCCACGCCGCGCGTGGCGGCGTCGTAATAGCGATAACTTTCCACGATGAAACCTGCGCTGGAGAACAGGGCGCGGTGGTTTTCCCAGCTCGGGTCGGAAATCAGCACCTTGGCGGCGGGATTGAGCTTCTTGAGGAAATCAGCGCCGATTTTCAGGCCACCGGTGCCGCCAATGCCCTGCACGGTGGCAATACGGCCAGACTTGACCGGCTCGGAATCGGCACCGAACACCAGGCTCTTGACCGCGGCGTCGTACGCGGCGATGCCGTCAATGGGCAGATAGCCTCGCGCGGCGGGCTTTTCCATCATGGTCTTTTCGGCCGCCTGCACGCACTCCAGGAGCGGCAGTTTTCCGTTGTCATCGAAGTACACCCCGACACCGAGATTGACCTTGTTGGGATTGGTATCGGCTGCAAATTGCTCGTTCAGACCCAGGATCGGATCGCGGGGGGCCATTTCGACAGCGGTGAAGAGAGACATGGAGGGTCCTTGGAGGTGGGAAGTCAGGCAAATAGTCCCGGGCTGAGGTAGCCTATGCGGTTGCCCCAATTTTAACGGGGTGCGCCACACGTTCCGGGTTTTCCCTCATGCAAGAAGTCATCGACGTCACTCCTGAAGCCAAAGCCGGTCGGTTTGTCACCTTCCCGGGATCCCCGTTCGAGCTGTTCCAGCCCTATCCGCCAGCCGGCGACCAGCCGGTGGCGATCGACAAACTGGTGGAGGGCGTGCTAGATGGCGAGGTGTTCCAGACCCTTCTGGGCGTGACCGGCTCGGGCAAGACGTTCACGATGGCCAATGTGATCGCCCGCCTGGGTCGCCCGGCCATTGTGTTCGCCCCCAACAAGACCCTGGCAGCCCAGCTTTACAGCGAGTTCAGGGAGTTCTTCCCGAACAATGCGGTGGAGTATTTCGTCAGCTATTACGACTACTACCAGCCCGAGGCCTATGTCCCGCAGCGCGACCTGTTCATCGAGAAGGACTCGGCGATCAACGAGCACATCGAACAGATGCGCCTGTCGTGCACCAAGAGCATTCTCGAGCGGCGCGATGTGGTTATCGTCGCGACGGTCTCGGCCATTTACGGCATCGGTCAACCGGAGGCGTACCACAAGATGGTCATGACGCTGCGATCCGGTGACCGGATGGGGCAGCGCGACGTGATAGCCCAGCTGATCCGCATGCAGTACCAGCGCAATGACATGGAGTTTTCCCGGGGCACGTTCCGGGTACGCGGGGACACGATCGACATCTTCCCGGCAGAGCACAGCGAAATGGCCATTCGGGTCGAATTGTTCGACGACGAGATCGAATCGTTGCAGCTGTTCGATCCACTGACCGGTCGCATCCGGCAGAAGATTCCGCGCTTCACGGTGTACCCCAGCAGCCACTATGTGACACCCCGGGATCAGGTACTGGCGGCGGTAGAGACCATCAAGGTCGAGCTGGCCGACCGGTTGAAAGAGTTCGTGAGCCAGGGCAAGCTGGTGGAGGCGCAGCGGCTGGAGCAGCGCACCCGGTTTGACCTGGAGATGTTAAGCGAACTGGGTCACTGCAAGGGGATCGAGAACTACACCCGGCATCTCTCCGGTGCGGCGCCCGGCGACCCGCCGGCGACGCTGACAGACTACCTGCCCAAAGATGCCGTGATGTTCCTGGATGAGTCGCATGTGCTGATCGGCCAGTTCGGCGGCATGTACAACGGCGACCGTTCACGCAAGACCACCTTGGTCGAGTACGGTTTCCGCTTGCCGAGCGCGCTGGACAACCGGCCGCTGAAATTCGAGGAATTCGAAGCCCGCATGCGCCAGGCCATTTTCGTTTCCGCCACGCCGGCGCAGTGGGAAAACGAGCATGCGGGGCAGGTCGTGGAGCAACTGGTGCGGCCGACCGGGCTGGTGGACCCGGAAGTGGAGGTGCGACCGGCCACCCACCAGGTCGACGACGTGCTGCAGGAAATCAGGATTCGTGTGGATCGCCATGAGCGCGTGCTGATCACCACATTGACCAAGCGCATGGCCGAGCAACTGACCGACTATTTGAGTGAGAACGGGGTGAAGGTGCGCTACCTCCACAGTGATGTGGATACGGTGGAGCGGGTGGAGATCATCCGCGACCTGCGCTTGGGCGCTTTTGATGTGCTGGTGGGCATCAATCTGTTGCGCGAAGGCCTGGACATCCCGGAGGTGTCATTGGTCGCAATTCTGGACGCTGACAAGGAGGGATTTCTGCGCTCCGAGCGCTCGCTGATCCAGACCATCGGGCGCGCGGCCCGAAACCTCAGTGGCCGGGCGATCCTGTATGCCGACAGGGTGACCGACTCGATGAAGCGGGCCATTGACGAGACCGGCCGACGGCGGGCCCGCCAAGTGGCCCACAACCTGGAGCAGGGCATCACGCCGCGCAGCATCGTCAAGCAGGTTCGCGATCTCATCGATGGCGTCTACAGCGAGAAAGCCGGACGGGAAGCCGAGCGGCTGGAACAGGATGCTTTGCAGCGGGCTCGGGTGGAGGACATGTCGGAGAAGGACATCGGCCGCGAAATCAAGAGGCTCGAGAAAACCATGCTCGCCTTTGCGCGTGACCTGGAGTTCGAGAAGGCGGCCCGGGTACGCGATGAACTCGGCCTCTTGAAGAAGAGGGCTTTTGGCGCACCTGGCGGCGACCCGGTCGTAGCTTGAGGCGGTGCTGCGACAGCCTTGGTCGATATCCGTGCGGACGCATTCGATCATTTAGAGACTGATTAGTAATTTTGTCCGAGCAATCCGCTTGGTCTTATGTTATACTTGACCACGTTAGTCAGGATAACCCGCCGAAATACCCCAACCCAGATCCGAAATCTCGGATGACCGGTTGAGAGGGGCGGCCATCCAGCCCAACGCGGACCCGAGCCAGTCATCGCCATTCGAGAAGGAACCAGCCATGCGTCTTACCACCAAAGGCCGTTTTGCGGTCACCGCCATGATCGATCTGGCGTTGCGTCAGAATTCGGGCCCTGTCACGCTCGCGGCCATCAGCCAACGGCAGCAGATTTCCTTGTCCTATCTGGAGCAGCTGTTCGGCAAGCTGCGTCGCAATGAGCTGGTCGAGTCGACGCGGGGCCCTGGCGGTGGCTACACGTTAGGTCGAAAGGCCGTGGACATTACCGTCGCCGACATCATTACATCCGTCGATGAACCGATCGATGCCACCCAGTGCGGCGGCAAGGAAAACTGTTTGGGCGAGGGCGGGCGTTGCATGACGCACGAGCTCTGGGCTTCGCTGAATACGAAGATGGTCGAGTTCCTGGATTCCGTAAACCTGCAGAAACTGGTCGACGATCATTTGGCCAAGGGCGTCCAGATCGAGGACAAGCCGGCGGTCAAACGGGCGATTCATGCCATGCCGGTTTCGCGGCCGGTTCGTGTGAATGCCCCGAACTCGGTGTTTGCCTTGGGCAACGCCTTTGCCAAGAGTTGAGGGCGGATTGCCGCCCAGTCGCTCCGCCCCGCCTTTTCTTGCACCTGGTCTGCCAACTGAAATCTGAAACCGTCTATGGAATCCACCCCTCACTTCCCGATCTATATGGATTACGGCGCCACCACGCCCTGCGACCCCCGCGTGGTAGATGTGATGATCCCATGGTTGCGCGAGCATTTCGGCAACCCGGCATCCCGCAGCCATGCCTGGGGCTGGGAAGCAGAAGCCGCCGTCGAGAACGCACGGGAACAGGTTGCCGAACTGATCGGCGCCGATCCGCGTGAAATCGTCTGGACCAGCGGCGCCACAGAGTCGAACAATCTCGCGCTGAAGGGGGCCGCCCATTTCTATCAAAGCAAGGGCCGGCACCTGATCACGGTGAAGACGGAACACAAGGCCGTGCTCGACACGATGCGCGAGTTGGAGCGCCAGGGTTTCGAAGTGTCCTACCTGGACGTGCAGGAAGACGGATTGCTCAGCTTCGACGTGCTCAAGGCAGCGATCCGGCCTGACACCATCCTGATCAGTGTGATGTTCGTGAACAACGAGATCGGTGTGATTCAGGACATCGCCGCCATTGGCGCGCTTTGCCGCGAAAAGGGCATCCTGTTGCATGTCGACGCTGCCCAGGCCACCGGCAAGGTCGAAATCGACCTCAAGACGCTGCCGGTCGACCTGATGAGTCTGGCTTCACACAAGACCTACGGCCCCAAGGGTATCGGCGCGCTGTATGTTCGGCGCAAGCCGCGTGTGCGGCTGGAGGCACAGATGCATGGGGGCGGCCATGAGCGCGGCATGCGCTCGGGCACCTTGCCGACACACCAGTGCGTGGGCATGGGCGAGGCTTTCCGTCTGGCACGCCTTGAAATGGCTCAGGACAATGCCAAGGCACGGGCGTTGCATGACCGCCTGATCAATGGGCTGAAGGACGTGGAGCAGGCGTTCCTCAACGGCCATGCCACACAGCGTGTGGCCCAGAACATCAACATGAGCTTCAACTTCGTCGAAGGCGAGTCACTGATCATGGGGATCAAGGGACTGGCCGTGTCATCGGGTTCGGCCTGCACCTCGGCGTCGCTGGAGCCCAGCTACGTCCTGCGGGCGCTTGGCCGCAGCGATGAACTGGCCCACAGCAGCCTTCGCATGACGATCGGGCGCTGGACGACCGAAGCCGAAATCGACTATGCCATCGAAACCATTCGGCAGAACGTTGCAAAGCTTCGCGACCTCAGCCCGTTGTGGGAGATGTACCAGGACGGCGTGGATCTATCAACCATTCAGTGGACGGCCCACTGAATGAATGCAAGAGGGAAATCAAATGGCCTATTCTGAAAAAGTTGTCGAGCACTATGAGAACCCCCGCAATGTCGGCTCCTTCGACAAGGGCGACGAGTCGGTGGGAACCGGCATGGTGGGTGCGCCCGCCTGCGGCGACGTGATGAAGCTGCAGATCAAGGTCAACCCGGCCACGGGGGTGATCGAGGATGCGCGCTTCAAGACCTACGGTTGTGGATCGGCCATCGCATCCAGTTCGTTGGTGACCGAATGGGTCAAGGGCAAGACCCTTGATGAAGCGGCCGCGCTGAAGAACAGCCAGATCGCCGAGGAACTGGCGCTGCCGCCGGTGAAGATTCATTGCTCCATTCTTGCCGAGGACGCGATCAAGGCTGCGGTGGACGATTACAAGAAAAAGCACGCCCATTGAGGTTGCAACAGACATGGCTGTGACAATGACCGAAGCCGCCGCGCGGCACGTGACCCGCTACCTTGCCAAACGTGGCAAGGGGGTGGGTGTGCGCCTGGGGGTCAAGACGACGGGCTGTTCCGGCCTGGCGTACAAGCTTGAATACGTGGACGAAATCGCACCCGAAGACATGGTGTTTGAAGGGCATGGCATCAAAGTCCTGATCGACCCCAAGAGCTTGGCCTATATCGACGGGACCGAACTTGATTTCGTGCGCGAGGGATTGAACGAAGGTTTCCGGTTCAACAATCCGAATGAGCGTGACCGCTGCGGTTGCGGCGAGAGCTTCCGGGTCTGATGATCCTGCTTGCTGACGAACCGCCGGCGCAGCGCGTCCAGGCGGTTTTTTGTTGACATGAATCTCCAATCCGACGATTTCGAGTTGTTCCAGCTACGCCGGCAGTTTGCGCAGGACGCGTCGGTGCTCGACGCACGCTGGAAGGACCTTCAGCGAGAGGCGCATCCGGACCGCTTTGCCGCGCAAGGCGCGGCCGCCCAGCGCGTGGCCATGCAGTGGTCGGTTCGCATCAATGAGGCGTATCAGCGCCTGAGGGATCCGCTCAAGCGTGCCGCGTATCTCTGCGAATTGGGCGGCGCCGCGGTCAATGCGGAGAACAATACGGCGATGCCGGCGGCCTTCTTGATGCAGCAGATGGAGTGGCGGGAAGAGCTGGAGGACGCATCGGACCTGAGTCGTCTCGAGTCCCTTTCGCGTGAAGTCATACAGGCCCGCCGTGTGGCCTTGGAGGCGTGCGGGCAGGCGATCGATCAATTGCAGGATTTCAAGACCGCCGTCGGGCATGTCCGCGCGCTGATGTTCATCGAGCGCTTTTCGGAAGAAGTGAACGCTCGGATCGATGCCAGTCACGATGCCATGGACTCTGCCGACAGGGGACAATAGTCACCCACGGCCGCGCAGCCACAACCATTATTCAAACGGGCCCGTTCCCCAGCAGCACACATGGCGCTTCTTCAGATATCCGAACCCGGTCAGGCACCGGACCCGCACCAGCGTCGGGTCGCGGTGGGCATCGACCTGGGAACCACCCATTCGCTCGTCGCCGCCGTGCGCCATGGTGTGGCCGAATGCCTGCCCGACAGCCAGGGCCATGTGATCCTGCCGTCGGTTGTCCGTTACCTCGAAGGCGGCGGGCGCCAGATCGGCGCCGAGGCGTTGGTGGCTGGTGCAACCGATCCGGAGAACACGATCGCGTCGGTCAAGCGCTTCATGGGCCGTGGTCTGGCGGATATCCGCGGCCGCGACAAGTTGCCATACCGGTTTGTCGACAAGGCCGCCGGCATGCTGTCGTTGCATACGGCGCAGGGCGAGAAATCGCCGGTCGAAATCAGCGCCGAGATTCTGGCCACGCTACGCTATCGTGCCGAAGACACTTTCAACGATGACCTCTACGGAGCGGTCATCACGGTGCCCGCCTACTTTGACGATGCCCAACGCCAAGCCACGAAGGATGCCGCGCAACTTGCCGGCATCAACGTGCTGCGCCTGATCAACGAGCCCACGGCGGCGGCCATCGCCTACGGCTTGGACAATGCCAGCGAAGGCATCTATGCGGTGTTCGACCTGGGTGGCGGCACGTTCGACATCTCCATCCTGCGCTTGACCCGAGGTGTTTTCGAGGTCATCGCCACCGGTGGCGACTCTGCCCTCGGCGGTGACGACTACGACCAGGCGCTGGCGGATTGGGTGTTGGCGCAGACCGGCCTGCAGACCGTCACGGCGACGGACAAAGCGCTGCTGAAGGCTGCAGCGCGGCGCACCAAGGAATCCTTGAGCGCTACGAATTCAGTAGCTGTCGACGTCCATTTGACGCTGGGAATGATCCATTTGGACGTCAAAGTATCCGATTTCGAGGCCGCCACGGCCGCTCTGACCGCGCGCGCGCTGAGCGCGGTGCGCAAAGTGATGCGGGATGCAAGACTCGAGCGGGCCGACGTCCACGGTGTGGTCATGGTGGGCGGATCGACCCGCATGCCCCAGATTCAGCGAGCGGTCGCCGATTTTTTCGGCCGCGAGCCGCTGAACAACCTGAATCCCGACGAAGTCGTCGCCATTGGTGCGGCGGTTCAGGCCAACCAGCTTGCCGGCAACGACACCACAGGGGACCTGCTGCTGCTCGACGTCATCCCGCTCTCGCTGGGCATTGAAACCATGGGCGGCCTGGTCGAGCGGATTGTTCCACGCAATCAGACCATTCCGACGGCGATGGCGCAGGACTTCACCACCTACAAGGACGGCCAGACCGCCCTGTCCTTGCACGTGGTGCAGGGCGAGCGCGATCTGGTGGCCGACTGCCGCAGCCTGGCCCGTTTCGAATTGCGGGGTATCCCGCCCATGGCGGCGGGCGCCGCGCGCATCCGCGTCACCTTTACCGTCGATGCCGACGGGCTGCTCAGCGTCAGCGCGAAAGAGCAGGGCAGCGGCGTTGAAGCGAGGATTGATGTCAAGCCTTCCTACGGCTTGTCCGATGCCCAGATCGCGACGATGTTGCAGGACAGTTTCACCACAGCCGAATCCGACATGAAGGCCCGCGCGCTCGCTGAGGCCCGCGTGGATGCCGACCGCATGCTGCTGGCGACGCAAAGTGCGCTGGATGCCGATGGCGCCCTGCTCGACGAACAGGAGCGCCAGACGATCGGCGCACTGATGCAAGCGCTGAGCACCGCGGCCGTCGCCAGTCAGGACGCCCAGGCGATTGAAGCGGCCACGACAGCGCTGGCCAAGGGAACCGAGGCTTTCGCCGCCCAACGCATGAACCACAGCATCCAGAAAGCCCTGGCGGGCCGCAATGTGGAAGCCATCTAAGGAAGCAGCCATGCCAATGATCAGAATTCTTCCCCATCCGGAGTACTGCCCGACCGGCGCCGAGGTTTCCGCGCCCGCTGGCACCTCAATCTGCGAAGCGCTGCTGGACCACCATATCAACATCGAGCACGCCTGCGACATGAGCTGCGCGTGCACGACCTGTCATGTCGTCGTGCGCGAGGGCTTCAACAGCCTCAACGAACTCGATGAGAACGAGGAAGACCTGCTCGACAGGGCCTGGGGACTTGAGCCCAATTCGCGCCTGTCCTGTCAGGCCTATCTGGCGCAGCAGGACATCACGATCGAGATCCCCAAGTACTCGATCAACCACGCCAAAGAGAATCACTGATGAGCCGTCAGATCGTCCTGGACACCGAAACCACGGGCCTGTCTGCCGAGGGCGGAGACCGCATCATCGAGATCGGTTGCGTCGAACTGCTCAATCGCAAGCTCACTGGCAACAACCTGCATTTCTACCTGAATCCGGAACGCGACAGCCACGAGGATGCGCTGAAGGTGCACGGCATCAGCAACGAATTTCTTCGCGACAAACCCAGATTTGCGGAGGTCGCCCAGGAGTTCCTGGACTATGTGCAGGGCGCGGAGATCATCATCCACAACGCCGCGTTTGACGTCGGCTTCCTGAACAAGGAGCTCGAGCTGATCAACAGTCCGCCGTTCGCCACGTTTGTCGGGGTCGTCACGGACACCCTGGTGATGGCCAAGGAGATGTTTCCGGGCAAGCGCAACAGTCTGAATGCCTTGTGTGACCGGCTGGGCGTGGACAACTCGGGCCGGACCCTGCACGGAGCCCTGCTGGACGCCGAACTGCTGGCCGACGTCTATATCAACCTCACGCGAGGTCAGGATGCGCTGCTGATCGACCTGGGCACCGTGGAGGGCGAAGGACTGGGCCATGCATCGGTCGATCTGAGTCAGTTTACCTTGCCGGTGCTTCATCCGAACGAGTCCGAACTGGCTGCACACGGGGACGTGCTTGCGCAGATCGACAAGTCCAGCGGCGGCAAAACGATCTGGCGCCAGATGCTCGGGGGACAGACGCAGACTGTGGCATAATCCAAGGCTTTCCAGCAGCGTCAAGCAATTGGAATCGGGTGATTAGCTCAGCGGTAGAGCACTGCCTTCACACGGCAGGGGTCGCAGGTTCAAACCCTGCATCACCCACCAGAGATACAAAATGAAATCAAGGGCTTACGGAACATCGTAAGCCCTTTTTTCATGGGTTCGGAGCTTTGCTGCATTGCCGCGAGCTGACCCGGTTGTCACAGCAGCCCGAGTCGGTGCGTCAATGGCAAAACGCTTCAGACCTTCGCGGCAGAATCCGTCTCGTAAAGCCGTCGCCTTGTTGCTGGGCGGGCACCGGCGTCAGGCTGCGTAGTCTCCTGGTGGCGGGGTGCGCCTGGGTTCTGGGCCTGAGCCACATGGAACGCCGTGGCCTGCCGCTTTAACCATGGCATCCATCGGGTTTCTACGGTGTGTCCTGAGTTCATTCAGGTCGTAACATCGCAGCAGATATAAGCGGTTTCGGATGTAATGCTTGATTCCACCGTTCCGGGGCGTGGTGGGTCGGTGTTTAGCTTCGGCATCCGCTTAGCCCCTTTGCGAAGGTGATGTCAACCAATCGGGCTCAGGGGCCGGTTTCCCCGGCGAACTTTTCAGGAGACAACATGAAGCGATGGAACAGGATAGCGGCGGTCGGCATGCTGACCACTTTGTGCGGCTGGGCCAGCGCCCAGGCCGTCGACCCCTTGCAAGTGCGCGGCTGGGCGTCGACCTGTGCCACCTGCCACGGCACTGCAGGCCTTGCGCAGCCCGGCATGGAGTCGCTGGCCGGCGTCAACAAGGACGATTTGCTCAAGAAGATGTTGGACTTCAAGACCGGGAAAAAGCCCGCCACGCTGATGCACCAATTGTCCAAGGGCTACTCCGACGAGCAGCTCCAGGCGCTGGCCGCGTATTTCGCAGCCTTGAAGAAATAAGGGAGAACCAGCGATGAAACGTCGTCAATTGATTCAGGTTGCCGGTGCCGGCTCAGTGCTCGGCGCCTTGGGCATGATCACCGGTTGCGCCACCTCGGGCGGATCGGGTGGCCCCATGTGGTGGTGGTCGGAGGCGGCTACGGCGGCGCCACCGCCGCCAAATACATTCGCCTGTGGTCCGACCAAAGCATCCGAGTGACGCTGGTCGAGCCCAGTGCGGCCTTCATTTCCTGCCCGATCTCCAATCTGGTGCTCGGCGGCACCAAAACCATGGCGGACATCACCATCTCCTACGACAACCTGGCCAATCGCCACGGCGTCAATGTGGTGCGCGACATGGTGACCAGCATCGATGCGGACAAGCGTACGGTCAAGCTGGCCAGCGGCGGCGAGTTGAGCTACGACCGGCTGATCCTGTCACCAGGCGTTGATTTCATGTGGGACACACTCCCCGGCATGGCAAAGCCTGGCGCGCAGGACAAGGTGCTGCATGCCTGGAAGGCCGGCCCGCAAACTGTGGCGCTTCGCAAGCAACTCGAAGCCATGCCCGACGGCGGCGTCTATGCCATCTCCATTCCGCTGGCACCCTACCGCTGCCCGCCCGGCCCTTACGAACGGGCCTGTCAGGTGGCCAGCTACTTCACCAAGGCCAAGCCAAAGAGCAAGGTGCTGATCCTGGATGCCAACGACGATGTCACCTCCAAGGGCCCCCTGTTCAAGAAAGCCTGGGCAGATCGCTACAAGGGCATGATCGAATACCGACCCAAGCACAACGTCGTTGATGTGGATGCTGCCACCAACACGCTCAAGTTCGAGTTCAACGACGATGTCAAGGCGTCTGTGCTCAATGTCCTGCCCGCCATGCGCGCTGGCGACATTGCCGTCAAGTCGGGCCTGGCCACGGCCAACAAGCGCTGGTGTGAGATTGACTACCTCACACACGAGGCCAAAGCCGCCAAGAATATCCACGTGTTGGGCGATTCGATCCAGGTCGCGCCGCTGATGCCCAAGTCAGGGCACATGGCCAACCAGCATGGCAAAACCTGCGCGGCGGCCGTGGTGGCCCTGCTGACCGGCAAGCAGCCGAATGCGATGCCGATCTATACCAACACCTGCTACAGCTTTGTCAGCGCCGAGGATGCGGTGCATGTGGCCAGTGTGCATCGTTACGACGCTGCCCAGAAGACCATGCTGACGGTGCCGGGCTCGGGCGGCGTCTCCAGCGCAGCCAATGAACTCGAAGGAGGCTATGCATTGGCCTGGGCCCGCAATATCTGGGCGGATACGCTGGCCTGACCGGTCATGGCGTGCCGCCGGTTGTGATGCCGGCGGCTTTTTTTTGAAGCAGTCAACAGTTAGGACGTTGAATTTCAAGATGAAAACGATGAAGTCTCTGGCCGTGGTGGCCTTGCTTGGGATGGCCGGTTCGGTCTGGGCCCAGGCCGATGAGGAGCGTGCGAAAAAAATTGTCGGTGGGGTTTGTTTCGTGTGCCACGGCGCTGAAGGTGAGTCTTCCAGCGAAGTCTTCCCGCGCCTGGCGGGGCAGCATTGGGAATACACCGCCAAGCAGCTGGAAAACTTCAAGAGCGGCAAGCGCAAGAGCACGGCCATGAGCAACATGGTTGCCAAGCTCACACCCGATGAGATGGTGGCGCTGGGAAAGTACTTCGAAAAGAAATCCGCGCCGCGCGAACCTGCCAAGGATGAAGACCTGTCGGGGATGGGCAAGTACATCTACCTGCATGGCAACAGATACAGCAGCCTTCCGGCTTGCGCCAGCTGCCATGGCAAAGAGGGTCTGGGCACGGCCTCGTTGCCGCGCCTGGCCGGACAGTACGCCGTCTACATTGAAGCCCAGCTCAAGCAGTTCAACCTGCGCGAGCGCACCAACGACAACGAGGTGATGCACTCCATTGTTGCCAAAATGACGCCGCTTGAGATAGCCGCGGTTGCCGAGTACCTGAGCGGCAAGTAGGCCGGTCGCCCGGTTTCAGGGCGCTTTGGCTTCTGACCGGCTCTCATTGGGAAACTGCACGCGGGCCACCTTGTGGTCCATGAGCCGGTCGGTCAGGCCGGCACCCACCCACATCCCAGCCAGGGTGATCCAGGCGGTCAGGGCGAAAACGGATCCGCCTGTCACGCCGGCACCCACGGCACAGCCGCCCGCCAGCATGGAGCCGAATCCCATGAGCACGGCGCCCGCGATGTAGCGGCGCATGCCATAGCCATCCGTGAAGCCTTCCAGCTTGAAATCACGCCCGAGGAGGGCGCCGATCAGCGAGCCCAGAAACACGCCCGGCATCAGGCCAAAATCGAAACCGATGGCCGGCGCTGGCGCATGGAGCACCCGCATCAGCCATTCCGCGGACGGGCCGCTGAAGGTCAGCCCCTGCACCTGTACCACGGCGAAAGAGTCGCGGGCGACGGCATTGGAAAACCACCACGCAGCCACTACCGAGAGCCCCGCGCCAATACCGCCCACCCACTTCCAGGCGCCGCCCACGCTGCGCACGCCGACGACCAGCCCAAAGATCAGCCAGCCCAAGCCGAACAGCAGACCGCCCCAATGCCCTGCGCCGGTGATGACCAGCAGATCGCGGGTAGCGCCGCCGTCGACCGTCCACAGTCCACTGATGCTGTTGCGCAGGGGTTCCAGCGCGCCGCCGAGTGAGGCCTGGGCTGTGACGGCAAAAATCAGGCCGGACAGCAGAGCCCGTAGGTTGCCGTTGGCTGACAATACCAGCAGCCTGCTGGCACAGCCGCGGGTCATGATCATGCCGGCGCCGAACAGCAGCCCGCCGATCAACGCGCCCGAGAGACTGCCGCGCGCGGCCAACTGCCGTGCATTGCTCACGTCCAGAGCCCCCAGCAGAATCAGCGCCTGCACACCGACTACGGCCGACGAAAAGGCCAGCAGCCAGACTGCCAGCTTCTCGCCAAGCTGGCGGTGCCAGAACTCGATGACGGCCGCCCGCAGGCAGAAGCGCGAGCGTTGCGCCGTGAAGCCGAACAGGGCCCCGATGATCGCACCGCCAGAGGACAATATGGCACCGTCGCCATACTGCTCCAAAATGGTTGCCAGATTCACGTCGATCCTTAATAATTCAGTGAAAACTTATATGATGGTAGCCCGGCGCTGTCTCGAGGGGTTGATCCCGGTCAAGAAGGCGCGGTTTCGCCCATGGGCTGATGCGCCACTGCCGTCGCCAGCTTGGGTTTGCGTGACGGTCCGTTCAGGTCAGGAATGATGATGAAAGCCCTTGAAGCGCTTTTCCGGTTGATCCAGGGGGTCGCACTGATCCTCTGGCTGGCACTATGGCCGCTTCCGGCCGCGCTGGCGCAAGATGCGCCCGTGATGAGAACTGTCCAGGTTTCGCCTTCGGCGTGGTATGTCGAGGGCCTGTCGGCGCTGGGCTCCACGGCCAACCAGAACTTCGTCTCCAACGCGGCCTTCGTGGTGACACCCGCCGGCGTCGTGGTCATCGATGCGCTGGGCTCGCCGGCGCTGGCGGAGCGCCTTTTGCAGGAGATCCGCAAGCTGACGCGCCAGCCGGTGACGCACGTGATCGTCACCCATTACCATGCTGACCACATCTATGGCCTGCAGGCCTTCAAGAACCAGGGCGCGCGCATCATCGCGCACCGCTCGGCGCTGGAGTATCTGAACTCCGAGACGGCCCGCCAACGGCTGGAGACCTCTCGCACCGAACTTGCGCCCTGGGTCGATGCCAAGACCCGGCTGGTGAACGCCGACGAGTGGATCGACGGCGACAAGACCCTCACCGTGGGTGGCACGCAATTCCTGATCCGGCATGTGGGCCCGTCGCACACGCCGGAAGACCTGGTGGTCTATCTTCCAAAGGAGAAGGTGCTGTTCGCGGGCGATCTGGTGTTTCGCAACCGCATTCCGTTTGTCGGTCAGGCCGACAGCGGGCGATGGATCCAGGCGCTGGATGTGCTGCTGAAATTCGACGCCACCACCATTGTGCCCGGGCATGGCCCGCTGTCGGGTGAGGCCCGCAAGGACATGCAGCAGACCCGCGACTACCTCGTTTACCTGCGCGCGACCATGGGCGAGGCCGCGCGCAACCTCGAACCCTTCGAAGAAGCCTACCAGGCGGCCGACTGGAGCCGATTCGAGAAGCTTCCGTTGTTCCGGGTTGCCAATCGCATGAACGCCTACAACACCTATTTGCTGATGGAGCACGAATCCAAATGAACCTTTCGCCTGTTTCAGGTTCCACCGTCGCGGCGTCCCTCCCGCGGCGCCACTTGATGGTGGCCGGCGCCCTGGCTGCGTTCGTGCCGGCGGCGCGGTCGGCATCGTCTACCTTGCCCCAGGCGGTCTCGCTGGCGGATGAACTGGCCGCAGCCTTGCGCCATGGCGAGCCCCTGGTGGTGATGGTCAGCCTGGAAGGCTGCCCGTTCTGCGTGGTGGCCCGCAACAGCTATCTGGCCCCGCTGCGCGCCGAAGGGCGGCTGGATATCGTCCAGGTCGACATGCGAACCGGGCGCCCGCTCAAGGATTTTCAGGGGCAGGCCTTGACCCATGAAGAGATGACACGCCGCTGGGCGATTAAACTGGCCCCCACCGTCCTGTTCTTCGGAAAGGGGGGGCAAGAGGTCGCCGAACGGCTCGTGGGCGGGATGCTGCCTGATTTCTATGGGGCGTATCTTGATCAGCGCCTGGAAGCGGCACGAAAGGCCGTCCGAGGATGATTCTCCCAACGATTTCTTGATTCTTTCGGTGCTTTCCCAGCGGGGATCGGTCACTATTTGCTATCAAAAACGTTGCAAGATGGTTTCCTGAAAGAAGCACGGGACCGCGCATCCGAGGCAAGATAGGGGCACCCCCACAGCGCAGGTTAAATGGCAGGGCGCCAGATGACCAGGCATGCCACAATTTGCTGGCCCCGAAACTACAACGCTACAACGGACGCCTGACGGCACGCAATGATTCCCATCAAGACCGAATCCGCCTGGAAAGGCACCTCCGACTGCCGCAATTGCGGCATCCGGGACATGGTCCTGTTTGCCGACCTGAACGAGCAGGATTTCGGCATGATCCACTCGCCGATTGATGACCTGGAGTTTCGCGCGGGAACCACCCTGTTTGCCGAGTCAACGGCGGCCATGGGGATCTTCACGTTGCGCACCGGGATGATCAAGCTGGTGCGCGTGACGCCCGATGGCCGCCAGCGCATCGTCCGGGTGCTGCGTCCAGGTGACGTTGCGGGGCTGGAGGCATTGGCTACATCGCAGTACGACAGCGATGCGGTGGCCTTGACCGACATTTCCGTGTGCCGCATACCGCTTTCGGTGATCAACATGCTGGGGGGCAGTTCGGCTCGTCTGCACAGGCGGCTGATGGAGAAATGGCAACATGCGCTCAAGGAGGCGGATGACTGGCTGGCTGATCTGAACTTCGGCACCGCGCGCCAGCGCGTGGCCCATTTCATCCTGAAAATGCGAAATCAGGCCGATGCGCAGATCGCGACGTTGTTTTCGCGCGAGGACATGGGTGCCATGCTCGACCTGAAGCTCGAAACCGTCAGCCGGGAGGTCAGTGCTCTTGTGCGCGAAAAGGTGATCCAACCCTTGGACAAGCAGGGCCGTGTGTACCGCATTCTCGATCTGCCGGCCCTGCAGTCCATCTGAATTGCAGGCCGTATTTTTCTTGCCTGAACTTGAGGTGTTTTTTTGTGAATGGAAGATTTCTGACGACCCGGCGCGTCGCACTGGCATCGCTGGCGGCCTTGACACTGATCCCCGCTTTTGCCGCCACCGGCCTGGAGATGAGCGCGCCCGATGCCCTGGCTCAGTTGAAGGCGGGCAAACTGATCCTGGTCGATATCCGCACGCCAGATGAGTGGAAGCAGACCGGTGTGGCGCAAGGCGCCGTGCGGCTCGACATGCAGCATCCCAAGGGGGCGCCCGGCTTCATGGATGATCTGCTCAAGCTGACCAAGGGCGATAAGAACGCGCCGGTCGCCCTGATCTGCCGCACCGGCAACCGCACCACCCAGGTCCAGCGTTACCTGGAGGCTCAGGGTTTCACGCAGGTCTTCAATGTCCGGGAAGGCATGGCCGGCAGCGCGGCTGGACCGGGCTGGCTGCGACGCGGATTGCCGCTGCAATAGGGGGAAGCGAGGCGCCGAGGCCACGCGGCCCGATGCTTGCGGCGGGTCGCCTTTCAGCGCGTCAGCGCCATGAAGAGCCTGGGCAGGCGCTCCGGTAGTTGCTCCACCCGGTCGACCACTGTGAAGTGGTGGCCAAAGATGTCACGCACATAGGCGTCGGCGTTCGGATCCAGACTGATGCAGTGGCTGTGAATGCCCTGCTGGGTGAGCTCCTTCACTGCCTGGCGCGTGTCCAGAATCAGTGCCTGCGGGTCGCTCATGTCCACATCGGCCGGCTCACCGTCGGTCAGCACCAACAGCAACTTCTTGTCGACCTTCTGGGCCCCCAAATAGTGCGCGGCGTGGCGCATGGCCGCGCCCATTCGCGTGGAGTAGCCCGCCTGCACGGCCGCCAGTCGGCCCTTTGAGGCCTCGCCCCAACGCTCGGAAAAGCCCAGGATGTGCTGGTAGCGCACCTCGTGCCGGGTGTTCGAGTGAAAGCCGGCAATCGCAAAAGGGTCGCCGAGCCGATCGATCGCCCAGGCCAGCAGCGCCACGGCCTCCTGACTAACTGCGAGCCGGGTCTGGCCGGTGCCGGGCACTTCATCGTTCAATGAGGCGGACAGATCCAGCAGCAGCAGCACGGCGATGCTGCGCCCGTCGGTGCGGTGGCTCATCAGGATGCGCGGGTCAGGCTGCACGCCGGCGCGCCAGTCGATCAGCGAGCGCAGCGCCACGTCCAGGTCGAGTTCGCTGCCTTCCTCCCGGTAACGCAGACGCACGCGGTCCTGGGGTTTGAGCAGATCCAGCAGGCGCTCCAGCTGGCGGGCCAGCACGGCGTGTTTGGCCAGCAGGCGGTCGATCAAGCTGGCGTCGCCGCCCGCATGCAGCCCCTCGTACACGCTGACCCAGTCGGGCCGGTAGTCCTGCGCGGCGGCGTCCCATTCGGGGTAGTGGCGCGGCGGCAAGCCCTGGATCTCCTGCGCGGCGGGCGGGCGTGGCTCGGCAAAGCTGTCTTCCTCGTCACCGGCCTCGATGAAGGTCCAGAGGTGGCGGTTGTCGTCGCGGTAGCTCACCACGGTGTCGGTGAAGAACACGCGGGCCGACTGGTCGCTCTGGCGCCGGGTGCGGGCCGCATGGCGTAGCGCCAGCGCGGCCATGTCGGCGGTGCTGGAAGGCCCCTGGGCCATGAGGGCGTGAAACTCGTCGACAAATGCTTTCAGGACCTCGTCGCGGTAGCCGTGCGCCGGGTGCAGCAGGGCGCTTGAGAGCATCGCCAGCCGGTGGCGCAGGCAGCTCGCCGTGTCGGGGTCGCAGGCGCCTTCAACCGGGCGCGGGTGCAGGGCCAGCAACAGCGGCTGCATGCCGGGGTACTGGCGCAGCACGAGGTGATCGATGCGCGCATCCTCGAAGCACTCCACGGTCAGGCGCTGCAGCGGGCTCAGGTTGTCGGCCACCTGGGCCTGGCTCCAGCGCCGGTGGCCGGCCATGTGGGCCAGGGCGGCGCGATAACGGTCCAGCCCGCAGGGTCCGCCCGGGCCCATGAAGTCGTCATACACATCGGGCAGGGCGATGCCGTTCGCATCGAAGAAAGGCGTGGGCGCCCGGCTGTCCTCGAAGCCGGTGCTGAAGGACAGCAGCGGCGCGTGGTCCTGCCACAGGCAGCGCAGCGTGAGGTCAAGCTGGCGCTCCACCGTCACCAGCAGCGTGCCATGCCGCTCGCGCTGCAGCACCGCACGGCTGTCGGCGGACTTCAGGGCGAAATAGTCGCGCTGGCGCTCGGGATGGTGCTGGTAGTGGCGCGCGCCATAGTCGGCCCAGCGCGAGAGGCCGGCCACGTTGAGCACATCGAGCGCCCGCGGCGCGTGTTCCAGGAACACCGGCAGCCCCGGGCTTTCGAAGGTGGCGTGGTGGCCGTGGAGGGACACCGTCGTGCGCTGCATGAGCTCGCGCGTCACGCGCAGGTAGTCGCGCATCGGCCCGGGCCCGAGCAGCCGGCGCGCGACTGCCGCCAAACTCTGAAGCAGCGGCGCAATGGCGCGGCTGTTGGGCGACTTTTGCATCGCCTGGATCAACGCGATCACATCGTTGAGCAAGTCTTCGCCGACGGCGCTGGCCACCGACGGCCACTCCTGCAGGAAGGCCAGCACCGGCTCCGCGCCGCGGCCCATGCGCCCCAGCGCATGGGCGCAGTCCAGCCAGGCGTCCATGCCTTCGGCGCTCAGTGCGGCCCGGGCCTCCAGCAGGCAATCGGCCAGCACGTCCTGCACCGCCGGGAAGCCACAGGCGACGCGCGCGCGCCAGGCCTCCAGTTGCGCAGGCTCTATGGAACCGGGAACGATCTCAGGCGGTGCAGCAATGGTGGACACGGTGCCGCCCGAAGATCAGTGGTGTGCGCAAGGCCGAGCCTGTCCGCAATGCCTCAAGCCAGCACCGCGTCAATCGTATGGTCGAGCGTGTCGCGGATGTCCGCGTCGTCGGTGATCGGGCGCACCATCGCCATTCGGCAGGCCTCGGCCGGTGCCACGCCATGGCGGATCAACTGGGCGGCGTAGACCAGCAGGCGGGTGGAGATGCCCTCGGTCAGGCCATGGCCCTTGAGCGAGCGCGCGGCGGCGGCGATCTGCACCAGTTGCGCGGCCCGCGCCGCATCCAGCCCGGTTTCCTGGCTGACGATCTGCGCCTCCAGTTCGGCGGCGGGGTAGTCAAACTCAAACGCCGCGAAGCGCTGCTTGGTCGAGGGCTTGAGGTCCTTCATCAGGCTCTGGTAGCCTGGGTTGTACGAGATCACGAGCTGAAAGTCCGGGTGCGCCTGGACCGTCTCGCCCTTTTTGTCCAAGGGCATCTGGCGGCGATGGTCGGTCAGCGGGTGGATCACCACCGTGGTGTCCTGGCGCGCCTCGACGATTTCATCGAGGTAGCAGATGGCCCCGGTGCGCGCCGCCACGGTCAGCGGCCCGTCCTGCCAGCGCGTGCCGCCGGCGTCGAGCAGGTAGCGGCCCACCAGGTCGCTGGCCGTCATGTCCTCGTTGCAGGCCACGGTGATCAGCGGGCGGCCCAGCTTCCAGGCCATGAACTCGATGAAGCGCGACTTGCCGCAACCGGTCGGCCCCTTGACCATCACCGGCAGGCGCGCCGCATAGGCGGCCTCGTACAAGGCCACCTCGTTGCCTTGGGCCTGGTAGAACGGCGCAATGCCGGGGGCGTTCAAAGCAGTCATGATGGGCTCACTATGGGTGTTGTCCAGCAGGGCTAGGAGGCTGGGCGGCAGAGCGTTTTGCGCAGGTAAAGGAGGAGGCCGCAGGCCGGGGGACACGGAGCGAAACGCTCTTGCGCCCAGCCTCCGGGCTAGATCAGCGGTGCGTGCCGAGCTTGTCGCGCCAGCCGGGGAACAGCGCGTCGGCGTCCTTCGGGAAAGACTCGAAGGCGCGGGCAAATTCCTTGTGCTCTTTCGCCCATTCGATGGGGTCGGCACCGGCTTTCCAGCAGTCATAAGCCTGGCGCAGCGAGGTGGCGCCGGCCGCAGGGCTGTCGATATGGCCGTAGCTGCCACCACCCGCGGTGTTGATCACGTTGCCGTGGCCCAGGTTTTCGAAGAAGCCCGGCAGGCGCAGCGCGTTCATGCCGCCCGAGATGATCGGCGTGGTTGGCTTCATGCCGAACCATTCCTGATGGTAGGCCGGGCCGGTGTAGCTGTCGCGCTCGATGATGTAGGCAATCGCGCGGTCGTCGTTCGTGCCTTCCATCTTGCCGAAGCCCATGGTGCCCACGTGGATGCCGGAGGCGCCCTGCAGCCGGCTCATCTTGGCCAGCACGTAGGCGTCGTAGCCGCGCTTGGAGCTGGGGCTGGTCACCGCCCCGTGGCCGGCGCGGTGGTAGTGCAGGTACTGATTGGCAAAGTGGCGCCGGGCGGTGGTGATCATGCCGGGGCCGCCCACGTAGCCGTCCACCAGGAAGGCCACCTTGTCGGCGTCCGGTCCGAAGGTGCGCAGGATGAATTCGCCGCGCGCCAGCATCTCGTAGTGGTCGTCGGCGGTGATGTTGGCCGAGAACAGCTTGGCCTCGCCGGTCTCGTCCATGGCGCGCTTCATCGCGTCGTAGACCAGCGGGATGGTTTTGGCCATGGGCGCAAAGGTCTGGTTGCCTTGGGGCTCGTCGTTCTTGATGAAGTCGCCGCCCAGCCAGAACTGGTAAGCGGCCTTGGCAAAAGGCTCGGGGCGCAGGCCCAGCTTGGGCTTGATGATGGTGCCGGCAATGTAGCCGCCATCCTTTACCGGGCGGCCCAGGATGCGCCACAGGTCGGAGATGTCCTTGCTCGGGCCGTCGAACAGCTGGATCGCGCGCGGCGGCATGTAGAAGTCGTAGATCTTGGCGTGCTCGATGTCGCCCATGCCCTGGTTGTTGCCGATCACCAGCGTCAGGAACGACACGATCATCATGCGCCCGTCGGTGATGTTGCGGTCGAACAGGTCCAGCGGATAGGCAATGCGCATCTCCTCCGTCGCCTCGTCGATCAGGTACACCAGCGCGTCCACGCCTTTGGTGAACTCGTCGGTGGTGGACACCTCGACGTTGGTGCCGGTGGAGGATTCGGCCGCAAAGTGCGCGGCGGCCTCCAGGTAGCCGTGGCCCGCCTTGGGCTTCATCTTGTAGGCCACGAGGATGTGGCGGCCGCCGCTGATCAGGTCTTGTTCCTTCAGGCTCAGGTCGGCGTAGCGGTTGGATTGGTCCATGGGAAATCTCCGGTTAGGTCTGACAATAGAACGGACTGTAGGCGTCTGGATTCATAAAATAAATTCAAATTAAGTTTTTTGTTAATCAGAAATTGCTGATGAATTGGGTGGCGCCCGACTGTGGCTGCGCGAGAAAAGCCCTTAGACTGCGGCGTTGAATCCGGTTGATAGGGACGCCCCTTGATCCAGGGGGCCGCGCGGCCGGCCCGTCCAACAACCGATACCGGCGCCATGGCCCGGAACACGTCCAAGGGGGCATCGTGAGCGTTTCATCCGGCTTCAACTACACCCAGGTGGACTCGACCTATTTCGAGAAACGGGGCCTGCGCCGATACGCAGGCGTCTGGTCGCTGTGGGCGTTGGGTGTCGGCGCCGTGATCTCCGGGCATTTTTCAGGATGGAATCTGGGCCTGGCGAATGGCTGGGGCAGCATGTTTCTGGCGACCGTGGTGATCGCGATCATGTACCTGGGCCTGACCTTTTCGCTGGCGGAAATGTCACCGGCGCTGCCGCATACGGGCGGGGCCTATTCCTTCGCCCGAACGGCGATGGGGCCGTGGGGCGGATTCCTGACCGGCCTGGCCGAAAATGTCGAGTACGTGTTGACGCCCGCCGTCATCGTTTATTTCATCAGCAGCTACATGTCGAGCATCTTCGGCACCTCGACCGCGATGTTGCCGTTGTGGTGGATAGGGTTCTACATCCTGTTCGTGGGCCTGAACATCGTTGGCGTTGAACTCTCGTTCAAGGTGACGTTGATCGTGACCCTGCTGGCACTGGCGTGCCTGGTGGTGTTCTGGTTCAGCGCGCTGCCCGCCATCGACTTCACCCGGTGGGCCATGAATGTGGGCGCGGAAGGCGTGGCCTTGCCTGAAGGGAAGGGACCCTTTCTGCCCAAGGGTTTCATGGGTGTTCTGGCCTGCCTGCCTTTTGCTGTCTGGCTGTTCCTGGCGATCGAGCAGTTGCCGTTGGCCGCAGAGGAGTCCGTCGACCCTGCGCGTGACATGCCACGCGGCATTCTGGCGGGCATCTTCACGCTGATCATTTCCGCCTTCATGATCCTTTGGCTGAACCCATCCGTGGCCGGCATCGGCTCCCACAAACTGGCCACCTCCGGGGAACCTTTGCTGGATGGCCTCAAGGCCATTTATGGTGAAGGCATTGCCAAGACTTTGGCGACCGTTGCCGTGCTGGGCCTTGTTGCCAGTTTTCACACCATCATCTTTGCCAAGGGTCGCCAGATCTATTCGCTCAGCCGCGCGGGGTATTTCCCGACCGTGCTCTCCGTCACCCATGGCCGGCGCAAGACGCCACACCTGGCCATGACGGCCGGTTCGGTGCTGGCACTGGCGGTCATGCTGGCACTGTGGTTCAGCCTGGGGGCGGACAAGGGGGCCGCCGTCATCGGTGGCAACCTGCTGAACATGGCCGTTTTTGGCGCCATGTTCTCGTACATCATGCAGGCGATCGCCTTCATCCAACTTCGCCGGAACTTCCCCAGGTTGCATCGGCCCTACCGGAGCCCGTTCGGTACCGTCGGCGCAGGCCTGACGGTGCTGATCGCAGCTGTGACCTTGTATTTCCAGCTGACCGATCCGGTGTACCGCGAAGGCGTGCTGTGGGTCGCCCTCTGGTTTGCCATCGGCGTCCTCTATTTCGCCCTGGTCGGTCGCCATCGCCTGATCCTGTCGCCGGAAGAGGAGTTTGCGCTGGATCACAGCAAAGCCGGGCAGGGCTGAGGCTTCAAGACGCACGGGAGATCGGCGCACCGTCGGGCGGGTTCGCGTTACCCTGGCCGATCGGCAGGCCGTCCTCATTGAGTCCTGAATTTGTAGCAAATAATGACCATCCGACGACGGGACACAGGTCTTTTTTCCTGAAAATCAGCTCCAGGAGTCCATCAGCGCACCCCCTTGCTCGATCAGGAACTCCTTGAAGGCGCGGGCGGCCGGGGAGAGCTTCTTCTGGCTCAGGTGGGTCACATACCAGTGGCCCATGACCGGCAGGCCCACAATGTCCACCAGCGCGATATGGCCGCTGGCCAGTTCGTGACGCACTGTGCGAAGCGAAAGAAAGCTCAGACCCATACCGGCCATCACGGCCTGTTTGATGGTCTCGTTGCTGGGCATTTCCATCACGACCTTCAGCGGCGTCTTGTTATCGGCAAACAGCCGTTCCATCGCCGCTCGTGTGCCTGAGCCTTCCTCGCGCACCACGAAGCCGTGGTCGGCCAGCGCCGAGAACGGCAATTTCTTGCGCCGCGCCAGCGCATGATCGGGCGTAGCCAGTACGGCCTGGGGGTTGGTGGCAAAAGGCGTCGCCACGCAGTCCATGTCAGCAGGGGCGCGGCCCATCACCACCAGGTCCGCTTCGTTGCGCGCCAGCAGGCCGAGGATATTCTCACGGTTGTCGATCTTGAGCTGGATGTCGATACCCTGGAACTGCTTGCCAAAACGCACCAGCAGCATGGGGATGAAGTACTTTGCGGTGCTGACCACGGCCAGGTCGATGCGCCCCCGTTTGAGGCCCACATGATCGGCCATCAGGGCTTCCAGGTCCTTGAACTGGCCCATGGCGGCTATCGCGTGCGTGCGGAAAGCCTCGCCCGCTTGGGTCAGGCGGATGTTGCGGCCCACGGGTTCGACCAGGGGCAGTCCGAATGCGTCTTCCAGCTGGCGGATCTGCATGGATACCGCCGGCTGGGTGACAAACAGCCGCTCGGCCGCTTTCGACACCGAGCCCTGGCGCGCCACTTCAAGGAAGGTCTGGATCTGTTTCAGCGTATAGGGACGCATGGCACAACTCCTTATTCATCAAATTATTCTGATGAAATATTCAATAAACGTGATTGGAGTTTATGGGTTCATGGGGGTAAAGTAAATCCACTTTCACTGATATATCCAGCCGCACCCACCTCGTCGGAAAGAAGCCCATGTCCACACCCGCCCTTCAAGCCCTCATTTTCGATGTCGACGGCACCCTGGCCGACACCGAAAGCGCGCACCGGGCAGCTTTCAACCATGCTTTTGCCGAACTGGGCATGGACTGGCAATGGGACGAGGCGCTGTACCTCGAACTTCTCAACATCTCGGGCGGCAAGGAGCGCATCCGTCATTACTGGGTGCAGGCGCACCCCGACATCCGGGCGCTGGATGGCCAGGCGGTGCAGGACACCATCAACCAGATACACGAGCTCAAGACGGCCGCCTACGAGCAGGCCGTTCAGGACGGCGCCGTGGCATTGCGCCCGGGCGTGCTCAAGCTGATCGAGGCTGCTTTCACCGATGGCCTGCGCCTGGCGATTGCCACGACCACCTCACCGGTCAACATCACCGCTCTGCTGCGAACAGCCATTGGCCCGGACTGGCGACAGTACTTCACCGTGGTCGAGGATGCTTCCACCGCGCCTATCAAGAAGCCCCATCCACAGGTTTATCTGCAGACCCTGAATCGGCTCGAACTGCCCGCACGGGCTTGCCTTGCGCTGGAAGACTCGGCCAACGGGCTGCAGGCCGCGCTGGCGGCGTCTCTGGCGACGATCATCACGCCGAACGCATTTACCGCGCATCACGACTTCAAAGGCGCGCTGCGGGTGCTGCCGTCGCTGCGCTATGTCAATGTGGCCCACCTGCGTGCGTGGCATGCTGAAGCCAATGCAGGGAAGGCGTTGCTGCGCGCCTGATTCCATCCGGAGAACTCCATGACCCCACCTACCGTGCGCATCGCCCCCTCCATCCTGTCCGCGGACTTCGCCCGCTTGGGCGAGGAAGTCCGCGCCATCGAGGGCGGCGGGCGCCGCGCTCGTGCACTTCGACGTGATGGACAACCACTACGTTCCCAACCTCACCATCGGCCCGCTGGTGTGCGAGGCGATCCGCCCGCATGTTCAGATTCCAATCGACGTGCACCTGATGGTGGAGCCGGTGGATGCGCTGATCCCGCTGTTTGCCAAGGCCGGCGCCAACATCATCACCTTCCACCCCGAGGCCAGCCGTCACGTTGACCGGACCTTGCAACTGATCCGCGACCACGGCTGCAAGGCCGGCATCGTGCTGAACCCGGCGACACCACTGGACTGGATGGATCACGTGATGGACCGTCTCGACATCGTGCTGCTGATGAGCGTGAATCCGGGCTTTGGCGGGCAGAAATTCATCCCTTCCACGCTGCCCAAGCTGCGCCAAGCGCGTGCCCGTATCCGGGCGCATGAAGAAGCCGGTGGCCAGCCGATCTGGCTGGAGGTGGATGGCGGGGTCAAGACCGACAACATCCGCGAAATTGTGCAGGCGGGGGCCGACACCTGTGTGGCCGGCAGCGCGGTGTTTGGCGCGCCCGATGCCGATCGCGGCTACCGCACCGTGATGCAACAGCTGATCAAGGCTGCCGCCACTGACGTTGCGCCCACTGCGTCCGCGTTGCGCTGAATCCTTGAACCTTTCCGAGAGCAAACCACCATGACCACGCGCCGCCGTTTCACCCTCACGCAATACCTCATCGAGCAGCGTCGCCGCTTTCCCGGCGCCAGCGGCGATTTCAATGCCTTGCTGCTCGACGTGGCCCTGGCCTGCAAGGCCATCGCGCGATCGGTGGCCTTTGGCGAACTTTCCAGTGTGCTCGGTCATGCCGAGCCGGAGGTGACCACCAACGTCAACGTACAGGGAGAAGAACAGAAACGGCTCGACGTGATCAGCAACGAGTACTTCACCCAGATGACGGAGTGGGGCGGTCACCTCGCGGGCATGGCGTCCGAGGAGATGGACCACCCCTACCAGATCCCTGAGGCCCAGCAGCGGGGCAAGTACCTGCTGGTGTTCGACCCGCTCGACGGATCCAGCAACATCGATGTGAACGTGACGGTGGGCAGCATCTTCAGCATCCTGCGGGCTCCCCAGGACGTGATCGACAGCGGGCGCGATGTGGTGGAGACCGACTTCTTCCAGCCCGGGTCGCAACAGATGGCCGCTGGCTATGCGCTGTACGGTCCCACCACCATGCTGGTGCTTTCCGTGGGCAACGGGGCAGCGGGCTTCACGCTGGACCCGAACCTGGGGCAGTTCATGCTGACCCACCCGAACCTGCAGATCCCCGCGGACACGCAGGAGTTCGCCATCAACGCCTCCAACAGCCGCTTCTGGGAGCCGCCGGTGAAGCGCTACGTGGATGAGTGCCTGGCCGGCAAGACCGGCCCACGCGGCAAGGACTTCAACATGCGCTGGATTGCCAGCATGGTGGCCGAGGCGCACCGCATCCTCATGCGAGGCGGTGTCTTCATGTACCCCCGCGACACCAAGGATCCCAGCAAACCCGGGCGTCTGCGCCTGCTGTATGAGGCCAATCCGATTGGTTTCATCATCGAGCAGGCGGGCGGCCGCGCCTCCACCGGCCGTCAGCCTATGCTGGGCGTGATGCCGACATCGCTGCACCAGCGCATCGGCCTGGTGTTCGGTTCGAAGAACGAGGTGGAGCGCATCGAGCGCTACCACACCGAGCCTGTGCCGCGCGAGATCGAGAATCCGCTGTTTGCCCCGCGCAGCCTGTTTCGCGACTGAATGCTACTGAAAATGTAGCTAATTGCGACCATTCCACGCTGGGTAAAGCACAAATTCATTCAAAAACCACTTATCCGAGGGTCCCACCATGTCAGAACGCCATCCCATCATCGCGATCACCGGTTCGTCGGGCGCGGGTACCACCTCGGTGACGCGCACCTTTGAGAACATCTTCCGCCGAGAAAACGTGAACGCAGCCATCATCGAAGGCGACAGCTTCCACCGGTACGACCGCAAGGAGATGAAGCTCAAGGCGGCCGAAGCTGAAAAGGCAGGCAACAACAACTTCAGCCATTTCGGAGCCGAGAACAACCTGTTTCCCGAGCTGGAGACGCTGTTCCGCGACTACGCGACCACCGGCACCGGCAAGCGTCGCAAGTACCTGCACGACATGGAGGAGGCCGCGCCCTACAAACAGGAGCCGGGTACCTTCACGCCCTGGGAAGACGTTCCTGCCAACACCGATCTGCTGTTCTATGAAGGCCTGCACGGCGCCGTGGTTACGCCCGAGGTCAACATCGCCCAGCACCCGGACCTGTTGATCGGCGTGGTGCCGGTCATCAACCTGGAGTGGATCCAGAAGCTCTACCGCGACAAGAAACAGCGCGGCTACAGCACCGAGGCCGTGACGGACACCATCCTGCGCCGCATGCCGGATTACGTGAACTACATCTGCCCGCAGTTCATGCACACGCATGTGAACTTCCAGCGGGTGCCGATGGTGGACACCTCCAATCCCTTCATCGCCCGCGATATTCCGAGCGCCGACGAGAGCATGGTGGTGATCCGGTTCTCCAACCCCAAGGGCATCGATTTCCAGTACCTGCGCAACATGATCAACGATTCGTTCATGTCGCGCGCCAACACCATCGTGGTGCCAGGGGGCAAGATGGAGCTCGCCATGCAGCTGATCTTCACGCCCTTCGTCTGGCGGATGATGGAGCGCCGCAAGCGGGCTCTCGCAGCCTGAAACCAGGGAGACCCGCACCATGCAGAACCCAACCCCCGAGTTTGCCCGCCAGATGGCCAACGCCATCCGCATTCTGGCGGTCGACGCCGTTGAAAAAGCGAAGTCAGGCCATCCCGGCGCCCCCATGGGCATGGCCGACATTGCCGAGGTGCTGTGGAACCGCCACCTCAAGCACAACCCGGCCAATCCCCACTGGCCGGACCGCGACCGCTTTGTGCTGAGCAACGGCCACGGCTCGATGCTGATCTACGCGCTGCTGCACCTTACCGGCTACGACCTGTCCATGGACGAGCTGAAGAAGTTCCGCCAGCTGCACAGCAAGACCGCCGGCCACCCGGAGTTCGGCATCACGCCCGGCGTGGAAACCACCACCGGGCCGCTGGGCCAGGGCATCAGCAACGCAGTGGGCATGGCGCTGGCCGAGAAGCTGCTGGCGGCCGAGTTCAACCGCGAGGAAGACGGCACGAGTTACGACATCGTCGACCACTTCACCTACGCCTTCCTGGGCGACGGCTGCATGATGGAAGGCATCAGCCACGAGGCGTGTTCGCTGGCCGGCACGCTGCGCCTTTCAAAACTGATCGCGTTCTACGACGACAACGGCATCTCGATCGACGGCCATGTGGAAGGCTGGTTCACCGACGACACGCCGGCCCGCTTTGCGGCCTACGGCTGGAACGTGATCGCTGCCGTGGACGGCCATGACGCAGCGGCGCTGGACGCGGCCATCCACAAGGCCCGCGCCCAGGCCAGCCATCTCGATGGCAAACCCACGCTGATCTGCTGCAAGACGGTGATTGGCATGGGCTCGCCCAACAAGGCTGGTACGCACGATGTGCACGGAGCTGCGCTGGGGGCTGCGGAAGTGGCCGCCACGCGAGAGGCGATGGGCTGGACGGCAGCGCCGTTCGAAATTCCGGCTGACATCGCGGGCGCCTGGAACGCAGTGGCGCGCGGCGTCGCGACCGAACGGGCCTGGCGTGAGAGATTCGAGGCGTATCGCTCACAGTTCCCGCTGGAGGCGGCGGAATTCGAGCGCCGCATGGCGGGCGATCTGAGTGAGGGTTATGCCAGCGGACTGGACGCCGCACTGGCGACGATTGCGGCGAAACCGGACGCGGTCGCCACCCGCAAGGCCAGCCAGAACGCGCTGGACCTGCTGGCGCCGCTGCTCCCTGAGTTCTTTGGCGGCAGCGCTGACCTGACCAGTTCCAACCTGACCAATTTCAAGGGCTGCGTGAAAGCGGGCCGCGACCACTGGGGCAATCACCTGAGTTACGGCGTGCGCGAATTCGGCATGGCCGCCATCATGAACGGCATCGCGCTGCACGGTGGCTACATCCCCTACGGCGGCACCTTCCTGACCTTCAGCGACTACAGCCGCAATGCCATCCGCATGGCCGCGCTGATGAAGCTGCGCGTGATCCACGTCTTCACACACGACTCCATCGGCCTGGGCGAGGATGGCCCCACGCATCAGTCGGTCGAGCACGTGCCTTCTTTGCGCATCATTCCCGGGCTGGACGTCTGGCGCCCGGCAGATGGCCTGGAGACAGCCGTGGCCTGGGCCTGCGCCGTGGAGCGGCGCGATGGCCCCAGCGCACTGGCGCTCTCGCGCCAGAACCTGCCACGCCTGACCGACGTGGCCATGGTGGGCAACATCCGAAAGGGCGGCTATGTGTTGGCCGAACAGCCCAACCCGCAGGCGGTGATCGTCGCCACAGGCTCCGAAACCTCGCTGGCCATGGCAGCGCACCAGGCTTTGAGCGCGCTGGGCATTGCCACCCGGGTCGTCTCCATGCCTTGCACCAATGTGTTCGACCGGCAGAGCGAGGCCTACCAGGAAATGATCCTGCCGCTGGCCCTGCCGACCGTGGCGGTGGAAGCCGCGCACCCCGACTTCTGGCGCAAGTACGTGGGGCGCACCGGCGTGGTGGTGGGTATCGCCAGTTTCGGCGAGTCGGCCCCTGCCGGCGACCTGTACAAGCACTTCGGCATCACACCGGAGCGGGTGGTGGAGGCGGTGCGCACGTTGGTACACCGCGCAGCGCATCGGGGCGAGCAACCCTTGCCTGAGCACATCGTGCCGGGCACGCACTGAAACGCTTCACCGGGTCGCGACCATGTCCAGAGCTTTTGACCTGATGCTGTTTGACCTCGACGGCACGCTGATCGAAACCGCGCCGGAAATCTGCGATGCGGTCAACGACACGCTGCGCCAGTTTCACCTGCCCGAAGTTTCCCAGCAGCAGGTCAACGACTGGATCGGCCACGGCACGCGCACCCTGCTGATCCAGGCGCTCGCGTTTGCCGGTGACACCACGGTGGATACCGTGCGCCAGTCCGACAGCCTGGCGCTGATCGCCGCGGAGTTCGACAAGCACTACCTGCGCCGCTGTGGCACGCGCAGCCACCTCTACCCGCAGGTGCGCGAGGTGCTGCAAGCCCTGCACGCCCAGGGCGTGAAACTGGCCGTCGTGACCAACAAGGAATCGCGCTACACCACCACGGTGCTCGACGCACACCAGCTTTCAGCGGTTTTCGACCGTGTGGTCAGTGGCGATACTTTGTCTGTGAAGAAGCCGGACCCGGCCGGCATCCACAGCTGCCTGACGCAGTTTCAGGTGGAACGCGACCGCACGTTGTTCGTCGGCGACTCGTCCATCGACGTGGCCACAGCGCGCAACGCCGGCGTACCGGTGTGGGTGCTGCCCTACGGCTACAACATGGGCGAGCCGATCGAGGCCTGCGCGCCGGACCGGGTGATCGCCGACTTCACCGCTTTGCTGGCAACGCTGACATCGCTGTCGCCCGCCTGAATTCCTTCAACTCGCTTTTTTCGGAATACGTGTCATGACCCTCAAGATCGGCATCAACGGCTTCGGCCGCATCGGACGCAACGTGCTGCGCAGCGCGATTCAGAACTTCGCAGACATCGAGGTCGTCGCCATCAACGACCTGCTTGAGCCCGACTATCTGGCCTACATGCTGCAATACGACAGCGTGCACGGTCGCTTCAAGGGCACCGTCAGCGTGGACGGCAACACCCTGATCGTCAACGGCAAGAAGATCCGCCTGACGCAGGAGAAGGACCCCGCCAACCTGAAGTGGAACGAGGTCGGCGCCGACATCGTGATCGAATCCACCGGCATCTTCCTGGACAAGGCCGGTGGTGAAAAGCACCTGGCCGCCGGTGCGAAGAAAGTGATCTTCTCGGCGCCTTCCAAGGACGACACCCCCATGTTCGTCTATGGCGTGAACGACAACACCTATGCCGGCCAGGCCATCATCTCCAACGCCTCGTGCACCACCAACTGCCTGGCCCCCGTGGCCAAAGTGCTGCACGACAAGTGGGGCATCAAGCGCGGCCTGATGACCACGGTGCACGCCGCCACCGCCACGCAAAAGACGGTGGACGGCCCGTCCAACAAGGACTGGCGCGGCGGCCGCGGCATCCTGGAGAACATCATTCCTTCCAGCACGGGTGCTGCCAAGGCGGTGGGCGTGGTCATTCCGTCGCTGAACAAGAAGCTCACCGGCATGTCTTTCCGCGTGCCGACCAGCGATGTGTCCGTGGTCGACCTGACCTGCGAACTGAACAGCGAAGCGACGCTCAAGGACATCTGCGCGGAGATGAAGGCCCAGAGCGAAGGCGCGCTCAAGGGCGTGCTGGGTTACACCGAAGACAAGGTGGTGGCCACCGACTTCCGTGGCGAGACCTGCACCAGCGTGTTCGACGCCGACGCCAGCATTGCGCTGGACGGCACCTTCGTGAAGATCGTGGCCTGGTACGACAACGAGTGGGGCTACTCCAACAAGTGCCTGGAGATGGTGCGCGTGGTCGCCACCACCGGCGCACGCTGAACGGCGTAAGGTCCTCCGTCATGAAAGTCCTCCGTTTCTCCGACGTGGTGGCCAGCGGATTTGCGGCCGGCAAACGCGTTTTCATCCGCGCCGACCTCAACGTCCCGCAGGACGACAGTGGCGCCATCACCGAAGACACCCGCATCCGCGCCAGCGTGCCCTGCATCCAGATGGCGCTGGACGCCGGCGCCGCCGTCATGGTCACCAGCCACCTGGGCCGTCCCACCGAGGGCGACTTCAAGCCCGAAGACTCCCTGGCCCCCGTAGCCAAACGGCTAGGGGAGTTGCTGGGCCGTGAAGTTCCCGTGATCGCCAACTGGGTCGATGGCGTCACCGTCGCCCCCGGCCAGCTCGTGCTGCTGGAGAACTGCCGCGTCAACAAGGGCGAGAAAAAGAACAACGAAGACCTGGCGAAGAAGATGGCCGCCCTGTGCGACATCTTTGTCAACGACGCCTTCGGCACCGCGCACCGCGCCGAAGGCACCACCTACGGCATCGCCCAGTTCGCCCCGATTGCCTGCGCCGGCCCGCTCTTGGCCACCGAGATCGACGCCATCACCAAAGCCCTGGCGCACCCGAAGCGCCCGCTGGTGGCCATCGTCGCCGGCTCCAAGGTCTCCACCAAGCTCACCATCCTCAAGAGCCTGTCGGCCAATGTGGACCAGCTCATCGTCGGCGGCGGCATCGCCAACACCTTCATGCTGGCCGCCGGCCTGAAGATCGGCAAGAGCCTGGCCGAGGCCGATCTGGTGGGTGAAGCCAAGGCCGTGATCGAGGCCATGAAGGCGCGCGGCGCCGACGTGCCGATCCCGACCGACGTCGTCACCGCCAAGGAATTCAAGGCCGACGCGAAAGCCGAAATCAAGGCCGCCACCGACGTGGCCGACGACGACCTGATCCTGGACATCGGGCCCGAGACCGCCAAACGGCTCGCCGCCCAGCTGATGAAGGCCGGCACCATTGTCTGGAACGGCCCGGTGGGCGTGTTCGAGTTCGCCGCGTTCGAGAACGGCACCAAGGTCATTGCGCAGGCGATTGCCCAATCCGACGCCTTCAGCATTGCTGGCGGCGGCGACACGCTGGCGGCGATCGCCAAGTACGGCATCGAGAAGGACGTGGGCTACATCTCCACCGGCGGCGGGGCCTTCCTGGAGGTGCTGGAGGGCAAGACGCTGCCGGCGCTGGAGATTCTCACGAAGCGCGCGGCGGGCTGAGGCTCTTGCGCAGGGCGGCTCCCACGATCCGGCGACTTCGGTTTTTGTAGCTGTATACGACCATTTGACGCTGGGATGATGCCAATTTGATTCATATTTTCCTTTTCTTTTCCTCTGGAGACACCTCATGGCCCTGATTTCCCTTCGCCAAGTGCTGGACCACGCAGCCGAGCACGGCTACGGCGTGCCAGCGTTCAATGTCAACAACCTGGAGCAGATTCTCGCCATCATGGAAGCGGCGCAGGAAACCGACAGTCCGGTGATCCTTCAGGCCTCGGCCGGCGCCCGCAAATACGCCGGTGAAGCCTACCTGCGCCACATGATGCTGGCGGCGGTCGAGAGCCATCCCGACATTCCCGTTGTGGTGCACCAGGACCATGGAACCTCCGCCGCGGTGTGCCAGCAGTCGATCCGCTCGGGCTTCACCAGCGTGATGATGGACGGCTCGCTGATGACCGACGGCAAGACGCCTGCCAGCTACGAGTACAACGTGGACATCACGCGCCGGGTTTGCGAAATGTCGCATGCGGTCGGCGTTTCGGTCGAAGGCGAACTGGGCTGCCTGGGCTCATTGGAAACCGGCGACGCGGGTGAAGAAGACGGCATCGGTGCCGAAGGCAAGCTCAGCCACGACCAGATGCTGACCGACCCGGTACAGGCGAAGGACTTTGTGGCGAAGACCGGTGTTGACGCCCTGGCGATTGCCATCGGCACCAGCCACGGCGCCTACAAGTTCACGCGCAAGCCCACCGGCGACATCCTGGCCATCGACCGCATTGCGGCCATCCATGCGCAGATCCCCAGCACCCATCTCGTGATGCACGGATCGAGCAGCGTGCCGCAGGAATGGCTGGCGATCATTCGGCAGTTTGGTGGTGACATCAAGGAGACCTATGGCGTTCCCGTGGAGGAGATCCAGCGCGGCATCCAGAGTGGCGTGCGCAAGATCAACATCGATACCGACATCCGGCTGGCCATGACCGGCGCCATGCGCCAGGTGTTTGCGCAACAGCCCAGCGAGTTTGATCCACGCAAGGCGCTGACGGCGGCGAAGAATGCGGCCCGCGCCATCGTCAAGACACGGTTTGAGGCGTTTGGCTGTGCGGGGCACGCCTCAAAGATCAAGCCGGTACCGCTGGAAGCGATGGCCAGGCTTTACAACTGAGGTCCGTCAGGCCGTCCTGTCGCAAGGGTCAGTCCTGCGCCAGCAAGGCGGAACCCCGCTGGCGGAACTGCTCGGCTTTCTTCTCATCGATGGAAAGCCGGATCAGCTTGTGGCAGCGCTCCAACGTCTGAACCAGCGCGTCGTGCTCATCGCCCGAATCCTGAAGGCGTTGCACCACGGCACCTGAATGGGCGCCGAGCAGTTCCTGCGCGAGTTGGATCAGCGCTTTCTTCGGTGAGATGGTGACCGGGGCTTGCGAAGGAATGGGTGGTGCATCGGACGCTATGGCGCCGGGCGCATTCGTCGTTCCGACGGCTTCGATCAGACCATTGCGCTCCAGCCACTCCAGGTGCTCCTTGCATTCGGAAATGAACGAACACTTCTGCAGCAACTCGGAGCAACGTGTCTTTCCGTCAACGAGAATCAGGATGGACCGCACCTTCTGTGGCACTGCGGCCGTGCGGTGCGTCAGCTCTTCGAGGCCTTTGCGTGTCTTGGCGTAGATGACAGCACCGTTCATGAGGCGTCAGCTGGTGAGTTCTTCGATGATGCGAAAGATCAGGCGCACGGTGATCAACACGTAGATGGCGCCAAAGAAGAAGATCAGCGCCACGATCAGGTTGATGATATTGGCTGGCAACATCGTGAAAAAGGGCGTCACGAAGTAGCCCACGGTGAACAGCGTGACCAAGACGGTCAGGAGGCGCCACTGTTTGCCCACCACGCCGCCAGGAATCTTGCTGCGCAGGGTGAACACCATGTACAGGCACACCAGCATCACGGCAATGGCCGCGACGTTGATGACCGAGATCAGATTGGCTTGCATGTCGCTTTCCTCGTTTCAGTGTCAGGACGCAGACGCACCAGCATCCGTCCCGGGAAGATGGTCCTTCAAGTGGCGGGCGCGTCGTGGACGGGCCCGCCATCACAGGGCTGCAAGGTCATCCCGGCAGCCTGGGTATCGGTTGGCCCGGATCGCCATTCCGGGCAGGAGACCGAATTACCAGCGCCAGGCGTACTGGACGCCGATCGAGTTCTGGGACATGGAGATGGTCTCCGTGCCGCCGGCGCCCGGCCCCATCATCGCGTTGAACATGGAACTGCCACTCACGGACTGCTTGGGCGCATACATATAGGCGAAGGTCAGTTCCGATTTCGGAGAGAACGCATAGGTGCCGCCCAGCGTGAAGTGCGATGTGGTCACTCCTGGGGCAACGATGTTGAAGGTTACGTCCGCCGACGGAACCGGATTGGTTCCGACATTGACCCCCGCGCGCAGCGTCCATTGCGGCGTGGCCTGCCATTCGGCGCCAACCTTCCACACATTGACGTTCTTCCAGCCGAAGCCAGGGCCACTGGAGCCGCCAAGGCAATTGGCATAGTTGCCCATCATGCAGCCGCCGATGTTGGAGCTGGGATTGCCCACGGAGGGGACGCCGGCGTAGTTGATTCGCTGATAGTCAACGGCGATCAACAGGTCGGGTGTAGCCTTGATGCTGGCGCCCAGCGCGTAGTTCTCGGGAATGTCGAACTTGCCGCTCTCGGCAAACAGTCCGGAGTACTTGTCGAACTTGCTCATGGAAACCTTGGGCGAATAGGAGGCGCCCAAGGAGATCTTGTCGGTGACCTTTCCGAGGTAACCCAGCCGCACACCCAAGCCCGTGCTGCTGTCGGTGTTGTTGTTGGTTAGGTTGTTGGGCGCCAGCGACGCCTGGCTGAACGCCTGCAGTCCGGTGGCTCCGAACTGCTGGTACACGAACAGCAACGAAAGGCCGATGGCATTGTCCGGATTCAGCTTGTAAGCAATGGTCGGAGCAAAGATCAACTGGGACATATTGATGCCGAGATTGCCGGATCCGCACAGCACGTTGGCAGGGCCTTGTCCACAATTGATCTGGCCGCCAGGGTAGTCGGTGTTCATGCCGCCGTTGCCGTAAACCGTGATGCCCGCGCCGATCTTGTCGTTGATCACGGCGTTGTACCCGAATTCCGGAACCCAGAAGGTGCCATGACCGCTGTCGACGCTCGCGTCAAGTCCGTACATGCTGCCCGTGCGGGACATGCCGCGATCGGGCATGAAGACATCAAGGCCAGCGTCAACCCGATTGCCTGCGAACGCGGCGATGGCCGGGTTGTTGGCGCCGGCGAAGGCGTTGTTGGTCTGTGTCAGGGACGTGCCGCCCATGCCCTTGGCTTTCATGCCGTAGCCGATCGGGAAATAGCCATCGGTGGCATATGCCGAACCGGCGGCCATTAGTGCGCACAAAGGCGTCAGGACAAAGAGTTTCCGGGATACTTTCATGATGATCTCCGATAGTTATGGCAGGGAATGCACGGGGTTTTCACAGGGGGGTGATCGGTGGAAAAAGGGGGTCGGTGCCGGGGCGGGGTGAAAGTGATCAAGGCACTTACCAGAAAGCCAGCAGACGTCCTTTGACAACTTTGGATTCGATGCGCTTGAGCGGGCTATTGCCTTTCTTGATACAGGCCCCAGTATGGGCATTGAATTCCCATTGGTGTTTGGGGCAAATCAAGGTTTCCCCATTCAGGGCCAGTTCAGGGATGTCCGTGCTCTGGTGCGGGCAGCGGCTGTCAAAGACCTCAAAAATCCGCTTGTTGCGATAAATGAAAAGGCCGCGGCCTTCGCACTCGGTGCGGGTGACCTCGCCGTCCGAAGCATCCTTGCTGGCCATCACATCGCGCCATCGCGCTGGTTCCGGTGCGCTCTGCGTGATGACGTCAGGTGCAAAGCCGGGAATGTCCATGTCCAGAATGATGTCGACAGCCCAGGTGATCTTGGCCAGCCCCAGCGCCGGGAACGCCATCAGCAGCGCGTCCAGAACTTCCATGGGGGTGCAGCCTTCTCGCAGGGCACGGCCCAGGTACTGGCGAAAGCCGCGGTCCGTCTGGGAATAGACCTTCGTGATGACCGAGATCAGGTTTCGCGTCTTGGGGTCCAGATGTTTGCCCGTCTCCTTGAGGAAGGCAAAGTAATGGCTGACGGTTTCAGGCCGTGTCTTGATGAGATAGTTCAGTGCGTCACTCATGGATTCCGGTCCCTTGGAGTTTGAAGATTCAGTACCAGCACCGGCTGCTCGGAAAGCCCCATGACCTTCTGGGCCACGCCCCCCACCAGCGCACGGCCGATTCCCCGGTCGGTGCGGCTCGCCATCACGATGAGGTCCGCACTGCTGGCCTCCCGGGCTGCCAGTAGCTCCTTGAACGCAATGCCAACGCGGACCTCGCCCTTCGCGGCGACACCGCGTTGCGCGACTTGGGCCAGCATCTCGGCGACAAAGGATTCGGCGCGCGGACGTTCGCCATCCGAGTGCACCACGCTGACCACCTGCAAAGGCAGGCCACATTCCGCAGCGGCCGCAGCGGCCGTCAATATGACGTCTCGACCTTGGGGTGTCGGTTCCGCTGCGGCCAGCACGCGCTGCGTCCACATGCGGGCTTCCCGGGGTACGACCAATACATGGCAGGGTGCGTGTGCCACAACCTTGCTCACCATTTCACCGACCAGCAGGTTGGCCAGGAAGCCACGCTTGCCGCGTCGACGGATGATGATCAGGTCGCTGCACAACTGCCGCGCCTCCTGTACGATTTCCTGGTACGGCTCTTCACCCCGGCGAAGTCGCAAGTCGATGGCCACGCCGACGGCCCCCGCACGTTCTCTCAGTTCGGTGAGTTTGACGGAGGCATCCAGTTCGGCCTTCGCAGCAATCTGGGGCGCCAGGGCTTCATATTCCGGATTGCTCACCAGTGGAACCACCGTGGCCAGTGGCAACTGGCAGCGCTGGGCCAGGGCGAAGGCCATGGCTTCGGACCCGGCGTCGAATTCGCTGTGTTCGGTGGCCAGCAGCAACCTGTTGAACAGATGCGCCATGGTCAATGCCCCCCGGTCAGCAGGCCGGATGCTGCCAGCACCAGGACAATCGTGATCAGACCGCATATCCCCGCATAGAGAAAGTCGCGCCGTTTCAGGTAAAGCGGGATCAAGCCCAGCAGCGGGGGAATTGAACAACCTGCCAGCAGGGCAATGCCGATCAGGTTCGACAGATCACCTTTGTGCGCCAGGCGTACCCAGCCCCAACCGGTGGGGGTTCCGGTCTGCTGCAGGAAAGTCTTGGCCGGCTGGTTCCAGACCATGGGCAGTTGATCCAGAGGCACATGCGGCACCAATAAGCCGAACATGTAAGCGGCAAAGCTGATCACCAGTGAAATCAGTCCGATGCGCGTTCCCCAGTCCAACAGAAGGGCGTAGCGCAATGCGTCCGCCTTCTGGTCCTGAGAATGAGAGGATGGCAACTGGGTCATTGGAGGTCCGCTCTCACACCCAAAGCCCAAGGCCCTTGAGAAGGGCGCGAATGCCAGCAAAAAGCAGCAGGGCGATCACCATCTTGCGAATCACGGAACCCTTGAGCACATGCAACAGGCGCGCACCAATGCGTGCGCCCACCATCATGCCCACGACCGACGGGACGGCCACCATAGGCAAAACGGCGCCTCGGTTCAGGTAGACCCATGCCGCCGAGGAATCGACCAGTGAGAGCACCAGGCCGGACGTGCCAGCGGAAACCTTGAGCGGCGCCCCCATCAGCAGGTTCAAGGCCGGCACGTTGGCCCAACCCGCACCGATGCCAAACATGCCCGCCATGACGCCAATTGCCAGAAACAGCAGCAGGCCCACCGGGGTGCGGTGTACCTGCCAGTCGATCGAGCGCCCGGAAGCACCGTCGACAAAGACACCATGGATGCCGAGCGCCGATGAAAGGCGATCGGGTTGGCTGACCACCGGGAATTCCGACTTTTTCGATACGAGCATCAACGTGACAATGCCCAGCACAATCAACCCCAATGCGGTCTGGATGACAGAGGCCGGGAGAGCCAGGCCGAGCAGGGCCCCGCCGATGGAACTGATGCTGGCCAACAAGGCCAGAGGCAGCGCCAGGCGCAGACTGGAGAGACCCCCTCGGAGAAGCATCGGCCCGGCTGCCAGGGCGCTGGCCAGCGCCACCATCAGCCCGGCACCACGGACAAAGTCCAGGTGAAAAGGGAAAAAGCCGCCGATGATGGGGACAAAGAGCGTGCCGCCGCCAATGCCCGCAGGCACTGCCACGATGCCGATCAGGAAGCAGGTGGCAAACAACGCCAGTGGCCAGAACCACCAGGGCATGGTGCTCGCTGGCACCACACTGTCGGCGGCGAATGCCGGTAGTGCAAACATCAGGAGCAGCAACAATCCCAGGCGACGCCAGGCCCAAAGCGGGACCTGGACATCCAGTGGTGGTCGGGGTGGGGCGAACATCGTCCGTGGTGATCGGGCAGTGGCAGGCTTACATCGCCTTGCGGATTGTCATGGCGCCACGGATCTGACCGATGTTGTAGCCGACACCTTTGTCTTCCGGGTACAGGGCACGAAGCTTCGCCGAGACCTCGGGTGTGAGCTTGTCGGCGGGGCCGTGGCAGGCCAGACAGACCTGCTGGACCGGCAGGGCTTTCATGTAGCGGGCTTCCTTGCCATCGCTTTTCTCAACGATGGCAAATGCCTCCAGTGTCGCTGGATTCTCCCCGGCCGCGGCACGGCGGTCGAACTCTTCGAGCGCCGCGCGCTCCCAGGCGTCGGGCGCGGCCTTCGGATTGCGGTTGCGCAGGCTGACGCGCCGGACCATCCAGCCACTCTGTTCGGACGCGGCCTTGGCCATCTGGGGGGCTTTTTCGGAGCACGCGACGATCGCGGATTCGGGCCCGCCCTTTGCGATTTCCTCGTTGAGCACCTGCAGCAGTCGGGGAGGAACACTGGTGGCGACCTTGCGTGCATCGGTCAGCCACGGGGCGTCTTGGGCGATGGCATTCAGGGCCGCCACGAGGGTGATGCAGGGCAGGAACAGTTTCAAGGAAGCGCTCATTACGAAATGGTCTGGTAATAAAGATTTTGCGGGTGGTTTGCCTGCGCGAAGAAGAACCAGCGTTCGGCGATGAGGCCGACGTACTGAATGGTGAAAGCGGCCAACAACAGACTGGTCGATCCCTGGGCGACACCCATGGCCAGGCACAAAAGCGGCACTGGAAAGACCAGCAGCAGGAATGCCCACTTGACGGAACGGAGCATCGCCACAGTCCGGCCATGAAAGAACTCGCGGGTGTTGAACGATCCACCCATGAACCCCTGGGCTTTTTGGACAATCCGTGGGTGTTTGATCCCAATGGCACTTTGCAGCGTCGACTTGGGTTTGAGCCGGGCATTCCGAACCAGCGAGGCACCGCGCGTGACGAATCCGAGCAAGGTGATCAAGGCGGCGAGCTGCGCATAGGGAATTACCAGGCCAGGCGCCTGAATGGCTGCCAGTACCGTGGCCAGCGTGGCACCGGAAGCACATCCCAGCAACAGGTAGTTCACCAGAGTCAGAGGACTGGCCCATTCCTGGAGAAAACGAATGCACACGTAGATCATGCCGGTGCACACATACAGAGTCAGGCAGAGCAGGGCGGTCACCGAACCGATGAGCCGGGTGGCTTCGGCCTCCATCAGATGCGCGAGGCCATAGAAGAAAACGCCGGCCATGAACAGGGGAAGGGCGATGCCTTCGCGCGCAAGCCAGGAAGTGCGCCACATGGTCATGCCACGCCAGGCCCTTTGCGGTTGACCCAAATGAAAGAGTGATGCGATCAGCCCGCCAGCCGTCAATGCCAGTGAAACGACGCTTCCGATGCCAAGAAATGTATGCGCCCGTGAAGCCATCGCGCTGGCGCCAAGCCAAAGTTCCGTTCCGAAGAGCACCAGGAACAGACCCTGGCCGGCACCAATGAGCGTGGTGAGGAATATTGCTGAGAAAGGGGGATTCATGCCGCTGTCCTATGTGGCGAAGTCTTCCCGGCCAGGGCTGCGGTAGCCCGCCTCGGGCTGTTTTCCGTCGATTTTCAGCGGGTTGTCCACCCGCTCGAGGTCTTCGGGGTGAATGCGGATTTCAGTCTTGCGCCGCGGCAGGTAATGGTTGGCGGGTCGCGTGCCCCATTCCGGCATCAGCTGATAGCCGCCGCGTTCTGCGATGGCTATCGATACGACAGATTCCGGGTCATGTACGTCCCCGAAGAGCCTTGCGTTGGCCGGACAGGCCAGCACGCAGGCCGGTTTGCGCTCCCTTTCTGGCAGGGTTCTGTCGGTGACCCGATCCACGCACAAGGTGCATTTCGTCATGACCTTGCGTTGCTCATCGAATTCGCGCGCGCCGTAGGGACAGGCCCAGGTGCAGTACTTGCAGCCAATGCACTTGTCGTAGTCCACCAGAACGATGCCGTCTTCGGCACGTTTGTAGCTGGCACCTGTTGGGCAGACCGGAACGCACGGCGGGTCCTCGCAATGCAGGCACGACTTCGGGAAGTGAACCGTCTGGGTGTTGGGGAATTCGCCGACTTCAAACGTCTGCACCCGGTTGAAGAAAGTGCCATTCGGATCCGCGCCGTAAGGATTCAAGTCGACCAGCGCACCCGCAGTTCCCGAAGTGTTCCACTGCTTGCAGCTGGTCACGCAGGCGTGGCAGCCGACACATACGTTCAGGTCGATGACCAAGGCAAGCTGGGTCATTTGCGAACTCCTCGCCCCGCAAACCAGGCCTGCCAGCGTGCTGGCGCCGGCTGCACGCCGGGTAGCAAGGGCACAGGCTTGAACTGCGGCCAGCTCTGTGCGGGTTCGTCCGCTGCGGCCTTGTAGATGCGTACCCTGACGTCATACCAGGCGGCCTGTCCGGTAATGGGGTCCGAGTTGGAAAGCGACGCGCCGGCGGCAGACGCTGGCAGTTCTTCAGAGATCAGATGGTTCAGCAAAAAGCCGCGCCGTGACTCGTTGGCGTCGGGCGTCAGGTTCCAGGCGCCAGCTGACTTGCCGATCGCGTTCCAAGTCCAGACCGTGCCGGGCTCCACGGCTTCCGAGTATCGGCACATGCATCGCACCTTGCCCCATTGGGATTCCACCCACATCCAGCCGCCGTCGGCAATGCCTTCGGCGCCAGCCGTCTTCGGGTTGACGAAAAGATAGTTGTGGGTGTGAATCTGTCGCAGCCAGGCGTTTTGTGAATCCCAGGAGTGATACATCGCCATTGGTCGCTGCGTAATGGCATTGAGAGGGTACCGGGCGGTGTCGGTGCCTTGCTCTTCCAGCGGGACGTAATGAAAAGGCAGGGGATCAAAATAGGTCTCCACCCGCTTGCGCAGGGTGTCCGGCGGCTGTTTTCCGGCACGCTTGCCTTGCGCCGCCAGCCGGAAACCCTGTAGGAATTCCGAGTAGATGTGGATCACGATCGGGTCTTTGTCGCGCCGGATACCCATTTTCTGGGCCCACTCCATGTAACCACGGTTCCAGTTGCGCATGTACTGGTATTCCACCGGCATCTCATGATGAAAGACGCAGTTGTTCTTTTCGTACATCTCCCATTGCCTGGGGTTGGGTTCCCCTCGCATCGATTTCTCGCCACCCTTGCCGCGCCAGCCGGCCAGAAAACCAATACCGGATCCCGGGGCGGTTTCGTAGTTGACGATGAAGTCGGTATAGCCCTTGAACTTGCGCGACCCATCCGGTTGCGTGAAGGCGGGCAGCTTGAGGCGGCCAGCCAATTCGACCAGGACCTCCTGAAAGGGCTTGCATTCACCTTTCGGTGGCAGGACGGGAATCCGCACTGCGTCAACAGGGCCGTCGAATTCGGAAATCGGCCGATCCAGCATGGACATGCAGTCATGGCGTTCAAGATACGTCGTGTCCGGCAGGATCAGATCGGCGAATGCCGTCATCTCCGACTGGAAGGCATCGCAGACGACCAGGAAAGGAATCTTGTACTCACCAACCTGTTCGCCCTCAGTGTGTTTGTCATTGAGCATCTTGCGAACTTCCGAGGTGTTCATGGTGGAATTCCACGCCATGTTCGCCATGAATATCAGCAAGGTGTCAATGCGATAGGGATCACCGCGCCAAGCGTTGGTGATGACGTTGTGCATCAAGCCATGGGCGGACAGGGGATGCTCCCACGAAAATCCCTTGTCGATACGCACCGGCTGGCCCTGATCGTCCACAAACAAGTCATCCGGACTTTCGGGCCAACCCAGCGGTGCACCGTCCAGCGGTGTGTCCGGCTTGACGGCCTGGGGACCCTTGGGCGGACGGGCGTTCGGCGGTACGGCGCGTGGGTAGGGCGCCTTGTGCCGAAATCCGCCGGGTCGGTCGATGGTGCCCAGCAGTGACATCAGGATCGCCAGTGAACGAATGGTCTGGAAACCGTTCGAATGAGCGGCCAGCCCCCGCATCGCATGGAACGCCACCGGATTGCCTTTGACCGAAGCATGGCGCTGGCCCCAGCTATCTGTCCAGGCGATCGGCAACTCGATCTTCTGGTCACGGGCGGTGATGCCCATCTCGTGGGCCAGGCGGCGGATGGTGGCGGCCGGGATGCCGGTGATACCTTCGGCCCATTCCGGGGTGTAGGCCTTCACCCGCTCTTCGAGCAGTTGGAAGGCCGGTACCGCTGCGGTGCCATCGGGCAACTTGAAGTGACCCAGCAAGGCCGGATCGGCCCCTTCGGCGTGGTCGGAGACAGCCTGCTCGGTCAGGCGGTCCCACCAGTAGAAGTTTGCCGGGCGCAACGGATTCACAATGTCGCCGTCGGATTTGCGCAGCATCATGCCGAAATCATCGCTGGCCGCATCCTGGTTGACGAGTTGCCCCGCGTTGGTATATCGGGCAAGGAATTCCCGGTCGTACAACCCCAGCCTGATCAGTTCATGAATCAGAGAGAGCAGGAGGGCACCGTCGGTGCCTGGTTTGATTGGAATCCATTCATCGGCGATAGCCGAGTAGCCGGTCCGAACCGGATTGACGGACACAAAACGCCCGCCGCCGCGCTTGAACCGGGACAGTGCCGCCTTCATCGGATTGGAATGGTGATCTTCTGCGGTGCCGATCATCACAAACAGTTTGGCCCGGTCCAGATCCGGCCCCCCGAACTCCCAGAATGAGCCGCCAATCGTGTAGATCATGCCGGCGGCCATGTTGACCGAGCAAAATCCCCCATGTGCGGCATAGTTGGGAGTGCCAAACTGGCGGGCGAAAAGCCCGGTCAGCGCCTGCATCTGGTCGCGTCCGGTAAAAAGGGCGAACTTCTTCGGATCGGTCGAGCGGATTTTTCGCAGGCGATCCTCCAGCATCGAATAGGCCGCTTGCCATTCGATTTCTTCGAACTGTCCTTCTCCGCGATCGCTCCCCGCCTTGCGCAGCAGGGGTTTGGTCAGTCGTGCCGGCGAATACTGCTTCATGATGCCGGAGGAACCCTTCGCGCAGATCACACCTTGATTCAGGGGGTGATCCGGGTTTCCCTCTATGTAGCGCACTTCGCCGTTCCGCAAATGCACACGTATGCCGCACCGGCAGGCGCACATGTAGCAAGTGGTGTTGCGGATCTCGACTTTGGCGTCGCTCAGTGGCGCGGCGGTTGGATCATGGAGCGGTGTGGCAGACATGCAGGAGACGCTTTTATCGCTGACGGTTCAACAACAGAGTTGAAAAAAGCCGTTGACCGGTCAGTCAGGGCGGTTATTGCAAAGTGACCCTATTAGAGACAAGGGTACGTCGCTGCGTCTATAGCCGCCACGGGTAATCCGGGGTAACCCAAATGGGTAGCCTCTACAACTCAGCCACGACTCGTCTTTCCATGAGGTTTTTTTGGGGCATTTCTGGCGTTTTCAGACTTGCTGCGGGTTTTTCCGATAAATCAGCAAGGGCCAATGGATTAGCATCAGCGCAAATACTCCAATGATGAAGCAGACTGGTCCCCACGTTTACCCCACAAGTCCGACGGCACTCAATGAGGTCGGCAGTCTCGTTGCGGATCTTTCGCGGGACCTGACCGTTGGCGGCGACCTGCAAACCTTGCTTGAGCGATTTCTGATTTCCATCATTGCCATGGCGGGAGCCCAGGCCGGTGCCGTTCGAGTTCTGACCGACGATGGGCAGTCCATGCGGCTGGTGGGGCAGGTCGGCCTGCCACCGCCGGTGGTGCTTTCCGAGCAACTGGTCGACCGTGACTGTGGCATGTGCGGCGTTGCCGTCAGCAATGATGTGCTGGGTTGGGTTGACGATGTGCGCTCTTGTGCCCGGAAGGGCTCGGACGCCTATTTCGGCCTTCAATGCCGTCGTGTCCTGGCCATTTCGCTTCCCCATGGCACGGATGTCTTGGGCGTCTACACGTTGTTTTTCGAGAGAGATTCGCAGCTTTCGCCCGCCACCGAGGGGATGTTGCGTCTGATTGGTCAACTGCTGGGACTGACGTTGCATAACGCGCGGATCGAGCGCGAACGCTTGCGTGTGACGGTGATGAGGGAGCGGCAGGACATGGTGAATGAAGTCCATGATGCCATCGCACAGACATTGGCCTATGTAAAGATGCGCCTGCCCCTTTTGAATGAAGCCATGCTGGCACACGACGACAAACGGGCGATGAAGTATTTTTCCGACGTCAAGAGCGCAGTAGGCGAAGTCCATGACAACTTGCGAGAAGTCATGACGTATTTTCGAACGCGAATGGATCCATTGGGCTTGCTGCACGCGCTTCAGGGCATGGCGAAGACCTTCTCAGATCGAAATGGCGTCGCTCTGGAGATCCGGAATTCGGCGCAGAATCTGAACCTGACGGATGAGCAGGAGGTCCAGGTGTTTCACATTGTTCAGGAAGCATTGGCAAATATCGCGAAGCACTCGATGGCAAGGCATGCCGTTGTGGCAATCGAAAAGTCGCCCCAGCGGCTTGAGTTCCTGATCGAGGACGATGGGTTGGGCATGACGGAGCCATTCGTTTCGACGATTGTCACCACGGCCTCTGCGTTGGAACCTTCAAGACACCTCGGCCTGGAGATCATGCGGGGCCGCGCCCAACGGCTTGGCGGCAGCATCGAGATGGAGAGAAACGAAGGGGGGGGCACCCGGGTGCGACTGGTGGTTCCGGTGAGATCCTTTCCTCCGGAGGCTCACGCATGACGGAACGCACGCGTGTGATGCTGGTTGATGACCATGCGCTATGTCGAAGTGGTCTGACCGAATTGCTGGAACACCGCGGGGACATGACCGTCGTGATGGCCACCGGAGATCCGGCGCAGGTCGTTCCGATGCTGCGGGAGCACCAACCCGACCTGATGGTTCTGGACTTGCGCCTGGCGGCGACGGACGGATTGAGCGTGCTGCGCATGATCCGTTCGGAAGGCTGCGAGACCCCAGTTGTCATTTTGACCATGAGTGACAGTGAGGATGACCTGGCAGCTGCGTTGCGCGCTGGTGTTCGCGGCTATCTTCTCAAGGACATGGAGCCCGAGGAGGTGATTGAAGCGATCGGCCGGGCGGCCCGTGGTGAGATGGTTGTGGCATCGGCCATGACCCTGAAGCTGGCGCAGATCCTTCAGTCCGGACCCAAAGTGTCGGTCATGGGGGACCTTGTGGCGTCACTTACCGAACGGGAGCGCGAGGTACTGGACCATGTAGCGCGAGGGCAGAGCAACAAGGTCATTGCGCAGGCGCTGGATATCAGTCACAACACGGTCAAGCTGCATGTGCGACACATCATGGACAAGCTCAACTTGCGCTCACGGGTCGAGGCGGCCGTCTTTGCCTACGAGTACCGGCATTCCCCCGACGGCACCAAGGCTGCCGATGCGTTGGCGCACAAAGTTCGAAGCTGATCCGTTCTTGCAGCGGACCGATCAGGTCGTCGTTTCATGGGTCACTGGCGTGAACCACGCCAGTGAATCATGCAGCTTGACGACCTCGCCGATGATCGTGAGGCACGGCGACTTCAGGCCTGCCTTCACAACCGTTTCAGGAATGTCGGCAAGTGTGCCGGTCACGACTCTCTGTGTGGAGATGCTGCCATCCTGCACCACGGCGACGGGGAGGGTAGGTGGAGCGCCATGCTGTATCAGCTGACGGCATATTTCCGGAAGTCCTCCCAGGCCCATGTAGATGACCACGGTCTGGCAGGGTCTGACCAGGCTGTGCCAGTCCAGATCGGCGGTGCCGTCCTTGAGGTGCCCTGTCACAAACAGGCAGCTCTGTGCGTAGTCGCGGTGTGTCAAGGGAATTCCGGCGTAGCTGGACACGCCGGATGCCGCCGTCACGCCGGGGACGACCTCAAAGGCGACACCTTGTGCGGCCAAGGCCTGCAATTCCTCGCCACCGCGTCCGAAGATAAACGGGTCGCCGCCTTTGAGGCGCACCACCTGCTTGCCTTCACTGGCCAGTTTGACCAGCAGTCCATTGATCTGTTCCTGCCGCATGGTGTGTTCGTTTCGGCGCTTGCCAGCGTAGATCCGTTCTGCCGACGGGGTGACGAAATCCAGAACAGCGCTGGAAACCAGATGGTCATAGACAATCACGTCGGCCTGCTGTAGCAGCCGTACGGCGCGCAACGTCAACAACTCAGGGTCACCTGGGCCGGCCCCGACCAGATAGACGCGCCCGGCAGACCCGGCCGCTGGTTTGATTTCGGCCATCAATGGGTGCGCCCCTTGCTGGCGCAACCGCCCGTGGCGCAGGCACCGCTGCCGCAGCCGCCGCTTGGCGCCGGCTCGACCTCGTCCTGGAAATCCCGGGCATTGATGAAGATGAAATTGAATTCGCCCGGGTTCAACTCGACGTAGTCCAGCACGGTGTCCGCCAGCAGCACTTGCGACTCGCCGGCAATCACGACCGCGACTCCCTTCAGGTCGAGCTTCATGTCCTCTTCGGTAGGGTCGTCGAAGCCCATGCCGTATTGCTTCGAGCCGTCCGGATCAATCTTTGCTGCGATACGCAGGGCCATCTCCTGGGCCCCGCTGCTCGCTGCCGCTTGCTGGATCTGTTGCGCTGCACTGGTGGTCAATGTAAACATACGATGCTCCTGAACTGTTGAGGGCAGTGAGGTCTCACCTTGAATCGGTGAGTCTTGCCGCGGAATTTTCTAATGTTCGCCCTTGGTCTTCAAGAGTCCTGCCAGGCGGTTGCCTTGCTTCTGGGGGCCACCGATGGGGAAAAGTTCATGAAGGTAGTGATTGTTGCCGTGCTTCGGCCCCCAGGCCTTGGCAAAGTGCCAGATCATCGCGCGTACTTGCGCCTGCACCCGGTGCTCATCGTAGTAAGCGCGAAGGAAACGGATGACCTGCCAATGCTCATCGGTCAGCACCAAGCCTTCCGCTTGCGCCTCTGCGCGTGCGAAGTCCTCGGACCAGTCGTCCAGGTTCTTCAGGTAGCCCTCGACGTCGGTGGCAATGAGCTGGCCATTGACTTCGACCGTCCGCATGTTGGCCACGGTCTGCCGTTTCGAAGAAGCAATTCTTGAACGGACAAAGGTCACAAACCGGGCCGCCCAGTCCGATCCCGCTCCGCTGCGCAGATGGGCATAGGAGGCGAGCACGTTGTTGTGAACGATGCCGTCGCGCTCACCATCCACACCATGACCCCGGACGACTCTATAGGCAAATTTCTGGTCCGGCGCGAGATTTTCAAGGCTGGAGTAGTGAAATTCGTGCCCGCGCAGCGGCTCCGAGTCAATGCCCGTACCGGGGGACCACGGCGCATCCGCCGTGGTTTGAAGTTCAACGTAGCCGCGGCCCACCGGCCGCTCGTGCATCACGACGTCCGCCGGCAGTGCGCCAGCCATCTGATAGACCTGTCCCTTCCACTGCAGGGTGCGGGCCAGGTACATCAAGCCGCCACACTCGGCATAGACAGGCAGGCCCGCATCGATGGCTGCACGGATGCCCTGACGCAGCGCCGCGTTGGCTTGCAGTTGCGCCATGAAAATTTCGGGGAAACCACCGCCGATGAACAAACCGTCCAATTCGGGCAGGCACGTGTCGTGCAAGGTGTTGAACGGGATGATCTCGGCACCCGCTGATTCCAGAGCGAGGAGATCGTCAGGGTAATAAAAACCAAACGCCGGATCGCGTGCCAGGCCGATGCGTACCCGTGACTGCATCGCGGGCTTGACGACCTTCGCCTCTGCCGGTGGCTCACTGCGCGCTGGCGCCAACAGGGGAGAAGTGTTTCCGGCGAGCTTCAACACCTGTGGCAAATCGACTTGCGCGGCGACCATCTCTCCCATGGCGCGCACGCGCTGCTCGGCATCGTCCAGTTCGTGGTTTGGCATCAGCCCCAGGTGGCGTTCCGCGATGGCGAGCCTGGGGTCATGACCGATCGCACCCAGCACCTTCACGTCGGTGTAGTGCTCGATCACGGCACGCAGCTTGGATTCGTGCCGCGCGCCACCCAGTTGGTTCAGGATAACCCCAGCAATGAGGATACCTGTATCGAATGCCTGGTAGCCCAGGATGAGCGGCGCGATGCCGCGCGTCATGCCGCGCGCGTCGAGCACTAGCACGACCGGCAGGCCCAGCAGCTTTGCCAAAGCGGCGTTGCTGTTGCTGCCGTCCAGTGCCAAACCGTCGTACAGGCCTTTGTTGCCTTCGACGATGCAGATGTCAGCTTGGGCGGCGTGATTCCGGAAGCAGTTGGTGATCTGCCCGGCCGTCATCAGGAACGGATCAAGGTTGAAGCAGTCGCGCCGGCTGGCCGCGCTCAGCCACATCGGGTCAATGTAGTCGGGTCCTTTCTTGAAGGGCTGCACGGCCCTCCCCCGGGCCGTAAGCGCAGCGCACAAGCCGACCGTGACGGTGGTCTTTCCCGAGGATTTGTGCGCGGCCGAAACCAGAAAACCCGACATCTCGGCCTGAACTCAGGCCGCAGCTGCGGCGCGTTGCGTAATGTGCTTGTCGGCGCCGTCCAGACGTCCCGGTAGGAAACCCAAGAATTTCATCGCCAGCATGACGATCAGGCCCGCAATGGCGATGCCGCTGAAGCCCAGCAGCCACTCCGGCAGGGTGGGCGTGTAGGTGTTCACAACACCGTCATAGAAACTGCTGCTCACCTGCCGGCCGGGGAAGATCACCAGTGGGAAGGCCTGGCCGCCGACGATGGTGACCCACATCTGGGCAAATCCGCCGCCTACAACCAGCGAGGTGGCCGCCACGATGCGGCCGCGCAACTCGCCAATGCGCGGGTGCATCAGCAGGATCATGGGAACGATGCCGCCGAGCACCACCTGACCCAGCCAGAACAGGGCGGTGTGCACGCCACCCTCGAGCAAGATGAAGCGCTCAAAATCATGGTGCTTGGTGAAATAAAGGTTGGTCAGGTGCAAGACCAGCACGAAATAAAGCCCCGCCGCCACGAAGATGACCTGCAGCCGTGCAAAACGCGCCAGGAGGCCGGCATCCAATTGGCGCTTGCTTCCGGTGAAGGCCAGCATGAGTACCAGCAGGAAGACAGCCAGGCCATAGCTGAGCGACAACGCGATGAACAGGGGGGCAAACAAAGCGGAATCAAACCCCTGCCGCGCGACCAGGAAGCCGAAAATCGAGCCCGTGCCGGTGGTAAGTGCCATGCGCCAGACAAAGGCGAAAAGACCCGCCATGGGTGTAAAACGTTGGGCGCTGCGCTCCATCATGGTCCACAGGTAAGCGATCACAAATCCCATGAATCCGGAGTACAGGAAGATGTTCAGGGCAAAGATCGACTTGAAATTGAAGTGCGTCATGGCCACGATCAGGCGGTCAGGCCGGCCCAAATCGAGCATCAGCACGGTCAGGCCGCCCAGCAGCAGCGCGATCGCCAGCAGTCCGGACAAAGGCGCCAGCGGCTTGTATTCGGTCTTGCCGAAAACAGAGGCCATCGAGGCCACGTTCAGCGCGCCCGAAGCCGCTACAACAAGAAACACGGCAAACACATGTGGCAAACCCCAGACGATCTGGTTGTTCATGCCTGTAACGATATGCCCGTTGTGCTCCATGGTCCAGACTGCCCCCATGCCGATCGCAGTGACCAGCGCCAGCACTCCCAGCAACAGGTAGTAGCCACGACTCGTGCCGTCCAGTTCACGCAGGGTAATTTTCATGGGTCATGCCTTCCTGCATCAAATGCCGCTGTAACGCACGCCGGTGTTCAGATTGAGGTCTTCCCGAATCTGGCGTGAGGGATAACTGGCAAGGCGTCTGGAAATTTCGCTGTTCGGGTCGTTCAGATCGCCGAAAAGAATTGCGCCGTGGCCGGCGTCCGAGCAAGCGCTCACGCAGGCGGGCATCTCGCCTTTGTCCACCTTGTGGACGCAGAGCGTACAGCCTTCTACTGTACCCATGCCCCGGGGGACGTCGGCCTTCTGGTTGCTCAGCGGCTGATGGACGAACGAGCGTGCCTTGTACGGGCAGGCCATGACGCAGTACCGGCAGCCAATGCAGATGTGTTTGTCGACCAGCACGATGCCGTCGGCTCGCTTGAACGAGGCGCCCGTGGGGCAGACATCCACACAAGGTGGCTCGGCGCAGTGCTGGCACATCATGGGAAGGGACTGGGTCTTTCCCGTGCGAACCTCCTTGATTTCTATCTTGCGAATCCACTGGGAGTCCGTCGCTCGGGTTTCCCCCGAAAGACCATTCTCCGTGTTGCAGGCGGTGACGCAGTCGGTGCAGCCACTGGCACATTTTCCACTGTCGATCAGCATGCCCCAGCGGACCTTGCTGCTGGCACCACGGCTTGGCGCGGTGTCCGCAGTTGCCGCCTGCGCGATCTCGATCAGGCGCACGCCGGGAGCGATCATGATGCCCGCAAGACCGGCTGCGGCGACACCGAGGAAACCGCGGCGTCCCGACGTCGACTTCGGCGGCTGGATGGAGGGGGACTTGCTGTCCTGCGTCATGGCTTGACCTGTTGGTGCAGCGCCAGCCCTTGCACCTGCGGCGCAGCGGCGGTTTGAGCAGGCTTTTCCTGGGGTGACGGGGGATGGGCGGCTGTTGGTGCTGGCTTGCTGGAATGGCACTCAAAGCAGTCAATCCTGACGGCAGCGAAGGCATGGCAACTCTGACAGAAGTTGGTGCTTGCCGCTGCCACGCTGCCGGTCGCCTGGCTGGCATGGCAACCGATGCAGGCCTTCAGGCTGTACTTTGCGCCTCGAATGCCGCCGTGCATGGTGTCGTCGCGCTGGTGCTTGAGCAAATCCATATGATTGCGTCGCATGAGGGCGGGATCTTGGACGCACTTGTCGCCACGGGCGCTCTCGATGATCGGCAGAGGCACTCGTCCCGCTGCGACCTGGGGCACCGCACCGCTGGCGCTGGCGGTAAGGGCGGTCGCCGACAACAGGCCCAACGCGAAAACCCGGCAAACCGACCTGAAGGAAAAGCCAGCGAAAGGGCGCATGAAGTCAGTCCCCCAGCCCCATCTGGATGTAGCCAGTGGGGCACACGTCCGCGCAGATGTGACAACCGATGCACTTGCTGTAGTCGGTATCCACATAGCGTCCGATCGTCGACTTGGACTTCGGCACCTTGAACACAGCGACCTGCGGGCAATAGACCACACAGTTGTCGCACTCAAAGCACTGTCCGCAACTCATGCAGCGCTTGGCCTCGGCCACGGCCTGGGCTTCCAGCAAGGGTTGCAGCCGCTCCTCGAAGTTGTTCAGCGCCTGCTCGGAGGTCAGTGACACGATGCCTCGCCGGTTGCGCGGGACGAAGGGAAAATGGCCCAGGAACAGTTCCTTGTGCGAAATCACGTATCGGTCCGAGCGGTTGTCGAAGTTGTGAATCGCCGCTGTGCTCTTGTCGGTTCCGCGGATCGGCTCGTGCACTTCGCTGAAGGCCAGACCCTTCTCGATCATCTTGCGCTTCAGGTCGAAGGTGTGCACGTCGATCTTGGGGCGCTTCTCCAGCGCTTCGCTTTGCAGAAAACGGTCTATTCCGTCGGCGGCAATCGCGCCGTGCCCGATGGCGGTGGTCAGCAGGTGTGGCCGCACCACGTCGCCACCCACGAAGAATCCGGGTTGCCCCTGCACCTGATAATTCTTGTCGCTGTTGACGGCACCCTTGCCGTTGTTGAACTCGTCCAAGCCGGTGAAATCGACCGCCTGGCCAATGGCCGAGACAATCAGGTCGGCCGGGATGTCTTCTTCCGTGCCTTCGATGGTCTTGATGTCCAGGCGACCGCCGACGATCTTCGCTTCGCATCGGACGATCCGCAGGGCAATCGCGCGGCCGTCTTCGCCACGGATCACCGCGAGTGGTGCCATGCCGCCGCGAATGGTGATGCCTTCGGACAGAGCGTGTTCCACTTCGTGCCGGGTGGCCTGCATCTTGTCCACGTCAAAGATGGTGGTCAACGTGACTTCCGCACCCTGGCGGACTGAAGCCTCGGCAACATCGTGCGCCACATGACCGGTAATGGCGTGCTCCGGGCGATCGGACTCATGGATCTTGTCGATGTGACCCAGACGGCGGGCCACGGTCGCTACGTCAATGGACGTGTCGCCACCGCCAACCACTACGACGCGCTTGCCCACATGACGCAAGCGACCGTCGTTGAAAGCCTTCAGGAAGGACGTTGCGGTGACGCAATTGGGGGCCTCCGCACCTTCCACGGGCAGTGCCCGACCGGCTTGCGCGCCCAGCCCCAAGAAAACGGCATCATATTCAGCGCGGATCTGCATCATGCTGATGTCGGTTCCGATCCGGCAGTTCAGGCGGGTCTTGATGCCGAGGTCAAGAATGCGCTGGATCTCGGCATCAAGGATGTCGCGTGGCGTGCGAAAGCCCGGGATGCCGTATCGCATCATGCCGCCAAGCTCCGCGCGCTCGTCAAAAAGGGTCACGTCGTGGCCCCTGAGCGCGAGCTGGTAGGCAGTGGACAGGCCGGCCGGGCCGCCACCGATCACGGCGACCGTCTTGCCGGTTTGCACTGTCGGCTTTGGGAAAGCTAGCTGGTTCTTGATGGCGTAGTCACCGAGGAAGTGTTCGACCGAGTTGATGCCAACAAAATCTTCCACCTGGTTGCGGTTGCAGCCTGATTCGCATGGCGCTGGACAGACCCGGCCCATGACCGAGGGGAACGGGTTGGCTTCGGTCAGGCGTCGAAACGCGTACTCCTGCCAAGGCATACTGGTGGGGGGCTTCTCGATTCCGCGAACGATGTTGAGGTAGCCTCGAATGTCTTCTCCGGCCGGGCAGCTCCCCTGGCAGGGCGGCGTGCTTTGAATATAGGTCGGACACTTGTGCGAGTGCCCGGCATCAAAGATGTCCTTCTGGAATGAGCGCACCTTGTTGTCGCCGTCTTTGTAACGTCGAAAGTTGAGGGGCTTTGCGGTGACGCTTTCTATGGGGGTGGACATAACGGAGTCTCCTGATGTTTGAATACGCAGCGCTGGGATGGACTACTTGTCGCCCAGGCGGATGGCCTTGCTGACCAGCTGATGCACACCGCCGACCATGCCCATGTTGAAGCCGTAATACGGCAGCACTTTCGTGAACTGGGCCTTGCAGATGGCGCAAATGGTGGCCATGAAGTTGACGCCATGGTCGTCCACCACGTTCTTCAACGCTTCCATCCGTGGCAAGGCGCCCTTGACGCGCAGCTCCATCAGGTCGTCGGTCAGCAGGCCGCCCCCACCGCCACAGCAAAAGGTGCCTTCATGGATAGTCTGCGGCGCCATGTCATGGAAATGGTTGGCGACCGAGGTGATGATCCTGCGGGGAATCACGAACTGCCCACCGGGCATGTTGCCCATTCGCGAGGCACGTGCCACGTTGCAGGAGTCATGGAATGTGATGATCCGGTCGTCGTTGGCTTCTTTGTCGAAGCTGAGGGCGCCACGCTGGATCAGGTCATCAGTCACTTCGCAGATGTGCTGCGGTACCGGGTAGCGTGGATCAAGGTAGTCAAACGGGCCGATCAGTGTGTTCCAGAAGCTGTAGGCCACACGCCAGGCATGGCCACATTCGCCGACGACGATACGTTTGACGCCCAGTTCCAACGCCGCTTCGCGCACCCGCATCGAGATATTGCGCATCTGCTCATAGTTGCCAATGAACATACCAAAATTGCCCGCCTCCGACGCATGCGAACTCAGTGTCCAGCTGATGCCGGCGGCGTGGAACACTTTGGCGTAGCCGATCAGGCTTTCGACGTGGGGCTCGGAGAAAAAGTCCGCCGACGGCGTAATGAGCAGTACCTCGGCGCCCTTGACGTTGAGCGGGAACTTGATGTCCAGGCCGGTGTCGTCCTTTGTGTCTTCTTCAAGGCCTTCGAGTGTGTTCTCCAGCGCCGGGCCGGGTATGCCCAGGTTGTTGCCGATACGGTGCACCTTGCCGATGATTTCGTTCGAGTACTTCTGCCCCATTCCGACGGAGGCCATGATTTCGCGCGCGGCCATGGTGACCTCGGCCGTGTCGATGCCGTAGGGGCAGAAGACCGAGCACCGGCGGCATTCGGAGCACTGGTTGAAATAGCTATACCACTCGTCCAGTACCTCGCGCGTCAGGTCAACCGCGCCCACCAGCCTGGGGAAATGCTTGCCGGCAAAGGTGAAGTAACGGCGGTAGACCTTGCGCATCAGATCCTGGCGTGCCACCGGCATGTTCTTCGGGTCGCCGGTGCCTAGGAAGTAGTGGCATTTGTCGGAGCAGGCGCCGCAGTGCACGCAAGCGTCCATGTAGACCTGGAGCGAGCGGTATTTGCCCAGCAGCTCACCCATCTTGGCGATGGCCTTGTCCTGCCAGTCATCCACCAGTTCGCCGGGAAAGCCGAGTGCCGTCTGAATCGGCGCATTCGCCACGAAGGGCTTGAGGTGCGACATGGCACCGACCTGCACCAGGGGGATGACCGGATAGCTCTTGAGCTTGGGGGTGTCAAACGCGGCTGTGGCCATGATAGGTGCGGTTGCTCAGGGACGCTTGTCCAGCGCGGCGGCCCAAGCCGAGACATGACGAACCTCGCGGGCGTTGTCAGCCTGGTTGCGGGTCGGGCTGAAAAACAGACCTGGTGCGTGGAGCAATTTGCTGATGGGGAAAACGATCATCAATCCGGCAACGAGTGCCAGATGAATCAGAAGGACCGGATCGGCGGGCACCGGCGGCCAGTCAAAGCGCATCAGGCCGAGCACGAAAACCTTCACGGCCACGATGTCGGTGTGTGCGACGAAACGCATCGCCATGCCGGTTAGCCCGATCGCAATCAGCAGCGCCAGCATCAGGTGATCCGAAGGTGTGGAGATGTAGCGCACGCGGTCGACCAGCCAGCGTCTTGCCCACAAGCCACCGAGCGCCGCAACCAGTGCAAAACCGGCATAGGTGCCAAACGGCTGGATCAGAACGATGGGCATCCAGACCGGCTCCTGGAAATATCTCAGGTGGCGCAAAACCACCAGCAAAAGTGCGAAATGGAACGTCCAGCCAAACACCCAGGTCCATTTGCTGGACTTGAAGAGACTCTCAAAAAAAACCACTTCCCGTGCCATGCGCAAACTCACACCGCCGGTCGTTACCGGCGCCGGGGTCGTGGCAATCTTCAGCGGCGCCGGGGTTTTGGCGTAGCTCCGGATCTTCACTGCCAAGCCAATGACGAACACGCCGGTGGCAAAGTAGAACAACACCGTATAGAAGATCGTCAGCAGCGTCATGGACAGGGCCGGCAGTCTAGGAGCGCATCACGAATCGCGGGGGCGTCGGACTCAGATACAGCCGGTTGGCTTGGGCAGGCCGGCGATCTTGCAGGCCTGCTTGGCCGGCCCGTAGGGGAACAAGTCGTAGAGATATTTGCTGTTGCCTTTTTCCTCGCCGAACTGCTTGCCGATGGCCTTCGTCAACACCCTGACCGCGGGCGCGATCTGGTACTCGTTGTAGTATTCACGCAGGAAATTGATGACTTCCCAGTGGTTGTCGGTAAGCGGCACTTTTTCCTCTTCAGCAAGATGCTCGGCCGCCTCTTTGGTCCAATCGGCCAAGTTGAGGAGGTAGCCCTCTTCGTCTGTTTCGTAGGTCTTGCCGCTGATTTCAAAGCTCATGTTTTTCTCCAGATAAAAAAGTTGTAGCGGGGCGCGATGGCCTCACAGCCATGAATGCGAGGTGCTGTATTCCAGTGTCAGATCGACGAAGCCAGGATAGTCGACCAGCGTCACGCCGTCGATCAGCTTGCCGGTCACTCCGCGGGCGTCCATGTCAGGCTGGAGCGCATAGACCTTGAGGCTGGTGCAGGCTTGGCGAACACGGGCTTCAGCGGCGCTGCCAGCGGTGGCGGCGTAGATCCCGTCCTCGATCAGCAGCAATGCATGACCGGGCTGCGCCATGCGCAGACAGGTGTCCAGGGTCGTGGTCTGGAAGGGTGATTTATTGACGATGTGCAACATGGGAGTTCGTTTTCTTCAAAAGCTCAGGATCACATCCTGTTGCGCCATGAGTTGCCCCATTTGCTGGGCATCCAGGACTTCCACGGGAACCAGCAGGTCTTTTTCGGTCAGGCCACGCTGCTCCAGCGAAGCCTGGTCCACATACAGCTTTTCAACGTCATAGCCGTCCAGCGCGCGGTAGCTGGGCGAGAAGTTCTTGATGCCGATGCCTTTGGTCTGCTGTCCTTTGACCAACTCATAGACGCCGTCGTCGATGAAGACCAGGCTCACGTCCTGGTCAAAGGTCGCGGTAATCAGCACAACCTCAAGGCTTTCCAGCGCATAAATCGTCCCGTAGGGCGCCTTGCGGTTCACAAACATGAACTTCTTCACTTTGGGACCGCCGGTTGCAGCTTGTTGTTCGCTCATTTCGGGTGTTTCCCTTTAGTCGGTTAGTCGCCAAACGTGATCAGGCGATCCGCCTTGATGCCGCTGTCCACCAATTGGCCCAGACCCGAGATGCGAAACCCCGGTGCCAGGACTTCTTCCTTGATGCCGCGGCGCAGGGCGGCCGCAACACAAACCACGAGGTCCACCTTGTGTTCGGCGGCGATGGCTGACCAGCGGTTGACCACATGGCGATCGTCCTGTGGCGGTTCGGTGAGCCGGGTCGCGTTGTTGACGCCATCGTGATAGAAAAAAACGCGTTGAATTTCATGGCCCTTGGCCAGTGCAGCGACCACAAACTGGTACGCGCTGTCTGATGCCTGATGCGTGTAAGGACCTTCACTCACAAGTAAACCGAATTTCATGGTGCAGTCAATTCTGGTATCAATCAAAACCGGATATGCGTCGAGGCGTTCAGGCTGGAGCGTGAACCGCGCCAGTCGTCAATCAGGTACTTGGTGAAGGGCAGGTCGCACTTCTCGAAGAACTGTGGCCAGCCGATTCGCTCGATCCAGTCAGACACCCGCTCCCACGAACGTGCGTCCTCTTTGTAGGTGTAAAGGATCTTCTTGACCATGGCAGACACTTCCGGCCAGCGCGGCGGGTTGTTGGGCAGACCCGAGGCGACCATCTTCATGAACGTGGGCTTGCCGCGTGCATTGGAGTTCTTTCCGCCGACCCAGATCGCCAGTTTGCTGTGCTCTGGGTCGTTGATCTGCATCGGAGGGCACGGTGGGTAGCAGGCGCCACAGCACATGCACTTGGTCTCGTCGATTTCCAGCGAAGGCTTGCCATTGACCATGGCCGGGCGGATGGCGGCCACAGGGCAGCGCGCCACCACTGTGGGGCGCTCGCACATGTTGGCCACAAGATCGTGGTTGATCTTGGGCGGCTTGGTGTGCTGGATGACGATGGCGATGTCAGCCTGGCCGCCGCAGTTGATCTCGCAGCAGGAGGTTGACAGGTGCACCCGGTTGGGCATTTCTTCCTTGATGAACTCGGCGTGCAGGTCGTCCATCAGGGCTTTGACGGCGCCTGATGCGTCGGTGCCCGGAATATCGCAATGCAGCCAACCCTGGGTGTGCGCGATGGAGGACACCGAGTTGCCGGTTCCGCCCACGGGAAAACCGTTGCTGGTGAGTGCCTCGATAAGCGGCGCCACTCGACCCGCATCCGACACCATGTATTCGATGTTGCTGCGAATTGTGAAGCGTACATGGCCGTCGGCGTAGGTGTCAGCGATGTCGCACAACTTGCGGATGGTGTACAGGTCCATCTGGCGCTGCGTGCCGGCACGAACTGTCCAGATTTCGTCACCGGTGTGCGAAACGTGATGCAGAACGCCTGGTCTGGGCCGGTCGTGGTATTTCCAGTTGCCATAGTTCTTCAGCATCAGCGGATGCAGGTACTGCTTGCTGTCTGGTACGCCGCTTTCAATGGGGGTGCGCATGGTTGCCATGTTTGTCTTCCTGTTTTCGTCGGAAACTTTGAACGAAATTCAAGCCGCTGCTTTACGGGCGTTGATTTTGGCCACTTCGTCGTCCCAGCCGTCAGTACGAACGTAGGGGTTCGTTCGCGGCGTGGAAACCATATTGGGATCAATTTCCAGACCGATGCCTTCGAGGAAGTTGATCAGGCCAATTCGCTCAATCATTTCGCCGGTCCGCTCATGCTCCAGTGCGTTCTCGGCAAAGAAGTCAATGGATTTCTGGGCAAGCTCGACCAGCGCCTCGTAGTCTTCATCGGTCTTCATGGGCATGAATGGCGTCACCACCGTGCCCATCAGGTCGCCAATCTTGAGGGTGCGCTTGCCACCCATCAGCACCGTCACGCCCTTGTCTGTGCCAGTCGCTAGGGCACCGGTCATCACGTTGATGCAGTGCATGCATCGGACACAGTCGGCATTGTTAATCTCCAGCGACTGGGTGTCGTTGAGTGCCACGCTGCTGATCTTCGGTCCGGTGGAGACGTCCTTGGTCTCCTTGAGCATGATGGCCTTGGTCGGGCAGCGGCTCACCACGTCGTTCACCAGTTCGGTCATGCCATGCTTGACAAACCACTTGCGCGCCAGTTTTTCGTCGGTGCGGATGTTGTCTCGCCAGGTTCCAATCACCGCCATGTCTGCGCGCTGGATCGAGTTCATACAGTCGTTCGGGCAGCCCGAGAACTTGAACTTGAACTTGTAGGGCAGTGCCGGACGGTGCATGTCGTCCAGGAAGGTATTGACGACCTGGCGGTGCGCCCGGGCTTCGTCGAAGCACGATTGCTCGCAACGCGCCGCGCCGACGCAGGACATGGAGGTGCGCACGGCCGGACCAGCGCCACCCAGGTCAAAGCCCAGTTCGTTGAGTTCGTCAAACGCACCCTGTACGTTGGCGGTGCTGGCGCCCTGAAACATGATGTCGCCGGATTGGCCGTGGAAGGCAATCAGCCCGGAGCCATGCTTTTCCCAGATGTCACACATCTTGCGCAGAACGTCGGTGTTGTAGTGCATGCCGGCAGGGGGCTGCACCCGAAGGGTGTGAAATTCCTTGGAGGCTGGAAACATCTCGGCCACCTCGGAGAAGCGCGGGATCACGCCGCCACCGTAGCCGAAGACCCCGACCGTGCCACCCTTCCAGTAGCCCTTGCGGGTCTTGTAGGAGTGCTCGAGCTGACCCATCAGGTCGGTCATGTAGTCGTTGTCCTTCGCCAGCCGCTTCAGGCCAGTGACAAAACTGGGCCACGGACCGCTCTCCAACTGGTCAAGCATCGGGGTATCGTGCTGTTTCTTGCTCATGAAGTGTCTCCTGTCAGAAGGCAACCCGGGGCGGGTCGATCGGTGAATGGGCTGGCTGACGCCCGCTTCTTCCGGCAGGTGTACTGTCAACACTGGAGCGAATATTACGGTTGGGCCGGTGAGCTGCGCTATCACCCTCGTTGAGTATCGAGTGCTACCCATTGGGGCTATATCACCCCACCCGACCCGGTTATAGACGGCGTACCCCGCGACTGCGCTAAATAGCGACTTGGAAAGCCGCGCTTGTCAGGCAGGCCGGGTTTTGCGACCCTGGCCCTGACGGTTGTGTGGCAATGAAGCAGGCAGACTGAATGACGACCATTACACCGATCGAAAAGATGACCAGCCCCTTGGGACGCCAGGTCATCGAACTGCAGCAACTCGACCATGCCGGCGGCGGCATGAGCCTGCTGCGTACGCGCATTCGGGAGGGCAGTCGCTTCACGGTGTTCGAGATTGACCCTCAGACCGCTCTCCAATGGGGCGAGGCCTTGGTGCGTTGGGCCCGAGCCCAGCCCACGACGGCAGTTCAAGCGGGGGATCCTGCATGACGGCGCGGATGGTTGTCGACAATTTGACCACCGACGCAGTGTTCCCCCTAGAAGGACAGGCCTTGCCGCGCGAGCATGCGCAGGCCTTGCAGCAGGCCTTGTGCGCGATCTTGCCTTGGCTGGATTCAGACCCCGTGGCTGGCATCCATCCCGTCAAGCTGGTGCCGGGCAGCGCTATGCCGGCCTTGCTATCAAGGCGGGCGCGCCTGTTGCTTCGCGTCGCGTCGCGGCGGATGGATGAACTGGTGGCGCTGGCCGGACTTGAACTCAAAGTAGCGGGGCAAACCCTGCGCCTGGGGGTGCCGCACCGGCACGACCTGCAGCCCCACAGCACTCTGTACGCCTACAGGGTGGCTGCGGACAGTGCCGATGAGGTCACGTTCATGGCCGCTGTGGCTGCCGAACTGGCACAAATGGCCATTGGGGGTGAGCGTGTCTGCGGCAAACACCAGGCCATGGTAGTCGATGGACGCTCGCTGGACACTTTCAGCCTGATGCTGCATGCGTTGCCTGCGGAGCAGTCCCTGCGCTTGCAGGAGCGCGGTTTGCGATCCCACCGTCTGATGGGATGCGGGATATTCGTGCCTCACAAGTCGGCTGCGGCGGTGGGCGCATAGTTTTTTTGACAACGGAAATGGAGAACGGGCGATGATGTACAACGTTAATGGCGTGGATCTTGAAGCTGATGAGCAGGGTTACCTGTTGGAGCCGGTTTTCGATGATGAGGCGGTGCGCGTCATCGCTGCAGCTGAGCAGATCACGCTGACCGATGCGCACTGGGAGGTCATCAACTACCTGCGCGATCAGTACCGTGAACACGGTCACACCCCGAATTTTCGCGCCATGCTCAAGGGCATGGCAGAGATCCGCCCTGAAGTGGACAGCAAGTACCTTTACGACCTGTTTCCAATCGGTCCTGCCAAGCAGGGGCCAAAGGTGGCCGCGCTGCCCCAGCCACTTGGCAAGGGCGGATATTAAATGCCTCGCACGCAGCGGCAAGGCGCTGGCCTGACATGGCCAAGTTGAGGATCAAGAGCGACTGGTTCCAGACTGGAACCGCCAAGACGCCTGCGCAGATGGCGAGCGCGATGGCCTTTATTGCCTGGCGGGTGGCGCAAAACACGCTGAAGCAAATGCGTTCTGCGGATTTCGACATCGAGGTGGGGCCCCAGTATTTTGCTTTCACGCGCGAGGTGCTGGTGTTCCTGACGCAGGTGCTCGACCGTATGGCCTACGAGCGCATGGAGCCTGAAGGCCGTGCCGAGTTCATCACGGCGCTGGTACGCCGGGTGGCCGAGGTGCTGCAGGAAAATGAAGACAGCCTGCTGGGTGTGCCGCCCGAGGGGGCACCCAGTCACTATGACGAGTTCATCGATCTTTTCAACGAGCTCGCCGAGCATTACGCAGATTTCGGATTCGGGCCGGATGGGCCAGATTTTGCCTTCACGCGCTACCTGGGGCACCGCATTGAAGCGCTCATGCCGGCAAAGGACCGTCGCTGGGTGGTCGATCAGATGATGGCCACCGAAGTGCCCGAAGCGGTGGACATCCTTCGGCGCGCCATGCAGGGCGTACTGTCCACCGAGCCGCGCGCGCCGCGCCGCGCTCGCGCGGGGATCTCTGGCGACTGATCTGGTCATCATGATGAGCACTCCGTTCGATCTGGACAATGACGCCGCTTACCGGCTCTGGCGTGATGCCAAGCGCGCCAGCCATCCGTTACAGGCGCAGGATCTGGTGGTGGACGTGGCCGACCCGCGCGCCCTGACCAATGCCGAGCGCCAGGCTTTGCTGCAACGCTGTGCCACGGCCAACATGGCCATCTACCGAAGTCCGCTGACAAATGAGGACAAGGGCATACCGCGCAAGCTGGCCGCGCAGCTGGGCCTGCACCAGCTCGATGCCAACTGGCTCGCCGATGAAGACGGCATCTCACCGATTGCGGTGGCGCCGTCGGGCGGTGATCGGCCAGCGTTCATCCCCTATACCAATCGAGGCATCAAGTGGCATACCGATGGGTACTACCATCCGGGCTCACGCCACATAAAGGCCATGGTCCTGCATTGCGTGCGGGCTGCCTCCGAAGGCGGCGGGACAGCGCTGATGGATCATGAGATGGCCTACATTGCCCTGCGTGAAGCCAATCCGAACTGGGTGAACGCATTGATGGCGCCTGATGCCATGACCATTCCCGCGCGGCTGGACGACGACGGAGTCGCACGCCCCGAGCAGACCGGGCCTGTATTTTCGGTCGATGCAGAAAGCGGCGCGCTGCACATGCGCTACACCGCCCGCACTCGCAGCATACAGTGGAAGGATGACCAGATTACGAGCGACGCTACAGGGTTTCTCTCGCGACTGCTCGACAGTGATGGGCCGCACGTGTTTCGCTTGCGTCTGGATTCCGGCATGGGGCTGGTGTGCAACAACGTGCTGCATGACCGTGCTGCCTTTGTTGACGATCCCCGGCATCCCCGACTGCTGTACCGGGCCCGCTATCTGGATCGGGTCGATGGGCCTGCACAAGTTCAGCCATGGGCCTCTCCATCGGGTTGATGGAGAAATAGGAAGATACCCCTCGATCCTCATGCATTGATAGCTACAAATAATATAGCAATACCACAATGTCCCATCTCGTGAGTGTATGGCGTGCCGCCCAGCTCGTGGGCGTCGCCCGAGGTGTCTTGCAGCAGCAGGTGCGTGAAGGCGCCCTGATGCTGAGTGACGGCATGGTTTCAACGGACGACCTGATGGGCCTGTACCCTGGTGTGGTTCTCGAGGAATCAGGTTTGCTGGAGCGGGTCGCGCAGATCCGTGATGAGGCTTTTGGCAAGCGGGTGCGGGAGCGCATGCTGCCCAGTCAGGAGGTATTGGCTCAGCGGCTTTTTTCCCAGAGCCAGGAGCTGGCGGATGTTCGAAAACATTTGCAGCGCTATCACGGCCTGGTTCTGGAACTGCAGCGGCGCATCAGGGAGTTCGGCGCGCAGGATCCGGATGACGCTGCCTGGCTGGAGATGGAGCGGCAGGTTACACAGGGGCTGGCGAAAGCACTTGCAACTGAATCAGTCGACTTCCTGGAGGTTCTTGACGATATGCTCAAAGTCATGACATCACACGTCACGGTGCGCCCCAGCGGGCATGAGTTCATGGTGGAAGGGCATACCAACCTGCTGCAGTCGGGCCTGCATGCAGGACTCAAACTGAACTACGGGTGCGGCAACGGCAGTTGCGGCATGTGCAAGGTGCGCGTCATTTCCGGCGACGTCGTGAAGACACAGCACTTTGACTACCCGCTCTCCGAAACGGAGAAGGCTCAGGGCTACACGCTGATGTGCTGTCACACGGCAGCCAGCAGCGATTTGACGCTGGAAATGCTCGAGGCGAGCGGGCCGCAGGACATTCCCGAGCAACTCATCCTGACTCAGGTGCGCGCCGTTTCTACACTGGCACCGGATACCCGCTTGTTGCACCTGCAAACACCGCGCACGCACAGGCTGCGTTTTCTGGCTGGGCAGTCTGTTCAGCTGGGCTGGACCCTGCCAGGCCAGGCCGACGTGCATGCGACTTACCCGGTGGCGAGCTGTCCATGCGACGATCGAAACCTGCTTTTTTTTATCGCACGTGATGGGTCCGACGCATTCGCGCGGCATCTGTTTGCCGGTGACATCAAGTCTGGCGCAGGCGTTAGCGTGCTGGGCCCCACGGGCGAGTTTGTCTTGGCTGATGGGCACCGCCCCCTTGTATTCGCCGCCTGTGACGGGGGGTTCGCACCGATCAAGAGCCTGATCGAGCATGCACTGTCGCTTGACGCAGCACCTTCGCTGACCTTGTTCTGGCTCGCCACGCACAGTGACGGACATTTCAGCAGCAACCAGTGTCGTGCCTGGTCTGAAGCCCTGGACCAGTTTGAATATGAACTGGTCTCGCATGCGGATGCAAATCTGGGTGCGTGGCAAATCGCCCAGGCCATGCGGGCCGATCTGTTTGACATTGACTGCGATTTTTATCTGTGTGGGCCGGGAGACTTTGTCAAAACCCTGCACGATGAACTTCGTGCAGCAGGGGTCGCGGCGGCACAGATTTTTTCCCAGTCGCTTTGAATCAGCGCCATCACTTCACTTCATATGCCAATGCCCAAAGACATGGAGGCGTTAGTTGGCGACACCTATGCCGACGCGTCATCTCCTGAAGCGCACACAGCTTTGCCAGACTGTGCCGGTGGTGAATCCTTCGCCCTGATGGTGTTGGGGCATAGCATGGCGCCGGAGTTCAATGAAGGCGAGATCATCGTCATCGAGCCTGACGGTCTGGCACGGGAGGGCTCATATGTTCTAGCGTGGAATCAGGAAGAGTGGACCTTCAGGCAACTCCTGCGGTCTGGCGCAGAGTGGGTACTGCATCCACTGAACCCTGAGTTCGAAGACGTGCCGCTGGAGGATTTCTCGGGCGTGCGCGGGGTGATCATCCAGAAGGCGTTGCCTGGGCGCAGGCGGGCTTCCAAACGCTATATCTAAAGCCAGAACTGGACCGAATGGAGTTCAACCGTCATGCCTTACTACATCTACAGGATCAAGCCGTTCTCGCAGTTTGAAAAAGTCGCCGAGTTCGGGGCCTTCAAGGAGGCCTCGGCACAAGCCAAGGTGTTGCGCGCGGCTCAACCCACTGATATGACGGAAAAAATAAAGATCATGTTTGCCGAAGATGAGTTGCAAGCGGAAGATCTGTTGTGCCAAGTGCGCACCCCCGGTCCCAAGGGTGACGACTGAGAGTAAGGACGTGGACGAACTCGCCTTTCACGCACGTCGGCCGCAACTGAACCCGGTGCCTTGCGTGTTTGAGAAGGCCATCCTTTCAAATTGCGCCCATTGCGAGCTTGCCAGTCGGCATGCACTGGCTGAGCGTGAACTCGTTGCTTGTTCCATTGAAGTGGCGCAAATCAATTGCACGATGCTTGCAAGGCTGTTTCGCGAACGTGCCACCTTTGCACTTCGGCTGCCACTTCTGGGTTTGCCTGTCGCCCATGCAAAAGCAATGCAGTTGCAGTGCGGGGGCCTTCACGGCCTGCAGGCGGTTCTGAATGAGCCCACCCCAGACGTTCATGTGATGGTGCGAAAGGCGTTGGCGAACGACGCAAGCCTGCTGGACTTACCCTGGGGGACAATCGTCTCACACGTCCTGGCCTGGAAAATCCGGCGCCGCGCGGCCAAGCCTCAAAGCTAGATCACTGCGTGTGCCGGCGCATGCATCCGGCGCATCGTGTGAGCGCTTTCTTTACCGTTGTTGCCACTTCATGGTGACCACCGCCCCGCTGATGATCCCTGCAAGCGCAATGAACGATCCCAGAGCCAGGGTGGAGATGCCTGAAAGGCCCTGGCCGATCGTGCAACCGATCGCAGTCACGCCGCCGAATCCCATAAGCACCGCGCCGACCAACTGGGTTCGCAAATCCTCCAGCGAGGCAAAGCCTTCCCAACGGAACTGTCGCGTGCTGACGGCATAGGCGAATGACCCGAGCACAACACCCGCCACCGTTGCGATACCGAATGTCACACGCAGGGTCTTGTCGGACCACAGCATCAGCAGTTCCAGACTGTATGCGGTGGGCGCCACAAAGCTCATCGATTCCAGTGTCCGGGTATTGGTGGCGAAGTACACCGTCTCGAGCGTATCTGGGTTTTCGCCGTGGCCTATATGTCCCGTGAGGTACCAGGCAGCTACGATGAGCAATCCGAGTGAGGCGCCGCCGGCGATTTGCGGCAGGTTCCCACGAAAGCGACGATCCTTCAGTGCAAAACCCATCAGCCCCAGTCCGACGACCAGACTGCAGGTCAGCAGCGCCGATTTTTCAGACAACCCCGTCAATTTGGAGACAATTTGTGGCACCCCTTGGCTCGACAAATTCCAGCGAGCCATATCGATTGCGATAGGGTCAAGATAACTGACTCGCCAATGCCCGAACAGCCCCTTGAGCGTCATGTAGGCGGAGATGGACAGAAAGACGAGCACGACGAGTGATCTCAGGCTACCGCCACCCAGGCGCACCAGGTTTTTATTGGTGCACCCGGCCGCAATGGTCATGCCGACTCCAAAAAGAAACCCACCGAGCAATAGCGATAACCACGGTAGGATGGGTCGTTGATAAACCGACTTTGACAAGTCGATCCACCCTACGTAATAAAGGAGGTTGGCACCCAACACGGCGATGGCAATCGTCAGCAGCCACATGCGCATACGACCCCAATGCTCCATGTTGACGATATCGGATATCGCGCCCATGGTGCAGAAATTGGTCTTGTTTGCAATAGCCCCAAACAGGAAGGCCAGCACAAATCCGCCCCAAACAACCAGTGCGGCGGGTGTGTTCAGTTCGCTCATCCTTGCCCCTCGACCAAGAAAGTTCCTAATTGCTGCGATCTGACCCGCCCGCCACGCGGATGAGGGTCGTTCGAATCGCTTCCGGCGCATTCATGATACCCATGAACTGACCCATACCCAGAGAGGGCCAGGCAAGCGCGATGCGGTAGCGGGCATACAGGGCGTACACCTTGTTGTTAACGACAAATATTTCGTAAGGCAGACCAGCCATGTGATCTGCCCCAATCTTGTTTACCCACCATCCTTCGCCGGTACTCGGGTCGTTCATGGCGACCCCAAATACCGCGATCTTCTGTTCCGGCATGATGACTTCGTACACGCGACTGGTATTTCCTGCGCCTGACGCAAGACCGGCCTGCACGGCCTTGATCGCCTCTTCAAAACTTCCGTGGCTGGCGAGTTCACTATTGGCGGCATCGAATCGCTCCATCCCTAACATGTAGCGATAGGTGGGCAGGTCTCCCTCGGGCACGTCGCCGCCAAATGCGCGACCTTCGCCCAAGGCCTTTTGAAGACGCAGTTGCACGGATTTCACTGCTGCCTGGGCGGTCTTGAACTGACCCCGAAGATACGCCCGATACCAATAGTCGGGATTCATGTACGACACCGTGCCATCTGCCTGCACCGCAACGCGGATACCCGAAGCAACAACGGCTGAGCCTCCAATGGCACGAAGGCTCTCGATCATTGCCTTGTCAGTGGCTACGAGCGCTGCGCGCCCTGGCAGCCCTTTAGGCGTGTGTCGACCGATGACTTTAAAGCCTTCTGCTTCGAGGTTCTTTTCGACCAGAGCAATCTGGGCGGACAAATCGGCGTCTGGAAGCTTGGTTCCTTGCAGATAGGGTGCGAGTGCCAAGCTAAGCTGTGAAGCGAAAAGCAGGCCGAACAAAATGATGATTTTTTTCAATTCGTGCTTTCCAATGAAGACCATCACGACCCAACCGAATGTGATGGGATCTACGCGCTATGAGAAATGAACCCCGCCTCGTGCGCGGGTACTGGAACGGCGAGGGCGCGGCAAGCGCAGCCCCCGAGCATCAGATGAAAAGGCAGACGTCCGATTCGCCAGCGAACTTCATGAATGTGGCGGCACCGCCATACTCCACGTCCTTGATAAATTCGCTGGTCTGAAACTCAAACAGATCCACGGTCATCTGGCAAGCGACGAACTTGACGTCCGCCTCAAGACAGAGGTCGCGCAACTCCTGAAGCGATGCGACGCCTTTCGACTTCATCTTGTTCTTCATCATCATTGTTGCCATGGACTCCATTCCGGGCAGGATTTGAACCAACACGGGCATCGGTACCGGCATGGGCATGGCGGGATTCGCCAGGGGACTGATCTTGATGTCGTCCAGGCTGTTACGCAACAATTGAAGTCCATAAAAGGTAAAGAAGATCTGGACTTCCCAGCCCAGTGCGGCAGCGGTAGAGGCCAGGATGAATGGCGGATAGGCCATGTCCAGCGTACCCTTGGTGGCGATAAGCGCCATTTTCTTTGTTGCCATGGGTTTTCCCGATTTTGATGGTGGTTATTGGCTCAAGCCTTCTTGAGATAGAAAACAAACTTGCTGTTTTCAGTGCTTTGCTCCAGCAACGCATTTCCAGTCTGCTCTGCAAAGGCTGCCATGTCACAGACGGAGCCCGGGTCGGTAGAAATGACTCGAAGGACCTGACCGGATGTCATGTCGGCCAAGGCCTTTTTCGTCTTGACGATCGGTAGCGGACACGCCAGTCCTGATGCATCAAATTCTTTGCTGAATTCCATTTCGTTCTCCATGTTGACGGCTGATAACAGCCGATTGTGTGTTGGTCGTCGAAAAGCTCGCACGAGTTCGCAGGCGGGCGATCCCGATCTTTGCGTGGACGCATTCTTGGGTAGCGTTCCACGGACGTCTATCACCGTGAAGGGTGATGGGGGGTAACCCATTTGGGTGATAGGGGTTTTCCGGCTTGTCGGGGGTGGTGAACCATCGCGATACTGACGGCACCTTTCAAGGCCAGTGGGCTTCGAATTCAATTTGGCAAGGCCAATGTCCCCTTGTGGTCTCGGATTTTGTTCACGGAGGCGGGTATGAGGCGAATCGCTTTGGGTTTTCTGACAGGCTCCGTTCTTCTGGCGACACAAGCCTCTGCTCAAGGCTCAGCGCTGTTTCGAGATTCAGACTACAAGCTGGGTGAAAGGCTGATCGCCGAGCACCAGTGTGCCGCCTGTCATCAGAAACGGGTCGGCGGGGACGGAAGTGCCATCTACAAACCTACCGGAAAGATAAATACACCCGGCTTTCTGCGCGGAATGGTCGAGCAGTGCAATACCGAATTGAATTTGGGCATGTTTCCGGAAGAAGTCACTTCGGTTGCCGCCGTTCTCAACCGGGACCACTATCGATTCAAATAGATGATCGGGCCAAGTACTTGCGCGCTTGGCGAAAGAGCAAAGCCAGAGGGTCTTGAGGCATCTAAGTGTAAACCCCAGTTCCTGTAATTCGCTTTGGATATATATTCGCACGTCACCATATAAGGACGTAATGCAAAGTGGACGCAGCAGAGGCTCAGCAGAACGAAGTGTTCGAAAGGGCGGCTGAGCTGTTTGGGCTGCTCTCCACCCCTATCAGGTTGCGGATCATCAGCGAGCTCTGCAACTGCGAAAAGAACGTGGGGCAGCTGCTCAACACCATTGAAGTTGCCCAGCCGAACATGTCTCAGCACCTGAACATGCTGTACCGCGCCGGTGTGGTTGCCAAGCGCCGACAAGGAGCACAGGTGTTCTACAGGATCGCGGACGAGTCTGTGGCGCTGGTGTGCCGCGCCGTCTGCACCCAAGTGGCCGGTGAGATGGATGGACGGATTTGAACATGGGTGCCAAGGCATGCACACCGGATTCGGATGCCAGATAGATCGACGATTGAATGAAGGAGTTTGTGTGAATCATGACGAATTAACCTCGGGAAGGGTGCTAAAGGCGCCAGAGAACTTCTTGAGCAAAGACGGCATCAAGACCGTGGTTGCACAGGCACGGGGTGGCCGACGCGACTTCATCCGCAATGCTTTCGCAGCGGCAGTTGCTGGAGCCGCAGCACCTGCAGCGCTGTCACAAGTCAATCCCGTGCCAGTCGAAGGTGGTGACGCCAACATCCTTGTTCTGCCGGAGCACGCAAAGGGCCTGGGTTTGGGTGTCGCCACCGACGGCTACGGAAAACCTTCCAAGTACGAGGCAAATGTGCAGCGGCGACAAAGCCCTGGACTCACTCAGACGACACAAGCGTCTGTTTCGTTTGCACCCCTGCAATCCTTGTTCGGAATCATCACCCCAAGTGGCCTGCATTTTGAGCGGCATCACCAGGGCTGGTGGGATATTGACCCTTCGAAACATCGCTTCATGGTCAATGGCATGGTCAAGGAGGCGAAAGTCTTCACCATGGACGAGATCATGCGGCTGCCGTCTGTTTCCCGTTTCCACTTCATCGAGTGTGGCGCCAACACGGCAGCGGAGTGGGGGAATGTCGCCGTTCCGACCGTCCAATACACCCACGGGATGATCTCCTGCAGCGAATTCACAGGGGTTCCATTGATCACGTTGCTGGAGATTGCCGGCGCCGACCTTAAGAATGGCAAGTTTGTGCTGGCCGAAGGCGGCGAAGGCTCGTCGATGACCCGGACGATCCCGATGAGCCTGATCTTGTCAGGCGAGGTGCTCGTCGCGTATGGCCAGAACGGTGAAATGCTCCGGCCGGAAAACGGATATCCACTGAGACTCGTTGTGCCAGGTGTGCAGGGTGTGAGTTGGATCAAATACCTTCGCAGGGTTGAAGTCGGAGACAAACCCTACGGAACCAAGGACGAAGCGATTCACTATATCGACCTGCAACCTGATGGCACCCATCGGCAGTACACGAGCATTCAGGAATGCAAAAGTGTCGTGACCACACCTTCGGGTGGTCAGGTTCTGCTGGACAAGGGCTTCTACAACATCACCGGATTGGCCTGGTCGGGTAAGGGCAAGATCAAGAAAGTGGACGTATCTGTTGACGGCGGCCGCAATTGGCGCCAGGCCCGTCTCGAAACGCCCGTTTTGTCCAAGGCGTTCTCCCGATTCAATATCGACTGGGTGTGGGACGGAAAGCCCGCCATCATCCAGAGCAGAGCAGTCGATGAAACCGGCTATGTACAGCCGACCTACAAGCAATTGCGTGCTGTTCGGGGCACGCGGTCGATTTATCACAACAACGCAATCCAGTCGTGGCTGGTCCAGGAAAACGGAGAGGTCAAGAATGTTCAGCTGTCGTAAGGCATTTTTGACGCTGGGCCTGATAGCCGTAACCGGTTATGTCAGCGCACAGGCAACCGGCATGTATCCCGGAATCGGGCGCAACGCGACACCCAAAGAGGTTGCCGCATGGGACATCGATGTCCGCCCTGATTTCAAGGGACTGCCCAAAGGCAGTGGAACTGTTGCCAAGGGGCAGGACGTCTGGGAAGCCAAGTGCGCCCAGTGCCACGGCATATTCGGTGAATCCAATGAGGTGTTCAATCCCCTGGTCGGTGGCACGACGGCCGAGGACGTCAAGAGTGGGCGCGTTGCCAAACTGAAAGACCCCGATGGCGGACGAACGACCTTCATGAAGGTGGCTTCCCTGTCAACCGTATGGGACTACATCAACCGCGCCATGCCCTGGACGGCGCCCAAATCGTTGTCCACCGACGAGGTCTATTCGGTGACCGCGTTTCTGCTCAACCTGGCGGGTGTTGTTCCGGACAATTTCACTCTGTCTGACAAAAATATCGGTGAAGTCCAGGCCCGCATGCCCAACCGCAACGGCATGCAGACCCGGCACGCCATGTGGCCCGGTAACGAGTTTGGGGGAACCAAGAGGCCAGACACCGCAAATGTGGCGTGCATGAAGAATTGCGCTACCGAGCCAACGGTCGCGTCTTTCCTGCCGGACTTTGCGCGTGACGCTCACGGCAACCTGCAGGAACAGAACCGCATTGTCGGACCTCAACGCGGAGCCGATACCAGCAAGCCAGAAGGCAAGTCGGCGGCCACGGGCACAACGACTCCCGTTGCTGTGGCACAGGCAACCACCGCTGCCAAGCCCGCGGCCGCTTCGGATGCTGCGGCACCCGATGGAAAGTCGGCGCTTGCCTTGGCGACCAAGAGCGGTTGCACGGTATGTCACGGCGTCAGTAACAAGATTGTTGGCCCAGCCTTTTCCGATGTTGCCAAGAAGTATGCCGGCAAGCCGGACTATCTGGCTGGAAAGATCAAGTCGGGCGGCTCGGGGCTGTGGGGTCCCATCCCCATGCCGCCGCAGACCTTGAGTGACGCCGACGCGAAAACAATCGCAGCTTGGCTGGCCACCGGCTCGGTCAAATGAGTTGGGGATTACGCGAGTACCCTTACCCGTATTTTTTATTAGCATCCATCTAACCAAGGAGATTTCATATGCAAACTCGCCGCGAGACACTCAAACAAAGCGCATTGGTAGCCGGTCTTCTGGCCTCTACCGGGCTTTTCCCCCAATACGCCCATGCGGCGTTCAACAAGACGGCATTTGAAGCCAAGAACGTGGCTGACGCGTTGAAGGCTCTGGGTGCTGGTGCGCCGGTTGAAAGCAAGGACGTCACCATTACTGGCCCGGATATCGCTGAGAACGGCGCTGTCGTTCCCTTGGGCGTCAGCACGTCGCTCGCAGGCGTCAAACAGATGCTGATTTTGGTGGAAAAGAACCCGACGTCGCTCGTGGCCGTATTCAACGTGACCGACAGCGTGGATGCGAACTTTGCGACGCGCTCCAAGATGGGCCAGTCCTCGGACGTGTATGCAGTCGCCGTCATGGCGGATGGCAAGACACTGTTCGCCAAGAAGGAAGTCAAGGTCACGCTCGGCGGCTGTGGCGGCTGATGCACGGGCAATTCCGTCGAACCTATTGAATCACTGAACAGGAGAAAGAAAATGGCAGATCCGATGCGCATTCGCGCCCAAGCAGCAGGTGACAAAGCGACCGTCCGTGTCCTGATGAGCCACGAGATGGAGTCCGGACAGCGCAAAGATGCGGCCGGCAAGGTCGTTCCCGCGTGGCATATCCAGGAAGTGGAAGCCAAACTCAATGGCAAATCCGTGATGACCGCCGAATGGGGCGCAGCGGTTTCCAAGAACCCATTCCTGCAATTCAACGTCAAGGGCGCCAAAGCCGGCGACAAGATTGCAGTGACCTGGAAAGACAACAAGGGCGACACCCGGACCGACGAAGCCACGGTGTCCTGACACCTGCGGTCGCATTGAAAAAAGGGTGAAGAACTTCACCCTTTTTTTGATCCCGAATCGACTCCAAAACAACGAGAGGCAAACATGATGTTGCATCGATCCATCTCCCTGCTCACTGTGGGCTGCCTGCTGGCGAGCGCTGCCTTGGCGCAGAAAACGGCCGTCCAGAGCATTGAGGAATACCGCGCCATGCTCCAGGATGGCAACCCGGCCGACCTCTTTGAGGCCAAAGGCGAAGACCTCTGGAAACAAAAGCGCGGACCGAAGAACGCCTCACTGGAAAAATGCGACCTTGGCAAAGGCCCAGGCGTTGTAAAGGGCGCGTTTGTCGAACTTCCTCGCTACTTTTCAGACACCAACAAGGTGCAAGACCTCGAGTCTCGCCTGTTGACCTGCATGGAAACCTTGCAGGGCTTCAACGCCGTCGAGATCGCTAAGACGCCCTTCGGCAGGGGCGAGCAGAACAACATGACCGCATTGGTCACCTGGATCTCCGCCGAGTCGAAGGGCATGAAGTTCAATCTTCCGCAGGTTCACCCGCAAGAGAAGACGTTCTATGAAGTGGGCAAGCGCCTGTTCTTCCAGCGGGCAGGTCCGCATGACTTCTCCTGCTCATCCTGCCACGGCCAGGACAACACCCGCATCCGCCTGCAGGACTTGCCCAACCTGACCAAAAACCCGGGAGACGGTATCGGCTTTGCAGCCTGGCCCGCATACCGCGTCTCGAACGGGCAGATGTGGGGCATGCAACAGCGTCTGAACGATTGCTATCGCCAGCAACGCTTCCCCTACCCGGGCTTTGCCAGCGATGCCACAGTCGCTCTGGGCGTCTATCTTGGCGTCAACAGTCAGGGTAGCGCCTCTGTTGCTCCAGCCATCAAGCGTTGATCGATCAGGAAAAAGCTCATGAAGACGCAACACAAAATCACGTTGTCCGTTCTGGTTGCTGCGGCGATCATTGCCGGCTGCGCTACCGCGCCCAGTTCTGCCGACCTCGACAAGACGACCGCAGCCGTCGTCAAGTCATCGTTCCGGGATGAAGGCATCGTCAAGGCTTCCGTGCTGGATACGGATGAAACCAACAAGGCCTGCAGTGCCGCCGATGTGGCGGGTAAGCCCTTGGATGAAGCGACAGCCAAGGCCATCGAAGCGTCCAACATGAAGACCATCAAGTGGCCGGCCAATGGCAAGTTCCTGGGCAATTGGCAAGAAGGCGAGAAGTTGGCTCAGAGCGGCCGCGGCCTGACCTGGACCGACGATGCCAAGACACCGAACGGTGGGAATTGTTACAACTGCCACCAGATCGACAAGAAGGAAATCTCTTTCGGCACGATCGGCCCCAGTTTGTACAACTTTGGAAAACTGCGCGGCGTCTCAGACCCAAACAGCCCAGCTTCAAAAGCCATTGTCGAGTACACCTGGGGCAAGATCTGGAACGCCAAGGCCTATAACGCCTGTTCCAACATGCCGCGGGCAGGGCACATGGGCATCATGACCGAAGCCCAGGTGGCTGACCTGGTTGCCCTGCTGCTGGATCCGAAGTCGCCGGTCAATCAGTAAAGACGAGCGAGACGCCTGAAGCCCGGCTTTGCCGGGTTTTCTTCGAATTCTTAGTTCAGTGAATGCAAAGATATGAATTTAACCAAGCGTGAGTTTTTCCAGTTGATTGGCGCGGGCACCATGGCGGGCATGGGCATGGGCCGCTATGCGGACGCGGATGCCGCCACGGCCGCCAATGGCCTGTACGACATCCCCAAGTTCGGTAACGTGTCTTTCCTGCACATGACCGACTGCCACGCGCAACTCAAGCCGATCTATTTCCGTGAACCCAGCATCAACCTCGGTATCGGTTCGATGAAAGGCCAGTTGCCCCATCTGGTCGGGGAACACCTGCTGAAGGTGGCCAAAGTACGGCCGGGCACGGCCGAGGCGCACGCGTTGACCTACCTGGATTTTGACCAGGCAGCCAAACGCTACGGCAAGGTTGGAGGCTTTGCCCATCTGGCAACGCTGGTCAAACGCATGAAGGCCAGTCGTCCGGGCGCCTTGCTGCTGGATGGCGGCGATACCTGGCAGGGCTCCGGAACGGCACTTTGGACCAATGGCCAGGATATGGTCGATGCCTGCAAGCTGCTCGGTGTGGACGTCATGACGGGGCACTGGGAGTTCACGCTGGGCATGGAACGTGTCAAGGAGATCATCGAGAAGGACTTCAAGGGCAAGGTCGATTTTGTCGCCCAGAACGTGAAGACCCAGGACTTCGGTGACCCCGTGTTCAAACCCTATGTGATCCGGGAAATCAATGGCGTCCCCTGCGCCATCATCGGCCAGGCCTTCCCCTACACGCCGATCGCCAACCCGCGCTACATGGTGGCCGACTGGGCCTTCGGCATTCAGGACGAGAACATGCAGAAGATGGTGGATGAGGCCCGGGGCAAGGGCGCCCAGGTGGTTGTCGTCCTGAGCCACAACGGCATGGATGTGGACCTCAAGATGGCCAGCCGCGTCAGTGGCATCGATGCCATCATGGGTGGCCATACCCACGACGGCATGCCGGTGGCATCCGTTGTGAGCAACAAGGGCGGCAAGACCATCGTCACCAACGCCGGATCCAATAGCAAGTTCCTCTCGGTGCTCGACTTCGAGGTCAAGGACAAAAAGGTGAGCGACTTCCGTTACAAGCTGCTCCCGGTCTTCGCCAACATGCTCCCGGCCGATACGGAGATGGACGCGCTCATCAGGAAGATCCGCGCACCCTACGAAGCCAAGTTGGCCGAGAAGCTTGCCGTGACCGAAGGTACCTTGTATCGGCGCGGCAACTTCAACGGCACGGGCGATCAGCTGCTGGTGGATGCGCTGATGGAGGTTCAGGGTGCGGAAATCGCGTTTTCACCGGGCTTCCGCTGGGGAACCAGCCTGTTGCCCGGGCAGGCCATCACGCGCGAATGGTTGATGGACATGACCGCGACAACCTATTCCTACGCCACCGTCACCGAGATGACTGGCGAGACCATCAAGACGGTGCTGGAAGACGTCTGTGACAACCTTTTCAATCCCGATCCCTACTACCAGCAAGGTGGTGACATGGTGCGCGTGGGCGGACTGCAGTACAGCTGTGATCCCGTGGGCAAGATGGGAAGCCGGATTGGAGACATGCGTCTGAACGGGAAGCCGATCGAAGCGGACAAGAAGTACAAGGTCGCTGGCTGGGCGCCGGTGGCCGAGGAAGCCCGAACCGCGGGCAATCCCCAGGTCTGGGATGTTGTGGAAACATGGCTGAAGGCGCGCGGCGGCAAGGTGTCTGCGCGCAAGCTCAATACACCCAAGCTCACGGGCGGTCTGCCCAACCCGGGCTACGCAGGCTGAGGCAGGATGGAGCGGCGCCGCCCCTGACGCCGGGCCCGGCGCAACACCGATTCAGGTGCCTTCGGGCACCATCTTGATGGCACCGCACGGACACTCGGACACACAGATTCCACAGCCCTTGCAGTAGTCCAGGTTGAAGTCGAACCCCTTGCCGGGTCCGTGCTTGATGACCGCATTGTCCGGACAGACCCCATAGCAGTTGTCACACTCGAAACAGTTGCCGCATGACAGGCAGCGGCGCGCCTCGAACAGGGCGTTGGATTCGTCCAGCCCGCCTTGCACCTCCTCGAAGGTCGACTTGCGCCGCAGGATGTCCAGCATGGGGCGCACCGTCTTCGGCGCGTCGCTGTAGTACCACGGGTTGAGTGTGTCGAAGCTGGCCAGTTCGCTCTTGGCGGGCGCCTGGTAGCTTGCGCCTTGCAGCCAGGCGTCGATGTTGCGCGCTGCTTTCTTGCCGTGGCCGATCGCGACCGTCACGTTGCGTTCGGCGGGAACCATGTCGCCGCCGGCAAAGATGCCGGCGTGGCCCGTCATCATTTGCGCGTCGACCTGCACAACGCCGTCGTCCACCGCCAGGCCCGGCACCCCTTCGATGAGGGACAGATCAACATCCTGGCCCAGCGCCAGCACCACGGAGTCAGCCTCCAGGGTCTCGAACTCGCCGGTCGGTTGCGGAAAGCCTTTGTCGTCCAGCGCCATCTTCTCCACCGTGATGGACGATTCACCGGCTTGCTTGATGGTGGACAGCCACTTGATCATCACGCCTTCCTGCAGCGCCTCTTCCACCTCGAAGTCATGCGCCGGCATCTTTTCACGGTTGCGGCGGTAGACGATGATGGCCTCGCTCGCGCCCAGGCGCTTAGCCGTGCGTGCAACGTCGATCGCGGTGTTGCCGCCGCCATAGACGACGACGCGGCGGCCCAGCATGGGTTTGTCCTCGCCCTCCATGGAGCGCAGCACGGCGACCGCATCAAGCACCTTGGCCGAATCGCCTGCGGGAATGAAGGCGCGCTTCGCAATATGGGCACCGACGGCCAGGAACACGGCGTCGAAGCCGCCGGCTTGGCGGGATTCCAGCACGTTCGAGACCTTGGTGTTGTAGGCGATGGTGACGCCCATGTCCACAATGCGCTGGACCTCGGCGTCGAGCACCTGGCGGGGCAAACGGTATTTCGGAATGCCGAAACGCATCATGCCGCCGGGCATGGGACCGGCCTCGTGCACCGTCACGGCATGGCCCAGGCGCGCCAGGTGGTAGGCCGCCGAGAGGCCGGACGGACCCGCGCCGACAACCAGCACCTTCTTTCCGGATTGCGTCTTTGCAGCCGGGAACCGCCAGCCCCGGGCGATGGCCTGATCACCCAGAAACCCCTCGACGGAGTTGATTCCCACCGCCTCATCGATCTTCGCCCGGTTGCAGGCCCCTTCGCAGGTGTGATAACAGACCCGACCCATGGTGGCGGGGAACGGGTTGTCTTCGACCAGCTTGCGCCAGGCCTGCTCGTAGTCCCCCGACTCCGCATGAAACAGCCAAGCCTGGATGTTTTCCCCGGCGGGGCACTGGTGGTTGCAAGGCGGTTTGCGGCTGACGTACACGGGCCGCGAATTGCGCCACGAGCCGGTGTGGTTGACCAGGGAACTGCCCACGTCAAGGGTGATGGCAAAGGGCTTTTGCATGCGGATGAACCTCAATGATTGGGTGCGGGTCGAGCCAGGTACGTGGAATCGGGTGTGGCGCAGCGGCTAGGGTCGAGTGGGCGATCAGGCTTCCTCGTCCAGCAGCCCGTAACGCTGGATGTTGCGATCGGCCATGGCCTGCAATCGCGCCAGGGTGGCCGTGTCCGGCGTGCTGCCAAAGAGGTGGGCAAAGCGCTTCTGCGGCCGCAGGTAGTCTTCGACCGGCACGCGCCGGCGGATCTTCGAGACCCCCGTGACTTCGCCGCGCTCGGCCTCGAACACCGGAAACACACCGCTCTCGTGCGCCAGCCGCGCCAGACGGATGGTGTCGTGCGACGCCGCCCCCCAGCCGAGCGGGCAGGGCACAAAGATGTGGATGTAGCGTGCGCCCCGGATCGACATGGCCTTTGTCACCTTGTATTCCAGGTCGCGCAGGTCCGCCACGGTGGCGGTGGCGACATACGGAATCTCGTGCGCCATGGCAATGCGCGCCAGGTTCTTTCCCTGGCCGAAGACATTGCCAGGGTTCGGGCCGACGGGCATGGTGGTGGCGGTGCGCGCGGCCGGCGGGGTGGCTGAAGACCGCTGCACCCCGGTGTTCATGTAGGCCTCGTTGTCGTAACAGATGTAGAGCACGTCGTCGTTGCGCTCGAACATGCCCGACAGGCAGCCGAAGCCGATGTCGGTCGTGCCGCCGTCACCGCCCTGGGCCACCACGCGCACCTGGTCACGGCCTTTGACCCGCATGGCTGCCGCGATGCCGGTGGCCACCGCTGCCGTGTTGCCAAACAGCGAGTGGATCCACGGCATCTGCCACGAGGTCTCGGGGTAGGGCGTGGAGAAAACTTCCAGGCAGCCGGTGGCGTTGGCGGCGATCAGCTGGCCATTCGTGGCCTGCATCGCCGCGTCGATGGCGTAGCGGGCGCCGAGCGCTTCGCCGCAGCCCTGGCAGGCGCGATGGCCGGAGTTCAACGAATTGTTGCGCTGGGTGTTGGCCTGCACGCTGCGCTGGTCGGGCGCCAGCAGGCGGTTGCCCACGGTGAAGGTGCCGGTCTGGTAAAACTTGACGACGGTGTGTTCCATGATGTCGGTCCGGATGGTCTGCCAGTCGGCCTCAGGCGCCAGCCGCCGAGGGGCCCAGGTCGCGCAGGATGTTTTCGGCGATCGGGCCGGAACGGCGCTGCTTCTTTTCGCGTTCCAGCACCCGGTTGACGATGTCCCAGTCGAGGTCCAGGAAGGTCAGCAGTTCCAGCTTGTCGGCGATGGCGTCGTTCAGCAGCTTCGTCAGCGAGGCCTTGGTGATGGCCCGCCCGCCCAGCCCGGCCACGACGGTCAGCACCGGCTGCGGCCGGTTGCGCACCGCGCTGCGCACATCGCGCGAGACGATGCCGCCGATGCCGACGGCAAAGCATTTCTCGATGACGACGATGCGTTTCGCATGTGCCGTCGCGTCGCGGATGTCCGAAATCGGGAACGGGCGGAACGAAGTGATGCCCAGCACGCCGATCTTCACGCCTTCGCTGCGCAACTCGTCCACCGTGTCCTTGATGGTGCCCAGCACCGAGCCCAGGGCGATGACGATGGTTTCGGCGTCGTCCAGGCGATACGGTTTGATCAGACCGCCCGAGTCGCGTCCAAAAATCTGGCGGAATTCCTCTGCCACCTGCGGAATCAGGTCCAGCGCCTGCATCTGCTTGGCGTGGGCCAGGTAGCGCACCTCGGTGAAGGCCTCGGGGCCCACCATGGCGCCGATCGTCACGGGCTCGTCCGGGTCCAGCACCTGGCGCGGCTCGTAAGGCGGCAGGAAGCGGTCCACCTGCGCCTGATCCGGCATGTCCACGCGCTCGTAGGCGTGGGTCAGGATAAAGCCATCCATGCACACCATGACCGGCAAGGACAGTTCCTCGGCGATCCGGAACGCCTGGATATGCAGGTCGAGCGCTTCCTGGTTCGTCTCGGCGAACAGTTGCAGCCAGCCGGCGTCGCGCATCGACATGCTGTCGGTATGGTCGTTCCAGATGTTGATCGGGGCGCCGATGGCACGGTTGGCCACGGTCATCACGATGGGCAGGCCCAGCCCGGAGGCGTTGTAGACCGCCTCGGCCATGAACAGCAGGCCCTGGCTGGCGGTGGCCGTGTAAGCCCGGGCGCCGGCCGCCGAGGCGCCGATGGCCACGCTCATGGCGGCAAATTCGGACTCGACGTTGATGAACTCGCAGCGCGAGAGCGCGCCGGATTTCACCATTTCGCCCAGCCCTTCGACAATGTGCGTCTGGGGCGAGATCGGGTAGGCGCAGATCACCTCGGGGCGGCTCAACGCGACCGCCGCAGCCACGGCATGGGAGCCTTCGCATTGTTCAAGCATGGTGGGCCTCTGCCTTCTTTTCCTGTTCCATGACGATCTCGTAGGCCTCGCGGGCCGCGTCCATGTTGCCTTGCGCCACCGCACCTTTGAACTTCTCCCGGATCGCCGCCTGCACCGCATCCAGCGAGATCAAGCCGCCAAGGGCGGCAAAGGCCCCCAGCAGCGGAACGTTCGGCACCGGTCGTCCGACGTGTTTCATGGCCAGTTCGCTGGCGGGCACGGTCAGCAGGCGCTCGGGCCGGAAGTCCCGCGCGAATTCGCCAAGACCCAGCGCCTCGAAGGTCCGGGTGGTGTTGATCAGGATGTAGCCATCCTTCTTCAGGCCGCTGAACACATCCACCTGGTGCAGCAGCGTCGCGTCCTGAATGATCAGGGCGTCCGGCTGCATGATGGGCTCGCGCAGGCGAATCTCCTTGTCGTCCAGGCGGCAGAACGCGACCACCGGCGCACCGGTGCGTTCCGATCCGAAGCTGGGGAAAGCCTGGGCGTGTCGCCCGCCCAGGAAGGCGGCGATGGAGAGCATCTCCGCGCCGGTCACGACGCCCTGGCCTCCGCGTCCATGAATGCGTACCTGAAACATCCGTTGCCTTTCGTGAACTGTCCGCGCTTCGAACCCGGCGGTGCCCTGCCTTGCGCGCAAGCTGCGATGGTGCCTGCGCGTCAATGCCGCGATCTTGATGTGCATCAACAAACTCAGGCGAGGCCGCTGCTGCGGTTCAGGAGATGGGGCCGATTCGGCTGCAAACCTTCGCGCCAAGGCTGAAGGTGTCTGGCAAGGATCCGGGACGTCGCCGGAGCGGCCATGCGCGCGAAAAAACGATCAAATCAGCTCAGTCCCAGCGTCGGATGGTCACAAGACGCTATAGAAACATGAGTAGATCAAGTGGCCAGGAAACGGCCTTCGCGCTATTGCGAGGGCGAGTTGCCGCCCGCCACGCGGCGGGCACCATTGAAGCGGGTTTGCCAGTACGCTTCCCGCATGTCCTCGACCCGGACTTGCGCGCCGGAGCGGGGGGCATGAATGAACTTGCCATCGCCGACATAAATGCCGACATGGCTGAACGCGCGCCGCATGGTGTTGAAGAACACCAGATCACCCGGCTTGAGGTCGGTCCGGTCGATGGTCTGGGTGGCCGCGGCCTGTTCGTTGGCACGCCGGGGCAGAACCAGACCAATGGATTGTTCGTACATGGCGCGGACGAATCCGCTGCAGTCGAAGCCGGTTTCCGCTGATGTGCCACCCCGCTTGTAGGGAACGCCCAGGAAGCCCATGGCGTTCACGACCAGCTCTGACGCTTTTTCGCCGGCGGTATGGCGAACGTGTTCGAGTTGACCGCCGAGCCGCTCGATCAGACCTTTGTCGGTGAGCAGGCGTTCGACCGCATCTTCTGCGACCGTGGTCGGAGCCGCATGCACGGCAGCGCAAACAAGCAGGCAGGGAAGCAGGGTCCAGCGGAACATGGCCGCGAATTTACGGCGATCAAATTGAGAAGTCAAATGAAGAAAACGGTGTAACTTATTGATTTATATATGGCTAGCGTTTTCACCTAGTGCCCTATGGTACACCGGTTTGGTTCTTGCCCCGAGAATCCCGGCTGACCCTCCATTGTCCCCGACCCATTCAACAAGGAAGAAAAGACATGTTCAAGGCCCTCCTGCTCGAAAAAGGCGAAACCTTCAGCGCCAGCATCCAGTCACTCGACGAGGCGGCCCTGCCACCGGCCGACGTGCTGGTGCGCGTCGACTGGTCCACGCTCAACTACAAGGACGGGCTGGCGATCACGAACAAGGGCCCGGTGGTGCGCCAATGGCCCATGGTCGCCGGCATCGACGGGGCAGGGGAGGTCCTCGAATCCACGCACCCGGCATGGAAGCCCGGCGATGCCTTCATCCACAACGGCTGGGGCGTGGGCGAGACGCACTGGGGCTGCCTGGCAGAAAAGGCCCGGCTCAAGGGCGACTGGCTGGTCAAGCTGCCCGCGGCCTTTACGGCCCGGCAGGCAATGGCCATCGGCACGGCCGGCTACACCGCCATGCTCTGTGTGCTGGCGCTCGAAGACCACGGCGTGAAGGCCGGCGCTGGCGAAATTCTGGTGACCGGCGCCACCGGCGGGGTCGGCAGTGTCGCCGTGGCGCTGCTGGGCCGCCTGGGCTACACCGTGGTCGCGGCCACCGGCAAGACCGCCGAGGCCGACTGGCTGAAAGCCCTGGGCGCCTCGTCGATCATCGACCGGGCCGAGCTGGCCGCCCCCGGCAAGCCCTTCCAGAAGGAACGCTGGGCCGGCGTAGTCGATGCCGTGGGCTCGCACACCCTGGCCAATGCCCTGGCGCAGACCCGCTACGGCGGCGTGGTGGCCGCCTGCGGTCTGGCACAAGGCGCGGACCTGGCCACCACGGTGATGCCCTTCATCCTGCGCGGCGTGACGCTGGCCGGCGTCGATTCGGTGATGGCGCCGCTCGCCAGGCGCCAGCGTGCCTGGGACCGCCTGGCCCGAGACCTCGACCCGGCCAAGCTGGAAACCCTGATCGAGGAGATCCCCCTGAGCGGCGCGATCGACAAGGCCCACGCCCTGATGGGCGGGCAGGTGCGCGGCCGGGTGGTGGTGCGCATCGGCGGCTGAACCGCGCCGGCCCCGGCCTTCGCACCGCCTGGGTGCGTTGCTGACATCCTGAACCAGGCCGGGGAGGGCGCCCGCCCCTGTGGCACACTCCCGCGCTTCGCCGGAATCCGGCGCCTTCTTCTTTCTCTCTCTCCTTCATGCAGACGATCATTTCGCAGATCGCGGCCGAAATCCGCGTCACCCAACAGCAGGTCCAGGCGGCCGTCGACCTGCTGGACGGCGGCGCCACCGTGCCCTTCATCGCCCGCTACCGCAAGGAAGCCACCGGCGGGCTCGACGACATCCAGCTGCGCGAGCTCGAATACCGCCTGGGCTACCTGCGCGAGCTGCAGGACCGCCGTGCCGCCATCCTGAAAGCCATCGACGAGCAGGGCAAGCTCACCCCCGAGCTGCGCGCCGCCATCGAGGCCGCGCCCACCAAGCAGGAGCTGGAAGACCTCTACCTGCCCTACAAGACCAAGCGCCGCACCAAAGGCCAGATCGCCCGCGAGGCCGGCATCGAGCCCCTGGCCGAGCGCCTGTTTGCCAACCCGTCGCTGAACCCGTCCGCCGAGGCCGAGGCCTTCGTGCGCCCGGCCGGCAGCGTGGAGGGGGGCGACTTTTCGACCGTGCCGGCCGTGCTCGACGGCGTGCGCGACATCCTGAGCGAGCGCTGGGCCGAAGACGCCGTGCTGGTGCAGAGCCTGCGCGAATGGCTCTGGGCCAACGGCCTGCTCAAATCCACCCTGATGGCCGGCAAGGACGAGAACCACCCCGACGTGGCCAAGTTCCGCGACTACTTCGACTACGACGAGCCCATCGGCCGCGTGCCCTCGCACCGGGCGCTGGCCGTGTTTCGCGGGCGCGCGCTCGACATCCTGGACGCCAAACTGGTCCAGCCCGAGCCCCTGGCCGGCGCCGAGCCCCCGCCCGCGGACCGCAAGGTGCCCGCCGTGCCCTCGCTGGCCGAGGGCAAGATCGCGCTGCACCTGGGCTGGAGCCACCAGGGCCGCCCCGCCGACGACCTGCTGCGCAAGTGCGTGGCCTGGACCTGGCGCGTCAAGCTCAGCCTGTCCACCGAGCGCGACCTGTTCACCCGCCTGCGCGAAGACGCCGAGAAGGTGGCGATCAAGGTCTTTGCCGACAACCTGCGCGACCTGCTGCTGGCCGCACCCGCCGGCCCGCGCGTGGTGCTGGGGCTGGACCCCGGCATCCGCACCGGCGTGAAGGTGGCGGTGGTGGACGGCACCGGCAAGCTGGTGGACACCGCCACGGTGTACCCGCATGAGCCGCGCAAGGACTGGGACGGCTCGCTGCACACCCTGGCCCGGCTCTGCCAGAAGCACGGCGTGAACCTGATCGCCATCGGCAACGGCACCGCCAGCCGCGAAACCGACCGCCTGGCCGCCGATTTGATGAAATTGTTGGAAAAAACGGCCCATCCCAGCGCAGAATGGTCACCAGCCGCTATTCAAAAGATAGTGGTCAGCGAGGCCGGCGCCTCGGTGTATTCCGCCAGCGAGTTCGCTTCTCAAGAAATGCCCGACGTGGACGTCAGCCTGCGCGGCGCCGCCAGCATCGCCCGCCGCCTGCAAGACCCGCTGGCCGAGCTGGTCAAGATCGACCCCAAATCCATCGGCGTGGGCCAGTACCAGCACGACGTGAACCAGAGCGAGCTGGCCCGCACCCTGGAGGCGGTGGTGGAAGACTGCGTGAACGCCGTGGGCGTGGACCTCAACACCGCCAGCGTGCCGCTGCTGTCGCGCGTGTCCGGCCTCTCAAGCGGCGTGGCCAAGTCCGTGGTGCGCTGGCGCGAGGCCCACGGCGCCTTCCGCAACCGCAAGCAGCTGCTGGACGTGGCCGGCCTGGGCGCCAAGACCTTCGAGCAGAGCGCCGGCTTTCTGCGCATCCGCGGCGGCGACAACCCGCTGGACATGACCGGGGTGCACCCCGAAACCTACCCCGTGGTGGAGCAGATCATCGCCACCACCGGCAAACCCGTGGCCGAGCTGATGGGCCGGGCCGAGATGCTGAAAACCCTCAAGCCCGAGCTGTTTGCCAATGAAAAGTTTGGCGTCATCACGGTGAAAGACATCCTGGGCGAGCTGGAAAAGCCCGGCCGCGACCCGCGCCCCGACTTCAAGGTGGCGCGCTTCAACGAGGGCGTGGAAGACATCCGCGACCTGCAGCCCGGCATGATCCTGGAGGGCACGGTCAGCAACGTGGCGGCCTTTGGCGCCTTCGTGGACCTGGGCGTGCACCAGGACGGGCTGGTGCACGTCAGCCAGCTCAGCCACACCTTCACCACCGACGCGCGCGACGTCGTCAAGACCGGCGACATCGTGAAGGTGCGCGTGGTGGAGGTGGATGTGGACCGCAAGCGCATCGGCCTGAGCATGAAGCTGGGCGAGGCGCCCCCACGTCGGGACGGCCCGCGTGACAACCGGTTTGAAGGGGCAGGGCGGGGCCAGCGGGCGCCCCATCGCGGCGCGCCGGCGCCGGCGGCGTCCACCGCCATGGCCTCGGCCTTTGCCAAGCTGCGCCAGCCCGGGCGCTGATCAATCCTGTTTTGATAGCGGCTTGTGACCATTCCACGCTGGGATCGTGCCAAAAACACTCATAAAACGTGATTCCGGCGCTACCATGAGGCCATGAAAGCCCTGCGCATCCATGCCGGCCCCGCCGCCCGGCGCCACATCGAGCAACACGGCCTGCGCCCGCAGGACATCGGCGTCATCCCCGGCGCCGCCGGCGGCCCCAAGGGCCTGATCCTCGGCCCGCTGGACCGCTTTCTGTTCGGCGACTGGCTGGCCCGCAGCAGCCAGCCGGTGCACCTGGTGGGCGGCTCCATCGGCGCCTGGCGCATGGCCACCGCCTGCCTGGCCGACCCGGTGGCCGCCTTCCACCGGCTGGAGCACGACTACATCCACCAGCACTACGAGCTGCTGCCCGGCCAGAAGCGCCCCACGGCCGACTTCGTCAGCGAGCGCTTTGGCGAAAGCCTGCAAGCCTTCTACGGCGGGCGCGTCCAGGAGGTGCTGAACCACCCCCGCTATCGCCTGCACATCGTCACCTCGCGCGGGCGCCATGTGCTGGCGCGCGAGCACGGCCTGCGCACCCCGCTGGGCTATGCCGGCGCCTTCTTCACCAACGCCGTGCGCCGCAAGGCCATGGGCGCCTGGCTGGAGCGGGTGGTGTTTTCATCCGCAGGGGCTGCGCTGCCGTTCGCCACGCAGGACTACCGCACCCGGAGAATCGACCTGACCGAGGCCAACTTCATGCCCGCGCTGCAGGCCAGCTGCTCCATCCCGTTCGTGCTGCAGGCGGTGCACGACATCCCCGGCGCGCCGCCCGGCGCCTACTGGGACGGCGGCATCACCGACTACCACCTGCACCTGGACTGGCACGCGGCGGCCGGGCAGGGTGGCGCCGGCCTGGTGCTGTACCCGCACTTTCAGCAGGCGGTGGTGCCCGGCTGGCTGGACAAGGCCCTGAAATGGCGCCACGGCGCCACCCCGTTCCTCGACACCACCATCGTGCTCGCCCCCGACCCGGCCTGGGTGGAGCGGCTGCCCAACCGCAAACTGCCCGACCGCACCGACTTCACCCGCTACGGCAACGACCTGGCGGCGCGGGTGAAGGCGTGGAATGCCGCTGCCGGGGCCGCGCAACAGCTGGCGGAT
>JADKHE010000002.1 GCA_016721925.1 Candidatus Skiveiella danica
ATCATTGAATTTCCGTGACGTGGTTCGGCTTGCCGCAATTATTCTTTCATGTCCCGACCGCCTACGACATCTTGCGCCGCGACGGACTGGCCATCCGCAAGCCATGACTACCTGGGTTCGTACGAGGCTTGCGATGGGCCGGTCAGCCCGGGGCCCTGGTCTGCGGCCGGATCAACCGGGCCGACGCCAGGGTCGCCAGCGCCGACAGCCCGATGCAGGCCCAGATCACCGGGCCGTAGCTGCCGACACGGTCGAACACCGCGCCGGCAATGACCGGGCCCAGCAGGTTGCCCAGCGCCGCGCCGGTGTACAGCGTGCCGATGATGCTGGCCACCGCGCGGGCGCCGAACAGGTCCATGCACAGGGCCGGCAACAGCGAGACGATGCCGCCGTAGCTCAGGCCGAACCACAGCGCAAACAGCGCCAGCGCCACATAGCCGCCAGCCCCGTACCACAGCAGATACGACGCGCCCATGGAGAGCTGCATCAGCACCAGCGTCTTGCCCCGGCCGATGCGGTCGGCCAGGGCGCCGATCACGAAACGGCCCACCAGGCTGCCGATGCCGATCAGGCCGACCAGGCCCACGGCCAGCGAATCGCCGATGCCGAGGTCGCGCGCGGCGGCGGACGCATGGGCAAACGGAACGAACATCGTCGGCGCGGCGGCCACGGCCGAGAGATAGAGCCACCAGAAGCTGCTGCTGTGCAGGGCCTCGCGCAGGCTGCTGCCCGGCACTTCGCCGGACGCGGGGCGGCGGGCCGCCGGGGCGCGCCGCAGCAGCATCGCCGCGCCCAGGCCCAGCACCAGCACGCCGAGCGCCAGCAGGCGCAGCGCGTCGCGCCACTGCACCGCTGCGATGGCGCTGGTGGCCAGCAGCGGCACGACCAGGGTGCCGGCGCCGATCCCGGCGCTGGCGATGCCTGCGGCCAGGCCACGCCGGCGCGTGAACCAGGGCTGGACGCTGGCGATGGCGGGGGTGTAGACCAGCGCGATGCCCACCCCGATGCCGACGCCGTAACTCAGGTACACGGCCGCCATCGAGTGCGCCAGGCTGGTCGCGAACAGGGCGCCCGCGATGCACAGCATGCCGGCGCAGCACACCACACGCGGGCCGAACCGGTCGGCCAGCATGCCGGCGCCCGCGCCGAGCACGAAATAGATCAGCCCGGACAGGCCGAACACCAGGGCCACGTCGGCCCGCTGCGCCGCGAACTCGGCCGCGAACGACTCGAAGAACGCGGCAAACGAATACGACACGCCAAAGATGACCGCCAGGCTGAGGAAGGCTGCCCAGACCACGACCCAGGCATAGGGCGGTTCATCGTTCATGTGCAGGTCAGTATAGGGTGTGGTGCCGGCTCCGGGCTCATGGAGGCGGCCTTGATTGGGTTCTGTGTTTCCATCAGTCCGCGGCGCTGGCGCCGGTGGTCCTGGCGGAACTGACCCGGTGCGCAAGCCGGTAGCGGGCGCTCCCGCCGAGGTGGTCCTGTCGCCGCCTTGTCAGTTGATCAGCAAGCCGTTGACCCGCGCGTAGTGCAGCATCTGGGTGCGGCTGTTGACCCCGATGCGCTTGAACAGGCGCCAGAGGTGGACTTTCACCGTGTGCTCGCTGATGCCGAGCTTTTCGGCGATGTCGCGGTTGCTCAGGCCCTGGTCGAGCATCAGGATGAGCTGCTTTTGCCGCTTGGAGAGCTTGGTCTGCGTTCCGTCGACTTCCTCCTGGTCCAGCTCGCTCTCGTCGGTGAGCAGGGTCTTGAGGGCGGCGCTGATCTCGGTGGCGCCGGCTGATTTCTCGATGTAGATGTCGGCACCTGCCTCGATGCACGGGTCTTCGCTGTGCGCAGCGGGTTCCGAGGAGATGACGGCCAGCGGGGTGTGCGGAAACGCGGCGCGCACATCAAGAACACCCGATACGCCCAGCGTGTCGGGCAGCTTCAGGTCAAGGCAGATCAGATCCGGCTCACCATGCGCCTTGACCGCCGCTGCGAACTTGCCCAGGTGCGAGACCTCCACCACCTCGGCGCCGGGGCGCAGGCGGCGCAGCAGCATGACCATGGCTTCACGCATCAACGGGTGATCGTCGATCACATAGAACGTCATCGCAGGTCTCCTGTGTCGATGGATTGCGGTCGGGCCTCGTCAGGCGTCGGCGGCGTCGAGCAGCACCTGCAGGGCCTGTTCGATGTCGGCGGATGTGACGCCTTGCACGGGTGCCAGGTTCGGCGCGAGCGCGGGCAGCGCGGCCGGCCCTTCGCCCTGAAGCCGGGCAATCGCCTGGCCCGCATCGCGCGGGGACGCATAGCCGGTGCTTTGCAGCAGCACGGTCCCCTTCGGATCGACCAGCTTGAAATAGAACTGGCCGTCCTTCTCGCGGTATTGCTTGAAGGCAGGCAGCGCCGTCTTGTCAGCGCGCGCCGCGCGCACACCCGCTTGCTGGTTCAGCGCACGCAAACCGACCGCCTGGCGCAGTTCCCGTATGAAAGGCGCCGAGAGCTGGCGCGCCTTCTCGGCGCCGGCGATCAGGGTGGCCTCGATGCGGTCGGGGTGGGCGATCAGGGCCTCGTAGCGCTCACGCATCGGAGCCACTTCGCGCTCGATGCGCTCGAACAGCATCTGCTTGGCGTCGCCCCAGGCAATGCCCGCGGCATAGGCGCTGCGCAGCGCGGCCGTTTCCTCGGCGCTGGCAAAGGCCTGGTAGATCTGGAACAGCGCGCTGCCTTCGGTCTCTTTCGGCTCGCCGGGCGCGCGCGAGTCGGTGACGATGCCCATGATGAGCTTGCGCAGCTGCTCGCGCGGCGCGAACAGCGGAATCGCGTTGTCGTAGCTCTTGCTCATCTTGCGCCCGTCCAGGCCGGGCAGCGTGGCCACGGATTCTTCGATGGCCGCCTCGGGCAGCACGAAGTGCTCGCCGTAGAGGTGGTTGAAGCTCGACGCCATGTCGCGCGCCATCTCGATGTGCTGGATCTGGTCGCGCCCCACCGGGATCTTGTGCGACTTGAACATCAGGATGTCGGCCGCCATCAGCACCGGGTACATGAACAGGCCGGCGGTGACGTCGCTGTCGGGGTCGGTGCCGGCGGCGGTGTTCTTGTCGACCGCGGCCTTGTAGGCATGGGCGCGGTTGAGCAGGCCCTTGCCGGTGACGCAGGTCAGCAGCCAGGTCAGTTCGGGGATCTCGGGGATGTCGGACTGGCGGTAGAAGAAGACCTTCTCCGGGTTCAGGCCGGCAGCCAGCCAGCTGGCGGCGATCTCCAGCGTCGAGCGCTGGATGCGCAGCGGGTCTTCGCACTTGATCAGCGCGTGGTAGTCGGCCAGGAAGTAAAAGCTCTCGGTGCCGGCATTCAGGCTGGCGGCCACGGCGGGGCGGATGGCGCCGACGTAGTTGCCCAGGTGGGGGGTGCCGGTGGTGGTGATGCCGGTGAGGACGCGCAGGGATGTCATGGGAGCAGGCATTAGAGAAGCAGCATGCGCAGCGGCGTGAGCACGAGTTTGATGAACCCCAGGGTCAGGCCCATCAGGGGCTGCATCCAGAGGGCACTGACCACGCCGGACACCACCAGGGCCATGACGATGAAGAAGCCCCAGGGCTCGACACGCGAGACCAGCATGGCTTGCTTGTAGGGCAGCAGTCCGACCAGGATGCGACCCCCGTCCAGCGGCGGCAGCGGAAACAGGTTGAAGACGAACATCACGATATTGACCAGGACGCCGCCCTGGCACATCTTGACGAAGAAGGGCTCGTTGATCCCGATGGCGGCCAGCAGGTAGAGCAGCACCATCCAGCCCATGGCCTGCAGGAGGTTGACCCCCGGCCCTGCCAGCGCGACCCAGATCATGTCGCGCTTGGGGTTGCGCAGGTTGCCGAAACGCACGGGCACCGGCTTGGCGTAGCCGAACAAAAAGGCACCCGAGGTTGCAAAGTACAGCAGCAGCGGCATCAGGATGGTGCCGACCGGGTCGATGTGCTTGAACGGGTTGAGCGTGATGCGCCCCATCATGTACGCGGTGTTGTCGCCGAAGTGGCGGGCCGCATAGCCGTGCGCGGCCTCGTGCACCGTGATCGCAAAGAGCACGGGCAGGGCGTAGGTCAGGACGGTCTGGATCAGTTCGGTTGGGTCCACGGGTCGATTGTCTCAGACAGGGTTTTTCTAAAGGCCCAGGATGGCCGGGTCGCCGCGTCCCTGGCGCACGACGGTGATATCTCCACCGGTCATGTCCACCACGGTGGTCGGCTGGGAGGGGCAGGCGCCGGCGTCGATCACCGCCGCAATGCCGTGGGCGAAGTGTTCAAGAATCATCTCCGCGTCGTTGAGCGGCTCGGTCTCGCCGGGCGGGATCAGGGTGGTGGCCAGCAGCGGCGCACTGTGCAGGGCCAGCAGTTCCTGCAGCACCTTGTGGTCGGGCACGCGCAGCCCGATGGTCTTGCGCTGGGGGTGGCTGAGGCGCCGGGGCACTTCCTTGGTGGCTTCCAGAATGAAGGTGAAGGGGCCGGGCGTGGCCTGCTTGAGCAGGCGAAACTGCTGGTTGTCCACGATGGCGTAGTTGGCCAGCTCGCGCAGGTCGCGGCACAGCAGGGTCAGGTGGTGTTTCTCGTCGACGCCGCGGATGCGCCGCAGCTGGTCGGCCGCCGCCTTGTCGTCGAGGTGGCAGGCCAGTGCGTAGCTTGAGTCGGTCGGGACGGCCACGATGCCGCCGCGATCGAGCAGGGCCGTGGCCTGCTTGAGCAGGCGAATCTGGGGATTGTCCGGATGGACGCTGAAATGCTGGGCCATGGGGTGAGTTTAAGTTGCCAAAGGCGGCGGTTCGGCCCGGCGGACCCCGGCGTCCGGCCCGACACGCCCGGCCTTCACTGGATGCGGTCCGCCAGCAGGTCCCAGACGGGCGTGAGTTCCGCAGGCAGGCTGGGCAGCGTGCCGAGGTCGATGCGGCTTTCATCCGGGCTGTGGAAGTCGCTGCCGCGCGAGGCGGCCAGACCGAACTCCCGCGCCATGCCGGCGTACGTCACCGCTTCCTGCGAGGAATGACTGCCAGTGACCACCTCGACCCCGCGTCCGCCATGGGCGATGAACTCGGTGAACAGCGCATACTCTTCGTTGGGCGTGAAGCCATAGCGCGCCGGGTGCGCGATGACCGCCAGGCCGCCGGCGTCGCCGATCCAGGTGACCGCGTCACGCAGGGTGGCCCAGCGATGCGGCACGAAGCCGGGCTTGCCCTCGGTCAGGAATTTGCGGAACACCTCGCTGGTGTCCTTGCACACGCCGGTTTCGACCAGGAAACGGGCAAAGTGGGTGCGGGAGATCAACTCCGGGTTCCCGACGAACCTGAGCGCCCCCTCGTAGGCGTCGCGGATGCCCACCTTGGCCAGCCCGTCGGACATTTCCTGGGCCCGCTCGCCGCGCCCGCCACGGGTGCGCGCCAGGCCCTGGCGCAGTCCGGCATGGTCTGCATCGAATCCCAGGCCCACGATGTGCACCGTCTGTCCGGCAAAGCTCACCGAGATTTCGGTGCCGGTGAGGTATTTCATGCCTTCGGCCTTGGCCGCAGCCATCGCGCGGTGCTGTCCGCCGATCTCATCGTGGTCGGTCAGCGCCCACAGCTCGACGCCGTTGGCCCGCGCGCGGGCTGCCAGCGCTTCAGGGGTGAGGGTGCCGTCTGAGACGACGGAGTGGCAATGCAGGTCGGCGTTGAGTGGGAGGGTCACCGATTGATTTTAGGGGCTTGGCCACTCGTTCGCGCGGCGCCGCTCCAGCAGCCCTGCAGGCATCAGGGCGCCGATCGACAGGCGCAAGGCAATTCGGCGGCGGTGCCGAAGGGTTTCGGGAACTGTCCAAGCCGAATTCTTGAAGATAGTGACGCCAACCCAGCGTCTTTTGGTCACATTCAGCTACAAAAACAGGAGCAAATGGGCGCCGCAACCGGGTGGACGAAACGCTTGCCCGATAATCCGGCCATGCTCGAACTGCTGCTCATTCGCCACGGCGAAACCGACTGGAACCGCGAACTGCGGTTTCAGGGACAGGTCGACGTGCCGCTCAACGCCACCGGACACGAGCAGGCGCGCCGGCTGGGCGTGCGACTGGCCAGCGAGCCTGTCCATCGGCTGTACAGCAGCGATCTGACACGCACCCTGCAGACGGCCGGGCCTGCGGCTGAGCGCCTGCGGTTGCCCAGTGTGGGCCATGTGGCGCTGCGGGAGCAGGCCTTCGGGCTGATCGACGGCATGAGCGTCCCCGATATCCAGCAACAGCATCCCGGCATCTGGGAGCGATGGCTGGCCTTCGACCCGGACTATGCCCCGCCGGGTGGCGAGAGCCAACGGCAATTCCAGGCACGGGTGCTGGGCGCCATGGCGGGCCTGGCGCAACGCCATGCCGGCGAGACGCTGGTGGTTGTCACGCACGGTGGCGTGCTCGACATCCTGTACCGCATGGCGAACGGGCAGCCGCTGGGTGGACCGCGCCAGTGCGACATCCCGAACGCCGGGATCAACCGGGTGCGCACGGACGGGCAGCGGGTCGAAATCGTCAGCTGGGCCGATACCGCGCACCTGACGGACATGCCGCCGCAGCCGGTCTACGACCAGACCCGTCTGGTACCGCCGGCAGCTGACGTCTGAGCCCAGCGGTCCCGCGCCCCGGCCTCAGGGGCCGGGCGGTTGCGGCCACGGACGCTGCACGTCGCGGATCAGCTCGAAGGCACGCGCAACCTGCAGGACACCCAGATCGTCAAAGCGCTGACCGGCGATCTGCAGCCCGATGGGCAGGCCGGCCGAGGTATAGCCGCAGTTGATTGATGCGGCCGGCTGTTCCGACATGTTGTAGGGCACGGTGAAGCCGATGTGTTCCAGGGGATGCAGCGGATCGTTGGTGGGAGAGGGCAGTTCGGCCGGGAAGGCCGGCATCGGCGCCGTCGGGGAAATGACATAGTCAAAGGCGGCGCAGGCCTTGACGCTGGCCACGCGCACCGCATGGAACTGGCTGGCAGCGCGAAAGACGGCCTCGCCGTCCATGCCGGTGGCGCTGTCGGCCCAGGCCCGGATGTAGGGCAGCACCCTGGCCTTGTCTGCAGGCATCAGTGCATTCATGTCGAGGCGCGAACGCATGCGCCAGAAGTGGTCCATGCCGTCGAGCATGGTCTGGGTCATGAAGGGACGCATGGGCTCGACGATGGCGCCGGCGGCCTCGAACCGACGTGCGGCCGCCTGCACCGCCGCCAGCACCTCGGGTTCGGCTGGCAGGCCGCATCCGGCGTCCAGCAGCAGACCGATCTTCAGGCCGCGCAACCGCTCGGCCCCTTGATCGAACGAGTCCCATGCGATGTCCTGCCACGGCAGGCTCATGCTGTCGCGGGCGTCGGGCCGGCTCAGCGCCGCCATCATCGCGGCCGCGTCGGCAACCTGGCGCGTCATGGGACCGGCCGCGCGCCCGGTGTAGGGTGGATCGATCGGAATGCGGCCCAGGCTCGGCTTGAGGCTGAAGATGCCGCACCAGCCTGCGGGCAGGCGCAGCGAGCCGCCGATGTCGGTGCCCACGTGCATGGGGCCGTAGCCGGCGGCGGCCGCTGCCGCACCGCCGGCGCTGGAGCCGCCGGGGGTCTTGCTCAGGTCCCAGGGGTTGCGGCTGAGCGGGTGAAAGCTGGACAGCCCGGACGACAGCATGCCGTAGTCGGGCATGGTGGTCTTGCAGACCAGCACCGCACCCGCTTCCCGCAGACGCGCTGCAGGCGGCGCATCGGCGGGCGCGGGCACCAGTTGCGTCGCGGCGGTCCCCAGCGGCACCGGGTCGCCCTGCGTGGCAATGTTTTCCTTGATCGTGACCGGCACGCCGTCCAGCGGACCGAGCGCTTTGCCTTCGCGCCAGCGGGCCTCGGATGCACGGGCCTGCACGAGGGCGTGTTCAGGGCGTAGCAGGTAGCTGGCGCACAGGTGGGGCTCCCATCGGTGGATGTGCTCCAGTACCGCCTGGGTGACCGCGACCGGAGAGAGCTGACCGGTGCGGTAGCCGTCGGCGAGTTCTGCCGCGGAAAGCGCGTGAAGGTCGGACAAGAGCCAGGCCGATCAGGACCAGGACAGCGCGCCGATGTCGTTCACGAACAGCGGCATGTCCTTCCACAGGCCGCGGATGCCCTTCTGGGCCACGGTGATCCATTGCGGCTGGAACAGGAAGGCATGGACCGCGTCATTGGCCAGCATGCGCTGCGCGTCGCCCAGGAGCTTGGCCCGATCGGCGGCGCGCGGTGCGTTGTTGATCTTGTCGTAGATCTCGTTGAACTTGGGCGACTCGTAATTCCAGTAGTAGCCGGGCTTGGCGAAGTTGCCGAGGTCGAAGGGCTCGACATGCGAAATGATCGTCAGGTCGTAGTTCTTGTTGCCGTAGACGCCGCTGAGCCACTGGGCCCACTCGACGTTCTGCAGCTTGGCCACAATGCCGACCTTGGCCAGCTGCGCGGCGATGACCTCGCCGCCCTGGCGCGCGTAGGGAACCGGGGGCAGGACCAGGCTGAGCTCCAGCGGTGTCTTGACGCCGGCCTCGGACAACAGGGCGCGGGCCTTGTCGGGGTTGTAGGGGTTGATGCCGGTGGTGTCCACATAGCCGAATGCGCCGGGCACGTAATGGCTGCCAATGGGCACGCCGAATCCGTCGACGGCGCCTTCGATCACGGCCTTGCGGTCGATGGCGGCCGCAATGGCGCGGCGCACCCGCACGTCGTCGAGAGGCTTCTTCTTGTTGTTGATCGCCAGGATGGTCTTGGCGCGCGAGCCGCTGATGATGATCTGAAAGCGCGGGTCCCGCTTGAACTGCTCCAGGCTGCGCGCGGCGCCCACCCGGGAAAACATGTCCAGGTCACCCGACAGAAGGGCGGCCACCTGGGCGGCCGGATCCGAGATGAAGCGGAACGTGGCCTTGTTCATCTTGATGGCGGCCGCGTTGCGGTACTCGGGCCACTTGGCCAGCGTCACCGAGGCGCCTTTGTTCCAGCTCTCGAGCTTGTAGGGGCCGGTGCCCACCGGTTTGGTGGCGTTGGTGTCGGCGCTCTTGGGTTCGACCAGGATGGCCGTGGCCTGCCCCATCAGGAACAGGAAGTCCGGGTTGAGCTCCTTGTTGATCACGACCACGGTGTGCTCGTCCACCACGCCGACGCGCTCCATCGAGGCGAACGTGCGCTTGTCCTTGTTGGTGCTCTTTTCACCGGCGGCGCGCTCGAAAGAGAACTTGACGGTGGAGGCATTGAAGGGCTCGCCGTTCTGGAACTTCACGCCCTTGCGCAGCTTGAAGGTGTAGGTCTTGAGGTCGGGCGAGACTTCCCAGCTCTCGGCCAGCAGCGGCGTGACGCTGCCGTCGGAGTTGATCTTGGTGAGGGTTTCGAAGACGTTGTACTGGACGATCTCCGCGATGGCGGAAGCGGCGCCGGCTGTGGGATCCAGTCCGGTGGGCTCCAGCGTCATGCCCAGGACCACGGCGTCCTTGCGCTTCTGGGCCAGCGAAGCAAGCGGCAGGGTCGCCAGGGAGGCGGCTGCGACGGAGTTGATTGCAAAGTCACGGCGTTTCATGGATGGCTCTCCTGTTAATGGGCGCATATTAGCAATGAAATGATCCTGCCAGGCGTCAGAAGGCCACGCGGGGAACGGCGTCGACCAGCTTGCGCGTGTATGGGTGCACCGGCCGCGTGAACAGCGTCTGCGGCCTGCCGGACTCGACGATCAGGCCACCCTGCATGACCGCGACGTCGTCGCAAAGATGCTGGACCACCGCAAGGTCGTGGCTGATGAGCAGGTAGGTCACGCCGAACTGCTCCTGCAAGTCCATCATCAGGTTCAGCACCTGGGCCTGCACCGACACATCCAGCGCGCTGACCGGCTCGTCGGCGACGATCAGTTTCGGGCGGGTGATCAGCGCCCGTGCGATCGCAATGCGCTGGCGCTGCCCGCCGGAGAATTCGTGCGGGAACTTGTCCAGATCCGACTGGCGCAGGCCGACCGCATCCAGCGCCTGGGCCACGCGCTCGCGCTGTTCCGAGCGCGAAGGCGTGTGCGGCGCAGCCAGCGCGGCCAAGGGCTCGGCCACGATGCGCGCGACGGACTGGCGCGGGTCGAGCGAGCCGAAGGGGTCCTGGAAGACCATCTGGAAGTCGCGCCGGGCACTGCGCAAGGCATCGGCTTGCAGCGCGTACAGGTCGCGCCCTTCCAGCCGCACGCTGCCGCTTGTGGGCGCCTCCAGGGCCATCACACAGCGCGCCAGCGTGGATTTTCCGGAGCCGGATTCACCGACGATGCCGAAGCTGCGCCCGGCCTGAACGTTCAGGCTGACGCCGCGCAGGGCCTCCAGGACCCTGGGGGGGCTCAGCAGGCTTTCGCGTGGCAGCCGGAAGTGCTTGACGAGGCGCTCGACGGCGAGCAGCGGTGCGGGCGTGTTCATCCAGCCGACTCCAGCAAGGCGCAACGGGCGTGGTGCTCATGCCCGAGCCGGGTGTCGGCCGGCATCCGGGATTCGCAGGTGGGCATCGCCACGGAGCAACGTCCGGCAAACGGGCAGCCGGGGGGCATGTGGCGCAACTCCGGCACGTTGCCCGGGATGGCGGCCAGGCGGGCGCGTTGGCCACCCGGCTGGCGCTCCTGCGGACCGAGTTGCGGCCGGGAGCCGAACAGGCCCTGGGTGTACGGATGGGCGCGCCGGGTGAACACGTCGCGGGTGGGGCCGCTCTCGACCACCAGGCCACCGTACATCACCATCATGCGCTCGACATTCTGGGCAATGACGCCGAGGTCGTGCGAGATCAGGATCAGCCCCATGGAACGTTCGCGCACCAGATCGCGAATCAGCTGCAGGATCTGCCCGGCGATGGTGACATCCAGCGCCGTGGTGGGCTCGTCCGCGATCAGCAGGTCGGGCCCACAGGCCAGCGCCATGGCAATCGTGATGCGCTGGCGCTGTCCGCCGGAAAACTGGTGCGGCCAGGCGTCGAAGCGGCGCGCGGCGTCCGCGATACCGACGCGGTCGAGCAGGGCCACCGCCTCCTTGCGCGCGGCGGCCGCGTTCAGGCCGCGGTGCAGGCGCAACGGCTCGGCCACCTGGTGTCCGATGGTGTGGACCGGGTTGAGGGCCGACATGGGCTCCTGGAAGACCATGCCGATCCGGTCGCCACGCAGGGCGCACCAGCGGGCCTCGCTTTGCCCGATCATTTCCTCGCCGTGAAAGCGCAGACTGCCCGAGGCCACGGCGCCCTCGGGTTGCAGGCCCATGATTGTCATGGCGGTCAACGACTTGCCGCAGCCCGACTCGCCCACCAGTCCCAGAGTCTCACCACGGCGCAGCGTGAAGCTCACGCCGCGCACGGCGTTCACCATGCCGCCATGCGTGCGCAGACGAAGGCCCAGGTCGTTGACTTCCAGCAAGGGCGAGGTGTTCATCATGGTTTCAGCGCTTGCGGGTCAGGCGCGGATCGAGCAGGTCGCGCAGCCCATCGCCAAGCAGGTTCAGTCCCAGCACTGCCAGCGCGATCGCCACGCCCGGGTAGACGGCCAGCATCGGGCTCTGGAACAGCAGCGTCTGGGCCTCGCTGAGCATGCGGCCCCAGGACGGTTGGGGCGGCTGGGTGCCCAGACCCAGATAGGACAGGGCCGCTTCGGCCAGGATCGCGATGGCGAACTGGATGGTTGCCTGCACGATCAGGACCGAGGCGATGTTGGGCAGCACGTGCTCGATCGTGATGCGCCATGGCCCCTTGCCGCAGGCCTGGGCTGCCAGGATGAAGTCGCGTGAGCCGATGGCGTTGGCCGAAGCGCGGGTGACGCGCGCGAAGGTGGGGATGTTGAAGATGCCGATGGCGATGATCGAATTGACGATGCCGGCGCCGAAGACGGCAGTCATCATGATCGCGGACAGGATGGCGGGAAAGGCAAACGTGAAATCTGCCAGGCGCATGATCAGCTCCTCGACCCAGCCGCGACGTGCCGATGCCACGAGCCCCAGCGCGCCACCGATGCCCAGGCCAATGCCCACCGCGATGACGCCGACCAGGATGGAGTTGCGCGCGCCCACCAGCAGCAGCGAGGCGACGTCGCGCCCGAACGGGTCGGTGCCCAGCCAGTGCGCGGCCGAAGGGGGCTGCAGCTTGCCTGCCAGGTTCATCTCGTAGGGTGACCAGGGTGTCCAGACCAGCGACAGGGCAGCGGCGGCGACCAGCAGCAGGGTCAACGCGCTGCCGATGACGAAACTGGGGTGCCGCAACGCGCGGTGCATGAATCCCCCCCACGCACGGGTTGCCGGCGACATCGCTGGCACGGCGCTCAAAAGGAAGACTCCCGGCTCATATGTCGCTGGCCTTCACGCGGGGGTCGATCACCGCGTACAGCAGATCAACGACGAAATTCACGATGACCACCATCGCCGCCAGCAGCATGACGCAGTTGCGCACGACGATCAGGTCCCGGTTCGAGATCGACTGGAAGATCAGCCGCCCCAGGCCCGGAAGGTAGAAGACGTTCTCCACGACGATGGTGCCGGCCAGCAGGTTGGCGAACTGCAAGCCCATCACGGTGACCACCGGAATCAGGGCGTTGCGCAGCACATGACGCCACAGGGTTGCGCGGCGCGAGAGCCCTTTCGCGCGCGCGGTGCGCACATAGTCTTCACGCATGACCTCCAGAACGGCCGAGCGCGTGATGCGCGCCAGGATGGCCGCCTGGACGACGGCCAGCGAAATCGCTGGCAGAAGCAAGGCTTTGACACCGCCCAGAACGCCCTCATCCTCCCAGCCCGGGAAGCCACCGGCGGCAAACCATCGCAGATGCACTGCAAAAAGAAGGATCAGCAGGATGGCAAACCAGAAGTTGGGTATCGCCACGCCCACCTGCGTGGCGGCCATCAGCCCGACATCGCCGGCGCGATTGTGGTGGGACGCGGCATAAACGCCGACGGCCAGCGCCAGCACCGTGGTCATGGCCATTGCCATCACCGCCAGCGGTACGGTCAGCGTCAGGCGCTCGAGCACCAGTTCCAGCACCGGGGTGCTGTAGACATAGCTGTTACCCAGGTTGCCAGTCAGCATGCCTGCGATCCAGGATCCGTAGCGTTGAAGGGGCGGGTGATCCAGGCCCAACTGGCGGGCCAGTGCCTGGACGGCTTCGGGCGAGGCGTCGGGCCCCATCAGAATCTGCGCGGCGTTACCCGGCAGGATTTCGAGTACCCAGAAGACGACCACGGACGCCGCCAGCAGGGTGGCGATCAACGTGAGCAGGCGCTTCAACAGGAAGAGGGGCATGTCCGATGGGAGTCATCCGGTCCGCGCGACCGGGCTGGCCGGGCGGATCGGAAGGCCATTATCCGTGGAAGCGCGGGGTCGGTGCTGCCGGCGTCGTTCTAACCCGGTGAGCCGCAGTGTTGGCTTGAACCGTCGATAATCAGGGACATGAATCGCCCAGTCCGTCACGTGCGTGCCAAATCTGCAGGGATCGGGGCCGGTGCCGCATTCCCAGGGGGTTGCGCATGGCCTTGATGATCACCGACGAGTGCATCAATTGCGACGTCTGCGAGCCCGAGTGCCCCAACGAAGCCATCTACCTTGGCGCGGAGATCTACGAGATCGACCCCGGGAAATGCACCGAATGCGTGGGTCATTTCGACGAGCCGCAGTGCGTTCAGGTGTGTCCGGTGGCCTGCATTCCCTTGCACCCGGGCCATGTGGAGAGCCAGCAGACGCTATGGCAGAAATTCCAGCGCCTGCAGGCGGCCAGTGCCGTCAAGGACTCCTGAATCGAGTTTTTCAGGGTCTTTTTGGGCCTTTCCCAGCGTCAAATGGCCGTGAGACGCTATCAAATTGATAAATGGCGACGCCCTGGTTCTATTCGGGCCGAGGGGGCTTGGGCCGAGGCGGCTTGGCGGTATGGATCAGCAACGTGGCCTTTTCCATCTCTCCAGCCATAAGGGCGGGGACGCTGTGCAGGGCGCGCACGATGCAGGTGTCGATGGCCTCGCGTTGCTCGGCCAGAGGCTTCTTGAGCACCCAGTTGATCACCTCGGCCTTCACGCCGGGATGTCCGATGCCCAGGCGCAGGCGCCAATAGTCCGATGTGCCCAGCTGGGCATGAATGTCACGCAGACCGTTGTGGCCGGCGTGACTGCCGCTGAACTTGAGCTTGACCTGCCCTGGCGTCAGATCGAGTTCGTCGTGCGCCACCAGGATTTCGTTGGGCTGGATCTTGTAGAAGCGCGCCAGCGCGGCCACCGAGCGGCCTGACAGGTTCATGAAGGTCTGTGGTTGCAGCAACCACACGGTGTGGCCGTGGACACTGGCGCGCGCCACGCGACCCTGGAAACCCTTTTCCGGCTGAAGGCCCACCTTGAGCTCAGCGGCCAGCGCGTCGATCCACCAGAAGCCGGCGTTGTGCCGCGTGGCTTCGTATTCGGGGCCGGGGTTGCCCAGGCCAACAAAGAGTTTGATCATGGCAGGCGATTATCTGTGCTCAAAAAGCAGAACGGCCCACCGAAGTGGGCCGTGCGGGCGCTCATGCGTGGTCGTGCTTACTTCTTGCCCTTGCCCTTGGCAGCGGGCGCGGCAGGCGCGGCAGCGGCTGCGGCCGCATCGGGCGCCGGCGTTTCAGCGGCAGCAACCACCACGGCGGAAACCACAACCGGGTTGTTCTTGCCATGCGTGACTGCAGACACCCCCTTGGGCAGGCTGATGTCCGCCAGGCGCAGCGACATACCCTTGTGAAGGCCGCTGAGGTCCACCGTGATGAACTCAGGCAGGTCGGACGGCAGGCACAGGACGTCGATTTCCGTGACCACGTGGTTGGCAATGCAGCCATCCGTCTTGATCGCGGGGGAGTTTTCTTCGCCGACGAAGTGCAGCGGCACCTTCATGTGCAGCTTGGTGGTGGCATCCACGCGCTGGAAATCGATGTGCAGGATCTGCTGCTTGTACGGGTGCATCTGCACGTCGCGCAACAGGACCTTGTTCTCTGCGCCGTTCAGTTCCATATCCAGGACGCTGGAATGGAAGGCTTCTTTCTTCAGGGCATGCCACAGGGCGTTGTGATCGAGCTCGATCAGCTGGGGTTCGGCGGCACCACCGTAAACGATACCGGGCGTGCGGCCGGTGATGCGGAGACGGCGGCTCGCACCCGTACCCTGCTTGGCGCGCTCAAAAGCGACAAATTTCATTTTCAACTCCAAAAGAGAGCCCACCGCGACCAGTGTGGCTCCAACCAAAAAAGGCCTGCTTCACGCTGCCGTGCCGCAGACCCGCGATGTGTTCCCGATCAGAACAGGTGATCCTGATCCGAGAACAAACTCATGACCGACTCGCCCTTGGCGATGCGCTGAATGGTTTCAGCGATCAGTGGCGCGACCGAAAGCTGCCGGATCTTCTGGCAGTTGCGGGCGTCATTGCTCAGAGGAATGGTGTCGGTGACGACGACCCCATCCAGCGCTGTTCCGTTGGCGATGCGATCGACGGCCGGTCCGGAAAAGATGGGGTGCGTGCAGTAGGCGTAAACCTTTTTGGCGCCACGCGCCTTGAGGACTTCGGCGGCCTTCACCAAGGTGCCGGCGGTGTCGATCATGTCGTCCATGATGACGCAGTTGCGTCCTTCGATTTCACCGATGACGTGCATGACCTCGCTGACATTGGCCTTGGGACGGCGTTTGTCGATGATGGCCAGGTCGCATCCGAGCTGCTTGGCCAGTGCGCGTGCGCGAACCACGCCACCTACGTCCGGAGAAACCACGATGAGGTTCTCGTAGTCTTTCTGTCGCAGGTCGCCCAGCAGGACCGGCGAGGCGTAGATGTTATCGACCGGGATGTCAAAAAAGCCCTGGATCTGGTCGGCGTGCAAGTCCATCGTCAGCACGCGGGCCACGCCCACCGTTTGCAGCAGGTTGGCCACCACCTTGGCCGAAATGGGCACGCGGGTGGAGCGCGGACGCCGGTCCTGGCGGGCGTAGCCGAAATAGGGAATCACGGCGCTGATGCGTTCGGCCGAGGCGCGCTTGAGCGCGTCGACCATGATCAGCAGTTCCATGAGGTTTTCGTTGGTCGGCGCACAGGTGGACTGCACCACGAACACATCGCGGGCCCTCACGTTCTGTTTGATTTCGACAGTGACTTCGCCGTCGGAAAAGCGACCCACATCCGCTGCACCCAGCGTGGTTCCCAGATGACGAGCGATCTCGGCCGCGAGCGCCGGGTTGGCATTGCCGGTGAAAACCATGAAGTCGGGTTGGTTGGCTTGCATGAGCATCCCAGCAGTCAAAAAATATGCCACTACGTACGACGTATTTGGCAGGGGAGGAAGGATTCGAACCTTCGCATGCTGGAATCAAAATCCAGTGCCTTAACCAGCTTGGCGACTCCCCTACACAGGTGGACAGATTTTCACTGCCCACCGTTCAACTGTCGCTGGATGCCCAGCCCTGCAAGGGATGAACAGCCAAATTGCTGCATGTTCTGACCTGCCATGTGCCAGGCACACTGCCGAGGTCAATGCCATCCAGCATTTGCGCAAACACCGCGCTTCCAGAGCCTGTCATCCGGCCCTCCAGACCGACCGCTTCAAGCCAGTCAAGGGCTTGGCCGATCTGGGGACATTGCCTCATCGCGACGGGCTGCAGATCGTTACGTCCGAAGTCGTAAGGGTGTGCTGCAAAGCCTGAGATTGTAGCAGGAATTGTGTCGCGCTTCAGGTCGTGGCTCGCAAAAATCGACGCGGTCTCGACTCCCACGGGTGGCTTGATCACAACAAACCGTGCTGAAGGCAGTTCCAGCGGGGTGATGATATCGCCGACGCCTTCCACCCAGGCGTTGCGTCCTCTGACAAAAAAAGGCACGTCGGCACCCAGACGGATGGCCAGTGCCAAAAGTTGCTCGATCGATAGGTTCAGCTTCCACAGGCGGCTCAACGCCATCAGGCAACTGGCTGCATCGGAGGAGCCGCCTCCCATGCCCGCTTGAGCGGGGACGCGCTTTTCGACACTGATATCGACCCCGAGGGGACATTGGCTGAACGATTGAAGGCTGCGTGCGGCGCGGATGACAAGATCGTCTGGCGGCAGAGCTTCGGTCAGGTCCCGGCGGGTGATGACCCCGTCGCTACGGAGTTCGAAGTGAAGGGTGTCGCACCAGTCGATCAGCATGAAAACCGATTGCAGGAGGTGGTAACCATCCGGGCGGCGCCCGGTGACGTGCAGGAACAGGTTGAGTTTGGCCGGTGCCGGTACGTCGTATAGCGACTTCATTGCGGGATTATCGTCTTCGGTCCCACGGTTTCGGACGGCACATCCAGGATCAGCTTCAGTTCCGCGACCGGCGCCGGAACCTCCCGTCGCGCCCGCAGGCGACCCTGACCGAGTTGGGAAAGATCCGGTTGCCAGCCACCCGCGGTGGTGCCGACGCCCTTGAGCCAGTCGAACAGGGCCTGAATGGGCAAGGCGGTACCGGTCGCTTCGCGGCTCAGGGCTTCAACCGAGTCCGCCTGATGCGTCGTCTGCCCGGTGCGCAGGCGGGCATCGCCCGGCGCCCAGCGCATTTCTGCGACGACGTTGCCCAGGGGACTGATCAGGCTCAGTTCGCCGGCGTCCGCCGTTCCCTTGAGTTCAAAAGTGGCAAAGAAGGCCTGCGGCGGCTCGGTGGCCAGGTTCAATGCCATCCGGCCAGACCAGCTGTCTGAGGGCGGACCCTCGCGCCGGTTTTCAATAGCCGTCGTGCTGCATCCGGCCAACAGGTGGGCAGCAAGCGCCAGAAGGAAGAAGAGGCGCCGCGCGGCATTCACGGATTCACCTGAAACCGCCTCAGAGTCTCGGTGAGGGTTTCGCTTTCAGAACCCTCCCGCAAGCCTTCTTTCCAGACCGTCAAGGCCTGCTCGCGCTGACCCGACACCCAGAGCACCTCTCCAAGGTGTGCCGCGATGTCTGGGTCGGGTCGCGCTTTGTATGCGCTTTGAAGGATCTTCAGCGCTTCGGACGTGTTGCCGCTGCGAAACTCGACCCACCCGAGACTGTCCCGGATCATGGGGTCATCTGGGGCAAATTCGAGGGCCTTGTTGATCAGTTGCCGGGCTTCGGCCAAGCGGATGTTGCGATCGGCAAATGAGTAGCCGAGCGCGTTGTAAGCGTGGTGGTAATTCGGTTTCGCAGCAATGAGCGCACGCAACAGCCGCTCCATGGCTTCAAAGTTGCCCATTTTTTCGGCCACAAGCGCCTGGTCGTAGAGGAGCTCGTGGTCTTCGGGCTTGCGCTGGATGGCGGCGCCGAGCAATTCGTACGCCTCCACCAGTTTTCCGTTCTCGCGCAGCAATTGCACCTCCGCCATCAGCCTTGTGCGCTCGTCGGCGGGTGTTGCCGCTGGCCAGGCTTGTATCAGCTCGCGAGCCTGCTCCATGCGGCCCTGCCGCGCGAGGAGCTGGGCACGTCGGGTCGTAATAATGATTCTGTCGCCCGGGTTCTCGATCCTCTCCAGCCACTTCTCGGCCAAGGCGAAGTTCTTGCGCTTCTCGGCGATCTGGGAAAGACCGAGAAATGCCTCAGTCTGGGCGCGCTGCTGTGCATCCGAGGTGGGATTGGGAGTGACCTCCAGGTAGCGACCCAGCGACATCTGCGCCGGCTCCAGGCGGTTCTCCTGGAGTTGCAGGAGTCCCAGGGTGAGCCAGGCAGGTGCGTACGCGGGGCGCTCCTTGGTCAGCAACTCGAGCTGATGAAGGGCATCCGCGGGCCGTTGCGCGTCCAGAAGCACACGGGCATATGCCATGCGGACTTCTGGTGTCGGATTCTTTTCCAGGACGCTTCGGACCAGGGGTTCGGCAAGAGGTTGGCCGGGTGCCATCAACTCCAGCGCCAGCAAGGCCGCATCTTCATCACCCGCATCGATTCCCACAGCTTTGCGAGCCGCGTCAAGTGCACCTGCAGTCTCGCCGGCCATTGCACGCATCCGTCCAATGGCGACCCAGGCCGCAGCTCCGGTCTCTTTTCGATTCAGGTGATCGGCCAAGGCCTGCTCGACGACGCGAGCCGCCATCTTCTTGTCGGTCACCCGCATGAACCCGCGCGGAATCGCGGCGATGATGCCGGCGCGATCCCGCAGGGGTGTGGCAGCCAATTCCGAAGCCAGGAGGGCGCCGACATCGGACAGGCGGTTCAACGCCAGCATCAATTGCAGGGTGGTCCGCTTCGCCTCGCGGGATTCCGGTTGGGCCTGCATCCAGGCTCTTACCGCCTGCAGGGCGGCTTCCCCGGCCCGTGATTGAACGGCGACGGTTACGGCGCGCTGGTACAAATCCGGGTCATTCGTCTTGCGCGCGGCATCCAGCAGCAGCGAATAGCCGGCTCCGGGATCTCCGTCCTGGACATTGAGTTCGCCGAGCAGCAGCTGATAGAAAAGCGAGGCATCCATTGCCGAGGCGCGCACCGCGTTCTTGCCATCGTCTCCTGCGGAGGCTGACTGCGCGAAGGTCCCCAAGGGAAGCAGCAGGACGGCAAGGATACAGAATACGGACTTCATCGACTCATAATAATCCAAGGGCTTCGGCCCTGTCGTGCCATGCCAGAATTACCCGAGGTTGAGGTCACGCGAAGGAGTTTTTCCGAACGCATCGCCGGCGCGCGCATTCGGGCGGTTCGTTTGGGCAAGCCGTTGCGCTGGCCGCTGGGCGAAGCTGCGGACACACTGTGCGGACTCGCCGTTCTGGCAGTCCGACGCCGGGGCAAATACCTTTTGCTGGACCTGTCGGAAGGCTGGTTGTTGCTGATTCATCTGGGCATGTCGGGCAGTCTCCAGTTCTCCAATGATTTACCCCCGGGCGGTTCCCACGATCACTTCGATCTGGTGACAACCGCCGGAACCTTGCGATTGCATGACCCGCGCCGGTTTGGCGCCGTGGTCCTCACAACGGGGCAGACGTCCGCGACCGCCATCAAGTTGCTTGGGCGGCTGGGCGTTGAGCCGCTTGAAGACGATTTCACGGCAACCGCCTTTCACGTGGCCCTGAAGACCCGCAGTGCGGCCATCAAGCAGGTGTTGTTAACCGGTGATGTCGTTGTGGGCGTCGGCAACATTTATGCGTCCGAAGCGCTTTTTCTTGCGGGCATACGGCCCACAGTGCGGGCTTCGCGGATCACCGCAGCGCGCGCTGAAAGGCTTCGCGCAGCCATTCGCGACGTCCTGGCGAGGGCGTTAGAGCAGGGAGGAAGCACGCTGCGGAACTTTTCCAGTGCCGATGGCCAGGTCGGGCACTTCCAGTCGGAAGCGATGGTTTATGGGCGTGCCGGGCAGGCCTGTCGGCAATGCGCCAGTCCGATCCTTCAGATCCGTCAGGGCCAGCGGTCGACCTTTTATTGCAAGGTGTGTCAGCGAACGTAGGACTTCGGACAGGCAAGACGCGGTGTTATATTGATTTGCTAGCGGGAGGCGTCGTGGCGGCATCATTCAACCAACAGTTCGACCAGCATGGTGCATGGCGCCGGGAGTTCAGCCTGCGCCTGAAGTTGCTGGGCGACTGGATGAAGGATCATGAGCTGCTCGATGCGGCGCTGCAAGACCGCCTCCAGCGTCTGGAAACCCAGGTTCGTGCCGACAAGGTCATGGTGGCCTTTGTTGCTGAGTTCTCTCGGGGCAAGTCCGAGCTGATCAACGCGATGTTTTTTTCCGACTACGGTCGGCGCATCATGCCGGCGAGCGCTGGGCGCACGACCATGTGTCCGACCGAGATCGGATATGACCCGGATGTGCCTCCCTGTTTGCGGCTGTTGCCGATCGAAACGCGACTGCAGCCCCAAGCCTTGATGGAATGGCGTTTGGTGCCGGAAAAGTGGAACCGCATCGACCTGGACGTCACCAACGCTGAACAACTCGCCGGTGCGATGGAGAAAGTGGCTGAAACGCTCCGAGTCACTCCGGACGAAGCCCGCGCGCTCGGCTTCTGGCATGACGACGCTCCCGCTGACAACCCCTTGCCTGACGCGCAGGGCATGGTGCAGGTGCCGAAGTGGCGTCACGCCCTGATCAACATGGCTCACCCGCTCCTCAAGCAGGGGCTGGTTGTTCTTGATACACCGGGGCTGAATGCCATTGGTGCCGAGCCCGAGTTGACCGTGAACCTGATTCCACAGGCGCAGGCGGCTGTGTTCATCCTGGCGGCCGACACCGGCGTCACCAAATCCGATCTGGCGATCTGGCGCGAGCACCTTGCAACGCAGACCGACGCAGTGGCCGCACGTATCGTGGTTCTCAATAAGATAGACACGATGTGGGATGCGCTCAGCACGCCAGAGGGTGTTCTGGCGCAGATTGACCGACAGTGCGCGACATCCGCAGAGATCCTGGGGGTACCTTTGTCGCAGGTAATTGCGGTATCCGCGCAGAAGGGACTTCTGGCAAAAGTCAATGGCGACAAAATGCTGCTAGCGGCGAGCCGGCTGCCCGTTCTCGAGCAGGCCTTAGGTGAGGGGTTACTGGGGCAGCGTCAGCATATTTTGCAGGCGACTGTTTTGGCCGGGGTTGCAGATTTGCGTTCCGAGGCGGGCCGAGTCATTACGATTCGTCGGCGGGATCTGGCGGAACAGGTTCAAGAGCTCAAGGGCCTGCAGGGCAAGAACTTCACGGTCATCCGGCAGATGCGCAACCGAATCGAGCAGGAGCAGGCCGAGTTCGGCGGCAGCGCGACGCGCATTCATGCCCTGCGGTCGGTCCATCTGAAGATGCTGCGCGATGTTTACGGGGTGCTTGGAACGGGCGCGCTGAAGGCTGAACTCGCCGAACTGAACTCCACGCTGAAGCAACCGGGTATCAAGTTTGGTGTCAAGAAAGCCTACGGGCAGACATTTGATCGGTTGCGGGCAAACCTGCGGCAAGTCCAGGGATTCAACACCGAGATTCATTCCATGCTCGGTGGGACTTTTCTGCAGTTGAATACGGAGTTTGGATTTTCTTTGCATTTGCCAAAGGCGTTTGATCTGGCTTCGCACCTGCGTGATCTGGATAGCGTTGAGCGCGGGCACGTCCAGTATCTGTCTGTCGGAAATTCCATCAGGCTGGCACAGCCCGAATTCGCGGATCGACTGGTACGGGCGTTGGCGACGCGGGTTCGGTCGATTTTCGAAGCCGTGCAGACCGAAATGGAGGCTTGGAACAAGTCAGCCATGGCTCAGCTTGACGTGCAGTTGCGCGAGAGGCGACGTAACTTCGAAAGAAGAATCGAGGCCATCGAGCGCATTCAACAGGCCGCAGGTGGACTGGATGAGAGGATTGAAGAGATCCGAACCCAAGAGGGCGCTTTCGTCCAGCTCGACACACGCCTGAACGAGTTGGTTGCCCAGTTCGCTCGGGAGCCAGGCCACGCACCCGGCGAGCAACGGACCCACGCTTTGCCCCATTGAAACCTGGTGCATGAGTTCCAGTGGAAACGACTTCGCATCGGTGGTCATCCGATGGCAGAGAGATCACGGGCGCCATGACTTGCCGTGGCAGCAGACCCGTGATCCCTATCCCGTCTGGCTGTCGGAAATCATGCTGCAACAAACCCAGGTTGGCACGGTCAAGGCCTATTACGCCCGCTTCCTCGAGCGGTTTCCCGATATGGATGCTTTGGCCGCCGCCGACCTCGACGAGGTGCTATCGGTCTGGAGTGGGTTAGGCTATTACAGTCGTGCACGCAATCTTCATCGGTGCGCACAGGCGGTACGAGACCGATTTGGCGGAAAGTGGCCCCGTTCTCCCGATGTGCTTGAGACCTTACCGGGGATTGGGCGTTCAACGGCCGCCGCCATTGCCGCCTTCTGTTTCGGGGAGCGTGTGGCCATCCTGGACGGAAACGTCAGGCGGGTGCTCTCACGCGTCCTCGGATTTGACTCGGACCTGTCGAAGGCGGCGAATCAGCGCGCCCTGTGGGCCTTGGCCGAGCAGCTTCTTCCGGTTGATCATCTCCGCCAGACCATGCCGGCGTACACCCAGGGTCTCATGGATATCGGGGCGACGGTGTGTCGCGCTCGCGGCCCCGACTGTGGCGCCTGCCCGGCGGCCTCCGTCTGCGTCGCCCGCCGTGCTGGAGATCCGCACGCCTATCCTGTCAGGAGCCGAAGGCTGTCCAGAAGTGCGCAGTCTCTCTGGTTGCTTTGGGCGGTTCGAGCCGATGGTTCGGTATGGCTTGAGCGACGACCGACGCCTGGCGTCTGGGCCGGACTGTATTGCCTGCCGGTGTTCACGTCATGGGATGCATTGACGTCGTCTGTCGCGGCTCCTGGATCTGCGACCCTCGAATGCCTGCCTGTTGTGGTGCACGCGCTGACCCACAAGGATCTGAGTTTGCACCCGGTACGGATTCCAATGGCAGGAGGTCAATTGACGCCAGGTGATGGCGGTGAATGGTTCAGCGCCGCACGATGGCCGGGTCTCGGCCTGCCGGCTCCGATCAGGAAGATCCTCAGCGCTGCCGGTTGACCGCTCAACGCCAGCTTACCTGGCGTCCAGTTCCCGGTGACGTTTCAAGGTCGTCCATACAGGCGAGAAATGGCGGACCAGTTGTTCAACCAGAAAGACAGAGCGGTGCTGTCCGCCGGTGCAGCCGATCGCCACCGTGACGTAGCTACGGTGGTCGCGTGCCAGCGCCTGCAACCAGAAATCCAGAAAATCACGAATATGGAGTTCCATCCTTCGGACATCCTCGTGCTGCTGCAAGTAGGCGGCCACGGGTTCGTCCCGCCCCGTCAGGTTGCGCAATCCTGTTTCATAGTGGGGATTGGGCAGCATCCTGACGTCGAACACGTAATCGGCATCGACCGGTATTCCCCGTTTGAAGGCGAATGACTCGAACACGAGAGTCAGCTGGGCAACCGGAGCCGAAATCAGCGCCTTGATGTAGCCCTGCAATTGCGACGATCGGATGATGCTGGTATCGATCACATGAGCGTGTTCGCGAAGTGTGCCGAGCAACTCGCGCTCGAGCTCGATGGCCTCGACCAGTGCGTGTTGAGCGTCTGCATCGTCGCTGCGGGACAGGGGGTGGCGGCGCCGGGTTTCCGAATAGCGGTGAACCAGCGTCTCGGTCATGGCGTCAAGGAACAAGGATCTGACGCTGATGCCGCGCTTGCGAAGGTCGGCCAGTTGTTCGGGAACAAGCGGCAAGGACGCGGCACTGCGCACATCCATGGCAATGGCCACCTTGCGACCGCGTGGATGTTGTTCAAGCTCGACGAAAGGCAGGAGAAGCTCAGGCGGCAGGTTGTCGACGCAATAGTAGCCCGCGTCTTCCAGTGCATGCAAGGCCACGGACTTGCCAGAGCCGGACATGCCAGTGATGAGGACCACTTCAAGTGTCATGGCGTCACGAAATGAGCGGTTCCCTCGCCGCCTCGGCCCCATTCCAGCATCTCGCGCGCATGCGCGAGTGATGCCGCCGAACCTAGCCTTCCACCGATCATGCGGGCAATCTCAGTGATGCGTTGTCCTTCAACAACTTCGTTGACCGAACTTGCAATGGTTCCCGATGCTTCCTGTTTGGTGACCACCAGATGGTGATCGGCACATGCGGCCACCTGTGGTAGGTGGGTGACAGCAAGAACCTGGCGGTCCTTGCCCAATTGCCGCATCAGGCGTCCGACGGTCTGGGCAACCGTGCCGCCAATCCCGGCGTCAACTTCGTCGAAGATCAGCGCCTGGACCTCGCCCAGCTGGCTGGTCGTTACGGCGATGGCCAGTGCAATCCGGGACAGTTCTCCGCCAGACGCGACCTTGCCGACAGGCCGTGGCGCCGCGCCAGCGTGCCCTGCGACGAGGAACGAAACCTCATCGAGCCCGCTTGCCGTAGGTTGCACGCTTGGGGACAGTGCCACTTCGAAACGTCCGCCCTGCATGCCCAGTTCCTGTATCAGTGCCGAAACCGCGTGGGCCAGTCGGGGCGCCGCGTGCTGGCGGCTCTCTGACAGCTTCTTCGCCTCCTTGAGATACTTCTCGCGGGCATTGTTCTCGTTCGCTTCCAGCGTCGCGATGTCGGCTTGGCTGTCGAATTGCGCCCTTTTTTGCCGCCACGACGCGGCCAGTCCGTACAGATCTCTCGGCTCCTGTCTATACCGGCGGGCAAGCGCAATCCACTGAGTGATGCGTTGGTCAAGCTGCTGCAGCCGTTCGGGGTCCGGGTTGGCATTTCGCAGATAGGCGTGAAGGGAGTGCGCCACATCTTCAGCCTGTTCGAGGCTGGATCGAAGCACATCCGCGAGCTCTTGAAATGCAGGTTCTACGTGTGTCTGCGAATCCAGCAAGCCTTTGGCCCGCGAAAGCCCTGAAAGCGCGCCGGTCTCGTCATTTTCCAGGCGATCCAGAGCGCTGTGGGCAGTCTCGATGAGTGTCTGGGCATGGGCAAGACGAGAATGGCCGAGATTGAGTTCTTCCCACTCTGACTCGCCTGGGGCGAGCTTTTCAATCTCGCTGATCTGCCAGTCGAGGCGTTCAAGCTCCTCCTGCGCGGACGCCAGGGCGGTGCGACCGTCCAGCAGTGCCTTTTGAGCTTTTTTCCATTCTTGCCAGAAGATGGCCACCGTGTCCGAACGCAAGCCCGCATAGCCATCCAGCAGTTCTCGAACAGTGTCAGGACGGGTCAGACTCTGCCAGGCATGCTGTCCATGGATGTCCAGCAGGTAATTGCCTAGCTCACGCAACTGGGTGGCCGTGGCGACTGAACCGTTGATCCAGGCTCGGCTTTTCCCCTGGCTGTCAATCACACGCCTCAGCAACAGGACTTCGGCCAGCTCGAATCCGCCTTGCTCAAGCCAGGGGTGACAAGTGGCTGGGCAATCGAATTCAGCACTGATCTCAGTGCGCGTGGCGCCTTCCCGTATAAACCCATTGTCTGACCGGGCGCCCAGTGCAAGCTGAATGGCGTCGACAAGGATTGACTTTCCAGCGCCGGTCTCACCCGTCAGTGCGGTGAACCCCTGTGATAGATCAAGGGCAAGCTCCTTCACGATGACAAAGTCGCGCAAGCAGATGCTTCGTAGCCCCACTGTCAGGATCCTCCTTCGTTCCAGTGGAGCTTCTCTCGAAGGGTATCGAAGTAGCTCCAGCCACGCGGATGCAGGAATCGCACACTGTGCTTGGATCGCCGCACGGTGATCCGGTCGCCGTGGAGGAGTGAGGCCAGGGACTGCATGTCGAAATTGGCGCTGGCATCGCGGCCAGCGACGATTTCGATGGCGACCTCCGTGTCATCAGACAGAACAATCGGGCGGTTGGACAAGGTGTGGGGCGCGATGGGCACCAACACCCAGCCTGGGATGGAAGGGTGCAGAAGCGGTCCGCCGGCTGAGAGCGCATAGGCTGTTGCACCGGTCGGGGTGGCGATGATCAGTCCATCGGCGCGCTGATTGGCCACGAAGTGACCTCCCACTTCGACCCGCAATTCGACCATGCCGGAAATGGCGCCGCGATTGACCACGACATCGTTCATTGCCAGTACGTCGAATACACAGTGGCCGTCGCGCATCACGCGCGCGTGCATGAGGCTGCGGCGATCCTCGACGTATTCCCCTCGCAGCATGGGCGTCAAGGTTGCCCTGAATTTTTCCAGTGATATGTCAGTGATGAAACCGAGACGGCCCTGGTTGATTCCGATCAATGGCACGCCGAAGGGGGCGAGCTGCCGGCCAATACCCAGCATCGTCCCATCACCGCCGACAACCAGTCCCAAGTCGCAGCGCGCGCCAATCTCCGGCACATTGACCAGCGGGTAGCCCGCCAGGCTCGCATTGTTCGCTGTTTCGCGCTCCACCAGGATCTCGCATCCTTGCGCAGCCAGATATTCCGCGATGTCTTCCAGCACGCGTCGCATGGCGTCGGACTGCCGGCCGGAAAGGCTGGCATGGTACTTACCAATCAGCGCCACGTGGCGGAATATTGAATTCATTCGCAAATTACATCATTAAAATGAATTCATGCTGGATGATCGCGCCAAGTTGTTATTGAAAGCGCTGGTCGAGCGCTATATTGCCGACGGACTTCCGGTGGGTTCGCGTACGCTCTCCAGGGCTTCGGGCCTTGAGTTGTCTCCGGCGACGATCCGCAACGTCATGTCAGATCTTGAGGAGCTTGGCTTGATCGCCAGTCCTCACACGTCGGCCGGACGGGTTCCCACCGCGCGCGGCTACCGCCTCTTCGTCGACACCATGTTGACCGTTCAGAGGGAAAGGCTCGACACGCCCAGTCTTGCACCCGACCAGCCGCAGAAAGTCATTGCCAATGCGGCGCATCTCCTTTCCAACCTTTCGCAGTTTGTCGGCGTTGTCATGGCGCCCCGTCGCAGTTCGGTGTTCCGGCATATTGAGTTCCTCCGACTGTCTGAGCGGAGGTTTCTGGTCATCATCGTGTCGCCTGATGGGGATGTCCAGAACCGGGTGATCTTCACCCAGGCCGACTACACCCAGAGCCAGCTGGTTGAGGCAGCCAACTACCTCAACATGAACTTCACAGGAATGGCCATTGAGCAGGTGCGCGAGCGGCTGCAGCGGGAGGTTGAATCGTTGCGTGGCGAGATCGCCACCTTGATGCAGGCTGCGGTTCAGGTGGGTTCAGAGACGTTGGAGCAGTCCGAGCACGAGGTGGTCATTTCCGGCGAGCGAAACCTTCTGTCGGTGAGCGACTTTTCCGGGGACCTCAATCACCTGCGGCGTGCCTTCGATCTGTTCGAGCAGAAGACCCAGCTGATGCGCTTGCTCGACGTCTCCAGCCAGGCTGAGGGCGTGCGGATCTACATTGGCGGCGAAAGCCAGATCGTGCCCTTCGAGGAGCTGTCGATCGTGAGTGCACCCTATGAAGTGGACGGGGTCGTGGTGGGCACTCTTGGCGTGATCGGGCCGACTCGAATGCCCTACGACCGGATGATCCAGATTGTGGACATCACGTCGAAATTGGTCAGCAATGCACTGAGCCACTTCAAGTAGAGCACCTACAATCAAGATTGAAGGCGCGAAAATTTTGCGAGGGGCGTTAGCTCAGTTGGTCAGAGCAGAGGACTCATAATCCTTTGGTCGTTGGTTCAAGTCCAACACGCCCTACCAATATAGAAAAGGATAATCCGCTTTCTAAACAGTAGCGTAATTGTTCTTTTTTGGTTCGTGTAGCCACGGTGTAGCCACTAGTACTGGGTTTTGTACCGCGTAGCCACGATATAGCCAGCAGCAACGAATGCGACCAGGCAGCTACATTTGCGGAAATCCCTCGCATTTCGCAATAGTCCCCATAGCTGCCTGGTGCATTGTTGAACGTCCCAGGCCACCAGATAAGAAGAGCCCGCTATGTCACCGTAGCGGGCTTTTTTCTTTGCGCATCGGGCCATTGGAGGGGGCGGGTTCGGTTGGGGTTCGGTGGCGGGGGCGCTAGACTCAGCTGCATGACCGAAAGCGAAATCAAGACGGTCCTTGAAGGCGCCTTGCTGCGAGGTACACCGCTGAGCATTGATCTTTACGCCGAGGTCCTTGCAGGTCATGAAGCCGCGCTGAAAGCCTCTTTGAACGCCGACGCAGACGACGCCTTGCTTTGTGTGTTGGCCGATGACGGTAACGTCGCCATGTTGCTCGTGGACTGGCGCGGCACCATTCATCGGAATGAAGATGCGCTGGAGCACGTCAAGGCCATGTGGCGCGAGAACTTCGAAGTCAACGTGGAAAGACTCCTGCCGGTATTCGTTGAGTTCATCAGCCAGAACAATCTGGGCGTGGCTGGCATCAAGTGGATTCCGGAAGATTCAACTGGCGAGTAGCCTGCCCATCTGTTGAACGCAGGCTGGCGCTAGACTTGATCCCATGCCCATCGAGTCCCAACCCACGTTCACCCCCGAGGCGGCCGAGCTTTGGGCAAACATTCCGGCTGACGTCAAGAAACGCTTGCTCTCCAACGTGTGGTGCAGTCAGTGTCGCCGCGAGGTGACCATCCGGAACTTCACCGGTGCTGTCAAAGCAGGCGATCTGCTGCTGGTTGGGACGTGCTCGGACTGCCGTGGGGATGTGGCGAGGGTTGTTGAGGTGGGTTGAGCGGGGCGAAATAAAGTAACTCAAAATCTAGCCGAGGAAGGGCACATGGCCTACGATGAAGACGCAAATATTCTGTGTCGAAATCGAATTCCCGCCAGATAAAAGCCAACAAAATGAGTCGTTCTGCCGGAGTTCACGATACGCTGGTTTACAGGCTGTCGCAGGTGCTGACCAAGTTGAATCAGGGCGAGTCGCTTGATCCGCAGACTTTGGCCGATGAATTCGGGGTGACTCTACGCACCATCCAGCGTGACCTGAATGTGCGCTTTGCTTGTCTGCCCCTCGTCAAGACTGATGGTCGCTATCGACTTGAACAGTCCCAGTTAGGAAAGCTGACAGCCAAAGACATCGAGCGGTTTGCTGCACTGTCTGGCGTCGAAGGCCTATTTCCACAACTTTCCGAACGATTCTTGCGGGGCATCTTCGGTTCTGGGAGCGCACAAGCATGGCTCGTCAGAGGTCATCACTACGAAGACTTGCGAGGCAAAGAAGCCCTTTTCGCAGAACTGGAACAGGCTATCGTCGAGCATCGCCACCTCCAGTTCACCTATACAAAATCCTCTGGTGACAGCCGGTTTTACGATCAGGTGGAACCGTACAAGCTGATCAATCACAAGGGTATCTGGTACCTTGCCGCTTGGGACGGAAATCGATTGAAGTCATTCTCAGTCACCAAGGTGTCCGCACTGCGAACAGGATCGACCACTTTTTCGCCCAGAGCGGAGATCGACACTATCTTGACTGGCAGTGATTCACTATGGATCGGCAACAAACCAATCTCGGTCATGCTGCATGTGGCCAGACGAGTCGGCAGCTATTTCAAGCGGCGTGATCTGCTTCCGAATCAGGTCATCAAGAAAGAATTGAATGATGGCGACCTATTGATCGAGACAACGGTGGGGCACCCCGACGAGATTCTTCCGATCGTCCGCTACTGGATTCCACACGTCCGGATCGTAGAGCCACGGCATTGGCAGGAGCAGATGGAAGCATCTTTAGCTGCCTACATGGCACCTCAAGCTGGCAGGAAGTAGACGCAGTGCTATCTCGTGTTTCGGCCCCCTGAAGAAACGACATGACCTGTCGTCGGGGTCCCGTACCTTTCGTCTGTGGCGCTTATTGCCACGAAAGGAAATATGTGATGTTCTGGATCTTTTCATCTCTTGTCGGCTTGACCTTTTTTGCGGTGACCCTTGGCCAATACTCGGTCTGGTATGCGTTGCTAAAGGTGATGTTGTTCGCGGCGATGGTGGTCATCATTGGGATGGCAATTGCGCTCATATTGCACCGTAGAAGGGGGTAGTATAATGAATACCAGTTCGCTAATAGATTTTTAAAGAGACTGAGTTGCGTTAGAATAAATTCATACATTAAAGGAGTAGTTGCAATGGCGAAGTCTTTCAAAGAATTATCTGATCAAGCTAAACAAGTTGCATCAAAAGTAAGCGGAGATGCCAAGTCTCTAAAAGACAAGGTCGGCAAAGTAACATTGGAAAAAAGAGAAATGGCCAGCTCCGGGATGAAGGTGGCTAGTACGAAATTGAACGAGGCTTCAACGGCAATAGCCGAAGGTTCTCGAAAGTCCTTCGCTTCTGCAAAGACGGCTGCCCAAGCAACGAAGGATAAAATATCTGATGGATATGACGTTGCAGTGCGCAGTGCGTCTACTGTTGCAAATACTGCTTTTGATCAAAATGGAGATGGTGTATTCGATCAAGAAGACTTAAAATTACTCACCAAGAAAGGATTGGATGTAGGCAAGGCAGTTGCGAAGGAGGCTGGGAATATGGCCAAACAGGCATCGCAATCAGCATTAGTACAAGATGTCGCCGCTGCAGCTGCTGTTGGCGCCGTTCTTGGGACAATGATTCCCTTGGTCGGGACGGTAGGTGGTACGGTAATAGGTGGCGTTGGTGGCGCCTATGGGCATATTAAGAAAGATAAATGAAAATCGAACTTGACAAGGTTTCTTTATACTAGACTAGTAACCGGAAAAATTGTATGGCTTGCATGCTTCCGCGCGAGCTTTTTTGTCCTAAATGTGGTTGGAGTGGAGTTATCTTCGTCGGCGATGCTATTGCAGGCACATGGCCCGGAATAGATTGTCCCCATTGCGGAAAGCCACTGATTGAAGATAACAGAATCACGCGCATGCCGATACGCTTGGCAAACCGCCTGTGGAACTGGTTTCGCAGTAGGATTTAAAATACGGCAAGACGATCATAACGGCTGAATTTGGGAAAATAGAGCAATACATAAAGTGTGATCTTTCTGAAATAAATTGGTATTTTCGCGAATGCGCAAAGCAAAATTATTCTTTGGCTCTCTATTTTGTTTTTCTTTGGCATCAGCAATTACGTATGATATCTTTATTCACTACGCAGAGTACTCAAGTCATCAGGTTTTTTTCAAAATTGGGCAAATTCTATTTGCAATAATTTTGGTGCTGGATCCATCGCCCATGTTTGAGGTGGTGAAAATTAGTACTCCAATTTTTTTCAGGAAAGTATTTGAAAAAAAACTGACTTCCACATTATATTTTGCGTTTGGCTTGGTTGTTGTCCTTGGTATTATTTCGTTGGTCAGAAGCGTGGTTTAGGAATAGTTAGTATTCTCGTCTTCCGAATGCGCCCTCGGCACACCCCTTGGGCGCTTTTTCATTTCCCCACTCACTTCCGTTCCACCACCCCAAAAGGAGCCCATGTTCATCCCCTTCCTCGCCTCGATCACCGCAGGGCGCCATCGCCGCCGCACTTATCCAACTGGGTGCATTGTCCGTCTGGGTCACGGTCGACCATCCGAAATTTCACCGGCGCTGTCAAAGCAGGCGATCTGCTGCTGATCGGGACTTGCTCAAAAATCGTGAGGATGTGGCGAGGGTGATGGAGATTGGGGCTACAACTGCCCGATGAACTCCACGACTTTTCTGTTGCGTTCGCCTGGCCTCAGTCTGTGCAGCGCCAGAAGTAGCGCCGCAATGCTGTCATCTTCGCAATACAGATAACTCAGTGGCGCCCCAAGGACGCCTGCAATGAGTCTGGCCGTTGGCACTGGCGGCTCATGAACGCCAAGCTCATATCGACTTATCCGCGCACGGCTACTGGATTCGTCGATTCCGATGGCAACGCCAACCGCCTCCTGAGATAGCCCAAGTTGTTCCCGAAGACCACGCATCCGCTGTCCAACAACGGACGGTGGGCGTGAAGAGGGACCGAGTATGTCACGAGTCTCGTGACGGCGCATGCTGTTGTCGTCACGATTGTCGTTGCCCTGGAACTGGGTAGCAGTTGGTTACTTGTTTGACGGTTGCTTGATCAGCATCAATTAGGATGATCCAAAAAAGACGATGCTAAGTTGACGTTTTGTACTTGCTGAAAAACTTGGGAGCCTTTTGAGGTTCAAGGTACCGTCGTTGAAGCGGTTATGACTTCGTCCAGGGAAGACAAAGATCTAGTCGGAGAAAGCTGAATGACCAATTTTTTCGTGTTTTTACTGTTTGCGGGAATAGGGTCAATCTTTGGTCCTGTTGGATTTTTTATTGGGCTTATTTTGGGTATCTTTGGTTGGATTGGAGCCGCCAATAAGAAAACTGAATCTAAATCCGTTCCAGCAAAAAAAGAAGTCCCGATCTTTACAGGAATTGAGCACAAGGTCAGTTCAACTCCTGAATTTCAAAGCACGGCAAATCCGGGTTCTGAGCAGGCTGCAGAGTACGCCACGGTTACTTCTTATTTGTATGCATACATATTCTGCTTTTATCCAGTTAACGACACCTCAAAAGTAGATGAAGTCACTGATCTGCTAAGGAAAGATGATTGGATACTTGATAAATCCCAAACGCTTGATGAAGTCGCCGAGCGACTGTCGATAATTCAGATTGAACGTCGAGACTCGCCAATGCTGTTCAAATTGCACAGCGAAGCACTACTAGAACGAACTTTGCGTCTACCCCGCCCAATGAAATCTCGCTTGTTAATGCAGTTAGATAGCTTATCAACCGGTTTGGGTGAAAGTGAGCCAAAGGACTGCAGAGAATTTATCTCTAAGTTTCAGAAGGCATTGCGTAAAGAATTTTCCGCATCCAGCGGGCGTATAGATGCCGAGGCATTCATCATGCGTAGCGGTGATTCAAAAGCTATCAGTACCTTGCAAGAAATGTATCGTAATCCCTCACGATATAGGAATATCTTGAGATCTAGTGCAGCAAGCAATAATGTACTTAAGATCGCACTTGGAGTTTTCTCTGGAATGTTGGCCGCGGAAGTTGCAAAAGCTGCAATTTCGGATTATCAAATGAAAAATCTTATCTCTCAGCTAGATAAAGATTTTGAAAAAGCAGGCGGATTGGATAATGTTGTATTGGAAGACAAGGAGTTAGAATCACTCGAAACTCCTGACTTTAGAGGCGAACCCATTTCTAGTTTTAATGACTCGACAGACGGAAGCGCTTGGGAAAACGAATCTATCGAAACTCCACTTGAAGAAGAGACTACAGAAGTGGCGCAAGTGGATGACCTCGACTCCAGCTCGAATGAGAGCGAGGTTGGGGATTGAGCTGCATCGCCAGCGCGCTGGCGATGCAGCTCGGCGAAGCGAGCCGGTGGCATGCGCCCCAGGCTGCTGTGCGGTCTGATCTCGTTGTAGTCCGTTCGCCAGGCCGCCACGGCCATCCTGGCCTGGTGCAAGGTCTCGAACCAGCACTCGTTCAAGTGCTCGTCACGAAACAACGCAGCGCGATCCAGAACGCGGGTGACGTACTGGCCTGAGATGCCGAAGTCCACCGCGATGTCCACGCTCTCGTGGCTGAAGTCATCGGCCACGGTCAGGTACTTCAGACGCCGCCCGCCCGAGAGGCTGTCGCTCACAAAATCCATGCTCCAGACCTCATTGACCGTGCGAGCCAGTTGAAGCGGCACACGCTCGTTGACAGGGCGCTTGCCCTTCTTGCGACGGCGCACAGCCAGATTGGCTTGCCGGTAGAGGCGGTACACGCGCTTGTGATTGACCCCGGGAAACTGCGGGCGCAGCAGATCGTGGATGCGCCGATAGCCAAAGCGGCGACGCACATGCGCGATCTCCACGATCTTCTCGTGCAACTCCACGGTGGCCTGATCGGCCTGCGGCGGATGGCGGTAGCAGTCGCGGGAGAGCCCCACAAGACGGCACGCGCGGCGTTCGGACAAATGGTGTTCGCTGACCATGATCCGGATCGCCTCGCGCCTGGCCTGTGGGGCTAGCGCTTTACCCCCAGAACGCTCTTGAGCGCGTGCATGTCCAGGTGGGCCTCGGCCAGCAGCCGCTTGAGCTTGGCGTTCTCGGATTCGAGCTCGCGCAGGCGCTGGGCTTCAGAGACCTGCATGCCGCCGAACTTGGCGCGCCACTTGTAAAACGTCGCATCGCTGAAGCCGCCATTGCGGCACAGCTCCTTGATCGGCATGCCGGCCTCGGCCTGCTTGAGGAAGCCGATGATCTGTTCCTCGGTGAATCTGCTCTTCTTCATGTCCGTCATTCTCCTGGTGGTTGACGGACTTCACTAACTTCAGTTTGGTACGGCTGGCGGGGAGCAGGTCACTATGCACATCCTGTGCCGTCCTCACGAGGTATCGGCCTTCATAGAAGCCTACCCTGACCCAGCCCTCACAACCCTAATCCAACAGCGCCTGTCGGACCTATTGCAAGCCGATGACTCGCCTATGGAGCAACTGACCATGGAGGAGCTTGTGTTCTTCGTTGTCCCTGAGCCAGGCGAAACCATCCCGCAGCTGGTGGAAGCGCTTGGAACTGACCTCCAGACGGTTGATGGGTGTCCCCTGTGGGAGTTCATCGAAGAGCACACGACCTGCTATGAATTTGTGATCGTCCTAGACGACTCCGGATTCGGCGCCGAGGTGTTCATTCCCAAGACCGGAATGGATGCTGACCTATTGGCCCTGTGTCAGCTGCATGCCGCGCCAGTAAAGGAGGGCATCGATCCATGAGACCTGTTCATTCACCGCCACAAGCCACCCACGAGGTGGTTTTTTTTTCGCCTGCCGAAAGGAGAACTGCATGACCACACCCACCAATGAAGTCGTCGCTGATCTGGTTTCCAAGCTGGACAGCAACCTGCATGAAGCATTTGACGAACGCGCATCCATCAGGGAGTTCGATGGTGGCCTGACTCGTGAACTTGCTGAGTGTCTGGCCTTGCTTGATGTGATCCGACAGTACCCGAAAGAAGTGTTGTCGCTGCTGGCCTGAAGCCGATTGCGGCAAACGATCCACCTTATATGAAAGGCCATTCAGGTCGTTCATTTCCTTCCATTTATCAATCTCAACCAAGGAGTATTTCCATGTCTGAAACCAACACCCCCATCGAAGAAATCACAACTGAAAACGCGTCCGAAATGCCTGCCGATAACCACGCTGATACACCGGAGGAACCCACGCCGGAAATCGATCCCGTCGAAGAGCAGTTCACTGGAGACTGCCCCTCGATCTCGGGCCGTTCCATCCTGACCTATGCCATCGGTCGCCACAAAGACACGGGTGAACTCCACCTGCGCATCGTGGAGAACAGTGGCAAGGGCATGTGGTTCCCTGGCTGGGCTTCGGCCAAGAATATCGACGCCATCGTGAAAGGTGCAACCGAGCTGACGGCCAAGTCTTTTCACTCGCTGCATCCAGGCAAGTCCATCAACACGGGCGGATTCGTCATGGCGGTGCTGCGTGACCTTGGCCTGATCCGGGCCAATGAAGAGAACACGCGCCTTCATGAGCACGTCCCTGCAACCACGTTCGAGAAAGTGGCCATGGCTCGCATGGGTCAGGTGATGGAAGCGCCAGCCAAGTCCGGCAAGCGCAAAGGGAAGGCGGTTTGACTTGGTTCTTGAGCTCAATCGCACGCCTCAAGCTGTTCAATCCAGACAACCGATTGAATCACCAACTCAGTCCAGAAGCTCTTGAGCGATTGCTAGAGGTATTGCGTACTGACCAAAACAGGCCGGTCTGCAATGTTGCCTTGTTTCTGCTTTCAACGGGCGCAAGACTGAACGAAGCGCTGACGGCCACTTGGGATCAGATCGACACGGCGAATCGTGTATGGCGAATTCCGGCGGCAAACAGCAAGAGCAAACGTGTGCGATCTGTGCCGTTGAACGACAGCGCAATGGAGGTGCTGGAGGGCCTTGGAACTGAGGTCAAGGTGGGACGTTTGTTCGTGAGCAGTAAAACAGGGGAACCGCTGGGACACATCCACAAGGGTGTGGTCGCATTCGTTCAGCGCTGGCCTTCCGACACTGCGCCTGCATACGTTAAGAGCCTGTTTGCCTCATTCTTGGTCAATAGCGGAAAATCCCCTCTACACCGTGCAGAAGATCCTGGCCACTCGTCACATGCGGGTTACAGGGACGCTACGCGGTCCTCAATTCGCAATCTTTGATGGATGCTGCCAACAGTGCGTCCATGATCATCAAAGGGGCAATGCGGGAAGCTGCATAGTGGTGACACTTGACGACGAGGCCGGGGCGGTGCGACGCTTTATCGGCAGTGGCCCAGGTTGTGCCAAGGGGCGCGGGGCAGGGTAGGGCATGGCACCTGCGCCCCCGGAGCTGGGATAGGGCATTTTCCCGGCGGGGGATGCAGGCCGAACTTCGGTTGCGGCTCGGCTCAGGTGCCGGAACTCATTGAATCTGGTGGAGAAAGTCCGGCGGACGCCCAAACGATCTCGTAGACTTTCGGAATAGGCTCGGTCAGTGGTGGGGAGGGCGAGGGGGAAAAAAGAAGACCTTACGATTCTTGGGCTTACGCGCGCCGAGGGGGGAGGGTGTTTTCTTTGGTCGTTGGTTCAAGTCCAACACGCCCTACCAGCAAATTCAGTGGTATAATATGAGACTTGGCGGCTGTAGCTCAGCTGGATAGAGTACTTGGCTACGAACCAAGGGGTCGTGGGTTCGATTCCTGCCAGCCGCACCAAAAAGACGAAAAGCCTGCAACGAAAGTTGCAGGCTTTTTCGTTGGTCGTTCATTGTCTTGGGTTGGAGTACTGTCATGAGCAAGGCGTTTACCCGCGAAGAGACGGCGGGCGATGACGACGACGCCGCGTTGCCGCAGGTTCCTGCTGGTACCCGCAACTACATCACGCCGGCCGGATATGCGCGATTGCGGTCCGAATTGCTGGACCTGATCGACGTCGAGCGGCCGAAGGTGGTCGACGTCGTGCACTGGGCCGCCAGCAACGGGGACAGGTCGGAAAACGGCGACTATCTCTATGGGAAAAAACGGCTGCGCGAGATTGATCGCCGCATCCGTTTCCTGACCAAGCGCCTCGAAGTGGCCGAATTGACCGACCCTTCGGTACACCATGGAAACGAGCAGGTTTTTTTCGGCGCAGAAGTGACCTACATCGACGAGGACGGCATGCGAACTACCATCGTGATCCTCGGCATCGACGAAGCCGACAGCGCGCGAGGCGAGGTCACCTGGGTTTCACCGATTGCCAGGACCTTGCTGAAGGCCCGTGTCGGTGACGTGCTTCGATTTGTCACCCCAGGCGGGACAAAGGAAATCGAGGTGGTGGGTGTCCGCTATCCGAAAGGCATTTGAACGGCGCGGCAAGCTCAGCTGGCAGGTCGGGTACGGTTTGCGCGGAGCACCGACGTCGTGCGGTTCAGGGCGCGGAGCACCCCATCAAGATGGGTGCTGTCGCGAACGGCGATCAGGAACCGGAGATCGGTGGCTTCTTGTGCGGCCTCCTCACCCATGTCCATGTGAATGATGTCTGCCTCTGCGCCTGCAAAGGCCGACGCGACCCTCGCCAGCACACCCTTGCCGTTGGTCACCGTGACGATCACGCCGGTCTCGAACGGTCGCGCGGGCTCGTCCGCCCATTCCACATGGATGAACCGCTCCGCATCCTTGTGACGCAGGCGTGACGCGACGGGGCAGTCCGCGATGTGGACCACCAGGCCTTCGCCGCGACCAAGGTATCCCACGATGGGATCACCAGGAACCGGACGGCAACACGGTGCATACTGGACCGAGGCATTTTCGGCTCCGTCGAGCGAAACGGCACCTTGGGAGACGGTTTCATGGGCCGTGTAGCGTTCGCGGGTCATCAGCAAGGCATCGGGCTTTTCCCCGCGTTCGCCGAGCATCGTGACCAAGCGCTTGGCCACGATGCTGGCGATACGCCGGCCAAGTCCGATGTCGGTCAGCAGCTCGGCCTTGTTCCTGTTGCCAGTGAACCGGATCAGCTTTTCCCAGATGGGCTGATACACGGCGTCATCTGAAGGCAGTTTCTCGATGCCTTCTGCGCGAAGCGCTTGAGCAAGCAGTTTTTCGCCCAGAGCCTGTGACTCTGCCTGTGCCATCGTCTTCAGGTGGTGGCGAATCTTGGAGCGTGCCCGCCCGGTGCGCACGAAGCCGAGCCAGGCCGGGTTGGGCGTTGAGACGGGGGCAATGATGATCTCCACCACATCGCCGTTCTTCAGTTCCGTGCGCAGCGGCACCTGCTCTCCATTGATCTTGGCAGCAGCGGTGTGATCACCGACATTGCTATGGATGGCATAGGCGAAATCCACCACCGTCGCGCCTCGAGGAAGGGCCATGATCTGGCTTTTCGGGGTGAAGACATAAACCGCGTCCGGGAACAGATCGACCTTGACGTGGTCCCAGAACTCCGCGGCGTCACGGGTCTCATCCTGGATGTCCAGAAGCGACTGCAGCCATTTGACCCCCAGACGTCCGGCTGTCGGACTGTTAGGGTCTGTTGCCTTGTACAACCAGTGCGCGGCCACTCCCGACTCGGCGACCACGTGCATGGCCTCGGTCCGCATCTGAAACTCCACGTTGACACCGGCAGGGCCGACCAGCGTGGTATGGAGCGACTGGTAGCCGTTGAGCTTGGCGATGGCGATGTAGTCCTTGAAGCGGCCGGGAACCGGCTTGTACATCTGATGAAGCACACCGAGCGCCGTGTAGCAGTCCGTCACGGTGGGGACGATGACCCGGAACCCGTAGATGTCGGTCACCTGGGCAAAGCTCAGGTGCTTCTCATCCATCTTCCGGTAGATTGAGTACAGGGACTTCTCGCGTCCGGCGATCCTGACCTTCATGCCGATGGAGGCAAAGGCCGCTTCGACTTCACGCCGGACTTTCTGAATGAGATCGCGCCGTCGGTTGCGCGCCCGGCCCACCGCTTTGGACAAGACCGCATAACGCCACGGGCGCAGGTAGCGGAACGACAAGTCCTGCAGTTCCCGGTAGGTCTGGTTCAGACCCAGGCGGTGCGCGATGGGCGCGTAGATCTCAAGGGTTTCCGCCGATATGCGGGCCCACTTGGACCGCGGCATGTCGCCCATGGTGCGCATGTTGTGGGTTCGGTCGGCCAGCTTGATGAGGATCACCCGGACGTCCCGCGCCATGGCCAGCAGCATCTTGCGAAACGACTCGGCCTGGTTTTCTTCCCGGGTATGAAACTGAAGGCGGTCGAGTTTCGTCAGTCCGTCGACGAGTTCCGCCACCGGGGCGCCAAAACGCTCGATCAGGTCCGTCTTGGTGACGCCGCAATCCTCCATCGCGTCGTGCAACAACGCAGCCATGAGGGCCTGCGCATCAAGCTTCCATTCGGCGCACTGGACGGCGACTGCGATCGGGTGCGTGATGTAGGGTTCGCCACTGTTGCGGAGCTGTCCCAGGTGTGCCTCGTCCGCGTAACGGTACGCGCGCCGAACCTGCTCGATGTCGCCTGCACTGAGATAGTCGAGACGTTCGGTCAGCGCAGCAAAGCTGGCCGCAGCCGCATTGGCGGCAGCCAGAGGCCCGCCTTCCTTCTTTCGGGAGGCAACAGGCAGTGAGGTGGGGGGGACGACCGCGCTCATACCCTTACTGTAGCTCGGTCAGGGAACAAATGGGTCTGGCAAGAAAAAAGCACCGCCGAGCGGTGCTTTCTGGTCGGGTGCGAGGCCGCCGAACTCAGCCAGGCACCTTCTTCAGCATTTCAAGGCCGACCTTGCCCGCAGCAATCTCGCGCAAGGCAGTGACGCCCGGCTTGTTGCGGCTCTCGATCTTTGGCGCGTGGCCCTGGCTCAGCATGCGCGCCCGGTACGTGGCGGCGAGAACCAGCTGGAAACGGTTCGGGATCTTCTGCAGGCAGTCTTCAACGGTAATGCGGGCCATGGTGTTCCAGGTGACTAGTCGATGTTGAGGGCTTTGAAGGTGTCGGCACGGGCGCGGCGCTGGGCCGTGTACTTGAGCCGTTGGGCATGAACGATTGCTTTGAGGTCGAAAAGTGCCCGTTCAAATAACTCGTTGATTATAACGAAGTCGAATTCGCGCACCTGTCGCATCTCCTTTTCGGCATTTCGCAGTCGCAGTTCGATCACATCGGCGGCGTCTTCGCCCCGGCGTTCCAGGCGGGACCGGAGCTCTTCCCAGCTTGGGGGAAGAATGAAGATCAGGACGGCATTCGAAAAGATCCGCTTGATCTGGATCGCACCCTGGAAGTCGATTTCCAGCACCACGTCCGCGCCGGTCGCGATCCGGTCTTCGATGGCCTTGCGCGATGTGCCATAGCGCCGACCGTGGACATGGGCCCATTCCACAAAGGCTTCGCCAAGGACCATCGCGTCGAACTCGGGTTCAGAGACGAAGAAGTACTCCCGGCCGTGTTTCTCCTGGCCGCGCGGCGGGCGTGTGGTGTGCGAGACCGACGGTTGCACACCCGAGTCGAGTTCCATCAAGGCCTTCACCAGGCTGGATTTCCCGGCGCCGCTAGGCGCGGCGACCACAAACAAGTTGCCTGGATAGTCCATAAGTCGATTCAATGCGTTGCGTTTCGGAGATGCGTTCACTCGATGTTCTGAACCTGCTCGCGCATCTGCTCGATGAGAACCTTCATGTCGACCGAGATGCGGGTCATCTCGAGCGTGGCCGACTTGGAGCCCAGCGTGTTGGCCTCCCGGTGCAGTTCCTGGATCAGGAAATCGAGCCGCTTGCCGATTTCCCCGCCCTTGCCGACCAGGCGTTCGATTTCGTCCAGATGCGAGTTCAGGCGCGTCAGCTCCTCAGCGACGTCGATCCGGATGGCGAATGCGGTCGCCTCGGTCAATGCCCGATCCTGGGCGCCTTCCGGCAAGGTAGTGCCGTCCGTCAGGGCCATCGCCTCGCGCCAGCGTTCCAGAAAACGGGCCTGTTGCGCGGCCACCAGCTGGGGAACCAGCGGCACCGCCCTCAAACCCAGTTGTTTCAACTGGCCAAGGCGATCCATCAGCATGCTGGCCAGGCGGGCGCCTTCACGTTCGCGCGCCTCCAGCAGGGCCGTAACGGCGCGTTCGGCCAGCGGCAGCAGATCCTGCCCGGGATCGCTCGCCTGTGTGGATTCCGTCGAGGACAGCCGGATCACGTCGGCAACGCTCAGGGGGGTCGCGTCAGGCAGCCAGGCGCGAACGTTGTCCTGCACCGCATTCAACCGTTGCAACAGCCGTGGCGATGGCTCTGTGACGGCTGAGGCCGAGCCGGCGTCGATGGCGGCCCTGACTTCGACCTTGCCACGCTTGATGTGGCGGGTGATCAGCTCACGCAGGGCGGGTTCGTGCTGGCGCAGCTCATCTGGCAGACGCAGGCTCAGGTCCAGAAACCGGCTGTTGACCGAACGAATCTCGAGCCCGAGCCGCTGGACCGGTGTCGATCGGGACTCGGGCCCGGCCGGACTCTGGGGTGCACTTTGCTGTACGCCCGCATAGCCGGTCATGCTGTAAACTGACATTGAAGATCCCTGTTGGTGGTTGCGAGCCGCGTTTTCTGAGGCTTTGCCGGGCACTCAAACCTGTACCTGTGGTCGATACATCCCAAATTATGTCAAAGGTCAAGCCTGCCCCCCTTCCGCCCGACACCGTCATCGGTGGCTATCGGGTGGTGCGGCGGCTTGCTGCAGGCGGTTTTGGTGTGGTTTACCTGGCTGTCGACAACGAAGGGCAGCAGGTTGCGGTCAAGGAATACCTCCCGTCGTCACTGGCGACCCGGCCACCGGGCGAGTTGTTGCCACAGGTACAGCCCGAGAAGCTGTCTCTCTACCGCCTGGGCCTGAAGAGTTTCTTTGAAGAGGGACGTTCTCTGGCCCAGATTTCGCACCCCTCCGTCGTGAGCGTGCTGAACTTCTTCCGGGAGAACGAAACGGTCTACATGGTGATGAACTACCTGGAAGGCGCCACGCTACAGGATTTCATCGTCACTGCCCGCGATCTCAAGAAACAGAAGGTCTTCCGCGAATCCACCATCCGTTCCCTGTTCGACGAAGTTCTGCGGGGCCTGCGCATCGTGCACCAGCACAAGATGCTGCATCTGGACATCAAGCCCGCCAACATCTTCATCACCGACGAGAACCGCGCCGTGATGATCGATTTCGGTGCCGCACGCGAGGTTCTGAGCAAGGAAGGCAATTTCATCCGCCCGATGTACACGCCCGGATTCGCCGCCCCCGAGATGTACCGGCGCGACTCGTCGATGGGGCCCTGGACCGACATCTATGCCATCGGCGCCTGCATCTACGCCTGCATGCAGGGCTACCCGCCCAATGATGCGCCGCAGCGCCTGGAGAAGGACCGCCTGTCGCTGTCGCTCTCGCGCCAGCGTGGCGTCTACTCCGACAACCTGATCGAGGTGGTGGAGTGGTGCATGTCGCTGGACCCCCTGTCGCGCCCGCAGTCGGTCTTTGCCTTGCAGAAAGAACTCAGTCGTGAAGGCGAGCGGCGCTACACCAAGCTCAGCGTGGGCGAAAAGGTCCGGCTGCAGTTTGACACCATCGTCACCGACACCAAGAAGAACCTGGCCAAGGGCACGCGCTTTGGCGCGAAGGCGAAATGAAGTTTTCAGTCTTTCAGGTCAGCCGAAAAGGCGGTCGCGACAAGAACGAAGACCGCATGGGCTATTGCTACACGCGGGAATCCGGCCTGTTTGTCCTGGCGGACGGCATGGGCGGCCATCCTGAAGGCGAGGTTGCTTCCCAACTGGCCCTGCAGACGGTCTCGGCACTGTTTCAGAAGGAGGCCAAGCCCTCCGTAAAGGACGTGCCGGGCTTCCTCAGCACCAGCATGATGGCGGCCCATCACCAGATCATCCGTTACGCCGGCGACAAGGGCATGTTGGACACGCCCCGCACCACGCTGGTGGCGGCGGTGGTTCAGGATGGCTGCGTCACCTGCATCCACTGCGGCGATTCGCGCCTGTACGTGGTGCGCGACCACGCCTTGCTGACGCGCACCCGCGACCATTCCTACATGGAGCACCAGCCGCCGGGCGTGGTGCGCATGGACCGCATCAATCGCAACATCCTGTTCACCTGCCTGGGTTCGCCGACGCGGCCGGTTTTCGACATCACCGGGCCCATCACACTGCAGCAAGGCGACAAGATCATGCTGTGCTCCGACGGGTTGTGGGGAACAGTGGGGGAGGAAGAAATCGTCGAACAGCTGGCGACCCAGCCGGTGTCCGACGCCGTTCCCGACCTGGCCGAGCGAGCCCTGCGCAAAGGTGGGGCGCGCAGCGACAACGTCACCGTGCTGGCGATGGAGTGGGAGACCGCCAACGCGTTTGAGTCGACGCGCGGCATTTCCACCGACAGCATCAGCGACGGGGTCTTCGCATCGACCATACAGTCCGGTGTGCTCGACAGCATGGTCGAGGAACTCGATGACGATGCGATCGAGCGCTCGATTGCGGAGATCAACGAAGCCATCCGGCGCTCTGCCTTGCGCAGGACCTGATCACCCTGCCTGCCGCGCCTCGCTGCGGCGCCAAACTGTTTCCCAATCTGCCGGACCTGTGAACCATGACTGAATTTGTACGAAGCGGCGGCCGCGCCGCGAACGCCCTGCGCCCGGTGCGTTTCACCCGCGGCTACACCATCCACGCCGAGGGCTCGGTGCTGGTCGAGTTTGGCCATACCCGGGTGCTCTGCACCGCGTCGGTCGAAGACAAGGTGCCGCCGCACAAGCGCGGCAGCGGCGAGGGCTGGGTCACGGCGGAATACGGCATGTTGCCGCGGGCGACACACACCCGCGGCGACCGCGAGGCCGCACGCGGCAAGCAGAGCGGGCGCACGCAGGAAATCCAGCGGCTGATCGGCCGTTCGCTGCGCGCAGTGTTCGACCTGAAGAAGCTCGGCGAGCGCACCATTCACCTCGACTGCGACGTGATCCAGGCCGACGGCGGCACGCGCACGGCCGCCATCACCGGCGCCTTCGTGGCGGCCCAGGACGCGGTGAACCAGCTGCTGGCGTCCGGCAAGCTGAGCGAGTCGCCGATCATCGATCATGTCGCGGCCATCTCGGTCGGCATGGTGCAAGGCACGCCGTTGCTGGACCTGGAGTACACCGAGGATGTGTCCTGCGACACCGACATGAACGTGGTCATGACCGGCGCCGGCAATTTCGTCGAAGTGCAGGGCACGGCCGAAGGCGCGGCGTTTTCGCGCAAGGAGATGGACGCGCTGCTGGCGCTGGCGGAAAAAGGCATCCGTGAACTGGTTCTCCTGCAGGGCGATTCGCTCTCTGATTGATAGCTGATTACGACCATCCGACGCTGGGAATTGGCATAAAACGTCATGAAAATCGTGCTTGCATCCAACAACCGGGGCAAACTGGCCGAATTGCAGGCCATGTTGGCGCCGCTGGACGTGGAACTGGTGCGCCAGGCCGATCTGGGCATATCCGAGGCGGAGGAGCCACATCGCACCTTCGTGGAGAACGCCCTGGAGAAAGCGCGCCACGCCGCCCGAGCCAGTGGCCTGCCGGCGCTGGCCGACGACGCCGGCCTGTGCGTGGACGCCTTTGGCGGCCTGCCGGGGGTGGACACCGCGTACTACGCGACGCAATTTGGTTATGAAAAGAGTGACGACAACAATGTGCGGGCCTTGCTGGAGCAGATGCAGGGCATAGCCAACCGGCGCGCCGCGATGGTCAGCACGCTGGTGGCCGTGCGCAGCGGCGACGATCCCGAGCCGCTGATTGCCGTGGGCCGCGTGGTCGGCGAGATCGCGCGCGAGCCGGTTGGGAACAACGGCTTCGGCTTCGACCCCGTCATGTTCATTCCCGAGTTCGGGCAGACCTTTGCGCAATTGCCGGTCGAGGTGAAGAACGCGCACAGCCACCGCGGGAAGGCGGCCCGCGCCATGCTGGAGATGATCCGCGAGCGCTGGTTGTGATGACAGCTTCCTTCGTGTCGGTGCGCCGGAGGGCAACACCAGCGGCCCGCCAGCCTGGGCGTGAGGATCTGCTGTGATTCCCGTGGCGCAGGCGCTGTCTGCCACGGTTCCTCTGAAGGACATCCAGCACTACATGCGGCCCGGCACGCTGCGACTGCCTGTTTTGCCCCCGCTGTCGCTCTACGTGCACCTGCCGTGGTGCCTGCGCAAATGCCCCTATTGCGATTTCAACTCCCATGAGTTCCGTGCAGGCGGCGCAGCGGGCGAGCTTCCAGAGCAGCGCTATATCGATGCCCTGGTCGCCGATCTGGAGACCAGCCTCCCACTGGTCTGGGGCCGCCCGGTGCACAGCATTTTCATCGGCGGCGGCACGCCCAGCCTGTTTTCGCCGCAGGCCATTGACCGATTGCTGGGCGACATCCGGGCGCGGCTGCCGCTGACGCCCGATTGCGAAATCACGCTCGAGGCCAACCCCGGCACCTTCGAGAAGGATCGCTTCAAGGCGTTTCGCACTGCGGGCGTGACGCGCCTGTCGGTCGGCGTGCAAAGCTTCAACGACGCGCACCTGTCTGCGCTGGGCCGCGTGCACGACCGCGCGCAGGCGCTGGCCGCCGTCGAGGAAGCCGCGCAGGCGTTCGACACCTTCAACCTGGACCTGATGTACGCGCTGCCCGGCCAGACGCTGGCACAGCTCGACGAAGACGTTCACACCGCGCTGTCACTGGGGCCGCCGCACATCTCGATCTACCATCTGACGATCGAGCCGAACACCGTGTTCGCCAAGTACCCGCCGGCGGTTCCCGAGGACGACATGGCCTACGCCATGCTCGATCGCCTGACCGAGCTGACGGGTGTCGCGGGGCTGCAGCGTTACGAGGTCTCTGCCTTTGCCCGGCCCGGACATCGCTGCTGGCACAACCTCAACTACTGGCAGTTCGGCGACTACCTGGGGATTGGCGCGGGCGCGCACAGCAAGCTCAGCTTTGCCCACCGCACGGTGCGCCAGGTGCGTTACCGCGAGCCCCTCGGCTACATGGACCGCGCGCTGGCGGGGCAGGCTGTGACGCAGGACGACGAGGTGGCCCGCGCTGATCTGCCGTTTGAATTCATGCTCAACGCGTTGCGGTTGAAGGAGGGTTTTGCCCTGCAGGACTTCACCGCGCGCACCGGTTTGCCCGTGACCGCCATCCAGGCTGCCCTGGAAGCGGCAGAAGGCAAGGGCCTGATTCAGCGCGACTTCACTCACGTGCGACCGACCGAGCGGGGTTTCGACTTCCTGAGCGATCTGCAGGCGCTTTTCCTGCCCACCTGAAGCCTTTGCATGGCGGACCCGAAGCGTCCTTCAGTCCACCGGTGAAGTCCTGAAAAGATAGCTGGCAGTGACCATTCGACGCTGGGAAGGCGTCAAAAACACTCTGAAAATAGGCCTGATGACCTTCCAGCCGTCGTTTCAGTCCATGCGCCCCTTGTCAGGAGTGGTTTCCGGCGGCGACGGCTTCGCCCATCGAACGGCGACCCATGGGACCATCGGCGCAATCCCCGCCATCACCAGCACCACCACTGCCCCTGACGGCAGGTCGAAGCGCGCGGAAAGTGCCAGCCCCAGCAGGTAGCCGAGCGCGCCGATGGCGTAAGCGACTGGCAGTCGCAGGGCAGGGCGCAGACTTCGCACCGCCAGCGCCGGCACGATCAGGCTGGTGAACACCAGGTACACGCCCACGAGCTGCACGGATGCCGTGACCGCCAGCGCGAACAGCAGGTAGAACCCTGCTCGCCCGAGCCGCTCACGCAGCCCGAACCACAAGGCCAGCACCAGCACGGTCAGTGCCGCCATACCGATGAGCTGCTGGGTCGAGACCCACAGGATCTGCCCCACCAGCAGGTCCTTCAGGTGCTCGCCGCCGTGCGGGTTGCCCGCCAGCAGCAACAGGCCGGCGCACGAGGCCAGCACGAACAGCACGCCGATCAGTGCCTCCTGGATGTCAGGCCAGCGCCGCTCGGTCCAGGTCAGCGCGAGCGCGCCGAGCAGCGCGGCGCTCAGCGCCGCCGCCTGCACCGCCCAGCCCTGCGGCTCGAAGCCCATCGCGTCGGCCGCGATGACGCCGATGCCAGCAATCTGCGCGATCGCCAGGTCGATGAAGACGATGCCGCGCTGCAGCACCTGCGCGCCCAGCGGCACATGGGTGGCCAGCACCAGCAGGCCGGCCAGCAGGGCGGGCAGCAGGATGTGCCAGTCGATGGCCGTGGACGTCATCGGGCGCCCTTCAGCAGCCGCTGCACCGTGTCGTCGAACAGCGAGAACAGGTCTTTCGCCTGCTCATTGCCGCCCACGGTGAAGGGCAGCACCACGACCGGCAGCTTCGTGCGATCGGCCAGCCATTCCGCACCCCGGCCGTCGTTGTAGGCCGCGCGCAGGATCATCTTGGCTGGCTTGGCCTGTAGACCGGCCAGCACCGCGCTCAGGTGCGCGCTGGTGGGCTCCACGCCGGGCTTGGGCTCCAGCACGGCCACCTCCACCAGCCCCAGCCATTGCTGCAGGTACGGAAACGCTTTGTGCTGCACCACGACCGGCACGCCGCGCAGCGGTGCGGCTTCCTTGTCCCAGCGCTGAATGGCCGCCTTCCAGCGCGCCATGAAGTCGGCGCTGCGGGCCTGGTAAACGGAAGCGTTGGCCGGGTCAAGCTCGGCCAGGCGGCGCGCCAGCGGCTCGGCCACGAGCGCGATGTTGCGCGGATCGGTCTGGATGTGCGGATTGCCGGCGGCGTGCACGTCGCCATCGGCCCGGTCCAGACGGTCTGGAATTTCGAGTTTTCGGACGTACGCAGCGGCTTCGAAGTTGCCGGGTTTACCGGGCTGAATCGCGCTGTTGCCCGACTGGCGGATCAGCAGCGGCAGCCAGCCGACCTCCAGCTCGGCGCCGGTGCAGACCACCAGCTGGGTATTGCGTGCGGCCGCAACCAGGCTCGGGCGGGCTTCGATGCGGTGGGGGTCTTGCAGGCCTGTCGTGGCCACGTAGACGCTGGCCTTGTCGCCGGCCAGTTCCTTGACCAGCGCGCCCCATTCGGGTTCGCAGGCCAGCACCTTGATGTCGGCCCGCGCGGTCTGCATGCCAAGTGCCAGTAGCACGGTCGACGCGATAGGAATCAGTCTCTTCATGGTATTTCTTTCAATAGCCGTGGGCGCCGTGGGAACCCAGACTCATCATGTACTGGATCATGATCTGGTTGTCGGTCAGGCCATAGCGGGCGCGGTCCTGGGCCAGCTGCAGTCGTACGCGGCTGTATTCGCTGGGCGCCCAGTCGAACATCAGCGTGGTGCGGTTTGGCGAGTAGGACGGCAGGTAGAGGTTCTCCGTGTTGCTGGAGGCGTTGACGTTGCCGACGTCGAGCCGGTCGTAGCGCAAACCCACCCGCCACTCGGGCAGGAACTTGTACACCGCCTGCGCGTACCAGCCGCTCTGGGCTGAGCGGAAACTGTCGGCCAGCGCCTGACCGCCTTCGTCGTAGACCAGCGAGCCGGATTCCAGGCGGCGGAAGTATTCGCCCTGCAGCGTCAGGCTGGTTCGCGTCGAATTGCCATTGGGCGCCCACTTCCAGACCGCATCCAGGATGCCCAGGCGGGTGTTGCCGGTGAACACGTTGCTGACCGGGTTGCCAGCGCTGTCGATGTCCTCGAAGGGGCGGTCGTAGGCCTTCGCCCAGACCATGGAGGCGCCGGCGCGCCAGCTGTTGCTGGCACCGATATCGCCGCCGGTGTGGGCGAACAGCGTGCCGGTGCCCGGCTTCTTGCGATTGCCGGTGCCGCTGGGGTACTCGCCCGCGGCACCGATCCCGCCACCGAGTTCGATGAACTGGGAGGTCGGCAATACCGCCTTGATCTGCAGGCCGTCCTGCGCCAGCGCGCCACCCAGGAACACCTGGTAGGCGAGTGGGGCATTGATGAAGTCCCAGGTGTGGGCGTGCTTGTCGTTCTGATACCCGACGGACGCCAGGAAGCGCCCGGCTTTCAGCCCCAGGCCCCCCGGCAGCGACGTGGTCTGGATGAAGGCCTCCTCGACCGAGGCCGAGTTGTCGGCGGCCAGCGCCACGCTCATCGAGCCGTAGAACCAAGGATCGATGGTGGCAGACATCGTCAGCTCCGACTCGCCGAGCGAGAAGCCCTGCACGCCCGGCCCGATCTCGCCGCCCGTCAGGAAGCCGGGAATGCGGTACTGCGTCGGGTCCTTGGAAAAACTGGCGTAGCTGCCGGCCAGTACCAGGGCGATGTCCGGGTTGAAGCCCTTGCCCGCGGAAGGGGCGGCGGGAGGGGCTCCAGCCGAAGGTGGCGGGGTGGCCACTGCGACCGTGGGCGCAGACGACGGGGCCGCTTGTGCCGCAGGCAATTGGCCGGCGGACGCCGCCTGGGTAGCCAAGCTGGCCTCGGCCTGTTTCAGCCGCACCTCGAGCGCTTTGAGTTGGGTTTCATAGTCCTTGCGCATGGCGGCAATCTCTTGCTGAAGTTGTTGCAGCTGGGTGTTGTCGGCAGCAAGCAGCGGCGGCGAAGCGATGGCCAACGCAATCAGCGCAGCGGAAAAAGGGATGGGTCGGTTCATGGTGAGGCGTTTCCGAAAGGGTCGGTGGCGGCATGACAACGCAGTCGCGCCACAACCGATGAACAAGAGAGAAGAGGTCTTGGCCGACCGCACTCCTTGCCGGGCAAGGGCGGGAAGGGTTCGACAGGGGCCGGTACGGCCCGGAGACAATCAGGCCAGTGCCGGAGGCGCTCTGGACGCGTAGGCGGTGAAGGCGGATGCGCGGCACGCGACCGCCTTGCAGGAGAACGCCGAGTCCTGCGCCGGCGCCTGCGGCAGGGCCGAGTCCGCAACGGGCATGGCGCCGTCAACCGAAGCAAACTGCAGACACTGTTCGCAAACGGCTTCGTGCTCCGGCGCTCCGTCCTGGACATGAACCGCATCCAGCGCACGCAGCACATGCGACAGGCCGTGCCACTGCCAGCCCGCGCCCATCCACAGGCTGGTGGCCATGCAGATCCAGACGAGCAGGTGGCGGGGGTGGCGCATGAGCGTGTTCATTGGAGGATCACGGCATTGTAGGCGTCGGGATCTGGGTCAGCGCCGCCCTTGGAGGGCCAGCGCCCGATGTGCATGGGCGGGTTCAGCCCCAGATCACGGAGCGCATCGAGATCGATGCCGCCTGGAAACCGGTGTTGAAAAAACGGGGCATCTCGTTGGCGCTGGCGGCGCCGGCCGCGTACAGCAGCGGCAGGTAGTGGTCGTAAGTGGGATGGGCCAGCCGGGCCACTTCGCCCAGTGCCTGGAAATTCTGCAACTCGCCCAGCTGGCCGTTGGCGATCTGCTTCTGGATGGCGGCGTCGAACGCCTGGGCCCAGTCGTAGGCCTCGTTGTCAGCGACCCCGCGTCGCACCGCGCGCAGGTTGTGCACGATGTTGCCGCTGCCCACGATCAGCACACCGCGGTTGCGCAGCTGCTGGAGCTGCTTGCCCAGCGCATAGTGCTCCGACGGCGCGCGGCTGTAGTCCATGCTGAGCTGCAGCACCGGGATGTTGGCCAAGGGAAACATGGGCTTCAGGACCGACCAGGTGCCATGGTCGAAGCCCCATTCAGACGGGTCGACACCCAGCGGCTTGCCGGTCGCGGGGGACTTCAGCTCGCGCGCGAGCGTGGCCGCCACCGCCGGCGCACCCGGTGCCGGGTACTGCTGGTCAAAAAGCGCCTGCGGAAAGCCGCCGAAGTCATGGATCGTCTTGGGTCGGGCCATGCCGGTCAGCTGCCAGCCCCCGTCGGTCAGCCAGTGGGCCGAAATGCACAGGATCAGCTGGGGCGCCTCGGGCCGCTTCAGCAGTTCGGTACCCATCGCCTGCCAGGTTCGGCGCCATGCGTTGTCCTCGATGGCGTTCATGGGGCTGCCGTGGCCCACGAACAGCACCGGCATCCGGGGTGAGGGCTTCAGCGCCTGGATCAGGGGCTGGACGGCGGCGTCGGAAAGAGGGGTCATGAACGGGGTGGTTCCTGCGGCCAGGGTGGCCAGAAAGTGTCTGCGGTGCATCCTGAGCTTCATCAAGCGGTTGAGGGTCATGGACCCGCCATCGGCCTAGATGGTTCCCGTCGTTTCAACATCGGTTGTCGGGCGCTCCACCCGGCCGTCGGGATGGCGCGCGAAGCGCGCCGGGTCGCGCCCGTGGACGGGCGCATCGTCAGGCCAGGGCCAGCCGCCGAACTGGTTGCGCCGGTAGTCCTGCATCGCCTGCATGATCTCGGCCTGCGTGTTCATCACGAACGGGCCGTACTGTGCCACCGGCTCGCCGATCGGCTGGCCTTGCAGGAGCAGGAACTCGCCGACCGCCTGCTCGTTGTTGTGCAGCTCCACAGCCTGATCGGCACGGAGTTCGATGGCGGCCGGGGCCGCGATGCGCTGGCCGCCCACCGTCACGGCATCGCCCTTGAAGAAATACAGGTGGCGGCGTGTGCCCTTGCCGGCGGCCGCGGGCAGCGTCCAGCGCGCGCCGGGCGCCATCGTGACTGTCCAGATCGCCAGGTCCGCGTCGGCCTGGGCCGCACGCGAGTTGGGTGGTGGCGCCAGCGGAACCACCTGCGGCGCGGTCGGTACCCGCCCGGCGACCACCGTCACCTCGGTGGCGCGGCCGTTCGCGTCAAGCTGCGTGACGCGTGGAATGGTGTCCGACCAGAACATCGTGAAATACGGCTCCACCATCTTGCTGCGTGCCGGCAGGTTCAGCCAGATCTGGAACAGCTCCAGCGGGTTGGCAGCGTGCTGGTGCAGCAGCGGAAACATCTCCGAGTGCACCACGCCGCGGCCCGCTGTGAGCCACTGCACGTCGCCGCGCCCGAAGCGAGCCTGCGCGCCCAGCGAGTCGGAATGGTCGATCAGCCCCTTGCGGACGATGGTCACGGTCTCGAAGCCCCGGTGCGGGTGCTGGGGAAAGCCCGGCACCGTGGCGCCGTGGTACAGGCTCCAGCCGTCCTTGCGGCTGAAGTCCTGTCCGATGTCGCGGCCGGCCAGCGAGGCGGCCGGGCCCATCTGCGCGTTGCCCAGCGGATAGGCATCGTCGTGGTAGGCGCAGAACAGGAAGGGGTCGGCTGTCTCCCACGGAAAACCCAAAGGCTGGACGCGGATGATGGGGTGGGAATCGGACATGGCGGGGCGCTCGATCGAGCCGCAGTGGAGGGTGGCGGGATGATAAGTCGGGTGCGCTGCTGCTGCAGGCGGGCGCCTTTAGCGCATTCGAGTAGCTATACGATTGATAGCTACTGGTGACCATCTGACGCTGGGAAATGGCCGAAAAAGCATTAAGAACCCGCGAAGAGCCCGGTTTACAGGCGGCCTGACCGCTCACCAACTCGCGTGCAGCAGCAGCCAGCCGGGAAGGCCCAGGTAGAGGACGGCCAGCGCCATGCGTTCCAGAGTGGCGCGCACGGCAGCCGTTTGCGGAGGGTGCACGGCCAGTGTCAGCAAGGTTGCCGCTTCGACCACCGCACGCAGCGCCGCTGCGCAGAGCACCACGCCCATGGTCCAGGAGGCCCACCAGAGGGCGAACGTGAGGCCGTAAGCTTTGAGGCCGAAAGTGTAGAACTCGCCGAACCAACCGCCGTAGGCGATGTTCTGGTGCAGGTGAAAGGCCGGCAGGGCCAGCAGAAGCGGGAACAGCAGAAACCTCACCCAGGGGCTGTCGAGCCGCCCGCGCCGCACCGACGCCACCGCTTGGGCATAGCGCACCGCGCGCGACGGGGCTTTCGCCAGCATGGATGGGGCGCCTGCGGCCTCCAGCGCGCCGGCCAGTGCGAGCGGGTCGGCAGTGGCCAGGTGGTAGGTGGGCGCCTGTGCCGGCGTCAGGTGCAGTGTCAATCCTGTGCCCGGCGTGGGCAGCGGCCAGAGCGTCACGGCGGCGATGTCCTTCATCGCAATGTCCAGCCGCTGTTTGCCGCGTTGCAGGACCAGCATGCCTGGGTCCACCGAGAGCCGGGCCGAGTACGCCAGCAGCACGCATCCGGCCACGGCTTCCGGCAACAGGAAAAAGCCGGCAAACAGGCGCATCTGGGCCAGGGTGTTGCCGCGCAGCGTGTCGTCGAGCAGCATGGCGGCGCCCATTCCCAGCAGGCTCAACCGGGCAAAGCCGCGCAGCAGGCCGGCGAGCAGACGGGCCGCGCCTGGCAGGACCGATGCCTGAGCCGGGGTGTGAACAGGCGTCGGGACGGGCGCTTCGCCGCTGGCGTGGCGGGTGAGCCACCGTGGCGATGCCGCCAGCAAGGCCAGAAAGACCAGGAATCCAACGCCCAGGGGTCCCACCCAATCGCCCCACATCACCATCAAGGTGCGCGGCGCTTGGGGCACCGGCAGTTGCCCGACCACCAGCGTGCGCTCGCCCATGTTTGAGCCGGCCACCACCGCGCCCGTGGCGTCGATCACCGCGCTGGTGCCATTGGACGTGACCCGAAACTGCGGCAGGCGGGTCTCGATACTGCGAAACGCCGCCGCTGTGTGATGGATTCGAGCGCCCAGCGGATAGCGGGTGAACCAGGAGTCGTTCGACAGGGTCAGGATCGCCCGCGCGCCCAGGCGGGCCCCCTCGATCGCGAGCAGGGTGTCGACATCGTCCAGGCAGATGGAGGCCATCACCGGCACCTCGCGGCCGTCCCGGAGCCGCAACGGAAACACCCTGGCGCCGTCTCCCGCAAGCCAGGAGCCGGTCCAGGGCAGCCATCGCCGCAGGGCCGGGCCGTCCAGCCAATGCGGCACATACTCGGTCAGCGGGAACAAACGGGTCTTGCGGTAGAAGCCCAGCAGCCCTGATTCAGGGAGCACAAACGCTGCCGCGTTGTACTCGCCGCGAGCATCCTTCTCGTAGGTGCCGAACACGAACGGCACCTTGGCGGCATTGACGATGGTCTGGATCGCGGCGTCGAACTCGGCGCCGGCCTCACTCTTGGGGTTGCCGAAGGTGGTGGGGTAGACGGTTTCCGACCAGAGCACGGCGTCGGCGCGCTGGCGCTCCACCGCGTCGTAGGTCATCGCGAAATGCGTGTCGAGAACTTCGCGCACCACCGCTTGGGCGCCGGATTCGCGTCGGCGCTGCTCGTAATCGACCAGATTGGACTGCACCATCCCGACCCGCAGCGTTTCACCGGACGGCGCGGGGTGCAGGGCCAGCGCAAAAAACCATAGGCGGCGATCACGCCAGGCACCAGCGCGGCGTAAATCATCGGCTTGCTGACCTTGCGCCATCCACCGGCGCGGCGCGCCCAGGCCAGCGCAAACCCTTCATTCGCCAGCAACAACAGCACCGTCAGCCCGGCGCTGCCGCCGAGGTCGGCAAACTGGCGCATGACGGCAGACGGGTAGAGCCCATAACCCAGGGTGTCGCCCAAGACCTTGGGCAGCGCCCATTCGGCGCCCACCCACGCGGCGGCCGCGGCCAGCGCACGCACGGCGGGGCCATGCCGTTTCCCGGCCAGGTGGCGGACCAGGGAAAAAGCCAGGAACTGCGGCTGAAAGACGGGCGCCAGCAGCAGCAGAACCGCCAGGCCGATGGAGCCCCCGACCCGCGTGTAGTCGCCGATGGCCAGGCCGAACCACCAGAACGCCGCAGCCGTGAACGCCACCGACATGAGCCATGCGCTCATCAGCGCGCCAGGCAGTGTTGGGCGGGTGTCCATCGTGCAAAGCCATGGCACCAGCATGACCAAGCCCAGCACCCAGGCGTGGCCGCCGTGCACGTAGATGGCCGACAACACCCCGCTCAGGGCGATACCGGCCAACATGCGCCCGCCAGGGCGCCTGAAAGAGGGCATGGAGACCATGAGGCTAGTTCGGTCCGGCGGCGGGTGGCGGAATCACGATGCGCCGGATGGGCAAGCCGGGGGGCGCGAGTTCCGGGGGGACCACGCGGTTCGCTGGCATTTCCACCGGTTTCTGCTGGGCGTCGAGCAGTTGGAATCCCGGCGCAAACATCAGAATCGCCTCGATGCGTTGCCCGTCGTCGGTCGCCTGGTGGTGGCGCACGTAGCCCGGCGGCAAGGCATAGTCTTCAGGCACCGCCAACCCGATCAACGGTGGTCGGGTGCCCGGGGGCGAGAAGGCACCCAGTCCGGTGGACACGCCAGCCTCGTTCAGTCGGGTGATGACTTCAGCCATGCTGGGTTGTGCGCCGCGCGGGACATAAGAAGAGAGATCGCGGGTCGGATCGTTGTCCCGTTCCGGGTCCGGGACCACAGGATGTGTTGCCTGGGGGGCTTGCCACGTGGGGACGTCTTTCTGAATGCGCCACACCGCCAGGCCCGGGTCTTCGGCGGCAGAGCGGGTGGAAGGCAGGGGAGGGTGAGCCACCGCGGTCGCTTCGGGCGGCGAATCGGGCACAAACAGGAACCAGGCCAACCCGCTGGCCGCGAGCAGCGCCGCAACAACAAGAAGGCCCCTATTGGGGCCCCAGACTGGTCTCTCGGCCGGTCTCTCGGCCGCATCGGTTTTGCTCTTGCGTCGCAATACCTGATTCCAGTGTCCCGACCGCAATCAGGGTGACGCGGGGTTGTAGGTGGATACCGCCCAGCCCATGCGTTCGTGCCCGTACTGGTTCCAGATCGGACTCTTCCCGCCCGCAAAGGACGTGTAGCGCGGGGCGCCTGAGCCGGTGGTACCGCCGAACAGGCCGGCCGTCACAGTACCCCCGGTGTAGGTGGGGTGCGTGTCGTCCGACTGGATGTAGTCAAAACTGCTGCTGGCCGAAACGAAGTGGGCATTGGCGTCGCGCAACGTCGCCTTCAACGTGCTGGTGATGCGAGTCAGGTAGCTGGCTTCACTGTCACCGGAAACGTAGCGCAAGGCGTCCGAGTCGATCTGCCCGTCGCCGTTGCTGTCGTAGTCGGCCCCCATGTACTGGGCAAAGTTGTCCGCGCACTGGAAGCCCTTCTGACGCGCGTATTCGCACATCCAGTAGTTCATGGCGGCCAGCTTGGGCAGGAACTTGTCGCGCAGGTTGATCGTGGCGCCGGTGGTGGCGTCCTTGCAGGTGCTCTGCACGTTGTCGGCGGCGTAGCCCGGATAGTGCAGGTTGGAGATCACCTTGACCTTGACACCGGCATACGCGTTGGCATTGATGTAGTCCATCGCAGCGGCCACATAGGTCTTGCAGTTGTTGACAGCAGCGTCCATGCCGCTGTAATTGCAGGTCCCGGTCTGCTTCTTGAAGGCGGTACGGGCCTGCAGCCCATCATTTCCGCACATCTCGAACGTGACGGCGCGGGTGCTGGCGTTCTGCATGTAGGAACGCTCGGCCACGATCTTGTTGTTGTAGATGTCGGAGGCAACCGCACCGGACTTGGTGCGCCGCACACTTTCAATGTCCGCGTTCCAAAGCGCCGAAAGGTACTCGGCATCCACCGTGGGCGCCGAGAACTTGGCCGCGTTGGTGGTTGAGCCGTTGTAGCCCGCGTAGATCGAATCCCCATAGGCCACCACGCGGTACTTGGTGGTGGTGCCGGCCCGGTCGATCGTCCAGGAGACGTTCTGGTTCAGGGTGCTGGCTGACGCTGCGGACCCAAAAGCCATGAGCGCAAGGGCGGGGATCAAAGCGAGCAAAGCAGAACGCAATAGAGATTTCATGTCATCGCACCTCAGGTTGGAGTGGTTACCGTACCTCTTGGGCACTGAGCCCTCTGCACAACGCGCAGTCTCCCTTTGCGGCCAAAGCCTACCTATAGGGATAACCCGCAGAGAGACAAAGGGCCGCTTGGCTCGCCCGGGTGGTGCAAAAGAAAAAGCGCCTCGAGTGGCGCTTGATTCTTCAGGGTCTGGCGGAGACGGTGAGATTCGAACTCACGGACGGTTACCCGTCGGCAGTTTTCAAGACTGCTGGTTTAAACCACTCACCCACGTCTCCGAAGGCTGGCCGGGATTCTACCCGCAGGCCGGGCGCGGCCGAGGGGCTCAGGCGGGCTGCAGCATGCCTTTTTGCTCAATGAAGGCGATCACCTCGGCCAGGCCGGCATTGGTCTTGAGGTTGGTCATCACGAAGGGCTTGAGCCCCTGGGCGTTGGTGCGCATGCGGCGGGTGTCGGCCTCCATCACGGCCAGGTCGGCGCCCACGTAGGGGGCCAGGTCGGTCTTGTTGATGACGAACAGGTCGCTCTTGGTGATGCCGGGGCCGCCCTTGCGCGGGATCTTCTCGCCGGCGGCCACGTCGATCACGTAGATGGTGAGGTCGCTGAGCTCGGGGCTGAAGGTGGCGGCCAGGTTGTCGCCGCCGCTTTCCACGAACACGATGTCGGCGTTCGGGTGCTCGGCCAGCATGCGGTCGATGGCTTCCAGGTTGATCGAGCAGTCTTCGCGAATGGCGGTGTGCGGGCAGCCGCCGGTCTCCACGCCCATGATGCGCTCGGCCGGCAGCGCGCCGCTGACGGTGAGCAGGCGCTGGTCTTCCTTGGTGTAGATGTCGTTGGTGATGGCCACCAGGTCGTAGCGCTCGCGCATGGCCTTGCACAGCATCTCCAGCAGCGTGGTCTTGCCGGAGCCCACGGGCCCGCCGATGCCCACGCGCAGGGGCGGCAGCGGCTTGGTGCGGTGGGGGATGTGGTGCAGGGCGGTCATGGAGCTTTCGGGTCGATGGGGGTTGGACGGGGCGGCGGCCCGCTCAGGAGCGGAACAGCCGCGAATACTGGGTTTCGTGCCGGGCCGACAAAATGGCCAGCATCGGGGCGAAGGCCTGCTGCGTGCCGGCGGGGCGCGCCAGCGCGGCTTCGACCGCGTCGGGAATCTCGCGCGTGAGCCGCGCCAGGATGCGCTGGCCGGCGTTCTGGCCCAGCGGCACGGCTTTCAGCGCCGCCTGCACCATGTTCTCGGCCCAGCCGAAGGCGTAGGCCAGGGCGATGTCGCGCACGGGCGCGCCGGTGCGCGAGGCGGCCAGCGCAAAGGCGACCGGGTAGGTGGGGTCGAAGCCGGCCAGCGCCTCGATGGCGGCCAGGCGGGGGGCGTCGCCGGCGTCCTGGTTGCGCAGCCATTCCAGCAGGGAGCGGCCCATTTGCTCGGCCTGCAGGCGCAGCTCGCTGCTTTCGCGCGTGTGCAGCACCCAGTCGTTGAGCGTGCGCACCCGCGCCAGGTCGCCGGCCTGCCAGGCGGCCACGGCCTGCGCCAGCACGGGCAGGTCGGCGCGCGCCAGCGTCAGGTGCAGCTGATCGGTCAGCCAGTCGGACGCTTCGCTTTCAGTAGCAACAAATGACCGATCGACGCTGGCTTCTAGCCCTTCTGAGTATGAAAAGCCGCCAATGGGCAGCGCGGGAGAGGCCAGCCAGATCAGTTGCAGCAGGCTGGCGGCCGCCAGCGGGCTGGCGCCGGGGCTCATCCGTGGTGGTGCCCGCAGCCCGGGCCGTGCACATGGGGCTGGGCAGCGGCGACGACCGGGATCGCCACGCGCGCCGCCGGCGCGGTCAGTGCGTGGGCGTGCGTGTGACCGTGGCCGGCATCGTGGGCATGGTCGTGATCGTGATCGTGACCATGGCTGTGGCCATGACCGTGCCCGCCGGCCGCGTAGGCGCCGCCTTCGGGCTCGAAGGCGTCCTGGGCTTCGGTCACGGTCAGGTGCATGGCGCGCAGCATGTCGGCCAGCACGTGGTCGGGCTCGATCTTCAGGTGATCCGGCTGCAGCTCGATGGGCACGTGGCGGTTGCCCAGGTGGTAGGCGGCGCGGGTCAGGTCAAAGGCGGTGCCGTGCTCGGTGCACGCGGTGATCACCAGCACCGGCTGCGGCGCGGCCAGCACGCGCACCAGCGAGCCGTCCTCGGCCACCAGCACGTCGCCGCCGCGCACCACGGTGCCGCGCGGCAGAAAGATGCCGAGTTCGCGCCCGGTGCTGTCGGTGGCGGCGAAGCGGCTTTTCTGGCGCACGTCCCAGTCGAGCTCGACGGTGGCGGCGCGCTTGAGCAGGGCGCTGGCCAGGCCGCGCCCCTGCGCGATGACTTTGGAGACCTGGATCATGGATTGGATCGGATTCAGAACAGGAAGTAACGCTGCGCCATCGGCAGCTTGACCGCGGGCTCGCAGGTCAGCAGGTGGCCGTCGGCGCGCACGGTGTAGGTCTGCGCGTCGATCTCCATCCTGGGCAGGTAGTGGTTGTGCACCATGTGCTGCTTGCGCACGCCGCGGATGGCCTTGACGGCTGACACCGGCTTGGCCAGGCCGAAGCGCTCCTTGATGCCCGCATTCAACCCGGCCTGCGACACAAAGGTGAGCGAGCCGCGCGTCAGCGCGCCCCCGTAGGCGCCGAACATGGGCCGGTAGTGCACCGGCTGCGGCGTGGGGATGGAGGCGTTCGGGTCGCCCATGGCGGCCATGGCGATGAAGCCGCCCTTCAGGATCAGGGCCGGCTTGACGCCGAAGAAGGCCGGCTTCCAGATCACCAGATCGGCCCACTTGCCGACTTCGATGCTGCCCACCTCGTGGCTGATGCCGTGGGCGATGGCCGGGTTGATGGTGTACTTGGCCACGTAGCGCTTCACGCGGAAGTTGTCATGGCGGGCCGGGTCTTCGGGCAGCTTGCCGCGCTGCGCCTTCATCTTGTCGGCGGTCTGCCAGGTGCGGATGATGACCTCGCCCACGCGGCCCATGGCCTGGCTGTCGCTGCTCATCATGCTGATGGCGCCCAGGTCGTGCAGGATGTCTTCGGCGGCGATGGTTTCCTTGCGGATGCGGCTTTCGGCAAAGGCCAGGTCTTCGGCAATGCCGGCGTCCAGGTGGTGGCACACCATCAGCATGTCCACATGCTCGTCCAGCGTGTTGCGCGTGTACGGCATGGTGGGGTTGGTGGAGCTGGGCAGGAAGTTGGCCTCGCCCACCACCTTCAGAATATCGGGCGCGTGGCCGCCGCCAGCGCCCTCGGTGTGGAAGGCGCACAGGCCGCGGCCCTTCGTGGCGGCGATGGTGTTCTCCACGAAGCCGCTCTCATTGAGCGTGTCGGAGTGGATGGCCACCTGCGTGTCGGTGGCCTCGGCCACGTCCAGGCAGTTGCTGATGGCGGCCGGCGTGGTGCCCCAGTCTTCGTGCAGCTTCAGGCCGATGGCGCCGGCGTTGATCTGCTCGTGCAGCGCGGCGGGCAGGGCGGCGTTGCCCTTGCCCAGGAAGCCCAGGTTCATCGGAAAGGCATCGGCCGCCTGCAGCATGCGCTCCATGTTCCACGGCCCCGGCGTGCAGGTGGTGGCAAAGGTGCCGGTGGCCGGGCCGGTGCCGCCGCCCAGCATGGTGGTGACGCCGCTGGCCAGGGCCTCCTCGATCTGCTGCGGGCAGATGAAGTGGATGTGGCTGTCGATGCCGCCAGCGGTGACGAGGTTGCCCTCCACACTGATGACCTCGGTGCCCGGGCCGATGATGATGTCCACGCCGGGCTGGGTGTCGGGGTTGCCGGCCTTGCCGATGGCCACGATGCGCCCGCCCTTCAGGCCGATGTCGGCCTTGACGATGCCCCAGTGGTCGACGATCAGCGCGTTGGTCAGCACCGTGTCCACGGCGCCTTCAGCGCGCGTCTTCTGGCTTTGCGCCATGCCGTCGCGGATGGTCTTGCCGCCGCCGAACTTGACCTCTTCGCCGTAGCCGCCGGCGCGCAGGGTGTAGTCGTGCTCGACTTCGATGATCAGGTCGGTGTCGGCCAGGCGAAGCCGGTCGCCGACGGTGGGGCCGAACATTTCGGCATAGGCGCGTTTTCCGATGGTGGCCATGTCAGTGTGCCTGGGCCGCCCGGGGCGCCGGGGGCGAGCGTGGGGCTCATAGTCTTCCTTGTGTCAAGCCGCGAAAGCCGTACACCGCGCGCTCGCCGGCGTAGTCCACCAGTTCGACGGTGCGCTGCTGGCCGGGCTCGAAGCGCACGGCGGTGCCCGAGGCGATGTTCAGGCGCATGCCGCGCGCGGCCTCGCGGTCGAAGCCCAGCGCGCCGTTGGTTTCGCTGAAGTGATAGTGCGAGCCGACCTGGATCGGGCGGTCACCGGTGTTCTGCACCACCAGGCTCAGGGTGCGGCGCCCCGGGTTCAGCGGGTGTTCACCCTCGTCGATCAGAAGTTCTCCAGGAATCATGGAACGCTCCGTGGGGCAGGTTGGCAAGAGGCATTCGGGCACGCAGGCGCGTCGGGTCCGGCGGCACGAACACTACGATGTTGATAGCTGAATGTGACCATTCGACGCTGGGAAATGGCAAGAAAGATTCAAAATTTGGCTCAGAGGATCGGCTGGTGCACCGTCACAAGCTTGGTGCCGTCCGGAAACGTGGCCTCGACCTGGATGTCGGGGATCATCTCGGGCACGCCGTCCATCACGTCGGCGCGGGTCAGCACGGTGCGGCCTTCGCTCATGAGCTGGGCCACGGTCTTGCCATCGCGCGCGCCCTCCATCACGGCGGCGCTGATCAGCGCCAGGGCCTCGGGGTAGTTCAGCTTCAGGCCGCGCGCCTTGCGCCGTTCCGCCAGCAGGGCGGCCGTGAAGATCAGCAGCTTGTCTTTTTCACGAGGAGTCAGTTCCATGTCGTTTCACTCAATACTTTGATGGACCCGCTCGTGCAGCCGCAGATGCCGGCCGAACGCGGGGTGTGAGTTCCATGATGGGTCGAAGCAGGCGGTGAGCACAGGGAGAAGGCGCTCATTGTGATGCAACTTGCATGCCGGTGCGCGCCCTGATGAACGATTCGGGTGCATGCGGGCAGCAAAGGGCTGAGTTGTTCCCGGCTCGACAGGCGTGCGCTTTGCTTTGGTGCGTGGAATAAGCTCCAGGATGGTGCACGGGCGCCCATCTGTCGTCTCCGAAAAGGAATGCAGCCGGTGACAGGGAGTTGGCACGGTGCTTGCGAAGCAGGGTTCAGCGGCTTGATCGCAGGCTGCCCAACCTTACTGGCCGACCCACTCTTTCACTCTGGAGAATCACCATGAATCGTCGAGGACATCTCAAGACCATCGCTGCCGCCGCTGCCGTGGCAGCGGGCGCACTGACCTTCGCCACCCAAGCCCAGGCACAAGCCAAGGACACCATCAAGGTGGGCGTGCTGCACAGCCTGTCCGGCACCATGGCCATCTCTGAAACGGTGTTGAAGGACACGGTGCTGATGGCCATTGACGACATCAACGCCAAGGGCGGCCTGCTGGGCAAGAAGCTCGAGGCCGTCGTGGTGGATCCAGCCTCCAACTGGCCGCTGTTCGCCGAAAAGACCAAGCAGCTGCTGGGCCAGGACAAGGTTGCCGTCATCTTCGGTTGCTGGACGTCCGTGTCGCGCAAGTCGGTGCTGCCGGTGGTGGAAGAAATGAACGGCCTGCTGTTCTACCCTGTTCAGTACGAGGGTGAAGAGCTGTCCAAGAACGTGTTCTACACCGGTGCCGCGCCCAACCAGCAGGCCATTCCGGCCGTGGACTACCTGATGAGCAAGGCCGGCGGCGGCGCCAAGCGCTGGGTGCTGCTGGGCACCGACTACGTGTACCCCCGCACCACCAACAAGATCCTGCGCGCCTACCTCAAGAGCAAGGGCGTGAAGGACAGCGACATCGACGAGAAGTACACCCCGTTCGGCCACAGCGATTACCAGACCATCGTGGCCGACATCAAGAAGTTCTCTGCCGGTGGCAAGACCGCTGTGGTGTCCACCATCAACGGTGACTCCAACGTGCCGTTCTACAAGGAACTGGGCAACGCCGGCCTGAAGGCCAAGGACGTGCCGGTGGTGGCCTTCAGCGTGGGTGAGGAAGAGCTGCGCGGCGTGGACACCAAGCCGCTGGTGGGCCACCTGGCGGCCTGGAACTACTTCATGTCGATCAAGAGCCCGGCCAACGATGCCTTCATCAAGCAGTGGAGCGCCTACGCCAAGGCCAAGAAGATTCCGGGTCACATGGACAAGCCGCTGACCAACGATCCGATGGAGGCCACCTGGATCGGTTTCAACATGTGGGCCCAGGCCGTGAAGAAGGCCAACTCCACCGACGTGGACAAGGTGATCGCCGCCATGGCCGGCCAGACCTTCAATGCGCCCAGCGGCATCGTGAGCAAGATGGACGAGAAGAACCACCACCTGCACAAGTCGGTGTTCATTGGCGAGATCAAGGCCGACGGCCAGTTCAACGTGGTCTGGAAGACACCCGGCCCGGTGAAGGCCAAGCCATGGTCGCCGTACATCGAAGGCAACGACAAGAAGCCTGACGAGCCGGCCAAGAAGTAAGCACCTCGCGCGCGTCCGATGGGGGGAGGGCGCAGGCCTTTCCCCCTTTTCTTTTTCTGAGTGGGCCACCATGCACCGACTCCGCCTCTTTCGACTGTTTCACGTGCTGATCTGCCTCGGCCTCTGGTCCGGCGCCGTGCAGGCGCTGACCGCCTCTGAAGCCAGCGCCATTGCCGTGGGCGAAACCGACGCCCGTCTTGAGGCCCTCGCCAAGGCGGTTGCCACAGCCGATGACCGCACCGCCGCATTCATCCAGGCATTGGCTGATGATGCGGTCAAGGTGTCCGGCGGCCGAGTCTTCATCGTGCGTGATGGCAAGGGGGTGGATCCCCTGACCGGTCTGGGCATCGCCGTGCCGGCCGATGCCGAGGACGTGGTCAGCAACAACCGGATGCGCGGTGAGCTGGACAACGCGATGGCTGCGCTCAAGCTGTTCAGCAAGGATGACAAGCTGCGCCTGCAGGGCGTCAAGGCCCTGCTCAAGGAGCCGGACGAAGCCCGTCTGCCGCTGGTGGAAAAGGCGCTGGCCGCCGAGAAGGACGAGACCATTCGCACGCAGCTGGAACTGGCCCGTGCGGCCGCGTTGCTGGGCAGCAGCGACAAAGACCGTCGTCTCGAAGCCGCTCGGGCGATGGGACAGAGCAAAACGCCCGAGACCAAGCTCCTGCTCAACGAGCGCATGAAGGCGGAGGCCGACCCCGCGGTCAAGGCGCAGCTCGAAGCCTCCTTGCGCGCCATCGAAGGCGCACTGGCCTGGGGCGACAAGCTCGGCGCCCTGTTCTCGGGCATCAGCCTGGGCTCCATCCTTCTGCTGGTGGCGCTCGGCCTGGCCATCACCTACGGACTGATGGGCGTGATCAACATGGCCCACGGCGAACTGATGATGATTGGCGCCTATGCGACCTACGTGGTGCAGGGCCTGTTCCAGAAGTTTCTTCCCGGTGCCTTTGACTGGTACCTGCTGGCCGCCGTGCCGGTGGCGTTCATGGCGTCGGCGCTGGTGGGCGCCGCGCTGGAGCGCAGCGTGATCCGATTTCTTTATGGCCGGCCCCTGGAAACGCTGCTGGCCACCTGGGGCATCAGCCTGATGCTGATGCAGGGCATCCGGTCGATTTTTGGTGCGCAGAACGTGGGGGTGGAGAACCCTTCGTGGATGAGCGGCGGGGTGCAGGTCCTGTCCAACCTCAGTCTGCCCTACAACCGCCTGGTCATCATCGCCTTTGCGGCTGCCGTGCTGTTGGGCATGGCTTTCCTGATCGGCAAGACCCGCCTGGGTCTGTTCGTGCGCGGTGTCACGCAAAACCGTCCGATCGCGTCCTGCATGGGTGTGAATACCGCCCGTGTCGACACGTATGCCTTTGCGCTGGGCTCCGGCATTGCCGGGCTGGCCGGCTGCGCGCTGAGCCAGGTCGGCAACGTGGGCCCGGACCTGGGCCAGAGCTATATCGTCGACGCCTTCATGGTGGTGGTGCTTGGCGGCGTGGGCCAACTGGCCGGCACGGTTTACGCGGCCATGGGCCTGGGCATCCTGAACAAGTTGCTCGAGGGCTGGACCGGCGCGGTGCTGGCCAAGATCGCGGTGCTGGTGTTCATCATCATCTTCATCCAGAAGCGGCCGCAGGGCATCTTCGCGATGAAGGGCCGGAGCGCAGAAGCATGAGCACGAAAGAGAATTCCCTGACTCTGCCCGCCCCGGCGCCGCTGCTCAGCCGCACCGGCTGGTCGGCCTTCATCGTCGCGCTGATCGTGGTCTGCGCCGTGGCGCCGGTGCTCAACATGGTGGTGCCACAGGGCAGCGTATTCCACATGAGCGACTATGCCGTGGCGCTGGTCGGCAAGATCATGTGCTACGCCATCTGCGCGCTGGCCATGGACCTGATCTGGGGCTACACCGGCATCCTGAGCCTGGGCCACGGCCTGTTCTTCGCGCTCGGCGGCTACGTCATGGGCATGTACCTGATGCGCCAGATCGGCCGCGACGGCAACTACAAGAGCGACCTGCCCGACTTCATGGTGTTCCTGGACTGGAAGACGCTGCCCTGGCACTGGACCTTCAGTGACAGCTTCATCGCCACGCTGATCCTGATCATTGCCGTGCCCGGCCTGGTGGCCTTCGTGTTTGGCTACTTCGCCTTCCGCTCGCGCATCAAGGGCGTGTACTTCTCCATCATCACGCAGGCCATGACCTTTGCCGCGATGCTGCTGTTCTTCCGCAACGAGACCGGTTTCGGCGGCAACAACGGCTTCACCGACTTCAAGCGCATCCTGGGCCTGCCGGTGGCCACGCAGTCGATGCGCATGACCCTGTTCGTACTGACCGGCCTCACTCTGCTGGGCTGCTTTCTGTTTGCGCGCTGGTTGGTGCGCAGCAAGTTCGGCCGCGTGCTGCAGGCGATCCGCGATGCGGAAACCCGGGTGATGTTTTCAGGCTACTCGCCGCTGCCCTACAAGCTGACGATCTGGACCATCTCCGCCATCATGTGCGGCGTGGCCGGCGCGCTGTATGTGCCGCAGGTCGGCATCATCAATCCCGGCGAGATGAGTCCGGCCAACTCGATCGAGATCGCCATCTGGGCGGCCGTGGGCGGACGCGCCACGCTGATCGGACCGATCATCGGCGCTTTCATCGTCAACGGAGCCAAGAGCTGGCTGACCGTCACCGCGCCGGAGTTCTGGCTGTACTTCCTCGGGGCTCTGTTCATCGCTGTCACGCTGTTCCTGCCCAATGGGGTGGTCGGCCTGGTGAAGAAATTGAAGGGAGGTGAAAAGTGACCCCCGACCTGATGGAAGAAGGCGCGCGGATTCGCGAGGCGCGCGCGGCAAGGCCCGCTCCCACCGGAAAGACCGAATCCGGCGGGCGCAAGGCGGGCTTCTCGCGCATCGCCACACCGGGCGAGGTGGACATCACCCACGGCCGCATCCTGTATCTGGAAGATGTCAGCGTGAGCTTCGACGGGTTCAAGGCCATCAACAAGCTGAGCCTGGACATCGCCCCCGGCGAGCTGCGCTGCATCATTGGCCCCAACGGCGCCGGCAAGACCACGATGATGGACATCATCACCGGCAAGACCCGGCCCGACTCGGGCACCGTGTTCTTTGGCAGCACCATCGACCTGCTTCGCCACAACGAGCCGCAGATCGCCCAGCTGGGCATCGGTCGCAAGTTCCAGAAACCCACGGTGTTCGAGCAACTCAGCGTGTTCGAGAACCTGGAACTCGCGCTCAAGACGCACAAGGGCGTGGCCGCTTCGATGCGCTTCCGCCTCGATTCGGCCCAGAGCGACCGCGTCGCCGAGCTGCTGCACACCATCCATCTGGCCGACAGCGTGCGGCGCATGGCCGGCAACCTGAGCCATGGCCAGAAGCAGTGGCTGGAGATCGGCATGCTGCTGATGCAGGACCCCAAGCTGCTGCTGCTCGACGAGCCCGTGGCCGGCATGACCGACGAGGAAACCGCCCGCACCGCCGAGCTCTTCCTCACGCTCAAGGGCAAGCACAGCCTGATGGTGGTGGAGCACGACATGAGCTTTATCAAGACCATCAGCGAGATCGTCACCGTGCTGTGCGACGGCTCCGTACTGGCGCAAGGCACGCTGGACCAGGTGCAGGCGGACGAGCGCGTGATCGAGGTGTATCTTGGCCGATGACGCGCCGCTTGGGAGCATGAAATGTTGAACGTCAAGAATATCAACCAGTACTACGGCGGATCCCACATCCTGCGCGACGTGAGCCTGCAGGCGCACCAGGGCAAGGTCACCGTGCTGCTGGGGCGCAACGGCGTGGGCAAGACCACGTTGCTCAAGAGCCTGATGGGTTTGGTGCCCATCAAGACCGGCACGATTGAGTTCGACGGCAAGCCCCTGCAGGCCGCCACGCCTTACGAGCGCGCCCGCGCCGGCATTGGCTTCGTGCCGCAGGGCCGTGAAATCTTCGCCCGCCTCACGGTGGAAGAAAACCTGCGCATGGGCCTGGCCTACAAACCCGGCAGCACGCCGATCCCGGCCGAGCTGTACGAGCTGTTTCCGGTGCTCAAGCAGATGCTGCACCGGCGCGGGGGTGACCTCTCCGGTGGGCAGCAGCAGCAGCTGGCCATTGCCCGCGCGCTGGCCGCCGGCCCCAAGCTGCTCATCCTGGACGAACCCACCGAAGGCATCCAGCCCAGCATCATCAAGGACATCGGCCGGGTCATCCGCATGCTGGCCGACCGCGGCACCATGGCCATCCTGCTGTGCGAGCAGTTCTACGACTTTGCCCAGGAACTGGCCGACGACTACCTGGTCATGGAGCGCGGCGAGTTCATCGCCCGCGGGCCGGGCAGCGAAATGGAAGACAAAGGCATCCGGCAGCTGGTGGCGATCTGAGGGCTGCCTGGGTGATTGCCCGTGTCGCTCTGTGGTCTGCAGCCCGGCGCAAACTCGGGCACCATTGCGGGCATGAACGACACCATCCCCTACATCCCCCCCAAGGTCTGGACCCCGCCCGAAAGCAGCGGCGGCCGGTTTGCCAACATCAACCGCCCCGTGGCCGGCGCCACGCACGAGAAAGAACTGCCGGTGGGTCAACACCCGCTGCAGCTGTATTCGCTGGGCACGCCCAACGGCGTCAAGGTCACGGTGATGCTCGAAGAGCTGCTGGCCGCCGGCCACAGTGGCGCCGAATACGACGCCTGGCTGGTCCGTATCAACGAGGGGCAGCAGTTCGGCAGTGGGTTTGTGGCGATTAACCCCAACTCCAAGATCCCGGCGCTTCTGGACCAAAGCGGGCCGCAGCCGGTGCGGGTGTTCGAGTCTGGCGCCATCCTGCTGTACCTGGCCGAAAAGTTCGGCGCCTTCGTGCCCACCGAGCCGGCTGCGCGCGCCGAGTGCCTGAGCTGGCTGTTTTGGCAGATGGGCAGCGCGCCATACCTGGGCGGCGGTTTCGGCCACTTCTACGCCTATGCCCCGGAGAAGATCCGCTACGCCATCGACCGCTACGCCATGGAAGTCAAGCGCCAGATGGACGTGCTGGATCGCCGCTTGGCCGAAGTGCCCTACGTGGCCGGCGAAAGCTACACCATCGCCGACATGGCCATCTGGCCCTGGTACGGGCAGCTGGCCAAGGGCCTCACGTACGAGGCTGGCGAGTTCCTGCAGGTGCACACCTATACGAATGTGGTGCGCTGGGCCGAGCGCCTGTACGAGCGCCCCGCCGTGCGCCGAGGCCGCATGGTCAACCGCGTGCAGGGCGACCCCGCCAGCCAGTTGCATGAGCGCCACGACGCCAGCGATTTCGAATTAAGGACGCAGGACAAGTTGGGGCGGTGACTGCCGAATCCGTCAAGCGGATTTCGCAGCGCTTTTTGCTGCAACTGACGACGCCAGGTGGCGAGAAACTGAGCGTTGAATGGATTCGCCAACCGGATGTTTTCGGTGATGCTCTGGCCAGTTTCACCTAAGGTGCATACAGAAATCCTGCAGGCCCGCCAAATGAACAAAGCCCCGCTACCTTTTGAGTAGCGGGGCTTCTATTGCTGACTTGGTGCCGGAGAGATGAATCGAACACCAGACCTTCTCATTACGAATGATGGGATAGGTGTATTTGGCGTTGTTGATTGCTGCTGATACAATCTATACAAATCAACAACTTACAAGCTTTTTACTGGACGCAATGACAGTTTGAGCGTTGATTGAAATGTGGCAGTTTCCGTTGAATTTGCCTACAGATTGCCTACAGATTTTCGGGGGTGCCATGAAACAGCAAACAAACCGGGTTCGCCTGACTGCTGGGCGGGTTGACGAATTCGCCTGTCCGGCCGACAAGCCCCAGGCTTTTCTATGGGACACCGATACCCCGACGCTGGCGCTACGGGTGACGCCCACGGGCCGGAAAACCTACGTTTTCGAGTCTCGCCTTGATGGCGCGACCATCCGAATCAATCTGGGCACGGTGGCAGACTGGCCGATTGAAAAAGCACGCACCAAAGCCCAAGGCTTGAAGATGCTTGTTGACGATGGGAAAGACCCGCGGGAAATAGAGCGTCAGCAGCAGGCCGACAAAGCCGCCGCCAAGGCCGCCGCCGCCGCCCAGGCGCTGACCGTGGGTGATGTCTGGCCGCTGTATCTGGAGCAGGGCAGGCCCAAGCGCAAAGACGCATGGAAGCCGCGCTATCTGGCCGACCTGAAAGCGATGGCCGCGACCGGAGGCGAAAAGAAAAAGCGGGGGCAGGGCAACACCCGACCAGGGCCGCTGTATCCGCTGCTGGCACTGCCGCTGGCTGGGGTGAATGAGGACAGTCTGAAAAGTTGGTATGACCGCGAGGCACTGACCGGCAAGCATCAAGCCGCCCGCGCATTGATGATGTTTCGCGGTTTCCTGCGCTGGTGCGCTGGCCGCCCTGAATACCGCGCCATGACCGACCGCGAGGCCGGCCGGGCCGCCGCCATCGTGGAAAATCTGCCCTGCAACACCCGCCGCACCGATGCCCTGGAGGCCGCCCAGGTGCCCGGCTGGTGGTCTGGTGTGGAGCAACTGAGCAACCGCACCGCCAGCGCCTATCTTCGCGCCCTGCTGCTGACAGGCGCACGGCGCGAGGAACTGGCCGCCCTCAAATGGGCGAACGTGGATTTCCAGTGGCGCAAGCTGACCATTGCCGACAAGGTGGACGCAACCCGCACCATTCCGTTGACCCCGTATCTGGCGCAACTGCTGGCAACCCTGCCCAGGGTGAATGCGTTTGTGTTCGCGTCAAGTGGCAAAGCTGGACGCATTGCTGACGCCCGCGCCAGCCATGCGAGAGCCCTGCAAAGCGCCGGAATCGAGAGCCTGACCATTCACGGCCTGCGCCGTTCGTTCTCGCTGCTGGGTGAATCGGCCGGGGCGCCTGCCGGTGCCATCGCGCAGGTCATGGGGCACAAGCCCAGCGCGACCGCTGAAGGCTACCGCCCGCGCAGCGTGGATGCCTTGAGGCCGTATCTGGCGCAGATTGAAGCGCACATTCTGGAGCAGGCCGGCGTGGAGTTCGTGCCGAGCGTGGAGCCGGGCAAGCTGGCGCTGGTGGCCGCTTGAAGGCTTTCTATTTGTAACGCATAATGCACAACGTCATGGTTGAAGTCAAAGCCTACCAAGACAACGCGGGGCGCACGCCTTACGCCGAATGGCTCAGTGACCTGACCGACAACAAGACCAAAGCCCGGATTGTGGTTCGCGTCAACCGCATGGCCGCTGGCAACTTCGGGGACTGCAAGCCGCTGCGCGATGGCGTGCAAGAGTTGAAGATTGACATTGGGCCGGGGTACCGGGTGTATCTGAGCAGGCAGGGGCCGATTCTGGTGTTGCTGCTGTGTGGCGGCGACAAGGGCGACCAAAGCCGCGACATAGAGCGAGCCATTGAGTATTTGAAAGACTGGAAACAAAGGGGTAAACCATGAATGCACCGCGAGACGTGAGCCATGATGAAGCCGTGGTCGCCATGCTGAAAGCAGACCCGGATTTTGCAAACGAGTATCTGGCCGCTGCGCTGGAAGAGGCGGAGCTACCCGGCGGGCAAGTTGCGCTACTGGCGGCACTACGCCACATTGCGGAAGCGCAAGGCATGAGCGCCGTCGCCGCCCGCGCTGGTATACCCCGCGAGAGCCTTTACCGGGCCCTAAGTCCCAAGGGAAACCCGACCATCAAGACCTTCTTGGCCGTGGTGCGTGGCGCTGGTCTGCACCTTGATGTGAGCCGCGAGTCTGCAGTCGCCTGACCCGCTTGCACCATGACGCAAGTTGGCAAGAAACCCACTGAGCCCAAGCCCACGGGCACCGACTGGGCGCGCGTCAAGCGCGAGGCCGCGCAAAATGTGCGTGTGTCGTTTGACCCGGCCGCCGATGCCGACAGAGAGCTCTACAACCCGAACGACGCCGCCGCCGTGGCTGCGTACCGGAGTGGTGCGTCCATCAAGCGCGGCGTGGTGAAGGCGTGAATATGCACAACTCCGCCTATCCCGGCGAACTGCTTTCAGGCTGAAATACTGGCCGCCTGACCCATTCGCCCCAGCTAGGCCCGCGTCGAAACCGGGCTGAAAAGCCAGTTCCCCCGCTGGCCTGCTGGGGCCCCTTCACGGGGTTGCATCGGGGGATGCTGTCATGGACTTTTCACCCTGGGACCGTGCGAAGAGTTTTCAACTGCATGAGGCTGCCTGCCTTATTGCTGGCGTGATGCCTTCATCGAAGCGGCTTCCTGACAGAGAGGAACTGCCCTCCAATGCTCTTCAGTATTACAAGTCCCTGGCGACGGCGTACGTACTGTGGGTCACGCATCACGACCAGCCCGATGACCCGAACTACCCCAAAGCTGAGATGCTAAGGGGAGAGCCGCAGATAGGGAGCGACGAGCCGACCCTTTCGGTGTCGATTGACAAACTGGCCGGTGAGTTTGTTTCGCGCGAGGAGCTTCACCGCTGGGTCAAGGCAACAGGTATCACGTCGGCCTACGCCTTTGCGCCGTGGAGCCGCCCCACGACACCCAGCCCCGCGCCCGTGGTGGCTGAGAGCGCATCCGGTGGCGAATCCACAGAGCAACGACAAGCCCGTAGGTATCAGGCGTGCATTGATGCCGGGTTGACCATGCCCAACGACGATTATTCGCACCTGCCGAGGGGGATTGGGGCGCTGGCAAGAGTTGAGGGCATTAGCAGACAGTCATTTTCCGAGGATTTGAAGGCACACATCAACCGGAAAACGGCAGGTAAACGGCAGGCATACGGCAGGCGCCTACCTGCCGAAATGTGACAAGAATGGGTTTCCATGTTCAACAGCCCCGAAAGGGTCAACATGGAAAAGCAAGCCGCTACACAGTTCCCGACACTGGAATCTGTGACCCGCCCGACATTGGAAACTGCATCCGCTGCCCACTACTTGAATCGCCGCCCGCAGACCTTGCGAGGTTGGGCCTGTCATGAGGATGGCCCGCTGCGCCCCGTGCGTATCAATGGCCGCCTTGCGTGGCCGGTTGCAGAACTGCGCCGCCTGCTGGGGGTAGCTTGAAATGACCTCGCCCGACCCCACCGGCAAACCAAAACCGAGCTCCGCGAACAGCGCGGAGTTCGTCGGAACCGACAACCCCCGGCACCTGCGGGCACTTGCCGTCATGCTGCGCCGGCCAATCAGCCGCCAGGAACTGGACAGCGTGGCCGGTTGTGCGAATGGCCCCGCGTTGGTACGAGCACTGGTTGTGGGACGACGCCCGCTATGCGCCGCGTGCCGTTCAGGGGTTCTTCAAGAAGCCCGAGCTGGAGCTGATGATTCAGCGGCGCACCAGCCTCAAGAAGCTGGCCGAAGCGGTCATCAACCCGGAGATTGTGGAGCGGCCCTACCAGCACCGCGCCATCCGCCGGATTGACGAAGCCTTTGAGGTGGACAAGCAGCGCAAGGCCCTGGTGGTGATGGCCACGGGCGCCGGCAAGACCCGCACCGTCATCGCGCTGGCCGACGTGCTGATGCGCTGCAACTGGGCCAAGCGCGTGCTGTTCCTGGCGGACCGGGTGGCGCTGGTGAACCAGGCGGTGAACGCCTTCAAGACGCACCTGCCGGATTCGTCGCCGGTGAACCTGGTGACAGAGAAGTACACCGAGGGGCGGGTGTTCGTGTCCACCTACCCGACGATGATGGGGCTGATTGACGATGCCTTCGACGGGCAGCGCCGCTTCGGGGTGGGGCATTTTGACCTCATCGTCATCGACGAGGCGCACCGTTCGGTGTACCAGAAGTACCGGGCCATCTTCGAGTATTTCGATGCGCTGCTGGTGGGCCTGACTGCAACGCCCAAGGATGAAATTGACCACAACACCTATGGGCTGTTCGACCTGGAGAGCGGTGTGCCGACGGACGCCTACGGGCTGGACGAGGCGGTGTCGGAAGGGTATCTGGTGCCGCCCAAGGCTGTTTCCGTGCCGCTCAAGTTCCAGCGAGAAGGCATCAAGTACGACGACCTGTCCGAGGCGGAGCAGGAGCAGTGGGACGCGCTGGAGTGGAACGAGGAGGGCACCACGCCGGATTCTGTGGACCCGGCTGCCCTGAACAAGTGGCTGTTCAACACCGACACCGTGGACAAGGTGCTGGCGCACCTGATGACCAAGGGCCAGAAGGTGGCCGGCGGCGACCGCCTGGGCAAGACCATCGTGTTCGCCAAGAACAACGACCACGCGGAATTCATCGCCGACCGCTTCAACGTCAATTACCCGCACTACAAGGGCGCGTTCGCCAGGGTGGTGACGTACAAGACGGAATACGCCCAGAGCCTGATTGACGACTTCTCTGCGAAGGAAAAGATGCCGCACATCGCCATTTCGGTGGACATGCTGGACACCGGCATCGACGTGCCGGAGGTGGTGAACCTGGTGTTCTTCAAGGCGGTGCGCTCGAAGACCAAGTTCTGGCAGATGGTGGGGCGGGGCACCCGACTGTGCCGGGACCTGTTTGCGCCGGGGGAACACAAGCAGTTCTTCTATGTGTTCGACTACTGCCAGAACCTGGAATTCTTCAGCCAGAACCCCGACCTGGTGGAGGGCTCGGCCGGCGAGGCGCTGGGCACGCGGCTGTTCAAGGCGCGGCTGGAGATGATTGCGGAATTGGACCGCCGCGTGACGGCGGGGACCGTGATGGCCGAGCCGCGCCCGGCCCTGGGCGACCCGGCCGACGAGGGGCAGTTGCGCACAGAGATTGCTGCCCATCTGCACCAGCTTGTGGCGGCCATGAAACTGGACAACTTTGTGGTCCGGCCGCAGCGCCGGCTGGTGGAGAAATACGCGAAGCCTGAGCCCTGGCATGCGCTAGGTCCAGACGACTTCAATGAGCTGGCGAACGGGGTGGCCAAGCTGCCAACCGAATTTGTCGATGACGACGAGGAGGCCAAGCGGTTTGACCTGCTGGTGCTGCGCACGCAGCTGGCCATCTTGCAGGCCCAGCCGGGGTTTGCCGGGCTGAAGGAGAAGATTCAGAGCATTGCCAGCGCGCTTGAGGAGCAGGAGGCCATCCCCGCCATCAAGGCGCAGATGGTGCTGATTCAGTCGCTGACCGGCGAGGAGTGGTGGGAAGACGTGACCGTGGCCATGCTGGAGACAGCACGCAAGCGGCTGCGGGCGCTGGTCAAGCTGATTGAGAAGGGAAAGAAGAACGTCGTCTATACCAACTTCGAGGACGAGCTTGGCGACGAGACCGCGATTGACCTGCCCCAGGTCGGCACCGGCATGAACCTGGCGAAGTTCAAGGACAAGGCGCGGCAGTTCCTCAAGGCGCACGAGAGCCATGTGTCGCTGCAACGCCTGCGGCGCAACCAGCCCTTGACGCCCTCAGACCTGACGGAGCTGGAGCGCATGCTGGTGGAGGCGGGCGGCTCGCAGGAGGTCATCGAGCAGGCCAAGGAGCAGAGCCATGGGCTGGGCATCTTCATCCGCTCCCTGGTGGGGCTGGACAGCGAAACGGCGCGGCAGGCGTTCAGCCAGTTCATCACCGGCACCACCGCCACGGCCAGCCAGATTGAGTTCATCGACCTCATCGTCCAGGAACTCACGGAGAACGGCGTGATGGAGCCAGCGCGGCTCTATGAGCCGCCTTTCATCGACATCAACGACAAGGGGCCGGAGGCGATTTTCCTGCCGGCGAAGGTGACGGAGATGGTGCGGGTGCTTGAGGAGATTCGGGAGAGGGCGGTGGGGTGAGGGCGACCCAAAGAAAAGTGGATTTGATGTGAAGAGAATATTTGTGCCTACATCGACTGGTGCCGACTGGCAGCCTCTGCTTGCGAAGCCTGTTACACACTGGAAGCCAGGTGCATCGGCAATGACCGCAGCCGCCGCTTGGGAGGCCGCTGGTGATGCTCTTCCCCCTGAAATAACCCGCATATTGGATTCGTCGCGGGAGCCGTTTCTCGTCGGGCAGAAGCTGTTGTTGGCCATACCAGAATGGCAGGTGGCGTTGCGGGGTGGAACGACCAATTCCAGTACTGACGTTCTTGCTATTTGCAGGAATGACTTTGGGTTGTGCATCCTTGGTGTCGAGGCGAAAGTCCTTGAAGACTTCGGCCCGTTGGTTTCCAGCAAACGGACGGACGCCTCTGCAGGTCAAAGCGAGCGGTTGGCATACCTACACTCACTTCTGCGCGTCGAGCGATTTGACGATGCCATTCGCTATCAACTCTTGCATCGCACTGCATCCGCGCTTCTCACAGCAAGGGAGTTCCACGCTGGCGCGGCTGTCATGCTGGTGCAGGCATTCGATACGCCAGAGTCACAACGCGCGGACTTCGAGGCGTTCAGAGTTGCGCTTCGCGCAAGGGAGATTGCGCCGCTCACTTACAAGGTGGATTCGTTCAGTGGACCCTGTCTGTATTTGGCCTGGTGCGATGGCAACGTCGATTTCAGAGAGGTGGTGTTGCCAAGCGCGCCCCAGTTCACTTCTGAAAAGTCCAGTTCAATGCTTTGACGAGGAGTTGGAAGCGAACTTGACGCATGGAATGGCTTTTCGCTTGGGGATCCACATTATTCGTAGGACAGGAGGGACCACTTTATGACGAGAAAAAACCGGGGAGACCCAAGCGGGCGGTGGAAGCAAGGGTAATGTAAGGCTTGTCAAATGATAAATAGATTCTTGCGAGGTCTTCCTTACTCATTGGTCGAACCGATGGGCAGAGAGTACGAGGGAAAATGCCGAGACCTACAACGGTGGGCTGTCGCAACCAGGAGAGCCTCAGTTAGGAAATTCCTGGCCCACGAGGACACACTACATTTGATATTTGCAATGGGTATCTATTTCAGATACGTCATGGCTCCACTTTCCAGTTGCACAGATTTTTTTGAGCGACTGCAGGCAAATGAAGATGTAACCTTGAAGATTGGTGGTCATGAGATTGACCGAAGATTTCAAACCTCCATTCGCCGAGCGACGATGAGTTTTCATGCCGTTGCAGCGAGGTATGGGTTGTCAGAGGCATTTTTTGCTGAGTCTGATGTACGACGAATCGTCATGAAACTAATGGAAACCGAACGGAGGCGGCTTGATAGCTCAAACTAAGTCACCCTTCAAGGCAAACAGTCAGTTCGCGCAGGAGATAGACAGTTTCCTCGCGCAATACGGCGCAGTTTTTGCCCAAGAGGCGAAGCGAACATCTGCATTTTTGAACTTGCTGCGTACAACGATATCGTCAAGTTTTACGAAACTGCTGATTACACGGTGAGTCCTGAGAATCTCAAGGGCACAGGAGGCAAACAGTTCGTTTACGCTCTTAGTCCCAGCGCAAAACCCGAGAACTGCTCTTACTTTCTCGCCAAAAAGGTGTACAAAAGCGGTAAGACTTACAGTTTTGAGATTCGGCACAACGTCCGAATACAGTCATTTCACGATGAAGAAATTTTTGTTTCTCCTGACTACGCAGTCATCGAAAAAGGAAGCATTGTTTCAATTAAAAAGGTCGATTTCTATAATGGAAAAGTAGATTATTTCTTTGTGGCTGCGGATAAGGTCAAAACGTTTGCTGAAACTAAGCATTATGCCCCTGGGCCAGAATTGGTCTTGAATTTTGTCGGTCTTGTAAATGAACTGATGCCAAAGTTGATGGCCAACAATTTTCCAACTAAGCCTCCTATGCATTTTGGTCCTTCATTGTTTGTGTCCGGTATCGGAAATCCGCACCTGCAGAAGATTCGAGATAGCCTTGGAAAGCGTTATACGATAAATGTATTTCTCGGGCTTTTGCATTTCCAAGTCAAGTCTACTCAGCCTCAAATCAGGTGAACATTAAAAAAATAGGCAGTTCATGGAAGTGAACGGCCGAGACACAATAAATTGATGAGAATTTATTTCTCTTTATTGTGAAGCGCCGTTACTTTAAATATTAAATGCAACGACCGGCGGCTCGCCTTCGATGGGAAAGTGCCTTTAGTTCGTTAGAATTTTCACATGGTTACACACCTAAAATCTAATTGCTATATTTCATTCCCACCGGTTAAGGGTAACGTCGGTTTTGTCTTCATTTGTCCAGGACGGTTTGAAGAGAGAGCCGGAAAACCTTGCGCAGGCCAAACCGGTAAAATACTCGAAGTTGCACTGCCCTTTCTATGCGCATTGAAGCCGAATATTTTCTTATCTGAAAATCGCTACAGTTATCTTATTACGAACGCTTGGCCTGTGGTTGAATATAAGGAGAAAACCAACCGTTCGGTTCCGACAAGATTCGAGGTTTCGGCGATTGAAACCGTGGCGCGTCTTTATGCTGAAATTAAAGATTTGCAATATGTGGTGGCCTGCGGGAACCTTGCCCATCTAGCCGTCGAGCTCTGCAAAACCAACCATGGGCTCAAAGCTGCAGTTGCCAAGGCTACCCATACGTCGCGTCAAGCGTTTGGATGCCCAACCAATGAAGAGCTACCCATTCGACTTTGGGAGTGGGCCGACCAAGTCGCCAAGCAGTTCAAGCAGGTCTAGAACTGAATGCCCGCATGCTGCCTGTATCAGTGCCTTCCGCGACGCTTCGATGGTGGTTAGTCCGCCGTTTAAAACCGCTTTGGCGTGGATCGAATTTCGCTAGCAAATCATGCTGCTGACGCCCACCAACCTCAATACACATGCCTTTGCGGTGCCGGCGGCGTCAAGGCGAAATGGTGTTCATCGATGTACCAATGAAGCTCGCTTCGCGCTGGTCTTTACATGACTGGGGCTGTCAGAATGAAGCTATGAATCTCCGTTCTGATTGCATTACTCCGTGGGTTGGCCTGCCATGCTGAAACCATTTGGGCAACGTGGTGGGTGTTGCTGAAGGCGACACGGTGGATGCCCAAAACGGCGAACGCTTTTTGACTTGGTGGCACACAGTTTTTCATGCGACAGGAAGGGCATACAAATGACTAGAAGGAACAGGGTGGACCCAAGCGGTCGTTTAACGGCGGACCCATCGAAAGCGGGAACACTGTTTGGAAATCGAGGTTGCCTGCATGACGACAACGGTGTCGTCGTGAAGGAAAGAACCTCTTTGAAGCGGTGGATTGCCTGTACCTTGGAGCCGATTTACGGGGCCAACCCGTTGATGCAACCTGGCTGCTATACCGAACTTTTTTTTCTGGATGAAGCCACGGCACTGGCCGCCGGCCATCGGCCTTGCGCGCAGTGCCGGCCCGATGCATACAAGTTGTTCACCACTGCTTGGCTCAAGGCCGGACTTTCTGATGTGGCGTTGGCCGCGAACATCGACAAAGCTCTGGATGCTGAACGAAGGAACATTGAAAAGCCCCTGGTCAGCCCGGCAAGTCTTCCAAGTGGCGCCATGGTCAGGCACCCCGAGGATGGCGCTTTCCACCTTGTCTATGGAGGGCAACTTTTCCCGTGGTCCGTTTCCGGGTACGGGACGCCAATGCCGTTGAAGGCAGCAGCCGGGAAATATGAGTTGATGACGCCGCCAAGTGCGGTCAAAGGGCTGGAGGCAGGGTACCCGCTGGAGGTTCACAGCAGTGCCAAGGGGAGTCATTGAGCTTGACGGAGCCTATCGACGCATCCCCTAGTCCTGTTCCGGCCGAACCTGATTTTGCTGCCCCGCAGCGTGAGGTTCAACGCAAACTCGGACGTTGCATGTTCCGCCTGCAGCAATATGAAATCCTTGCCAAGGCTTTGGTGGGGCACAGGGAGCTTTCGGCCCCATCCGGGAAGATGCATGAAGTCCAGGCCAAGAACGTCGCACTGGCTGCAAGCAAAACACTAGGGCAATTGGTAGGGGAACTGACCGGTACCTTCCTGAAGCCACTTCAGTCTGAGTCGGAGAACAATTCAGCCGAAAGCGAGGACGGGTTTGGTGATGACCAGCAAGCCTGGTTCCGTTTTTCAAATGCGATTGAACTCCCGCCAGAACGCCACCAACAGCTTATGCAGGACTTGGCCGACTTGGTAAAGATGCGAAACGAGTTGGTGCATCACTTTATCGAGCGGTTTGACGTATTCACCATCGACGGGTGCCTGGTAGCAGACAACTACCTCCAAGGCTGTTACGAGACCATCGACGGCCATTATCTGACGCTGAGAGCTTGGGTCGAGGGGGTGAACGGTGCGCGCAAAGCTGCCGCCGAATTCATGCAAAGCCCCGAATTCCTTGATTTTTTCATGAACGTTGTCGTGCCTGATGTGAAAGGCGTGGACTGGCCAAGTAGCCGTATTGTCCAGTTGCTGAAGGGGGAGGAGGAAGCCAGCGCGGTTGAGAGCTGGACCTTGCTCAATGCCGCCATACCGTCCATTCGTGCAAAGGAGCCCGAGCAGACGCCCAAGCAGTACGGGTGCAGCAGTTGGCGTGAGGTGATTCACAAGTCCCAGTTATTTGAGATACGAAAGACTAAGTCAGCCGGTGAAAACGGTACGCTGGTTTGGTATCGGAGTAAGCCGATGCAACTACTCGGATGAGTCGGCACGAACCGGGTGGGAGAACGTCGCCATTTCCACCAAGAAGACGCCATCAACACACAACTCCTAGCCTCTCCTTGCGCGGTATCGCAGGGATCGACTGGGCTAGCCAACTTGGTATCGGTAAATTTTCCCGTCAAAGGAGTCGCCCATGAACATTAAGGATGGACTTAAACCTACGACTAGCCCAAGGGTTATCGACCTCGTCGCTGCGGCCGGGGTCGATGTCAGTCCCTGGGCAGTGTCGAAGAAGGGCCCTGTCAAAGTACCTGCGTCAAATCCGGCCTATTGCTATGAGTGGGCCTACATTGAGCCCGACAAGCTGGTCCTTCTCAACCTCTGGTGGCACGAAATTCAAGAGGCCAATGGCCAGGTCTTTACCGAAACGAACTTGAAAGACTGGGCCGCTCAATTGCGTGACTCATCCCGATTGACGCCTGAGAAACGCAGGGCGGGTGTGCGTCGAGCTCTCAGGATGGACGAGGCGATTGCGTATGCCCAGGAGCACAATTTGCCAGTGCGTGTCATCGTCGGCGAAGGCAAGCCGCGCGACCTGGCTGACCCCAACTCCCCGTTGTCTTCGCGCATGGACTTGCGTCTTCTCGACCCGGAGCCATGGTCAGTAGCGAGATACGACCCCGTCAGTGGCGCAGCGAGAATTGCCCGCGGTTCATTTCCAAAGTATGTTGACCAATTCGATGCGGAGTCTGCGGCCGAGCCACTGCGCCGAACCGTGACAGGTGATGTCCTTATCCGTGACCCCAAGGTGCGGGCTGACGCGCTACGTCGTGCGGGAGGGTGTTGCGAGTTCTGCGGAAAGCGGGGCTTTCAGACGATTAACGGTGAGACCTACCTGGAAACGCACCATGTCTTGCCGCTATGCGAGGGCGGACCGGATATGGTTCGCAACGTCGCGGCCCTGTGCCCGGACGACCATCGGAAGGCACACTATGGCGAGGACCGCGACACGATGCGTGCGTGCCTTCAGGACTTTCTGGACGAGCACTACCGTCGGTGATTCCGATTGGCGACAACCGCGTCAGGTATCTGAATGACTTTGGGGCGAGCCTTATGACATGACGGCCTTTCCAAGCCTCTGGCGGTATGCCACAGGCGGCCACTTCACCGTGTTCTTCCAGCATTTGCCGAGACTGTATTTGGACAAGTTGCCTACAGATTGCCTACAAGGTTCCACAAAAGCAAAACCCCGCTACCTTTACGATAGCGGGGTTTCCTTTGCTGTATTGGTGCCGGAGAGATGAATCGAACACCCGACCTTCTCATTACGAATGAGCTGCTCTACCGACTGAGCTACACCGGCTTAGCCCCGAATTATAGCGGGTTGTGGTAACGGGTCACGCGGTCGACTTCATTTTTTGAGCCCAGCACCACACTGACCCGCTGGTGGAGCAGGGTGGGCTGGATGTCCAGGATGCGTTGGCGGCCGTCGGTGGCGCAACCGCCGGCCTGCTCGATCAGCCAGGCCATCGGATTGGCCTCGTACATCAGGCGCAACTTGCCGGGCTTGTTGGGTTCGCGCTTGTCCCAGGGGTACATGAAGACGCCGCCGCGGGTCATGATGCGATGGACGTCTGCGACCATGCTCGCCACCCACCGCATATTGAAATCCTTGCCGCGCGGACCTTCCTTGCCTTGCAGGCATTCGTCGATGTAGCGTTTGACGGGGGCGTCCCAGTGGCGCAGGTTGCTCATGTTGATCGCAAATTCCTTGGTGTCCTCGGGAATCTTCAGACCCTCAGCAGTCAGCACGAACGAGCCTTGCTCGCGATCCAGCGTGAACATGGCCACGCCATCACCCACAGTCAACACCAGCGTGGTCTGGGGACCATAGACGCAGTAGCCCGCGGCCACCTGCTGGTTCCCCGCCTGCAGGAAATCGGCCGCGCTGACCGGGTCCACAGCCTGAGGGTCGTCGTTCTGCTTGCGCAGCACCGAAAAGATGGTGCCGATGCTCACATTGACGTCAATGTTGCTGGAGCCATCCAGCGGATCGAACAGCAGCAGGTACTCGCCTTTCGGAAAGCGATGCGGCACCACGTAGATGTCGTCCATCTCCTCCGATGCCATCGCGGCCAGGTGGCCGCCCCATTCGTTGGCTTCGATCAGCACCTCGTTGGCGATGATGTCGAGCTTCTTCTGTACTTCGCCCTGGACGTTCTCGCTTTCCGCGGAGCCCAGGACTTCGCCCAGCGCCCCTTTGGTCACGGCGAGGCTGATGCGCTTGCAGGCGCGGGCCACGACTTCCAGCAGCAGGCGCAGCTCGGGCGGAATGCGCCCGTCATTGTGCTGCTTTTCAACCAGGTAGCGGGTCAGTGAGATTCTTCGGTGCATGGTCTTCCTCCTTGGGCCTTTACTTCAGGGTGTTCGGGGTCATTCGGCCAGTGCCCGGGTGACGACCTCGCGCACGTCGTTGCTCAGATCGTTGCGAGCGGCCACGCGGGCAATGGCTTCGCGGGCGGCATTGCGATAGGGTTCGGCCAGCTTCTTCCAGCGATCCAGGGCGCGGGCCAGGCGGGCGGCAACCTGCGGATTGATGGCATCGAGTTCGATGACGCGCTCGCTCCAGAACACGTAGCCTGCCGCATCGATGCGGTGGAACGCGCCCGGATTGGCGCTGCAATAGCTGAAGATCACGCTGCGCGCGCGGTTGGGGTTGCGCAGGGAGAAGTCGGGATGCTGCAGCAACTGGCGAACCTTGGGCAGCACGTCACCCCCACGGTCAGGTGCGCCAGCCTGGAGGGCAAACCATTTGTCCAGCACCAGGGCTTCGTCCCGGAACAGCGCGTGAAAGCGCGCCAATGCATCGGCCGCCAGCGCATGGTCGGCACCGACCAGTGCGCTCAGGGCGTTGAAGCGGTCGGTCATGTTGCCCGCATCCTTGAAGCGCTGGTAGGCCTTGCCAGGCCAGATCACGTCGCCGTTGTGGCGGGCCGCCAGGCAGAGCATGGTCAAGGCCAGGCCGGCCAGCGCACGCCGCCCGCAGGAAACCGTGTCCGGGCTGTAGCCCCCGTTGTCCCGGTGCGCGTCCCAGGCCCATTGCCAGTCGTGGGCCAGTTCGCTGGCCAGTTGTTCGCGCATGGCTTCCCGCACCGCATGCACCCGCTGGGGGTCCACGATGTCCAGCTGCTCCGAAATGTAGGTTTCCGATGGCAGCGTCAGCACCAGTTCCTTGAACGCGGCGTCCAGGGCCGGATGGCGCAGCACCGCGCGCATGGCATCGATGAAAGCGGCGTCCAGCACCCGGACCTCGCGCGGGTTTGACGGGCCCTGGATGAAGTGCACCGCGCGCTTGAGCGCCAGCCGCTGCCCGGCTTCCCAGCGGTTGAACGGATCGGTGTCATGGGCCAGCAGCGTCAACAGCTGATGATCGCTGTACTCGAAGTCCAGCACCACCGGCGCGCTGAACCCGCGCAGGATGGAAGGAACGGGCTCGGCATCCACGTCTTCGAAGACCACGGTTTCACTGGCCTGCGTCAGGACCTGTGTGCGCGCCGAGGTTGGAAGCTCCTGGCCGTCCGCCTGCAGCAAGCCCATGGCCACGGGGATCACGAACGGCTGTTTGTCGGTCTGGCCCGGTGTCGGCGCGCAAGTCTGTTCGAACGTGAGCGTGTAAGTGCGCGCGTCGCGGTCGTGGTGCCCGCTGGCGCGCAGGTGAGGGGTGCCGGCCTGGCTGTACCAGCGCTTGAACTGTGGCAACTGCGCGGCCAGTGGCGAGTCAGGGTTGGTGTCCGCGATCGCCTGCGCAAAGTCGTCGCAGGTCACGGCCTGGCCATCAAAGCGTTCGAAGTACAGCTTCATGCCGCGGGTGAAGCCTTCGCGGCCCACCAGCGTCTGCATCATCCGCACCACCTCTGCGCCCTTTTCGTAGATCGTGACGGTGTAGAAGTTGCTGATTTCCAGGTACTGGTCCGGGCGCACCGGATGGGCCATGGGGCCGGCATCCTCGGGGAACTGCGCGGTGCGCAGCACGCGCACGTCTTCGATGCGGCGAACCGCGCGCGCGCTGGCCTCGCCGGCCATGTCCTGGCTGAACTCCTGGTCGCGGAAGACGGTCAGGCCTTCTTTCAGGGACAGCTGGAACCAGTCACGGCAGGTCACGCGGTTGCCGGTCCAGTTGTGAAAGTACTCGTGGCCGACCACACTTTCGATGTTGGCGTAATCGGTGTCGGTGGCGGTGGCGGGGTTGGCCAGCACGTACTTGGTGTTGAAGACGTTCAGGCCCTTGTTTTCCATGGCGCCCATGTTGAAGTCGCTGGTGGCGACGATCATGAAACGCTCCAGGTCCAGCGGCAACCCGAAGCGGGCTTCGTCCCAGGCCACGCTGGCCATCAGGGAGTTCATGGCGTGTTCGGTCTTGTCGAGGTCACCCGGGCGCACGTAGACCTGCAGCGTGTGCTCCTGCCCGCTGCGCGAGACGATGCGCTGCTCCCGGCTGACCAGCACGCCGGCCACCAGTGCGAACAGGTAGGCGGGCTTGCGATGCGGGTCCACCCATTTCGCGAAGTGCCGGCCGTCGTCCAGGTCACCCTGTTCGACGAGGTTGCCGTTGGACAGCAGCACGGGGTACTTCGCCTTGTCTGCGCGCAGCGTCACGGTGTAGCTGGCCATCACGTCCGGGCGGTCGAGGAAATAGGTGATGCGGCGGAAGCCCTCGGCCTCGCACTGGGTGAAGAACGAGTCGTTGCTGACGTACAGGCCCATCAGCTTGGTGTTTTTCGCTGGGGCACAGGTGGTGAAGATTTCCAGCTCGATGGGTTCGGGGCCTTCGGGCAGGTTCTCCAGAACCAGCTGGCTGCCGTCCATCTTGAACGAGGTGCCGGCCCCGTTGACCAGCACGCGGGCCAGGTTGAGCTCGTCGCCGTCCAGGCGCAGGGGCTGGCCGGGCAGATCGGTGTTGCGGCGCAGGCGCATGCGGTTGAGCACCCGCGTCTTGGCCGGGTCGAGGTCGAAACTCAGCTCGACGGTGTCGATCCAGTACGGCGGTGGGCTGTAGTCTTCGCGACGGGTCGCGGTGGACGTGCCAGGGGCATCACGAAACAACATGAAGTGTCTCCAGAAAATTTGAATGAACCAGCTCGTCGAAATCCCGCACCGCCGCCAAGACGTGCGGGCCGGCGAGCTCCTCGGCGGTGTGGCTGCTGCAGACCGCCACGGCCTGCATGCCGCCGCGCCGGGCCGCCTCGATGCCAAAGGGAGCGTCCTCGAACACGATGCAGTGCGCCGGGTCGGCGCCGATGCGCCGCGCGGCCTCCAGAAAGATGTCCGGCCGGGGCTTGCCAGGTAGGCCCTCATCGCCGCCGACAATGGCCAGCGGGGCCGGGTCCATCTGCAGCTGCGACAAGGTGAAGGCGATGTTGTGCCGGTCGCCCGCGGTGCCCACGGCGATCTTCAGCCCGCGCGCGGCTGCGTCGCAGGCAAATCGCTTGAAGCCACTCACCTCCCGGAACTCGGCGGCAAAGAGCTCCCGGTAGATGGTTTCCTTCTCGTGGGTGATCTGCGCCGCCTCCTCTGCGCTGACGTTGCGGCCCATCAGTTCGCAGGCGCACTCATAGGCGGTACGGCCGGTGGTGCGTCGCATGAGGTCGGGCACGTCCACCGCCAGTTCGCGGCGGCGCGCGAACTCCACCCAGGCCCGGGCGTGCCAAGGCATGGAGTCGACCATGGTGCCGTCCATATCGAAAACAAGGGCCTCGACCCTGCGCATCAGACGCCCTGCTTCAGCGAGGCTTCGATGAACACGTCCAGGTCGCCATCCAGCACTTTCTGGGTGGCCGAGACCTCGACGTTGGTGCGCAGGTCCTTGATGCGGCTGTTGTCGAGCACGTAGCTGCGGATCTGGTGGCCCCAGCCGACATCGGTCTTGGTGTCTTCGAGCTTCTGCTGCTCTTCCATGCGCTTGCGCATCTCGAAGTCGTACAGCCGCGACCGCAGGCGCTTCCAGGCCACGTCGCGGTTGCTGTGCTGGCTGCGGCCGTCCTGGCACTGCACCACGATGCCGGTAGGGATGTGGGTCAGGCGTACCGCCGAATCGGTCTTGTTGATGTGCTGACCGCCAGCGCCGGACGCGCGGAAGGTGTCGGTGCGCACATCGGCCGGGTTGATCTCGATCTCGATCGAGTCGTCGATTTCTGGGTAGACGAACAGCGAGGCGAACGAGGTGTGGCGGCCGCCGGAGCTGTCGAACGGGCTCTTGCGCACCAGGCGGTGCACGCCGGTTTCGGTGCGCAGCAGACCGAAGGCGTACTCGCCCTCGACCTTGATCGTGGCGCTCTTGATGCCGGCGGTGTCACCGGGCGTCTCGTCTTCCACCGTGGCCTTGAAGCCCTTGCGCTCGGCGTACTTGAGGTACTGGCGCAGCAGCATGCTGGCCCAGTCGCAGGCCTCCGTGCCGCCGGCACCTGCCTGGATGTCCACAAAGGCGTTCAGCGGGTCGGCCGGGTTGTTGAACATGCGCCGGAACTCGAGCTGTTCCACATCGGCGGCCAGCTTGGCGGCTTCGCCCTCGATCGTGAGCAGGCTGGCTTCGTCGCCTTCTTCCTTGCTCATGTCATAGAGTTCGATGTTGTCGGCGAGCTCGCTGGTGAGCTTGGTCAGAGTGACCACCACGCCGTCGAGTGCCTTCTTTTCCTTGCCCAGTTCCTGGGCGCGTTTCGGGTCGTTCCAGACGGTGGGGTCCTCGAGCCAGGCGTTGACGGTTCTCAGGCGCTCCGATTTGGCATCGAAGTCAAAGATACCCCCGGAGGGCTTCGGTCCTGGCGCGCAGGTCCGTGAGTTGGGCGCCGATCTGGTTGATGTGTTCTGCTTCCATGACGGGTTCTTCCAATGTGTCTGTGACCCGTCATTTTCTCACGCCGCACCGTCTGACGCCGAGGGGCCAGACGTGGGCGACCGGCCCCGCCTGGCGCACCGGCAAAAAGGCCTCGGCAGTCAGGTTCAGCGCGTTCGTCAACCCGCCAGGAATTCCTCGATCAGCGCCGCCAGCGCCTCGGGCTGGTCGTGCTGCAACATGTGGCCCGCGTCCTGCACCACGGCGATGCGGCAGTCGGGCACGGCTTTCAGGCGCTCGTGGTACTCGTCCAGCGTGTACTTGCCCTGCCACCACTGGCCCAGGCTGTCGTCGGTGGCCTCCACAGCCAGTGTCGGCGCGGTGATGCGGCGGTAGATTTCCAGCACCTCGTCGACCCGGTACAACTGGGCGTTGATGATCTTGTGGGCCGGGTCGCCCTGGATTTGCCACTTCGTGGTTCCGTCCGGCTGGACACGGGGCGCCGCCCACTCACGGGCCAGCCACTCGGCCCGGTCCTGGCCCAGGCGCGGGTTGGTCTTCATCAGGCGGCGCGCGACGCCCGCCGCGTCGTCATAGGCCTTGAGGTCCAGCTCGCCGCGGTGCAACGCCTTGAGGTCGTCCATCCACTTCGCCAGTCGCCCGGGCGCCTGCGAGGGCCGGGTGGCCGGCATGCCGAAGCCTTCCAGGTTGATCAGCCGGCGGATGCGCTGCGGGCGCACCCCGGCATACAGCATGACCACGTTGCCGCCCATGCTGTGGCCGACCAGGTCGACCGGCTGCTCGGGCGCATAGTGGTCCAGCAGGGTGTCCAGGTCCGCCAGGTAGTCAGGGAACCAGTAGTTGTCGGTGCCGGGCAGGGCGGTCTGGCCGTAACCGCGCCAGTCCGGGGCAATGATCTGCCGCCCTTGTGCAAACGCGTCGGACAGGGCATCGACCACGAACTGGTACGACGCCGCCACATCCATCCAGCCATGCACCATTACCAGCGGCGGCACGCCGGGGCGGGCCTCGCCCCAGATGCGGACGTGGTACGTGAGGTGGCGGACGGGGATGAACTCGCTGCGCGAGGCTCTCTTGATTGGGTACATTGGGCGCATTATTCAGGAGACACCCCATGGCAGTCAGTCAAGACAGGGACAAAGCAGGTTCCGGCGCAACCGACCCCTACGCGGCAATGCACCACGGCTTTCGCTGGCCCCGGCCGGAACGCTTCAACATCGCCCAGGTGTGTTGCCGGCGCTGGGCGCTGGGCGGCAAGGGCGCATCGGGTGGTCCTGAAAACATAGCAGTCATCGACCATTCCACGCTGGGAAGTGGCACGTTTCATTCATATTCTGAGCTGCAGGAGGCCGCCAACCGGCTGTCGAACCTGCTGGTCGCGCAAGGCGTGTGCCGGGGCGACCGGGTGGCCATCGTGCTGCCGCAGCGCTTTGAGACCGCGGTGGCCTACATGGCCGTGCTGCAGATGGGCGCAGTGGCCATGCCGCTGTCCATTCTGTTCGGTCCCGAGGCGTTGGAGTTCCGGTTGCAGGACAGTGAGGCCGTGCTGGCGATCGGCGACGAGGCTTCGATCGGCGCCGTGCAGGGCGTGCGCGCACGCTGCCCGCAGTTGCGGACCGTGGTAGGCCTTGGGGCGGCCACGGACGCTGACCTGGACGCCGCGGCGTCCATGCGGGGCGCGTCGCCCGATTTCGATCTGGTGGAAACCCAAGCCGACGATCCGGCGGTGCTGATCTACACCAGCGGCACCACCGGCAACCCGAAGGGCGCGCTGATTCCCCACCGCGCGATGATCGGCAACCTGAGCGGCTTCATCTGCAGCCAGAACTGGTTCGGGTTTGACCCGGCGGCGTATCCAACCCTGGCCGATGTGGTGGCCGTCGGGTCCGCCGAACCGTCCGTGCGGCCATCATCGCAGGCGGTGTTCTGGTCGCCCGCCGACTGGGCCTGGACGGGCGGCCTGATGGATGCGCTGCTGCCCAGCCTGTACTTTGGCCGCCCCATCGTCGCGTACAACGGCCGCTTCAGCCCAGAGTTGGCGTTTTCGCTGATGCAGCAGCACGGCGTGACCCATAGCTTTCTTTTCCCGACCGCGCTCAAGGCCATGATGAAGGCCTACCCCGAGCCGGCAAAACATTTCGCGGTGCACCTGCAGGGCCTGATGAGTGCGGGCGAGGCGGTGGGTGACGCCGTCTTCAACTGGTGCCGCGAGCAGCTGGGCGTGACGGTCAACGAGATGTTCGGCCAGACCGAGATCAACTACATCGTGGGCAACTGCGCGGTCCAGTGGCCGGCCAGGGCCGGCAGCATGGGCAAGGGCTACCCAGGCCATCGCGTCGCAGTGATCGATGACGAAGGCCAGGAATGCCCGGTGGGCGTGCCCGGCGATGTGTCGCTGCACCGGTTCGACGTGCATGGCGACCCCGACCCGATCTTTTTCCTGGGCTACTGGAAGAACGAAGCCGCCACGGCGGGCAAATTCACCGGCGACTGGTGCCGCACCGGTGATGTGGCCGTGCGCGACGCCGATGGCTACCTCTGGTACCAGGGCCGGGCCGACGATGTGTTCAAGGCGGCCGGCTACCGCATTGGCCCCGGCGAGATCGAGAACTGCCTCGTCAAGCACCCGGCGGTGGCCAACGCGGCCGTGGTGCCCAAGCCGGACCGGGAGCGCGGCTCGCTGGTCAAGGCCTATGTCGTGCTATCTCCTGAAACAATAGCAAAACGTGACCATTCTGCGCTGGGAAGGATGCAGTTTGAGCAGGAACTGGTCGCAGAACTGCAGGCCCACGTGCGCGGCCAGCTCGCGCCCTACGAGTACCCCAAAGAGATCGAGTTCATCGACGCACTGCCCATGACCACCACGGGCAAAGTGCAGCGGCGCGTGCTGCGGCTGCAGGAGGAGGCCAGGGCGCGGGGCGACACGAACTGAAAACCCGGCGACAGCGCGCTCGCGTCTGAGCCCGTAAACTGGCCGCCCGTTCGCCCACCATCCCCGACATTCAAGCCGATACCACCGATGAACACCATCCAACTGGGTCAAAGCGACCTGCACGTCACCCCGATCTGCCTCGGCACCATGACCTTCGGCGAGCAGGTCGATGAGGCCAGCGCCCACGCGATTCTGAACCGCTCGCTGGAGCGCGGCGTCAACTTCATCGACACCGCCGAGATGTACGCGGTGCCGGCGCGTGCCGAAACCTGTGGCGCCACCGAAACCATCATCGGCAACTGGTTTGCGAAAAACCCTGGCGTGCGCCAGAAGGTGGTGCTGGCCACCAAGGTCGCGGGCCCTTCGCGCGGCATGCCCTGGATCCGCGCCGGCGGTGGGATGACGGCGGCCGACATCGGGGCCTCGTGCGACGCCAGCCTGCGCCGGCTGCAGACCGATGTGATCGACCTGTACCAGATCCATTGGCCCGAGCGCCACGTGCCGGCCTTCGGCATCGTCTATTACGACCCGACCAAGGAGAAGTCCGAAACGTCCATCCGCGAACAGCTGGAGGCCCTGGCGGTCCTGGTCAGGGCCGGCAAGGTGCGCCACATCGGCCTGTCGAATGAAACGCCGTACGGTGTGCACGAGTTCCTGCGCCTGGCCGAGCAGCACGGTCTGCCCCGCGTGGCGAGCATCCAGAACCCGTACTGCCTGATCAACCGGACCTTCGAGAACGGTCTGGACGAAACCTGCCACCGACTGGGCGTGTCGCTGCTGGCCTACTCGCCGCTGGGCTTCGGCCTGCTGACCGGCAAGTACGACGCCACCGGCATCGCCGCGCCCGAGGCGCCGCAGGGCCGCATGGCCAAGTTCGAATCGATGAAGAAGCAGCGCTGGGGCCGCCCCGAGGCGCTGGTGGCCGCGCGCCGCTACAACGCGCTGGCGCGTGAGCACGGCCTGACGCCGTCGCAACTGGCGCTGGCTTTCTGCTACACCAAGTGGCAGGTCGCCAGCACCATCATCGGTGTCACCTCGCTGGCGCAGCTCGACGAAGACCTCGACGCATGGGGCACCACCCTGTCGCCCGAGCTGCTCAAGGCGATCGATGCGATCCGTTGGGAGCTGCGCGACCCGGCGCTTTAAAGTGGACTAGAGCGGCGCACGCGCGTCAGAGTTCTGCGCAAGCCGTACTCAGACGGCAACGGCACCGGGCCTACTTCCCGTCTGGTGCCGTCATCGCCTTCACAAACAGGCCGAGAACCTGCAGGCCGCCTTGGGTGATTTGTGCCGTGAAGTTTGCAGGCTGAATATCGATATAGGCGTCCGCAGGCGCGTCTGCGCCTTGGGCTGCGCGTCCCAGGGCGCCCAGCAGGCCCGATCCCCGCGCATTGGTGCCTTCACCCTTGACACCCGAGAGTTCGAGTCCGCGCACGGGCACCGCCTTGGTGAGTGTGAACAGGTTGCGCGAGCTGGGCAGGCCGCTCAGGTTGACCCCGTTGACGAAAATGGCCGTGCCATCTTCCACGAAGCGCGGCAAGGGGTCGGTCTCGAACTCCCAGGAGGCGGACTTGAGGATCATGTTTCCATACTGCGCCGACGAACCCCAGCCCTTGCCTTTCTGCTCGATCATGGAGACCGTCATCCGCACCGCCAGCAGGGGCGCCTGCAATGTTTTTGCAGCTGTAGCACTGCCCAGCACCAGGGTCATTCCCCGCAGGGACTGACCGCCGTCGCCGGGGAGCCACTTCTTGTCGATCAGGCCGTTCAGGATGATGGGCAGCCCTTTCGCCGAGACCAGCATGTTGACCGCCATGTGCTTGTCCTTGCGCACACCGGTCTCAATGTTGTCGATGAATGGCGAGGCGGTCCCCGCCTTGCGGATTTCCTGGAAATTGGCGTTGGCATCGAGTTCGGATTGCGGCACGACCTCGATGCCAGCGGCCTTCAGGTCTGCGACGAAGCCGTCATACAGCTTGTCAGCCACCGTTTGCAGAAGGGCAGCATCGACGCCGCGGGTCTGCGTGAAATAGGTGGCGCTTTGTGCCTGGAACATTCCAAAGCTGCCAGCCGACCGTTCAATGCCCTGGTCGCGCACGAACTGGATGAAGAACGACGAAATGGCGACACGCTTGTTGGCGCCCAGGCCTCCGGATTCCTGGGCCTTGACGTAGTCCGCGACGGAAAGTGCCTGGTCGGAAGGCGGTGTTTGGGCAAACGCAAACGTCGCGAAAGCGCTGAATGCAAGTGCAACTGTCGCTTTGGAGAACTTCAGCATGGGGGCCTCGTGGGTGTCAAAAAGTGGTTCAAGCAGGTCGTTTGACCCATTGGTGTCGATGCATAGGGGGTCTGCGATATCCGCAGAAAACTTGCGCCGCGGTTTCAGCATAGCCCGATACCCTTTGGAATGAAAACACCTCAAACAGGGGGGCGTTTGCAGCGCCAAGGCGTCGATCGATCCGCGAGGCTGGCCAACCGAAGCTTTGACGGGTACGAAGTGGCCCCTCGTGGTTGTGGAAAATGCGCCGATATGGCCAAAAAGGATCACGTCTCCGAAACCCCCGCCACCGCGCTGCTCAAGGCGAACCGTGTGGCCTTCACCGAGCACCCGTACGAGTACCTGGAGCACGGCGGCGCGCAGCACAGCGCGGAGGTGCTGGGCTGGGACCCGTTTGCCGTCGTGAAGACGCTGGTCATGCAGGACCAGGACGCCAGGCCGCTGCTGGTGCTGATGCACGGCAACCGCAAGGTGTCGACCAAGAACCTGGCGCGGCAGATCGGTGCCAAGTCGGTCGAGCCCTGCAAGCCCGAGGTCGCCAACCGGCACAGCGGCTACCTCGTGGGGGGCACCTCGCCGTTCGGCACCCGGCGGACCATGCCGGTGTTCATCGAAGAGAGCATTCTGGCGCTGCCGAAAATCCTGATCAACGGCGGGCGGCGCGGCTACCTGGTCGGCATCGACCCGCAGGTCTGCGTCCAGGTGCTGGGCGCGCGGCCCGTGCAGTGTGCGCTCGTAGAGTGATCACCCCCTTGCGACGCTGGCAAAATGGCGCGCTTGCCTAGGAGCACCCTTTGGAAACCCTGTATCCCCTGCTCGCGGCCGTGGCCGCCTACCTGGTCGGTTCGCTGAGTTTTGCCGTCATCGTGAGCCGCGCCATGGGCCTCAACGACCCGCGCACCTTCGGCAGCAAGAACCCCGGCGCCACCAACGTGCTGCGCTCGGGCAGCAAGCCGGCGGCGGTGATCACGCTGCTGCTCGATGCGGCCAAGGGCTGGCTGCCGGTGATGCTGGTGCGCTGGTTTGGCCCGTCCGTCGGCCTGGGCGATGGCACGGTGGCGCTGGTCGGGCTGGCGGCTTTCCTGGGACACCTGTACCCGGTGTTTTTCAAGTTCGAAGGCGGCAAGGGCGTGGCCACGGCGCTGGGCGTGCTGTTCGGCATCAGCGGCTGGCTCGGCCTGGCCACCGCGCTGACCTGGCTGATCATTGCGTACTTTTTCCGCTACTCCTCGCTGGCCTCGCTGGTGGCCGCGGCCTTTGCGCCGGTCTATTACCTCTTCGGCGACCGGGTGGCCTGGTATGCGGACAAGTCGATCACGCTGGCCCTCTTCGTGATGGCCATGTTCCTGGCCTGGCGCCACCGCGAGAACATCAACCGCCTGCTGGCGGGCAAGGAATCGAAGCTGGGGTCCAAGAAGTGAGCGAGCTGCGCCGCCTGCATGTCGCGGCCCGCTACAGCGAGGCCGCCGTCTTCAACGGGGTGGTGTACCTGGCCGGCATGGTGCCCGAGTGCGACGCCACCGACATTGCTGCGCAGACGGCCGATGTGCTGGCCCAGGTGGACCGTCGCCTGGCCGAGTGCGGCAGCGACCGCACGCGCATCCTGCGCACGCAGATTTTCCTGGCAGACATTGCCGACATCGGCGCGATGAACGCCGTCTGGGACGCCTGGGTGCTGCCCGGTTCGGCGCCGCCGCGGGCCACGGTGCAGGCCGCGCTGGCCGACCCAGGCTGGCGCATCGAGGTCGTGGTCACCGCGGCGGTGGCGCCAGATCAGTCCTGATTTGATAGCTGAATGTGACCATCCGACGCTGGGAAGTGGCCAAAAAGACTCGAAATTAGCTTAATAGCGCCGCTCCAGCACCATCTGGTCGTTGTCGCGGCGCATCTGGAAGCGGTTCAGGTAGCTGTTGCCCAGCAGCACGAAGGGCATGCCCTGGGGCGTGACGACCGCGTCCACGTCGTACACCTCCACGTCGCCGATCCGCACCGACGCCAGTTTCACGCGCCAGCCCTGGGCCAGGCCGTTCGCGGTGCCAACCCGCACGGGCTGGCCGTCGCGGTAGGCGAGTCCGATGCGCTCGGCGTCGCTCACGCCCATCGCCACCGTTGAGGCCCCGGTGTCCACCATGAACTGCACCGGCCGCCCGTTGATGCTGCCGGAACCCATGAAATGGCCGCCCCCATCAGCCGGCAGCGAGATCCGCCCGCTGCTGGCCTGGCCGCGCTCACCCAGGCTGGCCGGGGATTCCCCGAGGCGCAGCGTAAGGCGCTTGCCGCCCACCTCCACGACGGCCGCGTCGCTGCTGGTGGACACGACCCTGACGCCTTGCACCGTTTCGCCGACCGCCACGCTGCGCGGCGCGCCGCCATCGATCATCAGCAGGGCCCGCGAGCCCAGCATGCCTTGCAGCGCGACAGATTGGGCCCATGCGCCGCTGGCGAGGGCGGTGACCAGCCCAACAGCCCACACGCACCGGGCGGCAAGGGGGAGGATGGCGCGAGCCCGACCCGAAAGGGGCGCCTGCCTTGCAGGGCCGGCGCTGCACGCCGGGTGGCAGGCGTGGGGCATGCCGCTTCAGTCCCGGAAATTGTCGAAACTCAGCGGAATGTCGGTCATGTCCTTGCGCAGCAAGGCCATGGCAGCCTGCAGGTCGTCGCGCTTGGCGCCGGTGATGCGCACCGATTCGCCCTGGATCGAGGCCTGCACCTTCATCTTGCTGTCCTTGATCAGGCGGGTGATCTTCTTGGCGTCGTCGGAGGCGATGCCGTTCTTGACCTTGATCACCTGCTTGACCTTGTCGCCGCCGATCTTCTGCACGTCGCCCATGTCCAGGAAGCGCACGTCCACGCTGCGCTTGGTGAGCTTGTTGCGCAGGATGTCCTCGATCTGGGTCAGCTGGAAATCAGCGTTGCCGATCAGGGTGATCTCCTTGTCCTTGAGCTCGATGGCGGCCGGAGTGCCCTTGAAGTCGAAGCGGGTGGCGATCTCCTTGGCCGTGTTGTCGACCGCGTTTTTCACTTCGGGCAGGTTGGGTTCGCAGACAGCGTCAAAAGAAGGCATGGGGGACTCGTTACGGAAAGTGGGCAGTGCGACAATTCTCCCATGATCGCCGAGCGAAATGTACCCCTGCAGTCCTGCAACAGCTTCGGCATCGTTGCGCGGGCCCAGACCCTGGTTCGGGTGCGTCAGCCGGCCGACGTGCAGGCCGTGCTGGACGACCCGGAACTGGGCCCTGCGCCCAAGTTTGTGCTGGGCGGCGGCAGTAACATCGTGCTGACCGGCGATGTGCGGCCGGTGGTGCTCAAGGTCGAATTGACCGGCCGCCGGCTGGTGGCCGACACGCCGAAGGCCTGGATCGTGGAGGCCGGCGCTGGGGAGAACTGGCACGACTTCGTGGCCTGGACGCTGGAGCAGGGCTGGCCTGGGCTGGAGAACCTGGCGATGATCCCCGGCATGGTCGGGGCCTCGCCGGTGCAGAACATTGGCGCCTACGGCGTGGAGGTGCAGGACCGCTTCGAGTCGCTCGATGCGGTGGACCTGACGACCGGCCAAGCTTTCACCCTGGATGCGGCGCAGTGCGCCTTTGGGTACCGCGATTCGATCTTCAAGCACGCCAGCAGCGGCCCCAACGGCCTGGGGCTGGCGGGCAAGGCGCTGATCCTGCGGGTGCGTTTCGCTTTGCCCAAACCCTGGAAGGCGGTGCTGGGCTATCTGGACCTGGAGCGCAAGCGCACAGAGACCGGCATCGAGGCGCCGTCGGCCCGGCAGATCTTTGACTGGGTCTGCGCGATCCGGCGCGCCAAGCTACCCGACCCGGCGGTCATCGGCAACGCCGGCAGCTTCTTCAAGAACCCGACCGTCACGCCCGAACAGTGCGCCGACATCATCGCCCGCGACCCCAAGGTGGTGCACTACCCGATGCCCGATGGCAGCATCAAGCTCGCCGCCGGCTGGCTGATCGATGCCTGCGGCTGGAAGGGCAAGAGCGTCGGCCAAGCGGGGGTTTATGAAAAGCAGGCTCTGGTGCTGGTGAATCGCGGTGGGGCCACGGGCGGGCAGGTGATGACCCTGGCCCGGGCGATCCAGACCAGCGTGTACGAGCGTTTCGGCATCCGGCTGGAGCCGGAGCCGGTGGTGGTGTAGCGTGCCCGGGTATCGGGCCGCATGGACTTCTTTGTTCAACGTCTTTCAGGAAGAAACATGAGCATTCGACTGAGTTCATGGTTGCGTGGCGCAACGCTGGCGGGGGCTTTGCTGGCCGCCGGCTGCGCGGGTTTCAACGCGAGCACACTGCAACCCGGTGTGTCGACCTTGCCGCAGATCGAGGCGGCGTTGGGCAAACCGGCGATGGTCTGGAAGAACCCGGACGGCACTTCTCAGCTGGCCTATCCGTTCGGCCCTTCCGGCACCCAGACCTTCATGGTGTTCGTGGGTGCCGACGGCAAGCTCCAGCGCATCACCGGGGTGCTGAATGAAGCGCAGTTCGGACTGGTGCAGGCGGGCATGACGAAGGAGCAGGTGTTGCGCATCCTCGGGCCCTCCGGCGCGTTGTGGACGCAGACCTTTCCCCGGACGAACACCTTGGCCTGGACCTGGCTGTACTGCGCGCCGGGCAACTTCCAGAACTACTTCAACGTCATGTTCGATGTGGGCAGCGGCCTGGTGCGTTCGACCGGACAAAGCCCGGTCATGCTGGGACGCGAAGGCCTGACCCCTTCCTGCACCCAGACCGTCCTCGGCGATTGAGGTTCGGGTTCACGGCGCGGAAGGCTCGCGCGAAAGCGCCTTTGACTTGCCATGAAAAAAGCCGCCTGACCGGCGGCTCCTGGCGGGCACGAAGATGAATCAGCCGCCTTTGCCGTCCTTGCGGCCGCCGTCCAGGCGAAGCATGTCGGCGCCGGAGCCCAGCGACAGCAGGCCCGTCTTGGCGTAGATACCCAGCTTCTGGCGCGTGTCCACGATGTCGAGGTTGCGCATGGTGAGCTGGCCGATGCGGTCCAGCGGCGTGAACGGCGCGTCTTCGACCTTTTCCATGCTCAAGCGCTCGGGCTGGTAGGTCAGGTTGGGCGACTCGGTGTTCAGGATCGAGTAGTCGTTGCCGCGGCGCAGCTCAAAGGTCACTTCGCCGGTGATCGCGCGCGCCACCCAGCGCTGGGCGGTCTCGCGGAGCATGATGGCCTGCGAGTCGAACCAGCGGCCCTGGTAGAGCAGACGGCCGAGCTTGCGGCCGTTGTCGCGGTATTGCTCGATGGTGTCTTCGTTGTGGATGCCGGTGACCAGACGCTCGTAGGCGGCGAACAGCAAGGCGAGGCCGGGGGCTTCGTAGATGCCGCGGCTCTTGGCCTCAATGATGCGGTTCTCGATCTGGTCGCTCATGCCCAGACCGTGGCGCCCGCCGATGCGGTTGGCCTCCAGGATCAGGTCGGCGGCACTGTCGAAGGTCTTGCCGTTCAGCGCCACCGGCTGGCCTTCTTCGAAGCGCACCGAGACTTCCTCGGCCTTGACCACGCAGTCCTCGCGCCAGAAGGGCACGCCCATGATGGGGTTGACGATGCGGATGCCGCTGTTCAGGTGCTCCAGGTCCTTGGCCTCGTGCGTGGCGCCCAGCACGTTGGCGTCGGTGGAGTAGGCCTTCTCGGCCGACATCTTGTAGCCGAAGCCGTTGGCCGTCATGAAGGCGGACATTTCGGCGCGCCCGCCCAGCTCATCGATGAACGCCTGGTCCAGCCAGGGCTTGTAGATCTTGAGCGACGGGTTTGCGAGCAGGCCGTAGCGGTAGAAGCGCTCGATGTCGTTGCCTTTAAAGGTGCTGCCATCGCCCCAGATGTTGACGTCGTCTTCCTTCATCGCGGCCACCAGCATGGTGCCGGTGACGGCGCGGCCGATCGGGGTGGTGTTGAAGTAGGTGACGCCCGCGGTCGAGATGTGGAAGGCGCCGCACTGCAGCGCGGCAATGCCTTCGGCCGCCAACTGGCTGCGGCAGTCGATCAGGCGCGCCTTCTCGGCGCCGTATTCCATCGCCTTGCGCGGGATTTCGTCGTAATCGGCCTCGTCGGGCTGGCCCAGGTTCGCCGTGTAGGCGTAAGGGATGGCGCCTTTCTGGCGCATCCACAGCAGCGCGGCGCTGGTGTCCAGGCCGCCGGAGAACGCGATGCCGACCTTTTGCTGGGCGGGAAGGTTTTGGAGAATCGTGGCCATGGTCGGGTCTCGGGATGGAGGGGATCAGCCGAAGTGGCAGATGTAGTGGTAGGCCTCGTCCACGCGGATCTCAAAGCTGGAGTTGCCCGGTACGCTGAAGGACTCGCCGGCGCCGGATTTCACCCATGTGTCGCTCCCGGCCAACTTGTATTCGCACGAACCGGCCACGCCCTCCATGATCTCAGGCGCGCCGGTGTTGAAAGTCAAGGTGGCGGGCAGGATCACGCCCACGGATTTTTTCGTGCCGTCGGCAAAGGTGATGCCGTGGCTGACGCATTTGCCATCGAAATAGACATTGGCTTTCGTGGTGACGGACACGCCGTCGATGTGGGTGGTGGTCATGAAGTGCGAAAGAAGGATAAGGAATCGGCGAAACCCATGATTTTAGGTCCGCTGGCAGGTGTCAGCGCCGTTTCAGCCAGGCGTCGGCGTCAAAGCCGACCGTCACACCGTCGGGCCAGGCGACCACCGGGCGTTTGATCACGCTCGGGTGCGCCAGCATCAGGGCGCGGGCGCTGGCGGCATCGGACACCGCGTCACGGGTGGCCCCGTCGAGCTGGCGCCAGGTCGTGCCTTTTCGGTTCACCAGCCGTTCCCAGCCCACGTGCGCCAGCCACTGGTCCAGTTCAGGTTCTGGCACGCCTTGCTTCCTGAAGTCGTGAAAGACGTAGTCGATGCCGTACTGGCTCAGCCAGGCGCGGGCCTTCTTGACGGTGTCGCAGTTGGGGATGCCATAGAGGGTGGTCATCCGCCCATTCTGGCACGGTGCGGTCCGCGAATACCGTGCGGGCGCCGCGGGCCTTGGTGGGGGTGCGCGACAATCCGGGGTCCATGAAAACCTTATCCGACTGGCTCGTCCATTGCGAGCGCCTGCATCCCGTGACCATCGACATGGGGCTGGAACGCGTCAAAGCGGTGGCGGCACGCATGAACTTCGGCTTTGCATGTCCTGTCATCACCGTGGCCGGAACCAATGGCAAGGGTTCGACCTGCGCCATGCTGGAGGCCATCCTGTTGCAGGCGGGCTACCGCACGGGGGTGTACACCTCGCCCCATCTGGTGCACTTCGAGGAGCGCTGCCGCATCCATGGCGAGATCGCGCGGGCGCCCGACCTGATCCCGCACTTCGAGCGGGTGGAACAGGCCCGGGGCGACACGTCCCTGACCTATTTCGAATTCACCACGCTGGCCATCCTGAGCCTCATGGCGGCGTCCGGTCTGGATGTGGCCGTTCTGGAGGTGGGACTGGGCGGGCGGCTGGACGCGGTCAACGTCATCGACACCGACTGCGCGATCATCACCAGCATCGACATCGACCATACCGAACTGCTGGGCGACAACCGCGAAAGCATCGGCTATGAGAAGGCGGGCATCCTGCGCACCGGCAAGCCGGCCATCGTCAGCGACCCGATGCCGCCGCAAAGCGTGATCGACCGTGCCACCGAGATCGACGCGCCCCTGTGGCGCTTCGGGCACGATTTCAACTTTTCCGGCGACCGGCAGCAGTGGGCCTGGGCCGGGCGGGGCCGCCGGTTTGCCGGACTGGCCTATCCGGCCCTTCGCGGCGCCAATCAGTTGGTGAACGCCTCGGGTGTGCTCGCGGCGCTGGAGGCCCTTCGCGAAAAGTTGCCTGTGGCGGCGCAGGCCGTTCGCAATGGACTGGCGATGGTGGAGCTGCCGGGGCGCTTCCAGATCGTGCCCGGCCAGCCGACCCTGGTGCTGGACGTTTCGCACAACCCGCATTCGGTCGCGGCCTTGACCGCCAACCTGGATGCGATGGGCTATTACCCGACGACCCATGCCGTATTCGGTGCGATGGCCGACAAAGACCTGGCGCCCATGCTGGCGCGCGTCGGCCCGCTGGTGGATCGCTGGTATTTCACCGATCTGCCCACGCCGCGCGCGGCGCCGGCCCAGGCTTTGCTGGCCGGCTGGCAGGCGCTGCCGGGGCGCCGCGAGGCGCTGGCCAGTGTGCATGCGTCGCCAGTAGAAGCCCTGCGCGCCGCCATCGCCGCGGCAGACCCCGCTGATAGAATCGTCGTCTTTGGATCCTTCTATACCGTGGGCGGCGTTTTGCAGGACGGCATCCCGCGTCTCGATGCCAAACACCTGAACGCCTGAGTCCTTGCTTCATGGCATTTTTCAAGTTCCGATTCCCTGGCTCCCGATCCGACGCCGAAGCGGGGCATGTAGCGCCCGCGGAGAGCATCGAGGGCCTGCGCCGTCGTGCGCGCCACCGTCTGATCGGTGCGGCCGTGCTGGTGCTGGTGGCGGTGATCGGTTTTCCGTTGGTGTTCGACACCCAGCCCCGCCCGGTGGCCGTGGATGTGGCAATCCAGATTCCCGACCGCAACAAGGTCAAACCTCTGGCCGTGCCGTCCGCGGCAACGGATGCGGCGCCGAGTGTGGCGGGCCCGGTTGTCGCGGCTTCCGCGCCGGCGCGCGCAGCGTCGAGCCCTGCGGTGGCCGCTTCGGTGCCTTCGACGCAGGTGTCGGCGCGTGCCAGCCTGGATGCCCGGGAAGAGATCGTGGCGCCGGGTTCCGAGAAAAAGGCGGAGAAACCCAGCGTCAAATCGCCTGAGTCTGCTATTCATTCAGAAGCAAAAACCAGCCCTGCGGCGGCGCCGAAGCCCGAACCCAAGCCGGAGCCAAAAGCCGAAACCAAACCGCCCGCCGCCCATCCTGCCGATGACGGCCGCCGGGCGCAGGCCCTGCTGGAGGGCAAGGAGACCGCACCCGCACCGAAAGCCGCGGCGTCAGACACCGGTCGTTTCATTGTGCAAGTCGGCGCGTTCGCCGATGCCACCAAGGCGCGTGAGACGCGCCTGAAGGTGGAGAAGGCGGGTCTGACCACGTACACCCATATAGCGGAGACGGCCGAAGGCAAGCGAATCCGTGTCCGGGTTGGGCCGTTCACGAACCGGGCCGAGGCGGAAAAGGCAGCGGCGCGGATCCGTGGGCTGGATCTGCCCGCGGCCATTCTGACCCTTTGATCCGGCCGGATGCGTGACAGCCACGGATTGGTTCTTGCTGGCGGTGCTGGGGGCGTCGTTGCTTTTGGGCGCATGGCGCGGACTGGTCTACGAACTGATGTCGATGCTGGGTTGGATCGCCGCCTTCGTGTTGGCGCAATGGTGGGCGCCCGAAGTGGCACTGCGCCTGCCCATGAGCGGGGCCACCGAGCCGGTGCGATATGCAGCGGCGTTCGTGCTGGTCTTTGTGGCCGGCGCCTTTGCCGGCGGGTTGCTGGCCTGGATCACGCGCAAGCTGATCGAGGCCATCGGTCTGCGCCCGGTGGACCGTACGCTGGGCGCGGCGTTCGGGCTGGTGCGCGGCCTGGTCCTGTTGCTGGCGCTGGCTGTGGTGATGGACATGACGCCGATGAAGTCAAGTCCGTGGTGGCAGACTTCGACGGGCGCGGGGCTGCTGAGCACCGCGTTGAAAGGACTGCGGCCGGTGCTGCCTGAAGCCTTCGGGAAGTATCTGCCGGCCTGATTTTTTATGCGGCGCAGGCCCTTGCACCGCCGGTGCGAGTTCTGCGGCGAACGGGATGGAACTATGTGTGGAATCGTCGGCGTTGTCAGCAACGCGCCTGTCAATCAGCTGATCTACGACGCCCTGCTGCTGCTGCAGCACCGGGGCCAGGACGCTGCGGGCATCGTCACGCAGCTGGATCGCAAGTTCTTCATGCACAAGGCCAAGGGCATGGTGCGCGACGTCTTCCGCACGCGCAACATGCGCTCGCTGCCCGGGAGTTGCGGCCTGGGGCAGGTGCGCTACCCGACGGCCGGCAATGCCTACAGCGAGGAAGAAGCCCAGCCCTTCTACGTCAATGCCCCCTTCGGCATCGTGTTGGTGCACAACGGCAACCTGACCAACGCGCACGCCCTCAAGTCCGAGCTGTTCACCACCGACCACCGGCACATCAACACCGAGAGCGATTCCGAGGTGCTCCTCAACGTGCTGGCGCACGAGCTGGAGCGCTCGACCAAGGGCCTGCCGCTGACGCCGGCCGACGTGTTTGGCGCGGTCAGTGCGGTGCACCGGCGGGTGCGCGGCTCGTATGCCGTGATCGTGCTGATTGCCGGCCACGGCCTGCTGGCCTTCCGTGATCCCTATGGCATCCGGCCCCTGTGCATGGGCCATGGCGCCGATGGCACCACGATGTTCGCGAGCGAATCGGTGGCCCTGGAAGGGACGGGGCACCGGTTCGAGCGCGACCTGGCGCCGGGCGAAGCGGTGTTCGTGGAACTTTCCGGCGCCATCCATGCACGGCAATGTGCTGCCGCGCCGCTGTTGTCGCCGTGCATCTTCGAGTTTGTCTACCTCGCGCGTCCGGATTCGGTGCTGGACGGCATCTCGGTCTACCAGGCGCGCCTGAATCTCGGCGAGACCCTGGCCAAGCGCGTGATCTCCACCGTGCCGCCGAACGAGATCGACGTGGTGATCCCCATCCCCGAATCCAGCCGCCCCAGTGCCACGCAGCTGGCGCACCTGCTCGGCATTCCGTACCGCGAAGGCTTCGTCAAAAACCGTTACGTCGGGCGCACCTTCATCATGCCCGGGCAGGAAGTGCGCAAGAAATCCGTGCGCCAGAAGCTCAACGTCATCGCCAGCGAGTTCAAGGGGCGTAACGTGCTGCTGGTCGATGATTCGATCGTGAGGGGCACCACGTCCAAGGAAATCGTCCAGATGGCGCGAGACGCCGGCGCCCGCAAGGTGTACCTTGCCAGCGCCGCGCCGCCGGTTCGCTTCCCCAACGTCTACGGCATCGACATGCCGACGTCCGATGAACTCGTGGCGCATGGCCGCAGCATCGAGGAGATCCGGCAGATCATCGGTTGCGATGCCCTGATCTACCAGGAGGTGGACGGCATGAAGAAGGCCATCGGCACGCTGAACCCGAAGCTGGCCAGCTTCGACGCGTCCTGCTTTGACGGCATCTACGTGACCGGCGACATCACAGCCGACGACATCGCGCGTCTCAACTCCGGCCGCCCTGGTGCTGAAGCGAGCGAGGAAGACAGCTCGCGCCTGGCGCTGCCCAACCCCAACAACGACGTATGAGCCAAGTTCCCCTGCCTCCCAACCTGCACATCAACACCCTGGCGGTGCATGCCGCCGTCGAGCGCAGCGCCTTCGGCGAAAACTCCGAAGCGCTGTACCTTACCAGCGGCTATGTTCAGCCCGATGCCGCCAGCGCGGCCGCGCGCTTCGGGGGTGAGGAGGAGGGCTACACCTACACCCGTTCCGGAAATCCCACCGTCACCAGCCTGGAACTGCGCCTGGCGGCGATGGAGGGCAGTGAGGCCGCCATGGCCACGGCATCGGGCATGGCGGCGATCATGCTCATGCTTTTCAGCCTGCTCAAGTCAGGCGACCACGTGGTGTTCTCGCAGTCGATGTTCGGGTCGACCATCAAGCTCATCGGCTCGGAATTCGCTCGCTTTGGGGTGGAATCGACCGTCGTGCCGCAGACAGACCTGGATGCGTGGCGCCAGGCGATCCGGCCGAACACCCGGCTGCTGTTTGCCGAAACGCCGACCAATCCGCTGACCGATGTGTGCGACATTGCTGCGCTGGCCACCATGGCGCGTGACCAAGGCGCCTGGCTGGCCGTGGACAACTGCTTTGCCACTCCTGTGCTGCAACGTCCCCTTGCGATGGGCGCCGACATCGTGATGCATTCGGGCACCAAGTACCTGGACGGGCAAGGCCGGGTGATGGCGGGCGCCCTCTGCGCCACCGAAGTGATGGTGCGCGAACGCTTCCTGCCGGTCATCAAGAACGCCGGCATGGTGCTCTCGCCCTTCAATGCCTGGGTCGTGCTCAAGGGCCTGGAGACCCTGGATATCCGCATGCGCGCCCAGTCAGCGCAGGCGCTGGAACTGGCGCAGTGGCTGGAACAGCACCCCGCGGTGCAGCGGGTGTACTACCCTGGGCTGCAAAGCCACCCGCAGCACGACCTGGCCATGCGCCAGATGAGCGGCCTGGGTGGCGCCGTGCTGTCCTTCGCTGTCCGTACGCCGGCGGCCGATCAGGCGCGCGAACGCGCGTTCCACGTGCTCGACAGCCTGCAGGTGCTTTCGCTGGCCACCAACCTGGGCGACACCAAGACCTTGGCCTGCCACCCGGCCAGCACCTCGCACGGCAAACTGACCGAAGCACAGCGCCAGGCGGCGGGCATCGGTCAGGGCCTGATTCGTGTGGCGGTCGGGCTCGAGCACCTCGACGACATCAAGGCCGATCTGCTGCGCGGCCTGGACACCCTGTAGACCCATCATGACCCAAGCCCGCATCCGTACGCGTTTTGCCCCGTCGCCGACAGGCTTCATCCATCTGGGAAACATCCGCTCGGCGCTGTACCCCTGGGCTTTCGCCCGGGCCAACGGCGGCGACTTCATCCTGCGTATCGAAGACACCGATCTGGAGCGGTCCAGCCAAGCCGCGGTGGACGTGATTCTTGAGGGCATGGCCTGGCTGGGCCTGGACCCCGACGAAGGCCCCTTCTACCAGATGCAACGCATGGACCGCTACAAGGCGGTGCTGGCCGAACTGGTCGCCGCAGGGCAGGTCTATCCCTGCTACATGGGCATGGCGGAGCTCGACGCGTTGCGCGAACGCCAGATGGCTTCGAAAGAAAAACCTCGGTATGACGGCACCTGGCGCCCCGAACCGGGCAAGGTGCTACCGCCCGTGCCCGAAGGGGTCAAGCCCGTGCTGCGATTCCGCAATCCACAGGGTGGCGTGGTGGCCTGGGACGACAAGGTCAAGGGCCGCATCGAGATCAGCAACGACGAACTCGACGACCTGGTGATCGCCCGTCCGGACGGCACGCCCACCTACAACTTCTGTGTGGTGGTGGACGACATCGACATGGCGATCACGCATGTGATCCGCGGCGATGACCACGTCAACAACACGCCGCGCCAGATCAACATCTTCCGCGCGCTGGGAAAGGAACCGCCCGTCTATGCCCACCTGCCGACGGTGCTGAACGAGCAGGGCGAAAAGATGAGCAAGCGCAATGGCGCCAAGCCCGTGACCCAGTACCGTGACGAGGGCTATCTGCCCGACGCGATGGTGAACTACCTGGCGCGGCTGGGCTGGAGCCACGGCGATGACGAGATCTTCAGCCGGGCCCAGTTCCTGCAATGGTTCAGTCTGGATCACCTGGGCCGCAGCGCGGCGCAGTTCGATGAGGCCAAGCTGCGCTGGGTCAATGCCCAGCACCTGAAGGCCACAGATGACGATACGCTGGCCGCGCTGGTCGCGGTGCAGCTGCGCGGGCGCGGCATCGAGGCTGACGAGCGCCTGCCGCGCATCTGTGCGCTGTTCAAGGACCGTTGTGACACCACCGTCGTGCTGGCCCACTGGGCTGCGGCGTTCTATGTGGACGTCACGCCCCATGCGGACGAGATGGCTCAGCACGTGACAGACGCAATCAAGCCTTCGCTGGCTTTGCTAGCGCAGAAGCTGGCGTCCTGCGCCTGGGAGAAGGCGGCGATTTCGGGTGCGATCAAAGAGGTTCTCGCGGCCGGGGGCCTCAAGATGCCGCAACTGGCGATGCCGGTACGTGTGCTGGTCATGGGGACTGCCCAGACGCCTTCGCTCGATGCGGTGCTGGAACTTGCCAGTCGCGAAAAAGTTGTGGCCTGTTTGCAGAAAGCGTGAAAAGCAGTCTATAATTCAAGGCTTCGATACAAGCGAAGTTGCTGATTTGATTGCAGGTCGGCAGTGACGCAAGTGCGGGGGTATAGCTCAGCTGGGAGAGCGCTTGCATGGCATGCAAGAGGTCAGCGGTTCGATCCCGCTTACCTCCACCACCACGTATCGACGGACAGATCCAAGGTTTTGACCCTATCGTCTAGAGGCCTAGGACATCACCCTTTCACGGTGAGTACCGGGGTTCGAATCCCCGTAGGGTCGCCAAGTTTGTAGCACTTGGCCATCGAAAGATGGCGAAGCTATCTACCAGGAGTGGTAGTTCAGTTGGTTAGAATACCGGCCTGTCACGCCGGGGGTCGCGGGTTCGAGTCCCGTCCACTCCGCCAAATCAAAACCCTAAGGTGCGGTTTTTCGTTGGGGGAATTCCCATCCCAACTGGGAGGCGGCGACCCCTCAGCCGCGCTGGCGTAAACCGCTGTGCCACGTCCAAATTAGGCGTTGAGCACGACGGGGGGGGGGGGGTTTTTAGAGGGGGGGGGCCCCGGGGGGGGGGGGGGGGGGGGGGGGGGGGGGGGGGGGGGGGGGGGGGGGGGGGGGGGGGGGCCCCTTGAGGAGCTCTGCGCAAGGCCTTCTTCAGTGCGCTTTCCCTTTCGCGGCGCTCCTGTACTGGGTCACAAGAAGCCCCAAACAGTTGATCTGTTTGGGGCTTTTTCATTTTCAGGACCGTCCTGACTCAGCCTCCAGAACCAATTTGTCCTTGCGCACCGGCAGGCTTGGGCGTGCTTCCCGGTGCCGCGACCGACCAGCTTCGCTTGCCAGCCGGGAAGGGCCTTCACGGCACCAGCACAGCCGCGCCATCGATGGCGCCGGTGCGCAGGGCCGCCATGGCGTCATTGGCGCGGTCCAGGGCGAACGGCGCCACATGGGTCGTGACCGGGTGTTGTGCGATCAGTGAGAAGAAGAGTTCGCCGTCTTCGCGGGTCAGGTTGGCCACCGAGCGGATGCTGCGCTCGCCCCAGAGCAGGCCGTAAGGGAATGAAGGGATGTCGCTCATGTGGATGCCAGCGCAGACGACGACACCGCCCTTGCGGGTGGTGCGCAGTGCGGCCGGCACCAGCGAGCCAACGGGCGCGAAGATCAGCGCGGCATCGAGTTCGGCCGGCGCGGGCGCATCGGACGGCCCGGCCCAGCAGGCGCCCAGCTTCCTTGCGAACTCGGCGCTTTGGCGATCGCCGCGGCGCACGAACGCGTACACCTGCTGCCCTTGCGACACCGCGACCTGGCAGATGATGTGCGCGGCCGCGCCAAAGCCATAAAGGCCCAGTTTCATCTGTCCCAAGACGCCGGACAAACGGTAGGCCCGGTATCCGATCAGTCCCGCGCAGAGCAGCGGCGCCGCATGAACGTCATCGTAGGCATCCGGCAGCGCGAAGCAAAAGCGTGCATCGGCCAGCGCGTACTCGGCGAAACCCCCGTTGCGGTCGTAGCCGGTGAACACCGGGGTGTCGCAAAGGTTTTCATGCTGAGCGGCGCAATAGGCGCAATGCCCGCAGGTGCCGCCCAGCCAGGGGATGCCGACACGGTCGCCGACGCGGAACCGGGTCACGGCCGACCCGAGCGCCACCACGCGGCCCACAACTTCGTGTCCGGGAACCATGCCGGGCTTGTGAGCGGGCAACTCACCGTCCAGGATGTGCAGGTCGGTGCGGCAGACGCCGCAGGCCAGCACTTTCAACAGCACATCGTGGGCGGCCGGCTCTGGCACAGCCAGATGGCCCAGTTTCAGGGGCTGCCCCGGCGCGTCCAGCATCATGGCTCGCATGCGGCGGTCCTTTCTTCATGTCGGCGCAGAGTGCCTGCCGAGCCTGCGCTCGTTCGATGTACGACGCTGACGAATGTGCCTGAATCCGGGCGGGCCGACTTTGCGCGTCCGCAAGGCTTCGCGATTCTGGCGCGCGGACCTTGGGTGGCAGCAGAACCCGCAGCCATCCGTGTTTGGGACCGGACCTTAGCGCCACAGGCGCAGAAGCCCGGTGGACAAGGAGGTGCCCAGCAGGATGATGACGCCGCAGCCGATCATCCAGGGCGTGATGGCCTCACTGAGGAAGACGCTGCCGTAGAAAAGGGCGAACACCGGCACGACGAAGGTCACGGTGAGCGAGCGAGCCGGACCGGCGGCTTCGATCAGGCGGAAATACAGAACGTAGGCCACGCCCGTGCAGAGCACGCCGACCACGAGCAGGGCCAGCCAGGCGGTCAGACTTGGCGTACGAGCGGGCCAAAAGAAAAGAGTCGGCAGCGCCAGACCCAGCGTGGCACCGATCTGGCTGCCTGTGGCGGTGACCAGAGATGGCAGCCCACCGAGGTAGCGCTTGGTGTAGCTGGCCGAGATGCCGTAGCACAGCGTGGCCAGCAGGCAGGCCGCGATGCCCAGGGCGGGCCCCCAGGTGTCCAGCAGGCCGGCTGCGGCTCCGGCCGGGCCGGCTTTGACACCGGCCTTGTCGGAGGCCAGCAGAGCGACGCCGGCGAAGCCGATGACCAGACCCAGGATCCGGGAGGCATCCGGTCGATCCTTGAGCCAGGCCCAGGCCACCAGGGCCCCGAACAAGGGCACGGTGGCGTTGAGGATGGCCGACAGTCCGGTGGTCAGATACAGCAGGGCAAAGGCAAAGCAGGCAAAAGGAAGGCCCGAGTTCAGCAACCCGACCAGAAATACCGCCTTCCAATGCTGGCGCAACTCGCGGCCGTGGCCCCGCATCAGCAACAGCGGCAGCAGGAACAGCGAGGCGATGGCGACGCGCACGCCCGCGGTCGGCAGCGCACCAAATTCCACCACAGCCAGCCGGGTGAACAGGAAGGATGAGCCCCAGATGGCCGCCAGCAGCACGAATTCGGCGAACCACGGGCGGGTGGCAGGGGGCGACCCGCTCACAGGACGCCTTCGATGCGCAGCAGCGCGGTCTTGCGATCGAGCCCGCCGGCATAGCCGGTCAGCGAGCCGTCGGCCCCGATCACCCGGTGGCAGGGAACGATGATGCCGATCGGGTTGCGCCCGACAGCGGCGCCCAAGGCCCGCACGGCCTTCGGTCGGCCGATGCGCGTGGCGAGGGTGCCATAGCTGGTGGTCTGGCCGAAGGGGATGGCGAGCAGCGCCTGCCATACGGCCTGCTGGAACGCCGTTCCGTGGCTCAGGTCCAGCGCAAGCCCGAAGGCATTGCGCCGCCCGGAAAAATAGTCGGCGAGCTGTGCGGCGGCCTGCCGCAACACGGGATGGTCGGGTGCCAGCGCCCAGGCGGCGGTGTCGGGCGTGTCGCGTTGCCCCCTCACGAACCAGGCGCCGGCCAGGCCGACGGCCGAGGTGGCCAGCAGCATCGGCCCCAGGGGGCTGTCGATACGGCTGCAAACGAGTGAATCAGGGTGTTTCATCATCAAAATGCCTTCATCCCAGCGTCGGCTGGTCATAGTTTGCTATGGAAATAGTATTTTCATTGGCATCGGGTGTGGGCCCCCGGTGCCAGGCGCGCACCACGGCATAGCTGCGCCAGGGCCGCCAGGCCTGCGACGCCTGCTCCGCTTCGCGCGCCGAATCGACACCGAGCGCCTTTTGCAGGGCGATGTCGCCCGCAGGGAAGGCGTCCGGCCAGCGAAGCGCGCGCATGGCCATGTATTGCGCGGTCCAGTCGCCAATCCCGGGCAGGGCCTTCAATGCGGCCAGGGTTGCGGGCACGTCGGCGTTGGCGTCCAGGGTCAGCCCTTGTTCGGCCACCGCCTTGGCCAGCGCCACGATGGCCCCCTGGCGCTGGCGCACGATGCCGAGCTGCCCCAGCGCGTCGCCACTGGCTTGGGCCAGCACCTCGGCTGAAGGAAACAGGCGGCTGAGTGCTGGCCATGGCGTCGGCAACGGTTCGCCGAAGCGCTCCACCAGACGTTGGCACAAGGTGCGCGCCGCGGCCACGGTGACCTGTTGACCCAGGATGGCCCGAACGCCCAGCTCGAACCCGTCCAGGCAGCCGGGCACCCGCAGGCCGGCCAGATCGCCGCCGGGCGCACCCGCTGCGTTCCGTGTCTCGGGCGACAGGCAAGCCTGGATCACGGCAGGGTCCGCGTCCAGGTCGAGCCAGGCGCGCACCCTCGAAATCACCAGCGGCAGCACCTCACCGAGCGAGTCGCTGACCTGCAGCAGCACAGCCGGTCGAGTGCAGTCGAAACGAGCCGTCAGCCAGCCGGTATGGCTGCGTCCGCCCGTTCGAAGGCGCAGCGTGCGCCCCAGCAGCGCATCGGAGGTGGCACCGGTCGCGAACTCCACGCTCTCGATGCTGCGCCGGGCCAGAAAACTGAACAGGGCGCCCACATCGTAAGGAGGCCGGTATCCCAGGCGGACCGTCACGCCCTGGCCCTCATGGGTGCGGCCTTCCCGGCGCAAGGCGGTCGGGTTCAGGCCGTAGTGCGCGGTAAACGCCGCATTGAAGCGCCGCAACGAACCGAAGCCGCTGGCCAGCGCGACGCGGGTGACCGGCAGGGCGGTGTCGGTCAGCAGCTGTTTGGCCGTCAGCAGCCGGCGGGTCTGCAGGTACTGGAGTGGCGACACCCCGAACTGGGCCTCGAAGATGCGTCGCAGGTGGCGGTCGCTCACGCCCAGGCGCGCGGCCAGCGCTGTCATGGGCGGTGTGGCATCGGACCAGGCCGCCGGATCGTCCAGCAACCGCGCCGCCTGGCGCGCCAGCATGCCCGATGCATCGTGGGTGGACCAGGTGGCCGGGCCGGGCGCCAGTTCGGGCCGGCAGCGCAGGCAGGGCCGGAAGCCCGCCTGCTCGGCCTGCGCCGCCAGGGTGAAGAAACGGCAGTTCTCGCGGCGCGGGACGCGAACCCGGCACACCGGTCGGCAATAGATACCGGTGGACGTGACACCCGTGAAGAAGCTGCCGTCGAAGCGCGCGTCGTGCGCTTTCAGCGCCAGGTAACGCGCATCATCGGCGGGGTCGACGGCAGGGTGGTTCATGCGGTCGATCGTACACGCGCCGTTGGCCCGGGCTGGCCGTTTCCGGACATCTGCAGACCCGTGGGCCGGCCTACAATCTCCACGGACACCATCACCATTTCAGGGAATCTCACCATGCAGCTGGCACCTTCCATCTTCAAGGCATACGACATTCGCGGCGTCGTGCCGTCCACCGTGGACGAAGCGGTGGCCGAAGGCATCGGCCGGGCATTTGGCACGATCGCCCGCAAGGAGGGCGAAACCACTGTGGCGGTAGGCCGCGATGGACGCCTGAGCGGCCCCTCCCTGAGCGGGGCATTGATGCGCGGGCTGGTCGCTGCGGGCCTGGAAGTGATCGACGTCGGCATGGTGACGACGCCGATGCTCTACTTTGCCGCCAACACGTTGTGCACCAGTGGCATCCAGGTCACGGGCAGCCACAACCCGAAGGACTACAACGGCTTCAAGATGGTGATGCGCGGGCGCGCCATCTACGGGGACGAAATCCAGGCGATCCACGCCATGATGGTGAACGAGACCTGGGTGCTGCAGGACGGCGGCTCGGTGCGCCATGTGGACGTGCTGGCGGCCTACCGCGAGCGCATCGTGGGCGACATCAAGCTGGCGCGCCCGATGAAGATCGTGGTCGATTCGGGCAACGGCATCGCCGGGGCGTCGGCGCCGGCCATCCTGCGCGCCATTGGCTGCGAGGTGATCGAGCTGTTCAGCGAGGTCGATGGCAACTTTCCCAACCACCATCCGGACCCGAGCAAGCCCGAGAACCTGCGCGACCTGATCCAGGCGCTGCGCGACACCGGGGCCGAACTGGGCCTGGCCTTCGACGGCGACGGCGACCGCCTGGGCATCGTGACCCGCGAGGGCAACAACATCTATCCCGACCGGCAGATGATGCTGTTTGCCCGCGATGTGCTCACGCGCGTGCCGGGCGGCACCATCCTGTTCGACGTGAAATGCTCGCAGCGGCTGGCGCCGGCGATCGAGGCCGCCGGTGGCGTGGCCCTCATGTACAAGACCGGCCATTCGCTGATCAAGGCGAAGATGAAAGCCATCGAGGCCGAAGGCAAGGCGGCGCCGCTGGGCGGCGAGATGAGCGGGCACATCTTCTTCAAGGAGCGCTGGTACGGCTTTGACGACGGCACCTACGCCGGTTGCCGCCTGCTGGAAATCGTGAGCCGCAGCCCGGATGCCAGCGCCGTGCTCGACAGCCTTCCCACCAGCTTTTCCACGCCCGAGCTCAACGTGCGATGCGCCGAGGGCGAGCCGCACAGGGTCACCGACGCCTTGCAGAAGGTCGCGGCCGGGGCGCTGGCCGCAGCCGCCACGGCGCAGGGACGCGACCCGGCGCTGGCGCACATCAATACCATCGACGGTCTGCGCGTGGACTGGCCCGATGGGTTCGGGCTGGTGCGCGGATCCAACACCACGCCGGTGCTGGTGCTGCGCTTTGAAGGCCACACGCAGGAAGCGATGCACCGCATCGAAGCTGACATGCTGGCCCTGCTGCGCAGCGTGAAGCCCGACGCGACCATCGAAGCGGCGGCGCACTGAGCGCTGGCTGAAGCGCGGGCCCCGCTTGCCGACCATGGTCCGCGCGCTGTATTCCTTCCTCACCTGGCTGATCCAGCCCCTGCTGCGGCGCAAGCTGGCGCGCCGGGCGGTGGCCGAACCGGGCTACGCGGTGGCCGTGGAAGAGCGTTTCGGTCACTACACCGTGCCGCCGGATCAGGGGCGCGTCTGGATTCACGCGGTCTCGCTCGGCGAGACACGGGCAGCGGCGATTCTGCTGGCGCGACTGCGCGAGCAGATGCCGGGGCTGCGCCTGCTGCTGACGAACGGCACCGCCACGGGACGCGCCGAAGGTGAAAAGCTGCTGCGCCCGGGCGACGTGCAGGTCTGGCAGCCGTGGGACACGCCCGGTGCCGTGGCGCGGTTTCTGGATCACTTCCAGCCGGGCATCGGCATCCTGATGGAAACCGAGGTCTGGCCCAACCTGACGGCGGCGTGCGCGGCGCGCGGCGTGCCGCTGGTGCTGGCCAACGCGCGGCTGAACGAGCGCTCGTTCGTCAAGACACTGCGCCTGGACGGGCTCGCGCGCCCGGCGTATCGGGCGCTGGCGGCGGTGTGGGCGCAGACCGAAGGCGATGCAGCCCGACTTCGGGCACTGGGTGCGCCCGTGCAAGGCGTCTTTGGCAACCTGAAATTCGATGCCACGCCCGACCCGATGCAGCGGGAACAAGGCAGGATCTGGCGCACGGCGCTCGGACGACCGGTGATTCTTCTGGCCAGCAGCCGCGAAGGCGAGGAAGAGCTTCTTCTGAAGGAAATAAAAGCATTTCCCAGCGCGGAAAGGTCAAGGTTTGCTATCAATAGAGGACTGAATCAAAGCGCGCCGGGTGTCCAGTGGCTGATCGTGCCCCGCCATCCGCAGCGTTTTGACGAAGTGGCCGCACTGATCGGGCGGCACGGTTTCCCGGTTTCCCGGCGCAGTACCTGGGGTGCGATGCCGCCCGCCGCGACTTTGGATGCGGCGTCCGGCGTCATGGATGCCACCGCCATCGACACCGCGACGCTGGAGGACAGGCCATCGATCTGGCTCGGTGACTCCCTCGGCGAAATGGCGCTGTACTACAGCCTGAGCGATGTGGCGCTGCTGGGGGGCAGCTTTGCGCCCCTGGGTGGGCAAAACCTGATCGAGGCCGCCGCGTGTGGCTGTCCGGTCGTGATGGGGCCCCACACCTTCAATTTTGCGGAGGCGGCTGAACTTGCGCAGGCCGCTGGCGCCGCGCAATCGGTCTCGGACATGGAAGCGGGCTGCCGGGCCGCGCTGACCTGGGTGGCGGACCCTGTGCAGCAACGCGAACGGGCCGAAGCGGCCGAGGCGTTTGCGGCCGCGCACCGGGGCGCTGGCGAACGCACCGCGCGGGCCATCCAGGCCCTGATGGCCCAGCCGGATTGAGCACGAACCAGTTGAACGAAAAAAAGCCGGGACGTGCCCGGCTTGGTGCAGACGCTGTCGCTGGCTTACCTGGCGAGCAGGGCATTGACCGCGTCGAGGTCTTCCGGTTTTAGCGTTCCTGCGGCCTGGCGCAACTTGAGGCCACCGACCAGCACGTTGTACCGGGTCTGGTCCAGATCGCGTTTGGTCAGGTACACCTTGGTCTGCGAATTGAGCACATCCAGGTTGATGCGTACGCCAACCTGGTAGCCCAGCATATTGGCGTCCAGTGCGCTCTGGGTCGAGGTTTCGGCAGTTTCCAGTGCCTTGACCTTGCCCATGCCGGATTTCAGGCTGTACACAGCGGCCCGCGTGAACTGCGCCACCGTGCGCTCGGCGGAATCGACATCGGCCTTGGCCTTTTCCTCAAGCGACAACGCTTCCTTGACCTGGTTTTCCACCAGGAAGCCCGAGAAGACCGGTAGGTTGAAGGCCAGGCCGACAGTGCCGGCGGTGGTGCGCGTGTAGAAGCCGGTGCTGGAGTTGCCGCCCGGATACCGGTTGTTGCCGTAGCTGGCGGTCAGGTCCAGGGTCGGCTTGTGGCCGGCGTAGGCCTTCTGCGTCCCGAGCTTGGCGATTTCGAGCGCCAGGCGGCTTTGCTGCACCGTGGGGTTGTTCCCCAGGGCGATCTGCACCCAGGGCTCTGGTTCGGCCGGCACCAGAGCCGGCAGTGCCACCGGACGGGCCAGCGGCTTGAGTTCATTGGCGGGCCGACCCACCAGAAGCTCGAGGGCCAGCCGTCTCACACGGACCTCGTTGTCGGCGCTGATTTCTTCGGCCAGGATCAGGTCATATTGCGATTCGGCTTCGCGGCTGTCAGTGATGGTCGCGGTGCCGACCTCGAAATTGCGCTTGGCGGCCGCGAACTGTTCGGCGACGGCCTTTTTCTGCTCCCGCACCAGGAACAGGTTGTCCTGCGCGGCCAGCACATCGAAGTAGGCCTGCGATACGCGAAGGATCAGATCCTGCTCGACAGCGGCCAACTGTGCCTTGGCGACGTCGACCTGTTTGCGGCCCTGCTCGTAGGTGGCCAGGTTGGCCGGGCGGTACAGCGGCTGGGATGCGGCGATGTTCGCGGTTTCCGTTCGGAAGCTGTTGTCGAAGGTTGCGTTACCGGTCTTGTTTTCAAACTGGGTGCCGGAGTACCCCGCGCCGATGCCCACGGTGGGCAGGATGCCGGCCGTGGCCTGGTCGGCCTTGGCCAGGCTGGCTTCGTACTGCGCCTTCGCCGACTGGTAGGTGGCGTCGTAGCCGCGCGCCGCTTCGTACATCTGCACCAGGTTCTGGGCCTGCGCCGATCCGCCGAAGAGGGTTGCCAGGGCAAAGGCAAGGGGCAGGGGGCGTGGCAGTTTCATGGGATTCTCCGGAAAAACGTCGGGCAGTACGGGTGGTGGGGCTCAGTAGCGGGGCACAGCAGGGTCCACTTCGCGCGACCAGGCATCGATACCACCCGCAATATTGGCCACGTGGGAAAAACCGTGGTGCTTGAGGAACGAGGCGACCTGCATGCTGCGCCCGCCGTGGTGGCACAGGCAGGCGACGGGGCGGCTTGCGTCGAGTTCGTTCATCCGCACGGGAACCGCCCGCATCGGGATCGCCTGCATCTCGAAACCGTCGGCTTTCAGGCTGGCCATCTGCCATTCGTGGGGTTCCCGCACGTCCAGCACCAGCGGCCGGCCGTGGGGCGCGACCGTTTCGAGCCAGTGAGCCAGATCCCGGGGATGAACCTGATCGATCATCGTGCGTTTCGCTCCTGTCCGCTCAGAACTTGAAGCGCGACGGCGCGACGAAATTCAGCAGTCGCGGCGCCACGGTGTCCCAGGGCGTCGTGGTTGTCCAGGTGGCCTCGCCGGTGCGGGTCATGAGGGTGGCAGTCATGGCGGGCTCGTCGCCCACGATGCCGATCAGGCGGCCGCCCACCTTGAGCTGGGCCAGCAGGACCTGGGGCACCTCGGCCACCGAGCCGCTGAGCACGATGACATCGAACGGTCCGTCGCCCTTGACACCCTGGGCGGCGTCAAGCTCCAGCACTTCAACATTGTGAATGCCGGCCTTCTGAAGGTTGGCGCGCGCCATGCGGGCCAGTTCTGGCTCGATCTCGACGCTGACCACGCGCTGCGCGCGGTGCGCCAGCAGGGCGGCCATGTAACCGGAGCCGGCGCCGACCTCGAGCACCTTCTCATGCTTCTGGACGTTGGCGTCCTGCAGAAGACGCGCTTCGACGCGCGGCGCAAGCATGACCTGCCCGCGGGCACCGCCTTCGCGCAACGGAATCTCCATGTCCACGAATGCCAGCGCCTTGTGCGCCAGCGGAACGAAATCCTCGCGCTTGACCACTTCCAGCAGTTGCAGCACGTGGGCATCCAGCACATTCCAGGGCCGGATCTGCTGTTCGATCATGTTGAAGCGGGCGTGTTCGATGTCCATCTTGGTACTCCTAGGGGTATATTAACCGATTACCGCCAATTTTACCGGGCCGGGCTTTCTCCGGGCTGATGCGCAGCGCCCGCACCGAAGCGCCGGCGCATCCACTGCGCCAGATCATCCATGTAGCAGTACACCACTGGCACCACGACCAATGTCAGCAACGACGAGGTGATGACGCCACCGATGACCGCCTGGCCCATCGGCGCGCGTTGCTCTGAGCCTTCGGTCAGCGCGAAGGCCAGCGGCACCATGCCGAAGACCATGGCCAGCGTCGTCATCAGGATCGGGCGTAGCCGCACGCGCGCCGCCATCAGCAGGGCGGCGGAGCGCTCCATGCCGTCTTCGCGGGCTCGGATGGCGAAATCCACCAGCAGGATCGCGTTCTTCGTCACCAGGCCCATGAGCATCACGATGCCGATGATTGAGAACATCGAGAGCGAGGATCCGAACATCATGAGCGCCAGCACCACGCCGATCAGGGTCAGCGGCAGCGAGGTCATCAGGGCCAGCGGCTGCAGGAAGCTCTTGAACTGGCTGGCCAGGATCATGTAGATGAACACGATGGCCAGCACCAGTGCGGAGACGGCGTAGCCAAAGGATTCCGCCATGTTCTTGGTCGATCCGCCAAACTGGTAGCGATACCCCGGCGGGAAGTTGATGGTCTCCAGGGCGGCCTTGATGTCGGCCGAGACCTCGCCGGTGGAACGGGTGACGACGTTGCCGTTGATGGCCACTTCGCGCGTCAGGTCGCGGCGGTTGATCTGGTTGGGCCCGGTGCCTTCGCGCAAGGTGGCCAACTGATTCAGGCGGACGATGCGGGGGCTGCCGTCGGCGTTGACGCCGGTGGTGAACGGCAGGCGCTCGAGGTCGGCCAGCGTGTCGCGGGATTCCGGCGACAGGCGCACGTTGACGTCGTAGGTCTGGTCATCGCTGGCGCGCCAGTTGCCCACGGTCTGTCCGGCCACCAGCGTGCGCAGCGGGCCCGCGATCTGGGCCATGCCCAGGCCGAGCTCGGAGGCCGCTTCACGGCGCACATCGACCTCGATGGTGGGCTTGTCGGCCTTGATGCTGGAGTCCAGGTCCACCAGGCCTGGCGTGGCTCGGATCTTGTCCATCACCAGCCGCGTCAGGCGGTCGAGCTCCTTGAGATCAGGGCCTTGCAGCGAGAACTCGATCTGCTTTTGTCCACCCACCGGATCAAGCAGGCCGACATGGGTGACGGTGACGCCCGGCACCTGCGCCAGCCGCGCGCGCAGGGCGGAGGAGACTTCGTCCACGCTGCGCTTGCGCTGGTTGCGGTCGACCATGCGGACATAGATGCTGGCGTTGGTCTTGCCCAGCGCATTGGCGGTGTTCAGCGTGGCCAGCGTGTAGTTCACTTCGGGGAACTCGCGGATGATGGTCTCGACCTGGCGCGCCTTGGCTTCCGTGACCTCGAGCGAGGAACCCACCGGGGTGTAGAAGTTGACGGTGGTCTCCGAGAAGTCCGACTTGGGGACGAACTCGGTGCCCAGCAGCGGCACCATGACGACGCTCACCACGAAAACCCCGGCGGCCAGCCCCATGGTCGCCAGCCGATGCCGCAACGACCAGTCCAGGATGTCGTGATAGATGTCGGCCATCCGGTCGGTCGAGCGGTCGAAGAAGCCGGTGACCCGGCCGATGGTCTTGTCGTACAGCGTCACCGGCGCATGGGGTTTGCCATGGGCTTCGATGCTGGGGTCATGCCAGACAGAGGACAGCATCGGGTCCAGCGTGAAGCTCACGAACATCGAGATCAGCACGGCAGCGACGATGGTGATGCCGAACTCGTGAAAGAACTTGCCGATGATGCCGCCCATGAAACCGATCGGCATGAACACGGCCACAATGGACAAGGTGGTGGCCAGCACCGCCAGCCCGATTTCCTGCGTGCCGTCCATGGCAGCGTCATAGGGTCGCTTGCCCATCTGCACGTGTCGCACGATGTTTTCCCGCACCACGATGGCGTCGTCGATCAGCAGGCCCACGCACAACGAGAGCGCCATCAGCGTGATCATGTTGATGGTGAAACCGAACAGGTTCATGAACAGGAAGGTGCCGATGATCGAGATCGGCAGGGTCAGCCCGGTGATGACGGTCGATCGCCAGGAATTCAGGAACAGGAAGACGATCAGCACGGTGAGCAGCGCGCCTTCGATCAGGGTGCGCCGCACGTTGTCCACTGCCACGCGGATCGAGCGCGAGCCGTCAAAGATCGGAACCAGGCGCACGCCCGGTGGCAGTTGCGGCTGCAGTTCAGCCACCGCCTTGGCCAGGCCGTCGACGACGCCGATGGTGTTCTCGTCCTGTGCCTTCTGGATGGAGAGCAGCAAGGTGCGCTGGCCGTTGTAGAGCGCCAGGGAGTCGATCTCCTGGGCGCCGTCCGACACCGTCGCGACCTGATCCAGGCGGATCGGCGCGCCATTCTTGCGCCCGACGATGATCGATCCGAAATCCTCCGGCCGGCGCATGCGCGCGTCGATCTTGACCACACGCTCCTGCGCCAGCGAGCGCACCGCGCCCATGGGCAGATCCTGGTTCTCGTTGCGCACCGCGTTGGCCACCTGTTCGGGCGTGATGCCCTGCGCCTCCAGCGCCTGGGGCTTGAGGTACAGGTTGATTTCCCGCTTGGTGCCACCGACCAAGGTCACCGCACCGACGCCGCGCACGTTCTCAAGGCGTTTGCGCAGCGTCTGGTCGGCCCAGTTGGTCAGTTCCACCGCCGACAGCGGCCGACCCCGTGTGCCATCCGGCAGCACCGCCAGCGACCAGATCGCCTTGCTCGCCGGGTCGAAGCGCAGCACCCGTGGTTCCTTGACCTCGGTGCGCAGGTTCGGGCGCACGGTGGCCACCTTCTCGCGGACGTCTTCGGCCGCCTTGCGCCCGTCGATGTGCAGCTGGAATTCGATGATGACGACCGACTGGCCTTCGTAGCTGCGCGAGGTCAGCGCGTTGATGCCGGCGATGGAGTTGACGGCTTCCTCGATCTTCTTGGTGACCTCGCTCTCGACGATCTCAGGCGAGGCGCCCGGGTATTCCGCCGTCACCACCACCACCGGGAAGTCGATGTTGGGGAACTGGTCCACCTTCAGGCGCTGCAGTGAAAACAGTCCCAGCACCACGATCGCCAGCATCACCATGGTGGCGAAGACCGGGTTCTTCAGGCTGACGCGGGTGAACCACATGGCGTCAGCGTGCCGTGGTGGGGCTGCTTGTGGCTGCCGCAACGGCGGGTGCCGTCGGCGTGATCGCCGGTGGCGCGCTCCCAGGCGGTGCCGAGCTTGCGTTGGTGGCCGGTCTTGCCGCGGTGAACCGGACGGCCGTGCCCTCGAGCAGGGTGCCGACGGCCCCGGTCACCACGACGGCGTCTTCCGGCAATCCACTGACGGCGACCATGGCGGCCCCGGCCACATCCCCGCGTGCGCCGGGCACCACGGACTTGTGGGCGATCTTGCCGTTCTCGACCACCTGCACATAGGGCTGCGGCTTGTCGGTGCGCAGGGCGCTGACCGGAACCGTCAGTGTGGTCAGTCGGCCCGTGCCCAGCATGCCTTCGGCAAACAGGCCCTGGCGCAGGACGTTGGTGGGTTCCACGGCCAGATAGACCAGGATGCTGCGGCTGCCCGCCTGTGTGCTGGGGTTGATCCGTGCCACGCGGGCTTTCACCGGCTCGGCATTGCCCTCGATCTTCAGGACCGCGTTCTGCCCGACGCGCACGCGCGGCGCGTCGCTGGCGCTGACGGCGGCCTCCAGTTCGACGCGGCTGAGGTCGACGATCTCGATGATCCGCCCGTCGACCGGTACCCGCTCGCCGGGCTGGGCCAGCCGTTGCGAGACCAGACCACTGATCGGCGCCACCAGCACGGTATCGGCGAGCGTCTTGCGTGCCACGTCGGCAGCGGCCAGCGCGGCCTGGTAGCTGGCCTGCGCGCCACTGAGGTTGAAGGCCGAGGTGTCCAGTGCCGTCTTGGAGATGAAGCCCTTTTCCATCAGCGCCTTGTTGTTGTCGAACTGGCGCTGCGCAATGTCGATCTGCACCTTGGCCGCGTTGGCCTGGTCCTGCGCCTGGCGCAGCCGGGCCTGGTATTCGGTGGGCTCGATGCGTGCGACCACCTGGCCTGCCTTGACGGCGTCGCCCTCGCGCACGGTCAGTCCCTGCAATTCACCGGGCACCCGTGCCTTGACGAAGGCCGTCGTCACCGCCTTGAGCGCACCGGTCACCGGCAGGCCTTGTTCGAGTTCGCGGATCTGCGCCCGTGTCGTGTCGGTGGCAGCCAACTCGACGACCGTCACCGACTTTGCGGCAGCCGCCTGGGCCTGGGCCTGCTGCTGGGCCTTGCGCGCCGACAGCACGCGAGCCGCAAGGCCGGCGACCAGAAGGACGACGACAGCGGCCACGATCCATTTCCACCAGCGCTTCATGCGTTCGGCTCCTTGAGCAGCCCGCGCACCATCAGGTCGGCGTGCTGGGCAATGAATGTTTCGGGGTCAATGGCGGCAGCCGCACCGCAACAGGGCGCGAGCGAGTGCTTCCACATGACCAGAAAGATCAAGGGGGCCATGATGACGTGCACGGTGTGGTGCAGATCGACCGGGCGGAACTCGCCGCGGTCGATGCCGCGCTGAAGCACGCGGCGCACCAGTTCTGTCCCCGGAACGACCACTTCCTCCTGGTAAAAGCGCGCAAGTTCAGGGAAGTTGCTCGCTTCGCTGATGATCAGCTTGGAAATGCCGGATGCCTTGGTCGCGCCGTACCGCGCCCACCACTGCTGCATCATGTGGGTGAGCAGTTCGCCGGTGGGGCCGTCAAAAACTTCGAGCTCCGAGGCGCCCTCGCTGACCGTGCGGGCCAGGTTCTCGCGCACCACCGCCTTGAACAGCTCTTCCTTGCTGGGGAAATACAGGAACAGCGTGCCTTTGGAGACGCCGGCACGAACCGCCACTTCTTCCGCGCGTGTCGCGGCGTAGCCCTTCTCCACGAACAGGTCAAGCGCTGCCTCCAGCAGTTCGCCGGGGCGAGCCTCCTTGCGGCGTTCGCGTTTGTGCGCTTCCAGAACGGGCGCAGCGGAAATGGGTTTACTCACCGGACTGTTTTTAATGACTGACTGGTTAGTAATGTAGCCGCTCCGGGCGCAGGCGTCAAGCCGCGAGGGTCGGCACTGAGCCCCGCCTGGCGATGGCGGGCCGGCAAACTCTTTTAAAGCTGCCCGGCTCGGAAAAACCAACAGAACCTGAATCGGTCCTGTTTTTGTAGCTGTCAGTGACCCCTCGGCGCCGGGATCGGGCCGAAAAGATCGGAAAAACTCAGTTGAACGCCGCGATCCCGGTGATCGCCCGCCCCAGGATCAGCGCGTGCACGTCGTGGGTGCCTTCGTAGGTGTTCACCACCTCCAGGTTCACCAGGTGACGGGCCACGCCGTATTCGTCGCTGATGCCGTTGCCGCCCATCATGTCGCGGCTCATGCGGGCGATGTCCAGCGCCTTGCCGCAGCTGTTGCGCTTGAGGATGGAGGTGATCTCGACGGCGGCGGTGCCTTCGTCCTTCATGCGGCCCAGGCGCAGGCAGCCCTGCAGGCCCAGGCTGATCTCGGTCAGCATGTCGGCCAGCTTCTTCTGGATCAGCTGGTTGGCGGCCAGCGGGCGGCCGAACTGCTGGCGGTCCAGCACGTACTGGCGGGCGCGGAAGTAGCAGTCTTCCGCCGCGCCCAGCGCGCCCCAGGCGATGCCGTAGCGCGCGCTGTTCAGGCAGGTGAACGGGCCCTTCAGGCCCCGCACCTCGGGGAAGGCGTTTTCTTCCGGCACGAACACCTCGTCCATCACGATCTCGCCGGTGATGCTGGCGCGCAGGCCCACCTTGCCGTGCACGGCGGGGGCCGACAGGCCTTTCCAGCCTTTTTCGAGCACAAAGCCGCGGATCTGGCCGCCGTCGTCCTTGGCCCAGACCACGAACACGTCGGCAATCGGCGAGTTGGTGATCCACATCTTGGCGCCGGAGAGGCTGTAGCCGCCGTCGACCTTGCGGGCGCGGGTGATCATGCTGCCGGGGTCGGAGCCGTGGTTGGGCTCGGTCAGGCCGAAGCAGCCGATCCACTCGCCGGTGGCCAGCTTGGGCAGGTACTTCTGCTTGGTGGCTTCGTTGCCGAATTCATGGATCGGCACCATCACCAGCGAGCTTTGCACGCTCATCATGCTGCGGTAGCCGGAGTCCACGCGCTCCACCTCGCGCGCCACCAGGCCGTAGCACACGTAGTTCAGGCCGGCGCCGCCGTACTGCTCGGGGATGGTGGGGCCCAGCAGGCCCAGCTCGCCCATCTCGCGAAAGATGGAGGCGTCGGTGGTTTCGTTGCGAAAGGCCATCTGCACGCGCGGCAGCAGCTTTTCCTGGCAGTAGGCGCGGGCAGCCTCCTGCACCTGGCGCTCGTCGTCGGTGAGCTGGGCGCTGAGGTGGAAGGGGTCTTCCCAGCTGAACGTGTTCTTGGCGGTGGCCATGGCGTGTCTCCTCGATGCGACGGGGTGGGTGTGGAAAAGGGGGGGCGTCGAACGGGCAATTGTCGCGGCACCATGAATACCTGTCTAATATCAATTAGGTATTCATCAATACAAAATTCATATTCATGGAATTCCGCCACCTGCGCTATTTCCTGGTGCTCGCCGAAGAGCTGCACTTCGGCCGCGCGGCGCAGCGGCTGGCCATCTCCCAGCCGCCCCTGTCGCTGAACATCCAGCAGCTGGAGGCGTCGGTCGGTGCCCGGCTGTTCACGCGCAACAGCCGCGGCGTGCAGCTCACCGAGGCCGGGCTGGCCTTCGTGCCGGCCGCGCGCGGGCTGCTGGAACATGCCCAGGCAGCCGCTCGGCAGGCCCGCGATGTGGACCAGGGCCTGGCGGGCACGCTGCGCATCGGCTTCGCGGGCACCATGCTGTACCGGGGCCTGCCGCAGATCCTGGCGGCGTTTCATGCGGACGAGCGCCGCCTGCGCGTGGTGCTGCGGGAGCTGAGCTCGCGCGAACAACTGGTCGAGCTTTCCCAGGGCCGCCTCGACCTGGCCTTTGTTCACACCACGCAAGTGCCGCCCGAGGTGTCGCAGATCCGGGTATCGCGGCAACCGTTCGTGGCCTGCCTGAGCGCCACGCACCGGCTGGCGTCGCGCAGCCGGTTGGGCTTGAACGAACTCGTCGGTGAGCCGCTTGCGCTGGTCTCGCGCCAGGTGTCCCCGGACTATCATGAACAGATCCTGGCCGCCTGCGCCGCCGCCGGCTTTGCGCCGGATACCCTGCACGAACTGCAACACTGGCTGAGCGTGGTCAGCCTCGTGGCGCAGGGGCTCGGCGTCGCCCTGGTGCCGCAAGCGCTCCATCAGTCGGCCATCGCCGGGGCGGTGTTCGTGCCTGTCCGTGGTGATGCGCCGACCTATGACACCTACTGCCTCTGGAAGGCCGATGCCGGCCGCCCGGCGCTGGAGGCCTTCGCCCAGGCGGTGCGGCAGGTGGCCGAACGGCAAGCCTGAACACCGGGCAGGGGTCCTTGGGCGTCGATGCCCTTCGCAGGGCGTCTTCGACACCGCACTGCACGTCGTGAACCCCGGCAAAACCCTGAAGGCTGCGTGCCCGCGTAAATGTCCTATTGACAGGACAATAGAACCGTCGGACGATGGTGCGCATGACGCCGGTCCTGCCCCTGCCCAAGTACCACCAGATTTATCTGGTGCTGCGCGAGCAGCTTGAAGAGGGGCGTTTCGCCGACGGGATGCCCGGTGAACTTGCGCTGATGCAGCAGTTTTCGGTGGCCCGGGTCACGGTCCGGCGGGCGCTGGAGCGCCTGGCCTCCGAAGGCCTCATCGCCCGCGAAGCGGGGCGCGGCACCCGCCCGATTGCGCCGAAGGACCGGGCTGCTGTGACCGGTGCCGGGATTGATGCGAGCATGCCCGGCGGGCCCGACCGCTTGACCGGGCTGCTGGAAAACCTGGTGTCGGTCAGCCGCCATACCAGCGTGCGGGTGCTGGAAGTGGACGTGGTGTCGGCCAGCGAATCGGTCGCGCGGGCACTTCAGATCGTCACCGGTGACGGCGTGCAGAAGGCGGTGCGCGTGCGTTTCACTGCCGAAGGCCCCCTTTCGCACATCACGACGTGGGTCCCGCAGGCCCTGGCCGCCGGTTTTGGCGAGCGCGAACTGGCGGACAAACCCATCCTTGTGCTGCTGGAAGAGTCCGGCGTGCATGTCGGGCGGGCGCACCAGACCATTTCTGCCCGGCTGGCCGATGCGCAGGTGGCCGAACAGCTGGGTGTGTCGGTCGGTTCGGCCCTGCTGGCCGTGCGTCGCCTGGTTTTTGACACCCGGGACAGGCCGGTTCAGTATCTGCACGGCCTGTACCGGCCCGACCGCTACGAATACCAGATGCAGTTGTCACGGGTCGGTGACATCGACGCCAAGGTATGGGTCAGCCGCGAGGCTTCCGCGCAATTTCATTGATCAACCCCAGGAGAAGAGCCCATGAGCACCAACGTTCGCAATCGCCGCCATTTCATGGCCCAGGCCACCGCCGCCGCGTCCGCGCTGGCATTCCCGATGGTGGGTGGCGCCCAGCCCAAGCCGGTCAAGATCGGCGTGCTGCATCCGGTCACCGGAGCGCTGGCCTTTTCCGGCCAGCAGTGCCGCGAGGGCGCATTGATGGCCATCGAGGACATCAACAAGGCGGGGGGCATCAAGGCGCTGGGCGGCGCGAAGATCGAGCCGCTGCTGGGTGACGCGCAGTCGCAGCCCCAGGTCGGCACGGCCGAGGTCGAGAAGATGAACGAGGCCGGTGTCTCGGCGATCGTCGGCGCCTACGCCTCGGCGATCTGCCTGGCCACCACGCAGGCCGCCGCCAAGTACAACCTGCCGCACGTGGTCGATGTCGGCGTGGCCGACCAGATTGTCGAGCGCGGGCTCAAGAACACTTTCCGCTTCGGCCCCGGCTATGGGGTGTGCGCGCGCGTGGCGGTGATCAACCTGCACGTGCTGAACACCGCGGCTGGCAAGCCGGCCAAGACGGTGATGATCATCCACGAGGAGTCGCTGTTCGGCACCGGCACCGCCAACCTGCTGGCGCGCGAGCTGCCGGGCTACGGCTTCGAGGTCAAGGAGGTCATCAAGCACGCCAACCCGACGCGCGACTTCAACAACATCGTGCTGCGCATGAAGTCGCTGAACCCGGACATCGTGATCCCGGCCAACTACTACAACGAGTACGCGCTGCTCGTGCGCACCATGCAGCAGCAGAAGGTCACGCCGAAGGCGATCTACTCGGTGCTCGGCGGCGCGGCGTCGAGCTTCAAGTTCGTCAAGGAGGCGCCTGAATCGGCCAACGGCATCATCGACTGCAACCACTGGTACAACCCGAAAGATGCGCGCGCGCTGGCGCTGCGCAAGCGGGTCGAGGCCAAGGGCCTGTTCTTCACCTACGAGATCTTCAACACCTACACCGCGATGATGTACCTGGCCGACGCGATCAACCGCGCCAAGTCCACGGATCGCGCGGCCATCACCGCGGCGCTGGCCGACAGCACCTTCTCGGACCACTTCATGCCCTACGGGCCGACGAAGATGGTCAACGGGCAGAACACCGGTGCGCAGCCGTTGATGACGCAGGTGCTGGGCGGCGACATCAAGGTCATCGTTCCGCGCGAGTACCGGCAGGCCGACCCGGTGTTTCCGATGAAGTCCTGAAGCCCGGCTACTCCCGCAACCGCACGGGGCGCGCAGGTCCCTCGGCGGCGGGCCGCGCGCACGACCATGACCGACCTGTTCATCCTGTTCCCGTCCATCCTCAACGGCCTGACCACCGGGGCGGTCTATGCGCTGATCGCGCTCGGGCTCACGCTGATCTACGGCGTGCTGCACATCATCAACTTCGCGCATGGCGCGGCGCTGATGCTGGCGCTTTATGGGGTGTATTGGCTCAAGGAGGCGGCGGGCATTGATCCGTACCTGGCGCTGCCGATCATGGTGCCGGCCATGTTCATGCTGGGCTATGGCCTGCAGCGCGGGGTCATCAACCGGGCCAGTCACGGCAAGGACGAGAACATCCTGCTGGTCACGCTGGGCCTGTCGATCGTCATGGAGAACCTGGCGCTGCTGTTCTTCAAGTCGGACACCCGCACCATCGAGACCGCCTACACGCTGACCACGGTGCCGATCGACATCGGCTTCGCGCAGGCCATGATCGCGCTGCCCAAACTGGTGGCATTCGGTGGCGCCCTGGTGGCCTCCGTCGTGCTCATCCTGATCGTCGGGCGCACCGACCTGGGCCGCGCGATCCGCGCCGTGGCGAAGGAGAAGCATGGCGCCAAGCTCATGGGCATCGACGTGGAGCATGTCTACGCCATGAGCTTCGGCATCGGCCTGGCCTGCCTGGGGGCGGCGGCCTGTTTTCTGCTGCCGGCGTATTACGTCAATCCGCAGGTCGGCAACGGCTTCGTGCTGGTGGCCTTCACCATCGTCGTGCTCGGTGGCATGGGCAGCTTTTCCGGTGCCCTGCTGGGCGGACTGCTGATCGGCGTGGTCGAGTCGCTCGGCGGCCTGCTGCTGGGCGAATCGCTGGGGCAGATCGGCATCTTCCTGCTCTTCATCGCGGTGCTGCTGTTCAGGCCTCAGGGGCTGTTCGGAGCGAAAGCATGACGGACGGCACGCGGACCCGGATGCCGGCCCTGCACAAGGAGCTGCTGCGCATTGCCATCTTCGCGGTGGGCGTGGCGCTGTTGCTCAATGTGCTGGACTCGGGCGTCGCGCTCAATTTCGTGATGATGGCGCTGTATGCGGCCTTGCTGGCGCAGGCCTGGAACATCCTGGGCGGCTATGGCGGGCAGTTCTCGTTTGGCCACGCGCTGTTCTTCGGCACGGGGGCCTATGTGCAGGCCATCGCGCAGATCGACGGCGGGCTGAATCCCTGGCTTGCGATGCCGCTGGGCGTGCTGGCCAGCGCGGGCGTGGGCGTGTTCGTCGGCGCTTTGAGTTTTCGCTACGGCCTGAAGGGGTCGTACTTTGCGCTGGTCACGCTGGCCTTTGCCGAGGTGTTCCGCATCGTCGCGTTGTCGGTGCCGTTCACCGGCGCCGGCGTCGGCCTGATGGTGCCGCTGCGCGAAGGCTTCGGCAACATGCAGTTCGGCTCGCGCCGCGGCTTTGCCCTGATGGTGCTCGGGCTCGTGGTGCTGGCGCTGCTGGTGACCTGCTGGCTGCGGCACTCCCGCTTTGGCGCCTACCTGCAGGCCGTGCGCGACAACGAGGACGCCGCGCGCGCGGCCGGCGTGAACCCGTTCCGGATCAAGCTCGGTGCCATCGCGCTGTCGGGGGGCTTCATGGGCGCGGGCGGGGCGTTCTATGTGCAGGCGTTCCAGTACATCGACCCCGGCATTGCCTACGGCGCGCACACCTCGGTGGAGGCGCTGGTCGGCGCCATTGTGGGCGGCATGGGCACGCTCTGGGGGCCGCTGATCGGCGCGCTGGCGCTGCACGTGCTGGCCGATCTCACGCGCAACCTGTTCGGCCAGCTGCCCGGCATCAACATGGTGATCTATGGCGTCGTGCTGGTGCTGATGATCCTGTTCGCGCCGCGCGGCCTCGGGGGCCTGGGGCGCAGCGTGCGCGAGCTGTGGAAGGGCCGCACAAAATGAGCGCCGCGCTGATGACGCTGACTGGCGTGTCGCGCAGCTTTGGCGGGCTGAAGGCGGTGCAGGACGTCAGCCTGGCCGTGCCGCAAGGCAGCCTGACGGCCTTGATCGGCCCCAATGGCGCGGGCAAGACCACGCTGTTTGCGCTGATGTCGGGTTTCCTGATTCCCGACAGCGGCCGCATTGAGTTCGACGGGCAGGACATCACCGGCCGCGCCCCCGACCTCAATGCCCGCCAGGGCCTGGCGCGCACCTTCCAGATCGTGCAGCCCTTCGCCGCCCAGACCGTGCGCGAGAACATCGCCGTCGGCGCGCACCTGCATGAGCCGCGGCGTGTGGCCGCGCTGGCCGCGGCCGAGGCCGTGGCACAGCGCGTTGGCTTGGCGGCACAGCTCGACAAGCCCGCCGCCGACCTCACCGTGGCCGGGCGCAAGCGGCTGGAACTGGCTCGCGCGCTGGCGACGCAACCCAAGCTGCTGCTGCTCGACGAGGTGCTGGCCGGGCTGAACCCGCAGGAGATTGGCGACATGATTCCGGTCGTGCGCGGCATCGCGCAATCGGGTGTAACCGTGCTGATGATCGAGCACGTGATGCAGGCCGTGATGAACCTGGCCGAGCACGTGTGGGTGCTGGCGCAGGGGCAGCTGATCGCGCAAGGCTCGCCGGCCGAGGTCACGTCCGACGCCGCGGTGATCGAGGCTTACCTGGGTCATGGCACCGCAGCCAAGTTGCGCCGGCAGGCTGCGGCTGCGGCTGCCGCAGGGGACGTGGCATGACGGCCCTGCTCGACATCCAGGGCCTGCGCGGCGGCTACGGCGCGGTCGAGGTGCTGCGCGGTGTCGACCTGCATGTGGATGCGGGTGAAATCGTCGCGCTGCTGGGCAGCAACGGCGCCGGCAAGTCCACCCTCAACAACCTGCTGTGCGGCATTTACCCGGCCTGGGCCGGCCGTGTGCTGTTCGATGGCAAGGATCTCAGCGGCGCCCACTACCGCGACGTGGTCAAGGCCGGGCTGATCCAGGTGCCTGAAGGCCGCAAGATCTTTCCCAACCTCTCGGTGCTGGAAAACCTGGAACTCGGCTCGTTCACCCGCGCCCGCGAACGCCGCGCCTCCAACCTGGAGCGCGTGTTTGCGATCTTCCCGCGCCTGAAGGAGCGTTCCACGCAGATGGCCGGCACGATGAGCGGTGGCGAGCAGCAGATGCTGGCCATCGGCCGCGGCCTGATGGCAGAGCCCCGGTTGCTGATCCTGGACGAGCCCTCGCTGGGCCTGTCGCCCCTGCTGGTCGAGGAGATGTTCGCCCTGATCGGCCAGCTCAACCGCGAAGGCCTTGCGGTGCTGCTGGTTGAGCAGAACGTGGGCCAGTCGCTGGAAATCGCCCAGCGCGCCTATGTGCTGGAGAACGGGGCCATCCTTTTTTCCGGCACGGGCGCGGACTTGCTCGCCAGCGACGCACTGCGCCTGGCCTACCTCGGTGTCTGAGGCCGCACGACCATGAACCACCTGTTTTTGAAAAGATTTCGCCGCCTTCCCAGCGTACTTTGGTCATTGGTAGCTATGGTGTTGATAGCGGGCAGCGTGCATGGCCAGACCCTGCCGCCGGTGCGCATCCTCGTGGGCGCGCCAGCCGGCGGCTCCACCGACACCCTGGCGCGCGCGCTGGCCAGCGAAATGGGCCGGCAGCTGTCGCGTACGGTGATCGTCGAGAACCGCCCGGGCGCCGGCGGCAACATCGCCGCCGACGCGGTGGCCAAGGCAGCACCCGACGGCAACACGCTGCTGATGAGCTTCACCAGCCACGCCATCAACGCCTCACTCTACCCTGGCCTGCCGTTCGATCCGGTCAAGGACTTCACGCCGCTGACCTGCGTGGCCACTTCGCCATCCATGCTGGTGGCCCATCCCTCGGTGCCGGCCAGGGACGTGCGCGAGCTGATCGCGCTCGCGAAGGCCCGGCCCGGCCAGCTCAATTTCGCGATCGGCTCGGTCGGTTCGTCGCTGCATCTGGCGGGCGACGCCTTCAAGATGCAGTCAGGCGTTTTCATCGTCAACATTCCCTACCGGGGCACCGCGCCGGCGATCCAGGACGTGCTGGCCGGACAGGTGGAGCTGATGTTCGCGGCGGTGGGCAATGCGCAGGCACAGGTCCGGGCCGGCAAGCTCAAAGCGCTCGGCGTGACCAGCGCCACCCGGCTGGCGGCTTTCCCCGATGTGCCGGCTATCAGTGAGGTGCTGCCGGGCTATGAGTCGAGTGCCTGGTTCGGACTGTTCGCGCCGGGCCGCATGGACACGGCGCTGGCGAAGAAGATGAGCGACGCGGCGCGCAAGGCCGTCGCTTCGCCCGAGGTGCGGCGGCGCCTGGAGACTGAGGGCTACATCCCGGTGGGCAACAGCCCCGAGGAGTTCAGCCGCTTCGTGCAGAGCGAAATCACGCGCTGGGCCAAGGTCGTCAAGTTCTCGGGCGCGAAGCCCGAATAGGGAGCGGCCATGACGGCGCAGTCCCTGGCCCAGAAGTTGATAGCCCGCGCCGCGGGCCAGGCTTCGGTGCGCTTCGGCGAGATCGTCACCTGCCGCGTCGATCTGGCGATGTTCCACGACTCGTCGGGGCCGCGGCGTCTCAAGCCCATGCTCGAAGAGCTCGGCGCCACGATCTGGGACAAGTCCAGAGTCGTGCTGGTGATGGACCATTACGTGCCCGAGCGCGACGAGGCCGCGCGGCGCATCGTGCGCATCGCCCGCGACTGGGCGCGCGAGCAGCAGCTGCCGCATGTCTACGACAGCCAGGGCATCTGCCATGTGGTCGTGCCGCAGGGCGGGCACATCCGCCCGGGCATGTTCTGCGTGGGCGGCGACTCGCATTCGCCCACCGGCGGCGCCTTCGGTGCCTACATGTTCGGCATCGGCAGCACCGAGATGCTGGGCGTGGTGGTCACCGGCGAGATCTGGCTGCGCGTGCCGCAGACGATCGCGATGCACTGGTCCGGGCGGCTGGCCGCGGGCGTTTGTGCCAAGGACATGATGCTGTCCATGATCGCGCGCTTCGGCATGAACGGCGCCGACTACCAGGCGGTGGAGTTCACGGGCGACGCGGTGCGCGCGCTGTCGATGCAGGAGCGCATGACCCTGTGCAACATGAGCGCCGAGCTCGGCGCGCAGACTGGCCTGGTGGCGCCCGACGACGTGACTTGGCAATGGCTTCGCGAGACCGGCGTGGCGCCCTTGCCCGGCGACGGCGATGCCATGGACTGGGCGTCCGACCCCAGCAGTTTCGACGTGCAACACGACTTCGACGCGGCCGCCCTCAGCCCCCAGCTCGCCGCGCCGCACAGCCCGGCGCACGGCGTGCCGTTGGCCGCGCACGCCGACACGCGCATCGACGTGGCCTACATCGGCGCGTGCACCGGCGCCAAGCTCGACGACCTGCGCTTTGCCGCGCAGGTGCTCAAGGGGCGCCGGGTCGCCAGCGGCGTGCAGTTCCTGGTCGCGCCGGCCAGCCTGAAGGACCGCGCGCAGGCCGAGGCCGAGGGCACGATGCAGATCCTCACCGACGCGGGCGCCACCGTCCTGCCCAGCGCCTGCGGCGCCTGCGCGGGCTACGGCGACAGCTTCGCAGAGGGCCAGACTGTGATCTCCAGCACGGCGCGCAACTTCAAGGGCCGCATGGGGCCGCCGAGTACGCAGGTGTATCTGGGTTCGGCCTACACCGTGGCCGCCTCCGCGCTGCGCGGGCGCATCACCGATCCGCGCGAGGTGCTGGCATGAACCCGGCGCTGCTGTGGCACACCGTCTGGCAGCTCGGCGAAGACGTCGACACCGACGCGCTGGCGCCCGGCGCGTACATGCAGCTGGGCGTCGAAGGCATCGCGCCGCACTGCCTGGAAAACCTCGCGCCCGCTTTTGCCCGCGAGGTGCGCCCGGGTGATGTGATCGTGGCCGGGCGCAATTTCGGCATCGGCTCATCGCGCGAGCAAGCCGCAGCGGTGCTCGTGCACCTGGGTGTGGCGGCCGTGATCGCGCCCAGCTATGGCGGGCTGTTCTTCCGCAACGCCTTCAACCTCGGCCTGCTGCTGCTGACCTGCGCGGACGCCGCGTCGCTGCAGGGCCAGTCGCAGCTCGCCATCGAACGCTCGCCCCTGCGAATCGTGCTGCCGGACGGCCGCGCCCTGGCCTGCGAGCCCGTGCCCGATTTCCTGCTGGCGATGGCGCAGGCCGGGGGCCTGTTGCCCCAGCTGCGCCAGCGTCTGGCCGCCCAAGCCTCATCCCGCCTCTGAACCTTCCAAGGAGAAACCATGACGACACCGGAATTCGACCTGCTCATCAAGAACGTGCGCGTCGTGCGGCCGCACGGCAACGTGGTGCACGACAGCGACATCGCGATCAAGGATGGCCAGTTCGCGCTGGTCGCGCCGGGCATCGACGTGGCCCGCGCGAAGAAGGTGCACGACGGCCAGCACCGCCTGGCCTTCCCCGGCGTGGTGGACGCCCACATGCACAGCGGCATCTACTCGCCGCTGATCGAGGACGCCGTCTCCGAGAGCAAGGCCGCCGCGATGGGCGGGGTCACGTCGAGCCTGAACTACTTCCGCACCGGCCAGTACTACCTGAACAAGGGCGGGCCGTACAAGAAGTTCTACCCCGAGGTGCTGAAGACGTCCAAGGGCCGCTTTCATGTCGACTACGGCTTTCACCTCGCGCCGATGGACGGCACGCACATCAAGGAGATCCCCGAGCTGATCGAGAAGTTCGGCGTGTCGAGCTTCAAGATCTTCATGTTCTACGGCTCGCACGGCCTGCACGGCGCGTCCAACAGCCAGCGCGAGTTCCTGATGATCGGCGAGGACGAGCGCTACGACTACGCGCATTTCGAGTTCATCATGCGCGGCGTGCAGGCGGCCCGCGAACAGTTTCCCGAGCGGGCGCGGCAGATTTCGCTCTCCTTGCACTGCGAGACCGCCGAGGTCATGACGGCCTACACCAAGCTGGTCGAGAAGGACGAATCGTTTCAGAAACCGGGCATGGGCCTGGCCGCCTACAGCGCCTCGCGCCCGCAGCATTCCGAAGGCCTGGCAGTGTTCATCGCGAGCTACCTGGCCCACGAGACCGCGTTGCCCAACATCAACCTGCTGCACCTGTCGTCGCGCAAGGCGGTGCAGGCCGCGATGATGATGGCCGACGTGTTCCCGCACATCGACTTCAAGCGCGAGGTGACCATCGGCCACCTGATGCTCGACATCACGTCGAAGGCCGCCGAGCTCGCCAAGGTCAACCCGCCGATCCGCCCGCGCGAGGACGTCGAGTTCATGTGGGAGGCGCTGCTCGCCGGCGAGCTCGACTGGGTGGTCAGCGACCACGCCTGCTGCCGCCACGAGACCAAGATCCCCAAGCACTACTTCGGCAACATCTGGATGGCCAAGAGCGGCTTCGGCGGCACCGAGTACCTGCTGCCCGCGCTGGTCAGCGAGGGCACGCGCCGTGGCATGGGCTACAACCACATGGCGCGCGTGACCAGCTGGAACCCGGCGCAGCGCTATGGCCTGAACCGCAAGGGGGACATTGCCGTGGGCTTCGACGCCGACCTCGCGCTGGTGGACCCAGCCAAGACCTGGACCATCGCGGCCAAGGATTCACCGTCGACCCAGGGCTACACGCCCTTCGAGGGGCTGGAGCTGTCGGCGCGCGTGGAGGAAACCTTCCTGCGCGGCCACCTCATCTACCTGGGCGGCGAGGTCATCGGCAAGCCGCGCGGCCAGTACCTGCACCGCCCGACGGCATGACGCGCCGGCCGTTCGCGCCGGGCCTGTCGAGGCAGGCCCGATGAATCCGGCCGTGCGCACCGGCACGCCGGCGCCCGACGCGCCGCACATCCTCGTGGCCATCGTCGGCGCCGGAGCCTGCGGGCTGGTCGCGGCCATCGCGCTGCGTGACTCGGGGGTGGAGTGCGTGCTGCTGGAGCGCGATGCCCAGCCTTCGGGCTCCACGGCGCTGTCGTCCGGCTTCATCCCGGCGGCCGGCACCGCCATGCAGCAGGCCGCCGGCATCCAGGACAGCCCGGCCCAGTTCGCCGCCGACATCCAGGCCAAGGCCCATGGCACGGCGGCGGCGCATCTGGTCGCGGCGTTTTCCGCGCGCATCGGCGCGGCGCTCGACACGCTGCAGGCCCGGCACGGCATCACCTTCGAAGTGCTCGACGGCTTTCTCTATCCTGGCCACAGCGTGCGCCGCATGCACGCCGTGCCGCAGAAGACCGGCGCGGCGCTGGTGGCGCAGCTCGAGCGCGTCGCCACGGCGGCGGGCGCCGACATCGTGACGCAGGCCACGGTGCGCGAACTCTGGGTCGACCGGGCCGGGCGCATCACCGGCGTCGGCTACGAGCGGCCCGACGGGCGCATCGAGCCGCTGCGCTGCGACGCGCTGATCCTGGCCTGCAACGGCTTCGGCGGCAACCCGGCGATGGTGCGCGAGCTGCTGCCCGAGATGGTTGATGCGCTGTTCGCCGGCCACACCGGCAACGACGGCAGCGCGATCGCCTGGGGCCGCGCGCTCGGTGCGCGGCTGGCCGATCTGGGCGGCTATCAGGGTCATGGCTCCTGGGCAATCCCGCAGGGCGCGCTGATCACCTGGGCGGTGATGATGGAAGGCGGCGTGCAGCTCAACGCGCGCGGCGAGCGCTTCCACGACGAGACCGAAGGCTATTCGGAAGCCGCCGTCCATGTGCTGGCGCAGCCCGGCGGCGTGGCCTGGGACGTGTTCAACGACCCGATCCTGGCACTGGCGCGCGGCTTTCCCGATTTCTGTGCCGCCGAGGCGGCCGGCGCGCTGAAGACCTGCGCCGATGCGCCGGCGCTGGCCGCGCTGATCGGTTGCGCCACTGAAAAAATCATAGCAATGAATGACCTATCCACGCTGGGGAATGACCAAAAGATTCAATCAATGGCGTCAATGCCCCTCGGGCGGGCGTCCGGCGGCCTTTGTTGCCGCCGTACTACGCCATCAAGGTGACCGGGGCGCTGTTCCACACCCAGGGCGGGCTGGACATCGACGCCCGCTGCCGCGTGCTGCGCGCCGACGGCACGCCGTTTGCCAACCTGCTGGCGGCGGGCGGCGCGGCGCGCGGCGTCTCGGGCAACGCGGTCTGGGGCTATCTCTCGGGCAACGGCCTGCTCAGCGCGGTGGCCGGTGGCGCCATCGCGGCGGAAACGGCGAAAGGAATGGTGAACGCATGAACACGCTCAAGACCCGGCTGGCCCAGGCTCAGCCGCTGCTGGCCCCCGGCGTCTACGACGCGCTGACCGCCCTGGTCGCCGAGCAGGCCGGCTTCGAGGCGCTGTACCTGTCGGGCGCGTCGATCGCCTACACCCGGCTGGGCCGCTCCGACGTGGGCCTCACGACCTTCACCGAAGTGCAGGACACGCTGGCGCGCATCACCGAGCGCGTGGCCGTGCCGGTCATCGTCGATGCCGACACCGGCTTCGGCAACGCGCTCAACGTGCAGCGCACGGTGCGCGGCCTGGAGCGCGCCGGCGCCGCGATGATCCAGCTCGAGGACCAGGGTTTCCCGAAGCGCTGCGGGCATCTGGACGGCAAGACCGTGATGCCCGCCGCCGAGATGTGCGGCAAGCTGCGCGCCGCCCTCGATGCGCGCCACAGCGCCGGCACGCTGATCCTGGCGCGCACCGATGCGCTGGCCGTCGAGGGGCTGGACGCCGCGCTGGAGCGTGCCGACGCGTATCTGGCCTGCGGCGTGGACGCGCTGTTCATCGAGGCGCTGCGCACGCCCGATCAGATGGACGCGGCCTGCAGCCGGTTTGCCGCGCGGGTGCCGTTGCTGGCCAACATGGTCGAGGGCGGCAAGACGCCGGTGCAGGACTCGGGTGAGCTGGGCCGGCGCGGCTTTCGCATCGTGATTTTTCCCGGTGGCACGGCGCGCGCGGTGGCGCACACGCTGCAGGACTACTACGCCAGCCTGCACCGTGACCAGACCACGGCGCCCTGGCAGGGCCGGATGCTCGACTTCGATGGCCTGAACCGCCTGATCGGCACGCCCGAGCTGCTGGAAACCGGTCGCCGGTACGAAAACCCGCACTGAAGGCACAAACAGCCACACAGGGCACCCGAAAGCTGTCACCATGGGCCCTCAACCGGACGGAGGTCCTTATCAATCCCTATATCTGGTGTGTGGTGGGCGGTGTGATCGGCTGGGCAGCGGGGCTGATGATGGCCCATGGCGACCGCGTCCTGATTCTTGAAAACGTGGCGGTCGGTGTCTTCGGCGCCTTCATCGGCGGCGACTTTGTGGCCGCCATGCTGAGTACGGGGATCGTCAACGACCACGTCTTTTCTGTCCGTTCGCTCGGGCTTGCGATCGCCGGGGCGGTGACCCTGTTGTTGATCCTCAAGGCCATGCGCAAGGCCGTGGGCCCCCTGCGCCACGGCAAGAGCCCGTCGCGCCGACGCGAATGACGGTGACGGGGGCCGGCCTTTGCCTGCCAACGCCCTTCGCACTCTTGCGGGAACTGCGCGCGTCGTAAGATCGCCCTCGGCTGGCCGACCCATGGCTTTTGCCGCAGGAGAATGCTTGTGACCTCATCCCCCCAGACCCTCGTGCTCGGCGGCGGCTGCTTCTGGTGCACCGAAGCGGTGTTCAAGGACGTTCGTGGCATCACCGATGTCGAGTCCGGCTACAGCAACGGCCAGTTCGAGCGGCCCAGCTACGAAGACGTCTGCACCGGGCGCACCGGCTGCAACGAAGTCGTCAAGCTGGGCTATGACCCGACACAGATCAGCACGCGGGAGATCCTGGAAATCTTCTTCGTGATTCACGACCCCACCACGCTGAACCGCCAGGGCAACGATGCCGGCACCCAGTACCGCAGCGGGATCTACTTCACCATGCCCGAACAGAAAGCCGTGGCCGACGACCTGATCCGCGAGATGAGCCAGGACACACTGTTTGGCGCCCCCGTCGTCACCGAGGTGCTGCCGCTGGCGAATTACTGGCCGGCCGAGGACTACCACCAGGATTTCTTCGAGAAGAACCCCTACCAGGGCTACTGCATGGCCGTGGCCGCGCCCAAGGTGGCCAAGTTCCGCAAGACTTTCTCAAGGCTGGCGAAAAGCTGAGCCTTTCGCCGCCCGGCGCGTTGCACCGTCATCCGCATGATCGAAACCCTTGGCTTGCGTTATGGCTATCCCGGCGGAGCCGGGCTGCGCTTTGCCGATGTGCGGATCGAGCAGGGCGGCACGCTGCTGCTGCGCGGGCCCTCGGGCAGCGGCAAATCGACCTGGCTGGCGCTGGCGGCCGGCTTGCTGACGGCCACCGAGGGCGAAATGATCGTGGCCGGGCAGCCGCTGCGCCCGCTCGGCGGGCGCGCCCGCGATGCCTGGCGCGCGGGGGCTATCGGCCTGCTGCCGCAAAAGCTGTACCTGAGCGACGCGCTGAGCGTGGCCGGCAACCTGGCGCTGGTCTATTACGCAGCGGGGCTGCCGGTGGACCATGACGCGATCGCCCGCACGCTGGACGCGCTGGGCGTGGGCGAACTGGCGCGGCGCTTGCCCGCGCAGCTCTCGGGCGGGCAGGCGCAACGCGTGGCGCTGGCGCGCGCCGTGCTGCGTGCGCCGAGTGTGATCCTGGCCGACGAGCCCACGGCCAGTCTGGACGACGTGGCGTGTGAGTCGGCGCTGGGCCTGCTGCGCCAGAGCGCTCAATCCTGCGGCGCGACGCTGGTGATTGCCACGCACGACCGCCGGGTGGCCGAGGCGCTGCCGCAGGCCGCTGAACTGATTTTTTCAAGCCAGAATGGCATCAACCCAGCGTCGATGGGTCCTGGTCCGCTATGAATACCGTAGTGCTGTCCTGGCGCTACCTGTGGGCCCGTCCGCTGGCTGCCGGGCTCAACCTGCTGCTGATGACGCTGGGGCTGGGCTCCATCACCTTCGTGCTGCTGGCCAGCCACCAGCTGGACCGCGCCTTCGAGCGCGACCTGGCGGGCATCGACGTCGTGGTGGGCGCCAAGGGCAGCCCGATGCAGCTGATTCTGGCCGGCGTGTTCCACATCGACGTGCCGCCCGGCAACATCCCGCTGGCCGACGTGCAGGCGCTGGCGAAGCACCCGCAGGTGGCGCAGCTCATTCCGCTGAGCCTGGGCGACAGCTTCCGGGGCTTTCGCATCGTCGGCACCACGCCGGCTTACATCACCCACTACCAGGCGACGCTGGCGCAGGGCGCGATCTGGGCCGCGCCGATGCAGGCCGTGGTCGGCGCGCAGGTGGCGGCCGCCACGGGCCTGAAGGCCGGCGACCGCTTTGAAGGCTCGCATGGCCTGGGCGGTGGGGGCGATGCGCATGGCCACACGCCGTACACCGTCGCGGGCGTGCTGGCGCCCTGCGGCTGCGTGCTCGACCGGCTGATCCTCACGGCCACCGAGTCGGTCTGGAAGGTGCACGAGGACATGCACAGTGGCGACACGCCGCTGGACAAGGAAGAGCGGGAAGCCCTGGAGGCCGAACGCGAGGTCACGATGGCGCTGATCCGCTACACCACGCCGCTGGCGGCGGTGACCTTTCCGCGCTACGTGAACAGCAGCACCGGCATGCAGTCGGCCGCGCCGGCCGTGGAGATCACCCGGCTGCTCGGCATGGTCGGCGTCGGCACGCGGGTGCTGCAGGGTTTTGGCGCGGTGCTGCTGCTCACCGCAGCAATGGGGGTCTTCATCGCCTTGTGGAGCGCCGTGCGCGAGCGCCGCGCGGACCTGGCCATGCTGCGCATGCTGGGGGCGCCACCCTGGAAGGTGGGCGCGCTGCTGCTGTGCGAGGCACTGTGGCTGGCGCTGCTGGCCTCGGCATTGGGGCTGCTGGCGGGCCACGGCTTGACCGCTGTGGCAGGATGGTTCCTGCAGGCCGACAAATCGGTCGTGGTGGACGGCTGGCAATGGGTGCCGCGGGAAGTCTGGGTGCCGGTGGCAGCCGTGGGCGTGGCCCTGCTTGCGGCGCTGCTGCCCGCCATCAGCGCCTACCGGGTCGATGTGGCCCGACTGTTGAACGCAAGGTGACAATATGTTGAATTTCACGAAAAAATGGCTTCTTCCCAGCATCCTTGGGTCATTGTTTGCTCTCAATGCTATAGCGCAACACAGCGACAAGGACGTCAAGGAAGACGTCGCCCGGCACCGCGCCATGGCCGCCGCGCACGAGGCGGCGGCCAAGTGCCTGGAGTCCGGCAAGAAGGCCGATGCGTGCTACAAGGAACTTCAGGCCAGTTGCAAGGGTCTGGCCATTGGCAAATACTGCGGGATGAAACACGAGCACTGACCATGAGACCTCTACCCCTTGTCCATCTCCTGGCGGCTGCGGCGCTGCTGGCGGGCGGTTCGGCCCGCGCGCAGCTGAGTTCGCCCATGCCGGGGGTCAAGCCGGCGCAGAAGAGTGCCGCCCCCGCAACCGCGCCGGCGGGCCCTGCCGCCTTGGGCGTTCCGGCCGGTACCGGCGCCGGCGTGCACAGCCCCGACAGCCCCTACGCCCCGCTGGCGTCGCGCGCGGATGTCGTGCCCTGGTCGGTGCTGACGAGCGTGAAGACCAAGGCCGAAAAGAACCGCATCCTGCCGGCCTTCGAGGCGGCGCAGCTGCAGCTGAACCAGAAGTCCCAGCGCATCCAGGGCTTCATGCTGCCCCTGGACCCCGGCGAGAAGCAGACCCATTTCCTGCTGAGTTCGGTGCCGCTGACCTGCGGTTTCTGCACGCCGGGCGGCCCGGAGAGCATGGTCGAGGTCCGCAGCAAGACGCCGGTCAAGGCCACGATGGAGCCCGTGGTGGTCGAAGGGCGCTTTCATGTGCTGGCCGACGATCCCTATGGCCTGTACTACCGGATGACCGACGCCCAGCCGGTCAAGTAACCGACTGGATTGATCTGGATCATGGCCGTGCCGCGGGCTTGCGGCAAAATACAGGGGTCTGCCGGTTGTCCGTTTTGGCCGGCCAGGCGACTGTTTTCAACCCATTGCAGGAATCTCCCATGACCAATCGTCGCGAATTCATCGTTCAACTCAGCCTGGGCACCGGCGTTCTGGCTGCCGGCCAGGCGATGGCCCAGGGCGCTGCCCTGTCCGAAACCGATCCCGCCGCTGCGGCGCAAGGCTACAAGGCCGACGCGACCAAGGTCGACGCCAAGAAGTACCCGAAGTACGCCGCCGGCCAGACCTGCGCCAACTGCGCGCTGTACCAAGGCAAGGCCGGTGCCGCGAGCGGCCCCTGCGCCCTGTTCCCCGGCAAGGACGTGACGGCCAAGGGCTGGTGCCAGGCCTACGCCAAGAAGGCCTGATCCAGGCTTGAATCCTTTCGCCGGGGCCGCGCCGTCGCAGGCCTCCCCGGTGATCGCGAGGACGCACAGACCCGAGTGTCGCTTTCAGGCGACCTCGGGTCTTTTTCTTGGCCGCCTCCCTGGGCGTGAGTGCCCTTGCGCACAAAAGGCGTTGCCCCATTGCGGTACAACACCGAAATGAAAGAATTTCTTGCGTTCCCCTGTTGCCCCGTTCGCGGGATGCGCGCTTGGCTGGCCCTCGGGTTCGCCCTGCTGATGGGCCTGACCGGCTGCTCAACCGCACCGCCGGACGGCATCACGGTCGTCAGCCCCTTCGATGTGAACCGCTATGCCGGCAAGTGGTATGAGATCGCCCGCATGGACCACTCCTTCGAGCGGGGCCTGAGCGAGGTCAGCGCCACCTACCGGCTTCAGCCCGACGGCAGCGTGCAGGTCGTCAACCGCGGCTTCGACACGGCCCGCCAGGACTGGAAGGAAGCCGTTGGCAAGGCCCTGTTCACCGGCGACGCCAATCGCGGCGCTTTGAAGGTGTCGTTCTTCGGCCCGTTCTATGGCGGCTACAACGTGGCGGCGCTCGATCCGTCGTACCGCTGGTCCCTCGTGGTGGGCCCGGATCGCGGCTACGTCTGGATCCTGGCGCGGGACAAACAACTCACACCGGAGGTTCGCGAGCAGGTGCTGGCGCAGGCGCGCAAGCTCGGCATCGACGTGGACCAGCTGATCTGGGTCGCGCAGAATCGCCCGGAGCAAAGGTTCGGGGGCCTGACCAGACCGCCCGGCGCCGATAATCGGCGGCTCATGACCCTCGACCACCCCGTCCTGTCCTCGCTGTTGCCGGTCGTGTTGCTGATCGCCATCGGCTTCGTTGCCGGCAAGGCGCGGCTGATCCGCGGCGAGGGCGTGCGCGACCTGTCGAACCTGGTGTTCCTGGTGCTCACGCAGGCCCTGCTGTTTCGCACCATGAGTTCGGTGCACATCGAGCGGCTCGACTTCAAGTCGGTGGCGCTGTATTACCTCGTGGCCGGCGCGTTGTTCATTGCCCTGCTGCTGATCCAGGGGCTCACCAGCCGCTCTGCCGTGGTGGCGCTGGCTGCGATCTTCAGCAACACGCTGATGATCGGCGTGCCGCTGGTGTCGCTGGCGTATGGCGAGGCCGGGCTGGTGCAGCTGTTCACGCTGATCTCGATGCACGCGCTGGTGCTGCTGACCTTTGCCACCGTGGTGCTGGAGCTGCTGGTGGCGCATGAAGACGCGCGATCGGGTAGGTCGAGCCGCGCCACATGCTGGTGACGGTGGGGCAGGCCGTGAAGAACGCGATCATCCACCCGGTGCCGCTGCCCATCATCGCCGGGCTGCTCTATGCCCAGACCGGCTGGGGCCTGCACCCGGTGGTGGATCGGCCACTGAAGCTGCTGGGTGACGCCTTCGGCCCGGTGGCGCTGGTGCTGGTGGGCGTGACGCTGGCGCAGGCGGCCATCGGCGCGCAGCTGCGGGGTGCGTTCGTGATCTCGCTGATCAAGACCCTGCTGCACCCGGCGCTGATGGGCGCGGCCGGCTGGCTGGCCGGCCTGCGCGGCATGCCGCTGGCGGTGATGGTGGTGGCCGCCTCGCTGCCGGTGGGGGCGAACGTGTTCCTGTTCTCGCAGCGTTACCGCAAGGCCGAGGACCTGGTGACGGCCAGCGTGGCCGTCTCGACCGTGCTGGCGCTGCTCAGCGTGTCGCTGGTGATGGCGCTGTTGCCGAAACTGCCCGGCTGATCAAGGCGCCAGCCGCTCGCGCACCCAGGTCTCCTTTTCGAGCCGGTAGCGCAGCCGGTCGTGCAGGCGGCTCTTGCGGCCCTGCCAGAACTGCCAGGTGTCGGGCTTCAGGCGGTAGCCGCCCCAGTGCGGCGGGCGCGGCGGGTGCAGCAGGAACTTGGCGCCGTATTTCGCGGCGGCAGTGACCAGCACCGTGCGGTCCGGGGATGACCTGGCTCTGCGGGCTGGCCCAGGCGCCGATGCGTGAATCGAGCGGGCGGGTGGCGAAGTAGGCGTCGCTTTCCTCGGCGCTGACCTTTTCCACCAGGCCTTCGATGCGCACCACGCGCTCCAGCTCGACCCAGTGGAACTGCAGCGCCGCATACGGGTTGCCGGCCAGCTCCTGGCCTTTCTGGCTCTCGTAGTTGGTGTACCAGACGATGCCGCGCTCGTCATAGCCCTTGATCAGCACGACGCGGGTGCTGGGGCGCAGGTCGGGCCCGACGGTGGCCACGGTCATGGCGTTGGGCTCGGGCACTTCGGAGGCGATGGCTTCCTTCAGCCAATGGTCGAACTGCATCAGCGGGTCGGCCTGCGAGTGCGCTTCGCTCAGTTCAGCCTTCTCGTAGCTCTTGCGGATGTCGGCGATGTTCATGGCGTCAGTATAGGCAGGGCCCTGGCGGGGGCGTGCCCGGGGCGGCTTCAGTCGCCGGCCAGGTCCAGCAGGCGGGCGAGCCTGCGGTCGTGGATGCCATGCTGGCGCAGCGCGTCGAAGGTCTGGCGCGCATAGTCCAGCGTCGTGCCGTAGCGCCCCCGGGCGTGGCGGAAGATCTCGCGCAATTGCTGCGGGTGCAGATCGCCGGTGTAGTTCGGGCTGCGGCGGGACAGGGTGAACGCCAGCGCCGGCACCGGCCCGTGCGGCGTCGGGCAGGGGAGCCAGCGCGGGTCGTACACACCGGTGGGCATCTCGCGCGCCCACAGCGCGGCCAGAGCCGCATCGGCCTCGCGGTGCGGCACCCGGTACACCATGCCCTGGCAGCTGCCACCGGGCAGCAGCGCGAACACCAGGCCTGGGCGCTCGGGCGTGCCGCGGTTGATGCGGCTCCACATCTTCAGCGCGCGGTGCCAGCCGTGCACGCGCGTGGCATGGCGCTCGGTGGATTCGAAATCGGGCCGCCAGATCAGCGAGGCATAGCCGAAGATCCACAGGTCCGCATGACGGCCGCCGCCAGCCTGGTGGCCCGCCCACTGCCCGCGAATCCTGGCGAGCATGGGCGCGGGGTCGCGCAGGAAGGGCGGGACGGGCGCGCTCGCGCTGTCAGGCTGTGTCATGGTGGCACTTTACAATCGGCGCATCTATTTTTGGAGCTTGAGCGATGTTTTCTTCCGACGATGACAACCAGGGACTGGTTCTGGGCGTGGTTTTTGGCGTGATTGCCCTGGTGATTGCTCTGGTGATCGGTATCAGCATTTACACGCGAAACCTGGTGCCCGCGGCCAAGGCGCCTGCGGTTGCGGTCGTGGTGGTCGAGGAGGTGGCTACCGTCAAGGTGGAGAACGGCGTCGTCAAGTTCTATTTCGTCGTCGGCAAGGCCGACGTGGCGCCCGAGGCCGCGCAGGCGCTGGCCGAGGTCGTGAAGGCCGTGGCCGCCGGCAAGATGGCCGTGATCAGCGGCTTCCATGACGCCTCTGGCGACCCCCAGAAGAATGCCGAACTGGCCAAGCAGCGCGCGCTGGCCGTGCGCGCCGTGCTGGTGACCCAAGGCGTGGCCGAAGACAAGGTGGAGCTGAAGAAACCCGAACAGGCGCTGGCCTCCGGCCCCGCCGCCGAAGCCCGCCGCGTGGAAGTGACGCTGAAGTAAGCGCCCGCCGGCTCAGCAAGAAAAGCCCGGCTTGCCGGGCTTTTTTGTGGCCAAATGGGCCTTAACCCAGCGTCAATGGGTCAGTGTGTGAAAAAAAAAAGGAGTATTCGGGAGCGGCGAGGAGGGACTTCAGGCAGCGACCGCAGGGCGCCGCGCCAGCCGCATCGCAGCCAGGAAGCTCAGGGCAATGACGGCCACCAGCGCAGCACCAAACTGCAGTTCCCGGCCCTCGCTCCATGCATCCACGCCCGGCAGCAGCAGCTTGGCCGCGCCAAAGGCCGCCACCAGCAGGCTGACGCCAGCCACCACCAGCCCCATGACGCGCGAGGCGATGCGCGCGGTCTGGTCGGCGCGGCGAATCAGGCGGGCGATCCACAGGCCGTTGATGCCGTCGGTGAGCAACATCCCCAACATGAACAGCAGCGCCAGGACCAGCGCATGCTGCCAGCCACCGAACTGCGTGGCGGCCAGTGCGAAGAAGGCGGCCTGCGAGAGTGTGTCGAAGGACAGCGCAAACAGCGCGCCCACCAGCGCCACGGCAAGAGGGTTCGAAACATGGCGCAGGCTGCCCAGCAGGCGGCCCTTGACGCCGACCGGTTGCACCACCTGATCCGGACCGGCGCGCAGCACAGCAGCCAGATTCAGCATGCCCAGCGCGGCCAGAAACCCGGTCGAGATCAGCGCGCCCAGCGTGCCAAACCACTGCGGCACCGCCCACTGGCCCGCCGCCGCCGAGACCCCCAGCGCGATGGCCATGACCACCGCGCCGTGCCCCAGCGAGAACAGCGTGCCGCAATAGCGGGCCAGGGCGGGGCGCACGCGGACGTTGTGGCGGGTCAGGCCGTCGATGGTGGCCAGGTGGTCGGCGTCAAAGCCATGCTTCATGCCCAGCACGAAAGTCAGGAGCAACAGCGACAGCCAGTCGGCGGGCGGGGCTTGCATGGTGTTGTGTGAAGTTTGAAAAAATTATCACACAACGGGCGGGGCCTGGGCAGATTCAGCCGCAGTCGCCGTCGGGCTGCAGCGCCCGTTGCAGGCAGGGCCGTCCTGCGCCGAATTACCTACACGGGCTCAGCGCGCCGGGCGGTAGTGCACGTGTGGCGCGCCGTGCGCATCGTGCGCGTGGTGGTGTTCGGCTTCCAGGGCGATCACGTTCAGTTGGCCGTGGCGCACGCCGCTTTGCGCCATCAGGGCATCGGCAAACTGGCGCACTGCGGCTGTCGGGCCCTTGAGGATGACCGATTCCAGGCAGTTCTCGTGGTCCAGGTGGCTGTGCATGGCCGCCACCGTGAGGTCGTGGTGTTCGTGCTGCAGGCCGGTCAGCCGCTCGGCCAGTTCACGCTGGTGGTGGTTGAACACGTAGGACAGGTTGCCCACGCAGTGCCCGGACGGTGGGTCGCGCTGCCGGTCGCCCTCGATGGCGCCGCGGATCAGGTCGCGCACCGCCTCCGAACGGCTGCTGTAGCCCCGCGCCGCGATCAGCGCATCGAACTGTTGCGCGAGCGCCTCGTCCAGCGAAATCGTGAAGCGTTCCATGGCGCGTGCTCAGCGCAGGCCGCCGCCCGCTGCACCCTCCGCGCGCTGGATCAGTTCGATCTTGTAGCCGTCGGGGTCGGTGACGAAGGCGATCACGGTCGTACCGCCCTTGACCGGACCGGCCTCGCGCGTCACGTTGCCGCCCGCGGCCTTGATCTTTTCCACGGCGGCGTAGGCATCGGGTACAGCCAGCGCGATGTGGCCGTAAGCCGTGCCCATCTCATAGCTTTCCACGCCCCAGTTGTAAGTCAGCTCGATCTCGGCCTGGCCGGGGTTGCCGCCCTCGAAGCCGAGGAAGGCCAGCGAATACTTGTACTCGGGGTTTTCGGACTGGCGCAGCAGCGTCATGCCCAGCACATTCGTGTAGAAATCTATGGAACGCTGCAGGTTGCCCACCCGCAGCATGGTGTGGAGGAAACGCATGGACTGGCCTTTCAGTGGATGGGCCTGAAGTCTATTCGGTCGCGCCGCCGGGCGGCTTGTGGTGCACGTCAAACACCAGGCAGGTGGTGGTGGCATGGGCGTAGAGCGTGCCGTCGGGCCCGACCAGGCGCGCGTCGGCGGTGGCCAGCTGGCGGCCGCAGTGGATCACCCGGCCCTCGGCGCGCACGCGCGGCACCTTGAGCGTGAGCGCGCGCACGATGTTCACGCTGAGCTCGGCCGTGGTGTAGCCGCGCCCGGGCGGCATCATGGTGTGCACCGCGCAGCCCAGCGCCGAGTCGAGCAGCGTGGCGAACCAGCCGCCGTGCACCGTGCCCAGCGGGTTGAAGTGCGCCAGTTGCGGGTGGCCCTGGAACACCGCAAGCCCTTTCTCGACGTGGACCATCGTGAAGTCCAGCGTGCGGGCGATGTGCGCGTAAGGCAACTCGCCGCGCAGCAGACCCTGCATGACTTCCAGCCCGGTCTTGCCGGCAATCTGCTCCGTCGTGGCCAGCCCGGGGCCCGGGCCGGCGTCCATGCGCTGTTGCACGGCGGCTTCGTCGGCCAGCCATTGTTCGAGGTGGTTGTGGGGGTGGTGGGTCATGATCGCTCCGGAACATTAGATTGCAGATACAATGATTGTAGCTGCAATTAAAACCAGGCCTCTGACAGGGTGGACGGACATGGCAGTCCCGAACCCCGCCAGTGCCACTGGACATTCTGGAGAACACGATGATTGAGAACAGGAGAAGTCACCCTGCACTCTGGTTGGTGCTGCTGGCCGCCGCCGGCACCTTTGCGCTCACCATGGGGACGCGCCAGACCATGGGCCTGTTCCTGTCGCCGATCAACACCTCGACCGGGCTGGGCCTGGGCAGCATCAGCCTGGCGTTTGCCTTCGGGCAGCTGTTCTGGGGGCTGACGCAGCCGTTCGCCGGCGCCGTGGCCGACCGCATCGGCGCGGGGCGCGTGCTGCTGGCCGGCGTGCTGCTGGTGGCTTTGGGCACTTTCATCACGCCGCTGATGACCAGTACGGTGGGGCTGATCTTCGCGATTGGCGTGCTGTCGGCGGGCGGCGCCGGCATGGCGGGGCCGGCGGTGCTGATGGCCGCCACCACGCGCTTGCTACCGCCCGGCAGGAGCGGGCTGGCCACGGGCATTGTCAACGCCGGCGGTTCGTTCGGCCAGTTTGTCATGGCGCCGATTGCCGCCGCGCTGATGCTCGGCGTGGGCTGGGTCGCGGCGCTGCAGATCATGGGCGTGATCGTGCTGGTGTGCCTGCCGGCGGCCTTCCTGCTGCGCGGCAATTCGCTGCAGGCCGCGCCGGCCGGGCAGAAGGCGGTGGGCACGCGCGAAGCCATCGGCACGGCGCTGCGCACCCCCAGCTACCTGCTGCTGGCGGCCGGCTTTTTCGTCTGCGGGTTTCACGTGGCCTTCCTGGGCACGCACCTGCCCGGCGTCGTGGACACCTGCGGCCTGCCCCCGCAGTGGGCCGGCTGGTCGCTGGCGATGATCGGGTTGTTCAACATCATCGGCAGCGTGGGCATGGGCTGGGCCGTGGGGCGCTGGCGCATGAAGTCGCTGCTGTCGCTGGTGTACGCCACGCGCGCCCTGGCCGTGGCGATCTTCCTGATGGCGCCCAAGACCGGCCCGGTGATGCTGGTCTTCGCCGCCGTGATGGGCCTGACCTTTCTCTCCACCGTGCCGCCCACCGCCGGGCTGGTCGCGCGCTTCTTCGGCCCGGCCAACATGGCCACGCTGTTCGGCCTGGTGCTGATGACGCACCAGGTCGGCGGCTTCCTGGGCGCGTGGCTGGGCGGCAAGGTGTTCGAGGCGACCGGTTCCTACGACTGGCTCTGGTACGCCGACATCGTGCTGGCCGTTGGCGCGGCGCTGATTCATCTGCCGATCAAGGAGGCACCGCAGGCGCGGGCGGTGGCCGCGTGAACGCGGGCCCGCAGGGCAATCAGGTCACCACGTCGCCCACCACCGCCTCCAGTTCCCCCCGCAACCACCGATGCGCCGCATCCACCTGGTGCCGTGCATGCCAGACCATGTACATCGGCATGGGCGGGCAGGGCACGGGCGGCTCCACGCTGGCCAGGTCGCGCAGCAGGTGCGACTGCAGGCGCCCCGGCACGGTGGCCAGCAGGTCGCTGCCGCGGATGAAGGGCGGCAGGCCGGCAAAGCCCGGGACCATGACGGCAAAGCGGCGCTGGATGCCCTGTGCGGCCAGGTGCCGGTCCAGGTCCAGCGCCCGGCGCGGCTCGTACACCACCGTGATGTGCTGGGCGTCCAGGTAGTCGGCGCGGGTGCGTGGGGGCTCACGCAGGGCAGGGTCGTAGAACACGCGGTAGCGGTCTTCGAACAGGCGCTTTTGCAGGATGTCGGCCCCGTCGGGCGGGCGCGGGCTGATGACCAGCTGGCAGTGCTCGCTTCGCAGCATCTCCAGGCTGGGCACGTCGGACGGGATCACCCGCAGCACGAGCCCCGGCGCGGCCTGGCGCAGGCGCGCCATCAGGGCGGGCAGCAGCAGGTCGCGCTGGAAGTCGTTGGCCGCGATGGTGAAGGTGGTCTGCCAGCGCGCCGGATCGAACTCGCCCGAGCGCGCAAAACGCTCCAGCTCGCCGAGCAGCTCGCGCGCCTGCGCCGCCAGCGCCTCGGCCCGTGCGGTGGCGACGATGCCACGCCCGGACTTCACGAACAGCGGGTCGCCGGTGATGGCGCGCAGCTTGTCCAGCAGGTGGCTCACGGCCGACTGCGTGACCCCCAGGCGCTGCGCGGCACCCGTGATGCTGCCCACCTCCACCACCGCCACCAGCAGCTGCAGCAGGCGCGCGTCCAGGTCCGACCAATCGAATTTGCTCATGGGTCCAATCATGATTGATGTGTTTATCTTTGGCAATGCAGGCGAGACACTTCAGACCTGACAAACATCAACCATCGCAGGAGACCCATGAGCCCGACCCCCCGCGCCATCCCCGGCACCACCCCGTTCGACGGCACCATGGCCCGCAAAGGTTATTCGCTGAACAAGATGTGTTTTTCCTTCAACGACAAGGCCAACCGCGACGCCTTTCTGGCCGACACCGAAGGCTACATGCGCCAGTACGCGCTCACGCCCGAGCAGGCGGACGCGGTGCGCTCCGGCCAGGTGCTGCAGATGCTGGCCGCCGGCGGCAACGCCTACTACCTGGCCAAGCTCGCCGGCATCTTCGGGCTGGACATGCAGGACATCGGCGCACAGCAGACCGGTGTGACCAAGGACGAGTTCAAAGCCAAGCTCGTTGCGGCCAACGACCAATAACAAAACCAGCGAAGCACAGGAGCATTCACATGGCACAACTCATCGGCGGCCTCGCCACCTCGCACATTCCCGCCATCGGCGGCGCCATCCACAAAGGCAAGCAGCAGGACCCGTACTGGAAGCCCTTCTTCGACGGTTTTCCGCCCATCAGCCACTGGCTGGCGCAGGTGAAGCCCGACACCGTGGTCGTGTTCTACAACGACCACGGGCTGAACTTCTTCCTCGACAAGATGCCCACCTTTGCCGTCGGTGCCGCGCCCGAGTACCGCAACGCCGACGAAGGCTGGGGCATTCCCACCACCGCGCCGCTGCCCGGCAACCAGGACCTGTCCTGGCACCTCATCAACCACCTGATCGCGAGCGAGTTCGACATCGTCACCTGCCAGGAGATGCTGATCGACCACGCCTGCACGCTGCCGTTCAAGCTGTTCTGGCCCGGCCACGAGGTGGCGCCGGTGAAGATCGTTCCGATCAACATCAACACCGTGCAGTTCCCGCTGCCCACCGCGCGGCGCGTCTACAAGCTCGGCCAGGCCGTGGGCGAGGCCATCCGCGCCTGGGACAGCTCCGAGCGCGTGGTGGTGCTGGGCACCGGCGGCCTGTCACACCAGCTGGAGGGCGAGCGCGCCGGCTTCATCAACAAGCGCTTCGACCTGCAGTTCCTCGACAGCATGGAATCCAACCCCGAATGGGCCACGCAGTTCAGCGACCTGGAACTGGTGGAAAAAGCCGGCACCCAGGGCGTGGAACTGCTGAACTGGCTGGCCATGCGCGGCGCCGTCTCGGCCGGCGGCGCCAGCGTGAAGAAGGTGCACGGCAACTACCACATCCCGATCTCCAACACGGCCACCGGGGTGCTGGCGCTGGAAGTGGCGTGAGGGCTTGGATCGGATGGAACGGCTGACCGGGCCCGATTCTGGGTCTTTGGAGCCGGCAGGGTCCTCACGCACCGGTTCAGGCGCGTCGCCGGGTCTTCTCAACCGATAGAGCGGTCATGAATTGGACCAGGAAGTTGCAGTCTTCATCCTGCAGCACGCTCATGTCGCCCAAGGCAACCGGTGCCACATAAGCACGAATGACCTGCAGGGCGGCAATGCGTTCATCGATTTTTGACAGGGCTTCGCCAGCCAGTCGCCCAATGGCTTGCTCGTCGAGCTCCCCCTGATCGCGATCGGACAGCAGCAGCGCGATTTCGGCCAGCGTGAAGCCGAGTTCCTTCAGATGCATGATGGCCTTGAGCCGGTCCACCGTGTCGGTGCCATATTGGCGATAGCCGGCTTCGGTCCGGCTCAGTGGCGCGATCAAGCCTTCATCCTCATACAGGCGCAATTGACCGCGGGTCACGTTGGCGGCTTTGCACAAGGCACTGGTCGTCTGCAAAGACTTGAACGCAGTCAAGGTGTTGACGGTCTTCATGGCTGGGTGGTGTCAGGTGCTCAAGCGCAGGCCAGTGCGAGGGGCCTGCGCGCTACGGCGCCAGCTTTTCGAATCTGGCGACGAGGCTGGCATTGCTGAGCGGCCAGGCGTCCATCGCCCGGTAGTTGCTGGCAGGGATCCCGTTCAAAAAGGCCAGCGCCAATTGGCGTGTGGCGATCTTGACCTTGGGGTTCAGGGTCAGGCCACCGGTCCCGGCGCGGTCGGTGAAGATGCTGTGCGACCCGTCCTTGAAAACAGCGAGCACCTTGGGTACGGCACGCTCGCTGCTTGTGGCGTTGAAAATGTCCATCCGATCCTGAAGGCCAGAGACATAACCCGGGATCTGAATCACGTCCTCGGTGGCCGTGATGTGCAGCGTCGGAACGTCGATGCTGGAGAGGATCTTGTTGGGATCCCCCATGCCATAGAAAGGGGGCGCCGAGATGAGAATGGCCGCGCTGATTCGGGGGTCTCGCAGCGACACCTTTTGCCCTTGCTGCTCAACCTGCGCGCCCGCGATCAGCATGGTGGTGTTGGCGCCGTAAGAGTGACCGGCGGCGACGATTCGCCGAGCGTCGAACAGCGCGCCGGCTGGGGCGGCCAGCATCGTGTCGAGCGAAAACCGAAGGTCTTGCACCCGATTGAGCGCCTCCGAAGCTTGCGCGGCATCGCTCAGGCGGGCAGGCAGGGCAAACGGATTGCCCGACCAGATCTGACGGTCGCTGCCCACATGCTGCACATGCAGGCTGCCATACCCGTGAGCGGCAAAGTAACGACCGAGGTAGCTGTATCCGTCCCTTGAGCCCCCGATTCCGTGCGAGAAGACGACCAGTGGCACCGACCCCACCGCAGTCTTTCCAGCGGGCAAATACAGTTTCGCGGGCACCGGGCGCTGGCGCTGGCTGTCGAACCAATCGAAGCTCTGCACGGTGAACAATGAAGCATCCACTTCCAACGCTTCAGCGGCGGGTGACGCCAAAGTCGCCCCCGGCTGCTGGGCTTCTTGAGCGCGCGCGCCGGCCAGGCTGAGCACGGCGGCACAGACAAGCAGCGCGCCCGGCAGCCAAACCTTGTGGCGGTGGGCGGTGGCCTTGGGTAAAGGAATGGGTTTCATAGGGTTTGAATCCATCCTATACCTGGTACCTAGGTGCCAGGTCAAGGCCATTCAATGACCTTATTGCAAGCCGACAAACCACTTGACATGGCACCTAGGTGCCGGGTTTTGAATCCTCCCATCGACACCCACCCTTTGGAGATTCACTTTGACCTCACCCCCAACACCCCACAAAACAGCACTCATCACCGGCGCATCGTCGGGTATCGGCAAGGCGCTGGCCTATCACTTTGCGCAGGACGGCTACCAGCTCGTGCTGGCGGCCCGTGGCGTGGCCAGGATGCAGGCCCTGGCCGATGATCTGCAAAAGCAATTCAAGGTGGTCGTCACCGTCGTGGGTGCCGATCTTGAAACCAACGATGGTGCCGCGCAACTGCACGCCGACATCAAGGCGCGCGGCATGGTCCTGAGCGCCCTGGTCAACAACGCCGGGTACGGTGCCTTCGGCGAGTTCAAAGACTCGGCACTGACGTCGGAGTTGGCCATGATGCAGCTCAACATGAACTCGGTTGTCGTGCTGACCAAGCTCTTCCTGCCCGACTTGCTGGCGACGCGCGGCAAAATTTTGAACACCGCCTCCACGGCGGCCTTTCAGCCAGGCCCCTATATGGCGGTGTACTACGCCACCAAGTCATTTGTGCTGAGCTTCTCGGAGGCCATTGCGTCCGAGCTGGAAGACACCGGTGTGACCGTGACGGCGCTGTGCCCCGGTCCGACGGCCTCGGGCTTTCAGGACAAAGCCGACCTGGGTCACTCGGCACTGGTCAAGGGCAAGAAGCTGCCCACGTCAGAGGAAGTTGCCGCGTTGGGCTACCGCGCCATGCAACGCGGACAGCGGGTCTACATCCCCGGCTTCATGAACTGGGCCATGGCCCAAAGCGTGCGCATCACGCCGCGCAACCTGGCCACCCAAGTGGTCAAAACCTTGACCCGACCCGTCGCATAAGGCCCGCACCATGATCGACCCGATGAGCCGCTGCTTCAACGCATAGAAACAGGAAATCGGGTCTTGCGGCCCGCCTTTGCGCTGGCGGCGGCAGATTCACCCATCCGATGCCAGTCGCGTACGACCGTCGGCAGGTGGGCGATGGCTGTCATCCGCGTATTGCCCGGGTACTAGCTCCTAATAAAATAGCTACGAGTGACCATCCTGAGCTGGGATCTGGCCCATTTCATTCAAATTTGTTCCCGTCACAGCGTCCGGACGCCTCCAGATGCTCGACGAGCAGCCGCGCGGCCGGCGTGAGGGTGTCGTCGCCTCGGGTGGCGATGGCAAAGCGGCGGCGGGCCCAGTCGTCGGCCAGGGGCACCACGCTCAGGCCGAAGGCGTCGGCGTAGGGCCGTGCCAGTTCCGCGGGCATCGGCGGCTGCCCGCATGCTCCGGGCGCCAGCGGCAACGTGGCCACCGAAGACCTGGCCTACCTGTTGCGCAGCATGGGGCTGGACACCGGCATCGACCTGCCCGCGCTGCTGGCGCTGCGTGCGCAGGTGGCCGGCTGGCTGGCAGGCGAATCCTTGCACGGTACGATTGCGCAGGCGGGTCTGCCCCGCACCCTCACACCCGCCGCCGCCTTGGCCTGAACCTCCGGACCCCTGCGCATGAACGCCCCAGATGCCACCCCCGCCGCCTCGCCCGACCCGGCGTCCCGCCCCCTGCCGCTGGCCGGCCTGCGCGTGGTCGAATTCACCCACATGGTCATGGGCCCCACCTGCGGCATGGTGCTGGCCGACATGGGGGCCGAGGTCATCAAGGTCGAGCCGATCGAGGGCGACCGCACGCGCCACCTGCTGGGCGCGGGCGCGGGCTTCTTCCCGATGTTCAACCGCAACAAGAAGAGCATCGCGATCGACCTGCACAAGCCCGAAGGCGCCGCCGTGGCCCGCAAGCTGGCGGCCAGCGCCGACGTGGTGGCCGAGAACTTCAAGCCCGGCACCATGGGCAAGTACGGGCTGGACTACGCCGCGCTCTGCCAGGTCAATCCGCGCCTCATCTATGTCAGCCACAAGGGCTTTCTGCCCGGCCCGTACGAGCACCGCGTGGCGCTGGACGAGGTGGTGCAGATGATGGGCGGACTGGCCTACATGACCGGGCGCTCGGGCGACCCGCTGCGCGCGGGCACCAGCGTGAACGACATCATGGGCGGCATGTTCGGTGCCATCGGCGCTTTGGGCGCGCTGATCCAGCGTGGCATCACCGGCCGCGGGCAGGAGGTGCAGAGCGCCCTGTTCGAGAACAACGTGTTCCTGGTCGGCCAGCACATGATGCAGTACGCCATCACCGGCAAGCCTGCGGCGCCGATGCCCGAGCGCATCTCGGCCTGGGCGGTGTACGACGTGTTCACCGTCAAGGACGGCGAGCAGATCTTCCTCTCGGCGGTGAGTGACGCCCAGTGGGCCGTCTTTTGCGACGCGCTGGGCTTTGCCGACCTCAAGGCCGATGTGCGCTACGCCACCAACAACGAGCGCGTCACGCTGCGCCCGGAGCTGATGCCCATCCTGCGCGAGCGCCTGGCGCACCGCAGTGCCGCCGAGCTGGCCGCGCTGTTCGAGCGCGTGGGCCTGCCGTTTGCGCCGATCCGCAAGCCCGAAGAACTGTTCGACGACGAGCACCTCAACGCCACCGGCGGCCTGGCCGAGATCACCCTGCCCGACGGCGCACGCGCCGGCGAGACCGCGCGCTCCACGCTGTTCCCCTTCACCATGGACGGCCAGCGCCTGGGCGTGCGCCTGCAGCCGCCGCACCAAGGCGAACACACCACCGAACTGCTGGCTGCGCTGGGCTATGACGGTGCCGCCATCGAGGCGCTGCGCGCGCTGCGCGCCATCGGCTGAGCGCGGGGGCGTGGTGGCATTCACACCCGCCCACATCACCACGGCTGAAATCACAACCACCACGCGGAGACGAACCATGAAACCGAATGCCCTCAACACCCGCCGCCAGGCCCTGCTGTTCCTGGCCGGCCTGGCCCTTGCCGGATCGCCGGTTCTGGCGCGGGCACAGTCGGACAAGCCCGTGCGGTTCATCCTGCCGGTGAGCGCCGGCTCCGGCGTGGACGCGATCACCCGCGCTTCCAGCAACCAGCTGGGCAAGGCCCTGGGCCAGAGCGTGGTGGTGGACAACCAGCCGGGGGCCGGTGGCGTGGTGGGCACGCAGAACCTGGTGAAGGCGGCGCCCGACGGACAGACGCTGGGCATGGTGTCCAACAACCATGTGATCTACCCGTCGGTGCTCAAGTCGCTGCCCTTCGACCCCGTGGCCGATGTCACGCCGATTGCGGTGGTGGGCTCCACGCCGATGGTGCTGGTGGTCAACCCCAAGGTGCCGGCCAACAACCTGAAGGAGCTGGTGGCGCTGCTCAAGGCCAACCCGGGCAAGTACAACTACGGCTCGGCCGGCAACGGCACCATCCTGCACCTCGGGGCCGAACAGTTCAAGGACGCGACCGGCACGTTTTCCACCCACATCCCCTACCGCGGAACGGGCCCGCTGGTGGCCGATCTGATCGGCGGCCAGGTGGACTGGGCCGTGGTGGCGCTGCCGGCCATTCAGGGGCAGATCAAGGCGGGCCTGGTGCGGGCGCTGGCCATTGCGTCGCCCCAGCGCTCGGCCGCCGCACCCGACATTCCCACCGCCGCGGAGGCGGGCGTGCCGGGCTTTCAGGTCGAGGGCTGGTTTGCGGTCATCGGCCCCAAGGGCCTGAGCGCGGAGCAGGTGAAGCGCGTGAACCAGGCGGTCGTGACCGCGTTCAACACGCCAGAGGTCAAGGAGGCGATGGCCAAGCAGGGCAACATGATCCAGGTCTCCACCCCGGAGGCTGCGACGGCCCATTTCAAGCGCGAACTGGCCAAGTACGCGGCGCTGGTGAAGAAGGCGGGCGTCGAGCCGCAGTAGGTCGTGACTGCAGCGGCGTCATAGCGAATCAGCAAAGTCCTGATTTCATAGCGTCAAACGACCATTTAACGCTGGGAACTGGCCAAATATTCAGAAATTCTTATCTGAAGGTCTGCCAGGCCAGCAGGCGCCGGTTCAGCGTTCGCCGGTGCATGGCGAACTGGCTGGCGAGTCCATCCAGCGAACTGTGACCGGCTCGCACCTGGTTCTGGACGCCCTGGAAGGCCTTCTCCTGAAAATCAAGCTGAACCCCTTGGGTCATCTGGTCGACGCTGGCCGCCAGGTACTCGCACCTGAAGTCGAAGCATGGTGTTGGAAACGAACCTTTACACTACCCGGCGGGCAGGCGGATGCTGCGCGAATCCTTCGGCGGTGCGGGTGCCTTGCTCATACCGCAAGCATGACCCAATCGTTGGCATATGACCGTTGCGCTTCGTTCGTCCGCGTCCTGTGGCAGAGTTTCGTCGCTCGGGCGAGGCTGGTACGGTTTGGCATCAGCATCAGCATCGGCATCGCTTGCCTGGCGACCTTGCCTGCTGCCCACGCAGTCGACGCTGCGCGACCGGGACAGGTCCTCATCATCAACTCTTTCAGTCGGGAAAACTCGCCCTACGAAGTCTTCGCAGCTCAGTTCCGACGCGATCTGGCCCAGCGCCTGCACACACCGGTTGCCTTCTACGACACGTCCCTCGACGGCGCCAGGTTCGATCCAGCCAAGGACTCCGATGCCTTCGTGGCATTTCTGCGCGCCCGCTTCGGTACGGATCCGCCGGACCTCGTGGTCCCGATCGGTCCGCCGGCTACGCGGTTTTACGGCTTGAACCGCGGTCGGCTGTTTCCGGGCACGCCCATGATGCTCGCCGTTCCAGAGGAGCGTGTCATGCGGGGCATCGAACTCGGGCCACGCGATGCCGCGACGGTGATCTCCCTGGACATTCCCCGCCTGTTCGCCAATATTCTTCAGGTGCTGCCCGCGACGACGACCATCGCTGTGGTGAGCGGCAATTCGCCGATCGAACGCTTCTGGGTGAATGTCGTGCGCCAGGGGACGCAGGCCCTCGGCGAGCGCGTGAGGATCGAATACCTGAACGAGCTCCCCCTCGGCGACATAGAGAAACGCGTCGCAAGCCTGAGCACGAATTCGGCGATCCTCTTCGCCCAGATGTATGTCGACGGCGCTGGCGTCTCCCAGGACCACGACGTTGCGCTGGCTCGTATCCGTGCTGCCGCTGCTGCGCCAGTCTTCGGCCTTTTCGGCAACCAACTCGGCAAGGGCATCGTCGGTGGGCCGTTGATGTCGGAAATGGTGGCGGCGTCGAAGACGGCAGAACTGGCCCGTGCCGTGCTGGCCGACGAAAACGGCGTCAAGCCGACGGTTGTCCGTTTGGAACTCGCTGCGCCGGCGTACGACTGGCGCGAGTTGAAGCGATGGCATATCCGGGAGGGCAACCTGCCGGATGGAAGTACGGTCCTCTTCCGCCAGCCGACGCTGTGGGATGAGTACCGATGGGCCATCGTGACGGGTACCGCAGCGTTGCTGCTGCAATCGGCCTTGCTGGTGGCACTGGTCGTCCAACGATCGCGCCGGCGGCTTGCCGAGAGCGAAGCCCGGCACTTGAGCGGCCGCATCTTGACGGCGCACGAGGACGAGCGTTGCAAGCTCGCCCGCGAATTGCACGACGACCTGTCGCCGCGGCTTGCGCGTCTGGCCATCGATGCGGCACGCCTGCAGCCGGTGACGGAAGGTCCCGATTCGGGCGGGGGCGTAGCCATGCACGAGGAACTCTCGAGGCTCAGCCAAGATGTGCATGGCCTAGCCTATCGACTTCACCCGACTGCTCTCGAAGATCTAGGGCTCGGCGACGCGCTGCGCTCGGAATGCGAGCGAGTAAGCAAAGGCAATGGGCTACTCGTCGACCAGCAGATCGACGCGCTGCCCGCAGGCATTGCCCCGGCCGTGACGGTTTGCCTCTTCCGCGTTGCGCAAGAGGCACTGCGAAACATTGTCCGGCACTCTGGGGCGCACTCCGCGCATGTGTCGCTCGCGCCGAAGGACGGTGGGCTCCAACTGCTCGTTACCGATGACGGGGGCGGCTTCGAGCAAAGAATTGGCCGCAGCGCCGGATTGGGCATTGCCAGCATGCGCGAGCGCGTGCGAGAGGTTGGTGGCAAGTTCAGCATCCGAAGTGAACCGGGCGCGGGAACGACCGTGCAGGCATGGGTTCCCCTGACAGCCCAGAACGAATGAAGAACCGACCGCGCGTCTTACTCGCTGATGATCACCAGATGTTCGCGGACGGGCCTGCGGACGTTGCTCGGTGAGGAGTTTGAACTGGTCGAATACGTTGCGGACGGTGTGGCGATGCTGGAGGCGGCACAGCGGCTACGACCGGATGTGATCGTCGCCGACATCACGATGCCGCGCCTCAACGGCATTGACGCATTGACGCAGTTGCGTGCAAATCTACCCGATGTGCGGGTTGTCTTCCTGACGATGCACCACGATGCTGCTTATGCGCGCAGGGCGCTGGCCGCCGGAGCTTTTGGGTTCGTGCTCAAGCACTCCGCGGTCCAGGAACTGGTTCTCGCCCTGCGCGCTGCGCTGGAGGGGCGCATCTTCGTCGCGCCCAGCCTTGGCGCCGATCTGGTGGCTCGCCACCAGACAAACCCGGGTCGACGCACCGACCCGTGCGCAGCGCTCACGCCTCGGCAACGGGAAGTCCTGAAACTGCTCGCCGATGGCAAGTCGGTCAAGCAGGTCGCATCCAGTCTATCCATCTCCACCCGAACCGTCGAATTCCACAAGTACACGATGATGGAGACGGTGGGTGCCAAGGGCATGGCCGACCTGATCCGCATCGCGATCAGGTACGGCCTCGTCAGCGAATAGCCCTTTTCCAGGTGCCGCTTCGCGCCCTAGTAAATTTTCTAGGAGCTTTCTTGGCGGCACTTCGGTACAGTGCGCTGGCGCCGAGGCGCATGGCGATTGGATGAGCTCGACAGATTGCGCCCTTGCGGAAAGCCTTGGATTCCACAAAACAACTTATCTCGTTGATGCATTCGCAGGCGATGCTGGCGTGCAATCGCCGGTACCCGGCAAGTTGTGGGTACGGCATGCCGCCGACACCGTGCAAGGGTCTGTGTCAATTGACACGTCGATCCCCGATAAGTCGGGATAGGCCGAGTTCCCTGCCGGTAGCGGCTGGCCGAGCCCGCGGGGCTGGCGCACGTTACGGGCCGTCGATCGCGCTCGGCCGGGTGGGTGCACCCTCATTTAAGCTAGGAAGGAACAAGGAATGATCACGATAGGTTTCAAGGCACTGCGGGTGGCCGCGGCTTTTGTCACAGCGCTCGCGCTGCTGCCGAGCCAGGCGCAACAAGCCAGGCTTGACGAGGTGAAAGCCACCGCCGAGGAAGCCTACCTGTACGGGTTTCCGATGATCGTCGGCTACGACGTCATGAACAAATTCTTCATCGATCGCGACTCGGGGCAGTTCAAGGCGCCGATCAACACGCTCAGCAACGAGGCGCGCGTCTTCACGCCGAAAGACACGGCGATCAGCACGCCCAACAGCGACACGCCGTACTCGATGGCGATGCTGGACTTGCGCGCCGAGCCGATGGTGCTTTGCATGCCGGCGATCGAGAAGGCGCGCTATTACGACGTGCAACTCATCGACCTCTACACCAACAACTTTGGCTACATCGGTAGCCGCGCCACCGGCAACGGCGCGGGTTGCTACCTCGTCAGCGGGCCGGAGTGGCAGGGGGAAAAGCCGCCTGGTATCGCCAAATCATTCCGGAGCGAGACGCAGCTCGGTCTCGTCATCTACCGCACGCAGCTCTTCAACCCTGCCGACATGGACAATGTCAAGAAAATTCAGGCGGGCTACAAGCTGCAGCCGCTCTCGACGTTCCTCGGCAAGCCCGCGCCCCCCGCCGCACCGGCGATCAACTGGCCGAAACTGACGCCGGAGATGTTCACGACCGGCTTCGCCGAGTACCTGGACTTTCTGCTGCAGTTCGCTCCGCCGACAGGCACCGCCGCGGTCGAGAAGCCGATGCGCGACAAGTTCGCCGCGATCGGCATCGGCGCGGACCGCAAAGCGCCGCCGAAGACGCCGCCCTCGCCAGAGGTGAAGGCGGCACTCGGCGAAGGGGTCAAGGAGGCATTCGCGAAGATCGGCGCAACCGCCAAGGGCGTGGGCACAACGGTCAACGGTTGGCAGATCGGGTCCGCCGCCGGCAGCCGCGAGTTCTACAAGGGCAACTGGGCCTTGCGCGCCGCCGCCGCCAAGCTCGGTATCTACGGCAACAGCGAGGCCGAGGCCGTCTATCCTTTCACACGCAGCGACGCGAGCGGCATCGTCCTCGACGGGAGCAAGCACACCTACCAGATGACGTTCGCGCCCGGGCAGCTTCCCCCGGTCAACGCGTTCTGGTCGATCACGATGTACGACGGGCGCACGCAGTTGCTGATCGACAACCCGATCAATCGCTATCTCGTCAATTCGCCGATGCTCCCGGATCTGAAGAAGAACCCGGACGGCTCGCTCACGCTCTTCATCCAGCGCGACTCGCCGGGCAAGGACAAGGAATCCAACTGGCTACCGGCGCCCAACCGCCCGATGTTCGTCGTGATGCGCCTGTATTGGCCCAAGGACGGAGCGCCCTCGGTCTACCCGCTGGGCAAGGGAAGCTGGAAGCCGCCCGCCATCGTACCGGTGCGCAACCTCAACGCGCTGGCCGTGACGCGCTTCGGCGACAAGTCGCTGGAGAACATCGTGCGCACGGACGAGCGCTATGGGCACGACGGCGTGTTCCAGGGTCCGCGGGGCTGGGGCTACTGGAATCACCTCGAGTACCCGAAGCCGATCCAGAACCCGAACCTGTGGCCCGACACCCAGTCGACCTATTTCCTCGGGCGCCTCGAATTGCCCGCGGGCAGCGTCATGACGATGGACTTCCGCTACCCGCAGGCGCGCTACTTCCAGTTCGCCCTTTACCGCTGGGAACGCAATACCTTCGTCGCGGCCGACGCGATCGCGGGGCCCGAGATCGAGCCCGAGCCGGGGTCCACGAACCCCTTCCGGGTCGGCGCCAATCGACTCGGCGAGCGACGCGACTTCAAGCTGCGGATCGTCGCCGATGACGCCCCGGTGGCGCCGAAAAAGCGCGCACCGAACACCGTTTATGCAGGAAAAGCCGGCGGCCAGATCGAGGGCGTGATCCGCATCTACCTGTCGGACCAGGGCCGCGACGGCGCCGGATGGGGGCCAGCGGATGCGTCCTATGGAAGCCGCGGGTTCCCGACCTACTCTGCCACACTGGCCAATGGGACCAAGCTCTCGGCTGCGGATGTCGTCAAACAGATGGCGCGGCCCATGGACGGGTGCCACGAAGCAGCCGCTGACGGCCGAGCAATGGGAAGAGATCGTGAACGCGAAGACCAACGATCCGACGCTCGACCCGGCGACCGCGCCCGCGCGCAAGAATCCCCAGTGGGAGAAGTTCTGGACGCTGCGCTACTCCGTGCTAGGTGCGTTCAAGTCGCCCGAGGACCGGGCCAAGATTCCGTTCGCGGGCGCGATGGAAGGCGGCGGCGATCCCTCGACCCAGTACCTCATCACCTACCTGTCGCGCAAGTTCGGTCCGGTGTACGTGATGCGCGGCAAGATGCCCACTTTCCCGAATACCTACGCCGGAGCGGGCGGCAAGGGCCTCGAAGTGATGCCCGATGCGCAGACCCAGTATTGGTCGCTCGTCAGCGCGGAGGCGGCGCCGTCCGGACAGATCGTCGACGGCCTGACCGACATGCAGGTTCCGCTGGATGCAGACCGCAACTACGCGACCGTGGTCAGCCGCAAGGAAGACCGCCCGAGCAACGCGACGCTGGCCAATGGCATCGCGTGGATGGAGTGGAGTCCTCGTGGCGAAGGTGTCGATGGGCCGAAGAAACCGAGCGGACTTCGGCATGCTGATGCTGCGCATCATGGCAAACAACCCAAGCTGGACGCAGAGCCCCGACAAGGTGACCAAGCCCGGCATGGAAGCGGCCGTGATGGGCCCATATCTGCCCAAGGGCGAGTACACGACCAAGGCGGCGTTCGAGGCGAACGGGCTGAAGAAGTGAAGAAGCAGCGGATGGCGGAGCACTGTGCCAAGCAAAAAGTAAGGGAAACATTCAAATGACCAAATCCGGAATCTTCAAGCTCGTAGGGCTCGCCGTACTTGTCCTGTTGGCCGTTGCGGCCTACCGTCTGCTGGGTACGGTGGTCGAGCCGAAGATCGAGCACCGCATCGGCGAGATCGGGCTCACACCGAACGAGACCGCGGCCAACGGTCCGCTGCCTGGCGATGTGAGCCTGTACGCGAAGGAGCTGGCCTGCGCGCAGAACTTGCAGACGCCGGGTTATTTCCCCTCGATCAACGGCGCGGAACTCGCCGATGCGCAGCGCAGCGGAATGTTCTCCTGCGCCACGTTCAGCGGTAGCTTCGACGGACCGAATCGAGTCTTCGCGTGGCGCAGCGCCGTGGAATACGACACCACGTCGTACATCAACAACCGGCGCCCCGGCGAGCTTTTCATTTCGGGGGGGCAGGCGCCACCCCCCAAGGGAACAATGCCGGCGGGGCCCTTCATCGCCAAGGCCGACGCGACCACGGGCCGTGAGATCTGGCGCACCTACCTCGACAATGGCAATGTGTCGGGTGCGTGGATTGCCAATACCAACCTCAACATCCTGCCCAACGGCCGGGTCGTCACGGCGTGGCAAAACAAGGTCGCCTTGCTCGACGGCGACACCGGCCTCGTCGTGAAGCAGGCCACGCTGCCTACCGGCCCGACACCCGCCATCGATGCGAGCTACAAGCACCTGACGATCGCGCCCGACGGCACGCTGATCCTGAAGGACCAGACGCGTCCGAGCGGGTGCAAGCTTCAGGGCACGATGGCCATCATCCAGTGCAACGAGCCGGGCATGAAGCAGGGCAATTCGAACCTGGTTGCCGTCCATCCCGACACGCTCGACGTACTCGACAGCATCGCGCTGCCCGAGCCGGCGACGGTGCCGCACGTCATCACGATGTTCGAGGGCCGGATCGCGATCTACCTGGGCGTGAACAGCGGCGCGCTGCGCTACTTCTGGGACCCGCAGGCGAAGAAGCTGTCGCAGGACACCAGCTGGGTGGTCAAGCCCATGAAGGAGGGCCAGACCACCTCCGATGCGCCCAGCATCCTCGGCGACTGGATCGTGCTGCAGACGAACGGCATTGGCAGCGAGACGGTGGCATCGAGCATCGTGGCGGTGCACCAGAAGGATCCGAAGCGCATGCAGGTGATCTTCCCGTTCGGCGAACTGAAGAAGGGCGAGTGGAGCTGGCGCCACCCAAGCCACAGACAGACCCCGAGAACAGCATGATCTACTCGGCGGACATGGGTGTGGGCAAGGTCGCAGGCATCAAGATCGACCAGGCTACTGGCGAGATGAAGACGGTGTGGGTCGTCGATGACACGACCAACGCCTTCCAGCCGCTGATCGGCCCCAAGGACAAGCGTGTGATGCTGCTGTCGAACGCCAGGAAGAACGTCGAGAAAGAACCGATCAAGCTCGCGCTGTTCACCGGCAACTACAAGGAACAGGTGACCTGGCGCGATGCGGCGACCGGCCGCATCATCGCGCAATCGGACTTCTTCGAGCCGCTCTCGATCGGCGCGCTGATCACGCCAGGCTTCGGTGGGCGAGTCTACTTCCCGACTGGCAAGGGGTTCATCACGCTGCAGGTGATGCCGGCAGCTGCGCCACCCGCGAGCAAGTGACGCATGACTTTCGCGCGCTCTTCAGGCGTAATCGCGGCACTGGTCGCACTGGCAATGCCATGCCTGCCGGTGCGGGCTGAGATGTCGGCCGAGGAGTTGGCCAAGCTGGCGCAGAACCCCGTTGGCAACCTCGTCAGCGTGCCGTTCCAGAACAACACCAACTTCAACACTGGGCCGTTGTCGGGCACGCAGAACATCCTGAACATTCAGCCGGTGATCCCGGTCAACGTCAACAAGGACTGGAACATCATCACCCGGACGATCATGCCGCTGATCTGGCAGCCGGCATCGTTGCCTGGCCAAGGCGACACCTTCGGCCTGGGCGACATCCAGCTCTCGGCCTTCCTGTCGCCGGCTGAGCCCGGCCCCGGGGGGCTGATCTGGGGCGCCGGTGCGATCGTGCAGATGCCGACCAACACCAGCGACATGTTGGGCAACAAGAACTGGGGCCTTGGTCCGACTGCAGTCGTGTTGAAGCTGGAGAAAGGCAGCCCCTGGGTCTACGGCGCGCTGTTCAACAATATCTGGTCGTTGTCCAGCGACAACCAGGGTGGGCGCTACAACAATTTCTTGCTGCAGCCCTTCCTGAACTACAACTTCCCCAGCGGGATGTACCTGACGATGGCACCGATCATCACCGCGAACTGGGAGGCTGCCAGCAGTCAGCGGTGGACAGTGCCGATTGGTGGCGGCATCGGCAAGATTTTCCACTTGGGCAAGCTGCCGGTGAACACGCAGCTTAGCGGCTACTACAACGTCGTGCGTCCCGACGGAGGTCCCAACTGGCAGCTGCGGCTGCAAGTTCAGTTCATGTTCCCGAAGTGAGTGTCTAGCTCCTTCCTTTTCTTCAACACGCTTAGAGAGGATTCAGCGATGAGGCAGCGCATCAACACCCGATTTGCGAACTGCTTGCTCGCCATCGGCCTGTTCGGGCTCGTGCCCGTCGGGGCCCAGGCGCAAGCCGCAAACGACAAGTGGCAATGGGAACTTGGCGTCTACGGCTGGGTCCCGGCAATCGGAGGCGCCACGTCGTTCCCGAGTGGCGCCAGCGCGAGCATTGACGTCAGCGCGCGCGACGTGATCGACGCGCTGAAGATGACCTTCATGGGCCAGATCGAAGCTCGCAAAGGCCAGTGGGGCGTTTGGAGCGACGTGGTCTATGCCGACCTCGGTGGCTCGAAGGACGGGTCGCGCGACTTCACCGTGGGCGGCCATCCGGTCGGCGCCTCGGCCAACCTCGGCCTGGACGTGAAGTCGACGGTATGGTCGCTGGCCGGCATTTACAACCTGACCTCGAAGCCCGAGAACACGACCGACCTGTTGTTTGGCGCCCGCATGCTGAATATGAAGCAGACGCTGAACTGGTCGCTGGCCGGCAGCGTCCCCGAGTTGCCGACGCGAAGCGGCCAAGCGAGCGTCGATGGCACCAACTGGGACGCCATCGTCGGCCTCAAGGGCCGCTACTATCTCGGCGCCGAGAGAAAGTGGTTCCTGCCGTACTACGTCGATGTTGGCACCGGCCAGTCCAAGCTCACCTGGCAGATCAACGCTGGCGTGGGCTACACGTTCGACTGGGGTTCTGTGGTCGCCACCTGGCGGTACCTGGATTACAACTTCAAGTCGGGCGATGCGCTGCAGGGCATGAACATGAATGGCGCGCTCATCGGCGTGGCGTTCCAGTTCTGACGGAATGGCAAGACCACCCGCTTTTCTTCAACCCGCTTCAAGCCGAGGACTCACCACGATCAAGAAGATCACCATCGCTGCCGTCGCTCTCGTCGCTGGCGTGGCCGTCGCGCAGCAGTATCCGATGCTCGACAACGTCGCCAACAAGGTAGTGCAGAAGTACCAGGGCATGAGCTGCGAGCAGCTCTGGGCACAGAAAGCGCAGCCCAAGTCAGCCGAGGAGCAGCGCGTCATCGGCCTCCTCAAGAGCGATCCCGCGATGCGCACCGAGTTCCTGAACCGCGTCGCCGGGCCGATCACGAACAAGATGTTCGAATGCGGCATGGTTCCCTGAGGGCCCGCCATGACCTCCATCCCTAAGACGCCGCGCGCCGGCCGCTGGGCACAGATGTTCGTCGGCGCCGCCCTGCTGAGCGCTGGGGCCCTGGCCGAAGGTAACCCTGGCACGTTGGCCGCGCCGGCAAGCCGCCGGCCAAGGCGCCCGTCAAGGCCCGGGTGCCACTGCTGATCGAGCAGCGCGCCATCGACCTGATCAAGGCCGCCAGCGCCCGCTTGGCGACAGCCAAGGCGATGAGCTTCGCCGCTGGCGTGGACGTCGAGTACCCGAGCAAGATCGGCCCGCCGCTGGCTTACCCGGTGCGCTACGACGTGGCCATGCAGCGATTCAGGAAAGTCCTGATTTCATAGCGTCAAATAACCACCTTACGCTGGGATTTGGCGTATTTTGCAGAAAATCTTGTCTGAAGGCCTGCCAGGTCATGTCTTGGCAGGCAAGGCGGCCTTTCTCCGCCAGGCGGCCGGCGGCAAGCCTTCCCACTTGACAAAGGCCCGGGTGAACGCGCTGGCGCTGGTATAGCCGAGTTCGCTGGCAACGCTCTCGACGCTCTTGCCGGTGTCGCGAAGCTGCTCGCAGGCGATCTCGCGGCGAGCCTGGCCCTCAAGGGCCCGAAAACTGGTGCCGCACAGCTCCAGCCGCCGGTTCAGGGTCCGGCGATGCATGGCAAGCCGATTGGCCAAGGCGTCAAGGGAACTGCTGCCCTCGCGTACCTGATCGAGCACGGATTGAAATACTTTGTCCTGGAAGTCGAGGTGCACCCGACGGATGCTTTCATTCACGCGGTCCCGCAAGTAGCGCCGCATCAGGGGGTCAGCCTGCTGCACCGGTGAATCCAGCCATTTGGCATTGAAGACGAGAGCATTTTGCTCTGCGCCAAACGACAAGGGCGCCTGGAACGTTTGTTGATAGGGACGAACATCTTCGGGCCTGGGATGGCGGAGATCCACGCGCAGCAACTTGCATTCACGGCCGCACAAGGCCAGCAAGGTGTTGCGCAGCAGCGCCAGGGCGCCGTCGGTGACTTCGGCCGCGCCGGTGACCGATGGCTTGATGATGTCGAAGCGCAGGGTGGCCGTTCCCTCTGCCACCGACAGCCTCACCATCGAGCCTCTGTCATGCAGATCGGTGTGCTGGATCATCTCGCGCAAGGCCGTTCCGGCATCCGGAGCCTGCATCGCCAGGAACCCGATCAGACCCATGGAGCCAATTCCGTTGTGCTGGCCCACCAGCAAGCCAAAGTGGGGACATGCCGTCGCACCCACGCAGGCGGCCAGCAAATGGCACATGAGCCGAAATGGAATGGTCTCCTCTGGATCCGCGAGAGTCGCAAGTGGCAGACCGACGCCTTCAAACACGGTCACCGGATCAACGCCGAATTCGCGCAACAGGCCGGGAATCACCAGCAAGGGGCCGACGCGGATCATCCCCGAATCGGGGGGCAGCAGGTCCGCGGAAGCCTTGATGCTCATGGTTATTGACCTCAATCAGGGTACTTGGCGCAAAGTATCAAGAACTCGTCGCGCGAAGTCTAACGCTGGCGAACCCCCAACGCTACATTGTTTTCGTTGGTCGGCCGTGCCTGCGTAGCTGGCGTCCCTGAACAAAAGGAGGGGTGAAGACGAGATGGTGCAACCGATGGGTGGGGCGCTGGGTGTCGCTGCTGTGTCTGGCCATTCCAGGTCTTTTGCCTGTGTCCGCGCGCGCGGCACCGCCTGATCTTGGCGCCATTGAAGCCGTCCGCATCGCGACCGAGGCCTATATCTACGGCTATCCACTGGTCACCTTCGACATGGCCCGCAAGCAGCAGACCAACGTCACCGTGCCAGACGCCGAGCACGCGCCGATGGGCCAGATGATCCGCATGCGCACGTACCCCGCCGTGGACAACCACTGCCGCGCGGCCCCCAATGCCGACACGCTGTACACGGAAGCCTGGCTCGACGTGTCCAAGGAGCCTGTCGTGTTCAGCATTCCCGACATGGGCAACCGCTACTACATGATGCCGATGCTGAGCGGCTGGTCCGAGGTGATCAAGGTGGCCGCCAGCACCACGACCGGCAGCAAGGCACAGGCCTACGCCATCACCGGCCCCGGCTGGAGCGGCACGCTGCCCAAGGGCGTGACGCAGGTGAAGTCCCCCACCGGCATGGTCTGGATCCTCGGGCGCATCTACAGCACCGGAACCCCAGAGGACTACAAGGCCGTGCATGCGCTGCAGGACCAGTTCAGTGTGGTTCCGCTGTCCGCCTGGGGCAAGCCCTACACGCCGCCGCCCGGCGTGGTGGATCCTGCCTTTGACATGAAGGCTGCCGTGCGCAAGCAGGTCAACGCGCTCGACATCGAGGCCTATTTCAGCCGGCTGGCGCAGCTCATGAAGACCAACCCGCCGACGGCGCAGGATGCGGCCATCGTCGCGCAAATGGCCAGGATCGGCCTGGTGCCGGGCAAAGACTACGACCCGTCCGGCCTTGGCGCGATCGATCGGGAGGTGCTGAAAGCAGTGCCCAAGCTTGCGCTGGTCGAAATGGGCATCCACCTCAAGCGGCAAAAGACCACCAACGGCTGGCTGTTTTTTACCAAGGGGGTCGGCAACTTCGGCACCGACTACCTGACGCGCGGCATGGCCAACCTGCTCGGCCCGGGCTGGAACCGCCCGCAGGACGCCGTCTACCCGCTGTCGCAGAAAGACGCCAAGGGCGACGCCTACGACGGCTCGAAAGCCAACTACGTGGTCCGGTTCGCCAAGGGCCAGTTACCGCCGGCCGACGCCTTCTGGTCGCTGACGATGTACGACAGCGACTTCTTCTTCGTGCCCAACGCCCTCAACCGCTACGACCTGGCGCAGCGCGACAAGCTGATCACCAACGCCGATGGTTCGATCGACATGTATCTGCAGGCCGAGTCCCCCGGCAAGGACAAGGAGGCCAACTGGCTGCCGGCGCCCAAGGGCAAGTTCCAGCTCGTGATGCGCCTTTATGCCCCGCGCAAGACCGCGCCGTCGGTCCTGGACGGCAGCTGGACGCCACCGCCGGTGAGGAAGGCGCCATGACCGAACAGCATGGGAGCCCGCCCGAACCGATCCAGTCGCCGCAACCTATCAAGGGACCGCCCGACCATTGACCACACGGAGAGCCTTTCAAATGAGCAAAAGCATCAAATGGGCACTGGGCATCGTTGCCGTCATTGCCGTCGCCGCGGCCGTCCTGTACCCCAAGCTGGTCGTGACACTGCCGCCTGACGGCGCGCAGGCCACACCGAACACCTTCAAGGGGACCTACGGAGGCCGGTACACCGAGATGTTCCAGATCGGTGGCAACGCGATCACCAAGGATCTGGCGGCGAATGTCTACAACACCTGGGGCCTGAACGGCGGCGACACCACCCGCGACTCTGCTCCGGCGGCGCTGCTCGACAAGATCGATGTCAAGGAGATGGCCAAGAAGTTCGGCATGCTCGCTGTGTACAAGAATGGCCCCCGCCTGTGGACGCTGGACTGGATCGAGGTCGAGATGGGCAAGGAGGTGGATTTCGGCGGCATGAAGGCACGCTGGGTGAACTGGCTGGATCTGAGAGGCATCAGCACGGAACCCGGTGCCGCCGACTACAAGAACATCACCGTCACAAGGCACACCAAGTTCGGGTTCAACAAGGGCACGCGGATCTCTGTCCTGGAAGACCCGCAAGGCAACCCGTGGGTCATGAAGTCGTTCAGCCTGATCACCTTCCCCGATCAGAAGTTCGCTGACATCGCCACGCTGGGCAGCCGCCTGAAGCTGCCGGCCGGCTGGAAATTCCGCTCCGTGGTGCTGGAGCAGGACCTGGTCCTGACGCCGGACTCGACCGGAACGGCGCACATCACGCAGGACAATTTCGGCAACACCTATGACCGTGCAGGGGGGCCATTCAGCAATTTCAAACCCTGATTCGTTTGTTTTCTGCCGACCCGATTCGCGATCTTGCGAAGTTATCGATTCTTCAATGAAAGGACACATCATGTTCAACAAATTCACTCTTGCTGCCGCCGCCCTGATGGCAAGCGCCTGCGTCGGTGCCCAGCAATTCCCCGTGGCCGACAACGTCGCTGCCAAGGTGGTGCAGAAATACCAGTCCATGACCTGCGAGCAGCTCTGGGCGCAGAAGGCACAGCCGAAATCGGCGGAAGAGCAACGTGTCATCGGCATCCTGCAGCAGAACCCGCAAATGCGCGCCGAGTTCATCAACCGGATTGCTGGCGTGGTGGTGAACAAGATGTTCGACTGCGGCATGATTCCCTGAAAGCCCGCGATGAATGCCATCCATAAAGCCTCGCGCGCCGGACGCTGGGCGCTGATCCTCACCAGTGCTGCCGTGCTGAGCACGGGGGCCCTGGCGCAGGGCAGCCCGAGCACCACCGCCAAACCCGCGAAATCGACGGCCAAGGCGCCCGCCAAGGCCCGGGTGCCACTGCTGATCGAGCAGCGCGCCATCGACCTGATCAAGGCCGCTAGCGCCCGCCTGGCTGCAGCCAAGGCGATGAGCTTCACCGCTGTCGTTGACACCGAGTACCCGAGCAAGCTTGGCCCGCCGCTGGCGTTTCCGGTGCGCTACGACGTGGCCATGCAGCGCCCTGACAAGCTGCGCGTGCTGCAAAGCGGCGCAGGCCCGGCCAACGAGTTCTACTATGACGGCAAGATGGTGATGGCCTATGTGCCCGACGCCCATCTGGTCGCCGTGGCCGATGCGCCGCCCACGATCGAGGCAGCGTTGAAGTTTGCCTTGGAAAAGGGCGCCATCTTCTACCCGTTCACGGACCTGCTGCTGCCCGACCCCTATGCGGTGATGACCGACAAGGTGCTGCATGCCTTCTATATCGGCCCGTCGGGCGCGGTGGGCGGCGTGCCCACCGAAGCCGTGGCCTGGGCCACCAACGACGTCTTCATCCAGATGTGGGTCGGCACCGAGGACAAGCTGCCGCGCCGCATTCGGGCGATGTTTGCCAACGACCCGCTGAAGCTGCGCCACGACATGCTGCTGTCGAACTGGCAGATCGACCCGACCCATGCGGCCGATACCTTTGGCTCGCAGAAGGCGCAGAGCGCACCGCGAATTCCCCTCGCCAAGCCGGTGGCCATGCCGCCGCCCAGCAGCAAGACTGCAGGCAAGAGCGCCAAACCCGCGGCCAGCGCGCCGAAGACGAAGACCCCTTGAGGAGCTCACCATGAAGCAGTCACACACCCGTCTCGTCGTGGCCATCGTCGCCGCGTTGGCCGCCGGCCAGGCGCTGGCCTGGGCCAGTGCGAACCGCGCCGGCGGCAGCACCTCGCACAGCGCTGGCTCGACCTCGCATACGAATGCATACGGCGGCAGCAGCACGCACGAGGCCGGCCAAGGCACTGAACACACCAACACATACGGTGGCAGCACGGCCCACAGCGAATATGGAGGCACCGAGCACACCAACGCGGCCGGGGGCAGCACCGCCGGGGCCTACGGTGCCGGCGCTGAGCACACCACTTACTACGGCGCCACCGCGTATCACCCGCCGGGCTACGGCGCCTACCCGGTGTACCACCCGCCCACCTACGTGCCAGCCTATTCCACTGGGTGCTACGGCTGCGCGGCAGCGGCGGGTGCCGTGGTCGGCATGGCGGTGGGCGCGGCGGCAGCGTCTAGCAGCAGCGCCGCAGCCACCTCCAGCGCCTACTCGGCTGGCGTTGCCGCCGGCAGCGCCAGCACCAGCGCAGCGTATTCAACCGGCTATGCAGCGGGCACCGTGGCGGCCAGCGCGCCGCCCCCTGTGGCCGGTGCGGTCGTTGTACCGGCTTCCTATGTCGTGGGCGTGAACTACGCCGCCTTGCCGGCGGGTGCAATGGCGGTCGCCAAGAATGGGGTGAACTACTACCTCAGCGGAAATACCTGGTTCAAACCCGCCTACGGGGCCAACGGCGTGTACTACACCGTGGTGCCGACGCCCTGAGCGCATTGATTCCTCCAAGAGTCTGTGGCGCCTGAAGACTGACGGTCTGGTTGAAAGGCCGGGCCGTCCGGGTCGAGCGCTTGCCTCGTGGGGATAGCTGGGTAAACTGCAACGATGAGTCCATCCCACGTCCTTCGTCGTCTTCTTGGCATTGTCCGGGCGGCCCTTTGGGTGTTTTCAGGCTGCGCGCTGCTCTATGTGTCGGCAGGTTTCGCGCAACAGCCCGACGCCACGCCTGGCGGTGCTGCGGGGGGCGACGCCGTTGCGCGGCAGATCGAGGCTGCCAGCATCGCGCTGGACCAGCAGCGCGCCGAACTTGCAGCCCTGCACCAGGCAAAGTCCACGCTTGACGAGCGCATGCGCTGGGTCGAGCGGCGCGCCAGGGTGAACGCGCTGGGCGGCGAGTTTTCGCAGACCCTGTTGGACTACCTCCACCAGTTGCCACCGGCGCAGCGCTTTCGCGCGCTGCGCGCGCAGCATGCCGAGCAGATGGCGGCTGCCAGCGACCAGGAATTGCGCGTCGAGCGCGCCCTGCATGAGATCAAGGCGCGCCGAGTGGCGGGCGCAACGCCGGGTTTGCCCTTGCAGTCCCCTGCAGCCGCGCCAGGCGGCGAGTCACTGGACCCCGGCCAGCGCGATGCCCTTGAGCGGCTGGCCGGTTTGCTGCGCGAACGCCTGGAAACGCTGGAGCGTGCCAATTCGGCCGCGCATGAACTTGAGCAGAAGTCGATCGCGGCGCAGAAGGCGCTGGCAGGCTACCTGTTCTGGATTCCAGCGCTACCCTCCGCAAAGACCTTTATCGAGTTGACGCCGTCGCTCGCATGGACGTTCTCGCCGGTGAACTGGCGCTTGGCCGGCGGGCTCGCGGCCGACGAACTGGCACGCCGGCCTTTCTGGCCCGTGTTGGCGCTGTTGACGGCGGGCGCGTTGTTGGCGGCGCGCGGCCGCTTGCGCCGGCGCCTGGTCGCGCTGTCCCCCGAGGTCGTGACCTGGGATCGGTTCCAAATCTGGCACGCGCTGGCGGCCTTCGCCGTCACGCTTGCGCTCGCCGTGCCGGGCCCGATGCTGCTCCTGACCGGCGCCGCCCTGCTGGCGGCGGCGCCATCGGATCAGGGCTTTGTGCTGTCGCTCTCCGGTGCCTTGCGCATGGTCGCTGCGCTATCGCTGGGCCTGTCAGCCCTGGCCTGGCTGATCGACCCCGACGGCCTGGCGATCCGCTACTTCGGACGCAGCGCCATTTCGCTTGATGCCGCAGGGCGGACGCTGCGCCGGTTCATGTTGCCCTTCGTGCTGGTGTTTTCCGTGGCCGCGCTGAACATGGTGGAGCACGCGCCCCAAGCCAACCGGGAAAGTCTGGGCCGCCTTGCCCTGGGGCTGGTGATGCTCGGCAGCGTGGTGTATCTGGCGCGCCAGCTGCGGCGACGCGGCCCGCTGGTGCAAAGCCTTGTCGCCAGCGCGCCGCACAGCTGGGGTGTGCGGCTGCACCCGGTCTGGTACGGCCTGCTGGTCGCGACGCCGCTGGCGGGTCTGTACTTCGCCGCCGCAGGCTACGCCATCGCTGCGGGCTTTTTCTGGACACGAATCGTCGAATCACTGTTCCTGGCGCTGGGAGCAGCTGTGCTCTACGGTGTGGTCGGCTTGTGGGTGAAGGTTCAGCGCCTGCACCTTGCCCAGGCGTCCGATGCTGCGCAGGCGATGGTGGTCGGTGGTGCGACCGTGGACGACAGGCGTCGTCCTGCGCCCGATGTCGCGGCGCTCGGTGATCAGGCGCGCTCGTTGTTGCAGCTGCTCATCACGCTGGCCCTCGTCATCGGTCTTTGGGCGGTTTGGCAGGATGCGATGCCGGTGTTGCAGTGGGTCGGCGATTACGCTTTGTGGCGCGGCACCGAAACGGTGGGTGGCAAGGAGGTCTTGCACGTCCTGACCATCGGCGATCTCTTCATGGCAATCCTGGTCGGCGTGTTGACGGGGGTGGCGGTCCGCAAGGTGGGTTCGCTGGTCGATATCGTGGGGATGAGCCAGCTTGGTTTTCAGGCCGACGCCACCTATGCCATCAAGGCCGTGACGCGCTATTCACTCGCCGCTGCCGGCGTGCTGGTCGCCAGCAGCATTTTGGGTATCGGCTGGGGCGACGTGCAGTGGTTGGTTGCCGCGCTCGGCGTGGGCCTGGGCTTTGGCCTGCAGGAGATCGTTGCGAACTTTGTCTCGGGCCTGATCGTGCTGGCCGAGCGGCCGATACGGATCGGCGACGTGATCACGGTGGACAAGACGACGGGCAAGGTCGCGCGAATCCGTGCCCGTGCCACGGTGGTGGTGGATTTCGACAATAAGGAAGTCATCATTCCGAACAAGACCTTCATCACCGCGCCCGTGGTCAACTGGACCCTGTCGAGCCAAGTCAGCCGCCTGGTGCTCAAGGTCGGGGTGCCCCTTGGCAGCAACATCGCCGCGATTCAGCAGCGGATCGTTGAAGAGGTCGGACTGCTGCCGGACGTACTGTCGAATCCACCGCCGGCTGTCTTCTTCACGGCGTTCGCCGACAAGAACCTCGAATTCGAGATTCACGCCTACGTTGGATCGTTGAACGATCGCTTCAGGGTGCAGCACGAAATCAATCTGGCGGCCGAACGCGTGCTGCGAGAACAAGGCGCCGACGCTCCCCCTTCATGACAGGATTCCCCATGGTTTTGCAATCTCGGCTGGTCTGGACAACGACGCTGGCCGCGCTGCTGGTGCTTGCCGGTTGCGCCAGCCGCCCGGTCAACCCGCCGATGACGCAGGTCGACCCGAATGGCGGGTACACCTTCCAGACGCGCCAGAAGCACTTCAAGAGCCGGGACACCCTGGTCGTCCTGGCCTTTTCGGGCGGTGGCACCCGGGCCGCTGCGTTCTCCTATGGCGCATTGGAGTTTCTGCGACGCACCGAGGTCGCAGCGCCGGACGGCACCAAGCTTCGTCTGCTCGATGCCGTCGACATGATCACCGGTGTGTCGGGCGGCAGCTTCACGGCGCTGGCCTACGGTCTGTATGGCGACAAGCTGTTTGCGGACTACGAGCAGCGCTTTCTCAAGCGAAACGTGCAGGGCGAACTGCTTTCACGGGCGGCAAGCCCCGGTCATTGGGCCGACTACATCGGGGGCACGGCCGGGCGATCCGAACTCGCGGCGAACTACTACGACGAGATCCTGTTCAACGGCGCCACGTTTGGCGACCTTGATCGGGGCGATGGTCCCTACATCGTGGCGTCAGCCACCGACATCTCGACGGGCAGCCGCATCCCCTTCAGCCAGTCCGTCTTCAACCTGATGTGCACGGACCTCAATGCCATCCGCCTGGCGCGCGCGGCATCAGCTTCGTCGGCCGTACCGGTGGTGCTGTCGACCGTGACCCTCAACAACTACGGCGGCACCTGCAACGCCGACGTGCCGGCCTGGGTCAAGATGTTCACGCAGTCGGACAATCCCCCGCGGCCCGCTGCGCGGGCAATCCGGGAGCTGAATGAGGGCCAGGCCCTGGCCGATGGCGTGAACCGGCCGTATATCCACCTGGTCGACGGCGGCATCTCCGACAACGTGGGCATGCGCGGCGTGCTCGATGCCTTGCAGTTGCTCGAAGCCTTGCATGCGGCCGGCGTACCGACGCCGCTGGACCATGTGAAGCGAATCGTCGTGCTGGTGGTCAACTCGCTGTCGTCGCCCCCCACCAACTGGGACCAATCGGAAAAGGGGCCAGGCATGGTGGACGTGCTGTTGAAATCCAGCGGTGTGCCGATCGACCACTATTCCTACGAGGCGGTTGAGTTGTTGAAAGACATCTCGGCGCGCTGGGATACCGCGCGCCATCTCCGGGACCTGGCCGGGTGTACTACCAACAAGGACGCACCGGTCTGCGCCGCGATCCGTGTTCCGCAGGCGAAGGTCTACGCCATCGACGTGTCGTTTCCGGCACTGAAGGACCCGACCGAGCGGGCCTATCTGAACGACCAGCCCACCAGCTTTGCCTTGCCGGCCGAGGCGGTGGACCGGCTGCGCGCCGCAGCGGGCACGATCATCGGCGCGTCGCCCGAATTCCAGCGGCTGTTGAAGGACGCCGGCGTGAAAGTCGTCAGCCAGCCGGCCGCAGCCGGTGCCGTGACTGCCGCACCTTGAAAGGCGATGGCGCCGCGGCATGGCTCCGGTGGCCGGGACGGTACCAAAGGATTGGATGGCCGGCAAAGGCGGATCAGAGTCGCAGAGCGCTGCTGTCAATATGCATGATAATTCATGACCAATCGGTCGATTAATGCCGCCCAGTGCCTGTTTTCTTGACCCAACCTATCCCCAGACATGACCACTCTTCTCCAAAGTTTCATCGGCGGCCGCTGGATCGGCGCGCAGCCGGCCCAGGCCCTGCGCAGCGCCATCAATGGCGAGACCGTGGCCCACACCCATGCGGAAGCGCTCGACTTTGGCGAGGCGGTGGACTACGCCCGCCGCGTGGGCCTGCCGGGGCTGCTGGCGCTGGATTTCCAGCAGCGCGCCGCGCGCCTGAAGGCGCTGGCCAAGTACCTGGGCGAGCGCAAGGAAGAGCTCTACGCCATCTCGGCCCACACCGGCGCCACGCGGGTGGACGGCTGGATCGACATCGAAGGCGGCTCCGGCACACTGTTTTCCTACGCCAACGTGGGCGCGGGCGAGCTGCCCAGCGGCAACCTGATACACGAAGGCCCGGCGCTGAACCTGGGCAAGAAGGGGCTGTTCGGCGGCACGCACATCCTGGTGCCGCGCGGCGGTGTGGCGGTGCACATCAACGCCTTCAACTTCCCCATCTGGGGCCTGCTGGAAAAGTTCGCGCCCAGCTTTCTGGCCGGCATGCCGTGCATCGGCAAGCCGGCCACCGCCACCAGCTACCTGACCGAGGCGATGGTGCGCATCGTCAACGAATCCGGCATCCTGCCGGCCGGCGCGCTGCAGTTGGTGATCGGCTCCACCGGCGACCTGCTGGACCGCCTGGACGGGCGCGACGTGGTCACCTTCACCGGCTCGGCCGACACCGCGGCCAAGCTGCGCGTGCACCCGAACGTGGTGCGCCACAGCATCCCGTTCAACGCCGAGGCCGACTCGCTGAACTGCGCCATCCTGGCGCCCGAGGTCACGCCGGACGACGAAGAGTTCGACCTGTTCGTGAAGGAAGTGGTGCGCGAGATGACGGTCAAGGCCGGCCAGAAGTGCACCGCCATCCGCCGCGCCATCGTGCCGCGCCAGCATCTGGACGCGGTGGCCGAGCGCATTGCCGCGCGGCTGGCCAAGGTGGTGGTGGGCGACCCCTCGGTGGAAGGCGTGAAGATGGGCGCGCTGGCCTCGCACGCGCAGCAGGCCGACGTGGCCGAGCGCGTGGCGCTGCTGCGCCAGGACGCGGAAGTGGTCTACGGCGGCGGCGCGGGCTTTGCCCCGGTGGGCGAGGGCACGGCGAACGGCGCCTTCTTCCCGCCCACGCTGCTGTTGGCGCGCAACCCGCTGGCCAACAGCGCGGTGCACGACGTGGAGGCCTTCGGCCCGGTCAGCACGCTGATGCCGTATGACGGGGTGGAAGAAGCCTTGCAGCTGGCTGCGCGCGGGCAGGGCAGCCTAGTGTGCTCCCTGGTGACGAAAAGCCCCGAAACCGCGGCGACCATGGTGCCGGCGCTGGCTGCGCTGCATGGCCGCGTGCATGTGCTGGACCGCGAATCCGCGCCCGAGTCCACCGGCCACGGCTCGCCGCTGCCGGTGCTCAAGCACGGCGGCCCGGGCCGCGCGGGTGGCGGCGAAGAGCTGGGTGGGTTGCGCGCCGTCACCCACCTGCTGCAGCGCGCGGCCGTGCAGGGCTCGCCCACCATGCTCACGGCCGTGACGCGCGAATACGTGCGCGGTGGCAAGGTCACCGAGACTGGCGTGCACCCCTTCCGCCGCCACTTCGAGGAGATCCAGATCGGCGAGTCGCTGCTGACCGCCAGCCGCGTGATCCGCGACGAAGATGTGCACGCCTTCGGCCACCTGACCGGCGACATGTTCTACATGCACTTTGACGACGAAGCCGCCAAGGCCTCACCCTTCGGCCAGCGCATTGCGCACGGCTACCTGGTGCTGTCGGATGCGGCCGGCCTGTTCGTCGTGGCCGAGCCCGGCCCTGTGCTGGCCAACTACGGGCTGGACACGCTGCGCTTCGTCAAGCCGGTGGCCATCGGCGACAGCATCCAGGTGCGCCTGACCTGCAAGCGCAAGATCGACCGCAACAAGAAAGACGCCAACGGCAACGGCCAGGGCGTGGTGGCCTGGGATGTGGAAGTGAAGAACCAGCACGGCGAGCTGGTGGCCAGCTACGACATCCTGACGCTGGTGGCGAAGAAGGGCTGAAGCCCGAACCCGCCCTGAAACATCCCGGCCAGCAGGTTTTTCAGCTATATAAAATATAGCTAACTATGACCGTTCGACGCTGGGATAGTCCCAAAAAGGCCAAAAAATTTGGGATCTGACAGTCCCGCGACGTGCAACGCAACGCCCGCTTTCTCCGGTCCAACCCCGGCTACGTCCACGGGAAGCCTCGCATCTGCGTCGGCATAACGGGCCTTGACCCCGACGTACGGTTTGACAAGCACAGGGCCGGAATCCAGTCGAACCGGTTTGTGCAGGAGTTCGGCTTGCGGTTGTTGCCGCCGCTCTATGCGCTGTACAACCCGCTGACCTATGACGAAGCCCGCAGCGTGGAGGTGGAACTCGGCATTGGCATGCGCGAAAGCGGCTATTGAGGCTGGCAGGCGTAAGGACCCCGCCGCCCGCCTGCGCACGGTCTACGGTGTGAAGGTCAGGCTGCGAAAGGTTTGCCGCGCGGGCGACAGTTTCTTGCATTCGACCCCTTCGACCTGCAGACCGCCGTCGTCACTGAGCAATTGCACGCTGGCCGTCTGCGGGATGGCAAACAGTGCTTCGGGTCGCAAATCCTTCAGGTCGACGCCGTTGATGGTTACGGCTGCCTCCCCCGTGCGGCCTGACCAGCGGTAAACCGCGAACGTTCCGACATCGGCCGGTGGCCCGGCCGAAATGAGGTAGCTGGAACCGACGAGATCGATGCTGCGGATGCCGCGCTGCCCCAGATCGAGTTCGATCGGTGAGCCCAGGCGCGCCCGCTCGCCCTGGACCACGCCGGCGGGATTGCGCAGCGGGATGAGCAGCGCGCGCCCCTGGGGCACTGGATTGCGCAGGCCGATCAGCAGTTGCCCGTCCGGCGTGGCCGCCAGGCCCTCGATGTTGAACCCGCCTTCGGCCTCGGCAGCCCGCTTCGCCGCCTTGCCCAGGCGATAAGGCTTGAGCTCGGGCGCATCCTTGATGTCGCGCAAAAGCCCGGCGTAGGGAGATCCGACCGGCGTGACCGTGGGCGAGCTGCCGGGCACGATGTCGGTGGCGAAGATTCGGCGTCGGCTCTGAAACGACTTTCCGTGGCTGTCACGGCCATGCGAGGTGATCCAGTAGATCCGGGAACCGATCAGGGCAGCCCCTTCGATGTCGGACTCGCCATCCGCGCGGGTGCCAAGAAACCTGGACAGCGGCACGGTCCCTACCGCCTGGTCCTGCCCGCGCCGATAGACATGCAACGCGTTGCGTTCGTCCTCCCCGACAACAAAGTGATCGGCATCCAGCGCCACCGCCGCCGAAGCATCGCAGGGCCCGCGGTAGGCCGAGATCGGCTGTGCACCTGCCGACGCAACCCCACTGAGAAGCGCCGCCACCAGCAGCGACCGATGAGCCCTCAATGCCATCTTCGTTCTCCCTTTGGGTTGTGACGCGGCCATGGTACTGCGACCGACCGGACCCCGTGGTCGGATCAAGCGCACCGCCTGGCCCAAAACGGGTACCACGACATCCGGCGACCCTGCGGCACTCCATAGAATTGGGCTCACATTCACTCAGATGGAGCCGGTGATGAACCTATCTTTGAAATTCAGTTGGCGCGCAACGCTGTTGGCGGCATGCACTGTGGCCGCGCTGGCCGGCGGCGCAGCCCAGGCGCAGGACATTCCCCTGATCACCGGCGAGCATTGGACCAAGTCCACCGAACAGAACAAGAAGGCCTACCTGGTCGGAATGACCAACATGCTGCAGGTGGAAATCGCCTATCAGGCCGGAAATACCCCCCTGAATCGCAGACCGTCGTGCCGCGGTTCGCCAAGGGCTTGAAGGGCCATACCCTGGACGGCGCGATCGCCAAGGTGGACGCCTGGTACGCAAAGAACCCCGGCCGCATGCAGCAGACCGTCGTTGAAACCATCTGGTTTGAGTTGGTCGCTCCCGGACTGAAGCAGAGCAAGTAAAGGAACTCCACCATGAAAAAGAACACAGGACTTGCGCTCATCCTGGCTGCCGCCGGGCTCATCGGTTGCACCAACATGACCCCGCAACAGCAGGGCACGGTCAGCGGCGCCGCAATCGGCGCCGCAGCGGGCGCTGGCATTGCCGCAATCTCGGGCGGCAGCGGCTGGACCGGCGCGGCCATCGGTGCGGTGGCCGGCGGCGTCATAGGCAACATCAAGGGCAGCGAGGCCAAGTAGTTTTCGCTGCGGATACTCTTGTTCTAATAGCTATCCATCACCGATCGGCGATGGGTAGAAGACAGAAGAAGGCTATGTCTGCATTGGCTATTGCGGCTGCCATCTGCCCACTGCTTCGTGCAAGCAAGCCGCCGGCGAGATGTTCTGACGGTACCGCTCGATCATGCGGCGGCAGCCGAGGTAGTTCTCACTGTACTTGGTGGCCACCGCGTGGCAGCGGTGCATCCATTGCTTGAGGCGACTGTCATAGGCGTTGACGTTTGGGGGCGCAGTTGTTCGACATGGGGATGACAGTGCGGGCCGGACGGTCATCGAGACTTCCGAGGGCGTCGGGTTGCGCGCGCTCATGAAGACAAGCTGGCGGCGCTCCATGCCAACCGCAGACGGGTCATGGGCCGGCCGCATTGCCCCCCGCAACTGACCGCGTGTCGTGCCCACTTTGGGCACATCGGGCCGCACAAAAGCTCAATTTCACAGGCTCGGCTTGTAGGATCAGTACACCATCTTTTTGAGGCGAGTCCGCTCTGCCCATGCCCTCCTTCGCAGTCTCGATCCGCTCGCGGGCATGCCTGGCCATGGCCTTTTTTTACGCATGCCTGGCCAGCCTGGGCGGCGCGCTGGCAAGCCCGCTCAGCGAAGCGGAAATCGCCGACACCGCGAAGGCCGCGTTCATCTGGGGCTACCCCATGGTGGACAACTACAACGTTCTGTACAACTACGCGCTAGACCCGCGTTCACCTGAATTCAAGGCGCCACTCAACGCCATCAGCCATGCACGCAATGTGGCAGGCCCGGCCGACAAGGCCATCGTGGCGCCCAATGTGGACACCCCGTATTCCTACGCCTGGCTCGACCTGCGGGCCGAACCCATCGTGCTGTCGCTGCCCGAATTCGAGAAGCAGCGCTATGTGTCGCTGCAGCTGATCGACAGTTACACCTACATCATTGGCTACGTCACGCCGCGCACCAACGGCCATGCCGGCGGCGATTTCATGATCGTCGGCCCGGCGTGGCAGGGCGTTGCGCCCGCCGGGATCAAGAAGGTCTTCCGGTCGCCCACGGAGCTTGCGCTGGCGTTCTACCGCACCCAGATTCTCGGCCCCGATGATCTGCGTCGGGTCCAGGCGCTGCAGGATGAATTCAAGGTCCGCACGCTGTCGGCCTACCTGGGCCAGCCAGCGCCGGCCCTAGCCCCCGCCCCCGCGCTGACACCGGTGGCGCCGCTCGATGTGCGCAAGGAGCCGACGTCCCTGCGTTTTTTCGACGTCCTGAACTGGATGCTGCAGACCATGCCGGCCCTGCCCGGCGAGGTCGCGCTGCGCCAGCGGTTCGAGCAGATCGGCGTCGTTCCTGGCCAAGCCTTCAAGGTCGCTGACCCACGGGTCGAGGCGGCAATGATCCAGGGCATGAAGGCCGCCATGCAGGACATGGTCGAGCGCTCGCGGAACATCCGGTCTTCCGCGGAATTGTTCGGCAGCCGGGAATTCCTGAAGGACGACTACCTGACGCGCGCCGTGGCGGCCATGATCGGCATCTACGGCAACTCGGCCGACGAATACCTCGGTGTCGGCTATCAGGCCGATTCCTCAGGGCGACCCTTCGAAGGTCAATACCGATACCGCATCCGCTTCGCCCCGGACGGGCTGCCTCCCGTGGGCGCGTTCTGGTCCATCACGGCCTACACCGCCGACCGCTTCGTGTACGCCAACGCACTCGACCGCTACAAGATCAGTTCGCTGGCGCTGCCCGAGCTGGCGCGCGATGCCGACGGCGGCATCACGCTCTATGTGCAGCACCGGTCACCAGGCGCCGGCAAGGCGGCCAACTGGCTGCCCGTTCCGGCGACCCCCTTCGGCTTGACCTTCCGGACCTACCTGCCCGGCGAGGCGATCCGGCAAGGACGTTGGCAGGCGCCGCCGGTGATCCGACAGGAAGGCAATCCATGAAGACGATGATGAGTGAAAGCATGAAAAAGGAGTTCGGCCGTGCGATGCGCGGGATCGCACTCGTGGGCGTGATCGCAGGCGCCTGTCCGCCGGGGGCCTGGGCACAACAAGCCGAAGCCCCCGGCGCGCTCGAACGGCGCGTGGATGCGGCTTTTGAAGCCGCGTTCCCCCTGTATGAAATGGCGCGCGCACGCTTCAATGCCATGGTCAACCCGCTGAATCCCGCGCCGTCACCGGTCAACGGAACGCCGGTCAACCGGCGCAACTTGATCGACCACACGGCGCGCGATGTGACCACGCCGAACAACGACACCCTGTACTCGGCCACCTGGCTCGACCTGCATGCCACGCCGGTGCGCATCCGGGTGCCCCGCGTCGAGGGCGGCCGCTACTGGTCGGTGGCCCTGCTGGACATTTTCACCAACAACTTCGCCATTCTGGGGCGCCAGCAGGACGGGGAAGGCCCGGTCGAGGTGACGGTGGTGGGGCCGCAGTGGGCGGGCCCGCTGCCAGGCGGACGGGTGATCCGCTCACCGAGCAACGATGTCCAGCTGGTCGGACGCTTTCTCGTCGACGGCCCCGCGGACCTTGACGCGGTGCACCGGATCCAGGATGGCGTGCGCGTCGAACCCCTGGACCGGGCCGCGAAGACCCTGCCGCAGTGGGTGCCGGTGCGCACCAGCACCGACCCCGAAAATTTCCTGGCGGTGGTGAACGAGATGCTGTCACGCAACCCCCTTGCCGGCGACCGAGGTTTCAGCCTTTTCAAATTGGGCAGACCTGGGCGTTGGCGGCGGCGCCTTTGCATTCAACCGCACCAGCGCTGCGGTTCAGGCCGCCTGGCACGCGCGGCTGCCGGCCCTGCATCAAGGTCTTCGCGAGGGCCTGCAGCGTGGGGCGAAAAAGGTCGACGGCTGGAGCGTACCGTCACCGGACGTGGGCGATTTCGGGCAGAACCACAGCCTGCGCGCCGCGGTGGCATTCGGCGGCCTGAGTGCACTGCCCTCACGCGAAGCCATCTATCTCAACCTTGAAGAGGACCCGGCGACGGGCGCGCCACTGGACGGCCGGCGCCCCTGGAAACTGATCGTGCCCCCCATCGCTGCCAAGGGCTTCTGGTCAATCTCGATGTACGAGAAGGATGCCGAAGGTCGCTTGTTCTTTGCCGCCAATCCCATCGGCCGCTACTCCGTCGGCGACCGCACGCACGGCGTGCAGCGCATGCCGGACGGCAGTATCGAACTGCTGCTTCAGCACAACCCGCCGGCCGACACCCGCAACTGGCTGCCCACGCCGGCTGGCACCTTCGCAATGACGCTGCGGGTCTACGGACCATCGAAATCGATGCTTGATGGCAAAGCCCCTCTGCCTCGCCTGATACCCGCGAACTGATCTGTTCCCTTTCCCTTCAAGTCCACTCCATGACGAATTCCACCCTGAAAAATCCTTCGCTTCAGTTCACCACCGCGGCCTTGCTGCTGGCCGGTTTGGCTCTCCCGGCGCAGGCGCGCGACGAGGAAATCGCGCGCGGCGTCAACCCAAAGGACAACATCTCCAAGGTGGACCTGATCTACAAGCGCGACAACATGACCGGCGATGCCTCGGTTCAGAGCCTGTCGTTCAAATACGACCAGGCCTTGAACGCCGACTGGGGCGTGAACCTGGAATTGCCCACGGTGAAGTACTCATCGCCCCTGCTCAACGAGGCGGGGCTCGGCGATGTGCAGTTTCGGATTCGCAAGGTCACCAATTTCGAGCAAGGGGCGCTCATCCTCGGCGCCGAAGCCGTCGCACCGACCGCCTCGCACGACGCGCTCGGGCTGGGCAAGTGGCAGCTCAACCCCGTGGTGGGCTTCGTCTATTCATTCACGCCCACGACGTTTCTCTACATGGGGTACAAACATCTGTATTCCGTGGGCGGCGACAGCGCCCGCCCGGACATCAACATGAGCCAGCCGCGCATGCTGTTGGCCTACACCTCGCCGAAGGGCTGGTGGGTGCTGGGCGATCTGAAATACACGCGTGACCACAACTCACGCAACGACCTCCTCGACTGCGAGCTCGAAGTGGGTCAGATGCTCACGCACAACATGGCGCTCTCGGCCCGCATTGGCGCGCCCCGGCTCGACACCACACGCACCTTCGGATTCAGCCTGAATGGCCGCTACATCTTCTGATCGCCCGGCACACGCGGGGAGCACGCTCTGCACGATCTCGCCAGCGTCGAAGTAGCTTGCTTCAAGCACCCGACAGCGATCGCGTTCGAACCTGAGTGCGCCTCTGACTAGAGTGGTTGCGGCCCGCCGCGACCCGAGCCAGCCCCGGGCGACTTCAGCAGGCCGGCACGCAAGGTGCCGCTGATCAGAACGCGTAGCGCAGCAAGGCCGCAAGGCTTGCGCCACCGGGGATGTCGGCCCGTCGCACCCCGAGGACACGGGCGCCCGAGGCGAGCGCACGGCTGGCGATCTGGTCGACGACGCCATGGCTGGCGGCGCTCGCCGACGGCTCGAACTCGACGCGGCCCTCGTCGTCGACGCGCCCGGGCACGATCTCGTCGATGTCGACCATCAGCACCGAAATTGCGCCGAATGTTGCCGCGCGCGCCGCCTGGGCGATGTCGCTCGTGGTGCGACCCTGTGCTGACAGCGTCTCAAACTGGTGGCGAAGGCCGTCGAGTTCGGCCCGGTGGAGCCCGTCGAGGATGGCGCGCGAAGCCTGTGCGAGGTCGGCATCGCTCGTCGTCTCGGGGTTGCCCTCAATCGTCTCGGACACCAGGTGGGGATAGCTGCACACCGAGCGGAAGATGCCGTCCAGTGGCTGCGCCGCCGCCAGGATGAGTGGCGTCTCGCGGCCGGCCAGCAGGCCACGCAGCGCGTTATCGACCCGCCTTGCGAATTGGCTCATGCGCACCTTCTGCCCTTCGGCTCCATGGATGCGGCCGCTCGGTGAACGGTCCTGGATGGAGGCCTTTCCGACCGAGCTGGCCGCGTCCACGGGCATGTCGTCAACCTTGACCGTGGCGGCCGGCAGGTCGCCCGAAACTTCGACCAGACGCACCGCGTTCTGGGACAGCGCCAGCACGAAGGCCGATTGTGACACCGTGATCGCTCGCAGCAGCGGCTTCATGAAGAAGCGGTCGCTGGCCACGACGACGGGCTCCAGCGCATTCGGAAGGCGGAAGGTCAGCGTCTCTTCGGCGGTGGCGAACACCGCCAGGCTGTTGGCCTGAAAACGCCAGAATTCGTCGTCATCGAGCAGGTCCGACAGCGCCTCGTCGATGGCCTTGGTGGAGCGCTTGTCGATGCCACCCGACGCGAGCTGGTCGAGCCCGGCGCGAATGAGGTTCTTGAACGCGATCCGGTCGGCCTGCGCATCCTGCGTGACGGGGGTCGTCGGCAGGTACAGCGACAGGCAAGCGGGCGAGCGCATCGCGCTCAGGCGCTCGATATCGGCGCGCGATGGAATGTCGACGTGAAGCATGTGGGGATGACTCCTGGGATGGTGCGATGGTTGCGGATGGATGGGGCGCGATGTCGTTAGCGGCAGCGGCAGGGGAACTCGAAATTCTATGCCGCGTGTGGGTGCTATCGAGGCGCAACGGCCGTGCATACTGCCCAAATTGGGCTGCACCTCGGCGCGGACAATCCGACTGACCGAGGGTGCGCAGATCGATGAAATTTCCGAGCTACGGCGCCGACGCGTCGCGCCCCGGCTCGACACCCACGCACCTTCGGGTTCAGCGTGAATGGCCGCTACATCTCTTCTGATCGTCTGGAGCACGCAGGGTGTACGTGCTGCCTTTCGGCTGCGCCCGATTCGGCCGCCAGGGCCGTGCCTTAAAGCCGGTGTTGATCGGTTAGTTCGCGCGGACTCTTTCAAACACTGGCAAAAGCTTGTCCCAAGGTCGGTCGATGCATTGATCGATCACGATGTCGGTGGCCAGGGCCAGTTGCTGCGCAGGCAGCAGCGTCTGGCCTTTCCTGCCACTGACGTATCCGTGCAGGTAAAGGATGGTGTAGCTGCGCTCCTCGCCACTGAGGCGCAACAGGGTGCGGCAGTCGATTTCGTCGATACCGGCCTGCTTCTGATTCCCGGCAGTAGCGGCGGTCTTGTCCTGTGCCAGCGCCAGGGGTGTGACGAGCGCGGCTGCGGTGACCAGGGCGCAGAGGGCTGAATTTGGGATTGAGATCATGTCTTTCAGACTCCAGTGAATGGGTTCAACGACGGTAGCCACGCATGCAGTCGTCATAGGCATGACGGTAGGCGTAGTCCCGATCAGCCTCGTTGCGGGCGCCGTTTGCAACCGCGCCCAGTGCGCCGCCGACCAGGGCGCCGCGCCGGGCAGCTCGGCCCCCGCCCACAACGCCACCGAATACGGCACCGCCCACAGCGCCCCGGGCTGCACTGCGCAGACCTCCGGCGCCTGGCGGCGCGTACCGATAGGCCTGTTCCTGGGCGAAAAAGTGACAGTCTTCGGCGTCGCCATACCGGGGGCGATAGCGATCACCGTCGTAGCGCGGCTGCGCATCGGCGGCAGCCGCGCCCAGGGCAAGGGCTATCGCCACGGCACCCCTGGCGCCAGGGCGTAACCAATAACTGCTGTTCATGGCCTTCCCATTCATATCCCGTGCGGTCAACGCCCAGCTGGGCTCACGTGCTGAAAATGTATCCGTGCAACACCCGCAGCGGGCGCCCAGCCTGCCCATTTTGGGTGCCCTTCAAACCGACTTTCAGATCGAGCCGGATTTGCCCAGCGTGCTGTCCAGCAATCGTCCCATCTTCTCTGAAGCGCCCGCTACGGCTTGTTTCAAATTGACTCCGTTGTGTTTCAGGACCATGGGCTGACGCCCCTCCAGGCGCACTTCCAGCGTGCACTGGATGCTGTCGTCCGTGTCTTTTTTGCCGGCATTTTCATCGCTGAAATGCGCCTGTACCCGCGTGATCTGATCGCCAAAACGCGCCAGGTCGGCTTGAATCTCGCCGCTGGCCCAGCTGGAAAAAGCCTCGTTGCCATCGATGTGCGTGTCGGTCTGAATCAGGATCTGCATCGTGTTCCTTGGTGAATTTAAGTTGGTTGAAACTTGCCGTGAGAAGGGGGGAATTGCCCACAAATCTTGTCTGATCCCCTTTGGAGCACGATCCATCCCCTGTGCAACCACGCTTGACGGGCCGAAGGGTTTTGCGCACCCGACGAATGCACCCGGCACGGCGCACCCATCAGGATCCAGCGCGGGCCGTGCGTGCATTTCACAGCCTGCGCCCGGTCACCTGCCTTCTCGGCAAGGCACCCAAACGCTCAGTAGGCCGTCCAGCCGCCGTCCGTCGCGTACTGCGCGCCCGTCAGGTTGGACGCCTCGGGCGACAGTAGGAACAGCATCACGGCCACCTGCTCCCAGACCGTGGCCGGTCGGTGTCCAGGATCGACGTACGCGAGCACCGACTGCGTCTTGATCAGGCCGATGTTGTCGCCAGGCTCGGCGTGCATGATCTCGCCGACCAGCTGACCCGCGCGCGCCACCATGGGTGTGTCGGTCGCCGCCATGTTCACCGAGTTCACGCGGATGCCATGCGGCGCGTAGTCGATCGCGGCGTTGGCCGTGAGCCCGTTCACCGCATGCTTGCTGGCCACGTAGGCGGGGTTGCCGGCCAGGCCTGTGAGGCCGGCGATGGACGCGACGTTGACAATCGCCCCGCCGCGTCGCTGCACCACCATCTGGCGCAGCTCGGCCCGCATGGACTTGAAGACGCCGGTGGCATTGGTGGCGAAGACCTTGTCCCAGTACTCGTCCGTGGCGCGGTCGATGGGCGCGAACACCAGGGGTTTCTGGCTGGCGTAGTCGGGGGCGTCCCCCGAATACCCGCCGTCCATCACCCCGGCGTTGTTGAGGGCCAGGTCCACCCCACCGAATTTCTCCACGGCCAGTTGCACCAGACGGTCGCAGTCGGCGGTCTCGCTGACGTTGCCCACCAGCCAGGCGATCTTGCCGCCTTCTTTCTCGATCTCGGCCGCGGTCTGCTTGGCCTCATCGGGCAGCCAGTCCATGCCCACCACGTTGGCGCCTTCGCGCGCCGCGCGCAGCGCCGCGGCCCGGCCCATGCCTCGCGCGAAGCCGGTGATCACGAGCGTCTTTCCCTTGAAACGGCCCGGCACGAAATACGCCGGATCGAGCGGTGCGATGGGAATGGCGCCGGCAAAGGAGCCGGTGGTGGACGGCAGCGGGGATGCGGCACCGGGCGCGGCGGCCGCATCGTTTGCGGGCACGGCCCCTGTTGAACGACGATCCATGTAAGAGCTCCTTTTCAGTGGTTGAAGCAAACCGGGGCAAGCGACGCCATGACCGGCTGCATCCGGGCCGGGATTCACTGCCTTGCAGGATCCGGTTCCGGAGAAAAGACGTGATTCTTCACGGAGTCGACCGACCCGGCAAACACTAGCAGCCCATTCTGGGTCGGGGCTGCCGGGGCCCTGACTGAGCGGGGTGTCACCGCCGTGCAGGCGCAGCCCTCAGCGTGCGCCCGTGCTTCTTCAATCCAGCCGCAACGGGCCGATGGGAACGGGTCGGTTCGCGAGCAACGCCTCCAGGCTGCGCGCGGTTTTCAGCAGGTTTTCCACCAGCTCCGCCGTCATGTCCTCGTAGTTGTCGCCGACGTTGGGGGTGATATACAGATAGCCCTGCGCGTCCCGGTAGATGGCCCCTCGCTCGATGAGCGTGACCACCTTGCGCCGCACGGTCTCGCGCGGAATGCCGCTGGCGTCGGCGATCGACAGGCTGTTGCACGGTCGCATCGACGCCTGGTGCTGCGCCTGGTCGTACAGCGGATCCTCCACGTTGGTGCGATTGGCAAGCCATGCCTCGACGTTGCGATGCGCGATTTCCCCCAGCACGATGGCCTGCACCACATCCCCGTCAAACGCGTGATAGATGCGACTGAGCAGGGGCACGGTGAAGCCGGAGAGCGCCACCGAGATGCGAGCCCGGTTCACCGGGTATCCGACACTGTCCTTGACCATAAGTCCTCCGTGGTGGCAGCAGAGGATTCTAGGCAGTCGCCAGGGGCCTGTCGCAAGCTTTCGCATTCTCCCTACGCACCCACTCCACTTCGGGCCACGATTCCTGACAAGCTGAATCCGAACCCGGCGCTGGCCGCAAGGGCCTTCAGCCGTTACTTCGTCGTTGCGCTCAACGAGCCGCCGGCCTGCCGGGGCGGAAACTGCTTGAACGTGGCCATGTGCGCGCCGATGGCGTCGTACACCTGCCCACCCCAGGCCACGCCCAGCAGCATCGCGAGTTCGTCGGCCTTCTGGCCGTCGTGGCGTTCGAACGGGTCCATGCGAAGGTTGAAGACCTTGCTCGACGGCTTGAGATAGTCGAAAAATCCGTCACGCACCTGCAGGTGTGACTTCCAGGGGCCGATGCGGATCGCGGTCAGCGCGCTCTCGTTGTAGTAATAGACGACATTGCGCTTCGAAGGCGCGTTGCCGATCCAGTGCTCAAGGTTGTCCACGCCGTCGATGTGCACCTTGCGCAAGTCGCGCAGCCTGGCGGCCACGTCGCCCGCGCCGCCGGCCGCCGCCAGCGTGGTGAACAGGTCCTCGTGGGTCTGGATGCCGTTGGACACCTTGCCCGCGGCGATCTTCGCGGGCCAGCGGATCAGCATCGGCACGCGCACGCCGCCCTCCCAGGTGGTGGCCTTTTCGCTGCGGAACGGCGTGGCGCCGGCGTCGGGCCACCAGGAGACCATCGGCCCGTTGTCGGTGGTGTAGATCACGAGGGTGTTGTCGGCCACTTTCAGCTCGTCCAGCAGCCGCAGCAGTTCGCCGACATGGCCGTCATGCTCCATCATGCCGCTGCCATAGATGTCCAGCGAAGACGAATAAGGTGCCGCCAGAAAGCGCGACGCAGGCTTCAGGTGCGTGTACACGTGCATCCGGCTCGGGTTGTGCCAGGCAAAGAAAGGCTGCCCGTCCTTGACCGCGCGGCGGATGAAGTCCTGCGTGCGGGCGCCGAATTCCTCGTCCACAGTCTCCATGCGCTTGCGCGTGAGGGGGCCGGTGTCCTTGCAGCGCTGCTTGCCCATCGGGCCGAAGCGACCGTCGTCGGCCGCATCGGCCACCGCGGTGGCCACGCAGTCGAGCACGCCGCGCGGCCGGTAGCGCTGGTCGAAGCCTGGCGTCTTCGGCCACTCGGGCAGTTCGGGTTCTTCCTCGGTGTTGAGGTGGTACAGGTTGCCGAAGAACTCGTCGAAGCCGTGCACCGTCGGCAGGTGGCTGTTGCGGTCGCCCAGATGGTTCTTGCCGAACTGGCCGGTGCGGTATCCCTGCGTCTTCAGGACCTCGGCCAGCGTGGGGTCGCGCGCATCCAGGCCCACCGGCGAGCCGGGCAGGCCGACGGTGGTCAGGCCGGTGCGGATCGGCAGCTGCCCGGTGAGAAAGGCGGCGCGCCCAGGCGTGCAGGACGGGTGCGAGTAGTGATCGGTGAACAGCATGCCTTCGCGCGCGATGCGGTCGATGTTGGGCGTGGGCACCATCATCCCGTGGCTGTAGGCGCCGACGTTGGTCATGCCCACGTCGTCGGGCATGATGACCAGGATGTTGGGCCGCTTCGCCGGCTGCGCAGCGACAGGCCCGGCCAGCACGCCGCCCATGATCAGGGCAACGATTCCGGCTTTCAGCCAGTGAAACAGGGTGCGCATGGTTTCTCCTCAAAAAATATGAGCTGCTGCAAGGGTGCGGTCAAAGCAACGCCCGTGAAAACGCCGCTGGGGCCGCGCCTCAGAAGTTCGCCGTCAGCCCGAGGCCCAGGGTGGTCCAGGGCCGCGTGGGCTGCGTTGCGATCGCCTTCACGCCGGCTCCGGGCACGCTGCGCGACACATAGGCGATTGCCACCAGCGCGGGGGAAATCACCCGGGCGTATTGCAGGTAGTACTCGTCGGACAGGTGCGCCGTCGGCACGCCCACCAGCAGGTCGCCGCCGTCGAAGCGCACGCCCTGGCCGAACTGGACGGCGCTGTTGAGCTGGTCGGCCGAAGCGCGCACGAACTGGAACTGCAGGATGTCCCGTTGGGAGGCATAGGCGTCCACGATGAAGCGCTGCGCGCGTACGTTGGAATTGATCAGGGCATAGGCCCCATTGGCGCCGAACCACCAGTTGTCCAGGCCGTTGCCCCAGTACAGGGGGTCGAAGCGCTCGAAGGTGGCGGTGTCGGGCTTGTCGCCCGAGAAGCGCGCGACATGAAACGAAAACCGCGGCGCGAGCCACCAGGTCTGGGCCCAGTAGCTGGCGCCCAGCAGCCAGGCCTGCGCCTTCATCGCATCGCGCTGCCCGCCCACCCGCGTGATCGTATTGCGCTGCTGCGCAAACTCCGCGCGCACGCCGAGCGTGGGCGCCGCCGGCAGCAGGCGCACCGCATCGAGCCAGCCGTGCCAGGTCTTCAGGCCCTCGCGGCCGTTCTCGATGAACGCCAGCGGCGCCAGGTCGCCCGGATACACCGCGCTGGACTTGGGCGCCGTGATCCAGGCCAGCCCGGCCTTGCCCACCTTGGCGCGCGCCCACTCCAGCGATACGCCTTGCAGCCGCGTATCCGTGTACGCCTGCGGCACCTCGGAGGGCTCCAGCACGAAGGCCTGCCCTGTGAATTCGCCCTGGCTGAGCCGGCCGATCGCGGTGCGCGCCCATGACTTGCGCGGTGTCGAGGCCCCGGCGCCCCAGTCGTATCCATTGATCGTGCCAGCCGTCAGCAGCATGCCAGTGCCGAGCGTGAACAACTGCCGGCCCACCGAGACGTCGTAGCCCAGGCCCTCACCGGTCTTGCCGCGCACGCCGACGAACGCGTTCTCGAGAAGCACCGCGCCGGCGTTGCGGTAGTCAAAGACGTCGCTGGACAGGGTTTTCGAAAAGCCCACCGACAGACCCCCGTAGGCCTCGCCCCCGCCGCCCAGCGCATAGGTGCCGCTGAGCATCGGGTTCAGCCAGAGTTCGCCGAAGCTGCGATCGGGATCAAAGGTCGGGGCGGACGCCGCGGCCAAGTTCCACCACGCCCCCCGCATCGAATACGACCACGCCTGTGCCTGCAGGTTGCCGCGAAGCGCGAGATCACCCGAACGCCACTCCCACGGTGCCGGGGGCGGGCGCTGGCTGGGCGCCCGCGCCCAAGGCGGCCAACAGCCAGGCCGCCAGGCACGGGGCGATTCGAGGGTGTGGAAGCTTCATGGTCAGGTTCGGGTTCGGGCTGCATCGGGGACAACGTGGCAGCTTAAAGCTGGAACCGTCCGCCAACGGCCGCCGCGCCGCACCGATATGCCCAATCTGGGTTGTCCGACCGTAACCGAAACACTTCTTTTTCAATAGCAATCAATGACCATTTGACGATGGGATAGGGCTGTTTTTATTCATAAATTTCCGCTCAGGACCCTGGTGTGTCGCCGATCCCGGCTCGAGCGCGCGCCCGCTCCTCGCGGGGAAACCAGGGGCCCGTCGGCACGGTCACCGGCTGCGCCGGCTGCATCTGAAAATGGGGCGACATGATCTGCACGCCCGCCGCGTTGAAGGCGTCCTGAATCGCCTCGTGCAGGCTCGACAGCACCTGGGCCCGGCGCCGCGGATCCTCGAACTGCACGATCAGTTCGTACTCCACATAAAAATCGTTGAGCTTGCGCTGCAGCACAAAAGGCTTCGGATGGGCGCGCACGCCCGGTGCGGCCTGCGCAGCGCCTTGCAGCAAGGCATACACCTGGCGCCAGGGGGCGTCGTAGCCAATGGTCAGCGTGACACCCACCTCGCAGACGCCCGTGCCCAGGCGCTTGCTGAAGTTGTGCACGTGCCCGGACAGCACGGCATTGTTCGGCACGGTCAATACATCGCCACGGTGATTCACCAACTTGAGCGACAGGGCTCCCATCTCGATGACAAAGCCTTCCACCTCGCCAATGCGCACGAAATCACCTACCCGCAAGGCCCGTGAGTAGACCAGCACCACGCCGCTCATCACCTGGGCCGCAACGCCCGCCGAGCCCAGCGTCAGGACAAAGCCGATCAGCACAGACAGCACGCGGAACACCTCGCTTTGCGATCCGGGGATGTAGGGATACATCGAAGCAAATGCAACCGTCCAAACCATCGCGGTGGCCAGGCGCCGGGTTGCGCCCACGGTGTCGGCATGCACCCCGGGGATGGAAAACCGCCCGCGTTCAACGCCGTCGAACACGCTGGAGAGCATCCACGTGACGCCACGTGCCACACTTGCGATCAGCACGAGAATGACCAGACTGGGCACTGCCTTCCAGAACGACTGCAGGCCGTCCCGCACCACATCGAGAATGAACTGCCCCATGTCTGCGGCCAGGGGCTGCGTCGCGAGGAACTGATTGAACACCCAACCCAGCCAGACATAGATCAGCCCCCCCACAAAACACAGGGTCAGGGCCATGGTCAGCGGCACCAGCGCGCTCAGCGCGTAGTCGGACCAATCAATCCCGAAAATCCGGTGCGTCGACGCCTGGTTGGCCACCATCGCCTGCATACGTGCGATCAAAAGCCTCCTGGCGCGCAGAGTCACCCAGATCGCGAGCAACAGAGCGGCCAGCCCAAGGGCAGACCAGCCGATGCCGATCCAGAACAGTCGTGTTTCGTCGAGGGCGAGGCGGGCGCGCAGCGCATCCTGCAGCAGCATCCGCGTGCGCTCGGCGAGTTCCTGCAGGGTCAGGCCCGTGTCCGGGTCGATATCGCCGGGAAAGACCGTCAGGACCGAATAATCCCCCAGCCGCAAGGTGACGGCCGGCTCGCCATTCCAGGTGAACGGAACCGGATCGACCAACAGCGCCCGTTGCCATCCTCAAGCGCCTGCAACCGGCCCAGCGCCCGGTCGGCGCGCTGGGCGGAGGCGCGCCACCGATGGTGGCCCGCATCGTATAGACCAGGCGGTTCATGTAGACCAGGTCCGCCGTCGTCAATTGCGCGTCTTTGGCCCACGCACCTGGAGTGGACAAACCCATCAGACCCACGAATACGACCAGAACCCACCCAAGCAACGACCACCCGGCATGCCGTCCCGAGGCCCCGGAAGTCCGGAGCCAACCTGTGCGTATGAATTTGCTGTCCTGCATTGTTTGGCCCTGCATCCATTCGGCCCCGTGAACGGTCTTCACCCGATCGCCTGCGGGCAAGCCCGATCCGGTATCCCGCCTGGGGCGTGTGCGCGGTCGCGCATTCTTGACGGACCTCTTCTTCCCCGCAAGCAATTGCCACCCCATTTTGGGTAGCAGACATATCGCTTTTACTAGCACACAACAACCAACTGAAGCTGGGGAAAGGCTGATTTCATTCAAATTCTGGCGCCAAGAGTCCCGCGGACCGGCCCGGTGTTGGCCAACTACGGCCTGGACACGCTGCGCTTCGCGAAACCCGTGGCCATCGGCGACAGCATCCAGGTTCGCCTGACCTGCAAGCGCAAGATCGACCGCAACAAGAAAGACGCCAACGGCAATGGCCAGGGCGTGGTGGCCTGGGACGTGGAAGTGAAGAACCAGCACGGCGAGCTGGTGGCCAGCTACGACATCCTGACGCTGGTGGCGAAGAAGGGCTGAAGCTCGGACCCGCCCTGAAACACCCTGGCCAGCAGATTTCTTAGCTATATAAAATATAGCTAACTATGACCGTTCGACGCTGGGCTGGTGCCATTTTGATTCGAAAATCAAGTTTTGAACGCCTTCAAGCGGGCAGCAAGAGGTCGGACGCCTTCTCGACCATCCTCTTCGCCAGATAGGCCTTCGCACGGACCAGGCCGCGCAGCAGTTCCGCCAGCTTTGCGTCGCTGGATTTGCCTTCGCGCAGGGCGTTGAAACACTCGCCTTCGCCTTCCATGACCCACAGGCGGGCGTAGTAGAGCGTGTCTTCGGTCAGATGCGCCATGGCGACCATGCCGGTGAGCACTGGGTGGTTGTTCGTCACGTTGGTGCCGCGCGTCTTGCCGTGTTCCAGTTCCACGGCCAGCGCGTACTGGAACTCCCAGAAGTGGCCCAGGCAGGGCGCGTCGTTGAAAGGGGCCGAGTCCGCCGGCAGGAAGTCGTTCAGGATGTTCCGGTTGACGGTCTTGAACAGGCCGTTGGGCCGGGCGAGCTCAGTCTTGAGGATCTGAAGGATCTTCTGCGCCTGTTCGGCGTTCACGACTTTTGGGCCGTAGTCGGGGACGCTGGTCTCGACAATGGCCTCCATGTCCAGACCGGCCCAGCCCTTGAAACCCAGCAGGGTGCAGAACGCATTCACATCCTTGCGGGTGATGAAGTCGATGGCTTGGCCGTCTCCGGCATCCAGTCGCGTCAGCTCGCTGACGACGTGTTGAAGCGAACCGTCAATGTCCTCGTAGTCGAATGCCATGGCTGGGGTTTCCTTGTTCCGGGTGGGGCGCAGCGTCCGGGCACGGGCATCCGGCGGGGGTGCCGGAAGTGGCGCATTGATTGTTGAACTGCACGGCAAGACTAGCCGCCATGGGGTGCGGTGTCTGTGCGTTTGCACACCCGTTGCGAGGGCCACTCGCGTTCACGCTGCAAGGGCGGCGGGATGAACGTTCGCGGCTTAGCTGGCGTCAGCGGGGTGGTCCGCGGCGCGGCGAGTCAGTTCAACCTGCAGCGGGCGCGTGGCGTCGAGATGCACATCGCGCTGCGGGAAGGCCATCGAGATGCCGCCTTCGGCAAAACTCTTCTCGATCATGAAGCGCAGGTCGCTCATGACCACCTGTCCGCTGGTTCCGGCTTGCACGTCGATCCAGAAATACAGCCCGAAGACCAGGTTGCTGTCGCCGAAGTCCTCGAACATCACCTGCGGCTCCGGACTCTTCACGACCAGCCCGTGCCGCTGCGCGCACTCCAGCATGCGCCGCGCCACCTCGTCCGTGGGGGAACCATAGGCGACGCCGACGCGAACGATGCGCCGCACCTTCGGGTCGCTCATCGTCCAGTTGGTCACCTTGCCTTCGAGCAAGGTTGAGTTCGGCACGATCGCGGCGACGCCGTCAAAGCTTTTGATGGTGGACGAGCGCAGGTTGACTTCGGTGACCGTGCCGGTGGTGCCATCGATGTCGACGATGTCGCCGACCCGGATCTGGCGTTCCATCAACAGGATCAGGCCGCTGATGAAGTTCTTGATGATGGTCTGCGTGCCGAAGCCGACGCCGATGGCCAGCGCACCGCCCATGAAGGCGAAGACGGTCAACGGGATCTGCGCCAGGTTGAGCGTCAGCACCAGCAGGATGAAGCCCACCAGGGTCAGCGACCAGCGGCGCACGGTGCGCGCCTGCGCGGGATCCACGCCGAAGTGACCGGTCAGTGCGCGTTCCAGCCGACGCGCCAGCCGTCCCGCAATCAGGTATCCGAAGATGAACAACAGAGCCGCGCCCACGCTCTTGCCCACGGTCACACCGCGCGAGACGCTGACTTTCTGCCCCTGCAGCTCCACCGTGTCCTCGACCGAGAACAGCTCGAACTGCCAGACCGAACGGGCGGCACTGCGGATCTGGCTCCAGGCCAGTGCGGCGCGTTCGCTCCATGGGAGTTCGCGTACCGTGCCACCGATCTCATCGACCCAGCGGCGCAGTGCGCGGTCGACGCGGTCGATCTCGTCTTCCAGTTGCTGCATGCGAAGGGCGCGCTGGTTCAGTGAGTCGGTCGCGGCGGCTTCGTACCGGACAACTTCAGGCGACTGGCCGAGTCGTTCCCGCCGGATGGCCTGCTCGCCCAGTTCCGACTGGACCACCGCGATCTGCCCGCTGGCATAGGTCTTCCAGACCCGCGTGTCCTCGAGGCCTTTGCGCAGTGCCGCCGTGGCCTCCCGACGGCGATCGGCGTCGGTGGCATTGAGCGCATCGAAGCGCAATTTCCACAATCCCACTGAGGCTGTCGTCAACGATTCGAGATTGGCCAGCATCTCGATGTCGCGCCGGCTGGTGTCCAGCGCGGTGCGGGCCGCGCGCTGGCGGGCCTCGGCCACATCCAGCGCCTCCTGTGTAGCGGCCGGCTGCGCCTCGCGCAGCTTCTGCAGCGCCAAGGTGGCGGCTTCGAATTCGCGGGTGCGCTGCTGCACGGCCGCCGTGGCCTGGACGCTTTCCTTTTCCAGGTGGGCCCTGCGGGTCTGCTCGATGCGGCGAATCTGTTCCAGGTCTTCGGTGGTGAAGCTCACCTGACCCGCCACGGCACCCAGCTTGCGCGTCAACAGCCCCAGTTGCGCCTGCTCGACGGCAATCTTGTCCGTGGTCCATTGCCGGTCATTGGCTATCGCGGCCAGGGTGGCGCCCTCGGCCTTTTCCGTCCATTGGGCGGCCTTGACCCGCCAGGCGGCTGCCGCCTGGTCCGGCACCTTGGCGGTTCGGGCCGCTTCTTCCAGGCGCCGCACTGCGCTGCCCGCCTGTTTGGATGCCTCGCCCAGGCGCACCAGTTCACGCTCGCCCATGCGGTTGGTGGCTTCCATCGACGCGATCTTGATGCGCCGGGACTCCGCATCCCGAGCCCAGTCGTCGACCATCAGGATCGAATAGGGCGGCTTGCCGCCGGGCCCACTCCAGGCGCTCTCCAAGGCGTGGATGGCGGCCAGCTCGGCGCGCGCGGTTTGGATGCCAGCCAGGGCGCGCAGGCTGCCTTCGTTCGCAATGGCCCATTGGGTCAGCTTGCGCACCGCCTGGGCGATCTCGTCCTTGGAGATCCCGACTGGCACGGCGGCCGGTGTGTCGCCGTCGCTCAATTGATCGTTCCAGCCACGCACCTCAACGAGCTCGCTGTTGAGGCGTTCGCGCTCCTTGTCAGGGTTCAACGACGAAGTGGCTGTGCCTGCCGCGGAAGCCGCAATGCCGGGCGGTCCTGAATTTGCCAGTTTGGACAGGCCGGGCAGTGTGGGCATCCCACTGCCCTGGCTGCGTGCCGGCAAGGAAGCGCCGAGCAGCCCGACGGCAACGGCAAAGGCCACCGCCATGCCCGCCAGGCGGGCGGTGACGGTGCAGGCGCTTGATGCGTTGCGAATCATCGGTGGATCACCTTTCTGGTCCCCGAGACGGGATGGACAGCAAGGCCGACAATGGTAGTCGCAATTGCCAGGGTCCCGCTCCGCGCCTGGCCGTTCGTCACCGGCCTTCCTCCAGGGCCTGCAGGCTCAAGGCCAGGGCGCCCGTTGCGGTGCGCAATTCCAGCCGGTCACCTTCGCGGCGCCATGCCGTCGCGCTTTGCAGGGCCTTCAGGAACTGGCCTTCCTGCTCCATCACTCCCGCCGGCGTGTTGCACATCCTGCGGGTGGTGGCGACCGGACCGAAGGTGACGGAGGCGCCGTGGGTCTGGTACGAGCCGGAAAAGCTGTTGCACCCGGCCGAACCACTGACCGCGCCGTCGGCTCCGAACCGCAGACGCAGTTCGGAGCCCGGCGCAACGCTGACCACGGCCTGGCGGCCATTGTTGACAGCCGTCACCTGCCACTGGCTGCCGGCAAGGCCGGTGGCCTGTGCCTCCAAAGTGGCCAGATTCTGGCCGTTGCCATCGAGCAGCACGAGGCGGCCGGCATCCAGTCGGACGTTCCGGGTTTGCGCCAGCGCCAGGCGGTAGGAACTGGCGATCTGTTCGACCGGCGGCGGGCAGGCCATCTGGGTCGATATATGGGTCGACGGGTCGATGCTGAGATCCGCCGGGCCGTCCTGCCGGTAAGCGGCGCTGTACCGGTTACAGCCGTCGGACCCTGTGACCCGGCCCTGTTCGAAGCGCAGGGTCACGGTCTGGCCGGTGACCAGCGCGCTCCCGCGCAGGGCAGCCACGACCCAGCTGCTTGCGTCGAGACGCAAGGGCGGTGCGTCGGCCGCGTTGCCGGACGCACATCCGAGCAGGTGCAGACTGGCCGCCAGAGCGGTGGTCAAAACAAGGGCGGGGCGGTACAGAGTTGGGTGCATGCTGGGCAGCAGTCGGTGGATCTAATGCGCAATCTGAGGCTCGGTGATGGCGCCGGGATGGGTCCAAGGATAGCGTGTCGCCGTCGTGGAGGCGCGGATTTGACAGCGGCAGGGGAGCCCGTAAACTCCAAGGGTCGCGTGATCGGGCAATCCGGCCGATGCAGTGCGATCCAATGTCGAAACTACTGAAAGACTTTCATGAAACTCCACCAATTTTTCGCCGCTGCGGCTGTCATCCTGTCGCTGCTCAGCGGCAATTCCTTTGCTCAAGGTGACAAGGCGGCAAAACAGGCTGAAGTCCTGAAGGCCACGCAGGCCTCGCTGGAAAAGTTCTACAAGGAAGACCCTGCCCTGAAGGCAGCTGTTGGCAAGGCGCCCGGTTATGCGGTGTTCAGCACGGCGGGCATCAGCTTCCTGGTCGGCGGTGCCGGCGGCAAAGGTGTGGCCCACGACAACAAGACGAAGAAGAACGTGTTCATGTCCATGGCCCAGGCCAGCGCCGGCGTCCAGATCGGCCTTTCCGGGTCCGAAACCCTGATCATCTTCAACACCGCCCAGGGTCTGGCGGATTTCATCGCCAAAGGCTGGGTGGGTGGCATCGGGGGATCGGTCCAGGCCGGCGCCGGTGGTTCTTCGGCAGGTGCTGCTGCCGGCCAGCAAACGGGTGCACTGAGCTATACCCTCACCAAGAACGGCATCAAGGTCGGCATCGCCGCCGAAGGCAGCAAGTTCTGGAAAGATGACGACCTGAACTGATCCGGTCGGTGAGGGCGGCGGGTGGGGTTCTGCCGGCCGCCTTCCGCTTACAGCTTGGGGATGCGGATGCGGCTGATCATCAGCGATCCCGACAGCGCAAAGACCAGCACCAGAGGGTGGAGCCGGAAACCGGCGATCCAGACCTCGCCAAACCAGAGGTTCGGACCAATCGAGCCGTTCCAGGCGGCCAGCGACAACAAGGCCACCAGAAAGATCGACGTCGGTATCGGCGTCCCCTCAAAATACTTCACCTTGCCGGTTCCGCCGGAGAGCTCTTCCGCGGTCACGTTGTAGCGGGCCAGGCGGGAGACGCCGCAGGCGACGAAATACACCAGGATGATCCGGTCAAAGGCGCCTTGCATGCCGCAGCCATAGGCGATCATGGCCGGCGCCACGCCGAACGAGATCACGTCGGCGAGCGAGTCGAGTTCCCGTCCGAGCGCCGAAGACACCTGCCGCCAGCGCGCAATGCGGCCGTCGAGCACGTCGAAAATCAGGGCAAACAGCACCAGGGCGCATGCGAACTGGATGTGGCGCAGATCCCAGGTCTGCAGGTACGTCATGACCGAGAACAGGGCCCCGGTTCCGCAGACGGCATTGGCCAGAGTGAACCAGTCGGCCAGATGAAATTCGCGGATCATCGCGAATGGTTTGTTGGGCCTGGGGGAGTTCATCGACGGCGTATCTCAGGTTGGTTGAATCGCTGCAACCCGGGGCTCCGGCTTCGCGGGTGTGAAGGCCAGTGTAAACCCCGGGCTTCGGCGCGTCCAACCTGGGAGGAACTGCGCACGCCGTGGTCCAGCGCCGTCGCGCCCTCAGCGCCTGGCTTGCGCGGGCTGCGGACGGGAAGGCGGGGTCAGGGTTTCAGGGCGGCGGCCTCGGCCGCGCAGTCGCCGGCCGGTTTCAGGCCCTTGGCCCGCACGACGGCGAGTTCCTGCCGAGCGGCATCGAATTGCGCCCGAAAGACCGGATCGGCATGCAGGCGGGCGACGGTGGCGGCACCGATGATCCGACCCTGGGTGACATCGCTCTGCCAGTGCACACCACAGATCACGCGGCTCTGGCCAAAGGCCTGGCCGCGGGCCACCAGCGCGTTGGCACGCTCCGGCGCCATCTCGGCCAGGATCAGGCCCCAGGCCCAGCCCAGCGATGCGTGCCCCGAAGGGTAGGAGCCGTCCTTGGCCAGCATGGCTTCTTCGGCGGGTGTGCAGCTTGGTGCCTTGTTGGCGACGAAGGGGCGGGTGCGCTTGTAGTGGTCCTTGGCTCCGTAGGTCGCCAGGCCGGCGTCGGTCAGGCTGCGACGCAGCAGCATGTAGAGGTTGGGCGTGGTGTCAGGGCCGATCGGCGCATCCAGGGTGCAGGAAAAGGCGTCAGCCGCCTTGGGAAAGACCAGGTTCGCATCGCGAGCGGCCAGCGCCCAGCGTGGCGTGCCGCGCAAGGGCACCGTGGCCAGGAAGGCCGCTTCATCGGCCGCCTGGGCGGCCGAGCCTGGCGCGGGCGGTGGCGGCAGCAGGGCCAGGCTGTCGGGCAAGGCGTTGCGGGGCAGGTAGCCGGTCAGGATGCCAGGCCTGATCTCCGGCACCGAAGTCGGGATTTCAACCTGTGGGGCACTGGCGCAGCCGAGCAGGAGATTGCTGGCGAGGGCCAGCGACAGCAAGGTGCGCAGGGATGTGAAGGCAGAAAGAGTGGCGTTGCTCATGGGGTTCTCGCGGGTTTGGCCGGAGTTTTCGGCAGGGCATCGGCGAAAATCATCTGAGAGCTTGCCGCCATCGCGTGTCACCTTTGCGATAGTCAGGCGGCGCACCCTACTGGAGTCACCTGCGAGGGTCCGCCAGGGAATTCCCACTTGCCCACGGTAGCGTTGACTGCGCCGCCAAAAAGAACAAGGGGCCCGATGGGGCCCCTTGCGGATTCACTGACGGGTGTCAGGAATTAGTTCTTCGGCTGACCGGGGTTCTTCTCGATCGCGCCCTTCTTGTTCGCGTCGGCGGTTTCTGCCTTCACTTCAGCGCGGGTCTTGTCCGACTTGACGGGCTTGGCAACCTTGCCAGAACCGTCGGCATCGGGCTTGTCCAGTGCGCCGCCCTTGTTGGCAGCAGCGGTGTCCTTCTTCACGTCAGCGCGGGACTTGTCCGACTTGACGGGCTTTTCCACCTTGGAGCCAGCGGTGTTGGAGGCGTCGATCGTGCCGGCCTTGTTGGCGGCGGTCGCTTCAGCCTTCACTTCAGCGCGGGTCGGCGCGGCAGCCTTGGCGCCGGAAGCAGCAGGAGCGGCGGCAGGCGTCTGGGCTTGAGCAACCATGGAGGCACCTGCGATCAGGGCAAGCAGAGTCAGTTTGAGTTTCATGTGATTTCCTTGAATATTGGGCTAGAGGACTTGTATACCCTTATCCAGAATGGCTATCGGGTCCTACCTCAACGCCGCACTTTAGCAAACGGTTTACTGGCTGTCCAAATATTCTCTGGGGTTTTCCCCTAAATCGTGTCAATAAAGCTACGCAGTTTGTCGGAGCGGCTGGGGTGCTTCAATTTCCGCAGCGCCTTGGCTTCGATCTGCCGGATGCGTTCGCGGGTGACGTCGAACTGCTTTCCAACCTCTTCCAGCGTGTGATCGGTGGACATCTCGATACCGAAGCGCATGCGCAGCACCTTGGCCTCGCGCGGAGTCAGGCTGTCCAGGATGTCCTTGACCACGTCGCGCAGGCCGGCCTGCATGGCGGCTTCGATCGGCGCGGTGTTGGCGCTGTCCTCGATGAAATCGCCCAGGTGGCTGTCGTCGTCGTCGCCGATGGGGGTTTCCATGGAGATCGGCTCCTTGGCGATCTTCATGATCTTGCGGATCTTGTCTTCCGGGATCTCCATGCGCTCGGCCAGCACGCTGGCGTCGGGCTCGAAACCAAACTCCTGCAGGTGCTGGCGGCTGATGCGGTTCATCTTGTTGATGGTTTCGATCATGTGCACCGGGATGCGGATGGTGCGGGCCTGGTCCGCGATCGAGCGGGTGATGGCCTGGCGGATCCACCACGTGGCGTAGGTCGAGAACTTGTAGCCGCGGCGGTATTCGAACTTGTCCACCGCCTTCATCAGGCCGATGTTGCCCTCCTGGATCAGGTCCAGGAACTGCAGGCCGCGGTTGGTGTATTTCTTCGCGATCGAGATCACCAGGCGCAGGTTGGCCTCGATCATTTCCTTTTTGGCGCCGCGCGAGGTGCTTTCGCCCTCGTTCATGCGCTTGTTGATGTCCTTCAGCTTGTCCAGCGGCACCACCACGCGCATCTGCAGGTCGGTCAGCTTCTGCTGCAGGTCCTGCACCGGAGGGATGTTGCGGCCCATCACCGCGCTCCAGGGCTTGCCGGCCGTCGCCTGCTTTTCGATCCACTTGAGGTTCAGCAGCTGGGAGGGCGCCGGGTTGCCGGCCTTGTCGCGGCCGCTGAAGTCGGCGATGAAGTTGTCCTGAGGGTAGCCGCACTTGTCCACGATGATGCGGCGCAGTTCGCGTTCTTTCTTGCGCACGTCGTCCACCTGGTTGCGCACCATGTCGCACAGCTTTTCGATGGTCTTGGCGGTGAAGCGGATCGTCATCAGCTCGTCCGACAAGGCCTTCTGCGCCTTCATGTACGCCGGCGTGCCATAGCCTTCCTTGTCGTAGATCTTGTGGACCTTCTCGAACAGCGTGGCGATGCGGTCGAAGCGCTCAAGGGCCTGGTTCTTCAGTTCTTCGAGCTTCTTGGTCAGTGCCTTGGAGCCGCCCTTGCCGTCATCGTCGTCGGCTTCATCGAACTCGTCGAAGTCTTCCTCGGCCACGTAGTCGTCAGCCTCGTTGATGTTGGAGAAACCGTCCACCACGGTCGAGATGACGACCTTGCCTTCGCGGATCTCGCCGGCCATCCGAAGGATTTCCGCAATGGTGGCGGGCGAGGCGCTGATCGCCTCCATCATGGCCATCAGGCCGCCTTCGATGCGCTTGGCGATCTCGATCTCGCCTTCCCGCGTCAACAGCTCCACCGTGCCCATCTCGCGCATGTACATGCGCACCGGGTCGGTGGTGCGGCCGAATTCGCTGTCCACCGTGCTCAGCGCGGCTTCTGCGGCTTCCTCGGCTTCTTCTTCGGTGGCGCCGGTGGGCGCGCTGTTGGTCAGGATGAGGGATTCCGCATCCGGCGTCTGTTCGTACACCGCCACACCCAGGTCGTTCAGGGTGGTGATGACGGCTTCCATGGTTTCCGCGTCGATCAGCTTGTCGGGCAGATGGTCGGAGATTTCGCCGTGCGTCAGGTAGCCGCGCGTCTTGCCCAGCTTGATCAGGGCCTTCAGGCGTTGGCGGCGCTTGGCCATGTCTTCCTCGGACAGGACGGTCTCGTCCAGGCCGAATTCCTTCATCAGCGCGCGTTCCTTGGCCTTGCTGATCTTCATGCGCAAGGGCTTGACCTTTTCGGTCGCCTCGGGCACCGGTTCACCGACCAGGTCGGCTTCGATATCGCTCATGTCCAGATCGTCGGCCGGGCCGCTGGCGGCAGCCGCCTTGGGCTTGCGTCCGCGCTTGGCGCCGGTGGCCGGCGCCTCGGCGGCCTTGGGCGGACGGCCCGGCTTTTTCTTGACGGTCTCGATGGGTTCGGGAGCCGGGGCGGCGGCCTTCTTGGTTTCCTTGACCGCGGGTTTTGCGGCGGCTTTGACGGCGGTCTTGGTGGTTGGCTTGGCGGGGGCTGCAGCCTTGGCTGGCGTCTTCGATGCGGGCACGGGTCGGGCTTTCGGTTCGGGCTTGGCGGCTGGCGCCGGCTTCACGGACTTGGCCGTGGGCGCGGGCGCTCGGGCCGCGCTGGTCTTCGCGGGCGTTTTGGCAGGCTTTTTCGCGACGGGTGCGGGCGTGACGGGCTTCTTGGTCTTTTGAGTGGGCATGGAACAACCTCAGGACATCAAAACGGACAAGTGAACGATCGGCGCCGCAAACTCCCGGCGCGGGTGACAGAGCTCAGGCCGATTCGGGCCTGAGCTCAAAGGCAAGGGGGTGGGCGAACATTTGGGATGCAGTCCTTGCGGTGAAGTGGCCAGTTGTGCGCTGTGTGGCATCGGTCGGCCGGGTCCGGAGGTGCTGCTGTCGCTCTTGCCTGGGCTAACCGTACATTATAGCGCCCATGGGGTATTTCAAGACCCTGGCGGTGCGATCGGCGCCGGTTGACGGCCATCAGTCCGGCTGGCGCGCGGCGGAGAGGATGCGGCGGCGCTCGTGCAGGGCGCGCAGCCGGTCCAGCGCGGCCGGATCGGTGCTCGCCTGGGCCACGGCTTCTTTTTCCAGCCGGGCGATGCGATCGATCAGCAACAGGTTCATCAGGCCACGCAATTCGCGCAGGGCCTCGCCCGGTTCGCCCCCGGCCGTGCCGGCAAACCCCGCGCCCAGATAGTCGCCCATGAGCTCCTGTGCCTTGGCCTCGAAATCCCGCCCGGCCAACTGGTCGCGCAGCTGTCCCCAGGGCAGGGCGCCCTGGTCATGGAACTGGTGATCGAGCCAGACAAAAAGCGTGCCGTGAGGGGGCGGGAGTTCGCACAGCATCGAGTGATCCTCAGCGGTCAGAGCATCCCACAGGTCCATGCGCGACAGCAACAGCCGCGCCGCATGATCGGCGCGGCTGGCGGGTCGCAGGCGAGCGCCGAGGTTTGACCTTGGGGCGGTACTCTTGAATGATTTTGGCCAATCCCCATCGTCAGATGGTCCTTGGTAGCTATCATTTTGATATTTCCTGCCGGGCCTGACAGCGCCGGGAGCGCGCGCGGGCTTGTCACTCCAGACGTCCGACAGTTCGCGCGCGTGCAGCTGCACCTGCTCGGCGATGTCGCCGAGCAACTGGCGCTTCAGGGCCCCCTCGGGCAGCGCATTCCACAGGGGCTTGGCGTTACTCGCCAGGTGGGCCCGGCCTTCGGCTGTGGCAAGGTCGCAGCCTTCACTGGCGGCCTCGATCAGGAAGCGCGACAACGGAACGGCCTCGCTGACGCAACGGGCAAAGGCGTCGTTGCCGAACTCGCGGATGAAGCTGTCGGGATCGTGCTCGGCGGGCAGGAACAGGAACTTCACGGTGCGCACGTCGGTGGCGTGGGGCAGGGCGCCGTCAAGCGCCTTGCGCGCCGCACGCCGGCCCGGCGGCGTCGCCGTCGAAGCTGAACACCACGCTGTCGGTGAAGCGGAACAGCTTTTGCACATGCTCGGGCGTGCAGGCCGTGCCCAGCGTGGCCACCGCGTTGGGGAAGCCCAGCTGCGCCAGCGCCACCACATCCATGTAGCCCTCGGTCACCAGCACGTAGCCGGCTTCGCGCAGCGCCTGGCGCGCCTCGTACAGGCCGTAGAGTTCGCGGCCCTTGTGGAAGACCGGCGTCTCGGGCGAATTCAGGTATTTGGGCTTCTCGTCGCCCAGCACGCGTCCGCCAAAGCCGATGCACTCGCCCTTGACGTTGCGGATCGGGAACATGATGCGGTCGCGGAAGCGGTCGTAGCGGCGTGCTTCGCTTCCGTCCTCGGTGGCGACGATGACCAGCCCACTTTCCAGCAGCAGGGGGTCGTCGTAAGCCGGGAACACGCTGGCGAGGCCGTGCCAGCCATCTGGCGCATAGCCCAGGCCGAACCGGCGTGCGATCTCGCCGGACAGGCCGCGGCCCTTGAGGTAGGCGACCGCGCGCGGCGAGCCCTTGAGCTGCTTGCGCCAGGCCTCGCCGGCCTTCTCCAGCACATCGGTCAGCGTGGCCTGCTTCTGGCGCTCCGCCGCCGCGCGCTCGCGCTCCTGTGGCGAGCGTTCTTCCTCGGGCACCTGCAGGCCGATCTGGCCGGCCAGCTCCTTCACCGCCTCAACGAAATTCATGCCGGCATGGTCCATCAGAAAGCTGATCGCGTTGCCGTTCTTGCCGCAGCCGAAGCAGTGATAGAACTGCTTGGTCGGGCTGACGCTGAAGCTGGGCGACTTCTCGCCATGAAACGGGCACAGCCCCATGAAATTGGCGCCGCCCTTCTTGAGCTGCACGTAGCGGCCGACCACTTCGACCACGTCGACGCGCGAGAGCAGTTCGGTGATGAAAGACTGGGGAATGGCCACAAGGCTATTCTGACCGATCGTGCGCAGGCGGGCCGGCGGCGCTTTTGGTTAAATCGGGGTCGCCATTCCCCGACCGGAGCCCCGACATGACCAGCATCTACGAACAGGACCTCGCCCGCAACGAGGCCAATTTCGCGCCGATCTCGCCCTTGGGCTTCATCGAGCGCACGGCCGAGGTCTACCCCGATCGCCTGGCCATCGTGCACGGCGCATTGCGCCAGTCCTGGGGCCAGACCTATGCGCGGGCACGCCGCCTGGCCAGCGCGCTGCAGCGCGCGGGCATCGGCAAGAACGACACCGTGGCGGTGATGCTGCCCAACACGCCGCCCATGGTGGAGGCGCATTTCGGCGTGCCGATGTCCGGCGCCGTGCTCAACACCCTCAACACCCGGCTGGACCCGGAGGCGATTGCCTTCATGCTGGACCACGGCGAGGCCAAGGCGGTGATTGTCGACCCCGAATTCGCCCCGACGATGAAGAAGGCGCTCGCGCTGCGCCAGTCCACATCGTCGGTGCTCGTCATCGATGTGGAGGACGGTTTGTTCACCGGCGATGCCTCGCCCATCGGCAGCACCACCTACGAAGCTTTCCTGGCCGGTGGCGACGCCGCTTTCGCCTGGAAGCTGCCGGCCGACGAGTGGGACGCCATCTGCCTGAACTACACCAGCGGCACCACCGGCAACCCCAAGGGCGTGGTCTACCACCATCGCGGCGCGGCGATCAATGCGATCTCCAACGTGCTGGAGTGGGACATGCCCAAGCACGCGGTCTACCTGTGGACGCTGCCGATGTTCCACTGCAATGGCTGGTGCTTCCCGTGGACGGTGGCGGCCCGCGCGGGCGTCAACGTGTGCCTTCGCCGCGTCGAGGCGCAGGCGATCTTCGATGCCATCCGAGAGCACGGCGTCACGCACTACTGCGGCGCGCCGATCGTGCACGGCCTGCTGGTCAATGCGCCAGCGGCGATGAAAGCCGGCATCCCTGCCGGGGTCAAGGCCATGGTGGCGGGCGCCGCGCCGCCGGCCTCGATGATCGAGGGCATGGAAGCCATGGGCTTCGACCTGACCCATGTCTACGGCCTGACCGAGGTCTACGGCCCGGCCACGGTCTGCGCCAAGCATGAGGCCTGGAATACGCTCGACATCGGCGAGCGCGCGCGCCTGAATTCCCGCCAGGGTGTGCGCTACCACCTGCAGCGCGATGTGCGCGTGCTGAACCCCGAGACGATGCAGCCGGTGCCGCAGGACGGCGAGACCATGGGCGAGATCATGTTCAAGGGCAACATCACCATGAAGGGTTACCTGAAGAATCCCAAGGCGACGCAAGAGGCCTTCGCCGGTGGCTGGTTCCACAGCGGCGACCTGGCGGTGCAATACCCCGACGGCTACTTCAAGATCAAGGACCGCAGCAAGGACATCATCATCTCGGGCGGCGAGAACATTTCCTCCATCGAGGTGGAAGACGTGCTCTACCGCCACCCCGACGTGCTGGCCGCCGCCGTGGTGGCGCGGCCGGACCCGAAGTGGGGCGAGACGCCTTGCGCCTTCGTGGAGCTGAAATTCGGCGCGCAGACGGCGCCCGAAGACATCGTGGTGCATTGCAAGAAGCACCTGGCGGGCTTCAAGGTGCCGCGATTTGTGGTGTTCGGCGAACTGCCCAAGACCAGCACCGGCAAGATCCAGAAATTCGAGCTGCGCAAGCGCGCTGGCTCCGCCCAGGCGATCGATGTCTGAGGCTGGGAACGGACAGGATCGCTCCTGACTCCATAGCAGGAAACGACCATCCTACGCTGGGAAGGGCGGGTTTTCTCTTGAATAGGGCGGGAAAATGGGCCCGGCGAGGCCTCAGTCGCCCATCACCACACCTTCGCGCCGCGGATCGGCGCCACCGAGCAGCACGGGCTGCCCGTTTACTGTGCTGCGCATGATGGCCTGCAGGCCGCTGTTCATGTTCTGCTCGCGCACCTCGGCGCCGCGCGTGCGCAGCGCGTCCACCGTCGGGACCGTGAAGCGCTTTTCTTCCAGCAGGCTGGGTCCGTTGAGGGAGCCGAAGTTCGGCAGGTCGATCGCCCGCTGAGGGTTCAGGCCCCAGTTGAGCGTGCCGTACAAGGTTTTGGCCACATGGTGAATGATCAGCGCGCCGCCCATGCTGCCGGCACTTAGCAGGAACTGCCCCGTCGCCTTGTCGAACACCAGCGTCGGCGCCATCGACGAGCGGGGCCGTTTGCCGGGCTGCACCCGGTTGGCAATCGGCTTGCCGTCGGCGTCGGTGGGCGCGAAGCTGAAATCGGTCAGTTCGTTGTTCAGCAGGAAGCCTTTGACCATCTGGCGCGCGCCGAAGGCGTCCTCGATGGTGGTGGTCATGGCCAGAGCGTTGCCTTGCGCGTCCACGATGCTGATGTGGCTGGTTCCGTATTCGGGCTGGGCCGGCATCGGCGCGAAGCTGGTCTTGACGGCGCCGGGGTGGCCGGGCTGGGCGACCTTCATCGACGGCGCGCCCGGCGCCTGGCCGATCAGCTTCGCGCGTCCGGCGAGGTAGGCCGGGTCGATCAGGCTCATCCAGTTGCCGGCGGGCGGTTGCACAAAATCGGGATCGCCCAGATACAGTGCGCGGTCGGCGAAGGCCAGTCGTGCCGCTTCGGTGTACAGGTAGAGCCAGTCGGCCGACGGCGCGGGGCCAGCGGGCGTGGGCACACCGGCCTGCAGCGGCAGCGACGCCGCCTGGGTGTTCGACAGGATGCCGAGGATCTGCCCCACGGCGATCGCGCCGGAACTCGGGGGCGGGAAGCCGCAGATACGGTAGTCACGGCCGGTGGCCGAGTAGTCGTGGCAGATCGGCGTGCGCTTGCGGGGCTGGTAGCCGGCGAGGTCGGACAGGCTCAGCTTGCCCGGGTTGGTCGGGTGCTTCTGCACCTTGTCCACGATGGCCTGGGCCACCTCGCCCTGAAGCAGGGCCTTGGAGCCATTGGCCGCAATGGCCCTCAGCACGGCCGCGAGTTCCGGGTTCTTCAGCACATGGCCGACCGGCCAGGGCTTGCCGTCCGGATCGTAGAAATAGGCGGCAGCCACCGGGTCTTTGGCGAGGTATTTCTCGTTGGTCAGCGAGGCGTTCAGGCGCGCGCTGACCTTGAAGCCGCCATCGGCCAGCGTGATCGCCGGCTTGAACAACTCGGCCCAGGCCAGTTTGCCATGCTGGCGATGCGCCATCTCCAGCATGCGCACGGCGCCCGGCACGCCGACAGAGCGGCCGCCGACCACGGCATCCATGAATGGCATGGGTTTGCCGTCCGCACCGAGGAAGAGCTTCTCATCGGCGGCCGCCGGCGCCGTCTCGCGGCCGTCGAAGGCCTCCACGTCGCGACCGTTGTAGTGCAGCAGGAAGGCGCCGCCGCCGATGCCGCTGGACTGCGGCTCCACCAAGGTCAGCACCATCTGCACGGCAATGGCGGCATCCACCGCCGAGCCGCCGGCTCGCAGCACCTGGTAGCCGGCGTCGGTGGCCAACGGGTTGGCCGCGGCGACCGCGAATTTCGACGTTGTCCAGCCGGGCTTTTCGGCGTAGCCGGACGAGCCCTCGGGCTGAATCGGGATGGTGTAGTTGAGACCGGGTGCGCTGGCGCAGCCGGCCAGCAGGGCAGCCATGGCGACGGCGCTCAGCGCACGGGTGTGAAGTTGTGGCATGGCGTCTCCAGAGATTGGCGCGGCATCGTAATCGCCCGGCACAAGCGCTGCCAAGGCCGCAGAGCCGTCCCGCGAAGTGCGTCCGGAGCCCGACCGCAGGCTCCAGACGTTACTTCATGCAAAAAAGACACTGGCCCAGCGTCGAATGGCCATGGTTAGCTATGACAACGATAGCGTCCCAAATCCTCCTCGAAGCGATCAGCGCGGCGCCAGGCGAATCGCGCCGTCCAAGCGAATCACTTCGCCGTTGAGCATGTCGTTCTCGATGATGTGTTTGGCCAGCTTGGCGTAGTCCTCGGGTGTGCCCAGGCGGCTGGGGAAGGGCACGCTGGCGGCCAGGGAGTCCTGCACTTCCTTGGGCATGCCGAACATCATGGGGGTGCCGAAGATGCCGGGCGCAATCGTCATGTTGCGGATGCCGTTGCGCGCCAGGTCGCGCGCGATCGGCAGCGTCATGCCGACGATGCCGCCCTTGGAGGCGCTGTACGCGGCCTGGCCGATCTGGCCGTCATAGGCCGCTACCGAGGCGGTGGAGATCATCACGCCGCGCTCGCCGGTGGCTTCGGGCGCGTTCTTGCACATGGCGTCAGCCGCCAGCCGGATCATGTTGAAGCTGCCCACCAGGTTGACCATGATGGTCTTGGTATAGACCGCCAGGCTGTGCGCCCCGTTCTTGCCCACGGTCTTCTCGGCCGGCGCGATGCCGGCACAGTTGACCAGGCCCATGAGCTTGCCCAGTGAAACCGCCTTGGCCACCACGGCCTGGCCATCGGCTTCATTGCTGACGTCGCACTTCAGGAACGCGCCGCCGATCGCCTTGGCGACGGCCTCACCCTTTTCCACCTGCATGTCGGCAATCACCACGGTGGCCCCGTTGGCCGCCAGCATGCGCGCCGTGCCTTCACCCAGGCCCGAAGCGCCGCCGGTGACGATGAAAACCTTGCCTTGAATGTCCATGGAAGTCTCCTGATGCGTTGACGTTGACGTAAACGTCAATTATCGGTGATAAAAAACCCGGCCGGGCAGGGCGCCGGGCCGGGCTTTGGGCGGCGATGCGTTGGCCGCCCCCTATTTGAATCCCACCCGGTCGAGCATCTGCTGCACCTTGACCTGGTTCATGCCCACGGCGCTGATCGGAATCGTCTCGCTCCTGAAGGTGCCGCCGCTCATGGCTTTGAGTGCGGCGTTCTCCACCGTCACGCCGTTGGCGGTCGGCCATTCATTGTTGCCATTGGCGAAGTAGTTCTGCGCCTCGGGGCTGGCCAGGTATTCCAGGAACTTGACCGCGTTGGCCGGGTTCTTGGCATGGCGCGCCATGGCGCCACCGGCGATGTTGATGTGCGTTCCCCAGCTGGCCTGGTTCGGAAACACCACGCCGACCTTTTCGGCGACGGCCCGTTCCTCGGGGTTCGACGAACGCATCATGCGGGCCAGATAGTAGGTGTTGGTCACGCCGATGCCGCATTCCCCGGAGGCCACGCCCTTGATCTGGTCGGTGTCGCCGCCTTTGGGCGGGCGGGCCATGTTGTTCACCAGTCCTTGCAGCCAGGCTTCGGTCTTGGCCGGGCCGAGATGCTCGACCATGGCGCCGAAGAGGCTCAGGTTGTAGGGATGGGAGCCGGAGCGGATGCACAGCTTGCCCTTGTTGACCGGATCGGCGAGTTTTTCGTAAGTGTCCACGTCTTCGCGCTTGACCTTGACCTTGTCGTAGACGATGACACGGGCGCGGGTGGAAAAGCCAAACCAGGCGACGCCGCCGTCGGCAGCACGCTTGGCGCTGAACTGGGCCGGGATCGCTGCATCGAGCACCTTGGACTTGACCGGCTGGAACAGGCCGTCGATCTCGCCCTTCCACAGCCGCGAGGCGTCCACCAGCAGGATCACGTCGGCCGGCGAGGCCGCGCCCTCGGCCTTCAGACGCGCCAGAATTCCGGCATCATCGGCGTCCACCCGGTTGATCTTGATGCCGGTGGCCTTGGTGAAGTTGGTATACAAAGCCTCGTCCGTGCTGTAGTGCCGGGCCGAATACAGGTTCAGGACCTGTTCCTGGGCCGATGCGCCGGCGCTGGCCAGCACGACTGCGGTGGCGACGAAAACGAATTTCTTGAACATGCAGGATTTCCTTGAGTGATAGAGAAAAATGGGCGGGAATGCAGCGATGATAAATCAAACGCGAATCATTCTCAATAGTATTTGGTCGAATGGCGGGATCTTGAGCCGATGCTTGATCTGGATCCCATCGGTCGCTCTGGGCCTCGTTTTGGCGGGTTGCGCCGGGTCGCCGCCGCGAACGCCCGAGCCCCCGCCGGCGCCGGTGCCCGTGGTGCAGAAGAAGCCGCCACGGCTGGGTCTGGCTCTGGGCGGGGGCGCGGCGCGCGGCTTTGCCCACGTGGGCGTGATCCAGGTGCTGGAGGAGGCGGGTATCCGGCCCGATCTGGTGGTGGGCACCTCGGCAGGCAGCCTGGTCGCGGCGTTCTATGCCAGCGGCAAGAACGGCGTGCAGTTGCAGCAGATGGCCGAGACCATGGACGAGGCCACCTTCACCGACTGGACCTTGCCCATCTTCAGCCGCGGCATGCTGCGTGGGGAGGCGCTGGCGCGCTATGTGGGCGGCCAGGTCGGCGGACGTCCGATCCAGGACATGGCTTTGCCCCTGGGCATCGTGGCCACCGACCTGCAGAACGGCCAGGGCGTGCTGTTTCGCCAAGGGGATACCGGCACCGCGGTGCGCGCGTCAAGCGCGGTGCCCTCGGTATTCCAGCCGGTGCGGATTTCGGGCCGTGATTATGTGGACGGAGGCTTGGTCGCGCCGGTCCCGGTGCGCTACGCGCGCGAGATGGGGGCCGAACTGGTGCTGGCGGTCGACATCTCCAGCCCGCCGGAAGGCAACGCGGCGGACGGCTCCCTGCAGATCCTGCTGCAGACTTTTGCCATCATGGGCAAGACCATCAACAGCTTTGAATTGCGCGATGCCGACGTGGTGCTGCGCCCGGTGCTCAATGGCATCGGCAGCGCGGACTTCGGCGCGCGCAGGCGTTCGATTGCCGCCGGGCGGCTGGCGATGCAGCAGGCGTTGCCGCAGCTCCGGAAATTGCTGGCGGCACACGCACTGTAGCTCGCGTGTCGTCGTGTGACGGCGGCCACCGTCACCTCCTTCAGCGCACGCCAGTCGACGAACTCTCGGGCGCCCGCTGACGACGCAGCGCGGTCGGTGTCTGGCCAAACCAGCGCCTGCAACTGCGGGTCAACGCGGCTTGTTCGGAATAGCCCAGCAGCTGTGCCAGTTGGGCCACGCTGGGTGCGGCGGGTTGCGCGATCAATTCGAGGAAGCGGTCGCGCCGAACGTCGTCAACGATGTCGTTGAACACCTGACCCTCGGCAAGAAGCCGCCGCTGCAAGGTCTTGGGATGAACGGCCAGGGCATTGGCGATGTCGCGCTGGGAAACGTCGCCGGTGTCAAGAAACCGGCGCGCGAGCAAGCGAACCTGTTCGGAAACCAGCTTGTCGGGTGCACCGAAATGCTCCTCGATGTAGCTGAGCGCCATCTGTTGCAGCAAGGGGTTTCGGTCCGGCAGGGGAAGGGAAAGGTCTCTTGCGGCCATGCGGACCGCGGCGACCGGCGCATCGAAGCGGCAGGGACAGCCAAGAACGTCGGTGTAGCTCTGCAGTGGCCCCATGCGTGGATGCGGCAGCATCGCCAGCAGGGGCTGGGCCTGCCCCTGGGTGACCAGTCTCACGAGTTGCACCATGTAGCCCAGCGAGTGCTCGATGGTCTGCGGTCGAAGCCGGACCTGGGGCACGTCGATATCGATGGTCAGATCCACCAGGGCGCCATTCGCCTTCACGGGAACGATCGAAAAGAGATAGTTCGGGCTGAGCACGAAAAGATGCCGGGCGCCGGTCCGCAGGGCCTCCTCCAGCGTGGCGGCATGTCGCATCAGGATCAGGAGCGGGCCCGCGCTGCCGGCGCCCTGACGCTGGGCCAGGCGCAGGCCGAAATCCGGACAACTGCCGGCCAGCGCTGTGTGCTCCAGCAGCCGGATGAAGCCGATGAACGGGATGAAGGTGTCCGGATTCTGCAGGGTATCGACGGGAAGGCTGAACCGCATCAGTTCCATGACCGGGTCCACGCCAATCGAGCGCGTCAGTGCCTCATAGGCGTCCAGGTTGGAGCTGCGCACGAGCGATGTCATGGTCTGTAAGTTTTGGTAAGGATTTTCCCTGATGTCCTCAAAGGTTAAATGATTGTCCGGTGGAGTCAAGGGTCATTTGCGCAAATCGCGGAGCATCACCGCACCCGCCTCATGGGATATGCCGGTGTCATGCCAACTCGCCATCGACGACCTGGAACAACGGCTGAGGCGAATGGCCATGGCGGCTCAATCACGACATTTATCTGGAGATTTCTCATGCGATTCAATCGGACCCTACCCTCGGCATTGCTCGCTGCAATGATTCTGGCTGCTTGCGGCGGTGGTGACACCGTCGTCTATGTGCCCACGGAACCGACCGCCCCGGTGGTGCAGGGCACCGTCGTCACGGCCGCCCAGATGAACGACACCGACCTGAACGCGATCTTTGCGGCCGCCAAGGAAGGCGATACCGTCACACTGCCGCCCGGCAAGTACAGCTTCAAGGGCCCGCTGCAGATCACCAACAAGAAGAAGATCACGGTTCTCGGCGCCGGCAATGGCACGGACCCGACGTCCAACACGATCCTGTCCTTTGCGAAGGCTCTGGCGCAGAACGGCATCGACGCCGCGGGTCTGGACACGGTCACGTTCAAGAAGTTCGCCATCGAAGACGCTTCGGGCAACGGTGTCTTCGTGAATCAGTCGAAGAACGTCGTCATGGACACGTTGCGCACGGAATGGATGATCAATCCTTTCGGCACGTCCAAAATGGTCTACGGCCTTTACCCGGTCAGCAGCGACAACGTCAAGATCGTCAACAGCAAGGCGGTCGGCACGCGCGACGCCGGTGTGTATGTCGGTCAGTCGACCAACATCCTGGTGGCGAAGAACACGGTGGTCAACAACGTGGCGGGGATCGAGATCGAGAACTCCTACAACGCCATCGTCGAAGACAACGATGTGTACGACAACACCGGCGGCATCCTGGTTTTTGCGCTGAAGGCACCCCCGCGTTTCAAGACCACCGAAAACGTCGTGGTGCGCAACAACCGGATCACCGACAACAACACGCCGCCCTTTGTCAACGCCAGCGGCCTGGTGCTGACCATTCCGCCGGGCACGGGCGTGATGGTGCTGGCTTCGCAGAACGTGGAGGTCTACAACAACACGATCACGAAGCACAAGACGACCGGCGTTCTGCTGATCTCCGCCTACGCGGCCGGGGAGGAAGACAACAGCGGCATCAAGGACAGCCAGGGCAAGGTGTACGACAACTTTGGCAAGGGCAACTATGTGCACAACAACACCATCAAGGACTTTGGCTACGCGCCGGGCGGCGCCTTTGCCAAGCCGGGCAGTGAAGGCGGGCTGAAAGATTTCACCGACGCATTCATGGCGGGCTACAAGAACTTCCCGGCTGTGATGTGGGACGGCGTCATGGATCCGAACCCGGCGGTGAGTGCCGGCGTCGATGTGTCGACCGGGTACCCGCTGGGCGGCAACTACACCGGCAACTACAAGGTCTGCTCCACGGCCAACGGCGTGACCCCGCCAGTCACCAGCGTCGGCGTGAGCTACCAGAATCTGGACCTGAATCTGTTCGGCCTGATGACCCAAACGTCGAGTTTTGCCTTCCCGAATCCCCCCCGACTGGAAAAGAGCGGGGCGAACGCCTGCACCATCACCCTGCCTCCGGTGACGGGCTACCCGTCCTGATGGCCTTCATCTGATATGTGTGCCGGGAGGGTCGATGACCGATCCCGGCAACGAACCGAAAGAAATCCCATGCTATTGATTCGAAATCTCAAACTGGGGCTCAGCACCGCGCTGTGCGCCCTCGTCCTGGCGGCCTGCGGTGGCGGCGGCGACGATGCGCCAGCGACGCCCGCCGCGCCCGCTGTTCCGGTCGTCTTCCCGGTTGCCGAAGCGCCTGCCAAGCTGTCGGCCTGGAACGCCGTTCGCAGCGATGGCAGCACGATGTCGCTCAATGCCGCAGTCGTTCCGTACGACCTGTCGTCGGCCTTGTTCACCGACTACGCGCTCAAGATGCGTGCTGTCTATGTGCCTGCCGGCAAGCAGATCACCTACACCACGACCGGAACGCTCGATTTCCCGGTGGGCACGGCGATCTACAAGACCTTCTATTACCCCAAGGCCACTGGAACCGACCCCAAACTGATTCCCGTGGGCAAGTCCACCACCCATCCGCAGGGCAGCACCATCGACCTGACGAAGCATCGCCTGATCGAAACCCGGATCATCGTGCGCGAAGCCAACGGCAAGTGGACCGGCACGACCTACGTCTGGGATGCCGACCAGAAGGATGCTTCGCTGAACATCAGCGGCAAGTATGTCGAGATGGAGTTGATCTCCGCGACCGGCGCACCTGAGCCGTTCACCTACGTCGTGCCCAATCAGCAGACCTGCCAGAAATGCCATGCCACCGAGACGGGTGGCGGCGGTGAAGTCCTCCCGATCGGACCGAAGGTTCGCAACATGAACAAGGACTACGACTACGGCGGTGGCGTGAAGGCGAACCAGATCACCCACCTGAACGATCTGAAACTGCTGGCTGGATTCACGGGTCTGGCAGGCGCCCCCAGCAATGTCGACTGGACCGATGCCTCCAAGCCCATCGGTGACCGGGCCAAGGCCTACCTGGACGTGAATTGCGCGCACTGCCACAACGGCAAGGGCAACGCCTCCCAGTCGGGCCTGAAGCTGACCCATGAGGACATCGGTTCCGCGGCCACCAGCCTGTGGGGCGTGTGCAAGAAGCCCTTGGCCTACTCCAACACCGCCCCCGGCTATCGGTATGACGTCAATCCGGGCAGCCCGCAGACGTCGATCCTGTTGTTCCGCCTGAACACGACGCTCACCGGAGACATCATGCCGGTGGTGGGTCGCCAGACGATTCACACGGAAGCCACTTCGATGCTGGCCGACTGGATCCGGCAACTGACGTCGGCGCCGTCGTCGCTGGTTGCCTGCCCCCCGTAAGCGGCCCTTCTCGCTTTCACTTGCAAGGGTTGCGCCAATGGCGCAGCCCTTTTTCTTTGGAGTGCCGATGTCGGCTCCGGGATGATCGAGGAAGACAAAAAAAAGGGCTGGTCTTGCGACCAGCCCTTAAGGGATCCCTGAACCCTGGAGGTTTCGAAAGGACCCGAGGAGACAACCTGCAATCAACCGGCGTTCAACAGCCGGCCTTCAATGGTGCAAGTCTGGCCGATATAGGCCGGACTTTGTAGAGAGTCGGCTCCAGAAGAAACGGGGGCCAAGGCCCCCGTTTTCAGGAGGCCATGCCGATCAGCGCTTCTTGGCGGCCGGCTTGGCGGCGGTCGTGGCGGTGGAAGCCACGGCGTTGAAGTTGGCTTCAGCCATTTCGGTGGCCTGCTTGACCGCCTTCTGGACGGATTCGAACGCGTTGTTGGCAGCGGCCACGGCGCTCTTCATCACGGCGACAGCGGTCTCGGAGCCGGCGGGTGCGTTCTGCGCGGCGCCTTCGACCAACTGGGCGAACTGCTTCTGCGCATCGGCGGCCTGGCCTTCGAAGGCCTTGCTGAATTCGGCGCTGGTGCCCGAGGCGATTTCATACAGGTGACGGCTGTAGGCGGCGGCCTTTTCAGCGAGCGGCTGGAACAGGCTGGCCTGCAGGGCGAGCAGTTCCTGGGCGTCCTTGACGCTCAGGGCGGCTTGCGTCTGGGTGGCGGACTCGTTCAGGGCGGCCTTGGCGGCGCCGACGTTCAGTTCGACGAGCTTCTCGACGCCTTCGAAGGCTTTGTTGGTCAGGCCGAACAGGGTTTCGACGTTGGCTTTGTGGGAGGCCAGGATTTGTTCAGGGGTCAGCATGGGTCAATCTCCAGGAGTTAAGTGAATCCGAACTGCGCTGAAACCTGGATCGCTCCGTGAATGGTGCAGTGCAGCATGGATCGGATTTTAGGGCGGGCGGCGGAAATTGCAATAGAAAATGTTGCGTCGCAACAAAAAATTAGAGGCGAACCTCCAGAAAGCGTTTGCGGCGCACCCTCCGCCACAATGCAAGCTTGCCTGTTTCGCCCCTGAGAAAGAGAGCCTGACCCGGCCATGAAGGCGTTCTATTCCGACCAGTTCGTGCTTCCGCTGCCACCGGGGCACCGGTTTCCGATGGCCAAGTACCGCCTGCTGCGCGATCGCGTCGCCGCCGGGTTGCCGCAGGTCCGGTTCGCCCAGGCGCCAGCGGCCAGTGATGGTGAACTGGCGCTGGTGCATGCGCCCGCCTATGTCGAGGGCATCGCTTCGGGGCAGATCGATCCGCAGATCGTGCGTGAGATCGGATTTCCCTGGAGCGAGGCGATGGCCGCGCGCGCGCGGCGGTCTGTGGGCGCCACCATCGAGGCGTGTCGTGCCGCGATGCAGGAAGGTGTAGGCGCCAACCTGGCCGGCGGCACGCACCATGCGAGCGCCCAGCGCGGCGGCGGGTTCTGCGTCTTCAATGATGCGGCCGTGGCTGCCCGGCTGATGCAGGCCGAGCAGGGGCGCCGCCAGCGCCAGCCCTTGCGGGTGGCGATCATCGATCTGGACGTGCACCAGGGCAACGGCACGGCGTCCATCTTCGCCGGCGACCCCAGCGTGTTCACCCTCTCGCTGCATGGAGAGAAGAACTTTCCGTTCCGCAAGGTGGCGGGTGACCTGGACGTGGCCCTGCCCGACGGTTGCGGCGATGATGACTATCTCCACGCGCTGGACTTGGCGCTCGACGAACTGGCGCTGCGCTTCGAGCCGGGTCTGGCCATCTACCTCGCCGGCGCCGACCCGCATGAAGGCGACCGGCTGGGGCGCCTGAAGTTGACCCAGGACGGACTGGAAGCGCGCGACCGCAAAGTGTTCGACTGGGCCTGGCAGCGCCGCCTGCCGCTGGCGCTGACGATGGCCGGTGGCTACGGAACGAACATCGACGACACGGTGCAGGTCCAGTTCAATACCTGGCGGGTGGCAGCGGCCTACTGGTGTCGCTGGCAGAATCTGCCTGGATGAGTCCCACCAAACCCCAGGCCGAGCCGCGCAGCGCCTACAGAGTCTTTCGCACCATCACCACGCGCTGGATGGACAACGACGCCTACGGCCATGTCAACAACGTCATCTATTACAGCTGGTTCGACACCGCCGTCAACGCCCACCTGATCGAGCAGGGCGTGCTCGACATCCACCAGGGCGAGACCATCGGTCTGGTGATCGAGACGCAGTGCAACTATTTCGCCCCGCTGGCCTTTCCCCAGACGGTCGAGGCCGGGATCCGGGTGGCCAAGCTCGGCACCTCCAGCGTGCGCTACGAGGTCGGCCTGTTTGCGCAGGGCGAGCCCCTGACAGCCGCCAAGGGTCATTTTGTTCATGTCTATGTGGACAGCGCCACGCGCCGCCCGGTGCCGCTGCCCGCCCCCCTTAAAGCCGTACTGGAGCAACTCTTATGACTTCCTTGACATCTTCGCAGGTCAGCACCGTCATCAAGGATCCGGCCAGCGTCGACGCCGCCATCGAAAGCCGCTTCTCGGCGCGTGCCTTCCTGCCGCGCCCGGTCGAGCGCGAGGTGCTGGCCGACCTGCTGCGCGTGGCCAGCCGCGCGCCCAGCGGTACCAACACCCAGCCCTGGCAGGTCTATGTGCTGCAGGGCGCGCGCAAGGATGAACTGGTCAGGACGATCTGCGAGGCGCACGACGCGATCTCGGTCGATCCGCAGCTCGCCACCGAGTACCGCGAGGAATACGACTACTACCCGGAAAAGTGGATCAGTCCCTACATCGACCGGCGCCGCGAATGCGGTTTCGGCCTGTATGGCGTGCTGGGCATTGGCAAGGGCGACCGCGACAAGATGCACGCGCAGCACCAGCGCAACTTCCGCTTCTTCGATGCGCCCGTCGGCCTGATGTTCACCATCGACCGCATCATGGGCCGCGGCAGCCTGCTTGACTACGGCATGTTCCTGCAAAGCATCATGCTCGCGGCGCGCGCGCGCGGACTGCACACCTGCCCACAGGCGGCGTGGAACGGTTTCTCGAAGATCATCCTGCCCTACATCGGGGCTCGGGAAAACGAAATGCTGGTCTGCGGCATGGCGCTGGGCTATGCGGATGAGTCGGCCCTGGTCAATACCTTCCAGACCACGCGGGTGGCGGCGAAGTCTTTCACGCACTGGATCGAGTGAAGTAATGCCCCCACGCTCCCCGCTGCGCGTGGTTCGCTGCCCCCGGGGGGGCGCTCGCCGCCGGCTCGATGGCGCTCATGTAGCCCCGCTGCGCATGAGCTTCTTCGCCATCCAGGTCCTCAACGGCCTGAGCTACGCCACCACGCTGTTCCTGATGGCCGCCGGCCTGACGCTGATCTTCGGCGTCACGCGCATCGTCAATTTCGCGCACGGCAGCTTCTTCATGCTGGGCGCGCTTCTGACGGCGCACTGGGTCACGAACTGGTTCCCGGCCTGGGGCGAGAGCGCGGGCCTGTATGCGCTGGCGATGTTGCTGGGCGCGTTGGCGGCCGGTGTGGCCGGCGCGCTGGCCGAGTTTGTCTTGCTTCGCCGGCTGTATGGGGTGCCCGAGCTGTACCAGCTGGTGGCCACGTTCGGCCTGACGCTGGCGATGAGCGATGCCATGCGCTGGGGCTTCGGGCCCGGCGAAGTCTTCGCGCCGCGCTTCCTGGGCTCAAGGGGGCGGTTGAACTGTGGGGCGAGTTCTTTCCGGTCTGGCAGCTGGTGACGATGACGCTCGGGCCGCTGGTGTGGCTGGGTTTGCACCTCCTTCTCACCCGCACGCGTTTCGGTCAGCGTCTGCGCGCCGCCACCATGGACCGCGCCATGCTGGATGCGCTGGGCGTCAACCCCAAGCCTCTGATGCTGGGTGCGGTGATGCTGGGCTGCGCCCTGGCCGGGCTGGGTGGCGCGTTGCAACTGCCGCGCGAGCCGGCCAACCTGCAGATGGACGTGAACGTGATCGTCGAGACCTTCGTGGTGGTGGTCACGGGCGGCCTGGGCAGCATCGGCGGCGCGTTCTTCGCGGCGCTGCTGATCGGTCTGATCCACGCGCTGGGCGTGAGCCTGTTTCCGCAGGCCACCCTGGTGCTGGTGTTCCTGACCATGGCCGTGGTGCTGGCGGTGCGTCCACAGGGCCTGATGGGCCAGCCGCTGGACGCCGGACCGCGGGAAATCATCCAGAAATTCCATCAGCCCAGCGTCAAGAGGTCGTTGGGCGCTCTTTATTTCGCAGCGTTCTTCGGGTTGTGCGCGCTGGCGTGGACCGGCGGCGAATACACCCGTTCGCTGGCGTCCGACGCGCTGATCCTGCTGATCTTCGGAGTCAGCCTGCAATCCATGATGGCGCTGGGGGGGCTGGTGAGCTTCGGGCATGCGGCGTTTTTCGGGCTGGGTGCCTATGGCGCGGCGCTGTCGCACACGCAATGGGGGGCGTCGCTGCCGGTGGCGCTGGCGGCAGGCTGCGCCCTGGCGCTGGCGGTGGCCGCGGTGTTTGGCGCGGCAGTGGTGCGCAGCGCTGGCGTGTACCTGGCCATGCTGAGCCTGGCGCTGGCACAGGTGATCTGGGCCACGGCCACGCAGTGGGTGGCCTTGACGGGCGGCGACAACGGGGTGATCGGCCTGCGCCTGGTGAGCGACGACACCCGGCCGCTGTTCTTCGTGCTGCTCGTGTTCATTGCCAGCCTCAGCGTGGCGGCGTTGAGTCGGCTGGCCGGCTCGACCTTCGGCGCGGCGCTGCAGGCGGTGCGCGATACCCCGCAACGCGCGGCGGCCAGCGGCTTGCCGGTGAACGGAATCAGGTACCGCATCTTTGTCGAAAGCGCCGTGCTCGCAGGCCTGGCGGGCGGCCTGGCCGCCGCGCACAAGGGCGCGGTGTTTCCCTCGGCGGCCAGTGTCGCCACCTCGGTGGATGCGCTGCTGGTGGTGCTGCTCGGTGGCGTGCACCAGCTCTGGGGCGCAGCGGTGGGCAGCGCGGTGCTGACCTGGGCCAGCGCCGAGCTGGGCAGCAGTGTGGCGGTGTTGCGCGACTACTGGCGCGGTGCGCTCGGTGTGTTCGTGATGGCGATCATGGTGCTGTCGCCCTCGGGGCTGCTCGGGTTGCTGCAGCGCATGAAAGGCGCTCGTCGGGCTGCCAGTCCCGCGGACCCGGGGGGCTCGAGATGACGCTGTACGTGCGCCAGCTCGTCAAGCATTTCGGCGGGGTGCAGGCCGTCAAGGGCGTGAGCTTCGAGGTCAACCCCGGTGAATGCGTGGCCCTGATCGGGCCCAATGGCGCGGGCAAGTCCACCACGTTTGCGTGCATCGCCGGCCAGCACGGGCTGACCCAGGGCGAAGTCCGCTGGGCCGGCCAGCGCGTCGATCGGCTGCGGCCGGCGCAGCGCCAGAAGCTCGGGGTGGCACGCACCTTCCAGGTCGCGCAGACCTTCGAAGCCCTCACCGTGCTGCAGAACCTGCAGCTGCTGATGACAGCGCCGCGCGGGCTGCGGGCCTGGAACGTACTGGAACGCGCCGAGGTGGATGCCGCGCTGGCGCGGCTCGAACAGGTCGGCCTGCGGGATCTGGCACAGGCCGACGCGAAGGACCTGCCCTACGGTGCCAAAAAGCGGCTGGAGCTGGCCATCGCACTGGCCGGCCTCCCGGCGCAAGGCCCGCGTCTGCTGCTGCTCGACGAGCCCGCTGCCGGGCTGGCAGCGCCCGAGCGCGCCGAACTGATGGCACGGGTCACCGCGCTGGCCCGAGAGGGCGTGGCCGTTCTCTACACCGAACACAACATGGATGCCGTCTTCGGCGTGGCGGATCGGGTGCTGGTGCTGATCGACGGTCTGCTGGCCGCATCGGGCACCCCGCAGGAGGTGGCGCTCGACGCCACCGTGCGCAGCCGCTACCTGGGGCGCGGTTTTCAGGCAGGGGATGTCCATGTCTGAACTGCAGGTCCGTGATCTCAACGTCTGGTATGGCGCGGCACAGGCGCTGTTCGATGTGTCGCTCACCGTGGGTGCGGGAGAGCTGGTCGTGCTGCAAGGGCTCAATGGGGCCGGCAAATCGACGCTTTTGCAATCCATCTTGGGCCTTTCCCAGCGTCAGACGGGCGTCATCCGCTATCAAAATGAAGACATCTCCGACTGGGCACCGCACCGGCGCGCGCGCGCCGGGCTCGGTTTTGTGGCCGAAGATCGCCGCCTGTTTGGTGGGTTGACGGTGCAGGAGAACCTTCTGATCGCCGCGCGCGGCGATGTGGCGGGCAACACGGCCCGGGTGCTGGCCTTGTTTCCAGCGTTGGAGCGGATGCTGCAGCGCCGCGCCAGCCAGATGAGCGGCGGCGAGCAGCAGATGCTGGCCATCGCCCGCACGCTTATGACCAGCCCGAAACTGCTGCTGCTCGACGAGCCCTGCGAAGGCATCGCCCCGCTGCTGGTGGAGTCGATCCGCGATGCGCTGCTGGCGCTGCGCGCCGAAGGCATGCCGATGCTGGTGGCCGAGCAGAACCGCATCCTGGCCGATCGTGCCGACCGGGTGCTGACGCTGGTCAGCGGCCGTGTGGCCGGCTGATGTCCTCGCACCTGCCGCACCTCAGGCCAGCAGGCGCTCCCATCCCGGCCAGCTTGCGCGGTCGATCGCAAACTTGCGCGAGGCCGCGCTCCAGGACACCCCGCGCGCCATCGCGTCGGCGAACGCGGCGCCATCGCTCACGCGGGTGCCGCCCAGCAGCGTGACGCCGCGGGCGAACAGCGCGTCCGGCCAGAGCCCGGCTGATGGGCCGATGACCGCGAAGGTGGTGGCCTGTGGGGCGGCGGCGAGCATCGCGTCCAGCGTGTCATTGAGCAGCATGGTGGAGGTGCCGACCACCTTGTTGCAAACGGCCAGGGCCGAGCGTTCCAGCGTGATGTGCACCTGCGGGAAACGCTGCTGCTGGCGCCGCACCATGGCCTCATCCATCTCCAGCACCGAGAGCCGCCCGCCCACCGCCTGCACCTGGTGCACCAGCGGGGGGAAGAAGCCGATCATGCCCAGATGGTCGTGGCCGGTCAGCTGCACATCGCCCAGGGAGTTGCCCGCCGGCGGCGGCTGGTAGCCCACCTGGCGCCAGACGGAGTCGGTCAGCGCGTTGATGGCGGCCAGAGCCAGGGCTCGCTCCACCGGGGTGCCGCCGTCGAGCCGGCGCGCCAATTGCAGGGGGTCGGCTCCGGCCAGGCGCTCGCCGCTGTGTCCACTCCGGGCACCGGTCAGCGCGTCCAGCGTGTCGCCCAGCAGCACGTAGGACAGGCCGAACGAGCCGTCCTGCAGCTCGATGGCGCAGAACTTCGCGTCTTTCGGCGGCTCGTCGCCATGGGCATCGGCGGGGATGTGCAGGCGACCCACCCGCGGCGGCGGGAAGCGCGCGGCGATGGCTTCCAGCTGGGCGATCAACACCGGGGCCAGGGCAGGCGCAGGCAGGTTGGTGGCGGGCTTGGGGGATGGCATGGGCGCGGTCATCAGACCCCGATTTCAGCACAGGCGGGCGCGGGTTTTGCCGGGGGTGAAAGGGCCCCCGGAGGGTGCCGGCGCCGAAGTCCTTCCCGTACACTGGGGGCTCAGCATGATGACGGCGCGCGCCGCCCCGTCAGGACCGCAGCGATGATCATCACCAGCCTACTCGACACCGACCTCTACAAGTTCACCATGATGCAGGTGGTGCTGCACCAGTTTCCGGGTGCGCAGGTGGAGTACCGGTTCCGCTGCCGCAACCCGGGCGTCAACCTGGCCGCGCACGTCAGTGAGATTCGCGACGAGATCCGCTCGCTGTGCAGCCTGCACTTCCAGGACGCGGAGCTGGCCTACCTGCGCACGCTGCGTTTCATCAAGAGCGATTTCGTCGATTTCCTCGGCCTGTTCCGGCTCAACGAGAAATACATCACCGTCACCGCGCTGCCCTCTGGCGAGATCGACATCACGATCCACGGGCCCTGGCTGCACACCATCCTGTTCGAGATCCCGGTGCTGGCGATCGTCAACGAGGTCTATTTCCGCAACACGACGCCGGTGCCGGATTTCGTCGAAGGCCGCAAGCGGCTCGACCACAAGATTGCGCTGCTGCACGCCGACGGCCTGCGCGAGCTCAAGATCGCCGACTACGGCACCCGCCGGCGTTTTTCCAAGGCCTGGCACGAGGAGGTGCTGCGCGTGCTGATTGCGCGCCTGGGCGCGGGCGCGGCCGGACAGTTCGCCGGCACCAGCAACGTGCTGTTCGCCATGAAGCTGGGCCTGACGCCCCTGGGGACCATGGCGCACGAATACCTGCAGGCCTGCCAGGCGCTGGGCCCGCGCCTGCGCGACAGCCAGGTGTTCGCGTTCGAGTCGTGGGCCAGGGAATACCGCGGCGACCTGGGCATCGCCCTGTCCGACGTGTACGGCTTCAACGCCTTCCTGCGCGACTTCGACATGTATTTCTGCAAGCTGTTCGACGGCGCGCGCCACGACAGCGGCGACCCTTTTGCCTGGGGCGAGCGCCTGATCGAGCACTACCGCAAGAACCGGGTCGACCCCCTGACCAAGACCTTGATCTTCAGCGACAGCCTGACTGTGCCGAGCACCATCGAGCTGTACCAGCGGTTTCGCGGCCGCTGCCAGCTGGCCTTCGGCATCGGCACCAACCTGACCAACGACCTGGGTGATCCGCCCGCGCATGTGCCGCTGCAGATCGTCATCAAGATGGTGCGCTGCAACGGCCAACCGGTGGCCAAGCTGTCCGATTCACCGGGCAAGGGCATGTGCGACGACGAGAAATACCTGGCCTACTTGCGGCAGGTGTTCGAGATCAGCGACAGCGCGTGAGAGGCCTGGCCTGCCAGGCGAGCCAGAACAAGATCAGGAGACACGACATGAAATGGAATCGATGGTTGTTGGCGCTGGTGCTTGCGGGTTTGTGGCCAGGCCTGGCCGCGGCCGCCGAACTGGACGGCAGCCAGTTGTCCGCGCTGTGGGCGGTGCCCTTTGCCAGCCTGCTGCTGTCGATTGCGGTGATGCCGTTGGCCGCGCCGTTTTTCTGGCATCACCATTTCGGCAAGGTGGCCGCTGGCTGGTCGTTGGCCTTCCTGTTGCCGTTCGCGCTGGTCTTTGGTCCTGCGATGGCTGGCGTGAATCTGGTGCATGCGCTGCTGGCCGAGTACATCCCGTTCATGATCCTGCTGACCGCCCTGTTTACCGTGGCTGGCGGCATCTACATCCGCGGCAATCTGCATGGCGCGCCGGTGCTCAATACGGCCATCCTGGCGATTGGTGCCGTGCTGGCCAGCGTCATGGGCACCACAGGCGCCTCGATGCTCATGATCCGGCCGCTGATCCGGGCCAACGACAACCGCAAGCACCAGGTGCACGTGGTGGTGTTCTTCATCTTCATCGTGTCCAACGCGGGCGGCTCGCTCACGCCGCTGGGCGATCCGCCGCTGTTCCTGGGTTTCCTGAAGGGCGTGGATTTTTTCTGGACCGTGAAGCACATCTTTCCGGAGACGCTGTTCCTGATCGGATCCCTGCTGGCCTTGTTCTTTCTGCTGGATTCCTGGTACTACCATCGCAACCGGGAAGTCCGGCCCGTCGACCCGACCCCCGACACCCGGCGCATCGGTTTTGACGGGAAGATGAATTTCTTGCTGCTGGGCGTCATCATGGGACTGGTGCTGCTCAGCGGCGTGTGGAAATCTGCCGTGGTCTTCGACGTGTTCGGCACCGAGCGCGGACTTCCCGGCATCGTGCGCGATATCGGACTCATCATCGTCACCCTGATCTCCCTGAACATCACGCCCCGGAAAGTGCATGAGGACAACCAGTTCGCCTGGGGTCCGATGCAGGAGGTGGCCAAGCTGTTTGCCGGCATCTTCCTGACCATCATTCCGGTCATTGCCATGCTCAAGGCCGGCGTGAACGGGCCGTTTGGCGCGGTGGTGGCCGCCGTAACGCAGCCCGACGGAACGCCCGACCCGGCCATGTACTTCTGGGCCTCGGGCATCCTGAGCTCCTTCCTCGACAATGCGCCGACTTACCTGGTGTTCTTCAATACCGCAGGCGGCGATCCGCAGGTGCTCATGACCACGATGGCCACTACGCTCGCCGCCATCTCGGCGGGCTCGGTGTTCATGGGGGCCAACAGCTACATCGGCAATGCGCCCAACCTGATGGTCAAAGCCATCGCCGAAGACCGGGGTGTCAAGATGCCCAGCTTCTTCGGCTACATGGCCTGGTCGTGCGGCATTCTGGTTCCGCTGTTCCTCGTCATGACACTGATCTGGTTTCGCTGACCCATTGCCGCAGTCCTTCACACCATGACCAAACCCCACATCCTGGTTGCCCGCGCCATCTTCCCTGAAACCCTCGCCCGACTGGCACAGCAGTTCGAGGTCGAAGCCAACCCCGACGACGCCATCTGGACCAAGGCGCAACTGATCGAGCGCCTGCAGGGCAAGGTGGGTGCCTTCACCACCGGCAGCGAGCGCGTCGATACCGAGGTGCTGGCGGCCTGTCCCCAACTCAGGATCGTCGCCAACATGGCCGTGGGCTACAACAATTTCGACGTGGATGCCATGACCGCCGCCGGCGTGCTGGGCACCAACGCGCCCGACGTGCTGACCGAGACCACGGCCGACTTCGGCTTCGCCCTGCTCATGGCCACCGCGCGCCGGGTGACTGAGAGTGAGCATTTCCTGCGCGCTGGCAAATGGACCAAGTGGAGCTACGACATGTTCGCCGGCGCCGAGGTGCATGGCAGCACGCTGGGCATCCTGGGCATGGGCCGCATCGGCCAGGGCATCGCCCGGCGCGGCGCGCACGGCTTTGGCATGAAGGTGATCTATCACAACCGCTCCCGGCTTTCACCCGAGCTGGAAGCCGAGTGCAAAGCGCGCTACGTGGACAAGGAGGAGTTGCTGCGCACCGCCGACCACCTGGTGCTGGTGGTGCCGTACTCGGCGGCGTCGCACCACGCGATTGGTGCGGCCGAGCTGGCGCTGATGAAGCGCACCGCTTGCCTGGTCAACATCGCGCGCGGCGGCATCGTGGACGACGCGGCGCTGGCCGTGGCCCTGCGCGAAAAACGCATTGCGGCGGCGGGCCTGGACGTGTTCGAAGGCGAGCCGAAGGTGCACCCGGACCTGCTGACCGTGCCCAACGTGGTGCTGACGCCGCACATCGCCAGCGCCACGATTCCGACCCGAATGGCCATGGCGAACCTGGCGGCGGACAACCTGATCGGCTTCCTGACGCAAGGCAAGCCGCTGACGCCGCTGAACCCCGAGGTGCTGACGCGTTGACGTGCCGGCGGGACGTGGCGACCAGCTGGTCTGGCGCTTCAGGCGGCAGGACGCCAGGAAAGCTGTCTGGCCAGGTATTTTGAATGAAAATGCCGTTGACCCAGCGTAATATGGTCATTGGTTGCTATATTTATTGAAATATCATGGCCTGCCGGCGATGACCTCAATGCGACCGTGAACCCACTCCTGCCCCATGTCTGACACCCATTTCCTGATCCTCCTTGGCGCTGCGATCCTCATCGCGGCGCTGCAAGTCGTCGCGCTGCTGCGCAAGCCGCGCATCGAGCTGCCGCCCGAGCTGCTCGCGCAGCTCCAGCGGCTGGAGCAGCAGACGCAGTCGACCCGCATGGAAGTGGCCAAGAACGACGGCGCGCTCGACGGCATGGCGAACCAGCTGCAGGGTTTCACCCAGGCGACCAGCCACAGCCTGGAGGCGGTGCGTCAGGCTGTGGACGAGAAGCTGGCGCAGGCGGTGGCCGAGTCGCGCACCGGCCGCACCGAGCTGCTCGCCGCCTTTGCCGCGTTTGAGGCGCAGCTGGCGCAGCGGCTGGCGGCGCTGGACGCGGCCCAGAGTCTGGCGCTGAGCAGCTTTCGCACCGAACTCACCGGCACACTGGGCACGATGTCCGGTGCGCTGCGCGACCAGCTCGACGGCAACGGCAACCAGATCCGCAACCAGTTCACGGTGCTGCAGGAGTCTCTGTCTCAGCAACTCGCTTCGCTGGTGCAGGGCACCCAGCAGAACGCCGAGCAGCTGCGCACGGCACTCAACGAGCGGCTCGCCGCGATCCAGGCCGACAACACGGCCAAGCTGGAGGAAATGCGCCGCACCGTCGATGAAAAGCTGCATGCCACGCTGGAGCAGCGCCTGGGCGAGTCGTTCAAGCTGGTCAGCGACCGGCTGGAGCAGGTGCACAAGGGCCTGGGCGAGATGCAGACGCTGGCCAGCAGCGTGGGCGACCTGAAACGCGTGATGACCAACGTGAAGTCGCGCGGCACCTGGGGCGAGGTGCAGCTCGGCGCCATCATCGACAACGTGCTCACGCCCGACCAGTACGCGAAGAACGTCAAGGTCGTGCCGGGCAGCGACGAACTGGTGGAGTTCGCCATCCGCCTGCCGGGCCGGCAGGACGAGCACCCGGTGTGGCTGCCGATCGACTCCAAGTACCCGGTGGAACACTACCAGCGCCTGATGGACGCACAGGACAGCGCCGACAAGGCTGCCATCGCGTCGGCGGGCAATGCGTTCGAAGCCTCGATCCGCTTCGAGGCGAAGAAGATCTTCAGTAAATACGTCTCGCCGCCGCACACCACTGACTTCGCCATCCTGTATCTGCCCACCGAAGGCCTGTTCGCCGAAACCTTGCGCCGCCCCGGCCTCATGGAGGCGCTACAGAACGACTGCCGCGTGATGATCACCGGCCCGGCCAACCTGGCGGCCATGCTCAACAGCCTGCAGATGGGCTTCAAGACGCTGGCCATCGAAAAACGCTCGTCCGAAGTCTGGAGTTTGCTCGGCCAGGTCAAGAACGAGTTCGCCAAGTTCGGCGACGTGGTCGAAGCCACGAAGAAGTCCATCGACGCCGCCGCGAAGAAATTCGACGAGGTCGGCACGCGCACCCGGGCCATCCAGCGCAAGCTGCGCGACGTGCAGGACTTGCCGGCGCCTGCTGCGGGCGATCTTCCCGCCCTGCCGATGCAACCCCTGATGGATGACGAATAGCCTGAACGCGCCGCTGGCCCGGTTGATCGCCGGCCAGATCTGCCTGCACGCCTGCATGGCCGGCATGCGCATGGCGGCACCGTTGCTGGCCCTGCAGCAGGGCTACAGTGCCGCGGCCGTGGGGGTGTTGCTGGCCCTTTTTGCCCTGACCCAGGTGTTCCTCGCGCTTCCGGCGGGGAGGTTTGCCGACCGCCATGGGCTGCGACGGCCGGTGCGCTGGAGCGTGGGCATGGCCTTCTCGGGTGCGGCGCTCGCGGTGGCCTTTCCGGTGTATCCCGTGCTGTGCCTGAGCGCGCTGATGACGGGCGGTGCCGCCGGCGTGGCCGTGATCGCCCTGCAGCGCCACGTCGGGCGGGCGGCGGACAACCCGACGCAGCTCAAGCAGGTGTTTGGCTGGCTGTCGATCGGGCCGGCGGTGTCGAACTTCATCGGGCCGTTTGCTGCAGGCTTGCTGATCGACCATGCGGGCCCGAGCGCCGGCTCATTGCCCGGCTACCGGACCGCGTTTGCCCTGATGGCCGTGTTGTCGCTGGCCACCTGGTTCTGGGTGCGTCACACCCGCGAGCTCCCTGCGGTCGCGCCGAAGACCGGGGTCGCCAGATCGCGCGTGCGCGACCTTCTGCGCGAGCCCATGATGGGCCGCCTGCTGGTGGTGAACTGGCTGCTCGCATCCTGCTGGGACGTGCACACCTTTGTCGTGCCGATCCTGGGCCATGAGCGCGGCTACAGCGCGTCGGTGATCGGAACGATCCTGGGCGCTTTTGCCATCGCCGCCGCAGTGATCCGCCTGTTTCTGCCGATGCTGGCGGCGCACCTGAAGGAGTGGGTCGTGGTCTCAATGGCCATGGGGATCACGGCGCTGATCTTTGCCGTCTACCCGCTGATGCCTTCGGCCCTGACCATGGGCCTGTGCTCGGTGCTGCTCGGGCTGACGCTGGGCTCGGTGCAGCCCATGATCATGAGCACCCTGCACCAGATCACACCGCCGCATCGGCAGGGCGAGGCGCTGGGTCTGCGGCTGATGACGATCAATGCCTCCAGCGTGATGATGCCGCTGCTGTTCGGCGCGGCCGGCGCGCTGATCGGGGTCAGCGGGGTGTTCTGGGTGGTCGGTGCGGCGGTCGGTGCGGGTACGCGCCCGGCATGGCGGCTGCGTCCGAAGACGGCGAGACCGGCTGGCTGAATCCCGACTTACACCGCGGTGTCCCAGGGCGCCGAGAGGCGTACTGCGCCGTTGATGATGCCGACCATCGAATAGGTCTGCGGAAAGTTACCCCAGAGTTCACCGGTGGCGGGATCGAGGTCTTCGCTGAGCAGGCCCATTTTGTTGCGCCGCGCCAGCAGCGCCTCGAAGGCTTCGCGCGCCTGCTCGCGCCGGCCAATGCGGGCCAACGCGTCCACGCGCCAGAAAGAGCAGACGTTGAAAGCGGTCTGGGGCCGGCCAAAGTCATCCTCGGCCTCGTAGCGGCGCATGAACGCGCCGTCGCACAGCGAATGTTCCAGCGCCTGCACCGTGCTCACGAAGCGCGGGTCCTGCGGCGGCAGGAAACCCACCTCGGCCATCAGCAACACGCTGGCGTCGAGGTCGCGCCCGCCCAGGCTTTCGACGAAGGCCTGGCGTTCATGGCTCCAGGCGTGCTGCAGGATGTTGCCGCGAATGATTTCCGCCCGCTGGTGCCACAGGCTGGCGCGCACCGGCAGGCCCAGCACCACGGCGATGCGAGCCAGCCGGTCACAGGCGGCCCAGCACATCAGCGCCGACGAGGTGTGCACCCGCGCGCGGGTACGCAGTTCCCAGATGCCGGCGTCGGGCTGGTCGTGCAGGCGCCAGGCCTGCTCGCCCATCATCTCGAGGGCGGCAAAGTCGGCGCTGTCGCCGCGCACCAGCAGCCGGTGGTCGTGGAAGGCCTGGGTGGCACCGAGTACAACGCTGCCATAGACGTCATGCTGAAAATGCTCCTGCGCCTGGTTGCCCACGCGCACCGGGCCCATGCCGCGATAGCCCTTGGCGTGCGCAACGATCGATTCCGGCAGCGAGCGTTCCAGCCCGATGCCGTAGAGCGGCTGCACGTGCCCGCTTGCGGCCCCGCGCACCACGTTGTACAGCCATTGCAGATAGCTCTCCATCGTCCCGACCTCGGCCAGGCTGTTGAGCGCACGCACCACGAAGAAGGCGTCGCGCAGCCAGCAGTAGCGGTAGTCCCAGTTGCGCCCGCTGCCGGGCGCTTCGGGGATGCTGGTGGTCATGGCCGCGACGATGGCGCCCGTCTCCTCGTATTGGCAGAGCTTGAGCGTGATGGCCGCGCGGATCACGGCGTCCTGCCACTCCAGTGGCACCGCCAGGCGGCGCGACCAATGCCGCCAGTACAGCGCGGTCTGCTCCTCGAACTCGCGCGCCGTCTCGTCGATGCCTCCGGCCAGCGTTTCGTCGGGCCCAAGCAGCAGGCTGACGGGCGCCTGCAGGGTGAACCAGGTGCCGTCGATCAGGTAGGTCAGCGGGACGCTGGTATTCAAGCGCAATGTGAGCCCCGGCAGGTTGTAGCGCAGGTGGTGGCTGCCCCGGGTCAGTGTCGGCAGGGTGGCGCCCCAGTCCCCATTGGGCCGCACCACGAAGCGCACCCGCGGGTGCCCGGCCAGCGGCCGCACGCGCCGCACCAGCTGCGCTGGACGAAAGACGCGGTCACGGGTCAAGAACCGTGGCACGAAGTCCACCGTCTCGATCCCGTTGCCGCTGTCGTCCCACAACCGGGTGCGCACGATGGCGGTTCCGGGGTCGTAGGCTTGTTCGATCCGGGCCAGACTTTCCAGTTCGACGGTCATGGCGCCATCCAGCGGCAGGCCTTGGGCACTTTGCAGCAAGGCGTCGAACACCGGCGAACTGTCGAAGCGCGGCATGCAGCACCAGACGATGCTGCCGCTCTGATCCACCAACGCGCTCACCGTGCAGTTGCCGATGGGTGCCAGTTCCAGTGTCGCGGGCTGGCGGGGTAGAGGGGGCGCGTTGGTCATGAAGGAAACCTTCCGGGATGGAGCGTCAAGGCGCAAAATGAGGGTTGAGTTACATTTGTACAAATATACAAGGAAAGCGGATGCACCTTTCAAAACCGTCACATCATGACCTCGGGGTGGCGCGTCGTCCATGAATTTGAAGACGGTCCGCCTGCAACTGAGGTTTCTGCTGCCGCTGGCGGCGACGCTGATCGCGGCCGCTTACTTGGCCGCACCCCTGATGGACCAGGTCACGCTGCGCTGGTTCAGCCGCGACCTCAACAGCCGCGGCGCCCTCGTAGCCAATGCGCTTTCGGATTCCCTGGCCGAGGCTTTGCTGTCGAACAAGGTCGCCCGATTGCAGTCTCTGTTCGACCGCACCTCGCAGGACGAGCGGCTTTTTGCCATTGGTCTGTGCAGCCCCGAGGGCAAGTTGCTGCAGAAGACCGACCGATTCCCATCCAGTTTGTCCTGTGTGGCGGCTCTGGAGCTGTCCCGCCATGCCGAGTCGACCCTGGCGCTGACCGGCGGGCAGGTGCTGGTCGGTGTACATGATGTGATGGGCCATCGGGCCGTGGCCCCGCAGGCCGTTGATCCAGCGCCCGGCGTGCTGCCCGACGAAGCCATCATCGCCCTCGAGGCACAGCAGCCGGCAGAGCTGGTTCAGGCGCCGCCGGTGCTGCTCGGGCGACTCGTGCTGCTGCACGATCTGAGCTTCATCGACCGGCGCAGCCAGGACACGCGGCGCTACCTGATCGGCCTGATTGCGGCACTCGGATTCGTCATCGCGGTGATCACGGTGGTTGTCGCCCAGCTCAGCTGGCGCGGCTGGGTCAATGGGGCGCGCGCCATCATGCGCGGCGAGGGCCTGCTCAGCCCTTTGATGCCCGCCCCGGAACTGGCACCGTTTGCCGCTGACCTGCGCGCCCGGCTGCGCGACCTCGAGGACGAATACCGGCGTTCCCAGGGCCCCGAGGCCGAGTGGACGGCGGATCGCCTGCGCGCGCTGTTGCGCACGCAGCTCAGCGGCGACCAGGTCATCGTGGTGTCGAACCGGGAGCCGTACATCCACGAGCGTTCCGAAAGCGGTGTGGTCGTCAAGCGGCCGGCCAGCGGGCTGGTCACCGCCGTGGAGCCGGTCATGCGGGCGTGCTCGGGCACCTGGATCGCCCATGGCAGCGGCAGCGCCGACCGGGACGTGGTGGACGCGCGCGACCGCGTGCTGGTGCCGCCCGGGCAGGACGACTACTGGTTGCGCCGGGTCTGGCTGACGCCGGAAGAAGAGCAGGGCTATTACTACGGCTTCGCCAACGAAGGCCTGTGGCCGCTGTGCCATGTGGCGCATGTGCGGCCGGTGTTCCGGGAGTCGGACTGGGAGGCCTACCGCGCGGTCAACCAGCGCTTTGCCGACGCGGTGATCGCCGAGGCGCGCGGCGAAGACCCGGTGGTGCTGGTGCAGGACTACCACTTTGCGCTGCTGCCCGCGATGATCCGCGAGAAGTTGCCCCAGGCCACCATCCTGACCTTCTGGCACATTCCCTGGCCCAACCCGGAGTCGTTCGGCATCTGCCCTTGGCGCCGCGAAATCCTGCAGGGCATGCTGGGCAGCACGATCCTCGGGTTTCATACCCGTTTCCACTGCAAGAATTTCATCGAGACCGTGGACCGCTACCTGGAGGCGAGGATCGAGCACGAACATTCGACCATCGCCTTCCAGGAAAAGGAAACCCTGGTCGAGAGCTATCCGATCTCGATTGAATGGCCGGACGAGGCCGAGGTGGCGGGCTGGGCGCCAGTGGAGGCATGCCGCCGCCGCGTGATCGAGTGGCTGGAGTTGCCGGTCGACGTCTGTCTGGCGGTGGGCGTGGACCGCTTCGACTACACCAAAGGGATTCTGGAGCGGCTGAACGCGGTGGAGCGGCTGCTGGAGAAATGGCCGTCGTGGATCGGCCGCTTCGTGTTCGTGCAGGTGGCCGCGCCGACCCGGGGCGCGCTGGACGAGTACCGTAGCTTCCAGGAGCGTGTGCAGCGGACGTCTGAGCGCATCAACGAGCGCTTTGGCCGGCCCGGTTACCAGCCGGTGCACCTGCTGGCACAACACCATGAGCACGACGCCGTGTTCGAGCTCTTTCGCGCTGCCAACATCTGCGTGGTGACCAGCCTGCATGACGGCATGAACCTCGTCTGCAAGGAATTCGTCGCCGCCCGCGACGACCTGCAGGGGGTCCTGCTGCTCAGCCGCTTTGCCGGCGCGGCGCGTGAACTCTCAGAAGCGTTGATCGTGAATCCTTATCACGTGGAAGAGACCGCCGATGCCCTGCACCGGGCGGCCACCATGCCGGTGGGGGAGCAGCGCGAACGCATGGCCAGCCTGCGCAGCACGGTGCGCGAGTTCAATGTGTTCCGCTGGGCAGGTCGCATGCTGGCCGACGCCGGGCGCTGGCGCCTGCGGGCGCGCATCGAGGCGCGGGTGCGGCGCTCGGGCGCAGACTGAGATGCCCCTGAGAAAGGCGCCTGGCGGGATGCAGCATCTTTTCACGCCGGCGGGAGAAGTTGCACTGGCGGCAACCCTGCTGCGCCGGCCGCTGCTCGCCTTCGATTTCGACGGCACCCTGGCACCCATCGTGGCCCGGCCCGACGACGCCCGAATCTCGCAGGCCGTTTCGGCGCGACTCAAGAGCCTGGCGGCACAATTGCCCGTGGCGATCGTGACGGGCCGGGCCGTGGCGGATGTGCGGGGCCGGCTCGGATTTGAGCCGCGCTTCATTGTCGGCAGCCACGGGGCAGAAGACGGGCTGGATGCCAGCGCTGCCGCCGCGCGCGCAGGGGCGTTGAATCCCGTGCGTGACCTGCTGCGCACGCGCGGCGCTGACCTGGCGGCAGCGGGTGTCGGCATTGAAGACAAAGGGCAGTCCATCGCGTTGCACTACCGCCTGGCGCGCGAGCAGGCGCGCGCGCCCATGCTCATCCTGGAAGTCCTCGCGCAGCCGGGCCTGTCGGTGCAGGTCTTTGCAGGAAAAATGGTGGTCAACGTCATGGCGCCGGACGCGCCAGACAAGGCAGACGCCGTGCATGCGCTGGTGGCGCGGTGCGGCGCCGCCAGTGCGATATTCGCCGGCGACGACGTGAATGACGAACCCGTGTTTGTCTCGGCGCCACCAGACTGGCTGACGGTGCGCATCGGGCGGGACCATCCGGCTTCACGGGCCCGATACTTTCTCGACAGTCCTGCCGAGATGGCCATGCTGCTGGAGCGCATGCTGGTGCTGCTGGCACGGATCGACGCTTCGTGAATCAAGGGTAATACCTGATCGCCATGTGCATTTGTGCAAATATAATAATCAGGTTGACCGGGTTGTGGGGATCGAGGTCAGCTACTCGAGTTCGGAGCCCTTCGGGGCTCCTTTTTTTCGATCCATCCCATCATGAAACCAGTTGACCCAAATCCCGTCGATCCCGCCAACACGGCGCAGGTGCTGCGCCGCTTCCGGGTGGTTTTCAACGCTGTTCGCACCCACTTCCAGCAAGTTGAAAAACAGGTCGGCCTGGGTGGTGCGCAGGTCTGGGCGCTGAGTGTGGTCAAGGACCACCCGGGCATCGGCATGGGGGGGGTCGCGAAGAGCATGGACATCCACCAGTCCACCGCCAGCAACCTCATCAAGACCTTGCTGCGCAAGGAGCTGATCAGCCTGAGCCGCTCCTCGGGTGACCGGCGCAACGTGCACCTGGAAATCCTGCCGGCTGGTCTGGCCGTGCTGGGACAAGTCTCCGGTCCCTTTGAAGGCGTTCTACCCATGGCACTGGGCAAGTTGCCACAGCGAACCTTGCAGCGTCTGGATCAAGACCTGGGGCAACTCATCGGCCTGCTGAAAGCCGATGAAGAAGCCGGCGGAATTCCATTGGCCGAGCTCTGAACCGAACACTTGCAGGATTCAGAAGAGCAGGCCACCCTTGAGCCCCTCTCGACGAACAATGAACCCGCAGCCGTCTTGATGTCGCTACCCCAAAGAGGATCCGGCCGCCTGTCGCCTCGCAATACCGTCAGAACGATGCGCGCCGCGTGGCTGCGTTTACAGCGATCCTGGCGGCCGGTGCGCGACATGGACCCGGAGTTCTGGCGAAAGCTGGGCGCGGAACTTTCGTCCGTCCGCCCTTGGATCGATCGGGGCATCGTCCTTGCCTATGCGGCGCTGACCGGATTGATCGTGGTCGGCTTCACATTGCTGGCTGAAGCGGCCACCCATGGCTTTGCCGCGCTGACGCAAGCGAGCGTTTACGCGAAATACATTTCGCTTTTGTGGACACCGGCGCTGACCGTCGTGCTGCTGTGGTGGACCCGCCGGTTTGTTCCGGGCGCCATGGGTTCGGGCATTCCGCAGGTGGTGCGCGCGCTCGACGACAACCTTGATCACGCCCAGCGAAGCTGGCTGGTCTCGCTGCGGCTGTCCCTGCACAAGATCGGGCTGGTCTCGGGCGGCCTGCTGGCCGGTTTGTCGATTGGCCGCGAAGGCCCGACGGTCCAGGTCGGTGCGGGTGTCATGGGGCATGCCCGGCGCTGGCTGTCGCCGCAATCCGGTCTGGACTCACACGATCTGATGGTGGCTGGGGCTGCAGCGGGAATTGCGGCCGCCTTCAACACCCCGCTGGGTGGCGTCATCTTCGCGCTGGAGCAACTGTCCCGACGGCGCAGCATGTCTCAAAGCTCGCTGGTGATCGTCAGCATTGTGCTGGCCGGCCTTGTGGCCGTGTCCGTGTTCGGCAACGAGACCTACTTTGGCCGCCTGCGGGTGCAGGCGCTCTCCTGGAGTTTGCTGGGGCCGGGCTTGCTGGTGGCGCTGGTTGCGGGCGTGGCCGGCGGGCTGTTTTCCCGGCTCATGATCCTTTGCGCGCAGGGGCTTCCGGATCGATTCAGTCGCTGGCGCAGCCTCTATCCACTGCGCTTCGCTGCAGCCTGTGCCTTGGGCGTGGCCATCATTGGCATCGTGACGCAGGGCGCCACGGCAGGCGCCGGCTATGCGCCGACCCGGGCTTTGCTCGAAGGGCATGCGGACCTGCCGGGTGTCTATACGGTGCTGAAGTTCTGCGCCACCTGGCTGTCCAGCTGGACCGGTGTGCCGGCCGGCGTGTTTGCGCCCTCACTCGCGATTGGCGCGGGCATCGGTCAGGACGTCGCCTTGCTGACCGGTGTAGGGCCGGAAGCGGCCATCCCCCTGATTGCGCTGGGCATGGCGGGTTTTCTTGCCGCAACCACCCAGGGGCCGATCACCGCCTTCATCATCGTGATGGAAATGGTGGCCGGAAACGCCATGGTTCTGAGCCTGATGGCCTGTGCCCTGTTGGCCAGTGGCGTGGCCCGCCTGGTGACCCGGTCCATGTACTTCGAACTGGCTGCCCTGCTGCCCGTGCCACCCCGTCGCACCGAAATGGCCTCGGAACCTGGCAATGCACGGTGAACTCATTGGGCGGATGTCGGTAGTATTGCCTGCGACGGCGTACGCAAGCTTGCAGGTCAAACGCCGCAATCACCGCAGGCCCTGCCGCCAGGAAGTCCTATCCTGCTGGCGCCGGCAGCGCGTAGAAGTCGCGGATGATGTCCCAGGCCGCCTGCGGGTCATCCACGTATTGGAACAGGGCCAGGTCCTCCGGCGAGATGGCGCCTTCCTCGATCAGCACGTCCATGTTGATCAGCTGCTTCCAGTAGTCCGAGCCGAACAGGATGATCGGCACCGGCTTGGCCTTTTTGGTCTGCACCAGCGTGATCACCTCGAACAGTTCGTCCAGCGTGCCGAAGCCGCCGGGGAAGGCCACCAGCGCCTTGGCGCGCATCATGAAGTGCATCTTGCGCATCGCGAAGTAGTGGAACTTGAAGCTCAGGTGCGGCGACACATAGGGGTTGGCCGACTGCTCGTGCGGCAGCGCGATGTTCAGCGCCACCGAGGGTGCGCCCACGTCGTGGGCACCGCGCGTGGCGGCTTCCATGATGCCGGGGCCGCCGCCCGTGCAGATGTAAAGGCGTTCGCCAGGCGGGAAGCGCAGGCTGTCGGTCGCCACCAGCCGGGCAAACTGGCGCGCCAGTTCGTAGTGACGGGAATTTCGCACGCCCCGTTCGGCCTTCGTCATGGCCCCGGCATCGCCGCTGGCCCGCGCGGCGGCCAGCGCGGCCTCGGCAGTTTCGGGGGATGGAAAGCGTGCGCTGCCGAATACGACGATGGTGTTCTCGACACCCGCTTGGGTCTGGTCCAGGTCGGGCTTGAGCATTTCGAGCTGGATGCGCAGGCCGCGCGTCTCGCGCCGCAGAAGGAACTCGGGATCGGCAAAGGCCAGCCGGTAGGCGTCGGGCTCCAGCGGCAGCCCTTTGGCGGCGTGCGCCTGCAACTGCGCCCAGGCGTCGGCCAGGTGGCTGTACTTGATGTCTTCTGTGGTTTCCATGCGTTCTCCGGGTGTTGGGGGTTGGCCCGGGCGGCGCGACCGGGGTCTGAAGGGCCGCCGCCATTGAAAAAGGCCCCTTGCGGAGCCCTCTCTGGTGGTGGCCTGTACCTGATCAGACGCGCTTGCGGTATTCGCCGGTGCGCGTGTCGATTTCGATCTTGTCGCCCTGGGAGACGAACAGGGGCACCGGCACTTCGAAACCGGTGGCGATCTTGGCGGGCTTGAGCACCTTGCCGGAGGTGTCGCCCTTGACGGCGGGCTCGGTCCAGGTGATTTCGCGCTCGACGCTGGTGGGCAGTTCGACCGAGATGGCCTTGCCGTCGTAGAACACCACTTCCACGGCCATGCCGTCTTCGAGGTAGTTCAGGGCGTCGCCCATGTTCTCGGCCTCGACTTCGTACTGGTTGTAGTCGGCGTCCATGCAGACGTACATCGGGTCGGCGAAGTAGGAGTAGGTGCACTCCTTCTTGTCCAGGATGATCTGGTCCATCTTGTCGTCGGCCTTGAACACGACTTCGGTGCCGAAGTTGGCGATCAGGCTCTTGAGCTTCATGCGCACCGTGGCGGAGTTGCGGCCGCCGCGGCTGTATTCGGTCTTGAGGACGACCATCGGGTCCTTGCCGTGCATGATCACGTTGCCGGCGCGGATTTCTTGAGCGATTTTCATAGTGGTTCCAGAGGGTTGGGTCGCTGCCCCGGTAGGAAAATCTACACGGCGGATGCGGCGGTGGCGGCAGGCGTCGGGCCCAGCCCGCCGAAATTCTGCAAAGCCTTGGATTTTAACGTTTTTTTCCAACAAAGCCCAGCAACTGGGTGGCCAGGTCGTCCTGCGTGAACAGCCGCTCGCGCGCCGCGCGCGCGCAAGCGTCCCAGGCGTTCAGTTCCGGCGTGCTCGGCGAGCGGGCGCCTGCGGTGTCGGCGATGCCGTTCCAGGTCCTGTGAAACTGCCGCAAAGAGGCGGGTGCATCGAGCCAGTCCAGGAAGGCTTCGAGCTTGGCATGGTGCGCGCCGTCATCCTGCGGGTAGATCTGCCAGATCAAGGGCCGGCCCGCCCACAGGGCGCGCACCAACGAGTCCTCGCCGCGCACGAAATTGAGGTCGCAGGCCCACAGCAGGTGGTCGTAGTCGACCTGGGTGAGCGCCGGGAGGTATGAAATCGATAGCGAAGAATGACCCATTGACGATGGGATGTGGCCATTTTCGTTCTTGAAAATGGAATTGACCGCCTCCGCAGCCCGTCCATGGGTCACCAGCAGCCGGGTGGGGGTCGCATCGGCCGCCAGATGGGCCAGCCAGGGCGCCAGCGCCGGCGGTTCGTAGCAGAACAGCGACAACAGGCGCTCGCCGCCAGCCTGCACGCCGAGCGCGGCCAGCCAGCCGGCCCGGTCGAACGCGGCCTGGCGCGCGGCCAGGTCCCTCTCGCGCAGCAGCCCGCCGGTGCGCGGCGTGAAGCCAGGGTAGAAGAAATGGCGCGTCAGTCCCTGTCCAGGGCCGTGCATCACCGGCGAGGGCAGGCCGTGGCAGCGTTCCACGTAGGGCTCGGCCGAGAGGTACTCCAGGTTGATCCAGACGGGGTCTGTTGAACGATTCTGGCCATTTCCCAGCGTCGAATGGCGTTGGAATGCTATGAATTCAGATGCAATTTCACAACCGAAGGCCTCGATCCACACGTCGGCGCGCGGCAGCTGCGCCATGGCTTCGGGTGGCATACCCGCGTGAAACGGCCGCGTCCACGGCAGCACCTGAATGCCCGCGAGGTGGCCTTCCACTGCGCCCGGCGCCATCCAGGCCAGGGCACGGGCATCGTCCACCCACAGCCGCACGCGCTGGCCGCGCGCCGCCAGCTGCGCGGCCAGACGCCAGCACACACCGAGGTCGCCGTGGTTATCGATCACCTGGCAGAAGAGGTCCCAAAGCAGGAGGGGGGAGGACGGGGCGGTCGGCATGCGGCGGATTGTCCCACCCACGCGCCCGGCACCAATTCCCGATACACTGGATAAATAAACAGTTGTTCAAGCCGCGCCATGTCCGAGTTCAAGCTCCCGCTCAACGCCATCAAAGGCCGCGGTGCTGCCACGCGGCTGGCGCACCGATTTGCCAGGGACGTGCGCGAGGCCTTCGACGACGACTGGCCGACGACCGACGCCGACAATGGCGCCGCTTCCGCCGTGCCCACGCAGGTGATCTTCGAAGACGTGAAATCCGCCATCGCCCGCAACGACTCACCCGACATCGACTTCGACTTCTCCATCAACCCCTACCGCGGCTGCGAGAATGGCTGCAGCTATTGCTACGCCCGGCCCACGCACAGCTACCTGAACCTGTCGCCCGGGTTGGACTTCGAGACGAAGATCATTGCCAAGCGCAACCTCGCCGAGGTACTTCGGTGCGAGCTGGCCGCACCGCGCTACCGTCCGCGCCGGCTCAACCTGGGCTCCGCCACCGACTGCTACCAGCCGGCGGAGCGCGAGCTGCGCCTGACCCGCGCCGTGATCGCGGTGCTGCAGGAGACCCGCCACCCGTTTTCGCTGATCACCAAGGGCAGCGGCGTGGAACGCGACCTGGACCTCATTGCCCCCATGGCCGCGATGGGCCTGGCCGCGGTGTACGTGACCGTCACCACGCTGGATGCGCAGCTTTCGCGCCGCCTGGAGCCGCGCGCCGCGGCGCCCTGGCGCCGCCTGCGCACGATCCGCGCGCTGGCGGATGCGGGTGTGCCCGTGGGCGTGAGCGTGGCGCCGCAGATTCCGTTTCTCAACACCGACATGGAGCAGGTGTTGGAGGCCGCCTGGGAGGCCGGCGCGCGCCGCGCTTTCTACACCGTGCTGCGCCTTCCGTGGGAGGTGGAGCCGCTGTTTCGCCAGTGGCTGGCCCTGCACGCCCCCGAGCGCGCGCAGCGCGTGCTGGCCCGGGTGCGTGAGATGCGCGACGGACGCGCCTACGAGGCCGACTTTTCCACGCGCATGAAAGGCCATGGCGTCTGGGCCGACCTGCTGCGCCAGCGCTTCGAGAAAACCTGCGCCCGCCTGGGCTACGGCGATCAGCCGACGGTGCTGGACATGAGCCAGTTCCGGCCCGCGGCCCTTGGGGGGCAGGGCCGGTTGTTCTGAGGCAACAAGCGCCAGCCGGATGACAATGGCGTCCTCGACAAGCTACCCAACGGACCCCCGGATGGCTCTTTCCGATATCCAGATCGCCCAGGCGGCAACGCTCAAACCCGTCTTGCCCTTGGCGCAGGAGCGTCTCGGGATTCCCGCTTCGGCGCTGGAGCCTTACGGGCACTACAAGGCCAAGATCGACCTCGCCTGGCTGGACCGGCATAGCGGGCCGAGCGGCAAGCTCGTGCTCGTGACAGCGATCAGCCCGACGCCGGCCGGCGAGGGCAAGACCACCACCGTGGTGGGCCTGGGCGACGCGCTGAACCGCATCGGCAAGCGCTGCGTGATCGCGCTGCGCGAGCCCTCACTGGGGCCGGTGTTCGGCATGAAAGGCGGGGCCGCGGGCGGCGGCCATGCGCAGGTGGTCCCGATGGAAGACATCAACCTGCACTTCACCGGCGACTTCAACGCGATTGCGCTGGCGCACAACCTGCTGGCGGCGCTGATCGACAACCACATCCACCATGGCAATGCGTTGGGCTTCGACCTGCGGCGCATCGTGTGGCGTCGCGTCATCGACATGAACGACCGTGCACTGCGCTCCACCGTGATCTCGCTTGGCGGCTCGGGCAATGGCTTTCCGCGCGAGGACGGCTTCGACATCGTCGTCGCGTCCGAGGTCATGGCGATCTTCTGCCTGGCCACCTCGCGGCGCGACCTGAAGGAGCGGCTGGCCCGGATCATCGTCGGCTACACGCGCGATCTGGACCCGATTCGCGCCAGCGACCTGCAGGCCCAGGGGGCCATGGCGGCACTGCTGAAGGATGCCATCAAGCCGAACCTGGTGCAGACGCTGGAGAACAACCCGGCCATCATTCACGGCGGACCGTTTGCCAACATCGCGCATGGCTGCAACTCCGTCATCGCAACCCAGGCGGCCCTGAAGCTGGGCGACTACGTGGTGACCGAGGCGGGCTTCGGCGCCGACCTGGGGGCCGAGAAATTCATCGACATCAAGTGCCGCAAGTCAGGGCTGCGGCCTGATGCCGTGGTGATCGTGGCGACGCTGCGCGCGCTCAAGTACCACGGCGGCGTGGACCTGAAGGACCTCGCGGCGCCCGACCCGGCCGCGGTGGAGAAGGGCCTGCCCAATCTGGAGCGGCACATCGAGAACATCCGCCATCGGCATGGTCTGCCCTGTGTCGTGGCGTTGAATCACTTCACCAGTGACACCAAGACCGAACTCGCGGTGTTGCGCAGGCACATGGAGCGCCAGGGCGTGCCGGTGGTGATGGCCCGCCATTGGGCCGAAGGCTCTGCCGGTGCGGAGGAACTGGCGCACGCGGTGGTCAGGCTGGCCGAGTCCGGCACGGCCCAGATGCGATTTGTCTACGAGGACGCCGACAGCCTGTGGAACAAGATGAAGGCGATTGCCACGCAGATCTATGGCGCATCCGACATTTCGGCCGACTCGGCGGTGCGGGCCCGGATTGCCCGCCTGCAGCAGGAGGGCTACGGCCACTACCCGGTCTGTGTGGCCAAGACGCAGTATTCGTTCTCGACCGACCCTAAACGGCGCGGCGCGCCCAGCGGCCACATGGTGAATATTCGCGACGTCCGCCTTGCCGCGGGGGCGGAATTCGTGGTGATGATCTGCGGCGACATCCTGACCATGCCGGGCCTGCCCAGAGAGCCGGCGTCCTCGCGTATCGACATCGACGACGAGGGGCGGATTTCGGGCTTGTTTTAACCAGCCGGCAGCGCATGTTGTGGCGGCGTGCGCAGGGGCATCCGAATTCAATCCGGCCTGCGGACCCGGCGGGTCACTTCACACCTCACAACCTCACACCGGCCAGGTCGCGCCGTGCTCGGGCACGATGGCGCGCCATTTCAGCTCGTGCTCAATGCGCTGGCGCAACGCATCGGAGGCGGCCATGTCGCCGTGCACCACATAGACCTGGTCTGGGGCGCCTCGCATCTTGCGTAGCCAGTCGAGCAGCTGGTTGGCGTCGGCGTGGGCTGAGGCCGACTGGAGTTGCACCACTTCGGCGGCCACCTCAACCTCTTTGCCGTGGATGCGCACCGGACTTTCGCCGGCGGCAAGGCGGGCGCCGCGAGTGCCCGGGCTCTGGTAGCCGGTCAGGATGACCATGTTGCGCCGGTTGCCGGCGTACAGCGCCAGATGGTGCAGCACCCGGCCGCCGGTGGCCATGCCGCTCGCGGCCAGGATCACCATGGGCCCGTGCCGGTTGGCAAGGGCCTTGGATTGCTCCGGCGTTTCGATCATGGTGGCGGCATGCGCCATGGCCTGCGCCGCGCGCGCGCTCAGCCGGTGGTCGTCCGGGTGCTGGTTGAACAGGTTTGTAGTGTGGACGGCCATCGGGCTGTCCAGGAACACCGGCAGGCCGCGCGGGATGGCGCCTTTGGCCTTGAGCTGCGCGATGGCATGCAGCACGGCCTGCGCTCGCCCCACGGCGAACACCGGCACGACCGCCACGCCCCCGCGCGCAGCCAGCCGCTGCAGCGCGGGGCCGAATTCGGCCAGCAGGTCTTCCTGGGGGTGCAGGCGGTCGCCGTAGGTGGACTCGATCAGCACCGTGTCGGCGGCCGGCGGGTCGGCCGGCGGGTTCATCAGCAGGTCATCGGGGCGACCGAGGTCGCCCGAGAACAGGATGCGGTGCCCGGCCACTTCCAGAAGCAGGCTGGCCGCGCCCAGGATGTGGCCGGCGGGCGTGAAGGTGGCCCTCCAGCCGCGAATGGGCTGGAAGGTCTGGCCGAAAGGCTCCGCATGGATCCGGCCCAGGCAGTCCAGCGCATCGCGGCGGGTGTACAACGGCAGGGCGGGTGCGTGCTTCGAGAAGCCGTGCCGGTTGGCGAAGGCGGCGTCTTCTTCCTGGATGTGGCCGCTGTCGGGCAGCAGGATGCCGCAGAGGTCGCGCGTGCCGGCGGTGGCGTGCACCCGTCCGTGAAAGCCTTCGCGCACCAGCACCGGCAGGTAGCCGCTGTGGTCCAGGTGGGCGTGGGTCAGGATGACGGCGTGGATCTGGCCGGGCACCACCGGCAGGGGTCGCCAGTTGCGCAGGCGCAGCTGCTTGTAGCCCTGGAACAGCCCGCAGTCGACCAGGAGGCTGTGCCCGTCGTGCCGGACCAGAAAACGCGAGCCGGTGACGGTGTCCGCGCCGCCCAGAAAAGTGATGTTGACGCTCATGGATTCATGATACCCATGAGCGTTTCTTCCTGATCAGCCGCTGAAGAAGCTCTTGAGCCGGTCGGTCCAGCTGCTGCCCGTGGGTGAATGCTTGGCGCCACCTTTTTTCAGCGACTCTTCCAGGTCCTTCAGCAGCTTGCGCTGGTGCTCGGTGAGCTTGACCGGGGTCTCGATCGAGACGTGGCAGTACAGATCGCCGGGGTAGCTGGAGCGCACGCCCTTGATGCCCTTGCCGCGCAGGCGGAACTGCTTGCCGGCCTGCGTGCCTTCGGGGATGTCGATGGCGGCCTTGCCGGCCAGCGTCGGCACCTCGATCTCGCCGCCGAGCGCGGCGGTGGTGAAGCTCAGCGGCACCTGGCAGTGCAGGTCGTCGCCGTCACGCTCGAAGATGTCGTGCTTCTTCAGGCGGATCTCGATGTAGAGGTCGCCGGGCGGGCCGCCGTTGGTGCCGGGTTCGCCGTTGCCGGTGCTGCGGATGCGCATGCCGTCGTCGATGCCGGCGGGGATCTTCACTTCCAGCGTCTTCTGCTTCTTGATCTTGCCCTGGCCGTGGCAGCTGGTGCAGGGCTCGGGGATGATCTTGCCCTTGCCCTGGCATTGCGGGCAGGTCTGCTGCACGCTGAAGAAGCCCTGGCGCATCTGCACCGCACCTGCGCCGTGGCAGGTGGTGCAGGTGATGGGCTTGGTACCGGGCTTGGCGCCGGTGCCGTGGCAGGTCTCGCAGTCGTCCCAGCTGGGGATGCGGATCTGCGCATCCTTGCCGTTGGCCGCTTCCTCCAACGTGACTTCCATCGCGTACGACAGGTCGGAGCCGCGATACACCTGACGTCCGCCGCCGTGGCCGCGGCGCCCGCCCCCGAAGACGTCGCCGAAGATGTCGCCAAAAGCCTCGGCAAAGCCGCCGAAGCCTTCCGCGCCGGGGCCGCCGCGCATGTTGGGGTCGACGCCGGCGTGGCCGTGCTGGTCGTAGGCCGCGCGCTTCTGCGGGTCGCTCAGCATCTCGTAGGCCTCTTTGGCCTCCTTGAACTTGACCTCGGCCGCCTTGGATGTTTCACCCTGGTTGCGGTCAGGGTGGTGCTTCATCGCCAGCTTGCGATAGGCCTTCTTGATTTCCTCGTCCGACGCGTTTTTCGGAACGCCCAGAATTTCGTAAAAGTCTCTTTTGGCCATGGTGTTCAGTCAGCTGGGAACAAGACCGGCTCGCTTCGCGCCGCCGGGGGCTGTCCCGCAAAATCTCAAGATACCTTCAACAAGAAAGCCGCGCTGAAGATTCCAGGGGCGGAATCTTTCAGACGCGGCGGGTCTTTTCCGGCGCCGGAGCGCCGGGTGCTTACCCCTTCTTGACTTCCTTCACTTCGGCATCGACCACGTTGTCGTCGGCCGGCTTGGCCGAGCCGGCATCGCCGCCCGCGGCTGCCTGGCCGGCGGCCTCCTTGGCCTGCATGTCGGCATACATCTTTTCGCCGAGCTTCTGGCTCGCGGCCATCAGCGTGTTGCTCTTTTCCTCGATCGCGGCCTTGTCGTCGCCCTTGAGGGCTTCTTCCACGTCCTTGATCGCGGCCTCGATCTTTTCCTTCTCGCCGGCGTCGAGCTTGTCGCCGTACTCGGTCAGGCTCTTCTTCACACTGTGCACGGTGGCATCGGCCTGGTTGCGGGCCTGGACCAGCTCGAGCTTCTTGTGGTCCTCGGCGGAGTTGAGCTCGGCGTCCTTGACCATCTGCTGGATCTCGGCCTCGGACAGACCCGAGTTGGCCTTGATCGTGATCTTGTTCTCCTTGCCGGTGCCCTTGTCCTTGGCGCCCACGTGCAGGATGCCGTTGGCGTCGATGTCGAAGCTCACCTCGATCTGCGGCAAGCCGCGCGGTGCCGGCGGGATGCCTTCAAGATTGAACTCGCCGAGCAGCTTGTTGCCCGCGGCGATCTCGCGCTCGCCCTGGAACACCTTGATCGTCACGGCCGGCTGGTTGTCGTCCGCCGTCGAGAAGGTCTGCGCAAACTTGGTCGGGATCGTGGTGTTCTTGGTGATCATCTTGGTCATCACGCCGCCCAGCGTCTCGATGCCCAGGGACAGCGGGGTCACGTCGAGCAGCAGCACGTCCTTGCGGTCGCCGGAGAGCACCTGGCCCTGGATGGCGGCGCCCACGGCCACGGCTTCGTCGGGGTTGACGTCCTTGCGCGGCTCCTTGCCGAAGAACTCCTTGACCTTCTCCTGCACCTTCGGCATGCGGGTCATGCCGCCAACCAGGATCACGTCATGGATGTCGGCCGCGCTGATGCCGGCGTCCTTGATGGCCGTGCGGCAGGGCGCGATGGTGCGCTCGATCAGCTCTTCCACCAGGGCTTCGAGCTTGGCGCGCGTGAGCTTGATGTTCAGGTGCTTGGGGCCTGACGCATCGGCCGTGATGTAGGGCAGGTTGATATCGGTGGCGCCGGAGCTGGACAGCTCGATCTTGGCCTTTTCGGCGGCTTCCTTCAGGCGCTGCAGGGCCAGCACGTCCTTCGACAGATCAACGCCCTGATCTTTCTTGAACTCGGCAATGATGTAGTCGATGATGCGCTGGTCGAAGTCCTCGCCGCCCAGGAAGGTGTCGCCGTTGGTGGACAGCACCTCGAACTGCTTCTCGCCATCGACATCGGCGATCTCGATGATGGACACGTCGAAGGTGCCGCCGCCGAGGTCATACACGGCGATCTTGCGGTCGCCCTTTTCGTTCTTGTCCAGGCCGAAGGCCAGGGCCGCCGCGGTGGGTTCGTTGATGATGCGCTTGACTTCCAGGCCGGCGATGCGGCCGGCGTCCTTGGTGGCCTGGCGCTGGGCGTCGTTGAAGTAGGCCGGCACGGTGACGACGGCCTCGGTGACGGGCTCGCCCAGGTAGTCCTCGGCGGTCTTCTTCATCTTGCGCAGGATGTCGGCGCTGACCTGCTGGGCCGAGATCTGCTTGCCGCGCACTTCCACCCAGGCGTCGCCGTTGTCGGCTGCCACGATGCCGTAGGGCATCAGGTCGATGTCCTTCTGCACTTCCTTCTCGGTGAACTTGCGGCCGATCAGGCGCTTGATGGCGTACAGCGTGTTCTTCGGGTTGGTCACGGCCTGGCGCTTGGCGCTGGCGCCAACCAGCACTTCGCCGTCTTCCTGGTAGGCGACGATCGATGGCGTGGTGCGCGCGCCTTCGGCGTTCTCGATCACCTTGGTGGTGTTGCCTTCCATGATGGACACGCAGCTGTTGGTGGTGCCCAGGTCAATGCCGATGATTCTTCCCATGATGTTTCTCCGAGATCTGATGAAGTTTGGATGTCAATAACGTGTGGATAACTTGAGCGGTTTCAAGTCATTTTTATTTCGGCGCCGCAACCGTGACCAGCGCTGGACGCAGCACGCGCTCGGCGATGCTGTAGCCCTTCTGCAGCACGGTGACCACGGTGTTGGCTTCCTGGTTGGCCGGCACCATGCTGATGGCCTGGTGGTGGTGCGGATCGAACTTCGCGCCTGCGGTCGGGTTGATCTCCAGGACCTTGTTGCGTTCCAGCGCGCTCCTGAGCTGGCGCAGCGTGGCTTCGGCACCCTCCCGGATCTGCTCCGGCGTGGCACTCTGGATGGCCAGGCCGGCCTCCAGGCTGTCCAGGACGGGCAGCAGGCTTTCGGCAAAGCTCTCCAGCGCAAACTTGCGCGCCTTGGCAATCTCGTCCTCGGCGCGGCGGCGGGCGTTCTGCACGTCAGCCTGGGCGCGCAGGTACTGGTCGGCCAGCTCGGCGCTTTTGGCCTTCAGTGTGGCCAGCTCGGCCAGGGTCTGGCTGAGGGCGTCTTCGCTGGCGGCGGCTGCGGCTTCCAGTTCTTCGGGACTCGGTTCGCCCGTCAGCGGGGCAGGGGATTCGGGTTGGATGGGATCGGACATGCGGGTGTGGCGATGGATAAAGGGTGGCTTCGCGGAGGAAATTGGGGCGCGGGCCACTGTTTCAAGGCATTGGCCGCCAAAAAGGGCGCACTTTTGGAGGGGATGGCCGTCCATTCAGGTGCCGCGCGCCGGCAGGTGGAAACGGCGGACGGGCCGGGCGCTTCGGGCGCGGCGGCCTGCCAGCTGCTGCGGCAGCCCGGCCGACGACGGGTCAGCCCTTGACGCCGAGCAGTTCGACGTCGAACTTCAGGGTGGCATTGGGCGGAATCACGCCGCCAGCGCCACGGGCGCCATAGCCCAGCGCCGCGGGGATGATCAGGGTGCGCGCGCCGCCGACCTTCATCCCGGCCACGCCTTCGTCCCAGCCCCGGATCACCATGCCGGCGCCGAGCGAGAACACGAACGGGTCGTTGCGGTCCTTGCTGGAGTCGAACTTGCCGCCCTGAACGCCGTCGTTGTAGAGCCAGCCGGTGTAATGCACGGTGACGTTCTGGCCTTTCCTGGCTTCGGCGCCTTCGCCCACGGTGGTGTCCAGGTATTGCAGGCCGCTCGGGGTGGTGATCATGGGGAATTCCTGTTGCTATTAAGTTGATAGCTTGATATGGCCATCCTGTGCAGGGATGGGCCATAAAAAGCACTGAAAAAGGCCCTGAATTATGCCAGCACCGCACCCGGGCATCTGCTGCACGCCGGACCAGAAAAAAAGGACAGGCGAACCTGTCCTTGTGGCGCTCCCCGCAGGGAGCCTTATTTCTTGCGGGCCTGGCTGGCCGTCCACTTGGCGGCGAAGGCCTGCAGGTCGGACAGGCGCTTGAGCAGGTCGGCGCCACCGGCCGTCAGGTTGTAGCCCTTGTCGCCATGGCCGATCAGATTGGCTTCACGCAGCGCCTTCAGCCGGGTGTTCAAGGTGTTGGGCGTGATGCCGCCGACGCTGTCCTGCAGCAGGCGAAAGGTTTGCGGGTGACCATCCTTGAGAGCCCAGAGCACGCGCAACGCGTAGCGGGTTTCCAGCAGGGCCAGCAACTGGTTGATGGCGACGTTTTCTTTTGAACTCATGGGCTTGTACTCCTCGAATCGGTGGGATGGGCTGCAGGCCGTGTCCGCTTGCCAGCCTGTCAGGCGGTGCGACTATAGCGCAAATTTCTCGCTGCTACAAGTTTCATAGCTTGCCGGGCTGCGGCGTCTTGTCCGGGGGTGGCGGTGCCGCCGCGGTCGCGGGTGGCAGGTAGACCTTGCGCAGCAGCCGGATCAGGGTCTTGCGTTCGGCGGTGCTGAGTTGCCCGGTGGCTTCGTCCTCGAGGTTGCGCGCGGTGCACTCGGCGTCTCGCATCAGGGCCTGGCCCTCGGCCGTGAGGTGCAGGCCCAGGGCACGGCCGTCGCGTGGGTGCGGCAGCCGCTGGATCAGGCCGCGACGGGCCAGCGCGTTGACCATGCCGACCAGGTTCGGCGGCAGGATGCTCAGGGCGCTGCACAGCTGGCTCGAGGTGATGCCGGGGTTGTGGGTGATCAGCGACAGCACCGAAAAATCCACCGGCCGCAGACCGTACACCGCCATGCGCTGCAGGAACAGGCCGATGACCGAGAGCGCCGCACGCCGCGCGTTGTAGCCGACGAGGGTTTCCAGGTAGCTGGTGTCGACCGTGTCGACTGCGGCAGCTGCGGGTGGCGCGACGGCGCGCTCCTTTGCGGCGGCGATGGGGGGCGAGGTTCGGGTTCGGGTGGCCATTCGATGAAAGGGCGGACGATCGAGGATAACCGCGAACCCCGGGCGGTCCAGCGTCAGCGCCGGGTCCGCGGCCGGAGTGCGCGTCAGTCTGTCCGGGCGGCCTCGCTGGCGGTGCAACGTGCCCGAATGATGGACGCGCGCATGTCGAACTCGGGCAGCACCCAGTGGCGCATGGCGCGCGCCGCCGGCAGCCACAGGCGGGCGCGGTCGGCGCCTTCGGCGGCCAACGTCCGCTCGATCCGGGCCCAGGCCCAGGCCAGCAGCGCGAGGGCTGTGGCGCGCAGGTAGTCGTCTGCGACCCAGAAGGCCAGAGCGCCGTCGCGGGCCGCGGCCTCGACCAGTTCCAGCGTGAGCTCGCCGAGCGCGGCAAACTGGCGCAGCGCCAGCGCATCCGGCGCATGGCTGGGATCCAGGTCGGCGCGCAGTTCGTTCAGCAGGCTCAGCAGCCCGGCCCCGCCGTCGGGCAGCACCTTGCGCACCAGCAGGTCGATGGCCTGGATCTCGTTGGTGCCCTCGTAGATCATGGCCACCCGCGCGTCGCGCACGATCTGCTCGATGCCCCATTCGCGCACGTAGCCGTGTCCGCCGAACACCTGCAGGCATTCGCTGGCGCCGTAGAACGCCTGGTGCGTGAAGGCCGCCTTCATGACCGGCGTGACCAGGCTGCACCAGCGCTGTGCGGCGTCACGGCGCCCGGCGTCGGGATGGTGCTTGAGCAGGTCCAGCTCCAGCGCGGTGCGGTAGGCCAGCACGCGCCCGCCATCGATCCAGGCGCGCTGGGTGTCGAGGATGCGGCGCATGGCAGGGTGGTCCTGGATCAGGCTCGTGTCGCGCGCACCGGGCGCGCGCATCTGGCGGCGCTCTTTCGAATACGCGTCGGCCTTCTGCCAGGCGGCGTCGAGCAGGCCGATGCCTTGCAGCGCCACGTGCAGGCGCGCGGCGTTCATCATGACGAACATGGCGTTCAGGCCCTTGCCGGGTTCGCCGACGATCCAGGCGGTGGCCTCATCGAAGCGCATCACGCAGGTCGGGCTGCCGTGCAGGCCCATTTTTTCCTCGATGCGCTCACAGACCACGGCACTGCGGTGGCCGTTGGCGTAGAACTTCGGCACGAGGAACAGCGACAGCCCCTTCGGGCCGGGCGGTGCGTCGGGCAGGCGGGCCAGCACCAGGTGCACGATGTTGTCGCTCAGGTCGTGCTCGCCGCCGGAGATGAAGATCTTGGTGCCCGACAGGTGGACACTGCCGTCGGACTGGGGCACGGCCTTGGTGCGGCACAGGCCGAGGTCGGAGCCGGCGTGCGGCTCGGTCAGGCACATGGTGGCCAGCCATTCGCCGGTGGCGATCTTCCCGAGGTAACGCGCCTTGAGCGCGTCGCTGCCGTGGTGTTTCAGGCACTCGTAGGCGCCGTGCAGCAGGCCGGGCGCCATGGTCCAGCCGTGGTTGGCGGCGCTGAGCATTTCGTACAGCGTGGCCTCCAGCACCGCCGGCAGGCCCTGGCCGCCGTCCTCGGTCGCGCAGGCCAGCGCCGGCCAGCCGGCCTGCCAGAAGGCCTGGTAGGCGTCCCGAAACCCCGGTGCCATGGTGACGCTGCCTGCTTCAAAGCGCGCGCCGATCTCATCCCCATCCCGGTTCAAGGGCGCGATCACCTCGCCGACGAACTTGCCGGCCTCGTCGAGCACCTGGCGCATCAGGTCCGGGTCCACCTCGGCGAAAGCGCTCAGGGCCTGCAGCTGGGCGGGCGCCTGCAGAACATTTGCCAGGATGAAGGCCATGTCATCGGTGCGGGGCTGGTACGGGTTCATTTTGCTACTCAAAATATAGCGTCAGAAGACCATTTGACGCTGGGTTATGGCTCTATATTTCCGAAATATCGGTGCTGGCCGCCCGGTGGCATGGCCTGGGCAGTTTCGCGAATGTGGCGCCCGGCGCCATGCCCGGGAAGACCTCAACGGCAGGAGAAGCTGGCGGCATCTTCGAGCGAGCCACTGCCCGCGTAGCGCGCCACGGTCGGGTAGGCGCACAGGGGGCGGGTGCGGCTGGCCGACCAGTCTTTCGGCAGTTCGGCGTTCGCACCGCCGGCGTGGCCGGCGCCGCGCACGCTGGCCGGCACCGCCTGGGGCGCCACGCCCTGTTCCACCCATTGCACCAGCGGGGTCAACAGGTCGAACTGGTCGGCCGCCGGGCCGCCGCTGCAGTGGTTCATGCCGGGCACCGGGAAGTAGCGCGCGAAGTCCGCGGCTTTGCCGTCCTGCGCCTGGTCCAGACGCTCGATCCACCGGCGAGTGTCCTCGGCCGAGAACACGGCGTCGCTCACGCCGTGGAACAACACCATCTTCGCCCCGCGTGCGCGCAGCGCCCCGAGGTTGACCGGGTTGTCCTGGCCCGGGGGCGTCATCAGCGACAGGCCGGATTCCCGGAAGCTGTCATCGGTGGCGCTGAACAGGGGCCAACGCGCGCTCACGTCTTCCTTGAGCGGGTCCACGCGCCCGGGTGGTACGCTGAACACCGCACCCACCGCCAACGGGTCCAGCGCCAGCGCATTGACGAACTTCCATGTGGCCCAGTTGGCGCCGGACACGCCGGCGTCATAAGGGAAGCTGACGTAGATCGGCTGGCCGGTGGCGGTTTTCGCACCGCTGAACACCGCCGCGACCACCTGCTTTTGCGCAACGGTCAGGCACTGGCCATTGCGTTCTCCCTGGCAGGTGGGCACATCTTTCTGCAGGTTGAATCGGGCCTGGCAGGCCTGCGTGGCCTGCACCATGCCGTCGCGCGCGCCGTCCAGCGCATCGCATTGTTCGAGGACCGCCGAGCTGAGCAACTGGCGCTCCTTCGGCGTGAACCCGCTGCCCAGATCGGCCAGGGTGGCCGAGGGGTTCATCGGGTGCGGGATGGTGGCGCCGGGCGTGCTGACGGTGGCCCATTGCTGGGCGCCCCACAGCTGCGCGAGCGCGGCGTTGGGCAGCCGGTAGCCAGGGGCGCCGACCAGATACCCATCGTATTGGTCCCCGAGGCGCGCCGCGGCCACCATGGCATGGCGCCCGCCGTTGGAGCAGCCGCCGATGTAGGAGCGGTCCGGCCCCTTGCCGTAGGCCGCCGCAATCAGACCCTTGGCCATGGGCGTGAGTTTGGCCACGGCCTGGTAACCATAGTCCAGCCGGGCTTGCGGCTCCAGGCCGAAAAACGGGGTCTGGGCGCCGGTGTGCCCGGCGTCGGAGCTGATGACGGCGAAGCCCTGCAGCAAGGCACCGGTGAGCGGACCGCCGCCCAGCGCGCCCTGTGCCGGCTGGACCGTACCGTCCAGCCCGCCATTGCCCTGGTAGTAGAAGCGGCCGTTCCAGGCCTGCGGCAGGCGCATCTCGAAGCCGATGGCGTAGTCGCGCCCGTCGCTGCCCTTGCGCGGATGCATGCGCCCTTTGACCAGGCAATGCGCCGGAACCGGACTTGCACCGAGCTTCAGCGCGCCGGCGGCCTCCGGGGTGGCGGAGGTGACCTGCGTCTGGTCAAAGCGGAACTGGGTGGCCAGCGCCGCGCAGTTCTGCAAAGGCGCGCCGGTCGCTGCCTTCAGCGGCGCCGGTGTGGGTGCTGCTGCCGTGCCCGGCATCGTGCCGCAGGCGACCAGCATGGCAGCGGCAGGGAAAAAGCCCAGGCCTTGCAGCCAGAACGAGGGTGGATGCTTGGGCATGGAGTGTCTCCTTGTCTTCCACGGTGGGGCCGGTCTGCCGTTGGGCGGCTCAGGCTTCGGCCTTCTTGCGCGCCGCACCGAGGTAGGTGTCGATCACGCGCGGGTCGTGCGCCAGTTCCTCCGCCGGGCCGTTCAGCGCCACTTCGCCCATTTCCAGCACGTAGCCGTAGTCGGCGGTCTCCAGTGCGGCGCGGGCATTCTGCTCGACCAGCAGGATGGTCACGCCGGTCTTGCGCAGGTTCTCCACGGTGTGGAAGATCTCGCGCACCACCAGCGGCGCCAACCCCAGGCTGGGCTCGTCGAGCATCAGCAGGGAGGGGCGCGACATCAGCGCGCGGCCGACGGCGAGCATCTGGCGCTCGCCCCCGGACAGGGTGCCGGCCAGCTGGGTGCGCCGCTCCTTCAGGCGGGGGAACAGCGCATAAACCTGCTCCAGTCCATCACGCCAGCGCTTGTTTCCCAGGCGCATCTGACGATAGCCCCCCAGCACCAGGTTGTCTTCCACGGGCATGGTGCCGAACAACTCACGCTTCTCGGGAACGAGGGCGATGCCCAGCATCACGCGCTCTTCCAGCGTCAGGTCGCCGATGTTCTGGCCATCAAATTCCACGCGGCCCTGGCCAGGCAGGATCCCCATCAGGGTGTTGAGCAGGGTGGACTTGCCGGCGCCGTTGGGGCCGATCACGGTGACGACGCTGCCCTGCGCTGCTTCCAGGTTGATGCCATGCAGGACCTCGGCGCGGCCATAGCCGGCGTGCAGGTCGGTGACTTTGAGCAAGGGGTGGGTCATGTCAGTGTTCCGTTCCCAGATAGGCCGCGCGCACGGCGGGGCTGGCCTGAATTTCCTCGGGTGTGCCCTGGGTCAGCAAGGTGCCGAACTCCATCACCACCAGGTGGTCGCACACGTCCATCACCAGGTCCATGTCATGCTCCACGAGCAGGATGCTCATGCCTTCACTTTGCAGTTGGCGCAGCACCGCGATGAGGTCCTGTTTCTCTTTGTGCCGCAGGCCGGCAGCCGGTTCGTCCAGCAGCAGCAGCGCGGGGTCGGAGCACAAGGCACGTGCAATCTCCATCAGCCGTTGCGGGCCCATGGCCAGATTGCCGGCTTGCTCGTGCAGGTGCTCACCCATGCCGATGCGCTCGAGCTGACGCTGAGCCTCTTTCATCATGCGCTGTTCTTCCGACTTGTTGATGCGCAGCATGGAGCCAATGACGCCGCTGTGTCCGCGGGTGTAGGCGCCCATGGCAACGTTCTCAAGCACCGTCATGTCGGGAATCATCTTGACGTGCTGAAAGGTGCGCGCCATGCCCTGGCGAGCGATACCCCGTGCCGGCAAGGTGCTGATGTCCTGACCCCGAAACAGCACGTGCCCACGGGTCTTGGACAGGGTCCCGGTGATCAGGTTGAAGGTGGTGGACTTGCCGGCGCCGTTGGGGCCGATCAATCCCACGATCTGCCCGGCATCGATCTGAAAGCTGATGTCGTTCACGGCGATCAGGCCGCCGAACTGCTTGCGGATCTTCTCCACCTTCAGCACCGACTCACCTCTGGCCGGCTTGCTGCGACTGGGCAGGTTTCCGGCGTTCTGCCAGTCGACCTTGCGCGGTGCGTCCGGAAGATAGCGGGCGACCAGCGACCACAGGCCGTCGGGCAGGTACTTCAGGACCAGCACGATGGCGACGCCGAACACGATTACCTCGTAGCTGCCGCTGGTGCCGATCAAGGCGGGCAGGGCGACCTGCAGATAGTCGTCCAGCAGTTTGATGAGTCCTGCGCCGACAATGGCGCCCCAGACATGGCCGACACCACCCACCACGGTCATGAACAGGTATTCAATGCCCATCTTCAGACCGAAGGCTGAAGGGTTGACCGTGAGCTGGAAATGCGCCAGCAACCAACCACCGATGGAAGCCAGCAATGCCGCGATCAGGAAAATGCTGACTTTGTAGCGGAAGGTGTTGATGCCCATCGCTTCAGCCATTTGCGACGCACCCTTGAGAGACCGGATGGCGCGCCCAGGGCGCGAATCCAGCAGATTCAGGAGTGCCGCCGCGCCGGCCAGCAGGATCGCCCAGGTCAACACGAAGAACCAGCGTCCCTGTCCGATGTCCAGGCTACCGACCGACAAGCTCTTCAAGCCCTGCAGGCCGTCGTATTTTCCCAATGGCGCCAGGTTGCCCATCAGATAGTAAAGCGACAGTCCCCAGGCAATGGTGGCCAAGGGCAGGTAGTGCCCGGACATGCGCAGGGTGATGGCCCCCACGATCAACGCGCTGGCGGCAGTGATGGCCAGACCGACAAACAGGGTCAGCCACGGGGACATGCCGGTATTCAGTGTCAGCCATGCCGTCGTGTACGCGCCAATCCCCACAAAGGCCGCCTGGCCGAAGGAGGTCAGTCCTGCGACGCCGGTGAGCAATACCAGACCCAGGCACACCAGCGCATACAAGCCGATGTAGTTGAGCTGCACGATCCAGAAGTCGGGCAAGGGCAGCAAGGCCAGGACCGGGATGGCGATGGCCAGCAAGACCAGGGCGAGATTCTTGATCTTCATGTCAGTGGTCCTCGTCGGAGTGACCGGCGCGCAGCGAGCGCACGAGGAGAACGGGAAGGATGATGGTGAACACGATCACTTCCTTGAAAGCGCTGGCCCAGAAAGCACCAAAGGCTTCGACGATGCCCACGAACAGGGCACCCAGCAGCGCGCCGGGGTAACTCGACAGGCCGGCAATGACCGCGGCGACAAAACCCTTGAGGCCAATCAGGAAACCGGAGTCGTAAAAGACCGTGGTCGTCGGCCCGATCAGCAATCCTGACAAAGCCCCGATGAAGGCCGCCATCAGGAAGGTCAGCTGCCCTGCGCTATGACTGGAAATGCCCATCAAGCGGGCGCCTGTGCGGTTGACGGCCGTTGCCCGCAAGGCCTTGCCGCGCAATGAGCGCTCGAAGTACAGCCACAGCAAGACAATCAGCGCCAGAGACACTGCAAAAATAATCACCGTCTGGCCGGAAACCGCGACGAGGCCGAGATTGAATCGCTCGTCCCAGAAGGGCGGGTTGCGAAAACCCTCGGCGCCAAAAAACAGCAGACCCAGGCCGGTCATGGCGAAATGCACGCCGACCGAAACGATCAGCAGCACCAGGGGCGGCGAGGATTCGAGCGACTGGTAGGCCACGCGGTAGACCAGGGGGCCGAAAGCGGTCACGATGGCCACACTCAAGGCCGCCTGGATCCACAGTGAAAACTGTTGCGGTGCGGCCCAGATGGACAGGCCCGACACGATGACCGGAAAAATCAGGGTCTTCAATGCGGCCTTCAAGGCACGTCCAGGATGTCCGCTGTGGCGCCAGCGCGCAACGCCTTCCATCAGAGCGGCCAGCGCCGCCATGATCAACAGAAGCCATACCGTTCCGGGTATTTTTCCGGTTTGCAGCATGGCCAAGGTCAGCGCGCCATAGGCGACGAATTCGCCCTGCGGAATGAAGATCACCCGGGTGACGGTGAACACCAGCACCGTGGCCAGTCCCAACAGGGCATAGATGGCGCCGTTGGTCACGCCGTCCAGCATCAGGATGCTGGCTATCGAGAAGTCCATGAAGGGCCTTTTTGGGGAATGCAAGAACGGTCGGTGAAGCACCGGAAAAGCGGCAGGGGCGTTGCGATGGGTGTTGCAACGCCCCTGGGCTCAAGGGCCTACTGGACGATGAACCTGCCGTCCACGACCTTGGTCATGACGCCGGTTTCCAGGGTGTAGCCGTCATGGTCCTTGGCGGTCCAGTTCATGACACCATGGGAAAACACGGTGCGCCCCATGGTCTCCAGACCGTCACGAATACCCATGCGGAATTCGGGCGTACCCGGCTTGGCACTCTTCATCGCCACCGGAATCACTTTTTCCATGGCAATCTGGAAGTCGTAGGCATGGCCCGCAAACTGGTTGCGTGAATTGGCGCCGTTCGCTTTTTCGAAGTTGGTGACAAAGTTGATCGCCTGCTTCTTCGACGGGTGGCTGTCTGGCAACTGGTCGCCAAGCAAGGCCGGACCGGAGACGACGAAGGTGCCTTCAACCGTCTTGCCACCGATGCGCATCAAGTCAGGTGTGGCGGCGGCATGGGTCTGGTAAACCTTGCCCTTGTAGCCGCGTTCGGCCAGCGCCAGTTGCGGCATCGCCGCGCCGGAGCCGGAGGCAACGACCAGGATCGCGTCAGGATTGGCAGCCGTCAGCTTGAGGGCCTGAGGGGTCACGCTGGTGTCGGTGCGGGCAAAACGCTCCACGTCGACCATCTTGATACCAGCCTTGTCCAGCATGGGACCCATGTTGGCCAGCCAGCCTTGGCCGTAGCCGTCGGCATAACCCAGGAAGCCGACGGTTTTGACACCTTGCTTTTTCATGTGCTCGACCACGGCGTGGGCCATCACTTCAAAACCTTGCGGCAGGCGGAACAGGAACGATTCCTTGTCGCCCTGGGGTGGCACGGGCGCACCGGAAACCTGGGCTGTCTTGGCTTCGAAAGCGATGGGTACTACGGCAGCCGAGGTCGGTGTCAGATTTGCGCCAAAGATGACATCGACCTTGTCCTCGGTCACAAAGCGGCGTGCATTGGCGGCTGCTTTTCCAGGATCAGAAGCGTCATCGAGGATGATCAGTTCCACCTTTTCGCCGGCAATCGTCTTGGGGAATAGGGTGAGCTGCTTTTGCATCGGAATACCCAGGCCGGAACCCGGACCGGTCAATGAAAGGGTGACGCCAACTTTGACATCGGCAAAGGCGGCTGTGCCGGCCGTGGCGGTGATGGCCAAGGCCAACAGGGTTTTCTTGAAGTTCATGCTTGTCTCCTGATAAAGGTGGGTTGAAGAAGCGCGGGGGGACAGGGAAAAAGTCAGCTGCACAGGGTCTTGATGTCCTCGGGCACGGGGATCGCCTTGATGCGGTCGGGCTCGCCCTCGGGGTGGACCACGAAGGCGCGCGTCTCGCGGCCTTCGCACAGCACCGTGTCGCCACGCATGACCACGTGCTTCTGCACGAAGGTCTTGGCGGCCCAGGATTCGATGCTGGTGTGCACGTGCAGCGTCTCGCCATAGGTGGCAGGGCGCATGAATTTGGTGTGGATCTCCAGCAGCGGCGTGCCGATGATGCCGGTGGTCTTCTTCAGCTCGCGCCAGGGCGGCACGCCGCAGTCCATGAAGAAATGCAGCGAGGCCGCGTCCATCCACTTCGAGAAGTTGGGGAAGAACACAATGCCGGCCGGGTCGCAGTCGCCGAATTGCACCTTGATCTCGTAGACGGAAGATTTGCTCATCAGAATGTCCGGAAAAGTTCAGCGCGGGGCCATGCGCAGCGCGCCGTCCAGGCGGATCACTTCGCCGTTCAGGTGGGTGTTGGTGACGATATGCGCAGCCAGTGCTGCGAACTCTTCGGGTTTACCCAGCCGCGGCGGGAACGGGATGCTGGCCGCCAGGGAGGCCTGCACTGGTTCGGGCAGCGTGCGCATGAGCGGGGTGGAGAACAGCCCGGGCGCGATGGTGCAGACGCGGATGCCGTGCTGCGCGAGGTCGCGCGCCATCGGCAGCGTCATGCCGACCACACCGCCCTTGGAGGCGCTGTAGGCCTGCTGGCCGACCTGGCCGTCGAAGGCCGCCACCGAGGCGGTGAACACCATCACGCCGCGTTCGCCGTCTTCGAGCGGATCGAGCTTCGCGCAGGCGGCGGCGAACAGGCGTGCCGCGTTGTAGGTGCCGATCAGGTTGACGTTGATGATGCGGGCGAAGTCTTCCAGCGGCGCCGCGTTGCCGTCCTTGCCAATCACGCGCTTGGCCGCGCCGATGCCAGCGATGTGGGCCAGGATGCGCGCGGGGCCGTGCGCGGCGGCGGCCTGCTCAATGGCGGCCTGCAGGCTGGCTCCGTCGGTGATGTCGCACTGAATGGCCACGCCGCCGATGTCGGCGGCGACCTGCTGCGCATTGGCCAGGTTGATGTCGAGCACGGCGACCTTGGCGCCCAGGCGGGCGAGTTCGCGGGCGGTGGCCTCGCCGAGGCCCGATCCGCCGCCGGTGACGAGGGCGGCCTGTCCTTGAATGTTCATCTTGAGACTCCAGTTAACTATTGAAGTGATAGCAATCTATGACCGTTCTACGCTGGGATCATGCCAATTTGGACTTGAAATCAGAGCGGCGGACCGGTTCAGGCTGCGTCCGGGTTCTCCAGCAGCAGGGCGATGCCCTGGCCGCCGCCGATGCAGGCGCTGGAGACGCCGTAGCGCAGGCCGGCGCGCCGCAGTTCGCGGGCCAGCGTGATCGTCAGGCGCACGCCGGTGGCCGCCAGCGGGTGGCCCAGCGCGATGGCGCCGCCGTTGACGTTGAGCTTGTCCAGGTCCAGGCCCAGTTCACGGCCCACGGCCAGGGTCTGCGCGCCCTGGGCCTCGTTGATCTCGAAGCGGCCGATGTCGTCCAGTTTGAGGCCGGCGCGCTCCAGCAGGAGCTGGATGGCGGGGGCCGGGCCGATACCCATGATCTCCGGCGCCACCCCCACCACGGCTGCTGCCACCACACGGGCCAGCGGCTTCTTGCCCTCGGCGCGGGCATAGGCGCCCGAGGCCACCACGGCGGCGGCGGCCGCATCGACCAGCGCCGAGCTGTTGCCGCCGGTCTGCACGCCGCCCGGGTACACGCTGCGCAGCTTGGCCAGGACTTCGACGGGGGAGATCCGGGCATGTGTGTCCTGCGCGACTTCGGTGAGCTTGCCCTGCAGCTTGATGCCGCGGGTGGCGTAGCCCTCCAGTTCGAAGGTCTCGGTGACCACGGGCACGATTTCGCCGGCGTGAAAGCCGGCCTGTTGCGCCGCCACCGCCTTGGCAAAGGAGCTGGAGGCGAAGACATCCACCTGTTCGCGGGTGATGCCGTATTTTTTGGCAAGGTTCTCGGCGGTCTGGATCATCGTGATGCCGGCGGCCGAGTCGTTCAGCGCTTCCCACAGAAAATCCTTGAACTCCACCGGCGCGCCCAGCTTGAAGCCGGTGCGGTGCGTGAAGGCGGCGATCGGGTTGCGCGTCATGGACTCGGCGCCCGTGAGCAACGCCACGTCGGCGCAGCCGCTCTCGATCTGCTCGCCGGCCTGGCGGAACAGCTCGAAACCCGTGCCGCAGATGCGCTGGGTCATCAGCGCCGGCACGGCCTGGGGCACGCCGGCGTACAGGCTGATGTGGCGCGGCAGCATGAACTGCTCGTAGTCGCCGGGCGCCATGTTGCCGGTGATCACGGTGCCGATGTGCTCGCCCGGCACGCCGGCGCGCGCCAGCACCGCGCGGGCCGCCTTGATGCCCAGATCGGTGGGGGAGATGTGGCCCAGTGAGCCGCAGTAGTCCACCATCGGCGTGCGCACGCCGTCGAGCATCCAGACGTCCTTGAACGCGTTGAAGAATCCTTTGCGGGAGGCGGTCATAGGGTTCCTTGAAATGCGTTGAAATGGATCGGGCGGGTGGGCCCGCTCAGTGTGCGGGCTTGAGCATGCCGGGCAGCGTGTCGGCGTGCAGCGCCTCGACGATGGCGGCGCGATGGGTCAGCACGGCGCGCTGGTTGATGGATCCCTTGTCGGTGATCTCGCCGCGGTCGATGGTGGGCGGCTCGGACAGCAGGCACAGACGGGAAATGCGGTTGGCGCTGCCTGTTGAGCTCTCGGACAACTTGTCCAGCATGCCCTGGAAGCGCGCATGCACCCCGGGGCTGGCCAGCACCTGCTCCACCGGGGCGTCCGGCGGCAGGCCGGCCAGGTCGCGGCAGGCCAGGACGTTGGGGAACACCATGGCGCCCACCTCATGCATGTTCAGGCCGGTGATGACCACGTCCTGGATGTAGGGCGCCGCGACCGCAATGAGCTTGCTGCGCAGCGGGCCCACGCTCACGAAGGTGCCGGTGGCGAGCTTGAAGTCCTCGGCAATGCGGCCGTCGAACTTCAGGCCCAGATGCAGGTTGTCCTCGTCGATCCACTTGACCGCGTCGCCCGAGCAGAAGTAGCCCTCTTCGTCGAAGTGCTCGGCAGTCTCGGCAGGCGCGCGCCAGTAGCCGGGCGTGATGTTGGGGCCCCGGTAGCGCACCTCGGACTTGCCCTGCAGGTCGACCAGCTTGATCTCCAGGCCCGGCGCTGGGACGCCGAGGTCGCCCGCCTTGACGTTGGGGTTGGTGACGAACAGGCCGAAGGGGCCGGACTCGGTCATGCCCAGGCCGGTGCTCATCACGATGCGCTCGCCGATCTCGCGCTCCTCGGATTCGTACAGGCTGTCCCAGACCGGCTGGGCCAGCGCGGCGCCCGCATAGAAGAACATGCGCACGCGCGAGAGCAGGTTGCGGCGCAGCGCGTCGTCGGTCTTCATGGCCGTGGCAATGGCCTCGAAGCCGGTGGGCACGTTGAAGTACACCGTGGGACCGATTTCGCGCAGGTTGCGCAGGGTCTCATTGATCAGCGCCGGCGTGGGCTTGCCGTCGTCGATGTACATGGTGCCGCCGTGGTAGACCACCATGCCGAAGTTGTGGTTGCCGCCGAAGGTGTGGTTCCACGGCAGCCAGTCCACCAGCACGGGCGGCGCCTCGGTCAGCACGGGCATGCTCTGGGCCATCTGCTGCTGGTTGGCGCACCACATGCCCTGGGTGTTGATCACGGCCTTGGGCAGCTTGGTGGAGCCGCTGGTGAACAGGAACTTGGCGATGGTGTCGGGCCCCGTCGCCTGCATTGCGGCGTCCACGGCGGGCGTGACCGGCGTGGCCAGCAGTTCGGCAAAGCTCGTGCTGGCGCGGTCGGGCACGGCGCCAGCGGTCAGCACCACTTCCAGGTCTGTGCCGACGACAGCGCCAATCGCGCGGCCATAACGGGCGCCATCCGCGGCGAACACCAGGCCAGGCGTCACCGTCTCGAGCACGTGGCGCAGTTTGGAGAAGTCGGTGCTGACCAGCGAGTACGGGGGCGAGGTCGGCACATAGGGCACACCGGCCACCAGGCAGCCCAGCGCCAGCAGCGCGTGCTCCAGGTCGTTTTCGGACAAGATGACCACCGGCCGTTCCGCACTCAGTCCCCGGTTGATCAGGCCTTGGGCGATGGCGCGCGCGCTGGACCAGGCTTCGCCGTAAGTCACATGGCGCCAGTCGCCGGAGCTGCCGTCGGCCCGCTTCACGCGCCGCGCCATGAAGGTGCGCTCGGGCGCCGTGTCGGCCCAGTGCTTCAGGCGGTCGGTCAGGCGCGCCGGATGCTCTTTCAGGGCCTGCTCGGCCTTGAGATAGCGAACGCCGGGCGCGCCGTCGCGCACCACCACGCGGGTGACGCCAAAGGTCAGGGGGCGGAATTTCGGTGCGGTCATGGGATGGGTGTCTCCGTGGCGTTCGTGTTCGCGCGAGGGTGTCGGGCTGAACATCAGGCCTTCTGGACCTTGGCGGCGCGTCCTTCCAGGAAGGCACGCACGCGGCTCTTGGCCTCAGGGGCGCTTTGCGCGATGGCCGACATCAGCGCTTCGGTCATGAAGCCGTGGTCGGCCGGCTGCTCCGCAATGCGCGGCAAGGCGTGCATCAGCGAGTAGTTGGTCAGCGGGGCGTTCTGGGCGATGCGCTGCGCCAGCTCGAAGGCCTTGTCGAATGCGGTGCCGGTGGGCACCAGGTACTGGGCCAGGCCGATGCGCTCGCCGTCCGCGGCGTTGTAGACGCGGCCGGTCAGCATCATGTCGGTCATCCGCGATACACCGATCAGGCGGGGAATGCGCACTGAGCCCCCGCCGCCGACAAAGATGCCGCGCGAGCCTTCGGGCAGCGCATAAAAAGTGCTGTCATCCGCCACGCGGATGTGGCAGGCGCTGGCCAGTTCCAGCCCGCCGCCGACCACCGCACCGTGCAGCGCCGCGACCACCGGCACCGGGCCGTACTGCACGCGTTCCAGCGCGACGTGCCAGGCCCGCGAGTGCAGCATGCCCTGGCCGGCATCGCGCTCGGACAGTTCCGAAAGGTCGAGACCGGCGCAGAAGTGTTCGCCTTCGCCGTCGATCACCGCCGCGCGCACGGTGGCAGGCATGTTTTCAAAGGCCTTGCGGATGGCCTCGACGAGGCCGTCGTTGAGGGCGTTGCGCTTGGCGGGGCGGGTCAGGCGGACGATGGCCACTGCCTGCTGCTCGCCACGGATCTCGATCGAAAGGTCTTTGCTTTTCATGCTGTGCTGCTCCTGTGGTCCGGAATTATGATTATGAAAAATAACTAGTTCAAGACGTTCATGCAGTTGATTTCTCGGTGTTTACCCTATGTGGTGCCAGGTAGTCGGGTGCTGTGGCGGGCCCAAGATCCGACGGTTGACGGCACATCCGATGGATAGAAGCCTGGGTGGTGCCGGCATTCGCTTTCGCGCGGCCGGGACACCCGCCGGGCGCGGTGTTGCCGTGGTGGAACAGGGGTCTGCCATGCATGGCAGACCCCTGTTGGGCCGCCCGCCCGGCCTCTGCTTTCGTGGGGGTCTGAAAACCGGCGAAAATACTGGGTTGGCAGACGCTTCGATGTCTGCATGCGACCGCTATTTTTTGCCGCAACCCACCCGAGTGCCCTCCGTGACCCACGCTAATTCCAAACCCCATGACCTGCAACAGCTCGACGCCCTGACCGGCGGCGCCTTCACGGCTGCCACCTCGGGTGACCGGGCCGCGCGCATCCGTGAATGGCTGGCCACCGCGCCGGCGCAGGACCTGATGCAAGAGGTGTTCAAGGAACTCAGCGTCAAAGACAAGGGCGCTGCCCGTCCCCTGCGTGAAAAGCTTGATGAATTGCGTCGTGCCAAGACGCAGGACGCGCTGGCGGCCGACTGGGCCACCCGCGGCCAAGTCCTGCTCGATACGCCTCGCCTGAACATTGCGGACGCCATGGCCTGGCAACGCGATGCCGCCAAGGCGGGCGCACCGCTGTCGCGCGAGCCGCTGGCTTCGCTGAAGGCGGCGCTGTCCGAGCGCATCAAAGTTGTGGAAGATCTGCAAAACCAGGCCATGGTCCAGCGCGAGGCCGCCGTGCTGCTGGCGCAGCGCATCGAACTGCTCTCCACCAAGGGCTGGAAGGATGCCCAAGCGGTGGCCGACGCCCTTCGCACGGATGTGACGCACTGGCAGGCCCAGGCTGATGCGCTCGAAGGCGACGCCAACTGGTCGTGCGTCGATACCAAGTACACCCCGATGATCGAATCGTCGCGTGCGCAGTTGCTGGTGGTCTGGGATGCGTTCAGTGCCGCGCTGGGGCAAGCTGTGGCGGCCGACGCCGACCCCGCCGCGCCGCTGCCGCCGGTGCCGGTGTGGGCCGACCAGTTGCGCGCCGCGCGCGGCCTGCCGGTGGAGGCCGCTGCCCGACCGGCCAAGCCGAAGGTGGATCCGGCCGTGCGCGAGGAGCAACGTCAGAAGGCCGCTGCTGCCGTCACGCCGGTGCTGGAGAAAGTGGAACAGGAAGTCAGCGAAGGGCACGGCAAGGCCAGCGCCGGTGCGGCGGCCGCTTTGCGCAACGCCTTCAAGGAGCATGGGCGCCATCTGGATTCGGCCCTGGAAGCGCGCGTGCATGCCGCGCTGGGCGCCGCGGGTGAACTCGAAGGCTGGCAGCGTTGGCGCGCCGATCAGCTGCGCGAAGAGCTCGTGGCCAAGGCGGAAGCGCTGCTGCAACGCAAGCCCAAGGTCAAAGTGAAGCCGGCGCGTGCGGGCGCGGCCACTGAAGTGGCCGCTGCGGAAACGGCGGACGCCGACGCCGCTTCGCCGACAACGGAACCGGCTTCACCTGCCTCCGATGCAGTTGCCACCGGCGCTGCGCTCGACAACGCGGTGCCTGAGATCGTCGAGAGCGCAGCACCAGAAGGCGAACCAGGCGTTGAGGTCGCCGCCGAAGAGGCTGCGGACACCCCTTCCCCGACCGAAGGCGCTGTGCCGGAGCTCGACAAGGACGCCGGGACCGATGCTGCTGTCGTTACGAGCGACGCGGCGCAGGGAAAGCGTGAACCTCTCCGCGCGGCCCGTCCCCCCAAGGGCGAGGACGCAGCGCCCGTGCCCGTCATGGGCGGTCGCAAGATGCAGGAAACGTTGCGCCAGCTGCGTGAGCAGTGGAAAACGGTGGACCAGGGCGGCGTGCCCAACCATGCCCTGTGGAAGCGTTTCGACGAAGCCTGCAACGAAGCGCACAAGGTGGTGGAAGTCTGGCTCGACAAGCTCAAGGCCGAGGCTGCGGCGCACAAGGCGCAGCGCATGGCGCTGATCGACGAGCTCAAGGCCTGGACGCAGCGCAATGTGGAGCGCACCGAGCCCCATGAATGGAAGGCGTTTTCGCGGGCGTTGCACCAGTTCTCCGATCGCTGGCGCGATGCCGGCCATCTCAGCGAGAAAGCCTTTGCCGAGCTGCAGCCGCTGTGGAAAGCCAGCATCCATGCCGCGGCCGCGCCATTGGAGGCCGCACAGAAGGAGAGTCTGGAGCGTCGCCATGCCATGATCGAGGAGGCCAAGGTACTGGGCGCCGCGCCGGTGCTGCGCATCGATGCGGTGAAGGCGTTGCAGCACCGCTGGCAGGCCGAGGCACAGAGCGTGCCTATGGAGCGCAAGTCCGAGCAGAAGTTGTGGGACGCGTTCCGCAAGCCGATCGACGATGCCTTCAACCGCAAGACACAGGAACGCGAAAAGGCCGACCAGGCGCTGGGCCAACGCGATCGCGTGGTGCTCGACGCCGCCAAGGCCCTGGAAGCGGCCAATGCCAGTGGCGATGCCCAGAAGATCAGGGCCGCAATGACGGCGCTGGACGCCGCCCTGCGCGGACAAGCCCAGGCCGCGGCCGTGGTGGCCCAGATGGCGCCTACGCCGGCAGAAATTGAACAAAAACAGGCCCTTCCCAGCGTCAACGGGTCAGAATCTGCTATCGAAACAGGAGAAATGCCTGCCTCGCCGACGACCGCCGAGACTGGCACGGATGGCGGATCCGAGGTGCAGGCTGCACCCGCAGACGCGGACGTGCAGGCCGCTGCTCCCGCCGAGCCGCCCAAGCCCGCGCCCAAGCGCGTGATTGCCATGCGGGGTGACGACCGGCCCGGCATGAAGAAGGCCGAGCCTGCGGCGGCGGGCCGTGGCGGCAAATTCGGCGACCGCAAGGACGGCCCGCGCGGCCCCGGCCGTCCGGGCGACAACAAATTCGAACCGCGCCGCGACGACCGCGGTCCCGGTGCACGCGGTCCGCGAGAGGATGATCGGGGTGGGCGCTTCGGCGGCCGGCCGGCGTTTGAAGATCGGGGCCCCCGTCTGGGCGACACCGCCTTCCGGGCCCAACGCGAGGCGCTGGAGCATGCCGAGGCTGCCTTGCGCAAGCTGGCCGCTCAGGCCCATGGCGAGGCTCTGACCAACCTGTTGGCAGCCTGGCAGCATCGCAAGGCCGACGAAGTGCCGGGCCAGCAGGAGCTGGGCCGAGCCGTTACGCCGGCGGTGCGCGGGGCCTGGGTACAGGCCGTCGCGGGCGCGCCCAAGGGCGACGCTGCGGAAGCACTGCTGCGCCTGGAGATGGCTGCAGAACTGCCCACCCCTGCGGAACACCTGGATGCGCGGCGGGCCTTGCAGCTCAAGTTGCTGACCCGTCGCAATGACCCGACGCCCGCTCAGACCTGGGGCCAGGATGCCGCCGCCGTGCTGGCCAGCCCGTTCGACGCAACCCAGGCGCGACGGGTGCAGAACGTGCTGAAGGCGTTGCTGAAGGGGTGATCCGTTCCAGGTGTCGTGCACCTGAGAGGCTTCGCACCGGCCATCAGGTGTGCGGGCCCGAATCCATCGGTCCCTGAAGGACCGTTGGGACCGCGCCGGAATGTGCCGGGACGGAGCTTTCAATCGAAATCAACACGACCCCAGCGTCGCAAGGTCGTAGTCTGCTATCAAATCAGGATTGGCCGGACTTAAGAAAGCCTTCATCCCTGCGCGGCATCATGCCGGCATGACACTGATCACCCATCCTTCACGCCATCCGGCGACATTGATCGCGGCCCTGCTAGGGGCGGCGGCGGCACTCGGTCCGTTTAGCGCCCGTGCCTCCGACACCAGTGCGGCAACCCAACTGGAGCGTTGGCAGGTACAGGCCGCTGCGCCGGGCAGCGTCGAACGTGGCAAGGCCTTGTTCACCAGCAAGCACGGCGGCGACCTCAGTTGCGCGTCCTGCCATGGCACGCCGCCCACCAGCCAGGGCCGGCACGCCTCCACCGGCAAAGTGATCGAGGCGCTGGCACCAGCTTTCAACCCGTTGCGCTTTACAGACACCGCCAAGGTGGACAAGTGGTTTGCCCGCAACTGCAAGGACGTGCTTGCCCGCGAGTGCAACGCGCTCGAAAAAGCCGACGTGCTGGCTTACCTCGCCAACCTGAAGCCATGAAGACCTTTCAAGGAGAAACCCGATGAAACGCAGATGCAATGCGCTGCTGGCGGCGTTGGCCCTCATCGTGCCCATGGCCTGGGCCGATGGCGTGCCGGTTCCTCGCCAGGCGCTGCCGTCCTACGCGCAGGAGTGTGGCAGCTGCCACATGGCCTTTGCGCCCGCTTTGCTGCCCGCGCCTTCATGGCAACGGATCATGAATGGGTTGGGCCGGCACTACGGAACCGATGCGTCGCTGGACGCGGCGAGCGCCCAGAAGATCGGCGCTTGGCTGCAGGCCAACGCCGGCACCTACAAACGGGTGCGCGAGGAGCCTCCGCAGGACCGCATGACCCAGTCCAACTGGTTCCTGCGCAAACACCGCGAGGTGGCACCGGACGTGTTTCGCCGCGCCAGCATCAAGAGTGCGGCCAACTGCACTGCCTGCCATGGCGGCGCCGATCAGGGCAATTTCAGCGAACACGCCGTTCGCATTCCGAAGTGAGGACACCATGAACATGACGAGCACGACTTTTTCTTCGCCTGCAGCCCGACCGGCCACCCGTCGCACGGTGGATGCGCCCACGCGGGTGATGCACTGGCTGATGGCCTTGAGCTTCCTGGGCGCCTACCTCACGGCCGACGGCGAACGCTGGCGCCTGCTGCACGTGACCCTGGGCTACACGCTGGCGGGGTTGCTGTCGTTCCGGGTGGTCTGGGGCCTGATCGGGCCGCGTCACGCGCGGCTGTCGGCGCTGGGCCGCAAACTGCAGGCGATGCCGCAATGGCTGGCGGGACTGAGGTCCGGCACCATCAATGTACGGCTCGGTCAGAACCTGCTGCTGTCGCTCAGCGTCGTGATGCTGCTGGCGCTGATCGCACCGCTGACACTCAGCGGCTACGGCACCTACAACGAATGGGCGGGCGAATGGTTGGAGGACGTGCATGAATTTTTCGGCAACGCGCTGCTGGCCGTGGTTCTGGCCCACGTGGCCCTGATTGCGGCCCTGAGCCTTCTGCGCCGCAAGAACCAGGTCACCCCCATGCTGACGGGCCGGGTCGAGGGTTCCGGGCCCGATCTGCTGAAGAGCAATCACTATCCCGTGGCGGCCTTGTTGCTGGCCGCCGTGCTGGGATTCTGGGCCTGGCAGTGGCAGCAGGCGCCTGCGGTAGGTACTGGTGGGACTGGCCAGGGCGCGACCCTGTCCAGCGGCGGGCGTGACGCCCCGGCCCGCGATGGCGCGTACGATGGGCGACGCGCCCGCAAACACGGCGAACGGCACCACGACTGATCCAACACCATGCGCATTCTCCTGGCCGAAGACGATGAATTGCTGGGCTCCGGCATCAAGGCTGGCCTGACCCAAAAGGGCTTTCACGTGGACTGGGTCCGCGACGGCGTGGCCGCGGAGCGAGAACTGCTTACCGGCGAGCACCAGGCGGTGGTGCTGGACCTGGGCCTGCCACGCCAGGATGGCATGGACAGCCTGAAGGCGGCGCGCGCACGGCGCATCGCCACCCCGGTGCTGGTGCTGACCGCGCGTGATGCGGTTTCCGCCCGCATCGAAGGCCTGGACGCCGGTGCGGACGACTACCTGGTCAAGCCGGTGGACCTGCACGAACTCGCTGCGCGGCTGCGTGCGCTGGTGCGTCGCGCCCATGGCCAGACGCAGAGCCGGCTGACGGCGGGTCCCGTGACGCTGGATCCGGCCGCGCATCAGGTGTGGCTCGACGGCGCGCCCGTGGAACTGTCGGGGCGCGAATATGATTTGCTTCAGGTGTTCATGCTCAATGCCGGGCGCGTCCTGAGTCGCGAACAGATCGAGCAGCACCTTTACAAATGGGGGACCGAAGTGGCCAGCAACACGGTCGAAGTCCACATCTACAACCTGCGACGCAAGCTGCGGGCAGAATTGATCGAAACCGTGCGCGGCGTGGGCTATGTGCTGCGCCGAGACAGTTCCCCGGTTGCATGAGCCGTTCCACCGCGCCTGCGTCCGGAACCCGCCTGTCCCTGCAGGCGCGCCTGCTTGCCACGGTGCTCGGCGTCATGAGTGTGGTGTGGCTGGCGGTGGCCGCATCCACCTGGTATGACACCGGACATGAGCTCGACGAATTGCTGGACGCCCATCTGGCGCAAGCCGCCGCTTTGCTGGTGACGCAGCGTCTGGATGATCTGGAAGGCGACAACTTTCCGCCGCCGCCGACCTTGCACAAGTACCAGACCCGCGTGGCCATCCAGGTCTGGCATGAGGGAAGACTGGTCGTTCGTTCGACCAACGCTCCCGAAGCGTCACTGGCCAGCGGCGATGTGCCGGGCTTGCGCACTTCGATGGTCGAAGGGGACGCCTGGCGGGTGCTGACGACGCCCGGCCGCGAACCGGACGTGGTGATTCACGTCGGCGAACTGGAATCGGCGCGCCATCACATCCTCATGGCCAGCCTGCGCAGCATCGGCCTGCCCATGTTGCTCGCGCTGCCGCTGCTGGCTCTCGGCATCTGGTGGGCTGTGCGCGGGGCTGTGCGGCCGTTGCGCGCACTCGGGCAGGCGGTGGCGGCACGCCGGCCGCAGGCGCTGCAACCCCTGTCAGTCCAGGCGGTGCCGCCGGAGGTGGCGCCATTGGTGACAGCCCTCAATGGCCTGTTCGAGCGCATGACCGAATTGCTGGAGTCGGAGCGGCGCTTCACGGCCGATGCGGCGCACGAACTGCGCACCCCGATCGCCGCCATCCGGATGCAGGTGCAGGTGGCTCAAGAAGCCCCATCGGACGCAGGGCGTGAACAGGCGCTGGCGGCCACATTGCAGGGGTGTGACCGTGCGGCGCGGCTGGTCGAGCAGCTGTTGCAACTGGCCCGGCTGGAGAGTGAAGCGTCCTATGGCGAGGGCCCGGCGCGACCGGGGCCTTCATCGGCGGACATGGCCGCCACCGCGCGCGCCCTGGTGGCCGAGTTCGAACGACAGGTGACGGCGCGTGGCCAGCGACTGGTCCTGGATGCCGCCGCCGCCGTGCCTTCTCCATTGCCGGCGGCGCTGGCACAGGTTCTGATGCGCAATCTGATCGACAACGCCGTGCGCTACAGCCCCGATGGTGCCCTGGTGCGGATTTCGGTCGGCTGCTCGCCTGAAGGGGGCGCGGGGCGGCTGGTGGTAGAGGATGGCGGCCCGGGGCTCACGCCCGATGCCATGGCGCGGCTGGGTGAGCGCTTCTTCCGTGTGGTCGGATCGCCACAGACTGGAAGTGGGTTGGGATGGTCCATCGTTCGCCGGCTGGCCCGCTTGTTTGAACTTGACCTTGTTGTGGATCGCAGTGCGGCACTGGGTGGACTGCGCGTGACGGTGTCCTGGAAGCAGGATGGGCGGGTGCACCAAGCTTGATGTTGGTCAATACTGGTGGAAAGGTTACGATATTCAATCGTGATACTTTTCACGGCACAGGAGCGGGCAATGCGCACAGACATGTTTCAGCAATCGCTGGAGGACCTCAACGGCTCGACCGCCGATATCGAGGCCTCCGCGCTCATTTCAACCGATGGTCTGATGATTGCCTCGGCCCTGCCCAACGGCATGGACGAGGACCGCATCGGTGCGATGTCCGCAGCCCTGCTCTCTCTTGGTGACCGCACCGCGCGCGAGCTGGCGCGTGGCAACCTGCAGCGGGTGCTGGTGCAGGGTGAACGTGGGTACGTGATCATGAGTTCAGCCGGCCCGGAAGCGGTGCTCACGGTGCTGGCCAAGCCGAACGCGAAGCTTGGCCTGATCTTTCTGGACATCAAGCGGGCCGCGGAGACGCTGTCCAAGCTGATCTGATGGAGGCCATGATGGGACTTCCCGATATGGCCCGGCCCGCGGAACCTTCCAGCGAGTCGCGCCTGACCTATACCGACGGCAGTTCGCGCACCGTCTACGCAACCGACGTGGAGAAGCCTTTCCCTGAGGGGCGCCTGATCGTTTCCCGCACCGATCTCAACGGCATCATCACGCACGCCAATGACGCCTTCGTCGAGATGAGCGGATGGGCCCGCGAAGAGTTGATCGGCGCGCCGCACCACATCCTGCGACACCCTGACATGCCGAAGATCGCATTCAAGGGTCTTTGGGACGACATCGCCGCTGGCAAGAAGTGGCACGGCTATGTCAAGAACCTGCGCAAGGATGGCGCTTTCTACTGGGTCTATGCCACGGCGGTGCCCAATATCCGCAACGGTGTGATCGTGGGCTACACCTCGGTGCGCCGCAAGCCCTCTCGCACGCGCATCAATGAACTGGTGCCGGTGTACGCGCAGTGGCTGGCTGAAGAAAAGGCCGCATCATGACCCTAAATTTCCTGATCGCCCCTGACTTTGCGCCCGAACGCTTCGCCGGCTGGCACATGCTCAACACCACGCTGCAACGGCGTTCCGGCATCGGACTGCATCTGCTGACGCCCGTCAGCGCGCACGAGCAGGCCGAGCTGCTTTCTGCCGGAAAGGCCGACCTCGTCTACGCCAACCCCTTCGACGCGACCGACATGATCCGCACGCAGGGCTATATCCCCTTCGCGCGGCCCGCCAAGCGGTACGACGAGATGGTCATCGCCACGGGCGCTGAATCCGGTCTGACCCATGTTGAGGACCTGAAGCCCGGTTGCCGCATTGCGCTGACCGAGAATCGGGACGTCAAACTGATCGGGCTGCGGCTGCTGGAGCCGGCCGATCTGACCGAAGCCACCATCCAGTGGGTTCCTGTGGACAGCTACCAGGCGGCGGCGCGACTGGCCATCAAGGGTGAGGTACAGGCCGCTTTTTTTCTTGCCGACGCCTACGCCTCACTGACCCGCATGTCGCGCAGTCAATTGCGGGTGCTGGTAGAGAGCGCCATCAGCGACATCTCGCATGTGGTGCTGGCCCACCCCCGAGTGGGCGAGAACCTGCCCGCCATCGAAAAGGCTCTGCTGGGCCTGGGCCAGGCGCCGGGTGACAACGAAGTGCTCGACGCACTGGGCCTGCCCAACGGTTTCGAGGCGATGAACCAGGAAGAGGCCGAGTTCATGATCGACCTCATGGATACCCTGCTCGACTGAGAGGGCCAGAAATGAGCGAATCACAGGCTCCGGTCCGGCAGGTTCGCATTGCGGTTCGCCAGCATGCGCGTCGCTTGCTGCGGGATCCGTCCGATGTGAGTGCGCATTTCGCGCGCCTTCATGCCGCGCTGGAGTTGCCTGGGGCGGAACCGGTCCAGGGCGCGCTGGCGGATCTGTTCGTCACGTTTGGCGAGCGTGAGGAATCGCTCAAGCGAACGGCGCTGCAGATGGCGCGTGACCGGCTTGCGGTCCACGCGGCACGTTGGTTCGAGGCACAGGCCGGCCTGTCGCGCCTGTCACGCATCACACCGCTGGCCACCCGCTGGAGTGTGCTGGCGCGCCCATCGGCCGACATTTCGACCCGTGCCCGCCGTTGCAGCACCGACGATTCGCGGGCGCTGGCCGAACAGGTCATGCAGGCGGTCGCGCAGGGCGATGCGCAGGCGCAGCAGGAGTTCCTTCACCATTGTGTGACTTGCCACGACAATCTGGCCTTCATGCTCGCGCGTCGCGCCCTGCTGCGCTTTGGCGGGTCGTTGCCAGCCGACTGGGAAGCCGTCAGCCAACAGCTTGAGCAGGCCGGGACCACGCCATGAATGTGCTGGTCGCCGGGCTGTCGCCGCGTGACGAGGCCGCTTTCGGTTTCTTTCTGAGCCGTTCGATGAAGGGCTGGTCCTGGGCCAGCACGCCGGCCGGGCGCGGCACCGTATTGCCCAAGGCCGATCTGCTGGTGGCCGACCTGGTTGCGCTGGGACTGGCCCAGTGGTCGCAGGCCGCCGAGGCTGAGTTGCTGAGAGTGCTTCAGGGCAATTCGGCGGTGCTCCTGGTGCCATCGAACGACCAGACCTGGGCCACCATGAATCCGGTGACGGTGAAGCAGCATGCGCTCGTTTGGCTGCGGAAACCGTATGGCACCGAGGACATGCGCATGGCCCTCGAAAAGGCGGCGGCTGCGTGCCAGCAGGCCGCTGCGCCACCGCCTGCTGCCGCGAGAGCGAAGCCCGCGCCGAGAAGTCCCGGGGCTGTGCCCGGCGCGGCAACCCTGTCGGAGGGACCTGGTCCGGTCACGCCAACAGCGCCACCCGTCGCGCGATCGCCTCAGGAAAGGCCTGTGCTGCCGACCGTGAGTTTCCGTTCGCCAGCGAGTCTGCCCCAGGTGGTCAGCCACGATGCGAGCGACGAGGTTCCGGGTCTGTCGGCGCAGGACCTGCAAACCCGGCTCGCCGGCCTCCCGGATTCCGGGCGTCATCTGTTCCTTCGCAAGCTGGCGGCGATGCTGATGCAGAGGCAGCCATTCGAGGCGCGCTTCACGGTCCACAACTCCGTCATCTTCCATCCGGTCGATGGATGGGTGGCGAGCAACACCCCCATGATGGTGATTGAACGGGTCTGCCAAAGTGACGCGCTTGCCGCCGCGGTGACGGTTCGGGAAATCGAAGGCTCCCAGGCCGAAGAGCGCGCGCACCGCTTGGGCATGCCCCTGCGCGAACTCGACACCTTCCTTTGGGAGCTGGCGACGGCATCGTTGGACAAGAAGAGCGGCGGCGCGGCCGGCTCCCGACTGCACTGAGGTTGCTTCGACCATGGCAATTTCGACTTCGATTGCTGGCAATGTGGCTTCGGCGGATGTTCGTCGCTTGCTACCCGTCGGCTTGGCATTCCTACAACCTCATTCTTGACAGGTACTTCGATGACGACCCCAGCATCCGAATGGTTCATGTTGACCCCTGCGGGCGCCCTGCATGCTTTTGCCCGTGCTGAGCCCGGCGAATCGGAACTGGCCTTGCAGGCTCTGCTGACCGGCGATCGGGCGCTCGATGCCGCGGCATGGAGCGAGCGCGCTCCCCAGGCGCCTGCCCTCGTTGCGCAGGCCATTCAGGAGGGTTGGGTGCAGGTGTTGCACCGGCCGCTGCAGGGACCGGATGCGAAGCTGGACGACTTCCTGCAGCACGTGATTGCTTCTTTGTCCGGTGAGCGTCGGGCCGTGCTGGCTTCTGAAGGCGGCTTCTGCCTTGGTCGTTCCGGGATCGATCAGGACGAGGCCGATGCGCTGAGCGCCGCTGCGGCCGACTATTCGGACTTTGCCGCTCGGCAGGCGCGCCGTGGCTGGAGCGGTGCCAAAGGACTGGTGTCTTTTCACGTCGACGCCGACTTCCTGCTACCGACCTTTTCGTTCGTACCGCTCTGGGTTGATGGCGCGGGCTACTGGCTGATCGTGGCGGGTGAACCCCTGCTCAACAATCCGGCGCTGGTTGAACTCCTCTGGGGCGTCAAGGCCGCCGGTACGCGCTTCGCCGTACCCGCCGGTCTCTAGATTGGGCCTTCGGCCGGGCGGAAGAAGCTGGCGAGCAGGTTGTGAAGCCCCGGCGACTCGTCGGCGAGTCGCCGGGGATTGACGAAGTAGGCCTCAACGGCCACCGCGAAAAACTCGCTTGGGGCCTGCGCGGCGTACGGGTCCATCCAGGGCATCTCCACGAGACCAGCGAAACGCTGTGCAGCCGCGACGCGATCGCTGAATCGGTCGTATTCGGCCTGCAAGCGCGAAAGCCACAATGTGCGTGCCTGCGACGCGCTGGTGCTGCCGAGGAAGCCGGACGGCAAAGGCGGGCAACCGTCGGCTTCCCCGTCGCGCATGTCGATCTTGTGGGCAAACTCGTGGATGACGACGTTATAGCCTTCTTCGGCGGTTGCGCCGGCATTGGCCACGTCCGACCAGCTCAGCATCACCGGTCCGCCGTCCATCGCCTCGCCGGTCAACGCCTCGCGGTAGTGGTGCACCACGCCGGATTCATCGGTCACTTCGCGGCGCGCAAGCACCTCGCCGCGGTGTAGCACGATGCCGACGAAGTCGTCATACCACTGCAGGGCGGCCATCGGGGACGCGGCGGGTGTCAGCCAGACCAGCGGCAGGCACGCCTGCGCGGCAACCGCCAACGCCATGGAATCGGTGACGGCCAGACCGGCGGCACCGTGGAACTCCTTTTCCCGGAGAAAAGCCATTGACAGCTCGCGCAGGCGGCCGCGGGCCGCGGGATCGAGGGTCTCCAGAAAAGGATAGGCCGCCAAGGTCCCAAGCCAAAGCTCGTCTGCCAACCGCAACCCATCCGTCCGCGTTGCGGTCGGGCTGAACTTTTGACGAAGCCAGCTCAACATCAGCCGATTGCGATGCGTTCCAGTCCGGCGCTGGACAGGCGCAGAACCTCGGCGCGGGGCGGCTTGGCGCGCATGTCCCAGTCGCTAAGTACCACACGGCGCAGTGTGGGTCCGGTGCTGGCGCGGGCACCTTCTGGCTCGGGCAGGTCGTGGGCGCCCGGGCGATGGGTGTGGCCGTGGATCAGGGTGGTTGCGCCGGCGGCCTGCAACCAGCCTCGGGCGGCCGTGGCGTCGACGTCGGCGTAGTCCCCGGGATTGCCGGTCGACGCGCGGTTGCCATGCTCACGAATCTGACGCGCGATGGCTCTTCGTTCGGCCAGCGGTCGTGCCAGCATCGCCGATTGCCATACGGGGTCGCGCACGACTTGGCGAAACTGCTGGTAAGAAACATCGTCCAGACACAGCGCATCGCCATGGGACAGCAGCCACCGACTCCCGGCAAAGGCCAGAACGGTGGGGTCGGCAAGACCCCGCATGCGGCTGGCCTCAAGGAAGTCCGGGCCCAGCAGGAAGTCCCGGTTGCCCTGCATGAAGTGGATCTCACATCGCTCGGCTGCCTTTGCCAGAATCCCGGCGCAGTCCTGCTCGAAGCCAGGCGCGGCCGCGGCATCGTCGCCGACCCAGACTTCGAACAGGTCACCGAGGATGATGATGGCCTGCGCCGGCGTGCTGGTCAGATAGTGCTTCCAGGTGTCGACCGTGGCCGGATCGCCGGCTTGCAGGTGCAGGTCGGAAATGAAATCGATCCGATGCCAGGTCGCCGGTGCGTGGAGCTCAGGCAACACCGGCGCAGGCGCGGTCACGGTGGATTCCGGGTCAGAGGGCGACAGCCTTCTCGATGACCACATCCGTCACCGGCACATCGGCATGTCCCATCTTGTTTCCGGTCTTGACCGCCTTGATCTTGTCAACCACATCGGTGCCTGCAATCACCTTGCCGAAGACGGCATAACCCCAACCCTGGGCGCTGGGTGCGGTGTGGTTGAGGAAGTCGTTTTTCGCCACATTGATAAAGAACTGCGAGGTGGCGGAGTGGGGCGCATTGGTTCGGGCCATCGCCACGGTGTACATGTCATTCTTGAGACCGTTGTTGGCCTCGTTTTCGATCTGTGGATCGGTGGCCTTTTGCTTCATGCCCGGCTCCATGCCGCCGCCCTGGATCATGAAGCCCGGAATCACCCGATGAAAGACGGTGTTGTCATAGTGGCCCTTGTTGACATAGCTCAGGAAGTTGGCCACCGACTTGGGTGCCTTGTCCGCGTCCAGTTCAAGCGTGATGACGCCGTAGTTGGCGATGTGGAGTTCGACTTGGGGTTTGTTCATTTATTTCACCAGGGTGGCTGAGTTGATGATGATCGGCGTCTTGGGGACGTCCGAAGGGAAGGGGCCACCCGCACCAGTGGGTGTGGCCTTGATGCTGTTGACGACGTCCATGCCGCTGACAACCTTGCCGAAGACGGTGTAGCCGTACAGCTGGGGTGCATTCATCAGTTGGGCGCGCGGCGTATTTTCATAGACGCGGCCCTGGTATTCGAAGCGGGGCACGGGGTCACCCGGCGGGATCGGCGTGGGGTCGAGGAAGGTATTGTCCTTCACGTTGATGAAGAACTGGGCGGTGGCCGAGTGGGGCACGTTGGTGCGGGCCATGGCCACGGTGCCGACCACGTTCTTAGCCCCACCCTTGGCGAGTGCGTCGCGGCCTTCGTGCGTCACCGCAGCACGGGTTGGCTTTTGCACGTACTTGGCATCAAAGCCGCCGCCCTGAACCATGAAATTGTCGATCACGCGGTGGAAAATGGTGCCGTCGTAGTGCTTGTCCTTGACGTATTGCAGAAAGTTCTCAACGGTCTTGGGGGCCTTGTCCGGATACACCTCGATCACGAAGTCCCCTGCCGTGGTGGTGAACTTGACGCGCGGCGCGTCGGCACCGATGGCCGGGCCGGAAAGAATCAAAAGAATTGCACTCGCCAGCAGCGCGCGGCGGGTAGCCGCAATCCTGTGAATCGTCATCCAAGCACTCCTTCAAAGAATATCTTCCACTGGGTGCCCCTGCGCACCCAGTATTGCCGCTTCACCACTCCGGTCCGCGTGCCGGCGACCACCTCGCCGAAGGTGGCGACCATGATGTCGGAACTGTCGGTCCAACGCAGGTAAGACAGATCCTTGAGTTCGATGCCACGTCCCTTTGCGCTGGCCATTTCACTGCGAAGCGTGGGCGTCCACTCCTGCAGCGTCTTGGCAAAGCTGCGGAAATCCGGTGCATAGTAGCCGAGCACGCGGTTCAGGTCACCGCTGGCCTTGGCGCCGCGCCAGGCCTGCAGGGCGTCCTCGAAGGTCTTGCTGTCGGCGCGCACGCTGTGGGGCGGGGCCCAATGCAGTTGCTGTGCAATCACAACCGGGGTGGTGCGAACCTCCACGGTGCGGATGATGCGCTCCAGATCGGGGTTGGCCAACACCACTCAGCCGTCGGACGCTTTGGGCGCGCGCGAGAACTGGCCTGGCGGCGTGCCGTGCAGCCAGATGCCTCCACCGGTTTTCCCCCGGCTGACGTCCAGCGGGGTGCGCTGGTCCCCCTCCAGGTTCTTCTCAATACCTGATTTCCCGATTGAGGTGTAGTAATCGGCAATCAGCTTCAGACCTTCGGCGGAGTTCTCGAAAAGGTAGAGCCGCGACTTGGAGGTGTCCACCGCGATGGCATGGCGGGTGCGGGGCGACAAGGCCAGGAATTGCGACTGAATGCTCCCGGGCCGCGGGCGCTCGCGCAGTGCTTTCAGCCGGATGCGGGACTCTTCGCGCAGGTCGGCCAGCATCGGGGCTGCTGTCTTTATAGCAGTCCACGATGGCGACTCGGTCGCCGCACCGTACGACTGCTGGTACTGTCTGGCCAGTACCAGCCTTGGATACCGAGCGAAGACCCGCATCACAGCGCGTCTGGAACAGAAGCGGCACGCCGCGCGGGAGCCGTGTAGATCCATTTCATCCGGCGCCCGAAGATTCCTTCACGATGACCCACCGATCACCGGATTTCACCAAGTCCAAGGTCTTGCGGCTCGATAAGTTGAGCGAGTCGGCGTAGTAGCTCGGGCGGAACTTGGCGATGGCCTTATTGCCATACAAATCAAGGTTCAAGGTGGACAGCTTGACCGAAATACACGACTTGCCAAAGACGTGTCTGCGATGGTCTTCTTCCCACATCTTTCGCGTCTGCTTGCCCGGTGGGTCGAGGTCGGTGCCGTACGCGGAGAGAAAACGGGCCATGTCCTAGGCAGACCAGGCTGCCGCCCATGCGATCACCGCGGTTTCGACGCCATTCTCAGCGTTTGAGGGCGCTGCCGGGGTGGGTGCCGTTGCCGGGGTAGTGCTGGCAGCTTTCGCTGCAGGTTTGACCGGCGTGGCGGCAGGTATCGCCGGAGGCAGCGACACGGTGGCCGGCCCCAGTGTGCTCGCGGACGGCGTGCCGGCTGGGGCGGTGGTTGGTGTCTGCGTGGCAGGCGTTACCGCCGGAGCAGTCGGACGCACACCTTTTGCACCCAACGCAAAAACGCCGCCGATCAGGGCCAGCTTGGGCTGGACGCCGGTGTTGCTGCTGTCCAGTTGCAAAGCCTTGCTGTAGGCCTGGCTGGCGAGCTTGGCGTAGACATCGCCGAGGTTCTCATGGGCCGTGGCATAGCTGGGGTTGGTGCGGATGGCCATTTCCAGAGCGGCACGGGCCTTGTCGTACTGTCCCTGGCTCGCGTACAGCACGGCCAGGTTGTTGTACGGCTCGGGCAATTCCGGGTAATCCTCGGTCAGCTTGACAAACGTGCCGATCGCATCCGTCGGCTTGCCGGACTCGGTCTGGATCACGCCCTTGAGGAAGCGCATCTGCGGGTCGCGCGGCTTGGACACCAGGTACTGGTCGGCCTTGGTCAGCGCTTCGGCCAGCTTGCCGGAGCGCACGAGTTGATTTACATCGCTGTATTCGTCTGCGTAAGTCAGTGGCGCTGCCAATGCGGTTGCCAAGGCAACCAGGCGGAAGACCTGACGCACGCAGTGCGTGATGGCAGACGGGGCGTTCTTCATGGCGTCTTTTCTAAAATGCGCAATAGCGAGCCCAAGCGCGGGCTTTATACTGGCCTCGATTGTAGCTGAGGGGGTCAAGTTACGACCCCGCCACGAAAGCCACTTCGCCACACCGACTCCGCTGGAAAAAGCACGCTTTCCATGCCATTTCTGCTCCGCTGCCCGCATTGATCCCATGAGCCTTCGCATCTACAACACCTTGTCGCGTTCCCAGGAGGCGTTTCACCCGATCGAGCCCGGTCATGTGCGCATGTATGTCTGCGGCATCACCGTCTATGACCTGTGCCACATCGGCCATGCGCGTGCCAATGTGGTGTTTGACGTGGTGCAGCGCTGGCTCAAGGCCTCGGGCCTGCGGGTGACCTTCGTGCGCAACATCACCGACATCGAAGACAAGATCATTCGCCGCGCGGTGGAAAACGACGAACCCATCAAGGCGCTGACCACGCGCATGATTGCCGAGATGTACCGGGACTTCGACGCGCTGGGCATCGAACGTCCGACCCATGACCCCTGTGCCACCGATTACGTGCCGCAGATGCTGGCGATCGTGAAGCTGCTGCAGGACAAGGGGCTGGCCTACCGCACCGAGGCGGGCGACGTGAACTATGCGGTGCGCAAGTTCCCGGGCTACGGCAAGCTGTCGGGGAAATCGCTGGACGAACTGCATGCGGGCGAGCGCGTGGCGGTGCTCGACGGCAAGGAAGACCCGCTGGATTTCGTGCTCTGGAAGGCGGCCAAGGAAACCGAGCCCGAGGACGCCAAATGGGACAGCGCCTGGGGGAAGGGTCGTCCGGGCTGGCATATCGAATGCTCGGCCATGGCCTGCGCGACGTTGGGCGAGACCTTCGACATCCACGGCGGCGGAGCGGACCTGCAGTTCCCGCACCATGAGAACGAGATCGCGCAGAGTGAAGGCGCGCACGGCAAGCCCCTCGCGCGGTTCTGGATGCACAACGGCTTCGTGAACATCGACAACGAGAAGATGTCGAAGAGTCTCGGCAACTTTTTCACCATCCGTGAGGTGCTGGAGAAGTTCGACGCCGAAACCATTCGGTTCTTCATCGTGCGCGCGCACTACCGCAGCCCGCTGAACTACAGCGATGTGCACCTGGACGACGCGCGCAATGCGCTACGCCGCTTGTATACCGCGCTTGACGCCGTGACGCCGGCTGCCGTGGACATTGAATGGACGCAGCCCCATGCAGCCCGCTTCAAGGCGGCGATGGACAACGACTTCGCAACGCCGGAGGCCGTAGCGGTGTTGTTTGAATTGGCGGCCGAGATCAACCGTGGCAAGTCGCCCCAGGTGGCCGGGCTGCTCAAGACGCTCGGCGGTGTATTGGGCTTGCTGCAGTGTGACCCGAAAGCCTTCTTGCAAGCGGGCGCCGGGCTCGACGAAGCCAGCATCCAGCAGCAGATCGTTGCCCGGGCGGCAGCCAAGAAAGCCCGTAACTTCACCGAGGCCGACCGCATTCGCGACGAATTGCTGGCCCAGGGCATTGTGCTCAAGGATTCCGCCGGTGGCACGACCTGGGAAGCGGCCCAGTGAGAGCTTTCTGCATGATTTTTTGCCTTTCCCAGCGTCGAACGGTTCATGTCTGCTACAAAAATTAAAGCTCCCGAGATCGCCACACCGGCCTATTGGGACGAGGCCTGCAAGCACCTGATCCGCAAGGACCGGGTCATGAAGCGGCTGATCCCGCAGTTTGGTGACGCCTGTTTGCAGTCGCGCGGCGACGCCTTCACGACTTTGGCCCGAAGCATCGTGGGCCAGCAGATCTCGGTCAAGGCGGCACAGACGGTGTGGGACCGGTTTGCGGGCCTGCCACGGGCCATGACGCCGCCCAACGTGCTCAAGCTCAAGGTGGACGACATGCGGGCGGCGGGGTTGAGCGCGCGCAAGGTCGAGTACCTGGTTGATTTGGCCTTGCATTTCGACTCCGGCGCTGTGCATGTCGGATCCTGGGAGGGCATGGACGACGAGGCCATCATTGGCGAACTGGTGGCGATTCGTGGCATTGGCCGCTGGACCGCCGAGATGTTCCTGATCTTCCACTTGCTGCGGCCCAATGTGCTGCCACTGGACGATGTGGGCCTGATCAACGGCATCAGCCGGAACTATTTTTCCGGCGAGGCCGTCAGCCGCAGCGATGCGCGCGAGGTGGCCGCTGCATGGGCGCCTTACCGCAGCGTGGCGACTTGGTATATTTGGCGCTCCCTCGACCCCGAGCCCGTCGCTTACTGAGCCCTCGGACATCGGACAAGCACCCTCGCGGTGAACCAGGAGAACAGTCGTTGGCCAAGAGAACATTTCTGGATTTTGAGCAACCGATTGCCGATCTCGAAGGCAAGATTGAAGAGCTGCGCTATGTGCAGACCGAGTCTGCCGTTGATATTTCAGAAGAGATCGATCAGCTCAGCAAGAAGAGCCAGCAGCTCACCAAGGACATCTATTCGGACCTCACGCCGTGGCAGATCACCAAGATTGCCCGCCATGCCGAGCGTCCCTACACGCTGGACTATGTCAACGAAATATTCACCGATTTCGTCGAACTCCACGGCGATCGGCATTTTGCCGACGACCTGAGCATCGTCGGCGGCCTGGCGCGTTTCAATGGCACGGCCTGCATGGTGTTGGGGCAGCAGAAGGGCCGCGACACCCGTGAACGCGGCCTGCGCAACTTCGGCATGAGCAAGCCCGAGGGCTATCGCAAGGCCTTGCGGCTCATGAAGACCGCCGAGAAATTCAAGCTGCCGGTTTTTACCTTCGTGGACACGCCGGGCGCCTATCCGGGCATCGACGCCGAGGAGCGCGGCCAGTCGGAAGCGATAGGGCGCAACATCTTCGAGATGGCGCAACTGGAAGTGCCGATCATCACGACCATCATCGGTGAGGGCGGCTCCGGCGGCGCACTGGCGATCTCTGTGGGCGACCAGGTGCTGATGCTCCAGTATTCGATCTACTCGGTCATCAGCCCGGAAGGCTGCGCCTCGATTCTCTGGAAGACCTCCGACAAGGCCCAGGAGGCGGCCGAAGCCTTGGGCATCACTGCGCATCGACTCAAGGCCCTCGGCGTGGTGGACAAGATCGTGAACGAACCCGTGGGCGGCGCCCACCGTGATCCCCGCCAGATGGCCGCCTTTCTCAAGCGGGCTCTCAACGATGCCTTCCGCCAGGTCGGCGATCTCAAGGTCAAGGACCTGCTGGAGCGCCGCTATGAGCGGATCAAAGGCTATGGCCGTTTCACCGACACCAAGGCCGACAGCAAGTAAGGCCGCCACGGGCGCGTGAACCGCCCGCGCCCGAACTCCCGCCATGAGCCAGACCCTGCCTGAGGCACTGGCTGCATTCCATCCCGGCTTGCCCCTGGCGGTTGCGCTCAGCGGCGGCGCAGATTCCACCGCGCTGTTGCTGGCCTGCGCCGAAAAATGGCCCGGGCAGGTGCGCGCCATGCACGTTCACCATGGCCTTCAGGCGGCGGCTGATGGCTTCCAGTTGCACTGCGAGACGTTGTGCGCACGCCTGGGTGTGCCACTGGCCGTGCGCCGGGTGGACGCGCGGCACGGGCGGGGCGCAAGCCCCGAAGATGCCGCCCGCCAGGCAAGATACGAAGCTTTTGAGGCAATTCCCAGCGTGGAATGGACCGATGTTGCTATCGAAAACATTGCGATTGCCCAGCATGCGGACGATCAGGTCGAGACCATCCTGCTGGCCCTGTCGCGCGGCGCGGGCCTGCCCGGCCTGTCGGCCATGCCGGCTTGCTGGCAACGGGGCGGCCTGACCTTCCACCGCCCGCTGCTGGCGGTGCCCGGCCCGGCTATCCGTGACTGGCTGATCGCGCGCGGCGAGGCATGGGTGGAAGACCCCAGCAATGCCGATGTACGGTTCACCCGCAACCGCATCCGGGCACGCCTGCTGCCGGCCATCGAAGCGGCGTTCCCGCACTTTCGCGAGACCTTTGCCCGCAGTGCGGCCCATGCCGCACAGGCCCAGGCGATCCTCTGCGACCTTGGCGCGCAGGACCTGGTGGCCCTGGGCCTGCCACCCCGGATCGACGGGCTTCAAGCCTTGTCCCGACCGCGCCAGGCCAACGCGCTGCGCCATTGGCTGCGCCAGGTCCACGGCACCAGCGCGAGCAAAGCGCAACTGGATGAACTGCTGGACCAACTGGCCGACTGCACCACACGGGGCCATCATCTGCACCTGAAGATCGGCCGGGGATTCGTGCGCCGGCAGGGCGATACCCTCGAGTGGCATGCCGCCTGAGTGCGGTGTCCGGATGCCGTCGGTCCGGTTGGTACAATCCCGAGGCTTTGCCGGACCCTGCCGGTGGGGCTTTTCGGCGCGTCTGGGGTGCTTTCGAGCCGATCCGGGGCCGCGCTATTCCCGTTTTTCCGCATCACACCACATGGCATTGATCGTTCATAAATACGGCGGCACGTCGATGGGCTCGACCGAGCGCATCCGCAACGTCGCCCGGCGGGTCGCCAAATGGGCCCGAGCCGGCCACCAGATGGTGGTTGTTCCCAGCGCCATGAGTGGCGAAACCAACCGGCTGCTCGGCCTCGCCAAGGAGTTGGCGCCCTCCAAGGCGGACACGGCGTACAACCGCGAACTCGACATGCTGGCCGCGACCGGTGAGCAGGCCTCGTCGGCGTTGCTGGCCATCGCGCTACAGGCCGAAGGGATGGAGTCGGTCAGTTACGCCGGCTGGCAGGTTCCGATCCGCACCAACAGTGCCTATACCAAGGCGCGCATCGAGAGCATCGATGACCAGAAGGTGCGCGCCGACCTGACCGCTGGCAAGGTGGTCATCGTCACCGGCTTCCAGGGTGTCGACGACGCGGGGCACATCACCACGCTGGGCCGAGGCGGCTCCGACACCTCGGCCGTGGCCGTGGCGGCCGCGATGAAAGCCGACGAATGCCTGATCTACACCGATGTGGATGGCGTCTACACCACCGATCCGCGCGTGGTACCCGAGGCCCGGCGTCTACAGACGGTGAGTTTCGAGGAAATGCTGGAGATGGCGAGCCTGGGCTCCAAGGTTCTGCAGATCCGCTCGGTCGAATTCGCCGGCAAGTACAAGGTTCCCATGCGCGTGCTGTCCAGTTTCACGCCCTGGGATATCAACATTGACGAGGAAGCCAAGTCCGGCACCCTGATCACCTTTGAGGAAGACGAAAAAATGGAACAAGCCGTCGTATCCGGTATTGCGTTCAATCGCGACGAAGCCAAAATTTCCGTACTTGGCGTGCCCGACAAGCCCGGCATCGCCTACCAGATCCTGGGTGCGGTGGCCGATGCAAACATCGAAGTCGACGTGATCATCCAGAACGTCAGCAAGGATGGAAAGACCGACTTCAGCTTCACCGTGCACCGCAACGACTACGCACGGACGATCGACCTCCTGAAAGACAAGGTGGTGCCGGCGCTGGGCGCGCAGGAAGTGGCGGGCGACGCCAAGATCTGCAAGGTCTCCATCGTCGGCATCGGCATGCGCAGCCACGTGGGCATTGCCAGCAAGATGTTCCGTTGCCTGTCGGAAGAAGGCATCAATATCCAGATGATCTCCACCTCGGAGATCAAGACCTCGGTCGTGATCGACGAAAAGTACATGGAACTGGCCGTGCGAGCGCTGCACCGCGTGTTCGAACTGGACCAGCCAGCCGCCTGAAGCGGCGGCCTGCTTGAGGCATAATACGTACGCTGGAAACGTGACCGAGTGGCCGAAGGTGCTCCCCTGCTAAGGGAGTATGGGGTGTAGAGCCTCATCGAGGGTTCGAATCCCTCCGTTTCCGCCAAAGATAAGTTTTAGGACTTCCAAAGAAGTCCAAAAAACAAGAAAAAAGCCCCGTAATTCATAGAGTTACGGGGCTTTTTCGTTTGTTAGCGTCCAGCAAAGTGTTTTGACAGCCACTTCATTCCGGGGGCATATTCGGGGGCATCAATCGGGATTTTCCGGTGCCCCCAAGAAAAGTGCCCCCAAATGCCACTGACCAAGATCGAATGCGACCGGGCCGCGTGCCCACCAGGGCGGCCCGTTGCCCGCTTGTCTGATGAAAAGGGGATGTACCTTGAGGTCACGGCGGCCGGGGGCAAGTACTGGCGGATGAAGTACCGCCACGGCGGCAAGGAAAAGCGCCTGGCGCTGGGGGTGTACCCGGCTGTTTCGCTGGCGCAGGCCCGCAAGGCCCGTGACCTGGCACGCGAGACGCTGGCCGCTGGCAACGACCCCGCACAGATCAAGCGTGACGCGAAGCTGATCCGGGCCATGAGCGACGCGAACACCTTTGAGAAAGTGGCCCGCCAGTGGTGGGAACACTGGAAAGGTCCCAAGAGCCCGCGCCATGCTGACTACGTGATTCGACGCCTTGAGGCGGACGTGTTCCCGGCGCTGGGGGCACGCCCGGCCGCCAGTGTCACGGCCCCCCAGTTGCTGGCGATGGCAAAGGCAATCGAGGCCAGAGGCGCAGTGGACATTGCCAAGCGGTCATTGCAGACGTGCGGACAGATCCTGCGGTTTGCAGTGGCGCATGGCCTGATCGAGCGCAACCCGGCCGCCGATGTGCGGCCCTCCGACGCCCTCAAGCCCCGCACCAAAGAGAACTACGCCCGACTGGACGCAAAGGAAATGCCCGAGCTGCTGCGCAAGATCGAGGCGTACCAGGGCAGCGCCTACACCCGCCTGGCCATGAAACTGATGGCCCTTACCTTTGTACGCACGGGCGAGCTGATCGGGGCGCGGTGGGCGGAATTCGACCTGGCGGCGGCTGAGTGGCGCATTCCGGCCGCCCGAATGAAGATGAAGACCCCGCACATCGTGCCCTTGGCCCCGCAAGCCGTGGAAGTGTTGCAGGCGCTGGACACAGTGTCCGGGGGCCGTGCGCTGCTGTTCCCTGGCGAGCGCGACCACGACAAGCCCATGAGCAACAACACCATATTGGCCGCGTTGAAACGCATGGGCTACGCGGGCCGAATGACCGGACACGGCTTCCGGGGGGTGGCTTCGACCATCCTGCACGAACAGGGCTACCCGCACCACGTCATAGAGCTACAGCTTGCGCACCAGGAGCGAAACGCAACGGTGGCCGCTTACAACCACGCAACCTACCTGAAAGAGCGCCGGGCCATGATGACCGCCTGGGCGATCCACCTGGACAAGCTGCGCAAGGGTGCCGACGTGATCGAACTACCCCAGCGGGCCGCGTGACCATGACGAAAAGCACCGCGTGCAGACGTTTGCACGGGCTTCCAACCCTTGCTAACGGCGGAAATCGTAGGGATGCAGGGGGGAAATCGTTGAAACCCAGCATTCATGCGGGTTTGCGGCCGATACCTGTAGGGACCTGGCAGGGGGCAAACAGGGGGCAAATAGGGACTGAATTAGATGATGAAGATTTATTCAATCATTCATACCCTGCCACTTCCCAGCTAAACCGCCCGGCGCTGCACCTGTGCGGCCCGTAGTGGCCCACCATGCACGTTTATGGAAATGAGCGCAAAGAGGCCTTCCCCTGGAACCCCTCAGCGGGCCGCGAAACGGTGGCGAATGCCCCCAACGATGAAAGAATCCGCCATGCCCGGCGGCGGTTTGAGCCGGGCACAAAAGGCGACGGAGCGGGTGTCATCACCACCCGCCCCGCCTGGCCACAAACAGGCTACAAAGGAGCTGGAATCATGGTTGCAACAAACTCTACAGCAAAGGCAAAGCGGCCGGCCGGCCGGTCCGGCGTCAGGACGTGCGAACCCGCCCCCGCTTATGGCGTTCCCGATGGCGTGCTTTCGTTCCGGCACGGGCTGCGGGCGCGCGAACGCGGGGTGCTTGATCGAGCACTCGAAATCGTGGGGCGGGCCTTACGTGAACGCGAGGTTTTCCGCACGCCCGATGCGGTGAAGCACTACCTGCAATTTCACCTAGCCGGGGAACAGCGCGAGCATTTCGCGGTCATGTACCTGGACAGCCAACACCGGCTGATCGCGTTTCAAGTCCACTTCACGGGCACGGTGACGCAGACCAGCGTGTACCCGCGCGAGATCGTGCTTGCGGCACTGGGCTACAACGCGGTAGCCGCAGTGCTGCACAACCACCCCTCAGGCACCGTTACCCCAAGTCCTGCCGACGAGGCTCTGACGCAGGCCCTGAAAGCGGGGCTGGCATTGGTTGATGTGCGGGTGCTGGATCATGTGATCGTGGCACCAGGCGCAGCCCTGAGCATGGCCGAACGGGGCCTGATCTGGAGGGCCGAGTTTTGCCACGCCTAGCCCGACGGGGCGAAAAGCCGGACACCTTCACCGGCCTGGCGCTGGCACCCAATGAAGGCCGCACCTGAAGGGGTGGCGAATGAAGAAGCACCAAACACCGGCTAGCCCAAGGCCGACGCGACACGGCTGGGCTAGGTTTGGACAGGCGCAAGCAGGCATTCGTTATCGGTCTCGATGGGGAAAAGTATGACGGGACGGAAGGCGATTTGGCCAGTATGGCGGCCCGATATATCGAACAGGAAAGAATCGAGCGCGAACGCCTGTTTGACGGGCTTAAAAGGGCGGCAGAGTTTCAAGGGAAATGCGAGGATGACGCAGCGGAATTTGTCGCGCTTTACTGGAGCGGTTACGACGGCAAAAGCAATACCCTTTGCCTTGAGAAGTTTGAACGCTGGCTACAGGATCACGAGCCATTGGACCGCTGGTTCTATATTCACCTGATCGAAGCGGCGGGCGCGAAAGCATTGGAGCTTGGATACTCGCAACACAAGTCCGACATTGCCAAATCCAAGAATGCCCAGCCTCGCGCCTGGGTGCTTTCAGAGTGGCACAACAGGACCGACAAAGGGCAAAGCAAAGCGTCATTTGCACGGCAATATGCCCCGATAGTAAAGAAGCGGTTCCCGAAGGATTCGGCTGCTGTGACCCCCGATACCATCGCCCGAGAGTGGCTGCCAAAGGCCAAAAAAGCAGCGCCCAAATAGGGGGTTTGCTAGCAAACCGCGTGGTTTGCTGGCTGGCTACATTTACCGCGATTGCGGCAACGTAGACCATGCATTCCTCAACTTCATGAGGCATGTATGGACCCCAGAAAACCACCCGAAACCCAGCCCGAGCAAAGCACGCACGGCGCAACCCCAGACCTATGACGGCCGCGTGACCGTCACCCAGACCCGGCCCGAAAAGCTGCTCAGATGGACGCAGTGGAGGAACGAACGGGCTTGAAAAAATCAAGCGTCTATGCCGGGAGCAAGCACACCCCGCCCCGTGCGCCTGTCTGCCCGCGCGGTGGCCTGGCGTGAAAGCGAAATTGACCAGTGGATTGCGGCCCGGACGGGGCGAGCGATTGGGCCGCGAAGTGGCGACCACGAGCCTGAGCAAGCCCGCATCCCTGCTGCAAGCCAGGCAACCAAGGCAGTTCCTCCGCCATCTGGCGGCGGCGCATTCGTCGCCAGACCAGTCGAAACGGGGGTTTTGTCGGAGTTGCTGCCCCGAGCTTCAAGCAAAGACGAAGACCGGCGAAGTGCTTGTCGGGCCCGCGTCCCCAAAAAACAACCATCACGCCTGGCTGATCGGGGCTGGGCATCCGGGAACTGGCCGCGAAACCTGGGCACGGGTGGCGATGCCGTCAAGTCCGAATTTCGGGCGCGAGCAAGCCCGCACCAAAGCCGCCCACACCCGCGCAGCGGCCGAAGCGGCGGCCCTGTGGGGGCAAGCCAGCGACGCGGGCGAAAGCGCCTACCTGACCGCCAAGGGTGCAGGCGTATGGACTGCGCTTCACGGATGACGGCCGCGTGCTGGTGCCTATGCGCGACGCGGGCGGCGAGTTGCGCAACGTGCAAACGATCCCAGCGGGGCAAAGCTCTTCGTGGCCCAAAGTGGGCTGTGGCACGGTGCGGCACACCCGAAGGTGCGCCCGTGCTGGCCGTGTGCGAGGGCTACGCCACGGCCGCCAGTGTTCACCAGGCCACGGGCCGCCCGACTGCTGTGGCCTTTGATGCGGGCAACCTGGCCAACGTGGCAAAGACCCTGCGCAAGCTGTACCCGGCCGTTTTGGTTGTGATTGCTGGCGATGATGACCGCGCCACCGAAGCCCGCACCGGATCGAACCCCGGCCGCCTGAAGGCCGAAGCGGCGGCGCGTGCGGTGCATGGCCTTGCCGTGTTCCCCGCGCCCCTTCCTGAAAATGGATCTGATTTCAACGATCTGCACCAGGGCGAAGGGCTTGACGCGGTGCGGGACTGTATCGAAGGCGCAATCGAGGCGCACCAGGCCTGCGCATCGGCCGCCCACGCTGCGCAAACCGACCGGCAGGGCAACCCTAGACACGGCCCGCGCCATGCGCCCCACGATGGCGGCAACGATGCCCACGACACCGGCCGCGCCTTTGACCGCTTCCATGTTGACGATGAAGGCGTCTGGTTCACCCCGCCCGGCGATGATGGCGGGATGCCGCGCAAAGTGTGCGGGCCGCTGCGCGTCACGGGCCCCGCGACGGCAACGACAACCAGGCGGCATTGCTGTTGGAGTTCGATACGCCCTTCCGGGCTGGGCGGCGCTGGTTGATGCAGCTGTCCATGCTGGCGGGCGATGGGGCCGCGTTTCGATCCGCGCTGCTGAGCCAAGGATTCATGACCCCGACCGATGCGAAGCGCCGGGGATGGTTGACCGAATACCTGCAAAGCCGCGCCCCTGCCGAGCTGGTGCGGCATGTTCCCCGTGTCGGCTGGCACGGCCGCTGCTACGTGTTGCCAGAAGAGACGCTGGGCACCAGCCCGAGCGGCGAGCGTGTGATCTTTCATAGCGAGGCAGGCATTGAAGCCCGCTTCAGTCAACGCGGCACGCTGGAACGATGGCGGCAAGACCTGGCCCGCCTGTGCATCGGTAACAGTCGGTTTGCATTCGCCACGGCGACCGCGTTTGCCGGGCCGCTGCTGGCCTGGGCAGCGGGCACACCTGGAGGCGGATTTCAGTTGACCGGCCCGACCAGTATCGGCAAAACGACCGCCTACCTGATCGCTGCGAGCGTGTTCGGAAAGGGTACAGAAAACGACCAGAGCTACATCCAGAAATGGCGCGGCACATCAAATGGGTTCGAGTACCTTGGGGAGCAACACAACGACGCGACCTTGATCCTTGACGAAATGGGCGCGATTGACGCGATTGAAGCCGGGCTCGTGGCGTACATGCTGGCCGACGGTGCAGGAAAGAGCCGCGCAAAGGCGGGCGGCGGACTGCGCCAGAAGCCAACCTGGCGCACGCTGTTTCTGAGCAGTGGCGAGGTTTCGCTTGAGCAACACATGCGCACGGCCGGCAAGGTGATGAAGGGCGGGCAGGAAGTCGGCTGATCCCGATCCCGGCCGAAGTGTTGCCTGGCTCTGCGGCCGAAACCAATCATGAATTTGACGGGGGGCATGAGCTATCCGGCTGGGTGAAGCAACACGCGGCCCGCTGCTACGGCACGGCAGGGCGTGCCTGGCTGGAGTATCTGGTGAGCCATACCGAAGGGCTGGCGGCGACGCTGCGCGAGCGTATGAACGCTGTAGAGGCGCAGATCGTGCCCGAGAGCGCGGCCGGGCAAGTCCAACGCGGCGGGCGGCGCTTCGCCTTGGTGGCAGCGGCGGGCGAGCTGGCCACCGAAGCCGGCTTGACCGGCTGGCCAGCGGGTGAAGCCACGCGGGCCGCCCGTGCCTGCTTCGAGGCGTGGATTCAATCGCGGGGCGGGTCCGGCAGTAGCGAAGTCGCGGCCATGCTGCGACAGGTGCGGCGCTTCCTTGAAACCAACGGTGACGGTCGCTTCTCGTATTGGCATCGTTCCGGCGCCAATGACCGCGTTCCGAAGACCTTGATGCGGGCCGGGGTACGGCGGATGCTGGATTCGGGCGGCAAGCCAATCAAGACCAACTCTCAGCACGGCGCAGAAATTGGCGACGAGATGCCCGCAGACATTGGTGAGGGCATGAGCTTCGAATACTACGTCCTGGCTGAGACGTTCAAGACCGAAGTCTGTCAGGGCTTCGACCACCAGGCGTGGCCCGCGTGCTTCTGGAGCATGGGTGCTTGATTACCAGGGAACCCGGCCGCTACAGCATCAAGACCACGTTACCCGGCATCGGCCCCGCCCGGTGCTACCTCATCCCGCCCGCCATCTTCGGGCTTGACCTATGACCCGGCGGAGCACACGGGCCGCCGAAGGGCGGCGGGGCGCCGAAGTTCATTCCGCGCAGCAAAACCAAGGCACCAGGATGCAATGGAAGCTGAAGGCGGGGCCGAAAGCTGGCCCACCCCCTTGTGGGTCCTTCCACATCACCCGCCAACGCGGGTTGTTCGTGCCGCGTCAAAAGGCTAGCGGGTGGCCTGGCAATTAGTTACTCAACAAAGGTAAATGCATGGCAAAAGTTAGCAAGGCTGAGCGGGATCGACCCGTTACGCGGCTATGAGGGGGCCCAATATGACGCCTCCCCTGCGAGGTGATGCGCTGCTGGAGGCGCTTTCGACCGGCGCGTTCAACCAGGATGCGATGGTGGCGCTTTTACTGGCTGCACAGATGTGGCTTGCGTCCGGCGGCACGACGTCGATCAATCGGTTTCTCAGACTCCCCGCCACGGGCGCGCAACTTAAAAAGGCGACCCGAATTACTGGCTTCGCAAGGCGGCCGACACGATGAATGATCCAAGTTCGTTCAAACGCGCCTGCACCTGGAGCGCGAGCTGAACGCATTCATCACGCGCGGGCCGTGGGCGACCTGGCGAGAGTGGCAGCACCCGCCCGAGGGCTGTAGCGATCTGCGGCGGTGCCTTTTCTACGTGGCCAAGTTCAATGATGGCGAAGGTCTGACAGACCGCACGATCTACCAAGCGGTGAAGTGAATGGCCGAAGCTTTTTCAGTGGATAGCGATTTCAATGGAGGCTCCATCAACCAACCGAAAGGCGAACATGCAGGTCATTTTTGTGCATGGCGGATACATCAACGACATGGGGCCGTTCGAGCCTGGGGCACTTGTTTCCGTGCCAGATGAGATTGGCAATCATCTGTTGGGAACCGGGGCCGTAACGCCCGTGCTCCCGGCCAGCAAAAAGCCGATCTCTTTTTCTCTGAACGTCAAGTTCGACAACAAGGAACCCACCGATGTTTGACCTTTTTTCCGTTCGCAAGAACCTGAAGAATTTCGCCGACGAGCTGGCATCTGTGCGGGTGCAAATTGAAGAGGTGACGCGCGAGATTGAAGACGTCAACTTCGCACCGCTGCCCGATGCTGATGTGCTGGCCATGTTCCGCACTGGGCCGAACGCGGGGCAAGCGAATATCAAGCCCACCTGAAAACCGTCATCAACGGCGTGCGGCACCGTCCAACCATCACCGATGGCGACGTTTACCGGCACCTGCAAAACATGGAGCTTCTGCCCGAGCCGAGCATGAACCGGCCGCTGAGTCACGACAAAAAACTGTGCGGCTTGTTTGGGCCAGATGCTGTTGTGGCGCGCTGGCCGAGCGAATGGCAGCAATGGACCTGCCCGCTGCCGGGCTGCCGCGCAGAGCGAGCAAAGGCCTGGAAGCACTGAAGCGAAGTTGGCCAAGCTGAAAGCTACCGAGGCCAATTTGCTGGCCACGGCAGAGAAGGCCGGGCTGGCCGTTTCGTGAATTGAGTCAGTCACGCGGGCCGAGGGACGAAGCCCATAGGCGCGTGCGAGCGACAGTCCGGCGGTGTCCGGCACATACGCTGAACATGGGCTTCGACTGGGGGCCGGGTTGTCACCGCAACCCGGCCGTGAGTCACCAGGCACGGCGCAAGTTCACGGCGCAAGTGCGGCATGACTCACGCCACCACCAATAGGAAGGACCCGCCATGAATGAGCCGCAGAAAGCCGCCTACGCCGAGGGCTTCGCAATGATCGTGAAGGATTTTCAGTCGGGCTCACGACTTGACATGGAGCGATTGACCGCCTTGATAAATGCTGCGTTGTCTGGAGACACCTCAATTGCGGAGAGCACCAAGGTTGTCGCCCGAGATGGAAACGGCGAGATTGAAAAAATCATAACGCACGAGGTCCGGCGCAACGAGCGGGCGGGATACGTCCTGATCGGAGCTTTCAATGCAGTTGAGGGCATCCGTGCCGGGCTGGCCGCCAAGGGCGTCTCCTTTACCGTGAGCGCAGCACCGTGAACAACTTCATCAACATCATCAACGCGCCGTGGGCCATCGAACCCGGCAAGCTGCTGGAGATTCAAGCCATCTACGCCACGCGCCTACGCGGCGAGAAAATCGACCTGGAGGCCATCGAAAAGCGCCTGGGCCGCCCGCTGGCCAACGAGCCCAAGGCCTTCGACATCATCGACGGCGTTGCCGTGCTGCCCATCGAGGGCATCATTGCCAAGCGCATGAACCTGTTCACGCAAATCAGCGGCGGCACCAGCACCCAAATTGCGGCGCAATCTCTGCAAAGTGCGCTACTCGATCCGTCCGTGCATAGCATCATCCTTTCCATCGACAGCCCCGGCGGCACCGTGGACGGAACCGAAGCCTTGGCAAATGCCGTCCATGCCGCGCGATTGCAGAAGCCCGTGGTGACGCTGGCTAGCGGCACCATTTGCAGTGCAGCCTACTGGATCGGCAGCGCCGCGCAATCGGTATTCCTGGCGGATGGCACCACACAAGCCGGGAGCATTGGCGTTGTGTCCACTCACACCGACATTTCCGGCTCGCAAGCCGCGCAGGGCGTCAAGACAAGCGAGATAACCGCCGGCCGATACAAGCGCATTGCCAGCAACTACGCCCCCCTGAGCGAAGAAGGCCGGCAAACGATTCAAAACCAGGTGGACTACACCTACAGCCTGTTTGTGGAGGCCGTTGCCAAGAATCGGGGCGTCAGCACAGCAACCGTTTTGCGCGACATGGCCGACGGTAAGGTTTTCGTTGGCAAACAGGCCATCGACGCAGGGCTTGCCGACGGCATCGTGACGATGCCCAATCTGGTTTCAATGCTGAACAAGGACCGCACCGCAGCGAAAGCCGCTTCGGCATCTGCGGCAAATCGCCCCAAGACCCGGGCCGAACTTGACCAGGCAGCGAAGAACTACATGCGCAGCCGACCTGGCACGGATTATCTGTCTGCGGTCAAGGCGGTAGAGCGCCTGGCATGAGCCCCTTTTACCTCTGACTGCCCAGCGGTAACGCAGGGCTTCACGACCGGCCGCAAGGCCGCGACCTGCCTGGCCACGGTGACAGCCATCAAACTGTGGAATCCTTCGGGGTTTTTCGTGCGGCGGTGGCACCGAAGGAGGAAAAGCCCGGCAGTGTCCGGGCTTTTTCCGTGGCTAGATATTGCACCTCTGCGCGATCAGGATAAGCGGTGAGGCGTGCCGTTCCGTTCAGGTGAACAGCCAGCAAATGCCGCAGGCCAGCAGCACGAAGGCAATGCGACGCACCCACTTGGCGCTGATGCCGCGCGTGGCGGCCAAGGCGGTGGCGTCGCCAGCGGCAATGGCGATCAGGGATGTGATGTGGTCCATGCCGGGAGCGTACTCTGATGGCCAACGAAGTCAAGATCAAGCTGAGCGTGGATGGCGCGAGCTCAAGGCGCGGGATACGGGTTGGGACGGGTCAGCGCATGAACAGGCCGAACAGCACGGCCGCGCCCAGCGCCTGCATCCGCGTCAGTCCGGCCCAGCGGGCCAGCGCGCCGAAGGCCAGCCATAGGCAATACAGGCCGGCAAATACCGTGACTGTAGCCATGAGATCGAAAAAACCGTTCAGGGTGGGCATGGGCGGATTTTAGCCTTCGCGTCCGGTCAACAGCCAGCTTGCGCCACGCGCTACCGCGTGCGCGGCGCGACCCCCGCCGCTGCAGCGGCGGCTCGGCCACAGGCCGCGCTGGCAGGGGTCGGGGGACAGGGGGCACAGCATGAGGGTGCGCGGTGGCCCGGACCTGCCTGCACCTTGCTGGAGTGAGTTGCCCCCTGTGCCCCCTGCTGAAAAACGTTTAGTCCCTACACTGCCGGGACTGGAATTCTTCAATGGTGACAACGGGTTACGAGCGTTTTTCATTTTCGTCCCGGTAGTCCCTACAAAACGAAGCGGGAGCCGAAGCCGACCGGGGGCAAGCAGGCCAAAACCGCTGGGGATCAAGCTGGCGGGCCCAGCGTTGCAGAAGGGCCACAAAACGCAATGCGCTATCCGACCCGCCAGAGATGAGGGGACGGGCCACTGAAACGCCGGGGAAGCCTGTGCGACTTGGGGGCATATTCGGGGGCACATTCTGAAATTGAAAAACGTGAAACCTAGTATCCATGCGGGTTTCAAGGCATCATGTGAAGCCCTCCGTTCCGCCAATTTGAACCCTAAGTGATTGATTCACTTGGGGTTTTTCGTTTTGGTGCTCCTGGCCTTGTCCCGTCATTGGGTTTGCACCTTCAAACGGGGCCGGGTTTGCTTCATGCCCTTGCCGCCTCCGGCGACCCTCGTACTGTCGTGGCCCGCGATCCACGATCCCGCTGCCCGGAGCCCGCCCCTGCCTGACGGAACAGGAGCAAGCAGCAATCCGTTTGAGGAGTGGCTGGTTGGTGATCGGTCGGCACGCGGCAGACCATAATCATCCTTTTTTGGGTTCTCGCATGAAACTGGAATCTCCTATCGATCCTTCGTTCTCGCGCCCGGCCGTTGCGGCGTTTGTTCTTGCTGGATGCGCGCTGTTCTCCGGCTGCGCGACCAATGATTCCATGACCATCAGCGGCACGGGCATCACCGCCACCGATTCGGCGCGGCTCACGCGCAGCGGATTCCTTTCCGATTACGCGCGACTGAAACCGACGACCTGGGGGCAGGGCATTGAGTGCTGGCGCGATTCGAAGCTGGACGCGCGCAGCTACGACAAGGTCCTGATTTCGCGCATTGTGGTTTCGCTGGCGCCGGCCAAGGCCGGTAGCGGGGCGCAGACGATCGACCCCAGCGATCTGAAGACCCTGACCGACTACTTTCACAACTCGTTGGTCCAGGCCCTGAAGCCGCAGATGCAGGTTGTCGACAAGGCCGGGCCCGGCGTGCTGGTCATGCGCATTGCTCTGACCGATCTCGTGCCCACGGTGGTCACCGACAGCCTGGCCGGCACGCTGATTCCCTACGCGTTCGTGGCCGAGGCCGGATCGGGCGTGGCCACGGGAAGACCGGCCGGCTCGACGCCCTACATGGGTGAAACCGGAATGGAGATGCAGTTCCGCGATGGCGCCACGGGCGCCGTCCTCGGCGAGTGCCGTGACACCGAAATCGGACGCAAATACGCCGCTGACGTCAATGCAGGGGCTGCGGGGGCGGCACAGACCTGGGTCGGCGGCTACCTGAACTCGTTCCAGGCCTGGTCCTATGCCCGCAACGCATTCGACAAATGGTCGAGCCTGGTGGCGCAACGCCTCGCGCAGCTGCGGGGCGCATCCGCGCCAGCCCAATAATGGCGTCGACCTCGGCGGCGGTGCTACACGATGGTCAGGCTCAGGGATGGAAGCGGTGAACTGAATCTGGCTGTCCAGCGATCACCGGCCTTGACCGGCCAGGCATCGGTCCAGGTGCCGGTCGTGACCACGTCGCCCGCCGTCAGGTCGGGCGCGCCCGGGCATTGGCGAAGTTCCGTCAGAAAGTGAAGAAGGGCCTGCAACGGGCTGTCCAGCACGTTGGCGCCCGCGCCCTGCTCGACAAGCTGTCCGTCTTTCAGCAGAGACACCTGGGCCGCCGCGAGTTGATGATGCAGGCCCGATGCGGAGGATGCGAGGGCCGCGACCGGGATTTTTCGGCCGACGATCAGCCGGGCGTGAAGGCCCCCGTCGGCAACCGTGTCGGCGGCCTTGAACTTCCAGTCGGGCCGATGGGACTGCACCACCTCGAACCCCGGTGCCACCCAGTCCAGCGCGTCAAAGAGCTCGTCCAGCGATGCGTCCGGGACGGGCGTGCTTTTCATGCCGAAAACCGCTTCAGGCTCCAGGCGGGGCTGGCAGGTACCTGCCGAGGACACGATGCCGTGTTCGTCAACGAAGCTCAGGGTGGTGTCCCACACCGTTCCCCAGATGGGGGCAAAGACGTTGTAGCGCGCCCAGATCTGGCGGTTGGTGAATCCGATCTTGAAGCCTCCGGGGCGTTCGCCGCGGGCGATCCGCAGCGCCCGAACCGCCAAGGCCTGCTGATAGGCCTCTTTCACGCCGAAGCCGGGCTCGTCACTGGGCGCGCCGTCCCACAGTTGTCCACTGTCGGTGTGTTCGAGCAAGGTGTGCGGGTCCATGGGTGCTCTTTCAAACGTTGGTGCGGCCTTGATCAGGTCCTGGCGTTGATTCGGAAAAGGGTCCGGCGCAGCCGTGGCCGAACCAGCATGGAGCTCTGAAGGCCTGGCCGCCTACCGCTGTCCGATCCGGATGTCACCGAACAGCCCGGTCAGCTCGCGCGGCTGCGATCGCCAGTATTGCCGCGGGGCCTGCACCCTCGCACCCAGTTTCGCGGCCGCGTGCCAGGGCCAGTGCGGGTCGTAAAGCATCCCGCGGGCCAGTGCCACCAGATCGGCCTGGCCAGTGGCAACAATCGCTTCGGCCTGTTCCGCCTCGGTGATCAGGCCCACCGCGATCGTCGGCAGGCCGGTGGCGGTGCGGATGGCCTCGGCAAACGGCAGCTGGTAACCCGGTCCGAGGGCAATCTTTTGCAGCGGCGACACGCCCCCGCTGGAGACATGGATGAAGGCACAACCCCGCTGGCGCAAGGCCTGGCTGAATGCGATGCTCTGTTCGAGATTCCAGCCGCCGTCGACCCAGTCGGTGGCCGATAGTCGGATACCGACCGGATAGCCATCCGGCAGGGCGGCGCGCACCGCCTCGAACACCTCCAGCGGGAAACGCATCCGGTTCTCCAGCGAGCCACCGTAGGCGTCGGTGCGCTGGTTTGCAATCGGCGAGAGGAACTGATGCAACAGGTAACCATGCGCGGCGTGCAACTCGATGGCGTCGATGCCGATCTTTTGCGCGCGCACCGCGGCATCGGCAAAGGCCTGTTGGATGCGTGCCAGTCCTGCGGTGTCCAGCGCCTGTGGCGGCGCTTCGCCGGCCGCGTGCGGCAGGGCCGATGGTGCCAGTGGCAGCCAGCCGCCATCGCCGGGCGCGATCAGCTGTCCGCCGTCCCAGGGTGCGCGGCTGGATGCCTTGCGCCCGGCGTGCGAGAGCTGGATCGCCACCGGCATGGGGGAATGGCGCCGCGCAGTGGCCAGAACCCGGGCCAGCGCGGCCTGCGTCGCGTCGGACCACAGGCCCAGGTCGCCGGGGCTGATGCGGCCCTCGGGTGTCACGGCCGTGGCCTCGATGATCAGGAGTCCGGCGCCTGACAGCGCCAGCTGCCCCAGATGCACCGTGTGCCAGTCACTGGCCTCGCCGTTCTCGGCCGAGTACTGGCACATGGGGGCGATGACGATGCGGTTGGCCAGTTGGATCGGGCCAAGGTGAAAGGGTGAGAAGAGGGCGCTCATGGATGCCATTATTCCTCGACCCCGGGGCAGTCGCGCAGGTGCAACGCAGTGCCCCGCGCGGGCAGTTACCATCGCTCGTCGACCCACTTCCCGGATCCTGCCCCATGACCGACACCCCGCAGCGTGAGAGGCTGGAGAAGCCGACGCTCATCTACCCGTTCAAGTCGGCGCCCGAGCCCGGCAAGGTGCAACAGATCGCACCGGGCGTGGTCTGGATGCGCATGCCCTTGCCGATCGCGCTCGACCACATCAACGTCTGGGGCCTTGAGGACGACGAGGGTTGGGCCGTGGTGGACACCGGGATGCGCACTGACGAGACCCTGGCTGCCTGGCGCGAACTCTTCGCCACCACCACCGAGCAGCGGCCGTTGACCCGGATCTTTGGCACCCACATGCATCCGGACCACATCGGCATGGCCGGGTGGCTCACGCGCAAGTTCAACTGCAGGCTGTGGATGACGCGGCTGGAGTACCTGAACTGCCGCGTGTTGACCGCAGATACCGGTCGTGAGGCACCCGACGACGGTGTCGCGTTCTATCGCCGGGCAGGCTGGAGCGAGGCGGCGCTGGAGAATTACCGGGCCCGATTCGGCAATTTCGGCAAACGCATCCACGCCCTGCCTGAGAGCTACCGCCGCATCGTCGATGGGGAACTGATCCGCATCGGAGGCAATACCTGGCGGGTCATCGTCGGCACCGGCCATTCGCCGGAGCACGCCTGCCTCTACTGCGCCGAACTCAAGCTGCTGATCTCGGGCGATCAGGTCCTGCCGCGCATCTCATCCAACGTGTCGATCCACCCGACCGAACCCGACGCCGACCCGATGCGCGAATGGCTGGAGTCGCTGGCCAAGCTCAAGCGCGAGGTGCCCGACGACGTGCTGGTGCTGCCGTCGCACAACGAGTGCTTCCGCGGGCTGCATGCGCGTCTGGACTATCTCGGCGCCTCGCAGGGCCGCACGCTGGACCGGCTTCGCAAGACACTGAAGGAGCCTCGGCGTGCGGTTGATGTGTTCGCGGCGCTGTTTGGCCGGGCCATCGACGAGTCGGATGCCGGTTTGCTCAACCTGGCCACGGGCGAGAGCCTGGCCTGCCTGAACTACTTGTGGCACCGCGGTGAGGTGCGGCGATCCCTGGATGGCGCGGGCGTGGCCTGGTACCAGATGGAGAGCTGAAGGTATCCCGTAGTTGCCCGTGTCGATGCGGGCCTCAAGAGTACGGCCGCTTTGCGCGCCCGGCCGGCAATGCCGCCTCCTCTCAATCGTCGATCGATGCGCTCCAGCGATCGCCCCAGGCCTTGCCAATGTCGCGCCGGTCGCGTTTGGTGGGCCGGCCGTGGGCGATGCCCAGCGCGGGCTCTGGCGCGAGTCGGCGCTGTTCCGCGGCGCGTTCACGCTCGACGACGCTGTCGGCGGTTTCTTCGTAAAGCGCCTGGGCCACCGGGGCCGGGCCGCGCATGCCCGAGATGCCCCGAACGATAACGGTGCGCCGCACCGGTCCCTGCTGCAGCGCCACCGTATCGCCGGACTTGACCTCTCGCGAGGGCTTGGCGTCCTGCCCGTTGACCTGGACCCTTCCGCGACCAATCTCCTCCACGGCGAGGCTACGGGTCTTGTAGAAGCGGGCGGCCCACAGCCACTTGTCGATGCGCAGTTTTTCCATCAAGGCGGATTGTGCCCCGGGTCGTTGGCCCTTGGCAGTCGCACCGTGGCATCCAGGCCGGCCGTGCGCCCGCGCTCGATCCGGTTCTCCAGGCTGATGCTGCCGCCGAGCGCTTCGGCGATTTCCCGGCAGATGGCCAGTCCCAGCCCCGATCCGTGGCGTACGTCGCCCGCGGAGAAGGGCTGGAACAGGCGTGCCGCCATTTCGCTGGCGATTCCCGGTCCGCTGTCGCCGACGGTGAGTGCGACGGTGCGCGAGTCGGCCACCACGCGCACCGCCAGCGGCGCGCCGTCCGGGGTGTGCTTGATCGCGTTGTGCAGGAGGTTGCGGGCCAGTTCCTGCAGCATCCACTGGTGCGCGACGACCGGAGCCGGCGTGGTCTCGATCGTGAAGTCGATGTCCTTGCCGGCGATGAGGGGCGAGAGGTCGAGCGCCACCGCGCGGACCGCATCGGCCAGGTCACGCACACCCTCGCCGGTCTGCTGGCGAAGCTGCTCCACCTTGGCCAGCGCCAGCATCTGGTTGGCAAGTGCGGTTGCACGGTCCACAGTTTCATTGATTTCCTCGAGCGCCTGCCGGGGCTCGACGTCGCCGCGCAAGGCCGATTGCACCTGGGTCTTCAGCACCGCCAGGGGCGTGCGCAGCTGGTGCGAGGCGTCGCGCACAAAGCGTTTCTGGTGCGCAAGCAAGTGCTCCAGACGGTTCATCACCGCATTGGTGGCATCGACCAGCGGCAGCAGTTCCCGCGGGGCGTCGGGCGCGTCGATCGGGGTCAGGTCGCCCTCGGGTCGAGCCTGGAGCTCGGCACTCAGCTTTCGCACCGGCCGGGTGGCGCGCTGGACCACGACCACGACCACCAGGGCAATCACGCCGACCAGCAAAGCCTGGCGCCACAGCGTATCGAGCAGCATCTGCCGCGCCAACGTGTGGCGCAACTCCAGCGTCTCGGCCACCTGGATCACGGCCATGGCCCTGCCTCCGGTGCCGGTGACTGGCTGCAGTAGGGCGGCCACGCGCACCGGTTCACCGAGGTAGGTGTCATCGTAGAAGTCCACCAGCGCGGCGTAGGCCGGCTTGTCGGGGATGCGTCCCTGCCAACGGGGCAAAGCGGTGTAGCCTGAGACCAGCTCGCCGGTCAGGTTCGACACCTTGTAGTAGATGCGGCTCTGGTTGTCGGCCTCGAACGCTTCCAGTGCGGAATAGGGCACCCGCGCCCTCAGCCGGGCGTCGTCGTCGTAGCCTTCGACGTCCAGCTGCTCGCTGATCGACTTGGCCGAGGCCAGCAGCGTGCGGTCATACGCGGTCGTGGCCGCGACCTGTGCCTGGCGGTACAGGCTCCAGGTGTTGATCACGACGAAGAGGCCGACCGGCAGCAGGATGCCCAGCAGCAGGTAGCGCCGCAGCGACAGTGCGCGCGCCGAGGTGGGCGCGGGCCGCGCCGCGCCCGTCGGGACAGCACCCATGGGTTCGCTCACGTCGCAACCTTCAGCAGGTAACCCAGGCCGCGCAGCGTGACCAGCATCACGCCGCTGTGCGCCAGCTTCTTGCGCAGACGGTAGGCCACGACCTCGATGGCCTCGTATTGCACATCCTCGGCGCCCGGGAAGACCTGCTCGAACAGATGCTCCTTTGATACCGCATGCCCGGGCCGGGCCATCAGGGCCTGCAGCAGGGCCAGTTCGCGCGGGGCCAGATCCAGCACCTCGTCTCGGCAGTAAATGGCGCCGCTGTGGCGGTCGTGCCGCAGGCTGCCCAGGCTGACCGATGCGCCGGGATCGTCGCCGGCGGGGGGGCGGACGCCGGCGCGCCGAGCCAGCGCGCGCACCCGCGCCTCCAGTTCATCGAGGTCGAATGGCTTGGGCAGGTAGTCGTCCGCGCCGGTGTTCAGGCCGATGATGCGGTCGCCCACCGTGCCGCGCGCGGTCAGGATCAGCACCGGGGTGGCCCAGCCCTTGCCGCGCGCGCGCTGCAGCACCTGCAGGCCGTCCAGACCGGGCAGGGTCAGGTCCAGCACGACCACGTCGGGTTGAAACGCGGGCCATTTCTCAAGGGCCAGACCGCCATCGCCGCAGGTCGCCACCTCCATGCCGCGGCGCGACAAGCTGCGCTGCAGCGTGGTTTGCATCGTGGGGTTGTCTTCGACCAGCAGCAGTTTCATGGGGGCGACATTAGCACTTTCCCTGATACACCGGACAGCCGTTTGACAGCTTTCGGCCGCATGATCGGTGGGTTATTCATTTGTACCAAGGAGATACTCATGCGTCGCGACACCTTTCTCAAATCCATGGCTGCACTGGCCGTTTCGGGCGGCTTTCCCCTTTCGGCACTGGCCGGAGCCAACATCAAGATGATGATTCCGGCCAATCCTGGAGGCGGCTGGGATACCACGGGACGTGCGCTCGGAAAGGCATTGCAGGATGCCAAGGTGGCCGATACGGTGACTTATGACAACAAGGGCGGTGCCGCTGGCGCCCTGGGCCTGGCCCAATTTGTCAATGGCAGCAAGAGTGATCCGAACGCCATGATGGTGATGGGCCAGGTGATGCTGGGTGGCATCATCACTGGCAAGCCCCCTGTAAACCTCAGTACCGCCACGCCACTGGCGCGGCTGACCAGCGAATACAACGTCTTCGTGCTGCCCGCCAACTCCCCTTTCAAGTCCATGAAGGAAGTGATCGAACAACTGAAGAAGGATCCTGGCAGCGTCAAATGGGGCGGCGGGTCGCGGGGCTCCACTGAACACATCGCGGCCGCCATGATCGCGCGCGAAGCGGGCGTCGATGCCTCCAAGATCAACTATGTGGCTTTCCGTGGGGGCGGCGAGGCCACGGCGGCCATACTGGGTGGTAACGTGACCATCGGCGGCAGCGGTTACAGCGAGTTTTCCGAGTACATCGCCGCAGGCAAGATGAAGGCCGTGGCTGTCACATCGGGCACCCGGTTGAAGGGGGTCAATGTGCCGACCCTCAAAGAGCAGGACATCAACGTCGAGATTGGTAACTGGCGCGGTGTCTACGGCGCGCCCGGCATCACGCCGGATCAGGCCAAGGCCTTGATCGAGATGGTGGTCAAGGCCACCAAGTCCAAGGCATGGGCCGAGGCGCTCGAAAAGAACAGCTGGACACCTGCGCTGCTGACCGGCGCCGAGTTCGCCAAGTTCGTCGACAATGATTTTGCCTCGCTGCGCGCCACGATGGTGAAGTCCGGCATGATCTGAGAAGCGTCATGGCTCAAGACAAGCGCAACCCGTCCTTCTTGCATGCGCTGGTGGGCCTGGGGGTGGTCGCGATCGCCCTCGGATTGGCCTTTGGCGCAGTCAGCATCCCGTCCGCGGCCGGGTATGCGGGTGTCGGTCCCAATTTCCTGCCGTGGCTCGTCTCGGGGGCGCTGTTCTTGTGCGGGGGCTTCATGCTCTATGAAGCACGCACTGGCGGATTCCGCCATATGGAAGAAGGCCCGCCAGGCGACCAAGCTTACTGGCCCGGCTTCGTCTGGATGTCCGCCGGCTTGCTGGCCAATGCGGCTTTGCTGACCACGATCGGCTTCATCTTCAGTTGCGCCCTGTGCTTTGTGCTGGCGGCGCGGGGCATGCGCAACGCGGAAGGCCAGGCGACGGACGGCCTCAGGACCTGGGTCCAGGACGGTGTCACCGGATTGCTGATTGCGGCGCCGGTCTACTGGATGTTCACGAAATTCCTGGCCATCAATCTGCCAGGCCTGACACAGAGCGGGTGGTTGTGATGGATATCTGGAGCCAGCTGATTCAGGGCTTTGTCACGGCGGGCACGCCGGTCAACCTGCTGTGGGCGTTTGTCGGTTGTGCGCTGGGCACCGCCGTCGGCGTGCTTCCAGGTATCGGTCCTGCCACGGCAGTGGCCATGCTGCTGCCGATCACGGCCAAGGTGGATGCGACGGCGTCGATGATCTTCTTTGCCGGCATCTATTACGGTGCCATGTACGGCGGCTCGACCACGTCGATCCTGCTGAACACCCCGGGCGAAACCTCCAGCATGGTCACGGCCATGGAAGGCAACAAGATGGCCAAGAGCGGGCGTGCCGGTGCGGCGCTGGCCACGGCCGCCATCGGTTCGTTCGTCGCGGGCACGATCGCCACGATCGTGGTGACCCTGTTTGCGCCGGTGGTGGCCGAATTCGCGGTCAAGCTCGGCCCGCCGGAATATTTCATGCTGATGCTGCTGGCGTTCACCACGGTGAGTGCGGTGCTCGGACAGAGCACCTTGCGTGGCCTGACCTCCCTGTTCGTCGGCTTGGCCGTGGGTCTGATCGGCCTGGACCAGATCACCGGCCAGGCGCGCTACACCGGCGGGGTGCCCGAACTGCTGGACGGCATCGAGATCGTGCTGGTGGCGGTGGGGCTGTTCGCGGTGGCCGAGGCCCTGCATGCGGTCCTGTTCGAGGGCAAGATCGTCGAGTCCGAGAACAAGATGAGCCGGGTGACCATGACGCGCGACGACTGGCGCCGCTCGATCCCTGCCTGGCTGCGGGGCACGGCGATCGGCGCGCCGTTTGGCTGCATTCCCGCCGGGGGCACCGAGATTCCGACCTTCCTGAGCTACGCCGCCGAGAAAAAGCTGGCCAAGGAGGCCGACAGGGCAGAGTTCGGCCGCAAGGGCGCGATCGAGGGGGTGGCTGGCCCCGAAGCGGCGAACAACGCGACGGTGACCACCGCGCTGATTCCGCTGCTGACGCTGGGCATCCCGGTTTCCAACACCACCGCGATCATGCTGGGCGCGTTTCAGAACTACGGTATCCAGCCCGGGCCGCAACTGTTCAGCAGTTCGGCGGCGCTGGTCTGGGCCTTGATCGCTTCGCTCTACATCGGCAACGTGATGCTGCTGGTGCTGAACCTGCCGCTGGTGGGTTTCTGGGTCAAGCTGCTCAAGGTGCCCAAGCCCCAGCTGTATGCCGGCATCCTGATCTTCGCGACGGTGGGCGCCTATGGCATGCGCCAGAGCGCCTTCGACCTGTTCCTCCTGTACGCCATCGGCGTGATCGGTCTGATCATGCGGCGCTTCAACTTCCCGACGGCGCCCGTGGTGGTGGGCATGATCCTGGGGCCGCTGGCCGAGGCCCAGCTGCGCAACGCCATGTCGATCGGCGAAGGCAGTCCGATGGTGTTCCTGCAGCGCCCGATGTCGCTGACGCTGCTGTTCATCGTGCTGTCGGTGCTGATCCTCCCGCGCGTGGTGAGCTGGTGGCAGGGCCGAAAGGCTGCTGCGAGGGCCGTCTGATCTCATTTTCAGGAGATAAAGTGCCTGCTCCCAGCGTGAAACGGTCGTGAGCAGCTACAAGTTCAGGAGTCATTTCGGCGGAAAGAAGGCGGGGTTACTCGTGCGTCCGGCGCGGTAACATCGCCGCATGAACACCCCCATGCCCCGCTTGCCGGCGTCCCCGCGGGATCTCCCGCGGGACGCGCAGAGCATCCTGGAGCTGGCCGCGCGCTCGATGTTCGACCTGTTCGCCAACGCCAGCGAGGGCATGCTGCTGGTGGACCGCGAGGCCCGCGTGGTCTGGATCAACGACCAGTACCGCCGCTTCCTGCCGGCGCTGGGTTTCACGCGCGAAGAGGATTTTGTCGGCCATCCGGTGTCGGCCGTGGTGCAGAACACCCAGATGCACAAGGTGCTCGAAACCGGCAAGCCGATCCTGATCGACCTGCTGTCCAACCGCGCCGGCACCTTCGTCGTCAGCCGCATTCCGCTGCGCGACGCCGACGGCGCGGTGATCGGCGCGCTGGGCATCGTGCTGTTCGACCAGCCCGAGACCAATCTTCAACCGCTGATCGCCAAGTTCTCGCTGGCGCAGCGCGACCTCGACGAAGCGCGGCGCGAACTGGCCACCCAGCGGCTGAAGCACAGCGCGGGCAAGCGGCAGTCCAAGTACACCTTCACCAGCTTCGTGGGCACCAGCGCGGCGGCGGTCGAGGTCAAGCGCCAGGCGCGCCGCGCCGCGCAGTCGAGCAGCCCGGTGCTGCTGCTGGGCGAGACCGGCACCGGCAAGGAGTTGCTGGCCCATGCCATCCATGCATCGTCGGCGCGCGCGCAGGGCCCGTTCATCAGCGTCAACATCGCCGCGGTGCCAGACACCTTGCTGGAGGCGGAGTTCTTCGGTGTGGCGCCTGGCGCCTACACCGGCGCAGAGCGCAAGGGGCGTGACGGCAAGTTCCGCCTGGCCGATGGCGGCACGCTGTTCCTCGACGAGATCGGCGACATGCCGCTGGCGCTGCAGGCCAAGCTGTTGCGCGCGCTGCAGGAGGGGGAAATCGAGCCGCTGGGCTCCAACAAGCTGATTCCGTTCGACGCCCGGGTCATTGCCGCCACCTCGCGCGATCTGGTGAAGCTGGTGCGCGAAGGCAGCTTTCGCGAAGACCTGTATTACCGCCTCAACGTGCTGCCGATCCGGGTGCCACCGCTGCGCGAGCGCAGCGAAGACCTGGCGGCGCTGGTCGAGGCTCTCGGGGAGGACATGGCGCTGCGAAGTGGCGAACAACCCCCCGAACTGAGTTCCGAGGCGCTGGCGCTGCTGGCCCGACAGCCCTGGCGCGGCAACATTCGCGAACTGCGCAACGTGCTGGAACAGGCGGCCATGCGGGCCGACTCGCACTTCCTCGGGCGCGAGCAGATCGAGGCCGTGCTGCGCGAGACTGCGGGTGCGCGCATTGGCCCGGCGGACGACGCGTTCCGGCTGGCACTGAAGCCGGCCGGCGCTTCGGGCGCGCCGGTGTCCCCCAACCTGCTGCGCCCGCTGGACGAGCAGGTGGCCGAACTTGAGCGGGCGGCGATCGCCGCCGCGATGGACCGGTGCGGCGGCAACAAGGTGGCGGTGGCCCGGCTGTTGGGCATATCGCGCGCCAAGCTGTACGAACGCCTGCGCCCCGCGGATGAGGCGGGCGCCTGAATCGATTGGCACAGCCTGAACCTGTCCGATGACGGGTCGTTGATGTCAAGGGATAACCCTGATCAGATTTCAGGCAGATGGCTGAAATACATACAACTTCAATGTCTGATAATAAGACATATGATCCAAAGTTCATTGAAAATTCCAATGAAATCAAGGCTTTCCAAGTTGGCATGATGCATGCACAGTCATGGCCAGCAACTACAGGAGACTTTTCATGCAACGTCGTCAACTGATGGCTCTCGCGGTTCTGGCGGCTGCGATTGCAGCACCGGCCTTCAGCCAGTCCAAAGAAGTGAAGATCGCCGTCATCGCCAGCAAGACCGGCCCGCTGGAGGCCTATGCCAAGCAGACCATCGTCGGCTTCAACATGGGTCTGGATTACGCCACGGGCGGCACGATGATGGTGGCCGGCAAGAAGCTGGTCGTGATCGAAAAGGACGACCAGGGCAAGCCGGACGTGGGCAAGGCCGCGCTGGCCGCCGCCTACGGCGACGACAAGGCCGACATCGCGGTGGGCCCCACCGCCTCGCCGGTGGCTCTGGCCATGCTGCCCGTGGCCGAGGAATACAAGAAGGTCCTGCTGGTCGAGCCGGCGGTGGCCGACTCGATCACCGGTGACAAGTGGAACAAGTACATCTTCCGTACCGGGCGCAACAGCTCGCAGGACGCCGCCGCCAACGCCGCAGCCCTGGACAAGCCGGGCAACGTGATCGCCACGCTGGCCAATGACAACGCCTTCGGCCGCGACGGTGTCAAGGCCTTCAAGGAATACATCAAGAAGGGCAAGTTCGTCCACGAGGAATACCTGCCGGCAGGCACCACCGATTTCACGGCCGGGCTGCAACGCCTGGTCGACAAGATGAAGGATCAGCCGGGCCGCAAGTATGTCTGGGTGGTCTGGGCCGGTGCACCGTCGCCCTTCAGCAAGTTCGCCGAGCTTGAGCTGCAAAAGCGATACGGCATCGAGATGGCCACCGGCGGCAACATCCTGCCCGCGATGGTGGCCTACAAGCAGTACCCCGGCATGGAAGGTGCGCTGTACTACTACTTCGGCATCCCGAAGAACAAGGTCAACGAATGGCTGGTGGCCAACCACTACAAGCAGTTCAAGGCACCGCCTGACTTCTTCACCGCCGGCGGCATGAGCGCGGCCATCGCCGTGGTGGAAGCACTGAAGAAGACCAATGGCGACGCCAGCGCGGCCAAGCTGATCCCGGCCATGGAAGGCATGAGCTTCGAGACGCCCAAGGGCAAGATGACCTTCCGCAAGGAAGACCACCAGGCCATGCAGGACATGTACCACTTCAAGATCAAGAACGATCCGGCCTTCGCCTGGGGCGTGCCCGAGCTGGTGCGCGAGATCCCCGCCAGCGAAATGGACATTCCGATCCGCAACAAGCGCTGATGTTCGGCGCCTGCGCAGCGGCCATGCGTCGTTGCGCAGTGCGCGAGAACCTCACGTACTGGAGTTCGTTCCAGTCTCTGCGCACTGCCCGCTGTGCGCCCCCCACCTGACCCCTGCGCGCTGCGCCGCTCCCGTTCTTATTTTCTGGAACCTGCCGGGCTGGTTGCCATGCTTCAAACCACAGATCTCACGATCCGCTTCGGTGGACACGTCGCGGTGAATGCCGTCTCGTGCCGCTTCGAACCGGGCACGCTGACCGCCATCGTCGGCCCCAATGGTGCCGGCAAGACCACCTATTTCAACCTGATCTCAGGCCAGCTCAAGGCCTCGGCAGGCACGGTGAGTCTGAACGGGCGCGAGCTGTCCGGTCTGTCGGCGTCGGCCCGCACCCGGGCCGGCCTGGGACGCGCCTTCCAGCTGACCAACCTGTTTCCCAATCTCCCGGTGCTCGAGAACGTGCGGCTGGCCGTGCAGGCTGCCCACGACGGCCCGCACCGACGCGGACTGAACCTGTGGAGCATCTGGAGCGACCACGCCGCGCTGACGCAGCGCGCGCACGAGATCCTCGCGGCCGTCGCCATGTCCGACAAACAGGACACGCCTGTGTCGCGCCTGCCGCATGGCGACCAGCGCAAGCTCGAGGTGGCCTTGCTCATGGCGCTGGACCCGCTGGTCTACATGTTCGACGAACCGACGGCCGGCATGAGCCACGACGAGGCGCCCGTCATCCTCGACCTGATCCGCGCGCTGAAGAAAGACAAGACCAAAACCATCCTTCTGGTGGAGCACAAGATGGACGTGGTGCGTGAACTGGCCGACCGCATCATCGTGCTGCACAACGGCGCGCTGGTGGCCGATGGCGAGCCGGCCGAAGTGATCGCCTCGCCGGTGGTGCAGGAGGCGTATCTCGGTGTCGCCCCGCAGGCCGGCGCCACGCCAGTCCAGCATCAGGAGGCCGCATGAGCGACGCTCTTCTCACCCTCGAAGGCGTGCACACCCACATCGGGGCGTACCACATCCTGCATGGCGTGGACCTGGTTGTGCCGCGCGGCCAGCTCACCATGCTGCTGGGGCGCAACGGCGTCGGCAAGACCACGACGCTGCGCACCATCATGGGCCTGTGGCCCGCATCCAAGGGGCGCATCCGGTTCAACGGCCAGGACATCACCCGCTTGTCCACGCCGCAGATCGCCTGCCTGAACATCGCTTACGTGCCCGAGAACATGGGCATCTTCTCCGACCTGACCGTCCGCGAAAACATGCTGCTGGCCGCGCGCACAGCCAAGCGGGCCGAGCAGATGGATGACAAGCGCCTGCAGTGGATCTTCCAGCTGTTCCCGGCGGTGGAGAAGTTCTGGAACCACCCGGCGGGCAAGCTTTCGGGCGGGCAGAAGCAGATGCTGGCGGTGGCGCGCGCCATCGTGGAGCCGCGCGAACTGTTGATCGTGGACGAGCCGAGCAAGGGCCTGGCGCCGGCCATCATCAACAACATGATCGACGCGTTCGAGCAGCTCAAGGCCAGCGGCGTGACGATCCTTCTGGTCGAGCAGAACATCAACTTTGCCAAGCGGCTGGGCGACACGGTGGCGGTGATGGAGAACGGCGTTGTCGTCCATGCCGGCGCCATGCAGGCCTTCGCGCAGGACGAATCGCTGCAAACCTCGCTGCTGGGACTGGCGCTATGACGATTTTCATGACAAATCCCTGCTCTCCCAGCGTCCTTCGGTCATCTGGCGCTATATTTTTTGAACGATTCCCGGGTCGGGGAGGTGCGGCATGAAGGCGCTCGACTTCGACTGGAAGCCCCTGGCCCTGGTGCCGCTGCTGGCCCTGGCTGCGTTGCCGCTGGTGGGCTCGGGTTCGACCTGGATCACGCTCACGGTGGCCGGCCTGGCCATGGGCATGATCATCTTCGTCATCGCCTCAGGCCTCACGCTGATCTTCGGCCTGATGGACGTGCTGAACTTCGGGCATGGCGTCTTCATCGCCCTGGGCGCCTTTGTGGCCACCTCCGTGCTCGGCGCCATGGGCGACTGGACCGGCTCGCAGGAACTCTGGCGCAACCTGCTCGCGCTGCTGCCGGCGATGCTGGTGGCCATGCTGGTGGCTGGCGCGGTCGGCCTGGCGTTCGAACGCTTCATCGTGCGCCCGGTCTATGGCCAGCACCTCAAGCAGATCCTGATCACGATGGGCGGCATGATCATCGGCGAGGAACTGATCAAGGTGATCTGGGGGCCGCAGCAGATTGCACTGCCGCTGCCTGAAGGCCTGCGCGGTTCGCTGCTGCTGGGCGACGCCGCGATCGAGAAGTACCGGCTGGTGTCGGTGTGCGTGGGCCTGCTGGTTTTCGCGCTGCTGGCCTGGACGCTGAACCGCACCAAGATCGGCCTGCTGATCCGCGCCGGCGTGCAGGACCGCGAGATGGTCGAGTCGATGGGCTACCGCATCCGGCGCCTGTTTGTGGGCGTGTTTGTGTTCGGCAGCGCGCTGGCGGGCCTGGGCGGCGTGATGTGGGGCCTGTACCAGCAAAGCGTCACGCCGCAGATGGGCGCGCAGGTCAACATCCTGATCTTCATCGTCATCATCATCGGCGGGCTGGGCTCCACCGGGGGCGCGCTGATCGGCTCGCTGCTGGTGGGCCTGATGGCCAACTACACCGGCTTCGTCGCGCCCAAGGTGGCGCTGTTCTCCAACATCCTGCTGATGGTGGTGGTGCTGTTGTGGCGCCCGCAGGGCGTTTATCCGGTGGCGAACCGCTGAAGACCATGACCCCCCCGCTCTTAATTTTTGGTTTTTTGGCCCCCCGGGGGGGGGGCTGCCGGGCGGCCCGGCGGGAGGCCGCTCACCATGCTGAACCGGATTCTTTCCAATGACCTGCCGCGCAGCCGCCTGCTGGCGGTGCTGCTCGCGGCCATCCTGCTGGGCCTGGCATTTGCGCCCTTCATCTTCCCGGGCGTCAAGGCGCTCAGCGTGGCGGCCAAGGTGCTGGTCTTCGTCGTGCTGGTGGCCAGCTTCGACCTTCTGCTGGGCTACACCGGCATCGTGAGCTTCGCGCACACCATGTTCTTCGGCATCGGCGCCTACGGTATCGCCATGGCCAGCACCCGCCTGGGGCCGACTTGGGAGGCGCTGGCCATCGGCCTGGGCGCGTCGCTGGTGCTGTCCTTCGGGCTGTCGCTGGCCGTGGGCCTGTTCTCGCTGCGGGTGCGCGCGATCTTCTTTGCCATGATCACCCTGGCGGTGGCCGCGGCCTTCCAGACCTTCGCCTCGCAAATGTCGGACTTCACGGGCGGCGAGGACGGACTGAGCTTCAAGGTGCCCGAACTGCTGATGCCGAGCCACGAGTTCCTGGAGCAGCCCTTTCTGGGCGTGTCGGTCGACGGGCGGCTGCTGACCTACTACGGCCTGTTCGTGTGCGCGGTGGTCCTGATGCTGGCCATGCTGCGCATCGTCAATTCACCTTTCGGCCGCGTGCTGCAGGCGATCCGCGAGAACGAGTTCCGCGCCGAGGCCATCGGCTACCGCGTGGTGGTGTACCGCACCACGTCGAGCGTGCTGTCGGCCCTGTTCGCCACGCTGGCCGGCGCCATGCTGGCCGTCTGGCTGCGCTACAACGGACCGGACACCTCGCTGTCTTTCGAAATCATGATGGACGTGCTGCTGATCGTCGTGATCGGCGGCATGGGCACGATCTACGGCGCGGCCATCGGCGCCGTGCTGTTCCTGATCGCCCAGAGCTACCTGCAGGACCTGCTGCGCCTGGGCAGCGAGGCTGCCTCCGGCGTCCCGATGCTGGCGGCCCTGCTCTCGCCTGACCGCTGGCTGCTGTGGCTCGGTCTGTTGTTCGTGTTGTCCGTCTACTACTTCCCGACCGGGGTGGTGGGCCGGCTGCGTGCATTGCGCGCGCCCACTGCCTGAATTTCAACCCACCCAAGAGGAGACATCGGCGATGACCACTGAATCAGGAACCACGCTTTCTCACAAGCGGCCCACAGGCCTCAGGACCCGGGCAGCGGCCTGGGCAGGCGCCATCGGTGCCGCCCTGCTGCTCTCGGCGTGCGGCGACGGCGGCAACGACCCGCTGCTGCGCAAGACCCATCTGGGAGACATTCGCGGGGCCGTGGACATCGCCTCTGCAACCTACTCCTGGAAAGGCATCCCCTATGCGAAAGCACCCGTGGGCGCGCTGCGCTGGCAGCCGCCGCAGGAACCCGAGGCATGGGCCACGCCCCGCACCACGACGGCTTTCGCCAATGCCTGCGCGCAGTACGGCCGCATCTACGGCCCCGGCAGCAACAACAAGCACGACGAAACCATCGCAACGACGCTGAACCAGGCCGTCGGCAGCGAAGACTGCCTGTACCTCAACGTCTGGCGTCCCGCCAGCAACGAGTCGAACCTGCCCGTCATCGTCTTCCTGCACGGCGGCAGCAACGTCTCGGGCTACACCGCCGACCCCATGTATGACGGCGCGGCCTTGGCCAGGACCGCCAACGCGATCGTGGTCACGCCCAACTTCCGGCTGGGCATTCTGGGGTTCATGAATCTGCCGCAGCTCAAGACGGGCGACGCGTCCACAGACTCCGGCAACTTCACGATGCTCGACAGCATCAAGGCGCTGCAGTTCGTGCGCACCAATTCCTCCTCCTTCGGCGGCAATCCGGACAACGTCACGGTGGTGGGCCAGTCCGCCGGCGCGATCAACGTCTGGGCGCTGCAGACGTCGCCGCTGATGACGGCCGCCAATCCGAAGCTGTTCCACCGCGTGATGCCCCTGTCGGGCGGCATTTCGCTGGCGACCAACCTGCCAGCCGGCAGCCTGCCCACCTTGAACCCGGCATCGGTGTACCTGGCCCAGGGCAACGCGCTGCTGCAAAACCTGGTGATCGGTGACGGCCTGGCGACCGATACCGCCTCGGCCAACACCTACATCGCCAGCCGGACCCACGCGCAGATCGCGGATTACGTGCGCAGCAAGTCGCCCTCGCAGCTGTTCACCACGCTGCTCACCCGCCTGGCCGCTCTGGGCCTTGCCGGATCGGGCCCGATTCCCGATGGCGCGGTCGTGGCGAGCGACCCGATCGGCGCGATCAATGCGGGCAACTATGTGAAGGTGCCGGTGCTCGCGGGCAACACGCGGGACGAAGGCAAGTTGTTCCCCTCGTTCCTGCCGCTCGTGGGCGGCACGGGCAATGCCCGCCTGGTGACGGACGCGCAACTGTTCACCAACCACTTCAGCTACAACCCGAACGCCGCCGCCCAGACCACGGTGGAGCAGTGGATCGCTCCGACCTACCTGCCGGTGAGCGCGCCGACCACGGGCTTCACGGCCCGCGCGGAGTCGCTCAACCGCATCTTCTTCCTGAACAGCCGGGACAACGTGCTGAACGCGTTGAAGACGAAGCAGGAGAACGTCTGGTACTACCGTTTCGATTGGGACAAGCAACCGGCCCCGTGGAACGACATCTACGGCGCGGTGCACGTGGTCGACTTGCCCTTCATCTTCGGCAACTTCGGACCGTCGCTGTTCAGCAACGTCTGGTTCAGCACGGCGAATCGCCCTGGCCGGGTTGAACTCTCGAACGCGATGATGCAGACGATTTCGAGCTTCGCGCGCAACGGCGACCCGAACCATGCAGCGCTGGGCGCTTCCTGGGCCCCATGGCCGCGCACGATGGTGTTCGACGCGAGCCTTGGCGCCAAGTCGATCCGCGCCGAGTAAGCCCTTTGCGCCGGGCCGGGCCCGACAAGGCCCGGCGCAAGTTGCCGAAGCAGCACCGCGCGGCATGCCACAGATCAGAACAAGGAGGATTACTCCATGCCATACACCTCACACTACCTGACCTGCGCCGGACGCGAGATCCATTTCACCGAATGGGGCGCGGGCAGCGCCGGCACCGTGATCGCCTGGCATGGCCTGGCCCGCACCGGGCGCGACATGGACGAACTGGCCGAGCACCTGAGCCAGCGCGGCTGGCGCGTGATCTGCCCTGACACGCTGGGCCGCGGCCTTTCGCAGTGGAGCCCGGACCCGAAGCACGAATACTGCCTGGCGTTCTACGCCCGCCTGGCGCGTGAGCTGCTGGACCAGCTCGGCATCGCGTCCACCCATTGGGTCGGCACCTCGATGGGCGGCGCCATCGGCATGGTGTGCGCGTCGGGCTATTTCGAGCCTTCGCTCAAGGGACGCATCCGCAGCCTGGTGCTGAACGACAACGCGCCGCAACTGGCGCAGCCCGCCATCGAGCGCATCAAGGCCTACGCGGGCAGCCCGCCGGCATTTGCCACGGTGCTGGAGCTCGAAGCCTTCTTCCGCCAGGTGTACGCGCCCTATGGCTGGCTGAGCGATGCGCAATGGCGCCGCCTGACCGAGACCTCGACGCGCCGCCTGCCCGATGGCCGCGTCACGCCGCATTACGACCCGGCCATGGTGCGCCAGTTCACCGACCACCCGGACGATTACCGGATCTGGGACCACTACGACGCGCTGGAGATTCCGGTGCTGTGCCTGCGAGGTGCGGTGAGCGACCTCGTGCTGCCCGAGACCATCGCCGAGATGCAGCGCCGCGGCCCGGCCCTGCGCGGGCAGCTGCAGGTGGTGGAGGTGCCCGGCTGCGGCCATGCGCCCGCGCTGAACGTGCCCGATCAGCTGGAGCAGGTGACGGTTTTCATCGAAGCGTCGGCCTGAACAGCCGTCTTTGCGAAAAAGGCGGGTGGCGGATCCGCACCGTGCCCGAAACCGGCGTGTGACCGTCCCGGCGTCACCTTTTTTGGACCAAATTGGCGATTTCCCAGCGTCAAATGGTCATGAATAGCTACTGTTTCAGGAGTGATTCGCAGCCTCAGCGCGACGCCCCCGCCGCCAGCGCCGCCGCGCGCGAGGCGGCCAGCGCGGCCTCATCCGGCTTGTCTCGGGTGGGCCATCCGGCGAGGTGGCGCTCGGCGATGGTGGCCAGCGCGGTGATCCAGGCGTCGCTGTCGTTCAGGCAAGCGATGTAGTCAAAGCTCTGGCCCCCCGCGTGCAGGAAGGCCTCGCGCGCCTCCTGGGCGATCTCCTCCAGCGTTTCCAGGCAGTCGCCGGTGAAGCCGGGGCAGATCACCTGCACCGACTTCACGCCGCCCTGTGCCAGCGCCACCAGCGTCGGCTCGGTGTAGGGCTGCAGCCATTTCGCCTTGCCGAAGCGCGACTGGAAGGTCACGCGGTAGCGGTCCTTGGCCAGCCCCAGGCGCTCGGCCAGCAGGCGGGCGGTTTTCAGGCACTCGCAGTGGTAGGGGTCCCCCAGGTGCAGCGTGCGCTCAGGCACGCCGTGAAAGCTCATCACCAGCTGCTCGGCCTGGCCGTTCTTCATCCAGTGGTCGCGCACCCGCCGCGCCAGAGCGTCGATGTAGCCGGGGTCGTCGTGGTAGCGGTTGACGAAGCGCAGCTCGGGCACATGGCGCTGGCGCCCGGCCCAGGCGTATACGGCGTCGAACACGCTGGCCGTGGTGGTGCCGCTGTATTGCGGGTACAGCGGCACGATCAGGATGCGGGTGGCGCCTTCGGCCTTGAGTTGGTCCAGCTCGCTGGCGATCGACGGGTTGCCGTAGCGCATCGCATAGCGCACCGTGAGCAGATGCCCACGCTCGCCCAGCCAGCCGCGTAGCAGGGTGGCCTGCTTGGACGTCCACACCTTCAGCGGCGAGCCCTCGGGCGTCCAGATCGAGGCGTATTTCCTGGCCGATTTGGCGGGGCGGGTGCGCAGGATGATGCCGTGCAGGATCAGCCGCCAGATGGGGCGGGGAATCTCCACCACCCGGTGGTCGCCCAGGAACTCGGCCAGGTAGCGGCGCAAGGCGGGCGCGGTGGGCTCGTCGGGCGTGCCCAGGTTGCACAGCAGCACGGCGGTGCGCTCGGCCTGGCCATGCTGGAAGGCGGGTTCTTTTTTAAACGGCATGCGGTATTCTCCCGCAAGCCCTTTCACCCGCGCGGCGCGCGCCCTTTTTGCCCAGCCTTGCCTACGCCCATGCTCGACGTTTCCCGCATCCGCGCCATCACCCTGGACCTGGATGACACCCTGTGGCCGATCGGGCCGACCATCCGGCGCGCCGAGGCGACGCTGCAGGCCTGGCTGGGGCAGCGCGCGCCGGCCACCGCGGCCCTGTGCGCCGCACCCGGCGCGATCCGCGAGGTGCGCCAGCAGATGAACAGCCAGCGCCCCGACCTGGCGCACGACATGAGCGCGCTGCGCCGCGAGTCCATCCGCGTGATGCTCATGCGCGCCGGCGACGACCCGGCGCTGGCCGAGCCCGCCTTCGATGCCTTCTTCGCCGAGCGCCAGCGTGTCGAGTTCTATGGCGATGCGCTGCCGGCACTGGCGTTTCTCAGCAGCCGCTACCCGCTGGTGGCGCTGTCGAACGGCAACGCGGATGTGCAGCGCGTGGGCATCGGCCATCATTTTTGCGCTGCCTTCAGCGCCACCACGCTCGGCGTGGGCAAGCCGGATCCGCGCATGTTCCAGGTCGGCGCACGGGCGGCGGGTGCCTCGCCTGAGGCGGTGCTGCACATCGGCGACGATGCGCACCTCGACGGCGTGGGCGCGCTGAACGCCGGCATGCAGATGGCCTGGGTCAATCGCGGTGGCCACGCCTGGGAGCACCCGGTGCATGCGCCGCACGTGACCGTGGCCGAACTGCGCAGCCTGTGCGAGCTGCTGTCCTGACGCCTTGACCCCGATCCCACCGCTTGCATCCCATGAGCCTGACGATCCATGGCATCACCGCCTCCCGCGCCATTCGCCCCCTGTGGGTGGCCGCCGAACTGGGGCTGACGTTCGAGCACGTGCCCACGCCTTACCAGGGCGGTGCCACCCGCACGCCGGCGTTCCTGGCGCTGAACCGCAACGGCCACATCCCGGTGGTGATCGACCATCGCCCGGAGGGTGAGGTGGTGGTGTGGGAAAGCATGGCCTGCGCGCTGTACCTCGCCCGCCACCACGGCGTGGCCGATGGCGCCAGCCTCACCCCGGCCACGGCGCGCGAAGATGCCGAGGCGCTGCGCTGGAGCCTGTGGACCGTCAACGAAGTGGAGAAAGACGCGCTCACCGTGTTGATGCATCGCCTGGCCATGCCGCCGGATCAGCGCAAGCCCGATCTGGCCGATGTGGCCGAGCGCCGTCTGCACGTGCCACTGCGGGTGCTGGAGCAGCACCTGGCGGCGCAGCAGGCGCGCGGCGAGGCCCACATCGCCGCCGAGCGCTTCACCGTGGCCGATCTCTGCGTGGCCAGCGTGCTCAATTGGGCGCGACCCGCGCGTGAACTGATGGCCGCTCATCCCCGGGTCAATGCCTGGCTCGGGGCCTGCATGGAGCGGCCGGCGTACCGGGCGCTGCGGGGTGAAACGCACGCGGACTGACGCCTGGCGCCTGCCAAAGCGCCTTTCGGTCGATTTTGAAGAAAATTTGGCCAATACCCATCGTCAAATGGTCATTTATTGCTATTGAATTGGGAGTGATTTCCAGCAGTCCTAACACGTCGACCTTGCCGCGCGCTTGTCTTCTGGCCGCGCGGCACCATCTCCAGCCGGTAACGACACCCCTGAAGAAGGCACAACCCATGATGAATCGATCCCTGATGCAGCGTTTGGCCCGGTGGCTGGCCGTGGCGGTCTTGCTGGGTGCGGGCCTGGGCGCCGGCTTGGGCGCGATGGCGCAGGCCGAACCCACCCTGAAGCAGATCTATGACGCGGCGCAGGCTGGCCGCCTGGAGCAGGCGCAGACCATGATCCAGCAGGTGCTGGTGCTGCACCCGAAGAGCGCCAAGGCCCATTTCGTGCAGGCGGAGCTGGCGGCGCGCCAGGGCCAGATCGCCCGTGCCCGCGAGGCGCTGGCCGAGGCCGAGAAGCTGGCGCCCGGCCTGCCGTTCGCCAAGCCGGAGGCGGTGCAGAGCCTGCGTGCCGCTTTGGTGGCCCAACCGGCCACCGCAGTGAAGCCCGGCGCCATGGCCCAGGCGCCCCAGGCGGCGCCGTTCGCGGTGTCCACGGCGCCCGCGCCGGCCTCGTCCTCGCAGATGGGGCTGGGCCTGGCGCTGGGCGGCGCGGCGATCGCCCTGGCGATCTATCTGGTGCGGCGCAAGCCGGCTCCGGTTCCCGCGCCACAGGCGGGATATGGCAGCCCCGCCGCGGCGGGCAGCGGCCTGAGCGGTCCGCAGACCTTTGGCACCGACGTCTCCGCCGCGCCAGGCTCTGGCCAGGCCCCGTATGGGCCGGCGCCGGGCAGCGGCTTGGGGGGAAAGGTCATGGGCGGGTTGGCCACCGGCCTGGCGGTGGGCGCCGGCGTGGTCGCCGCGCAGGCCATCGGCAAGAGCCTGATGGGCGACCACGGCGAGCGAGCGCCGCACCCCGCCGCCGGCAGTGGCCTGGACGAGGGCGCTTTCGCGCGCAACGCCGACCTGGGCGGGGAGAACTTCGGCATCCGCGACGCGGGCGGCTGGGACGACGGTGCCTCGCTGGCGAGCAGCGACGACGGCGGCGGCGACTGGGATACCTGAGCGCCAGCATCGCCGGCCCCTGCCCCTGACAATCGCCCCATGACCCAAACACTGCCTGACATCGCCTTGTCCATGCTCGACCTGGTCGCCGTGCGCGAAGGCGGCACGGTCGCCCAGGCGCTGGCCATCGCCCTGCGCACCGCGCAACACGCCGAATCGCTGGGTTTCAAGCGCTACTGGCTGGCCGAGCACCACAACATGGCCGGCATTGCCAGCTCCGCCACCGCGGTGCTGGTGGGGCACATCGCCGGGGGCACGCGCACGATCCGCGTGGGCTCGGGCGGCGTGATGCTGCCCAACCACGCGCCGCTGGTGGTGGCCGAAGCCTTCGGCACCCTGGCCGAGCTCTATCCGGGCCGCATCGACCTGGGTCTGGGCCGCGCCCCGGGCACCGACCGCGTCACCATGCGCGCGTTGCGGCGCGATCGTGTGGAAACCGAGGAAGACTTCCCGCGCGACGTGGCCGAGCTGCAGCAGCTGCTGGGCCCGGTGCGTGGCGGCCAGCCCATCGTGGCCATGCCCGGCGCGGGCACGCAGGTGCCGATCTGGCTGCTGGGCTCCAGCCTGTTCTCGGCGCGCCTGGCGGCCGAGCGCGGACTGCCTTATGCCTTTGCCTCGCACTTCGCGCCGCGGCTGCTGTTGCAGGCTCTGGAGCTGTACCGGGGCCTGTTCCGGCCGTCGGCCACGCTGGCCAAGCCCTATGTGGTGATCGGCGTGCCGCTGATCGCCGCGCCCACCGACGACGAGGCCGAGTTTCTGGCCAGCAGCACCTACCAGCGCGTGCTGGGCATCCTCACCGGCGACCGGCAGCGCCTGCAGCCGCCGGTGGCGGACTTCATGGCGGGGCTGATCCCGCAGGAGCGCGCGGCGATTGCCGATTTCCTGGCGGCGGCCGTGATCGGGGGGCCGGACACCGTGCGCGCGGGTCTCGCGCGCCTGGCAGAAATCACGCAGGCCGACGAATTCATGTTGGTCTGCGACGTGTTCGACCCGGCACTGCGCCTGCGCTCGCTTGACATCGCCGCGCAAGTGATGCGCTGACGCGGCGCCGGTTGTCGGCGACGCGCGGCCGGATCGCTCGCGCGGCGTCAGCGCGGGTCGTAAGCCGAGTGCACCCGCATGCGCAGGCTGAGGTCGGTGCGCGAATCGGCATTGGCCAGCGCGGTGTCCTGGTCGATGCGACCGGCGTTGAACAGCTCCAGCAGCACCTGGTCGAAGGTGTGCATGCCGACGCCGCCGCTCTTCTCGATGGCGTGGCGGATCTCGTCGACCGCGCCCTTGAGGATCAGGTCGGCCACATAGGCCGAATGCAGCAGCAGCTCGGTGGCCAGTACACGTTTGCCCTCGTGCCCGGACAGCAGGCGCTGCGAAATGATGGCCTGCAGGTTCAGCGACAGGTCCATGCGCAGCTGCGGGTGCAGGTTTTCCGGGAAGAAGTTGATGATGCGCTTGAGCGCCTGGCTGGCATTGGCCGCGTGCAGCGTGGACACGCACAGGTGGCCGGTCTCGGCATAGGCGATGGCGTGCTCCATGGTTTCGCGGTCGCGGATCTCGCCGATCATGATGATGTCCGGCGCCTGGCGCATGGCGTTGCGCAGGGCGTCGGCGAAGCTGTGCGTGTCGATGCCGACTTCGCGCTGGTCCACGGTGCAGCGGTCGTGGTTGAACAGGTACTCGATCGGGTCTTCGATGGTCAGGATGTGGCCCTGGCTGTTGCGCGCCCGGTGGTCGATCATCGAGGCCAGCGTGGTGCTCTTGCCCGAGCCCGCAGCGCCGACGACCAGCAGCAAACCTCGGCGCAGCAGGGCCAGGTCCTGCACGACGGGCGGCAGACCGAGGGATTCGAAGTCCGGGATGGTCGCGTGGATGAGGCGGGCCACCATCGCGGTCTCGCCGCGCTGGCGGTAGACGCTGACGCGGAAGCGGCCGATGTCCGGCGCGGTGTAGGAGAGGTTGGCCTCCAGCTGCCGCTCGAAGTCGGCGATCTGCTGGGCGCTCATGATCGAGTAGGCCAGCGCTTGTGCCTGTCCTGATTGCAGGGGCGGGACGGACAGCGGCCAGGACTCCCCCTGGACCTTGATGTGCGGCGGGGCGCCAACGGTCAGAAACAGATCCGATGCATCGGTCTCGACCATCTTGCGCAGCAAAGCATGAAGCGTGTTCTTGTCCATACCAAGACTCCTTTTTCAAGGCCGGCAAGCTGCGCCATGCAACCCGCCCTGTCGGCATGCTAATCCGACCGGACCCAACCGGCCACCCCTGCGGGGCCGTTTGTTGATTCAGGGCAAATTTCCGGCGTCCCGGCCGCTGCGCACGGCGCCTTCGAGCGTGGCCGGGTAGGGGCCGGCGATGTAGTCGCCACAGGCCAGCAGCCCCGGTGCGACCGCCATGGGCGGGCGCTGCACGCCTGGCGTACAGGCGAAGGTGGCGCGTTTTTCGGTGATGGTGCGAAGGGGCTCCAAGTCCAGCCCCAGCTGCTCGCGCGCTTGCGCGACGACCAGCTTCTGCAGGGCCTCGCGCTCGCCGGTGCTGGCGCTGATGACGAAGGCCAGCAGACCACGCGGCCCCCCAAGTTGGCCCCGGTCGAAGACGAACTGCGCCGGGTGCTGCGCGGTGGCCGGCAGTGCCAGCATCGGGCGCGTCAGGCCGCTGGCGGCCAGGGCATACACGGTGGTGATCGCTTCATGGTGCAAGGCCTGTGTCGCCGCCGCCCAGCTCCGCAGGCTGGATGCTATGGGTTCGGGAGCATGAAGTGACCATTCCGTGCTGGCATGGGCCGCATCGGATGCCGAAGTGGCGAGTATGACCCGGTCAAAAGGCTCGCCGTCGGCCAACCAGCGGCCCGCCGGGCCTTGCGCGTCGCGCGTGAGGCTTCGCACGCGATGGCCCAGGTGAACGGTGTGGCCCTGCTGCCGCAGCCAGCCGGCAGCGGCCTGCGGGAACAACGCACTCAAGTCCTTGGTTGGCAGCAGCAGGTTGGAGCTGCCGGGCGCGCCGAAGAGCGCGTCGCGCAGCACGCGAAGGAAGACGGCGCCGCTGGCCGCCGCCGCTGGCGTGTTGAGCGCCGAGACGCACAGCGGCTCAATGAACGTGTCCAGCAGCCGGCGCGTGAGCGGCGCGCACAGGTCGGCCACGGTGGCCTGCGGCGCGCAGGTGAAGCCGCTGAGCTGCCAGCCGGTGGCGGCGCGCAAGAGGGAAAGGCGGTCGCGCCAGGTCCAGCCCTGGGCCCGCAGGATGCCCGCGAGCGCATCCCAGGGTGTGCGTCCCCAAGAAAGCGCGAGGCCTGTGCCGTCTGGGAAGACGAGGGCCAGCGGCAGGCGCAGCAGCGCCTGATCGGGGTCCACGCCCACCTTGCGCATCAGGCGCAGGGACTCGGTGTAGGCGCCGATCAGGATGTGCTGGCCGTTGTCCACGAAGATGTCGCGGCCGTCGGGCAGGGTCAAGGGCAGCGCGCGGGCGCGCCCGCCCAAGGTGCGTGCGGCCTCGAACACGGTGACCTGATGGCCGGCATCGGCGGCCGTCACTGCCGCCGCCATGCCCGCCCAGCCGCCGCCGATGACGGCGAGCTTCATCGGGCCACCCTCACAGCTTCCCCAGCGCCTGCACCTTCCACGCCAGCCAGAGCTTGCGCAGCGGGGTCAGGGCGATGCGCTGGTGCAGCACCTTGAACTGGTCGTGCTCGATCTCGCGCAGCAGCGTGCGGTAGATGCTGGCCATCATCAGGCCGGGCTTCTGGGCGCGGCGGTCGGCGGCCGGCAGCAGTGCCAGCGCCTCGTCGTACAGGCCGTGGGCGCGCCGGGCCTGGAACGCCATCAGGGCGGTGAAGCGTTCCGAATAGCTGCGTTTGAGGATTTCATGGGCCTTCACATCGAACTGCTGCAGCTCGCTGATCGGCAGGTAGATGCGCCCGCGCAGCGCGTCCTCGCCGACGTCGCGAATGATGTTGGTGAGCTGGAAGGCCAGGCCGAGCTTGTGCGCGTAGGCCGTGGTGGCAGGGTCGGTCTGACCGAAGATCAGCGCCGAGACCTCGCCCACCACGCCGGCCACGAGGTGGCAGTAGCGCTGCAGGGCCGGGTAGTCGAGGTAGCGGGTCTGCTCCAGGTCCAACTGGCAGCCCTCGATCACCGCCAGCAGGTGGCGGGGCTCGATGCCATAGACAGGGCAGTGCGGCATCAAGGCCTGCAGTGCCGGATGGGAGGCCTGGCCCGCAAAGGCCTTGTGGACCTCGCTCTGCCACCAGGCCAGCTTGGTGCGGGCCACGCCGGGGTCGCTCACCTCGTCCACGACATCGTCCACTTCGCGGCAGTACGCGTAGAAGGCCGTGATCGCCGCGCGCCGGGGCTTGGGCAGGAACAGGAAGGCGTAATAGAAGCTGCTGCCCGAGGCGGCGGCTTTCTGCTGGACGTAGGCTTCAGGGGTCATGAACAGGTGCGGTGACGTTCACCGGCCCAGGCCTATGGGCCCGCCCGCCGGTGCGTCGATTGTCACATCCACAGCGCCCGCCAGAGCATGATGGGCAGATCCCAGGCGCGCAGGCGCGGTCGTGTACGCAGCGTGGCGTGGCGCAGGGCGACGATCTTGTCCAGGATGCGCAGCCCACCTTGCACCACCAGGCGCAGCTCCCAGCCGGCCCGGCCGGGTACTTTTTTCACGAGTGGAGCGCCTTTTTGCATCAATACCAGCGCCCACTGGACGTTTTCTGCTATCAGTTCAGTAGCTCTCAGCGTCTGTTCGAGGCTGCCCGGATCCACGCCGAGCGCCGCGCAGCGGTCCTGGGGCAGGTAGAAACGCCCGCGCGGGATGTCCACGCTGAGGTCCTGCCAGAAGTTGATCAGTTGCAGGGCCGAACAGATCGCGTCGCTCTGCGCCAGCGCCTCGGCCTCGCGCACGCCGTACAGGTGCAGCAGCAGGCGCCCGACCGGGTTGGCGGACCGGGTGCAGTAGTCGAGCAGCTCGGCGCGGTCGGCGTAGCCGGCGCCGTCGCGGGTCTTGATGACGTCCTGCTCGAAGGCGCTGAGCAGGTCGTCCAGCAAGGGCACCGGCAATCCGAAGGTCGCGATGACCCTGCCCAAGGGCGCGAACACCGGCGGCCAGCGTGGCGAAGGCGACTCGCCCCGCGCGGCTGCGTGCAGATCGGCGCGATAGGCCGCCAGGTCGGCCAGGCGTGCGTCGGGAGTCGCGTCGCCCTCGTCGGCGATGTCGTCGGCGGTGCGCGCAAAGGCGTAGATCGCCGCGATCGCCGGGCGAAGCCGGGGCGGACACAGCCAGGACGCCACCGGAAAATTCTCGTAGTGGCTCACCGGCGGGGCCAGCGTAGGCGTACCGGCAGGCGCGACGGGTGGGGGCAGGGAAGACGGCACGGCGGGGATTGTCGCTTGACAGAGATCAGGATTTACCCTAGATTACTAACCAGTCAGTCAGTAACTGGATTCAGCCGGCCATGCAATTGCTTTCCTTGTCGTCTTCACAGCGGGTTGCAGCCCGTTCGATCCTTGCCATTCTCGGTGCCGCGATGCTGGTGTCGGCCTGTTCGCGCCCGGCGCCGCCCGAGGAACCGGTGCGCTCGGTCAAAGTGATCACCGTGGGCCTGGGTGCCTTCGAGTCGGGCCAGGAATACGCGGGCGAGGTCCGGGCGCGCGTGGAATCGCGGCTGGGTTTTCGCGTGGCGGGCAAGATCACGAAGCGAACGGTCGAGGTGGGCCAGCGTGTGATGGCGGGCCAGTTGCTGGCCCAGCTGGATCCCAGGGACTATCAGCTGGCCGCGGACGCGGGCCGCGCCCAAGTGGTGTCGGCCACCACGCAGCGCGACCTGGCCGCCGCGGACCTGACCCGTTACCGGGCGCTGAAGGACCAGAACTTCATCAGTGGCGCCGAACTGGAGCGCCGCGAGGCCACGCTCAAGGCCGCACAGGCCACCTTGGAACAGGCCCAGGCCCAGCTGGCCGGACAAGGCAACCAGACGGGTTACACCCAGTTGCTGGCGGATGTGTCGGGCGTGGTCACGGCCGTGGAGGCCGAGGCCGGCCAGGTGGTGGCGGCCGGCACACCCGTGGTGCGCATCGCCCAGGACGGCCCGCGCGATGTGGTGTTTGCCGTACCTGAAGACAAGCTGGCCCGGGTGCCGGTCGGCTCGGCGGTCACCGTGCGCTCCTGGACCGGCGGGCCCAGCTTGCGCGGCACGGTGCGCGAGCTGGCGGCCAGTGCCGATCCGGTGACGCGCACCTTCCCGGTCAAGGTGACACTGTCCGAGAAGGACGCGGGCGAGGCGCTGCCGCTGGGCGCCACGGCGTATGTGGTGCCGCAGGCCGTTGCACAGCTGGCCGGCGGAGTGATCAAGCTGCCGACCAGCGCGCTGCGCCAGGAAGGCAAGGGCTCGGCCGTCTGGGTGCTTGACACCGCCAGCATGACGGTGCGTTCGCAGCCGGTGCAGATCGCCACCGCCGACGGCAACGAAGCGGTGATCGCATCGGGCCTGCAGCCAGGGCAGAAAGTGGTGTCGGCGGGCGTCCATGTGCTCTCGCCAGGGCAAAAAGTCACGATTTACAGGCCAAACGGGCCAGATCCCAGCGCCGAACAGTCGTCGAACGCTATGAAATCGGGAGCTTCTGCGCCGGTGGCACCCCTTGCCCCGACGCCGGCATCGGCGCCGGCAGCCTCGTCCAGCGCCCCGGCCACCCGGTGAGGCGCTCATGAGGCACGCACACCCCGAAAAATCCTTCAACGTCTCGCGCTGGGCGCTGGAGCACGATGCGCTCACGCGCTTCCTGATGATCGTCCTGATGCTGCTGGGCGTGGCCGCCTACTTCCAGCTCGGCCAGGACGAGGATCCGCCGTTCACCTTCCGTGCCATGGTGGTGCGCACCTACTGGCCCGGCGCCACCGCGCAGCAGGTGGCCGAGCAGGTGACCGACAAACTGGAGCGCACGCTGCAGGAGGCACCTTTTGCGGACAAGATCCGCAGCTATTCCAAGCCTGGCGAGTCGCAGATCATTTTCCAGATCAAGGACTCCAGCAAGGCGGCCGACGTGCCCAACGTCTGGTATTCGGTGCGCAAGAAGATTGGCGACATGAAGGGCACGTTGCCCCAGGGCGTGATCGGGCCGTTCTTCAACGACGAGTTTGGCGATGTGTACGGCGTGATCTACGCACTCGAGTCGGACGGTTTCAGCTACGCCGAGCTCAAGACCTTTGCCGACGACGTGCGCCAGCAGCTGCTGCGCGTGCCCGACGTGGCCAAGGTCGAGCTGTTTGGCGTGCAGGACGAAAAGCTGTTCATCGAAATCTCGCAAAAACGCCTGGCGCAGCTGGGACTGGACATGAACGCGGTGCTGGCGCAATTGGGCCAGCAGAATGCCGTCGAATCGGCCGGCGCGGTGCAGACCCCGCTGGACGTGGTGCAGGTGCGCGTGGCGGGCCAGTTCAATGCAGTCGAAGATCTCAGAGCCATGCCGATCCGCGGCGCCTCGGGCAACCAGCTGCGCCTGTCGGACATCGCGGACATCCGCCGCGGCTATATCGATCCGCCGTCGATCAAGGTGCGCCACCAGGGCAAGGAAGTGATTGCGCTGGGGGTGTCAATGGCCAAGGGCGGCGACATCATCGCGCTGGGCAAGTCCTTGAAGACGGTCACCGATCACTTCGACAAGGCCTTGCCGCTGGGCATGAAGCTGGTGCAGGTGCAGGACCAGCCGAAGGCGGTCGCGAATTCGGTCAACGAGTTCATCAAGGTGCTGATCGAGGCCGTGGCGATCGTGCTGGCCGTCAGCTTCCTGAGCCTGGGTCTGCACAAACGACCGGGGCAGCATCCGTTGTGGCGCCGCTGGACACTCGACATCCGGCCCGGCCTGGTGGTGGGCATCACCATCCCGCTGGTGCTGGCCATGACCTTCCTGGCCATGCATTACTGGGGCATCGGCCTGCACAAGATTTCGCTCGGCTCGCTGATCATCGCGCTGGGCCTGCTGGTGGACGACGCCATCATTGCGGTCGAAATGATGGTGCGCAAGATGGAGGAGGGCTACGACAAGGTGCGCGCCGCCACCTTCGCCTACGAGCTGACTGCCATGCCCATGCTGACCGGCACGCTGATCACCGCAGCGGGCTTCCTGCCCATCGGCATCGCCCGCTCGATGACGGGGGAATACACCTTTGCCATCTTTGCCGTGACGGTGATTGCGCTGGTGCTGAGCTGGATCGTGTCGGTGTACTTTGTGCCTTATCTCGGCACGCTGCTGCTGAAGACGCCACCCCATGTGGTGGCGGCCAGCGAGGCCGGGCAGGCCCACGACGAACCGCACGAGATGTTCGACAGCCCCTTCTACAACGCGTTTCGTCGCCTGGTGAATGCGTGCGTGCGCCACCGCTGGATCACCATCGGCGCCACCGTGGCGCTGTTCGTGTTGGGCATTGCGGGCATGGGCAAGGTGCAGCAGCAGTTCTTCCCGGATTCGAGCCGCCCGGAGATCCTGGTGGATCTCTGGCATCCCGAAGGCACGGCGTTCGCGGCCAACGAAGAAGTGGCCAAGCGGGTCGAAGCGCGCCTGATGGCGCAGCCGGGTGTTGCCTCGGTCAGCCAGTGGGTGGGTTCCGGCGTGCCCCGCTTCTATCTGCCGCTGGACCAGATCTTTCCCCAGTCCAACGTCTCGCAGCTGATTGTGCTGGCGCAGGACCTGAAGGCGCGCGAATCCCTGCGCGTGAAGCTGCCGGCCCTGTTGGCACAGGAGTTCCCGGAGGTGCGCGGGCGGGTCAAGCTGCTGCCCAACGGCCCGCCGGTGCCGTATCCGGTCCAGTTCCGCGTGGTCGGCCACGACCCGCTGGTGCTGCGCGAGCGCGCCGACGAGGTCAAGGCCATCATGCGCCAGAGCCCTGACACGCGAGGCGTGAACGACAACTGGAACGAATCGATCAAGGTGCTGCGCCTGGAAGTGGACCAGGCCAAGGCCCGCGCGCTGGGCGTGACCAGCCAGTCCATCGCCCAGGCGTCGCGGACCATCCTGGCCGGCACCACGGTCGGCCAGTACCGCGAGGGCGACAAGCTGATCGACATCGTGCTGCGCCAGCCGCTGGACGAGCGCAATGCCATCACCGACATCGCCAACGCCTACCTGCCCACGGCGTCCGGCAAGTCGATTCCCCTGACCCAGATCGCCAAGCCGGTGTTCACCTGGGAGCCCGGCGTGATGTGGCGCGAGGGCCGCGACTACGCCATCACGGTGCAGAGCGATATCGTCGAAGGACTGCAGGGCGCCACTGTCACGACCGAACTGCTGCCGAAGCTCAAGGCACTGGAGGCGAAATGGGCCGCGGCGGGGCAGGCCGGCTACCGGATCGAGGTGGCCGGCGCGGTCGAGGAGAGCAGCAAGGGCTCGGCGTCCATCGCGGCCGGGATTCCGATCATGCTGTTCATCACCTTCACCCTCTTGATGTTGCAGTTGCACAGTTTCAGCCGTGCCATGCTGGTGTTCCTGACGGGGCCACTGGGCATTGCGGGCGTGGCGGTGGCGCTGCTGGCGCTGAACCGCCCCTTCGGTTTTGTCGCCCTGCTGGGGGTGATCGCGCTGATGGGCATGATCCAGCGCAACTCGGTGATCCTGATCGACCAGATCGAGCAGGACCGCGCCCGCGGCGTGCCGGCCTGGGATGCGATCGTGGAGTCCGCGGTGCGCCGGCTGCGCCCGATCGTGCTGACGGCCGCGGCCGCCGTGCTGGCAATGATTCCCCTGTCGCGCTCGGTCTTCTGGGGGCCGATGGCGGTGGCCATCATGGGTGGATTGATCGTCGCCACGGCACTGACGCTGCTCGCCCTGCCGGCCATGTACGCGGCCTGGTTCCGGGTCAAGCGCGAGCCGGTGGTCGTGCCCTGAGGGTGTGTGGGGGCGTTCTGGCCGCTGCCGAGGGCGTTCGCGGTTAAAATAAAAGGTTGACCGATTTCATGCGGGTGGTCGAAGGTCGTTGCGGTTGGCCGCTCGTCCTGCAGGCCGCCCGTGACTGTTTTCAAGCCCGCGCGGGTGGCGAAATTGGTAGACGCACCAGGTTTAGGTCCTGACGCCAGCAATGGTGTGGGGGTTCGAGTCCCCCCCCGCGCACCACTAACGAGAGAAAGACCATGGCTGTGAATGTAGAAACCCTTGACAAGCTGGAACGCAAGATGACGCTGACGCTGCCCGTGAGCGTGATCCAGTCCGAAGTCGACTCCCGCCTGAAGAAGCTGGCCCGTACCGTGAAGATGGACGGATTCCGCCCCGGCAAGGTGCCGATGAACGTGGTTGCCCAGCGCTACGGCTATTCGGTTCACTATGAAGTGATGAACGACAAGGTGGGCGAAGCGTTTGCCACGGCGGCCAATGAAGCCAACCTGCGTGTCGCCGGCCAGCCGCGCATCACCGAAAAGGAAGACGGCGCCGATGGCCAGCTCTCTTTCGACGCCGTGTTCGAGGTCTATCCCGATGTGCAGATCGGCGATCTGTCCACCGCCGAGGTCGAAAAGCTGACCGCCGAGGTCAGCGATGCCGCGATCGACAAGACGGTCGACATCCTGCGCAAGCAGCGCCGCACCTTCGCCCAGCGTGCCCATGACCAGGCTGCGCAGGAAAGCGACCGCGTGACCGTCGATTTCGAAGGCAAGATCGACGGCGAGCCCTTCTCCGGCGGCAAGGCCGAGGACTTCCAGTTCATCGTCGGCGAAGGTCAGATGCTCAAGGAGTTCGAAGAGGCTGTGCGTGGCATGAAGGCCGGCGAAAGCAAGACCTTCCCGCTGGCGTTCCCCGAGGATTACCACGGCAAGGATGTTGCCGGCAAGACGGCCGACTTCCTGGTCACGATCAAGAAGATCGAGGCGGCCCACCTGCCCGAAGTCAACGAGGCGTTGGCCAAGTCACTTGGCATCGAGGACGGATCGGTCGAATCCCTGCGCGCCGACATCAAGAAGAACCTCGAGCGTGAAGTCAAGTTCCGTTTGCTGGCACGCAACAAGACGGCCGTGATGGATGCGCTCGTGGCCAAGGCCGAACTGGACCTGCCCAGGGCCGCGGTTCAGGCCGAAGTGGAGCGCCTGCTCGAAGGCGCCCGTGCCGAGCTCAAGCAGCGTGGCATCAAGGACGCCGACAAGGCGCCGATTCCCGACGACGTGTTCCGCCCCCAAGCCGAGCGCCGCGTGCGTCTGGGCCTGGTCGTTGCCGAACTGGTGCGTTCCAATGAACTCCATGCCAAGCCCGAGCAGCTGCGCGCCCATGTCGAGGAACTGGCCGCCAGTTACGAGAAGCCGGCCGACGTGATGCGCTGGTACTTCAGCGACAACCGCCGCATGGCCGAGGTCGAGGCCGTGGTCATCGAGAACAACGTCGCCGAGTTTGTCCTGGGCAAGGCCAAGGTGACCGAGAAAGCGGTCTCGTTCGACGAACTGATGGGTCAGCCGGGCTGAATGCCAGGCGTTTCCTGACCGGATCCGGCCGGGGCCTGCGGCGGACTTGCAGTCTGCCTGACAGGCCCCACCTTGTCTGGGGGCGTCGCCTTTTCGGTACAGTCAATGCATCTGCAGGAGTAAACATGAGCGCAATGGACATCCACGGCCTTGGCATGGTGCCGATGGTCATCGAGCAATCCGGTCGCGGTGAGCGGTCTTACGACATCTATTCGCGCCTGCTCAAGGAGCGCGTGATCTTCCTGGTGGGGCCGGTGAACGACCAGACCGCCAACCTGGTGGTGGCGCAGTTGCTGTTCCTCGAAAGCGAGAACCCGGAGAAGGACATTTCCTTCTACATCAACTCGCCCGGCGGCTCGGTCAGCGCTGGCATGGCCATTTACGACACGATGAATTTCATCAAGCCGGACGTGTCCACGCTGTGCACCGGATTTGCAGCAAGCATGGGCGCGTTCCTGCTCTCCGCCGGTGCGAAGGGCAAGCGCTTTTCTTTGCCCAATTCCAAGATCATGATTCACCAGCCGTCCGGCGGTGCGCAGGGCCAGGCGACGGAGATCGAGATATCGGCCCGGGAAATCCTCAAGACCCGCCAGCAGCTCAACAAGATCCTGGCTGAGAACACCGGGCAGCCGCTGGAGAAAGTCGAACGCGACACCGAGCGCGACTACTACCTCGACGCCAACGAGGCCAAGGACTACGGCCTGATCGACCAGGTGATTGCCAAGCGCCCGTGAACCTTCCGCCAGACGGCGGACAACGACGCTGAAGCGGCGTTTTCTGGCTCAGAAAGCGCCGTTTTTATTTGGTTATCATTCAGAACCCCAGTAACGAGGCACTGCCCACATGGCCGAGAAAAAAGGCTCTTCGACCGAAAAAACCCTGTACTGCTCCTTCTGCGGCAAAAGCCAGCATGAAGTGAAGAAGCTGATCGCCGGTCCTTCGGTTTTCATCTGCGATGAGTGCATCGACCTGTGCAATGAGATCATCCGCGATGAACTGCCGGCGGTGGCCGATGGTCGCGAGGCACGCGGCGAACTGCCCACGCCGAGCGAGATCAAGGCCAACCTCGACAACTACGTCATCGGTCAGGAAAAAGCCAAGCGAACCCTGGCGGTGGCGGTCTATAACCATTACAAGCGCCTTCGCCACAAGGAAAAAGCCAAGAAAGACGATGTCGAGCTGGCCAAGAGCAACATCCTGCTGATCGGCCCGACGGGTTCGGGCAAGACGCTGCTCGCCCAGACTCTGGCGCGCATGCTCGATGTGCCCTTCGTGATGGCAGATGCCACCACGCTGACCGAGGCCGGTTATGTGGGCGAGGATGTCGAGAACATCGTGGCAAAACTGCTGCAGAGCTGTAACTACGAGGTGGAGCGTGCCCAGCGCGGCATCGTCTATATCGACGAGATCGACAAGATTTCGCGCAAGTCTGACAACCCGTCGATCACGCGCGATGTCTCGGGTGAAGGCGTGCAGCAAGCCTTGCTGAAACTGATTGAAGGCACGATGGCCAGCGTGCCGCCGCAAGGGGGACGCAAGCATCCGAACCAGGATTTCCTGCAGGTCGATACCACCAACATCCTCTTCATCTGCGGCGGTGCGTTTGCCGGTCTGGAGAAGGTCATCGAGAACCGCACCGAGGCCTCGGGCATCGGCTTCGGCGCCACGGTGCGCAGCAAGAAGCAACGCTCGCTCACCGATGTGTTCAACGAAATCGAGCCGGAAGACCTGATCAAATTCGGCCTGATCCCGGAACTGGTGGGTCGGATGCCGGTGATTGCAGCTCTCGCTGAACTGACGGAGGACGCGCTGGTTCAGATCCTGACCGAGCCCAAGAATGCCCTGATCAAGCAGTTTGGAAAATTGCTGTCGATGGAGGGCGTCGATCTCGAGATCCGGCCATCGGCACTCAAGGCCATCGCCCGCAAGGCGCTGGCGCGCAAGACGGGCGCCCGGGGCCTGCGCTCCATCCTGGAGCAGGCGTTGATCGACACCATGTTCGAACTGCCCAACGCGGCGAATGTGGAAAAGGTGGTGGTCGACGAGTCCACCATCGAGGAAAACAAGCCGCCGCTACTGGTGTACCGGGAAGCGGCGAAGAAGGCCTGACGCGGTCGCGAGGTGCACCACCGAGCTGGTTTTCAACCTTTCTGCCCGCGTGGAGCGGGCTGCAGGTTGAAAATGCAGCCAGGACGACCATATTGAACAGGTAACACGAGGGACTCCCATGTCTGGAAACATACCGCTACCTGCCACCCCGATTGACCTGCCACTGTTGCCGTTGCGCGACGTGGTGGTCTTCCCGCACATGGTGATCCCCCTTTTTGTCGGGCGACCCAAGAGCATCAAGGCGCTGGAAGCCGCGATGGAAGCCGAGCGCCGGATCATGCTCGTGGCGCAAAAAACTGCAGCCAAGGACGAGCCTGCCGTTTCGGACATGTTCGAGGTCGGCTGCGTCTCCACCATCTTGCAGATGCTGAAGCTGCCCGACGGTACGGTCAAGGTGCTGGTGGAAGGCCAGCAGCGCGCCAGCGTGAACCGCATCGATGATGGGGAATCCCACTTCACAGCGACCGTGACGCCGCTGGTGGCCGCCGAAGGCAGTGAAATGCACAGCGAGGTCGAGGCCCTGCGCCGCGCGGTCATGCAGCAGTTCGACCAGTACGTCAAACTCAACAAGAAGATTCCACCCGAAATCCTGACGTCCATCTCCAGCATCGACGATCCGGGCCGCCTGGCCGACACGATTGCTGCGCATCTGCCGCTGAAGCTCGACAACAAACAACTGGTTCTGGATCTGGCCGACGTCAAGGCACGGCTGGAAAACCTGTACGAGCAGCTCGAACGCGAAGTCGACATCCTCAATGTGGACAAGAAGATCCGCGGCCGTGTGAAACGGCAAATGGAAAAGAACCAGCGCGACTTTTACCTCAACGAACAGGTGAAGGCGATCCAGAAGGAACTCGGCGAGGGTGAAGAGGGCGCCGACATCGAGGAAATCGAAAAGAAGATCAAGGCCGCCAAGATGCCCGCCGAGGCGCGAAAGAAGGCGGAAGGCGAGCTGAAAAAGCTCAAGCTGATGTCGCCGATGTCGGCCGAAGCCACCGTGGTGCGCAACTACATCGAAGTGCTGACCGGTCTGCCCTGGAGCAAGAAGACCAAGATCAAACACGACCTGGCCCATGCCGAAAGTGTTCTGAACGAAGACCACTACGGGCTGGACAAAGTCAAAGACCGGATCCTCGAGTACCTTGCGGTGCAGCAGCGCGTCGACAAGCTCAAGGCGCCGATCCTTTGTCTGGTGGGACCGCCTGGCGTCGGCAAGACGTCTCTGGGTCAGTCGGTCGCCAAGGCCACGGGCCGAAAGTACGTGCGCATGGCGCTGGGCGGCATGCGCGACGAGGCCGAGATTCGGGGCCATCGCCGCACCTACATCGGCGCCATGCCGGGCAAGGTGCTGCAGAGCCTGAACAAGGTCGGCACCCGCAACCCGCTGTTCCTGCTCGACGAGATCGACAAGCTGGGCATGGATTTCCGCGGCGATCCGTCCAGCGCCTTGCTGGAGGTTCTGGACCCGGAGCAAAACCACACCTTTGCCGACCACTATGTCGAGGTGGACTTCGACCTGTCGGATGTCATGTTCGTGGCGACATCCAATTCGATGAACATTCCCTCAGCGCTGCTCGACCGCATGGAAGTCATCCGCCTGTCCGGCTACACGGAAGACGAGAAGACCAACATCGCGATGAAGTACCTGCTGCCCAAGCAGTTGACGAACAACGGAGTCAGGGAAGGCGAACTGCAGATTGCTGAAGAAGCGGTGCGCGACATCGTGCGTTACTACACGCGCGAAGCTGGCGTGCGTTCGCTGGAACGCGAGCTCTCGAAGATCTGCCGCAAGGTGGTCAAAGGCCTGCAGTTGAAGAAGATGGTGGCTCCGGTGGTGGTGTCGGCGGACAACCTTAACGACTATTTGGGTGTGCGCAAGTTCTCCTACGGACGTGCCGAGAACCAGAACCAGGTCGGTCAGGTGGTCGGTCTGGCCTGGACCGAGGTGGGGGGCGACCTGCTGACGATCGAAGCGGCCAGCATGCCTGGAAAAGGCGTCATCACACGCACCGGGATGCTGGGCGACGTGATGAAGGAATCGGTGGAGGCCGCGCGCACGGTGGTTCGCAGCCGGGCCAGACGCCTGGGCATCAACGATGATGTCTTCGAAAAGCGTGACATCCACATTCATGTCCCGGACGGCGCCACGCCCAAAGACGGCCCTAGTGCTGGCGCGGCCATGACGACGGCGTTTGTGTCCGCGCTGACCGGCATTCCGGTGCGGGGTGATGTCGCCATGACCGGTGAGATCACCTTGCGTGGCGAAGTGACCGCGATCGGGGGGCTGAAGGAGAAGCTGCTGGCCGCGCTGCGCGGAGGCATCAAGCTCGTGCTGATCCCTGAAGAGAACGTCAAGGATCTTCAGGAGATTCCGGAAAACGTGAAGAACGGCCTGGAGATCATCCCGGTCAAATGGATCGACCAGGTGCTCGATATCGCGCTGGAAAGCAAGCCCACACCGCTGCCGGAAACGGTGGCTGCAGCGGTTGCGCCCGAGTCCGGCGCGGTGGCCGGCGTTGCCGGTACCGAGTCTGTCAAGCATTGAGCGAACATTCGATGCGTCTTGCGCGAGTGCTGAAAAATAGGTTATAATTTTTGGATTGCAGCAAACAAAGTCAATTGGCCGAGTTTGTTGTATACGCGGGAATAGCTCAGTTGGTAGAGCGCAACCTTGCCAAGGTTGAGGTCGCGAGTTCGAGCCTCGTTTCCCGCTCCAGATAATGGAAGAAGTACCAACGTCTTCCACCTTGAAGGGAAGCCCAGGCTTCCCTTTTTTGTCAGAGAGATTGAAGAATAACTGGCGCGGTAGCAAAGCGGTTATGCACCGGATTGCAAATCCGTGTAGGTCGGTTCGACTCCGGCCCGCGCCTCCAGAAATCACACAACCCCGATAGCGCATGCGTTATCGGGGTTGTCTGTTTTTCCGGGTGCCAAAATGACTGCATCGCCCCGATGGTGAAATTGGTAGACACAGCAGACTTAAAATCTGCCGTCCTTTACCGGACGTACCGGTTCGATTCCGGTTCGGGGCACCAACCACAGGCCAAGAAATGACACAGTACGACGCACCTTTTGAGATTCATGTGCATGGGGACGTGCGTCTGCGCCCGGAGGTGGGCTTTGACGCCCTGCAGGATGCGCTCAAGCCCCTGTGGAAGTACGCGGGCGCACGATCGCTGGCCGATGGTGCGGCCAGCGCCTTCGAGGACGAGCCTGGCATCCGCTTCGACGCCAAGGCGCACCTGCTGCAGATGTGCTGGACGGTGAAGGGCGACGAAGACTTTCGCCAGGTGCTGGACGAAATGTGCATGAGCCTGAACGATCTGGCTGATGCGGGTGCTCCGATCGAAGTCACCTTCTACGACGCCGAGTTCGACGAGGAGGAGGCGGGCGAGGACGACGAGTCGCGTGACGATTTCGTCATGCTCTTCGTGGGGCCGACCCCGGCCGCCATCATGCAGGCGCAACGCGACTTGCTGGTGGAGGATGTAATCGCCCTGATGGAGCGCCACTTCGACGGTGCTGAACTGGGCGGGGTGGTCGGCGAGATCGACAAGCTCTTCTCCCAGCGTTTCGATGCGCTGGTGAATTCGCTGGAACTCGGCAAGCCACCACGGGGACCCGGCGGATCCGGGCATGGCGGTGGCAGCCGCAGGCCTCGGCACCTGCACTGAGCAGGCGGTGGCGTTGAAACGGGCCGCTACGGCTCCGACGGCGCGGCGTGACGCTTCGTCAGTTCCTGACTCGCTGCGCTACCTGTCCGCCTATCCTCCCGATCTCCAGGCGCAGGTTGCGGGGCTGATCGCAGGGTCGGGTCTGGGTGTCCATTTGCGCAAGCGCTATCCGGTGGCCCACACCGTTCGCAATGACCGCGCGCTCTTTCAGTTTGTCACCGCCTTGAAGAACGAATACCTGCGCGGTGCCGACGGCGTCGACAAGGTCCTTTTCGACAGCAAGATCCAGGTGATTCGCCATGCACTGGGTTTGCACACGACGCATGCCCGCGTTCAGGGCAGCCGGCTGAAGGCCAGTCGCGAGATCCGGATTGCCTCGTTGTTTCGTGACGCCCCGCCCGAATTTTTGCGGATGATTGCCGTGCATGAACTGGCCCATCTGAAGGAGCGCGAGCACGACAAGGGGTTTTACAAGCTGTGCTGCCACATGGCGCCGGACTACCATCAGCTGGAGTTCGATGTGCGCCTGTACCTGACCCACCTCGATTTGACCGGCGAACGTCTCTGGGCTTGCGACACGGCGCAGATCACGACCGAATAGATGTCGTTCAACGGCCTTTCCGCGATGGGGGCCTGCTCTTTCGAGGGTATCAGTCGCTCTGGCGCACCGGAAGATCCAGATCCAGCCAGCGCCGCACCGCCTCCCGTAGTGCCTCGGGTGGCCCCGAGCTGACCAGGGTCAGGTGGCCGGTGGCGCCGCCCTCTGTGCCGGGCGGGGCGGCCGCCCCGCGCAACGGGACCTGGCGCGTCAATAGCAGCTGACGCGTATGCCGCGCGACGGGTTCCCCGGTATCGACCAGGCGGACGCTTGGACCGACGCGCGCCTGCAGCAGATCGGCGGCAAACGGGTAATGGGTGCAACCTAACACCAGGGTGTCCACCTGCCCTTCTTTGGAGCCAAATTGGCCCATTCCCAGCGTGTAATGGTCACAGAGTGCTATGATTTTTGGTGTGTCCTGGCGCTCGATGGCGTCAGACAGTCCGTCGCAGGGCTGAAGGATGAAGGTCGCCAGTCCACACAGCGAGTCCAGAAGGGCTGCAAACTTGGCGCTCTCCAGCGTGCCGCGCGTCGCCATGACCCCGACACGACGCGTGCGGGTCAGGGCCGCGGCCGGCTTGAGCGCGGGCTCCACGCCGATGATCGGCAGACCAGGGTGCTCGGCGCGTATCAGGTCTATGGCAACGGCCGTGGCCGTGTTGCAGGCGATGACCAGGGCCTTGATGCCGTGACGTTCCAGCAGTTCCGTGGTGATGGCCCGTGCGCGGGCAAGCACCTGCGCCGTGTCGCGCTCGCCATAGGGCGCATGGCCGCTATCGGCAAAATAGACGAAGTGCTCTTGGGGCAATTCGGCGCGCAAGGCGCGCAAGATGCTCAGCCCACCAACCCCGCTGTCGAAGACACCGATGGGCTGGCTGGCCTGCACAGGTTCAGTCGCCGAACGGATCAGGCGCCGGTGACGCTGATGCCCTTGAACTCACCGGTCGCAATGCGTTTCTGCCACTCGGCCGGGCCGGTGATGTGGGCGCTGGTGCCGCCGGCATCCACCGCCACCGTCACGGGCATGTCGACCACGTCGAATTCGTAGATGGCTTCCATGCCGAGGTCGGCGAATCCCACCACCTTGGCCGTCTTGATGGCCTTGGACACGAGGTAGGCGGCGCCACCGACCGCCATCAGGTAGGCGGACTGGTGCTTCTTGATCGCCTCGATGGCCACCGGCCCGCGCTCGGCCTTGCCGATCATCGCGATCAGGCCGGTCTGGGCCAGCATCATCTCGGTGAAGCCGTCCATGCGGGTGGCGGTGGTGGGGCCTGCGGGGCCGACCGCCTCGTCGCCCACCGGATCCACCGGTCCCACGTAATAGATCACGCGGTTGGTGAAGTCCACCGGCAGCTTTTCGCCCTTGGCCAGCATGTCCTTGATGCGCTTGTGGGCGGCGTCGCGGCCGGTCAGCATCTTGCCGTTCAGCAGCAGGGTGTCGCCGGGCTTCCAGCTGGCCACTTCGGCCGGCGTCAGGGTGTTGAGGTCGACTTTCTTGCTCTTGACGTAATCCGGCGTCCAGGCCACATCGGGCCAGGTGTCCAGCGAGGGTGGCGTCAGGTAGACCGGGCCGCTGCCGTCCATCACGAAGTGGGCATGGCGCGTGGCCGCGCAGTTCGGGATCATGGCAATCGGCTTGCTGGCAGCGTGCGTCGGGTACATCTTGATCTTGATGTCCAGCACGGTCGTCAGGCCGCCCAGGCCTTGCGCGCCGATGCCCAGCGCGTTGACCTTCTCGTACAGCTCCAGGCGCAGCTTATCGACGCTGCTGAGCTCCGCGCCACTGGCGGCCTTGGCCTGCAGTTCGTACATGTCCATGTCGTCCATCAGGCTTTCCTTGGCCATCAGCACCGCCTTCTCGGCCGTGCCGCCGATGCCGATGCCCAGCATGCCCGGCGGGCACCAGCCGGCGCCCATGGTGGGCACGGTTTTCAGCACCCAGTCGACCACCGAGTCGCCGGGGTTCAACATGTACATCTTGCTCTTGTTCTCGCTGCCGCCACCCTTGGCGGCGACGGTCACTTCGACGGTGTTGCCGGGCACGATCTCGGTGTTGATGACCGCCGGGGTGTTGTCCTTGGTGTTCTTGCGCAGGAACTCCGGGTCTGCGACGACCGAGGCGCGCAGGGTATTGGCGGGATCGTTGTAGCCGCGGCGCACGCCTTCGTTGATGGCGTCGTCCAGGCTTCCGGTGAAGCCCTCCCAGCGCACGTCCATGCCGACTTTCAGGAACACGTTGACGATACCGGTGTCCTGGCAGATCGGGCGGTGGCCGGTGGCGCTCATCTTGCTGTTGGTCAGGATCTGCGCGATCGCGTCCTTGGCGGCCGGGCTTTGCTCCCGCTCATACGCGCGCGCCAGGTGGGCGATGTAATCCGCAGGGTGGTAGTAGCTGATGTACTGCAGGGCGGCAGCGATCGATTCGATGAGGTCGTTCTGGCGGATGGTGGTCATGGTGGGGGCCTGTCGGGCTGGTTTGAATGCGGCTGCGGCGGTCCCGGCGCCTTCGTCCGGCGCCGGATACCGGAAAACGTTGCAAGTCTACTAAACTGCGCCGATCGCATCCTTGCAAAGCAGCGCATTGGCGCGGCACGTTCCACCCCATGTTGAAAAAGATTCAGCGCACGCTCAGCCAGTTCATTCAATCCCAATCGCTGGGCGGCGTGGTGCTTGCGTTGGCGGCCATCGTGGCCTTGGTGGCGAGCAATACCGGTTTCAGTGCGGTCTACGAACGTTTCGTCTACTTGCCGGTGGAGTTGCGCATCGGGGCCGATCTGCTGGTCCTTGCCAAACCCCTGGTGATCTGGGTCAATGACCTGTGGATGGCGGTTTTCTTCTTTTTGGTCGGGCTGGAGATCAAACGCGAGATGATCGAGGGCGAACTGGCTTCTCCCAGCCAGGCCCTGCTGCCAGCGGGCGCGGCGATTGGCGGCATGGTGGTGCCGGCGCTGATCTACACGGCGATCAACTGGGGCGATGGGGTGGCCCTGCGCGGCTGGGCGATACCGATGGCCACCGACATCGCCTTTGCCTTGGGCATTCTGGTCCTGCTGGGCAACCGGGTGCCTTCGTCGCTCAAGGTGTTTCTGACGGCCGTGGCGATCATCGATGATCTCGGCGCCATTCTGGTGATCGCGTTCTTCTACACCGCCGACCTTTCTCTGAGCATGTTGCTGGCGGCGGGCGGTGGCATTCTGGTGCTCTGGTTGCTGAACCGGGCCCGGGTCATGGCCATCGGGCCCTACGTAGTGGTCGGTCTGATCATCTGGCTGTGCGTGCTCAAGTCGGGCATCCACGCCACGCTGGCAGGGGTGATCACCGCCCTGGCCATCCCGCTGTCGGGCGGCAAAGGGGGGTCCCCGCTGAAGGTGGCCGAGCACGCCTTGCACCCTTGGGTTGCGTTTGCCGTGTTGCCCATGTTTGCCTTTGTCAATGCCGGCGTCTCCCTGCAAGGCGTCAGCCTGGGGACCCTGTTTCAGACGGTGCCGCTCGGCATTGCGGCCGGCCTGGTGGCCGGCAAGGCGGTGGGGGTGTTCGCGGCCTCCTGGCTGCTGATGCGCGTGGCCGGTGCCCGCTTGCCGGAAGGCGCCAGCACGCGCCAATTCCTCGGCGTCTGCGTGCTGTGCGGTGTCGGGTTCACCATGAGCCTGTTCATCGGCGCCCTGGCCTTCGACGGCCTCGACCCGCAATACGCCACTCAGGTCAAGCTGGGTGTGCTCGGGGGCTCCCTGATTGCTGGTGTGCTGGGGGCCGCACTGCTACTGGTCCGGCCGGCCGGGCGTGACGGCAGCTGAACCGGGAGCGCTCAGTGGGCGGGCCCGTGCGACGGGGCCATCAACCGGTCGGTGGCCGCGATCGCCAGCGCGCTGAGCAGGAAGGTGGCGTGGATGATCGTCTGCCACATCAGGACCTTGACGTCGTAGTTGGCCGCATTGATGAAGGTCTTCAGCAGGTGAATCGAGCTGATGCCGATGATGGCCGTGGCCAGCTTGACCTTGAGCACCGAAGCATTCACATGGTCGAGCCACTCGGGCTGGTCAGGGTGCTCCTCCAGATTCATGCGACTGACAAAGGTCTCGTAGCCGCCGATGATCACCATGATCAGCAGGTTGGAGATCATGACCACGTCGATCAGGGCCAGTACCACCAGCATGATGATGGTTTCATTCAACGAGGTGACCTGGACGTCGGACTTGTAGCCGATGCTGTTGATCAGCGCCTGCAAGGCGGTCTGGCTGCCGAAGACAGCCTCCAGCAGGTGCACCAGTTCGACCCAGAAATGGAAAACGTAGACGCCCTGGGCGGCGATCAGGCCGAGGTACAGCGGCAACTGAAGCCAGCGGCTGGCAAAGATGAGGCGCGGCATGGGCTTCATGCGGGCCGGTTTGGAGGATTGGTTCGGCGTCATGATGGGTCTATTTCTGGGAAAAGCAGTACCGGCGGGGGGATCCGGCCAGACAACGAGTCTATCGGCAAGCCGGAAGTCCCTTGCGGGCGGTGGAATTCGAAAGCTTCACGTCAGTCAGTGCCTTGTAAGAGCGCAATCCGACATTTAGCCCCTGATTTTGCAATCAATCGTCACATCCTCAGGAGACAAACCCATGAATGCCCCGACCGCAGGTGAATCCGCTGCCACCGAAACCCATGTCTATCTGCCGAGCGATGACTTTGTCCGCAACGCCACGATCGCGGGCATGCCGGCTTACGAAGCCCTGTGCAAGGAGGCTGAAACCGACTACGAAGGGTACTGGGGACGCCTGGCGCGGGAGTTGATCAGCTGGAAGAAGCCGTTCACCCAGGTGCTCGACGAGAGCAATGCGCCGTTCTTCAAATGGTTTGCGGACGGAACGCTGAACGCCTCTTACAACTGCCTGGATCGCAACGTGGAGCGCGGTCTGGGTGACAAGACGGCCATCATCTTCGAAGCCGACGGCGGCGAAGTGACCCGCGTGACCTACAGCGAACTGCTGGCCAAGACCTGCCAGATCGCCAATGGCCTGAAGTCCATCGGCATCGGCAAGGGCGACCGGGTCGTCATCTACATTTCGATGTCCATCGAAGGCGTGGCAGCCATGCAGGCCTGTGCGCGCATCGGTGCCACGCACTCGGTGGTGTTCGGCGGCTTCTCTGCCCAGTCGCTGCGCGACCGCATCGAGGACACCGGTGCCAAGGCCATCATCACGGCGGACCACCAGGTTCGCGGCGGCAAGCAGCTGCCGCTGAAGTCCATCGTTGACGAGGCGCTGGCGCTGGGCGGCTGCGATTCGATCAGCAAGGTGCTGGTGGTCAAGCGCAGCGGCGGCGAAATCGCCATGACCGCTGGCCGGGACGTCTGGATGAGTGACCTGGTGGCGGGCCAGCCCACGACCTGCGAACCCGAGTGGGTCGAGGCCGAGCACCCCTTGTTCCTGCTCTACACCTCCGGCTCCACCGGCAAGCCCAAGGGCGTGCAGCACAGCACAGGCGGCTATCTGCTGCATGCGGCGCTGACCACCAAGTGGACCTTCGACCTGAAGGCCGACGACGTGTTCTGGTGCACCGCCGACATCGGCTGGGTCACCGGCCACACCTACATCACCTACGGCCCGCTGGCGCTGGGCGGCACCGAGATCGTGTTCGAAGGCGTGCCGACCTATCCGGACGCCGGTCGCTTCTGGAAGATGATCGAGCGCCACAAGTGCACGATCTTCTACACCGCGCCGACCGCCATCCGCTCGCTGATCAAGGCGGCCGAATCGAACGATGCCGTGCATCCGAAGAGCTATGACCTGTCCAGCCTGCGCCTGCTGGGCTCGGTGGGCGAGCCGATCAACCCCGCGGCCTGGGAGTGGTACTACCAGCACGTGGGCGGCAGTCGCTGCCCGATCGTCGATACGTTCTGGCAGACCGAGACCGGCGGCCACATGATCACGCCGCTGCCGGGTGTCACGCCCATGGTGCCGGGCTCCTGCACGCTGCCGTTCCCCGGCATCCAGGCCGCGATCGTCGACGAGACGGGCAAGGATGTGGCCAATGGGGTGGGCGGCATTCTGGTGGTCAAGAAGCCGTGGCCGTCGATGATCCGCAACATCTGGGGCGACCCCGAGCGGTTCAAGAAGAGCTACTACCCGGAAGACTTCAAGGGCAAGTACTACCTCGCCGGCGACGGCTCGATCCGCGACGTCAAGACGGGCTACTTCACCATCACCGGCCGCATCGACGACGTGCTGAACGTATCGGGCCATCGCATGGGCACGATGGAGATCGAGTCCGCGCTGGTGAGCTGCACCGAACTCGTGGCTGAAGCGGCCGTGGTCGGACGTCCCGATGACACCACCGGCGAGGCCGTCTGCGCCTTCGTCGTGCTGAAGCGCCCGCTGCCCACCGGCGACGAGGCCAAGGCGATTGCCAAACAACTGCGTGACCACGTCGGCAAGGAAATCGGCCCGATTGCCAAGCCCAAGGACATCCGCTTTGGCGAAAACCTGCCCAAGACCCGCTCTGGCAAGATCATGCGCCGCCTGCTGCGCAGCATTGCCAAGAACGAAGCCATCACCCAGGACACCAGCACGCTGGAGAACCCGGCGATTCTGGATCAGCTGGGCCAGGCCTGGTAAGTGGCCGCGGCGGCTTGGGAGAGCCCGTTGGCACCTGTTGCCGGCGGTGCTCCAGGTGGCTGACCCGACCAAAAAAAAGCCCGCTGGGTCAGCGGGCTTTTTTTCGGGGGAATTCGACTTACTTGACCGTCAAGACCCACGCGGCCAGTTTATGGGCTTCGGCATCGTTGACCTGCGCGTTGGCGGGCATGGGAACCGGACCCCAGACGCCGGAGCCGCCCTTGATGATCTTGGCGGCCAACATGTCCACGGCACCCTTGTCCTTGGCATACTTGGCGGCAACGTCCTTGTAGGAGGGGCCCACCAGCTTCTTGTCGAGAGCATGACAGGCCATGCAGTTCTTTGACGTGGCCAAGGCCTGATCGGCGAGTGCCGGGGTTGCCGCGGTGATTGCCAGCGTCACGGCCAGAAAGAGCTGTCTCATCGTTTTTCCTCGTGGAGTCGGTTAGAGTTGAACAACGCGATTGTAGGGAAGCTGGTTGACACCCGCATGGCGAGGGGTTAACCGTGAATAGGAGTCGGTGATGTATTTCCTGATACTGGGACTGGTCTTGCTGGCCATGAAATATCTGGAGTTCGGCCCGGTGGCGAACTGGAGCTGGACCGTGGTGCTGGCGCCTTTTGCTCTGGCCGCGCTCTGGTGGGCCTGGGCGGACTGGAGTGGCTATTCCAAGAAAAAGGCGATGGAGCGGATGGACAAGCGCAAGCAGGACCGCATCGACAAGCAGCGCTCCGCGCTTGGGATCGGCCCGAAGAAGCCCCGCTAAGCGGTTTCAGTCCCCGATCGGCGTCATCCCAGCGCCGGGTGGTCGTAAAGCGCTACTGAAAACATAGTTGATCTGCGCCTGTCCCCGGCTGCCCGGGGCGTCATGGCAAACCCCTCACGGCGGCATGCGGGCCGGAGGCTGGGCGATAATCGACGGTCCATTTTCAACGTTCTTGAACCCTCACCCAGGGACCACCATCATGCCCGCATACCGTTCCAAGACTTCCACCGCCGGCCGCAACATGGCGGGGGCACGCTCCCTCTGGCGCGCCACCGGCATGAAGGACGATGACTTCAGCAAGCCCATCGTCGCGGTCGTCAATTCGTTCACCCAGTTTGTGCCGGGGCATGTGCACCTGAAGGACCTGGGCCAGCTGGTGGCCCGTGAAATCGAGGCCGCCGGTGGCGTGGCCAAGGAGTTCAACACCATTGCTGTCGACGACGGCATTGCCATGGGTCACGACGGCATGCTCTATTCGCTGCCCAGCCGCGACATCATTGCCGACTCAGTCGAGTACATGGTCAACGCCCATTGCGCGGACGCCATGGTCTGCATCTCCAACTGCGACAAGATCACCCCCGGCATGCTGATGGCTGCGATGCGGCTGAACATCCCCGTGGTGTTTGTGTCCGGTGGCCCCATGGAGGCCGGCAAGGTCAAGCTGCTCAACCCCACCACCCAGAAGATGGAGTTCAAGAAGCTCGACCTGATCGACGCCATGGTGATGGCCGCCGACGACAAGGTGAGTGACGCCGATGTGGCCGAAGTGGAGCGCTCGGCCTGCCCCACCTGCGGTAGCTGCTCCGGCATGTTCACGGCCAACTCCATGAACTGCCTGACCGAAGCGCTGGGCTTGTCTTTGCCCGGCAACGGCACCGTGGTGGCCACGCACGCAGACCGGGAACAACTGTTCAAGCGCGCCGGACACCTGGCCGTAGAGCTGTGCAAGCGCTACTACGAGCAAGACGACGAAACCGTGTTGCCGCGCTCCATGGGCTTCAAGGCATTTGAGAACGCGATTGCGCTGGACATCGCCATGGGCGGCTCCACCAACACCATCCTGCATATTCTGGCGATTGCGCAAGAGGCCGAAATCGACTTCACCATGGCCGACATTGACCGCATGTCCAAAATCGTGCCCCAGCTTTGCAAGGTGGCGCCCAACACCAACAAATACCATATTGAAGACGTGCACCGCGCTGGCGGCATCATGGGCATTCTGGGCGAGTTGGACCGCGCAGGCCGCTTGCACACCGACGTCCCCACCGTGCACAGCAAGACCATGAAGGACGCGCTCGATCAGTGGGACATTGCCCGCAATCCATCGGATGCGGTCAAGACCTTCTACATGGCCGGGCCTGGTGGCATTCCCACGCAAGTCGCATTCAGCCAAGCGGCGCGTTGGCCCAGCCTGGACACCGACCGTGCCGAAGGTTGCATCCGCTCCGTGGACCATGCCTTCTCGCAGCAAGGGGGGTTGGCTGTGTTGGTCGGCAATATCGCGCTGGACGGTTGCGTGGTCAAAACCGCCGGTGTTGATGATGCGCTGTTGGTGTTTGAAGGCCCCGCCCACGTGGTGGAGTCGCAAGACGAAGCAGTGGCCAATATCCTGGCCGACCAGGTCAAAGCCGGCGACATCGTGGTGGTGCGCTACGAAGGGCCCAAGGGCGGCCCGGGCATGCAGGAGATGCTGTACCCGACTTCCTACATCAAGTCCAAGGGCCTGGGCAAGGCCTGTGCGCTGCTTACCGACGGCCGGTTCTCCGGCGGCACCTCGGGTCTGTCGATCGGTCACGTCTCGCCCGAAGCGGCTGCCGGCGGCGCCATCGGTCTGGTGCGCAATGGCGACCGCATCCGCATCGACATTCCCAACCGCAGCATCAACGTGCTGGTGTCGGACGAGGAAATGGCCCGACGCCGGGCCGAGCAGGACGCCAAAGGCTGGAAACCGGCCCAGCCGCGCCCCCGCAAGGTGTCGGCTGCGCTCAAGGCCTATGCCCTGCTGGCCATGTCAGCCGACAAGGGCGCCGTGCGGGACCTGAGTCTGCTCGGCGACTGACGGACCCGGCCTGCCCGCGCACTGGCGCGGGACCCTGAAGGGCGCCCTCGCGGCGCCCTTTTCCTTTTTCGCGCGCCGCGCGCTGAACGTGCGACTTGTTTGCGCTGGATCAAACTTGCCGTCTTGATGATGCATAAAAATGCATCAATTGAAATTTGCCTGTAGCAACATAGTGCATTTCAATACATCCCACCCCGATCTTCAGGAGACCCCATGAGCGAACCCACTGAACTGGTTGAAGAAGCCGCTGCCGTCCGCGGCGACGCCTTTGTCGAAGTCAATTACGACGACCGCATCCCCAACAACGTCGACCTGTCCAGCGACAAACAACTGCAGCGCGCGCTCGAAACCTGGCAGCCCAACTACGTCGACTGGTGGAAGGAGATGGGCCCCGAGGGCTTCCAGGAGGCGGAGGTCTACCTGCGCACCGCCGTGGGGGTGGACCCGAGCGGCTGGGCCAAGTTCGGCCACGTGAAGATGCCCGAGTACCGCTGGGGCATCCTGCTGGCGCCCAAGGAAGAAGGCCGCGTCATTCCCTGTGGTCGCCACAAGGGCCAGCCCGCCTGGCAGGAAGTGCCGGGTGAATACCGCTCGCTGCTGCGCCGCCTGATCGTGGTGCAAGGCGACACCGAGCCTGCCTCGGTGGAACAGCAGCGTTTCCTGGGTGCCACCGCGCCCTCGTTGTATGACATGCGCAACCTGTTCCAGGTGAACGTGGAAGAAGGCCGCCACCTCTGGGCCATGGTCTACCTGCTGGTCAAGTACTTCGGCAAGGATGGCCGCGAAGAGGCGCAGGCCCTGCTGGAGCGCCGTTCCGGCCACCAGGACAACCCGCGCATTCTGGGTGCTTTCAACGAGCGCACGCCGGACTGGCTGTCGTTCTTCATGTTCACCTACTTCACCGACCGCGACGGCAAGATGCAGCTGGCCGCGCTGGCGCAGTCCGGCTTCGACCCGCTGTCGCGCAGCTGCCGCTTCATGCTGACCGAAGAGGCGCACCACCTGTTCGTCGGCGAAACCGGCGTGGGCCGCACCATCGAGGCCACCTGCAACGCCATGAAGGCTGCCGGCATCACCGATCCCTACGACAAGGCCGCCATCCGCAAGCTCGGCGTGGTCGACCTGCCCACGCTGCAGAAGAAGGCCAACTTCCACATGTCGGTCACGCGCGACCTGTTCGGCTCGGAAATCTCCTCCAATGGCGCCGAAGCCTTCAGCTCCGGCCTGAAGGGCCGCTTCAACGAAAGCGGGCTGAAGGACGACCACCAGCTCGGAGAACGCCACCTACCCGGTGATGCGGGTGGTGGACGGCCAGCTCGTGACCGAGGAGGTGCCCGCGCTGCGCTCCATCAACAGCCGCCTGCTGGACGACTACATCGCCGACTGCCAGGGCGGCATCGACCGCTGGAACAAGGTGATCGAGAAGGCCGGCATCAACTTCCGGTTCACCCAGCCGCACAAGGCCTTCAACCGCAAGATCGGCGAGTTCGCCCGCGTGCGCGTGAACCCGGCTGGCGAGATCCTGAGCGAAGAGGCCTGGCAGGCCGGGCAGGGCGACTGGCTGTGCAACGACGACGACTACGACCACATCAACTCGTTGATGAAGCCCTGCTTCGAAGCGGGCCAGTACGCCAGCTGGATTGCGCCGCCCCGCGTGGGCATCAACAACCAGCCCCAGGACTTTGAGTACGTGCGCATCGAACATTCCTGAAGCGCATCGCCGGGATCGGCATGGCTTGCTGCACAATCGCAAGCCATGCTGATCCATCCCCAAATCGATCCGGTTGCCCTGCAGATCGGCCCGCTGGCCATCCACTGGTACGGGCTGACCTATCTGGCCGCCTTTGGCCTGTTCCTGTGGCTCGGCCTTCGCCGGCTGCACCATGAGCCCTTTGCCTCCAGCACCGGTCCGGGCGCTTGGCGGCGGGCGGACGTGGAGGACATCCTGTTCCTGGGTGTCATGGGCGTGGTCATCGGCGGGCGCCTGGGCTATTGCCTGTTTTACAAGCCGGGCTATTACGCCACCCATCCGCTGGAAATCTTCGCCGTCTGGCAAGGCGGCATGAGCTTTCACGGCGGCATGCTGGGCGTGATGGCGGCCATGGCGTGGTTCGCCCGTTCGCGGCACCGCTCGTTCCTGCAGGTCATGGACTTCGTCGCACCCTGCATCCCCACGGGCCTGGCTGCCGGCCGGGTGGGCAATTTCATCAACGGCGAGCTCTGGGGCCGCATTGCCGACCCGTCATTGCCTTGGGCGATGGTGTTTCGCGGCGCGGGCAGCACGCCCCGTCACCCGTCGCAGATCTACCAGTTCCTGATGGAAGGCCTGTTGCTGTTCGTGCTGTTGTGGCTCTATGCGCGCAAGGAGCGCGCGCCGGGGCAGGTGAGTTCCGCCTTCCTGTTCGGGTATGGCGTGTTCCGTTTCATCGCCGAGTACTTCCGCGAACCCGACGCCCACCTGGGCCTGCTGGCGCTGGGCATGAGCATGGGCCAGTGGCTGTGTGTGCCCATGATTCTGGGTGGCGCCGGCCTGTGGTGGTGGTTCGGGCAGCGCGCGCAGGCCGCGGACGGCCATTCAGGCTGAAATTTGAAGAAAATCTGCCTGATCCCGGCGTGGATTGGTCATTTATTGCTATAAAAATTGATTTTTCAAGCGGGCGGGGGTAGCAAGCCCGTGCGCTGACCCTAGCTGTCAGGTCGATTTTTTCCGGGTCTTGGGGGGTGGGGCCTTCGTCCGCGTGCCCGACAGCCCAGCGTGAAAGGCCAGCGCGGTCTTGAATGCGGCGTCGGTGAAGGCCAGCGCCGCCGCAAAGTCAGCGTCCGACAGGTTGCGCGCTGCGTCGTGGCTGCGGTAGATGTTGGCAAATTCACGTTCGCGTCCGGCCTGGACCACCAGCTTGCCGATGCCCAGGGCTTCCAGGGTTTTCCAGGTCCCGGGGTTGTAAGAGCGGGTCATCTGAAGGATGAAACCGATCGGGTCGTTGCGGCCCAGCACCGCGGCCATGCGCAGGATGAGGTCGAACGGCAGGCCGACCTTGCCGCTCTCCACCAGGCCCATGAACGATGGGTCGTCCAGTTCCAGTGCGCGCCCAAGGTCGTCCACGGAAAGGCCAGCGGCTTGGCGCAGGTCGCGCAGCAGGGCTGCCGCCTTGGCGACGGCGGCCTTCGGTCCGGGTTTTTGCACCCGGGACTGGGCCAGCGTCATCGCCATGTCGGTGGCGGTGCCAACCCCGCCCAGAATCGACCCCGACCAGGATTGAAGTTGCCGCGCCAGCGACAGCAGCATGGACGGGCTCGCCGGCGCGAGGGGCAGCAAGGGAGCGGGGGTCACACCGGCGGGTGAGTGGGCAGGCGGGGTGCTGCTCTTGCTGCGCCGCGCGGGGGGCTTGACGGTGGTGACCATGTCTTTTTCTCCAGGAATGTTGCCGACGGGGATCAGCGCCGGGGCGGCCTTCCGTGCACCGCTGAACACCGGTTGAAGTCCGCCATGCCTCGAAGGATTCCATATCCGGCCTGAAACTGCAATGGCTCCCAGCGTCGGTTCGTCCCGGTGTGGGGCAAGGGCGGCCATGATGCAGACTGACTCGCCTTCATGCCGGCGCCGTTACGAACCGCGTGAAGGGCGCCGACCGGATTTTCAACCCGGCCGTCAAGGGTTTACACCGACGCCTGGGGTCTTGCTTTTCAGTCCACGAGCTGCACAAAATTACGTGTAATTATGAAAAATTATCTGAACACCCGGCAAACCGCGCTCCGCCACAGGCCATGGGCTCGCGCCCGTGCCTGGCCTTTCCGCCACCTGCACGGGTAAGTCCGCCATGTCAACGCTCCAGCAGTCAATCGCCCAGCGCGGTGTGCATCACTCGCTCCATGATGAAGTGGCGGCCCGGTTGCGTTCGATGATCTTTGAGGGCGAGCTGGTGCCCGGCAGCTTCATCGACGAGGGCGTGCTGTGCGAGGTGCTGCAGATCTCCCGCACCCCGTTGCGCGAGGCGCTCAAGGTGCTCAATGCCGAGGGGCTGGTGCGCCATGAGCCGCGGCGGGGGTGTTTCGTGAACCAGGTGACGGAGCAGGACCTGGACGAGATCTTTCCGGTCATCGCCCTGCTGGAAGGGCGCTGCGCCTTTGAAGCGGCGCGCAATGCGACCGACGCCGACCTGGCGGCGCTGGACCTCCTGCACGAACGGCTCAACCGGCATGCCACCGCCGGGCAGATCAACGACTACTACGCGGTCAATTTCGCCATCCACGAGGCCATCATCACGCTGGCGGGCAACCGCTGGCTGGCGCAGGTGATCGGCGACCTGCGCAAGGTGCTGAAGCTGGCCCGTTTGCAGCAGTTGCACGCGCCGGGTCGCCTGGCGCAAAGCCTGGCTGAACACATGGCCGTGTTTGCCGCGCTCAAGGCGCGCGATCCCGACGGCGCCGACACAGCGATGCGAACCCATCTGACCCGTCAGCGTGCCGCGCTGCGCGAGCTGGCGCGGGTGCAGAAAAGCCGGGCGCTCGCATGAACGCCCGGCGTGCCGGGCGGGAGTGTTTGACCATCAAGGCGAGGGGAGGCCACGCATGAACACATCCACTTGGATCGGCCGCAACATGTCCAAGCTGCTTCCGGAACCAAAACCTGGATCAGAACCCGCCATTCCCAGCGTGGAAGGGTCGTCGCATGCTATTGAAAAGGGAGTCTCCGCCTCGGCCGGCGCCACCCCTGGCGTGCGCTCCACCCGGGAGCGCCTGTCGGCGACGCTGCGCCGCCAGGAGGAGGCCCTGTCGCCACGCGTGCTGCGGCGCACCCTGGAGGAGTTGAAGGCCATCGTGGATCCGCGGGTCAGCGAGGTCGAGGGTGGGCGACGCGCCCAGGGCGTGGCGCTCTGGTATGCCAGTGCCACCGAAGCGCAGCGGCGCGACATGTGGCTGCTGATGAGCGAGCAGTTCGTGGCCGATGCGCAGAAGGTGCGGCAGGCGCAGGCGCAGTTCGCCGCGGCGGTCGGCACGCCGGACGAGGCCGCCGCCGAAGTGCAATACCGCCGTGCGACGGTGTCGCCACGGCGGCGCCTGCTGCAACGCTTCAGCGTGTTTGACGGCGGCATCCGCTTTCTGGTGGACCTGCGCGCCGAGATGCTGCCGTACCTGAAAACGGACCGGCGGCTGCAGGCGCTGGATGTCGAGATGGAATACATGTTTTCCACCTGGTTCGACGTGGGCTTCCTGGACCTGCGCCGCATCAGCTGGGATTCACCCGCATCGCTGATCGAAAAGCTTATCAAGTACGAGGCGGTGCACGACATCCGCAGCTGGGCCGACGTGAAGAACCGTCTTGATGCGGATCGCCGCTGTTACGGCTTCTTCCATCCGCGTCTGCCGGACGAGCCCCTGATCTTCGTCGAGGTCGCGTTCACGACAGCGATCGCCGACAGCATCACGCCACTGTTGGATGAGGCGGCCGCGCCGGCGGACCCGGCTCGTTCCAGCACCGCCATTTTCTATTCCATCAGCAACACCCAGCCCGGCTTGAAAGGGGTGAGCTTTGGCGACTCGCTGATCAAGCGCGTGGTCGAGACGTTGCGCACCGAGTTCCCGCGCCTGAAGGTCTTTGCCACGCTGTCGCCGATGCCCGGCTTCCGGGCCTGGCTGAGCCGCCACGCGGACCGGCTGCTCCAGCTCACGCCGGTGAAGGCCCGCGACGAGCTGGCCCGCTCGCTCGGCGCGCAGCCGCTTACGGCGCTGGCCGTGCTGGCAGCGCTCGAATCGGTGCCGGCGCTGGAGCCCAAGTCCCCGCTGCGCCACTGGCTGCTGCAATGTGGGGCGCAGTACCTGGGCCGTGAGATGGCCGATGGCAAGCCGCTGGATGCGGTGGCGCGCTTTCACCTGGGCAACGGAGCGCGGGTGGAGCGACTCAACTGGGCGGCTGATCCGTCGGCGAAGGGGATCCGGCAGTCCTGTGGCTTGATGGTCAATTACCTCTACGATCTGGGGCGGCTGGATCGGCATCGGACCCAGCTCGCGCAGGGCAGAATCCCGGTGTCCAGCGCCACCGCCGCCTTGTTTTTCTGATTTCTGCGTTCGATAACAAACTGGAGACACCCATGAACCCATCGATCCAACGGCGCACCGTGCTGCGCGCAGCCTTGGCCACCGCAGCCGCCGGTGCCTGGCAGGCCCCAACCCATGCCCAGACGACCTGGCCGGCCAAGGCCGTGACCTTGATCGTGCCGTTTCCCGCTGGTGGCGGCACCGATGCGTTCGCCCGTCCCATGGCGGCGCAGTTCGCGCGGCTGACCGGCAAGCAACTGATCATCGACAACCGGGGTGGTGCCGGCGGTACGCTGGGTGCCGGCATTGCTGCCAAGGCCGCACCGGACGGTTACACACTGTTCATGGGTGCGGTGCACCACGCCATTGCACCGGCGATGTACCCCAAGCTGGACTACGACCTGGAGAAGGATTTCGTGCCGCTGATCCTCGTGGCCAGCGTGCCGCAGGTGCTGGTGGTGAATCCCAAGAAGGTCACCGCGGCGAACTTCAAGGAGTTCCTGGCTTACGTCAAGGCACATCCCGGCAAGCTGAACTATGCATCGGCCGGTGGCGGCACCTCGCACCATCTGGCGGGCGAACTGTTCAAGCAGCAGACGAACACCTTCATCACCCACATTCCCTACCGCGGGGCAGGCCCGGCGTTGCAGGACCTGATCGCCGGCAACGTCGACATGATGTTCGACGGCCTGGGTTCCTCGGCCAACCACATCAAGGGCGGACGAATCAAGGCGCTGATGGTGTCCGGCAACAAGCGCAGTCCCGCCTTTCCCGATGTCCCTTGTGCCGCGGAGCTGGGCTTGCCGGAGTACACCGTCACGACCTGGTACGGGATCTGGGCGCCGAAAGGCACTCCCGCCGATATCCAGGCCCGGGCCATCGAGGAGATCCGCAGGGCCTGCACCACCGACGAGGCGAAAGCGGTCTGGGCCAGCCAGGGCGCTGACTTCCCCAACCTGACGGGCGCGCAGTTCGGTGCGTTCGTCAATGGCGAAATCCGCAAGTGGGCGCTGGTGGTCAAGGCCTCGGGCGCCAAGCTGGACTGACATGGCGGGGCAGGTCCGGATTGCGGCGGATGGCGGCATCTCCCGCGTCACACTGAGCCACGCCGGCAAGCTCAATGCCATGTCGCGCGCCATGTGGCGCGAGCTCAGGAGCGTGTTCGAGGGCATCCAGCAAGACGCGAGCATTCGTTGCGTGATCGTCGAGGGCGAGGGCGGGCATTTCTGCGCCGGGGGCGACATCGCCGAGTACCCGGCGTTTCGCTTCAGCGAGCAGGGCTTGCGCGACTTTCATGAAGACGATGTCTGGGGCGGACTCGACGCCATGCTGTGCTGCGACGTGCCCCTCGTGGCGCAGATCGAGGGCAACTGCATGGGCGCCGGCGTGGAAATTGCCAGTTGCTGTGACATCCGGGTGGCCGGCGCATCGGCGAAGTTCGGTGCACCGATTGCCCGCCTCGGCTTTCCGATGGCGCCGCGCGAGGCGAAACTGGTCAGCGAGGCGCTCGGCGGGCTGACGGCGCGCGAAATGCTGCTGGAAGCAGCGGTGCTGGATGCGCCGACGCTGCTGCTGCGCGGGTTCCTGAATGGCGTGCTGACCGATGCCGACGTGGCCGGGGAGGCCCTCGCGCGTGCGCGGCGCATCGCCGCGCTGGCCCCGCAGGCCGCGCGCCTGAACAAACAGACGTTTCGAACCTTGAATCAGCTGAATCCCAGCGTCTCTGGGTCATCGGATGCTATGGAATCCGTAGTCAATTCCGCTTATGCCTATGCAGACAGCGCGGAGCACCGCGAGGGCATTGCCGCTTTTCTGGGCAAGCGCAAGCCCGTTTTCTGAACCCACAACCCGATCGAACATGAGCAACCTGAACCTTTTTTCCGCGCTGCGCGCCGCGTTCCCCGCGGACCTGGACGCCATTGCCGTCGAAACCGCCGATGCCGGCGGGCCCGGGCTGTGTTATTCGTGGCGCGACCTTGACCGCGCGACGGCCATGATGGCCAACATGCTCGCTTCGCTGGAACTGCCCGAGGGCAGCCGGGTGGCGGTGCAAGTCGAAAAATCGGTCGAAGCCATGCTGCTGTACCTGGCCACGCTGCGCGCAGGCTATGTGTTCCTGCCGTTGAATACGGCTTACCAGAGCGCCGAAATCGAGTATTTCATCGGCAATGCCGAGCCCGCCGTCGTGATTTGCAGCCCGAAAAATTTTGGCTGGGTCAGCCAGATCGCCTTCACGGCGGGCACGAAACACGTGTTCACCTTGGGCGACGATCGCACCGGCAGCCTGCTGGAGCGCGCGGCCCACTGCAGCGATCTCCACACCCCGGCTGTCAAGGACAACGACGACCTGGCTGCCATCCTCTACACCAGTGGTACCACCGGGCGCAGCAAAGGCGCGATGCTGACGCACGGCAACATGCGGTCCAACGCCGTGGTGCTGAAGGACTACTGGGGCTGGACGGGTACCGGAGGGCCTGACGGCCGGGGCGACGTGCTCATCCACGCGCTGCCGATCTTCCACGTGCATGGCCTGTTCGTGGCCATTCATGCGGCGCTGCTCAATGGCAGCAAGATGATCTGGCTGAACCGTTTCGACCCCAGGACCGTCATCTCGCGCATGCGCGAGGCCACCGTGTTCATGGGCGTGCCCACGCTGTACGTGCGCATGCTCGCCGAGCCAGCCCTCACGCGAGAAGCCGCGCAGGGGATGCGCCTGTTCATCTCGGGCTCGGCGCCGCTGCTGATCGAGACCTTCACCGAATGGCAGCAACGCACCGGCCACACCATCCTGGAACGTTACGGCATGAGCGAGACCATCATGCTCACGTCGAACCCCTGCCATGCTGATGCGCGCTACAGCGGTCAGACCGAGCGCCGCGGCGGCACCGTGGGTTTTCCGCTGCCGGGCGTGAGCCTTCGGGTGCAGGACGACGCGGGTCAACCGGTGCCGCTGGGCGAGATCGGCGGCATCCAGGTCAAGGGGCCGAACGTGTTCGGCGGTTACTGGCGCATGCCGGAGAAGACGGCCGAGGAGTTCACGGCCGATGGCTTCTTCAAGACCGGCGACGTCGGCAGGATCGATGAGCGCGGCTATGTGACCATCGTGGGCCGTAGCAAAGACCTGATCATTTCAGGCGGCTACAACGTCTATCCGGCCGAGATCGAGGGCTACATCAACGAATTGCCCGGCGTGGCCGAGAGTGCCCTGGTCGGGGTGCCGCACCCGGACTTCGGAGAAGTGGGGGTTGCGGTGATGATTGCCAAACCCGGTGCCACGGTCCAGCCCGAAGCCGTCATTGCCGAACTGAAAGCCAAACTGGCCAATTTCAAGATTCCCAAGCGCTGCTTTGTCGTGTCGGAGTTGCCACGCAACACCATGGGCAAAGTGCAGAAGAACCTTTTGCGGGACCAGTACGCGAAGCTGTTCACCTGATCTTCGCCGCGCGACGCGCCCAACCATAGAGATCAAGGGCATGCCGCTCGGTTTTTAGAAGCTGAAGACGGCTGTTCCGCTATGGAACGGCCGATTTTCCTGGGCAGTTTCAGCGCAGAACCAGCACCGGCACATGCGAATGGGTCAGCACGTGCTGGGTTTCGCTGCCCAGCAGCAGGCGCTTGATGCCTTTGCGGCCGTGCGAGGCCATCACGATCAGATCGACCTTGTACTTGGTGGCGGCGGAAATCAGCGCGTCCGACACGAGGTCCGACTTGACCGTCAAGGCCTTGACGGCCACGCCCTTTGTGGCGGCGGTCTTCTTGACCGCTTCGACAACGGCCTGACCGTCCTCGGCCCACTGCTTCTCGACTCGCTTCACATCTTCAACGGATAGGGGAATGGAGCCTTCAAAATAGCTCTGCGGATAGCGGGGAACCACCTTGATGGCGATCAGTTCGGCGCCGCACAAGGCAGCCAGCGAGATCGCCGAGTTGACGGCCTTCTTGGAGAGGGTGGATCCGTCGGTGGCGACGAGGATGCGTGCATACATGGTGTGCTCCTGGTTGTTTATGGGGTCAGATTACCGCAACTCCGACCACGCGTCTTGATTCATATCAAGACATGCGAACGCGTTGCCGTTAAGCTCCAACCCCATGCTTGCCGCCAGTCCGACGCTGAATCCTCTGCCCGGCTCAGGCGCGCCTGAGGGTGACAGTCCGGTGGCCCGGGTCGAACCGGCCGAAAGACTGGTCTTGCTGGACGACCCGCAGGAGTGGTCTGCCTTCAGCCGCCCGGTGGACCAGCGGCCCAGTTGCTGGGAGTCCAGCGTGGTGTTCGAGGGCATGCATTGTGCAGCCTGCGCCCTGACCATCGAGGATGCCCTGCGCGCGGTTCCCGGGGTCGAGTCGGTGCGGGTCAGCGCGGCCACGCACCGTGGCCGAATTGTCTGGTCCGACGGGGTGGTCAAGCCATCCGGCTGGATGCAGGCGGCGCGGCGCGCCGGCTATCCGGCCGTGCCCGCGAATGACGCGTTTGCGAACGACCGCCGCAAGGCCGAATTGCGAAAGGCGGTCTGGCGCATGGGCGTGGCGGGCCTGTGCATGATGCAGGTCATGATGTACGCATGGCCGGCCTACGTGGCAGAGGCCGGCGACCTGACGGCAGAAATGGCGCGCCTGCTGCGCTGGGCGTCCTGGGTGCTGACCTTGCCCGTCATGCTGTTTTCCTGCGGCCCTTTTTTCACCAGCGCATTGCGCGACCTGCGGCAGCGGCAGATCAGCATGGACCTTCCGGTGGCCCTGGGCATGCTGATCACCTTTCTGGTCAGCAGCGCAGGCACGTTCGAGCCCGACGGGATTTTCGGTGGAGAGGTGTATTTCGACTCGCTGACGATGTTCGTCTTCTTCCTGCTGACCGGGCGCTGGCTCGAGTTGCGCCTGCGCGACCGCACGGCGGGCGCGCTGGAGGCGCTGATGAACCGGCTACCCGACAGCGTGGAGCGACGGCTGGCCAATGGCGACTTCGAGCGGGTCGCGGTGCGCCGCATCGTGGCCGGTGACGTGATCCGGGTCCTGCCGGGCGAGGCGTTTCCGGCTGATGGACGGGTGCTGGAGGGTCAGACACTCGCCGATGAAGCGCTGCTGACGGGTGAATCGCGGCCGGTGCCGCGCGCGCAGGGCGAGGATGTGATTGCCGGCAGCCACAACCTGACCGCTGCCGTGCTCGTGCAGGTCGAGCGCACCGGGACACAGACCCGCTTTGCGCAGATCGTGGCGCTGATGGACGAGGCATCCAGCACCAAGCCGCAGATCGCGCAACTCGCGGATCGTATGGCCCGGCCTTTCCTGATCGCCGTGCTGTTGGCAGCCGGCGGTGCCGCCCTGTTCTGGTGGTCACGCGATCCCGGCCACGCACTCATGGTGGCGGTGGCCGTGCTGGTGGTCACCTGCCCTTGCGCCCTGTCGTTGGCCACTCCGGCTGCGATGCTGGCCAGTGCCGGCGCACTGGCGCGCAGTGGAGTGCTGGTGCGCCGGCTTCAGGCGCTGGAAACGCTCGCCACCGTCGACACCGTGGTATTCGACAAGACTGGAACGCTGACGCGTGATGCCTTTGCGCTGGCCCGCGTCACGACGCGTGGTGGTGTGTCACAGGCCGATGCGTTGGCCTGGGCGGGTGCGCTGGCACGCCAATCGCTGCATCCCGTCTCGAGGGCGCTGGTGGCAGCGGGTGGCCAGGCGGCCACTGCGCCGATGCATGCCGAGGCGGTGCAAGAGGTTGCCGGGCAGGGCCTGCACGGGCGGGTGGTCATGGGCGGCGCGAGTGGCTCCGGCGGCCAGACGTTCCGGCTGGGCTCCGCCACTTTCTGTGGACTGGCCCGGCCCGCGGCAGATGCGCTGGAAGTCTGTCTGGCGGATGAAGACGGTTGGGTGGCCACGTTCGAGCTACGCGAGGACTTGCGCGCGGATGCCCGTTCGACGGTCCGCTGGATGGTCGAGCACGGCATCGCGGTGCGCCTGTTGTCTGGTGACGGCGCCACGGCAGTAGCCCGGGTGGCCGACGCGGTGGGTATTGAGACGGCGCAAGGCGCCTGCTCACCGCAGGACAAGCTGGCTTTTCTGCGCGAAGCCCAAGGGCAGGGCCATCAGGTGGCCATGGTGGGCGACGGGCTGAACGACGGGCCGGGCCTGGCGGGTGCCCACGTTTCCTTTGCTTTTGGCAAGGCGGTGCCGCTCGCGCAGTCCCAGGCAGATTTCGTGGTGATGGGTGATCAGCTGGCTGCGGTGGCCCAGACTGTGCAACTGGCCCGGCGTACGATGCGCATCGTGCGGCAGAACCTCTGGTGGGCCGCCGGCTACAACGCGGTCTGTGTACCGCTGGCCGTCGTGGGATGGCTGCCCGCTTGGCTGGCGGGTCTGGGCATGGCGCTGAGTTCCCTGGCGGTGGTCATGAACGCGCTGCGTCTGGCCGGACGGATGGAAACGATGGAAACGAGCTGATGGATATCCTGTATTTGTTGATCCCGTTGTCGGTGGTTCTGGTCTTTTTCATCCTGGGCGGCCTGTGGTGGGCGATATATCGGGGCCAGTTTGAAGATATCGAGGCCGAAGGAGAGCGGATTCTGAAGAACGATTGATATTCATCAAGTCCGTGAAGGTTTCGCTGGGCCACACTCGCCCGAGGTTTTTTTAGGTAAAGGTGCTGTAAATGAAGTTTCCAAACGCGCAGGCGACTGTGTACAACGACACCGTTGTGCGCCAGTTCGCCATCATGACGGTGGTCTGGGGCGTGGTCGGGATGCTGGTCGGCGTGATCATCGCCGCCCAGCTGGCTTGGCCCGAACTCAATCTGGGGATCTCCTTCCTCAGCTACGGCCGACTGCGGCCGTTGCACACGAACGCGGTGATATTCGCGTTTGGGGGATGTGGTTTGTTTGCGACGGCATATTACGTCGTGCAGAGAACCTGCCAGGTTCGGCTGTTTTCGGACAAGCTGGCGGCCTTTACTTTCTGGGGTTGGCAGCTTGTGATTCTGGCCGCTGCCTTGTCCTTGCCGCTGGGCTATACCCAAGGCAAGGAATACGCGGAACTCGAGTGGCCGATTGACATCCTGATCACGCTGGTCTGGGTATCTTTTGCCGTCGTGTTTTTTGGTACGGTTGGTACACGCAAGGTTCGCCATATCTACGTGGCCAACTGGTTCTTTGGTGCTTTCATCATTGCGGTGGCCATCTTGCATCTGGTGAACAGTGCAGCTATTCCCGCTGGCGCTATGAAGTCCTACTCGGCCTATGCGGGTGTGCAGGACGCGATGGTGCAGTGGTGGTACGGTCACAACGCCGTGGGCTTCTTCCTGACCGCCGGCTTCCTGGGCATGATGTACTACTTCATCCCCAAGCAGGCAGGTCGTCCGGTTTACAGCTACCGCCTGTCCATCGTCCACTTCTGGGCGCTGATCTTTACCTACATGTGGGCGGGCCCGCACCATCTGCACTACACCGCCCTGCCGGACTGGACCCAGTCGGTCGGCATGGTGTTCTCGCTGGTTCTGCTGGCACCGAGTTGGGGCGGCATGATCAACGGCATCATGACCCTGTCGGGCGCCTGGCACAAGCTGCGTGACGACCCCATCCTGCGCTTCCTGATCGTGTCGCTGTCGTTCTACGGCATGTCCACGTTCGAAGGCCCGATGATGTCGATCAAAACCGTCAATGCTCTGAGTCACTACACCGACTGGACCGTGGGCCACGTGCACTCCGGGGCCTTGGGCTGGGTGGGCCTGGTAACCATGGGTTCCATGTACTACCTGATCCCGCGCCTGTTTGGCCGCAAGCAGATGTACAGCATGAAAGCCGTCGAGATCCATTTCTGGACCGCCACGATCGGCATCGTGATCTATATCGCCGCGATGTGGATTGCCGGTGTGATGCAGGGTCTGATGTGGCGTGCGGTCAATGCCGACGGCACCCTGACCTACACCTTCGTCGAGTCGGTGAAGGCCACTTATCCGTTCTATGTGCTTCGCCTGGCTGGCGGACTGTTGTACCTCAGCGGCATGCTCATCATGCTCTGGAACGTCCTGAAGACCGCGACGGCAGGGCGTGCGACCACGGTCAACATCCCGGCTGTTGCGGCCCACGCCTGAGGAGAACTACAACATGGCCAACAACAAAAGCACCGGTTTGTCGCACGAAGCGATCGAGACCAACAACTTCCTGATGATCGTGCTGATCCTGATCGTGCTGCTCTTCGGCGGCCTGGTCGAGATCGTTCCGCTGTTCTTCCAGAAGTCCACGACGCAACCCATCGAAGGCGTCAAGCCCCTTACGGCCCTGCAATTGGCGGGGCGTGATGTCTATGTCCGTGAAGGTTGCTACAACTGCCATTCGCAGATGATCCGTCCGTTCCGCGCCGAAACGCTGCGTTATGGTCCGTATTCGGTGGCGGGTGAGTCGGTTTACGATCACCCATTCCAGTGGGGCAGCAAGCGCACTGGACCTGATCTGGCTCGTGTCGGTGGCCGCTACAGCGACGAATGGCACCGTATTCACCTGCTTAATCCGCGTGATGTCGTCCCCGAGTCCAACATGCCGGCCTATCCTTGGCTGGGCAAGTCGGCGGTGGATGCCGCGTCCATGCCTGCACACATGAAGGCTTTGCGTACCGTCGGCGTGCCCTACACGGACGCGCAGATTGCCGCATCGACTGACGAGTTGAAGGGCAAGACCGAGATTGAAGCTGTGATTGCTTATCTGCAGGGCTTGGGCTTGGCCCGGAAGTAACCAGGGAGATATCAGTGATGGAACTGGACACCAACACCCTCCGGTCGCTGGCCACTGTGGTCAGTTTCGTAACCTTTATGGGTATCGTGGCATGGGCCTGGTCCCGCCGCAACGCGCGTGACTTCGAAGAAGCCGCGAACCTGCCGTTCGAGCAAGACTGACAGGTCGCAAAAGGAAAAAAAATGAGTGATTTCACTAGCAATTTCTGGTCGCTATACGTCGGCGGCATCACCATCGTGAGCATTCTGGCCTGCGCGTTGCTGCTGTGGTTCAGCGGCAAGGCCAAGGCGATGACGGCCAACGACAATACCACCGGGCATGTGTGGGATGGTGATCTGCGCGAAATGAACAATCCCCTGCCACGATGGTGGGTGTGGCTGTTTGTGATTACCATCATCTTTGCCTTGGCCTATCTGGTGATGTACCCCGGTGCCGGCGCCTTCAAGGGGCAACTTGCCTGGAGTTCCACGGGTCAGTACGACAAAGAAGTTGCGGCGGGCAACAAGGAAATCGAGCCGCTGTATGCAAAGTTCAACGGCATGACGCCGGAGCAATTGGCAGCAGACCCGAAGGCCATGGCCATTGGCGAGCGCCTGTTCATGAACAACTGCGCGCAGTGCCACGGCTCGGACGCTCGCGGTAGCAAGGGCTTCCCGAACCTGACCGACAAGGACTGGCTGGGTGGCGGTACGCCGGACATCATCAAGAACACCATTGTCAAGGGTCGTACCGGCAACATGCCGCCCATGGCTGCAGCGCTGGGGGGCTCCGAAGACGTGACCAACGTTGCCCAATATGTGCTGAGCCTCTCCGGCGGCCCCCATGATTCCGTCAAAGCGGCGCTGGGCAAGGCCAAGTTCGGCGTCTGCGCGGCCTGTCACGGGCCTGACGGCAAGGGCAATCCGGCGGTGGGCGCACCGAACCTGACCGACGACATCTGGCTGCACGGTTTTGGCGAGGCGGCAATCGTCGCCATGATCAACAACGGCAAGGTCAATCCCATGCCGGCGCAAGCGGACAAGCTGACCGAAGCACAGGTGAATGTGCTGACGGCGTATGTCTGGGGTCTCTCCAACAAGGCAACGGTCGCGGCCAAGTGATGGTTTCTTCTATCATTCAAGCCTGCAAATTCATCAGCGACACCTGCATTTGAAACCCGACGACAATCCGGCACCCAAGACCATCTCCATCGTGACCTCCACTACCGATGCTCCTGCATCGGAGGAGGATGGGGACTCAGAACTGGTATCGTTGTACCAGGCCCACAAGAAGATCTACCCGCGCAGTGTCTCGGGCCTGTTCTCCAAGTGGCGCTGGGGGCTGGTCTTCTTCACGCAGATCATTTTTTATGGTCTGCCTTGGTTGGAGTGGGGCCAGAGGCAAGCGGTGCTCTTCGATCTCGGGGTGCGCCGCTTCTATATTTTTGGCTTGGTCTTGTATCCGCAGGACTTCATCTATCTGACCGGGATCATGGTGATCTCGGCCCTGTCGCTGTTCCTCTTTACCGCCGTGGCGGGGCGGCAGTGGTGTGGCTATGCCTGTCCGCAGACGGTCTATACCGAAATTTTTCTTTGGATCGAAAAGAAGATCGAGGGTGATCGTAGCGCGCGCATGCGGCTGGACGGCGCGCCCTTGTCGCTTTCCAAGTTCTCCCGCAAAGCGGCGAAGCAGGTGGTGTGGATCGCGGTGGCCTTATGGACCGGGTTCACATTCGTGGGTTATTTCACGCCCATCAAGGAACTTGCGGGCTTGTTTGCCAATTGGGGCATGGGGCCCTGGGAAACGTTCTGGGTGTTCTTCTACGGATTTGCCACCTATGGCAACGCCGGTTTCATGCGCGAGCAGGTGTGCAAGTACATGTGCCCCTACGCGCGCTTCCAGAGCGCCATGTTCGACAAGGACACGCTGATCGTGTCCTACGACACGGTGCGCGGTGAGCCGCGCGGGCCACGGTCCAAGAAGGCGGATCCGGTGGCACTTGGATTGTGCGCGTGCGTGGATTGCACCCTGTGTGTCCAGGTTTGCCCGACCGGGATCGATATTCGCAAGGGCCTTCAGTACGAGTGCATCAGTTGCGCCGCGTGCATTGACGTCTGTGACACCGTGATGGACAAGGTGGGCTATCCGCGCGGGTTGATCCGCTATTCCACCCAGCACGCGATGACCGAAAGGTGGAGCCGCTCCGAGGTCATCCGCCACATGATCCGCCCTCGGGTGCTGATCTATCTGTCCATTCTGATCGCCGTCATCATTGCCATGATGATCAGCCTGAGCATGCGAATCCCGTTCAAGGTCGATGTCGTGCGCGATCGAGGCACCCTGGCGCGTATTGTCAGCGGTGGGAAGATCGAAAACGTGTACCGGCTTCAGCTCATGAACGCGTCGGAGTCACCACAGCGTTACAGGATCACGGCCACCGGGTTGCCAGGGCTGAAGCTTGCATCCGAAAGCAGCTTCGCGGTCGACGCCACCCAGGCGCGCTGGGTGGTGGTCAACCTGCAACTGCCCTACGATGGCGCGCCCGCTGGTTCGCATACCATCCACTTCGATATCGAGTCCCTGGATTCTCCTGGCCGACTGACGGAGAAGTCGGTTTTCATCGTCCCGAGATAAAGTGAAGGAACCGCCATGACCCAACCTGTTGCGCAACCTTGGTGGAAATTCGGCCATGTCTGGCTTGTCGTCGCGGGGCCGCTGATCGTCGTGGTGGCCAGCTTCATCACCCTTTACCTTGCGGTCAGTCGCCCCGATCCTCTGGTATCGGACGATTCCGCTCGCAGAGGCGCGGAGGTCAACAAGGCTCAGGCTGGGTCAGACAGCAACCTTGCGCCCGCCGTGCAGGCGCGCAATCATGCGCAGACCGGCGTTTCGCCCAAAAAGATCCTCGGTGTCGAGCGCTGAGGCGTCAGACCACGCAGCTTCATTCAGGAGACAAGACAATGTGGGCTCAACGGATGATGTGGATTGCATGGCCAGCCTTTCTGGTTGCGGGCATGCTGGAAATGCTGGTATTCGCGATGGTCGATCCGCAGGATCTGCACTGGTTCGGGCAACCGCTCGAAATGTCACGACAGGGCATTTACACCCTGGGTTTTTTCGCGTTCTGGATCATGACCATGGCATCAAGTGCGCTGACGACGCTGCTGTCGATGTCGCCGTTTGAGGTCAATCGTTGCCCATTGCCGGCCGATGGGCGTCCGGACGGTTGCCCGAAACAGGGCGACTGCTGCTGAGGATCCGCACCCTGCAGTCTGCGCCAGCCTACTGGCAGGGCTGCTGGTTGTTGACGATGCGCTTCAGCGCCTCGGTGTCCAGAATGTGCACATGGCGCTGCTTCACCTCGACGATACCGTCTTCGACGAACTTCGAGAATGTCCGGCTGACCGTTTCGAGTTTCAGGCCGAGGTAGCTGCCGATTTCCTCACGCGTCATGCGCAGAATCAACTCCGATTGCGAGAAGCCGCGGGCGTGCAGTCGCTGCACCAGATTGAGCAGGAAGGCCGCCAGTCGCTCTTCCGCGCGCATGCTGCCCAGAAGCAGCATGACGCCGTGCTCGCGGACGATTTCGCGGCTCATGATCTTGTGCACATGGTGCTGCAAGGCGTTGACTTCCCGCGAGATCTCTTCGATGCGGTCAAAAGGCATGACGCAGACTTCGGCGTCTTCCAGCGCCACCGCGTCGCAGGTGTGGTGATCATTGACGATGCCGTCGAGCCCGATCACCTCGCCGGCCATCTGGAAGCCGGTCACTTGGTCCCTGCCATCCTCGGTAGCAATGCAGGTCTTGAAGAAGCCTGTGCGGATGGCGTACAGGGAGGTGAACTTCTCGCCGTTGCTGAAAAGCGCGGTGCCACGCTTGATTTTGCGGCGCACGGCAACAACTTCCTCGATCCGGTCCAGTTCCTGCGCGTTCAGCCCCATGGGCATGCACAGTTCCCGCAGATTGCAGCTGGCACACGCGACTTTGATGGATTGGACGTTCATGCTTGCGATCTAGGGTCGATGGGTGAGGCAACCGCTCATGCGGTCTTACAAGGTTTGCCGGTAGTCGAACAGCGCTTATTCTGACATAGCTCAATTTCTTGAATGAACGTCATTTTAGATTGATATACATCAAGATGGTGAATTTCGAACGTCTGCATAGTACGAAAACCTTAAGGATGCCCGATGAGCGCCGTTTCCCCCGATTTACTGCAACGTTTTGACATTCCCGGCCCGCGCTACACGTCCTACCCGACGGCGGACCGGTTCGTCGAGGCCTTTGGCGCAGACGATTACATACAAGCGCTCGAGCAGCGCCGAACCGGGATGGCCAAGGCCATGGCGATGCCGCTGTCCCTTTATGTGCACATTCCGTTCTGTGAGTCGCTGTGCTACTACTGCGCCTGCAACAAGATCATCACCAAGCACCATAGCCGCGCTGAGGAATATCTGCGCTATCTCAGCCGCGAGATCGATCTGCATGTGGCCCATGTAGGCAAGGGGCAGGTCGTTTCCCAACTGCATCTGGGCGGCGGAAGTCCCACTTTTCTCAATGATGCGGAGTTGCGTGAAATGATGGCCATGCTTCGACGCAGCTTCACGTTCACGCCCGGCGGTGAGTATTCGATTGAAATCGACCCCCGCACCGTGGATGCGACCCGCCTGGCCAATCTGGCTGAGCTGGGATTCAATCGATTGAGTTTCGGGGTGCAGGATTTTGACCCTGCAGTGCAAAAGGCCGTGCATCGGATCCAGCCCGCTGAGCAGGTTTTTGCACTGATGGCGACAGCGCGCAGTCTCGGATTCGAGTCGGTCAATGTGGACCTGATCTACGGACTGCCCATGCAGACCCCTGAGTCCTTCGATCGCACACTGGCTCAGGTCGTGGAACTCAAGCCAGATCGTATTGCCCTCTATGCCTACGCCCACCTGCCGGAGCGCTTCAAACCACAACGGCGCATCATCACTGCCGAATTGCCCAACGGCGCCTCCAAAGTGTCGATGCTGTCGCGGTCGCTCTCGGCCTTTCTTGACGCCGGCTACGTCTACGTGGGCATGGACCATTTCGCGTTGCCAGATGACGCACTGGCTGTGGCCAAGCGGCAGGGCCGGCTTCACCGGAACTTCCAGGGCTACAGCACCCAGCCCGATTGCGATCTGATTGCTCTCGGTGTGTCTTCTATCGGCCGGGTTGGCGCAACGTACAGCCAGAATGCCAAGACTTTGGCGGATTATTACGACCTGCTCGATCAAGGCCGCCTTCCGGTGGTGCGCGGGCTGGCGGTGTCCCGGGACGACCTGGTACGCAGGGCGGTGATCATGGCCGTGATGTGTCAGGGCCAGGTTCAATTCGAGGCGGTTGAGCTGGCCTACCTGATCGATTTCAAGTCGTATTTCGCCGCGGAAATGAACGCGCTGGCCGATCTCGCGAAGCAGGGTCTGGTGGAGTTGAGCGACACCGGCATTCAGGTGACCGCCGATGGCTGGTTCTTTGTGCGGGCCATCGCCATGGTGTTCGACCGCTATCTGCAGACCGACCGCACACGAGCGAAGTTTTCCAAGATCATTTGAGCGCCACCATGCAGACCTCGATGGCCGCAACGGCGCTGCTGATGGGGCTGGCAGGTGGACCACACTGCATCGCGATGTGCGGGGCTGCCTGTGCCGGCATTGGCAAGGCCGCGGGCGAGCGAGGTTCTCAGGCAATCTGGACGTTTCAGCTCGGCCGGATCGTCGGCTACTCTCTGCTGGGGGCGCTGGCGGCGGCCTCGATGCAGGGGTTGGGCTGGCTCACGACACAGACGGCCACGATGCGACCGGTCTGGACACTGTTCCATGTGGCCGTAATGATTCTTGGTCTGGCCCTTTTTCTACTGGCACGCCAGCCGGTGTGGCTGGAGGATGCCGCCCGGCGCGTCTGGTTGCGCATCCGCGGGCTGCATGCGGCCTGGGGCCAAGGGGCACCGCTGGCCATTGGCGCGATGTGGGCATTCATGCCCTGCGGACTGTTGTATTCAGCTTTGCTGGTCGCGGCGCTCAGTGGCAGCGCCTTGGACGGGGCGTTGGCCATGGCATTGTTTGCGCTGGGGAGCAGCGTTTCTCTTTTGGTCGGCCCTTGGGTGTTGCTGCGGTTCGGCAACCGGGGCAATGGCGCCTGGGGCATGCGCCTGGCGGGCCTGGCACTTGCGGCCACGTCCGCATGGGCGCTCTGGATGGGCCTGGCGCACGATACAGCGCCATGGTGCGTTACGCCCTGAACGTCGCTTCCGTTGTCCTGCACCGCGCCTTTGACGACCCACCGCAAGATGATTCTGTAGCGTTCAGCGGCCCAGATGATCGGCCAGCAGGCGCGCCACGTGCACAGCCTCGCGCTGCGCACCGTCGCGGATCTGATGCCGGCAGCTCGTACCATCGGCCACGATCAAGGCATCGGGCTGATTTCGCACGGCAGGCAGCAGACTGAGTTCCGCCATCTGCATCGACACCTCTATGTGGCGGGCTTCATAGCCGAAGGTTCCCGCCATGCCACAGCAACTGCTTTCGATCAACTCGGGCGTCGCACCCGGAATCAGTCTGATGACATCCAGGATCGGACGCACGGCGTCAAAGGCTTTTTGATGGCAGTGGCCGTGCAGAAGGATCGACTGTGTGGCGGGCCGCAGGCGCGACTTGAGATCTTCGAGCTTGCCGGCGGCCGCTTCGCGGGCCAGGAACTCTTCCAAGAGCAGCGCCTGACGACTGACCGTGTGGGCCGCCTCGCCGAGGCCCAGGGTCAGCGCCTCGTCGCGCAGGGTCAGCAGGCACGAGGGCTCCAGCCCAACGATGGCGATGCCCTGAGCGGCAAAAGGCAACAGGCTGTCGATCAATTCCCGCGCTTTGGCACGTGCTTCGTCCACCATGCCGCTGGACAAATAGGTGCGGCCACAACACAGATGCTTTCCATCCGCCACGGTTTTGGTCGCGACATGCACCGCGTAGCCGCCCGCGTTCAGCACGCGAATCGCCGCGCTGGCGTTGTCGTCCTCGAAAATTCCATTGAAGGTGTCCACGAACAACACAACCGGTTTGGCCGCTGCCAGCACTTCGGTGCGCGTGAACGTATCGTGCCGTGTGTTGAAGAAAGTCCGGGTCTTCCACTCCGGCAGGCTGCGCCGGGCCGAAAACCCCAGCCACTTCTCTCCCAGGCGCGCCAGCACGGGCACGCGATTGCGCAGGTTCAACAAAGGGGCAAGGCGGCTTGCCCAATGCGCATAGTCCGGTAGCCGGGCCACCAGTCTGTCTTTGAGCGTGTGACCGTGCTTTTGTTTGTAGTGATGCAGGAACTCGACCTTCATCCTGGCCATGTCCACGCCGGTCGGGCAGTCGCGCTTGCAGCCTTTGCAACTCACGCAAAGCTCCATCGCTTCCTTGACCGCCTCGCCGATCAGGCCCTCGGGCCCGAGCTGGCCAGACAGGGCCAGGCGCAGGGTGTTGGCTCGCCCGCGTGTGAGGTGCTGTTCGTCCCGCGTGACGCGGTAGCTCGGACACATGGTCCCTGCGTCGAATTTGCGGCAGTGGCCGTTGTTGTTGCACATCTCCACGGCCTTGGCGAACCCCTGCGCCGGATCGCCGCCGCTGCCCGGTGCGCTGATGGCCTCGGTGGCCGGATTGTTCTGCACGTTCCAGGCGCTCCAGTCGAGCACCGGTTGCAGCGGGATGACCTTGTAGCCGGGCGGGAAGCGCATCAGCCGCGTGTCGTCCATTTTTGGCGGGTTGACGATGCGCTGTGGACTCAGCAAATTGTCCGGGTCCATGAACTGCTTGATCTGGCTGAACGCCTGCGTGATCTTTGGCCCGAACTGCCATTCGATCCACTCGCCCCGGCACAGGCCGTCTCCGTGTTCGCCGCTGTAGGCGCCCTTGAACTTGCGCACCAGCGCAGACGCCTCTTCGGCGATGGCCCGCATCTTCACGGCGCCTTCACGTCGCATGTCCAGGATCGGGCGCACATGCAGTGTGCCCACCGAGGCGTGTGCGTACCAGGTGCCCTTGCTGCCATGCTTGCGGAACACCTGGGTCAGGCCGTCGGTGTATTCGGCCAGGTGCTCCAGCGGAACGGCGCAGTCCTCGATGAAGCTCACTGGCTTGCCGTCGCCCTTGAGGCTCATCATGATGTTGAGTCCGGCCTTGCGCACCTCCCACAGGTTCTTCTGTGGCGCGTCGTCGATCATTTCCACCACGCTGCCGGGCAGGCCGAGGTCACCCATGAGTTCGACCAGTTGCCGGATTTTTGGGGTGATGTCGGCCTTGGAGGCCCCCGAGAACTCCACCAGCAGGATGGCGTCGGGCTTGCCCTGGTTGATCTTTGGCGACAAGGCGGTGCGCACCGTCGGCGCAAACGCGGGGTTCTGCAGCGCCAGTTCGATCATGGTGCGGTCCACCAGTTCCACCGCGCTCAGCGTTCCATCATCGCCCAGCGTCACGATGTGCTGGGCCGAATCCATCGCCTTGTAGAAGGTCGGAAAGTTCACCACGCCAAGCACCTTGGCGCGCGGCAGCTCGTTCAGGCGCAGGGTCAGGGATTTCGTGAGTGCCAGCGTGCCTTCGCTGCCGATCAGCAGGTGGGCGAGGTTGACCGTGCCGTCGTTGGTGTAGGGTCGCTCGTTCTGGTTGTGGAAGATGTCCAGGTTGTAGCCGCCCACCCGGCGCAACACCTTGGGCCAGCGGGCGTCGATGTCGGGGCGCAGGGCGTCCGCCAGGGTGCGCACGTACTCGCCGATTTCCCGGCTGCGGCCTGTGGCCTGGGCGTGGGCTCCGAGGTCAATCAGGGTGCCATTCGCTGTCCAGGCCTTGGCGCCCAGCACGTTGTGAACCATGTTGCCGTAGGCGATCGATCGACTGCCGCAGGAGTTGTTGCCGGCCATGCCGCCCAGCGTCGCCTGCGCGCTGGTGGACACGTCCACCGGGTACCACAGGCCGTGGGGTTTGAGCGCTGCGTTCAGGTGGTCCAGCACGATGCCGGGTTCGACCTCCACCGTGCGGTTGGGCACATCGACGCCCAGGATATTGCGCACATGCTTGCTGAAGTCGATGACCAGGCCCGCGCCCACGGTCTGGCCGCATTGACTGGTGCCGCCGCCGCGCGGCACGATCGGCACGCTCAAGCTCCGGCAGATGTCCAGCGCCAGCGCCACGTCTTCGCTGCAGTGTGGCACGAAGACGCCTACGGGCGTGACCTGGTAGATTGATGCATCGGTGGCGTACCGTCCCCGGTCGGCACGGCTGAAATGAACTTCGCCCCGGGTCTCGGTGGACAAGCGGGCGGCCAGCTGGCCGGCCACCTCGTTGGTGGCTCGCGCAGCCTGTTCGTAAGCCTGTGCACTGGACGCCTGCGTGATGGTACGGGGCAGGGGGGCGTTCATGGCAATCAGGCCTTCGCGGAGGTGGCGGGAGGAGCGATGGCAGCGCGCAGCTGCTCGATCACGACGTCGCGCTTGTGATTCAGGTGGGCGACCAGCACCGCGCGCATCGCCAAGGGGTCGTGGGCAGTCAATGCCTCGATCATCAATTCGTGTTCGCGCACCGCGCGGCCCCATTTTTCCTCGTCCTGGTTTGACCTGAATCGCAGCGCCTGCAGGCGTGCATTGACCTGGCGGTAGGTCACGCTCAACACCGGGTTCCTGGCGGCGGTGTTGATGGCGTTGTGGATGGCCGCGTTCAGGCGGTAGTAGCCTGGCAGATCGCGCCGTGTGTAGGCCGCCATCATTTCGAAATGCATGGCGCGGATTTCGGCGAGTTCGCCGTCTGTAATGCGCGTGGCCGCCAGCTCGCCGGACTGGCCTTCAAGTCCGGCCATGACCTCGAACGTGTTCAGAACATCCGCCTCGGTCAGCTGCAGCGCAATGGCGCCCCGGTTGGGCAGCAATTCCACCAGTCCTTCGGCGGCGAGCATCTTGATCGCCTCGCGCAAAGGGGTGCGCGAAACGTTCAGCACCTCGCACAATTCGCGCTCATTGAGCTTGGCGCCTGGCGCGAGCTGGTTTTCGACCAGCATCTGGCGCAGTCGGCTTGCGACTTGTTCGTGCAGCGCGGCACGTGGGATGGAGATGATTTCTGCAGTCATGTTGGAATTTTGTATGCAAAAAATACCGCTGTCAAATTGAAATGAAGGGTATTTTCGATTGACAAATGAATTTTGTATGCAAAAAATGCCGGTAAATCAATGGAGACTGATTGCATGTTGACCCTGGACTTTCACCCGACCGGACGCCACTTTCTGCAGATTCCCGGCCCGTCGCCCGTGCCCGACCGCATCCTGCGCGCCATGAGCCTGCCCACCATCGATCACCGCGGCCCGGAGTTCGGCGCGCTGGGGCGCAAGGTGCTGGCGGACATCCAGAAGATCTTCCAGACGCGCCACCCGGTGGCGATCTACCCCGCCTCCGGCACCGGCGCCTGGGAGGCGGCGCTGACCAACGTCCTGAGCCCCGGCGACCGGGTGGTGATGTACGAGACCGGGCATTTCGCGTCGCTGTGGCACAAGATGGCCTCGCGGCTGGGGGTTCAGACCGAATTTCTCGCCTTGCCAGGTAGCGAACATGCCGTGCCAGCCAGCTGGCGGCGCGGCGTGCAGGCGGATTTGATCGAGCAGCGCCTGACAGCCGACACCCAGCACCAGATCAAGGCCGTGTGCGTGGTGCACAACGAAACCTCGACCGGCGTGACCAGCGATATCGCCGCCGTGCGTCGCGTCATCGACGCTGCGAAGCACCCCGCGCTGCTGATGGTCGACACCATCTCCGGCCTGGCCTCAGCAGAATTCCGACACGACGAATGGGGTGTGGACGTCGCGGTCAGCGGCTCGCAAAAGGGCTTGATGCTGCCACCGGGCATGAGCTTCAACGCGTTGTCGCCCAAGGCCATCGCCGCCAGCAAGACGGCGAAGCTGCCCAAAGCCTTCTGGGCCTGGGACGAGATCATCGAGATGAACCAGGGCGGTTACTGGCCCTACACGCCCAACACCAACCTGCTGTACGGGCTGTCGGAAGCCTGCGACATGCTGCTTGGCCAGGGGCTGGACGCGGTATTCGCGCGTCATCAGCGCTGGGGCGAGGGCGTTCGCGCCGCCGTGCGCGCCTGGGGGCTGGAGATCCAGTGCGCCGACCCGGCGGTCTATTCCCCGGTGCTGACCGGCGTGATCATGCCCGAAGGCGTGGACGCCGATGCCGTGCGCAAGCTCATCTACGAACGCTTCGACTGCTCGCTCGGCACGGGTCTGGGAAAGGTGAAGGGCCGGATGTTTCGCATCGGGCACCTGGGTGACTGCAACGACCTCACGCTGATGGCGGCATTGAGTGGTTGCGAGATGGGCCTCAAGCTCGCGGGTGTCAGGCTGGCGGGTTCGGGCGTGCTGGCCGCGATGGAGTACTTTGCAGGGCACCCCATGGCTGCGCCGTCACAGCCGTCCCAGTGATCAGTAAGTCACATATTCATAGCAATCAACGACCATTTCACGATGGGTTCATGCCAATTTCATTCATAAAAGGAGACAAACCATGCAAAGAAGAACATTTGTGACCGCAGCCGCCGCCACCCTGGCCGCGCCGATGCTTCACGCCCAGACCTTGCCCAGCGGGCCGGTGCGCATCGTCGTGGGCTTTCCGCCGGGCGGCGGCACGGATGCGCTGGCGCGGGTGGTGGGCCAGAAGCTCGCCACCATGTGGAACCTGTCGGTGGTGATCGAGAACAAGGCCGGTGCCGCCGGTGTGATTGCGGCCGACTACGTCAGCAAGCAGCCCGGTGATGGCAACACCTTGCTCATGGCCCATATCAACAGCCACGCGCTCGCGCCGGCGATGGGTCTCAAGCTGAACTACAACGCCGAGAAAGACTTCGTGCCGATCAGCATGGTGGGGGTCACACCCATGCTTCTGATCTGCAATCCGGACCAGCCGGCGAAGACGGTGAAGGACCTGGTGGCGCTGTGCAAGGCCAATCCTGGCAAGATCAGCTTTGCCTCGGCCGGGGGAGGCTCTGCCCAGCACTTCGCGCTGGAAATGTTCAAGCTGCGTGCCCAGATCTTTGCGCTGCATGTGCCCTACCGGGGTTCAGCGCCCGCGCTGACCGACCTGATCGGCGGCCAGGTCAATTACTGTTTCGAGACCATGACCTCGGCCACGCCCTTCGTCAAGAGTGGCAAGGTGGTTGCGCTGGCGCAGACGCGGCTCAAACGTGCAAAGAGCTACCCCAATGTCCCGACGATGGCCGAATCGGGTTTTCCCGGTTTTGAGGCCACGGTGTGGTACGGCCTGATGGGCCCCGGCAAGATGCCGCCCGCCATGGCCCAGCGCATGAACGAAGACGTCAACAAGGTGCTGGCGATGCCCGACGTGCAGGAAAAGATGGAGCAGTACGGCGCCGAGGATGGCGGCGGCTCCATCGAGAAGTTCGCCAGCTTCATCAAGGACGAACAGCAAAAGTGGGCGCAGGTGGCCAAGGCGGCCAACGTCAAGGTGGACGCCTGACCCACCGGGCCGGGCGGCAACTGGCCGCGTTCAACCGGTCAGGCCGAGCTTCTCGGCCAGGCCAATGCGCTGGAGCTTGCCGGTCGCACCCTTGGGGATCTCGGCCAGGAACAGGATCTTGCGCGGCACCTTGAAGTCGGCCAGCTTCGTCGCTGCAAAGTCGCGCAGCTCGCGCTCGGTCAGCGCCATGCCCTCGCGCAGCACCACGGCAGCGGCAACGTCTTCACCAAGCTTGGCGTGCGGCATCGCGAAGGTCACGACCTGGGCCACGGCGGGGTGGTCCATCAGCACCTCGTCAACTTCCCGCGGAGAAATTTTTTCCCCCCCCCGGTTGATGATTTCCTTGAGGCGACCGGTCAGCGTCAGGTAGCCGTCCGGCGTCAGCGTGCCTTGGTCGCCGGTGCGGAACCAGCCGTGGGTGTAGGCCTCGGCGTTGGCCTTGGGATTGTTTTCGTAGCCGGCGGTGACGTTCTCGCCGCGAATCACGATTTCACCGATGTTGTCGGGCGGCAGCAGGTTGCCAGCGTTGTCCATGATGGCGACTTCGGGCCCGGCAGCCAGGCCCACCGAACCTGGGATGCGTTTGGCCGGCGGTAGCGGGTTGCTGGCCATCTGATGTGCGGCTTCGGTCATGCCGTAGGACTCGATCAGCGGGGCCTTGAACACCTGCTCAAGCTCGGCAATGACCTGCGGCGGCATGGACGATGACGACGAGCGGATGAAGCGCAAGGGGTTGTCGCGGATCACGTCGGCGTTGCCGCCCGCGCGCGAAAGAATGGTCTGGTGCATGGTCGGCACCGCGGTGTACCAGCTGGGTTTGCACTCCTTCATCCAGCCAAAAAACTTCAGCGCATTGAAGCCTGGTGTCACGAAGATCTGGCTGCCAACGGCCATCGGTGCCAGCACCCCGGCAATCAGCCCGTGGATGTGGAACAGCGGCATGATGTGCAACTCAATGTCGGACTCCGTGAGTTGCAGCGTCTGGCTGATGTTGCGCGCTGAAGCGCACACGTTGCGGTGCGACAGAGGCACGATCTTGGGTCGCGACGTGGTGCCAGAGGTGTGCAGGATCAGCGCCACGTCGTCGGTCGTCGCGGGCCCGCCTTGCTCTGCAGGCGATGCGGGTGCACCAGCCGATGCAACAAGCTCAAAATCACCCGCGCCTCGTTCGGGATGAGCCAGCAGCTCGATCACCGCGATGCCCAGTTTGGCGGCCACGGCACGGGCCGGTGTCTCGCTGCCCTGCGCCACGATCAAGGCTTTGGCGTTCAGATCGCTCAAGTAGAACTCGAACTCATCAGCCCGGTAGGCCATGTTGAGCGGAGCGCATGTGCACGCGCCGGCCACGGCCACGAAGGCGGTGGCCATTTCCGGGCAATTGGGCAAGACCAGGCCGACGCGGTCCCCGCGGCCAATACCCAGCCCGTTCAGCGTCTGAACGGTGCGGCCCACGAGGGCATTCAATGCGCCGTAGCTCAGGGGCTTGGCAGAGGGGGCGGTGATTGCGATGGCGTCAGAGCGCTGGCGGGCAATCATCTCGGAAAGTGTGGTGAAGGCGGTCATGATGGGTCGTTCGAAGTTCAGAAAGGGGGTATTGAATTGTGATTCAAGCCAGGCGTAGCGTTGCCTTGTGTTGCTGAAGCGTATTGGCCAGCAAACTGGTCAGCGCGTACACGGCATCGATGGTGGGTGTCGGCTTCTGGGTGATGCGTCCGAGTTCCATGACCGAAGCGACGAGCGCCTGCAGTTCCAGCGGTCGACCTTGTTCGACGTCCTGCAGCATGGAGGTCTTGTGCTGACCGACGGCCTGCGCACCCGCAATCCGCTTTTCCAGGCTGACCTTGAACTGCACGCCGAGTGCCTCGCCGATCGTCTGGGCCTCCCGCATCATCGCGGCGGCCAGCTCCCGGGTCGGGGCATACAGGCAGATGTCTTCCAGCGTCGCGTGGGTCAGGGCGCTGATGGGATTGAAGCTCAGGTTGCCCCAGACTTTGAGCCAGATTTCGGAGCGGATGTCGCGAGAAATCGGTGCCTTGAAACCCGCGGTCTTGAAGGCATCGGCAATTTCTCGAATGGATGGCGTGTCGCCGCCATCGAGTTCGCCCAGCGTAAAACGATTGCCCTCGATGACCTTGATGATGCCGGGTTGAATGACTTCGCTGGCCGGGTAGACCACACTGCCAATGACGCGATCGACGGCGATGGACTGCGCAATCACCCCATCGGGATCAACGGCCCTGATGGGCGTGCCCTCCCAGGCCCCCGGCAACTTGTGGAAATACCACCAGGGAATGCCGTTCTGCATGGTGACCACCCGGGTCCTTTCATGCATGATCGCGGGCAACTCGGCGGCGATCGCGGCCACCTGATGGGCTTTCATGCCGAGGATGACGACATCCTGCACCCCGGCCTCAGCAATGACCGAGGTCACGCGTGCGGGTCGAGCCAGCAGTTCCTTGCCACCTTCCTCGATCAGCTTCAAGCCATTTTGCCGAACGGCCTCGAGGTTGGCACCCCTGAGGATGAGCGTGACGTCATGACCGCTGAGCGCCAGCTTCACGCCGAGCATGCCGCCGATGGCACCGGCGCCTACGACACAAATTCTCATGGTGGGGCTTCCGTTGATGGGTCTGTTAATGATGGGGCGGGCCCATAAGTATTGCGCAGGGTGCCGACGCCATCGATGATCACCTCGACCACGGTTCCTGGCTTCATGGGCAGCACACCCGAAGACGTGCCGCAGGCGATCAGGTCGCCGGGCATCAGGGTCATGCAGCGGGAGATGGCGCTGACGATTTGCGCCGGTGAAAAGATCATGCCGCTGCAGGGGAAATTCTGACGCTCGCGGCCGTTTACCAGTGTGCGGACCCGAAGTGTCCGGACGTCGAGTCCGGTGACAATGGCCGGACCAAAGACGCCGAAGGTGTCGTAGCCTTTGGCACGCGTCCATTGGGCAAAGCTGGGGTCCTTGTTCAGAAGGTCGATCGCCGTGACGTCGTTGACGCAGGTCACACCAAAGATCGCCTGCTCCGCTTCTTCAAGATTCAGGTTGCGGCCGACCTTTCCTATCACCAGGCCGAGTTCGCCCTCATAGACGACCCGACCGTCGTAACCGGGCGGAGTTTCGATGGTTTGGCCATGGGCCAGGTAACTGCTGCCTGCCTTGATGAAATACAGCGGCTCTTCGGGGATTGACAGTCCCTGTCTTTCCGCTTGCGCATGATCGTTGTTCCACAAGGCCAGGAACTTGGAGGGGCGACAGGGCAGGGTGATCTTGACGTCGGACAGCGCGAAACGCCGGCCGGTCCGCAGCGGCTCACCGAACAGATCGCCTTCGTGTTCGTCGACGAAATCACCGTCCAGCGTGCCAAAGCCCGCTCTGCCGTCGCAATCAAACCTCAACCACATCGTCATCGTCGATATCCTTCGGTCGTCTTCTCAGCTTGCCCAGCAGTTGGCCAACGAAGGGCCAGAACAGCATCACCATGGCCAGACCGGTGATGCTGGCTACCAGCGGGTTGGAAACGAACACCATGAGGCTGCCACCCGAACCCAGCAGCGACTGGCGGAAGGCGTTTTCGGCCATGTCGCCGAGCACCAGTGCCAGCACCAGTGGCGCCAGCGGATAGTTGAGCTTCTTGAACACATAGCCCATGACGCCAAACACCAGCATGAGCCAGACGTCGAACATCGAGCCGTGGACCGTGTAGGCGCCTACGGCGCAGATCACCAGAATCACCGGGGCGATGATGGCAAACGGGATGCGCAGGATGGCCGCGAACCAGGGCACGGTGAGCAGTACCACGATGAGCCCGGCGATGTTGCCCAGGTACATGCTGGCAATCAGCCCCCAGACGAAGTCCTTCTGCTCGACAAACAGCAGCGGACCGGGCTGCAGCCCCCACACCAGCAAACCGCCCAGCAGCACAGCGGCCGTCGGTGAACCCGGAATGCCCAGCGTCAGCATGGGCAACAGGGCCGCGGTGCCAGCGGCGTGGGCGGCCGTCTCTGGTGCCAGAACGCCTTCGACCTCGCCCTTGCCGAAGTTCTTGCCATTGGGGGAAAAGCGTTTCGCGATGCCATAGCCCATGAACGACGCGGGGGTCGCGCCGCCGGGCGTGATCCCCATCCAGCAGCCCACCAGGGAACTGCGCAGGTAGGTCGCCCAGTAGCGTGGCAGTTTCTTCCAGGTCTCCAGAACGACCTTGGCGTCAATCTTGGCTGACTTGCCCTTGAAGGAAAGCCCTTCTTCCATGGTGACCAGGATCTCGCCGATACCGAACAGACCGATCACCGCGATCAGGAAATCAAAGCCCTTCATCAGCGGTTCAAAGCCGAAGGTCAGGCGCAACTGGCCGGTCACGTTGTCCATGCCGATCGCAGCCAGCGTGAAGCCCAGGAACATCGCCGCCAGCGTCTTCCAGGGGGCTCCCTTGTTCATGCCCACGAAGCTGCAGAACGTCAGCAGCTGGACCGCAAAAAACTCGGGCGGCCCGAACTTGAGCGCGAACTTCGCCACCAGCGGAGCGGTAAACGTGATCATCAGCACCGCGACCAATGCCCCGATGAACGACGAGGTGAATGCGGCGGTCAGCGCCTGGGCGGCCTGACCTTGCTGAGCCATCGGATAGCCATCGAAGGTCGTGGCCACGGACCAGGGTTCGCCCGGGATATTGAACAGGATCGAGGTGATCGCGCCGCCGAACAGTGCACCCCAGTAGATGCACGACAGCATGATGATGGCGGACGTCGGGTTCATGCTGAAGGTCAGCGGCAGCAGGATCGCCACGCCATTGGCCCCGCCCAAGCCCGGCAACACCCCGATCAAGACGCCCAGCAGGATGCCGACGAACATCAGGCCGATATTGACGGGCGACAACGCAACCGCAAACCCCTGGAACAGTGCTTGTACTTCGTCCATGGTCAGTATCCCAGAGCGGCCTCGATCGGCCCTTTGATCAGCGGCACCTTGAACCAGATTTCAAACATCCCGAACAAGATCACCGACACGATGACGCCTGTCAGTCCTGACTTCAGCACGCTGAATTTTCCCTGCCAGCGCATGAAGACCGCGATGAACACCGCGGAGGCCACATACAGTCCGATCCACTGCATGAAGCCCACGTACACCAGGCTCGGCAGGAAGATCGCCAGGACAAGCCGGATCTCGGCCCGCGACACAAATGGAATTTCCCGGTTGGCGCGCAAAGCCTTCAGCAGGTTGATGAGGCTGGCAATGTTCATCAGCAGGCCGATGTAGAACGGAAAGTAGCCGCTTTGGGGACCCTCTTCGGTCCAGCCGGCGCCGATGCGCTGGCTGTCCCACATCACCAGGCTGCCCACCAGCATGAAAGCGAAGGCCGTAATGATTTCCAATGTCCGCCGGGTCGCGGCGGTGGGTGAGCGGCCGTGGCCGTCATCCGGATCGTGTTGTGTCATGGCAATGCAAAGGCGGTTGGCGCGACTTGTCGCGGGGGGCATGGGAAATGCGGGCTCCCGCGCCTTGCGGCCCGGGGGGCTGCGCGCAGCGCCTATTTGGCGACGAATCCGGCTTCCTGCATCAGCAGGCGGTGGCGGATTTCTTCATTAGCCACCCACTTGGCAAACTCTGCGCCGGTCATGAAGGTCTGATTGAAGGCGCCTTCATCCATGAATTTCTTCCACTCGGGCGTGGCGCGCACTTTCTGCATCAGATCGACGTAAAAAGCGATCTGCTCCGGCTTGACGTCGGGCGGCATGAAGATACCGCGCAACATGACGTACTCAACATCCAGTCCACTTTCCTTGCAGGTGGGAATATCACCCCAGGCCTTGTCGGCAATCTTCTCCTTGTACGGCAGACGCTTGCCGTCGAAGACACACAGGGGCCTGAGCTTTCCGCCGCGCCATTGGGCGACCGCCTCGATCGGGTTGTTGACAGTCGAGTCCACGTGTTTGCCGACCAGCTGCACAGCCACTTCACCCCCGCCCTTGTAGGGCACATAGATGTATTTCACTCCGGCGGATTTCTCGACCAGCGCCGTGACGATCTGGTCTTCCTGCTTGGAGCCCGTGCCGCCCATCTTGAGCTTGCCGCCTGCGGCCTTGGCCGCCCCGAGATAGTCCTGCGCGCTCTTGTGGGGCGTCTCCGCGTTGACCCAGAGCACGAATTCGTCGAGCGCCAGCATCGCCACGGGCGTCATGTCTTTCCAGCTGAACGGTACGCCGGTGGCCAGCGGCGTGGTGAACAGGTTGGAGAGCGTGATGACGATCTTGTGGGCGTCGCCTTTGCTGTTCTTGATGTCCAGGAACCCTTCGGCGCCCGCGCCGCCGCCCTTGTTGACCACTACCATCGACGACTTCATGAGCTTGTTCTTCGTCACGATGCCCTGAATCAGTCGCGCCATCTGGTCTGCGCCGCCCCCGGTGCCGGCCGGGACAATGAACTCAACGGTCTTTGTCGGTTCCCAGGAGGCAGCCTGGACCGGTACGGCCGCAGCAAGGCCGAAGGCAAGGCCCAGCAGGTGAATTCTGCGTGAACGTGAGAAGCGATTGAAAAGGCGCACTGTCTGTCTCCCTGGAGATGGTTTGAGCGGGTGGATGGGTTTCGCCGACAGATTATTCAGTATCCGATGATAAATGGGGGGCAATTTCATGCCTTTGTTGACTAGGGTTTGCCGCAGTTGACCGCGGCGCAATCGACACCTCAACGCAGCAGAAAGTAGGCAGCCAGACCGTAGAGGACCGTGGCAAAAACTTTCTTGAGCGGGCGGATGTCCATGCGGTGCGCGGTTCGCGCGCCCAATGGGGCCATCGCCATGCTCGCGATTGAGATGATTACCAGCGCCGGCAGGTAGATGTAGCCGACCGAGCCAGCCGGCATTTGCGGCATGCCGATGCCGGCCCAGACGTATCCCAGGGTTCCGGCCAGCGCGATCGGGAATCCGAGCGCCGACGAGGTGCCTACGGCGTTGTGGATCTTCACGTTGCACCAGGTCATGAAGGGCACGGAGATGAAGGCGCCACCCGCGCCCACCAGGGCCGACAGCATGCCGATCAATCCGCCCATCGTAAACATCCCGGGTCCTGCGGGCAGGGTCCGCGTGGGTTTGGGCTTGCGGTCCAGAAACATCTGGGTCGCCGAGAAGCCCACGAACAGCGCGAAAAGCACGCCAAGCACCTTGCCGGGCAAAGCCACGGCGATCTGGGCCCCCAGCGCCGACCCGACCAGGATGCCTGGCGCCAGCAGGCGGGCAACGGGCCACAACACCGCGCCACGCTGGTGATGCGCCCGCACGGAAGAAAGCGAGGTGAAGCAGATCGTCGCCAGCGACGTGGCCACCGCCATCTTGACGGTGTAGTCCGCCGGGAAACCTTTGGACGACAGAATGAAGGTCATGAACGGCACCATCAGCATGCCGCCACCGATGCCCAGCAAGCCGGCCAGAAAACCGGTGCAGGTGCCGAGCAGGGCCAGCTCAAGGATCAGCAAGGGTTCGGGGATCATGGGCAGCCCGGTTCGATTTCAAAAAGAAAACGCCAGCGACAAGGCTGGCGATGGGGGAATAAGGCGTCTGCGAGTGCCACCGGACCGGCATCCTGAACCGGGGTTCAGGTGGGCTAGGTCAACCTGGCGTTGGGTTCATCTGACGCGAGATGATCACGCTCACCAGGGGATGTTCCAAGCCCGGGCTCAATGAGCATTGGTTCAAGGAAATATAAAGCCCGGCATGCACCGCAGACGGGTCCATTGTAGGCCCAGTGGCGCTGCGTCGCCAAGCGCTGTGGCCGGCGTCAGAGCAACTGGCCGTCGTCGCCCAGGCAACGGTCCAGGCGTTGCAGTAAGGAGGTCAGTTGCGCATCGTCGCTGGTGGCGACCGTTGTCGCAGCAGGGGGCATCGGTGCGGGCTGATCCCGGCGGGCTTGAAGCTCGGCCATGCTGCGGTCGGCCAGATCAAAGGCGAGGTTCAGTGCGGCCAGCACCGCGATGCGGTCGCGTGCGCGGATCTTGCCGGCATCGCGGATGCGGCACATGGCGGTGTCCACGCGCTCCACGGCCTCCAGCAAGCGCGATTCGCCGCCTTCGGGACAACCCAGCAGATAGCCCTGGCCGAGGATCTGGACTTCGATCTGCTTCATGCGGTGTCTTTCGGCGAAGCCGCTTCAGGCAGACGCTCCAGCAAGGCGTCAATCCGTGCACGCGCCGCATTCAGGCGCGATTTCAGCGAGTCGCGCTCGTTGGTCAGTGAGGCGACCTGCTGTGCCAGCAAGGCGTTGGTTCGCTGCAGCTCTTCGTAACGCACGAGCAAGCGGTCAACGCGTTCGGTAATCTGTTCGATCTGGGACGGGTTCGCCATGGGCACAGGAGGTTGATCCCGGATTGTAGGGTTTGCGCAAGCCCGGCCGCTACAATCTGCGGCGTTGGTGCTCGCGGTGTGGTTCACATGCCGCAGTTCAACGGGAAGCAGGGGGGAAGGTTCCTTCGGAACCGACCTAACCTGCGCTGCCCCCGCAACGGTAAGTGGACGAATCAACCCTGATTCCGCTTTCAGCACACCGCCACTGGACGCCCTGAACCGGCGACTGGGAAGGCGTTGAGAGTCGCTCCATCAGCCCGGATACCGGCCAACTCGGTGGTCGTCTTGCTGCAACCGCAGCCGGAGCGGCCTTTTCGTCCAGGTACTGGCGGGGATGCCGGTAAGGACACCTGTCAATCCGGTTCAACATGACGCCTTCGTTTTCCCACCCGCGCATGGCCGCGCTGTCCATCGCGCTCAGCGCTGCCTTTCCCGCCTTGGCCCAGACCTCGGCACCAGCCTCCGAACTTCGCGAGACCGTGGTCACGGCCAATCGCTCGGAGCAGCTGCTGACCGACGCGCTGCCCCACACCACCGTCATCGGGCGCGACGCCATCGAGCGGTCCCAGGCGGTCGACCTGGCCTCGCTGCTGGCGGGCGAGGCCGGCTTCCAGTCGGTGCAGAACGGTGGGCGCGGAAGCGCCACCAGCCTGTTCCTGCGCGGCAGTGCAGCAACGCAGGTGCTGGTCATGATCGACGGCGTGCCGTTGACCAAGCAGGACACCACTGGCACCGTGAGCCTGGAGCACATCATGCTCGACTCGATCGAGCGGGTGGAGATCGTGCGCGGTAACGTCTCGGCCATCTATGGAAGCGGTGCCGTGGGCGGCGTGATCCAGCTCTTCACGCGCAAGGGGCAGGGCAAGCCGGCCGGCTACGCGCAGCTGGAGGCCGGCTCCTTCAACACAGTGCGCGCGGCCGCAGGCGTGGGTGGGCAGGTCGGCGACACCCGTTTTGCGCTGGGCATTGGCGGGCACCGCACCACCGGCATCTCGGCCATCGACGTGGCGCAGCATCCGGGCGAGAACCCGGATCTCGATGGCTACCGCAACGTCAACGTCAACCTCTCGGTCTCGCACCTGCTGGCGCCGGGGCAGACCATTGGCTTTCGCGCGCAGGGCACGCAAGGCCGGTTCGACACCGATGGCGGCGGCTGGGGCAGCGCCACCGATGTTTACAAGGGCAGCAGTGCGCTGGGCAACGGGTCGCTCTATAGCCACAACCAGATCACCGCCGACTGGCGCAGCGAGCTGACCTACAGCCAGGGACGCGAGAAATCGATGTACGACGCCACGTTCACCGCCTATCCGTACGACAGCCAGTCCACCTCGCGCAGCCGCACGCTGAACTGGACCAACACGGTCGCGCTGGGCCTCTGGCAGCTCACCGCCGGGGCCGAGCGCCAGCTGCAATCCATCGATACGTCCGACAGCTATGCGACCACGCTCAACACCTCGCGCGGCGTGACCGCGCTGTTTGCCGGCGTCTCAGGAACGAGCGGCCCGCACGCCCTGCAGCTGAACGTGCGCAACGACGCCGTCAGTGGCATGGCCTCGCAGACCACCGGTTACGCGGGATACGGCTACCAGCTCACGCCCGCATGGAAGCTCATCGCCACCGTGTCGTCGGCGTTCAACCTGCCGCCGCTGGGCTACCTCTACGACCCGTTCTCGGGCAACCCGCAGCTGCAGCCCGAGACCGCGCGCTCCGGTGAGCTGGGCCTTCAATGGGCCGAGGGGCCCCAGGTCATGCGCGCCACCCTGTTCAGCACGCAGACCGATAACCTGATGCTGTACGACTTCAACACCTTCCGGTTCGAAAATGTCACCAAGGCCACCAACAAGGGCCTGGAAGTCAGCTTCAACGGCAAGCTTTCCGCGGCGGACGTGCGCGCCAGCCTGACGGCGCAGGATCCGGTGGACGACAGCACCGGCGTCTGGCTACCTCGGCGCGCGCGCCAGATGGCGTCGGTCGGGATCAACCTGCCCTGGGGCGCCTGGCTGTTCGGCGCGAACGTCGCCTACACGGGCAAGCGGCCCGACACCGCCCTCAATCCCATGTTGCCCGCCTACTCGGTCACGAACGTCACCGTGCGTTATGCCGTGAGCCCGGAAATCGCCCTTACGGGGCGCATCGACAATCTGTTCGACCGCAAGTACCAGACCGCCTGGGGCTACAGCCAGCCCGGCATCGGCGCTTATGCGGGTATCGTCTGGAACCAGAAGTAAGCCCATCGCCTGCACGCGCCTCGCCATGTCCGACCCGAATGCCGCCCCCGACCCAGCCCAGAGTGGTGCAAGGACGCCCGAGCCGGGAGCGCACGGCTGGGTGCCCCGGCGCATCGTCTGCCTGACCGAGGAGACCACCGAGTGGCTCTACCTGCTGGGCGAGCAGGCGCGCATCGTCGGGATCTCGGGCTACACGGTGCGGCCCCGGCGGGCGCGCCAGGAAAAGCCGCGGGTCAGCGCGTTTCTGAGCGCAAAGATCGATGCGATCCTGGCGCTGGAGCCGGACTGCGTGTTCGGCTTTTCCGACCTGCAGGCCGACATTGCGGCTGCGCTGATCCGCCACGGCGTGCAGGTCACCGTGTTCAACCAGCGCAGCGTGGCGGAGATTTTTTCGATGCTCTACCAGGTGGCCGCGATGGTGGGGCAGGCGGAGCAGGGACTGGTGCGGATCGAGGCGATGCGCGCCGGCCTGCAAGCAATTGAAGCCGCCGCATCGCGACTGCCACGGCGGCCGCGCGTGTATTTCGAGGAATGGGACGAGCCGCCTATCAGCGCCATCCGCTGGGTGTCGGAGCTGGTCGGCATCGCCGGTGGCGACGACTGCTTTGCCGAGCTGGCCAGCGAGCCGCTGGGCAAGAACCGCATCATTGCCGACCCGTCGGAGATCGTGCGGCGCTGCCCCGACATCGTCATCGGCTCCTGGTGCGGCAAGAAATTCCGGCCCGAGAAGGTGGCCGCCCGCCCGGGCTGGCAGACCATGAACGCGGTCAGGGATGGCCAGCTGTTCGAGATCAAGTCGGCCGACATCCTGCAGCCGGGCCCGGCGGCGCTGACGGACGGGGTGGCGCAGCTGCATCGCATCATTCAGGACTGGAGCGAACGCCATGGATGAACGCCCCGCCACCGCGAGAAGGCCTGTACCGGGGGTTTTCATGAAAAATTGGCACCTTCCCAGCGTGTTTGAGTCATTGTTTGCTATCAAAAATGAAGTTGCTGCGCAGATTTCACGGCAACCGGTGTTGGGACGGGCGGGACGCTGGGCAGCCCTGGCGCGGGTGGCGTACGTCGCCCTCGCACTCGGCGTCGCGCTGCCCGCGTTGGCGGTGCAGCTCACCGATGACCGGGGCATCACGGTCACGCTGGCCGCGCCGCCGCAGCGCATCGTCTCCCTGCTGCCCTCGCTGACCGAAACCGTGTGCGAACTCGGCCAGTGCCCCCGGCTGGTCGGAGTGGACCGCTACTCCAACTGGCCCGCGAGCATGGCGTCGCTGCCGCGCGTCGGCGGCGGGCTCGACCCCAGCATCGAGGCCGTGGTGGCGCTCAAGCCCGACCTGGTGCTGCTGGCAACGTCCACCCGCGCCGCGGCCCGGCTGGAGGCGCTGGGCATCAAGGTGGTGGCGCTGGAGCCGCGCAACATGGCCGACGTGCGCCGGGTGCTGGCGCAGGTGGGGCGCGTGCTGGGCTTGCCCGACGCGGACGCCCAGCGCGTCTGGTTCCGCATCGAGACCGCGCTGGGCACGATCGCGCAATCGATCCCGCCGCGCTCGCGCGGCGCTCGGGTCTATTTCGAAGTGGGCAGCGGGCCCTATGCGGCCAGCGAGGCCTCCTTCATCGGTGAAATGCTCGCCCGGCTGGACGCGCGCAGCATCGTGCCGGGCAACCTGGGCCCGTTCCCCAAACTGAACCCCGAGTTCGTCGTGAAGGCCGACCCCGACGTCATCATGATCGGCGATGAACACTTCACCGGCCTGGCCGGCCGCCCCGGCTGGGCGGCCCTGCGTGCGGTGCGCGAGCAGCGGGTGTGCGTGTTCCCGCCCGCGCAGGCCGACATCCTGGTGCGCGCCGGCCCGCGCCTGGCCGAGGCGGCACGGCTGATGGCCGCCTGCCTGGCCAGCCGCGCGCCCACCTTGCCCACCGTGGCACCCAGCGGCCGGCCATGAAACCCAGGGGGCACGCCCGCGCCACATACCCGTCGGGTGGAGGGCCCCGGTGAGCCCGATGGCCCGCGTCCACCGGCGCGCCGCCTGGCTGGCGGTGGTGCTGCTGGGGCTGTCCGTCCTGCTGATGGGCATCGGTGCCGGCGTGGGCAGCACGGGATGGGCCAGCATCCGCAAACTTGCCGGCGACCCGGCCGCCTGGCAGATCGTGATCGACATCCGCCTGCCGCGCACCCTGGGCGCCTGGCTGGCCGGCGCGCTGCTGGGCCTGGCGGGTGCGGTGGCGCAGGGCCTGTTCCGCAACCCGCTGGCCGATCCGTTTCTGCTCGGCAGCGCCTCGGGCGCGTCGCTGGGCGTGGCGCTGGCCCTGGCGCTGTTCGGGGCCAGCCCGCTGGCGGCGTCCTGGCTGACCACGCTGGGGCTGACCGGCGCGGCCTTCGTCGGTGCCATGGCGGCGGTGCTGCTGACACTGGCGCTGGCGCGCGGCGTGCAGCACACGCTTCGCCTGCTGCTGGCCGGGGTGATCGTCGGCGTGGTGCTGGGGGCCCTGGGCTCGCTGGTCACGCTGATGGTGCCCGAGACGATGCCGGCCATGCAGGCCTTCCTGCTCGGCTCCACAGGGTTTGTCGGATGGCCGGCCTGCGTGCCGATGGGCATCGCCTTCGTGCTGTGCCTGACCACCGCATGGACCGTCAGCCCGGTGCTGGACGGCCTCACGTTGGGCGAGGCCACGGCGCGCAGCTTGGGCCTGCCGCTGGGGCCCTTGCGGCTGGCGTTGGTGGCCGTCATGGCCCTGGCCACCGGGGCCGCGGTGGCGCAGACCGGCCTGATCGCCTTTGTCGGGCTCGCCGCGCCGCACCTGGTGCGCTCGGTGGTCCGAACCACCCATGCCCGGCTGGTGGGGCTGTCGGCGCTGGCCGGTGGCGTGCTGCTGCTGGCGGCCGATCTGCTGGCGCGCAGCTGGATTGCGCCGCAGGAGTTGCCGGTGGGCGTGCTCACCGCGGTGCTGGGCGGCGGCTACCTGCTGTGGCTGATGCACCGCGGTCGCGGCGCCAAGGGGGCGGTGTGAGCGCCGTGGCTTTGCAGACGCTGGGCGTGCGTGCGGCGCTGGGTGGCGTCGAAATCCTGCACGGGCTCGACCTCTCCCTGCCGGCGGGGCGCTGGACCTGCATCGTCGGGCCCAACGGCGCGGGCAAATCCACGTTGCTCAAGGTGCTGGCCGGGCTGTTGCCCCACACCGGCGAGGTGCGTCTGCTCGGCTCGCCGATGCAGGCCCTGTCGGGCCGGCAACGGGCCCGGCAGCTGGCCTGGCTCGGGCAGAGCGAAGGCTCGGCCGAAGACCTGAGCGCCTGGGACGTGGCGATGCTCGGCCGCCTGCCGCACCAGGCCTGGCTCGCGGCGCCCAGCGCGGCCGACCACGCCGCGGTGGAGCAAGCGCTGCGCGCCACGCAGGCCTGGGACTGGCGCGAGCGCCCGCTGGGCCAGCTCTCCGGCGGCGAGCGCCAGCGCGTGCTGCTGGCCCGCGCGCTGGCCGTGCAGGCACAGGTGCTGCTCATGGACGAACCCCTGGCCAACCTCGACCCGCCGCACCAGGCCGACTGGTTGCGCATGGTGCGCGAGCAGGTCGCTGCGGGGCGCACGGTGGTCAGCGTGCTGCATGAAATCTCGCTGGCGTTGCATGCCGACGAGCTGGTGATCCTGTCGCAGGGCCAGCTCGCCTGGCAGGGCGCCTGCGCCGAAGCGGCCACGCACCGCGCGCTGGAGCAGGTGTTCGAAGACCGCATCGCCATCCACCCGCTGGCGGGGCAGTGGGTGGCGCTGCCGAAGTAGCCGCCACTTCCGTAAACAATAGAACATGGCCTCCAGACCTCCCGCCCGCTGTGTGATGGTGCTCGGCACCACCAGCGGTGCCGGCAAGAGCTGGCTGGCCACCGCGCTGTGCCGCCACTACGCCCGCCAGGGCCTGCGGGTCGCGCCCTTCAAGGCGCAGAACATGAGCAACAACGCGCGGGTGGTGGGGGAGGGTGAGATCGGATCGGCGCAGTTCTTCCAGGCACTGGCCGCGGGCGCCGAGCCCGACGTGCGCATGAACCCGCTGCTGCTCAAGCCCGAGTCCGACACGCACAGCCAGGTCGTGCTGCTGGGGCAGGTCCGCGGCGACCTGGGGGCGATGCCCTGGCGTGAACGCAGCAGCCACGTCTGGCCGGCCATCACCGCCGCGCTCGATGCCCTGCGCGCGGAGTACGACGTCGTGGTCATCGAGGGCGCCGGCTCACCCGCCGAGATCAACCTGGCCGACTGCGACGTCGTGAACCTGCGCGTGGCCCGGCACTGCAACGCCGCGTGCCTGCTGGTCACCGACATCGACCGCGGCGGCGCCTTTGCCCACCTCTACGGCACCTGGGCGCTGCTGCCCGAGGCCGATCGTGCGCGCATCAAAGGCTTTGTGCTGAACAAGTTTCGTGGTGACGCGGCGCTGCTGGCACCCGGCCCGCAGATGCTGCAGGACCTGACCGGTGTGCCGACGGTGGCCGTGCTGCCGATGTGGTGGCAGCATGGCCTGCCGGAGGAAGATGGCCTGTTTCATGCCCGCCCCGAATTCCAAGGCGTGGTCGCCAGGACCATCGCCGTCGTTGCCACCTCGCGCATCAGCAACCTCGACGAGTTTCAGCCGCTGAACGACGTGCCCGGCGTGCATCTGAAATGGGCGCGTGGCCCGGCCGACCTGGCGGGCGCCGACTGGGTGATCCTGCCCGGCTCCAAACACACCAGCAGCGACCTGGCCTGGCTGCGCGCCCAAGGCCTGGACCGCGCGATCGCGGCGCATGCCGCACAGGGCGGGGCGGTGCTGGGCATCTGCGGCGGCCTGCAGATGCTGGGCGAGGCGCTGATCGACCCGCACGGCATCGATGGCAACGCGCCCGGTCTGGGGCTGTTGCCGCTGGTCACGCTGTTCGAGTTGGACAAGACCGTGCAACGCACGAATGCCCAATTCGGGGCCCTCACCGGCGCGTGGGCGGCGCTTTCGGGCGTGACCATGTTGGGTTATGAAATCCACCATGGCCAGACCGCCCAGCACCCCGCGATGGCCGCCGCCGGCGACCTTGCCCGCGTGGCGCTGACCGGCCCGCAGGCGCAGCCGCTGGGTTGGCAGAACGCCGCGGGAAACGTCCTGGGCCTGTACCTGCACGGCCTGTTCGAAGACCCTTCGATCCTGCAAGCCCTGTTCGGCGCCGCCGTGCCGACGCTCGACAGTGTGTTCGACGGGCTGGCAGATTTCGTGGAGCAGCACTTCGCGCCAGGGGTGCTGCAGGCGCTGGTCGCTGCCCCCTGAGCGCGCGATCACCCGCCGCCGCAGTCCTGCACCAAGCGCAGCAGGCGCATGACGTAGTCGTCGTGGATGTCCAGGGTCTGGAGCTGGTGTGCCATCTGCTCGAGGTAGGCGCGGTTGGAACCCATCACGCCGCTGGCACGGGCGATGATGGCGGCGGTGTCGGGCAGCGGCAGCTCGCCCACGTACTCGGGGTGCGAGGGATTGCTGGTGAACACCAGCGCTGAAATCTTGCCTTGCGGCGTGGCCACCGGCAGCATCACCGGGCGGTAGGCGCCGCGGATCATTTCGCGCCGCCACAATATTTCCAGTTCGGCCTCGGCCCGCTCGGCCGCGAGGTGGATCGCCAGACCCTGGCAGCAGCCCGTGCAGGCCTGCAGCGAGAGCATGAGCGCCGGCTGCTCCACCGTGCCGCGTGCCATCGAGGTCTGGAAATTGAAGCGGCGCTGATGCCCGTCCAGCGCCGCCAGGCGGATCTCGGCAAAGTGCACGCCGGGGTCCCACATCAGCGAGCCATAGCCATAGACCCACAGGCCGTCGCGCAGGTCGAGGCAGCCGAGCGCGGCCTGGCGGGAGGCTTCGATCTGCCGGTCCGACCAGCGCCAGTCGGCCGGCCGCCCCTGGGCCCGGGCGCGTTCGTCCCAGAACGCCAGCACCTGCGGCGTGACGCGCAAAGCGGACTGTTCGGCCGGTGTCAGCTTGTCGCGCAGTCCGGGCAGGTGCCGGAACGCGTCGTGCGTCAGCGCGTTCACCTGATCACCCCTGCGTGAACCCGCTTATCAGTCACTTGTGCCGTAGCCCAGCGTGAAAGGGTCATGTGACGCTATCGTTCGAGGAGTTTCCAGGGTCGCTGCGAAGACGGCGTGCCGGCCTCTGCGGTGTTGCCGCGTCGTCGTGCAAGGCTTCCAGTGCCTGCATTTGCGCAGGCGTGGTGATGCCGGCTGCTGCCAGCATGTCACGTGACTTCGGCCCGAGCCCGGGCAGGGCGTCGATGCGGTCTGGCGTCCGGTTCGCGTCGGCTTGCATGGCCACATGCTAGGGCATCACGAAGCCAGGACATGGAAGGAGCGAGGTCGGGTCCCCGAAATTCCCATTGCGCCGACGCGCAGCGGGGGCACAATTCCAGCCCATGAGCGAATCCACCCGCACCCTCGACGCCGCCACACTGGACCATCTGCAAAGCTGGGTCGGGCGCACCGAAACCCTGACCGACGACATCACCGCTGGCCCCGTGCGGGGTTTGTCGGCCACGCTGGACCGTGACGACGCGCCGCCCCAGGCCGGCACGGTGCTTGCGCCGCTATGGCACTGGCTGTATTTCCTGCCGCAACATCGCCAGAGCGAGCTCGGCCCTGACGGCCACGCCCGGCGCGGCGGTTTTCTTCCGCCGGTGCCGCTGCCGCGGCGCATGTGGGCCGGCGGGCGTCTGACCTGGGACCCGACCAATCCGCTGGTAGTGGGTGACGCGGTACAGCGCACCTCGCGCATCGAATCGGTGACCCACAAGGCCGGCCGTACCGGCGACCTGCTGTTCGTGCGGGTCCGGCACGAGATCACCAATGCCCGCGGCCTGAGCGTGACAGAAGAACACGACATTGTGTACAGGGCGGCGGCCCAGCCGGGCGACCCCGTGCCCCCGCCGGTGGTGGCGCAGGCCGGCGCCGCCTGGCAGCGCGAGGTGGTGCCCGACGACGTGCTGCTGTTCCGCTACTCGGCGCTGACCTTCAACGGCCACCGCATCCACTACGACCGCCGTTATGTCACCCAGGTCGAGGGCTACCCCGGCCTGATCGTGCACGGTCCGCTGATCGCCACGCTGCTGGTCGATCTGGTGCGCCGCCACGCGCCGGACGCCTTTGTCAAAGGCTTCCAGTTCAAGGCCGTGCGACCGACGTTCGACCTGCAGCCGTTCCACCTGAACGCCCAGCCCTCGGCAGACGGGCGCACGGTGCGGGTCTGGGCGCAGGACCACGAAGGCTGGCTGACCATGCAAGGCGACGTGCAGCTGGCCTGAGGGCAAGCCCTGCGATCGATCTGGCTCTCCACCATCCCCATCACCCCATGAACCACACTCCCGACGCCTACCAGGACATCCGCGACGCCGTGCGTGCACTGTGCGCCGGGTTCCCCGACGAATACCACCGCAAGGTCGACGAAGTCCGTGGCTACCCGGAAGCCTTTGTCGATGCGCTGACCAGGGCCGGCTGGATGGCCGCACTGATTCCGCAGGAGTACGGCGGCTCGGGCCTGTCCATGGCCGAGGCCTCGGTGATCATGGAGGAGATCAACCGCAGCGGCGGCAACTCCGGCGCCTGCCACGGCCAGATGTACGTGATGAACGCCATCGTGCGCAGCGGCTCCACGGAGCAGAAGGAGAAGTACCTGCCGCGCATCGCCTCGGGCGAACTGCGCATCCAGTCCATGGGCGTGACCGAGCCCACGACCGGCAGCGACACCACCCAGCTCAAGACCATGGCGGTGAAGAAGGACGGCCGCTGGGTCATCAACGGGCAAAAGGTCTGGATCTCGCGCATCCAGCACAGCGACATGATGATCCTGCTGGCGCGCACCACGCCGCTGGCCGACGTGCAGAAGCGCTCCGACGGCCTGAGCTGCTTCCTCATCGACCTCAAGACGGCGATCGGCAACGGCTTGACGGTGCAGCCCATCCTCAACATGGTCAACCACGAGACCAACGAGCTGTTCTTCGACAACCTGGAGATCCCCGAAGAGAACCTGCTCGGCCCCGAGGGCAAGGGCTTCAAGACCATTCTCGACGGCCTGAACGCCGAGCGCACCCTGATCGCGGCCGAGTGCATCGGCGACGGCTACTGGTTCATCGAGCGCGCGCGCAAGTACGCCAGCGAACGCAAGGTGTTCGGCCGGCCCATCGGCCAGAACCAGGGGGTTCAGTTCCCGATTGCCGACGCCTGGATCGAGGTCGAGGCGGCCAACCTCATGCGCTGGAAGGCCTGCGAGCTGATTGACGCCCACCAGCCCTGCGGCGCCGAGGCCAACATGGCCAAATACCTGGCGGCCAAGGCGAGCTGGGAAGCCGCCAACGTCTGCATGCAGACGCACGGCGGCTTCGGTTTCGCCTGCGAATACGACATCGAGCGCAAGTTCCGCGAGACCCGGCTGTACCAGGTGGCGCCGATCTCGACCAACATGATCTTCAGCTACATCGCCGAGCATGTGCTGGGCTTGCCAAGGTCTTTCTGAAACTTTGTGGGAAAGACCAAGAGTTACACGAAGTGAACTTTGCTCTGTCCCCAACTGATTGTCGGCTGTCCACCTCGTGGGACGGAGCAAGAGTGACACGCAGTGAACTTTGTGCTGTCCCCAACTGACCAGGTGAAATTTATGACCCGCCCCCTCGACGGCATCACCGTCGTCTCCCTCGAACATGCCATCGCCGCGCCGTTCTGCACGCGCCAGCTCGCCGACCTCGGCGCGCGCGTGATCAAGGTGGAGCGCCCCGGCGCCGGCGACTTTGCCCGCGCCTACGACACCCGCGTCAAGGGCCAGGCCTCGCATTTCGTCTGGACCAACCGGTCCAAGGAGAGCCTGACGCTCGATCTCAAGCAGCCGCAGGCGCTCGACGCCCTCAGGCAGTTGCTGGAGAAAGCCGATGTGCTGGTGCAAAACCTCGCTCCCGGCGCTGCCGCTCGCATGGGCCTGGGCTACGAGGCCCTGAGCAAGGTGCATCCCCGGCTCATCGTCTGCGACATCTCCGGCTATGGCGACGACGGCCCCTATCGTGACAAGAAAGCCTACGACCTGCTGATCCAGAGCGAGGCCGGTTTCCTGTCGGTCACCGGGACGCCCGAGGCGCCCAGCAAGGCCGGCAATTCGGTGGCCGACATCGCGGCCGGCATGTACGCCTACACCAGCATCCTGTCGGCGCTGCTGTTGCGCGGCAAGACCGGGCAGGGCAGCCACATCGACGTGTCGATGCTCGAATCGCTGGCCGAGTGGATGAACTACCCGATGTACTACGCGTATGACGGTGCACCGCCGCCGCCGCGCACCGCCGCCTCGCACGCCAGCATCTACCCCTACGGGCCGTTCGAGGCTGGTGACGGCGGCACGGTGATGCTGGGCCTTCAGAACGAGCGCGAATGGAAAGTGTTTTGCGAGGTGGTGATGCAGGACGCGACACTGGCGACGGACCCGCGTTTTGACGCCAACGCGAAACGCAATGAGAACCGCGCGGCGCTGAAGGCCTTGATCCAGGCTGCGTTCGGCCAGCTCAGTACCGGGCAGGTGGTGGCGCGGCTGGACGAAGCCCAGATCGCCAACGCCCGCATGAACGACATGGCCGGCCTGTGGGCGCACCCGCAGCTCAAGGCGCGCGATCGCTGGGTCGGCGTGGGCTCGCCGGCCGGCGACATCCCCGCGCTGCTGCCGCCCGGGCGCAGCAACGCCTTCGACTACCGCATGGACCCGGTGCCTGCGGTGGGCCAGCACACCGAGGCCATCCTGCGCGAACTGGGCCTCAGCGAGGCCTCCATCGCCGCGCTGGGCGCCGCTGGGGCGATCTGATCCGGCTTCGAATACTCACAAAAATGCAGCAAGATATGACCATTCCACGCTGGGTTGGAACCAATTTCATTCATTAGGACGCCTTGATGACCTCCCACACCGCCCAGCTCGCCGCCTTTGCTGCCCAATTGCGCTTCGACGCCATTCCCGAGCCCGTCGTGCGCAAGACCGAGGACCTGCTGGTGGACTGGTTCGGTTCCGCAGTGGCCGGCCATGGCTCGCGCCCGGTGGAAAGCATCACGCGCTTCGCCATGGCCATGGGGCCGCAGGCCGCGTCCGGCTGCGACATGCCCGCCGCGGGCCCGAGCGAAGTGATCACCCGACGCGCATGGACCAGCCCCTATCTCGCGGCCATGGCCAACGCGGCGGCCTCGCACGTGGCCGAGCAGGACGACGTGCACAACGGCTCGGTGTTCCACCCGGCGACGGTCGTCTTTCCCGCCGCCGTGGCGGTGGCGCAGGCCATCGGCGCCAGCGGGCGGCAGCTGCTGACGGCGTCGGTGGCGGGCTACGAGGTCGGCATCCGCGTCGGCGAGTTCCTGGGCCGCTCGCATTACAAGGTGTTCCACACCACCGGCACGGCCGGCACGCTGGCCTCCGCCGCGGCCGTCGGCAACCTGCTCGGTCTGGACGCCGGGCAGATGCAGCACGCCTTCGGCTCGGCCGGCACGCAGTCGGCGGGGCTGTGGGAATTCCTGCGCACGGCCGCCGACAGCAAGCAGCTGCACACCGCGCACGCCGCCGCCGCCGGCCTGATGTCGGCGTATCTGGGCAAGGACGGCTTCACGGGGGCGGCGGAGATCTTTGAAGGCGCCCAGGGCATGGCCGCCGGCATGTCCAGCGACGCCAGCCCGCTCAAGCTCACGGCAGGTCTGGGCCGGCGCTGGGCCACGGCAGAGACCTCGTTCAAGTACCACGCCTCCTGCCGCCATACGCACCCTGCCGCCGATGCGCTGCTGCACGTCATGCGCACGCACGACCTGCAGCACGGCGACCTGGCCCGCGTGGTGACGCATGTGCACCAGGGCGCCATCGACGTGCTCGGCCCGGTGGTGAAGCCGGCCACGGTGCACCAGAGCAAGTTTTCCATGGGCACGGTGCTGGCGCTGGTGGCGCGCTACGGCCACGCCGGGCTGACGGAGTTCGCCCAGCACTTTGAGGACGAAGTCACCCGCGCCCTGCGCGACCGCGTGGAAATGAAGCTCGATCATGAGGTGGACGCCGCCTACCCGCAACGCTGGATTGGCAAGGTCACGGTGCACACCGCCGACGGGCGCGAGTTGCACGGCCGGGTGGACGAACCCAAGGGCGACCCTGGCAACACGCTCAGCCGCGAAGAAATCACCGCCAAGGCGCTGCGACTGGCCGCCTTCAGCGGCGGCGCCACGGCCGTCGAAATGCAGGCCGCTGTCGACGCGCTATGGGGCGTGGCCGAGTGGCCGCGCGTGGGGGCACTGCTGCCGCCGGCCGCATGAGCGCTGCGCCGGGCCGCCGCCTGTGGTCAGGTGAAAGTCGGGATTCCTCGCATTGCCTCATCTCGCGACCGATGTCAGGATGACTCCCGACGCTGGCAAGCCGTCACCGAGCGGCCCCGGCTTTGCCAGGCCCATGAACCAAGGATGACCCCATGAGACATAGAATCAACGCCGTTGTGACGGCCGGCTTCACCGCACTTTCCGTCTTCGCCATGGCACCAGCCGCCGCCCAGACACCTTACCCGGACAAGCCGGTGACCCTGGTGGTTCCCTTCGCCGCGGGCGGGCCGACCGACGTGGTGGCGCGCATGCTGGCCATTCCCATGGGCAAGTCCCTGGGCCAGTCGGTGCTGGTGGAAAACACCGTCGGCGCGGGCGGCACCATTGCCGCCACCAAAGTGGCGCGCGCGGCGCCCAACGGCTACACGCTGTTCATCCACCACATGGGCATGTCGACCGCCCCGGCGCTGTACAAGAAGCTCTCGTTCGATCCGATGAAGGACTACGAGTACATCGGGCAGGTGGTTGATGTGCCCATGACGCTGCTGGCACGCAAGGACTTTCCGCCGGCGAACTACAAGGAGCTGGAAGCGTACGTCCGGGCCAACAAGGACAAGGTGTCGCTGGCCAATGCCGGCCTTGGCGCGGTCTCGCACCTGTGCGGCCTGCTGTTCATGAGCCAGATCGGCGTGGAGCTCAACACCATTCCCTACAAGGGCACCGGCCCCGCGATGAACGACTTGCTCGGCGGCCAGGTCGACCTGCTTTGTGACCAGACCACGCAGACCGTGCCCATGATCAAGGACGGCCGCGTCAAGGTCTACGGCGTCACCACGCTCAAGCGGCTGGACGCCTTGCCCAACGTGCCCACGCTCGACGAACAGGGACTGAAGGGCTTTGAAGTGAAGGTCTGGCACGGCCTGTACGCGCCCAAGGGCACGCCAGCGCCGGTGCTGGAGAAGATCAACGTCGCGCTGCGCGCCGCGCTCGCCGACCCGATGGTCAAGACGCGCCTGGCCGAGCTCAGTTCCGACATTCCGCCGTCCGACAAGCTCACGCCGGCCGGCCTGAAGAACCACCTGGAGGCCGAGATCGCCAAGTGGGGCCCGGTCATCAAGAAAGCCGGCATCTACGCCGACTGAAGTCGCATTTCTCGACTTTATCGGCGATTCCCGATCGCCAAACGGTCCATGTGTGCGTCTGGTTGCGGCGGCGTCTTCGGTTTGAAATCGCAGTTCGCGGCGACGGCACACTGCCAGCACTGTGGCTTGCGCGCCTGGCACACGTAGCGCCCAAGCAGGATCAGCCAGTGGTGCGCATCCACCCGGTAGGCGGGGGGGATGCGTTTCAGCAGCTTCATTTCCACTTCAAGCGGCGTCTTCCCCGGCGCCAGCCCGGTGCGGTTGCTCACGCGGAAGATGTGCGTGTCCACGGCACAAGTCGGCTCGCCGAACGCGACGTTCAGCACCACGTTGGCGGTCTTGCGCCCCACGCCGGGCAGGGCCTCCAGTGCCTCGCGCGTGCGCGGCACCTGGCCGCCGTGCTGCTCTACCAGGATGCGGCAGGTCTGCAGCAGATGTTTCGCCTTGCTGTGGTACAGGCCGATGGTCCTGATGTGGCCTTCCAGCCCTTCAAGGCCCAGATCCAGCATTTTCTGCGGCGTGTTCGCCACCGGAAACAGTCGGCGGGTGGCCTTGTTGACCCCCACATCGGTGGCCTGGGCCGACAGCAGCACGGCGGCCAGCAGCTCGAACACGTTGGTGTATTCCAGCTCGGTGACGGGATGCGGGTTGGCCGCCTGGAGGGTGGCGAAGAAGGCCTCGATCTGCGCGGATTTCATGGGGCGCAGTGTAAGGCGGGCCAGCGTGTCACAGGGGTATGAACGAACTCACGGTGTCCCAGGCGGTGCGCCGGGGCTCGCCCACCTGTTCCAGACGGGCGGCGATGGACTTCCAGATGGCTTCGCTGTCGCTGTCGTGCACCAGCCCGCCATCGAGGAAACGCAGGCCTTGCGGGCGCGTGGACTGCTCGACCCGCGCGCGGGTGGCGGCATCGGGGGCCATCCCGATCAGTTCGGGGGCACGGTGGATGTCCTGGAAGGCCAGCCGCACCCGGTCGAGCAGTGCCTCGTTGCGCTTCATGTCGGCGCTGAACAGCAACACGAGAAAACGCCAGTCGGGCACCAGCGAGCGATGCAGACCGGACGCCAGATTGGAGCGCGCCACCGCAATCACGCGGCAGGGGTGCTCGCCCATCATGAACTCCACATAGTCGCTGCCACTGTCCAGATCGGACTCCCCCGCAAGGCGGCGGCTTTCTTTCGGCAGGCTGTGTTGTTGGGCCAGCCAATGCACGAGGCCAAAGGCGCCGTTGCCGTATGCCGCGCAGACCACAACCCGGTGGTAGGCCTCCGGGTCGGGCAGCGACTGGGCCTGGGGCAGGCGCATCGGCATCATGAGTTGGCGCACGACCGAGGTGGGTGCGTACTGTCTGCCGCGTTTCATCTGCTCGCGCAGCGCGAGCACACGGCGCCCGAATTGCTCCGGCGTCTCGCTCGAAGGCGACAGCAGCATCGACCAAGTCGTCATCAGCAGGCGCCGGCCGCGGCTGTGGTGCACGACGGTCTGGTCATGATGGCGCGGGTCCTGGCGGATGCGGTCGAACAGGGTGCGCACCGCCTGCTTCGGGCCCTCCGCCCAATGCAGGAACCATCCGCTCTGGTAGAGCAGTGCAACGTGGATGCCGACCGCCGGGTTGTGGCGCAGGGCGTGTTCACGGATGTCTTCCATCGTCGCGTAGACGCCGTTGCGGTCCGACACCTCGCTGGCGCAGATGACACGTTCAACCTCTTCCTCACCAGGCTGGGCTTCAAGGGGCGGGAGTCGGCTGTGCATGGGCTGAAGGGGGGGGGATAGGAAACTTCCTAGATGTCGGCAATTTATCACGAAGACGTTGCGGCCCTCAGACGATCGGGATTCATCCTTGCGCCCGGTGAAGGGCTTGCATGCTGCTCGGGGTATGCGACCGGCTTCGCGTGCGAATCGTCGACTTACGCGGTCAGCGTGCGCCTGAACAGGCTGAACAGGCACTCCCAGTGCCGTTCCGCCGCCGCCTGGTTGTAGATGCCAGCGCGCAGCGGAAACACAAAGCCATGCTCGACCCCCGGATACCACTCGATGCGGTGCGCCGTGCCGGCGGTTTTCAGCGCTGACTCCAGCTTCTGGATGTCGGCCGGTGGCGCCCATTTGTCGATCTCGGCGCAGGCAAAGTAGCTCTCGCACAGGATTCTGGGCGCCATCAAGTGCGGCGAATCGGGCTGGTCGGTCGCCATGTTGGCGCCGTGGATGGACGCAATGCTGCTGAAGCGCCCGGGAAACTGCGCCGCCGCCCACATCACGAACGGCCCGCTCATGCAGTAGCCCACCGCGCCGATGCGGCTGGCGTTGGCCTGCGGCTGGGCATCGACAAATTGCAGCAGCGCGGCAGTATCGACTCCGGTGGTGCGGGCATTGAGCGTGGCCATGAAGCCGAACATCTCGGCCATGCCGGCTTCGGTGCGCTCCTTGAGCCAGTAGTCACGGCTGTTGCGGTAGTACAGGTTGGGCAGCACCACGTAGTAGCCGACGGCCGCCAGGCGGCGCGCCATGTCGTGCAGTTCCTCGCGCTTGCCCGGCGCGTCCATGTAGAACAGCACCACGGGGAAGGGGCAGCCTTCCTCCGGATGGACCACAAAGGTGTTCATGGCGCCGTCGGCGGTCGGGATGTCCAGGTGCTGTTCGATCATGGGGTCTCCGGGAGGGGGCTCGGTGGGGCGGTTGCCGAAGTCCCGCAGGTTAGACGCCAATGGGTGCGGCAGGCTGTCGCGCCAGCGTCAAAACCCTGCTGCCATGTCAGAATGCCCGCACGTCGAATTCATTGCCCCGCCCAGCGGGCCCCACGCCATGTCCCTCCAGTTTGCCGACCGCCTGAACAACGTCGAAACCTCCGCCATCCGCGAACTCTTCAAGCTGCTGGGCAAGCCCGGCATCATCAGCTTTGCCGGCGGCTTCCCCGACAGCGCGATGTTCGACGTCGACGGCATCCGAGCCGCCGTCAATGCCGCACTGACCGAAGAGGCCGGCGGCGCGCTGCAATACGGTGCCACCGAGGGCTACGGCCCGCTGCGAGAGCAGCTCGCCGCCTTCATGACGGGCAAGGGCTGCACCGCCGTGGCACCCGAGAACCTCATCGTCACCACCGGCAGCCAGCAGGCGCTGGACCTGCTGGGCAAGACGCTGATCTCCCCCGGTGACAAGGTCATCGTCGAGGGCCCCACCTTCCTGGCCACCATCCAGTGCTTCCGGCTGTACGGCGCTGAGCTGATCAGTGCGCCGATCGACGGCAACGGCGTGAAGACCGAAGAGCTGGAGAAGCTGATCGTCGAGCACAAGCCCAAGTTCGTCTACCTCATCCCCACCTTTGGCAACCCCAGCGGCGCGATGCTGAGCCTGGCCCGCCGCAAGGCCGTGCTGGAGATGGCCGTGCGCCATCAGACCCTGATCGTCGAGGACGACCCTTACGGTGACCTGTATTTCGGCCAGACGGCGGACGACCGCCCACCGCCCAGCCTGCTGGCCATGAGCCCGCTGGTGCCCGGCAGCCGCGAGCTGCTGGCGCACTGCGGCAGCCTCAGCAAGGTGCTGAGCCCCGGCCTGCGCGTGGGCTGGATGATCGCTCCGGCCGAACTGCTGGCCAAAGCCACCATGTGCAAGCAGTTCAGCGACGCGCACACCAGCACCTTTGCCCAGGCCACCGCCGCCCAGTACCTGAAAGCCGGCCGCATGCCTGGCACGCTGGCGCATGTGCGCCGGGTGTACGCGGAACGCGCCCAGGTGATGTGCGACGCACTGCGCCGCGAACTGGGAGACGCCATCGAGTTCGTGCAGCCCCAGGGCGGCCTGTTCGTCTGGGCGCGCCTCACGGGTGCCGGCGGCAAGGTCAGCGATGGTGCCGTGTTCGCGAAGTCGGCCATCGACAAAGGGGTGGCCTTCGTCCCCGGCGCGCCGTTCTACTGCGCCCATCCCGATCACGCGACGCTGCGGCTGAGCTTTGCGACGGTGGGGGTGGAGAAGATTGTGGAGGGGGTGGGGCGGTTGGGCTCGGCTCTTTGAGGGGATGCCTGCGCACGCTCAACCGATCCGACCGGCATTCGACCAGGGACGCATCGTCGATCCCGTCTGCCACCCCTCCCCGAAGGGCCTGCGACCCTGAGATCTTGAAGCGTTCTGACCATTCCCCAGCGTGGAATGGTCGTTGTCTGCTATGAAATCAGTAGGGGTCGCAGAGCTGCACCATGGGCGCGTGCAGCCGGGGCAGCCTCACCTTCTCGGTGGGCGCAAGCACCCGTGCGGTGCCGTGCATCACGCTGGCACCCTTCTGGTTGACGATCTGGCAGTCCAGCTCCACCCGTTTCTTTTCGTCGTCCTTGGTCAGCACCGTGACCGTGACGGTCAGCGTGTCGCCGATCCGCACCGGCTTGGTGAAATGCAGGGTCTGGTCCATGTAGATGGTGCCGGGGCCGGGCAGCTGGGTGCCCAAGACCGCGGACACCAGCGCGCCACCCCACATGCCGTGGGCGATGACGCCGTGGAACAGGGTGTCATTGGCGTATTTCGCGTCCAGATGGGCCGGATTGGTGTCGCCGGAGACAGCGGCAAAGGCCATGATGTCGGCCTGTGAAAGGGTGCGCTGCAGGAAAGCGCTCTGGCCGACGACGATTTCGGCAAAGGTGACGTTTTCGATCCATTCGCTGTCGTGGGGCTGGGTCATGGGAGGGCTCAATGGGTGGTCAATCGCTGGCTGAAAGCGCCAGCCCCAAGTATGCACGGCGCGGACCCCTTCGAAACGCAAGTGCTGACCCGCCTGGGAGCCGCTTGCACGAGCGTCTGCGCCTGGGCGCCGTGCGGCGAAGCGGGCGCCGGGCTGGCCGACGGGCGCCGATCAGTCGTGCCCTTTGCCCTTGTTCCCTTTGTCGTGGCCCTTGCCGTTGTCATGACCGTTGTTGCCCTTGTGGCCCTTGCCGCCCCCATGTTCGGCGCGGTACTGGGGTGCATAGACGTTGGTGTACCAGGTGTCCTGGACAAAATAGACGGGCCGCCCGCAGGCGTTGTAGCGCTGGCAATGCTTGCGCCAGTTCTTCTCGTGGCCGGGCGGCACCCGCAGGTAGACGGGCTGGTACACCACACCGACCGGCTGCTGGATGACCACCGGCCGGGCGTAAACCAGCTGCGGTGGCGGCATGCCGCCGATGTCAATGTGGCCGTAGAAGCCGGGCTGGCCGATGTTGACCGAGACATCAACATTGGTGGCGGCCAGTGCCGTGCCGCTCAGGGCCACGAGCGCGGCGCCCAGGAGTACATGTTTCATGGTTTTGCCTTTTGCTTTCAAGTGAGGGTTCTGTCCTTGCGTGGACATCTGGCGGAATTTTTTCAATGGGCGGATCCTGCCCTGGTTTCCCATTGCGCCTCTAAGCGCCGGTTACACGCCCGGTGCCCCAGCGGTACAAAGTGCCCGCACCGCTGTGCGAGACGGGGTGGGTGTGGCTGCAGGCTAATGAATTGCGGCGCGGGTGTCCGTTTGCTGGCGCACATAACGCAGTGCACGCCCCAGGCGCTACTGCCGCCGATGCCTGACCGGGATGATTCAACAAATCCCGGCTATCTTTTTGCCTCGTCCCAGCGTGGAACGGTCGCTGTCAGCTATTGAATCGGGCGTCTCCAGGGGGCTCGTGATCCCAACTGGTTGGCGTAGACCCAGGTGTATTCGGCGCCAAGAAGGAAGACCTGTGCCGAGCAGTAGACCCAGGCGATCAGCACCACCAGCGAGCCCAGCGCGCCGAAGCCGGACGCCACGCTGCTCGTGCCCAGGTACAGGCCGACCAGCATCTTGCCCACGGTAAACAGCAGCGCGGTGACCGCGGCACCGCGCCAGACGTCGCGTCAGGAGATGCGGGCGCGCGGCAGGGTCTTGTAGATCATCGCGAAGAGCAGGGTGAAGATGCTGAACGAGACGGCGAAGTTGAGCACCTCCAGCGGCACGTCCCAGCCCTGCAGCAAGCTGCCCGACCACTTACCCAGGGCCGCGACGGCGGTGCTCAGCACCAGCGACATGGCCAGCAGAAAGCCCAGACTGAGCATCAGCCCGAACGAAAGCAGCCGCGTGCGCAGCAGGTTCCGAAGCCCCGACTGCCCCGTGATCGCAGGCACACGCCAGATGCGGTCCAACGCGCTTTGCAGCTCAGCGAAGACAGCGGTTGCGCCGATCAGCAGCATCACGACCCCGACCAGCGTCGCGATCACACCCTTGGCCGGCTCCCGCGCGGCGGCGAGCAAGCCCTCGACCGCCACCGCGCCGCCCTGGCCCAGGGCGTCGCGCAACTGCCCCACGATTTCGCCCTGCGCCGCTGCCTGCCCGAACACCATGCCCGCCACGGCGACCACGATGATGAGCAGCGGCACCAGCGAAAACAACGTGTAGCACGACAGGGCGGCGCCCATGCTGGGGGCGTAGTCTTCGACCCAGGCGATGACGGTGGACTTGATCATCGGCCACTGGCGGCCTGAAACGGTGTCTGTCGCTGAAGTCCGGGCTGGCCCCGGGTCTGGTTTCGGTGCGATGCCCGGCGGCGTCGTCGTGTCGGACTCTGCACGCCGGACGCCGTGCCCGGGGTCTTCGGCGAAGGCCGTCACTGCCCCGGACAGCGCAGTCAGCAGCCAGCTGCCTGACCGGGGGCGGGTTGCGGGCGGGCGCGGCCGGCCCCGATGGGCCAGGATCAGGTACGCCGTGGCGGCGGTGGCCGCGACAACCCCGCCGATCATCAGCGGCGAGGTCGCCCGTCGGCGCGCCCGGGTCTTCAGCGAATCCAGCCGGGAGAGGATGGCGGCCCGGTCGTTGGCAACGCGCCGCTCCGCGGACTGCAGGGCGGTCGATGCGTCATTCATTGTCCGGCTCCGGTGCGTGGATGCGTGTAGGCGCGAATGCCTGTGGGGGCGCGCCCAGCACGCACAGCTGGCGCCGGGTGGCGCGGAAAAGGGTGTCCTGGCTGCGCCGCATGAGGAGGAACACCAGCCCGCCCGCCACTGCGAAGCTCAGCAGCGCGGCGACCCCCAGTGCGCCGGACCAGCCGAGGATCTGCTGTTCCGCAAGGGCGGCCACGCCCGCGCCGACCAGCGCCAGCCAGCCGGTCATCAGCAGCGCCGCCGCCGCCGCGCCAAGGCCAGCCATCAAGGCGAGACCCGCGCCGGCCTCCCTGCCTTCCAGAACGGCCAGCTGGAGCAGGTCGCGGAGCCAGTCCCGCAAGGCGTCGGTCAGCGAGGGCTGCCTGGCCGCGTGCGCCGATGTTGCCGGGTCGGCGAACGCGTGGGGCTGGTCCATGGCGGGTCCGCTGCCTGCGCCGTCAGACGTTCAAGGCTCCGGCGCCTGCAAAGCAGCGCGGAGGTGGCGTGGCCATTAGCGATGGCCGCATGGGTGTTGGCCTGCCGCTTGTCGCCGGCGTCGTGCAGTCGCACCGCTTCCTTCAGGTGCCGGATGGCCTTTTCGTGAAGCTCGATGGCCTTGTGCTGCCGGTTTTGCGGCGTGATGAGGGACATGGATACGGGTGCGCGTTGGGTTTCGGTGGTCATGGGTTGTCGGTCAGGAACTTGGGGCCTGCTCTCAGGCCAGTGACGGAATTCGCTTGGGGGCATGCTAGGGCCGCGGCCCGCCGTGATCTGTCTGTTGGCGCACCCAGGTGCTGTCATTCAGGCGACGCGCCTCAGGGTTTCCGGGGCTGTGCGGCGGGCCGGCGTTGGGCACACTGGATTGACACCACCCGAGGAGACACCCATGCCCGTCACGTCACGCCGGTCCGCTTTCATACTCGTCGTCGCACGCGTCGTGCCACTGGCCGCCCTGGTTTTTGCCGTGGTGCTGCCAGCCACGTCCGCGCTGGCGCAGGGTGCCGTCTGGCCGAACAAGCCGGTGAAGATCGTCGTGACTTTCCCGCCCGGCGGCGCGCCCGACACGCTGGCGCGCATCCTGGCCGACAAATGGGGCCAGTCGCTGGGCCAGACCTTCACCGTGGACAACAAGCCCGGCGCGGGCGGCAACATTGGCGCGGATTTCGTGGCCAAGAGCGCGGGCGACGGCACCACGCTGGTGATCGGCACGGTCGGGACGCATGCCATCAACCCCGCGCTGTACGCAGTCATGCCCTACAACCACGTCAAGGACTTCACGCCGGTGAGCTTTCTGGCGTCCACGCCCAACCTGCTGGT
>JADKHE010000003.1 GCA_016721925.1 Candidatus Skiveiella danica
CGACGGCCTTGACGCCGGGGTCGGTCACGATCAGCGGGCGGCGGATGCCGACGCGCTCGCACTCGGCGGCCAGCAGGTTCACGGCGCCAAAGTCGATCTGGATCTGGGTCAGGTAGTAGATGAATGCCATGGTTGTCTCCGGGTTGCCTTGTACGATGCCAGCTTTGCACTGTACCGACAAACCCGCCCGAGATGAGTCACCACCGCAACCCCCGGGCCTTGCTGACGCCCGTCATGCGCCAGGTTCTGGAGCGCATGGCGCGCGCCGGCCGCGCGCCGCTGCACGCGCTGACGCCCGACCAGGCCCGCGCCGCCTACGAGGCCGGCGCCGGCGTGCTGGAGCTCGCCCCCCACAAGCTGGCCCGCGTGGAAGACCTGCACTTCACGGCCCGGGACGGCCATCCGCTGCCGGCGCGCCTGTACGCGCCCGAGCACCCCGCGCTGGACCGGCCCGCCTTGCCGGTGCTGCTGTACCTGCACGGCGGCGGCTTCACCGTGGGCAGCATCGCCACGCACGATGTGCTGTGCCGCCACCTGAGCCACCTGGCGCATTGCGCCGTGGTGTCGGTGGAGTACCGGCTGGCGCCGCAGCATCAGTTTCCGACCGCGGCCTTTGACGCCTGGGACAGCCTCAACGCCCTACGCACCCAGGCCCCGGCCCTGGGGCTGGATGGCGCCCGGCTGGCCATCGGCGGCGACAGTGCCGGCGGCACGCTGGCCGCGGTCACGGCCCTGATGGCGCGCGACGCCGGCCTGCCGCTGGCGCTGCAGATGCTGTTCTACCCGGGCTGTGCGGGCCACCAGAACATGCCCTCGCACCATGCGTTTGCCCACGGCTTCATGCTGGAGGTGGCGCACATCGACTACTTTTACGGCCACTACCTGCGAAGCCCCGCCGACCGCAACGACTGGCGCTTTGCCCCGCTGGACGGCGTGGACGAATCCGGCCATGTGCGCGACCTGGAGGGCGTGGCCCCGGCCTGGATCGGCCTGGCCGAGTGCGACCCCCTGGCCGACGAAGGCATCGCCTACGCCGACCGCCTGCGCGGCGCCCATGTGCCGGTGGACCTGGAAATCTACCGCGGCGTGGTGCACGGCTTCATCAACCTGGGGCGCGCCATTCCCGAGGCGTTGACGGCCCATGGCGACGCCGCGCGGGCGCTGCGGCACGCCTTCCAGACCCACTGATTCCCCCTTTTATTGAGAGATTTCGCCATGAAACGCCAGGATTTCCGCTTTTTTCACCGCCTGCGGGTGCGCTGGGCCGAGGTGGACATGCAGAAGATCGTCTTCAACGCCCACTACCTGATGTACTTCGACACGGCCATCGCCGACTACTGGCGCGCGATCGGGCTGCCTTATGAGGCGGCGATGGAGCACCTCGAAGGCGATCTGTACGTGAAAAAGGCCATCGTCGAGTTCCATGCCTCGGCCCGGGCCGACGACCAGATCGACGTGGCGATGCGCTGCGCGCGCATCGGCACCTCGTCCATGCAGTTTGTCTGCGCCATCTTCCGGGGCGACCAGCTGCTGATCACCGGCGAGCTCATCTACGTCTTTGCCGACCCCCGCACCCAGACCTCGCGGCCGGTGCCGCCGGTGTTGCGCGGGATCCTGGAAGACTACGAGGCAGGCCGGTCGGTGGTGGAGCTGGTGCAGGGTGAATGGGCCGCTCTGGGCGCGGACGCTGCGCGGGTGCGCACGGAAGTGTTCATCCAGGAGCAGGCGATTCCGATGGAGATAGAGTGGGACGAGGCAGATGCGACCGCCTTGCATGCCGTGGTGCGCAACCGCCTGGGCCAGCCGCTGGCCACCGGGCGCCTGCTGACCGAGGCGCCGGGCGTCGGCCGCATCGGCCGCATGGCAGTGATCCGCGTCATGCGCGGCACGCAGCGGGGCGCCGACGTGTTGAAGGCCCTGCTGGCAGCGGCCTGGGCGCGCGGCGACCAGGAAGTGGTGCTCAGCGCGCAGCGCAGTGCGGCCGGGTTCTACGCCCGGCTGGGCTTCGAGGAGCGGGGCCCCGACTTCGATGAAGCGGGGATACCCCACGTCGAAATGGTTCGGCGGCGCTGAAGGGCGCCCGGCCGCGGAAAGCCAATCCCGGCGCTGCCCCTGAAACGGCGACAATACCAAGTTTGCCGCGTCCGGTGCTTGCCGGAGTACCCGGCGGCCTTTCACCACGTCATTTCTGATTCATGGCAACCAAGAAAAAACGCAACGCGGCCGCGGCCAAGCTCCAGCCGACCGACCGGCCGGCCGCTGCGGCCGCGTCGACCGCGGCAACGGCTGACGCAGCGGCCGGGAGAGACCCCGCAGCCCGCCCTCCCATACGCGCCCTCAAGCCGCCGACCCTGAGCCTGCCGGTCGAGATCGTGTGGGGCGACTGGACCGTCATCATCCTGGCGCTGATGATGTTCCTGGCCCCCGCGGTGGGCGTGCCCCACGAGGAGATGCTGCAGGACACGCTGAAGTCGATCGTGGTGTCGTTCGCGGTCTTGGGCGCGGGCCTGATGTTTTTCTGGCGTCAGCGCAACCGCCGCGACGCCCTGCGCTGGCACGCGCTCATGTGGCTGCCGCTGGCGCTGATGTTCTACGCCATCGGCAGCATGGCGTGGTCGCACGCCTACCTGGGCGGGGTGGAGGCGATTCGCTGGTTCATCCTGGGCCTGCTGCTGTGGCTGGGCCTGAACACGCTGAGCCGCGAGCGCGTTCCGCTGTTGTTCTGGGGCATTCACTGGGGCGCGGTGGTGGCATCACTGTGGACGGCGCTGCAGTTCTGGACCGATTTCAGGTACTTCCCGCAGGGGCCCAACCCGGCGTCGACCTTCGTCAACCGCAACTTCTTCGCCGAATTCGTGGTCTGCACGCTGCCGTTCTCGGCCATGCTCATTGCGCGGGTGAAGGACCCGGCCCTGATCGCCTTGCTCGCGTTCACCACCGCGTTCAACCTGGTGGCGATCATGATGACCGGCACCCGGTCGGCGCTGCTGGCCATGCTGGCGATGGTTCTGGTGTTGCCGGTGATCCTGTACCGGTACCGCAAGCAGTTTGCCTTTTCGGCCTGGAGCGCCCGCAGCCGAATCCTCCTGTTCGGTGTGCTGCTGGGCAGCACGCTGGGCCTGGGACTGATCCACACGGGCAACCCCAAGCTCATCGAAGAGCACCGGCTGGAGCAGCGTGGCATGAACGCGCTGGAGCGCGCTTTCGCCCGCTCCAAGTCGATGACGCAGACCGAGGAATACACCCAGCGATCGTTCTCGGTGCGTCTGGTAATGTGGAAGGCCACCGCGCGGATCATCAAGGCGCGCCCGTTCTCCGGCGTGGGTGCCGGCGCCTGGGAAGTCGACATCCCGCTGTACCAGGACGAAGGCTCCCAGCTGGAGACCGACTACTACGTGCACAACGAGATCCTGCAGCTGCTGGCGGAATACGGGCTGGTGGGGTGGCTGTTCCTGCTCGCTCTGTTTGGTTATCTGAGCCTGGCCGCCTGGAAAACGCTGCGGGACGACAGCCCCGAGGCCCAGGCCGAGGCGCCGATGCGCGCCATCACCTTGCTGGCCATGCTGATGTTCCTGATCATCAGCAACGCTGGCTTCCCCTGGCGCATGGCCAGCACGGGCGCCTTGTTCGGGTTGATGCTGGCCATTCTGGGTGCCTCCGACGCCCGCCTGGGCTACAGCGGCGTGACAGCTTGCACCCGCATCCCCTGGAAACCCGCCTACTCGCGGGCGGGCGCGGTGGTCATGATGGTCTACCTGGCGTTGGCGACCTTCATCACGCAACAGGCGGCAGCCAGCGAGAGCAAGATTGTCCGTGCTGTCAAGCTCGCACTCGCGGTCTCGCAGTCAGGCGACTACCAGAACCCCAAGTGGGACAAGACCAAACGCGAGATGCTGACCCTGATCAAGGAAGGCACGGACATCAACCCGCACTACCGCAAGATCACGCCGATGGTGGCCGACGAAATGGCCAAGTGGGGCGACTGGAAGAATGCGGTCTGGATCTGGGAGTCGGTGCTCAGCTCGCGCCCCTATGTGGTCGCCATCATGTCCAACGTGGCGCGAGGATATGCCCAGATCGGGCAGAACGAAAAAGCGCTGGAGTACCTCACACGGGCCAAGGCGCTCCAGCCCAAGGCGACATCGGTGAACTCACTGGAAGTCATCCTCTTGAGCCGAACCGGCAATGAGCCGCAGGCCTACCGCCGGTCGAAGGAACTGATGGAAGCCGGGGAGTATGACTTCGATCTGATCAATGCGGCCTACGTGCTGGGGGCCCGCGCCAAGGATTGGCCAATGGCACTCAAGGCGCTTGAACTTCGGAGCCAGCGATGGCCCGAACAGGCGGTGGACGGCTGGCTCAAGATCGGCAACATCTATGCATCGGTAGCGGAAGTGAAGGACGAAAGCAAGGCACTCGCGGCCTACAAGGCTGCCATGGCCGCTGCGCCGGAGGCCAACAAGGCCGCAACCCGCGCGCAGATTCCGGCGGCTTATCAGGCGCGCCTCTGAGCACAGGGGGCCAAGCCGCCCCCGTCGGTGAGACAGGCACAGCGGCCTGCCCGGCGTCAGATGTCGTCCAGCAGCGGGTAGGGCAGTTGCGCCAAGCTCAAAGCGGGCCCCTGAGCCGAACCCAGGTGCAGATCCCCGGATGCCGCTGCACTGATCTGAACCGAAACAATGGCGTCATATCCGCCGCGCGGTGACGCAGCGCCCTGCGCGACCAAGCCGCAAGGCTGATCCGGATCCTGTGCCGAAAAGACGTCCTGGCCGGCGACCATGGCGGCTTCGCCATGCACCAGAAACGCCCGACGCTTCAGGGTTCCCCTGAACTGGCTGCGTGCCACGACTTCCTGCCCCGGGTAACACCCTTTCTTGAAGTTCACACCGCCAACCGACTCGTAATTCAGCATCTGGGGCACGAACGCATCCACGATCGGCGCGGTCACCATGGCAATACCGCTCGCAACCTCTCCCCACTGCCAAATCCCCATATCCAGCGCCAAACCTGGCGGGAGGGGCGTTTGGGCCGCGGCGATCCAGAGCGCCCGCTGCTGCGAACCAGCCGGATGCAGCCAGATCAGCTTTCCGCCCAAGAATTCCTCAACTCCCAGCGTCTGACGGTCATTTCCTGCTATTGCACTGATAGCATCACCGGCGAGCCCCGCCAACTGAAACTCGGCGGTCGCATCGGTCAGCCGGGCTTTTGCCCGAAGAACGAACATGCTCAGGCGCTTCAATGTCGGTCCCAGAATGTCCCGGCTGCAGACCAGCAGGAATCCGTCCGCGCCGTGTCGCAGGCCGATGAAACTCGCCTGCATCCGCCCCTTGGCAGAGCAAAAGGCGGCAAGGCGCGCCCGTGACGGTTCAAGCAGCACGAAATCCTGGGTCAACTGCCCTTGGAGGAATTTGGCGGCGTCTTCGCCCTCGACGCGGATCACGCCAAGATGGGGCAGAGCGGCTACGCCGTTGAGGTGGATGGAAGCGGCTTCGTTCATGGGTGAATTATCATGCCCGATCCCATTCCTGGAGGTTGCAGGGTTGTGCGTCGCATATTGATCATCGGGCTGTTGATGGCCGGCTCGCTGGGCCTGGCGGTCGCCTGGTGGCTGCATCATCCGCTGCCCCTGGCGGCACCCACTCTGGACCTGTCCATCGAACCCGGGACATCGCCGCGCGCAGTGGCCCAGGCGAGCGCGGATGCCGGTGCCGACGTCAACCCGTTTCTGCTGTACTGGTGGTTTCGGTTGTCCGGCGATGCGCGCCAGATCCGGGCCGGCAGCTATGAACTGGTCACAGGCGTGACGCCGGTGTCCCTGCTGCGGATGCTGGTGCGCGGTGAGGAGAGCCTGCGCAGCGTCACCCTGGTCGAAGGCTGGAACTGGCGCCAGGTGCGCCAGGCGCTGGCCCGCGCCGAGGCGATGAAGCCCGAAACCCAGAACCTCACGGACGAAGCCATCATGGCGGCGTTGGAGCGCCCCGGCGAGCCACCTGAGGGACGCTTTTTCCCGGATACCTATACGTATGCCAAGGGGTCCAGTGATCTGGCGGTCTTGCGGCGCGCACTGCACGCCATGGACCGAAAACTCGATGCGGCCTGGGCGCAGCGCGCACCTGACACACCACTCAAGACCCCGCAGGAGGCTTTGATCCTGGCCAGCATTGTTGAAAAGGAGACCGGCAAGCCGGCCGACCGCGCCTTGATTGCCGGCGTGTTCACCAATCGCCTGCGTTCGGGCATGTTGCTGCAGACCGACCCCACCGTCATCTATGGTCTGGGCACATCGTTCGATGGCAATCTGCGAAAACGCCATCTGCTGGCCGATACGCCCTGGAACACCTATACCCGCGCCGGCTTGCCGCCCACACCGATTGCCATGCCGGGCGCCGCATCCTTGCTGGCCGCTGTGCAGCCCGCTCAGACCAAGGCCCTCTATTTCGTGGCCCGAGGTGATGGCACCAGCCAGTTCAGCGCGACACTGGATGAGCACAATCGTGCCGTGAACAAGTATCAGCGAGGACAATGACGGCATGAACCAGCCTTTCTTCATCACCTTCGAAGGGATCGACGGCGCCGGCAAGTCCACCCATATCGACGCTTTGGCTGCAGCGTTTCGCGCGGCTGGACGCAGTGTGACCTTGACGCGGGAGCCTGGGGGCACGCCGCTTGCGGAGAAACTGCGCGCCATTGTGCTGGGGGATCCGATGGATGCGCTGACCGAGGCCTTGCTGATCTTTGCGGCAAGGAGAGACCACCTGCAGCAGGTCATCGAGCCGGCGCTGGCCAAAGGCGACGTGGTGATCTGTGATCGCTTCACCGATGCGACATTTGCCTACCAGGGGGGCGGACGTGGATTTGACCTCGAAATCCTGTCAACCCTTGAGCGCTGGGTGCAGCAAACATCCGTTGCGCCGGGCGACGGAATCAGGCAGCCCGACCTGACGCTCTGGTTCGACCTTGCAACGGACATCGCGGCGGCCCGGCTGGCGGGAACTCGTGTTCCCGACCGTTTCGAAGCGCAGCCGGTGGCTTTCTTTGAGCAGGTTCGAGCCGGCTATGCGCGCCGCATGGCATTGGATCCCGACCGTTTCGCGCGCATTGATGCAGGGCAGGGGCGCGAAGCGGTATGGGCCAGCGTGCGTGCCGCCATCCCTTCCGGATACCTGACATCATGACCGCCGGTCTGGCCATGGCCCCTTGGGTTGCTGATCAGGCCCGGCTGTTGCTGGCACAAAACGGCCATGCCTGGTTGCTGCACGGTCCGTCCGGTCTCGGTCAATACGATCTGGCGTTATCGCTGGCCAGCGCCTGGCTGTGCGATCGGCCGTCAGGGGAGGGCGCCTGCGGGCACTGCGGCAGCTGCCATGCGATCGACGTGCGGACCCACGCAGACCTTGCCGTGTTGATGCCAGAAACGGTGTTGATTGAAAGGGGATGGCCCCTTGGCGAAAAGGCGCAAGCCGAAATTGACGACAAGAAGCGCAAGGCCAGCCGCGAAATTCGTGTCGAGGCGATGCGCGAGACGATCGAGTTTTCCCAGCGCACCAGTGCGCGCGGCCGCGCAAAGGTGGTGCTGGTCTATCCGGCGGAGCGGATGAACCACGTCACGGCCAACGCACTGCTCAAGACGCTGGAGGAGCCGCCGGGTGATGTGAAGTTCGTGCTGGCAACGGAGGCTTCCCATCTGTTGTTGCCGACCATCCGCAGTCGTTGCATGGGCCACGCGATGGCGTGGCCGGAGATGTCCGCTGCGCTGGATTGGCTCGCTGCCCAGGGATTTCCTCCGGCCGATGCCCGCGCATTGCTGCGCATTGCCGGCGGCCGGCCCGACGATGCGCTGCTCCTGGGCCGGTCCGGCCCGCCAGCCGAAAGCTGGCCACGATTGCCCCGAGCGCTGGCGCGCGGCGACGTCGGCGCACTTTCAGGGTTCACGCCCGCGCAAGCGATAACGGTGCTGCAGAAGCTCTGTCACGACCTGTTGAGCCAGGGGTGTGGCGCCCCTCCGAGGTTTTTTGACGCCGCCGATCTGCCCGAAACCAGTGCGCGGATGTCGATCGCCCGGCTGAGCGGATGGGCGCAGTCGCTGGCAAGGGCTGCGCGCACAGCCGAACACCCTTTCAACCCGGGCCTCGCACTGGAAGACCTTGCCACACAGGCGCATCACATCTTCCATTTGCCCTAAACTCAGCGCATCGGATTACCACCCATGACCGCTGTCAATCCCTCCACACCCCGGCCCAGCGTCATCCAACTGGCGATCAAGGAAAAGGCGGCCTTGTATGCGGCCTACATCCCGCTGTTCGAGGACGGTGGCATTTTCATTCCGACCACACGGGATTACCGGCTCGGAGACGATGTCTATGTTTTGTTGACGCTGCCGGACGACCCTCAGCGTTATCCCGTTGCGGGAAAGGTGGCCTGGGTGACGCCGGCGCGAGCGACCGGCAATCGCACCCAGGGCGTCGGCATCCGGTTCCCATCCGACGAAAAGTCGCGTTTGCTCAAGCTCAAGATCGAGGAAGTGCTGGGCTCCCACCTAGCTTCGGAACGGCCGACACAGACCGTCTGAGAGGTCTGTCGCTGAGCGGTGCACCGCCTTGATCCTGGTCGTGGAGCGACCCGCAAGACACATTCCAATGCTTTCCGCCGAGCCCGGTGGTTCCATTTTTCCCCTTCATTCATGTACACCGATTCCCATTGCCACTTGAGCTTTCCCGAACTGGCGGCTGACTTGCCACGTATCCGCGAGGCAATGGCGCAGGCGCAGGTCACCCGCGCGCTTTGCATTTGCACCACCCTCGAGGAGTTCACCGCGGTGGCGGCACTGGCCGACCAACACGACGATTTCTGGGCGACCGTGGGTGTGCATCCGGACAATGAAGGCGTCACCGAGCCCAGCGTTGCCGATCTGATCGAGCGCGCGGCCCACCCCAAGGTGGTGGGCATCGGCGAAACCGGGCTTGATTACTATCAGATGGAGCAACGCAAAGGCGGGCGTTCAGTGGCCGATATGGAATGGCAGCGCAACCGTTTTCGGGTTCACATCCGCGCCGCGCGCCAGGTCCGACGTCCATTGATCATCCATACCCGAGAAGCGGCCGACGACACCATCGCGATCCTTCGAGAGGAAGGGGAGGACGGCGCCTTGGGGTCCGTTGGCGGCGTGTTTCATTGCTTTACCGAGACCGAGCGGGTTGCCCGCGCCGCCCTCGATATGGGCTTTTTCATCTCCTTTTCGGGAATTCTCACCTTCAAAAGCGCAAGCTCGCTGCGTGAAGTCGCGTCGCTGGTGCCAATGGATCGTTTGCTCATCGAGACAGACAGCCCCTATCTGGCCCCCGTGCCGTACCGCGGCAAGACGAACAATCCCGCATACGTGCCCTATGTGGCCGCCGAACTGGCGCGCCTCAGGGGCTGCTCCATTGAGGAAATCGCCAAGCAAACCAGCGAGAATTTTGATCGGCTTTTCCTGCGGAGCGCTTGATGATTAAATACATGAAGTATTTTATTTATCTATTTGTTTTTATTGCTTTTTTTCCAGCGAAAGCTGGATCCTATGAGGACTACTTCGTTGCCATCAAGCAGGATGACTCGCGAACGGTCGAATCGCTTCTGAAACGAGGTTTCGATCCGAATGCACGGGACCCCAAGGGCGTCCACGGGCTGTTCCTGGCGGTCAGCGAGCCATCGCCCAAGGTTGCCGGCGTGCTGATCGACTGGCCTAAAACCGACGTTGAACCCCGGACAAAGGAGGACGAAAGCCCGCTGATGATCGTCGCGCTCAAAGGCGACCTTGAGCTTGCCCGCCGACTGGTTGCTCGAGGCGCTCACGTCAACAAGACGGGCTGGACTGCGTTGCACTATGCAGCAACCAATGGCCACCTGACGCTCATTCGATTCCTGCTCGAACAGAACGCGTACATCGATGCAGAGGCGCCCAGCGGCACCACGCCGTTGATGATGGCCGCGCACTACGGCACCCCCGAAGCGGTCAAGCTGCTGCTCGATGAGGGTGCCGATCCGATGTTGAAGAACCTCCAGGGCCTGACGGCCATCGACTTTGCCAATCGCGCCAATCGCAAGGAATCTTCGGAACTGATTGCTGCTTTCATCCGCAGCCGGCAACCCCGAGGCAAGTGGTGATGTTCCGTGGTCGTGGAGCTACCTCTCTTTCCGATTATGTAACTTCATACGATGTATATTATGTTAACTATTGCCTAGACGGACCGAACGGAATGCACCAGGGTCGATCGGCAACCCCGTCGTCTCGAAAGGTCGCCCAACAAGAGAAAGAAAAAAAGCCACCGTTTGGTGGCTTTTTCTTGAGTCTCGAAGCCGAGGAAATCAGTTCAAGGCAACCTTCTTGCCATCCTTGTACACGTACAAGGTCATGGCAGGATTCTTCAATTCGCCATTCGGTTCGAAGGAAATGGTGGACGTGACGCCTTTGTAGTTGGCATCGATCAACTTCGCGGTGTAGACCTTCGGATCGGTGGAGTTGGCGCGCTTCATGGCGTCGACGAGGACAAACGTGGCGTCATAGGTGTAGGGGCTGTAAACCTGGAACTGACCCGGGTACTTGGCGTCATACTTGGCCTTCCACGCGTTACCGCTGGGCATTTTTGCCAAAGAAGCACCGCCTTCAGCGCAAACCACGTTTTCAACGGTCTTGGCGCCAGCCGCAAGCTTTACAACTTCCGCGGTACAAATGCCGTCACCGCCAAAATATTTCACGTTACCCAGACCAAGTTGTTCCATCTGGCGAAGCATCGGACCCGCCTGTGGGTCCATGCCGCCGAAGAAGATTCCATCAGGATTCTTGGATTTGATGGCGGTCAGGATGGCCATGAAATCGGTGGCCTTGTCGGTGGTGAACTGCTCATCAACGATCTGGATGCCCTTGGATTGCGCGGTCTTCTTGAAGACGTCCGCCACACCCTGACCATACGCAGTACGGTCATCAATCACCGCGATGCGCTTCAGCTTCAGCGCATCAGCTGCGTAGAAAGCCAGGCCGGCGCCCAACGCATTGTCGTTCGCAATGATGCGGTACGTCGTCTTGTAGCCGGGTTTGGTCAGGTTCGGGTTCGTTGCTGCGCCCGTCACATGGGGAATGCCGCAATCGTTGTAGACCTTTGATGCAGGAATGGTGGTTCCGGAATTCAGATGCCCGACAACACCTGCCACTTTGGCATCGCACAATTTCTGTGCAACTGCAGCACCCTGCTTCGGATCGGCCGCGTCGTCTTCAGCCGCGATTTCGAAACGGATCTTTTTGCCGCCGATCACGATGTTCTGCGTGTTCAGCTCTTCGATGGCCATGCGCACGCCGTTTTCGTTGTCCTTGCCGTAGTGCGCCTGGCCACCCGACATGGGAGCGACGTGACCAATTTTGACCACTTGCGTGTCTTGCGCGGAGGCCATACCGGCCACACAGGCGATGGCAGCGGCTACGGTCAGTTTCAACTTCAATTGCATAAAAAGATCTCCAAGTAGTGAAAGGTTGAGGATTGGATTTATAGCTCAACGGCCGTGAACATAACGCAATTTCCAGGCCTGAGCCATAGGGAACACGCTAGGGTGCCCCAGATAAGGCGCTTTACTGTACCCAAAATTGCACTTATTCAGGTCGTGCCCGAAACGTGCGGCGCCGCACTGCGAATGCCTGCGCCGGATGTGGGAACGTGGCGAAGCTCCGGAATCGCCTGCGCCAGGCTCGCTTGCACCGATTCGCGAACCGTGCTGCGGATTTCCCGTCGCAAGCGTTCGCTGATCGCAAGCGCCTGCTCGTGCAACAGCACCGCCATCAATTCCGGCAACTTCTGCGTCAAGCCCGCCTCAACCCGCTTCAAGGCCGCATCGACAATGCCCTCCAGAACCTCCGGCGTGATCGGCAACGGCTCAGGCACATGCATCGCCGGAGGAGGCTGCACCACTTCCGTCAGCGTGGGCACAAAACGGTGCATGGGCTTGGGCTCAGTCATGGCGGCGCCCGATCTGCGACGCATCGTGGTGCGTCAGTTCGTGGCCCTGCATCGCATATTGTTTCCAGCGGACGCGCGCCTCGGCGCGCTCCTGCTCACCCTGCCCGACCACCTCGATGACTTTTTCAAACCGTTCCAGATCGATCGCCAAAGGCCCACCAAGATGAACCAGAACCGTCATCTCAAGGGCCTGTGGGAGGCCGGGGCTGGCCAGGATGACGGCTGAGCGCTGCAGCACCTCCGCCGGCGCGTCGGAGCGGCAATGCGGAACAAATTCACGTGGTGCGAAGCACCAGAGCGTGCTGTCCAGCTGGTCCAGTTCGATCCGTTCACCGGTGACCAGTACCTTCGTTCCCAGACCGGCCGCCTTGCGCAGCAAACGACAGGTGTAACCCGCCTTGTCCGGCGCATCAAGGTGAAAAGCCACCTGGCTCATATTGAGAGGCCGCCCTTGCTGCGCGTACCGGTCGAACGGCCGTTTCGGCCTGCCTTGGTTGGAATACTGCCACGGGAACCCTGTTCCTTCTCGACCGAAAGCAGGTAGTCGACGAGAAGCCCCACCGGGCGCCCTGTTGCGCCCTTGGCCGCGCCGCCCTTCCAGGCCGTACCCGCAATGTCCAGGTGCGCCCAGTCCAATCCGGATGCGAAACGCTGCAGGAACTTGGCTGCTGTCACCGCGCCGCCCGCCCGCCCCGCCACGTTTGCGACGTCGGCGAACGGGCTCTTCAGGCCTTCTGCGTATTCATCGTCAAGCGGCAACCGCCAGCACAGGTCCAGCGACGACTCTCCGGCAGTCAGCAAGGCCGCAGCCAATGCATCGCTGCTGGAAAACAGTCCACTGCGCACACCGCCGAGCGCGATCACGCAGGCGCCGGTCAGCGTCGCAATATCCACCACGGCGCGTGGCTTGAAACGCGCTGCATAGGCCAGCGCGTCGCAGAGCACCAGCCTCCCCTCCGCATCGGTATTCAGGATTTCGATGGTCTGCCCGCTCATGCTGGTCACCACGTCACCGGGCTTCACTGCCTTTCCGCCGGGCATGTTTTCACAAGCCGGGATCAACCCCACGACATTGATCTTCGGCTTGAGTTCTGAAAGAGTCCGGAACACCCCCAGGACGCTGGCGGCGCCACACATGTCGAACTTCATCTCGTCCATCTCCGGCGCCGGCTTGATGGAAATGCCGCCCGTGTCGAACGTGATGCCCTTGCCCACCAGAACGACCGGTGGCTCGCCCTTGGCGGCGCCGTCATAGCGCAACTCGATAAACCTCAGGGGCTCTTGAGATCCTTGTGCAACCGCAAGGAAAGAACCCATGCCCAGCTTGGCCACCTGTTTGGGCCCGAGAACGGTGCATTCGATCTTTCCCTTGGCCAGTGATTGGGCGGCCTCGGCCAATTGACGGGGTGTGGCGTGGTTGGCCGGACGGTTGGCCCATTCCTTGGCCCATTCGATGCCAGCAACCAATGCCGTGGCCTGCCTGAAAGGTTCGGACAGGGTGTCATCGGCAACGGCGATGACCACATCATGAAGCTTGCGACCCTCCGGTTTGGACTTGGTCGTCGTGTAAACGTAGGAGCCATCGGCCACGGCCTGCACGGCCGCTCGCATTGCGCCGCCCGTGCAGGGCCCGGCGAAGCCAATCGTCAGGCGCCGGCCGGCGGCCGACTTGACCAGCGCCATGGCAGCAACCACGGCTGTTCGGACCTGCACAGCCGACATGTCACCGGCGCCGGCCAACACCAGGCGCTCAGCCGCCACACCCGGCGCGCGCCATGCGGACAGGAGTTTGCCGGCCTTGGTTTCCAGCGCTTGGGACTTCATGGCCTCGCCAATCAGCCGCGACAGGCGGTCGCGACCGGGCTTGAAACCATCCGGCACCAGAACCAGCAACAGATCCGTCGCGTCGTCGGCCATCAGGCCCAGGCTCATGGAAGCAAGTTCAAAGTTCATAATTCGTTTTTTCCTTGAAACTGATGTTATTCCATTCTTCCATCCGCAAGGAACTGGCACGGACTTTCGGTGCGACGTTGGTGGTCCTGATCACCATCGTGATGACCATCATCCTGATCCGCACGCTGGGTCAGGCTTCGCGCGGAGTCGTGAATCCGTCGGAAGTGATGATGGTGATGGGATTCAGCGTGCTGGGGTACTTGCCGGTACTGCTGACACTCAGTCTCTTCATCGCGATTGTCGGCACGCTTTCCCGCATGTATGCCGAGAGCGAGATGGTGATCTGGCATTCAAGCGGCCGTGGTCTGGCGGGCTTCATTTCCCCCCTGTGGTGGTTTGCGTGGCCGGTCCTGTTTGCCGTCACCGTGCTGGCGCTGCTGATCTGGCCCTGGACCAATCAGCAGGTGCTTGAATTGAAGGTGCGTTATGAGAAGCGTGGCAACATCGAACGGGTCGCGCCGGGCCGCTTTCAGGAATCGGCGGACGGCAGTCGTGTGTTCTTCATTGACAAGGAGTCCGCCGACAACAAGTCCGGCAGCAACGTCTTTATCGCCTCCAGCCTGAACGGAAAGACATCCGTGACGTCGGCGCGCAGTGGCCGAATCGAGTTCGTCAACGGCGAGCGTTTCCTGCTGTTGGATAACGGACAACGGCTCGATTCTCCGGCCACCGGCACACTGGAGAAAAAACTCAGCCAGTTCGAATCCTACGGCATAAGAGTGCCCGATGACGTGCTGGCCACCGAGTATGCGGCCCCGGCCAAGGCGGTCCCGACTCTGACCCTGTTGCGTGAGCCGACGCGGGCCAACAAGGCCGAACTCGCCTGGCGCATCGGCCTGGCGCTTGCCGCGGTGAACCTCGTCCTGATCGCCGTCACAGTGCCCGGCATCAGCCCGCGCAGCGGGCGCGGCGGCAATCTGGTCCTGGCCTTGCTCACGTTTGTCGTCTACTACAACCTGATCAGTCTGGGGCAGACCTGGATTGCGGGGGGACGCATCGGGATGGGGGCTTACCTTCTGATCCTGCATGGCGGCGCGTTTGCGCTTGCGGTCGGCTGGATTGCCAGCCGCCATCAGAACTGGTCGCTGGCCGCGCTGTGGCGCCCACGGAGCCGCAACGCCGCGGCCATTTCCTCATGAAGACGGTCCGGCGTCTGGTCTACGCGGAGATCCTCAATGCCGTGCTTTACGTGGCGCTGGGGTTCTTGTCCCTGTTCTTCTTTTTTGATCTGGTCGACGAACTGCCCGCGATCGGTCGCGACGGCCCCTTGGGCTATCAGCTGACGCATGCCCTGCTCTACGTCTGCCTGCTGGTACCGAGTCACCTTTATGAATTGCTGCCGATTGCGGTCCTGATCGGGTGTGTCTTTGTCATGGCCCGACTGGCGCAAAGCTCCGAGTACACGATCCTGCGCACCAGCGGCCTTGGCCCCTGGCTGGCTTTGAAAACGCTCTTGAAGCTGGGTCTGGTCTTTGTCGCCCTGACGTTCCTGATTGGGGACTATCTGGCACCGCCGGCCGATCGGGCAGCACAGTTGCTCAAAGCCCGCTTCCAGGGGAGGATCTCCGTTGGCCAGACCGGCGCCTGGCTGAAGGAGCGGCAGAAAGCGTCCAGCGCATCGGTCAACGTTCGGGCGATCCTGCCCGACGGCAGCCTGAGCGGCGTGCGGATATTCGAGTTCAACGACGAGGGTTACTTCCATGCGTTGATCGAGGCCGAAAAGGGACAGTTCGTGCCTGGAGCCTGGGCACTGGTGGACGTTCAGCGCACGCAGTTCAACAAGGGGGGGGGCGACAGCGCCAGCATGACGCGCACCGCGATGCCGGAACACCGCTGGCCGACTGAACTGACTTCGGAGATGGTGTCTGCCGCGGTGTTGAATCCGTCGCGCATGCGCATCGTCGATCTGTTTGTCTACATGCGCCATCTCGAGGCCAATCGGCAGTCCGCCCAGCGCTACCAGATCGAGTTCTGGCGAAAGGTTTTCTACCCCCTGAGCTGTCTCGTGATGGTGGTTCTCGCCCTGCCCTTTGCCTATCTGCATTTCCGCGCGGGTGGCATCGCGGGTTATGTGTTTGGCGGGGTGATGGCGGGGATCAGCTTTTTCCTGCTCAACAACGTGTTCAGTTTCATCGGCAATCTGCAGAACTGGCACCCCTGGCTGACGGCAGCTTCGCCGAGTCTGATCTATTCCGTGATTTCGCTGGCGGCCTTTGGCTGGCTGGTCCTTCGAAGGTAACCCAATCAATGTCGCCTGCCACCCTTCTCCCGGTCACTGCCATCGTGCTCTTCGGACACGGGTCACGCGATCCACTTTGGCGCCAACCCATGGATGCCGTTGCGTCGCGCATCCGCGAGATCGACCCGCAGGCACGGGTCGTCTGCGCTTTTCTGGAACTCACGAAGCCCGACCTCCTGGAGGCGGTGGATACCGTGGTGGCCGATGGCGCCACTCTGGTCACGGTGCTTCCGATGTTCCTGGGCGTGGGGCGACACGCCCGCGAAGACCTTCCGGTCTTGCTTGCCGATCTGCGGCAGCGTCACCAAGGCGTGGAATTCGTGCTTCAACCCGCCGTTGGCGAAGACCGACGCCTGACCGACCTGCTTGCGCACATGGCTTTGGGCTGATCCAGCGTCTTTAGATCGTATGTGAAACAATAAGGCGCTGCCTTATGCGCATTTCAATATGAATCTCCACCAGTTCCGTTTCGTTCAGGAAGCCGTGCGGCGCAATCTGAACCTCACCGAAGCCGCCAAGGCGCTGCACACCTCCCAGCCGGGCGTGTCCAAGGCCATCATCGAACTCGAAGACGAGCTCGGCGTCGACATCTTTGCCCGCCACGGGAAGCGGCTGAAACGCGTGACCGAGCCCGGCCAGCATGTGCTTGCCAGCATCGACCTGATCATGCGCGAGGTGAGCAACCTGAAGCGCATCGGCGAACAGTTCAGCGCCCAGGACAGCGGCACCTTGAGCATTGCGACCACGCACACGCAGGCGCGTTACGTGCTGCCGGCACCCGTGGCCAAGCTGCGGATCGCCTATCCCAAGGTCAACATCAGCCTGCATCAGGGTTCACCGGATCAGGTGGCTCGCATGCTGATGGACGAAGTGGCCGAGATCGGCATCGCAACCGAATCGCTCTCGGACTACGCCGAACTCGTCACCCTGCCCTGCTACGAATGGCAGCATGTGCTGGTGCTGCCGGCGGACCATCCGCTGACCCGCAAGGAACGCATCAGCCTGGAAGATATCGCGCACGAACCGCTGATCACCTACCACCCTTCCTATACCGGTCGCACCCGGATCGACCACGCGTTTGCCCAACGCAAGCTCACACCGCGCATCGCGCTGGAAGCCATCGACTCGGACGTCATCACCACCTATGTGCGGCTCGGACTGGGCATCGGCATCGTGGCGGAGGTGGCCGTCCGCGACTTCAAACCGGTCGAGGCCGGCGGCGACCTGGCGATCCGTCCGATGGGACACCTGTTCGGGCAGAACATCACGCGTGTGGCCTTCCGGCGCGGCGCCTATCTGCGCAACTTCGTCTACAAGTTCGCCGAACTCGTCAGCGACCGGCTGAACCGAAATGTCGTGTCCCGGGCCATGACGGGTCACGTCAACGACTATGAACTATGAGATTTTCCGGGACGGATCTTCCGCGCTGCCCCCCAACTAGCCAGTCCTTGCGGGGCGGATGATCCGCTCGTCCCCAAACTGCCATTGAATCACCATGACCGAGCACACCCCTTCCCTTCAGACCAAGCTGCCCAAGGTCGGCACGACCATCTTCACCGTCATGTCGGCCCTGGCCGCGGAGAAAGGGGCCGTCAATCTGGGCCAGGGCTTTCCGGACTTCGATTGCGATCCCCGGCTGGTGCAGGCGGTGACCGATGCGATGCAGCGGGGCCACAACCAGTACCCGCCCATGCCGGGTGTGCCCGCGCTGCGCGAGGCCGTCGCCGCCAAGGTTCAAGCCCTGTATGGACGTGCCTACCAACCCGCAACCGAAATCACCATCACGGCGGGGGCCACCCAGGCCATCCTGACGGCCATCCTCGCCGTCGTGCGCGCCGGCGACGAGGTCATCGTGCTTGAGCCGTGCTACGACAGCTATGTGCCCAACATCGAATTGGCCGGCGGCGTGGCCGTGCCGGTGCCGCTGACGCCGGGCACGTTCCGCCCCGATTTCGACAAGATCACAGCGGCCCTCACCCCGCGCACCCGCGCCATCATCGTCAACAGCCCGCACAACCCCAGCGCCACCGTCTGGACCGACGCGGACATGCGCAAGCTGCAGGAGATCCTGGCGCCCACCGAGGTGCTGCTGATCAGCGACGAGGTGTACGAGCACATGGTCTATGCGCCCAACCAGCACCTGAGTGCGGCCAGCTACCCAGGCCTTGCGGCGCGGGCCTTCATCGTGTCCAGCTTTGGCAAGACCTACCACGTGACCGGCTGGAAAGTCGGCACCGTCTGCGCGCCGGCTGCAATGACCGCCGAATTCCGCAAGGTGCATCAGTTCAACGTGTTCACGGTCAACACCCCCATGCAGCACGGCCTGGCCGCCTACATGGCTGACCCCGCGCCTTACCATGAACTGCCGGCTTTCTATGCCGCCAAGCGCGACCTGTTTCGCGCGGGCCTGGAGAAAACCCGCTTTCGCCTGCTGCCCAGCGAAGGCAGCTATTTCCAGTGCGTCGATATCTCCGCCCTGGCGGTGCCCGAGCGCGACCTGCCCGAAGCCGAATTCTGCCAATGGCTCACGTCGGAGATCGGTGTGGCGGCCATCCCGCTGTCGGCCTTCTACGGCGACGGCTTCGACCAGAAGGTCATCCGCTTCTGCTATGCCAAGAAGGACGAGACGCTGCGTGCGGCGCTGAGTCGCCTGGAGCGACTTTGATCCTCCGCGTTCTGATCAGATAACCGGGTCGGCGCAAGGGGGAGGCGCTAGCCCTGCAACTGCGTCCACACCTTGTCCAGCCGCTTCACGCTGACGGGCTGCGGGGTGCGCAGCTCCTGAGCGAAGAAACTCACCCGCAGTTCCTCCAGCAGCCAGCGGAACTCGGTCATGCGCTCGTCGACCGCGCCTTTCCTCTCGGCCACCAGGCGCCAGTAACGTTGCTCCTGGGGGCGGAGCTCCGCCAGCCGGCCGGCGTCGCGGCCCGGGTCGGCGCGGACTTTGTCCAGGCGCAGCACGATCGCTTTCAGGTAGCGGGCGAAGTGCTGCAGCTGTGTCCACGGCGTGATGGCGACAAAGCGTTTCGGCATCAGGCGCTGCAGTTGCTGGGCGCAGTCGGCGGCGGCGTCGGCGGCGTTGCGGGTGTCCTTGACCTTGCGCGTCGCCGCACCATATTCAGTGAGGATGGTGGACGCCAGACGCGCCACCTCGTTGGCGATCAGCGTCAGGCGACCGCGGCCCTCGTCGAGGCGGCGCTTGAAGTCGGCCTCGTTGGCGGGAAGCGGCTCCAGCAGGAAGGCGCGCTCCAGCGCCACGTCGATGATCTGTTCTCGCAGCTCTTCGAGAGTGCCCAGCGGCATGTAGGCCACGGCCATCTTCTGCAGATCCGGGATGTTCTTTTCCAGGTACTTGAGCGCCTCCTTGAGCTGCAGCGCGAACAGGCGGCGCAGCCCGGCGCGGTGGCGCGCGGCGGCAACCTCCGGCTCATCGAAGACCTCGATCGTGACCGCGTCGCCGACGTCGATCAGCGCCGGAAAGCCGATGATGGTCTGCCCGCCCTTGCGGATTTCCATGAGCTCGGGCAATTCGCCGAAAGTCCAGGCGGTGTGGCGCTGGCCGGCAGCACTTCCAGACACATCCAAATTGATAGCATCTTGCGACCGTTTGACGCTGGGATTCGGTTGTTTCGAATCAGATTTGACGTCTGACGGCCCTGAAGATGCGCCTTGAGCCAGTTTGAGCCCCGCCAGAGCCTGAAAAGCCCCGCGCGCCTGCGCCCCCAGCTCGGCCTTGAGTGCGCCCAGGTTGCGCCCGGTGCCCAGCTGGCGACCGTGTTCGTCCACCACACGGAAGTTCATGAACAGGTGCGCGGGCACCATGTCGAGCTTGAAATCGGCCCGCTTCACGTCCAGGCTGGTGGCGGCGCGCACCACTTTGAGCAAGGCATCGGTCAGGCTGCCGCTGCCAAAGCCTTCGGGCGTACCGAGCTCCTCTGCCAGCCGCTTTGCGCTCTCGGGCAGAGGGACGAAGCGTCCGCGGGGACGCTGCGGCAGGCTTTTCAGAAGCGCCTGGATCTTGTCCTTGAGCATGCCCGGCACCAGCCACTCGCAGCGGTCTTCGCTGACCTGGTTCAGCACGAACAGGGGCACCGTGACCGTCAGGCCATCCTTGGCGTCGCCGGGTTCGTGCAGGTAGCTGGCCGCGCAGTCGACGCCGCCCAGCCGAATGGTGCGGGGAAACGCATTGGTGGTGATGCCGGCGGCCTCGTGGCGCATCAGTTCGTCGCGCGTCAGCGTCAGCAGCTGGGGCTGGCGCCGCACCTCGTCCTTGTACCAGGCTTCAAAGCTGGCGCCACTGCAGACCTCGGGCGGCAATTGCTGGTCGTAAAAGGCGTAGATCAGCTCGTCGTCGACCAGCACGTCCTGGCGGCGCGACTTGTGCTCCAGTTCCTCGACGCGCGCGATCAGCTTCTGGTTGGCCGCCAAAAAAGGCAGACGGGTGTCCCACTCGCCTGCCACCAGCGCCTCGCGAATGAAGATCTCGCGCGCCGCGTGCGGATCAACGGTGCCGAAATTCACGCGCCGCCCGCTGTAGACCACGATGCCGTACAGCGTGGCCCGCTCCAGCGCCGTGACCTGGGCGGCTTTCTTTTCCCAGTGCGGATCCAGCAACTGCTTCTTCAACAGGTGGCCACCCACCTCCTCCAGCCATTGCGGTTCGATGGCGGCGATGCCGCGGCCGAACAGCCGCGTCGTCTCCACCAGTTCGGCCGCGACGATCCAGCGCCCCGGTTTCTTGGACAGGTGCGCACCGGGATGGCGGTAGAACTTGATCCCCCGCGCACCCAGATAGACCTCTTCCTCCTCCATCTTCCAGCCGATGTTGCCCAGCAGGCCGGCCAGCATGGACAGGTGCAGCTGCTCGTAGCTGGCGGGAGTGGTGTTGAGCTTCCATTTGTGCTCGGCCACCACCGTATGCAGCTGGGTGTGGATGTCGCGCCATTCGCGCAGCCGGCGCATGCTGATGAAGTTCTGGCGCAGCACCTGCTCGTATTGCCGGTTGCTGAGCTTGTGCGTCGGGTGCGCAGCCGCCGGTGGCACCGCGGCGCCCTGCCCCGCCAGCGCCTGGCGCGCGGCGGCCATGGCCTGCGCGGCGCGCTGGGCTACGGGCAGCACGCCTTGTGACACCGGGCCTTTGCGGGCGGCTTCCTTCTGGGCGCGGGCCGAGGGCAGCGTGGGCGCGCCGCCGCGCGCCTCGTTGATCCACTTCCACAGCTTCAGGTAGCCGGTGAACTCGCTCTTGTCGTCGTCGAACTTCGCATGGGCCTGGTCGGCCTGCTGCTGCGCGTCCATCGGGCGGTCGCGAACGTCCTGCACCGACAAGGCCGAGGCGATCACCAGCACCTCGTCCAGCGCGTTGCGGTTGCGCGCCTCCAGGATCATGCGGCCCACGCGGGGGTCCAGCGGCAGGCGTGCCAGTTCATGTCCCAACGGTGTCAGCTCGTTGGCGTCATCGACTGCGCCCAGCTCGTTGAGCAGCTGGTAGCCGTCGGCGATGGCCCGGCCCGAGGGCGCATCGAGGAACGGGAAGTCCTCCACCACCCCGAGCCGCAGCGACTTCATGCGCAGGATGACACCCGCCAGCGAGGAGCGCAGGATTTCCGGGTCGGTGAAGCGCGGCCGGCCGTCGAAGTCCTTCTCGTCGTACAGGCGGATGCAGATGCCGTTGGCCACGCGCCCGCAGCGCCCGGCGCGCTGGTTGGCCGCCGCCTGGCTGATCGGCTCGACCAGCAGCTGCTCCACCTTGCTGCGGAAGCTGTAGCGCTTGACGCGCGCCGTGCCCGCGTCGATCACATAGCGGATGCCCGGCACCGTCAGCGAGGTCTCGGCCACGTTGGTGGCCAGCACGATGCGCCGGCCATTGTGGGCGTCGAAGATATGGTCCTGCTCGGCCGGCGACAGGCGCGCAAACAGCGGCAGCACTTCGGCCCCCCTGTTCAGCGGCGAATGCGACAGGTGGCCACGCAGGTGATCGGCCGCCTCGCGGATCTCACGCTCGCCGGGCAGGAAGACGAGGATGTCGCCGCCAGCGCCGCCGGCCCAGAGTTCGTCCACGCCGTCGGCAATCGCCTCGTTCAGGCCGTAGTCGCGGCTTTCCTCGAACGGCTTCCAGCGCTGCTCCACCGGAAACATCCGGCCCGAGACCATGATGACGGGCGCCGGCCCGGCACGCGACGCGAAATGCTTCGCGAAGCGGTCGGCATCGATCGTGGCCGAGGTCACGATCACTTTCAGGTCGGGCCGCCGCGGCAGGATCTGGCGCAGGTAGCCCAGCAGGAAGTCGATGTTCAGGCTGCGTTCGTGGGCCTCGTCGATGATGATCGTGTCGTAGGCCTTGAGCAGCGGGTCGGTCTGGGTTTCTGCCAGCAGGATGCCGTCGGTCATCAGCTTGACCGAGGCATCGCGGCTCAGCCGGTCCTGAAAGCGCACCTTGAAGCCCACCACGTCGCCCAGCGGCGTGTGAAGCTCCTCGGCGATGCGCTTGGCCACCGAGCTGGCGGCAATGCGCCGGGGCTGCGTATGGCCGATCAGGCGCCCCTTGCCCGGCAACAGGTGCCCGTCCGGCCCCTTCGGCCCGTTGAGCCGCCCGCGCCCCATGGCGAGCGCGATCTTGGGCAGTTGCGTGGTCTTTCCCGAGCCGGTTTCGCCGCAGACGATGATGACCTGGTGCTTGTCGAGCGCGGCCATGATCTCGTCGCGCTTGCCTGAGACGGGAAGGGATTCGGGGAACTCGATCTTCAGGGTCGGGAGGGCAGCGGACACTCGGGCGTTGAACTTCGTGGAGAATCGGCGATTATCCCCGCCACCGAGCCGCCCGCGCCACATGTCCACCGTCTTCAATTTCACCTTTGTCCCGCTGTTCCGGTCGGTGGCGCCCTACATCCACAAGTTCCGCAACCAGACCTTCGTGGTGGGTGTCTGTGGCGAGGCCATCGCGGCAGGCAAGCTCCAGTACCTGGCGCAGGACCTGGCCATGATCCAGAGCATGGGTGTGAAGATCGTGCTGGTGCACGGCTTTCGGCCTCAGGTCAACGAGCAACTTCAGGCCAAGGGGCACGTCGCCCGGTACTCGCACGGCATGCGCATCACCGACGAGGTGGCGCTGGACTGCGCCCAGGAGGCCGCCGGACAGCTGCGCTACGAGATCGAGGCCGCCTTCAGCCAGGGGTTGCCCAATACGCCGATGGCCGACTCCACCGTGCGCGTGATCAGCGGCAACTTCATCACCGCGCGACCGGTGGGCATCCTGGACGGCGTGGACTTCCAGCATTCGGGCCTGGTGCGCAAGGTCGATGTGGCGGGAATCACCCGCACGCTGGACATGGGCGCGATGGTGCTGCTGTCGCCGTTCGGGTTCTCGCCGACCGGTGAGGCCTTCAACCTGACGATGGAAGAAGTGGCCACGTCGGTGGCCATTGCCCTGCAGGCCGACAAGCTGATCTTCGTGACCGAGATCGCCGGCATCCGCGTGCGGCCCGATGAGCCCGAGAGTGAAGACAACCCGATCGACACCGAACTGCCGCTGGCCGATGCCGAACAGCTGCTGGCCCGTGTCGCGCCCGGGCAGCGCCCCACCGACACCGCGTTCTACCTGCAGCACTGCGTCAAGGCCTGCAAGGCGGGCGTGGAGCGCAGCCACATCATTCCGTTTGCCGTCGACGGCTCCCTGCTGCTGGAGATCTACGTGCACGACGGCATTGGCACGATGGTGGTGGACGAAAAGCTGGAGAGCCTGCGCGAGGCCACACCCGATGACGTGGGCGGAATCCTGCACCTGATTGAGCCTTTCGAAAAAGACGGCACCCTGGTCACGCGCAGCCGCACCGAGATCGAGCGCGACGTGGCCAACTACACCATCATCGAACACGATGGCGTGATCTTCGCCTGCGCTGCGCTGTATCCCTACCCCGAAGGCAAGACCGCGGAAATGGCGGCCCTGACCGTCTCGCCGCAAAGCCAGGGCCAGGGCGACGGGGAAAAAGTGCTCAAGCGCATCGAGCAGCGCGCGCGCGCCATGGGCCTGACCAGCATCTTCGTGCTGACCACCCGCACCATGCACTGGTTCATCAAGCGCGGCTTCGTCCAGGTCGACCCCGACTGGCTGCCGGAAGCGCGCAAGCGCAAGTACAACTGGGACCGTCGCAGCCAGGTCCTGGTGAAGAAACTCGGCTGATCGGCCAAGCTGAGCACGCTTCTTGCTGCGCCCATGGCGCACGCGATCCGCGCTGCCTCGGTGGCTGCGGGTCACCCCTCCCCCAACGCGGGTCATCCGCAGGACAACAACATGAGTTCCCTCAATTTCATCGGCGGCGAAAAAGGCGGCGTCGGCAAGTCGGTCGCGGCACGGGTGCTGGCCCAGTATTTTCTGGACAAGGGCCTGCCCTTCACAGGCTTCGACACCGATCGCTCGCACACCTCGTTCACCCGCTTCTATGCCGACTACGCCGCACCCGTGGTCGTGGACAGCTACGAAGGGCTGGATCTGGTGGTCGGCGCGTTTGAGGAAACACTGCCCGACGGGCAGCAATCGAGCGTGATCGTCGATCTGGCGGCACAGACGGCCGCCCCCCTGTCGCGCTGGGTCAAGGACTCCGACCTGATCGCCGTGCTGTCCGAGATGGGCGTCACCGTCAATTTCTGGCACCTGGCCGATGCGGGGAAGGATTCGGTCGACCTGCTGCAGCGCCTGATCGACACCTATGGCGCCGGGCCCAACTACCTGGTGGTGAAGAATCTGGGGCGCGGTTCGGACTTCTCGCAGCTGGACCAATCGGATGCGTTGAAGAATGCACTGGCACTCGGCGCCCGTGTGGTGACGCTGGGCCAGCTCCACGAAGCCAGCATGCGCAAGATCGACCGTCAGAACGCCAGCTTCTGGGCGGCCATCAACAACCGCAACGGAGCCGACACGCTGGGCCTTCTGGAACGTCAGCGGGTGAAGACCTGGCTCAGGAACACCTACGAGATGCTCGACACCCTGCCGCTTTGAGCGTCAGCGCGCGGCGCGCACGTTGCGCCCGATCATCATCATCGACAGAAACAGGACGCTGGCGAACACCACGAACGACCAGTTGGCGAGCGTGCCGCCAAGGAAGGTCCAGTCGATCTTGCTGCAATCGCCCGTGCCCTTGAAGATCATCGGCAGCGCGCGTTGCAGCGGGAAGGTTTCGATCATTCCGTAGAAATCACGGCCGCAGTTCACCACCTCGGGGGGATACCACTGCAGCCAGCTCTGGCGCGCCGCAGTGAAGGCCCCGAATCCGGCCACCAGGATCAGCACACCGGCACCACCCAGGTGCACCGGCCGTCTGCTGCTGAGCGCCGTCAGACCCGCAGCAATGGCCACCAGCAGCAGCGCATAGCGTTGCACGATGCACATCGGACAGGGGTTGAGGCCCACCACATGCTGCAGATACAGGCCAAAGGCCAGCATGGCGAAACAAGCCGCACAAAGCATGGCGTACAAACGCCGGGGATACCGCTCAAACCAGGTCAGAAAATTCATCAGGCTTCCACAAAGACGCGGGCGGCTCGCGGTGTCAGCACCAGCGTCTCGCCTTCGCGCAGATCAAGATCCCTGAATTGTTGCGCAGGAATCTGCGCTTCCACCAACTCAGCGTCCTTGTCATGAGTCGCGTCGACGCGGTTTAGTTCCAGCCGGGCAATCGGACCGATCACGATGGCACGCGTCAGCGTGACCACAATCCCGCTGGCACCTGGCGTGTAGCGTTGCACATCCAGGTCATGGGGGCGGACATAAGCAAAGGCTTTGGCGTCCTGTGCGTCGTTGTGCTCGGGCGAAGCCAGGCGCACGCCGTGGTGGTCGGCGCCGATCTGCACTTCGCCTTCGTGGGCACGTCCGTGAAACAGGTTCACGTCGCCCAGGAAGCCGTAGACAAACGGGCTGGCCGGGTGATCCCACACCTCCTGCGGCGAACCGATCTGCTCCACACGGCCGCTGTTCATCAGCACCACGCGGTCGGCCACCTCCAGGGCTTCCTCCTGGTCGTGGGTCACGAAAACACTGGTGACATGCAAGTCATCGTGCAGGCGACGCAACCAGCGGCGCAATTCCTTTCGCACTTTGGCGTCCAGCGCCCCGAAAGGCTCGTCCAGCAGCAACACCTGCGGCTCTACCGCCAGGGCACGGGCCAGGGCGATGCGCTGGCGCTGTCCACCCGACAACTGCGTGGGATACCGGTCGGCCAGCCAGTCGAGCTGCACCAGGCCCAGCAGCTCGTGCACCTTGGCCTTGATCTGCGTGTCGGTAGGGCGCTGGTTGCGCGGTTTCACCCGCAGGCCGAATGCGACGTTCTCAAATACGGTCATGTGCCGGAACAACGCGTAATGTTGAAACACGAAGCCCACCTGACGCTCGCGCACATCGACCTCGGTCGTGTCCTCGCCGCTGAACAGGATGTTTCCCGTGTCGGCCGTCTCTAGACCGGCAATGATGCGCAGCAAAGTGGTCTTCCCGCAGCCCGAGGGCCCCAGCAAGGCGACCAGTTCGCCCGAGGCGATGTCGAGGTTGACATTGCGCAATGCGTGGAAGTCGCCAAACTGCTTGTTGATATTGCGTATTTCAATGCTCATGGTTCTTCCTTCAATGCGTGGCGCCGATGGCGAACGGTGAATTTCCCGCAGCGATCGGCCGTTCAGGAGGCAGGTCGGCAATGGCCTTCATGTCGCGTTCATGCCGCCATTCCGCGACCGACTTGATCAGCAATGTGACGAGCGCCAGCAGGGCCAGCAACGAGGCCACGGCAAAGGCGGCGACCGACTGGTACTCGTTGTAGAGAATTTCCACGTGCAGCGGCAAGGTGTTCGTCTGGCCCCGGATATGGCCGGACACCACCGAAACCGCACCGAACTCGCCCATGGCCCGTGCGTTGCACAGGATCACGCCGTAGATCAGGCCCCATTTGATGTTGGGCAGCGTCACGTACCAGAAGGTCTGCCAGCCAGTGGCCCCGAGCACGATGGCCGCCTGCTCCTCCTCGTTGCCCTGTGCCTGCATCAGGGGAATCAGTTCGCGCGCGATGAACGGGAAGGTCACGAAGATCGTGGCCAGCACGATGCCGGGCACGGCAAACACGATCTTGATGTCATGGGACATCAGCCAGGGCCCGAACCAGCCTTGGGCACCGAACATGAGCACGTAGATCAGGCCGGCCACCACCGGCGACACGGAGAACGGCAGGTCCACCAGCGTGGTCAGGAAGGCCTTGCCCTTGAATTCGTACTTGGCGATCGCCCAGGCGGCAGCGATGCCGAACACCAGGTTCATTGGCACCGCGATGGCCGCGGTAATCAGCGTCAGGCGGATGGCCGACCAGGCGTCCGGCTCCCTCAGCGCTTCCCAATAGGCCGACCAGCCCTTGCGCAGCGCCTCCGTGAACACGGCCGCCAGTGGCAGCACGAGGAACAGGAAGATGAAGGCCAGGGCCAGGCCGATCAGCGAATATTTGACCCACACAGGCTCGGTCGTCCCGGCCTGGGCCCGCCGGATGATGCGAGGGCGGCTCATGACGACGCTCCCGAGCGGCGACGCTGCCAGGCCTGCAGGGCGTTGATGACCAACAGCAGGATGAAGGAGATGCACAGCATGACCACGGCCACGGCGGTGGCACCGGCATAGTCGTACTGCTCCAGCTTGCCAATGATGATGAGCGGGGTGATTTCTGAAATCATGGGCATGTTGCCGGCGATGAAGATGACCGAGCCGTACTCGCCGATGGCGCGCGCGAAGGCCATTGCGAAACCGGTCAGCAGCGCGGGGGCAATCGTCGGGAAGATCACCTTGGTGAACGTTTGCCAGCGCGTCGCCCCCAGGCAAGTGGCGGCCTCTTCCAGTTCTTTCTCGGCGTCTTCCAACACCGGCTGTACCGTGCGCACCACGAAGGGCAGACCGATGAAGATCAGCGCGATGACCACACCGGCCGGTTTGAAGGCCAGCTGGATGCCCAGCGGCTCCAGGTACTGCCCGATCCAGCCGTTTCCTGCGAGCAAGGCGGTCAGCGAGATGCCCGCCACCGCCGTGGGCAGCGCGAACGGCAGATCCACCAAGGCGTCAATGATCTTCTTTCCTGGGAAGGTGTAGCGCACCAGCACCCACGCCACCAGCAGCCCGAAGAACACGTTGACCAGCGCCGCGAGAAAGGAAGCACCGAAGGTCAGCCGGTACGACGCCAGCACTCGGGGACTGCTGATGGCCGCCCAGAACTGGTCCCAGCTGAGCGTGAAGGTCTTGAACAGCAGCGCCGACAAAGGGATCAAGACGATCAGGCTCAGATACAGAAGCGTGTAGCCCAGCGTCAGATTAAAGCCGGGCAGCACGCGGCGCGCAGGTCGCTTTCGCAGGGTAACGCCGCTGGCGCCCAGCGGCGAGGACAAGGTTGCCGTAGTCATTTATTTGACGGTATAGAGCTTGTCGAACTGGCCACCGTCGTTGAAGTGGACCTTTTGTGCTTCGTCCAGCGAACCGAAGAACTCGGACACCGGCACCAGCGTCAGCGGCTTGAAGGTGGTGGCGTATTTCTTCAGGATGGCCGCGGAGCGGGGACGCAGCGCGTGTTTGGCGGCGATTTCCTGCGCCTCATCGGAGTACAGGTAGTCCAGGTAGGCCTTGGCCAGTTCGCCCGTGCCCTTCTTGGCCACCGTGCGCTCGACCACGGCCACCGGGTTCTCGGCAATGATGCTGACCGAGGGGTGAATGGCATCGACCTTGCCGGTGCCGAATTCGCGGTCCACTGAGATCACCTCGGACTCGAACGTCACCAGCACGTCGCCGATGTTGCGTTGCAGGAAGATGGTGGTCGCATCGCGCCCGCCCTTGGCCAGCACCGGCACGTTCTTGTACAGCTTGCCAACGAACTCTGCGGCCTGCGCGTCGGTGCCGCCCTTCTTGCGCACGTAGGCCCAGGCGGCCAGGTAGGCCATGCGCCCGTTGCCCCCGGTCTTGGGGTTGACGACGATCACCTGGATGCCGGGCTTGACCAGGTCGTCCCAGTCCTTGATGCCCTTGGGGTTGCCGTTGCGGGTCAGGAACAGCATCGTGGACGTGGTGGGCGCAGCGTTGTTCGGAAAGCGCTTGGCCCAGTCCTTGGCCACGATGCCGGTGCTGGCCAGGAAGTTCACGTCGGTCGTGGTGTTCATGGTGACCACGTCGGCATCCAGGCCGTCGTTGACGGCGCGGGCCTGCGCGCTGGAGCCGCCATGCGACTGGTCGATCTTCACGTCCTTGCCGGTCGTCTTCTTGTAGTTGGCGATGAAGGCCGCGTTGTAGTCCTTGTAGAACTCCCGCGCCACGTCGTAGGACGCATTGAGCAGGGTTTGGGCCGGCGCCCAGGCACTGGCCGACAAAGCAAGGGTGGCAACGGAGAGGCGGATCAGTTTCTTCATGCGGTTTCCAGAGAGTCAGTGGGATTTGAAAGGGAACGGGTGGCGGGTTTCAGGGCCAGACCGCCCTCCCCGACCAGGGATTGAAGCAAGGCCAGCCCCAGCGGCCATTCGCCGTGGCCGGATTCGACATTGAGGTGCCCGCCGTCCTGAACGCGCACAAACTCGCTGCCCCAGGCGCGGGCGTAGGCACCGGCCTGGCGGACGGGACAGAACGGGTCGTTGCTGCTGGCCACCAGCACGCTTCGGTAGGGCAACTTCTGAAAGGGCACCGGGGCAAAGTCCGCCAGCACACCGCGGCGCTCCGGATCGGCGGGGGCCACCAGCAGGGCACCCTGGATGCGCGCCACCACCTCGGGGGGCAAATGGGTGGTCGAAATGCATCCCAGGCTGTGCGCGGCGATCACGACCGGGCCGCTCTGGCTCAGAATCGTGCGTCCGATGGATTCGATCCAGGCCGCGCGGGAGGGCGTGATCCAGTCGTCCTGGGTCACGCGTTCGGCATCGCACAGCTTTTCAGCCCACAGGCTTTGCCAGTGCCCGGGACCGGAGTCGCGCCAGCCGGGAACGATGATGATGCGGGGTCTGTTGGACATGGGGTGTTCGTCGAAGATCGGCGAAAGACCCGCATTCTCAGGAGCAACTGTTAAAACGCAAACGAATATCTTTTTGTTAGTTAAGACATCAAATGGAATATGGACTCTGAGAACATTTCGTCATGAACCACGCCCCTCAGGGAGACCTTGCTCCCGTCACCGTTGTCTGCCTCTGCGCCGAGTGGTGTGGTGTGTGTCGCGATTATGTTCAAGCTTTTCGACAGGTGCAGGAGCGAATTCCCCACGCCCGGATGATCTGGATCGACGTGGAAGATGAAGCCGACCTTCTGCATCCGCTGGAAGTGGAAAATTTCCCGACGGTGCTGATCGCGGTCGATGGCCGGCCGCGATTTTTCGGGCCCTTGCGTCCACAGTTGGAGACTCTGGAGCGCCTGATCCGCGCTCAGATGACCGCCGCGGACCCGTCACCCCTGTCGGATCGCTCGGTCAGCGAACTGGCGGACCGGATTCTGGCCGCAAAGGCGAGGACCTGAACCGGCTGCCTTCCGGCAGAAAGGTCCTGAAAATATAGCGCGCCATGACCGGATGGCGCTGGGAATTGGCCAATTTCCCTGTGAAAGCAGGGCTCAGTTGGAGACGAAGGCCCGTTCGATCACGAAATCGCCCGGCACGCTGGTGCTGCCTTCTTCGAATCCTCGGTGCTCGCACAAGGACTTGAGGTCACGCAACATCTCGGGGCTGCCGCAGATCATCACCCGGTCGTCCAGCGGATTCAGATCTGTCAGGCCCAGATCCTTCGCGAGCGTTCCACTGTTGATCAGATCGGGGATGCGGCCTTGGTGCACGAACGGTTCGCGGGTCACTGTCGGGTAGTACAACAACTGCTTCTGCACCATCTCGCCCAGGAACTCGTGCTGCGGCAGTTCCTTGGTGATGTAGTCGTGGTAGGCCAGCTCGTTCACCTGGCGCACGCCGTGGACCAGCACGACTTTCTCGTAGCGCTCGTAGGTTTCCGGGTCGCGGATGATGCTCATGAACGGCGCCAGACCGGTGCCGGTGCCGAACAGGTAAAGGTGGCGTGCCGGCAGCAGGTAGTCCAGCAGCAGCGTACCGGTGGGCTTCTTGCCGACGATGATGGTGTCGCCCGGCTGGATGTGCTGCAGCCGCGAGGTCAGGGGCCCATCCTGCACTTTGATGCTGAGGAATTCCAGGGTTTCTTCGTAGTTGGCGCTGGCGATGCTGTACGCACGCAGCAACGGCTTGCCGTTGACGCGCAGCCCGATCATCGTGAAATGTCCGTTGGAAAAACGCAGCGCCGGGTCGCGCGTGGTGGTGAAGCTGAACAGGCGGTCGGTCCAGTGGTGGACCGTCAGGACACGTTCTTCGTGAAAGCTCATGGCGGATAGGGCTGTCGCGCCACAGTCATGCCAGAGGGCGGCACAGGGACGGACGATCGGGTGGAAAACGGCGATTTTAAGGGCTCACCATCGCACAGAACTGACATGGATCAATCGGCCAAGGCCGGGGAGCGCCGCACCCAGACTGGCGCCACACGCCTCACGCTCAACGGCGCAGGTAAATCTGGTCAAACGACCCCCCATCGGCAAAGTGCTCCTTGTCCGCCTTGGCCCAGCCGCCGAAGGCTTGGTCGATGGTGAACAGGTTGATCTTGGGCAGCTTGGCGCTGTACTTGGCTTGCGCCTTCGGTGAAATCGGGCGGTAGAAATTCTTGCCGGCGATGTCCTGGCCTTCGTCGGTGTAGAGATATTCCAGATACGCCAGGGCCACGGCACGGGTGCCCTTGCGGTCGACATTCTTGTCCACCACGGTCACCGGCGGCTCGGCCAGGATGCTCAGCGACGGATAGACCACGTCCACCTTGCTGCCGAATTCCTTCTCCAGCAGATGCGCCTCGTTTTCCCACGAGATGAACACGTCACCCTGGTTGCGCTGGGCAAACGTCACGGAGGAGCCGCGCGCACCGCTGTCGAGCACCGGAACGTTCTTGTACAGGGCCTGGACGAATTCCTTGGCTTTGGCTTCACTGCCGAATTTGCGCTTGGCGAACTCCCAGGCGGCGAGGTAGTTCCAGCGCGCGCCGCCCGAGGTCTTGGGGTTGGGGGTGATCACGCTGACGCCGGGTTTGACCAGGTCGTCCCAGTCCTTGATGGCCTTGGGGTTGCCCTGGCGCACCACCAGCACGATGGTCGACGTGTAGGGCGCCGAGTTGTGCGGCAGGCGCTTTTGCCAGTCCGCTGGAATCCACTGGCCGTTCTTCGCCAGCGCATCCACGTCACCGGCCAGCGCCAGGGTCACCACGTCGGCGTCCAGCCCGTCAATGACCGAGCGCGCCTGCTTGCCCGAACCGCCATGCGACTGCTTGATGGTCACATCCTGCCCGGTCTTGGCCTTCCAGTATTTCTGGAAGGCAGCGTTGAATTCCACATACAACTCGCGGGTCGGGTCGTACGATACGTTGAGCAGCGTGACCGGCGCCGGCGCGGCTGCCGTCTGCGCGAAACCGATGGAGGTCAGCAATCCCGACCCTGCAAGGGCGGCGGCGACCGAAAGATTGATAAAGTGGCGACGTGGGTTCATGACTGGCTTCCTGAGAGTGATTTGCGATGAAATGGATTCTGGAAGCCATTCTTTAAAACTGGAACTACTGATTTTTCAGTTTCTTATATCCAATTCATCTAACAACTTCTTCAAAAGGCCCCTATGGCACGCATGGTCAACTGCATCAAGCTCGGCACCGAAGCCGAAGGACTCGACTTTCCGCCCTACCCCGGCGAGCTCGGCAAGCGCATCTGGGAAAGCGTCAGCAAACAGGCCTGGGCCGACTGGCTCAAGCACCAGACCATGCTGGTCAATGAAAACCGCCTGAACCTGGCCGACGCCCGCGCCCGCCAGTACCTGGCCCGCCAGATGGAAAACCACTTCTTCGGCTCCGGCGCCGACGCCGCGCAGGGCTACGTGCCGCCGACGGCCTGACATCACGATTTCGGGTGCTGCAGCGCCCGGCCTGAATGACCGCATTCGCCAGTCCGGTGCAATGGCTGCCCGACGGCATCCCCCACAACCCCCGCTTCAACGACCGCTATCGCGGCGACGGCGACGACGGGCTGGGCGGCATCCTGCAGGCGCGCCATGTATTCCTCGGCGGCTGCGACCTGCCCGGCGCCTGGCGTGACGCGCCCCGCTGGACCCTTCTGGAAACCGGCTTCGGCCTGGGCCTGAACTTCCTGGCCACCTGGCAGGCCTGGCGAGCCGATCCCCTGGCGCCGCAGTTGCTGCACTACGTGGCCATCGAAGCCTGGCCGCCGACGGCCGACGACCTGCAACGCGGCGCGGCCCCCTACCCCGAACTCGCGCCCCTGGCGCACGAACTGGCAGCGCGCTGGACCGGCCTGCTGCCCGGCTTTCACCGCCTGGCCTTCGAAGGCGGCCGGGTGCAGCTGACGCTGTGCATCGGCGAGGTGCGCGCCATGCTGCGCGAGCTGCGTTTCGAGGCCGATTCGGTCTATCTGGACGGCTTCACCCCGGCCCTGAACCCTGACATGTGGGACCCCCACACGCTGAAAGCTGTCAGCCACCTGTGCCGGCGCGGCACCCGCGTCGCCACCTGGACCATCGCGCGCAGCGTACGCGATGGCCTGGCGCAACACGGCTTCATCGTTGAAAAAGCCGCGGGCCTGCCGCCCAAGCGCGACTGCCTGCGCGCCACGTGGGACCCGCCCTGGACCCCGCGCCGCCCCGAGCCCGCCCCGGTGGCGCCCTGGGCAGGAGGCGACCGGCGCGCCCTCGTCATCGGCGCCGGCCTGGCAGGCGCCTCGGCGGCGTGCAGTCTGGCGCAGCGCGGCTGGCAGGTCACCGTGCTGGACCGCGCCGGTGCGCCGGCCGCGGGGGCCTCTGGCCTGCCGGCCGGCGTGGTGGCGCCCCATGTCTCGCCCGACGACCGCCTGCTCTCGCAGCTCAGCCGCAGCGGCGTGATGGCCACGCTGGCCCGCGCCGCCAACTTGTTGCCCGAGGGCGTGGGCTGGGCCGCCAGCGGTGTGCTGGAGCGGCGCCTGAAAGACAGCCGCGAACTGCCCTCCGACTGGGCGGACCCCGCTTCACCAGGTCACGCCTGGAGCCGTGCTGCCGATGTGGTGCAACGCAACGCCGCCGCCCTGAGCGACGACAGCCCTGCCCACTGGCACGCCCGCGCCGGCTGGGTGCGCGCCCCCGCGCTGGTGGCTGCCATGCTGGCGGCGCCCGGCATCACCTGGCAGGGAAACGCCGCGGTGGCCGCGTTGCGGCTGGATCGCCCTCAAGCGGAGGGCGCCGTTGACGATGGCGAAGGATGGACCGCCCTGGCCGCCGACGGCACGGTGCTGGCCCGGGCGCCCGTGGTCGTCGTGGCGGCAGGCTTCGACAGCCTCGGCCTGCTGGCCAGCACCGACGCGCCCGCGCTGCCGCTCAACCCGCTGCGCGGCCAGCTGCTGTTCGGCCCCATGCCCGATGCGCCGCACCCGCTGCCGCCCTTCCCGGTCAACGGGCTGGGCAATTTCATCACCGGGGTGCCGGTGGACGGCACGCCGAGTTGGGTGCTGGGCTCCTCCTTCGAGCGTGGCTGCCGAGAGCCGGTGCTGCGCGAGGCCGACACGGCCGAGGTGGCCGGCAAGCTCGCCGTGCTGCTGCCCGAAAGCGCCCGGGCCCTGGCGCCACAGATTGCCAGCGGCGCCGCCCAAGCCTGGGCCGCCGTGCGCTGCACCGTGCCCGACCGCCTGCCGGTGGTGGGCGCGCTGGATGCCACCGCCCTGCCGGGCCTGTTCGTCAGCACCGGCATGGGCGCGCGCGGCATGACCCTGGCCGTGCTGTGCGGCGAGCTGCTGGCGGCGCAGCTGGAAGGCGAGCCGCTGCCCGTGCCGCTGCGGCAGGCGCGCGCACTGGTGCCTCAACGGCTGCTGCGGCCGTCCTGAGAACTCCTGAAACGATAGCTATCAATGACCACTTCACGCTGGGAAAGAACGAAAACAGCTCGAAAATGAGCCACGAAAGGCCTTGGCGATCGGTGGTCCGCCCGGGATGGCGCCGCAAGGCCGTTTGAGCGGGGGCTCAGGCCTCGCTGGCGCGCCGGATGCCCGGCTCCAGGGCGAAAAACTGCGGGCTGAGTGAAGCCATCGGCGCGCGGAGTTTCTCGATCTCGGACGCCGGCGCATGCACTTCCAGCCGCACGATCTTGGCGATCTGGAGCGCCTGCCCGAGCAACTCGCCGACATTCTGAAGGTGCGCGAGCACGGCCTCGGCATTGGCGTAGCCCTCACGGCAGTGTGCCGTGGTGCCATTGAATGAAAACGCGTAGTGCATGCAACCCGGCTCCGTGCGGGTGCGCTCCACGAACTGGGGGCCGAGCGCCTTGAACGCCGCGAGTTGGCCTTCCGGCACTTCGAAATAGGGCACCAGCGTGCAACAGGTATCAGGCTTGAACATGTTTTTGTCTCCAGCATTTTTGTCCGGGCAAACTCGCCCGAGGGCCATTCTGCGCGCAATGGCCGAATGCTGGAAGCTTATCGCGCGGCCGGCGTGGGTTACTCCTAAAGGAATAGCGTCAAATGACCGTTTTACGCGGGGATGGGGCAATTTTCATCGAAAATCCGGCCGCATGCGCCGACTGGATCCCGCCTCACCGATAAGGCGTGCCGTCCTTGTGCACAAACGTCCACGCGCCATCCACCAGCACGGCCACGAGGTCGTCATCGGGATAGCTGCCTTCGTCACCCGGCGTCCGGTCGCCGACTTCGAGGTACACGACCTCTTCAGCGGTTTCGTTGATCAGGCGGTGGGCGTTGCCCGTGCCGGCCTTGAACCCTGCGCACTGGCCGGGCGAGAGCTGTTGCCGCCCTTCATCGGTGTGCAGCGTGGGCCGGCCTTGCAGGATGTAGATGAACTCGTCCTGCCGCGTGTGGGCGTGGCGAAGGGCCGACACCGCCTGGGGCGCCAGGCGCGCGAGGTTGACGCCGAAGTTGGTCAGCCCGAAGACTTCACCCAGCTGGCGCTTCTCCCGGCCCGCCATGCGTGACGCAAACGGCTCGGGGTAGACCGATGGCTTGCTGCGCGGTGGCACGTCGGCAGCGGTGACGGCGACTGGATTCGGTTTTTTCGACATGCGGGTTTGCGAGATGGATCGAAGCGGCAGCGTTGAAATGCATCGGGCGGCGGATCCATCCGATGGCATGGCACTTCAGATGCGACGGGTTTCGGGCGTCTGGGCCGCAATGGTGGCCGAACCATCCAGGAACTTCTGAAAACCGATGCTGAAGGCGTTCTTTCGGTCCTTCCACACGCGCTGCATGCCGGGGCGTCGAAAGGCCCACAGCAGGTTCTCGCGGTGGCCGATCCAGAAGTCGTCATCGACCAGACCCGATTGCCATTGAAAGTAGACGTTCTCGTAACGCCGCAGAAAGCTGAGCATCACGTAGCTGTATTGCGTGAACTCGTCTTCGGTTAGGTCGTCGGGGGTGTTCCACCCGATGCGAACGATCCGCGACAACTCGGCATTGGACCCGATCAGCGCGGCCATTTCGGCCAGCGCCGCAGTGGCCAGGTAGTAGGTCTGCGAGCGTGTTGCCTTGGCTCCCGCCTTCACCTGCAGCGCGAGATACACCACGCTCAGCGCGACGAAGAGCGTTCCGAATACGCCGGCAACCGCCGAAACAGCACCCCAGTCCATCAACACACTCCTTGTTCGGGCAACGTTGGAAGCCAGCCGACCGCAAACAAGCGCAGTGTAGAGACAATCGGCCGCACGCGCCGCCTACACCGTGGGTTCGATTCGATTTCGCTGCGGGTCCGGAACCGCGCTCCCGCGCTACTTACCACAAAGCCGGGTTGCGGAATGGTTCAACACACTGCGGGCGCTCCCGCCGGGGCTGGATGGGCTGGCCGTTCAGCGACTGGCCGAGCCACCCATGCGGCATCGACAAGGCCACCGGCGAGCGAATCACGCCCTCTGAAAGCGGCGCAAATCCAAATCGGCCGTAGTACGCCGGATCGCCATACGTGATCGCGACTGTAGCGCCCTGGCCCGCCAACACCTCCAGCCCGAACCGGATGAGCGCCTGCCCGAGGCCGGCTCCCTGGTGCGCGGTGGCCACCGCCACCGGCGCGAGCATGTAAACCCGGGCGTCGTCGGCGAAGCGAAGTCGTGTGAAGAAGATGGCGCCGATAAGCGCCTCGCCCTGCGTGGCGCCGAAGGCCATCACATCGAGGTCGTCGATGGCGGCGCCCAACTGGTCGGCCAGGTCTCCGATCAGCAAGCCCTCGCCCTCTCCTTCGGACGCGCCGAACGTCGAACGGAAGAGGCTCGCGAGCGCCTTCTGGTTGTCCCTGCCGATTTTTTCAAACTTCATCCGGGTTCCTCGCGGTGGTCACCGCCAAGGGTGAAATGCCAGATCGTTGTGAAGCCCAACGTTTGACATGTGCGGCTTGCCGAAGGCAAGTCCGCTGGATGGAATGGATGGGCGTCACGCGGGATGGGCTGAGAACCGAACACCTAGCGCACGTGCGACCTTGAGAATGGTGTCGAGGCGGGGTTTGGCCCCTGGAGCAAGGGCTTTGTAGAGACTCTCACGGCCGAGCCCAGCATCTTTGGCCACCTGAGCCATGCCTTTGGCTCGCGCGACGTCGCCAAGCGCCAGCAACAGAAGGTCTGTGTCTCCGGTTTCAAGAACCGCCGTCATGTACTCGGCGATCGCATCTTCATCTGTGAGGTATCGAGCCGCATCAAACGGAAGAAGCTTTGCCTTGGTTTTGGACGTAGTCATCATTCAAGCTCCAACTGTTGCAAGATCTTTTGGGCTCGCTTGATATCTCTTGCCTGGGTTGACTTATCACCGCCAGCGAGCATGACGATGAGGATATTCTGGCGTTTTGTGAAGTACAGGCGATAGCCTGGCCCGAATGCGATGCGCATTTCGGACACCTCACCGCCAACGGGTTTCCAGTCGCCAAGGCTTCCCGTCTCGGCCAGGCGCAGCCTTGCGACGATGCGCAACTGCGCCTTAACGTCCTTCAGGCCATCAAGCCAGTCCTGGAACTCTTGCGTCTGCCGTACCGTGAACATGGCCACATAGTATCCATTTGGATACGTCTGTCAAGTGCAGACACCGGGACTTTGTGACGCCCAACGTTTGAGATGTGAGGCAAACACCGGCTTGCCGGTGTCTATCCTCTCGATCGAAGGGTTAGAGATCACGCAGCCCGAGCTCGGAGATTGACTGTGCCAAGAGGGCCTTTGACTCTCGATCGTGATCTGGATACTGCGAACGTGCTCCGTTTGCACTTCCTGCGGGATGAATCATTGGCAGCACAAACGTAGAGCGCCACCGAAAGCGCTGCCCAACCATGTGAGGCACTTTCACGCTGCTTGGGCGAGCAATGCCGATCACACGCGAGCAAAAGCCCGGTTCGGCGGCTTCCTGCATAGACAGAAATGCCTTCCATGAAAGACCACCTAGGCAAACGAGCAGCTTGGGTTTGACGAGTTCAAGTTGTCGCTCCAGAAACGGCAGGCAGTTCTTGACTTCGCCTGCGCTCGGCATGCGGTCTGTTGACGCGCCCGGACGACGACCTGGGAAGCACTTTGTGACTGATGTTTGATAGACGGTGCGCTCAAAGTTTGAAAGACCTGATGCAGCGAACTGCGCTTTGATGGACTTGCCGGCGTCGCCTTGAAAGGGAGCCCTTTTGTCGTATTCGGTCTTTCCAGGAGCTTGACCCAACAAAAAGATGGGATAGCCAACTCCACCACTAAAGATTGGTCGTGGCTCGACGCCGTACTTGCATAGAGTGCTTTCGCACCTGCGGCAGATCTGAATGCTTTCTTCCAACGTTGAAAGAGTCACTGTGGTTTTCCTGATCTCTAACGTGAAGATGACCGGACCACAACCGTTTGCGGCGAAGCCGCCTCCTGCAGGTTTGGGTCCGTGTCGATTGACATGTTATGCCGCGGCCAAGTATGGCTGGAAGAGTGTCTTGAGTTCACGATTCTCCTTACCGAACCAGTCTATGAGGCCTTCCACATTTTCTTCGGCCGTCGCGTAGTCTCGATCATGCGGGTTGTTTTGCCCGCCCGCAATCCGGTCAATCAGCCGCTGGAGCTTCCACGCACCGTTTACGAAGGCCTTCGCTTTCTCTTCAACATCCGGCATGTCAAGGTGACCCTGTTGCTCGATCTCCCACTTGAATGTGTCAATGCGCTCCGTGAGCTCCCGACTTCGGGTCACTTCACCCATGTGATACAGAGTCCAGTAAGTCGAGCAGTACTTCGAGAAATGATGCATGGACTGGAATACCTGCAAGCGCAACGGGCGACGGCTTTCGCGAACTGCAATGGCGTTGGCACGATCTGCAGCCGCTCTTTGCCCGCGCGCGTAAATCGCAGAGAGCACAGAAATCAGCAATGCGATGGTCGCAATGACGTCGGAGACCTTGATGTCTGGATCAAGCGGCATAACGCCGAGTTCAGCGGCAGTTTTTAAGTTGTGGTTTTATGGAATACTTTTGCGCAGCAAAACCATAAAGCCGCGACTTAAAACTGTCCAGCACCGAAGGTGCGATGCTGGAACGACTTGTTAGTGCAGGAATTCACTGCATACTAACCTTAAACAAAGAATAATTAATATTGATAATTTTTAGGTTTAAGAAAATTAAAATATTCTAATAGCTACTTTCTACGATTTGTTTGATTTTTACAGCTTTTTCAAAATGGTCTAACTTATGCGTCTCTATCCACCATTTTGCAGCCTCCATAAGCAACTCTGGATTGTCATTTTTATTTGCGAAAAAAGCATAAAAAGACACCCCAACAGAGTTACCTTTTGATGATATTTTTTTGTTACAAACCTCAATAATTTTGTTTTTTAGCTCGGCTCTCTTTTCACCATTAAATAGTAAAATTCTTTATATTCTAAAGCTTTACGAATTGCACAAGCCTAAACGGCACTTGTGCACTAACGCCTTGCTAACCGGCGGATGTGACTTTGCAAATGTGTGGTAAGGTTTTGCGAAGCAAAACCACACATTTGCAAAGGCGCAGCCGTCCAGCGAACGCAGTGAGCGAGGTTGAGCAACTTGTTAGGCGAAATGCTCACACTCATTTATATCTTATTTCTCAATGTATCTGGTCAATTGAATCTTTAGTTTCGCGTAAGGTTTTAATCTTTATATCAGACATAGAGGAGTTTCTTGTCTCAAACCAGTTATTTAGTTGAGATACTTCATTCCGTGTCAATTTTTTATAAGAAGTTATCATCAAATTTCTCTTCTCTGGTACTTGCCACCAGGCAACGATAGAATTTTGCCAGTCAGAAATGTTGTCATCAGTAGCATCAGGAAATCGAGAAGGAACTTTCAAAAGTTCGATCATAGAATCTTGAGAGCCTTCGATGATGCGATTATGGACCAGTGACATTTCAGATGGCCGACCTTCAAAAAAATCTTCAGCCCCACCTTTGCACCCGACTAAAAACAGTAATGCACATAATGAATAGGTGATTATGGTTAAGTATTTAGCCATCAAGATCTCTCATCATAATCTTCGCCTAACGTAATGTAGTTCGTCGGATAAACCGGCCAGCCCAGGATATCCGACGGGATAAGCACAACGACCCACCCGGATGCGACTTGCACCACAGGCCGGCAATCCGCTTGACAACAGGCTTTCGCGGCGAAATACTGTATACATTCACAGTTTTCGGTGACATCATGAACCCTGTCATCTATGTTCCCCAATCGAAGCGCCTGCTGGAGCAGTTGTGCGAGGTATTGCGCTACAAGCACTATAGCTTCAAGACCGAGCAGGCCTACTGCTATTGGGTCCGGTTTTTCGTCCGTTGGTGCGGGCGCGTCGGGCCAATGCGGCATCCGCGCGACATGGGAGCGGCGGAGGTGACGCAGTTCCTGACCATGCTCGCCAATGAGCGCCGGGTGTCGGTGTCCACGCACAACCAGGCGCTCAGCGCCTTGCTCTTCTTGTACCGGGATGTGCTCGGCATCGATCTGCCCTGGCTTGCCGAGGTGCAGCGCCCGACCCGGCCCAGGCGCATTCCATCGGTCTTGACGAAGGCCGAGGTGGCGGCCCTCTTGGGCACCATGGAGGGCGAGACGGCTTTGCTGGGCAAGCTCCTGTATGGCACGGGCATGCGCTTGATGGAGGGCTTGCGCCTGCGCGTCAAGGATGTGGATTTTGACCGCCAGGTGCTGGTGGTGCGTCAGGCCAAGGGCGGGAAGGACCGAGTGGTGATGCTGCCGAAGTCCCTGCAAGAAGCCCTCAAGGCGCAGATGGCGCGCGCGCGTGCCGTCTGGTCGCATGATCGCGTGGTGGGAACTGCAGGTGTGGAGGTGCCCGACGCGCTGGCGGTCAAATACCCCGATCTGGGCTGTCGGTGGGGCTGGTTCTGGGTGTTTCCTTCGCCCAGGTTGTCGGTTGATCCCCGCTCTGAGGTCGAGCGCCGGCATCATTTGTACGAGGAGCGTTTGCAGCGTGCCATCAAGTTGGCCAGCGCCGCGGCGCGAATTGCCAAACCGGTCTCGGTGCACACTCTGCGCCATTCCTTCGCCACGCATCTGCTGCAGGCGGGCACCGACATTCGCACGGTGCAGGAACTGCTGGGCCATTCAGACGTGTCCACCACCATGATCTACACCCACGTGCTGAAGGTAGCGGCGGGCGGCACGGCCAGCCCGCTGGATGCATTGATGGCGGCTTGATGGCCTATCTTCAGCCAAGCGAAAGCCCAGACGAGCATCAAAAACAATAGCTGCTCGTGGCCATTTGACGCTGGGAAGGCCCTGTTTTCATCGGAGTTTTCGGTTTGGAAACGCTCCCGGACGCCTTTCAGACGGCTATGTGCCCTCCCGGCGACAGCGCCCAACCTCCTCCCGTCCTAGACTCCGCCCAAACCACCGAGGAGCCCCCCATGCCCACCTTTTCCACCCTCCAAATCGCCCCCGACCCCGCCAACCCCCGCATCGCCCGCCTGCTGCTGAACCGTCCCGAGCGGCTCAACGCGATCAACGACGCCACGCCGCGCGAGATTCGCTCCGCCGTGGAATGGGCCAATGCCGAGCCGGGCATCCATGTCATCGTGGTCGAGGGCGCGGGCAAGGGCTTTTGCGGCGGCTACGACCTCACCCAGTTTGGCGAGGGCGAGATCGACCACCCCTGCCAGCAGGAGCGCGCCCCGTGGGACCCGATGGTCGATTACGCCTTCATGAAGCGCAACACCGAAGACTTCATGACGCTGTGGAAGAGCGCCAAGCCCACCATTGCCAAGGTGCACGGCGCGGCGGTGGCCGGTGGCAGCGACATCGCGCTGTGCTGCGACCTGCTGGTGATGGCCGAGGACGCGCGCATCGGCTACATGCCCACGCGCGTCTGGGGCTGCCCCACCACCGCGATGTGGACCTACCGCCTGGGGCCCACGCGCGCCAAGCAGCTGATGTTCACCGGCGACGTGATCGACGGCCGCACCGCGGCCGAGTGGGGCCTGGCCAACGAGGCGGTGCCGGCCGACCAGCTGGAGGCCACCGTGATGAAGCTGGCCACCCGCATCGCCGCCGTGCCGGCCAGCCACCTGGCCATGCACAAGCTGGTGGTCAACCAGGTGATGCTGACCATGGGGCTGGAGCAGTCGCAGCAGATGGCCACGGTGTTCGACGGCATCACGCGCCACAACCCCGAGGGCGTGTGGTTTCGCCGCTATGCGCAGGAAAACGGCTTCAAGGCGGCGGTGCAGTGGCGCGACGGCGGCCAGCCGATCCCCGAGGGCGACGAGGCCCGCGCGCTGATCCGCGAGATGGAGGCGCGCAAAGGCACGGGGGGACAAACCCCTTGAATCGCCCTAAAATACGTGGAATAGCCATTTCAGAGGTTTTCTAATGTTGTCTGTCACCTCCGTGGAAGCCCAGAGCCGTTTTGGCGAGTTGATCGACCGCTCGCAGCGCGAACCCATCGCCGTCACGCGCCGGGGGCGCACGGTGGCTTACGTCGTGTCCGGGCACGACATGGAGGAGCTGTCCAACGTCAAGCAACGGCGGCAAGAGGCCGCCCTTTGGTACGCGCAATACCGTGCGCAAGCACTGCCGGCGGACATGGCCCAGGCCGCCGCCGTCTTGACCGACGACGACATCACCCAATTGGTCAATGAGCTTCGATAGACGGGTCGTGGTCGATACGGGGGTCTTGATCAGCGCCGCGATCCGCCCGCAGTCGATTCCCGCGCTGGCCCTGGAAAAGGCCTTGCTGCTGTTCGAAGTGTGCGCGTCCCGCTCGACGCTGGCGGAGCTGCAGCGTGTGCTGATGGCCGAGCGCTTCGAGCGCTACCGCCACCTGGCCAGCCGGGAGCAATTCCTGGAAGGTTTTGTGCAGCGGGCCCGCCGCTTCGAGGTGAGCCTCACGGTCACCGACTGCCGCGATCCGGGCGACAACCAGTTTCTGGAACTGGCTGAAACCGCCGAGGCGGAACTGATCGTCTCCAGCGATGCCGATCTGCAGGTTCTGCACCCCTGGCGCGGCATCCCGATCCTGCCGCCATCGGCGTTTCTTCTGGGCGTTCGCTGATCGCGGCCAGGCGGGGCGGCGCGCTCCCACCCTGCCTGTCCCCAAGGCGTCAAACGCATGGTTTGCGAGCATGGCGCCTGCCGGCACGTGCGGCCTACGATGACCGGGCAAACTACAACATCCGGAGACGCCCCATGAAGAAGACCACACACGCCCGCCGGGCCTTGTCCTGCATGACCACGGCCTTGATCACCGGCCTGGCGGCCACCGGCGCACTGGCCCAGACGCCCGCCCCCGCGCCGACCTTTGCCACGCCGCCGGCCCCGCCCACCGCCGAGAGCACCGACCCGGTCAAGCTGGGCTGGATGGTGGGCTCGCCGCCGCCGCCGGACCGCATCATCCGCTGGGCCGACGGCTCGTTCTACACCTTCCCCAAGTTCCGCTGGTCCTTCTCCAACTTCCGCCAGCTCGGCCCGACGACCAATGTCTCGCGCGGCCTGGGCGCGCCGGTGCCGCTGCCGCGCGCCGAGCGCGACGACCTCGACGCGGTGACCTTCACCCCCCTGGGCAAGACCGACCCCATGACCTGGGGCCAGGCCTTCAACGCCAACTTCACCGATGGCGTGGTGGTGCTGCACAAGGGCCGCGTGGTGTACGAGCGCTACGGCGGCGCGCTGCGGGTGGACGGCCAGCACATTGCGCAATCGGTCACCAAGTCCTTCTTCGGCCTGATCGGGCAGATCCTGGTGGCCGAGGGCAAGCTGGACGAGAACGCCAAGGTGGCGCAGTACGTGCCCGAGCTGAAAGACAGCGCCTTCGGTGACGCCACCATCCGCCAGGTGCTGGACATGCGCACCGGCCTCAAGTACAGCGAGAACTACGCCGACCCCAAGGCCGAGATCTGGGACCACGTGCGCGCCGGCGGCGTGCTGCCGCGCCCCCCGGGCTACGCGGGGCCGCAGAGCTTCTACGACTTCCTGAAGACCGTGCAGAAGGAAGGCGAACATGGCGGCCCCTTCGCCTACAAGACGGTGAACAGCGACACCATCGGCTGGGTGATCCGCCGCGTGACGGGCAAGTCGGCCGGCGAGAACCTGTCGGACCGGGTCTGGCGCAAGCTGGGCATGGAGCAGGACGCCTACATCGCGGTGGACAGCGTGGGCACCGAGTTCGCGGGCGGCGGCCTGAACACCGGCCTGCGCGACCTGGCGCGCTTCGGCGAGATGATGCGCAACGACGGCCAGTTCGCCGGCCAGCAGATCATCCCCAAGGCGGTGGTGGACGACATCCGCAAGGGCGGCGACAAGGCGGCCTTCCCCGCCAGCTACACCACCCTGCCGGGCTGGAGCTACCGCAACATGTGGTGGGTGTCGCACAACGAACACGGCGCCTATGCCGCACGGGGCATCCACGGCCAGACGGTCTACGTCGACCCGAAGGCGGAGATGGTGATTGCGCGTTATGCGTCGTTCCCGCAGGCGGCGAATGCCTTCAACGACCCGACGTCGCTGCCCGCCTACCATGCCATCGCCAAACACCTGATGGCGAACCCACGCTGAACGCTCCTGTTTATGTAGCATCTACTGACCATTCGACGCTGGGATCAGGCCATTTTTGTCATATTTTTGCTAAAAAAGGCCCTCCAGGGCTGCCGGACGGCTCCTCGGACGCCGCAGGAGCTGTCCCGGAGGTGGCCCGGGCGATGGCGCTATGCTCGCGCCCATGTACGCGCACCACTTCGGCCTGACGCAGGACCCTTTCTCCATCGCGCCTGACCCGCGGTACCTCTTCATGAGCGAGCGCCACCGCGAGGCGCTGGCGCACCTGTTGTACGGCGTGGCGGCCCCCGGCAGCGCGATGGGCGGCGCGGGCGGCGGCTTCGTCCTGCTGACCGGCGACATCGGCACCGGCAAGACCACGGTGTGCCGCTGCTTCCTGGAGCAGATCCCCGAAGGCTGCCATGTGGCCTACATCTTCAACCCCAAGCTGACGGTGACGGAGCTGCTGCAGTCGGTCTGCGAGGAGTTCCACATCCCCGTGCCGCCGGCCGACGGCGGCGTGGTCACGGTCAAGAACTACATCGACGCGCTGAACGCCTTCCTGCTGCAGTGCCACGCGGCCGGCCAGAGCAGCGTGCTCATCATCGACGAGGCACAGAACCTCAGCGCCGACGTGCTGGAGCAGCTGCGCCTGCTGACCAACCTGGAAACCAGCGAGCGCAAACTGCTGCAGATCGTGCTGATCGGCCAGCCCGAGTTGCGCGGCATGCTGGCGCGCCCGGAGCTGGAGCAGCTGGCGCAGCGCGTGATTGCACGTTTTCATCTGGACGCGCTGAGCGATCCCGAGTCCATCCAGTACATCGAGCACCGGCTGGCCGTGGCCGGGCACACCGGGCCGCTGCCCTTCGATGCGGCCGCGCTCAAGCGCATCCACCGCCTGTCGCGCGGCGTGCCGCGGCGCATCAACCTGCTGGCCGGCCGCGCGCTGCTGGGCGCCTGGGCCACCGGGCAACACCAGGTGAACCGCGCCGTGGTAGACAAGGCCGCGGCCGAGGTGTTCGGGCCGGACGTGGTGGCCGCACCGGCGGCCCGTGCGCGGCCCAAGCCCTGGCTGGCGGTGTCGCTGGGCCTGCTGGCCGGCGCCGGGCTGACCGCGCTGCTGGTGTGGGGGGTGCGCGCCCCGGCCACGGGCCCGGCCACACCCCTGCCCGCCTCTGCCGCCAGCGCCGCGCCGCCGATGGCGCGGCCTGCCAGCACCGCGCCCACCGTGGCACCGGTGGCATCGGCGTCCAGTGCCGCGTCGGCCGCCTTGCCGGCGATGGCGGCCTCATCGCCCGTCAGCGCAGGCAGCGAATGGCTGGCTGCCCTGCCCCGCGACATCCAGACCGCCTGGCGCCAGCTGGCCTCGGCCTGGCAGCTGCCCGCCACGGCCGGCGATCCCTGCCAGGCAGCGGCCGCCCAGCAGCTGCTGTGCTACCGCGCGGTGAACCTCAGCCTGCCGCTGATCCGCCAGCTGGGCCGCCCCGGCATCCTGACGCTGCAGCGCGGCGACGAGCCGCCGGTCCATGCGGTGCTGAGCGGCCTGAACGAGCAGACGGCCACTTTCCAGGTGGACGGCCAGGCGCGCACCGTGCCCCTGCTGGCGCTGGGCACGCTGTGGCGCGGGGATTTCGCCACCTTCTGGCGCCCGCCACCCGGCTACACCGGCGAGCTGGCCGACCGCGCCGGCGGCCCGACGGTGGACTGGATCGCCCGGCGCCTGTCGCGCATCGACGGCGCGCCGCTGCCCCCGGCCTCGGGCGTGGTCCTGGACCCGGCGCTGAAGGCGCGGCTCCAGGCCTTCCAGCGCGCCCACGGGCTGCGCGCCGACGGGCGCCCCGGCCCGCTGACCCTGATGCAGCTCAGCCACGCCACCGGCGGGGACGAACCCCGCCTGGCCACCGAATCCCGATAAGCCCATGTCCTACATCCTCGATGCCCTCAAGCGCGCCGATGCCGAGCGCGGCCGCGGCCAGGTGCCCGGCCTGAATGCGCAACCGCTGGGCGCCAGCCCGGAGCCGTCCGGGTCAAGCCGCTCCCGTTCGGCCATGCCCTTGCTGGCCTTGGTGGCGGTGGGCGTGCTGGCCGCAGCGGCTGCCGGGTTCTGGTTCTGGCGGGCACCCGCCCCGGTGGCGGCTCCGCCTGCGCCCGTGATCGCGGTCGCCCCACCCGCGCCGGTCACGGCCCCCCCTGTGGCCAGCGTGCCGCCGGAAGCGGCCCCCGTGTCCTCGCCGGAGGTGCCCCCCCCGCCCGCGCCGCGGCCCGCTGTTGCACCGCCCCCTGCGGCATCGGCGATCGCGCGCCCGCCCGTGGCCCGCGTGGCCTCCGCACCCGCTGTGGCGGTGTCTGCCGCGCCAGCCGCCTCTGCGGCCCCCTCGGCCGAGGCCGCCGCACCCGCCGCGCCCGCGCAGCCGGCCCCTGCTGCCGCGCCCCAAGCCCGCGCAGCGGCGAGCAAGGCGCGCGCGGGGGCCAGCGCCACGGCAGAAGCCCTGCCCACGGCGCCGATGCTGGCGGAGGTCCCCGAGTCCGCCCGGCGCGGCCTGCCGGCGCTGAACGTCACCGGCGCGGTGTATTCGGAAAACCCCGCCCAGCGGCTGCTGCTGGTCAACGGCCTGGTGCTGCCGCAAGGCGCGACGGCCGCGCCCGAGGTGGTGATCGAAGAGATCCGCGCTCGCAGCGCCACCTTCAACTTCCGCGGCACCCGCTTCCGCGTGGGCTTCTGAGGAGCATCGGCTCATGGCGATCGAACTCAGCAAACAGGCCCGCGCCGACGCCATCGTGTCCATCGAGCGCTGGTTCCGCGAAGAACGCGACGAGAAGATCGGCAACATCGCTGCGGGCGCCCTGCTCGGCTTCTTTCTGGAGGAGCTGGGCCCGGTGGTCTTCAACCAGGCCGTGGCGCAGGTGCAGGAACGGCTGCAGATGCGGATCATGGAGCTCGACATCGAGGTCCACGAGGACGAGTTTCAATACTGGCGCCGGCGCGAGCGCGCCGCCCGTGGCCGGTGAGCACCCCGGTCGAGCCCGTTCTGCGGGCCGAGGGCCTGTCCGCCGCGTTTGGCCCGCGTGAGCTGTTCAGCGGCCTCTCGCTGCAACTGCCGCCGGGCGTCACGCTGGTGCGCGGCGGCGATGGCCGCGGCAAGACCACCTTGCTGGAGCTGTTGGCCGGGCTCACACCGGCCCGCACCGGCAGCCTGTGTATCGGGAGCCTGGATCTGGCCACGCAGCCCGATGCCTACCGTGCGCAGGTCTTCCTCACGCGGCCGGCCACCGCGGCGCTCGACCAGACCACGCCGGCCGACTGGTTCGATGCCTTAAGACAGCGCTATGGCGGCTTCAACGCCGAGGCCATCGAGGAACTGGCCGAGGGCCTGGGCTTGGGCCCGCATCTGGCCAAGCCCGGCACCATGCTGTCGGCCGGCACCAGGCGCAAGGTCTGGCTGGCTGGCGCCTTTGCCAGTGGCGCGGCCGTGACTCTGCTGGACGAGCCCTTTGCCGCGCTCGACAAGGCATCGATCGGCTTCGTGCTGGAGCTGCTGGACGACGCGGCCGCAAGTTCGACGCGCGCCTGGGTGGTGGCCGATTACGAAGCGCCACGCGGCGTGCCGCTGGCGGCCGAGGTGGACCTGGGCGACTGAGCCAAGTCCCGACGCCAGGGCTCAGCCGGCTTCGGCTGACTGCGTCTGGAAACGCCAGGTGTCCTCGCACATCTGCAGCAGGCTGCAACGTGCCTCCCAGCCCAGGATGCGCCGCGCCTCGTCGGCATTGGCCCAGAACGCGGGCAGGTCGCCGGCGCGCCGGGGCGCAAAGCGGTGGGCAATCGTGCGCCCGCTGGCCTGCTCGAAGGCCCGGACCATCTCCAGCACGCTGTGACCCTGGCCCGAACCCAGGTTCAGCGTCAGGCAGCCGGGGGCCTTCTCCAGGTGCTGCAAGGCCCTGACGTGGCCGGCGGCCAGGTCGGTGACGTGGATGTAGTCGCGCACGCCGGTGCCGTCAGGCGTCTCGTAGTCGTTGCCCCAGACATTCAGAAACTCCCGCCGCCCGGCGGCCACCTGCGCGATGAAGGGCATCAGGTTGTTCGGAATGCCGCGCGGGTCTTCCCCGATCAGGCCGCTGGCGTCCGCCCCCACCGGGTTGAAGTAGCGCAGGATGCCCACGCGCCAGTCGGCATCGGACTGGTGCAGGTCGCGCAGCATGTCCTCGACCATCAGCTTGGTGCGGCCATAGGGGTTGACCGGCGCCAGCGGATGCGCCTCGGTGTAGGGCAGAAACTGCGGTGTGCCGTAGACGGTGGCCGAGGAGCTGAAGACGAGGGTCTTCACGCCGGCCGCCTGCATGGCCTGCATCAGCACCAGGCTGCCAGCGACGTTGTTGCTGTAGTACTCCAGCGGTTTCTCCGACGACTCGCCGACGGCCTTCAGCCCGGCAAAGTGCAGCACGCCCTGGATGGCCTGCGACTGGAACAGGCGATCGAGCAGCGCGCGGTCGCGCACGTCGCCCTGCACGCCCTCCAGCGGCTGCCCGGTGATGCGCTCGATGCGCGCCAGCGCCTGCGGGCTGCTGTTGCAGAAGTTGTCGAGCACCACGAGGCGGTAGCCCGCGCGCTGGAGCGCCACACAGGTGTGGGCACCGATGTAGCCGGCGCCGCCGGTGATGAGCAGGGTGGCGGGTTCAGGGCGTGCAGACATGGAACAGTGTGGTTTGGCGCTTGGGTTGCTGATTGTCGCCCGGTGGCAGGCCCGACGGTTCGCGGCGGCGGCGCATTTCACGATGTCCTGACAATCTGCACAGGTGCCCGCGTAAACTTGCCCCAATCCCGGGACCGACCGGCCCCTGTTTGATCCCCGCCTCAGGCGACCTTTCCATGACCGACCGAAACGCCGTGAACGACCTCATCCCTGTCATCCTGTCCGGTGGCGCCGGCACCCGCCTGTGGCCGATCAGCCGCGAGTCCAGCCCGAAGCCCTTCATAAAGCTGCCCGACGGCCAGAGCCTGATCGAGAAGACCTACGAACGGGCGCTGTCGCCCTTGGGCGTCGCCGAGGTGCTGACGGTGACCAACCGTGATTACTACTTCCGCTGCAAGGACGAATACCAGCTGGCCGGAGAAGCCGCTTCGTCCGGCGTGCCGGCCGGTTTTCTGCTGGAGCCGTTGGGCCGCAACACGGCGCCCGCCATCGCGCTGGCCGCGCTGTATGTGCGCTGGCAGCACGGGCCGGACGCGGTGATGCTGGTGCTGCCCTCCGACCACCTCATCGCCGACCTGGCTGGCTTCAGCGAGAACGTGGCCCAGGCCGCGGCCCTGGCGAACGCAGGGTGGCTGGTGACCTTCGGCATCCGCCCGACCGCCCCGGAGACCGGCTTCGGCTACCTCCAGGCCGGCGAGGCCATCACAGCCGGCGACAGCACTGCCGGCCTGAAAGCCCTGCGCTTTGTGGAGAAGCCCGATCTGGCCACGGCCCGCGCCTACGTGGCGGACGGCAGCTACTACTGGAACGGTGGCATGTTCTGCTTCACCGCCGGTGCCTTCCTGGACGCGCTGGCCAAGGTGGCGCCCGAACTGTCGCAGGCTGTGAATGCGTGCTGGGACGCCTCGCGGGGGGGCTGGGACGCCGAGCGCCGCCTGATGGAACTGCCGCTGGCGGCCTTCTCGACTTTGCCCGACATCTCGGTGGACTACGCGGTGATGGAAAAAGCCGAGCGCGTGGCCATCGTGCCCGCGCGCTTCGACTGGAACGACATCGGCTCCTGGAATTCGATCGCCGAGCTGATTCCGGCCGATGCCCAGGGCAACCGCATCGAGGGCGATGCGGTGACGCACAACGTCACCAACACCTACCTTCACAGCGAAACCCGCGTGATCGGTGCCATCGGCCTGAACGACCTCATGGTGATCGATACACCCGATGCGCTGCTGGGGGCGCACCGCGACCAGGTGCAGGACATCAAGTTGCTGGTCACGCAGCTCAAGGCGCGCGGCTTCGAGGCGGCCACGCAACACCGCACCGCGTCGCGCCCATGGGGCACCTACACCGTGATCGAGGAAGGACAGCGCTTCAAGATCAAGCGCATCGAAGTCAAACCCGGCGCGGCACTCTCGCTGCAGATGCACCATCACCGGGCCGAGCATTGGATCGTGGTGGGAGGCACCGCCCGGGTCATCAACGGCGACCAGGAGCTGCTGCTGCAGACCAACGAATCGACCTTCATCCCCGCCGGCCACAAGCACCGGCTGGAAAACCCTGGCGTGCTGCCGCTGGTGATGATCGAGGTCCAGAGCGGCGACTACCTGGGCGAAGACGACATCGTGCGTTTCGAGGACATTTACCGGCGGGCGGTGGTCGCATCCGCCTGATTGATTGCCTGAAACCAGGCCATCCCAGCGTCAGATGGTCACTGTTTGCTCCTGAAATGGGAGCTGTTGGTGACCCTGCCCGCGCCACCCCGTTGCGGGTGGGCAGGCGATTCCACCCGCCCGGCCCCGCTACACTGGCCCGAACCACAGGAGACAGAGGCGATGGTCCATGAATTTCGGCCCAGCGGGTTCGGCGAGGCGGTGCTGGCCTTCGTGCTGCGCGCCACGCTCAAGCTGCTGCTCAAGCCCGTGTTTTCGACGCGCTGCTCGATCGGGTTCCAGCGGCGCTGGCTGGCCGGCCTGTCGAAAATCGCCATCGGGACGCGCGGCGTCGGCGTCACGGCGGGCACGGTGGGTGGTGTCCCGGGTGAATGGTCGCGCCGCTCCGGGGCGCCCGCCCGGCCCGGCAGCATCCTGTACCTGCACGGCGGCGCCTACTGCGTGGGCAGCCCGGCCACGCACCGGGCCCTCACCTCGCGGCTGGCGTGGGTCACCGGGCTGCCGGTGTTCTCCGCCGACTACCGTCTGGCGCCGGAACATCCTTTTCCGGCCGGGCTGGACGATGCCGTGGCCGCCTACCGGGCCCTGCGCGCGGACGGCCCGGTCATCCTGATAGGCGATTCCGCTGGGGGCGGTCTGGCGCTGGCCACGGCGCTGGCCCTACGCGACGCGGGCGATCCGGCCCCGGCGGCCCTGGCGCTGTTCTCGCCCTGGGTGGACCTGGCTCAACCCAGCCCGCCACCACCGGCGCCGCCAGGCGAGGCCATGCTGAGTTGGGACTGGACCGGGGCTTGCGCACGCCACTATGTTGGCCCCGATGCGCCCGAGGCGCCCTTCGCCCAGCCGCTGGTGTCCCCCTTGCACGCCGACCTGCGCGGCCTGCCGCCGGTGCTGATCCAGGCCGGCACCGACGAACTGCTGCATCCCCAGGCGCTCGCGCTGCACGAGGCCCTGCAAGCCGCCGGCGTGGACGTGCGCTGCGAGATCACGGCGCGGCGCTGGCATGTGTTCCAGCTGCACGCCAACGCCTTGCCCAGCGCCAACGCCGCCATCGACCGCGTGGCCCGGTTCGTCCTTGGGCCGCTGGCCGCCGCCACGCCGCCCACGGCCTCCGAGCACCAGGTGGTGATCCTGGGCGCGGGCATGTCGGGCCTGTGCATGGCGATCGGGCTACAGCGCGCGGGCATCCACGACTTCGTGATCGTGGAAAAGCAGCCTGGCCTGGGCGGCACCTGGTGGGACAACACCTACCCCGGCGCGCATGTGGACGTGCCCTCCCCGGTCTACTCCTTCAGCTTCGCGCCCAACCCCGACTGGTCGCGCCGCTTTGCCTCGGCGCCGGAAATCCAGGTCTACATGCAGCGCCTGGCCGAGAAGCACGGCCTGCTGGCGCACATGCGCCTGGACACGCGGCTCACCGAGGCCACTTTCAATGAGGCCAGTGGCCACTGGACGCTGCGCACCGACCGCGGCGACACGCTGCGCGCGCCCTTCTTCGTCTGCAGCACCGGGCCGCTGAACCAGCCGCGCTGGCCCGACATTCTAGGCCTGGAGACCTTCAAAGGCCCTCGCCTGCACTCCGCACGCTGGGATGCCACCGTGCCGCTGGCCGGGCGCCGCGTGGCCGTGATCGGCACCGGCTCCACCGCCTCGCAGCTGATCCCGCCGATCGCGGCGCAGGCCGGGCAACTGTTCGTGTTCCAGCGCACCGCCAACTGGGTGCTGCCACGACTGGACCGCCCTTACAACCGGCTCGACCACCTGCTGGCGCACTTCCCGCCCTACGCCCGCACAGTGCGCTGGTGCTGGACGCAGGTGCTCGAATGGGGCCGGCGCGGCTTCGACGAAGGCACGCTGGCGCGCAAGGGCATGCTCAAGACCGCCGCCGCGCACCGCCGCCGCCAGCTGCCCGATGCGGCGCTGCGCGAAAAGCTCACCCCACCCTACCCGCTGGGCTGCAAGCGGCTCATCTATTCGAGCGACTTCTACCCTGCGATGAGCCAGCCCAATGTGGAACTGGTCACCGACCCGATCGAGCGCATCACCGAGCGCGGCATCGTGACCGCCGACGGCCAGGAACGCGCCATCGACGTGCTGGTCTGCGCCACCGGATTCGAGACGGTGCAATTGCTGTCGTCGATCACCGTCACCGGCCTGGGCGGACGCACGCTGCGCGAGACCTGGGCGAACGGCCCCGAGGCCTTCCCCGGCATCAGCGTGGCTGGCTTCCCCAATATGTTCCTGAGCCTGGGGCCCAACACCGCCACCGGGCACACCTCGACCCTGCTCTACATCGAGCCCGAGACGCAGCATTCGATCGCCTGCATACAGGCTGTGCTGAAAAGTGGGAAACGCTGGATCGAAGTCCGCCCCGAGGTCATGCGCGCGCATAACGACGCGCTGCAGCGGCGCCTGGCGGGCTCGGTCTGGAGCCTGTGCCGCAGCTGGTACCGCACGCAGGAGGGGCGCATCGTGGCGCTGTTTCCCGGCTTCACCGCCGAATACGTCAAGGCCGTGCGGCATCCGAACCTGAACGACTACCGCATGGGGTGAGAAGCCGGCCTCGCGCATCAACCAACACCCTTCCCCGCCATGCTGTCCCTCTCTCTCGGCCCCTTCGCCCTGCCGGTTGGCCCCGTCCTGTTGCTGGTTGCCAGCGTGCTGGCGTCGCTGGTGGCCGAATGGGTGGCCCGAAACCGTGCGAAGCACGCAGCCGTCGACGGCCCGGACGGGGTTCGCAACGACGCCGAACCCGCGCCGGCCGCTGCGCCCGCACCCCGCCGTATCGCCGCGGGCGACGCCATCACCGCGTCCGTGTTGCTGGGCCTGCTGGCCGCGCGACTGGGGCACCTGGCCTTGAACTGGCACGCCTACGCCGACAGTCCGGCATCGGTGATCGACATCCGCGATGGCGGCTGGAACCTGCCGATCGGGGTCGTGGCCGGCCTGGCCTGGTTGCTGCGCCTGGGCTGGCGCACGCCCACCCAGCGGCCAGCGCTGGCCGCCGGCGCGGTGGTCGGACTGGTGATCTGGGGCATGGGCCTGCAGATGCAGCAGCGCGCGGCGCCCGTCGGCTACCCGGAGGTCACGCTGGTGTCGCTGAAAGACGGGCAGCCCGCCACGCTGGCGCAGGCCGCGCGGGGCCGGCCGGTCGTGGTCAACCTGTGGGCCAGCTGGTGCGGCCCCTGCCGCGTGGAAATGCCCGATCTGGCCGAGGCGCAGCGGCGCCACCCGGACATCGGCTTCCTGTTCGTCAACCAGGGCGAATCCGCCGAGAAGGTGCAGGCGTTCCTGGCGCGTTCCGGCCTGGCACTGGACGAGGTCTGGCTCGATCAGGGCTCCCGCCTCGGGCAGGCCATTCGTTCACCTGGCCTGCCGACGACCGTATTTCTCGATGCCCAGGGCCGCCAGGTGGACGCGCATTTCGGCGTGCTCAGCGCGGCGAGTTTGCAGACTCGGGTGGAGGCCTTGCGGCGGGTGTCAAAGCGCTGAGAAGCGGAAATTTCAGGCTTTTTCAGCCATATCCCAGCGTGGAATGGTCATAGTTTGCTATTGAATTTGGAGTTTCCACGCGGCCGGAGCGCTGTGCCCTGTCGCCGCGGTGCTTCCGGATTCACCGTCCGCCCAGACCCATGCCGCGCGAGATCACCTCTTTCATGATCTCGTTCGTGCCGCCGTAGATGCGCTGCACCCGGGCGTCGGCGTAGGCGCGGGTGATCGGGTATTCCCACATGTAGCCGTAGCCGCCGAAGAGCTGCACGCATTCGTCCATCACCTTGCATTGCAGGTCGGAGCACCAGTACTTGGCCATGCTGGCGGTCGCGGTGTCGAGTTTGTCGTCGCAGACCAGTTCGCAGCACTTGTCCACGAACACGCGCGCCACCTGCACCTCGGTCTGCAGTTCGGCCAGGGTGTAGCGGGTGTTCTGGAACGCGCCCACGGCCTGGCCGAACACCTTGCGCTCCTTCACATAGGCCACCGTCTGGTCGATGGCCGACTGTGCGGCGGCCACCGCCGTGATCGCGATCTGCAGCCGCTCCCAGGGCAGCTGCTCCATCAGGCAGATGAAACCGCGGTTTTCCATGGCCGGCCCGCCGAGCAGGTTCTCCGCCGGCACGCGCACGTTGTCGAAGAACAGCTCGGAGGTGTCCTGCGCCCGCAGGCCCAGCTTCTTCAGCCGCTTGCCCACCGGAGAAGCCCGGCATGCCGCGCTCCACCAGCAGCAGGCTCGTGCCCTTGCCGCCGGCGGCGGGGTTGGTCTTGGCCACCACGACCACCAGGTCGGCATGCCAGCCGTTGGTGATGAAGGTCTTGCTGCCGTTGAGCAGGTAGCTGCCGTCGGCCTGCTGGATGGCGGTGCTCTTGATGCCTTGCAGGTCGGAGCCCGCGGCCGGCTCGCTCATGGCGATGGCGCCGATCATCTCGCCGGTGGCCAGTTTGGGCAGGTACTTCTGCTTCTGCTCCTCGGTGCCGTAATGCAGGATGTAGGGCGCGACGATCTCGCTGTGCAGGCTGTAGCCGATGCCGGTGACGCCGGCGCGCGACAGCTCCTCGAACTGAACCACCGAATACAGCTTGTCGGCGTCGGCGCCGCCGTAGGCCTCGGGCATGGTGGCGCAGAGAAAGCCGTTCTCGCCGGCCTTGTTCCAGACCGCACGGTCCACGTAGCCCTGCTCTTCCCAGGCCTCGTGGAAGGGGGCGATTTCCTTGTCGATGAAGCGGCGGAAGCTGTCGCGGAAGGCTTCGTGGTCGGGGCTGAACAGGGTGCGTTCGATCATGGGTTTCCTCGATGGGTTGGCTGTTGATTTGAAAAATGTTCAGGCGCGCCCGGTCGCCAGCCAGCGCGCCCAATCGTGCGCGCCGTTGCGCGCGGCCTGGGCGCTGGCGGCGTGCCAGTCGTAGGCCACGGCGATCTGCGCCACGGTCCAGCCGGGGCCTTCGCCAGTGTCCACGCGCTCGCACACGGCGTAGCGCGCGTGCGGCGAACCGGTCTGGTGGACGTGAAAAGCGATGTGGTCGTCGTCGTAGGCCGGCAGTCCGACGCTGCCAGGGTTGACGCAGAGCGTGCCGCCCACCTGCACCACGCGCGGCAGATGACTGTGGCCGCACAGCAGCAGGCTGGCTCCGGCGCCGGCCGTGCCGTCCAGACGCTTCAGCACTTCAGCACCGGTGGCGGGACGTGAGCCGGCGGGCTCCACGGTTTCCAGCAGGTACTCCCGGTCGTCGCCGGGCTGGCCGTGGCACACGAACACGCCAGGCGTCGGCTCCAGGGTGGCGGGCAAGGCGGCCAGCCAGTCGCGCTGTGCGAGAGTAGTGTGGTCGAACGCGTACTGGTCCGACGGGCCGCCCGGCCGTCGCGCGCAGGCCAGCAACTGGCGCTCATGATTGCCGGCAATCGTCGGCCAGCCCAGCGCCATCAGTTCGTCGCCGGTCTCCCGCGGCCACAGCGGTCCCGACAGAATGTCGCCGCAGTTGATGACCTGGTCCACGCCCCGGCGCGCCATGTCCGCTTGCACGGCCTGCAGCGCCGGCAGGTTGCCATGGATGTCGGACAGCACGGCGATGCGCATCGTCGGCCTCAGGTTGTGGTGGCGCCGTTCATGGCGGCCTTGACGATGCGGGCGTAGTTGCCGATGAAGACGTTCTGCAAGTCGGCCTCGCTCAGCCCGCGCTGCATCAGCTTGTCGGCCACGTCGCGCAGGTCCACATAGTTCGAAAGGATGGCGCCGGGCCCTGCGCCCTCCATGTCCGTGCCAAAAGCCACGTGGTTCGGACCGACCAGCTCGCACATGCGCACGATCTCGTCGGCGTAGGTCGTGGCGTTGTGCACCGGGTAAGCCGGGTCGCGGTTCACGCGCACCGTCCACAGGCCGACAGCGCCGCCGCGCGCCGCGATCTTTCGCGCCGTGGCGGGCGAGAGCGAGCGCGCGATATAGCTGGGGTCGGTCCAGCCGCCGCCCTGCGCCGAGACCCAGGAGTGCGACCACACGGGTATCGCATCCGACGCTTCCAGCACGCCGTCCACCAAGGCGGCGGTGCCGTGCGCCATGTCCACCACGATGCCCAGGCGGCGGCATTCGGCCACCACCTTGGCACCCAGTGGCGCCAGCCCGCCATGAACGGGCTCCGCGGTCTGGCGGTCGCCCAGCGGGCTCTGGATGAAATGAATCAGCTGCAGGTGGCGCACGCCCCAGGCATGGGCCTGTGCGACGCGCTCGGGCCGGCCTTCAAGGAAATTGGCGCCCTCGGTCGCCAGCAGCACGCGCGGCGACCCGGCCAACGCGGCGTCCACGTCGGCGGCCGTCAGCGCCTTGGCCAGGGTCCAGCCTTTGAGCTTGTCCTCGTAGCCCGCCAGGCGCTGCTGGAACGCGGCCCACAGTTCGCCCGGCGCAGGCTGGCGCGACTGCTGCCACCCGGTGGGCGTCATGGCGATCCAGCGGTGGTCGTCGGTGGCGGACCAGGCCAGCAGCGTGGTTCCGGTGTCCGCCATGTGGCGCGCCAGATCGAGGCCGAACAGGCGCGGCAGGAACATGCCGTAGTGCGAGTGCATGTCGGCCAGATAGGGCTTTGCCACCGGCTGTGCCCAGACCGAAGGCGCCTGCAGACCCGCCACGGCAGCGGCCGCTCCGAGGGCAAAGCGACGGCGAGTGATGTCAAACGGATTCAAGAGCGGTCTTCCTGGTTGTCGCCATTTTTACAGAGCAATTGCTTTGTGAAATTAATATACCCGACTTCCTTCACCCGATCGACCTGCCATGCACCCACACGACCCGATCGCCGCGGCACTGGACCATTGCCTGAGCGCACCCACCACCGTCCCTCCGCTGGACAGCGTGGACCAATGGTGGCCGGGCTGGGCTGCCCTGGCCGCGCAGCCATCGTCGCCGATGGCGCTGGCCCTGCGCGGCGGCTTTGCGGCCGATCGCGTGGGCTGGGCGTTTGCCGCCGGCTACCAGAGCGCGCTGCGTACCCTGGTGCCGTCGCTGCCCGTGCAGGCCCTGGCGGCATTCTGTGTCACCGAGGAAGGCGGCAACCGCCCGCGTGACATCCGCACGCTGATCACCCCGGGCGCCGGCGGCGGGTTCCTGGTGAGCGGGTCCAAGCGCTGGACGACCCTCGGGCCCCAGGGCACCCTGCTGCTGGTCACCGGTCGGCACGCAGGCGCGGCCACCGACGAGCGGCCGGCCCTCAAGGTGGCCGCGGTGCGGGCCGATCAGCCGGGCGTCACGATCGTGCCAATGCCCGAGACCGCGTTCGTGCCCGAGGTGCCCCACGCGCGCATCCACCTGCAGGACGTGGCGATCGACGCCGCGAGCCTGCTGCCAGGCGACGGCTACGACACCTATGTCAAGCCGTTCCGGACCCTGGAAGACATCCATGTCACGGCTGCCGTGCTGGCCTACCTGCTGCGCGAGGCGCGGGCGCGCGGCTGGCCAGCCGACCTGCGTGAGCGCCTGGCGGCGGGCTTGTCGACCTTGGCGATGGTGGCGCAGTCGCACCGCGATGCGCCGACCACCCATGTCGCCCTCGCCGGTGCGCTGCATTGGGCTGCCGCGCTCTACGACGAGGCTGGCGCGCTGTGGGCCACAACGCCCGAGGACCCGGCATCCCGCCGCTGGCTCAGAGACGCCCCCCTGTTCGCCGTGGCCGCCGGCGCTCGCCAGCAGCGCGCGGCGCGCGCCTGGGAGCGGCTTCAGGCCTGATCTGTTATTTTTACAAAGCGCACGCTTGGTAAAAACATATACTACCGGCTGAAATTTCCGGCGATGCGTGTCCCGCAACCCCTCTCGGTCCGCCAGACCCCTGCACCGTCACCCTCATTCCCACTGGAGATGCACCATGAGTGAAGCCTATGTTTTTGATGCCATCCGCACCCCGCGCGGCAAGGGCAAGAAGGACGGCAGCCTGTACGAGGTCAAGCCCGTCAACCTGCTGGCCGGTCTGCTGACCGAGCTGCAGCGCCGCAACGACTTCGACACCGCGCAGGTGGACGACATCGTCATGGGCATCGTCGCGCCCGTGGGCGAGCAGGGCTCGGTGCTGCCCAAGGTGGCGGCGCTGAAGGCCGGCTGGGACTTCCAGTGCGCCGGCGTGCAGCTGAACCGTTTCTGCGCCTCGGGCCTGGAGGCCGTGAACATGGCGGCGCAGAAGGTGCGCTCGGGCTGGGAAGACCTGGTCGTGGCCGGCGGCGTGGAGAGCATGAGCCGCGTGCCGATCGGCTCCGACGGCGGCGCCTGGGCGATGGACCCCGAGACCAACAGCAAGACCCTGTTCGTGCCGCAGGGGATCGGCGCCGACCTGATCGCGACGATGGAAGGTTTCAGCCGCGATGACGTCGATGCCTACGCGCTGGAGTCGCAAAAGCGCGCCACCGCCGCACGCGCCGAGGGCCGCTTCGCCGGCTCGGTGGTGCCGGTGAAGGACTGGCTGGGCCAGACGATTCTGGACGAGGACGAGTTCATCAAGCCGCGCACGACGATGGAGGGCCTGGCCTCGCTCAAGCCGGCGTTCGACCAGATGGGCGCCATGGGCTTCGACGCGGTGGCGCTGCAGCGTTACCCGCAGGTGGAGCGCATCCAGCACGTGCACCACGCCGGCAATTCGTCGGGCATCGTGGATGGCGCCGCGGCGATCCTGATCGGCAACGAAGCGGCCGCCAAGGCCCACAACCTCAAGCCGCGCGCCCGCATCGTGGCCGCCGCGCTGTCCGGCGCCGACCCCACCATCATGCTGACCGGCCCCATGCCCGCAGCCCGCAAGGCCCTGGCCAAGGCCGGCCTGACGATCGACCAGATCGACCTGTTCGAGGTCAACGAGGCCTTCGCCGCCGTGCCCATGAAGTTCATGAAGGAGATGGGCGTGCCGCACGAGAAGGTCAACGTCAATGGCGGCGCCATCGCCATGGGCCACCCGCTGGGCGCCACCGGCGCCATGATCCTGAACACCCTGATCGACGAACTGCACCGCCGCAACCTGCGCTACGGCCTGGCCACGCTGTGCGTGGGCGGCGGCATGGGCATCGCCACCATCGTCGAGCGCATCTGAATTTCCGGGAATCCATTGCAATGAAACTCAAGACCATCCAGTACGGCATCCAGGACGGCATCGCCGTCATCACCTTCGACGAGGAGAACTCGCCCGTCAACACCATGTGCCTGCAATGGCAGGACGACCTGGACGCCGTGGCGGCCCAGGTGGCGAAGGACAAGGACGCCATCCGCGGCATCATCCTGGCCTCCGCCAAGAGCACCTTCTTCGCCGGCGCCGACCTCAAGGGCGTGATGCGCATGAAGCCCGAGGACGCCACGCGCGTCTACGTCGAGATCGAGCGCATCAAGAAGAACTTCCGCATCATCGAGACCCTCGGCAAGCCGGTGGTCAGCTGCCTGAATGGCACCGCGCTTGGCGGCGGCTGGGAGGTGGCGCTGGTGGGCCACCACCGCATCGCGGTGAACAACCCCAAGACGCAGTTCGGCCTGCCCGAGGTCACGCTGGGCCTGATCCCCGGCGGCGGCGGCATCACCAAGATGACGCGCCAGCTCGGCCTGATGGCCGCGCAGCCCTACCTGCTGGAAAGCAAGCTCTTCGGCCCGGCCGAGGCGCAGAAGCTGGGCTTCGTGCATGCGCTGGTCGACAGCGACGCCGAGCTGATGCCCGCCGCGCGCGCCTGGATCGATTCGGTGCAGGGCAACGCGGAGGCCTGCCAGCACATCTGGGACCGCAAAGGCTACAAGATGCCCGGCGGCACGCCCAGCAGCCCGGCCATCGCGCAAGGCCTGGTGGTGGCGCCCGCCATGCTGAAAAAAACCACCCGCGGCCTGTACCCGGCCCCGGAAGCCGCGCTGTGCGCGATGGTCGAAGGCGCGCAGGTGGACTTCGACACCGCGATGCGCATCGAGAGCCGTTACCTGGCGGGCCTGATGGTCAACCCGGTGGCGAAGAACATGATCAACACGTTCTTCTTCAACCTGAACGCGATCAAGTCCGGCCAGAGCCGCCCCAAGGACGTGCCGCGCTACAAGCCGAAGAAGGTCGGCATCCTGGGCGCCGGCATGATGGGCGCGGGCATCGCCTACTCGCAGGCCAGCCGCGGCATCGCCTCGGTGCTGAAGGACGTGAGCCTGGAAAAGGCCGAGCACGGCAAGGCCTACAGCGCCAAGCTCACCCAGGCGCGCGTGGACAAGGGCCGCATGGGCCCGCACGACCAGGCCGAGCTGCTGGGCCGCATCACCCCCACCGCCAGCGCCGCCGATCTGCAGGGCAGCGACCTCATCATCGAGGCCGTGTTCGAAAACCGCGAGCTCAAGGCCAAGGTCACGCAGGAGGCCGAGCCGATGCTGGCGCCGGGCGGCTTCTTCGCCAGCAACACCTCCACCCTGCCGATCAGCGGCCTGGCCACCGCCAGCGCCAACCCGGCCAAGTTCATCGGCATCCACTTCTTCAGCCCGGTCGACAAGATGAAGCTGGTGGAGATCATCCGCGGCAAGCAGACCGACGACGAGACCGTGGCGCGCGCCTTCGACTACGTGCAGTCGCTGGGCAAGATCCCGATCGTGGTGAATGACTCGCGCGGCTTCTACACCAGCCGCACCTTCGGCACCTTCGTGATGGAAGGCGCGGCCATGCTGGACGAAGGCATCCCCGCCCCGGTGATCGAAAACGCCGCGATGCAGGTCGGCATGCCGGTGGGCCCGCTGGCGGTGATCGACGAAACCTCGCTGTCCCTGAGCGTGCACGTGATGGAGCAGACCCGCGCCGACTTCGCCGCCGAAGGCAAGGCCTACACCGCCACCGCGGGTGAGCTGCTGGTGGAGCGCATGGTGAAAGAATTCAAGCGCGCCGGCCGCGCCGCCGGCGGCGGCTTCTACGACTACCCCGAAGGCCAGAAAAAGCGCCTGTGGCCCGAGCTCAAGACCCGCTTCGAGAAGCCCGGCGTCGCCTGGAACCTGCAGGACGTGAAAGACCGCATCCTGTACCGCCAGGCCGTGGAAACCGCCCGCTGCCTGAGCGAAGGCGTGCTGACCACGGTGCACGACGGCAACATCGGCTCCATCTTCGGCATCGGCTTCCCGGCCTGGACCGGCGGTGCGCTGCAGTTCATCTACAGCCAGGGCGTGGACGCTTTCGCCCAACGCGCCGCCGAGCTGGCGGCGAAATACGGCCCCGGCTTCGCACTGACGCCCGAGGTGATCGACGCGCTGAAGAAGCACCAGCCGGTGTACTGAGCCTGCCGCTTCCCCGGTGAAAGCCCGCAAGGCGACTTGCGGGCTTTTTTTCGTTCAAAAGTGCCCTATCCCGGCGTGGAATGGTCATAGTTTGCTATGCCTTGATGAGTCGGCGCAGCGCACCGACGGAGCCAGCATCAGCCATTTCACCCGTTCAAGCTTGTAAGTGCTACATTATTTGGTAATCAATGAATTACCAAATGCCTGTAAAGCCCCCACCAGCCTCCGCGCGGCTACCGACCGAAGAACGTCAGGCCCTGATCGTGGCAGCGGCCATCACCCTGGCGGGCCGCCACAGCCCGGCGGCCATCACCACCGGCGACATCGCCCGGGAAGTGGGCGTCACGCAGGGTGCGTTGTTCAAGCATTTCCCCAGCCGCGAGGCGATCTGGCTGGCGGTCATGGAATGGGTGACGCAGCACCTGTTGGCGCGACTTGAAAATGCGGCGAAGACGCCGATCGGCCAGGCCACTGCCAACCCGGCACTCGACGCCCTCGCCCGGGTCTTCGCCGCCCATATCGAGTTCGTGCGCGAATGCCCGGGCGTGCCGCGCCTGATCTTCCACGACCTGCAGCAACCCGCCGATTCGCCGCTGAAGCGCCAGCTCGGCCTGCTGCTGCAGCGCTACCGCCAGTTGCTGACGCAGCTGCTGCAAGACGCCGTGAAGCACGGCGAAGTGCCAGCGAATCTGGACATCGCCGCCTCCACCACGATGTTCATCGGCATCGTCCAGGGCCTGGCCATGCAATCCATCCTGAACGGCCCGGGCGCCGATCTCTCCGCAGAGGCCGCCCGCGTCTTCCCCCTTTACCTGCGAAGCATTCGCAAGACACCATGAAACTCAAACGCCCCTCCTCGCGCCAGCTTTCCATAGCCCTGGCCGCGCTCGCCCTTCTGGCGGCCATCGTCTTCATCGCGGTGCGCTCCGGACCGCTGGCGGCCACGCGGATCACGGTGGTCACAGTGGCAGAAGCCTCACTGTCGCCACGTCTGTTCGGCACCGGCACCGTGGAGGCGCGGCGCGCCTGGCTGATCGGCCCGACCGCCGCGGGGCGCGTGCTGCGCGTGCTGGTGGACGTGGGCGACCCCGTCAAGGCCGGCCAGCTGCTGGCCGAGATGGACCCGGTGGACCTGCAGGAACGCCTGGCGGCCCTCAGCGCCACGCAGGCGCGCGCCAGCAGCGCGATAACCGCCGCCGAAGCCCAGGTCAAGGACGCCACGGCCCGGCGCGAACTGGCGGTCATCAACGAGCGCCGCTACCAGGACTTGCGCCAGAAGGATTTCATCAGCCCCAGCGCGGCGGAGGCCAAGGTGCAGGAACTGACCTCGGCCGATGCCGCCCTGAGCGCCGCGCAGGCCAGCCTGGCCGGCGCGCGCCAGGACCTGACACGCACCCGGGCGGACGTGGCAGCGCTGACGCAGCAGCGCCAGAACGTGCGCCTGCTGGCGCCAGCCGATGGCATCGTGACCTCACGCGATGCCGAAACCGGCTCCACCGTGGTTGCGGGTCAGGCGGTGCTGAAGCTGGCCGACCCGGCCAGCCTGTGGGTCAAGCTGCGGCTGGACCAGGGCCGCTCCGGTGGTCTGGCCGCCGGCCTGCCCGCGAACATCGCACTGCGCTCACGCCCCGCCCAGCCGCTGCCCGGCAAGGTGGCTCGGATGGAGCTGCAAAGCGACAGCGTGACCGAGGAGCGCCTGGTGCAGATCAGCTTTGACGCGCTGCCCTCCGGCTTGTCGCTGGGCGAGCTCGCCGAAGTCACGGTCATGCTGCCGGCCACGGCGCGCGCACCGGTGCTGCCCAATGCAGCGATCCGGCGTGTGGGTGACAAGGCTGGCGTCTGGCGCCTGGAGGGCGGCAAGCTGCATTTCGTCCCCGTGCGCCTGGGCCAGAGCAGCCTGGACGGCCAGGTGCAGGTGCTCGAAGGCCTGAAAGCCGGCGACGAGGTCGTGGTCTACAGCGAAAAAGAGCTGAGCGCCGGCACGCGCATCAAGGTGGTCGAGTCGCTCGCGGGGCGCCAGCCATGATCAGCCTGGCCGGCCGCGACATCCTGCATTCGTGGTCCAAGTTCGTGCTCACGGGCTTCGGCCTGGGCCTGCTGATCGGCGTGACGCTGTCGATGGCCGGCATCTACCGTGGCATGGTCGACGACGCGCACGTGCTGCTCAACAACAGCGGCGCCGACCTGTGGGTGGTGCAGAAAGACACGCAAGGTCCCTACGCCGAGTCGTCCAGCCTGCGCGACGACACCTACCGCACCGTGCGCGGCATGGAGGGCGTGGCGCGCGCCGCCAACGTCACCTACTTCACCATGCAGGTGCGCCAGGGCGACACCGATGTGCGCGCCATGGTGGTCGGGTTTGAGCCTGGCCAGCCCGGTGAGCCGGGTTTTTTGGTCGCGGGCCGCCACATCACGCGCAACCACTACGAGGCGGTGGCCGACGTCAAGACCGGCTTCCAGATCGGCGACACGCTGCGCATCCGCCGCCACGACTACACCGTGGTGGGCCTGACGCGGCGCATGGTGTCGTCGGGCGGCGACCCGATGGTGTTCATCCCGCTGAAGGACGCGCAGGAGGCGCAGTTTTTGAAGGACAACGACGCCATCGTCAACGACCGCGCCCGCACCGCGGCCAACCCGACGCTGAACCGCCCCGGCGTGCCGGGGCTGCTGGAGGCCGTGCAGGCGTCCCAGTCCAGCAACCACAACGTCAATGCCGTGCTCGTGCAATTGCGCGAAGGCGCCGACCCCGAGGCGGTGGCCGAACCCATCCGCCGCTGGAAGCATCTGCAGGTGTTCACCCGCGCGCAGATGGAAGACATCCTGGTCGCCAAGCTGATCGCCACCTCGGCCAAACAGATCGGCATGTTCCTCGTGATCCTGTCCATCGTCAGCGCGGCCATCGTGGCCTTCATCATCTACACCATGACGCTGGGCAAGTTGCGCGAGATCGCGGTGCTCAAGCTCATCGGCACGCGCAACCGCACCATCGCCGGGATGATCCTGCAGCAGGCGCTGGGCCTGGGGGCGATCGGCTTCATCGTCGGCAAGACCGCGGCCACGCTGTGGGCGCCGGTGTTCCCGAAGTACGTGCTGCTCCAGACGCAGGACGCCGTGACCGGTTTCATCATCGTGATGGTGATCTGCGCGCTGGCCAGCACGCTGGCCATCCGCGTGGCGCTGAAGGTGGACCCGGCGGAGGCGATCGGATGAAGACCGCTAACCTGTCCGTGAACCGCAACGGCATCCGCATCGAAGGCCTGCGCAAGCGTTACGGCGCGGGCGACACCGCCGTCGATGCGCTCAAGAACGTCAACATGACCGTGGCGCCCGGCGAGGTGGTCGGGCTGATCGGCCCCTCGGGCTCGGGCAAGAGCACGCTGCTCAAATGCCTGGGCGCCATCATCGAGCCCAGCGCGGGCCGCATGACGCTGGGGCAGGACGTGATCTACGACGAGGGCTGGAAAACGCCGGACCTGCGCGCGCTGCGGCGCGACCGCATCGGCTTCGTGTTCCAGGCGCCCTACCTCATCCCGTTTCTGGACGTGACCGACAACGTCGCCCTGCTGCCCATGCTGGCGGGCGTGCCCAATGCCGAGGCGCGCCAGCGCGCCCGCGACTTGCTGGCCGCGCTGGACGTGGGCCACCGCGCCAAGGCCGAGCCCTCGCAGCTCTCGGGCGGCGAGCAGCAGCGCGTGGCAATTGCGCGTGCGCTGGTCAACCAACCGCCGGTGATCCTGGCCGACGAGCCCACTGCGCCGCTGGACAGCGAACGCGCCCTGGCCGTGATCCGCATCCTGAACCAGATGGCGCAGCAGTACCAGACCGCCATCATCGTGGTGACGCACGACGAAAAGATCATTCCGACCTTCAAGCGGATCTATCACATCCGCGACGGCCAGACTTTCGAGGAAGCTGGCGAGGGCCGCGAACTGTAGGCGTGAGGCGGTACTGGCGCTGGCAAGTTCCCCACCCTTGATCCTCGTCATGCTGCAGTGCACCATTCTTTGCTAGACTGCCTTCAGCCGTTGGGCCCAGCCCCAGTCGGCTCTTTGCACACACCTCAAAGCCCACCATGAAAAGACTTGAAAACAAGGTTTCCATCATCACCGGCGCCGCCCAGGGCATCGGTCTGGCCACCGCGCTGAAATTCGCCCAGGAAGGCGCCATCGTCATCGTCTGCGACATCAAGCAGGCGGCGGTGGACGAGGTCGTCACGCAGTGCCAGGCGCTCGGCGCCACAGCGGCGGGCTTTGAGATGGACGTGACGAAGCGCGAAACGGTTGATGGCGTGGTCGCCAGCGTGAAAGAGAAATTCGGCCGCATCGACGTGCTGGTCAACAACGCCGGCATCACCCAGGACGCGCGGCTGCAGAAAATGACGCTGGAGCAGTTCGACCGCGTGATCGACGTCAACCTGCGCGGCGTGTTCCATTGCTCGCAGGCGGTGGCCGACACCATGGTGGCCCAGGGCTCGGGCGTGATCCTGAATGCCTCGTCGGTCGTGGGCTTGTACGGCAACTTCGGCCAGACCAACTATGCGGCCACCAAGTTCGGCGTGATCGGCTTCACCAAGACCTGGAGCCGTGAGTTGGGCCCCAAGGGCATCCGCGTGAATGCGGTTGCGCCGGGCTTCATCGCCACGCCGATGGTTGCAGCCATGCCCGAGAAGGTGCTGAAGGCGCTGGAAGCCAAGGTGCCGCTGAACCGCCTGGGCAAGCCCGAGGAAATCGCCAGCATTTATGCCTTCCTGGCCAGCGACGAGGCCGGCTACATCAACGGCACGGTGATCGAAGCCTCCGGCGGCATGTCGCTGTAGGCCGGCAAACCTCACGCCGGTCGCTTGGCGCCAAGGCTGGCGGGCTTCCAGCGCTGGTCCGCGTGTATGCTTGCGCGGGATATGACGACCCGTTTACCCGCTCAAGTCACCCTGCGCGGCCTGGTGCCCGGCGACATGGGCTGGGTGGTGCAGCAGCACGGCGAAATCTATGCGCGGGAATACGGCTGGAACAGCGAGTTCGAAGCGCTGGTTGCCGACATTTCAGCCAAGGTCCTGCGCCGCTTCGACCCCGCATGGGAAAAGGCCTGGATCGCCGAATTGAACGGTGAGCGAGTCGGCTCGGCCTTCGTGGTGCGCAAGTCGAAGACCGTGGCCCAGTTGCGCATGTTGATCCTCACCCCCCCAGCGCGCGGCCTGGGCCTGGGCGCGCGGCTGACGGACGAATGCCTGGCCTTTGCGCGGGGCAAGGGCTACCGCAAGATGGTGCTCTGGACCAATGCCAACCTCAGCGCCGCGCGCGACATCTACGCCCGCCGTGGCTTCCGCCTGGTGACCAGCGAGCCCTACCACGGCTACGGCCATGACCTGGTCAGCGAGACCTGGGAACTGCGGCTGTGAACCGGGCGCTGGTGGCGGCCGCGGCCACCGGCGTGCAGGTGGGCGCGGCCATCGTGGCCTCGCGCTTCGTGGTGAGCGAGGTGCCGCCGCTCACGCTGGCGTTGCTGCGTTACGCCATCGGTTTTTTGTGCCTGGCACCCTTCGCCTGGCCTGTTTTCATGCTTTTTTGGGCCTCCCCCAGCGTCGGACGGTCATTGTTAGCTACTTTTTCAGGAGTGAAGGACCTTGCCGTCATGGCCGCCCTGGGCATCGGCCAGTTCGCGGTACTGATCGCGCTGCTGAACTTCGGGCTGCAGCACGTCGGCGCCGGACGCGCGGCGCTGATCTTCAGCCTGTTTCCGCTGCTCACGCTGCTGCTGTCGGCCGCGCTCGGGCACGACCGCATCACCCCGGCGCTGGCAACGGGTGTGCTGCTGTCGATCGCCGGCGTGGCGCTGTCGCTGACGCCCAAACTCGGCGCGCCGCACCCTGGCCACTGGTGGGGCGAGCTGGCCGTGCTGGCCAGCGCGGGCGTCGGCGCGCTGTGCAGCGTGCTGTACCGGCCTTACCTGCGGCGCTACCCCACGCTGCCGGTTTCGGCCCTGGCAATGGGCGCATCCGTGCTGTTTCTGGCGCCGATGGCGCTGGTGGAAGACTGGCCCGCGCGCGCGGCCGCGCTCAGCGCGCAGGCCTGGGCCGTGGTCGCCTTCATCGGTGTCTCCAGCGGCGCGGGCTACTTTGCTTGGCTGTATGCGCTCAAGCACGAGTCGCCCACACGGGTGACGGTGTTCCTGGCGTTGAACCCGGTCACGGCGGCGCTGCTCGGCGCGCTGGTCCTGGCCGAGCCGGTCGACACCTGGATGTTCGCGGCGATCGTCTGTATCGGCGCCGGATTGTGGCTGGCCACGCGCGGCGTGCCGGTGCCACGACGCCGATAATTCTCCGATGCCCACCGAGACCTCCACAGCCCCGCAAGCTTCCCGACCCTCACTGAACCAGCCGAGGTCGCGCACCGACCTGTTTGTCTCGTTCACCTTGCTGGCCCTGCAGGGTTTTGGCGGCGTCGTGGCCGTGGTGCAGCGTGAACTGGTGGAGCGCAAGCGCTGGATGACGCGCGAGCAGTTCGTCGAAGACTGGGCGGTGGCGCACGTCATGCCCGGCCCCAGCGTGGTGAACCTGTCGATGATGATCGGCGGGCGCTACTTTGGCCTGGGCGGTGCATTGGCGGCGATGGCGGGCATGCTGGCCATTCCGCTGGTGATTGTGCTGCTGCTGGCCGCGCTCTACAGCGGCGTGGCCGACACGGCCGTGGCCCAGGGTGCGCTGCGCGGCATGGGGGCCGTGGCGGCCGGGCTTGTTGCCGCGACCGGCCTGAAGCTGACGGGCGCGCTGGCAAAGAACGCCATGGGGCTGGGCATCTGCATCGCGTTGGCTGTGCTGACTTTCGTCGCGATTGCGGTGCTGCGCTGGCCGCTGGCCTGGGTGCTGCCCGGCATCGGCGTGCCGGCCTGCCTGTGGGCATGGACTCGGCTTGCAGCGACCGATGGCAACCACGCGGAAAAGCAGACATGAGCACCAGCCTGACCCCGGCCGACTGGATCGGCCTGTTCACCCACTTCACCGCCCTGTCGTTGCTGGCGGTGGGGGGCGTGATCACCACGGTGCCCGACATGCAGCGCTACCTTGTGGCCGATCAGCACTGGCTGACCGATTCGCAGTTCACCTCCAGCGTGGCGCTGGCGCAGGCGGCGCCGGGGCCGAACGTGCTGTTCGTCGCCCTGATGGGTTGGAACGTGGGCCTGAACGCCGGCGGCGGCCTCGGCGGCGGGCCCACGGCGTGGGCACTGGCGCTGCTTGGGGTGGCGGCCACCATGACCGGCATCTTGCTGCCCTCCTCGATCCTGACCTACAGCGCCACCCAATGGGCCCATCGAAACCGCGAGCTGCGCGCAGTGCGCGCTTTCAAGGTGGGCATGGCGCCGATGGTGATCGCCCTGATGCTCGCCACCGGCTGGCTGCTGATCGCCAACCACGACCAGCCACAACGGGACTGGCCCTTGTGGCTTCTGGCCACCGTCGCGACGCTGCTGGTCTGGCGCACGAAGATCCACCTGCTGTGGTTGATCGGCGCCGGTGCGCTGCTGGGCGCGCTCGGCTGGGTCTGCGGCGGGCCCGGCCGGGGCGGGGGGCCGCGCGGGCGGGGGGGGGGGGGGGGGGGGGGGGGCGGGCGGGGGGGGGGGGGGGCGGCGCGGGGGGGGGGCGGCGGGGCGGGGAGAGGGAGGGGGGGGGGGGGGGGGGGGCGGCGGCGGCGGGCGGCGCGGGGGGGGGGGCCCGCGGGCCGGGGCGGGGGGGGGGCGGGCGGGGGGCGGGCGGGGGCGGGGGGGGCGGGGCGGGCGGCGGCCGGGCGCGGGCCCCCCGGGGGGGGGGGGGGGAGGACCAGGGGGCCGGGGGGCCGGGGGGGGGGGGGGGGGGGGGGCGGCCCGGGGCGCGGGGGGGGGGGGGGGGGGGGGGGGCCGGTGGGGGGGGGGGGGGGGGGGGGGGGGGGGGGGGGGGTGTGAACCAGCCCCACGACCTCGGCCTCTTCAAGCGTCCGGGGAGCGGGGGGGGGGACGCGACGGGGACTATTCGCCAATGTTCTTGGCGAGCGGCGAACGATAAAGGTACGGATTGCCCTTCGGGTCCAGCGGCCGCTTGTCGGCCTCGGTGACGACGCTCATCTCATAGTCAAGAATGGCATCGCCGATCAGTTTGATGGCCGATGCCCGGTCCTTGAACCCCGTGGACGACAGCATCAACTTGCCATCTTTCCCGTAGCCTTTGTAGGAGGTGAACCAGGTTTGCAGGATGGTCGTCACGCCGGGGAACTTCGCGTCGAGTTCGGCGATGCTCTTGATCTTGGCAAAAGGTGAGTTCTCCATCACCACCACCGCCTTGTCGTCCACCTCACCCGTGTCGATCAGGCTCAGCACACCGATGGCGCGCCCGCGCACCACGGAGCCGCGCGGCACGGCCTGCCCCAGCACCAGCACATCCACGCTGTCACCGTCGCCACCTTTGGACTTGAGCATCACGGAGCGCGGGATGGCGCCGTAGTTGACCGGATAGCCCAGGTACTGGACATAGCGAGGCGCGCCGCCTTTCTGTTCAAGCTCCAGCATGCCGGTCTTGTTGTTGGTCTCGTATTTGGCGGTGGTGCCAGCCGGAATTTCGATGACAACGTTGTAGGTGCCATCGAGGTTGATCGGGTCGTAGCCCGTCAGGTAGTTCTTTTCGCCGCGCAGCACCGAAACATGCTCCGTGGCATAGCCCTGCATCTGGGCCGTTGCGTTCATCAGGCCTGTGCCCAGCAGTGCGGCGATACAGACCCGGAGTGCCAGACGTCTTGTGATGTTCATGATCAGGTTCCTCGTGTGTTCGTTGGCGTCGCCAGTGCTTCAGGACGGATCGTCGTTCTGAGCGGCCTTGGCTTTTCTGACCTTGGCGGGCTTGGCCGCTGCGGCCTCGGACGGTGCAGCGACCCCAGCAGGCGCCGCAACGGCCGCAGGCGACGGAGCGGCCACCTTCGGCATCTCCTCAGGTTTGAACGTGGTAGCTCCCCCGCCCATCACGATCAGATGCGGACGGGCCTTCTTGGCCGGGTCGTCGTACTGGATCTTCGGGCTCTTCAGGAGCGCAGCTCTCATCTCGTCGGAGCTGTATTCGAGGAGGAAGAACGCCTGACCCCACGGGGTCTTACCAGGATCCACCACCTCGCGGATCAGAGTGGCCGCATTCACGAGCTGTTCGGGCGAACGGTCGGAATTGTGTTTGGTGTAACGGCCGGACTTGTTGTTGATGATCCAGGTGTTGGTGTCTTTGTCATAAAGGATCTCGCCGCTGATGCGCCCGGGCGTGCCGGCGAGTGCCGAGACGTGCCCGTAGTTCTCTCGCGTTCCCGGCTTGCGGGTGGACTGATCCTCGGGGCGGAAGAACCCGTTCGGATAGGTGCGCCCGTAAGGATGGGCGGCTTCAGGGATGATGGCGACGTTGCCGCCGGCATCGATGACCCAGTTGTAGGGTGCCTCCTTGACCACGAGCACGGCGGGGAAGTCTTTCGAGGCAACCTGCAGGTACGGATTGATCAGCACTCTGCCCGATTTGTCGGCTTCATAGTGCTTGATGTAAGCGGGTGGCGCCGCATAGCCGTACTTCTCGTCCAGCGGATTGACTGGCGCCGTCGCCGACGTATTGAAGCCCGCCGGCGCCTTGGCTTGCACCGGACTTGAAGTCGCCGCCGGCGCGGCGCTGGCGACCGGTATCGGCCGGTTCATCATCTGGCGAACCTTGGAGCCACCCCACTTGCCGCTGTCCGGCGACGCGAGCGCGCCCAGTTCTTGCTGCAGAACCTTGGTCATGAACTGCTCGCCAGCCGCATGGGTGGCCGCAACGGCGTAGAAGTCCAGATCGCTGTACCCGAAGGAGAAATCGTAGAGGAACGGCGCACCGCCCTCGGTCCGGCTCCAGGCCTCCATCGAAACACCTGATGGCGCCGTGCCGGGCAGAACCACTGCGCCCGGACGCACCCGGTAGGAATAGGCCTTGGTCGTCTTGAGCGCCGTGTCGGCGGGCAGACCGAGCTTGAGCAGTTCAGGCATGTACTTGCCAAAATCACCCAGGGTGAACTTGCCGAGTGCCGCCTGGGGCACGCTGAAGGAGGAGCCCTTCTCGATGTACCCGCGCAAGCTGCCGTCCGGACCGAATCCTACGTTCTCCTCGGCCTCGGTCTTGAATTTGTCCACGCCCACCACGGCAAGCGGAACCGCCAAGGTCTTCATGGCATCTTCGAACACGGCCTTGACCGTGACCGCGACCGGGTCGTTGGGCTTGCCGTCCTTGTAGCGCGTGGTGATCCGGATCAGGTATCCCTTGCTCCAGAGCGCCTGATCCGGCGTGTCAAAGTATTCCTTGGTCGAGAACTCGATGGCCAGCGGATTCTTTTCTTTCTCGGTGACCTGCAAACCCTGTTTGGCGGCTGCGGCCTTGATCTTTCCCCAAAGATCCTTGAAGGCCGTGGCCATGTCCGGGCTGGTCTTGGCCGGGTCAAACAGGATCTTGTATTCGCGCCCGTCGACATCCGAGAGCGCTGGCGCCGGGTACTTGGCCGTGGTGCTCACATACAGCGGCGGTGGCGCGTCTTTGGCGATCACAGGGCTCCACAGCGGCACCAGCATCGTCGCGGCGACGACAAAGCTCAGGATCCGGGGAATCACTCTTTTCTTCATGGTTCTACCTCCAGGTTTTCGATGTCCTTGATCGGGCACGGCGGACGGCCTCACGACGCTGTCAACACGGTTGGCCGAGCTGTAGCCTTATTCTGTGAGCCGGGTTGCCCGGCGTCCAATCAAACCTCGGCGACTCAACGATCACGATTTATCTATAAGGAATTACGGCATGTGCAGCCCGTACGGGCGTCATCCGCTCTTTGTCTAGGGGGCGCCACCCGATCGGCTCCAGGGCCGCGGCGCGAAGCGAAAGACCCCCGGGTCGTCGGTATCGGCAGTGCCTCGGATCCAGCCAAAGTGCGGAAATCCGAAGGTCTCCACGCGTGTGAAGTTCGCGACGACCGCGCCCGAGCCCGCGTCACGCATCGGCTGATCAATGTGCTGCTTGTGGGTATCACCATGCACCAGAACGACCTGACCCGGGAACTTTTGCGTCTCGTCCCGAAGCTGGGTCAGGAAGTCGAGGTATCCGGTCTCGGCCCGGCCCGCGCTCCAGGCTTCAAATCCCGGGTTGCCATGCGCCACGATCAGGATGGCAGGCAGGTTTCTGTCGCGCGCGATGGCAAAGGTTTCGCCCAGCCAGGCCCGGTTCGCTGCGCTGCGCTCCAGGTATTCCGCCACCGGACCCTTGCGGTCGCGGCTGGCAATGTCGACACCATAGAAGTTGTTCTCGCTGCCGGGCAGGTTCAATCCCGCAAACAGCACCCCGCCCATTTCCCAGCGGACGTTTTCGCGGTAGGCGGGAAAAGCAGGCATGTCGCTTTGGCGTTCCAGCTTCAGGGCACGCCGGCCCAATGATGAGTCGCCCATCCAGAACAGGGAGCGCAACTTCGCCAGCCGCTCCATGGGCTCGAACTGCGCATTCAGCCGGTGATGGCAATCGGCCCATTCGTTGTCGCCGGGCACATAGATCAGAGGATGCGCGGACAACTGGAACGCGTCCAGCACGCCCTGGAAGGCCTCATCCGAGCAGACGCTCGATCCATTCTTGATGTCGCCGGCATGGACGACGAAAGACAGCGGCTCAGCATCCATTTCAGCGATCAAATTCGGGAGCTGCTGGCGCTCCCAGGCGCTGTAAGGCAAGTCACTGAACAATCCGAAGTGGAAGGGTGCCGCCTGGAGGGACAGGCTGGCCGACATCAGCAAAGGCAGGAGCAGGGATGACTTCATGGGTCAGTACTCCTGCAGCATCGTCAGCTTGCTCTCGGTTCGCCGCAGGCGCAGGGCCAGCGTCCGGGCCATGGCATACGCCAGGTCAGCCGCCAGTTGCTTGTGCAAGGCCGTGACCTCATTGAACTTGGCACGGGTCAGGACGTAGAGTTCCGTCGTGGTGACGGCCACCGCGTCGTTCGGGCGCGGCTGCCCATCCATGAAAGCCAGACTGCCGAAGAAATCACCCCGGCCAAAGCTCGCAACGGATTTGCGTTTTCCCAGCGGCAACTGGGCCATGAGGCGAACCGAACCCCGGCGGACCCAGTACAACTCGTCCCCCGGCTGACCGTGGGCATAGATGATGTCGCCGGCCTGGTAGGTGCGGATGTCCATGCAGGCCTCCAGATCCTGCAGGGTCTCGACCTTGCGACGGGCAAAGATCTCCATGTCCTGCAGCAGCATCGGGGCTTCGCCGTCCACGCTGTACTCCGCCTCTCCCAAAAGTCGGTCTTCCACCCACGCGATCGCGGCATCCAGATCGGGAAACTGGCGCACCGTCGTGCTCCGGGCGTGCCACAGTCCGTTCAGTCCGAGGAACTCGTGCAGGTTGCGCCCCCGCGGATGGTTCTCCTGGATGCCGCTCAGCACCAGCTTGGCGCCTCGCTCGCGGATGGCGTCGCGGATCAGGTTGAACAGATGCGCCGCCGTCACGTCGATCGACTGCACGCGCCGCAAGTCGATGATCACATAGCTGCGGGTGCTGATCTCCTTTTCGAGGTCGGTATAGAGCTGGTAGGTGTTGCCGAAGAACAGGCTGCCCTGCAGTTCAAAAATGACCGCCTCGTCGCCCCGCGCCTCAAGAATGGCCAGTTCGGGCTCTGGCCGGTGCCAGCTCGACGGCGACTGCCTCAGCAACATTTTGTGACGCACGGCGGTGCTTCCAATCTGTGCGCGAACGAACAGGACCATGGCGAGGGCGACGCCGGCGGCCGATGCGGCGATCAGGCTGCTGGTCAATGCCACCGCGACCACCGTGGCCACGACACCGAAATCGAGCACGGTGGCGCGCGCACGCAGGAACTGAAGTGGCGCGCGGTCGATCATCCGAAAACCGATCACCACCAGGATGCCGGCCAGCGTAGACACAGGAATCCAGGCGAAAAACGCACTGAACAACAGGGCCGCAGCCAGCGCAAACACCCCTGCCATCACGCCGGCCATCCGGCTTTCCGACCCGCTGTTCAGGCCCACCAGCGTGGCACCCATCTGCCCGGCGCCTGACAGTCCGCCGAGGGCGTTCGAGACCATGTTCGCGATGCCCTGCCCCACCAGCTCGCGGTTCGGCTCGTGTCGGCTGCGGGTCAGCTGGTCGAGCACCACGCAGGTCTTGAGGGTGTCGATGGACAGCAGGGCTGCCAGCGTCAAGGCCACACCCAGCATGCCCGCAATCAGATCGACACCCAGATGGCTGATGCCCGACCAACGTGTGACCAGCAGACTCAGGAAACCGTCACCGGCAATCGCCAGCGAGCCGATCACCAGGCTATTGCCCGGCAGCACACGCAGGGAAGGGTCAAACAGTGCGAACAGGCCGTAGGCCAGCAGACCGGCCAGGATGCCCAGAATGATGCCGGGCACCTTCTTTGTCACGCGCTGCGCCCCCGTCGCGACCAGCGCCGTCGTCAATCCGATGGCCAACGCCCGCCAGTCCCAGATCGCTGGATCGCGCAGCGCCTCCCACCAGCGCAGGGTGTCCGGCGCACCCAGCAAGCGCGGGATCTGGCTGCCAATGATGATCAGCCCGACGCCGGTGAGGTAGCCGCTGACCACCGGGTACGGAATGTATTTGATCAGCCCGCCAAGGCCGATGAGGCCCAATCCGGCCTGCATCAGGCCAGCCAGCATGCCGATCACCACCAGCATGAGCACGATCAGATCAGGCGAATCGCCACGCTGCACCATCTGGATCGCAAACGCCGAGAGAACGGCTGCCGCCGGCGCGCAGGGTGCGCTGATGAGTCGCTCCGTGCCGCCCAGCCAGGACGCCACCAGACCCATGACGACGACGCCCACGATGCCCGCCAGGGCACCATAGGCGGCATAGCTCGGCGCAACGGCCCCGTAGACGGTTACCCCAAAGGCGATCGCGGCCGGAAATGCCACCAGCATCGCAGCCAGACCGCCCCAGACATCGCCCGGTGTCAGCCGCGGCCGCTCCGTCGGCCAGAGGCGCTGCAATGAGAACGCCTTGCGGTGCGCCATGCGGTTGTCTCAGGGTCGAGCCGGCTCAGATCATTCCGACCACGCGCTTTGCGGCCTTCAGATAATTGGTATTGGGCATCGCGGAGATGCCGAGTCCTTCGACCACCTGCTTCATGCCGGCGTAGTTCTCGCTCTCCGCGCAGGCGCTTTCGACCAGCGCGCCGTTGAACCAGACCTGGGCATATTCACAGATGATTCCGTCGATGGTGAACCCAAAACGCATCTTCTCAACCGCCACGGGGCACAGCTCAGGGTGCTTGCGCGCCATCGCGACGAAACTGTCGATGGTGTAGCTGTCCTGATCGAGCGGAAGGCTGACCTGGAGGTGCGACAGGATCGTGGCCAGATCCTCGCGCTTGACCGGAAACTGGAACTTGCCGCGCGGCTGGAAGATCTCGTAGCCTTCGGGCGTTTCACCGACCTTGACCTTGATGTCAAGCAGGCCATCGCGCACCTTGACGTTGGCCTCGTCCGTGTTGGCCGAAAGGAAATAGGTTTCCGCGGGCATGCGGCGCGCCTGGAACAGCACGGTCTTGCCGTTCCACATGCGCTCCTTGACGATATCGATCACGCCCTGTCCAAAGACACGGAACTCGGCGCGGGGCACGATCTTGGCGGCATCTGCCGCACTGGTGGCCTCGTTCTTTGCAAATACATCTGCCATGGAAGTCTCCTGGTGTTGCGTTTCAAGTCAATGGATCGATCAAGACGGCTGGGTCGACTGGCTTTCGAGGGAAGGTTCGGCCTTCACCAGGCTGCGGAAGCCCACCAGATAGGCCAGTGACAGAGCAAGGCCTGCCAGCAGCCACCCATAGGAATGGCGGGCCGAAACCACATTGAGCACCATCGAGGTCCGGTCGCCCTGCTTCATCTTGGCGAGTTGAAGATCGGCGCCCTGGCGGTCATCCGTGCGACCAAGGCGCACACGCGGCAAGACTTCGCTGCGCTTCGGCTTGGGCAATTGCTCGGCAATTTTTTGCACCCTCAGATCACCCGGCAACTGCACCGAAAGTTCGTAGACGCCGATCTCCAGCGCGCCGGTATTGACGAAACTGTGGCGCAACAACTGGGTATCGGCAGCAGACTTGGCCTTTTCGCCGGCGGCCATCTTTGGGCGACCCAGGACATCCGGTGCGGCAAACGCAAAGCGCAGGCTCGTCGACGCCGCGATCCCGGGTGGCAGTTCGATCTCAAGTGTCGAGCTTTCCTTGCCCGGCACGGGCTTGAGCACCACCCCGCCGGGAGCCGCCTTCACTTCAAGACGACCCATACCACCGAAGCCGACCGGCAGGACAAAGCGGCCCGCCTGGCAGTTCTTCAAGTCGAGGGTGACCATCGCCCGTGATCCACCATCGGCATGGACATCCAGTTCGGTGGCATACCGGTCGATCACGGTCGCTCCAGCTGCGCTGCTGATGAACATCAAGGCAATGAACAGGCGCTTCATGGTGCAACCGCCCAGAATGAAGGCGTCAGCCCGAGCCAGTGAAACCAGGTCGCGCCGGACACCACCAGCAGGATCACGCCGAGGGTACAGGTCAGGACGCCGTACTTGAAATTGTCGGCAACGGAGTACTGGTTCGTGGAAAACAGGATCACGTTCGGCTTGCCGCTGATGGGCAAACCGACGACCCAGTCGATGCACAGCGCAGCCGGCAACGCAAACGCGATCGGTGGCCAACCCAGCGCCTTGGCCATGGTGATGATGATGGGCAGCAGGATCAGCGTGCGAACCGTCTTGGAGGTGGTCAGCAGATGGCTGTACATCATCACGGCAATGATCACGGTGTAGGACACGCCGAAGGGAACGCCCTTCAGGTCCATCCCGCCAAACAGCATGCGCACCCCCCATTCGGCCGCACCGGTGTCATCGAGGGCCAACCCGCCCGCGTAGGCCCCGGCGCTGAAGATCAGCAGGTGCCAGGGGATCTCCGCCTCCGCCCATTGCATGACCCCGTAGCGCGGGAACAGCACCAGCACGGCGCCCAGCAACGCGGCGAAGGGCGCACTGATTTCAACGCCAAACCATCCCAGGTGCAGGGCATCGGTCATCCACAGGAAGAGCACCAGCCCGAAGATGGCAAGGGCCTTCTTTTCCTCGCGCCGCAGGGGCCCAAGCTCGGCGTATTGTTGCTCTACCAGGCCAAGGCCTCCTTCGAGTTGAGGCAAGCGGTCTTGTGCCGCGATCGGGAAGACCAGCTTTTGCCCCAGCCACCACATCATCATTGTCGCCATGATGGCAATCGGCGCACCCACGCGGACCCAGTCCATGTAGTAAACCCGCTCGCCGCCCATGGTCTGAATCAGTCCCACGGCGATCAGATTGGCCGACGAACCGGTCATGGTCATCGACGACAGCACCGAGATGCCGACCAGGTTGAGCAGGAACAGGTTGCGTCCGAAATTGTTGTTGTTCTCCTCGCTCGCCCCGTAGATGGCGGCAACGACGATCATGAGCGGTAGCGTCATCACGGCGCGCGCGGCGGTCGCGGGAATCAGCGGCGCCAACACCATCTGGATGATGACAAAGGCCATCAGTGCCCAGGAGGCCTTGCGCCCGAACTTGAGGATCAGCCACAGCGCCATGCGCTTGGCCAGTCGCACCTTGACCAGCATGGAACTCAGGATGAAGGCCAGCAGGTTCAGCCAGATCACCTCCATCCCCAGCACGTCCATGATGGCCTTGGGTTCGGATGTGCGTGTGATGAGCAGCAGGAACATCAGCACCAGTGAGGTCAGGTAGGTCGGGAACGGCTCGGTCACCCACCACACCAGCGCCAGGGCAAAGCAGGCCGCACCGGCCTGCGCCGAGGCGCTCAGTCCGGCACCAGCCGGCAGATAGAGGATCAACAGGAACAGCAGGATGCCGCCGGGAAACCCGAGGTAGCGCATCCAGCGTTCGGAAGTGCTTTGCGCCGCTCGCGTCTTCGAGGACAAGGACATTCTGTCCATCCCCAGCAACTCCATGAGCTTCTGGTTCTGGGTCTGTCGCGGTGAAGCGGATGCGGTCATGAGCGGATGCCCGTTGGACTATTTCCAGGTGCTGAAGGGCTGCTTCAGAAGGCTGGAGTTGTAGTAGCGAGGATCGCTGGAGACCTCCATGACGGCCCAATCGGGGAGCTCGACCGTCTCGTCTTCGGTCTGCAACTCAATTTCGGCCACCACCAGCCCCTGGTTCAGTCCATGAAACACGTCGATTTCCCAGGTCTTGCCGCCATGCATCTCCTTGTGCCGATGCTTGTCGATCAGCGGTTGCTCGCAAAGGTTGTCCAGCAACTCGCTCGCATCGCAAACCGGGATGTCGTACTCGAATTCAGCGCGTGTCACGCCGGTGGTCATGCCTTTGATCGTGAGCTTGGCGCGGTCGCCTTCGATGCGAACGCGCACCACCCGCTCCTTCTGGGAATTCAGGTAGCCCTGCTTGAAATGAATGCCGGCATCCTTCGGTTTCCAGGCCGCCAGATTGACCAGGTATTTGCGCTCGATTTCCTTGCCCATATTCTTCTTTCCGTGAATCAGACCGTAAACCCGCCATGGCGGACCAAGGATGCCGTCAGGTCGCGGGTCCGGCCGCAGCCTTGGAAGGCATGGACCACCCCTTCTCCGGAGTTTCCCGAAAAGGCCTGTATGACAAGGAAATTCTAGAAATCGGTGCAGGTGCCGTCCAATCAAACCCTCACCTCGTTTCTATAATGATTCATTAATATCAACTGCGGCAGTCGCCCGTTTGAAACGCACCCACAGAGTATGACAACGCTGGCCCAATTGCGAACCTTTCAAGCCGTTGCCCGAAACAACAGTTTCTCGCGTGCCGCGGACGAGTTGCACCTGACCCAGCCCGCCATCAGTGCCCAGATTAGCGCCCTGGAAAGCGCACTCAAGATCAGACTGTTCGAGCGCATCGGAAAAACGATTGCCCTGACAGAGCCGGGGCGTGTTGCCTTGGCCTGCGCTGACGACATCGCACTGCGGCTGGCGCAGATGCGGCGAGAACTCGACGACCTTGGGGAACTCCATGCCGGTCGCCTGCAGATCGGTGCCAGCATGGTGGTTGGCGTCTACCTGCTGCCCGAAGCGCTGGCGCATTTCAAACAAACGTATCCGCAGGTCGAACTGACGGTCAAGGTCGAACCCGGGAGGCAGATCGTCGAGCGGATCCTGCGTAACGAACTGGACATCGCCATCGTCGGTGAAGTGTCCCGCTTCAATGACGCGCGCATTGCGTTCAAGCCGTTCATTCAGGACGAGTTGATCGTCATCGCGCCGCCCGATCATCCCCTGACCGAAGCGGGCTGCGTGACCCCTCTTGAAATGGCCGCTTTGCCTTTTGTCTTGCCGGCGAGCAACTCTGCCAGCGGAGAAAGCATTCAGGAGCAACTGAAAGCAGCCGGCATCAGCCTGAAATCGGTGATCGAACTCGGCAACACCGGCGCGGTCAAACACGCCGTCGAGGCCGGCCTGGGCCTGTCCATCGTGTCGCGAATGGCGGTGCTGCGGGAGCTTCAGGAAGGCCGGCTGTGTTCTTTGCGCATCGCCAATCTGGTGCTGCAGCGCCAGTTCTGTCTGTGTTGGCATCATGAAAAACCTTTTTCGCGGCTCACCACCGCCTTCATTGGCTTTATTCAGGCCTACGCCAGGACTTGGTCGGAAACGCACGCCCGAATGTGAGGGCGATTGCGTCGGCGGCGCCGATCCAGACAGCAACGCCCGCCACAGAGGTCTGCGGCAGGCGTTGTGGATTCCGTTCGGTGATCAGAACGAGTGACGAATGCCCAAGTCAACCCCGGTCGAGTTGCCGCTGGTGAAGCCGGTGTTGAAGGTTGAGCCACCCAGCGGCGTGTTCAATCCATCCTTCACGTTGATATACCCCAGCGCGCCGTACAACCAGGTCCGCTTCGACATCGAGTAGAAGTATCCAACCGAGTATTTGTCGCCATTCGGCGTTCCGGCGTAGAAGGGTTTCCCGGCCTGCGTATAGCCGGCATCCCATTTGTAGGTCGAGTAGGATGCGGCCAGATTGCCGGACCCCATAGGCGCGGTGAGGCCCAGGCTCCACCCATTGCCATTGAGCTCCTGGTGCGCAACACTTTGCCCCACGGTGTCGTTTGAATACAGTCCCCAGAGCTTGACGACACCGAAGTCGTAGGTGGCGCCGATCTGCCAGTTGGTCAGGTTGCCGCCCTTGGTTTTTGCGATGTTGTAGCCGTACTGCGTCTTCCCGTACGAGACGCCAGCGGTGAACGGCCCTTTGCCATTGTTGTCATAACCCGCATAGAAACCTGCGTAATCGCCATCCCCCTTGTACGCGGTATTGGTCGTTGCGTTCAGGTTGGACGGGTCCGAGTTCTCGCCGGTGGCCACCATGGCCCGCCCGTAAAAGCCCCCCAGACCCTTCGGAAGAAGGTATCCGATGCTGTTCGAAACGCGCTTGACAGCGGTCGTGTTGTCGTACATCTCGCGGCCCGCCTGCCACATGAAGGCAGCGCCCACCGTGTCGCCGCCAAACGGGTCGAAATCGTTGAAGCCGTCATACAGCGGGTTCTTGTCGCGCCCCAGGCGCAGCTCGCCCCAGGAGCCCATCAGGCTGATCGTGGCGCGACGGTTGAAGCCGATGCCATCACCGCCAGCTTTTGTGACGTTGTTTTCGCTAGTGGACTTACCCACACCACTGTCCGAGTCAAACCCGGCTTCAAGATGAAAACCGGCGGCGAGTCCGCCGCCCAAGTCTTCGCGGCCGCGAAAACCGATGCGGCTGCCGCTCCACTCGCCACTGCTCAGTTGCCAAAGGTTGCTGCCCGGGCTGGCCGAACCGTAGGTGATACCGGTATCGATGACGCCGAACAAGGTGACTGAACTCTGCGCGTAGGACACAGAAAAGGCTGCCAGGGCAGCGATCGCAATGAGGGTCTTTTTCATGATGGGACTGACAGAGTTGGTTGGTACGTGAAATCAGCCGAAATTGATCGACCGGTTCGGTGCCACGTTTTGCAATTCGTCAAGCCCGAATAAGGCATTTAATGGACTGCTGATTGCATGCATGACAGACAAATTCTAGAGAGCGGGTTTCTGCCGAGTCCAATCAATAAACTCCGTTCGCAGCATAAATAATGGCTTATACCAAGCACATTCAGAGCCTCGTCCGAGGGGCACGATGCGCACGGGATCACTGTTCATCAGGGCATGGTGTTGCCATGCGGCGACATAGCCTGAAAATCGGTCCCGCTGGCTATTGACACATTGGACGAATAACCCATTACCGGGATTCAGCGTGGATTCTCGAAAAAGACCGCGTTGGTGTAATCGCTGATCTCGAAATACACCTTCTTCTCGCCCGGATCCACCTGCAAGTTGAGGTTTTCGTCGAGCACGCCGTAGCCGTAACGGTAGGCGCGCGGCTTGCCGTCGTCGGTGCCCAGGGCGGTGCTGATCTTGTCGATCTTCAGGAAGCGACGCACCACCTTGTCGCCAGCGTAAATCTCCAGCACGCCATTGGTGCCTGTCCAGTTCTGGATGTCGCGGCTGATCTTGTTCTGCTGCTCCTGGGTGCACGATGTGAGCAAAAATGCCATCATCCCCAGCGTCAGAAGGCGCGTCATTGCTATCGTTTTCATATTTTTCTCCAGTGAGCGTTTTCAGCCCCCCAATAGCGCCGGCATGGCCACGGCGGCCGTGGCGCGCACCAGCGCATGCGCTACGCTGTCGAGTTCGGTGGGTTCAGGGTTGATGACGACCACGCGCGCCCCGCTTTGGCGTGCCGTGTGGGCCAGGCCTGCCGCCGGATAGACCGCGCCCGACGTACCCACCACCAGCATCAGGTCACAGGCCTGCGCGGCCTCCTCCGCAGCGGCCAGCGCCACCGCCGGCAGCATCTCGCCGAACCAGACCACACCCGGGCGCAGCGCGTTGCCGCAATCCGCGCAGGTGGGTGGCCGGCCCGGCTGGGCCCGTGACACGTCACAGACCCCGCCATGCCCGGGCGCGCCCATGCACGGATCCAGCCAGATGTCCTCAAAGAGGTTGCCATGCAGCGCCAGCGTGCCCACGCTGCCGGCCGCCTGGTGCAGGCCGTCCACGTTCTGGGTGATCAGCGTGAGTCGCCCCGGGTGGCGCTGCTGGAACGCGGCGATGGCATGGTGCCCGGCGTTGGGATGCACGTCCTTCATCATCTCGCGGCGGCTCGCGTACCAATCCCAGACGCGCCGTGGATCGGCTCGGAAAGCCGCCTCGGTGGCGAGTTCCTCGGGCCGGAACTTCGCCCACAGCCCGGTCTGGGCATCACGAAACGTCGGCACACCCGATTCGGCGCTCATGCCAGCGCCGCTCAGCACCGCAATGGCGCGAGCATCACGAACCCAGGTGCCAACGGCGGCGATATCGGTGATGGCGGTCATGTGCCTGCGCTTCTTCCCATCAGGTCCGCTGGCGCAAGGCCTCGTACAGGCACACCCCGCTGGCCACCGAAACGTTCAGGCTCTCGACGGCGCCACGCATTGGAATCGAGACCAGTTCGTCGCAGGTTTTGCGCGTGAGCTGGCGCATGCCGTCGCCTTCGGCCCCCAGCACGAGCGCGACCGGGCCTTTCAGATCCACCTGGTACAGCGTCTTCGGCGCATCGTCGCTGGTGCCGATGATCCAGATGTTGCGCTCCTTCAGTTCGTTGAGCGTGCGCGCGAGGTTGGTCACCATGAAGTACGGCATGGTCTCCGAGGCGCCGCTGGCCACCTTGGCCACAGTGGCGTTGATGCCGGCGGCATGATCCTTCGGGGCAATCACGGCATGGGCGCCGGCGCCATCGGCCACGCGCAGGCAGGCGCCGAGGTTGTGAGGGTCGGTGATGCCGTCGAGCACCAGCAGCAGCGGCGACTCGCCACGGGCCTCCACCTGCTCGAGCAACTCGTCGAGCGACTTCACCTGCGCCACCGCCTCCACCCGCGCCGCCACGCCCTGGTGCCCGTGGCTGCCACAGAGCTTGGACAGGCGCAGACCGTCGGCCTCGATCAGGCGCACACCCGATTCCTTGACCCGCTCGATGAACTGGCGCATGCGGGCGTCGCGCCGGGTGGGTTCGAAATAGATCTCGACGATGGATTTCGGCGCGGTTTTCAGCCGCACGCCGACGGCGTGGAAGCCGAAAAGGACTTTGGGGGAAGACATGGCCCGATTATCGACTGCTGGCTCTAGACGCAAGGTCCGGGCACAAAGCGGGACGGCCGGGGCGCATACTGGGCCGTTCCCAACTTGCCCGAAAAGGTTCCCATGAAAATTTGCCCCGTTGCCATCGCCGTCGGTTGCGCCAAGTGCCCGGTGTTCAAGGTCTGCCCGCTCAAGAGCACACTGGGCGACCAGCCCGCGAAGAGCGACAAACCCGTGGCCAAAGCCGCTGCGCCGGTGAAATCCGCTCGAAACACCCGCGCCGCGGCGCCTTCCAGGGGCGGCAAGGCCGCCAAGCCTTCCGCGTCACGCAGGAAGTGACGGCAGAAGACTCCTGATTTTGTAGCTGCCTGCGACCACTGGCCGCTGGGAATCAGGTGTTTTCTCTAAGAATCGACGACCCGGCCCGCCTCGATCGTGATCCGGTGCACGCAACGGGCTGCAATGCCGCGGTCATGCGTCACCAGCACCAGTGTCGTGCCCAGTTCGCGGTTCAGGTCGAACATCAGTTCCATGATGGTCTCTCCGGTGGCGAAGTCCAGACTGCCGGTCGGCTCGTCCGCCAGCAGGACGGCTGGTTGCACCACGAAGGCGCGGGCCAGCGCGACCCGCTGCTGCTCTCCCCCGGAGAGCACCCGGGGATAGTGGTTCAGTCGTGTGGTCAGACCCACCCGGGCAAGCATGTCGGTCGCGGCCTTGCGTGAATCCTTGCGCCCGGCCAGTTCCAGCGGCAGCATGACGTTCTCCAGCGCGGTCAGGTTGCCCAGCAACTGGAAACTCTGGAACACGAAACCCACCTTGTGCGCCCGCAAGGCCGCCCGATCGTCCTCGTTCAATGCGAAGATGTCCTGCCCCGCCAGATGCACAGTGCCGCTCGTGGGCGTGTCCAGCCCGGCAATGATCGACAGCAGCGTGCTCTTGCCCGAGCCGGAGGCTCCGACGATCGCGGCGGTCTCCCGTTCGGCCAGGGTGAAATCAATATCGCGCAAAATGTCCAGCGTGCCGGTCGAGTCGGTCACGGATTTGCAGACGTGATCGACGGAAATGATGGCTGGACGAGCGGCTTGGGACATGAAAGGTTTCTGGTTTTGAATCGACGACACTTTATCGCGACTGCGGCATGGGCCCTGCCCGTGGGGGCATCTTTCGCCCAGGGCACCAAGGCCGCCGCTGCAGCGCCTTCAACCTCGCCCGCCGCCAAATCCAGCGAGGGCAAGGTGGTGCTCGTCCTGGGCGACTCGCTGAGCGCGGAATACGGCCTGTCGCGCGGCACCGGCTGGGTGGCGCTGCTGGACAAGAAGCTTGCCGAGGAAAAGATCGCCGCTCGCGTGGTCAATGCCAGCATCAGCGGCGACACCACATCGGGCGGCCGTTCACGGCTGGCGGCGCTGCTGGCCCAGCACCAGCCGGCCGTGGTGGTCATCGAGCTCGGCGGCAACGACGCGTTGCGGGGCCTGCCGCTCGAACTCACGGCGGACAACCTGACCGCGATGACACAGGCCGCACAGAAGGCCGGCGCGAAGGTGCTGCTGGTCGGCATGCAGGTACCGCCCAACTACGGGGCCGACTACGGACGCCGTTTCTCCGGAGTTTTTGTGGACGTGGCGAAGGCGAACAAGGCCGCCGTCGTGCCGTTCATGCTCAAGGGCGTGGCCGACGGGCCGGACGCGACCCGGATGTTCCAGGCCGACCGAATTCATCCGACGCAGGAAGCACACCCCATCATTCTGGCCAACGTCTGGCCCGAACTGCGAAAGTTGCTCAAGTGAGTGTGCATCCGATCCCGGCTGCCGAGGCCATGGCCCGGCTCGAAGGCTTCAGCGCGATCATCGATGCGCGCAGCGAGGGCGAACACGCCGAGGACCACCTGCCCGGCGCGCTCAGCTGGCCTTCGCTGAACAACGCCGAGCGCGTGCGCGTCGGCACCCTGTACAAACAGGTCAGCCCGTTCGAAGCGCAGAAGATCGGTGCCGCCCTGGTCGCCCGCAATATTGCCGCCCATATCGAGCGCGAGGTCCTGGACAAACCCAAGAACTGGCAACCACTGATTTACTGCTGGCGCGGCGGCAAGCGCAGCAACTCGCTGGCGCTGATCCTGGGCCAGATCGGCTTTCGGGTGCATCTGCTCGAAGGTGGCTACAAGGCGTTTCGCTCGGCCCTGCTGGCCGACCTGCCGGCGCAGGTCGCGCGGTTGAACTTCAGGGTGGTCTGCGGCCCGACCGGATCGGGCAAGACGCGCCTGCTGCAGGCCCTGCGTGAAGAAGGTGCGCAGGTGCTGGATCTGGAAGAACTGGCCAGCCACCGCAGTTCGGTGCTTGGCATGATTCCCGGCCGGCCGCAGCCCACACAGAAGCGTTTCGACACCCTGGTCTGGGATGCCCTGCGCCAGTTCGACGCGACGCGGCCGGTCTATGTGGAAGCCGAAAGCAAGAAGGTCGGCAATCTGGCCGTGCCGGACAGTCTGATCCTTGCGATGCGGGACAGTCCCTGTCTGCTGCTGCAGCTGGCCGACGACGAGCGTGTGGCGCTGCTGCTCGAGGACTATGCGTTTTTCGCGCGCGATACCGATTTCTTCTGCCGGCGCCTGGACGCTTTGATCGCGCTGCGCGGCAAGGCGGTCATCGACGAATGGAAAGCGCTGGTGAAAGACGGCCAGATCGAACCCGTGGTGCGCGCGCTGCTGTTGCAGCACTATGACCCAGGCTATGCGAGTTCGACGCGACGCAATTTCAACCGGTTTGGCGACGCACCGATCCTGGCAGCTTGCGACCGTTCGATGGCGACCATGCGAACCCTGGCTCGCGACCTGATGGCCAGCGAAAACTGATTGGATGTCTTGAACGGCAATTGCCTTGCGCCCAGCGCAGCGTCTGGTGCGTCCGCTCAGACTTGGGTGGGCGATCCGGCGCTGCCTGACTGGGTGGTTGATTCGTCTGCTGGCGCCACACCGTCCTGGTCGTCCTGCCCCGGTGAACCATCGGACTTGCGCTCGGACTTGGCCCGGAGCTTGTCCTCTTTCTTGCGCTTTTTCGCCAGTTCTTTCTGACGCTTCTCGTATCCGTAGTTGGGTGTAGCCAAAATGTGCCTTCAGGTTCCTTGATGTGGAGCCCACTGTAACAGTTCGCCGCCGGTGGCCTCGACCCGTGGCGCGGCTTCAATTGCCCGTGTGGCCCGCAGGTGCGGCAACCGGCTCTTCGCGCCAGGCCACCGCGCCGCGGTAGGCATGCCAGCTGGCATGACCGAGCAATGGGCCGACCAGCACCAGGCCCGCACCCCAGGGCATCAGCGCGAGCAGGACGAGCGAAGTCAGCAGCACGCCCCATAACATCATCACCCCGGTGTTCTCGAATACCACCCGGATACTCGTGATCGCCGCTGAAATGGCGTCGGTGTCTCGATCCAGAATCATGGGAATCGACACGACAGCCGTCGAATACACCAGCGCCGCGAAAACGCTGCCCACCCCGAAATAGACCGCGACGAACTCCCAGTTCTCCGGATTGAAAACCGCATTCAGAACGCCGGTGGTCGATGGCATGCCGGTATTGAAAAACACGGCGAACACCACCAGCGAGGCGCGGCCCCAGAGCAGTTCCAGCACGATCAGCACCAGGACCAGCATGCCCATGCTGCGGATATGCGAATCCCAGCAGGTGATGGAGCTGCCCAGATCGGGAACCATCCCGAGTTCCCGCCGGCGGCTCACTTCGTACAGGCCCATCGCCAGAAAAGGTCCAACCAGCAGGCAGCCTGAGGCAATGGACATCACGTATTCGGGCTTGGTCCGAAACACCAGGCCCAGCGTCAGGGCCATCAGCCAGAAGCAGATCCCGTAAAAGAGGCCAATGCCAGGGTGGGCCCGAAAATCCTGAAATCCCTGCGCCAGCCACTGAAACGGTGCACCCATCGCCAGTGGCCGCATCAGCGCCTGCGGACCGGTGGGCGGCGGTGGGTGATAGGGTGCCGCCTCTTCAGGCTGGACATCAAGCGGCGGGGTCGGATCGGTCATGGCGGGAGACGAGGCTGGTCAGCATGGCCAGAGACTACCGGCACACCGGTTTGATGACCAGTGCGGAAAACACTGATCTGGATCAATCATTCACGCAGGGCTGTCTGCCAGGCCCGCTCAAGGTCCTGGCGCAGATCGGCCACTGCCTCCAGTCCGATCGAGAACCGCACCAGCGTGCCGCGCGCCAGGTGCGCCGGCCAGTGGGGGCGCATGCTGGCCACCTCATAGGGAACCACCAGACTGATCGGCCCCCCCCAGCTGTAGCCCAGCTTGAACAGTTCCAGCGCGTCGCAGAAGGCGTCCACCTGCGCTGACGAGTACGCTGGATCCACGATCACGCTGAACAAGCCAGCAGCCAGACCCGTGGCAGGGTCTGAGGCTTGGGCGCCGCACAGGCGTTGCCAGTGCGCGTGGCCCGGCGATCGGGGCAATGCCGGATGCAGCACCTGGACAAACTGGGGCTGGCTTTCGCACCAGCGTGCCAGTTCCCGCGCTGCCTGATCCTGTGCGCGGTAGCGCAGTGCAATGCTGGGCAGCGAGCGCAGCACGGTCTCAGCGTCGTTCGCCCCCACGCCGGTGCCCAGGCGCATGTGGCTGAGCTTCAGCTTCAGGTGCAGGGCCTCGTCGCGCGTGATCACGCTGCCCATCAGGACGTCGCCGCCCCCGCTGGGGTATTTGGTCAGGGCCTGTACCGAGATATCCACGCCCAGACCGGCGTCCAGGTCGAACGGGTTGAAAGCCAGGCCGGCTCCCCAGGTGTTGTCCAGGGCCGTGGTGACGCCGCGCTCCCGGCACATGCGCACCTGCGCGCACAGGTCGGGGAACTCCATGGTCACGGAGCCAGGCGCCTCCAGCCACACCAATCGGGTCCGCGCGCTGATCTTGTCGGCCAGATCCTGCGGGTGCATCGGGTCATAGAGGCGGTGGGTGATGCCCCAGCCGGCCAGTTCGCCCTCAGCCAGCGCCTTGTTCGGGCCGTAGGCGTTGTCAGGCAACAGCACCTCATCACCCGCTTTCAGCAGCCCAAGCGACACGGTTGCAATGGCAGCCAGTCCGCTGGGCGCCAGCAGGCAATGCGCTCCGCCCTCCAGGGCGCAGAGCCGCTCCTCCAGCAGGAAGGTGGTCGGCGTGCCATGCAAACCGTAGGTGTAGCCCGCCTTGTTCTTCCAGTCGCGTGACCGCATGGCCGCTACGCTCGAAAAAATCACCGTCGACGCCTTGAAGATGCCGGGCTGAGGCGCTTCAAATCCGGCGGGCGGCTCGTAGGGATGATGAATCAGGCGGGTAATGGGGTCGAGCTTGGACGCGGTCATGCGCGCAATGGTAGCGCCAGGACCATTCAGGGCCGAATGAACGATTGGCAGAAACCGATTGGCAGAAACAGAAAGCGGGAGCCTGGGCTCCCGCATTTCATGACCGTCGCGACTGTGGCCGGCGTTTCAGAGCTTCCATTTTTCGAGCAGCATTTCCGGCGACATGCTGTCGTAGTTCTCGAAGGGCTGGTGAATCCAGGGGTTGGTCGGAAGGAATTCCACGGAGTAGTCCGGAACGAAGGTCGACACGCCCTTCGTCCAGATCACGGCGCTGCGCAGCTCGGTGATGGGGGCATAGTTGCTCTTGAGCATTTCGAAAACCGCCTTCAAGGTGTGGCCGGTGTCAGCCAGATCATCCACCAGCAACACGCGCCCGGCGATCTCGCCCTTGGGTGTGGTGATGAAGCGCGCGATGTCCAGATGCCCTTGCACCGTGCCCGCGTCTGCACGGTAGGAGCTGGTCGACATGATGGCCAGCGGTTTGTTGAAGACGCGCGAGAGGATGTCCCCCGGACGCATGCCACCACGCGCCAGGCACAGGATGGTGTCGAACTGCCACCCGGACTGGAAAACCTTAAGTGCGAGCTTTTCGATGAGGTTGTGGTACTCGTCGTAGCTCACGTACAGGTGCTTGCCATCTTCTGTCAACATTTGTATTTACTCCTGATTTAGTAGCTAACAAAGACCCAAACACGCTGGGAAGGGGCCAGAATCATCACAAAATGTACGGTGAACTCAGTCCGGGAGGTAGGGGTGGCGCATCATGATGGTGTGATCGCGGTCCGGGCTGGTGGAGACGATGTGGATCGGCACCCCGGTCACCTGTTCGATGCGCTGCAGGTACAGACGCGCGTTGACCGGCAGCTTGTCGTACTGGGTGACGCCCACGGTGCTGTCGGTCCACCCCTCGATCGTTTCATACACCGGGTGGCAGCGTGCAATCTCGTCCGCACCCATGGGCAGGATGTCGATCAGCTCGCCGTCCAGTTCATAGCCGGTGCAGAGCTTGAGCTCCTTGAGTCCGTCCAGCACGTCGAGCTTGGTGATGCACAGGCCCGACAGGCCGTTGACCTGCGCACTGCGCTTGAGCAGCGCGGCGTCGAACCAGCCGCAGCGGCGGCTGCGCCCGGTGGTGACGCCCTTCTCGGCGCCCACGGTGCTCATGTGCCAGCCCGGCGTGCCTTCTTTTTCCCACTCCAGTTCGGTGGGGAACGGCCCGCCGCCAACGCGGGTGCAATAGGCCTTGGTGATGCCCAGGATGTAGTGCAGCATGCCCGGGCCCACGCCGGAGCCGGCCGCCGCATTGCCGGCCACGCAGTTGCTGGAGGTCACATAGGGGTACGTGCCGTGGTCCACGTCCAGCAAAGTGCCCTGGGCGCCTTCGAACAGCAGGTTGGCCCCGTGCAGGTTGGCTTCGTTCAGTTCGCGCGACACGTCGGCCATCATGGGCTTCAGCAGTTCGGCGTGCTTCATGGCTTCCGAATAGACCGCCTCAAACTGAACTTCACCGTCGCGAATGTAGGGCTTGAGCGCATCGGGGAACGCGAAGCTGCCCGAATGGAGGAAAGTGGTCAGCACATGGTTGTGCAGGGTAAGCAGGTCACGCAGGCGGGCGGCGAAGCGCTCCGGGTATTTCAGGTCCTGCACCCGCAGGGCGCGCCGGGCGATCTTGTCTTCGTAGGCCGGGCCGATGCCGCGGCCGGTGGTGCCGATCTTCTCGGTGCCGCCCTGCTCGCGCGCGGCTTCACGCGCCACATCCAGCGCCGCGTGAAACGGCAGGATCAGCGGGCAGGCCTCGCTGATGCGCAGGCGCGAGCGCACTTCGACCCCGGCCTTTTCCAGCCCTTCGATTTCTTCGAACAGCTTGGCCGCCGACAGGACCACGCCGTTGCCGATGTAGCACTTCACGCCGGGGCGCATGATGCCGCTGGGAATCAGGTGCAGCGCCGTCTTCACGCCATTGATCACCAGCGTGTGGCCGGCGTTGTGCCCGCCCTGGAAGCGCACCACGCCCTGGGCGCTCTCGGTGAGCCAGTCCACCAGCTTGCCCTTGCCCTCGTCGCCCCACTGGGTGCCGACGACCACGACGTTTCTACCTTTGGTCATGTTCATTGCGATTGTTCTCAAATAGCCTGTACGACCCACTGCCCGGCAACCTCGATCAGTTCACGGTCGCAATGGAATTCATCGATTTCGCTGTCGTGGCCCGGCAGCATGCCGACCACGGTTTCTCCTCGCCCGCGCAGCGATGCAATCGCTGCGCGCAAGGTGGCATCCTCGCCCCAGGGCGCGCGGATTGCCGCCTTCAGGGGGCGCGGTGCGGCCGCACCGACCACATTCTTGAGGTCAAGGCTGAAACCGACAGCCGGACGCGCCCGGTCGTGGTTGTGTCCGAAGACTGCGCCCACCCCGTCATAGCGGCCCCCGCGCACCAACGCGTCGCCCGCGCCGCTCGCGTAGACCGAGAAACGGGGACCGCTGTAATAGGCATAGCCCCGCAGGTCGGCAAGATCGAAGGTGACCCGGGCGTCGCCGAGCTGGCTGGCCAACCATTTCAGGTTCGACAGCGCCTGGTCGATTCCCGGCGCGGACTTCAAGGCCACGCGGGCCTCATCAAGGACCTTCTCGTCGCCGTACAGTTGTGCCAAGGCCAGCAGGCCCTCCCGGGTCGGGGCCGGCAGACCACGGCTCAGCAAGGCCAGTTCGGTCGAGTCCTTGGTGGCCAGCGCCGCATGCAGTTCGGCCAGAACCGGCGCACTGACTGATACGCCGGCCAGCAAGGCATCAACGACGCTGGCATCGGCCAGATCGACGCTGAGCCCGGAGACCTGTGCAGCCTTGAGGCAGTCCAATGCCAGCAGGAGGATCTCCAGATCGGCCTCGCGGCCGCTGTGCCCGTAGATCTCCGCCCCCAGTTGCAGCGGCTCGCGTGTGGCATGCGGACGGTCCGGCCGCGTGTGCAGCACCGGGCCGCAATAGCACAATCGCGCCACGCCGGCGCGGTTCAGCAGATGGGCGTCGATCCGTGCGACTTGCGGCGTGGTGTCCGCACGCACGCCCAACATCCGGCCGGACAACTGGTCGACGAGCTTGAACGTCTGAAGATCGAGCGCCTCGCCCGTACCTGTCAGCAGCGACTCCAGATGCTCCAGCAGCGGCGGGATGACCAGTTCATACCCATAGCTGCTGGCTGTGTCCAGCAGGCTTCGGCGAAGCTCTTCGATGTGGCGCGCCTCGGATGGCAGGACATCGGCAATGTGATCCGGCAGGACCCAGGCGGACATGTGATGAGAGGGCTGTTAAAACGTTGATTTTACTGGCCCTGAAACGCCAACTAGGTCGCAAGCCACAACAAAACCAGTCCGGCAAGCACAGTACAGAGCCCGAAAAACCGGATCTGTCCGTCCTGCAGTTGCAGCAGCTGTGCAAACAGGCGCCGCCATCCGCCGGGCGACAGAAAGGGCAACAGGCCCTCGATCACAAGAACCAGGGCCAGCGCCGCCAGCAGATTGACGGAATCCAAGATCTACTTCTTGCCCGCAGGGGCAGCGGGCGCCGTCGCGCCGGATCCACGCATGACCTTGAAGAACTCGGAAGACGGATCCAGGACCATGACATCGCTCTTCTTCGCGAAAGTCGCCTTGTAGGCATCCAGGCTGCGATAGAACTGGGCAAACTGCGGGTCTCGGCCGAAGGCGTCACTGAACGTGCGCGCCGCCTCGGCGTCGCCATCGCCCTTGATCTTCTGGGCTTCGCGATAGGCGTTGGCGATCGTGACCTCGCGCTGGCGATCAGCGTCAGCCCGGATCTTCTCGCCTTCGGCGGCACCGGTCGACCGCAATTCATTGGCGACCCGCTTGCGCTCGGCCTCCATGCGGCGATAAACCGATTCGGTGATCGCGTCGACATAATCGGCGCGCGTGATCCGCACATCAACCACGTCAACGCCCCAAGGGTTGGAGCCCTTGACCACTTCGAGCACTTCCTTCTTGACTGCGGCCATCAAGGCCTCGCGCTTGTGCGACAGGATGTCCTTGACCGAACGTTTGTTGATTTCTTCCTGAAAGGCATTGCGGACCACCCGATTCAATTGGTTGGCGCCGGCGGCTTCGTCCAGACCCACGTTGCGGATGTAGGCCTGGGGGTCGGTGATGCGCCAGCGCACGTACCAGTCGATCACCATACGTTGCTTCTCCAGCGTCAGCATCGGCTCCGCATCCGCACTGTCGAGCGTCAGCAGGCGCTTGTCGATGTAAGAAACGTTCTGGAAAGGCGGCGGCAGCTTGAAGTTCAGCCCGGGTTCGGTAATGACATGCTTGATCTGACCCAGCGCGTAAACCACGCCGTACTGGCGTTGATCGACGACAAACATCATGGAGCTCAAAAGAGCCAAGGCCACCAACAGCGACGATGCAATAAATCCAACTCGGTTCATTTCTTGATCTCCTCAACGGGCCTCGCGGTCACGGGTCCGAGCGGAATCCCGGGTTCGGGAATCCGCAGCCGGCGCGGGGGCCGGAGTGCCGGTTGTCGCAGGTGCTGTTGGCGCAGCCACTGAAGCGGCTGGCGCGTCGGCGGCTGCCGCCTGCTGGATGATCTTGTCCAGCGGGAGATACAGAAGATTGGAGCCCTGCCGGGAATCGACCAGGATCTTGGTCACGTTGCCATACATTTGCTGCATCGCATCCAGGTACATGCGGTCACGCGTGACCTGTGGCGCCTTCTGGTATTCGGCCAGAACCGATCGGAACCGCTGAGAATCACCCTGAGCCTGGGCCACGATCCGCGCCTTATAGGCCTCCGACTCTTCCTTGAGCCGGGAAGCGGCACCGACGGCGCGTGGCACCACGTCATTCGCGTAGGCCTGTGCCTCGTTCTTGGCACGTTCGCGCTCCTGGCCGGCCTTGATCACGTCGTCGAACGCGGCCTGGACCTGCTCGGGAGGCCGAACACCCCCCTGCTGAAGGCTGACTCCCACGACTTCTATGCCCACCTTGTAGCGATCGAGAATGATCTGCATCAGGCTGCGGACACGACCTGATATCTGGTCCCGCTCATCCGCCAGGGCGGAGTCCATGCGCATCTTCCCCACAACCTCGCGAACCGCCGTTTCGGCCGCCTGAACGACAGCCTCGGTCGGGTTTTTGCTCTCGAAAAGAAAGGCTCGCGCGTCGTTGAGGCGATACTGGACGGCGAACTTGATCTCGACGATGTTCTCATCCTCCGTCAGCATCGCCGATTCACGCAAGCCGGTGGCCTTGATCACGTTGTCGCGGCCCACGTCGACGGATCGGATCTGGGTGACGAAGACCAGTTCGTGACGCTGGATGGGATACGGAAGGCGCCAGTTGAAACCGGCCCCGACGGTACTCTTGTACTTGCCGAACTGGGTGATGACGGCCTGCTGGCCTTCCTGGACGATGAAGAAGCCTGTTCCGAGCCAGATCAGCAGGGCCACCCCGGCGATCAGGCCCACGCCAAGACCGGCATTTTTCATGTCCGGTGGCTGGAATCCGCCCGTGGAGCCACCCCCATCGCGTCGGCCACCACCCCGCGAGCCACCGAACAGGTTGCCGAGCTTTCGATTGAAATCACGCCACAACTCATCCAGGTCCGGGGGGCCCTGATTGGGGCCGCCTTGTCCCCGCCCGTTCGACGAGGGTGGCAGCGGCGGCTCTTTCCCTGGCCGTGCCTCCTCGGGCTTGTCGCCGTCCGACCCGGATTCGCCGCCCCGCCCCCAACGCGGGTCGTTCAGATTGAACATGCCACGGATGCGCCGTGCGAGTCCGGCGCCCTTGAGCGCGGGTAAATTGAAAGTCATTCGCTTGCCTAACCTTGTCTGAGGTCTCGATTGTGCCCAATCAGGCGCTGCCTTCGTCAGACTCGTCCGGGTAATCCGGGGCGAGCTGTCCGGGCATTGCGCTTTGCGCCCGGTTCGCAAGCAGCGTGCGCAGTTGCGAGAGGCCCTCCCCGCTGCGCGCACTGACAAAGACCCGTGGAACCGAAACGCCATCCACGTCGAAGTGGTCAACCTGTTGCAAGGGGCGCTGCTCCGACGGGAGCGCGTCAACTTTGTTGAAAACGAGCACCTGCGGCACCCCGTCAGCACCGATCTCTCGAAGCACGCGCTGTACTTCGGCCATCTGCTCCGGGAAACCAGGATTCGACGCGTCGACCACGTGGAGCAGCAGATCTGCGTCAACCGCTTCCTGCAAGGTTGCCTGAAACGCATCGATCAACCCGTGTGGCAGATCCCGGATAAAGCCTACCGTATCCGACAGGGAGACCGAACGCCCCGCTTCGCCCAGGTACAACTGCCGTGTGGTGGTGTCCAGCGTCGCGAACAATTGGTCCGCAGCATAAGCGCGAGCCTTGACGAGCGCATTGAAAAGTGTGGACTTGCCGGCATTCGTGTAGCCCACCAGTGAGATGGAAAAGCTGTCGCGGCGGGCCCGCTGACGACGCTGGGTCCGGCGCTGACGTTTGACCTTTTCAAGCCGCTCGCGGATGCGCTTGATGGCCTCGCTGATCATCCGGCGGTCCAGCTCGATCTGCGTTTCACCGGGACCACCGCGCGTGCCAATGCCCCCGCGCTGGCGCTCCAGGTGCGACCACCGCCGCACCAGTCGCGTGCTTACGTATTGCATGCGGGCCAGTTCCACCTGCAGCTTGCCTTCATGGCTGCGGGCCCTTTGGGCAAATATTTCGAGAATCAGAAGTGTCCGCTCGTTGACCGGCAAACCGATATGGCGTTCGAGATTGCGTTGTTGCGCCGGGCTCAAGGACTGATCAAACAAGATTTCCTGTGCACCGTGCTGCTCAGCCAGCCATTTGATCTCGTCTGCCTTCCCGCTGCCTACAAACAATGCGGCGTCGGGTGCCTTCCTCTTGCAGGTCAGGCGCGCAACCGGGGTGAGCCCGGCGGTCTGCGCCAGCAGACCCAACTCCTGAAGTTCGGAATCAAAATGCGGCAAACCAAAATCCACACCCACCAGTACGGCGCGCGCGGTTGGCGGGATGGCGGGATCAGCCAGACTCAATTCGGCAGCTGTTCTGAGGATTTCAGGGCCTCACGACGGGCGCGTGGGCACAGGACAATCAGCTTGCGGCAGGCTCGCCACCTTCGTTCGCAGCAATCGTGACCGGGCGCCCCGGAACGATCGTTGAAATCGCGTGCTTGTAGACCATCTGGGTGACCGTGTTCCTCAGAAGCACCACATACTGGTCGAACGATTCGATCTGCCCCTGGAGCTTGATGCCATTGACCAGGTAGATCGAAACCGGCACATGTTCCCGGCGCAAGGCGTTGAGGAAGGGGTCTTGCAAGAGTTGCCCTTTGTTGCTCACGATATTCTCCGTGTTCAAAAGTTGTTATCAGGGCCCAACCATAACACAGGGGCCCGAAAGGCCGTGCGGAACATGGGCCATATCCCGACGACGCCCGGCCACGGCATGGTTCCTAGTGGGATTCCTTGTCGGTGAAAGGGTTCTTCGAACTCTTCATTTCAATGCGTAGCGGGGTCCCGACCAGGTCAAACTCCTTGCGAAAGCGCCCTTCAAGAAATCGTTTATAGGCATCGGTGACATGTTCAAGAGAGTTCCCATGAATCACGATGACCGGCGGATTCATGCCCCCTTGGTGGGCATAGCGCAGCTTGGGGCGGAACATGCCAGCCCGTTGGGGCGACTGAAACTGCACGGCCTCAAGCAGGAGACGGGTCAGTACCGGAGTCGACATCTTCCGGGTGCAAGCCTTGTAGGCCTGCACGATGGAGGCCCACAGGGGGCCCAAGCCCTGCCGCTTGCGGGCAGAGATAAAGTGCAAGGAAGCAAACTTCAGAAACGCGAGCCGGGTTTCAATGGAGCGCTGAAGCAGGCTTCTTTGATAGTCATCGATCGCGTCCCATTTGTTGACGGCCAGGACCACCGCCCGCCCGCTTTCAAGGGCGTAACCGGCAATGTGCGCGTCCTGGTCGGTAACGCCTTGCGTGGCGTCGAGCAAGAGCAGGACGACATGGGCCGATTCGATCGCCTGGAGCGTCTTGACAACAGAGAACTTTTCGATGGCTTCGAATACCTTGCCACGCCGGCGCAGACCCGCGGTATCGATCAGTTCAAATCGCTGCCCGTTGCGCTCGAAGGGCACTGAAATTGCATCGCGCGTGGTGCCGGGCAAGTCGAACGCCACCAGCCTTTCCTCACCCAGCCAGGTGTTGATCAGCGTGGACTTGCCGACGTTGGGACGGCCGGCCACGGCCAGCCGAATCACCCCAGGGGCTTGATCCGTCTCTTCGTCATCGGGTTCGGGCAGCTCGAGCGGCTCCAGCGCCAGATCGACAAGGCTGCGTATTCCTTGCCCGTGCGCAGCTGACACCGGGATCACCTCGCCCAGTCCCAACTCGTAGAACTCGGTCAATTGCACGCCTTCGTGCATGCCTTCCGCCTTGTTGGCAACCAGGACGCATGGTTTGCCCAGCTTGCGGAGGTAGTTGGCAATGTCGTGATCCTGTGCAGACACGCCAGCGCGCGCGTCGACAACGAAGATCACGACATCGGCCTCGGCGACGGCCTGTCGTGTCTGCCGCGCCATTTCATGAAAGATGCCACTGGCGGCATCTGGCTCGAAGCCACCGGTATCGATGACGATGTACTCATGCTTTCCGGATTTGCCGATGCCGTAATGCCGATCGCGGGTAAGACCCGAGAAGTCGGCAACGATGGCGTCTCGCGTCTTCGTGAGACGATTGAACAGAGTTGACTTGCCGACGTTGGGCCGCCCGACCAGGGCCAGAACAGGTTTCACGTCAATGAACCTGTTCCATCACTCGGGTCGGAAGCCGAAAACGCCACCGTTGCGGGTAACGGCAACCAGTGTATCCCCTGCCAGAACCGGCGTCGCAGCGATGGCGGAGCCATCGGTTGTCAAACGGTTCAGGGGACTTCCGTCTTCGACCGAAAGCAGGTGAATCAGGCCGATATCGTCACCCACCGCAACGGAACGACCGACCGCCAGGGGCGCCGTCATCGCACGGTACTTCAGACGCTCAGAGACCCATTGGCGATCACCGTTGACGCGGCTCCAGGCAAGGATCTTTCCATCGGCTTCGACACCGAACACAGAACGTTCATTCCCGTGAACACCCACGACGCCATTCGACGGTGTGCTCCAGACGAGTGTTCCTTTGGCGGTATCCACGCAACCGACAGCGACCTGAAATGCGCGGGCACAGACCACAGTGCCCTCCCGACTGACACTGCCCACCAGATCGATCAAGCGTTCCACATCGTTTGCGCCACGCGCCGTTGCGATGGGCACTTCCCAACGAACGCTTCCGCTTAGCGGATTGAGCCCCACCATCCGGCCCGACAGGCCGACAATGAGGGTGTCGCCAACGGCCCGAATCACGCCGGCTTCGCGGAGCACCAGTGCATCACCGGGACGTTGCTGCGCCCACAGCTTGCGTCCGGTGGCACCATCGAAAGCCGAAACTGAACGATCAGCAGCTAGCACGAATACGCGCTCACCCGCGACAAGAGGGGCGGTATAGACCTGAGCCGGGATGCGCTGGCGCCAAAGCTCCTTTCCATCCCGCAACGCGATCAGCATGTTGGAGCGGGTGACAACCGCCGCCGTCTTACCGTCGCTACCGACGCCTGCTGCCAGCGGCTCACTCACTTTCGCGCGCCATATTTCTCGACCGCCTGTGCTCTCCAGCCCCACCAGCGTGCCATCGGACGAGGCCAGCGTAATCCGCTCGCCGTTTACCTTGACGTCAAGCGGGAAGTTGACGGCGCCAATCTTCAGGCTCCAGGCTTGTCGCACACCGATCAATGCAGCGTTGGGTGAAAGTTCAACCGGTTTAGGCTTGGCGCCCCCCCCCGTACAGGCTGCCAGCACACAAGCCGACACGGCCAGCATGAAGCCCCTGGCCCAGCCGGTGGCATTGATACCTGAAGCCTTCACTTCTTGCTCCCGGATGCAGCGTCGCCGGCGGACGCCGCGACGGGTTCGCCGGCTTCAGGGTTGACGCCCAGCGCAATCAGCTTCACTTCAACCAGGCGCCGGTAATCGGCCTTTGCATCAAACGATCGAAACGCTTTCTGGTACTCCGTCACGGCTTCGGACTTCTTCCCTTGAAGTGAGGCAAGATCGCCCTTGCGGTCCGCCACCAAAGCCTCGAATTCCTTTGGAACCGAACCGGCCAGTTGTTTGGCCGCCTCGTCATAGGCCTTCTGGCTGATCAAGATCCCTGCGAGCCGCAGCCTCGCGACCGCCTGGTAACCTTCATCGGGAGCCTTGTCCACGACCCAACGCAGCGCGTCTTTGGCAGCGTCCACCTTGTCTGCATCGTAGAACACTTTTCCAGCCACCAAGCCAGCCTGCTGTGCGTAGGTGGTGCCGCCAAATTTGTCCTTCATGTCACCAAACGCCCGCTCAAGCCGCGACAAATCGCCGGCAGACGCCGCGCGCTCGACCTCGTCGAACAGGGCCGCCGCCTGGACGGCACGGCTTCTCTGCCAATACTGGTAGCCATTCCAGGCGGCAAACGTGCCCAGCACAGCGATGAGCACCCAAGTGATGAGATTGCCGTAGGTTTTCCAGAAGTGCCTGAGTTCGTCAAGCTGCTCCTGTTCTTCAAGGTCGAGATGTTTTGCCATGTAACTGCGGAATTAAGCGTTGGATTGTAGGGTCTGTGCCCAGGTCAGCAGGTTCAGCAACGTGTGGGTGGCTTGCGCGCCACCGCCCTCGCGCATCGGTTTGACCGTGACCGCCTCCTGCGCCACCTCGTCGAGACCAAAAACCAAGGCAAAACGCGCACCGCTGGCATCAGCCTTCTTGAACTGGTTTTTCATGCTGCCCATTCCTTCGGCCGATCCGGCATGCATCAGGACACTTAAACCCGCTGATCGAAGCATCTGAATTGTTTTCATAGCAAACGGCATGGCGCTCGCGTCCTGAATGACGGCATACATGTCCGGCACGAGTAGCACCGGCGCGCCCCCCTCCTCTCTGACGAGCTCGAGCACACGCTCGACGCCAAGCGCCCATCCGACGGCTGGCGCTGGCTTGCCACCAATCTGCTCGATCAGGTAGTCATAGCGACCGCCACCACAAATTGTTCCCTGAGATCCCAGTCGATCGGTCACGAACTCAAACACGGTCAGGTTGTAATAGTCCATTCCACGAACGAGACGCGGATTGATGCTGTAGGCAACCTCATTGGCATCGAGAATGGCGCGCAAGGCATTGAAATGCGCCAGCGAGGCATCCCCCAGATAGTCCAGCAATCGAGGGGCGCCATCGATGATCTCCGTCATTGCGGGGTTCTTGGAGTCGAGTATTCGCAGGGGATTGCTATGCAGTCGTCGTTGGGCGTCGGCATCAAGCGCTGCGGCATGGCATTGAAGATACGCGATCAACGCAGCTCGATGCGCCAAACGCTCGGAAGGCTGGCCAAGGCTGTTGAGCTCAAGCCGGATGCCGGTAAGGCCCAGTTCCCGCCAGAGAGCATCCGCGAGCAAGATGAGTTCGGCGTCCACCTCGGCACCTGCAAAGCCAAGCACCTCCGCGCCAATCTGGTGGAATTGCCGGTAGCGGCCGCGCTGCGGCCGCTCGTGACGAAACATCGGCCCCATGTAGTAAAGGCGCTTTCCACCATCGTAAAGCATGGCATGTTCAACAACTGCCCTGACCACCCCGGCCGTACATTCAGGCCGCAAGGTCAGCGCCTCTCCGTTCAGACGGTCCTCAAAGGAATACATCTCCTTTTCGACAATATCCGTCACTTCACCCAAACCGCGCACAAATAGGGCCGTGGGTTCCACAATCGGCGTTCGGATATTCCGGTAGGCGTATCGCGCCATGAGCCCCCGCACCTTCGCCTCAAGCCACTCCCAAGCGGCAGATTCCGGCGCCAGCACATCGTTCATGCCCTTGACCGCCGACAGTTTCTCGGCACGCATCGGCTTGTTTACTTCGACCATGGTCTCTTCAATCGGAATTCGCAGGCGACGCTGTGCCAAACCGGTTTTCAATGTAGTTTTCAACGATGGCCTGGAACTCCTGAGCAATGTTTTCGCCGCGCAGGGTCAGGCGCTTTTCCCCATCGATGAAAACCGGGGCTGCAGGCGCCTCGCCTGTACCGGGAAGGCTGATCCCAATGTCAGCATGTTTGCTTTCCCCAGGGCCATTGACGATACATCCCATCACCGCCACCTTGAGTTTCTCGACGCCGGGATAGACGCCCTTCCAGACGGGCATCTGGGAGCGCAGGAAATCGTCAATCTGCTTTGCCAGATCCTGAAACGTACTGCTGGTGGTTCGTCCGCAACCCGGACAGGCCGTAACGCTAGGAACGAAACTTCGCATGCCCAGGGATTGCAGAATTTCCGAAGCAACAACCACTTCCTGGGTCCGCGACTCTCCTGGCTGGGGGGTCAACGACACCCGTATGGTGTCACCGATACCCTCCTGCAAGAGGACAGCCAGTGCGGCCGTCGAAGCGACGGTTCCCTTGGTGCCCATTCCTGCTTCGGTCAAACCCAGGTGCAATGCGTAATCACATCGACGCGCCAGTTCACGGTAGACCGAGATCAAGTCTTGAACGCCGCTGACCTTGCACGACAAGAGAATCTGGCTCCCGTCCAGGCCCATGCTTTCCGCAAGCCTTGCCGATCCGATCGCTGAACTCACCAGGGCTTCATACATGACCTGGCGGGCCTCCCAGGGTACCGAGCGCCTGCTGTTCTGATCCATCAGATCAACCAGAATGTCTTGATCCAGGCTTCCCCAGTTCACGCCGATCCGAACAGGCTTGCTCCAGCGCATCGCGGCCTCGATCATTTGTCCGAACTGCTTGTCGCGTTTATTGCCTTTTCCGACGTTACCCGGGTTGATCCGGTATTTTGAGAGAGCCTGCGCGCAGGCCGGGAAATCGGTCAAGAGGCGATGCCCGTTGTAGTGAAAGTCCCCGATAAGAGGCACGTTCACACCCATCCGGTCCAGTTGCTCCCGCACATAGGGCACGGCTGCGGCAGCTTCTGGCGTGTTGACCGTCAGGCGCACCAGTTCAGAACCCGCGAGGGCCAATTCCTTCACCTGAATCGCGGTCCCGATCGCATCGACGGTGTCAGTGTTCGTCATGCTCTGGATTCGCACGGGTGCATCACCACCGACCGTCACCACGTGAGTGCCCCACCCGACACGGGCCTGCCGGGACCTGCGAGTCTGCGGCAATGCCGCGGGGATGGGGTGAACGATCGAATTCACTCTTTCACCTCGAATCGAGCGACGTTGTTCTGCGCCAAAGCGGCCAGATCCATAAGCTTGCCCCGCACCTCCACGGTTGTGACATCGACACGGCCCACGACAACACTCAGCGGCAGGACACCTGATGCGCCAGCGATTTCTCCTGGGCTGAGTTCCTTCTTCAGAATGGTTGCCCCCTTGGCATCCGTCACCTGGATCCAGGACGGCCCTCTAACCGAAAATACAATGATGTTCTCTGACGCAGTCTTTCCAGACTGGTCAATCGGTCTTCCCGCCTCCGCAGCTGTGGAAGGGGCTCCAGCCATGAAAGAGGACGCGGTAACCACTGGGGCTGACGCTGGCAACACGGCGGCCACACCATTGGCTGACGCTGCAACCGATTCGGGCCCTTTTGCCAAGGTCGGCACCGGCTCTGCTGACGTGGACGCTGCCTTGTCCACAGTGGCCATGGGCGCCGGCAATGCCGCAGTGCGATCGCTACCCACCGGCGTGGGACTGGCAAGGCGCTGAAACCACGGCAAGAACACCAGGACAACGGCACCCAGTAGCAAAGCAAGTACGGCCAGAACCAGAGGTCTCGTAAGTTGAGATGCAGCGAGTGTCACCGGCCCTTGGCCTTGCGCAGCGCGAAAGGGGGCGTTCAGTCCGTCATCTGGTGCAACAGGCTGGCGTGCCGGATTAGGCAGTTTCTCAAGCACGGGAGTAGCGTCGACCTTGAGCGCACGACAGACACTTCCCGCCAGCGCCCTGACAAAGACCGCATCGGGGAGCAAGTCCCATCTTTCGGACTCCAACGCTTCCAGACGATGAACCGGCACCTTGAGCATTACGGCCAGCGCACCAACGTGCATGCCCGCCGCTTCGCGTGCCCGCTTCAACCGGGCTCCGGCGCCGAGATCTGGCCGCGCCATCGATTCAGTGGAAATGGTGGTGTCCTCCACACGCTCAGTCATCAAACTCTCCGCGTTCGTAGCGTCCGGCTTCTTTCGTCTGCGGGAATCGCCGTTTCAACTGGTCTCCAAGTTGCCGCATCGCTTCGGGATTGTTCAACTTCCGTTCCACTTTGATTCCCAACCACAACGATTCCGAATTGGCCTGCTCGCTGTTGTTCAGTCGCCTGATGTAAAACTGGGCTCGTGTCAGTTCACCGCGACCATACAGAAGCAAGGCCAGGTTGTAGCCTGTGACGGGATTGCCCGCGTCCATTTCGTAAGAACGTGTCAGGCTGCGCTCGGCCTTGACTCGGTCACCAGAACGTGCTTCACACAATCCTTGGGCAAGATACGTCTTGGACCGGTCTATATACATAGGATTGGCGCGAGCCCGGGAGAAGGCTTGGAACGACTCGGGGTACCTAGCCTGCTGGCACAGGAACCAGCCATAATTGTGCAGTGTCCCCGAATCGCCCGGATTAAGGGCAAGAGCCCGTTGAAAGCTCTCCTCGGCCAGGCGCGTGTCATTCAGCCGCATGTAAATCAGCCCGCGAAGGTTGTACGCTTCCACCAAGTTGGGGTCAAGCACGAGTACTTGTTTCAACTCGTCAAGCGCGACGTTGGTCTGCCCCTGATCAAAGTAGCTAATAGCCAGTTCGAAGCGAAGTCGCGCCCGATTTCGAAGATCTGTCTCTTCACCTTCTGCTCTGGCCGCCTTGGTGGGTGGTCTTGCTGCGACTGGAGATGCTCCGCTCGTTGACGTAGTGCTCGGATCCGAGGCGCAACCGAACAGGCCTACGCACAGCAACAGGCATGCTGTGCCCCCCGCCAACTGTGCGAAGTACGCCTTCTGGCACTTCAAAGAACGTTTCATTCCTGGATTTCCCCCCAATTGACGCACTGACTATCTGGCCGCCTGCAGCATGATGGTTCTTCTGCGGGCCATGCGTTCGCCAGCGCCGGTGCGATCCTTTACGTCACCCGCCAACTGACCGCACGCAGCATCAATATCGTCACCGCGCGTCCTGCGGATGGTCGTGACAATACCAGCCTCGGTGAGTATCCGCGCAAATTCCTGAATTGCAGCCGAACTCGACCTCACTAGGCCGGACGCTGGAAAAGGGTTGAATGGGATCAGGTTGAACTTGCAACGGACACCCCTGTCGTGATCCTGTCGTCGCACCAGATCGACCAGTTGCCTGGCATGTTCTGCCCGATCATTGACGCCGTCCAGCATGCAGTACTCGAAAGTCACAAAATCGCGCGGCGCATGCGCCAGATAGCGACTGCATGCATTAAGCAACTCGTGGAGCGGGTATTTCTGGTTCAGTGGTACCAGATCGTTGCGCAGCACATCGTTCGGCGCGTGCAAAGAAACGGCCAGTGCCACTGGACAGTCCTGCGAAAGCCGATCCATCATGGGAACGACACCGGACGTCGAAACAGTCACCCTGCGTCGTGACAGGCCATACCCATGATCATCAAGCATGATTCTCAGAGCGGGCACCAACGCGCTGTAATTCTGAAGCGGCTCGCCCATCCCCATCATCACGACATTCGAGATGATGCGCTCGTCGGTATTCAACCTTTGGCGAAGGAAATGCTCGGCATACCAAAGTTGCGAAACGATTTCTGCGGTAGTGAGATTGCGGCTGAAGCCTTGATGCCCCGTCGAACAGAACCTGCACCCCACGGCACACCCCGCCTGCGAAGAAACACACAAGGTCCCGCGATCCTCTTCGGGAATGAAGACCGCCTCGACCGCATTGCCATCACCCGCATCGAACAGCCATTTGATCGTTCCATCCGTCGATTCGTGACAACTGATCACGGGCATCGCCTGGATACAAGCCCGGGTCGCCAGCTTTTCGCGAAACGACCGGGCCAGATCGGTCATCTGATCAAATCCGGATGCACCCTTCTGATGAATCCAGCGAAACAACTGCGTGGCCCTGAAGCGCTTTTCTCCGAGTTCTTCGCAATACCCGGCCAGCCCCTCAAGGTCCAAATCGAGAAGGTTGACCGTCATTGAAAGAACTGGTCACTCAACGAGAGTAGACGTTCATGCCGGCAAAAAAGAAGGCGATTTCGACCGCCGCAGTTTCAGCAGCGTCAGAACCGTGCACGGCATTGGCATCGATGCTGTCGGCGAAATCGGCCCGGATCGTACCAGGAGCCGCCTTCTTCGGGTCGGTCGCGCCCATCAGATCGCGGTTTTTCAGAATGGCGTTTTCACCTTCGAGCACCTGAATCATCACAGGGCCAGAAACCATGAAATCGACCAGATCCTTGAAGAAAGGACGAGCTTTGTGCACAGCGTAGAAAGCCTCCGCTTCCCCGCGTGAAAGATGCGCCATTCGGGCGGCAATGACCTTCAGGCCCGCTGCCTCGAACCGGGCATAGATCTGGCCGATGACGTTCTTGGCGACGGCATCAGGTTTGATGATGGAAAGAGTGCGTTCAATAGCCATTTGGAATTCCTGAATATGAGTTTCAAAAATATCTTGCCGGTCAGGCAAAGCCTCCGATTTTACCCTGCGCTGGAACTTAAGGCTTGACAGCTCGGCGAATCCTGCGGAAATCATCGGTCACCGCCCCCTGCCGCCATTTCTTCCGCCACCTTTGCGCGGCCCACCCCCGCCTGGCCGACGTTGGCCTGCACCTTGCCGCTGCTGGGTATAGCTGTCCGCGCCGATGTAGCCGAGGGAGGTCTTCAAGGGGTCCGGCTGGTTGCCGCCTTCCTTGCGTTCAGACCGGATCTTTCCTGCTCCACTGCTTTTCTGCGGCGGCTGACCGGTGGAAAAGGGATTGGTGCCGTCGCCTTGGCGTCCACCCTGACGCCCCCCCCCTCGTCGATTTACGGGTTTTCCGCCGGCCGGCCCGGAATCACGCGCGCGGGCTTGTCCCCGCTGACCACCCGAACCGGGCCCATCAGAGCCGGCAGCCTGCATGAGCGCTCGGATATCGCGCTCACCCAGTTCCATCCAGGCACCCCGTTTAAGGCCGCGAGGCAGAACCATTGCCCCATACCGGATGCGGATGAGGCGGCTGACCGCATGACCGACCGCCTCCAGCATGCGCCGCACTTCCCGGTTACGCCCCTCTGAAATCGTCACCCGATACCAGCAATTGGAGCCCTCCCCACCACCATCTTCGATGGAGCCGAACTGGGCCAAGCCATCCTCCAGCATGACGCCATCCAGAAGCTTCTGTTTTTCCTCATTGCTCAAGGCACCCAGCACCCGAACCGCGTATTCGCGCTCCAGGCCAAATCGTGGATGCATCAGTTTGTTGGCGAGTTCGCCTGAACTGGTCAGCAAGAGCAACCCCTCGGTGTTCAGGTCCAGCCGGCCGACTGACTGCCACTTGCCTTGGAACAGGCGTGGCAACTTTCGAAACACCGTTGGCCGGTTCTGAGGGTCGTCGTGCGTCACGACCTCTCCGGCCGGCTTGTGATAGGCGATCACGCGCGGCGGCGGTGGATCGATGCGCACACGTATGGGCTTGCCATTGACCTTGACCTGATCTCCGAACTGCACACGTTGCCCAATATGCGCCGGCTCGTTGTTCACCGAAATCCGCCCTTCAAGGATCAGCTGCTCCATCTCCAGACGGGAGCCCAGTCCAGCTTGCGCCAGCACCTTATGCAGTTTGGGTGTATCGGCTTGGGGCGCAAGCACCCTTTTGGGCGGGTCCAGATCCGGCAACGCCTCGTCAGCATCAAACTGACCGGAAACAACGTCGGCAAACCGGATCAGAGGCAAGGCTGTCTCTTGAAGCTTCCCGGTCGACGAGGAGTCTTTGCGCTCTGTCTCGGATGCTTCTGAATCAGTAGCACCAACCGACGAATCCAAGCTGGCTGCCTCTTCAAGTACATCAGGAACCAAGTCTGCTTTCTGGGTAGCGCTGTCAGGCTGGTTCGGATTCATCTTTTGTTCCCTGGGGTGTGCGATGGCTGCTTTCGTCAGGTCCTATGGACGCGGTGGTGGCGATCCCGGATGGACTTTCGACCAGCAATGCTGTTTGAGCTCCGTCGCTCAAGGCCCGCAACGCAGGCACGTCCGGGGCATCACAGGCCGTGATATCGATGACTGGAAGCTGATCCAGAGACTCAATGCCCAAATCATCCAGGAACTGGCGCGTCGTTGCAAACAGTGCCGGACGACCAGCGGCCTCCCGATGTCCGATCACCTCGATCCAGCCGCGGTCTTCCAACTGCTTGAGGATGAGCGAATTGATCATCACGCCCCGAATATCCTCCATGTCAGCCCGGGTCACTGGTTGCCGATAGGCAATGATGGCCAAAGTCTCCAGGGTCGCGCGCGTGTACTTTGGTGGCTTTTCGGGATGCAGCCGGTCAAGGAACTCTCGCATTTCAGGGCGGCTCTGGAAGCGCCAACCCGACGCCACACACACCAGTTCAAGCCCCCGCTGCCCCCAATCCTGCTGCAAATCGGCCAGCAAAGCCTTGATCGAATCAGCACTCAAGGCATCTTCGAAAAGGACGCGCAGATCTCGCACCGGAACCGGCTGCTGCGAGCAAATCAAGGCGGTTTCGAGGATACGCTTGGCATCCGTCGTGTTCATGTTCAAGTGATTCCGCAGGTTGGCGACCAGGAAACAGATCACGGCTCATCCCGGCTTGCGAATGGGAGCATGACCGGGTGCGGCGCGACTTGCGCCTTCCGCAGGAACTCCAACTCACGGCAATGTGCCACGGGAGCGGAGCGTCATTCTATAATCCGATTGTATCTGAGCCCCAGCGCATCCATGGCGTTCACCATATCGATGGGTAGCTGAGCCGAGAACGAAAGCATTCGGTGGCTGGTTGGATGCTCAAAGGCAAGGCGATAGGCATGTAACGCCTGCCGCTGCAGACCCGCAAGGGGGGCTCCGCCGTAAAGCAAATCTCCCAGCAAAGGATGCCCAAGACTCGCCATGTGCACGCGGATCTGATGCGTTCTGCCGGTCTGCAGGGTGCATTCAACGAGGCAGCAGGCATTGCCATTGCCAAGGGGGCGTACGCTCGTGGACGCCGTCTTTCCGGGGTGGTGGTTCAAGTCAACGACGGCCATTCGAAGCCTGTTTCGTGGATCGCGCCCCACCGGCGCATCCACCTGCACGATGTCGTCACCGCGCCAGCAATGATGTCCAATGGCCAGATACTGGCGGCGGACCAGCCGCGCACCAATGGCTTGCACCAGCCGGTCCATTGACTGTCGAGTTCGGGCAACCACCATCAATCCACTGGTGTCCTTGTCCAGCCGATGGACGATACCGGCCCTCGGTAACAAGGCCGCACCCGGATCACGGGCTAACAATCCGTTGAGGAGTGTGCCGCTCCAGTTGCCAGGGGCCGGGTGGACGACGAGGCCCGCAGGCTTGTTCAGTACAAGGACATCTGCATCTTCGTGGACCACGTCCAGCGCCATCGACTCCGGCCTGAAAGCCTGGGTCTGCGGGGTTGGCCTGAGTTCGATCGAGATTGCATCGCCGACACGTACCTTTGTTGAGGGTTTGGCTGCGGCAACGCCGCGCAACCGAACCAGACCCGCGTCGATCAACTGCTGCAGGTAACTCCGTGAAAACTCGGGAATCTGATTGGCCAGCACCACGTCCACGCGTTGCCCATGCAGAGCCTCAGGAACCTCGAACTTCCGCAACTCAAAATCCGGCCCGGCATCGGACAGGTCTTCGATACCCATGCCGATGCCCGACTCCGGGTGGTCGGTCGATATAATGAATTTGCCTTGTTTCAAGAAAGTCGCCACTGATGCTTCGTGCCAAATTATCGTGTGTACCGGCCTGGATGCTTTTCGGTCTGGCTGCACTGCTGCACGGGTGTTCGACGACGACCGTTGACAACACCGCAGGTTGGAGTCCCAACAAGATCTACTCCGAGGCCAAGGACGAAATGGATTCGGGGGCCTATTCCAAGGCCATTCCTTTGCTGGAGAAACTGGAAGGTCGCGCCGCGGGTACGCCTCTGGCCCAGCAGGCGCAACTGGACAAGGCCTATGCCTACTACAAGAACAACGAAAAAGCCCAGGCCATCACGACCCTTGAACGTTTCATCAAGTTGCACCCGGCAAGCCCGGCACTGGACTATGCGCTGTACCTGAAAGGCATCGTCAACTTCAACGAAAATCTTGGATTCCTGTCTTCGATCACCCAGCAGGACCTGTCCGAGCGTGATCAGAAGGCTGCTAAGGAGTCTTTTGAAGCGTTCCGTGACCTCGTCAATCGGTTTCCTGATTCGAAATACACGCCGGACGCGCGTCAGCGAATGACGTACATCCTCAACTCGCTCGCCGAGTATGAAGTCCACGTTGCGCGCTACTACTTTTCGCGCGGCGCGTACGTGGCCGCGATCAACCGAGCCCAGGTTGCCTTGACCGAATACCGGAACGTGCCGGCGGTCGAAGACGCACTCGGCATTCTTCTGAATTCGTACAACGCGCTAGGCATGGACCAGCTTAGAGACGATGCGCGTCGGGTGCTCGAGAAAAATTACCCCCAAAGTGTCTACCTGACGCAGGGGTTCAAGGCACGTTCTCAGCCTTGGTGGAAGCTCTGGTAGGGACATCCATCGATTCCTCAGAGATTTCATTTTCTTGAGAATGCGGCACGTTGGCAGCAAAGTCGCAAGGATTGGCCGGACATAGCCCTCCATGGAAAGGCGGCGTCGTCAATCACAAGCATCCCGCCATCGGCCCGACACCTGATCGAACGTGCGCTCCTCTGCTGAAGTGAGCGCCAATGCGTCCGCGAGCGCATAACGGGCGAACGGGCTTCGTTCTGCACGCTCCTGCCGCTGGGAACGCGCCAAAACCAGCGAATCACCGGGGGGCAATTGAGAGCTTGTCGAGGATGACCAGTCGAGGCGCACCACCTCGAAGTCAACGCCTTCCCAGAATTGGGCCGACGGGACAAGGACATGGCCACGCGAACATCTCCTGTACACGTCTTTGTGGCCACAAGGAATCGGGCAATGCCCCTGCCTCCGCTCGCCAGTTCGCGTCAGGCTTTCACCCGTCAGAGACGCCTTGCACGAGGTCCATCACGCGGGTTCTTTGGGCTCGAGCAACATCTCCAGACGGACGATCTCATCCCGCAGGATCAATCGGCGCTTCTTCAGCCGGCGAAGCATGAGTTGATCGGCTGGAAGCTCCTGGTCCAGGCGATCGATCCAGGCGTCCAGATCGGCATGCTCAATCTGCAATTCGATCAGGCGGCGTTCGGGAGAATGTAAATTGATCGTCAAGAAAAGTACAAAGTAACAAAAGGCACCGATGTACGCACGTCGGATCGTTGAATAATACGGCTTTCATGCCATTTAATCGAGTACCAAGGCTTCCCGGACCGAATCTTCATGACCACAGGCTATCGACTCACCGCCGCCACCGGAATCCACAAAGGTGACCGCGAGTACCAGCAGGACCAGGTCGCCGTATTCACACACCCACGCGCCCCAGGATGCCTGCTCGCTGTGCTGGCCGATGGCATGGGTGGCCGCAGCGGGGGACGCAAGGCCTCAGATCAGGTCCTGATGACTGCTCGTCAGTTGTTCGAGCGCTTCTCGCCGACGACCGACGATGCGCCGTCGATGCTGCGCCAGATAGCGCAGGAGGCGCATATCGTGATCCGCCTGACAGCTATATCCGCTGAACAGGAACCTCACAGCACCATCGCGTTGTTCCTGATCAATCCAGGCGCCGACGCAAACTGGCTGCATGCCGGGGACTCCAGAATCTACCATTTCAGTTCCGGCCGCATGGCGAAGCGTACCCTTGACCACTCGTATGTTCAGGCGCTGGTCGATCGGGGCGAAATTACCGAAGAAGAAGCACATACCCATCCGCAGTCGAACATCCTGATGGGCTGCCTGGGCACGGAAGACGACCCGGTGTTCAGTCTGGACTACATCCCGAAGCTCAAATCCGGTGACGTCATCATGTCGTGCAGCGATGGCTTGTGGCACTATTTCACGCCGGAAGAACTGGCCTATGTGCTTGAGTCCCTTTCCCCGCGCGAAGCGAGCGAGTTCCTGATTGAGAAGGCCCGGTCGCGCGGCAAAGGCGGCGGCGACAACATTTCGCTTGCGATCGTCAAGATTGAGGACTTCTGAAGCGGCTTCTGCATTGGCGGCAGGTCGGGCGGGCACCGCGCACTTCAGGTCAGGCGGGTATCGACCGTTCTGTGTTCAAGTGCAAGGTATTCCTGCGACTGCATTTCATTGAGCCTGGACACCGTGCGTGGAAACTCGTGCGCCAGCGGTCCTTCGGGATAGAGTTGCTCAGGTGGAACACCGGCCGAGATGATGAGCTTGACCCGGCGGTCATACAGTACATCGACCAACCACGTGAATCGGCGTGCCTCCGACGCCATTCGAACTGGCATCTGGGGCACATTGGCCAACAGAACCGTATGGAATTGCGAGGCAATCTCCAGATAGTCGTTCTGTGAGCGAGGCCCACCACAGAGCGTGCGGAAATCGAACCAGACCACGCCCCCGGCCTTGCGGACGGCGCGAATGTCACGCGACTCGATATGCAACATGGGCTCTTCATCGTGCGCCTCCGCCAGGCGATTGAAGGCCTGCTCCAAGTCGGCGTCAGCGGTTTCGTCAAGTGGGCAATGATAGAGCTTCACATGCTCCAGCGCACGTCGTCGGTAGTCGGTTCCGTTATCGACATTCAGTACTTCCATTCGTGCGTTCAGCAGCGCGATGGCCGGCAGGATGCGGTCACGATGCAACCCGTCGGGGTAGAGGTCGTCGGGCTTGAAATTGGAGGTGGTTACAAATCCCACGCCATGGTCGAAGAGAGCCTGCAGCAGCCGATGCAGGATCATCGCATCGGTGATGTCGGCCACGTGAAACTCGTCAAAGCAGATCAGCTTGAAGCGCTGGGCCATCCGTCTGCCCAACTCATTCAGTGGGTTGACGGTACCCTGCAACGCAGAAAGCTCGCGATGGACCTCCCGCATGAATTCGTGAAAGTGCAGCCGCGTCTTGCGCCGGATCGGAACGGCGTTGTAGAAGCAGTCCATCAGGAAGCTCTTGCCCCGCCCGACCCCACCATGCATGTAGACCCCACGCGGGATATCGGGCCGGTTGATCAGCTTCTTGAACGCGTTCGAACGCCTGTCCTTGTAGGCACCCCATTCGGAGGCACAGCGCTCGAGCGCGTCGACAGCCCGTAGCTGAGCAGGGTCACTTGCATAACCCCGCGCAGTGAGCTCTTCCTCATAGATTTGACGGACCGACATGCGGTTGGTGCTCGCTGAGCTCCCGTCCGACTGACCTACGGTCAGGCCAGCCCGACGTGCTGAACAAGAATCAGAAGTTCAGCGTCCGTTTGTCAACGGCGAGCGCAGCCTCCTTGGTGGCCTCGCTGAGCGAAGGATGCGCATGGCAGATGCGGGCAATATCTTCGGCGCTGGCGCGAAACTCCATGGCGACGACAGCCTCGGAGATCAGTTCGCTGGCCATCGGGCCAACGATGTGGACACCCAGGATCTCATCCGTGGCGGCATCGGCCAGGAACTTGACCATGCCGGTGGTATCGCCCAGGGCACGCGCACGCCCATTGGCCAGGAATGGAAAGGTGCCCGCTTTGTACGACACGCCGTCGGCCTTGAGCTGCTGCTCGGTGCGACCGACCCAGGCGATTTCCGGGCTGGTATAGATCACCCAAGGAATGGTGTTGAAGTTGACATGCCCGTGCTGGCCCGCGATGCGCTCGGCAACCGCCACGCCTTCCTCTTCCGCCTTGTGGGCGAGCATCGGGCCGCGCACCACATCGCCCACCGCCCAAACACCCGGCAGGTTGGTGCGACAGTCAGCGTCAACCACGATGGCGCCACGCTCGTCAAGCTGCAGCCCAACCCCTTCCACGTTCAGCCCTGTGGTATTCGGCACCCGACCAATGGAAACGATCAGCTTGTCAACATCGAGCGTCTGAGCCTCACCTTTGCTGTTTGTCCACGCGACACTGACGCCCTTCTTGCCGGACTTGATCTCCCCGACTTTGACGCCCAGTTCGATCTTCAGGCCCTGTTTGTCGAAGGCCTTCTTAGCTTCGCGGGCAATCTGCTCATCCACTGCGCCCAGGAAGGTCGGCAATGCCTCCAGCACCGTGACTTCCGCGCCAAGCCGACGCCACACGGATCCCATTTCAAGACCAATGACGCCGGAGCCAATCAGGCCCAGCTTCTTGGGAACTGTACCCAGCCGCAACGCGCCGTCATTCGACAGAATGTTTTCTTCATCAAAGTCGGCTCCAGGAAGAGCACGTGCGTTCGATCCGGTGGCGATGATGACCTGCCCGGCCATCAGGATCTCATCGGCAGCGCCGCTGACCTTGATTTCGTAGCCGCCATCCACCGCCTTCACAAACGAGCCGCGGCCGTGGAAAAAGGCGACTTTGTTCTTCTTGAACAGGTACAGGATGCCGTCATTGTTCTGCTTCACGACGGCATCCTTGCGGGCCACCATCTTCGCAACGTCCATCTTTACATTCGTGGCACTGATGCCGTGCTCCGCGAAATGATGGTTGGCGTGCTCGAAGTGCTCGGAAGACTGCAGCAAAGCCTTCGACGGAATGCAACCCACATTGGTACAGGTGCCACCGGGCGCGGCCCCCCCCTTTCTGTTCTTCCACTCATCGATACAGGCCACCTGGAAACCCAGCTGCGCTGCGCGGATGGCGGCGATGTATCCACCAGGACCGCCGCCAATGACGATCACGTCAAATTGTTTACTCATGATTCTCAGTCGGTTGGGGGACAGCGCCCGGATGTGCCGCGTTTCGGTCCCGCTTGGTTGATCAGATTCAGATGTCGAACAGCAGACGCGCCGGGTCTTCCAGCGCCTCCTTCATGGCGACCAGACCGAGCACGGCCTCACGACCGTCGATGATCCGGTGGTCATACGACATCGCAAGATAGTTCATCGGACGCACCACCACCTGCCCATTTTCGACCACGGCACGGTCCTTGGTGGCGTGCACGCCCAGAATGGCCGACTGCGGCGGATTGATGATGGGCGTCGACATCATTGAACCGAAGGTTCCACCGTTGGAGATGGAGAACGTGCCGCCCGTCATCTCTTCAATGCCCAGCTTTCCTTCGGACGCTTTCTTGCCAAATTCCGCGATCTTCTTCTCGATCTCGGCAAAGCTCATCTGGTCGGCGTTGCGCAGGATCGGCACCACCAGACCCCGCGGCGATCCCACGGCAATGCCGATATCGAAGTAGCCGTGGTAGACGATGTCATTGCCATCCACTGAGGCGTTGAGCACCGGGAACTTCTTCAACGCATGAACCGCCGCCTTCACGAAGAAGCTCATGAAACCGATCTTGACACCATGCTCCTTCGAGAACGCATCCTGGAACTTCTTGCGCATCTCCATGACCGGCGCCATGTTGACTTCGTTGAACGTGGTCAGGATGGCATTGGTCGACTGCGATTGCAGAAGGCGTTCGGCCACCCGGGCCCGAAGACGGGTCATGGGCACGCGCTGCTCCGGGCGATCGCCGAGATCCACAGACGGTGCGACCACTTGCGGCAACACCTTTGTCGGCACGCCGGTCGGAATGACAGCGGCTGCAGCCGGGGCCGGCTTGGGAGCCGACACAGCGCCCAGCACATCGCCCTTGGTGACGCGACCATCCTTGCCCGATCCCGCAACCGAACCTGGAGCCAGATTGTTGTCGGCCATGAGCTTGGCGGCAGCTGGCATGGCGACGCCCGCCATGGATCCACCGGTGGATGGCGATGCGGCCGCGGCAGGGCGAGCCGCGGGAGTGGCCGCAGACGCCGCCGCAGGAGCGGCCGCACTGGCCTTGCCATCGGTGTCAATGCGGGCAATGAGCTGCTCTGCGACGACCGTTCCGCCATCGCCGACCAGGACTTCTGCCAACACGCCCGCAGACGGCGCCGGCACTTCAAGGACGACCTTGTCGGTCTCAATTTCGATCAGGATCTCGTCGGCCGCGACGGCCTCTCCCGGCTTCTTCTTCCACTGCAGCATCGTGGCTTCAGCCACAGATTCGGACAGTTGCGGTACTTTGACTTCGATGATTGCCATTTCAATTCTTTCGGTATGGAGTGAGTGCGCTGTGTCCCAGCTGCCTTATTTGGTGAGGATGAAGCCCTTGAGCTTGGCAAATGCGCCTTCGACGAGCGCCTTCTGCTGCTCCTGGTGCAGGTGGGAATAGCCAACTGCGGGCGACGCCGACGCGGCGCGCCCCGAATAGCCCAGTTTTTGGCCCTCGACCATGTTCTCGTGGATGTTGTGCTGGATGAAGAACCAGGCTCCCTGGTTCTGGGGTTCGTCCTGGCACCAAAGGATCTCCGTCGCGTTGGGAAACTTGCGCAATTCGGAGGCAAACACCTTGTGCGGGAATGGATACAGCTGTTCCACCCGCAGGATCGCGACCTCGTCGGCTCCTTTTTCTTCGCGTTTCTTGACCAGGTCGTAATACACCTTGCCCGAACAGGCAATCACGCGCTTGACCTTGTCCGCCTTGAGCGCCTTGCTTTCCCCGATGACGGTCTGGAAGCCGCCTTTGGTGAACTCGCTTAGCGGTGACGCCGCATCCTTGGCACGCAACAGCGACTTGGGCGTCATGATGATCAGTGGTTTGCGCAGGTTGCGAACCATCTGGCGGCGCAGGATATGGAAGATCTGGCTGGCCGTGGTGGGTTGCACCACCTGCATGTTGGCGTCGGCCGACAATTGCATGAAACGCTCCAGGCGCGCCGAACTGTGCTCAGGGCCCTGCCCTTCATAGCCGTGCGGCAGCATCAACGTGATGCCGTTGACACGACCCCACTTGACTTCACCGGACGCGATGAACTGGTCGATCACCACCTGGGCGCCATTGGCAAAATCGCCGAACTGAGCTTCCCAGATCACCAGCGTATTCGGATCGTTGGAGGCATAGCCGTACTCGAAGCCCAGTACAGCCTCCTCGGAGAGGATCGAGTCGATGACAACAAAAGGCGCCTGGTTGTCCGCGACGTTTTCCAAAGGCACGTAGGTGCCAACATCCCACTTCTCGCGCTTCTGGTCATGAATCACCGCGTGGCGGTGGGTGAACGTGCCGCGTCCACAGTCCTCACCGGACAGGCGCACCGGGTAACCGCTGGCCACCAGCGAGGCGAAGGCCATGTGCTCGCCCATGCCCCAGTCCACGGGAAGATCTCCTCGCCCCATGGCGGCGCGGTCGTCATACACCTTGCGCACCAGTTGATGCGGCGTCACGCTTTCAGGAATCGTGGTGATCTTTTCAGCCAGCCGCTTCCATTCGGCAAGCGGAATGGCGGTTTCCCCCACGTCAGTCCATTTCTTGCCGAGAAAGGGCGACCAGTCGACCGCGTATTTGCTCTTGAAGTTGGTCAGCACCGGGTCCACCGTGTGCTTGCCAGCGTCCATGGCCGCACGGAAGGCCTTGGCCATTTCGTCACCCAAGGTGTCAGGCATCCCCTGCGAAGCCAGGCGGTCGGCGTAGAGCTTTCGAGTGCCGGGGTGCTGGGCGATCTTCTTGTACATCAGCGGCTGGGTCAGGCTCGGGGTGTCCTGTTCGTTGTGTCCCAACTTGCGGAAGCAGATGATGTCCACCACCACGTCCTTGCGGAATTCCATCCGGTACTCAAGCGCCAGTTGGGTCGCCAGCACGACGGCCTCCGGATCGTCGCCATTGACATGCAGCACCGGCGATTCGACCCCCTTGACGATGTCCGTGCAGTACAGGGTGGAACGAAGGTCGCGCGGATCGGAGGTGGTGAAGCCGATCTGGTTGTTGATGATCAGGTGCACCGTGCCACCGGTGGTGTAGCCACGGGTCTGAGCCAATGCCAGGGTTTCCTGGTTGACGCCTTGCCCTGCAAAGGCGGCATCGCCGTGCACCAGCACCGGCAGCACCTGGTCGCCACGGCGGTCGCCGCGGCGGTCCATGCGCGCACGCACCGAGCCCTCCACCACGGGGTTGACGATTTCAAGGTGCGAGGGGTTGAACGCCAGCGACAGGTGAACCGGACCGCCCGGGGTGGTCACGTCGGAACTGAACCCCTGGTGATACTTCACGTCGCCGGCCGGCAGGTCTTCGGGTGCGGTGTGGTCGAACTCGGCGAAAAGGTCGCCAGGCATCTTGCCCAGCGTGTTCACGAGCACGTTCAGGCGACCCCGATGGGCCATGCCGATCACGATTTCCTGCACGCCTTTGGCGCCAGCCTGCTGGATCAGCTCATCCATCGCGGCAATGAAGCTCTCGCCGCCTTCCAGCGAGAAACGCTTCTGGCCGACAAACTTCGTGTGCAGGAAGCGCTCCAGACCTTCAGCGGCGGTCAGGCGATCGAGGATGTGCTTCTTCTTGTCGGTGTTGAAGCTGGGCTTGCTGCGAATGCTCTCCAGCTTCTGCTGCCACCAGCGCTTTTCGGCCTGGTTGGTGATGTACATGTATTCCGGGCCGACGGTTCCGCAATAGGTCTCGCGCAGGGCATTGAGCAGTTCGCGCAGGGACATGCGGTCCTTGCCGAAGAAGGTGTTGCTGGTGTCGAAAACGGCTTCCTGGTCCGCGTCGCTGAACCCGTAGAACGACGGCTCCAGTTCATGAATGACGGGGCGCTCGGTGCGTTGCAGGGGATCCAGATCGGCCCAGCGCTGTCCGACATTGCGGTAAGCGGCGATCAACTGTTGCACAGCCGTGCGCTTGCGACCCATTTCGACGTCGGCGCTGGCTTGCACCACCTTGGTGCCGCCCTGCTTGGCGCGCTCGGCGAACGCATTGATCACGGGCAGGTGCGGAACATCCTTGGCGTCACTGCCGTCGCTGGCCGGAACATGCTGGAGCGCATCAAAATAGCTGCGCCACGTGTCGGGCACGCTGCCGGGATTGGCGAGGTAGTTTTCGTACATCTCTTCGACGTAAGGCGCATTGCCCCCGAAGAGATAGGTGTTGCCTGAATAGGCGGCGTAGACGGACTTTGTCTCACTCATGTTTCGCTGACCTCAATTCCCCTGCAGGGAACATTAGCTGGTTGAAATACCTCCCGCGACACGGCTGAACCGATCTGCGGATGCGACTGTGGCTTAGGAAGGGCCCTGGAAAGCCTTGCGATTTTGCCATCGAAACCCTGCACGCAACTGACAAGCTCCGCGAGAGACCCCATGATGCCGGGCCCATGCCCGTACAACCAGGGCGCCATGACCGCACGGGCGTCGCACCCGGCGCCACCGCTCAGGCCGGCGGGTCAGTTGCTACACTAATAATAGCATCAACTGACCTTCGGGTGCTGGGAAGCGCCCAATTTCACTGAATTCTTGGCTGTTCAGGCCGTCAGTCCAGGCATTTCTGCAGGAACCGGGCCGAACCGAGCGCCGGATCGAGCTGGTAGCCGGCAAAGCCAATGCGTTGGTACAGGCGCCAGGCCGGCGCGTTGCCCGAGAGCACCTCCAGCGTGAGCTTGCAAGCACCGCGATCCCGCGCCATCCGCTCCACTTCAGCCAGCATGCGCTCACCCACCCGGTGGCCCCGATGGCTGGCAAGGACCACGACGTCGTGCACATTGACCAGCGGACGGCAGGCAAAGGTGGAAAAGCCCTCGATGCAATTGACCAGGCCGACAGGCTGCTCGGCGTCAAACGCCAGAACGCTGAAAGCCTGCGGGCGCAAGGCGAGTTCGCGCACCAGGTTGCTCCGGGCATGTTCGGACAAGGGATGGCCCCCACCGGCTGGGTCGCGTGCGTAGGCGTCCAGCAGGTCAACGACCGCTCGCGCGTGGGGTGGATAGTGGTAGTCCGCAGCAATGACAGTCAGGGGGTTCATTTCGCAAGCGTAAAGCACAATGTAACGATGCGCGAACGCACCTGGCGAACCGTGGCCATGCTGGGCACCGCCCAGACCCTGGCCTTTGCCTCCACCTACTATCTGCCGGCGGTGCTGGCCGATTCGATGGCACGCGATCTCGGCGTGAGCGCACCCGTGGTGTTCGCCGCATTTTCACTGGCCATGCTGGTGTCGGCGCCATTGGGCCCTCTGACCGGGCGGGCCATCGACCGCCACGGCGGACACGTGGTCTTGCCGCTGACCAGCCTGGTCTTTGCCACGGGGCTGGGTGCCCTGGCGCTCGCACAGGGACCTTGGAGCCTCTTTGCGGCCTGGGCTGTCATGGGGCTGGCCATGGGCAGTGGGCTGTACGAGGCCGCCTTTTCGGCCCTGGTGCGCATCTACGGCAGCAATTCCCGGGGCGCCATCACGGGCATCACGCTGGTCGCCGGATTTGCCAGCACCGTTGGCTGGCCCCTGTCAGCCTGGATGGAAGCCCGATGGGGTTGGCGCGGTGCCTGTGCGGGCTGGGCCGCAGCCCATCTGCTACTGGGACTGCCGCTGAACGCCGCATTGCCCCGGCACACCCATCCGGCCAGCCCTGCAACCCAACCGAGCGCCAGCGTGGCCGCTGGCGGCCCGCCACAGCACAGCGAGCCAGCCAGAGCGGGCACCGGTTCGGCCTTGGCCTTGGCCGCGGTCTTTGCCATCGCCTGGTTCATCAGCACCGCCATGGCCACCCATTTGCCCCACCTGCTGCAACTTGCCGGACTGGGCCTGGGTGCCGCAATCAGCATCGCGGCGCTGGTGGGGCCAGCCCAGGTCGCCGGCCGGCTGGCCGAGTACGGCCTGCTCAGACACGTTCACCCGCTGCACTCGGCCCGCGTGGCGGCCGCAGCCCATCCCGTCGCGGCACTGGCATTGCTGCTGGCCGGCGCCCCGTTGCTGGGCGCCCTCGCGCCGATGTTCGTGATGCTGCATGGCGCCGGCAATGGCATCCTGACGATTGCCAAGGGCACCTTGCCACTGGCCTTGTTCGGACCCCACGGCTACGGCGCCCGCCTGGGCCTGATCATGACGCCGGCGCGCTTCGCGCAGGCCCTTGCACCGCCTCTGTTCGGCCTGGCATTGGAACGATGGGGCGCCGGGGCGCTGTGGATCACCGCCGGACTGGGGCTGGTTTCGCTGGGCCTTCTGCTGGGTTTGCGCGCCCGCCCAGGCAGCGCCTGAGCGCGCCGGCGGAGGTGCGCCGCTCAGTGCGTGAGCAGGAAGGTCTGGTTGCTGCAGGTGTTAAGGGGTTGATGGCCTCGGCAGCCCGGGCCAGCCCATGCAGGCTGTCGCTGAAGGCCAGATTGGCAGGGAGGCGGCGAAACTCCCGTTCCGTCACAGGCTGGGGGACGCTCCTGCGTGCCTTCCGGCACCCCGGGCGGCGACCGCCGGGGGCCCGGGGCCCCCCGCACGCGGCCCCCGCGCCCCCCCCGGGGCGGCGGGGGGCCGCCGGCCGGGCGGCGGGGGGCCGCCCCCCCGGAGGTGCGCGAACGATGCGCGCAGAAACGACATGGCAAGCGCCAGGCAAGGGGTGACACAACGGTACTTCGTTTGACCGGCCTCAGCCGGCCTGCACCGCCTCGACCAGACGTTCGGCACAGGCGCTCGACACGGCGGGATCTACGGCCTCAACCATCACCCGCAGCAGGGGTTCGGTGCCGCTGGCGCGGATGAGCACCCGGCCCCCATCGCCCAGTTCGGTCTCCACAGCCTGGATCTCGCCGGCCAGGCGGCGGTTGGCCGTCCAGTCGGTGCCCGGTTGCAGGCGTACGTTGAGCAAGGTCTGCGGATACAGATTCACCCCGGCCAGCAGCTCGGCCAGTGTCTTTCCGCTGCCCACGCAGGCCTGAAGGACCTGCAGCGCGCTGATGAGTCCGTCCCCGGTGGTGTGCTTGTCCAGCGCCAGCAGGTGGCCTGAACTCTCCCCGCCCAGGATCCAGCCCCGGTGACTCAATTCCTCGAGTACGTAGCGGTCACCGACCTTGGCGCGCACGAAATGGACACCCCGTTCCTTCAGCGCCACCTCCACGGCCTTGTTGGTCATCAACGTGCCGACACAACCCGGAACATCCTCGTCGCGGGCGATGCGGTCTGCCACCATCAGATAGAGCAGCTCATCCCCGTTGAACAGGCGACCGCTCGAATCGACCAATTGCAGGCGGTCGGCATCGCCGTCCAGCGCCACGCCGTAGTCGGCCTGCTGCGCCCGCACCGTCTCGACCAGCGCCTGCGGGTGGGTGGCACCCACCTCGTGGTTGATGTTCAGTCCATCGGGTGCGCATCCGATGGCAATCACCTCCGCGCCCAGCTCATGAAACACCTTGGGCGCAATCTGGTAAGCGGCTCCATGTGCCGCGTCCACGACAATTTTCAGGCCTTTTAGCGTGAGGTCGCTGGCGAAAGTACTCTTGCAAAACTCAATGTAGCGCCCGGCCGCATCGTCCAGGCGGCGCGCCTTGCCCAGGTGGGCAGAATCCACCCAGACCGGGGCCTCTTCAAGCGCCGCTTCGACCGCCCGCTCCCAGTCGTCCGGCAACTTGGCGCCCTGGGCGCTGAAAAACTTGATGCCGTTGTCAGGAAAGGCGTTGTGGCTTGCGCTGATCACCACGCCCAGGCTGGCCCGCAAGGCACGGGTGAGATAGGCCACGGCGGGCGTCGGCACCGGCCCTAGCAGCACCACATCGACGCCGGCCGAGTTGAAGCCGGACTCCAGCGCAGACTCCAGCATGTAGCCCGAAATGCGGGTGTCCTTGCCGATCAGCACCGTCGGGTGCTCGTCCGAGCGCTTCAGCACGCGGCCCACGGCGTGGGCCAGGCGCAGTACGAAGTCGGGCGTGATCGGCGGCTGGCCCACGGTGCCCCGAATTCCATCGGTTCCAAAGTATCTTCGTTTCATCCCAGCGTCTCCTGGTCTTTCTTTGCTATCAATACGTGACTATCCGGCGTCGCCTGTTCGCGCATCGCGCCCCAGACGGCCAGCGCCTGCACCGTCTCCAGCACATCATGCACCCGCACGATGGCGGCGCCCCGGTCCGCCGTCAGAACGGCCGCAGCCACACTTGCGGCCAGCCGCGAAGCTGCCTCGGGCGCAAGGCCCTGCGTGGCAGTCACCGCGCCCAGCGAAGACTTGCGCGACCAGCCGACCAGCAACGGAAACCCCTCGGCCAGCAACTCGGCCTGCCGAGCCAGCAGGCTGAAGTTCTGTTCCACCGTCTTGCCAAAACCGATCCCCGGATCCAGCACGATGCGCCCACGCGCCACCCCCGCCGACACGGCGCGCGCCGCAGCCTGTGACAGGAAGGCCCGCACAGGCGGCACCACATCCCCTTGCATGGGAAGCACCTGCATGGTCAATGGGTCCCGGTGCATGTGCATCAGGCAGATGCCACACGACGGATGGCGGGAAACGACCTCTACGGCGCCCGGCTGCCCCAGCGCCCGGATGTCGTTGATGATATCGGCGCCCAAATCCAGCACGGCTTGCATGACGGCCGGCTTGAAGGTATCCACCGAAATCGGCACGCCGAACTTGACCGCCTCGCGAACCAGCGGCACGACCCGAGCAAGTTCCTCCTCCAGCGGCACCGGAGGCGCGCCGGGCCGGGTTGATTCACCTCCGATGTCGAGAATGTGAGCACCGTCGCGCAGCAAGCGCTCGCAGTGGTTCAGGGCCGCCGACAGATCGGCGAGCCGCCCGCCGTCGGAAAACGAGTCCGGCGTGACATTGACGATGCCCATCACCCGTGGGCGCGTCAGATCAATGGAGTAGCGGGTGGTTTGCCAGAACATGAAAGAAACAAGAACGGGGCGCGAGGCCCCGTGATTGTGCCCGTGCGGGCGGAAGGAATGGCCGGCTCAGGCTGCCGTCGGTGCCGGATCGGTCTTGACCGCCGGGCTGCCACCGCTGCCGCCCCCACCTGCCGGCGGCGTGCGGGGTGTCCAGTCCTTCGGCGGACGCGGCTCGCGCCCTGCCATGATGTCGTCGAGTTGCTCGGAATCGATGGTTTCCCACTCCAGCAGGGCTTTGGCCATGGCGTGCATCTTGTCGCTGTGCTCTTCGATCAGGCGGCGGGCCAGCGCGTATTGCTCGTCGATGATGCGGCGCACTTCGGCATCCACCTTCTGCATCGTTTCTTCGCTCATATTGGTGGTCTTGGTCACCGAACGGCCCAGAAACACCTCGCCTTCATTCTCCGCGTAGACCATGGGTCCGAGCGCTGCGGTCATGCCGTAGCGCATGACCATGTCGCGGGCGATGTGGGTGGCGCGCTCGAAGTCGTTGCTCGCGCCGGTCGTCATCTGGTGCATGAACACCTCTTCGGCGATACGGCCCCCGAACAGCATGCTGATCTGGTTCAGCATGTAGTCCTTGTCGTAGCTGTAGCGGTCCTGCGCGGGCAGGCTCATGGTCACACCCAGTGCGCGGCCGCGGGGAATGATGGTGACCTTGTGCACCGGGTCGCACTTGGGCAGCAGCTTGCCGATCAGGGCATGACCGGATTCATGGTAGGCGGTGTTGCGGCGCTCTTCCTCGGGCATCACCATGCTCTTGCGCTCCGGGCCCATGAGGATCTTGTCCTTGGCCTTCTCGAAGTCCTGCATCTCGACAACACGGGCATTGCGGCGAGCGGCCATCAGCGCCGCTTCGTTGCACAGATTGGCCAGATCCGCGCCGCTCATGCCAGGCGTGCCGCGGGCGATCACGCCGGGGTTCACGTCCTGCCCGATCGGCACTTTGCGCATGTGCACGCTCAGAATCTGTTCGCGGCCGCGGATGTCCGGCAGGGTCACGTAGACCTGACGGTCAAAGCGGCCGGGCCGCAACAGCGCCGCATCCAGGATGTCCGGCCGGTTGGTGGCGGCCACCACGATCACGCCGACGTTCGTCTCGAAGCCGTCCATCTCCACCAGCATCTGGTTCAGCGTCTGTTCGCGTTCGTCGTTGCCACCGCCCAGCCCGGCGCCGCGCTGGCGACCCACCGCATCGATTTCGTCGATGAAGATGATGCAGGGGGCGTTCTTCTTGGCGTTCTCGAACATGTCGCGCACACGCGCTGCGCCCACACCGACGAACATCTCCACGAAGTCCGAACCCGAAATGCTGAAGAACGGGACCTTGGCCTCACCGGCGATGCCCTTGGCCAGCAGCGTTTTGCCGGTCCCGGGGGGGCCGACCAGCAGCAAGCCGCGCGGAATGCGTCCGCCAAGCTTCTGGAACTTTTGCGGATCCTTCAGGAAGTCCACGACTTCCTTGACCTCTTCCTTGGCCTCGTCACAGCCCGCGACGTCGGCAAACGTGACCTGGTTGGTGCTTTCGTCCAGCATCCGGGCCTTGCTCTTGCCGAAGCTGAAGGCGCCGCCCTTGCCGCCGCCCTGCATCTGGCGCATGAAATAGACCCATACCCCGATCAGCAGCAGCATCGGCCCCCAACTGACCAGCAGGGTCATGAGCAGCGAGCCCTCTTCGCGTGGTTTGACGTCAAATTTCACGCCGTTGTTGATCAGATCGCCGACCAGGCCCCGGTCCAGAAAGGTCGCCGTGGTGCGAACCCGCCGGTCATCCGTCATGGTCGCCACAATCTCGGTGCCGCCCTGCCCTTCCTGGATCGTGGCCGACTTGACCCGGCTGGCGCGAACCTCCTCCAGGAAATCCGAATAGCCCATGTAGGTCGCACCGGCCCCGCCACGGGTGTCAAACTGCTTGAAAACAGTAAACAACACCATGGCAATCACGAGCCAGATGGCAATTTTCGAGAACCACTGATTATTCAAGCGAGGCTCCAGTCACAAATTCTTCACGCGGTAGCAGTAAGTGAAGGCCATTTTAGGCGTTTCAAGCAAAGCAACCGTTGTTTTTCCCGATTGCGGCCACAGGCGCCACAGGGGATTGGCGCCAGGGCTTGCCCCGCCCTTGACCTGGGTCAGTTCTGGCCAGCGCGCTTCAAACCTTGACCCACCAGAAAGGTCTCGGAGGACCGATCGCGCGAGGCCTTCGGCTTGAACGGTTTGACCACTCGAAACGTCTCACGGAACAAGCGCACCAGTTCGTCATAGCCGCCGCCGTGAAACAACTTCACCACGAGCGCACCTTCGGGCTTGAGGTGGGCCAGGGCGAACTCGATCGCCAGTTCCACAAGATGAACCACGCGCGCCGCATCCGCCGACCCGATGCCCGACAGGTTCGGCGCCATGTCGGAGACCACCACATCGGCCTGGCGCCCCGCCAGAGCGGCTTCCAGCCCTTTCAGGGTAGAGGCCTCCCGAAAGTCGCCCTGCAGAAAACAAACGCCCTCGATGGGCTCCATCGGCAGGATGTCCATGGCGATGATGACGCCATTGAGTTCCCCTGTGGCTGCCCCCCCGCCCGTCGCGGACTTGGGCGACAGCCGGCGGCGCACATACTGGCTCCAGGCACCCGGTGACGAACCCAGGTCCACGACAACCTGTCCGGGTTTGATCAGGCCGAACGACTCGTCGATCTCCTTCAGCTTGTAGGCCGCGCGCGCGCGAAATCCGTCCCGCTGCGCCTGCTTCACATAGGGGTCGTTGATATGGTCGTGCAACCACGCCTTGTTGACTTTTTTGCCCGGGGTCCTGGTTTTCATGTTGCCCTTGATAATACGGCCATGGCTCAAATACAACTTACCCCTGCCGAGCGCAAGGTCCACCGCGCGCTGGCCCACCACCTGGATCCGGTCGTCATGATCGGTGGCGACGGACTGACGCCCGCCGTGCTCAAGGAGGCGAATGCCGCGCTCAGCGCCCATGGGCTGATCAAGATCCGGGTGCTCGGCGACGACCGCGCTGCCCGGGAACTGATCTACCAGACCTTGGCCAACGAGTTGAACGCCGCGCCCATTCAGCACATCGGCAAGCTGCTGGTGCTGTGGCGGCCGATTCCCGAAAAGGAAAAGACGGTCGACGAAGACCGCATGCCCGGTCCTCGCGACTTCAAGGTCTTGAAATTCAGCAAACGCGGCGGCCAACGTCCCGAGGTGAAGACCCTTCGCGTGCTGGGCAACCAGCGACTGACCTCGGGCGGCCAAATCAAGCGGGCCAAGCCGAAGATGAAGTCCATCAAGAAAGCCCGTCACGACTGACGCATTGCGCATGAGGGACACCGACGCGCCGCTGCGCAACGTCATCTGCATGAAATGGGGCACCAAGTACGGCCCCGAGTACGTCAACCGCCTGTACGCGATGGTCCGCCGGCACCTGACCGGTGATTTCCGCATGGTGTGCCTCACCGACGACCCGACGGGTATCCGCACAGAGGTGCAATGCTTTCCCATTCCGGCGCTGGACCTTCCGCCCGGCATCCCTGAGCGCGGCTGGACCAAGCTGGTGACGTTTTCCCAGGATCTTTACGGCCTGAAGGGAACCGCCCTCTTCCTGGACGTCGATGTGGTGGTCGTCGGTCCGCTGGACGACTTCTTCGATCTTCCCGGCGACTTCCTCGTCATTCACGACTACAAGCGCCCCTGGCGCATCACCGGCAATTCCTCAGTCTACCGATTCGAACTGGGCGCACACCCCGATGTGCTGGCGTATTTCCGCACCCATTTCGACCAGGTGCGCACCACCTTCCGCAACGAGCAGGCCTACCTCTCAGACTTCATGCAACGCAAGGGCCTTCTGGCCTATTGGCCTGCGGCCTGGTGCCCCAGCTTCAAGTACCACGGCATCCCGCGCTGGCCGACCAACTACTGGAAGCCCCCGTTTGTGCCGGCCGGGGCCCGCATCGTGATCTTTCACGGCGAATGCAATCCGCCCGATGCGCTGGCCGGGCGCCGCAACCGCCGGTTTCGGTTCATCAAGCCTGCCGACTGGGTGGCCGAGCACTGGCGGGAATAGCCCCCGCGCTCAGGCCTGCGGCTGCCGCGCGGCGCGCCAGAGCAGAAGTCCGGTACACAGCCACTGCAGCGCGTACAGGGCGCTGCCCACCGTGTGCCACAGCTTCAGATCCTCGCGGGCCAGAATGCGCGGTGCAACACCAAACTCGACCAGCAAAGCCGCCAGCATCGAAATCGCTACCAGACCGATAGCAGAAAACGACCATCTGACGCTGGGATTGTCCGCATTCGACCGCATAACCAGCAAGACGAGACCGCCACAGGCCAGCGAAACCCAGGTCTGGGCGCCAAACAGCCGGCCCGCCAGATTTCCCGCCATGGCGGGCGTGGGCAGATGGGCAAACAGCATCGGCACCACGAAGCCTGCAATCGCGCTCAGGCTGCCCCACCACAGCGCCAGCGCCATCACGGCCAGTCGATCCTTCACCCGGTCCGCCCCGGCTCAGACGTAAGTCACGGCGACGACTTCATACCGCCGCACGCCACCTGGCGCCTGTACCTCGGCCGTATCGCCCTCCTCCTTGCCGATCAGCGCACGCGCGATCGGACTGGAAATGTTGATCAGCCCGTGCTTGAGGTCGGCCTCGTCCTCGCCGACGATCTGGTAGGTCACTGCAGCACCTGTGTCCTCGTCTTCCAACTTGACCGTGGCGCCGAAGACCACCCGCCCACCGGCGTCCAGCGCCGCCGGATCGATGATCTGGGCCGCTGACAGCTTGCCCTCGATCTCCTGGATGCGCCCTTCGATGAAGCCTTGACGGTCCTTGGCCGCGTCGTATTCGGCGTTCTCGCTCAGATCGCCCTGCGCACGGGCCTCGGCAATCGCATTGATGACCCAGGGTCGGTCGACCGTCTTGAGCCGATGCAGTTCGGCCTTCAGCTTTTCGGCGCCGCGCTTGGTGATGGGTATGGTGGCCACTTTGAGAGTCTCCAAAAGGAAACCGCCGAGCGTTGCCGTCCGGCGGTGTCAAGATAAATTGATTATGCCGTGAACCGAGCCGTCAGGTCGCCAGTTGGGCGTGCATGTCCTGAACCGAGATCACCTCAAGCTGATCCATGTATTTCATGCCCTCAACGGCCGCCTCCGCACCGGCGATGGTCGTGAACGTGGTGACACGCGCCAGCAGCGACGAGGTTCGGATCTGGCGGGAGTCGGTGATCGCATTGCGACGCTCCTCGACTGTGTTGATGACCAGCGCGATTTCGTTGTTCTTGATCATGTCGACGATATGCGGTCGACCTTCAGTGACCTTGTTGACGGTGCCCACCGGCACGCCGGCCGCCGCAATGGCCGCCGCCGTTCCCCGCGTCGCAACCAGCACGAAGCCCAATTCACTGAGCTGCCGAGCCACTTCAACCGCACGAGGCTTGTCGCCGTTCTTGACGGTCAGGAAAACTTTGCCGGAGGCCGATCCGTCGGTCTTGAAGGGCCGCGGCAGACGCGTCCCCGCGCCCAACTGGCTCTTGACGAATGCTTCTCCGAAGGTCTTGCCCACCCCCATGACCTCGCCGGTGGACTTCATCTCAGGTCCCAGAATGGTGTCCACCCCCGGGAACTTGACGAACGGGAACACCGCTTCCTTGACGCTGAAATACGGTGGCGTCACTTCCTTGTCGATGCCTTGTTCAGCCAGGCTTCGGCCGGCCATGCAGCGCGCGGCCACCTTCGCCAGTTGGATACCCGTTGCCTTGGAGACATAGGGCACGGTGCGCGAGGCACGCGGGTTCACTTCCAGCACGTAGATGACGTCCTGTCCGTCCACGTTCTGGATCGCGAACTGGACGTTCATGAGCCCCACCACGTTCAAGGCGCCGGCCATCGCAGCAGACTGGCGCTTGAGTTCGGAGACCGTGGCATCCGACAGGCTGTACGGCGGCAGCGAACAGGCCGAATCGCCGCTGTGAACGCCCGCCTGCTCAATGTGTTCCATGACGCCGCCAATGAACACCTTGCCTTGCGGATCGCGCAGGCAGTCCACATCGCATTCGATGGCATCGTTCAGGAAACGATCCAACAAAACCGGCGAGTCGTGGCTGACCTTGACCGCCTCGCGCATGTAGCGCTCCAGGTCGCGCTGCTCGTGCACGATCTCCATGGCGCGGCCACCGAGCACATAGCTCGGACGCACCACCAGCGGATAGCCGAGGGCCAAAGCCTTCTCCAGCGCCTCGGGCTCGGTGCGGGCCGTGGCGTTGGGGGGTTGGCGCAAGCCGAGGGTGTGCAGGAGCTTCTGGAAGCGTTCGCGGTCTTCGGCCGCATCGATCATGTCGGGGCTGGTTCCGATGATGGGCACGCCATTGGCCTCCAGGTCCAGCGCGAGCTTCAAGGGCGTCTGCCCACCGTACTGCACGATCACACCCAAAGGCTTTTCCTTGTCCACGATCTCCAGCACATCCTCCAGCGTCACCGGCTCGAAATACAGTCGGTCGGAGGTGTCATAGTCCGTCGACACGGTTTCAGGGTTGCAGTTGACCATGATGGTCTCGTACCCATCCTCGCGCATGGCCAGCGCCGCATGGACGCAGCAGTAGTCGAATTCGATACCCTGGCCAATACGGTTCGGGCCACCGCCGAGCACCATGATCTTCTTGCGCGTGGTCGGCTCGGCCTCGCACTCATCCTCGTAGGTCGAATACAGATAGGCCGTATTCGTCGCAAATTCGGCCGCGCAGGTGTCGACCCGCTTGTAGACCGGGCGCACACCCAGCGCGCGGCGTGCATCGCGCACAGCCTTCTCTGTGGTCTTGAGCAGCTTGGCCAGGCGGCGATCCGAGAAGCCCTTCTTCTTGAGCGCGCGCAGGGTGAGCGCATCAAGCGAAGCCATTGCCGCATCGCCTTTTTCAACGGCAAGCTTGTCCAGATCGAGTTCGATCTTCACGATCTCCTCGATCTGCACCAGGAACCACTTGTCGATTTTGGTCAGGTCGTGGACTTCGTCGAGCGACCAACCGGCGGCAAAGGCGTCCCCCACGTACCAGATGCGGTCGGGGCCGGGCTCGCCGAGTTCCTTCTCCAGAATCTCGCGGTCCTGGGTTTTTTCGTTCATGCCGTCCACGCCGACTTCCAGGCCGCGCAAGGCTTTCTGGAACGACTCCTGGAAGGTGCGGCCCATGGCCATCACCTCGCCCACCGATTTCATCTGGGTGGTCAGGCGCGAATCGGCGGTCGGGAACTTTTCAAAGGCGAAGCGCGGAATCTTGGTGACCACGTAGTCGATGCTGGGCTCGAACGAGGCCGGCGTGGCACCGCCGGTGATCTCGTTGCGCAATTCGTCCAGCGTGTAGCCGACCGCCAGCTTGGCCGCCACCTTGGCGATGGGAAAGCCGGTCGCCTTGGAGGCCAGCGCGGAGGAACGCGAGACCCGCGGGTTCATCTCGATGACGACCATGCGGCCGTCGTTCGGGTTGATCGAGAACTGCACGTTCGAGCCGCCGGTATCGACCCCGATCTCGCGCAGCACCGCCAGCGAGGCGTTGCGCATGATCTGGTATTCCTTGTCGGTCAGCGTCTGGGCCGGTGCCACGGTGATGGAGTCGCCGGTGTGCACGCCCATGGGGTCCAGGTTCTCGATCGAGCAGATGATGATGCAGTTGTCCGCCTTGTCGCGCACGACTTCCATCTCGTATTCTTTCCAGCCGAGCAACGATTCCTCAATCAACAACTCATTGGTGGGCGATGCCTCCAGGCCGCGCTTGCAGATGGTCTCGAACTCCTCTGCGTTGTAGGCAATGCCGCCGCCGGTTCCGCCCAAGGTAAAGCTGGGCCGGATGACGGTGGGGAAGCCCACGACCTTCTGCACGCCCCAGGCCTCTTCCATGCTGTGGGCAATACCCGAGCGCGCGGAACCCAGACCGATCTTGGTCATGGCGTCCTTGAACTTCAGGCGGTCTTCGGCCTTGTCGATGGCTTCGGGTGTGGCGCCGATGAGTTCGACCTTGTACTTGTCCAGCACGCCGTGGTGCCAGAGGTCGAGTGCGCAGTTCAGCGCGGTCTGGCCGCCCATGGTGGGCAGGATCGCGTCCGGCCGCTCGCGGGCGATGATCTTCTCGACCGTCTGCCAGGTGATGGGCTCGATGTAGGTGACGTCGGCCGTGGCCGGGTCGGTCATGATCGTGGCCGGGTTGCTGTTGATCAGGATGACCTTGTAGCCCTCTTCGCGCAGGGCCTTGCAGGCCTGCACGCCGGAGTAGTCGAACTCGCAGGCCTGGCCGATGATGATCGGGCCGGCGCCGATGATGAGGATGCTCTTGATGTCGGTGCGCTTAGGCATGCTTCTTCTCCGTGGCGTTTTGCATCAGCGCGGTGAAACGGTCAAACAGGTAGGCGATATCGTGCGGGCCGGGCGAGGCTTCGGGGTGGCCCTGGAAGCAGAACGCCGGCTTGTCAGTGCGGGCCAGGCCTTGCAGCGTGCCGTCGAACAGGCTCACGTGGGTGGCGCGCAGGTTAGGGCCCAGGGTTTTTTCGTCCACTGCGAAGCCGTGGTTCTGGCTCGTGATCGAGACCCGGCCGGAATCCAGGTCCTTGACCGGATGGTTGGCGCCATGGTGGCCGAACTTCATCTTGAAGGTCTTCGCGCCCGAGGCCAGAGCCAGGATCTGGTGGCCCAGGCAAATCCCGAAGGTCGGGATGCCGGTGTCGATCAGTTCGCTGACCGCGGCGATGGCGTAGTCGCAGGGCTGAGGGTCACCGGGCCGTTGGACAGAAAGATGCCGTCGGGCCGGTATTTCAGCACCTCGGCGGCCGGCGTCTGTGCGGGAACCACAGTGACCTTGCAGCCACGCTGCGCCAGCATGCGCAGGATGTTTTTCTTTACACCGAAGTCGTAGGCAACGACATGGAAGGTCGGTGCGGTCTGGGTGCCATAACCCGGTTGGCCATCGGGCTGCGCCAGTCTCCATTCGGTCTGTGCCCACTCGTAGGGCTGGGCCACGGACACCACCTTGGCCAGATCCTGGCCGGCCATGCTGGGCGCGCCCTGGGCTGCCGCAATGGCCTGATCGACCAGGGCTTGGGTCACCACCTCGCCAGCGGCCAGGCCCACGACGGCACCATTCTGGGCGCCGCGGGTGCGCAGCAGGCGGGTCAGCTTGCGGGTGTCGATGTTGGCGATCGCGACCGTGTGTTCGGCCACCAGGTATTGCGAGAGCGTGCGCGTCGCGCGGAAGTTGCTGGCCAGCAGCGGCAGGTCCTTGATGATGAGGCCAGCGGCATGGACCTTGTCGGCTTCGATGTCCTGCTGGTTGACGCCGTAATTGCCGATGTGCGGATACGTGAGCGTCACGATCTGCTGGCAGTAGCTCGGGTCGGTGAGGATTTCCTGGTAGCCGGTCATCGCGGTGTTGAACACCACTTCGCCGACGGTGGAGCCGGTGGCTCCGATCGAATTGCCGATAAAGACCGTGCCGTCTGCGAGCGCCAGGATGGCGGGCGGGAAGGTTCCCTGAAGAGACAAAAGCACTGGGTTCTCCGGATGGTTGCGGGTACGCCCAAACGCGCCCAGGGCATGACTCCTGGTGGCTGCTTTTGTGGGATTCTGGCTAAGGCTGCGGCTTGAGCGTACGGTTGATGCGGGAAAGCCTCTCATTATAACGGGGGAAACCCTGAACTGACCCTGAACTGACAGGGTTCGAGGCCGCTTGAGGCCTTCCGGTCGCCCTAGCGGCGGCTGGCCCAGGCGGCCGCGCTGGCGTGCAGACAGATGGCCGCCGCCGCGGCCACATTGAGCGACTCTTCGCCGCCGGGCTGCGCAATCCGCACCGAACAGGCCGCTCTTGCCGCCACGTCGGCACACACGCCCTGCCCTTCGTGTCCCAGAACCCATGCGCACGGATATGGCGGGGCGCGCTCGTGCAGGAATTCGCCCTGGTGGGAACTCGTCACGGCCAGGGGCACGTTGAGGGCATCGAGCGCCCCCGCATCCGCCCCTTCGATCAGGTGCAGGCCGAAATGCGCGCCCATGCCTGCCCGCAGCACCTTGGGTGACCACAGCGCTGCCGTCCCCTTCAGCGCCACGACCTGGCGAAACCCGAAGGCCCCGGCACTGCGCAGGATGGAGCCGACATTGCCGGCATCCTGCACCCGGTCCAGCACCACGGTGGGCACATCGGGCTGCACGGTGTGCCCCAGTGGCAGCTCGATCAGGAAACCCATCGGCGCCGGGGATTCCAGCCCGCTGACCTCTGCAAACAGGCGGTCTGGAATGACTATATTTTTAATAGCTGCTGATGACCAATCTACGCTGGGATGAGCCCAAAAAGATTCAGAAAATACAGCAGTAGCCGGTTTGAGGCCCCGCTCCAGCGCCGCGCGGCACAGGTGATCGCCTTCCAGCCAGACCTGACCCTGCTTTCGGTAGGCCACGCTGTCCTGGGCCAGACGTCGCAGCGACTTGATGAAGGGGTTGTCGCGGGAGGTGATCAGTGCCGGTTCTGTGCTCATGCCAGCACCCCCGCGACCGGCGAAAACGAACGGCGGTGCTCCGGGCACGCGCCGTGCTCGCGCAGGGCCGCCAGATGCGCCGCCGTGCCGTAGCCCTTGTGGGCCGCAAATCCGTACTGGGGAAACTGCTCGTCGTAGCGCGCGCACCAGCGGTCGCGATGAACCTTGGCCAGAATCGATGCCGCCGAGATCGCCGGGACCTTGTCGTCACCCTTGACGATCGCCTCGGCCAGCACGTCCAGCCGCGGCAGGCGGTTGCCGTCGACCAGCACCTTGGCGGGCTTCAGGCGCAGCCCTTGAACGGCGCGCTGCATGGCCAGCAAGGTCGCTTGCAGGATGTTGAGCGTGTCGATCTCGGCCACGCTGGCCTCGGCAATCGAGCAGCAGAGCGCCTTGGCCATGATTTCATCGTACAGCGCCTCGCGCCGACGCGGCGACAGCTTCTTGGAGTCTGCCAGTCCGCGCACCGGATTCAGGTCGTCCAGGATGACGGCGGCCGCAACCACCGGGCCGGCCAATGGCCCGCGACCGGCCTCGTCCACCCCGGCCACCAGACCAGGGCCGTCCCAGACCAGCGGGACCTGTTCAGCGCGCGAGTATTTTCTCGATCGCATCGGTGGCCAATTGCGCCGTATCGCGCCTCAGTTCCTGGTGCAGCGCGGCAAAACGCTGCTGCAGGGCAAGGGTTTTCTCAGGGGAATCCATCCAGTCCAGCACCGCTGCGGCCAGCGCCTCAGGGGTCGCTGCATCCTGCAGCAACTCAGGCACGACAAACTCGCGACACAGGATGTTCGGCAACCCGACCCAGGGCTGCAGGTTGCGGTGGCGCATGAGTTGCCAGGACAGCCAGTTCATGTTGTAGGCAATCACCATGGGCCGCTTGAACAGGGCGGCCTCCAGCGTGGCGGTGCCGCTGGCGATCAGGGTCACGTCACAGGCCGCCAGCACGCGCTGCGACTGGCCGGTGACGATCAGCAGCCGGTTGCCCAGGCCACTGGTTTGCGCCGCCTGCTCGACCGCGCTGCGAAGCGCCGGCATGGCGGGCAGGACAAAGCGCGTGGCGGGCCGTTGCAGCAGGATCAGCCTTGCGGCAGTCAGGAATCGCGTGGCGAGATAACGGATTTCGGATTCCCGGCTGCCTGGCAGCAAGGCCACCATGGGCCCGTCGGGCGGCAGACCGAGCGCCGCGCGGGCGGCCAGGCGGTCGGGTTCCAGGGGGATCACGCTTGCCAGCGGATGGCCGACGTAGGTCGCCGCAATGCCGTGCTGCGCCAGCAACGGCGGCTCAAAAGGGAAGATGCACAGCACATGGTCCGCGCTGGCCTTGAGCTTGGCCAGCTTGCCGGCCCGCCAGGCCCAGAACGAGGGGCTCACAAAGTGCACCGTCGGAATGCCTGCGGCCTTCAACCGGGCTTCGAGGCCGAAGTTGAAATCCGGGGCGTCGATGCCGATGAACACATCCGGTGGATCGGCGATCAGCCGGGCGCCGAGTTCCCGGCGGATGGACAGCAGCTTGAACAGGTGCGGCAAGACTTCGGCATAGCCACGCACGGCCAGCAGGCTTTGCGCCCACCAGGCCTGGAAGCCCCGTTGCTGCATGTGCGGGCCGCCGATGCCGACGGCCTGCAGATCGGGCCAGCGCGCCTTCAGCCCGTCCAGCAGCAAGCCTGCCAGCAGATCACCGGACGGCTCCCCCGCCACCATGCCGAAGACGGGCCGATCAGGATTCAAACCAGCCTCCCGGACTCAGCGGGCAATGCCACGCGCCGCGCCAGCAAGGAAAACGTTCATCAGTTCGACATCGCCTGCTGCCTGCGGCAGGTCGACGGACAACTCGGCGATGGCGCGGCGCGCGTCCTCCAGGGTCTTGCCCTCCCGGTACAGCAACCGGTGCATCTGTTTGACCGCCTTCAACCGCTCGGGCGAAAAATCCCGCCTGCGCAAGCCGACACTGTTGATGCCGCGCACCGCCAGCGGATTGCCATCGACCAGCATGTAGGGCGGCACGTCCTGCGACACCGCGCTGGCAAATCCCACCATCGCGTGGGCACCGATCTTCACGAACTGGTGGATGCCGGTCAGCCCGCCGACCGTGACCCAGTCTCCGAGGTGCACATGGCCCCCCAGCGTGGTGTTGTTCGCCAGCGTGGTGTGGTCGTCCACCTGGCAGTCGTGCGCGATATGGCAGTAGGCCATGATCCAGTTGTGGCTTCCGATGCGTGTGACCCCTCCGGCCCCCTGGACACCCAGGTTGATGGAGCAGAACTCGCGGATGGTGTTGCCATCGCCGATGTGCAACTCAGAGCGCTCGCCGGCGTACTTCTTGTCCTGGGGAATCGCGCCGATCGAGTTGAACTGGAAGATCTGGTTGTCCTGCCCGATGCGGGTCTGCCCCTCAATGACACAGTGTGCGCCGACCCGGGTGCCCCGGCCGATGCAGACGTCCGGGCCGACAACGGAGTACGGGCCGATGGTGACCGATGGGTCGATCTGGGCCTTGGGGTCCACCAGCGCGGTGGGGTGAATGGTCGCCACGGCGATCTCCTCAGGAGATGCGACGCATAGTACACATCAGTTCGGCCTCGCAGGCGACTTCATCCCCGACTTTCGCGCGGGCCTTGAACTTGTAGATGCCGGCCCGGGCGCGGTCCAGTTCAGCCTCCAGAATCAGTTGGTCACCCGGCTCGACCGGACGCTTGAAGCGAGCTCCGTCGATACCTGCGAAATAGAAGACGGTCTGGTCGTCGGGCAGCACGCCCAGCGAGTCGAAGGCCATCAGAGCGGCCGCCTGGGCCATCGCCTCGAGCATCAGCACACCGGGCATCACCGGACGATACGGAAAGTGGCCGGTGAAGAAGGGTTCGTTGATCGTGACGTTCTTCAACGCGCGGATGCGTTTGCCGGTTTCCAGTTCCAGCACCCGGTCCACAAGCAGGAAGGGGTAACGATGCGGAAGCCGTTTGAGGATCTCGTGAATGTCCATCATGATGCAGTTCCCTGGTTCCTTTGATTGGCAGGTTTCGAGTTTTCAAGAGCTTTGAGACGTTCACGCAATTTGTGAAGCTGCTTGAGCGTTGCAGCGTTTTTTTCCCAATTGGCGTTGTCGTCGATGGGAAACACACCGGTGTACTGTCCCGGCTTGTGGATCGAGCGAGTCACCAGGGAAAATGATGAAACATGCACCCCGTCTGCCAGCGTCAGGTGGCCAAGAATACCGGCGCTACCGCCTATCGTGCAGTTGGCCCCAATGTTGGCACTGCCCGCCACACCCACGCAACCCGCCATCGCGGTATTCTTGCCAATGCGCACGTTATGCCCAATCTGGATCAGGTTGTCGAGTTTGACGCCGTCCTCGATCACAGTGTCGGCCAGGGCGCCGCGGTCAATGCAGGTATTGGCGCCGATCTCCACATCGTTGCCAATGCGCACAGCGCCGAGTTGCTCGATCTTCTCCCACCGACCCTGGTCCGGCGCGAAACCGAAGCCGTCTGCGCCGATCACCGCTCCAGAATGAATGATGCACCGCTCCCCGATGTGGCAGTTCTCTCCGATCGTGACCCGTGAACGGATCACCGTTCCGGCGCCGATGTGGGCGCCACGCTCGATGACGCTCAAGGCTCCAATGGTGGCGTCCGGATCGACATGCGCGCCGGGATCGACCACGGCGCTGGGGTGAATACGCGGGCCCGACTGGCCTGAGTGCTCCCGCTTCCACAACTGCGTGAGTCGCGCGTAGTAGAGGTAGGGCTGGTCGACCACAATGCAGGTGCCGCGCGCCCGCGCCGCCTGCTCGGCGTCCCGACCGACAATCACGCAACCAGCCTTTGAAGTGGTCAGTTGGTTCCGGAATTTTGGGTGACTGAGAAAACTCAGCTCGGAGGGATTGGCGAACTCGAGCGGGGCAAGTCCTTCGATGACTTGCGACGGTTCGCCGTGAAGGGTTCCGCCCAGCCGCTCGGTGATGAAGTCTAAACGGAGTGCCACACGAGACCGGACGGACTGGACCTTATTTGCCTGTGCCGGCGTTCAGCGCCTTGATCACCTTGTCCGTGATGTCGTGCTTCGGATTGATGTAGACCGCTTCCTGGAAGATTGCGTCGTACTTCTCCGATTCGGCCACTTGCTTCACGACGCGGTTGGCCCGTTCGAGCACTTGCTGAAGTTCTTCGTTCTTGCGCGCGTTCAGGTCCTCCTGGAACTCACGCCGCTTGCGCTGTAGATCACGGTCCTGCTCAACCAACTGCTTCTGTCGAGAAACACGTTGACTTTCTGAAAGAGTCGGCGCATCGCGCTCGTATTTCTCTGACATGGCCTTGATCGAATTTCCCAGTTCGATGATGTCCTTCTCACGCCGGGAGAACTCCTGCTCAAGCTTGGCCTGCGCAGCCTTGGCGCTGTTGGCCTCCCGGAAAATCCGGTCTGTATTCACGAATCCGGCCTTGAAATCCTGAGCCTGAACGGGCACGCAGCAGGCCACGGCGCTCACAACCAGGGCCAGCGAACGGAGATGGCGGAAAGAGTTCATTAAAAAGACGATCCTATCTGGAATTGGAAGTTCTGGATTCTATCCCCCGGCTGCGTTCGGAAAGGATAGGCGTAGGCGATTCGCAGCGGTCCCAACGGAGAGATCCAGCTGAGGCCGATGCCGGCCGACGCCCTGAGCGAGTCCGTTGTCGGTTGTTCCGTCGCACCCCAGACGTTGCCAACGTCGGTGAATGCATACATTCGAAGGGTGCGGTCGTTGCCACTTCCCGGAACCGGGAGGTAGGCCTCGGCATTGAGAACCAGTTTCTTGGCGCCACCGACGAAGGAGCCCGTGACGTCACGGGGACCCAAGGTATTCTGGTCGAAACCCCGCACGGACCCTTGGCCACCGGCATAGAAATTCTTGAATACCGGGAAGGGCTTCCCGCTCAACCCAGTGCCCCAGCCAAACTCGGAGTTGAAAGCTGCGGTGAAGTCGCGGGTGATCGGCAGGTAGTACTGGAACTGGTAGTAGGCCTTCAAGTACCGCGCGTCGCCCGCGACGCCCCACTCGGTGTTGAATCGCTGGAACGTGCCGCGCGTGGGAATCAATGCGCTGTCCTTCGTGTCACTGGACCAGCCAATGGTCAACGGCAGCGTATTGCTGGGGTTGCCCACTTCTTCAGCATACTGAAGGTAGTACGCAGGGATGTTCGTTCCGTTCTTGATGTCCATGCGCTCCAACGCGGCACCAAAGAAGACGGTGTCCTTTTCGCTGAAGGGAACGCCAAACCGGATGCCCATGCCCGCGGTGACCAACTGATAGGCGCCACCCTGGTTGGCATACGGCTGGGAGCTTCGATAGTAAGCGTCCAGCGTCCGGGAAATGCCATCCTTCGTGTAGTACGGGTCGGTCGTATTCAGCACAAGGACTGTGTTGTATTTGCTGGTATTGAGCTCGACCCCCAGGTAATTGCCCGAACCGAAGGCGTTCTCCTGCTTCATGCCGATGGTCAGCGCGACCCGATCGGCTGTGGAAAAACCCAAACCCAGCGAGATGCTGCCGGTCGGCTTTTCAACCACCGAAACGTTCAAGTCGACCTGGTCATTGACACCCGGAATCTCCGCGGTATCGATATTCACACCGGTGAAATAGCCCAGCCGATCGACCCGGTCCCGCGAGAGCCGGATCTTGGTGCCGTCGTACCAGGATGCTTCGAACTGGCGAAACTCGCGCCGGATGACTTCATCGCGGGTCCGATCGTTTCCGGAAATATTGATCCGGCGGATATAGGCCCGGCGGGAAGGATCGGCCTGCAGAACCAGTGCCACCCGGTTGTTCACCCGGTCCACCTCCGGACGGGCTTCGACGCGAGCAAAGGCAAAACCGTAATTGCCGAAGTTTTCAGTGAAGACCCGCGTGGTCTCCGCCACATCGTCGGCGTTGAAAGGTTTGCCGGGCTTGATGGTCACTAACGACTTGAACTCGTCGTCCTTGCCCAGGTAATTTCCTTCGAGGGCCACCGAGGAGACAACAAAGCGCTCGCCTTCAGTGATGTTGACCGTGATCGATATATCCTGCTTGTTGGGCGAGATGGCGACCTGGGTCGAATCGATCCGGAATTCCAGATAGCCCCTGGCCAGATAGTACGAGCGCATCGCTTCCAGGTCGGCATTGAGTTTGGCGCGCGAGTAGTTGTTCGATTTCGTATACCAGCTGAGCCACCCGCCGGTATCCTGACTGAAGAGTCCCAGCAGTGTCGATTCACTGAACGCCTTGTTGCCTACGATGCTCAGTTCCTTGATCTTGGCCGTATCGCCTTCGGTCACGGTGAAGGTGAGGTTCACCCGGTTTCGCTCGATGGGCGTGACCGTCGTCACGACCTCCGCGCCGTAAAGGCTTCGGTTGATGTATTGCCGCTTGAGTTCCTGTTCCGCCCGATCCGCAAGCGCCTTGTCGTAAGGGCGACCTTCGGCGAGGCCCACTTCCCGCAGCATCTTCTGCAGGGCCTCCTTGTCGAACTCCTTGGTACCGACAAACTCGACGTTGGCAATGGTCGGGCGCTCCTCGACGATCACTACCACCACGTTTCCGTTGACTTCGAGACGGACGTCCTTGAACAAGCCCAGCGCGAAAAGTGCCCGAATGGCAGCCGAACCCTTTTCATCGTTGTAGGTATCACCGACACGAAACGGCAGGGAGGCAAATACCGTACCCGCCTCCACTCGCTGCAGTCCCTCGACGCGGATGTCACTGACCGGAAACGGATTGACGGCCCACGCGTTGGCCGCAAACGCGAGTGCGACCAAAGCCACTGAACCCCGCAAACGAAATCGATTGAATTGCTTTTTCATGAATAGGTCTGTTGCCGGCACAACGCCGATGCGTTCACCGCAGGGTCAGCCAAAGAGCCGCGTGACATCGTTGAAAAGTGCGACGGACATCATCATCAGCAGCAAGGCGACACCGCCGCGCTGCAATCGTTCCATCCAGATTTCCGAGATTCCCCGCCCCGTTACCCCTTCCCAAAGATAATACATCAGGTGTCCCCCATCGAGGACCGGTAGCGGCAGCAGATTCAGCACGCCAAGGCTGACGCTGATCAGGGCAAGAAAAAGCAGATAGGGCGTAATGCCCAGGCTGGCTGACCGGCCAGCGTAGTCAGCGATGGTCAGGGGACCGCTCAGGTTTTTCAGGGACACCTCGCCGATCAGCATGCGCCCCATCATGCGCACCGTCAACATCGAGACCTCCCAGGTGCGCACCAGCCCTTTCCACAAGCCATCGGCCAGGCCGAGTCGCACCGTCGTCATGGCGGGGGCAGCGCCGACATAGGCGCCAATACGGCCCACGGAAAGGTCGCCTTCGCGCTTGACCTCGGGTTCGACGGTCAGTTCCAGTCGGCTCCCCTTGCGCTCGATCTGCCAGAGCATGGCGACCGGCGCCTGGCCTCGCAAAGAGGCACGGATCAGCTGGCGCAGTTGATGACCGTCCACGATCGCAACCGTATCGACCTTCAGCACCCGATCACCGTTCTGAAGGCCCGCGCGCGACGCCGGACTCTTCGGCAGGATGTCGCCGATCAGTGGTTCGGTCCAGGGCGCGACGATGCCGATGCGCTGAAACAGTCGGGCGTCCGCCTCGCTCGCATCCATGCTGCCCAGGGGCAGAATGACGTCCCGCCCCACTCCATCGCGCGAGGATGCGACCGTAAGGCGAACATCGTGTCCGTCCAACGCGGCGCGGGTCAGCAACCAGCGAAGCGATTCAAACGAACGCACAGGATCGGAATCCCCTCCAGCCAAGCCGCCTTGGCGGACCCACTCACCGCCCCGAAGTCCGGCCCTTTCGGCAATCGATCCGGCTACCGGGCTGGCGAGCACTGGCTCAGGTTCCTGGACACCAATCCAGTTCACGACGCTGTAAAGAAGCACCGCCAACAGCAGATTGGCGAGCGGACCGGCAGCCACGATGGCAGCGCGGTGGCGCAAAGGCCGGCTGTTGAAGGCCAGGTGGGCCTCCTCGGGCGGCACCGTTCCTTCCCGTTCATCCAGCATGCGCACGTAGCCGCCGATGGGGAATGCCCCCAGAACAAACTCAGTGTCCTGTCCCGGGCGCTGATGTTTTGGCTTCCAGCGCAGCAAGGGTCTGCCAAAACCGACAGAGAACCGAAGCACCTTGACCCCACACGCCACCGCCACACGGTAGTGCCCGTACTCATGCACGGCGATCAACAGACCCAGTGCGACGACGAACGCGAGAACGGTCAGCATGAACAGTCCGTACCCGCCTCAGCGCGCCAGGCGCGAGACGACCGACTCCGCGGCGATCCGGCTGCGGGCGTCCAGATCGAGCAAGTCGTCCAGCGACTGTGGATTGCTGCAGGTGACAGCCTCCAGCGTTTCCAGATTGGTCCGGTGAATCTGGTCAAAGCGGATACGCCGCTCCAGAAACGCCGCAACCCCGATCTCGTTGGACGCATTGAGAACGGCACAGCTACCGGCGGGCCCCCGCAATGCGGCCCAAGCCAAAGGCAGGCCCGGAAACCGCTCGGTATGGCCTGGCGCATCGATCGCCTCGAACGTCATGGCCGGGAGGGCATGAAAGTCCAGGGCTGCGGCACCGGACGTGATGCGCTCAGGCCAGGACAAACCGTAAGCAATGGGGCCGCGCATGTCCGGCGTCCCCATCTGGGACACCACGGAATGATCCTTGTACTGGACCATGGAATGGACAATGCTCTGCGGATGGATCACGACATCGAGTTGGTCAGGAGAAACGCCGAACAGATATCGGGCCTCGATGACCTCCAGCGCCTTGTTCATCATGGTGGCGGAATCCACCGAGATCTTGCGCCCCATGACCCAGTTCGGATGCGCGCAGGCTTCCTCGGGCGTCACATCGCGCAAGGTCGCCGGATCGCGGGTCCGGAACGGACCGCCTGATGCGGTGAGAATGATCTTGTCAATGCGACCGGCCCAGGTCGCCGGGTCCTCAGGCAGAGATTGAAAGATCGCGGAGTGTTCGCTGTCGATCGGCAGCAAGGTGGCTCCGCCGCGACGCACGGCACGCAGGAAGACGTCACCCCCCACCACGAGCGCCTCCTTGTTGGCCAGCAGGAGCCGTTTGCCGGCTTCGGCAGCCGCCAGGCAAGGAGCGAGCCCCGCCGCACCGACGATGGCGGCCATGACGACGTCCACGCACTCATGAGATGCTACCATTTCAATAGCATCTTTTGACCATAGGACGCTGGCATCCAGCCCGTTTTGCTGGATTTTTTCCGCCAGAAGGCGACCGTGGGCCTCGCTGGCCATGACCGCGTAGCGCGGCCGGAACTGCTGGCATTGGGCCAGCATGAGGTCGACCTGGGTCGATGCGCTCAGCGCAAAAACTTCAAAACGCTGCGGGTGGCGTGCGATCACGTCCAAGGTGCTGGTGCCGATCGAGCCCGTCGAGCCCAGCACCGTGATGCGCTGCTTCATGAGCGTCCCAGCGTCACCAGCATCATGGCCAGCGGCAAAGTCGGAAGCAGGGCGTCCACCCGATCCAGCACGCCCCCATGACCCGGCAGCAGGCCGCTGCTGTCCTTGACACCAGCGCTGCGCTTGATCAACGATTCGACCAGGTCGCCGACAACGCTCATGGCAGCCATGAACAGAACGGCGATCAGCAACAGCCACCCTCCATGGATGGAAAGGCGGGTGTAGAAACTGGCCACGCCCGCCCCCAGAGCGCGATCGGCCCAGGCCCACAGGAACGCCAGGGTCACCACGCCGGCCATGCCACCCCAGACGCCCTCCCAGCTCTTGCCAGGGCTGATCGACGGAGCGAGCTTGCCGGCGGCGACCCGGCCACCGAAGGCCCTTCCGGCAAAGTACGCAAAGATGTCGGCCACCCAGACGAGGACCAGAATGGACAGCAGAAAATTGATGCCGACAAAGCGGGCCTGCGCCACAGCCAGCCAAGCCAGCCAAAGAGCGAGCAGCCCGACCGGCAGCCGGACCCCATGGGGAATCGATGACCAGCCCGCCACGCCCCGACGCAGGAGCCAGGCGCCACCCAGCACCCATGTGACGCCTGCGCCAGCCCACAGCATGGGCATCGACTGTCCCAGCCAGCCCAGGCGCCAACTGCCGGCGCACAGACCGACACAAATCAAGGCAAAAAGCAGCGAGAGCGGCTGTCCACAGGTGTTGAGTCGCCCCCACTCCCATGCGCCGGCGGCGATCAGTACCAAAGCGACAGCAGCGAACGGTTCCGGTGTCGAAGCAAACAAGGCCGGCAGCAGGATGGCCAGCAAGACCAGGGCGGTGATGATGCGCTGTTTGAGCATGTCGCCTTTCAGGCGGCGATCCGGTCCGAGCCTGACGATGCGATCTGGCCGGAGGTCAGGCCGAACCGGCGTTCCCGTCGGCCGTAGTCGGCAATCGCTTCATCCAGCGCGATCTCGTCAAAATCGGGCCAGAGGCGATCGCTGAAATAGAGCTCGGAATAGGCGGCCTGCCACAGCAGGAAATTGCTGATGCGTCGCTCCCCGCCAGTGCGAATCAGCAAATCGGGGTCCGGCACATGGGACAGGGCCATCGCGCGGTCCAGGCTGGCCTCGGTAATGGCTTCCCCCTGGGCGGCCAGTTTTGCGGCCGCCTGTGCAATATCCCATCGTCCCCCGTAATTGAAACAGACGTTGAGGATCAGGCGCGTGTTCTGGGCCGTCGTGGCTTCGGCCTGCGCCAAACCGAGGCGCATTTTTTCTGACAAAGTTGAACGGTCACCGACGATATGGATGCGGACCCCGTCGTGCTTGAGTTGGGGCACCTCGCGGCCCAACGCCATCGCAAGCAGTTCCATGAGGCCGGAGACTTCCTCGGGGGGACGGTTCCAGTTCTCGGAGGAAAACGCGAACACCGTCAGAACGCGGACACCGCGATCCGAACAGGCCCGCACGCAACGTCGCAAAGATTCGACGCCCTGACGATGACCCGCGACCCGCGGCAGGTAGCGCCGGGTCGCCCACCGGCCATTGCCATCCATGACGATGGCGATGTGATGCGGTATCGCGTTGGGGGCGCTCATGAGGAAGAAAAGGCCGTCAGACGGCCATGATTTCCTGCTCTTTGCCCGCGACCAACTGATCGATCGTGACGATATGACGGTCCGTGACTTTCTGGATGTCGTTCTCCGAGCGCTTCTGGTCATCCTCGGACGCGAGCTTGTCCTTCACCAGCTTCTTGATGTGCTCGTTGGCATCGCGGCGCAGATTACGAATGGCGATCTTGGCATTCTCGCCCTCATGGCGCACCAGTTTGGTCATTTCCTTGCGGCGCTCTTCGCTCATCGGCGGCATCGGCACGCGGATGAGATCGCCCATGGAGGCCGGATTGAGGCCCAGTTCGCTTTCGCGAATGGCTTTCTCGATCTTGGCTCCCATGCCTTTTTCCCACGGCTGCACACTGATGGTGCGTGAATCGATCAGGGAGAGGTTGGCCACCTGACTGAGCGGAACCATGGATCCGTAGTAGTCGACATGGATCGTGTCCAGCAAAGCCGGGTTTGCGCGGCCGGTACGGATCTTCGTCAGGTTGTGGGTGAATGCCGCAATGGTCTGATCCATCTTGGTTTCGGTGGTTTTCTTGATCTCAGCTGTCGTCATATGCAGTACTCCCGATCGACTGGCGCCCCTCAGACGTAAACCAGGGTGCCCTCATCTTCGCCCATCACGACGCGCTTGAGCGCGCCGTGCTTGAAAATGGAAAAAACCTTGACCGGGAGCTTCTGATCCCGGCACAGGGCAAATGCGGTGGCATCCATGATGCCCAGATTCTTGTTCATGGCCTCATCGAAGGTGATCCTGGCATAGCGTGTCGCGCCCGGATCCTTTTTCGGATCGGCCGTGTAGACACCGTCCACTTTCGTCGCCTTGAGCACCACCTCAGCGCCAATTTCAGCGCCACGCAAGGCGGCGGCTGTGTCCGTGGTGAAGAACGGATTGCCCGTGCCCGCCGCGAACACGACCACCTTCCCTTCCTCGAGGTACTGCAGCGCCTTGGGCCGGACATAGGGCTCCACCACCTGCTCGATGGCGATGGCCGACATCACCCGCGCCGTCAGTCCGGCCTTGTTCATGGTGTCCGCCAGCGCCAGTGAGTTCATCACCGTCGCCAGCATGCCCATGTAGTCAGCCGTCGCGCGATCCATGCCGACCGAGCCGCCCGCCACACCGCGGAAGATGTTCCCACCACCGATCACCACCGCCACTTCGACACCCAGCCGGGTCACCTCGGCAATCTCCTCCACCATGCGCACGATCGTGGCATGGTTGATCCCGAACGCATCGTCACCCATCAAGGCCTCGCCGGACAGCTTGAGCAGGATGCGCTTGTGGACGGGTCGGGCGAGGGTCATGCGTGGGCTCCTTCTGTAGGGGTGAGTTTAGCCGCCCGCGGGCGGCCGGTCATCAGGCCGCGCCTTTGGCGGCAGCCACCTGGGCGGCCACCTCGGCGGCAAAATCGTCCACCCGTTTCTCGATGCCTTCGCCGACGACGTAGAGGGTGAAACCCTTCACGGTGGTGCCGGTGGCCTTGAGCATCTGCTCGACCGTCTGCTTGTCGTTCTTCACGAACGGCTGGTTGAACAAGCTGACTTCCTTGAGGTACTTCTGCACACCACCTTCGATTCGCTTGGCCACGATCTCGTCGGACTGCACCGGTTTGCCCGCCGCAATCGCTTCAGCGGCGGCCTCGGCCGCCTTGGCAGCCGCCACCGAGCGCTCGCGTTCAACAAGATCGGCCGGCACATCGGCGCTGGACAGGGCGACGGGCTTCATCGCGGCCACGTGCATCGCCACATCCTTGGCAGCCGTGTCGTCGCCTTCGAACTCGATCACAACACCGATACGCGAGCCGTGCAGGTAGCTCGCGAGTTTGGCGCCCGAGGCAAACCGCTTGAAGCGGCGAAAGGTCATGTTTTCGCCGATCTTTCCGATCAGCCCCTTGCGCACGTCCTCCAGAGTCGGGCCGTAGCCGTCCTGGGTGCACGGCAAGGCGCTCAACGCGGCGATATCCGCAGGGTTGTGCTTCGCAATCAATGCGGCAGCGGTGTTGGCCATGGCCAGGAAGCTGTCGTTCTTGGTCACGAAGTCGGTTTCGCAATTGACTTCGAGCAGCGCGCCCACGGTGCCGTCGATGAAGCAGGTCACGACGCCTTCCGCGGTCACGCGCGAAGCGGCCTTGCCCGCCTTGGTGCCCAGCTTGACGCGCAGCAGTTCCTCGGCCTTGGCCATGTCGCCATCGGCCTCCGTCAGCGCCTTCTTGCATTCCATCATCGGGGCGTCGGTCTTGCCACGCAGTTCGGCGACCATGCTTGCGGTAATTGCAGCCATTTTCTTTACTCCGTCTTCAAATCAGTTCAATGGGGGATGGGGCTAAAAAAAAGGGGCAGAAGAGCCCCTTTCTATGCGCCCGGGGAAACTCAGGCGGAAGCGTTTTCCACTTCCACGAATTCGTCGGCGTCGTCAGCCGCGGCGACGGCCTTGACAACGTCTTCAACGGCGTTGGCGCGGCCTTCGAGGATCGCGTCGGCAATGCCACGGGCATACAGGGTGACCGCCTTGGCCGAATCATCGTTGCCAGGGATCACATAGTCGATGCCTTCGGGCGAGTGGTTGGTGTCGACCACGCCGATCAGCGGAATGCCCAGCTTCTTCGCTTCGGCGATGGCGATCTTGTGGTAGCCCACGTCGATCACGAAGATGGCGTCCGGAAGCGCGTTCATGTCCTGAATGCCGCCGATGTCGCGCTCAAGCTTTTCGATCTCGCGCTTGAACATCAGCTGTTCTTTCTTGCTCAGGGAGTCCAGGCCGGCTTCCTGCTGGGCCTTCATGTCCTTCAGGCGCTTGATGGAGGTCTTGACCGTCTTGAAGTTGGTCAGCATGCCGCCGAGCCAGCGTTGGTCCACGTAGGGCACGCCCGCACGTTGGGCTTCACCGGCGACCGTTTCGCGGGCCTGGCGCTTGGTGCCGACCATCAGGATCGTGCCGCGATTGGCGGACAGCTGCTTCACGAACTTGGCCGCGTCCTGGAACATCGGCAGCGATTTTTCCAGGTTGATGATGTGGATCTTGTTGCGATGGCCGAAGATGAACGGGGCCATCTTGGGGTTCCAGAAGCGGGTCTGGTGTCCGAAATGGACACCGGCTTCCAGCATTTCGCGCATGGTGACTGACATGGTATTTACTCCAAAGGTTGGGTCTAAAATCCAGCCCATCCATCACAACTCATGTGACCCTGCGTCACAGGGAGAACAAGTTGCAACACCTTGTGGGGCTGGTTTGCGATTTGTCTTGACAGACGGCAAAACGCCGTTCTGCAAAACCCAAAGAGTATAGCACGACCGACTGAACCCAATCATGCCCTCAGACCTCCTTGCCACCCGGCAGCGCATCCTTTCCGGCGAGTGGGCCGCCTCCCGCGCCGTGGACGATGCCATCGCCCGCGCCCGGTCGCCAGCAGGCCGTGATGCCTACGTGTTTCCCCGGTTCGACGAGGCCCGCGCCGAAGCAGCCCGGTTCGATCGCGAGACGACACTCGCCGCCCGCAGGCCATTGGCCGGGCTGCCCTTCTCCGTCAAGGACCTGTTCGACGTTGAGGGGCAGGTCACCGCAGCGGGTTCCACGGTCCTGGTCAACCACCCACCCGCGACGGCCGATTGCCCGGCCGTGGCGCGCCTGCGGGCGGCGGGCGGCAGCCTGATGGGGCGCACGCACATGGTGGAGTTCGCGTTCTCGGGCATGGGCACGAATCCGCACGTCGCCACGCCCGCGGCCTGGGATGGCCGGCACGACCGGCCGGTCGGCAGCCATGACACGCCGCGGGTACCCGGAGGTTCGTCGTCAGGCGCCGCGGTGTCGGTGGCCACCGGCGCCGCGTTCATCGGGCTGGGCTCGGACACGGGCGGATCGATCCGGATTCCCGCCGCCCTGAACGGCATCGTCGGCTTCAAGAACACTGCCAACCGGGTCCCGACCGCCGGCGCGGTGCCCCTGTCGACGACGCTGGACACGGTGTGCGCCCTGACCCGCAGCGTGCGCGATGCCATCCTTGCGCATGAGATTCTGGCGGCGCGCACGGTCACCCTGAGCCCGGCGCCCTTGTCTGCCTACCGGCTGGCTGTCGCCCGCACCGTGATGCTGGACGCGCTGGAGCCAGCCGTGGCCCGCGCCTTCGAGCGCAGCCTTGCGACGTTGCGTGCTGCAGGCGCGCAGATCGACGAGATCGGCCTGAACGAAACCGCCGAACTGGCCACGATCCAGGCCACGGGTGGCTTTTCCGCCGCCGAAAGCTACGCCTGGCACCGCGAGCTGCTGGCCACACGGGCCAAGGACTACGACCCGCGCGTGGCCACCCGCATCCGGCGCGGCGCGACGATGATGGCCCATGAATACCTTGACCTGCTCCAGGCGCGCCAGCGCTGGATCCGCTCCATGGGACTGGCTTTGCGAGGGTATGACGCGGTGTTGTCACCCACGGTGCCCATCCTCGCACCGCTGCTGGCCAACGTTGCACCGGCCACCGGCACGGACCCCGCCGCCGACACCGCGCGCGACGAAGCCTTCTTCCGTGCCAATGCCCTGTTGCTGCGCAACACCAGCGTGGTCAACATGCTGGATGGCTGTGCCCTGTCCCTGCCTTGCCACACCCCCGACGAGCTGCCGGTGGGCCTCATGATCTGGCACGCCGCCGGTCGCGACGACCCGGTGCTGAACATCGGGTTGCGGATCGAAGAATTACTTCAAATACAATAGCAATTAATGACCAATTGACGACGGGATCGTGGCGTTCTGACTGAAATTTCCATGAAAATTGCCATTGTGGGAGCCGGCATCGTCGGCGTGACCACCGCGTACGAGCTTGCCGCCGACGGCCATGAAGTCACTGTTTTCGAGCGCCGCGGTACCGCCGCCGAAGAAACCAGCTTTGCCAACGCCGGTCTGGTCGCGCCCGGCTACGTCACCCCATGGGCTGCGCCCGGCATGCCGCGCAAGGTGCTGGGCCACCTGATGAGCCGCCATGCGCCGGTCAAGCTGGGTTCGGGCCTGGGCGCGTCCGAACTGGCCTGGATGTGGCGCTGGTGGCGCGCCTGCAAGCTGGAGACCTATCTGGCCAACCGCGCGCGCATGCAGCGCCTCGCGTTCTACAGCCGCCAGCGCCTGCACCAGGTCACCGCCGACCTGAAGCTGGAATACGACCGCAGCGACGGCTACATGGTGCTGCTGCGCTCCGAAAGAGACCGCGAGCTCACACGCCCCGGCCTGCAGGTGCTGCGCGACGCGGGCGTGAAGTTCCGCGAGATCGGCCCGGACGAGGCGCGCAAGGTCGAACCCGCGCTGAACCCGGACACCGACTTTGCCGGCGCCATACACCTGCCGGACGACGAAGTCGGCAACTGCCGGCAGTTTGCGCTGCTGCTGAAGGACGAAGCCCGCCGGCTGGGTGCTGTCTTCGAGTTCAACACCAACGTGGCCCGCGTCTCGGCAGACCCGAAGCCGACCCTGACCGTCGCCGGCGAGGCAGCGCCCCGCACCTTCGACGCCGTGGTGATGTGCGCTGGACTCGCTTCGGCGGCCCTGCTGCGCCCGCTCGGGCTGAAGCTGCCACTGGTGGCGGTGCACGGCTATTCGGTCAGCGCCCACATCCGCGAACCGCTCAATGCCCCGCGCAGCGCGGTCATGGACGAACGCTACAAGGTCGCCATCTCCCGCCTGGGCCTGCGCGTGCGCATCGCCGGCAGCGCCGAAGTGGGCGGCTCGCCGACCGCCATGCGCGCGGCGTCGCTGCAGACGCTCTACAAGGTGCTGCACGACTGGTTTCCCGGAGCCGCCCAGCTTTCGGCCGGCGTGCAGGAGTGGAAAGGCGCACGCCCGATGATGCCCGACGGCCCGCCCCTGATCGGCCCGAGCGGCCTCCCGGGCATCTGGCTCAACCTGGGCCACGGCTCCAGCGGCTGGGCACTGGCCTGCGGCAGCGCCCGTGCCCTTGGGGACCTGATGGCGCAGCGAGCGCCCGAGGTCGATCTGGAAGGTCTGGGCATCGAGCGGCTGCGCCGCTGAGCGGGCGGTCGCGGCACAATGGCCTCCATGCACCGCGTCACCCCCGCCCGCCGTTTTCCGTTGCACACCATCGAGGCTTCGCGCCGCCTGGAACGCACGGCGGCGGCCGCCCTGCCCTCCCATACGCTGATGCAGTGCGCCGGACTGGCCGTGGCGCGGCTGGCACTGGCCCTGGCCCCGCATGCGCGCACCATCTGGATCGCCTGCGGCCCGGGCAACAACGGCGGCGACGGCCTGGAAGCGGCCGCGCACCTGCAGCGCTGGGGACAGCATCCGGTCGTCACCTGGTTGGGCGACGAGGCCAGCGTACCCGAGGACGCCCGCGCGTCCCTGGCGCGGGCGCGCAGCGCAGGGGTGACTTTCTCCGCCACACCCCCCGCGGGCCTGGGCCCTGACGACCTCTGCATCGACGCCCTGCTGGGCCTCGGTGCCGCCCGGGCGCCCCAAGGCCGGATGGCCGATTGGCTGCGGACCATGCAGGCCAGCCCCGCGCCCGTACTGGCGGTGGACCTGCCCTCCGGCCTGAACGCCGAGACCGGCAATTTTGCTCCTGACTCAATAGCGGGCGACGACCATACGACGCCGGGATCATGGCAAATTCAGGCTCAAAACACCCTCAGCCTGCTCAGCTGCAAGCCGGGCTTGTTCACGGCGCACGGCCGCGATGCCGCCGGCACCGTCTGGTTCGATGACCTGGGGGTGGATGGCAGCGCCGAACCCGCCTGTGCCTGGACCAACGGCATCCCACCGCGGATTCACCGGGCGCACGCGACCCACAAAGGCAGCCACGGCGACGTCGCGGTGATCGGTGGCGAGGGCCTGAATCGGCGCGGCCTGGGCATGACTGGTGCCGCCTTGCTGGCGGCGTCGGCTGCGCTGCACGGTGGCGCCGGCCGGGTGCTGGTGAGCCTGTTCGACGATGGCGCCATGACGCTGGATCCGGCCCTGCCGGAGCTGATGTTCCGCCGCTTCGAGGCGCTGGATCTGCGCCAGCTGACCGTGGTGTGCGGCTGTGGGGGCGGCGATGCGGTGCGGCCGGTGCTGCCGCAGGTGCTGTCCCAGTCCCCGCGCCTGGTGCTGGACGCCGACGCGCTCAATGCCATCGCCGCGGACACCTCCCTGCGCAGCCTGGTGCAGGCGCGCGCCCGGCGGGGGCTTGCCACCGTGCTGACGCCCCACCCGCTGGAAGCCGCGCGCCTGCTGGGCAGCGGCTCCGCGGCGGTGCAGTCAGACCGGCTGGCGGCGGTTCGACGGCTCGCGGACGACCTGGCTTGCACGGTGGTGCTCAAAGGTTCGGGCACGCTGATCGCAACGCCCGGCGAAGCCCCGGCCCTGAACCTGACCGGCAACGCCCGGCTGGGCACCGCCGGCACCGGCGATGTGCTGGCGGGCCTGATCGGCGCACGCCTGGCCGCGGGCGCCGCGCCCTTTCAGGCGGCCTGTGCGGCCGTGTACCAGCACGGAGAAATCGCCGATGCCTGGCCGCCCGACGAGGCCCTCACGGCAGGTGCGCTGGCCCGCCGCCTTCGCGACTGATCCGGCACAGCCCGGGCGGCCCGCGCGTCAGCCGCGACCGGCAAACGGCATCTTCGTGGCCATCACCGTGTGGAACATGACATTGGCCTCCAGCGGCAGGCTGGCCATGTGAACGACGGATTGGCCCACGATGGCCACGTCCATCAAGGGCTCCACGGCGATGTCGCCGTTGGCCTGCGGAATGCCCCGCGCCATCGGTGCGGCCAGGTCGGTGGCGGCATTGCCGATGTCGATCTGCCCGACGGCGATGTCGTACTTGCGGCCGTCCAGCGACGCGGATTTGGTCAGCCCGGTGACGGCATGTTTGGTCGCGGTGTAGGCGATGGAATTCGGACGCGGCGTGGTCGCGGAAATCGAGCCATTGTTGATGATGCGCCCGCCCCGGGGCGTCTGCGCCTTCATGGCGCGGAAGGCCGATTGGATGCAATAGAACATCCCGCTCAGGTTGGTGTCGACCACCTGCCGCCAGTGCTCGATGGGCAGGTCCTCCAGCGGCACGCCGGGCGCAAACACGCCCGCGTTGTTGAACAGCAGGTCCACCCGGCCCCAGGTACGGAGCACGGTGTCAAACAGGTGCTGAACCGCGGCCGGATCGGACACATCGGTGGGCACGACCAGCGTGCGTGCCAACGCGCCCGATTGCTCCGCCACGGCCCGCAGGGCCTCCTGGCGGCGCCCCGCCAGGGCCACGTGCCAGCCCGCGTCGAGCAACGCAAGGGCCACGACTTTGCCAATGCCGCTTCCGGCGCCCGTCACGATCGCCGTCTTGGGGGATGTACTCATCCTCTGAACTCCTGAACAGATTGCAGGCGGCATCGACGAAAACCGTCAGCGCCGGGGTTTTCTTGCTTTGGGGTTGCCCTTGCTGGCTGCTTCGCGGTTGCCACCGGCGTTCCTGCCCTTGGACGATGCGCCCGCCTTGCGATCGGTGGCTGACGCACTGCGGTCGCCGCGCTTGGCCGCGCCGCGACCGCCCGCATCGGGTGCAGTCTGCGGCGCACCCTTGTCGCGCTCGCGCGAGGGGCGAGCCGACACCGGCTCGCCGTCGTGCACGAGGCGGAAGTCGATCTTGCGTCCGTCCAGGTCGACCCGGCTGACCTGCACCCGCACCCGCGTGCCGATCGCGTAGCGCATGCCACTGCGCTCGCCCCGCAGCTCCTGCCGCGCTTCGTCGAAGCGGAAGTACTCGCCCCCGAGTTCGGTGATATGCACCATGCCTTCCACGTACAGCTCATCGAGCGTGACGAAGATGCCAAAGCTGGCCGCTGACGTGACCACGCCGCTGTACTCCTCGCCCAGGTGCTCGCGCATGTACTTGCACTTGAGCCAGGCCTCGACGTCGCGGCTGGCCTCGTCGGCGCGCCGTTCGTTGGCACTGCAGTGCAGACCGGCCGCCTGCCAGGCCAGTTGGTCGGATGTCAGCTTCCTCGGTTTCTGGTCCGGTTCGCTGACCTTGCCAGCCAAGCCTTTCTGCAATCGCTTGGCCAATTTGGCGTGGGCCTCGCCGGGTGTTGGCAATTCCGGCAACTGGTAGCGCCGTTTGGCCAGGATGGCCTTGATCACGCGGTGCACCAGCAAGTCGGGATAACGGCGGATCGGACTGGTGAAATGCGTGTACGCCTCGTAGGCCAACCCGAAATGCCCGCTGTTGACCGGGGTGTAGATCGCTTGCTGCATGGAGCGCAGCAGCATGGAGTGGATCTGCTGCGCGTCGGGCCGCTCCTTCGTAGCCTGGGCGATCTTCTGGAATTCACCGGGCTTGGGGTCGTCACTGAGCGTCACGCCCACGCCGATCGCCTTGAGGTAGTTGCGCAGGATCTCTTTCTTCTCCGGCGTCGGCCCCTCGTGCACCCGGAACAGGCCCGGGTGTTTGCCTTGCGCAATGAAGTCGGCACTGCAGACGTTCGCCGCCAGCATGGCTTCTTCGATCAGGCGGTGCGCCTCGTTGCGCGTGCGCGGAATGATCTTCTCGATGCGCCCGCTCTCGTCGCAGACGATCTGGGTCTCGGTGGTCTCGAAATCCACCGCGCCACGCACAGTGCGCGCTGCGAGCAGCGCACGGTAGACATCGTGCAGATTCAGCAAGTCGTTGACCCGTTCCTGGCGCCGCATGGCTTCGGGACCCCGCGTGTTGGCCAGGATCGCGGCCACCTCGGTGTAGGTGAAACGGGCATGGCTGAACATGACCGCCGGATAGAACTGGTAGGCGTGGACCTCGCCGGCCGCATTGACCAGCATGTCGCAGACCATGCAAAGCCGCTCCACTTCCGGGTTCAGGGAACACAGCCCGTTCGACAGCTTCTCGGGCAGCATCGGAATGACGCGACGCGGGAAGTAGACCGAGGTGGCCCGGTCATACGCATCCACATCGATGGCGCTTCCTGTCTCCACGTAATGGCTGACGTCCGCGATCGCCACCAGCAGCCGCCAGCCTTTGGCCCGCCCGACGCGGGCCGGCTCGCAATAGACGGCGTCGTCAAAATCGCGCGCGTCTTCGCCGTCGATCGTGACCAGGGGAATGTCGGTCAGGTCCACGCGGTGCTTCTTGTCCTGGGGACGTACCTTGTCCGGCAGTGTCCGCGCCTGGGCAATGCAGGCATCCGAGAACTCGTACGGCACGCTGTATTTGCGGACCGCAATCTCGATCTCCATGCCGGGATCGTCGATCTCGCCCAGCACCTCCTTGACCCGGCCCACGGGCTGCCCGAACAGGGCGGGCGGCTCGGTCAGTTCGACCACCACCACCTGCCCCGGCTTGCCGGCGCCGGTGGCGGACTTGGGAATCATCACATCCTGGCCGTAGCGCTTGTCTTCGGGGGCCACGATCCAGATGCCGCTCTCGTGCAGCAGGCGCCCAATGATGGGATGAGCAGGGCGTTCGACGATCTCCAGCACGCGACCTTCCGGGCGCCCCTTGCGATCCTGCCGGGCGATCCGCACGCGGACCTGATCCTTGTGCAGCACGGCGCGCATCTCGTTTGGCGGCAGGTAGATGTCGGCGCCGCCGTCGTCGCGGATCAGGAAGCCGTGTCCGTCGCGATGTCCTTGAACGGTTCCTTCGATTTCATCCAGCAGACCGCTGGTGGTGTCGGTATTTTTGATATATAATCCTATCTTTCCTGAAATGCCCAGGTGGCGGAATTGGTAGACGCACTAGTTTCAGGTACTAGCGAGTAACTTCGTGGGGGTTCGAGTCCCTTCCTGGGCACCAAGTTTAAACAAGCCAGTGATGGCAAGTACCAGAAAAGCCGCTGACCCTTCAGCGGCTTTTTTGTTTCTGAATCCCGCTGCCCGGTAGCGGCACTTCGGCTGCTTGCCTGCCTTGCAGGCGATCCGGCGCAGGCGCATCCGTGTGCTCACAGTCACACCGGCAAGGCCACGAGATCGTGTCCCTGCGTTCCCACGATCCGTGCGCGGGTGAACGCCCCGACCTTGAGCGTCTTGCTGACCTTCTCCGGCGCCAACAGATGCACGACCCCGTCAATCTCGGGTGCATCGGCATAGCTGCGCCCCACCCCGCCCTTGCGACCCAGGCCCGGCGCAGAATCGACCAGCACCTGCATCGTCGCGCCCACCCGTTCATGCAGTTTGCGGATGGAAATCGCTTCCGCAACGGCCATGAAGCGCGCACGGCGCTCTTCGCGCACAGGCTCCGGCAGCATGCCGTCGAGATCGTTGGCCGCTGCGCCTTGAACCGGGCTGTAGGCAAAACAACCCGCGCGATCGATCCCGGCTTCGCCCATGAAATCGAGCAGATGCTGGAACTCCGACTCGGTTTCACCGGGAAAACCGGCGATGAAGGTGCTGCGGATGACAAGTTCAGGACACATCTCGCGCCAGCGCTGGATACGCTCCAGATTGCGCTCGCCGCTGGCGGGGCGTTTCATGCGCCGCAGCACGTCGGGATGGCTGTGCTGGAACGGGACATCCAGGTACGGCAGGACCTTTCCGGTCGCCATGAGGGGAATGATGTCGTCCACGCTCGGATACGGATAGACGTAGTGCAGCCTCACCCAGGCCCCGTGGACCTCGGCAATGTCGCCCAGGGCCTGCACCAGTTCAAGCATCCGCGTCTTGACCGGCTTGCCGTCCCAGAATCCGGTTCGGTATCGCACATCGACGCCATAGGCCGACGTGTCCTGGCTGATGATCAGCAGTTCCTTCACGCCGCCTTCGAACAAGGCCCTGGCCTCCTTCAGCACATCGCCGACAGGACGGCTCACCAGATCGCCGCGCATGGAGGGAATGATGCAGAACGTACAGCGGTGGTTGCAGCCTTCACTGATCTTCAGATAAGCATAGTGGCGAGGGGTCAGCTTGAGCCCGGCCGTGCCAAAACTGTTGGGCACGAGGTCCATGAATGGATCGTGCGGCCGCGGCAGATTTGCATGTACCGCGTCCATCACTTCCTGCGTCGCGTGCGGGCCGGTCACCGCCAGCACACTCGGATGCATCTGCCGCACCAGATTGCCGCCGGCGTCGCCGGTTTTGGCGCCCAGGCAGCCGGTCACGATGACGCGCCCGTTTTCTGCAAGGGCTTCACCGATGGTGTCCAGGCTCTCCTTGACCGCATCGTCGATGAAGCCGCAGGTATTGACGATCACGAGGTCGGCACCCTCGAAGGTCTTGGAGGTCTGGTAGCCCTCGGCGCTGAGCTGGGTCAGGATGAGTTCGGAGTCCGTCAGGGCCTTCGGGCAACCCAGGCTCACAAAACCGATCCGGGGCGCAACTCCGGCCGGGGACACGGTGGTGGCTGCAGCAGTGAATGCGTCGTTCATGCCTGCATTGTCCCAGTTCCGGACTGGCTTAACGCTTTAATCCGAACGCTCCAAACATCTGCTCCGCCTGTTTCTGCATTTGCTCGAACATCCCGCGGGACTGGTCCGCGTAGTTGCCCATCATGCCTTGCAGCATGGGCGACTGCAGGCTCATGAACTTGGTCAGCATTTCGGGCGAGAGACCCTTGGATTGTTCGGCCAACCGGGCCTGCATCTCGGTGAAGGCCTCGATGTTCTTCTCGAGATAAGAACCCATGAAACCTTGCATGGCGTGGCCGTAGAAACGGATGATGTTGGCGAGCACGGCCTCGGTGAACATGGGCGCACCGCCCGATTCTTCTTCAAGAATGATCTGCAACAGGATGCTGCGGGTCAGATCGTCATTGGTCTTTGCGTCGCGCACCACGAACGCCTCGCCCGACATCACCAGATCCTTGACCTCCGCCAACGTGATGTAGGTCGACGTTTCGGTGTCATACAGCCGGCGGTTGGGATACTTCTTGATGACGCGCAGCGAGGGCTGTCCACTGGCTGCTGATTTGGGTGACACTGAAAGACTCCTCGGTCGGCTCGCGGGATGGTGGGTGCGTGGTCGCATACTGCACCGCAACACATTCTATGAAAGAGCCAAAGACAAAACGCCCAAGGTTTACCCTGAGCGTCTGTTGTGTGCGAAAAGGAAATTGGTAGGCGCGATTGGACTCGAACCAACGACCCCCACCATGTCAAGGTGGTGCTCTAACCAGCTGAGCTACGCGCCTAAGTTTGTCCGAGACCGCAAGTATAGCAGGAAAGAATGATGCAGCCAGGCCGCGCCGATCTTTTTTCCCTTCACCGAACGAATGGCCTGGCGGCCATCATCGCCGGCGCGCCGAGCGCACGTTCGGCACTTCGCGAACCACGCCCAGCACCTTGGCAAGCTTCGCCGAGTCCTGCACCTCGACCGTGAAGGTCATCCACGCGGTGCCCTTGACCGACTGGGTCTGGACCCCGATCACATTCATCTTCTCCTTGGCAAACACCTCGGAGATGTCGCGCAGCAGCCCCTGCCGGTCGGCGGCCTCGACCGCCACATCCACCGGATAGACGGCAAGTTCGGCACCGCTCGACGTGCCCCATTCGACCGGAATCACGCGCTCCGCATGGCGTGCCGCGAACTCCCTGAAATTGCTGCAGTCGGCCCGGTGCACGCTCACACCCTTGCCCCGCGAGACAAAGCCGCCGATCACATCCGGCGGCGCCGGCTTGCAGCACCTGGCGAGCTGGGTCATCAGCGAATCGACGCCCACCACCAGCACGCCGCCCTTCGGCGTCTTCTCGCCATGGCGAGACTTTTTCAGCAGCAGATAGTCGTCTGGCGCCAGCACCGGTGCCGGCGGCCGCAGCAAGGTCTCGATCGTGCGCAGGGAAAACTCATCCTTGCCGACCACCTCGAACAGCGCATCTGCCGACTTGAAGCCCAGCTGGGTCGCCAGGTCCTCCAGCTTGAAGGCAGTCTTGCCCTCGCGCTGCAGCAGCTTCTCGACGGCCTCACGACCTCGGGCCACGGTCTCGTGCAGGACCTGGGCGTTGAACCAGGCGCGCACCTTGGCGCGGGCCCTGTGGCTGACGAGATAGCCCAGCTCCGCGTTCAGCCAGTCGCGCGACGGGCCGCCTTCGCGAACCGTGGTGATCTCAACGGTCTGGCCGTTTTGCAGCGGAGTGTTCAGCGAGACCATCGCCCCATCGACGCGCGCGCCCCGGCAGCGATGGCCCAGGTTGGTGTGAACCGTGTACGCAAAATCCACGGGTGTGGCCCCCTTGGGCAGCTCCACGACTGCGGCATCGGGTGTCAGCACGTAGATGCGATCGTCAAACAGGCCCTTGTCCTGCACCGAACCGGACAGGTCGCGCTCCCAGGCCAGCAGCTGGCGCAGGACCGCGATCTTGGCGTCGTATTCACCCGCGGCGGTCACGCCCGCGTAGCCCTTGGTGCCGGCCTCCTTGTAGGCCCAGTGCGCCGCCACGCCGTGCTCGGCATGGTCGTGCATCGCCTGCGTGCGGATCTGCACCTCGACCGGCTTGCCGGCCGCATCGCGCACCACCGTGTGCAGCGACTGGTACCCGTTGGGCTTGGGACGCGCAATGTAGTCATCGAACTCGTTGATGACCGGCGTGAAGCGCGAGTGCACCCAGCTCAGCGCTGCGTAACAGTCAGGAATGGTCGGCACCACCACCCGCAGCGCCCGGATGTCGAACACGCGGTCGAAGTCGAGCGCCTTGCCACGCATCTTGCGCACGATGCTGTAGATGTGCTTCGGCCGGCCCTGGACCGTCGCGCGAATACCCTGCCCTTGCAGTTCAGCGGCCAAGCCCTCCCGCAATCGCTCCACACCGCTCTCGCGTTCGGCACGCTTTTCGTCGAGCAGGCGCGCCACCTGCCGGTACGTTTCGGGCTCGAGAAAGCGAAAGGCGAGATCTTCCATTTCCCACTTGATCTGCCAGATGCCCAGCCGATTGGCCAGCGGCGCAAACACCTGCAGGGATTCGCGCGCCAGTACCGGCGACACCGTCTGGCGGCTGGCAGCGTGATAACGCAGCGTCTGCAGGCGCGAGGCCAGCCGCAGCATCACCACCCGCAGATCGCGGCTGAAGGCCAGCAACATCTTGCGCACGTTCTCGGTCTGCAGCTTCGGATCGTCGACCAGCTGAGCATCGCTCTGCGCTTCCCGGGAAAGGCGCTGGACGCGCACCAGCTTGGCGGTCTCCACCGCCAGGCTGGCAAAGCTCTCGCCAAACGCCTTCGTGATCACTTCCAGCGGATGATTGAGATGTTCCCCCGCATACACCAGGTAGCTGGCCGCCTGCATGGCCTGCGAGCCGCCGATGGACCGCAGAATGGCGGCCACCGCATCGGCATGAGCCATCATGCTCTCGCCGGAATCCAGCGCCTCGTGCGCGATCAATGGCTCCGCAAAACTGCGCGCGCGTGCCAAGGCATCTGCGGATTCCGCCAGCGCGCCGGCCGTCGCCGCCAGCACCTGAGGCAGGGACGGTTGTGCGGACGCCTGACCAAGGGTCGACGGCGGGATTTGCACCGCGGGAATCTTCATGGCCAAACCCGCACTCAAGGATTCAGAAGGAACGAAGCGACCACGTCGATCTGCTCCTGCGCGATGAGCGTGGGCGCATGCCCGACCCCTTCGATCTCCACGAGCCGGGCCTTGGGGCCGCGCCTTGTCATGGCCTCGGCGGTCTGCCGCGACAGCAGATCGGACAGCGCGCCGCGCAGCAGCAGGGTCTCGGACGGCACCGCATCGTAGAGCTGCCAGAGCACCGCCTCGCCTTGCTGCGCCGCTTGCTGCGTCACGGTCCTCAGTGGCACGGCGATGGCGGGGTCGTAGTGAAGCGTGAACCCGCCATCGGGGCTGGGGCGCACCATGGCCTGCGAAAGCGCAAGCCACTGCTCGGGCGTGTGCGGGCCAAAGGTCGTGGACACCAGCCACATCGCATCCGCAGCCTGCTGCACCGAATCGAAATGGCCGACCTGGCCGATGTACTCGCCAATGCGCAGCAACGCCCGCCACTCGATCACCGGCCCCACGTCGTTGAGCACGAGACGACGAACCGGTGCCGGCCGCGGCAGGTCCGGCTGGCCCGCCAGCAGGAGTCCGATCAGCCCGCCCATGCTGGTTCCCACCCAGTCCAGGTTGCCGATCGGCGCCTGTTGATGCAGCTCTGCCAGAAGTGCCAGCATGTCGCCCACGTAGGTCGGTATCTGGTAGCCCATCGGATCTTTCAGCCAGTCGCTGCGCCCGCGCCCGACCACGTCAGGGCAGACCACGCGAATCGGGCCGTCGGCACGGGCCACCAGCTCTCGTGCCAGCGTGTCGAAATCGCGACCCTGGCGCGCAAGTCCGTGTCCGCAAACCAGCAGATGCGGCGCTGAAGCCTGGCCCCACTGCCAGTAAGCCATGCGGTGGCCGCCCGCCGCATCGGGGCACGGTACGTAATTCAGCGTAGGTTCAGTCATGGTGAAATGCGGGTTCCAGATTCGCTCGTCTGCATCGTAATTCAATTGGAGATCACATCATGCTGAAAGGCAAAACCGCCCTCGTTACCGGCTCCACCAGCGGCATCGGCCTGGGGATTGCAAAGGCGCTGGCGCGCCAGGGCGCGAACATCGTGCTCAACGGCTTTGGCGATAACCAGGGCCCGCGCGCCGAGATTGCCGCGTTGGGCGTCAAGGTGGGGTACCACGGCGCCGACATGAGCAAGCCGGGGGAGATCGAGGCCATGATGGCCTACGCCGCCGCCGAATTCGGCCGCGTCGACATTCTGGTCAACAACGCCGGCATTCAGCATGTTGCTCGCATCGAGGATTTTCCCGTCGAGCGCTGGGATGCCATCATCGCGATCAACTTGAGCAGCGCCTTCCATGCCACGCGCCTGGCGCTGCCCGCCATGCGCCAGGCCGATTGGGGCCGCATCATCAACGTGGCCTCGGTGCACGGCCTCGTGGCCTCGGCCGAGAAGTCCGCCTACGTGGCCGCCAAGCACGGCATTGTCGGACTGACCAAGGTGACGGCGCTCGAAAACGCCACCACCGGGGTCACCTGCAATGCGATCTGTCCCGGCTGGGTGCTGACGCCGCTCGTTCAGAAACAGGTGGATGCGAAGGCCGCCGCGCTGGGCATCAGCAATGACGAGGCGAAAAAGGTCCTGCTGGGCGAGAAAGAGCCCTCGATGCAGTTCACCACGCCCGATGAGCTGGGCGAACTGGCCGTCTTCTTCTGCTCGAGCGCCGGCAACAACGTGCGCGGCGTCGCCTGGACCATGGACGGCGGCTGGATCGCGCAATAAGCCGGGCTCAGTTCGCTACGTAAACAATAGCTGACAACGACCATTCCGCGCTGGGAAAGGCTTGGAAAGGCTGGCTTTTGGCCCTCAGCGCATCTGGATCGAGCCGGATACCGTCACCTGCACCGTGCTGCGCCCCGCCTCGACCGGAACGGGCGCGTCGGACGCCGCCTTGGCTTCCATGGCCATCATGCGCGGTCGCGGGAAGCCCCCCTGATCGTTGCTGTTCACGGCAATTTCACGCAGGGTGTAGGCGGAAAAGCCAAAACCCCGCGCCACATCAGCGGCCCGGGCCTTGAACCGGTTGATGGCCAGGGCCTGCGCCTCGCCTTCCACCCGCTCCCGTTGTTCGCGGCTGAGGCTGAATGACGTCTGCGCCACGGCCATGCCCTGGATCTTGCCCGCCGTGGTGCTGATCCGTGTGAAGTCCCGGCCTTCGAGCACCAGTTCGGCCGAGCCCACCCAGTTGCTGATCTTGCCCTCGCGCCCGTAGCGCGGATACAGGCTGAACTGGCCGGTGCGCACATCCAGCTGTCCGGGCAAGGCCGCTTTCCTGGCCTCGGCCAGTGCCGCGTCCAGCGCTGTTTTCAGCTGGGTCTGCACGGTCGTTGGATCCGAACCCTCGCGCGTGGTGTTCAAGGTCATCGCCAGCATGTCCTGCACCACTTCGACCGCTCCGCTGGCGGAGAGTTGAGCGACGTTCTGGGGTGGCGCCACGGCCGTGCCCTGGGCTTGCAGCATGCCGGCGCAGGACATCAGAGCGATCGAGACATACAGGCGCGTGAAGAGTTTCATGACTAATTCAAGGTTGGATAAGGGAAGGAACTGGCGGAATGGGCAAGAAGGGATCACCCGGGCGGTGATCCTTTCACCCTCGGTTCCATGCAGTTTGACTGCAGCGATGCTGGCGGCGCCATCATATTTGTAACAGTGTGAAAAGGCGAGCACCAAACCGGGTCTGGCTGACGCCAACTCGCACAGAATCGGCTCTGTTACAAATTCAGACCCACACCATGAATGCCCATACCGCCCGCACCGACAAGATCCTGGTCGTCGACGACGACGCACGCATCCGGGATCTGCTCCGTCGCTACCTCACGCAGGAAGGATTCGAAGTCATGGTGGCCGAAGACGGCAAGGCCCTGAGCCGCATCCTCCTGCGCGAGACGGTCGATCTGATCGTGCTGGACCTCATGATGCCGGGCGAAGACGGGTTGTCGATCTGCCGGCGGCTGCGTGCCGCCAACGACCGCACGCCCATCATCATGCTGACCGCCAAGGGCGAGGATGTCGACCGCATCGTCGGGCTGGAAGTCGGCGCCGATGACTACCTTGGCAAGCCGTTCAACCCGCGTGAACTGCTGGCGCGGATCCACGCCGTCCTGCGGCGCAGGCCGTCGCCGGAGGCGCCAGGTGCACCCTCCAGCGAGAGCGAAGTCCTGGTGTTCGGCCCGTTCACCTTCGACCTGGGCGCGCGACTGCTGCGCCGCAACGGTGAAGAGCTGCCGCTGACCACCGGCGAGTTTGCGATGCTCAAGGCGTTGGCCCGCCATCCGCGCCAGCCGCTGTCGCGTGAAAAACTGGCCCAGCTCGCGCGCGGCCGGGAGTTCGAGCCGTTTGACCGCAGCCTCGACGTCCAGGTCTCTCGCCTGCGCAAGCTCATCGAGCAGGATCCGGCGGCGCCGCGCTACATCCAGACCGTCTGGGGGGTGGGCTACGTGTTCGTGCCGGATGGCGCGGGCTGAACCGGGCACGGCCTTGTTCACGCTGAAACGAAAGACGGCACGTCCAGCATCCGCAGCACGAGCGGACGGGCATTCCGGGGCGATTCCGCTGGAGACGGCGCCAGCGCCGCTCGAGTCGCGCCCCCGCCTGGGCCTGAGCCTCTTCTGGCGCACCTTCTTCATGCTGGCGCTGCTGCTGGTAGGCAGCACAGTGGCGTGGTTGCAGACCTTTCGGGCGCTCGAATACGAACCCCGCGCCATCCTGGCCGCGCAGCAGGTGGCCTCGTTGGTCAACCTCAGCCGCGCCGCGCTGATCCACTCGGACGCCATCGCGCGGGTATCCCTGATCAAGACGCTGGCGGACCAGGAGGCACTGCGCATCCTGCCGCGCGAGCCCGGCGACCGTTGGGACCCATTCACCCAGAACGACCTGGACCAGCGCATCAGCGACGAGCTGGCGCGCCGCCTCGGGCCCGGCACCGTGGTGGCCAGCCGGGTCAACGGCACGGAGGGGCTTTGGGTCGGATTCCTGATCGAGAGGGACAGCTACTGGCTGCAGGTGGACCGCTCACGCGTCAGCCCGCTCGGCAGCAAGACCTGGATGATCTGGCTGGTGGTGGCCGCGGCCCTGTCGCTGACCGGCGCGGCCTTCATCGCTCGGCTGATCAACCAGCCGCTGAAGCAGCTGTCTTTCGCGGCCAGCCGGGTGCGCGGCGGCGACTTCGACGCCAGCCACCTTGACGAGAAGGTAGCCACCAGCGAGATCCGCGAAGTCAACATCGGCTTCAACCGCATGGCCGAGCAATTGGCCAAGATCGAGCAGGACCGCGCGGTGATGCTGGCCGGCATCTCGCACGACCTGCGCACGCCGCTGGCAAGGCTACGGCTCGAAGCCGAAATGAGTGTGGCTGACGAAGACGCCCGCAACCACATGATTGCCGACATCGCCCAGCTTGACGCGATCATCGACAAGTTCCTCGAATACGCGCGCCCGGGCCTGGCGGCATTGTCCACCGTCTCACTGGCCGACGTGGTGGAGGCCTGCGCCTATCCGTTTCGCCATGCGGACGACATCGTCATCCGCACCGATGTGAACCCCCATCTTCGGGTCATGGCCGACGAAGTCGAGTTGGCGCGCGTGCTGTCCAACCTGCTGGAGAACGCCCGGCGCTACGGCAAGTCGCCGCAGACGGGTGTGGCGGTGGTGGAGATCGCCGCGCGCCAGCGCGAGGACTGGGTGCTGATCAAGGTGCGCGACCACGGTATCGGCGTGTCGCCGGAGGCGTTGGACAAGCTGACCAAGCCCTTCTTCCGCGGCGACGCGGCCCGCACCGCGGCCACCGGCGCCGGCCTCGGGCTGTCGATCGTCGACAAGACGGTGCAGCGCATGGGCGGCAGTTTCGCACTGGCCAACAGCAGTTCGGGTGGTCTGGCGGCGCACATCAAGCTGCAAGCCGCCAAATAGCCGCCAGCCAAGGAAATTTGAGCTTTTATTGACGGGTACCCAGCGTCAGGTGGTAGTATTATGCTATCGATAAATGAGCGCGATGGCGCGCGCCTCGATGCTCTGGCCCTGCCCCACCGGCCCCAGTTTTTCAGCGGTCTTGGCCTTCACGTTGACCTGCCCGGGCTCGATGCCCAGGGCCCGGGCAATGGCGTCGCGCATGGCCTCGCGGTACGGCGCCATCCGGGGTGCCTGGGCCACGACGGTGCAATCGATATTGCCGACCTGCCACCCCTCCTGGCGCACCCGCCGGACGGCCTCGGCAAGCAGGCGCAACGAGTCGGCGCCCCGGAAAACCGGGTCGGTATCGGGGAAATGCGCGCCGATGTCGCCCAGAGCGGCCGCCCCCAGCAGCGCGTCGGTGATGGCGTGCAGCAGCACGTCGGCATCGGAGTGGCCGAGCAGGCCCACGGGATGCGGGATGGTGACCCCGCCGATGACCAGCGGGCGGCCCGGCACCAGGGCGTGGACGTCCCAGCCCTCGCCGATACGGAAATTGATGGGTGTGTTCATGGGACTCGGTTATTCAGGATGGCTTCGGCCAGGGCAAAGTCCTCAGGATAGGTCACCTTGAAGTTGTGCGCGCTGCCGCGCACGAGCATCGGCTCGTGGCCCAGGACTTCCATGGCACTGGATTCATCCGTGATGCCAGCTCCGGCAACGGCAAGGGCGCGACGCAGGGCCACCGACAGTGCGCCCACGCGGAACATCTGGGGCGTCTGGGCCAGCCACTTGTCGGCCCGATCCACCGTGCCGGACACGCGCTCGCCCTGCGCGTTCTTGAGCGTGTCCGCCAGTGGCAGCGCGAGCAGCCCGCCGACTGCATCGCCTTGGCAGGCGTCGATCAAGGCATTGATCTGCGCCGGTGTCACGAGGCAGCGCGCCGCATCGTGCACCAGCACCCAGTCCTGCGCTCGAACGCCGTGGGCCAGCAGGTGTTCCAGGCCGTTCAGCACACTCTCGGCACGGGTGGCGCCGCCACAGGGCACCACCACCGTGCGCGAGTCATCGACGTTCAGGACGCTGTCGCTCGGCGCCACGACCACCAGGCAGCCGGTCAGCCGCGCCACGCCACTGAACGCGGCCAGCGTATGCAGCACCATGGGCTGTCCGGCGATCACCTGGTATTGCTTGGGCTGGGCGGTGCCGGCGCGCGAGCCGCTGCCGGCGCACGGAATCAGGGCGAACAGGCGGGCGGCGTCGGCAGGCGACGTGGAATGAAGCGGTTCGGTCATGAGCGGGTGCCCATTCTAGAATCGACATCCTTACAGAACACCTGCACCCCCCGCCAATCCCGGCCGGGGGGTGCTTGGCTTTTTCGGTTTCCATGGACCTACCCAAACTTGTGCCCGGCAGGCGCTACACCCTGCCCCGCCCGGCCGGCTCGGCCGATTCCCTGTTGCTGGCGCAGCTGGCCACCCGCGAAAAGGCGGCCCGTCGACTGACGGCCATCGTCACCGCCGACGCCACCGACGCGCAGCGCCTCATCGACGAGATGGCCTTCTTTGCGCCGGACCTGCGCTGCGCGCTGTTTCCGGACTGGGAGACCCTGCCCTATGACACCTTCTCGCCGCACCAGGACCTGATCAGCGAGCGCCTGGCCACGCTGTGGCGCATCCAGCAGCGCGACAAGGACACCGGCGCCGACGTGGTGGTCGTGCCGGCCACCACCGCCCTGTACCGGCTGGCGCCACCCGCCTTCCTGGCGGGCTACACCTTTCACTTCAAGGTCAAGCAGAAGCTCGACGAGGCCAGGCTCAAGGGCCAGCTGACCCTGGCCGGCTACAGCCACGTCACCCAGGTGGTAAGCCCCGGCGAGTACGCGGTGCGCGGCGGGCTGATCGACCTGTTCCCCATGGGAAGCCCTGTTCCCTACCGCGTCGACCTGTTCGACGACGAGATCGACAGCATCCGCACCTTCGACCCCGACAGCCAGCGCAGCCTGTACCCGGTGCCCGAGGTCCGCCTGCTGCCCGGCCGCGAGTTCCCGATGGACGACGGCGCGCGCGCCAAGTTCCGCAGCCGCTGGCGCGAACTGCTCGAAGGCGACCCGACCAAGAGCCGCATCTACAAGGACATTGGCAATGGCGTGGCCACGGCCGGCATCGAGTACTACCTGCCGCTGTTCTTCGACGACACCGCCACCGTGTTCGACTACCTGGGCGCCGACGCCACGGTGGTGCTGCACGGCGACCTGGAGCCGGCCTTCCAGCACTTCTGGCAGGACACCAAGGAGCGCTACCGCCTGGTGCAGGGCGACCCCGAACGCCCGGTGTTGGCGCCCGAGGCGCTGTTCCTGGGCATCGAGCCCTTCTACGCCCGCGCCAACGAACACGCCCAGCTCGCGATCCGTCCTGCTGTGGTGGTTCTGGGGGGGGCGCCGGCTCGGGCGTCAACGACGTCGAGGACAGTGCCTATTTCCAGAAGCTCGGCGACCTCACCGTGGTGCGCGGCGCCGACGAGCCGCTGGCCCGTCTGCAGGCCCACCTGCGCGCCACGACCAACCGGGTGCTGCTGCTGGCCGAGAGCGACGGCCGGCGCGAAAGCTTGCTCGACTTCCTGCGCGCCAGCGGCGTCAACCCGCCCGCCTTCGACTCGCTGGCCGAATTCCAGACCAGCACGGAGAAAGTCGGCATCGCCACCGCCGCGCTGACCACCGGCTTCGCCTGGGTGGACGACGGCCTGGACCTGGTAACAGAGACCGAGCTGTTCGCCGCCGGCCCCACCGCGCGCCGGCGCAAGAAGCAGGAGCAGGTCAGCGACGTCGAGGCGCTGATCAAGGACCTGGCCGAGCTCAACGTCGGCGACCCGGTGGTGCATGCCGCCCACGGCATTGGCCGCTACCGGGGCCTGATCAACCTGGACCTGGGCGAGAAGGACGCGAACGGCGAGCCCGCGCTGCAGGAGTTCCTGCACCTCGAATACGCCGACAAGGCCGTGCTGTACGTGCCGGTCAGCCAGCTGCAGCAGATCAGCCGCTACACAGGGGTGAGCGCCGACGAGGCGCCGCTGCACAAGCTGGGCAGCGGCCAGTGGGAAAAAGCCCGGCGCAAGGCCGCCGAGCAGGTGCGCGACGCCGCCGCCGAGCTGCTGAACATCTACGCCCGGCGCGCCGCCCGAGAGGGCCATGCCTTCCGCTACTCGCCGCACGACTACGAGGCCTTTGCCGCCGATTTCGGCTTTGAGGAAACCGCCGACCAGAACGCCGCCATCCACGCCGTGATCCAGGACATGATCAGCCCGCGCCCGATGGACCGCCTGGTCTGCGGCGACGTCGGCTTCGGCAAGACCGAGGTGGCCCTGCGCGCCGCCTTCGTGGCCGTCACCGGCGGCAAGCAGGTGGCGCTGCTTGCGCCCACCACGCTGCTGGCCGAGCAGCACTACCAGACGCTGGTGGACCGCTTTTCGAAGTGGCCGGTCAAGGTGGCCGAGGTGTCGCGTTTTCGCTCCGGCAAGGAGGTCAACGCCGCGCTCAAGGGCCTGGCCGACGGCAGCGTGGACATCGTGGTCGGCACGCACAAGCTGCTCAGCGAATCCACCCACTTCAAGAACCTGGGCCTGCTGATCATCGACGAGGAGCACCGCTTTGGCGTGCGCCACAAGGAACAGATGAAAGCCCTGCGCGCCGAGGTGGACGTGCTCACGCTCACCGCCACGCCGATTCCCCGCACGCTGGGCATGGCGCTGGAGGGCCTGCGCGACCTCAGCGTGATCGCCACCGCGCCGCAGCGGCGCCTGGCCATCAAGACCTTTGTGCGCAACGAGGGCAACGGCGTGATCCGAGAGGCCGTGCTGCGGGAGTTGAAGCGCGGCGGGCAGATCTACTTCCTGCACAACGAGGTGGAGACCATCGAGAACCGGCGCCAGAAACTCGAAGAGATCCTGCCGGAAGCGCGCATCGCCGTGGCCCACGGCCAGATGCCCGAGCGCGAGCTCGAGCGCGTGATGCGCGACTTCGTGGCCCAGCGCACCAACCTGCTGTTGTGCTCCACCATCATCGAGACCGGCATCGACGTGCCCACCGCCAACACCATCGTGATGGCCCGCGCCGACAAGTTCGGCCTGGCCCAGCTGCACCAGCTGCGCGGGCGCGTGGGCCGCAGCCACCACCAGGCCTATGCCTACCTGATGGTGCCTGACACCGAGGGCCTGACCAAGCAGGCCCAGCAGCGGCTGGACGCGATCCAGTCGATGGAAGAGCTCGGCTCCGGCTTCTACCTGGCCATGCACGACCTGGAAATTCGCGGCGCCGGCGAGGTGCTGGGCGAGAAACAGAGCGGCAACATGCTCGAAGTGGGCTTCCAGCTCTACAACGAGATGCTGGCCGAGGCCGTGCGCTGCCTGAAGAACGGCAAGGAGCCCGACCTGCTGGCGCCGCTGTCCGTCACCACCGACATCAACCTGCACGCCCCGGCCCTGCTGCCCAACGACTACTGCGGCGACGTGCACCTGCGCCTGTCGTTTTACAAGAAGCTGGCCACGTCGAAGACGGCGGACCAGATCGACGCCCTGCTGGAAGAAATCGTCGACCGCTTCGGCAAGCTGCCGGCGCAGGCCCAGACGCTGATCGACGTGCACCGCCTGCGCGTGCTGAGCCAGCCCTACGGCGTGGTGAAGGTGGACGCGGCGCCGGGGGTCATCCACATCACGTTCAAGCCCAACCCGCCGGTCGATTCGATGCGCATCATCGAACTGATCCAGAAGAACCGGCACATCAAGCTGGTTGGCAACGAGAAATTGCGCATCGAGCGCGAACTGCCTTCCGCAGTAGCCCGCGCGCAGATGGTGCGCGATGTGCTGAGATCGCTAGGCACACCCGTGGCGGCCGCGCCGTAGGCGCACACCCGTCTCTCTGCGTGATACATCAACACGGACAGTCAACTTTCATACTGGGATCGATATGGATTTCTCAAACGCATTCAAGCAATACTGGCCGTTTCTGGCGCTGGCGCTCTGGTTTGGCTACAAATGGTGGAACGCCCGAAAAGTCGCCGGCCTGCTGCCCGAACTCAGACAACGCGGCGCCACCCTGGTGGACGTGCGCAGCGCCGGCGAATATGCCAGTGGCCACGCCCCCGGCACCCTGAATGTCCCCTTGCAGGAACTGAGCAGCCGGCTGGGCGAAATACCCAAGTCGTCCCCCGTCGTCGTCGGCTGCGCCAGCGGATCGCGCAGCGGCATGGCGAAACTGCTGCTGAAGAAAAACGGTTATCCCGACGTGTACAACATCGGCACCTGGCGGAAGTTTCTGCCCTGAGGAGGCTGTTTCAGCATGCCCGAACGGCATATGCAGGCCCCTCCCACGGCTGAGGCTGGCTAAGAGAGCCTTTCCGAGCCATTTTCAGCATCAAAATGGCATCATCCCAGCACGGAATGGTCATCATGCGCTATTTATTCGGGAGTGATTGTGAGTCCCTGCCGGCAGATTCCAGCGCCATCGCGCCCGCCTCATGCTGTCAAAGGCCCAGAAATCGACGGACGCCACGGCCCCGGACTCTGCTTGGCGCGTCGCTGGCTTGCCAAAGTCGATCCAAATTGACCTTGCCCAGCGAGGACAAATCATCTGAGTCTGCCGGGGGGCCGCCAGGATAGACGACTGGTTAATGCGGTCCTGGGCTGCAATCGGCGAGTCTGGAAACGGTGCTACGCATGGCCTCCCTGCTATGCCGACGGAAAAAGCCAGGACCTTCAGACTGGGGTCCAGGGGATATCCCGTCGCCTATACTGGCCAACCAGATTTGGCGGTCGCCTGAATTGCGTCAGGCCTCACAGTTGGGCACGCCCTTCCGATTCCACACTCCAAGAGCTTCAGTACACCCGAGGAGATGCAGTTGGCCCTTCCAAACTACGTCCACAAGCTCACTGCCAGTTGGGCAGACATGGATTTCAATGCGCACATGGCGAACACGGCCTACCTTAACCGGGCTGTCGACGCTCGCATGGCATTCTTCACCGAGAACGGCTTATCGCTTCCAGAACTCATGCGCCTGCGCATCTCGTGGGTCGTGATGAAGGACGAAGTCGAGTACCGTCGAGAGATCCAGTGGATGGAGGAGATCTCCATCACGGTTGCTCTGGCCGGTCTTGCCCCGGATGGTAGTCGGTTCAAAGTCCGAAACGACTTCCTCCGCGCCGACGGCCAACTGGCAGCCAGAGTGACGAGCACAGGCGGCTTCCTCGATCTGGACGCCAGGAAACTTGTCATCCCGCCGATCGAGGTTCTCACGACCTATCAGGCCATGCCACGAGCGGACGACTACGAAGCCTTGCCATCCAGTTTCAAGGCGAAGGCGGGGCTGTAGCAATTCCAAACCCTTCGTTCAATCGGAGCAGCAATGGCGGGCCACCCGGCCCCGGCCTGGCATTCTGCCGTCGTCGCCCGCTTCGCTCGAACGTTGCACTTGCTTGATCGAGTACCCTTTCCAGCTGAACAGATAGAATTTATGGCAAGAATGGCTACATGCCAGCGCCAAATGGTCATGTTCCGCTATCAACTTTGAAGCCACCGCCCACCATGCCCGCCCGCATCGAATTCGCCCCCGGCCTTGTGATCCAGGGTTTCACGCCCCCGCTGCGCCTGCGCGACTTCAAGCTGATCGCGTTCGACATGGACTCCACGCTGATCAACATCGAGTGCGTGGACGAGATTGCCGATGCCGCCGGGCGCAAGGCGGAGGTGGCGGCCATCACCGAGGCCGCCATGCGCGGCGAGATCACCGACTACAAGGAGAGCCTGCGCCGGCGCGTGGCGCTGCTCAAGGGCGTGACCGAGGCGCACCTGGCCCACGTCTACCGCTCGCGCCTGCAGCTCAACCCTGGCGCGGCCGAGCTGGTGCTGGCCTGCAAGTCGGCCGGGCTGAAGGTGTTGCTGGTCAGCGGCGGCTTCACCTACTTTGCCGAACGCCTGCGCGAGCGCCTGGCGCTGGACTTTGCGCGCAGCAATCGGCTGGAGATCGTGAATGGCGTGCTGACCGGGCGCATGCTGGACCAGAGCTGGGGCGACATCTGCGACGGCGCGATGAAGAAGGAAACCCTGCTGCGCACCTGCAGCCTGATCGGCTGCGACCCCGCGCAGGCGATTGCCATGGGCGATGGCGCCAACGACCTGGAGATGATGGGCGTGGCCGGCCTCTCGGTGGCCTACCGCGCCAAGCCCCGGGTGCGCGCCCAGGCCAAGGTGGCCATCGACATGGGCGGGCTGGACCGGCTGCTCGAAGTGTTCCGGGCATAAAAAAACGCCGCGGATCCGCGGCGTTTTCCGTTGGTGCGCCGCCCGCTCAGGCGGGTTCGGGCACGCTGGGCAGGCCCGACAGGGCCATGGCCAGTTCCTTCTCGTCGTACTGCTCGTCCTTCAGCTCGCCGGCAAAGTACTTCTGGTAGGCCGTCATGTCGAAGTGGCCGTGGCCGCAGAGGTTGAACAGGATGGTCTCGCTCTTGCCTTCGCGCTTGCAGCGCAGGGCTTCCTCGATGGCGCCCTTGACGGCGTGGTTGGCTTCCGGCGCGGGCACGATGCCTTCGGCACGGGCAAACAGCACGCCCGCTTCAAAGCACTGGCCCTGGGTGTAGGCGGTGGCTTCCAGCAGGTTCAGCTCTTTCAGGTGCGACACCAGCGGCGCCATGCCGTGGTAACGCAGGCCGCCGGCGTGGAAGCCCGGCGGCGTGAAGGTGCTGCCCAGCGTGTGCATCTTGGTCAGCGGCGTCATGTGGCCGGTGTCGCCGAAGTCGTAGGCGTACTTGCCGCGGGTGAGCGACGGGCAGGCCGCCGGCTCCACCGCCACGATGCGTGGCTTGGGGCCGCCGCGCAGGCCATGGCCAATGAACGGGAAGGCAATGCCGGCAAAGTTGGAGCCGCCGCCGGTGCAGCCCACCACCACGTCGGGCCACACGTCGGCCATCTGCATCTGTTCCATGGCTTCCAGGCCGATGATGGTCTGGTGCATCAGCACGTGGTTCAGCACCGAGCCCAGCGCGTACTTGGTGTCTTCGCGCTGCACGGCCAGCTCCACCGCCTCCGAGATGGCAATGCCCAAGCTGCCCGGATGGTCCGGCCGCTGGGCCAGCACGCTGCGGCCGTAGACGGTTTCGGTGGAGGGCGACGGCAGGCAGCGCGCGCCGTAGGTTTCCATGACGGCACGCCGGTACGGCTTCTGGTCGTAGGACACGCGCACCTGGAAAATCAGCACCTCCAGCCCGAAGACGTTGCCGGCAAAGGCCAGCGAGGTGCCCCACTGCCCGGCGCCCGTCTCGGTGGTCAGGCGCTTGACACCGGCCGCGGCGTTGTAAAAGGCCTGCGGCACCGCGGTGTTGGGCTTGTGGCTGCCGGCGGGGCTGACGCCTTCGTATTTGTAGAAGATCTTGGCGGGCGTGCCCAAGGCCTTTTCAAGACGGTGCGCGCGGTAGAGCGGCGCGGGGCGCCAGAGCTTGTAGATGTCACGCACGGGCTCAGGGATTTCAATCTCGCGCTCGGTGCTGACCTCCTGCAGGATCAGCTCCATCGGGAACAGCGGAGCCAGATCGGCCGGCCCGATCGGCTGCAGCGTGCCGGGGTGCAGCACCGCCGGCAGGGGCTTGGGCAGGTCGGCCTGGATGTTGTACCAGAACTTGGGCATCTGGCTTTCGTTCAGCAGGTACTTGGTTTGCATGCTCATGGACGCTTCTCCTGGGTTGATGACGGTGGGCGCGGCGGCGCGAAGGGCCGACAGGCGCTGGACGCAGCAAGTATCCACCCGTTTGGGACCGCCACCGGCCCGGCACGACCCGGGGATTTCCCGAAGGCCGCTCAGCCAGGCGGCAGGGCCGGCGGCAGACCCGGCGAACGCGCGAGCGGGCGCTTCAGCGGGTGCAGTGTCTGCGCGTCCTGGGTGGCCACCAGGTCCGCCAGGGTGGCGCCATCGAGCACCTGCAGATAGGCCTGGAGCGCGGCATCAAGCACGCCCTTGAGGCGGCAATGGCCGTCCAAGCGGCACTGGTTGCTCGCCCCGTCGAAGCATTCCACCATCGTGAAGTCGCTTTCGCTCAGGCGCACCACCTCCCCCACCACGATCTCACCGGCCGGCTTGAGCAGCCGCAGCCCGCCGCCGCGACCCCGGGTCGTCCCGAGCAGGCCGTGGGCTGCGAGCTCTACCACCACCTTGGTCAGGTGGCTGCGCGAGATGCCGTGCGCCTGGGCGATCTCGCTGATCGTGACCGGGTTGGCGCGCCCCTCGCTGGCGGCGCAATACATCAGGACGCGCAAGCTGTAGTCGGTCCATTGGGTCAGGCGCATGGTGGGCAGGATCTCCGGTCAGTGGCAGCGTCGGCATTGGTATGACCCGACCGCGCACAGGGTTAAAGATTCACACGGAATGCATTTTATAGAACAATATATGCATCTTAAATGAATCTTAAAGAAAGCCATGCCATGAACGCACGAATCGAGACCCCGGTCATTGAAGTCCCCTCCGCGCTGGCGGACCAGCCCATTGGCCAGATCGCGGTTGCCCTGCCGGGCGCCACGGCGATCTTCCGTCGTCTGAAGCTGGACTTCTGTTGCGGCGGCCAGATCAGCCTGCGCCAGGCTGCGCTGGACAAGCAGATCGACCTGAGCACGCTGGTCCAGGAGCTGGCCGCGTTGGACCGCAGCGACGATGCGCCGCCCGCCGGCACTTCCCCCGAACTGATCGACCACATCCTGGAGCGTTACCACGCCGTGCACCGCGAGCAACTGCCCGAACTGATCCGCATGGCGCGCCGTGTCGAAGCCGTGCATCGTGACCACCCGGCCGTGCCCACCGGATTGGCGGACTTGCTGGAGCAGGCCCAGGAAGAACTGCTGGACCACATGGAAAAGGAAGAACAGATCATCTTCCCCAACCTGAGCGCCGGCGGCACCGCGATGATTGCCTATCCCATCGGCATCATGCGCCAGGAGCACACCAGCCACGGCGAAATGCTGGAGCACCTGATGGGGATGACCCAGGACGCCACCCCGCCGGACGGCGCCTGCAACACCTGGCGCGCGCTGTACGCCGGCATCGCCCAGCTGCACGACGACCTGATCAACCACATCCACCTGGAAAACAACGTGCTGTTCCCCCGCTTTGAACCCCAGCCCATGGCCCAGGCCGGGTGTGGTTCGGGCAGCGGTTGCGGGTGCGCGGGCTGAGCTCGAGACACGCCGCGCGCAAAAAAAAGGCCGCCCGTCAAGAGCGGCCTTTTTGCCGGGACCGATCTCGTTGGCGCCGGGTCAGTACGGCATCGCCAGCAGGCGCTCGCGCGCCTCGCGGTACTCGCGCTTGAAGCGGGCGACCATGTCCGCGGTGCTCACCACCTCGGTGATCGCGCCGATGCCCTGGCCGCAGCCCCAGATGTCTTTCCAGGCTTTGGCCGTCTTGCCGCCCTCGCCGGTGGAGAAATTCATCTTGCTCGGGTCGCTCACCGGCAGGTTGTCCGGGTCCATGCCGGCATTGCGGATGCTGCCCTTGAGGTAGTTGCCGTGGATGCCGGTGTAGAAGTTGGAGTAGACGATGTCGTCGGAGTCGCTCTCGGTGATCATCTTCTTGTAGCCCTCGACCGCGCGCGCCTCGTGCGTCGCGATGAAGGCCGAGCCGATGTACGCGAAGTCCGCACCCATGGCCTGTGCGGCCAGGATGGCGCCGCCGCTGGCGATCGAGCCCGACAGCGCCAGCGGGCCGTCGAACCACTGGCGCACCTCCTGCACCATGGCAAACGGGCTCTTCACGCTGGCATGGCCGCCCGCCCCTGCTGCCACCACGATCAGGCCGTCGGCGCCTTTCTCGATGGCCTTGTGGGCAAACACGTTGTTGATGACGTCGTGCAGCACCACGCCACCCCAGCCTTGCACCGCGCGGTTCACGTCCTCGCGCGCGCCCAGGCTGGTGATGACGATCGGCACCTTGTACTTGGCGCACAGGGCCATGTCCTGCTCCAGCCGGTCGTTGCTCTTGTGCACGATCTGGTTGATGGCAAACGGGGCCGAGGGTGCCTGCGGATGCGCCGCGTCGTACGCAGCCAGCGTCTCGGTAATCTCGGCCAGCCAGTCGTCGAGCTGGGCCGCGGGCCGGGCATTGAGCGCGGGCATCGACCCCACCACGCCGGCCTTGCATTGCTCGATCACCATTTGCGGGTTGCTGATGATGAACAGGGGCGACCCGATGACCGGAAACGGCAGGCGGTTCAAAGGCGGTGGCAGATGGGACATGGCAGGCGTCTGGGAAAGAAAATATGAATGAAAAACAGGCTATCCCAGCGTCAACTGGTCATAGCCTGCTATTGAAAGATGATCTTTCGGACGGTCTTAGAACGCTTCCAGCGCCAGGGCGGTCACGCTGTCCGCCCCGTCCACCACGCTGTCGCGCTGGCCCGGCACGCGACTGAGGATGTGGTCGGCGTAAAAACGGGCCGTGGCAATCTTGGCCTTCATGAAATCCACGTCCTTGCCCTCGGCGATCTGTTCCTGGGCAATCAGCAGGGCACGCCCCAGTTGCCAGCCCGCCACCAGGTTCCCCGCCAACAGCAGATAGGTCACGCTGCCCGCGTACACCGCATTGGGGCTGGCCTTGCTGTTGCCGGCGACGAAATCCACGACGTCAAGGAAGGCCCGGCGCGCCGCGCGCAGCCGCTTGGCCACGGCTTCGGCGTCGCCACTGCCATTGCGCATCAGTTCGGCCTCGGTCGCCTCGATCTGTGACGCGATCGCCTTGGCGGTCTGCCCGCCATCGCGCGCCGTCTTGCGGCCCACCAGATCGTTGGCCTGGATCGCCGTCGTGCCTTCGTAGATGGTCAGGATCTTGGCGTCGCGGTAGTACTGCGCAGCGCCCGTTTCCTCGATGAAGCCCATGCCGCCGTGCACCTGCACGCCGAGCGAGGTCACTTCCAGGCTCATCTCGGTGCTGTAGCCCTTGATCAGCGGCACCATGAATTCATAGAAGGTCGCGTTCTGCTTGCGCACCTCGGCGTCCGGATGGTGGTGCGCCGCGTCGAAAGCCGCGGCCGCCACGCTGGCCATGGCCCGGCAGCCTTCGGTGAAGGCGCGCATGGTCATGAGCATGCGCCGCACGTCCGGGTGGTGAATGATGGGCGCGCTGGTGTTCATCGAGCCGTCGACCGGGCGGCTCTGCACGCGGTCCTTGGCGTAGTTGACGGCCTTCTGGTAGGCGCGCCCGGCCACCGCAATGCCCTGCACGCCCACGCCATAGCGGGCTGCGTTCATCATGATGAACATGTATTCGAGGCCGCGGTTCTCCTGGCCCACCAGATAGCCCACGGCACCGCCGTGGTCGCCGAACTGCAGCACGGCGGTGGGCGAGGCCTTGATGCCCATCTTGTGCTCGATGCTCACGCAGTGCACGTCGTTGCGACCACCCAGGCTGCCATCGCCCTTGACCATGAACTTGGGCACGACGAACAGCGAGATGCCTTTCACGCCCTCGGGTGCGCCGACGACCCGGGCCAGCACCAGATGGACGATGTTTTCGGCCATGTCGTGCTCACCGTAGGTGATGAAGATCTTGGTGCCGAACACCTTGTACGTGCCGTCAGGCTGGGGCTCGGCGCGGGTGCGCACGGCGGCCAGGTCGCTGCCGGCCTGCGGCTCGGTCAGGTTCATGGTGCCCGTCCAGTGCCCGGAGATCAGCTTTTCCAGGTAGATGGCCTTGAGATCGTCGCTTCCGGCGGTCAACAGGGCCTCGATGGCCCCGTCGGTCAGCAGCGGGCACAGGGCAAAGCTCATGTTGGCCGCCTGCAGGATCTCTCCGCACGCCGCGCCGATGATCTTCGGCAGGCCCTGGCCGCCGAATTCCGCCGGATGCTGAAGACCCTGCCAGCCGCCTTCGGTGTACTGGCGGTAGGCCTCCTTGAAGCCTGGCGTGGTCGTGACCTTGCCGTCATGGAAGGACGAAGGGTACTTGTCGCCCTCCCAGTTCAGCGGCGCGATCACGCTCTCGTTGAGCTTGGCGCACTCCTCCAGCACGGCCTGGGCCGTTTCGAGCCCGGCGTCCTCGAATCCGGGGATCTGCGCGATCTGGTCGATGCGTGCCAGATGCTCGATGTTGAACAGCATGTCCTTGACGGGTGCGATGTAGCTCATGGTGTCTCCTGGGAAATTCGGTATCCAAATACGAAAATGGCATCGCGAACGATGCCATTTTCAGCGCGACCGGTGTCAGATCGCTTTGACCAGTTCCGGCACGGCCACGAACAGGTCGGCCTCCAGGCCGTAGTCGGCGACGGAGAAGATCGGCGCTTCGGGGTCCTTGTTGATCGCCACGATCACCTTCGAATCCTTCATGCCGGCCAGATGCTGGATGGCGCCCGAGATGCCGGCGGCGATGTACAGCTGCGGCGCCACGATCTTGCCGGTCTGGCCGACCTGCAGGTCGTTGGCGGCGTAGCCCGCGTCCACCGCGGCGCGGCTGGCGCCGATGGCCGCGCCCAGCTTGTCGGCCAGCGGCGTCATGACTTCGTTGAACTTCTCGGCGCTGCCCAGCGCGCGGCCACCCGAGACGATGATCTTGGCGGCGGTCAGGTCGGGGCGGTCGTTCTTGGCAATCTCGCTGCCCAGGAACGAGCTCTTGCCGCTGTCGGCCGCACCGGCGACGGTTTCCACGGCCGCACTGCCGCCCGTGGCGGCTGCTGGGTCGAAACCGGTCGTGCGCACGGTGATGACCTTGGTGGCATCCGCGCTTTGCACGATGGCCATCGCGTTGCCGGCATAGATCGGGCGCTCGAAGGTGTCGGCGGCTTCAACCTTGGTGATGTCGCTGATCTGCGCGACGTCCAGCTTGGCGGCCACGCGCGGCGCCACGTTCTTGCCACCCGCAGTGGCGGGGAACAGGATGTGCGAATAGGCACCGGCAATCGCCAGCACCTGGGCGGCGACGTTTTCCGCCAGCCCATGCGCGAACTGCGCGCCGTCGGCGTGGATGACCTTGCTCACACCGGCGATCTGCGCCGCCTGCGCGGCGGCCGCGCCGGCATTGGCGCCGGCGACCAGCACGTGGACGTCACCGCCACAGGCCAGGGCCGCGGTCACGGTATTGAGGGTGGCGCCCTTGATCGAGGTGTTGTCGTGTTCGGCAATAACGAGGGATGTCATGTGGGTTTCTCCTTGTCTTTGTTGTTGTTTCAGATGACCTTGGCTTCGTTCTTCAGCTTGTCCACCAAGGTGGCGACATCCGGCACCTTGATGCCGGCGCCGCGCTTGGGCGGCTCGGACACCTTGAGCGTCTTCAGGCGTGGCGCGACGTCGACGCCCAGATCGGCCGGTGTGACCGTGTCGAGTTGCTTCTTCTTCGCCTTCATGATGTTGGGCAGGGTGACATAGCGTGGCTCGTTCAGGCGCAGGTCGGCTGTGATGACGGCCGGCAGGCTCATGGAGAGGGTTTCCAGGCCGCCGTCGATCTCGCGGGTGACCTTGACCACACCGCCTTCGACTTCGACCTTGCTGGCAAACGTGCCCTGGGGCAGGTCGGCCAGCGCGGCCAGCATCTGGCCGGTCTGGTTGCAGTCGTCATCGATGGCCTGCTTGCCCAGAATCACCAGACCCGGCTGCTCCTTGTCCACCAGCGCCTTGAGCAGCTTGGCCACGGCCAGCGGCTGCAATTCGACGTCGGTCTGCACCAGGATGGCGCGGTCGGCGCCGATGGCCATGGCGGTGCGCAGCGTCTCCTGGCACTGGGCCACACCGCATGAGACGGCGATGACTTCCGTCGCCACGCCTTTTTCCTTCAGCCGAACCGCCTCTTCGATCGCAATCTCATCGAAGGGGTTCATGCTCATCTTGACGTTGGCGATATCCACCCCCGTGTTGTCCGACTTCACCCGGACTTTGACGTTGTAGTCAACCACGCGTTTGACGGGGACAAGAACTTTCATGAGTGTGTGCTCCAGATAGTGATGCTGAAAGAGGTGCAAGGTTGAACGCAAGACCGGCTGCGCGCGAACTGCGACAGAAAATCGAACGATCGTGCTTTTTATTATAGGCACGGGCAGCTGCAAGTTTAGACGCAGGCACCCAATCCTTCTGTCAACGGAACGACAAATGATTAACCGACCGCAAGGTTGGTTAATTCGGGTAAGTCTGGACATCGGCGGTCCATAGAGTCGATTACAGTCTGCAGCGCAACAAAACCGCCCCTGGAGTGCCCTGATGAAATCATTTGCCCTTTCCCTTCTCGCCGCTGCCGCCGCCATGACCACCGGAATGGCCCGTGCCGACACGGTATTCACCGTTTCGAGCTGGCTGGCCCCGACGCATACCGCCAGCATGGCCCAGAAAGAATGGTGTGACTTGCTGGAGAAAAACACCTCCGGCAAGATGAAGTGCAACTTCCTGCCCCGCGGTGTCACCGCTGCGCCGGGGACCTACGATGCCGTCAAAAACGGTCTGGCCGACATCTCCTTCACCGTGCATGGCTACACGCCGGGCCGCTTTGTCTACACCCAGATGGCCGAGATGCCGTTCCTGGGCAACACCTCGGAGCCCCTTTCCATCGCGTACAGCCGCATCGCCGCCAAATACCCGGAGTTCACCGCTGAGCACCAGGGGGTCAAGGTGCTGGCCTTCTTCACCCACGGCCCCGGCATCGTGTTCAACACCAAGCGGCCGATTGCCAAGGTGGACGACCTGGGAGGACTGAAATTCCGCGTGGGCGGCGGCATGGTGAACGAGATTTCCAAGTCGCTGGGCATGAACGTCACGCTCAAGCCGGCGCCGGACTCGTATGAGCTGCTTGCGGGCGGCGTCATGGACGGCACCCTGTTCCCCGCCGAATCGACCGAATCCTTCAAGATCGACAAGATCATCCGCCATGCCACCACCTTCCCCGGGGGCCTGTACAACACCAGCTTCGTGTTCATGATGAACCAGGCGAAGTACGACAAGCTGACCCCGGAAGAGAAAAAGGCCGTGGACGCCATTTCGGGCGAGACCGCTGCCCGCATCTTCGGCCGCGGCTGGGACAAGGTCGACACGCGCGCCCTGGCCCTGATGCAGGCCAACGGGGTCGTGGTCACCAAGGCCGATGCCAAGTTCGTAGCCGACGTCAAGGCAAAGACCGCTCCCCTTGAGCAGGCCTGGATCAAAAGCGCCGAAGCCAAGGGCATGAAGAACCCGGCCAAAGTGCTGGCCGAATTCCGCGCGGAAATCGCCAAGCTCGAGAAGTAAAATCAGCGACATACTCGGCTGACCGGGCGGCCCCCACTGACGGTGGGCGCCGCCTTTTTTCTGTTTGACCAGGTGATTCCAACTTGAAAAAGCTCCTCGAAACCATTTGCGGCGTGCTGGCCGGCGTGGCCTTGTTCGGCATCATGGCCCTGACCTTCTTTGATGTGGGCGGGCGCAAGCTCCTTTCCCATTCGATCACCGGTTCGCTGGAATTGACCGAGTTGCTGATGGTCGTGGTGATCTTTGCTGCCTTGCCCCTGGTGTCCCTGCGCGGTGAACATGTCGTCTTCGACTCGCTCGATCCCTACCTGCCGGATGCCGTACGCCTGGTGCAACGTGTGCTGGTGCACCTGTTGTGCGGCGCCGCGCTGATGGGACTGGGCGTCCTGATGTGGCAGACCGGTGGCAACTTCCTGGAGAGCGGTGAAACCACGGCGCAATTGAAGATCCTCAAGGCCCCTTTCATTTACGGCATGAGCGTGCTGTGCATGTTGACCGGACTGGTGCACCTGGCATTCACGATCCGGCCCTCGCAAGGAATGGAAGAAAGCGAAGGGGGCACGCTATGACCGAGGCCCTGATCGGATTCATCGCCATCTTCGCGCTGGCGCTGCTGCGCGTGCCGCTGGCTTTTGGCATGGGGCTGGTCGGCATCGTCGGCATCGGCCTGACGCGCAGCTGGGGGGCCGCCCTGGCCAGCACGGCGCAGGTGGTCCAGGAAACCGGATTTGCCTATACGCTGTCAGTCATCCCCTTGTTCATCCTGATGGGCAACTTCGTCGCAAGAGCGGGACTGGCTCATGAGCTGTTTCACGCGGCCTACGTGTTCATCGGCCACCTGCGCGGCGGCCTGGCCCATGCCACGATCGCGGCTTGCGCCGGGTTCGGCGCCATTTGCGGCTCGTCGATCGCCACCGCGGCCACCATGAGCAAGGTGGCCTATCCGTCGATGAAAAAACTGGGGTACAGCGACTCGCTGTCGACCGGCGTGATCGCCGCCGGCGGCACCCTGGGCATCATGATTCCTCCGAGCACGATCATGGTCATCTACGGCATCGTGACGGAAACGAACATCGGCAAGCTGTTTGCGGCTGGCGTCATCCCCGGCCTGCTGACGGCCGCGCTGCTGATGGTCACCGTGGTGATCATGACCTCGCGCGACCCGGAGCACGCCCCGGCCGGCGAGAAATTCAGCTGGGCGGAGCGCTGGAAGGCCTTGCGCGGCATCTGGGGGGTGTTGTTGCTGGTGATCGTCGTTCTGGGCGGCATCTATGGCGGCATCTTCACCGCGACCGAGGGCGCTGGCATCGGTGCCGCCGGCGCCTTCCTGTTCGCCGTCGCGCGCCGGGCTCTCACGGTGCGCTCCACCCTGGACGTGCTGATCGAGTCCGCGCGCACCACGGCCATGCTGTTCACGCTGCTCATCGCGGCGACGATCTTCGCCAACTTTGTCAACTTCACGAGCATGCCTGGCGACCTCAAGGAATGGATCACCCACCTCGGCCTGTCGCCGGTGATGATCGTGGGCGCGATGATGGTGATCTACGTGATCCTGGGAACGGTCATGGAAGAGCTGACCATGGTGCTGCTGACCATCCCGCTGTTCTTCCCGATCGTGGTGGCGCTGGGCTTTGATCCGGTCTGGTTCGGCGTGCTGATCGTGATGGTGATCCAGATCGGTCTGATTTCGCCGCCAGTCGGCATGAACCTGTTCGTCATCAACACCTTGTTGCCGCGAGTGGGTCTGGGCAACATCTTCCGAGGCGTGTGGTCCTTCGTGCTGGTTCAGGTCATGATGCTGGCCATCCTCGTGGCTTTTCCGCAGCTGAGCCTGTGGCTGCCCTCGTTCATGAACTGAGCAAGCGGGGCGACCGCCCTCATTCCCGCGCGGCCTGGTGAATGACGCGCTGCGGGAACGGGATCTCGATGTGGTTCTGCTGAAAGGCGTCCAGGATGGCGACGTTGATCGCCGAGCGCACATTGAGCTGTCCGTTCTCCGGATCTTCGATCCAGTAGCCCAACGTGAACTCCAGCCCGTCGGCGCCAAAGGCCGATAGCGCCGCGCTGGGGGCCGGGTTGCGCAGGACGCGCTCCTGGGCCAGGGCCGCGTCGGTCAACAGGCGGCTGACGAGCGCCACATCACTGTCGTACGCTACAGACACCACGGTGGACTGCCAGACCTTGGAATCAGCCAGGGACAGGTTCTCCACCCGGTTGTTGATCAGCATCTCGTTCGGTACGATGGATTCGCGTCCGGTCACTGCCCGGATCACCGTGTAGCGCGCGTTGATGTCGGTGATCCTGCCCTCAAAGTTGTCCACCCGCACGTTGTCACCGATGCGCATGCTGCGCTCGGCCAGGATGACAAAGCCGCTGACGTAGTTGGCGGCCAGCTTCTGCAGGCCCAGCCCGATGCCCACGCCGACCGCGCCGCCCAGAACCGACAAAGCGGTCAGGTCGATGCCTACCGCCGACAGCGCCAGCAGCAGGCCCACGAACATGAGCAGGGCACGGATCGCGTTGCTGACGGCCTTGCGCAGCGACAGCTGCCCGCCCGTCGCCGAGCGCAGCAGCCGTGCCTCGATCGCGGACGAGATCCATAAGGTCAGGATCAGCACCGCACCAGCGGTCAGGCCCCCTTCGATGATGTTGCGGATCGAGAGATTGCTGGACCCGACCTTCCAGTGAATCTGGTCGAGCTCGTGCAACACCAGCGGCAGCAGTCCACTGACCCACAGGACCATGGCCAGCCAAGCCACCCAGGAGATCGTGCGCTCCAGCCAGCGCACCCACGGTGTCTGATGGAAGGCCACCTGCAGCACCTTCACACCCGTTCGGATGGCGGCCAGCGAGACCAGCGCGGGCACAGCGATCCGGAACAGCGCCAGCGGAAGCCAGGTGGCGAGCATCAGCTGAACGACATACGCAAGGCTGAGCCAGATGAGCGGAAACAGGACACCATCGATGACGCGACGACCGAACAGGACCGATGGCCCTTGCGGTTCGGCCGCGCGACGCGCCACCCACACGATGGCCCAGGCCAGTGCACCGCAGGCAAACAGCACGCCCAGCTCCGTCAACGTCGACGTCTGCATCAGGGCCGCGAACCAGCTGTCCAGATCCTGGGCCCGCGGCAGGTGGGGTTTCAGGTCGGCCATTGCGGCTCCCGCTTGTCGATAAAGGCCTGCACGCCTTCCTGCGCCACCGGATGCACCATGTTGTACGCCATGGTCTGGCTGGCCAGCTGGTAGGCGCCAGCCACACCCATCTCCCGCTGCTGGTGGAACAGCTGCTTGCCCATGGCCAGCGCCTCACGGGGCTTGGACAGGATCGCACCCACCAGACGCTCGACTTCCGCGTCAAGCTGCGACGGTTCGACCACCCGGTTCACCATTCCGCGGACCTTCGCCTCGGCGGCCGTGATGAACTCGCCGGTCACGAGCATCTCCATGGCCAGCTTGGGCGCCATGTTGCGCACCAGCGGCACACTGGGCGTCGCACAGAACAGGCCGGCATCGATGCCGTTGACGCCGAAACGCGCCGTGTCGACAGCCACCGCCAGGTCGCATTGCGCCACCAGCTGGCAGCCAGCCGCGGTCGCGAGGCCCTGAACACGGGCAATCACGGGCACCGGCAATTGCTGGATCGCCAGCATGAAACGGGAACACCGCGCGAACAGAGACTGGAAATAGTCGAGGTCCGTGTGGGCCTTCATCTCCTTGAGGTCATGGCCGGCGCAAAAGGCCTTTCCAATGGCGCCCAGCACCACGACCCGGGCCGCGTTGTCAGCGCGAACCTGCTCAAGCGCAGACTCCAGGGCACCCAGCATGGATTCTCCGAGCACATTGAATCGAGCGGGGGTGTTCAGCGTGAGGACATGCACGCCACGCGCATCGCGCCTGTGCAGCAGCGGCGCATCCGCTTCGGGCAGCGCATTCTTTGGTTGGTTCATGGCCGCATTCTGGCTGAATCAGCGGGAGGGTTGAAGCGGCCACCCGGCAGGCTCGCCGCGCTTTCAGAACGAAGGAAATTACAGGCCGGCCAGCACCCGGACATGGGCTTCCGCACTGCGTGCCAGGGCGCCCAGGTTGTAGCCGCCCTCGAGGCAGCTCACGATCCGCCCGCCGGCATGGCGCCGGGCCACGTCCATGATGCGCGACGTGATCCAGACAAAATCCTGCTCCATCAGGCCCATCTGGCCGAGGTCATCGCTGCGGTGGGCGTCGAAGCCGGCGCTGATGAAGATCATCTGCGGCGCATGCGCCTCAAGCCGGTGAATCCACATCATCTCGACGATCTCGCGCACATCCATGCCCCGGGTATGGGCCGGGACCGGCACGTTCACCAGATTCGGAGCATTCGAGCGGGCACCCCCGACCGGATAGAAGGGATGCTGGTAGAAACTGGCCATCAGGATGCGCTCGTCCCCGGCGACGATGTCTTCGGTGCCGTTGCCGTGGTGGACGTCGAAGTCGATGATGGCCACCCTCTGCAGCCCATGGCGCTCCAGCGCGTACTTGGCCGCAATCGCCACGTTGTTGAAAAAGCAGAAGCCCATCGCCTTGTCACGGCACGCATGATGGCCCGGCGGTCGGACGGCGCAGAAGGCGTTGTCCAGCTCCCCCGCCATGACCGCATCGGTCGCTGCCAGCGCGGCGCCGGCCGCGCGCAATGCGGCATCCCAGGTGTGGACATTGAGGGAGGTGTCGGGGTCGACTTGGGTGTGGGTCGGTCCACCCGCCTCGATCTCTTCGCGCAGCACGTCGCTCAGGCCGCGCAGGGCCGCCACATGCATGCGGCCATGGGCCAGTTCGATGTCCGCAAGCGAAGCCGGATCGGCCTCGCGTCGGTCCAGGGAATCGCGCAGGCCGGTCGCATGGAAGTGGTCGTCAATGGCTTCGAGCCGCTCGGGGCACTCGGGATGGCCCGCCCCCATTTCATGTTTGCGGCAATCGGGGTGCGTGAAATAGCCTGTTTTGTTCACGGGAGGCCCATGTCTTCAGTTTTTCGGATAACGTCCTGCCATGGATGCACGACAGAAAATCATTTCAATTCTCGATCAGCTTAACACGGTGCTGGTGGGCAAATCCGCCCAGGTCCAGGACTGCGTGGCCTGCCTGCTGGCCGGCGGACACCTGTTGATCGAAGACGTCCCGGGGGTGGGCAAGACCACCCTGGCCCACGCGCTGGCGCGCACCTTCGGTCTGCAGTTCTCGCGGGTGCAGTTCACCGCCGACCTGATGCCCAGCGACCTGTCGGGCGTTGCCGTCTTCGAGCGCAGCAAGGAGGCCTTTGTGTTTCACCCGGGGCCGGTCTTTGCACAGGTGCTGCTGGCCGACGAAATCAACCGCGCCAGTCCCAAGACCCAGAGCGCCCTCCTGGAGGCGATGGAGGAAAAACAGGTCACGGTCGAAGGCGAAACGCGCGCCCTGCCCTCGCCTTTCTTCGTGATCGCCACCCAGAACCCGCACGACCAGCTCGGCACTTACGCCTTGCCGGAGTCCCAGATGGACCGCTTCCTGATGCGGATTTCGCTCGGCTATCCCGACCGGCAGGCTGAGCGCCAGCTCCTGGCGGGGAGCGACCGTCGCGACATGGTCACGCAACTGCAGCCACTGCTTGCGGCCGACGAGCTGCAACAACTGCAGCTGGCGGTCCAGCAGGTCCACGTTGCCGACCCGTTGCTGGACTACGTCCAGGACCTGATCGCGGCCACCCGATCCGGCCACTGGTTCCTGCAGGGCCTGTCGCCGCGCGCCGGCATCGCCCTGGTGCGTGCCGCGCAGGCGCAGGCGCTGATCAGCGGGCGCGACTATGTGGCGCCCGACGACGTGCAGGCCATCCTGCCGCAGACCGCGGCCCACCGTCTGATCCCGGTCGGAGACGCCGGGCGCGGCGCGGTGGAGCAGGTGCGTGCCATGCTCGAGGCCGTGCCCCTGTCATGAGCGCAGCGCCGGGCTGGAGCACGGGGCCATCGAACGGGGGCCCCAGCCCCTTGGGGGCCCGTTCTCCTGCCGCCGCCAGGCCGGGGCGCCTGCGCTCGAGGTTCCAGCGCTGGTTCCAGTCGCGCCTGCCGCTGTCCGACACGTTGACGCTGACACAGCGCAACGTCTACATCCTGCCCAGCCGGCCCGGACTCATGCTCGGCGCCACACTGCTCGTGCTCCTGGTCGCCTCCATCAACTACCAACTGAATCTGGGCTACCTGCTGACCTTCCTGCTGGCGGGCAGCGCCGTGGTCGGCATGCACGTCTGCCACGGCACCCTGCGCGGGTTGCGCCTGCACCTCCTGACGCCGGAACCCACCTTTGCGACGGCGACGACCACCCTGGAGATCCAGCTCACCAATGAGCGGCGACGTCCGCGGCGCGCCATCGCCCTGAGCGTGCTGGGCACGGGGCACTGGACCTGGGCCGACGTCCCCGCGCAAGGTGAATCCCGTCTGCAGGTGGCTTTCCAGCCGGGACAGCGGGGACGCCACCGCGTGCCGGCGCTGACGGCCGAAACCCGATATCCGCTAGGCACCTTCCGGGTCTGGACGGTCTGGCGCCCGGCGGCCGAGGTCGTGGTCTACCCCTTGCCCGAACTCCGTCCGCCCCCCTTGCCGCCGGGCGAGCCCCGCTCTGGCGGCGCCCATGCCGCCAACGCACAGAGCAGTGGCGAGTTCGACGGGGTGCGCGCCTACCGCCGCGGCGACCCCCGCAAACTCGTCCTCTGGAAAAAGCTGGCCAAGGCCGACGAACTCATCAGCCGCGACACCCAGCAGGCGCAACGCCATGAGCTCTGGCTCGACTACGAGCAGACCGGGTTGCCCGGCAAGGAAGCCCGGCTGTGCCGGCTCTGCGCCTGGGTACTCGCGGCCGACCGCCTGGGCGTGGACTTCGGCCTGCGCCTGCCCGCCCTGCAACTCAGACCGTCCAGCGGGCCCGCGCACCGGCTCGCTTGTCTGGAGGCCCTGGCGCTGTGTTGAACCGCCTCACCACGTTGCCCCGGGACACAAGGGACACCCTGTTCCTGCTGGTCGTGATCGCCTGGGTGATGATGCCGCAGGTCAGCCATCTGCCCCTGTGGTGCACGGCCTTGGCTGGCGGCGTGCTGGTCTGGCGCGGCTGGCTTGCCGTCGCGGGCCGCCACCTGCCCAGCCTGGGCTGGCGGCTCGCCTTGCTGGCCCTCACGATGGGCGCCACGCTGTGGACCCACCGCACCTTGCTCGGGCGCGACGCCGGCGTCACCCTGATCGTGGTGCTGCTGGCGCTCAAGACCCTGGAGTTGCGCGCCCGCCGCGACGCCTTTGTGATCTTCTTCCTGGGCTTCTTCACGATGCTCACGAACTTCTTCTTCTCCCAGTCCCTGCTGACCGCTGCGGCCATGCTGATCGCGTTGCTCGGGCTGCTGACCGCACTGGTCAATGCCCATCTGGTCGTCGGCCGCCCGCCGCTCACGACGGCGCTCAAGACCGCCAGTTGGATGGCCCTGCTGGGCGCCCCCATCATGGCCGTGCTGTTTGTGCTGTTTCCCCGTCTGGCGCCGTTATGGGGTATCCCCTCGGACGCCATGAGCGGGCGCAGCGGGCTGTCGGCCACGATGCAGGTTGGCAACATCGCCAGCCTGGCGCTGGACGGCAGCATCGCGATGCGCATCAAGTTCGAGGGCCGGCCGCCGCCGCAATCCGTGCTGTATTTCCGCGGCCCGGTGCTGAGCCGCTTCGACGGCCGCGAATGGCTGCCGCCGACCCCGCGGCCCGGTATTCGCGAAATGCCTGCGAACTTGAACGTCCTGGGACCGCCGTTGAACTACGAAGTCACTCTGGAGCCCAGCAACCGGCCCTGGCTGTTCGTCGTCGACGCCACCGCACAGGCGCCGCGCCTGCCGGGCTTCGAGCTGCGCCAGACGCCGCAATTGCAGTGGCTGACCAGCCGGCCCCTGACCGACATCGTGCGATACGGCGCGTCCAGCCACCCGGACTTCCGCTATGGACCGACCCGCGCCAGCGGTGCGGCGCTGATCACCCTGCGTGACGATGTGGCCCTGCCGGCGGGCTTCAACCCGCGCACGATCGCGCTGGCCGCCGAACTGCGCCGCGACCCCGCGCTGGCCACCGCACCGGCGCCGGTGCTGGTGCAGGCCGTGCTGCAGCGCCTGCGCAGCGGCGGCTACCGCTACACCCTCGACCCAGGGGTCAGCGGCCAGCACAGCGCCGACGAATTCTGGTTCGACCGCCGCGAGGGCTTCTGCGAGCACATTGCCTCGGCCTTCGTGATCCTGATGCGCGCGCTCGACGTGCCCGCGCGCGTGGTCACCGGCTACCAGGGTGGCGAGGTCAACAGCGTCGACGGCTTCTGGACCGTGCGCCAGAGCGACGCGCATGCCTGGGCCGAAGTCTGGGAAGACGGTGCCGGCTGGGTGCGTGTGGACCCCACCGGCGCTGTGTCGCCCGGGCGCATCGGTACGTTTCAGCGCCTGCAGGCGCCCCAGGGGGTGATTGCGACGGCGCTGGTCACGCTCAGTCCCGATCTGCTGGCGCGCCTGCGCGAGAGCTGGGAAGCCGTGAACAACAGCTGGAACCAGTGGGTGCTGAACTACACCCAGAGCAAGCAGCTGAACCTGCTGAAGAACCTGGGTTTTGAGTCCCCCAGCTGGGAAGACCTGGCCCGCCTGCTGATGGGCATCCTGGTGCTGGCCAGCCTGGTCGGCGCCGCCTGGACACTGTGGGAACAGTCGCAGCACGACCCCTGGCTGCGCCTGCTGTCGCGAGCCCGGCGCAAGCTGGCCGCCGCCGGCGTGGCGGCTCCCGCGCAGGCGCCGCCCCGGGAACTCGCTCGACTGGCCGGTCAGCACTTCGGATCCGGACCACGGGCGCTGGCGCTTCAGCAGTGGCTGCTGCAACTGGAGCAGCTGCGCTACGCCCCCGTTGCGTCCAAGGCAGCCTCGCGCCAGCAACTGGCTACACTGGGACGCGAATTCAATCACCTGGCCTGGCCTGACCGATGAAGAAACTGTTTGCGACAACTCTTTTTTTGATAGCAGCTATCGGCCTTCCGACGCTGGGGACAGCCAAAAATACCTCAAAAAACAAGGCGGGCGGCAGTTCGCGGCCTGTCGCGGCCCGCATCCCGGTGCAAGGGCCGGCCTATGCCACACGCGAGGACGTCATGCGCTGGGCCGACGACATGGCTTCGCGCCGCGACCTGGACCGCGACTGGGTGCGCCAGGCCATCGGGCAGGCGCATTTCCTGCCCGGTGTTCCGCGGCTGATGTTGCCGCCTCCCACCGGCACCGCCAAGAACTGGCGGGTCTACCGCAGCCGCTTCATCGACCCGATCCGGATTCGCGCCGGAGTGGCCTTCTGGCAAGCGAACCGCGCCACGCTGGAGCGCGCGGCCAAGGAGTATCTGGTCCCTGTCGAGATCATCGTCGGCATCATCGGCGTGGAAACCGTGTACGGGCAGCAGATGGGCAGCTACCGCGTGATCGACGCGCTGGCCACGCTGGCCTTCGACTTCCCCGCCAGCCATCCCCGCGCCGCCGCGCGCCAGGAGTTCTTTCGCGGTGAACTGGAACAATTCCTGTCGCTGAGCCAGCGAACCGGCGCCGACCCGATGACCCCCGTGGGCAGCTACGCAGGCGCCATGGGTATGCCCCAGTTCATGCCGTCCAGTGTGGTCAGGTACGCGGTGGACTTCGACGGCGACGGCCGGATCGACCTCAGCAGCAGCCCGGCCGACGTCATCGGCTCGGTGGCCAGCTATTTCAAGGCGTTCAACTGGCAGCCCGGCATGCCCACGCACTATGCTGTGCGCTTCGACCCGGAGCGCCTCGACAAGGATGCCCTGCTGGCCCCGGACATCCTGCCTACCTTCAGCGTCGAGACCTTCACCGCCAAAGGGGCTGTGCTCGACGGCGTGGCCCTCAGCCACAAGGGGCCGCTCGCGCTGGTGGAATTGCAGAATGGCGATGCGCCGCCCAGCTACGTGGCAGGCACGGAGAACTTCTATGCGATCACCCGCTACAACTGGAGCAGCTACTACGCCATGGCGGTGATCGAGCTTGGCCGCGAGGTGGCGGCCGCAATGCCCGCCGCAAGCACTGTGGCGCGCTGAGCGAGCCGCGCGACCCCGCTCAGCGCGGTGGCAGGTACTTGGCCGGATCCACCGGCTTGCCCTGGCGGCGGATCTCGAAGTGCAGCTTCACCCGGTCGGCGTCGCTGTTGCCCATCTCGGCGATCTTCTGGCCCTTGCGCACCGTCTGGTCTTCCTTCACCAGCAGCGTCTGGTTGTGGGCGTAGGCGGTGAGGTAGGTGTTGTTGTGCTTGAGGATCACGAGGTTGCCGTAGCCCCGCAGGCCCGCGCCGGCATAGACCACCCGCCCGTCGGCCGCGGCCACCACCGGGTCGCCGGCCTTGCCGCCAAGGTCCAGCCCCTTGTTCTTGGCTTCGTCGAAGCCGGCAATCACTGCGCCGGTTCCGGGCCAGATGAAGACGATCTCGTCCTCGCCCGCCGTCGCGGTCGCTGGGGCTGTCGATGCGGATGCAGCCGGCGCAGCCGCGGCGGCGCTGGCCGCTGGTGCCGCCTGGCCCACCGGCGGTGTCGCGCCCGCCGGCGCCACGGATGACGACGCCACCGGCCTGGACACGGCGCCTGTCGCAGGGCTCGCAGCAGCCGTGGCTGCCACCGGCGGCACGACCCGCAGCACCTGCCCCACTTCGATCAGGTTCGGGTTCTCCAGGTTGTTCCAGCGCACGATGTCGCGCCAGGCCTGCCCGGTTTCCAGGCCGATGCGCATCACCGTGTCGCCACGCTTCACGGTGTAGTAGCCCGGCTTGCCGGCGTTCTCGGCCCCGGGCAGGGGCTTGGCGTCGGCCGCGCCGGCAGGCTGCGTCGCCGTGGCGGAGCGGTCCTCCACGGGCGCCTTGGTCTGCGGCTTGCTGGAACAGGCGCCCAGCGCCATGGCCAGCGCCAGGCAGACGGCAAGAACCCCGATCCGATTCATTCGACCAGCCATGTCAACTCCCATTAGGCAATGCCAGATTTTAGGGGGACGAAGTGAACCGCCTCCAGCACCGTCTGCTGCAACCCCTGCACCGTCTTGTCCACCACCACCAGCGCCTGCTGGCCTGCCGCCGTCACCATCGGCGCCACCAGCCGCCCGCCCACCGCCAGCTGCTCCAGCCAGGGCTGCGGAAGGGCCTCGCCCCCGGCCGCAGCAATGATGGCCGCATAGGGTGCGCCCTTGGGAAACCCGGCCATGCCGTCGCCAAACAGCAGATGCACATTGGCCAGACGAAACGGGCGCAGGTTGTCGCGCGCCTTGTCATGCAGGCCGCGCAGCCGTTCGATGCTGTACACCTCCGTGGCCAGGTGGCTCAGCACGGCCGCCTGGTAGCCGCAGCCGGTGCCGATCTCCAGCACCCTGCCCAGTTTGCCGGGCTGCCCGTGGCGCAGCAGCTCCATCATGCGCGCCACCACGTTCGGCTTGGAAATCGTCTGGCCCAACCCGATCGGCAGACTGGTGTCTTCATAGGCCTGGTTCACCAGCGCCGGGTCCACAAAGCGGTGGCGCTCCACCGCGTTCATGGCCTGCAGCACCCACTTGTCCGCCACGCCCTGCGCGGCCAGCTTCTGCACCATGCTGGCCCGCACCGCCACCGAATCCATGCCCAGGCCCTGGGGCCCACCGGGCGCGCGCCGCCGCGCCTGCGCGTGGCGCCGCCTTCGACCCCGCGCCCGCCGGGCGCGCGGCAGTGGGCTGGCCGTGCGAAAAGTCGATCCGCGCGGGAAAGCTGGGGCGTCGCGTCATTCGGGGGTCCGTAAGGAGGCGCCCAGCTCGGCGGCCGTCTGCGCCCAGTTGCCCAAGTTGTCGTGGTCGGTCAGGTCCACCTTCAATGGGGTCACCACCACATGGCCGTGCTCCGTGGCGTGGAAATCCGTGCCCTCGGCCTCGTCCAGCGCGGGGCCGGCGGCGCCGATCCAGTACATGGTCTCGCCACGCGGATTGACCTGCGTGATCACAGGCTCGGCCGCGTGCCGGCGGCCCAGGCGGCACACCTTGAGCGGCTTGATCTGCTCCAGCGGCAGGTTGGGAATGTTGACGTTCAGCAGCCAGGGCCGGGCGCCGATCATCTGCTGCTGCGCCAGCTGCAACACGATCTCGCGCGCCTTGGCCCCCGCGGCGTCGAGGTGCGTCCAGCCCCGCTCGATCTGCGAGAACGCGATCGCCGGGATGCCGAACAGGTAGCCCTCCATCGCCGCGCCCACGGTGCCGGAGTAGATGGTGTCGTCGCCCATGTTGGCGCCGTTGTTGATGCCCGAGACCACCAGGTCGGGCCGGTAGCCCAGCAGGCCGGTCAACGCGATGTGCACACAATCGGCCGGCGTGCCGTTCACGTAGCGAAAACCGTTGGCGGCCGTCTGCACGTAGAGTGGCGCATGCAGTGTCAGCGCGTTCGATTTGGCGCTGTTGTTCTGCTCCGGCGCCACCACTTCGACCTCGGCCACGGTCCGCAGCGCCTCGTACAGCGCCACGATGCCGGGAGCCTGGTAGCCGTCGTCGTTGGAAATGAGGATTTTCATGGGGGTTCGGGGTTGTGACGGATTGTAGGTGGCGCACCCCCGCGCACGCGGCGCAACCCCTCTGGCGCCGGGGTCGCTGGTGAGACAAGGGCCGGGCGCCCCGGCCCCCTATGATCGCGCTCTTGTTCTGAAGGAGACCTCCCCGTGCATGCCTGGCTTTGTGAAAACCCCGTGGGCGTCGATGCCCTGACCTGGAAAGAACTGCCCACCCCCGCGCCCAAGGCCGGCGAGGTGCTCATCGAGATCAAGGCCGCCAGCCTGAACTTCCCCGATCTGCTGATCGTGCAGAACAAATACCAGATGAAGCCGCCCCTGCCCTTTGTGCCGGGCTCCGAATACGCCGGCGTGGTCGCAGCGGTGGGTGAAGGCGTGACGAACCTGAAGGTGGGCCAGAACGTCGCCTGCCTGTCGGGCACCGGCGGCTTCGGCACCCACACCATCGCCCCGGCCGCGCTGTGCATGCCGCTACCGCCCGGCTTCTCGCACGTGGATGCCGCCGCCTTCATCATGATCTACGCCACCAGCCACCACGCGCTGGTGGACCGGGCCCAGCTCAAGGCTGGCGAAACCGTGCTGGTGCTGGGCGCTGCTGGCGGCGTGGGCACCGCCGCGATCCAGATCGCCAAGGCCATGGGCGCCAAGGTGATTGCCGCCGCCTCCACCGACGAGAAGTGCGCGCTGTGCAAGACCCTGGGCGCCGACGCCACCATCAACTACAGCAAAGAAAACCTGCGCGACGCGCTCAAGGCGCTGACCGACGGCAAGGGACCGGACGTGATCTACGACCCGGTGGGCGGCGACTTTGCCGAGCCCGCCTTCCGCGGCATCGCCTGGCGCGGGCGCTACCTGGTGGTGGGCTTCGCCGCAGGCCCGATCCCCTCGCTGCCGCTGAACCTGGCGCTGCTCAAGGGCGCGTCCATCGTCGGCGTGTTCTGGGGCGACTTCGCCCGCCGCGAACCCAAGGCCAACGCCGCCATGATGGCCGAGCTGGCCCAGTGGTACGCCCAGGGCAAGATCAAGCCCGTGATCGACCGCGCCATGCCCATGAGCGAACTCAAGGCCGCCTTTGCCCACATGGGCTCACGCGGCGTGATGGGCAAGCTGGTGATGGTGAACTGAGGGGGGCCCGACGACTGGGCGCGCTTACCGGGCGACCCAGCCCCCACACACCGGGAACACCTGGCCGACAAAACAGTCGGCCGCGCTGCTGCACAGGTAGGCGGCGAACTGGGCGTCTTCGCGCGCGCCGACCAGGCGACCCAGTGGCACCTCGCGGGCCAGCCGTTCCTGGAACCGCGGATTGGCCTGCACCTCGACCGGGAAGTAGGTGGGGTTGTCCACGAAGTTCTGGGCGATGGCATTGAGCTGGACCTTGTGCGGCGCCAGCTCCACGCCTACCGCCTGCGCATAGGCCAGCTGCGCGCCGCGCGCCGCGCTGTAGGTGGAGGCGCGCTTCATGCCGCGCAGGGCCGAGGCGCTGCCCATCACCAGGATCTTGCCCGCGCGCCGCTGGATCATGGCGGGTGCAGCAGCCCCGACCAGATGCGGCAGCGGGTCCACCAGCGCGGCAAACACGGCGCGCCATTCGGCCTCACTCACCTCCACCGCCGCCGTCGTGGGTGCCCGGATGGCCAGATTGGCCACCAGCACGTCGATGGGCCCGGCCTCCTCCACCACCCGGCGGGCCGCGCCGGGCTGGCTGAGGTCGGCTGCGCTGGCCACCACCTCCGCTCCCTGCTCGGCAAACACCTCGCACAGCACCGGGCCCATGAACTCGGTGGCTTGGGTGATGAGCACCCGTTTGCCGGTCAAAGCGTTTTGCACGATCCGTCTCCTGAAGAATGGGTTGGCCGGAGTGTGCTCCGGACCGCTTCAGGCAGTCAACGCGGCCTTGGGTCGAGTCCTCCCGGCACGACACCAGGGCGTCTTCATCGTCGGCGTGTTCCAGGGTGACCTGGCCGCGAGACTGAAGCGCACCGGCTGCTGGTAGCGGGCCAATCGCCGCGCTGCAGCCTGCGGGCACCCCCCGAGCACCGATTCAATCGCCCTCTCCCGTCAAGGTCACTTGGCGACGGATTCGATGATGGGCTTGCCCTTGTCAACCACAAAGACGATGTGCAGACGGACCGGCGTGTCGCCTGCATTCTTCGCCTCATGGATCAATCCTCTCGGGTTATGGAAGGCGTCGCCAACCGTGACGCGCCGGGTTTCGCGTCCCTCGGCAACCAGTTCAAGGGTGCCCTGCAGGACAAACGCATATTCATCGCCATGATGGAAATGGCGTCCGGTGGTGCCGCCCGCGGCGATCTCAACCGCCAGCATGACGGTGTCCTTCGAGGTGTCGTCGCTCAGGCTGGTGCGAAGAAGCGGCTTGGCCGACATTCCACTGGCTTGAGCCCATGCGACCGGGGATGCCAACACGGTCACGAGGACAGCAAGCGTGACGGCGAACACAGCGCCAAGTTTGCGGGAAGTGTGTGTCATGGTTTCACCTTTTCCTTCGAGTGCGATCGAATCAGGGACCGGCCGGAGGCGACCACGAATGATGCTGCACGATGCGCCAGCCATTCGCGGCATCGACGCCGGTCCTCCTTCTGCCGTTCCCAGCTTACCCGGCCGTTTTGACGTCGAATTGAGCCAGATCAACGCCGCGATGATGTTGGAACTGGCGCGGCGGCACCCTCAGCAAATGCCCAAGGCGGTGATCGATCGCGCCATGCCCATGAGCGAACTCAAGGCCGCCTGTGTCCACATGGGCTCACACGGGGTGATGGGCAAGCGGGCGATGGTGAACCCGATTCAATGCCCGTGCGCCAGTCCGCTGACCAGCGTGACCAGCGCGATGCCCGCTCCCAGCCAGGCAATCTGCGCGATGGTCTCCCGCGCGGACAGGCGTTTTTGCAGCTGCGGGATCAGGTCGGCCAGCGCGACGTAGATGAAGCTGCTGCTGGCCACCGCCAGAAAATACGGCAGGCAGTCCTGCAGTCGCTCCACCAGGAAATAGCCCAGCGTGCCGCCCAGAGCGGTCACCGCGCCGGCCAGCGACACCTTGACCAACGCCATGCGCCGGTTGCCGCTGCCGCCGCGCAGCACGACCAGATCGCCCATGTGGTGCGGCACCTCGTGCGCCAGCACCGCCAGGGAGGCGATCACGCCCAGGCGCAGGTCGGCCATGAAGGCCGAGGCGATCAGGATGCCGTCGCCGAAACAATGCACGCTGTCACCGGTGAGTACGGCCCAGCTGCCCGGCTTGTGGGCATGGGCATGGGCATGGGCATGAGCGGGATCGTGGGCCAGGGCGTGCCCGTGGGCATGCGCGTGGCTTTGCGGGTGCTCATGGGCGTGGTGATGCGGCGCTGCGGCCGCCACCTCGTGGTGGTGTTCGTGCCCGTGGTGCCACAACTCGGCCTTGTCCAGCAGGAAAAAGAACACCAGCCCCACCAGCAGGGTGAGGAACAGGTCGTGGGCACCGGCCTGGCTCTCGAACGCCTCGGGCAGCAGGTGCAGGAAGGCGGTGGCCAGCAAGGCGCCGGCGGCCAGACTCAGCATGTGCTGGGTGTAGCGCGCCAATGCGCCAAAGCTCAGGGCCGCGGCAATCCAGACGCTGCCGATGCCGGCGGCCAGGGTGCCGATCCAGATCGCTACCAATAACATAGCTAAATATGACCATTCCACGCTGGGATGTAGCCAATTTTTTCAGATTTTCAGCAAAAAAGGCGGCCCGGGAGGTCGGTCGGGCCGATCGGGGACGCCGCGAGTGCCCGTTGTGGGCGCCCAAGGCGGATTCATCTTAGCAAGCGTGTCAAGCGCTCGCCACGCGGGCGGCGCATCGCGCTATTCCACGAACAGCAGGCCCGGTGCCTCCAGCACGCCGCGCACCGCCTGGATAAAGGCCGCCGCATCGGCGCCATCGACCACGCGATGGTCGAACGAAGACGACAGGTTCATCATCTGGCGCGCGACGATGGCGCCGCCCCGCACCACCGGGCGCTCGACCATGCGGTTGACGCCGACGATGGCCACCTCAGGGTGGTTGATGATGGGCGTGTTGGCGATGCCGCCCAGGGCGCCCAGGCTGGTCAGCGTGATCGTCGAGCCGCTGAGTTCCTCGCGGGTGGCCTTGCCGGCGCGCGCCGCCTCGGCCACGCGGGCGATCTCGCTGGCGCAGGCCCAGAGGTCCAGCGCCTCGGCGTGGCGCAGCACCGGCACCATCAGGCCGTTGCCGGTCTGGGTGGCGATGCCCAGATGCACCGCCCCGTGGCGCGTGACGACGCCCACCTCGTCATCGAAGCGGGCGTTGATCTGCGGAAACTTCCGCACCGCCAGCACCATGGCACGCACCAGCAGCGGCAGCAGCGTCAGGCGCGCTCGCTTGCCTTCCCAGCGCGCATTGAGCTGCCGGCGCAAGGCTTCCAGTTCGGTGACGTCGATTTCCTCCACGTAGCTGAAATGCGGGATGCGGCGCTTGGCGTCCTGCATCTTGATCGCTATCTTGCGGCGCAGGCCGATCACGGGGATGGTTTCGGTGGTGTTGATTTCTTCAAACCTGTTGACCCGAACCGGCACCGCCACCACCGCCTTCACGGGCGCACCGGACGCCTCGCGTGCGGGCACGGGTGGCGCCAAGCCAGGGTGGGCGCGGGCATGGGCGTCCAGGTCCGCCTGCACGATCCGCCCGGCCGGACCGGTCGCACGCACCCGCTCCAGCGGGATGCCCAGTTCCCAGGCGCGCCGGCGCACGGCGGGTGAAGCGATCGGGCGCTCGAAGGCGTTGCCTTGCGTGACTCGCGCCGCAGCTGCCGCCTCGATGGCCTGCCGCACGCGCTCGCCGGCATCGAGCGGAGGCGGCACCGCAAAGGTCGGACGAACCGGGACGGCGGGCAGTTGGGCCGGTTGGGCTGCGGGGCCAGCGGTTCCAGCGGCCGGTGCGGCACCCGCCTTCAGGTTGCCTTCGCCCTCCACTTCGAGCCGGATCAGCTCCGACCCCACGGCCACGGCCCGCCCGATGCTCCCGCCCAGCGTCAGCACCCGGCCCGCCACGGGCGAGGGAATTTCCACCGTGGCCTTGTCCGTCATCACGTCGGCCAGCACCTGGTCGGCGACCACGGTGTCGCCCTCCTTCACATGCCAGGCGACCAGTTCCACCTCGGCAATGCCTTCGCCGATGTCCGGCGTCTTGATGATGTACGTGCCCATCATGCCTCCATGGCGCGAAGAAAGGCCGCGCCCACGCGGGCGGGGCCGGGGAAATACAGCCACTCCTGGGCGTGCGGATAGGGCGTGTCCCAGCCGGTGACGCGCTCGATGGGCGCCTCCAGGTGGTAGAAGCAGTGCTCCTGCACCAGCGACAGCAGCTCCGCGCCAAAGCCGCAGGTGCGCGTGGCCTCGTGCACCACCACGCAGCGCCGGGTCTTTTTGACCGAAGCGACGATCGTGTCCAGGTCCAGCGGCCACAGGGAGCGCAGATCGATGATCTCGGCGTCGATGCCGGTCTCGCGCGCGGCCGCCTCGGCCACGAACACCATGGTGCCGTAGGCCAGCACGGTGAGCTGGCTGCCGGCGCGAAACACCGAGGCCGACTCCAGCGGCACCGTGTAGTAGCCCTCGGGCACTTCACCCAGCGCGTGCTGCGACCAGGGCACGACCGGGTTTTCGTGGTGGCCGTCGAACGGCCCGTTGTACAGGCGCTTGGGCTCCAGGAAGATCACCGGGTCGTCGTTCTCGATAGCCGCGATCAGCAGCCCCTTGGCGTCATAGGGGTTGGACGGCATCACCGTGCGCAGGCCGCAGACCTGGGTGAACAGCGCCTCCGGGCTCTGGCTGTGCGTCTGCCCGCCGTAGATGCCGCCGCCGCAGGGCATGCGGATGGTGATGGGCGCGGTGAACTCGCCGGCCGAGCGGTAGCGCAGCCGCGCCGCCTCGGAGACGATCTGGTCCGACGCCGGGTAGAAATAGTCGGCAAACTGGATCTCCGGCACCGGGCGCAGGCCGTAGGCGCCCATGCCCACCGCAGCGCCCACGATGCCGCCCTCGGAAATCGGCGCATCGAACACCCGCGATTTGCCGTATTTTTTCTGCAGGCCCTCGGTGCAGCGGAACACCCCGCCGAAGTAGCCCACGTCCTGGCCGAAGATCACCACGTTGGGGTCGCGCTCCAGCATCACGTCCATGGCCGAGCGCAGGGCCTGAATCATGCTCATCGGCGTGGTCTTCGCGCCTTCGTTCGCCTGTGTCTTCATGAGCGTGCCTCCAGTTCCGCCAGCTGCCCACGCAGGTGCGCGGGCATGTCCTTGTAGACGTCCTCGAACATTGAGGCCGCGCTGGGAATGTGGCCGTCGAGCAGCGTGCCGTAGGACTCCGCCTCTTTCTGGGCCGCGGCCACCTCGGCCTCCAGCTCCGCCTGAAGCTTTGTGTGCTCTTCCTCGGACCAAAGCTTTTCGCGGATCAGGTGCTGCTTGAGCCGCGCAATCGGGTCGCCCAGCGGGAAATGCGCCCAGTCGTCGGCCGGCCGGTATTTGCTCGGGTCGTCCGAGGTCGAATGCGGCCCGGCGCGGTAGGTCACCCACTCGATCAGCGTCGGCCCGTGGTTGCTGCGCGCGCGCTCGGCAGCCCAGGTGGAGGCCGCATAAACCGCCAGGAAGTCGTTGCCATCCACCCGCAGCGAGGGGATGCCGCAGCCGATGCCGCGCGCCGCAAACGTCGTTCCCTCCCCCCCGGCAATCGCCTGGAAGGTGGAGATGGCCCACTGGTTGTTCACCACATTCAGGATCACCGGCGCGCGGTAGACATGGGCGAAGGTCAGCGCGGTGTGGAAATCGGCCTCGGCGGTGGCGCCGTCGCCGATCCAGGCCGAGGCGATCTTCGTGTCGCCCTTGATCGCCGAGGCCATGGCCCAGCCCACCGCCTGGATGAACTGCGTGGCCAGGTTGCCCGAGATCGAGAAGAAGCCGGCGTCGCGCATCGAATACATCACCGGCAGCTGCCGGCCCTTGAGCGGGTCGTGCGAGTTCGACATCAGCTGGCAGATCAGCCCGACCAGCGGCACCTCACGCGCCATCAGCAGGCTTTGCTGGCGGTAGGTGGGGAAACACATGTCGCCTGCGGCCAGCGCCAGCGCATGGGCGGCGCCGATGGCCTCCTCGCCCAGGCTCTGCATGTAGAAGGACAGTTTCTTCTGCCGCTGCGCGATCAGCATGCGGGCGTCGAACACGCGCGTCTTGAGCATGGCGCGCAGACCCTTGCGCAGCAGAGCTGGCTCCAGCTTCGGCGCCCAAGGGCCGACGGCCTGGCCCTCGTCGTCGAGCACCCGCACCAGGTTAAAGGCCAGGTCGCTGGTCTGCGCCGGCTTGACGTCCAGCGGCGGGCAACGGGCCGCGCCGGCCGGCGCCAGATGCAGGTAGGCGAAATTGGTCTCATGGCCGGGTCGGGCCGAGGGCTCCGGCACGTGCAGGCGCAAGGGTTGATGGGATTTCATGGACAGGTCTCCTCGCAAAGGCAGGCGCAAGCATGGCACTGAACCGCGCCCAGGGCAATGGCGTTGCCACACCCCGGCGTGCGCGGACAGTGGGGATGTGGGTCCGCAAGACTCTTGACTTGATAGCGCCTGATGACCCGTCGACGCCGGGTTCTGGTTGATTTGATCTGAAAGTGATCGTTGAGATGGCCCCACGGCATCCCCAAGGCCACGGCCCAGGCCTCCTTGAATGCCGGAAGCCGCAAGGGCTGGTATGTGCCGGGGTTGGGCGAACGCCAAGGCCGGCCGCAGGCGCCTTGACGAGGTCAAGCCTCGCGATAAACTGAATTCATGCCGACCCCGACCCTTGCGTTCTTCTCCCCCGTGTCGGGCCGGGGTGCGGGCGGGCCACCGTGAAAATCCGGCGCGCCAGCCAGGTCACCACCGCGGCGATCGTCCTGGTGTCATTGATTGCATTCGTCTGCCTGCTGGTGGCACGGCAATCCTGGATCGTCTCGCGCGGGGCCTACGAAGCCCGCCTGGCGATGCTCGCCCACACCGACCGGCTGGTCGCCGCCAGTGATCGCATGACCGACGCGGTGCGCGCCTTTGCCACCACCGCGGATCGGCGCCATTACGACAGCCTTCTGCAGGCCTTGCAGGCCGAGCGCAAGCAGGAGCTGTCGGTGGACGGCCTGCGCCGGATGGGGTTCACCGATGACGAGTTGGCGCTGCTGGCGCGTGCCCGGCACCAGACCGAGCGGCTTGCCGGGCTGGACCAGCAGGCCATTGCCGCGGTCGACGCGGGCAAGCTGGGCGAGGCCATCCGCATCGTGTATGGCCCCGAGTACGGTGCCGCGAAGAACGCCGTCATGGAACCGATCGCCGAGGCCCGGCGCCAGCTGGAGCAGCGGCTGGCCGACAACGCCGCCGAACTGGCCCAGCGCGGGAAGGTCCTCAACGACCTGGCCTTGCTGGCACTCCTGGTCAGTGCGGCCATCGTCCTGGCCGTGCTGGTGCTGTTCTACCAGCGGCGCGTCGTGAATCCCCTGGTGGACATCGATGCCAGCCTCAGGGCACTCATCGCGCGCCAGGACGGCGCGGCCATCGGGCACCAGAAGGACACCTCAGAAATCGGCGAGCTGGCGCGCTCGATCGAGCAATACCGGCTGACCGTGGCCGAGGCCGACCGCCAGCGCTGGGTCAAGACCAGCCTGGCGGAGATTGCCGATGGCCTGCTGGGCATCGAGCAGCCCACGGAGATGGGCGGCCCACTGCTGTCGTCGCTGATGCCGCTGCTGGGCGGCGGCCGTGGCGCCTTTCATCTGTTTGATGAGGCCGACGGGCGCTACCACTTTGCCGGAGGTTACGGCCTGGAGGCCGGCCCGACGGCGACCGCGTTTGCGGCCGGCGAAGGTATGGCAGGGCAGGCGGCAGCCGAGCGCCGGACCATCCGCCTCACCGACCCGCAAGATGGCAACCTGTACCTCGGCTCGACCCCGGGTCAGGCGCCGCCGCGCCTTCTGGTGGCCGTGCCTTTGCTGACCGATGACACCGTGCCCGCGGTGCTGGAGATCGCCATCTTTGGCGCGCTGACCCCCGAGCAAAACAGCTTGCTCGACGACGTCGCCCCGATGGCGGCGCTCAAGCTCGATGTGCTGCAACGCAGCCTGCGCACCCGCCAGCTGCTGGACCAGGTGCAGGCCAGCGAGGCCGAGCTGCGCCACATCAACTTCCTGGCCGACAGCGCGCTGGACCTCACCAAGGCGGGTTACTGGCATGTGCCGCTGGACGGCACCGGCTGGTACAACTCCTCCGAGCGTGCCGCCCGCATCTTCGGCGACCTGCCGGCGCCGGGCCACCGCTACCAGATCGCCGAGTGGTCACAGAACGTCTTTGCCGGCGACGAAGAGGCCGCCAAGGCCACCATGGAGCACTTCAGCGCCGCGATCGCCGGGACGATTCCGGTGTACGACTCGACCTATGCCTACAAACGGCCGGTGGACGGGCGCGTCGTCTGGATCCACGCGCTGGGCCATGTGGTCAAGAACGCTGCGGGCGAGGCCACCGATATCTTCGGCGTCACCCAGGACATCACCGAGTTCAAGATGCTGGAAATGGCGCTGACCGGCGCCAAGCAGAAGGCCGAAGAGGCCACGCAGATGAAGTCCATGTTCCTGGCGAACATGAGCCACGAAATCCGCACGCCGATGAACGCGATCATCGGACTCTCCCACCTGGCGCTGCGCACGCCGCTGAGCGCCAAGCAGCGCGATTACCTGACCAAGATCCACACCGCCGGCACCTCGCTGCTGGCCGTGATCAACGACATCCTGGACTTCTCCAAGATCGAGGCCGGCAAGCTCAGCATCGAGCGCACGGCGTTCCGGCTCGACGAGGTCATCGATTCGGTCATCACGGTCACCGGGCAGAAGGCGCATGAAAAGGGGCTGGAGTTCCTGGCGCACCTGCCGGCCTCGGTGCCGCCATGCCTGGCGGGTGATCCGTTGCGCCTCGGGCAGATCCTCACCAACCTGGTCAGCAATGCGGTCAAGTTCACCGAGCACGGGGAGATCCGGCTGCGGGTGGAGGCGCTGGAGCCGTCGGGCGACCGCTGCCAGCTCCGCTTTTCGGTGCAGGACACCGGCATCGGCATGACGCGGGAGCAGGCCGACCGTCTGTTCCAGCCCTTCACGCAGGGCGACATGTCCACGACCCGCAAGCATGGCGGCACCGGCCTGGGCCTGACGATCTGCCGCCGCCTGGTCGAGATGATGGAGGGGCAGATCGGGCTGGAGAGCGAGCCGGACGTGGGCACGACGGTCTCCTTCACGGCTTGGTTTGGCGTGGGGGAACCGAAGGCGGCGGGCACAGTGGTGCCCGAGGGCCTGGCCAGCCTGCGAGTGCTGGTGGCCGACGACAACGTTGCGGCCAGCGAGATCATTCAGGAGGCCTTGCGCGGCATGGTGCAGTGCGTCGACGTGGTCAGCTCCGGGCCGGCTGCAGTGGCCGAAGTCCGGCGCATGGACGCACGCCAGCCCTATGACGTGGTCTACATGGACTGGCGCATGCCGGGCATGGACGGTCTTCAGGCCGCGCGCCTCATCCGCAGCGACGAGTCGATGCACCAGCAGCCGGCCATCGTGCTGGTGACAGCCTTCGGCCGCGAGGAGATCCGGGACGAGGCCGAGCACCTGCAGCTGGACGGCTACCTGCTGAAGCCGTTGACACGGTCCATGCTGGTCGACTCGCTGGTCAACGTCGTAGGCGCGGGGACCCCAGAGGCACCCCTGCACGCCGAGCCAGCCCAGAGCCCGAGTTTCCCGGGCTTGCGCGTGCTGCTGGTCGAGGACAACGACATCAACCAGCAGATTGCCACGGAGCTGCTGGAGGGCGCCGGTGCATCCGTGGAAGTTGCCCACCACGGGCGGCAGGCGGTGGACCGCCTGCTGGGCGGCGGGGACTACCACCTGGTGCTGATGGACCTGCAGATGCCGGAGATGGACGGTTACCAGGCCACGGCCCGGATCCGCGCCGAGCCGCGCCTGGCACAGCTGCCGATCATCGCCATGACCGCCCACGCGACCACCGAGGAACGCCAGCGCTGCCTGGACGCCGGCATGAACGACCACGTGGCGAAACCGATCGATCCGGCACTGTTGTTTGCCGCGCTGGGCCGCTACTACGCGCCAACGCTGAGTCCGGCGACCCCCGGCGCGGCACCGCCGGCCGATGGCGAAGCGATTCCGGCCATCGAGGGCCTGGCGGTGGAGGACGCGCTGGCGCGCATCGGCGGCAACCGCGAGCTTTACCGCAAGCTGCTGCGTCAGTTCCTGACCCAGGCGTTCATGCCGGATGAGATTGAGCGGGCACTGGCCGCCGGCGACGGGCCGGCCGCCGAACGGTTGGCCCACACCGTGCACGGGGTGGCAGCCAATCTGGGCGCCCGAGGCGTGCAGGCCCGCGCGGCCGACCTGGAGCAGGCCTTGCGGGAGCGGGCCGAGGTCCGGACCGTGGCCGCTTGCCAGGAAGCGTTTCGAGCCAGCCTGGATGCCTTCGTCGCGCGCCTGCGTGCCGCCCTGCCCCCGGACCCAGTGGCCGATGCAGGCACGGCCCAGGCGGTGGACCCGCAGCAGATGGCCGCTGTGGCCGCCCAGATGCAAGGCCTGCTGGGCCGGTTCGACGCCGCCGCCACCGAGCTCTTGGACACCCATCGGGACCTGTTTCGCGCCCTGCTCTCGCCGGATCGTTTTCCTACCTTCGAAGCCCAGATCACGGGCTACGCCTTTGCCGAAGCCCGCGCCACGCTGGCCCAGGCCGCCGCAGACAAGGACCTTGCCCTGCCATGAACGCCTCACCCGCCGACAGCCGCGTTCTGATCGTGGAGGACGCCCCCGCCAACATCCAGGCCCTCACCGCCATCCTGCGGGAAAAAGGCTACGCGATCAGCATCGCCACCAACGGCCGACAGGCGCTCGACGTGCTGGCCGCGGTGCGGCCGGACCTGATCCTGCTGGACGTCATGATGCCGGAGATGGACGGTTTCGAGACCTGCACGCGTATCAAGGCTTCGGCGCAGTGGCGCGACATCCCGATCATCTTCCTGACCGCGAAGTCCGAGACGGGCGACATCGTGCGTGGCTTCGAGCTCGGCGCAGTGGACTACGTGGCCAAGCCGTTTCACGCCCACGAGCTGCTGGCGCGGGTGCACACGCATCTGGCCATGCACCGCCTGCGACGGGAAAACGAACAGCTGGTGCGCGCGGAGTCCGAAAACGCCCGCCACCGGTCCGTGGCCCAGATGGTGGCCGGCGTGGCGCACGAGATCAACACGCCGCTGGGTGTCATCAACACCGCTGCCAGCCTGCTGACCCGTTGGCTGGCCGAACCGGTCATGGTGACCCTGGCCAAGACCGCGGACGGCCAGATGATGGCCGAAGACCTGGCCGAGGCGGCCGGGCTGATCACCCGCAACGCGCACCGCGCCCACAAGCTGGTGCAGGATTTCAAGAAGGTTTCGGTGAACCAGATCACCGATGTGCGCGAGAGAACCAGCCTGGCCGAGACCATCGAAGAAACCGTCAATCTGTTTCGAGCCACCGCCCGGCGGTCGCCTATGCAAGTCATGTTCACGAACAACTTGCCACAACCGCGCGGCGAGTGGACGGGCTACCCCGGTTCGCTCTCGCAGGTGCTGCTGAACCTGCTGAGCAACGCGCAGCGCTATGCCTACCCCGAAGGAGTTGGCGGCCGGGTGGAGATCGAGCTGTCGGCTGACCCGCCGGGCATGCCCGACGGCTACCAAATCACGGTGCGCGACTTCGGCCAAGGCATCCCGCCCGAGAACCTGCCGCGCATCTTTGAGCCGTTCTTCACCACCGGGCGCGGCCAGGGCGGCAGCGGCCTGGGCATGTCCATCGTGCACACCATCGTCACGGCGGGGGGGGGGGGGGGCGCCCCCCGCGGGGGGGGGGGGGGGGCGCGGGGGGGGGGGCCCCGCCCCGCGGGGGCGGGGGGGGGGGGCGGGGGGGGGGGGGGGCGGGGGGGGGGGGGGGGGGGGGGGGGGGGGCCCCGGGGGGGGGCCGGGGCGGGGCGCGGGGGGGGGGGGCCCCCCCCCCCCGCCCGGGGGGGGGGGGGGGGGGGGGGGGGGGGGCCCCCGGCCCGCGGGGGGGCGGGGGGCGGGGCCTGGGGGGGGGGGGGGGGGGGGGGGGGGGGGGGGGGGGGGGGGGGGGGGGGGGGGGGGGGGGGGGGGGGGGGGGGGGGGGGGGGGGGGGGGGCGTGGGGGGGGGGGGGGGGGGGGGGGGGGGGGGGGGGGGGGGGGGGGGGGGGGGGGGGGGGGGGGGGGGGGGGGGGGGGGGGGGGGGGGGGGGGGGGGGGGGGGGGGGGGGGGGGGGGGGGGGGGGGGGGGGGGGGGGGGGGGGGGGGGGGGGGGGGGGGGGGGGGGGGGGGGGGGGGGGGGGGGGGGGGGGGGGGGGGGGGGGGGGGGGGGGGGGGGGGGGGGGGGGGGGGGGGGGGGGGGGGGGGGGGGGGGGGGGGGGGGGGGGGGTGGGGGGGGGGGGGGGGGGGGGGGGGGGGGGGGGGGGGGGGGGGGGGGGGGGGGGGGGGGGGGGGGGGGGGGGGGGGGGGCGGGGTGGGGGGGGGGGGGGGGGGGGGGGGGGGGGGGGGGGGGGGCCGGGGGGCGGGGGGGGGGGGGGGGTATGCGCCGGGGGGGGCGGGGGGGGGGCGGGGGGGGGGGCGCGGGGGGGGGGGGGGGGGGGGGGGGGGGGGGGGGGGGGGGCCCGCGGGGGGGGGGGGGGGGGGGGGGGGGGGGGGGGGGGGGGGGGGGGGGGGGGGGGGGGGGGGGGGGGGGGGGGGGGGGGGGGGGGGGGGGGGGGGGGGGGGGGGGGGGGGGGGGGGGGGGGGGGCGGGGGGGGGGGGGGGGGGGGGGGGGGGGGCGGGGGGGGCCGGGGGGGGGGGGGGGCGGGGGGGGGGGGGGGGGGGGGGGGGGGGGGGGGGGGGGGTTGGGGGGGGGGGGGGGGGGGGTTTTCGGGGGGGGGGGGGGGGGGGGGGGGGGGGGGGGGGGGCGGGGGGGGGGGGCGGGCCGCGGGGGGGGGGGGGGGGGGGGGGGGGGGGGGGGGGGGGGGGCTGCGGGGGGGGGGGGGGCGGGGGGGGGGGGGGGGGGGGGGGGGGGGGGGGGGGGGGGGGGGGGGGGGGGGGGGGGGGGGGCGGGGGGGGGGGGGGGGGCCGGGGGGGGGGGGGGGGCGGGGGGGGGGGGGGGGCCGGGCGGGGGGGGGGGGGCTCGGCCGGGGGGGGGGGGGGGGGGGGCGCCGGGGGGGGGGGGGGGGGGGCCGGGGGGGGGGGGGGCGGGGGGGGGGGGGGGGGGGGGGCCCTCACGGACGGGCGAAACCTCACCCGCTGGCCCAGTTGATCTTCACCACATCATCACGGAGCAAGACATGTTTCAAAAGGAATGGGAAGTTCTCGTCGTCGATGACGACCCCGACGTGCTTGCCGTCTCGAAGTTGGCGTTGCGCAGCGTCAAGGTCTACGGGGTTCCGCTGAAAATCCACACCTGCGGGAGCATGGCCGAGGCGGTTGAGCTGTTCAACACCAAGGCGGACCTGCTGCCGTCGCTGGCCGTGGCTCTGATCGACGTGGTGATGGAGACGGATACCGCCGGTCTGGACCTCTGCCGCTTCGTGCGGGAGGAGCGGAAAAACCCCTTGACCCAGCTCTTCATCCGTACCGGCCAACCCGGCGTTGCGCCGGAGCGCGCGGTGATCGACCGCTACGACATCAACGGGTACTTCACCAAGGCCGAAGCCACGGAGGACAAGCTCTATTCGATGATCAAGAGCGGCGTGCGCCAGTACTACTGGTCGGCCTTCGTGCTGGGCATCGTTCCAATGGTGCGCCAGATCGCGGCGGAATTCGGGTCCCGCGCGGCGATGGCGAAGTCCCTCCAGAACTTCTACGACGCGGCCTTTCAGGAGCGTTCCGGTGCCCCGATCGAGTCCTATTCGAACATCCGCATCGCCAGCATGTTCGGTGGGGAGATCGCGGCCATCGTGGGCTGGGACACGGCTTCGGCCTTTGCGGCGCGAGACCGCCTGCTGCAGTTGCCTGGCGTGCCCTTGGGGCTGCAGGGCGACCAGTACGTGATTGGCGATGACCACCAGTTGCTGATCAAGGTGGGCGCGCGTCCGAACGTCGCCGAGGCTTACCTCGTGGCCACCCCCACGTTTCGCGTGCCGGAATTCGTGCCCGAAGTCATGTACAACGCGCTGTCGGCCATCGCGTCCAACTGGCATTTTTCAAAATAGCCCGCAGGGGAAGCACCGCACCGCCGGAAGGCCACAATTCCGAATTCACCATCGTCAAAGGAGACCCGCATGCACCTGTCCGAGTTCCACGTCGTCCTGGTCGACGACGAGCCCGATGTCCTGGAGGTCTCCCGGCTCGCCATGCGGCATTTCAAGGTGTATGGCCTGCCGATCCGGCTGCACACCGCGACCAGCAAGGCGCAGGCCATCGAGGTGCTGAGCGGCCTGACGCTGGGCCGGCCGGACATCAGCATGGCCTCGGTCGCGCTGATCGACGTGGTGATGGAGACCGACCATGCCGGGCTCGAGTTGTGCGACCACATCCGTGAGGTGATGAAGAACCGAACCATGCAGATCTGCGTGCGCACGGGTCAGCCCGGCATCGCCCCGGAACGTGCGGTGCTGGACCGGTATGACATCCAGGGCTATTTGTCCAAGGCCGAGGCGACCGAGGACAAGCTGTACACCGTGGTCAAGGCAGGCATACGGCAGGCTTCGTTCATCGGGCAGTCCCACGCCTTGCAGGATCTGTTGCGCTACCTGATCCCGTCCGCCACTTCGAAGAGTGCGATCGCAGACGCCTTGCGAAACTGGCAGCGGCTGGCCCGCCTCACGCTCGCGGGCACCAAGGCCCAGACGATCGAGTCTTCGCTGGCCTACATCGTCGATGGCGAATTCGTCACCGGTGTGGGGGACTGGCAGGACGCTGGCACCGCGACCCGACGGCGCGACGAACTGGCGGCCTTGCCGTCCGAGGCGTTCAACGAAGACGGCGACCGGTTCACGGTCGATGGCCGCGATCTCCTGATCCAGATCGCACCGACCGACCTGAATGCCGGTGTGCATTACCTGCTCAGAGGGACGGCCACACCACCCGATTGGGAAATCTTCCTGTACCACCGCTACCTGCGCTCCTTCTCGGCGCTGTGGAAGCTCGCGCACTGACCACACGCCGCAGCGGCCTGAGGGCGCCCGGTGACGGTCTCTCACCGGATGGCACCCGCCGGTGATCATCGGCGCCCTCCTCCTATTTGAATCCGCCTTGACGGCGGGCAAAGACAGCGCGGATAGCCCACTGCCGCAGCTTGCCCGCGGCAGGGCCGTGCCCCATGATTGTCTGGCGGGCGATTCGGTTTCCAGGTCGCAAGCGCTCAGGGTCAGGCGATAGAGCCGCCCTGATCGGGGTCCGACCAGCCGTCGCCGCAAGGGCATCGGTTCAAACAACCCATAGGTGTGCATCATGGTTGACCTCTCCAAGCGCGATCTCTTGAAACTTTCTGGTTTGGCCGGCGGTGCGGTCGCCTTGGGCAGCGGGTTGAGCGGTTGCGGGCTGGGAAGTTCGGCCAACGCGGCCACAGGGCTTTCGCCCGAAAAGAACACGCTGTTCGCCAGCCTGCCCGAATACAAACTCGGCTCGAAACCGGTCGTCGGCGACATGATGCGCATCACGTTCCTTGGCACCACGCCGCTGGAGCGACTCACGCAGTCGTGCAGCAGCGTGTTTGTCGAACTGGGCAATGGCGAGTGTTTCGTCTTCGACTGCGGCGCAGGTGTCACGATCAAATACACGACGATGCAGATAGCCTATTCGAAGATGCGCAAGATTTTCTTCACACATCTGCATGGCGACCATACCAGCGACCTGACGCACATTTACTGTTTCGGGCCGCAGGGCGATGCAAAGTCACCGCTGTACATCTGGGGCCCGTCGGCATCGGGTGTGCAAGACCCGGTGGATGGTACCTATTACGACGATGGCACGCTGAACTTCGCCTACCATTTCCGCGAAATGAACCGCTGGCACACCGAGTCACAAAGCTTCGTGCCGACGCGCTACACGGACTCAGAGGGCGACGGCTACGACATCTTTGCCACCGAACTGAACTGGAGGAACGGTGATACCTCGCGCTCCTGGACTACGCGCCCGTCAATTCCGAAGCCACCGTCTGGCCAGTGGGTGGCCTACGAGGCCAATGGCGTGCGTGTCTCCTATTTCCCGGCCATCCATGGCCGCGCAGGCTCGGTCAGCTACAAGCTGGAATGGAAGGGGCTGTCGATGATCTTCACCGGCGACACCAAGCCGAACCGCTTCCTGATCGAGAACGCCAGCAATGGGCCGACCCCGGTGGACGTGCTGATCAGCGAGATGGTGGTGCCACCCCAGTTCTGGGCCACCAAGCTGTCCGGCCAAAGCGATCCCAACAACGTCCAGTACCAGCTCGCACTGAAAAATTCCTGGGCCGTGCAGGAAAATTCGCACACGCCCCAAAAGGCGCTGGGATATATCCTCAACGAGATCGCCAAGAACGGCAAGCCACCGCGCCTGGCGGTCGGAACGCACTTCCAGGCCGAGGACGACACCATCGTGCCAGCGCTGGCAGACATTCGATCCTGGTATTCGGGGCCCTTCACGGTCGCGAGCGACTTCATGGTGATTGACGTGACGCGCGATGCCGTCACGCCCATGCGAGCGATCGTCTCGGACTACGCCTGGAACCCACCGCCGGCCGACCCGCGCAGCGGCTACACCGACGATCCGAAATACAAGGACAAGCGTCCCGTGAATCCCTACGCACCGATGGCGCCGCTGGCGCAGTTCGATCCATGGCTGCTGGCCCACGTCATTCCACCGTGCTTCTACGATCAGGAGGATTTGAGCTGCGTCACGCCCTATCCGCCGCCCTACAAGTCTGAATAGGCCGCGACCGGGGGCACATGCCCAGCGGCGGCGATCAGCGAGGGAGACGGTTCACGGCACCCGTTTTTGGGTTTATCCTGAGCGCCTAACGCTAATTTTTTGGGAGCATCATGCGTCAACACCTTTCCAACCTTGTCGCCGCAGCCTTGGTGCTGACAACGATGACCGGGGCCGTGGCCCAGACGTCCCCCCAGGCAGCAAACGGCCCCTCTTCAACGGTGCTGACGCCCAAGGCGCAATACGACGCCAGCGTCAAGCGAGCCAAGACACGCCTCGAGGGCGACCAGAAGATCTGCAATGCCGAAACGGAATCGGCCACACGCATGCAGTGCAAGCGCGACGCACAGAGTGAATACGACAAGGCCGTCGCCGCAGCCAAAGCCGAGATGACCGCAGCGGGCCAGCCCGTTGCCGCTGCGCCAGCCTGCGTCGATTGTGGCAAGGTTGTCAGCGTGAAGCAGGTCGAGAAGAAGGGGGAAGGCAGCGCCGTGGGACTGATCGGCGGTGGCGTTGTCGGCGGTGTGCTGGGGCACCAGATCGGCGGCGGCACCGGCAAGACTCTGGCCACCGTTGCGGGTGCTGCGGGTGGCGCCTACGCAGGGCGCGAGGTGGAAAAGAAAATGAAATCGAAGAACGTATGGAAGGTGGATGTCAGCTTCTCCGGTGGCGGCACCTCCAGCTACGAGTTCGAAAACAACCCAGGCTACAAGGTGGGCGACAGCGTCAAGCGAGCGGGCAACAGCATCACCCGTCCGTGACCTGCCTGACGCGCAGCCCCTTCGCGACTGGGGCTATGATTCCATTCAATCCGCTATTGGGCACCCCTGCCCAGAGCGATCGCGGGTACAGAGAAGACCGTTTTTGAGGAGATTCAGGTGATCAAACGCATTTTTTCCTGGCTCACCGGGGCTGCTTTCGGTCTGGCCCTGCTGCTGCCCCAGGCGGCCTTTGCGCAGACCGCCGCCAAGCCGTTCAGCAACGAGCAACTTGAGCAGATGACGGCGCCTGTTGCTCTGTATCCGGACTCCCTGCTGGCGCAGCTGTTCATGGCCACCACTTACCCTGACGACTTCGCGGCCGCCGCGGCCTGGTCGAAGAGCCATCCCAACGACAAGGGCGATGCGGCCGTCAAGCTGGTGGAGAACCAGCCCTGGGACCCCTCGGTTGCCTCGCTGGTGGCTTTCCCTGAAGTGCTGATCACCTTCGGCGACAAGCCCGACTGGGTGCGCAACATGGGCGACGCCTTTCTGGCCCAACCCGAGGATGTGATGAACGCGGTGCAACGCCTGCGCCAGAAAGCCCAGCAAGCGGGCAACCTCAAGAGCAACGAGGAGATCAAGGTCTCGACGCAGAAGCCCGAGGCGCCCGTGACCACGGTCGTGCAGCAGTCGGCGCCGCCAGCGCAGGTGATCGTGATCGAGCCGGCGCAGCCCAGTGTGGTCTATGTGCCGGCATACAACCCGGCCTATGTCTATGGACCCTGGCCGTACCCCGCCTACCCACCCTACTACTACCCCCCGCCTCCGGGCTACTGGTTCTCCCGCACCATTGCCACCGGCATTGCCTGGGGCATCGGCATCGGCATCAGCAACGCGCTGTGGGGCGGCTGCAACTGGGGCCATGGCAGCGTGAATGTCAATGTCAACCGCTACAACAACATCAACGTGAACCGGCAGATCAACGCCAACGGCAACCGGTCGAACTGGAACCACAACCCCGAGCGTCGTGGCAATACGCCGTACCGCGGCGGGGACGCGACCCGTCAGAACCTTGACAAGAAGTACCAGTCAGGCAACCGGGAACAGTATCGAGGCAAGGACACAGGGCGTGACCCGTCGCGCGACGCCAGCCGAGAGCGCGCCGCGCAGACGATGCAGGACCGCGGCGTTGCCGCCAACACTGGATCGGCCCGTGACAGGGCCCAAAGCGTGGATCGCGGTGCGATGCAACAAGGCCTGCAAAACATGGATCGCGGGGCAGGACAGCAGCGTCCGCAGGCTGCATCCCGAGACAACGCGCTGGCCGGCGCCGGCGACCGGCAGGCCCGCCAGCAGATGGATCGGGGCGCGGCCAGCCAACAGATGGCGCGCCCGGCGCCATCTGCCCGCCCCGCCCCGTCGGGCGGTGGTGCGCGAGCCGGTGGCGGTGGCGGTGGCGGTGGTGGCGCACGGGCCGGCGGAGGCGGAGGCGGAGGCGGCGGCAGGGCTGGTGGTGGTGGCCGTGGCCGGTAACAGGAGGAATAGGACATGATGAACACAACAAGTGCTCGCAAGGCCCTGCAACAGGCGCTTGGCGCCTTCGTGATGACCGGCGCCGTGGCCCTCGCGATGCCAGCCCTTGCCCAGCAGGCCTATCCGTCGCCCTCTGCGGCTGCCGATGCCTTTGTCGACAGTCTGGCCCGCAACGACGACACGCAGTTGAAGACCGTACTCGGTGCCGGCTATGGCCGCTACATCCCGCCTGAGACCGCCGACTACCAGGATCGGCTCAATTTTCTGGCTGCCTGGGCACGCGGAAACAAGATCGTGGCGTCGGGCGACAACAAGGCCATGCTGGAAGTCGGCACCAACGGCTGGACGCTGCCGATCCCGATTGTGAAGACGGCCGCCGGCTGGAAGTTCGACATCAAGGCGACCCCGGCCGAATTGCAGACCCGTCGCATCGGACGCAACGAACTGGCCGCGATCCAGACGGTGCTCGCCGTCGCTGACGCCCAGGAAGAGTTCTATGCAGCCAACCCGGATGGACGGGCCGTGAAGCACTTCGCGCAGCGCGCCGTCTCAACCCCTGGCAAGCGCGACGGCTTGTACTGGCCCTCGGCAGCCAATGCGCCGGAGAGCCCGCTGGGTCCGGCGTTTGCGGACGTCCGGCCCGGGCAGGCCTATCACGGCTACCGCTATCACGTGCTGACCGAACAGGGCAAGGACGCGCCAGGCGGCGCCCGGAGCTACCTGCGCAATGGCTTGATGACCGAGGGGTTTGCCTTGGTTGCCTGGCCGGAGCGCTACGGCGACACGGGGGTGATGACCTTCATCCTCAGTCGCGACGGCACGGTCTACCAGAAGAATCTGGGGCCTGCCACCGACGCGGCCGCGCGCCGGATGAAGGTCTACAACCCGGACGCGAGCTGGCAGAAGGTGGCGCCTGCCAAGTAGCGGTATGAGCCCGCACGCATACTGGCCTTGCAGGGTGCGGCGGACACCGCTCAGGTTCAGGGCTGCTCGTCTGAGCCAGGAACCTGGGTGAAGCGCGCAGGCCGCTTCTCAAAGAATGCGGCGATGCCTTCCCGAGAGTCTGGCAGCAGGGATGCGGTGGCCATGCGCTCCACCGCGAAGTCATAAGCATCATCCTGTGGCAGGTCCACCTGCCGATAGAAGGCCTGCTTGCCAAGCTCCTTGGACAGTGCGCTGCCACGGGTGGCCCGCTCGATCAGATCCCGGGTTTCGGCTTCGAGCCGATCAGGGGCAACGGCCTTGTTGATGAGTCCCCAGTCGGCCGCGGTGGCCGCATCGATGGCATCGCCGGTCATGGCCATCTCCAGGGCGCGCTTGCGGCCCACGTTGCGCGCCACCGCCACCAGCGGGGTGTGACAGAACAGGCCCGCCTTGCCGCCGGGAATGGCAAACATCGCAGTGCTGGCGGCCACCGCGAGGTCACAACTGGCCACCAACTGGCACCCGCCGGCCGTTGCCAGCGCGTGGACCCGCGCCACGACGGGCTGCGGAAGGCTCTGGATCGTGTTCATCATCGTGGTGCACACCCGGAACAGTTCACGCGCCTGCTCCAGACCTGCGCCCGCCATGTCGGCGAAATCATGGCCGGCGCTGAACACCGGGCCGTTGGCGGCCAGAATCACCCCGCGCGCGTCGGTCCGCGCGATCGCCGTCAACGCGGCTGTCAGTTCGCGCATCACACCCAGCGACAGGGCATTGCGTTGATCGACGCGGTTCAGCGTCACCGTGGTGATCGGCCCGTCGGCCGCGACAAGGAGATGCTCGTAGCTCATGGCCGCATTTGCTACGGGCGGCCTTTTCAATGCATGGCCTGCGGGTCAGGCCACGCCGTTGGCCTTGAACCAATCCAGCGCGCGCTTCCAGCCGTCGTCTGCCGCTTCCTTGCGGTAACTGGGCCGGTAGTCGGCGTGGAAGGCATGCGGTGCATCGGGGTAGACCACGAATTTCGACGCCCTGGCCGCCGCGTCGCCCGAAGCCAGCGCGACTTTCATCTTCTCGACCGTTTCCAGCGGGATGCCGGTGTCCGCCCCGCCGTAGAGGCCGAGCACCGGCCCGGCCAGATGGGCGGCGATATCGATCGGGTTCTTCGGCGTGAGGTCGTTCTGAGCGCCGACCAGGCGACCATACCAGGCCACGCCCGCCTTCACGTTCTTGTTGTGGGCCGCGTACAGCCAGGTCTGGCGTCCACCCCAGCAGAAGCCTGTGACGGCCAGTTTCCTGACGTCACCGCCGTTGGCCGCGGCCCACTTCACGGTGGCGTCGAGGTCGCCCATGACCTGGGCATCCGGCACCTTGGAGATGACTTCGGCCATGAGCTTGGCCATTTCACCGTAGCTCTGGGCGTCACCCTGGCGCTGGAACAGCTCGGGCGCAATGGCCAGGTAGCCGGCCTTGGCGAAGCGGCGTGTCGTGTCGGCGATGTACTCGTGCACACCGAAGATCTCGGACAGCACCAGCACCACGGGCAGCCCGGTCTTGCTGGCGGGCGCGGCCCGGTAGGCAGCCATCTTGAAGCCGTTGACGTCAATAGTCACCTCACCGGCTGTCAGGCCCTCACTGGACGTCTTGATGGCTGTCTGCGCCATGATCGGCAAGGTGGACGCGGCATAGCCCACGCCCAGCGCCGCCTTGAGCGCGGTGCGCCGGGTGGCGCCGGCCTCGGTGGAACGGCCGGGCAGCAAGGCATTGAATTCGGATTGAAGGTCTTCGCGCAGCATCGTCGGGACTCCGTGGGTGGGGTGATGTTGGGTGGAAAGTGCGACCCAAGCCTGGAGACAGGCTGAACCGTGCTGCCAGTCTATTGGAGAACAATGGCCGTTGTGCGCACGAGGGTTTCCATCTGCACATCGCGGTACCAGACGAAACCGTCCGGTATTTCGTCAGTGCGCCTGGTCCCAGTTCGGCCCTACACCCACCTCGGCCAGCAGCGGCACCTTGAGCTGGGCCACACCGGCCATGAGGCGGGGGATCTCCACCCGCAGCCAGTCCACCTCGGCCTCGGGCACCTCGAACACCAGTTCGTCGTGCACCTGCATGATCATCTTCGTGCCGCGCTGTTCGGCGTCCAGCACCTGCTGCACCGCCACCATGCTCATCTTGATCAGGTCCGCCGCCGTGCCCTGCATCGGCGCATTGATCGCCGCGCGCTCGGCGCCGCTTCGCCGCGGTCCATTGGGCGAGTTGATCTCCGGAAGGTACAGGCGCCGGCCGAACACCGTCTCCACGTAGCCCTGGGCCTTGGCCATCTGCCTGGTCTCGTCCATGTAGCGCTTGACGCCGGGGTAGCGCTGGAAATAGCGGTCGATGTAGGCGGCGGCCGCCTTGGTCTCGATGTCGAGGTTCTTGGCCAGGCCAAAGGCGCTCATGCCGTAGATCAGACCGAAGTTGATCACCTTGGCGTAGCGGCGCTGCTCGGAACTCACCTGCTCCGGCTCCAGGCTGAACACCTCGGCCGCCGTGGCACGGTGCACGTCCTGCCCATCGGTAAAGGCGCGCAGCAGGGCCTCGTCGCCACTGAGGTGCGCCATGATGCGCAGTTCGATCTGGCTGTAGTCGGCGCTGGCGATCAGGCTGCCCGGTGGCGCGACAAAGGCCTCGCGCACGCGCCGGCCCTCGGGCGTGCGGATCGGGATGTTCTGCAGGTTCGGGTCGTTGCTGGACAGGCGCCCGGTCACCGCCACCGCCTGCGCGTAGTGGGTGTGCACGCGCCCGGTGCGCGGGTCGGCCAGCTGGGCCAGCTTGTCGGTGTAGGTGCCCTTGAGCTTGGCCAGGCCACGGTGCTCCAGAATCTTGGCGGGCAGCGGGTAGTCCTCGGCGAGCTTCTCCAGCACCTCCTCGTCGGTGCTGCGCGCACCGGTGGCAGTCTTTTTGATGACGGGCAGGCCGAGCTTGTCGAAGAAGATTTCACCCAGCTGCTTGGGGCTGCTCAGGTTGAAGGGCTGGCCGGCAATCGCGTAGGCCTCGTTCTCCAGCGCCACGATGCGCTGGCCCAGTTCCTGGCTCTGGCGGGCCAGCGTGGGGGCGTCGATCAGCACGCCGTTGCGCTCGATGCGGTACAGCGTCTCGCTGCTGGCGATCTCCAGCTCGTAGATGGCGCGCAGCTTGTGAGCGGCCTGCAGCCGGGGCCAGAGCGTGCGGTGCACGTCCAGCGTCAGGTCGGAGTCCTCGCACGAGTACTGCGCTGCCCGGACGACGTCGACCTGCGCGAACGGGATCTGGTGCGCACCCTTTCCGCACAGCTCCTCGTAGCTGATGCCGCCGCGGCCCAGGTGGCGCTCGGCCAGGCTGCTCAGGCCGTGCGGCTTGTGCACCTCCAGCACATAGCTCTGCAACATGGTGTCGTGGGCGTAGCCCTGCACCTCGATGCCGTGATTGGCAAAGACGTGGCGGTCGTACTTGATGTGCTGGCCCAGCTTGGGCCGCTGCGGGTTTTCCAGCCAGGGCTTCAGGCGCGCCAGCACCTCGTCGAACGGCAGCTGCTGCGGTGCGTCCGGGCCGTCGTGGCGCAGCGGGATGTAGGCGGCCTCGCCGGGGGTTACGCTGAAAGATATACCGACGATCTGGGCGCGCATCTCGTCGAGCGAGGTGGTTTCGGTGTCGAGCGCGACCAGGTCCGCCGCTTCAACCCGGGCCAGCCAGGTGTCGAAGGCGTCCCAGGTCAGGATCGTGTCATACGTTTTGGCAGAGACCGCCGACGTCGCCGGGGCCGGATCGTCAAACAGGCCCATGTTTGCGCCCTGCTGCACGTCGGCGCGGCCGGTTGCGGGCGCGGGACCGGCGCCGGATGCGCCCGCATCGCCGCCCAGCGCCCTGGCCAGCCCCTTGAAGCCGAATTTCTCATAAAAATCACGCAAACCCAGCGTGTTCTGGTCATTGATAGCTATCGAATCTAGAGCAGGCAGGCCGTCGATCCAGTCGTCCAGCGCACAATCGGTCTTGACCGTCAGCAGCGATCGCGCGGTCGGGAGCCAGTCCAGTGCCTTGCGCAGGTTCTCGCCGGCGGCGCCCTTGATCTTGTCGGCGTTGGCAACCACGGCATCGAGCGAGCCGTACTCCTGCAACCACTTGGCGGCCGTCTTGGGGCCGACCTTTTCCACGCCGGGCACGTTGTCCACCTGGTCGCCCACCAGGGTCTGGAAGTCCACCATCAGGCGCGCCGGCACGCCGAATTCGGCCTCCACACCGGCCAGGTCGCGCCGGCGGCCGTTCATGGTGTCGATGATGGTGATGTGCTCGTCCACCAGTTGGGCCAGGTCCTTGTCGCCGCTGGAGACAATCACCTCGATGCCCTGGCGCGCGGCGGTGACGGCCAGCGTGCCGATCACGTCGTCGGCTTCCACACCGGGCACATTGAGCACCTTCCAGCCCAGCAGGCGCACCACCTCGTGGATCGGCGGAATCTGCGCGCGAAGGTCGTCGGGCATGGGGCTGCGTTGCGCCTTGTACTCGGGGTAGATCGCGTCGCGGAAGGTCGGACCCTTGGCGTCGAAAACGCAGGCGGCGTAGTCGGCCCGCACCTCCTTGCGCAACGCCTGCATCATGTTGATCATGCCCCGGATGGCTCCGGTGGCCGGACTGGAGGGGTCGCCGGGCACGGCGCGCAGGTCGGGCATGGCATGGAAGGCGCGGTAGAGGTAGCTGGAGCCATCCACCAGCAACAGGGTCTTCTTGTCGTTCATGGCCGCATTGTGCATGGGCCGCCGCCCGCGCGCGCGCCCCTACAATCCTCACTGGCGCCGGGAGACCGGGGTCTTGCGGCACATGGCGTGCCGCGATGCCCCAGTGGCTTGTTTTTCAAAGAAATAGCCCATTTCCCATCGTCAAATGGTCACTAGCAGCTATATTTTCATGAGCATTTCGCGTTCGCAACCTGCCTGTACGGCGGTGCGCCGCGGTGCCCACAACCCTCCATTGAACGATGGCCGTATTTACCGAAGTCACCCCGGATGAGGCCCAGCGCCTCCTGAGCGAACTGCATCTGGGCCAGCTCAGCGAACTGCGCGGCATCGAGGGCGGCATCGAGAACACCAATTACTTTGCCACCACCAGCGCAGGCCCTTGGGTGATGACGCTGTTCGAGCGCCTTTCGTTCGAGCAGCTGCCGTTCTACCTCTACCTGATGAAGCACCTGGCGCGGCACGGCATTCCGGTGCCCGATCCGGCGGCCAACGACCAAGGCGAAATCCTGCACAGGGTCTGCGGCAAACCTGCAGCGGTGGTGAGCCGCCTGCGCGGCAAAAGCCAGCTGGCGCCCGACGTGAGCCACTGCGCTGCGGTTGGCACCATGCTCGCGCGCATGCACCTGGCCGGACGCGACTTCAACCGCCACCAGCCCAATCTGCGCGGCCTGCCCTGGTGGAACGAAACCGTGCCCGTGGTGCTGCCGTTTCTCGATCCATCGCAGGCGGCGCTGATCCGCAGTGAATTGGCCTTCCAGAACCACATCGCGGCCTCCAGCGGCTATGCCGCCTTGCCACGCGGGCCAGTCCATGCCGACCTGTTCCGCGACAACGTGATGTTCGACGGCGCGGAACTCACCGGCTTCTTTGATTTCTATTTCGCGGGCGTCGACACCTGGTTGTTCGACATTGCCGTCTGCCTGAACGACTGGTGCATCGACCTGGCCACCGGTGCGCACGCCGCCGATCGGGCCCGTGCCTTCCTGGACGCGTACCGCGACGTGCGCCCGCTATCGGCTGCGGAGCGGCACCTGCTGCCCGCCCTGCTGCGCGCCGGCGCGTTGCGTTTCTGGGTTTCCCGGCTGTGGGACTACCACCTGCCCAGGGAAGCCTCCATGCTGAAACCCCACGACCCCACCCACTTTGAACGGGTGCTGCGCCAGCGCATGGCTCACCCGGTAGCGGCCTGACATGAAACTCAATATCGTTCCTGCGCGCACCGGCCTGGTCTGGGTGAAGCTCGGCATCACCACCTTCTTCCGCCAGCCGCTGGCCTTCGCCGGCCTGTTCTTCATGTTCATGGCCCTGATGTCCGTGGCGACCCTGGTGCCCTTCGTGGGCAGTGCGCTGGCCCTGACCCTTCTGCCGGCAGCGACGCTGGGCCTGATGGCGGCGACGCTGGAAGCCAGCAAGGGCAAGTTCCCGATGCCAACGATCCTGATCAGCGCCTTTCGGGCCGGGCGTGAGCGGATGCGGGCCATGCTGACACTGGGCGCCTTCTATGCGGTGGGCTTTCTCGCCATCATGGGCATTTCGACCCTTTTCGACGGCGGCAAGTTTGCCCGTCTCTATCTGCTGGGCGGCAAGATCACGCAGGAACTGGTCTCGGCGCCCGATTTCCAGACGGCCATGTGGGTCTCCACGGCGCTGTACCTGCCGCTTTCCATGCTCTTCTGGCACGCACCGGCGCTGGTGCACTGGCACGGCGTGTCCCCCATGAAGAGCCTGTTCTTCAGCATCGTGGCCTGCGTGCGCAACGTGGGCGCCTTCACGGTCTATGGTCTGGCCTGGCTGGGCGTGTTCATCGCCGCCGCGCTGGTGGTGATGCTCGTCGCCGGTCTGGTCGGCAGCGCCGATTTCGCCGCCGCGGCCATGGTGCCGCTCATGCTGCTGCTGGCATCGATGTTCTTCACCTCGATGTATTTCACGGTGCGCGACTGCTTTGTCACCGACGAGACCGAAACACCTGGGAACCTGTGACGCGCGAGCAAGCAGCGGCAGGGCATCCATGCCATTGACCCGATGGTGCCCGGTCAGAGCAGCGGGCTCATCATCTGCACCGCGTTCTCCAGCGTGCGCCGCCACCAGGGGCGCGCCAGCCATTGGGCCTGATCGATCGGTGTGGACCGGGCCGCATAGCGCGCCTGCAGCTCGCGGGTGGCCGCAGAAAAGGCCACGTCATACGCGATCAGCGAGACCTCGAAGTTGAGCTCGAAACTGCGCAGATCCAGGTTGACCGTCCCAAAGATCGTGACCTCGCCATCGATCACCATGCTCTTGGTGTGCAGCAGCCCGTCACCAAAGCACAGCACTTCGACGCCGGCTGCCAGCAGGTCGTTGAAATAGGCATTGCCGGCATAGCGCACCAGCATCGAGTCCACGCGCGCCGGCACGATCAGCACCACCCGCACGCCGCGCATCGCCGCCGAACGCAGGGCCGTCAGCAAGGCCTCGCTCGGAATGAAATAGGGCGTGGTCAGCACGACTTCGCGCCGGGCCGAATAGATCGCGGCCAGAAGCAACTGCTCGATGTGCCGGCTCGACGATTGCGGACCACTGGGGAAAATCTGGACCAGGCTGGAGCCGGCGGGCGGCAGGTCGGGCGGGGGCGGGGGCGCGAAGTCGGCGCCGGTCTGCAGGGCTGTGAGCGACAGCGAGACGGCCTCCAGCGCCCAGGCGGCCGGCCCCTCGACACGCACCATGGCATCCACCCACTCGCCGACGCCCGCATCCTGCTTGAAGAAACGCGGATCTGCGATGTTCATGCTGCCGGTATAGGCGATGCGCCGGTCGATCACCGCGATCTTGCGGTGATCGCGCAAATCAAAACGCACAAACAAGGCCCGCAGCGGGTTCACCGGCAGAACCTCGACCACCTTCACTCCGGCCGCCCGCAGTCGGGCGACCGATTCGGACTTGAAGAACGGGCGGCTGCCCAACGAATCCATCAGCGCACTGCACGCCACCCCGCGCTGCGCCGCCCGGGTCAGCGCGGCCACGAAATCGTCCACGAACCCACCCGCACTCCAGATGTAGAACTCGGTATGAACCGAGGCCGTTGCCGCATCGATATCCGCAATCAGTGCCTGCATGCTCGATTCGCTGTCGGGCAGCAGCTGCAGGCGATGCCCGGCCATCAGGGGCATGCCGACCGCCCCGCTGGCCAGCCGGCAGATGCCCTGCGCACCCGGTGCCAGGCTGTCAGGCGCCGAGAGGCTGGCGGCCGGAATGCCGCGCGCCCATTCGAGCACCTGGGGTTGCATCGCAATGGCGCGGCGCATCCAGGTCCGGCCCAGTCGGCGCTCGCCGATCAGGAGGTACATCACCACGCCCACCACCGGCACCAGGATCACCAGCAGCAACCAGGCCAGCGCACTGCCATTGGTGTTGCGCCGGGAAAACAACCGAAGGGCAACCGCCAACAAAACGGCCACGTGAAGAAGGGTCAGCAGGCTGAAGTCCATGGCCGGAGTGTAGTGTCCGGCAGGAGAAGGCGTCACCACGCAGGAGCGACCGTCAGCGCCCGCGCCTGATGCAGAATGAGGCCTTCGCGGATTGAGGAAACCGACATGAAGACATCCATCACCCTGGCGATCGCCCTGCTACTCTTCCCCTTGCTCGCCGCTGCCCAGAAGCCGATCTACCAGTCAACGGACAAGGCGGGACCCGTCTTTTCAGACACGCCGACGCCTGGGGCCACGCAGGTCGATCTGCAGCCGATCAATGTGATCCAGACGCCGAAGGTCGCCCCATCCTCCCAGCTACCGCAAGCGCCGGCGGCCGCCTACGGGCAACTGCTGATCACGTCGCCGGCCAATGGCGACACGTTCTGGGTCAATTCGGGCAATCTCCAGGTTCAGGTGTACCTTCAGCCGCCGTTGAACTCCACCCTGGGCGACACCTTGCGGCTGCGGGTCAACGGCAACCCGCTGCCGCGCAGCTTCACTTCGAACACGATCAACGTCACGCAGGGTGATTTCAACCTGGCCGCAGACGCCGACAATATCCAGCAAACCGTGCAGGTGGCCGTGGTCGACACCGCCGGCAAGGTCCTGATCGAATCACCTTCAATCAGCTTGTTCCTGCGCCGGCACATCCAGTACAACCGGGTCGCGCCCCGCCAATGATGTCGGCCTGATCGCCGCCGACCTTGGCCGGTACGGTGTTCAGATCGGCGTGAGCTTGGCCACCGACAGCGCCAGCCACTTCACGCCATGGCGGGGGAAATCCACCTGGGCACGCGCATCATCGCCCGTGCCTTCGATGGCCAGCACTTTGCCTTCGCCGAACTTGTTGTGAAACACCTTCTGGCCAGCCTTCAGGCCGTGCGCGGGGTCGGCTTTCTGGGGCGGGACCGGCGGACTCCTGAAGCTGTCGGCGTTTGCGCCAAAACTGCTGCGGCCCCAGGACGGCTGCGCCACGCCACCCGGAACGCCCCCGTACCCGGCGCCCAAGCCGGCTCCAAATCCCTGGTTCTTTGGCGTGATCCACTTCAGCGCCGCCTCGGGCAGTTCGTCGAAAAAACGGCTCTTGAGGTTGTAGCGGGTCTGGCCATGCAACATGCGGGTCTGCGAATGGCTCAGGTACAGGCGCTTGCGGGCCCGCGTGATGGCCACATACATCAGGCGGCGCTCTTCTTCGAGCCCTTCGTAGTCGCTCATTGCGTTTTCGTGGGGGAACAGGCCCTCCTCCATGCCGGTGATGAAGACGCAATCGAATTCCAGCCCTTTGGCGGCGTGCACCGTCATGAGCTGGATCGCGTCCTGCCCGGCCTGGGCCTGGTTGTCGCCTGACTCCAGCGCGGCATGGGTCAGAAAGGCCGCCAGGGGGCTCAGGGTCTCGCCGGTCTCGGCGTCCGGCGCCAGCACCTCGGCGGGCGACGCGGTGGCCGCCGCAGGATCCAGCCCCTGACTCACCGGGCTTTGCGTCAGCGCGGCCCCCAATTCGTCCACCGGCAGCGCCACCGCATCGCGTCCAAAGCCCTCCTGCGTGACGAAGCTTTCCGCCGCGTTCACCAGTTCTTCGAGGTTCTCGATGCGGTCGGCACCTTCACGGTCCAGCCGGTAGTGCTCAATCAGGCCGCTGTGGTCCAGCACCAGTTCGATGATCTCGCGCAGGGTCAAGCCTGCCGTTTGTTCGCGCAGCACGTCGATCTTCGCGACAAACGCGCCGAGGTTGACGCCCGCCTTGCCCGGCACGGCGCTGACGGCGTCGTGCAGCGAGCAGCCGGTGTCCCGCGCCACGTCCTGCAGCTGCTCCAGGCTGCGCGCGCCGATGCCGCGCGGCGGGAAGTTGACGACGCGCAGGAAGCTGGTGTCGTCGTTCTTGTTCTCGAGCAGCCGCAGGTACGCCAGCGCATGCTTGATTTCGGCACGCTCGAAGAAACGCAGTCCGCCGTACACGCGATACGGCATGCCTGCATTGAACAGCGCCGTCTCGATCACCCGACTTTGTGCGTTGCTGCGGTAGAGCACGGCGATTTCCTGGCGTTGCAGGCCATCGCCTTTGACGAGCTGGCGCATTTCCTCGACCATCCATTGCGCCTCGGCAAAGTCGCTGGTCGCCTCGTACACCCGCACCGGCTCGCCGGGACCCTGGTCGGTGCGCAGGTTCTTGCCCAGGCGTTTCTTGTTGTGGGCAATGAGCTCGTTGGCCGAATCGAGGATGTTGCTGAAGCTGCGGTAGTTCTGCTCCAGCTTGATCTGGTGCCGCACATCGAACTCCCGCACGAAATCGGCCATGTTGCCGACACGTGCACCACGAAAGGCATAGATGCTCTGGTCGTCGTCGCCCACGGCCAGGACCGCGCTGCACGCATGGTCGGCGGCTGCCTCGCCCTGCCCCGCGATCAGCCGTCCAGGCGTATTGCAGCTTGTTGGTGTCCTGGAACTCGTCGATCAGGATGTGGCGAAAGCGCCGCTGGTAATGCTCGCGGATCGGATCGTTGTCGCGCAGCAGCTCATAGGAGCGCAACATCAGCTCCCCGAAATCCACCACGCCTTCGCGTTGGCACTGGTCTTCGTAGAGCTGGTAGATCTCGACCTTCTTGCGCGTTTCCTCGTCGCGCGCCTCGACCCCATGGGCGCGCAGGCCTTCTTCCTTGTTGCCCGATATGAAGTACTGGATCTGCTTGGGCGGGAAAAGCTCGTCGTCGATGTTGAACTGCTTCATCAGCCGCTTGATGGCCGAGAGCTGGTCCTGCGTGTCCAGAATCTGGAACGCCTGCGGCAGGTTGGCCAGCTTGTAGTGCGCACGCAAGAAGCGGTTACACAGGCCATGGAAGGTGCCGATCCACATGCCCCGCGTTCAGTGAGCATGGCCGTCAGCCGCGTCATCATCTCTTTCGCGGCCTGGCTGGTGAGGTCACGGCCAGAATGCCGCCCGGCGAAACCTGCCCGGTCTGCAGCAGCCAGGCAATGCGCGTGGTCAGCACCCGTGTCTTGCCCGAGCCGGCACCTGCCAGAATCAAGGCGTGCTCAGGGGGCAAAGTGACGGCGCTGCGCTGTTCCGGGTTGAGATTGTGTAAGAGCGGGGAATCCTGGGCGACTTCTGGGAACATCCATGGATTGTAGGCCCGCCCCGAAATCCCGTCATTCAGGAGCCGTCGTTGCCAATTCCCTTCTGTCTGCGGCTCCTGGCCGCGCTATCAGGCTGCTGTCACCGGACTGCGTCGCCGGTCTGGCATTTGCTTGTTGCATCGCCACCCCGCCCGCTGGCGCTTCGCCCGGAAGCCCGTCATCGTGCTCCAGCGAAGGGCATCGCCCACCCAACGGCTTGGTCGATCGTTTCATCAACGCCGATTGTGCCGACTGCTGGACCCGCCAGCCCGCACTTCCGGGCCGGTCCGCGCGCCGTGGCGCTGGACTGGATCGTGCCGGGCACCCAGCAGGAGGACGCACCCTTCGGCGGCTGCAAGCCGCGACGCCTTGCTGCGCCTTCAGACGCTGAACCTGTCGGCGCCCAGCACCTTGTCGTCCGCCGCGCAGGCATCGCTTCCGGTCGCCGGTTGGATCTTGCGCGTCGCACACGGTCAGGCGCTGGGCGGGTACATCGGCGCATCGATCGAGTTGCGCATGCCCGGGCCAACGGCGCCACCGGTCAAAGCCTGGCTGGCGCTCGTTGAGACCTTGCCCGCAGGCACCGAAGGCTCGCCCGTTCGGCGCAATCTGGTCCGAAATGTGCTGATCCCAGCGTGGGATGGTCAGGAGACGCTATCAAACCAGAACCGATTGCGCTTCTACGAATCGCGCCCGATGAGCATCCCTGCGGGCGCCCGGCCTGAACGCCTTCGCGTCGTGGGCTGGGTGGAAGATGCGAAGGGGCGCATCCGGGCGATCGCTCAAACGCAATGCATCGGACGGTGAACGCTGGTAGAATCAATCACCGGCCTAGCTTGCGCCCGGTTTTTTGTGCCTGCTTTTCTGGCAGCCTCACAAGACACCGGTCCCAGGCCAAGCGCTCACCTGTTCAATCAACAGCCTTCTGGCGCCCGAAATCACATGGAAATCTTCGACTACGACAACATTCTTCTGCTGCCACGCAAGTGCACTGGTGGAGAGCCGCTCCGAGTGCGACGCCGGCGTCGAGCTCGGCGGACGGAAGTTCCGCATCCCCGTGGTGCCGGCCAACATGAAGACCGTCATCGACGAAAAGATCTGCGTCTGGCTGGCCGAGAACGGCTATTTCTACGTCATGCACCGGTTCGACCTGGACAACGTGCAGTTCGTGCGCGACATGCGAGCGCGTGGCGTCTACGCATCGATCTCGCTGGGCGTGAAGGCCCCCGACTACGCCGCCGTAGACCAGATGGTGGACGAGGGCCTGATCCCCGAATACATCACCATCGACATCGCACACGGCCATGCCGACAGCGTGAAGAAAATGGTGCGCTACCTGAAGGCCAAGATGCCCTCGGCCTTCGTCATCGCCGGCAACGTCGCCACGCCGGAGGCCGTGATCGACCTCGAGAACTGGGGTGCCGACGCCACCAAGGTCGGCGTGGGCCCTGGCAAGGTCTGCATCACCAAGCTCAAGACCGGCTTCGGCACCGGTGGCTGGCAGCTGTCGGCGCTCAAGTGGTGCGCCCGTGTGGCGACTAAACCCATCATCGCCGACGGTGGCATTCGCAGCCATGGCGACATCGCCAAGAGCATCCGCTTCGGCGCTTCGATGGTGATGATCGGCTCGCTGTTCGCGGGCCACGAGGAGTCTCCAGGCAAAACCGTCGAAGTCGATGGTGAACTGTTCAAGGAGTACTACGGCTCGGCCAGCGACTTCAACAAGGGTGAATACAAGCACGTCGAAGGCAAACGCATCCTGGAGCCCATCAAGGGCCGGCTGTCCGAAACGCTGATCGAGATGGAACAGGACGTGCAAAGCTCCATCAGCTACTCGGGTGGCCGCAAGCTCATGGACGTGCGCAAGGTGAACTACGTGATCCTGGGCGGCGACAACGCCGGCGAACACCTGCTGATGTGACACCCGGGCGCGTTTTCGGCGCGTCGTGAGCCCTTTCCCATGGCCCCCTCAAATTCCAAGTGCAACACCCCATTTCAGAACTGGAGGTTCAGCATGAAGGAAGATCGGAAATACGAACACTTGAGCTATGAGGAACGCAGCACCATAGCGTTGGGGTTACAGCAGGGGATGAGCGTGCGGGCCATTGCCCGGAGCGCTTGGACGCTCGCCCTCGACCATCAGTCGTGAAAGCCGGCGCAATGCGCCGGCAGCCCCCTACAACTGCAAGTTTGCCCAGCAGCGCTACGAGCGCAGACGCAGGTACAGCCGCCCACAGTCCAAGCTGGCACCTGAGTCGACCTTGTTCAAACAGGTCTGTCGACTGCTGCGCAGGCTCTGGTCGCCCGAGCAGATTGCCGGGCACCTGGCTACAGTGCATGGCACAGATCAGAGCCAGCGCGTGTCACACGAAACCATCTACACCTGTATCTATGCCCAGCAGGGGAGCTACGCCGCGAACTCATCGCCTGCCTGCGCATGGCGCGCGCCAAACGCTGGCCGCGCTCACGCGGCACGGACCGCCGAGGCGAGATTGCCGATCTGCTGAGCATCCATGTGCGCCCGCCACAGATCAACGAGCGTCAGTTTCCTGGTCACTGGGAGGAGACCTGATCAAGGGTGCCGGCAACCTCAGCGCCGTGGGCACGCTGGTGGAGCGCAGCAGCCGGCTGCTGATGCTGGCCAAGCTGCCCCATCCCCAGCCGGCCACGGCCGCACATATGCTGCAGGCCTTCAGCGACAAGCTGCTGGGCATCGCCTAACCCATGCGCCAGTCGCTGACTTATGACCGCGGCAAAGAGATGGCCTGTCATCGCCAACTGAGCGAACGCACGGGTATCGCCGTGTACTTCTGCGATCCGCACAGTCCCCTGGCAACGCGGCACCAACGAAAACACCAACGGACTGGTGCGTCAGTACCTGCCAAGGGCACCGACCTGTCTGGCTACAGTCAGGAACAGCTCGACGCCATCGCCGACGAGATCAACAACCGGCCTCGCAAAACCCTCGGATGGGCCTCGCCCATTGAGGTCTATCGCGCTTATCTGGGAAAACTGGCCAATGACTCACCGGCTATCCAGTAAGCTCCCACTGTTGCACTTGGATTTGAGACCGCCCATCTTGAAATGGCCGTATGTAGCTACTGATTTAGGAGCAATTCCCAAGTCAGCATGTTGAGCCTGTGCCCGGGCTGAACGAGGGCTTCCAGGACGCTGAAATGGTTCAGGCCCGGCAAGGCCTCGCAGACCGGCACGGCTCTTGGACCCCAGGCATCGCGGATGAGCCGGTTCTGACGCAGGAACTCGGCGCTCTCATCGCCACCGGCGACGGTATAAAGCACGCCACGCCTGGGCCGCGGGAGAAGCGCAGGGCTGGTTTTCCTGACCTGGGCGGGTGTGAGCCGCAACGAGTCTTTCAGAAAGGGGGTCAGGCGCAGCGGCGCCAGGTCATAGACGCCGCTGATGCCCAACGCCTCGCGCACCAGGTCTGCGGGAAGGTCCGAAGCATAGGACTTCCAGGCGCAGGTCAGCAGCATGGCGGCCAGATGTCCGCCCGCGGAATGCCCGACAACGGTGATACGCGCCGGGTCGCCGCCGTGCTCCGCAATATTGCGGTAGGTCCATGCCAGCGCCTTCACCATCTGCATCGTGATCTGCGCGATCGTCACCGCCGGGCACAGCGCGTAGTTCGGCACCACCACGCACACGCCCTTTTGCTGTGAACGCCGGGGCAATGAAGGGTGATCGGCCCTGTCCAGGCTTCGCCAGTACCCGCCGTGAATGAACACCAGCACCGGCGCTTGCGCCGGCGATCCAGGGAAGATGTCCAGGGTTTCGCCGGCAGCTGCGCCGTAGGCAATATCGAGCACTGCGCGGCCCTGAGCCCGACCGGCCGCCGATTCCCTGCCCCAACGCTCAAAATGCTGCGGGTGTTCAGGCACCAAAGCTCGGTTGTTGTACATGCGGTCAAGCCATTCGGGCGAGTAGCGGGGCATCAAATTCTCCTGCGTAAGGAGGCCGATCCTGACACACTTTGCGTGGCTAGGCATGACGTCGAACAGGCCAGTGAAACGCTCGGCCTCCAGCCTCGGTGCCACCAAAAAGTTGTTAGAATCCCGGCTGGTGTGGGGGGGTAGCTCAGCTGGGAGAGCGCTGCGTTCGCAATGCAGAGGTCGGAGTTCGATCCTCCTCCTCTCCACCATGGTTTGGTTTCAGTGGGTTCTTAGCTCAGTTGGTAGAGCAGCGGACTCTTAATCCGTAGGTCGACAGTTCGAGCCTGTCAGAACCCACCACTTGAATGCCTCGCCAGACAATGAAAGCCTGCTATGTAAACCGTAGCGGGCTTTTTCAATTCTGGCGTCCGACTTTCCCCGTGTAGCCACTGTGTAGCCAGCGGTACCGGTTTTTGTACCGTGTAGCCACCACCAGACGAAAGAAAACCCGCACGCGGCGGGCTGGGTCTTATCGTCTTGCTGGGGGTCGCGGCCCGTCGTGTCGGTGTTCCATTCGGGCGGGCGTCCCGGCCAGCAGGTAGCGTGCCCCGTGGGCAGGTTTCAGAATGCGCTCTGCAAGCCGGTCGGCTTCGCTGGGCACCCCTTGCAGCGCCAGCAGGCGGGCGGCTGTCCAGGCGATTGCGTCCGGCTCAGTCAGCATCAAGGATGCGAATCTGCGCCAGGCGGCGCACCTCATCATCAGAGAACCCGGAAAAGTCCACATCACCATTTTTCATAATGTGGGGAACCTTCATAACCGCGCTCACGCCTTCGGTGCCATCCGGGTTGATTCCGACAAGGCGGATTCGTTCGAGCCGCCCACCTGCGCCAGCCCCGGCCTTTTTTTCCAGGTCGCTGATTCGTGTTTCAAGTGTTGCCATGCTTTTGCTCCAACGCGGCAATGCGCGATTCAAGTTCGTCTATCTCACTCACGCGGGCCAGCGTACCGATAGCCCCTAGCAGCGCGGCCCCCTGACCCGGTGCAAGCTCACCAATGGCCACAGAACGCAACACGGCGCGGCCTTGGTCCGTCAGTGACCCATCGGGCAGGGTAAGGGCCTGGGGCTGTTCTGCGGCCCGCAGCGGGGCTATGGCGCGTTCGAGCAATAGGCGGGCGGCGGATGTATCGCCCGCCAGTGCCTGCGCCATCAACTTGGCCAGCAGTTCGGGAACACGGGCAGCAATGGCGGCGCGTATTTTCGAGACCTCGCCACTACCTCGGGTGCGGCCCTTGGGGTTTCCGCTCTCGCCGGGTTTCCACCGTCCGGGCGGTCGTTTTTTTGCAGCCGTCATGTTTGCTTTTCCTTTGCTCAATCAAAGCAATTCCGCCTGGGAGGGCCTTCGCGCTGGCGGCGCGTCCAATTCGCCATCCGTGACCAGTTCGGCGCAAAACTCCTCGGCAATTTCGGCGGTCGCGGTCGCATAGGTAAGTTCATAACTGAGGTCCGCATGCTTGTGGTCTGAGTGATTCAGCAGGTATTCATGCAGCCGTTCTATACGGTCGCGCAACAGGTGCAGGCGGCGGGTCAGTGTCGCGATGGTCTTGGCGGCCTGAGGGTCACTGGCGATGATTCCGAATTGCTCGCATACGGCGCGAAGTTGCCACGGATGAATGAGCACCTCGCGGGGGTCATCGTAGTTGTCGGATGGCTGGGTCAGCAGGATGGCGCGGCCTTGGTTGTCAGCAACCCATTCGGCGGTCAGTTCGTGGTGCGTGAGTGTGTCGGTCATGTTGTCTGTCCTTCAATGGTTTGTTGCCAGAACTGCTACAGCAGATGGCTTCTCTAGATGGTTTCCGTGAGACGGTGTAGAGGAACCGTCAAAAAGGGTCTGATTGCACCGTGAGACGGTGTAGGCGGCGCTCCCTCTACGCCGTGAGACGGCGCAATAGAGGGGCTCTCTACACCGTGAGACGGAATAAGGGATGCGTTTTTCAACGGCCTGTTTCTTTGATACGCGCCACGCTCGAAACACTGTGCAGCGCCGATGTCATAGCCCGGCAGCTTGTCCAGCGTCCGCCACGTCACGGCATACCAGCTCGCCCGATTCGGTCGCTGGCCCTTCACCGTCTCGAAAATGAATCCGGCGGCGAGTAGTTCGCGTTTTGCCCGCGTAATCACGTCTGCGCTTTTCCATCCTCGTTTGGCAAGATAGGCGGCAGACAGCAGCAACTTCCCGTTGTTGTCTCGCACGAACTGGCGGGCAAGCTCGAGAAGCAAAGCACGCGCAGGATGCGACAAACGGGCGTATGCGGGGCTATCCAGGACTGACCAGGGCAAGGCCACGAACCCGCCCGCATCGCGGCCAGAATCGCCCTTGGTGCGTTTAACCATGCCCGCGCCTTGCCTGCCACTGGTGAACCTTGCGGCGGTCGGCATCGCTGAGGCGATACACACCCGGGCGGCAGTCTTTTCCGTCGCGGTCAATGAAATGGATACGGTCGCACGGCACGTCCAAACCACGGCGGCGCAGTTCTGCCACCAGTTCGGGCGAGTTGCTGGCACCCGCCACGCTGTCAAGCTCTTGGCGGCTCACCGGGCGGCGAATCAATACGGTGATTGCTCGCAGGTGTCGCGGGTTGTCGGTTCCGGTAAACTTCGCGCTGTTCGGGGCGCTCGATACTGCTTTTGTGGTGTCGGGCGTTTTCATTTCGCGGCCCTCCATTTCCACGATGAAGGCGAAGCGCACCAGAGACGCAGTGCGAAGCGTTGAAGTGCGGCCCACATCAGGACACCCCCAGCACGCGGCGCAGTTCAGCCACCGGCCAGGCCAGGATGCCATGCACGCGCAGCGGGCGGACAGGGCCTGTCCCGTCCTTCATCGCCCACATCCGCAGGGTCTGCGGGGCGCGGTCGAGATAGTAGGCAGCTTGCGCTGTCGGCACGGTCGGGCGCGTGATAGTCGACAGCGGCGGATACGGTGCCGGTTTCGCGTCAGGCGCGGCGCTCAGGCGCTCGGACAGTTGCGCCAGCAGGTCCGGGTAAGCCTCGGACAGCAGCGCCAGAAGTGCCCCGGTCCGGTCGGGGCGTTGAAGGTTTGCAAGTTGCATTTGATGCTCCAAACACCGATGAATTTCGATGTATGAATGCATCTTTTTCTGGCAACTATCCTCCCCCGCAAGTGTCCCCCGCTCCCCCAGTTTGGTGGATACCCCGATGGGGGATAGTCAGGGCTTGTCGGCAATTTCCTTGCTTGCTCGCAGCCGGTCCCAAGCCTTGTCAAACACGGTTGAATTTTTGGGGAAGAGCGGCGTACCGGTAAGGGCTTGGCGCATCGCAGCCTTCACGCCGGGCTTGCCGGGCTCATTCGGCGGTAGCCCAAGCGGGTCATGCCCGTGTTCACGGATTGCCTCAAGCACTGCCGCATCTTGAGCGGCAAAGCGCTGCACCGGCTTATTTTCGGCGCTTGGCTTTGGTGCCACGGCTGGCGCGGCCTGGGGCTCAAGTTGCGTGGGCTGTGCACCTTCCATCGCTGGGAACTGCTCCGGCAGCGTCCAACCCATCGCACGCGCCCACGCGCCAAATTCAGACAGGCTCACGGTAACGGCTTCCCGACTCCCAAGCATTTCCCAAGGTTCAAGCGGGCGCAGCAGCCCGGCTGAGTCAACATGGGCGGCGGCAATCGTCAGACGGCGCTCAAACTCTCGCCCCGGCTCGGCATATTGAACGCTGGTCAACGCGGGGCGCGGCTCAGCCCAAGGCTCAATAGAACGGCCTCGCGTACCTTTGCCTTTGGCATACGCGCCCCAGTGCCCAATCTGCCAGCGGGCGCGCTGGCGGCTCTGGTGGTGAATATCCGCGACTGACGCCAGCCCCACTTCGCGGGTAAGTCTTTTTTCGCTCACAGCATCCCCGATGCAACCCCGTGAAGGTGCCCCAGCAGGCCAGCGGGGGAACTGGCTTTTCGGTCGGGGAAATTAGTCCCGGCCTAGCTGGGGCGAAACTCAATAATTCAGTGCCAGAAAATCAATTCGATTCCTCTAACAGGAACCGCAATATGCGCTGTAACCCGCATGGATGCTAGGTTTCAGGCTTACACGCTCAAAAGGTACCGTCACAAATACCGTCTTTTTTCAATGTGTCCCGGCCATTTCACCCGGCCACCAGCGCCAGCTTACCCGGCTCCAAATCGGCCACGAACTGCACCCCGGCCTGTTCCAGAATCCACGCTTCTATCTTTTCGTGGTGCAGGCGCAGCAGGTCCAGCGGGCGCACGGTGTAATGCTTTTCAGCGGTCGCGCTGGGCTTGTGCCCCATGATTTGCGCCACCACACCGGCGGGGATTTCCAGCCACTCGGTCAGGGACTTGAACGAACGGCGCAGTCCGTGAAGGGTAAGCCCCTCGATACCGGCCACCTTGCACGCGGCAATATGCTGGGTGCGGGGAATACTCAGGGTGTCGCCCACTTCCTTGCCCCGGCTGGCGCTGGGGAAAACGTAGGCATTGCGGCGCGGCAGGGCGTGAATCAGTTGCGAGATAAACGGGGTAAGCGGAATCACGCGCTCACCCTCCACCTTGTCGCGGATGGTTAGCCCTCGCCACTTGGTGTTTACATCTTCCCAGCGCAGGCCCAACACCTCGCCGGGGCGGGCACCGGTCAATAGCAGGGTTTGCAGATAGGCAGCAGCCACGGGGTTATGTATCTGGCGCACGGCATCAAACCATACGGATAGCTGTTCCTTTAGTAGTGCGTCCTGTTTCACCCCGGCCCGTCCCAAGGCTTCGCGGGCCTTTTTGGTTTTCGCCGGGTTGACGCTGGGCAGGGCTGGCGCGTATTCCGGTTGTTCGGCGCACCATGTCAGAAACGCCTTGAGGCAGCGCCACGCCAGCCGGGCGGATGTTGGGCGGGTCTTACCTTCACGGGCGGCCCATGCTTCGATTGTGGGTGCGCTCAGGTCGCGCAGCGGCAGCGCCATAAGCGGATGCAGCGGCCCGGCCACCGTCACCCCCTTGCCCTTGGTGCCACGTTTCGCAGGCACTCCACCGGCCTGCACCAGCTTGGCATGGTCGGCATGGTGTCGCACCCCCCAATGCGGGCGGCGGGCTTCCATGTAGGCGTTCCAGACTTCGCCCACGGTCACAGCTTGCACGGCGGCGGCGGCCTTGCTGGCGGCTTTGGCGGCCTGTTGCTGGCGCTCCACTTCGCGGGGGTCTGTGCCAGCGTCCAAGGCCACGCGCAGGCGGTTTGCTTCCTGTCGGGCGGCTTCAATGGTCCAGGCGCGAACATCCCCGATGGTGCGGCGGATGGTCTGCCGGTTCAGTTTGGCCTCGAACACGAATGCCTTAACCCCGGTCGGGTTCTTTGCGCTGGCGGGTGTCGCCCTCACGCGCAGGCCTGGGGCCTTGCTATCGCGCAGGAACACTTGCAATTTTTCGGGCGGGCAAGTCAGGCGCTCGATTGCGCCAGCCGTCAGGTCTTGCGCTTCGCTCAGGTCCGGCGCATCGGTCTTTTTCGGTCGTGCCATCGTGTGCCCCTTGATTCCATGTAGCCACCATGTAGCCACTTTTGCCCCATTTCGGGGAATTTCAATCAACGTCCGCCTGTCTGCAATCACAGTATCAAGCCATGTAAGTTGTTGATTTATATGAATTGTAGGGGGATTAATCAACGATTGCAAATACTATAAAGCTCCGACTCTTAATCCGTAGGTCGACAGTTCGAATCTGTCAGGACCCACCACTTTAAGCCTTATCAAATATAGAAAGCCTGCTACCTAAAACGTAGTGGGCTTTTTCTTTTTCAATGCCTCCATCGCATCAGTTGGCCGTCTGCGGACAAGTGAACTTCATCCAGCGCGCTGGCTCCAACTCAGAACGGAATGGCCAAGGACGGCCTTTGCGTAGCCCGTTGTCTTTGCGAAAATACCTGCATCATGTTCAAGAACTTGTTCAAGCGCGGCAAGGCCGCTTCTGAAGAAACGACAAAACCGCCGGTCGCCGGTATGGCAGCGCCAGACACCGTGCCCGCGCCGCTGGAGCAGGCCAGCCGGAGCACCTCGAATCGTTCAAGGAGCGATGGGAGGAGAAATGGAGCCCCATGACCCCCTTGCCATCGCCGGAAGTCGTCGAAGGCAACGGCGGCAATACTGACTGGGGCCTGTGGACGGAAGCGGTCAAGGATGAGGAAAACGCTTTTGCACCGACGGAACCCATGCCACTGCGCGCCCGTTAGGCCGCAGTCGTCGGCAGCTGATCAGCCCTTCGCCGTTCCCACGCGACGCCTTGCTGGCGAGATAAGGCCGCACGGATGGGTGAAAACCTCCTCCTGCCATGGCCGTAACCCTCGGGTTCCCAGGTACCCCGCCGATCAGCGGTGAGGTTCCTTGATTCATCGGAGGAAAGAAGCCCGCCGACCTGGAGGTCAGCGGGCTTCCTGAATGATCGAGCGTGCCGCTTTATCCGCGTGTGATCTTCAACACTTTGGTACCGGCGGCACGTTTGGGCGCATCACCACGCGGGGTGAACGGCTTGCCGCCATGGCCGCCCGGCTTCGCAAAGGACGGCTTGCGGGCGACAAAGTCGCCACCGCGAGGAGCAAAACCCTCATGGCGGGGTGCCGCGCCTTCGTGCCGTGGGGGGAAGCCATCGCGGCGAGGCGCAAAGCCCTCGTTGCGTCCGCCCCCGAATCCTTCGTTGAAGCCACTGCGGCGATCGTAGCTTCGCTCTTCTCGCTGTCCGAAACCACCTTCGTGGCCAAAACCGGTGGCGCCGATCTGGCGGGGTCCGCCACGCACATGGCGATCACCCCCGAATCCGCCCCCGAATCCACGGCGATCGCCACCGCCGGCGCCGCCGCCAAATTTCCGGTCACGCGACGGCGTTTCGCGCGGGCCACGGTCGCCAAAGCCCGAACGGCCGAACTTGACCGGGGCTGACGCTGGGAACCGCTGCGTGGGCTCAAGTCCAGGTACGGTCTCGGCCTTGAAGTGCTGGTGACTGTAGTGCTCGATATCGAAAATCTTGCGACGGTCACGGAACTCGGCAAAGGTCACCGCAAGGCCATCGCGGCCCGCGCGCCCGGTGCGGCCAATCCGGTGCGTGTAATCCTCTGCCTTCATCGGTAGGCCGAAATTGAACACGTGGGTGATCGTCGGCACGTCAATGCCGCGCGCAGCCACGTCGGTGGCCACCAGAATCTGCACCTGACCCTGTCGCAGCGCCATCAGGCGCCGGTTGCGCAAACCCTGGCTCAAGGCGCCGTGCAGCGCAACCGCGCTGAATCCGTCCTGCTGCAGGTCATTCGCCAGTCCATCGCATTCGATCTGGGTGCTCGCAAACACGATGGCCTGGTCGATCGTCGTATCACGCAGCCAGTGATCAAGCAGCTTGCGCTTGTGCGCGGCATTGTCGGCCCAGAACAGGACCTGCTTGATGTTCGCGTGCTTTTCCTGTGGAGAATCAATCTGGATCTTCTGCACCGACGCGCCGTTGTCGTGCATGACGCGCATGGCCAGTTGCTGGATGCGTGGCGCAAACGTGGCGCTGAACATCATCGTTCTGCTGGCGCTGGCTGGTGAGCTGATTGATTTCGGCCAGATCGTCGGAGAACCCGAGGTCGAGCATGCGATCGGCTTCGTCCACCACCAGGAACTTGACCTGGTCGAGCTTGATCTGCATGGAGCGCTGCAGGTCCAGCAGGCGGCCCGGGGTGGCCACCACCAGATCGGCGTTCTGAAGCTTGGCGATCTGGAGTTGGTAAGGCATGCCGCCCACCACGTTGGCGACGCGAAGTCCGCGGCAATGTTTGACAAGCTCGATGGCGTCATGCGCCACCTGCTGCGCCAGTTCGCGCGTCGGGCAGACCACCAGTGCGCCTGGCGTCGGCGCCTTGAAATTGCGCACGTTGGTCGGATCCTTGCGCTTGGGACGCTTGGGTGCTGGTTCGCCCTTCGCCGCAGCCTCCGCGACGGCTCGCTCGAATGCGGCGCGCTCATTGGCTTCGGCTTCCGCCTGGGTCTGGAGCAGCGTATGCAGCACCGGCAACAGGAAGGCGGCCGTCTTGCCGCTGCCCGTCTGGCTGGACACCATCAGGTCGATGAAACGCTGCCCTTGGGCCGTGCGGCTCGGGTCCGGCAGGGCCTTGGGGATGGTCTGCAGCTGAACAGTCGTCGGCTGGGTGTAGCCCAGATCGGCCACGGCGCGGATCAATTCGGGAGCAAGGCCCAGGAGTTCAAACCCGTTGGGGCCTTTCTCTTCGGCCACGGTGGAGCCTGCGTCGAGCACATCTGATGTGCCCTCCATGGCAGGAATAGTCTGGAACGAATCCGTGGAAAGGGATTCAGCAGGCGCGTGCGCGCTTTGCACTTCAAAAGCGTCAGTCATGGTTTTCTCTCACGAAAGCGCCGCAATGGCTGCGGAGCGCCTCGTCAATGGTTAAGAAACATCAACCATCAAACGAAGCCCGGTCATCGATGCAACGCGAAGTTGCGATCGCACAGCGCGAGAGCTGTTGACCGGATGGGCTCTTTTATTGGCGAGCCCGGTGAGTGAAGGGAGATGTACACATATGCGCCACGGATTGTGGTGCAGTCTGCGATTATCGCACAGAACTGCCGACGAATGCGGGTTTCCCCTTATTTTTCCATTTTGAGGAAGTGTTCGCGATAATGGACCAACTCATCAATGGACTCATGCACATCAGCCAGCGCGGTGTGCTTTTGCTGCTTCTTGAACGCGCTGTACACCTCCGGCCGCCAGCGCCGGGCCAGCTCCTTCAGGGTGCTGACATCGAGATTGCGGTAATGGAAGAAGGCTTCCAGTTTGGGCATGTACTTGACCAGGAAGCGACGGTCCTGGCTGATCGTATTCCCGCACATCGGTGTCGTGCCCTTGGGCACATAGCGGGCGAGAAACTCGAGGATCTGAGCCTGCGCGTCCTCCTCGGACACAGTCGAAGCCTTGACCTTGTCGATCAGGCCGCTTCTGCCATGCGTGCCTTTGTTCCACGCGTCCATGCGGTCCAGTTGCTCATCGCTCTGGTGAATCACCAGTACCGGGCCCTCGATACGCGGCGTCAGGTTCGGACCGGTGACGATCACTGCAATTTCAATCAGTCGTTCAGCCTCCGGGTCCAGTCCGGTCATTTCGCAGTCGATCCAGACCAGATTCAGTTCTGATCGGGGCAGCACCTCGGGGGTGTTTTCAAGGGCAACAGTCATAGCAGGGATTGTCACAGATGCCACGGCGAAGCCATCGAATGCGCCTAAACTCCGGGCCTATGTTTGTTTCGCCCGCCCCTTCCCTTTGGTTGACACTGGCGTTCTCCGCCGCCCTGTGTGTCAGCCTGCTGGTCCGCTTCTGGCTGGCGACGCGCCAGATTCGCCACGTGGCCCTGAACCGCCAAACCGTTCCGCCCGCCTTCAGCGCCGAGATCTCGCTGTCCGCACATCAGAAAGCGGCGGACTACACCATCACCAAGACCCGTTTTGGCCTGCTCGAGCTGGCTCTCGGCTCCGCCGTCCTTTTGGCCTGGACACTGCTGGGGGGGCTGAACGCCCTGAATCAGGGCCTGTTGGAATGGCTGGGCGGGGGCATGGCGCAGCAACTGGCCTTGCTCGCGGGTTTTGCGCTGATCAGCGGCCTGATTGACCTGCCGCTGACCCTGTACCAGACCTTCGTCATCGAACACCGCTTTGGTTTCAACAAGATGACGTTGCGGCTCTGGCTGGCCGACCTGTTGAAGTCGACGCTCATGGGCCTGGTCATCGGGCTGCCCATCGCAGCACTGATTCTGTGGCTCATGGGATCCGCCGGGCGTTACTGGTGGTTGTGGGCCTGGGGCTCATGGATGGGCTTCAACCTGCTCCTGTTGCTGATCTATCCGACCTTCATTGCGCCGCTGTTCAACAAGTTCCAGCCCCTGGATGACGAATCGCTCAAGACCCGCGTCACCGCCCTGATGCAGCGTTGCGGATTTGCGGCCAAGGGTCTGTTCGTCATGGATGGCAGCAAGCGCAGTGCGCACGCGAACGCCTATTTCACCGGTTTCGGCGCATCAAAGCGCGTGGTCTTCTATGACACCTTGCTACGCCAGCTCGAACCCGGTGAAGTAGAAGCCGTGCTGGCCCATGAACTCGGGCATTTCCGACATCGGCACGTTCTCAAGCGAATGGCCAGCCTGTTCGCACTCAGTCTGGTCGGTTTTGCGCTGCTGGGCTGGCTCTCGGGTCAATCCTGGTTCTACGCAGGTCTGGGAGTGACGCCCAACCTCGGCAACAACCTGGGTGCACCCAACGACGCGTTGGCCCTGCTGCTGTTCGTCCTGGCGGTACCGGTGTTTTCCTTCTTTGTGGCTCCCGTTCTGGCCCAGTTCTCGCGCAATCACGAATTCGAGGCCGACGCGTACGCCATCGCCCAGACCAGCGGACACAGCCTGGCGCAGGCGTTGCTCAAGTTGTACAAGGACAACGCCTCGACCCTCACCCCCGATCCGCTCTACGTGAAGTTCTATTACTCCCATCCGCCGGCTTCCGAGCGTCTGGCGCGCATGGCGGCCTGATGCAGGCCACTGAACATCCAGATTCCGGAATATTTTGACCTCACCCAGCACCAATCGGCCACTAGGAGCTACTGAAATAGTAGCGTCTCTGGCGCGTCTGGAAGGATGGCGCCTCAGCGGTGACGGCGCGGACGTAGCCATCGAAAAGACCTACCAACTCGCAGACTTCCAGTCCGCCATGGCATTTGCCAACATGATCGCCTTCATCGCCGAGGCCCGAAACCACCACCCTGAACTAAAGGTGAGCAGCCAGGGCTGCACTGTCCGCTGGCGTACCCACGACTGTGACGGCATCACCCGTGCAGACCTGGACTGCGCCGCGCGCGTCGATGCGCTCCTGGCCTCCTTTGCCACCTGATGAAAGCCATCGTTTGAGCACCCCCTCCTCGCTGCTGGAAACTGGACTCGTCGTGGCCGGGCATGGCCGCCACTGCGTGGTGGAAACGTCGGACGGGCGGCGCATCATCTGCCATCCCCGCGGGAAGAAAAGCCAGGCGGTGGTCGGCGACCGGGTGCTGTGGAAGGCAACACAGGACGAGGGAACCATCGAGAAACTGGAACCACGACGCAACCTGTTTTACCGACAGGATGAAGTCCGGACCAAGTCGTTTGCGGCCAACCTGGACCAGGTGCTGATCCTGATCGCGGCGGAGCCCGAGTTCTCGGAACACCAGCTCTCGCGCGCCCTGATTGCTGCCGAGGCCGAGCACATCACCCCCGTGATCGTGCTAAACAAGAGCGACCTTCCGATCCCGTTTTCACTGGCCTGGGAACGACTGGCACCGTACCGTGTCATGGGCTACCCCCTTCTACCGGTCTCTCTCAAGGTGGCCACCGAAGAGCAGATGCGTCTGCTAGAAGAAATTCTGGCCGGAAAGACCACGTTGGTGCTCGGCCCTTCGGGTTCGGGCAAGAGCACCCTGATCAACCGTCTGGTTCGGGGTGCGCAGGCGCAGACCCGTGAAATTTCGCAAGCGCTCAACTCCGGCAAACATACGACGACCAGCACCAACTGGTACTGGGTCGACCGGGACCGCGGTACCGCCCTGATCGACTCGCCAGGGTTTCAGGAATTCGGCCTGCACCATCTCGATCCCATGCAACTGGCCGCCTACATGCCCGATCTCAAACCCCATGTCGCCAAATGCAAGTTCTACAACTGCACCCACCTGCACGAGCCCGGCTGCGGCGTGCTGGCTGCGGTGGGAGCCGATGAAGGCGTCAATCCTCGTCGCCACCGAATCTACAGAGATCTGTTTGCTGAACTGAACCAGACCCGGTATTGAGGAACGGGCCGCTCTTCGCCAGCGGATTCAGCGCCCGCTAGCCAAGCAGGCGAGCAAGTGTCAGCAAGGCCAGCAGGACCAGCCACATGACCACCGATCGCCAGACCAGGCCGACCACCTGCGCCAGATAGGCCGGTTCGGGCTCCCGGCCCTGGTTGGAGATGAAGTCCGCGGTTTCACCCGCATCGAGATCGGACTGCCCCGGGCCGCCGCGTGTCACCGGCGCCTTGGCCACCCCATCCCCCAGCCGGACATTGATGGCGCCAGCCGTCGCGGCCAGAATGACACCATCGTTGTCACCCGGAAACCGTTGAACCTGGTTGCGCCAGCTGTCAATCGCCTCCTCAAAGCTGCCAACGACCGCAAATCCCAATGCCGTGATTCGCGCCGGAAACCAGTCGATCACGCGCCACGCCTCGGACGCTGCGGCCTGAACAGCCTCGCTGACCGGTTGTTGTGCGACCGTCCCCTGGTAACGCCAGTAACGGGACACAAACTCGCTGCTGCGGTACAAAACAGCGCCGGCTGGCCCCAGTCCGAACGCGGCCAGCACCGAATACCAGGCCAGAACCCCGAATACGTGGCGGTGCGCCTGCAGCACCGAGTATTCGATGACACAACGAACCAGTTCGCTACGCGGCAGTTCACGAATATCAGCCTGGCGCCATTGCGCCAGAAGTTCGCGTGCGCGATCCTCGTCGCCGGCGTCCAGGGCATCCCGGATGTCCGTGAAATGGTGGCTGAACTGGCGAAAGCCCAGCGTCACGTAGAGCAACGCAGCACTCCAGATGGCCGCAAAGGGCCAGCCCAGCAAATCCGACAGCAACACGTGGATGGCAAACGCAAGAAGCGAGGGCAATCCCACCGCGAGGCTCCAGACGATCCATCCATGATTCGCCCTGCCCGCATCGAAATTCCGGTTGCACCAGCGAGCCCAACTGCGCAGCGCCGCATGCACCGGATTGCCGCGCGGCAGCGGCCGAACTTGCTCCAACAACAGCGCAAACAGAATGGCAAAGAAACTCATGGGCGCATCATACCGAGCGCCGACCGGTGCGATGCCCCTATGCCCGGTGCGCCTCAGGCTGAGAGAAAACGGTAGAAGTTGCGCAGCATCCCCGCAGTGGCACCCCAAATGAAACGCTCCCGGACCTGGTGACCCACAGTTTCGTGAAAGGGCATGGAGAACCATTCGCGACGCACCCCCTCCCACTCAAACGCATGGCGGTGATGGTTGGCCGGATCCATCAGGAATGCCAGCGGCACCTCGAAGGTATCCGCCACCTCGAAAGCATTCGGCTGCAGCCTGAAGTCCGGCTGCACGAGGGCAACCACAGGTGTGACCTGAAATGCCGTACCGGTGACGTAGACCGGCAAGGTGCCGAGTACATCCACATAGCGGTATTCAAGCCCGACCTCTTCGTAAGCTTCGCGCAACGCGGCAGCCTTGACATCCGCGTCACACTCGTCGACCCGCCCTCCAGGGAAGGCAATCTGCCCGGAGTGGGTCGAAAGATGGGCGGTGCGCTCCGTCAGCAGCACCGCCATGGAATCGGCACCGGCGCCACGCATGACGAGAGGAATCAGCACCGCCGCCTCGGCCGGCTCACGGTCGCTGAACCGCACTTCCTTGACCACCTCAGGCTGCCAGACCGGTGGCGAACGAAAACGCTGCCGCAGTGCATCAGGCGCGAACGTACCGGCGTTGATCCGTGGCAGGTGGGCATCGGTCCCACTCACCGGGACGAGTCGCGGATCGAAGTGCGGCAAACGCGACAAAGGGGTCGTGGACATCGGAGCCAAAATCAAAAAGCCGCCTGGCGATTCGCTTCAGGCGGCTTGGATGTGCTTTGCAGCAACGGGTTACGCGGCAGCAACCTTTGCAGCAGCCATCTTCGCGCGGTTCGGCAGTTTTTCCTTGATACGAGCCGACTTGCCGCTGCGATCACGCAGGTAGTACAGCTTGGCGCGACGCACATCGCCACGGCGCTTGACTTCGATGCTGGCGATCAGCGGGCTGTAGGTCTGGAAGGTACGCTCCACACCTTCGCCGCTGGAGATCTTGCGAACCGTGAAGCCACTGTTCAGGCCGCGGTTGCGCTTGGCGATGACCACGCCTTCGTAGGCCTGAACACGCTTGCGGGCGCCTTCAACCACGTTGACGTTCACGATCACCGTGTCGCCGGGAGAAAATTCAGGGATGGTCTTGCCGAGACGGGCAATTTCTTCCTGTTCGAGAGTCTGGATCAGATTCATGTTTACCTCTTGGGATCATGCCCACGCTACACAAAAGGCGGCAAGGTGGTGCGTTTTGCACCGAACACTTGAAATCCGCGGCTGGACAGAGGATCGAAAAGCTTCTGATTATACAAACTTTTTTCCTTACGTCGGCTTTGACGCCAGTGCGGCCAGGATACGCTCATCTGTTTTGTCCAGTCGCCCCGCGGCACGTGCCGCCTCAATGAGGTCCGGCCGGCTCCGCAGGGTGGCCTCGAGCCGGCGGTCCCGGCGCCAGCGTTCGATCTGCGCATGATGCCCCGACAGCAGGACTTCCGGAACGTCTTGCCCCTGCCACACTTCGGGCCGCGTGTAATGGGGGCAATCGAGAAGTCCGTCGAGCGCCGGATTGAAACTGTCGAACTGGTGGCTCTCCTCGTCATTGAGCACGCCGGGCTGCAACCGGGCCACGGCATCCAGCAAAGCCAATGCGGCGATTTCGCCGCCCGACAGCACAAAATCACCCACGCTGATCTGGACGTCGACGTTCTGATCGATGAAACGCTGATCAAGGCCTTCGTAGCGGCCGCAAATCAGCACCGCGCCCGCCCCGGAAGCCCATCCGGCAACGCCGACATGATCCAGTTTTTCGCCAGTCGGCGAAAACAGCACCACCGGCGCACGATCCACCCGGTCCGCGCGGATGGCCTCGAGGCAGCGCTGCAGTGGCTCCGCCATCATCACCATCCCCGGCCCGCCCCCGAAGGGACGGTCGTCCACGCGCCGGTAGTTGCCCTGGGCATAGTCCCGAAGGTTCCAGAGCCTGACGTCGACCCGTCCGCTTTCATACGCCCGGCGCGTCACGCCACAGGTCAGGAACGGACCGAACAGTTCGGGGAACAGGGTGATGATGTCGAAGCGCATGCCGTCAGGCCCGGCCGCTGGGCCGGAGGGCCCGTCAATAATCAGGCTGCCAGTCAACCAGGATACGACGTCCCGGCACGTCCACCTGATCCACGTAGGCGGAAACAAAGGGAATCATGCGCTCCCCGGCCCGACCCGGCTCGCCGCCGTCATCTTTGGGGTACTCCAATACGAGCACAGTTTGCGGCCCGGTTGACAGCAGGTCCTTTACTTCGCCGAGGGCAACGCCTTCGCGGTTGACGACCGGCAATCCGATCAGGTCAACCCAGTAATATTCGTCAATACCTGCGGCGGGAAAGCTCGATCGGGACACAAACACCCGGGCCCCCTTGAGCCGTTCTGCTTCGCTGCGCCCAGCCACCTCGTGCGCGGCGGCCACCAAGGAATCCGAGTGCTCCTTGGCCTCTTTGATGGACAACAGGATCGTCCCGTTGAAAGTCTTCGCACCCCGTTCGGACGGCTGCAGGTACCAGCGCTTGGAAGAAAAAAGCGCCTCGGGTGAGGCGCTGTGGGGCAAGACCTTGAACCAGCCTTTGATGCCCCAGGCATCAGCGATACGACCCACCTCGATGGCGTCCGCCGGCAATTCGGCAGGCTCCAACCCAGGCACCATCGCTGGCAATGGCCTTAAGCCGCCTTGGGAGCCTGGTTGATCAGGCGTTCGACGGTGGGAGAAGCCTGGGCACCCACGCTTTTCCAGTAGGTCAGGCGATCCTGGGCAATGCGCAGGCTTTCCTCGCCGCCCTTGGCGATCGGGTTGTAGAAACCGATGCGCTCGATGAAGCGGCCATCACGGCGCTCGCGCTTGTCGGTCACGACGATGTTGAAGAAAGGACGGCCTTTGGAGCCGCCGCGAGAGAGTCGAATCACAACCATGATTTATCCTGTGGGTGGTAAATGTGTTTTCAGCGTTGAGACACGCGACATGGCCACCCGGCCAGCGACACACTGAAAAGCCTTTGATTATAACGTCATCCCTCCTTATGCCCACGATCCGCCCCAGCCGCGACGACGATATCGACGCCATCACCCTCATCTATGCCCACCATGTCTTGCACGGAACGGGAACCTTCGAGGTGGATCCGCCCTCGGTCCAGGACATGCGCGCGCGCCGGGCCGAGGTGCTGGCGCGCGGTCTGCCGTGGCTGATTGCCGAATCCGACAACCAGGTCAGCGGTTTCGCCTACTGCAACTGGTTCAAGCCAAGACCCGCCTACCGGTTTTCGGCCGAAGACTCGATCTACCTGGCGCCTCATGCCAACGGCCAAGGGCTCGGCCGCGCGCTCCTGGCCGAACTGGCCACGCAGGCCGAGCGCGCAGGTGTACGCAAGCTGATCGCGGTCATCGGCGACTCGGGCAACACCGGTTCGATCGGCGTTCATCGCGCTCTGGGTTTTCAGCATGTGGGCGTGCTCGCCTCGTGCGGCTGGAAATTCGACCGCTGGCTTGACGTGGTGCTGATGGAGCGGTCTCTGGGCCTGGGTGACACGACTTCGCCGCAATAATGGCGGTATGAAAAACAAGACACTGGCGGCCTGGCTCGCCTTTCTGGGAGGGCCGCTGGGGCTGCACCGCTTCTACCTGAACGGCCTCGGCGACTGGCTGGGCTGGCTGTTGCCGATTCCAACCGCGCTCGGTCTGTATGGCATTCAGAGGGTTCAGGAGTTGGGCCAGGACGACGCTCTGAGCTGGATTCTCGTGCCCCTGCTGGGCTTCACCATCGCCGGATGCGCCTTGCAGGCCATCGTGTACGGACTGATGACTCCCGAGAAATGGAACCTGCGGTTCAATCCAGGCGCCAGTCCGGATGCCGCAGTGGGCCAAACCCGTTGGCTGACGATAGGCGCCATTGCGCTGTCACTGCTGATCGGCACCGCCGTCCTGATGGCAAGCATCGCCTTCAGCTTTCAACGCTACTTCGAGCACCAAATCGCCGAGGCGCGCAAGATTTCCCAATAGCAACCGAGTCGAAGCATTGCCGGTGGCCTTCGTCAGTCCCGGGGGACACGCGAGGAGCAACGCCGAATACCGGCTAGTAAAGCTTCAGGCTGATCCAGTAGGCGATCGCCGCGACGAAGGCGCTCGCCGGAATCGTGAAGATCCAGGCCCAGACGATGTTGCCGGCAACGCCCCAGCGCACGGCACTGGCTCGCTGAACCGAGCCCACACCCACAATGGCACCGGTGATGGTGTGCGTGGTCGAGACCGGAATACCGAGCCCGGTGGCCAGGAACAGGGTCAGGGCACCACCCGTTTCCGCGCAGAAGCCCCCCACCGGCTTGAGCTTGGTGATCTTCTGCCCCATGGTCTTGACGATACGCCAGCCACCGAACATGGTGCCCGCGCCAATCGCTGCATAACAGGTCAGGATGACCCAGGTGGGAGGCGACTTGTCAGCAGCCGCCGAGTATCCCGTGGCAATCAGCAGCATCCAGATGATGCCGATGGTCTTTTGGGCGTCATTGCCGCCGTGCCCGAGGCTGTAGGCACCGGCTGAAACCAGTTGCAGCCGGCGGAACCACTTGTCGACCTTGGACGGCCGGCTGCGCCGAAACAGCCAGGCCACCACCACCATCATGAGCGACCCGAGCACAAACCCGAGCAAAGGCGACACGAAGATGAAGGCCACCGTTTTCAGGATGCCGGCGGACACCAGCGCGCTGGCGCCCGCTTTGGCGATCACCGCCCCGACAATGCCGCCGATCAGCGCGTGGGATGAACTGCTGGGAATGCCGTAGTACCAGGTCAGCACGTTCCAGGTGATGGCCCCCACCAAGGCCCCGAAGACCACATGGGTGTCCACCACCCCTGGCTGCACAATGCCCTTGCCCACCGTGGCGGCCACACTCAGGTGAAAGACCAGGATGGCCACCACATTGAAGAAGGCCGCAAACAGCACCGCCTGCCCGGGCTTGAGCACGCCGGTGGACACCACGGTCGCAATCGAGTTGGCGGCATCATGAAACCCGTTCATGAAATCGAACAGGATCGCGAGCACCACCAGCAACACCACCACCCACAGAGCCGTCTGTACGGTTTCCATCGTCAGGGTCCCGTTGCTGATCAGGAGTTTTCGAGGATGATGCCCTCGATCACGTTGGCCACGTCTTCGCACTTGTCGGTGATCGTCTCCAGAAGCTCATAAATCGCCTTGAGCTTGATGACTTCGCGCACATCGGGCTCCTCGCGAAAAAGCTTGCTCATCGCACTGCGCATCACGCGGTCGGCGTCGCTCTCCAGGCGGTCGATCTCCTCGCACGTCTTGAGCGCCGCCTCGGCAGTGCCGGGGTCGGCAATCTTGTCCAGCAGCTTGACCGCGTCGCGCAGGCGCTCGCAGCACTTGAGACTCAGGTCGGTCAGGCGCACGATCTCGTCGGTCATGTGGTGGATGTCGTAAAGCGCCATGGTCTCTGCCGAGTCCTGGATCAGGTCCGCGACATCGTCCATCGTGTTGATCAGCGTATGGATCTGCTCCCGGTCGATGGGCGTGATGAAGGTCTTGTGGATCGCTTTGTTGACGTCGTGGGTCACCCGGTCCGCGGCACGCTCGGCGTTGTCCACGTCCTGGTTGTATTTGTCACGAAGATGAAGATCGCTGTAGTTCGCCACCAGCATGGAAAACGCCCGGGCCGCCTCGACGATCCGGTCGGCGTGCTGGTTGAACATTTCGAAATAGTTGCCTTCACGCGGCAACAGCTTGCCAAACAGCATGGCGGGATCCTCCGGGGGTTACAAGGGCCAGGAACCTGGCGTCGTGGACTCGCGGCGAGTGTAACCGTCTGAACCCGCCCCCCAACGGCGCTTGCAAAGCGCCGGCGGCGACCGATGGCGTGCGCATGCGTTTCAGCGCGCTGCTTCTGGGCTCGGGGCCCAGGTCGGAACTTGAGTCGTTTGGGCATTCCGGATCGCACCGTGCGAGCAGGCAATGCCTTCGACGGCGACCGGGAAACAGGGCCACCAGAAGCCGGACACATCCAGGACACTCTATTTTTTATAGCATCCTATGACCATTCGACGCTGGGATTCGCCTCAAATGCCTTGAATTTTGGTGATTTCCTGGTCGCTGAGCCTGGCCAGGTGCTCCGGGCGCACACGATCGGGCGCGATCTCGGCCCACGGGAGCAGCACGAAGGCCCTCTCGGTGATGCGCGGATGCGGCACCGTCAGGTGCGGGCTCTCGATGCGGCCATCGCCATAGGTCAGCAGGTCCAGGTCGAGCGTTCGCGGCGCGTGAAAGTAAGGCCGCTCACGGCCAGCCGCCAGTTCGAGGCCTTGCAATGCCGCCAGCAGTTCAGGCGCTGTCAGACGCGTCTGCACCGCTGCGACCGCATTGATGAATTCCGGCCCGCTCGCCTCGTGCGGCGCTGAACGGTACAGGCTGGACCGTCGCACCAATCGGGTGCCCGGCAAGGCATCGAGTGCCAAGAGGGCCTGGGTCACCGCTTGTTCCGCAGCGCCGAGGTTGGCGCCAAGCCCGATATAGGCGATGACCGGCTCGGCCCGCACGTTCGCGCCTATTCTGTTGCCGCCGCGCTGCCCTCACCGGATTCACCGCCGCCGGTGGGCTTGCGGCGCCGGCGCCGGCGCTTGCGGGGTGCACCCGTGTCACCCTCCTCAGCAGCGCTGAAACCTTCGCCGGATGGAGCGGACCCGTTCTTCACTGGCGCATGGGCACGTTCTTCGGCTGCGGCGAAGTCGACGCCGACACTCGAACCGCCGCCCGTTGCCGTCGCACGGTGAACCCGCGGCGCACGGGCGTGCCTTTGCTGCTCGGCCTTGACCTGGTAAACCAGGTCTTCGCGGGTGGCATCGTCCGCCACGCTGAACTCCTGCCACCAGTCGGCCAGGACCACGTCGACCTCTCCGGTTTCCGCGCGCAGGCGCATGAAATCGAATGCCGCCCGAAACCGCGCCTGCTCGACCAGACCGAACGGCGCGCTGCCCACGCGTTTGTCGAAACGGGGCTGCATCATCCAGATCTCGCGCATGTCGCCGCCCAGCTTGCCGCGACCGGACACATCGCCGATGCGTGCGTTGAAGACCTCGTCGATGGCATCCTGCAATGCCGGGTGGGAATGTTCGCGTTGCGCGACACGCCGTGCCCAGCCGTCGCGGACATCCGCCCACAGCACGCAAGCCAACAGAAAACTCGGGGCAACCGGTTTTTCCTCGCCCACCCGCCGGTCGGTGTCCTGCAGAGCCGCGTTGACGAAGGGCGAGTCGGCCCGTTCCACAACCAGGTCCAGCAAGGGATAGATGCCACGCGCCAGCCCCAGCTTGCGCAACTGCTCGATCGAGGCCACGGCATGACCGGTCTGCAGCAGCTTCAACATTTCGTCAAACAACCGGCTTTGCGGCACATCGGCCAACAGCACCAGAGAGTCAGCCAGCGGTTTAGCGGTCTTGGCGTCCAGCGTGAATCCGAGCGCACTGAGCTTCGCGGCGAAGCGCACGGCGCGGATGATGCGCACCGGATCCTCGCGGTAACGCGCCGCCGCATCACCGATCATCCGCAGGGTGCGCTTCTTCGTGTCCTGCAGGCCCTTGTGGTAGTCCACGACAATCTGGGACTCAGGGTCGTAGTACATCGCGTTGATCGTGAAATCGCGGCGCACTGCGTCTTCTTCCTGCGGGCCCCAGACGTTGTCGCGCAGGACACGGCCCGTGGAATCGACGGCGTGCTTCATGCCGGCCAGATCGTTGCGGCTGGTCTTTTCGTTGCCCGCCACCTGTTCGGCAGCGATATTGTCCAGATAGGCCCGAAAGGTCGACACCTCGATGACCTCATGCTCGCGCCCGCGCCCGAAAACCACGTGCACGATGCGAAAACGGCGTCCGATGATAAACGCCCGCCGGAACAGGGCTTTCACCTGCTCGGGCGTGGCGTTGGTGGCGACGTCAAAGTCCTTCGGGCGCAATCCGACCAGAAGATCCCGCACGGCGCCGCCCACGATATAGGCCTCGTAGCCGCCCTGCTTGAGCGTGCGCACCACGTTGAGGGCCCGCTCATCGACCAGTTTGGGGTCGATACCGTGAACGTCGACTGCGATCTCCTCGCGTTTGCCGAACCGGGGCTTGCCGGCACGGGAGCCGGTCTTTCCAAGCAGTTTGTCGATGAATTTCTTGATCATTCTTGAATAGGACCCGCGGTCACGCGGGCCGATTGTGGGACGTACCTGTGCTCAGGTCTCGTCGGAAAACAGGTCCAGTATGCGCCAACCCCGCTCCTGGGCCACCGCGCGCAAGCGCGGATCCGGGTTGGTGGCAATGGGTCGGTCGACCCGCTCCAGCAACGGCAGATCGTTTGCCGAGTCTGAATAGAACGTGATGTCGGCACGGCTCCAGTCGAGGCCGTGCGCGGCCAGCCACTGTTCGACACGGCTGACTTTGCCTTCGCGGAACGAGGGCGTTCCACGAATACCGCCAGTGATCCAGCCGTCCGCTCCGCGCTCAAGCTCCACCGCAATCAGTTCATCGACGCCAAATGCCGTAGCAATCGGGCGTGTCACAAACTCGTTGGTGGCGGTGACGATGACCACCTGATCGCCTGCGGCCTGATGCTTGTGCACCAGTGCCAGCGCCTCGGGCCTGAGGTTGGGCTGCACCACCTCGCGCATGAAGCGCGCGTGCGCTTCGGCTGCCCTGGCCGGCCCCTGCAGCCGCACAGCCTCGGTCGCAAAACGGATGTAATCATGAATATCCAGCGTCCCGGCCTGGTAATGGGCGTAGAAATCGTCATTGCGCTGGCGGAACACCTGCGAATCGGTCCACCCGATGTCGGTGGTGAACACACTCCAGCAATAGTCCGAATCGATCGGCAACAGGGTGTGATCAAGATCAAAGAGCACCAGTCTGGCTTTGGGGGCGGTCATTCGTTTTCCAGCATGGATTTGACAAGGGGAATGGTCACCGCGCGCTGCTTCTGCAGGGCATAGCGATCCAGTTCATCCAGGAGTTGAATGAGGCTGCCCATGTCCCGGGAGAAGCGGTTGAGCACGAAGTCAACCACTTCGTCACGCAGGAAGATGCCTCTGGCGTCCGCCTGTTGACGCAAGACCGCACGGCGTTCCGACTCACCCAGCACCTGCAGAGCAAAGATGTGCCCCCAGCCCAGCCGCGTGCGCAGATCTTCGCGCAGTTGGAGATCTGCCGGCGGCACCTGGCCCGCAGCCAGCACCCAGCGCGGCAGCCCGGTCTTGGGCGCCAGCGCATTGACGAACCAGTTGAAAGCCGCCTGTTGCTGGACCGCCGTGTACAGATGGACATCGTCCAGCAGGACCACGGACCATCCTTCATCGAATTCCGGCGGCTCAAGCACCGAGGCATCCATCCACCCCGCCACCGCGCCTTGCTCGCGAAGGGCCTCGCGGACGGACGTCAGCAGGTGGGTCTTGCCGCTGCCCGCTTCCCCCCAAAGATAGGTGGGCACGGGCGAACGCACCGTGGCACCAACACCGATCTGCAAATGGCGCAGCGCCGCCTCGTTCGGCCCGGCAAAATAACCGTCGAGGGTCGGCCCGCTGGCAAGGCCGAGGTCCAGCGCAATCTGCTTCATGCCGGACCAATCGCCTCGCCGCGATCGCCCATGCGGTGCGCATCCGTTCGCGGCAGAACCATCAGGGCTGCGCAGGAATGGGAAGGAATGCCGGTTGCCATCCATGTCCCGCTCAGGGTCCGGTGGCGAAAGAGCCTGATGGCAGTCGGCAGGAACGGCGCAGAAGGGGAATGATCAAGCAAGTGCGAAGAGAGGGTGAACCCTTAGAATCAGGCGGATTTTAGTCTGCTTGTCCGCGCGGGCGCGCGCTGGCGCCCCGCACCTACCCAACCTGATCCGTCCGATGACACACTCTGCCCCACCCACCCCCCTCAACTACAAGGACGCTGGCGTGGACATCGACGCCGGTGATGCGCTGGTCGAACGCATCAAGCCGCTGGCCCGAAAGACCATGCGCGAAGGGGTACTGGCCGGGATCGGCGGCTTCGGCGCCCTCTTTGAAGTGCCCAAGCGCTACCGGGAGCCTGTCCTGGTGAGTGGCACAGACGGCGTCGGCACCAAGCTCAAGCTGGCGTTCGAGTGGAACATGCACGACACCGTGGGCATCGACCTGGTCGCCATGAGTGTCAACGACGTCCTGGTGCAAGGCGCCGAACCGCTGTTTTTCCTGGACTACTTCGCTTGCGGCAAGCTGGACGTGGACACCGCCGCCGCTGTCGTTGGCGGCATTGCGCGGGGCTGTGAGTTGTCCGGATGCGCACTGATCGGCGGTGAAACCGCCGAGATGCCGGGCATGTATCCGCCGGGGGAGTACGACCTGGCCGGCTTCGCGGTCGGTGCCGTGGAGAAATCCAAGATCCTGACCGGTATGAGCGTGATGCCCGGCGATATCGTGCTGGGCCTGGCCTCCAGCGGCGTGCATTCCAACGGATTCAGCCTGGTGCGCAAGTGCATCGAGCGCGCGGGAAGCGCCGCCCCTGCCCTGCTCGATGGCAAGCCCTTCCGGCAGGCCCTGATGGAGCCGACCCGGCTGTACGTCAAAAGCATTCTGGCGGCCTTGGACCTGCACCCGATCAAGGCGCTGGCCCACATCACGGGGGGCGGCCTGCTGGAAAACATCCCCCGCGTGTTGCCCGAGGGAACGGCCGCCCATCTGCGCCAGAGCAGCTGGCCCCGCAGCGAACTGTTTGCCTGGCTGCAGCAGACGGCGGGGATCGACGACTTCGAGATGAACCGCACCTTCAACAACGGCATCGGAATGGTGGTCGTGATCGATGCCGCGCACGCCGACGGCTGCGCGGCAGCCCTGCGCGCCGCCGGCGAGCAGGTGTTCGAGATCGGCCGCATCCAGGCGCGCGGCGACGGCGCGTCAGTTGAACTGATCTGACCCACTGACACTCTGGTTTTTGTAGCGGTTTATGACCCATCCACGCTGGGCTGTGCCGTTTTTGATTAAAGAACCGGCGCTAAAGGCGATGCAGACAGGCCCGGGCGTGCCAGCCGGAGCCGCTATCCACGCAGATGGCCCCTGAGGTCAGCCAGTCGGTCTTCGATGGTGGCGCGATCGGGCTGTGCCGGTGCACGCGTCAGGTAGGTTTCAAGATCCTGCACCGCCTGCGCAAGGGCGCCGAGTTCGGCGTGAACGAGCCCGCGGTCACGGAATTCCGACCAGGCCTCGGGCATGAGAACCAACAGGCGATCCAGCACGGCCAGCATGCGCGGCCAGTCTTCCAGCGACCGATGGATTTCCTTCAGGTTGAACAACATCCGCGCGATCACGCTGCGCGGCGCCACGGGGCGCAGATAGCCGTCCAGCAGCGCTCCGGTTGCCTGTCTCGCGTCGCCACCGGGTCGGATCGAATCCAGGCGTTCCCATAGGTCGTCGCGGCTCAGTGAGACGCCGGTAAATGGGTCCAGCAGGATGGACCCGTCGGGAAGATCCGCCCTGACCAGAAAGTGCCCGGGGAAGCCCACCCCGTGAACGGACAGCCCGATGCCGCCGGCGAGTTCCAGCCACAGCACAGCCAATGACACCGGTATGCCCCTGCGGGTTTGCAACACCGCATGCAGGTAGCTGTTCTCTGGGTCATGGTAGTGATTGAGGTTGCCACCGAAGCCCAGATCCCTGAAAAAGTACCGGTTGAGTGTCTGCAGCATTTGCGCCGGCTCAACCGCATGGGCCACGCGCCGCTTCAGGCGAGCCAGCAACAGGTCCATCTCGCCCGGAACGCGCTGCACGTCGAGTTCCGGGTATTCGTCCATGGCCAGACTGGCGGCGGCCTCCAGCAAAGGAAACTGGTCGTCGCTCGCCACCAGGCTCGCGAAATATTCCAGCGGCGTCGGCGCGCGAAGGCTCAAAGGCATGGATCCATCCAGAAGAAAGCCAGGCTGCCATCCATCAGACCCGGCATCCGTCGCACACGAGCCCTCTGGGGTCGACCGGTGTCACCGACGGACAAACTGACGCAGCTTCAGGCCAGCGGCCCACAGCGCACCGAAATACAGAATGGCGGAGCCTGCGATCAGCAGGAACAACAAGCCGATGCGTTGGCCTCGCGCCGCCTGGAGTTGCGTCCAGTGAAAGGCGCTGGATGCCCACATCAGGAACACCGCCAGTAAGGCACTCGCGGCCAGGACCTGCAGCCCAAACAGGCCCCAACCCGGCGCCGGCCGGTAACTGCCCTTGCGGCGCAACCCCACCAGCAGCCACGTCGCATTCACGAGGGCGCCGATGCCAATGGCCAGCGCCAGACCGGCGTGTTGAAAAACGGGAACCAGGGCCAGGTTGAGCAACTGGGTCAACACCAGAACGACAATGGCAATCTTGACCGGGGTCCGGATGTCCTGGCTGGCATAGAAACCCGGCGCCAGCACCTTGATCGCGATGAGGCCCAGCAGGCCGGCCCCGTACCCCATCAGCGCATGGGTCGTTTGCTGAACGTCGTTGTCGGTGAAGGCGCCGTAATGGTAGAGAACGGCCACCAGGGGCTTGGCGAAAGTCAAGAGGGCCACCGCGCAGGGAACCGCCAGCATGACCACCAGGCGCAGCCCCCAGTCCAGCATGGCGGAGTACTTTTCAGCATCATCGGCGGCCTTGGCCGCGGCCAGCTGGGGCGTCAGCACCACCCCCAGCGCGACACCCAGCAAGGCCGTGGGGAATTCCATCAGCCGATCCGCGTAGGTCAGCCAACTGACGCTGCCAGGGGTCAGGTGCGAGGCAATCTGGGTGTTGATCACGGTGGAAACGTGCGCCACGCTGACGCCCAGCAACGCCGGCATCATCATGGTTGCGATCCGTTGAGTGGCAGGGTCGTCCCAGGCCTGGCGCAGATGAGCCCAGCGCCAGCCGACGGTCGGCAACAGGGCCAAGCGGCGCAGGGCCAGCATCTGAACGGTCAACTGAAGCACACCACCCAGGATCACTCCGCCACCCAGCGCGTAGATGGGCTCAATACCCCGTGTCTCCAGCCATGGTGCGCCCAGCCAGGCCGCCAGGATCATGCACAGATTGAGCAGTACCGGTGTGGCGGCTGGAACGGCAAACCGTTTCCAGGTATTGAGCACACCAGCGGCCAGCGCGACCATCGACATGAATCCGATGTAGGGGAACATCCAGCGCGTCATGACCACCGCCGCCTCAAAACTCCTGGGATCCTGCTGCAGGCCGCTGGCCATGATCCACACCAGCACCGGTGCGCCCAGTACGCCGAGCACGCAGGTCAGCAACAGCACCCAGGTCAGCACTGTGGCCACATGGTCGATGACCCGCTTGGTCTGCACATCGCCCTGCTGGGTCCGCACACTGGCCAGCACCGGAACGAAGGCCTGGCTGAATGCACCTTCGGCAAAAAACCGCCGGAACATGTTGGGAATGCGAAAAGCCACATTGAAGGCATCGGTCATGGCACTGGCACCAAACATCGATGCCACGAGCGTTTCGCGCACCAGCCCCGTAACCCGCGAAGCCAGGGTCAGCACCGAGACGATGGAAGCAGATTTGAAGAGGCTCACCGGCCCGAGTGTAGTGCCCCGACCGATCCGGCATCGGGAGCCGGCTCATTTCCGTTCCAACCTGATAGAATGGAGAACTTTGCTGGCATCATCCTCAGACACAAGGAAATATCGAAATGGCTTCTACGAAACCCAAGAAAAAGAACCCGCGCCTGGCGTCGGGCCGCAAACGCGCACGTCAGGACGTCAAGCTCAATGCAGCCAATACGTCTCTGCGCTCCAAATACCGCACCTCGGTGAAGAACGTCGAGAAGGCCGTCGCAGCCGGCGACAAGGCCAAGGCCACCGAGGCTTTCGGCAAGATGCAGTCGGTGGTCGACACCATCGCCGACAAGGGCATCTTCCACAAGAACAAGGCCGCTCGCGACAAGAGCCGCCTGTCGGCCAAGGTCAAGGCCCTGGCCACCGCTGCAAACAGCAGCGCCGCCTGATCAAGGCAGGCAAACAGCCCTGACCGCCTCTGGCGGTCTGCCGTTCTCAACGGGTGCGCTGTCAGCAAGCAGAAAAACCGCCTTCGGGCGGTTTTTTTGTGGTCGATGAAAGCCACTATGCCCGGGAATGCGTTTCGCTCAGGGTCCAATCACTTCAGAACGGCACCAACCGGTCGCCGGCGAACCCGACCTGGGCGATCACTCCGTCAGGGCGTCGGGTTTGGCCCAGGCCTCGAACATCTGGAGTTCGTTGTCCTTGGCGAAGTTCATGCAGAACTCCCACGCCAGCGGTTCCGCCGATCGCAGATCGGGATGAACGACCACACATTTCACGCCGCCAACCGACGTGGGAATGCACCAAGGTGAATAGCTGAGGTGGCTGCCCGGACGCACGCCCCCGGGCCGAAACTGGCTCATGACCCCCGCCAGCCGTTCAGCCCAGTCGCTGGGTCGGAAGGTCTTGCCTTCGTGGGTGATACCCTGGATGAAGACTTCTTTGGCGGTGTTGGAAACCATTGGGTAAAGGTACTGGATACACGCCAGCAGGCACGAAGGATCACAACGTGCTGCAACGCAGCAATCATTGTATCTTATATAAGACTTCAGGCCCATCGGATTGCGCATCGCTGTCATGCGCAATCGTCAGCAAACCCCTGCAGGCTCTGAGCCTAAAATCGGCTCCTGACGGCCCCGGTTATTGCAGGGCCGCTTTGTTTTCAGGAGACCCCATGACCGCGTTCATCGAAGCCGCTTCGCCCCACACCATGAATACCTATGGCCGCCTGCCCATTGCGCTGAGTCATGGCCAGGGCTGCCGCGTCTGGGACATCAACGGCAAACCCTACCTGGACGCTCTCGGCGGCATCGCCGTCAACACCCTGGGCCATAACCACCCCAAACTGGTGCCTGCGCTGCAGGACCAGATCGGCAAGATCATCCACAGTTGCAACTACTACCATGTGCCCAACCAGGAGAAGCTGGCCGAGAAACTGGTTGAGCTGTCCGGGCTGACCAACGTGTTCTTCTGCAGCACTGGCCTGGAAGCCAACGAAGCGGCCTTGAAGCTTGCGCGCAAATTCGGCCACGACAAGGGCATCGAAAAGCCGGAGATCGTTGTGTATGAAAAGGCCTTCCACGGCCGCAGCATCGCAACCTTGAGCGCCACCGGCAATGAAAAGGTGCAAAAGGGCTTCGGCCCCCTGGTCGAAGGCTTCATTCGGGTGCCCCTCAACGACGTTGAAGCGCTGAAGAAAGCCACCGAAGGCAACCCCAACGTGGTCGCCGTGTTCCTTGAGACCATTCAGGGTGAAGGTGGCGTCAATCCGATGCGCATCGACTATCTGCAACAGGTGCGCCAGTTGTGCGACGAACGCGACTGGCTGCTGATGATCGATGAGGTGCAGTGCGGCATGGGCCGCACCGGCAAGTGGTTCGCCCACCAGTGGGCCGGCATCAAGCCCGACGTCATGCCGCTGGCCAAGGGACTGGGGTCGGGTGTGCCCGTTGGCGCTGTCGTGGCGGGCCCCAGAGCGGCGAACATTTTCCAGCCGGGCAACCATGGCACCACGTTCGGTGGCAACCCTCTGGCGATGCGTGCAGGGGTGGAAACGATTCGCATCATGGAAGAAGACGGCTTGTTGGAGAGCGCGGCTAGGGTGGGCGCGCACCTGAAAGGCGCCCTGGAGCGCGCGCTCGAGCATCAGCCCGGCGTCAAGGAAATACGTGGCCAAGGCTTGATGATCGGCGTGGAACTGAACAAGCCCTGCGGCGCGTTGACGCAGCGTGCGGCTGACAAGGGCCTTCTCATCAGCGTCACGGCGGACAGCGTAATTCGCCTGGTGCCGCCACTGATCATGACCAGCGCCGAGGCCGACGAGGTGGTGGCCATTCTGGTGCCGCTGATCCAGCAGTTTCTCGCGGAGTGACCGACCATGGTTTTGAAGCACTACCTTCAGTTCACCGACCTCGACGCGGGTGAGTACGCCTACCTTTTCGAGCGCGCCGCACTGATCAAGCGCAAGTTCAAGGCCTACGAGAAACACCACACGCTGGCCGACCGCACGCTGGCCATGATCTTCGAGAAGGCCTCGACCCGCACCCGTGTCAGCTTTGAGGCCGGCATGTACCAGTTGGGCGGATCGGTGGTGCACCTGACCACCGGCGACAGCCAGCTCGGCAGGGCCGAGCCGATCGACGACAGTGCCCGGGTGATCAGCCGCATGGTGGACCTGGTGATGATCCGAACCTACGGTCAGGACAAGATCGAGAAATTCGCAAGGTACTCACGGGTCCCCGTGATCAACGGCCTGACCAACGAGTTTCATCCGTGCCAGATCCTGGCGGACATCTTCACGTTCATCGAGCATCGCGGAAGCATCAAGGGCAAGACCGTGGCCTGGGTCGGCGACGGCAACAACATGGCCAACACCTGGCTGCAGGCGGCCGAGTTGTTGGATTTCACGGTGCATGTCAGTACGCCCGGCGGCTACGAGGTAGACCAGGCCGTCGCTGGGATTCGAAGTGCAAACAGCTACAAGGTATTCAGCAATCCCATGGACGCCTGCAGCGGGGCCGATCTGGTGACCACCGACGTATGGACCAGCATGGGATTTGAAGCCGAGAACGAAGCGCGAAAAAAGGCCTTCGCCGACTGGTGCGTTGATTCCGAGATGATGCGCAGCGCGAAACCCGACGCGCTTTTCATGCACTGCCTGCCGGCCCACCGCGGCGAGGAAGTCGAAGCGGACGTGATCGACGGCCCCCAGTCCGTTGTCTGGGACGAGGCCGAGAACCGCATGCACGTGCAGAAGGCACTGATGGAGTACCTGCTGCTCGGCAAACTCTGATGTCCGCCTGCACCACCTGCGGCGCCTGCTGCGCGAGCTTTCGCGTGGACTTTGCGGTGCAGGAGCTCGACGACAGGGGCGGTAGCGTCCCGGCGGGGCTGGCAGACGAAGTCACCAGCACAATCTGCCGTATGCGCGGCACGGACCATCTTCCCAGCCGCTGTGCGGCGCTGACGGGCCAGATCGGCCGCAACGTGGCTTGCGGCATCTATGAATGGCGGCCGTCACCTTGTCGGGAGTTTTCCGAAGGTGAAGCAGCGTGCGACAAGGCTCGCGCACGACACGGGTTGCCCCCCTGGAACGCTCAATCCGCGTGATGCCGGCTCGTTGAACGGGGCTGCCAGTGAACGGGTTGAACACCGCCGGACTTTGTCGCAGGCGGGTCATCACACCCACCGCAGCTGTTGCACGCGCCGCAGGCGCGTTTCTCACCCAGCGCCGGATGAATCCGGCCCAGACGGCGGCGCAAGCCCGAGGGCAGCCAGTACCACAGAGCATAGGCTGCAGCTGCCAGCACGATCACACCCACGATCCACTGTTGTGTCATCTCAACCGCCTCCGCCCATCAGGGCCAACCGGTAAGTGATGAAGCTTGCCGCGTAAGCCAGGGCGAACAGATAGGCCGCCATCATCATCGGATATGTCCAACTGTTGGTTTCGCGCCGCACGGCCACCAGCGTGGAAATACACTGCGGCGCAAACACATACCAGGTCAGCAATGAAAGAGCCGTGGCGAGCGACCAGCTCTGGCCGATGAGAACCCCGAGTTGGGAGGCAACGTCGGGACCCGTCGCCGACAGTGCGTAAACCGTGCCCAGCGCGCCGACTGCAACCTCGCGCGCGGCCATGCCGGGCACCAGCGCAATCGCGATCTGCCAGTTGAAGCCGATCGGCGCAAAGACGACCTCCAGGCCGCGCCCGATCTGACCGGCCAGGCTGTACTGGATCGCCGGCCCGGTTGCGCCAACCGGCGGCCCCGGAAACGTCGACAGAAACCACAACAGCACCATCAGCGCCAGGATGATGCCGCCAACCCGCTTGAGGAAAATGACCGCGCGCTCGTACAGCCCCAGCGAAAGATTGCGCAGGCTCGGCCAGCGGTACGAAGGCAGTTCCATCAGCAGCGGGGTGGGTCGAGCGTCTGAGCGCAGGCGCATGAAGGCCGCCGCCACGGCCATCGCACCGAGAATCCCTGCCAGATAAAGACCAAACAGCACCAGCCCTTGCAGATTGAATACCCCCCAGACCGTGCGCGCTGGAATGAAGGCACCGATCAGCAGTGCGTACACCGGCAGCCGCGCCGAGCAGGTCATCAGCGGCGCAATCATGATCGTGACCAGCCGGTCACGCCAGTGGCTGATGGTCCGGGTGGCCATCACACCGGGAATGGCACAGGCGAAGCTGGACAGCAATGGAATGAACGAGCGCCCCGACAGGCCAACCGTCCCCATGACCCGGTCCAGCAGGAACGCCGCGCGCGGTAGGTAGCCTGAATCCTCCAGGGCGATGATGAAGAAGAAAAGGATCAGGATCTGGGGTAAAAACACCAGCACGCCGCCGGTGCCGGCCAGGATGCCGTCCACCAACAGACTCTGCAGAACGCCTGGCGGCAGGCCGGACCGGACCAGGTTGCCCAGCGCATCCACGCCCGCCTTGATCCACTCCATGGGCACAGTGGCCAGGCTGAACACCGCTTGGAACATCAGGAACAGCGTCAAGGCCAGCAACAGCATTCCCCACAGAGGGTGCAACACGATGCGGTCGATGGCGTCGTCGGTGTGCAGACTGTCCGCCGGCTCATTCACGGCCACCGCCAGAATGCGCCGCACCTCCTGCTGGGTCGCAATCACCTGCGCCACGTCCGACGCATGCCAGGGTGGCGACGTCGAGGCGGCGGCCAGATGGCCGGCAGTACCTGCGGGGTCGGCCAGGTCCAGAAACGCCAGCAATTCCTGCGCCCCATCGTGCCGTACGCCGACGGTCTCCAGCACAGGCATGGCCAGTTCCCGCGACAGCAGGCCCCGGTCGACCACGATGCCTTCCCGGACCGCCATGTCACTCATGTTGAGTGTCAGGACCATGGGCAGGCCCAGTGCCCGCGCCTCCAGCACCAGGCGAAGGTTAAGCTTGAGGTTGGTGGCATCGACCACGCACACGAGCAGGTCCGGCATTGGCTCATGGGCGCGCCGGCCGGTCACGACGTCACGGGTCACGGCCTCGTCTGCGCTCAGCGGATTGAGGCTGTAGGCGCCGGGCAGGTCCAGCACCAGAACGCGACGCCCGGAGGCCGTCTGCAAGTGCCCTTCCTTGCGCTCCACGGTCACCCCTGCATAGTTGGCAACCTTCTGCCGGCTGCCCGTCAGCAGGTTGAAGAGCGCGGTCTTGCCGCAATTGGGATTGCCCAGCAAGGCAACGCGCAAGGGCGCGGTGATAGCGCTGTGCGCCGCGTTCACTCGGCACCCCTTGCCAGCGTCGGTTCGGGCACCACGCGAATCAGCGCGGCCTCGTATCTTCGCAGCGCGAATGTGGTGTGGCCGATGCGAACCGCGAGCGGATCATGGGCGGGGAAGCCTTGGGCAATCACGCAAACACGCTCACCAGGAAGGAATCCGATCTCCAGCAGGCGCAGTACGAGTTCGCGCTCGTCAGCGTCGGCAGCGTCAACCAGGCGCGCGACCCTCGCCCCCACGAGACGCGGTAGTTCGTCAAGCCCCATATCGGGCCCGTGATAGTTCACGTCGGGTTTTTGAAAATCGGCAGACATACCGGGCATTAAATGATAACGATTCTCATTCTACGCCATCAGCCAATCATTGAATTTTGGTCGATGTTGGAAATAACCGACACCACGAATCCATAACGCCGCTAACTTCCAGAGCCATGAAAATGCTCTGGGACATCTCCCCACCCGTCCAGCCCGGCTCCCCGGTCTTCCCTGGCGACACGCCCTATCAGCAGCAATGGGCGGCCACGCTGGGACCAGGATGCCCGGTCAACGTCGGCACACTGACCTTGTCGCCCCATGTCGGCGCGCACGCAGACGCCCCGCTCCACTACGACCCGACGGGAGCCAGCGTCGGCGAACTGGACCTGGCACCCTACCTCGGTCCGTGCCGCGTGATTCATGCCATCGGCGTGGGGCCGCTGATCGAGTGGTCGCACCTGGCCCACGCCATCGGCCAACTGCCACCGCGTGTGCTGGTCCGGACATACGCGCGCATGCCGGTGGACCGCTGGGACCCTGATCTGGCGGCCTTTGCACCGCAGACCATCGAGCGCCTGGCTGCGCTGGGCGTGCTGCTGGTTGGCATCGACACCGCCAGCATCGACCCCGCTGGCAGCAAGACCCTCGACAGCCACCAGGTGATCCGGCGCCTGAACCTGCGCGTGCTGGAAAACCTGGTGCTCGACGACGTTCCCGAGGGCGACTACGAACTGATCGCCCTGCCACTGAAGCTGATGACCTCCGACGCCAGCCCGGTGCGCGCCGTGCTGCGCGAATTGCCCTGATTACTGCCTGACGCTCGAACTCCTGAACTACCCACCCCTGCCCCATTGCCATGACACCCAATTCCCTTGAAGACTGCCGACAGGCCGATGCGCAAGACCCGTTGCGCGAACTTCGTCATCAATTCGACCTGCCCGACGGCGTGATCTACCTCGACGGCAACTCGCTGGGCGTCCTTCCCCGCGCCACGGCCGCCCGCGTCGCCAAGGTAGTGACACAGGAATGGGGGCAGGGGCTGATCCGCAGTTGGAACACCGCGGGCTGGTTCGACTCGCCCCGGCGCGCGGGCGACAAGATCGCCCGGCTCGTTGGCGGCAACCCGAGCGAAGTGGTTGCAACGGACAGCACGTCCATCAACCTGTTCAAGGTGCTGAGCGCCGCGCTGAACATGGCCCGTGAGGATGCGCCGCAGCGCAAGACCCTCGTCAGCGAGCGCAGCAATTTCCCGACCGACCTGTACATCGCCGAGGCGCTGTGCCGGGAGCGCGGCTACACCTTGAAGCTGGTCGAGCCCGAGGCAATCGCAGCGTCGCTGACCACCGATGTCGCGGTGCTGATGTTGACCCACGTGAACTACCGCACGGGTGCAATGCATGACATGGCCGCCGTGACGGCCGCGGCCCATGCCGCCGGCATCCTCGCAGTCTGGGACCTTGCACACAGTGCCGGCGCGGTGCCGGTCGACCTGACCGGCGCACAGGCCGATTTCGCCGTGGGTTGCGGTTACAAGTACCTCAACGGCGGACCTGGGGCGCCAGCCTTTGTATGGGTGGCCCCGCGCCACGCCGAGCGTTTCTGGCAACCCCTGGCCGGCTGGTGGGGCCATGCCACCCCATTTACCTTTAACGCCGACTACCAGCCGGCCCCGGGCATCACGCGCTACCTCTGCGGCACCCAGCCCATCATCAGCATGGCGGCGCTGGAATGCGGGCTCGACACCCTGCTGGCTGTCGAGCCGCTGGGCGGCATGGCGGCCCTGCGGGCCAAGTCGCTGGCGCTGACCGACCTGTTCATCGAACTTGTGGAGACGCGCTGTGCCGGCCACGGCCTGACGCTCGCCACACCGCGCGTGCACGCGCAACGGGGTTCACAAGTCTGCCTGGCCCGTGGCGCCGGTGCCTATGCCATCGTGCAGGCGCTGATCGCCCGCAACGTCATTGGGGATTTCCGGGCCGGCGATGGTGGCCTTCATCCCGACATCCTGCGTTTTGGCTTCACACCGCTCTACATCGGCTTCGAGGATGTTTGGCAGGCCGTGGAACACCTCAGGCAGGTGCTCGACAGCGGTGAATGGCAACGGCCTGAATTCAACCAGAAACACGCGGTGACCTGATCATGTGCCCGCACAACACCACCCCATCGTCCCCGTCGCCCGAGCACATCGTCCACGACGAAAAAGCCCAGCTCGATTTCAGCCGGAGCATGAGCTACGGCGACTACCTGCAACTCGACGCCATCCTGAGTGCGCAGCACCCGCGCTCACCCGACCACAATGAGATGCTGTTCATCGTGCAGCACCAGACGAGCGAGTTGTGGATGAAGCTCATGCTGCATGAGCTGCGGGCCGCCGTGGCCCATGTGGCGGCCGATGACCTGTCCACCGCTTTCAAGATGCTGGCGCGCGTCAGCAAGATCATGGAGCAGCTGGTGCACGCCTGGGACGTGCTGGCCACCATGACGCCGCCCGAGTACAGCGCCATCCGCCCCTACCTGGCCAGCTCCAGCGGATTCCAGAGCTACCAGTACCGCTGCATCGAGTTCTCGCTGGGCAACAAGAATGCGGCCATGCTCAAACCCCATGAACACCGCCCTGACCTGCTGGAGCAGGTGCGGGCTGCCTATGAAGCCCCGTCGCTCTACGACGAAGCGCTGAAGCTGCTGGCGCGGCGTGGTCTGGACGTGCCACAAAGCCATGCGCAGCGCGACTGGACCCAGCCCTACGTCGCCAGCCCCGGCGTTGAGCAGGCCTGGCTGACCGTGTACCGCAACCCGAAGCAGCACTGGGACCTCTACCAGCTCGGCGAGGAGCTCACCGATCTCGAAGACGCCTTTCGCCTCTGGCGCTTCCGCCACGTGACCACCGTGGAGCGCGTGATCGGCTTCAAGCGCGGCACCGGTGGCACCGGCGGCGTGAGCTACCTGCGCAAGATGCTGGATGTGGTGCTTTTCCCGGAAATCTGGAGCCTGCGAACCAGTTTATAGACAAAAATCGGCACCATCCCAGCGTCGAATGGTCATATTCAGCTACAACTTTATGAGCGCCCGCTTGTTCATCGTGGGCCGGCATAGAGCCAGGGAACATCCAGCACCCGTTCACCGAACACCCTGAGCACCGCATCGCGACCCCATCGGACGATGCCCTCTGAGTGGAAGATCTCTCCGTTGCGGATCGAGCGTGCCTGCACCCTCGCACATCGCTGCCAGCGCCGATTCGCGTAGTGCTGCAAGCGCTCGCCCATCGGGAGGCGCTCCAAGACGATGGAGCGACCCAATTGTTCGGCGTCCTCGATCGCCATGCCAGCGCCTTGCGCAAGGTAAGGCCGCATCGGGTGCGCGGCGTCGCCCAGGAGCGCCACCAATCCCCGAGCCTGCTGCCAAGCTCCTTGCATGGGATGCCGATCGCACAAAGCCCAGAGCCGCCAGTCGGGCACCGCCGCGATCAGCTCCTGAAGAGGTTGGCACGTGCTACCCATGGCATGCTGGAGGTCGGCTGCATTGGCTCCATGGTCCCATCCATGGAGATCGCCGTTGATGTCGCCGTGAACAATGGCAACCACGTTGAGCCAGTCGCCCCCGCGCACCGGGTATTGCACCACGTGCAGGCGGGGGCCCAGCCAGGCCGTCACCTGATGGCTTCGCAGGTGCTGAGGCAGACTGTGCTGTGGCAGCATCGCCCGGTAGGCCAGATGCCCGGAAACACGAGGAGCCCCGTCGTTCAGCATCAATTCGCGCACCCGGCTCCACAGGCCATCGGCGCCGATCAGCACATCGCCTTCGACTTCGAGGCCTTCGGTGGTCTCCAGGGTCACGACCCGTCCACGGTCCTCGTACGAAGCCAGCCAGTTCCCCAGCGCCAGCCGCACCGCCCCGTCTCGCTGAAGTGCGTGCAGCAGCAAGGCATGCAGATCCGCCCTGTGAATGGTGGCGTAGGGGGCCCCGTAGAGCCGGACCGCACGCTCGCCGAGCGGCAATACGCCCAGCTCTCGGCCGGATACTGCATTGCGCACCTGCAAACGATGGGGAAAAGCAGCGACCCTTGCAAGGTCCCGTTCCAGACCCATGCCATGCAGAACGCGAACCACATTGGGCCCGATCTGGATCCCCGCCCCGACTTCGCCAAATTCGGCGGCGCGCTCAAACAGGCGCACATCACAACCCGCTCTGGCGCAGGCCAGCGCGGCGGTCAGGCCGCCAATGCCGCCGCCGGCGATCAATACCCGTGTGCTCATGCCGCTGGATTTTGGGTTTTCTGGCGGACAGTTCCCTGACAGGAGCAAGCCCGCGCACACCGGCTATCGAGGCCGGAAACAGCAACGCCAGCACAAGGCTGGCGTCTGCTTAAATGGGGTGGCTGATGGGACTCGAACCCACGACGACCAGAATCACAATCTGGGACTCTACCAACTGAGCTACAGCCACCGAAAGCGTTCGATTATAGCGGGTTCTTCTCACTGAACCGAGCTGCGCGAGGCGCTGTCTGACCCGGGGAGCGGTTTCGCAGCAAGGATCTCCGCCTTGAAACGACGCTTCAATTCGTTGAAGTAAGCCAGGCTCTCTGCACCCGTCCACAACTGGTTGTACTGGTTCAGATTCTGTCGCCGCGCCGCTTCGTTCGCCGCTTCGAAGTCGATGACCTTGTTGACGCGCGCCACGGCATATCCCTGCCCACCAAGGTCGACACCGACCAACACCGGCAAGGCGGCGGAATCCGCGCGAAGCACGGCGTCAATCAGCTTGCCCGGGAACTGCTGTGACTGCTCGCGCGACACGGTCAAAGGCGCAGGAAGATCTGCCGAAGCAGGATTTGCTTGCCATGCTGCCAGTTTGGCAGCCCCCTCCTTGCGCGCCAGTTCAGCGCCGCGCTCAGCCACCAGTCGGGCGCGCACAGCATCCTTGACTTCGGCAAGCGGCTTGGTCCGTGCGGGCATGTACTGGACAATCCGCGCGGAAACCAGTTGGTTCGGCGCCGTTTCTACGGCCTCGGTGTTGCGTTTCTTTTCAACCGCGTCGGATGCAAAAATGGCATTGAGCAGCTTCGGGCTGGCCAATACACCGTTTGCGCCCGGCGCCGGTGTCCGGGTGACGTTGGCTGCGGATTGAACCTCCAGTTTTAGACGGTCCGCTACGGGTTTGAGGCTGTCGGCCTGCTCATAAACACCGTTCGTAAACGCGTCGGCCACCTCGGCGAACTTGCGTTGCGCCTGCTGCTTCTTCAGGTCGCTTTCGATCTGGGCTCTCATCTCCTCAAAAGTCCGGACCTTGGGAGCCTTGATATCGGTCAATCGAATGATGTGATAGCCAAACTCCGATTCCACGACGTCGCTGACCTCCCCCTTCTTCATGGAAAAAGCGGCATCTTCGAAAGCCTTGACCATGGCACCGCGGGCAAAGAAATCAAGATCGCCGCCATTGGGCGCGGAGCCGGTATCCTGCGAATTCTTCCGGGCCAGATCGGCAAAACTGTCGGGAGCCTTTCGCGCCGCGGCCAGCAATTCGTCTGCCTTCGCACGGGCCCGCTTGCGATCTTCTGCACTGGCCGTTTTCGGTGCCGATATCAGGATATGGCTGGCACGGCGTTCCTCCTGCCCGCTGAGGCGAGTTGCATTCTGTTCGTAATAGGTTTTCAGATCCGCCTCGTTGACCACAAGAGATTTCTTGACCGTCTCCAGATCCAGCACGACGTACTCGATGCTGGCCTGCTCCGGAGCCTGGAAAAGCGCTTCATTCTGTTTGTAGAAAGCCTCGATCTCAGCGTCCGTCAAGGTCACCTTGGCTGCGAAATCGGATGGCGAAAAGCGGGCAACCTGAACTTCCCGCTTCTGCAGGAAGGCATTCAATGCGACGTTCGCCTCGACCGCCGGCGTGAAGCCGCTGCCCATGACGCCCGCCAGGACCTGGCGGGATGACAGATCGGCACGCACCTGTGCCTCGAACATCTCGGGCGTCATGCCTTGGCTTGCCACCAGTTGCCGATACCGCTCCATGTCGAGTGTGCCATCTGGCTTGCGCAGACTCGCAATCGTCGCATTCTGCTGCAGATCGCGCGCCAGCTTGGCATCGCTGGTCACCAGCTTCAGTTTGGTGGCCGCTGCAGCCAGCACGCGATCTCTCACGAGCCGTTCCAGCGTTGCGTAGCGTGCCTCCGGTGAGTCCAGCAACTTGACATCCAGAGTCGGCATCGATTCCCGCACACGGTCGACTTCGTTCTTGTGCGCGAAGTCCCATTCGGCTTGGGTGATGTCGACCCCGTCGACACGGGCCACCGCAGCTCCCTTGTTCTGGGAACGGTTGTAGCCTTCAAGGCCGAACAGCACGAACGAGGGAAAGATCAGCAGAAACAGCAGAAACTGCATGATCTTGGTGTGCTTCCGGACGAAATCAAACATGCGCAGACTCTCAATATCAAAAACAGAAAAGGCGAACGATATGTTCGCCTTTACATTGGTGGTGGTGGGTGCTGACGGGTTCGAACCGCCGACCTACGCCTTGTAAGGGCGCCGCTCTACCGACTGAGCTAAGCACCCCACCCGAAACCGCAGCTCAGTTCAAGGCATCCTTCAATGCCTTGCCTGGGCGAAACTTCGGCACCTTGGCAGCCTTGATTTTAATCGCTGCGCCGGTGCGTGGATTGCGCCCACTGCGCGCCGAGCGTTTGCCAACGGCGAACGTGCCAAAACCGACCAATGAAACCGATCCGCCCTTCTTGAGGGTCGTCTTGACGGCGCCGACCATCGAGTCAAGCGCCCGGGTAGCAGCCGCCTTGGAAATATCGGCATGCTTCGCGATGTGTTCAATCAATTCTGTCTTATTCACAAGGAGCCCCTCGTTCGTCTAAATGTTTAAACCTAAGCCGGCCAACAACCATCGGATCGAGCCGAATCCATTCAATCAATGGAAACAGCCGCATCCGCCAATATCAAAAACCTTTGGCCTTCATGATTACAGCCACCGGCTCTTTCTATGTCAATATGCCCGGTCGTCTCCGACCACGCCTGGCAGCGGATTCTAGTCCTTTTCAGTCGCCAGGCTGCTTGCTCACATCTACTATTTTTCCCCGTGGCCCGCCAGTGACGATGGGTTGGCTTGAACCGCCCTCGAACCGATGCAGCGCCCTTGGGTCAAGCCCTGGCCGGACGAATCAATAGGCTGACACCCAACGCAGTCAGCAATATGCCCATCACAGTGAAAAGCGTGACCGGTTCGTCAAACAACAGCCAAGCGAGCATTGCGGTTGATGGGGGAACCAGGTACATGAGACTCGCCACTGACGCTGCAGCGCCACGCTGTATCAGGAGGTACAGCAAGGAGCTGCCACCGATCGTAAGCCCGAGCACGGACCACGCCATGGCACCATAGAGATCGGCCGTCCAACCCATAGGCTCCAACTCCATGAGAGCCAACGGCAAAGTCACGAAAAATGCGGCCATCAGCTGGACTGTATTTGCGCTCCGCACATCACAGGGTCTGACAAATTGCTTCTGGTAAAGGGTGCCGGCGGTAATGCTGACAAGGGCGCCGAGTGCATAAGCCAAATTGACGCTGTTGACCATGTCGCCCGGGGAACCTTCCCCGAACTTGCGAGAAACCACCATCGCAAGCCCGGCAAACCCCAAGGTCAACCCCATCCACTGGCGCCGGTTCACCGGTCCGCCCACGCCAGAATTGCCGAGCATCGACAGCCAGATCGCCGTCAGGATAGGTTGGACGCCCACAATCAGGGCAGCCAGACCCGAACCCATCCCCGCCTTGACGGCGGCCCAGACCCCACCGAGATAGCCCGAATGCATGAGCAGACCGGTCACGCACAGATGCAGCCACTGCGACCCCGTCTGTGGCCACTTGACGCGGGCACCCCAGATCCACGGCAAGAAGCAAAGGATCGACAGGCCGTAGCGCACCACCAGGAACTTGAATGGAGGCGAATTGGGCATCCCATAGCGGGCAACGATGAAGCCTGTGCTCCAGATCAGTACAAAGACCGCAGGCATCAGCCGGATCAGGCCATCAGACCTGGACTGGCCTGTCACTTGACCCGCGCCCGGATTTCCGGCAATGCCTTCTGCAGGTAGTAAACCATTGACCAGACCGTCAATACTGCAGCAACCCAAATCAGCCAGACACCCCAGACATGCGTATCCAGCAAGTCAAAAGCCTTCCGTCGTAAAGCAGAAAAGGTATGGCCACCATCTGGGCAACCGTCTTGAGCTTCCCGATCATATGGACCGCCACACTCTTCGAAGCGCCAATCTGAGCCATCCATTCGCGCAACGCGGAAATCGCGATTTCCCGCCCAATGATGATGAGACCGACAAACACGTCGGCCCGATTCAGATGAACCAGAACCAACAGTGACGCGCACACCAGAAACTTGTCGGCGACCGGATCCAGAAAAGCTCCGAAGGAAGAAGTCTGGTTGAGTTTGCGCGCCAGAAAGCCATCGAGCCAGTCCGTTGCAGCAAACAAGATGAACATCACCGTGGCAATGAGGTTCTTACTGGAGACCGAAGCAACACTCTCCGGTAAATAGAAGACGCCCACAATCAAGGGAATCGCCACAATGCGCGTCCAGGTCATGATCGTTGGTATCGTCAAGAACATCTGGCAATTGTGGCATGGCGCGGCAGCACCTGGCACATGGACTACCGCAATGCCCGATAAATCGCCTCTGCCAGGTCGCGGGAGATCCCATCCACGCTCATCAGGTCTTCCACGCTGGCATCCGCCACGCCACGAACGCCTCCAAAACGCCGCAGCAAACTGGCACGCTTTTTTGGCCCGATACCCGGCACCTCTTCGATCCTGCTTCCGCCCACCCGTACTTTGGCCCGCTGCGAACGCATTCCTGTGATGGCAAAGCGATGGGCCTCGTCGCGAATCTGCGCCACCAGCATCAACGCGGCGGAATCGTGACCCAGGTGGACCTTTTCGCGTCCATCGGCAAAGACCAGTTCCTCCAGGCCGACCTTGCGCCCGTCGCCCTTCTCGACACCGACCAGCAGCGACAAACTGATGCCAAGTGTGCCGAAGACCTCGCGCGCTACCGCGACCTGCCCCTTCCCACCGTCCACGAGTACCAGATCCGGCATGGGTCCATGCTCTTGTGCGCCAGCTACGGGATCGCCTGTCATTGAAACCGACGTCAACTTCGCGTAGCGACGCATGAGCACCTGCCGCATGGCGGCATAGTCATCTCCGCCGGTGACGCCCTCAATCCTGTAACGCCGGTATTCGCTGCTCTGCATCTTGTGGTGATGAAAGACCACGCATGAGGCCTGGGTCGCTTCTCCGGCGGTATGGGAGACGTCAAAGCATTCGATCCGAAATGCGGCCAGGTCATCAGGCGCCAGATCCAGTGCGTCAATCAGTGCCCGGGTTCGAGCCTGCTGAGAACCTTCCTCGGCCAGAAGACGCGTCAGCTGCAGGTCGGCGTTCTGCTGCGCCATGTCGAGCCACACCCGGCGCTGCTCCCGAGGCTGATGAGTGGCGTTTACCTTGACCCCTTTGGTTTCCGACAGGAGATCGAGGACGGTCTGACTGACCGGGTGACTCGTAATAAGGGACGGAGGAACCGATATGCCGTCGTAATGCTGCGCAATGAAGGATTCCAAGATCTGAGCCTCCATCACGCCTGCCCCCCGCAGGGCGTGGCCCGAATTCGCGGGTCCATCGGCGACCTGGTCGATTGCACGCATGACCATGGCGTCTTCGACATGCGAGGGAAAATAAGGTCGATCTCCAAGATGACGACCGCCGCGAACCATCGCCAGATTGACGCAAGCCCGACCACCTTGCACTTTGGCCACCAGGATATCGACATCTCGATCTGTTGTTGTATCAACAGCCTGTTGGTGCAGAACACGGGACAGCGCACTTATCTGATTTCGAATTTCCGCTGCTTCCTCGAACTCAAGTCGCTCGGCACATGCCAGCATCCGGCCTTCAAGTTCCCGCAACACCTCGCGGGCCTCGCCTTTCAGAAAGGCCTCTGCGCTATCGACGTCCCTTCGGTAAGCCTCCACGCTGATCTGGTTCACGCAGGGCGCCGAACAGCGTTTGATCTGATACAGCAAACAAGGCCGGGTTCGATTGGAAAACACCGTGTCTTCGCACGTTCGCAGACGGAACACCTTTTGCAACAGCAGTATCGTTTCCTTGACGGCCCAAGCGCTGGGATACGGACCAAAGTAGTGATTGCGCCGATCGACCGCGCCCCGGTAATACGCAACGCGCGGAACAGCAGTTGCGCTGGGCGTCCCGCGCACTGCCCCAGGCGTGTCACGTGCAATGGATAGCTTCAGATAGGGGTAACTCTTGTCGTCCCTGAAGAGGATGTTGAACTTCGGGTTTTGTGTCTTGATCAGGTTGTTTTCAAGAAGCAGCGCCTCTGCTTCCGAACGGACCACCGTCGTCTCCATTCGGACGATCCGGCCGATCATGTGCCCGACCCGGGTTCCGTCGTGCTGGCGCCCAAAATAGCTTGACACCCGCTTTTTCAGGTTGCCGGCCTTGCCAACATAGAGCAGTTGCTCATCGGCATCGTAGTAGCGGTAAACGCCTGGCAACGGGGGAAGCGCGGCAACGTCCTTCAGCAACTGCTCAGGATGCTGAGTCGATGGCACTTCACCCTGTTCCGGGTGGAGCCTAGGTGAGTCCTGCGGGGCGTCGGGCATCTCAAAAAAAACGGGCTACAGCACCAATGGCCATAACCCGTTCAATGAAAAAATGGTCGGCGTGGCGGGATTCGAACTCGCGACCCCTTGCACCCCATGCAAGTGCGCTACCAGGCTGCGCTACACGCCGACAAGCTTGCAATTATAGCGCGTTCAGATGGAGCTCAATGACAGCAGGTTGCGTATTTCAAATAGCTCCCGACGAATCAAGTGGAGGCTATTGGCCGTCTGCTCATCGTTCTCTGGTACCGAATCTGCAAGATCAATGAATACCGGGAACTCACCATCCTGGCCCGCGCCGTCACCTGAGAAATCGTCCCCTTCGCGCCGTCGATCCCGCTCGATCTGGCTCAACTCCTGAAGCCGGTTCCTCGCACCACTGATCGTGAAACCCTGCTCATAGAGCAAGTCCCTGATCCGCCGAATCATCAGGACTTCATGGTGCTGATAGTAGCGCCGGTTGCCCCTTCGCTTCATCGGGCGCAACTGAGTGAACTCCTGCTCCCAATAACGAAGCACATGCGGCTTGACGCCGCAAAGATCCCCCACCTCGCCGATGGTGAAGTATCGCTTGGCGGGTATGGGCGGGAGCATTTTCTCCATGTAAATCAATGCACTTCAAAGGAAATGTATGAGATTACTCCAACAATCATCAAGATGCCATCTATTCACCGATGCGAAGCAAAAAAAAGAGCCGACTTCGGAATTAGTTGGTATCGCCCTGGATCTGGTCTTTCAGTTTGTGGCTGGCATGAAAGGTCGCAACCCTTCGCGCCTCAATGGGAATGGCCTCGCCGGTACGGGGGTTTCGACCGGGTCGGGGGGCCTTCGTCCGTATCTGAAAGTTGCCGAAGCCAGAAATTCGCACGTCCTCGCCTTCAACCAGGCTGTCGGCAATCAAGTCAAAGAACGCGTCGATCATGTCCTTGGATTCCCGCTTGTTCAGACCAATCTGCTCAAACAGCAGTTCAGCGAGTTGGGCTTTGGTCAGCGCGGGTGTTTCCATGCTTTCAAACGACAATTCCATGACATCCTCGCGAAAATCTCGAACTCTGGTTGGCGACGAACGTATAGCCGTCAAGTGCGCAAACGAGCCCCTAATCGGCTCGCCAGTACATCCATGACGTTCTTCATGGCATTGTCGATCTGGGACTCGGTCAAGGTGGCTTCATCGCTAATGAACCTGAAGCGAATCGTCAAGCTTTTTTCATTGGCCGACAATCCTGCGGTGGATCCGGTCGTCGCATCAACTGCCACGCCGGATTTGCCGCGGTAGATGTCGAAAAGCACGGCATCACGAAGCAGTCCTCCGGTGTTGGCTGCCCAGACAGCCGCCATCGTTTCCGCATGGCTGACGATCTCCGGAACGACAACAGCCAGATCGCGCTCGACGGCCTGATAACGGGTTACTGACGCAAACGCCGGAACCTCGCGTTTCAAGACGCAGTCGAGCTCCAACTCAAACATCAGTGGCGCCGCGGGGAATTCCCAGATCTGTCGCCAACGTGGATGAAGTTCGCCCACATGACCAACCGGCGAACCGTCGATCAAGACACATGCGCAGCGGCCAGGATGCATGGCAGGATGTTCGGCCGGCTCAAAGCGCGCCCGCCGGGGCGCAATGAGCGCCTCGATATCACCCTTGACATCAAAGAAGTCGGCGATTCTCGATCGCTGTCCCCACTGAACCCGATCCACCGCGCCATAGGCAACTCCGGCAACCCGCATGGGCTGGCGATAGCCTTCAACCGTCGAATCAGTGCTTTCGACCGTGGCGTCGCGGAGAAAGACGCTTCCGACTTCAAAAACCCGCACACGATCCGCACGACGGTCGATGTTGAATTTGATCACCTGGAGCAATGAGCCCAGCAATGATGAACGCATCACGTTCATCTGACTCGCAATCGGATTCATCAAGCGGATCGGCGTCGCGTTTCCAGCCAATTCACGCTCCCAACGCTCGTCCACAAAACTGAAATTGATCGTTTCCTGATAGCCGAGCGCCGCAAGCAAGCGTCGCACGGCAAACGGCCCGCGCCGCGACTCCGAAAGCAGTTTGGGGACAATCGGCCCGGTCGGTGGTGTGGTCGGGAGCTTGTCATAGCCGACCATGCGCACGACTTCTTCAATCAAGTCCTCTTCGATCTGAAGGTCAAAGCGGTACGAAGGAGGCACCACGGTAACGGTTCCATCGCCTTCGCTCACCTCCAGGCCCAAACCCCTTAAAGCGGAGGCACATTGACGCTGAGTCAGCGGCATACCGATGACCTTGCTCGCTCGGGCCACGCGTAGCGTCACCGGCTGACGCTGCGGCACATTCGGCGCCTGGTCGTCCATCGGCCCGGGCTCACCGCCACAGATGGCCACAACCAACTCCGTAATTCGTTCAACATGTTCCACCGTCAGCCCCGGATCGACACCTCGTTCGAATCGATGGCCAGCGTCCGTCGAAAAGTTGAAACGACGGGAGCGGCCGGCGATGGCCTGCGGCCACCAGAAGGCCGCTTCGACATAAATGTGGCGTGTCTCGTCCGAAACGGCCGTGGAATCACCACCCATGATCCCAGCCAGCGACTCAACTTGCGCATCATCCGCGATCACCCCCACCGCCCTATCCACGGTCACCGTGGTTCCATTGAGCAGCTTCAGTTGCTCGCCCGTGCTCCCCCATCGAACGGTCAGGCCACCATGAAGCTTCTCAAGATCGAATATGTGCGATGGTCGGCCCAGTTCGAACATCACATAATTGGAAATATCCACAAGCGGTGCCACGCTACGTTGCCCGCATCGGGCGAGGCGTTCGACCATCCAGGGCGGCGTGACCGCCTTTGGGTTCACATTACGAATAATCCGGCCAGTGAACCGTCCGCAGAGGTCGGAAGCGACGATCCTCACGGGCAGTTTCTCGTCGTGGGATACGGTAGCAGAGACGAATGCCGGCGTGATCAATGGCGCTCCCGTCAGTGCGGAGAGCTCGCGCGCGACGCCAAAGACGCTCAGGCAATGCGCCAGATTCGGGGTGAGCTTCAACGTGAAAAGTGTGTCATCCAGGTTTAGAAACCGACGAATGTCCTGTCCAAGCGGCGCGTCACCGGGAAGTTCAAGCAGTCCGCCATGATCATCGGAGAGGTGAAGTTCCCGCGACGAGCACAGCATCCCCTGACTCTCGACGCCGCGCAGCTTCCCGGTCTTAATCAAGAATGGCTTTCCATCCACTCCCGGTGGAAGGCTTGCGCCGACCAAGGCGCACGGAACCCTGATGCCCGCGCGCGCGTTTGGAGCACCGCAAACGATGTTCAACAACCGCTTATGACCGACATCAACCTGGCAGACACGCAAACGGTCGGCATTGGGGTGCTGCTCAAGAGACTTGATCTCCCCCACAACAACGCCGCTGAACGGAGGTGCCACCGGATCGAGCGCCTCAACTTCCAGTCCGGCCATGGTCAGTGTTTCGGCCAACTGTTGTGTGGAGAGCGTGGGATTGCAAAATTCGCGCAGCCAGGACTCAGGGAATTGCATGGTCTAACCTAGATTGGCAAAGAACAGCTCTCGGTACGCTGGGGCCCGGCCGCTGGCGTACTCAGAGGAACTTATTGAAATTGACTGAGGAATCGGATGTCGCCATCAAAGAACAGGCGCAGATCGTTCACACCATAGCGCAGCATAGTGAAACGATCCAGCCCCATTCCAAATGCGAAGCCAATGAAACGTTCAGGGTCCAGCCCCATGGCCCTCACGACGTTCGGATGCACCTGCCCGGAGCCAGCCACTTCAAGCCAGCGTCCGGCGAGCGGGCCAGAAGGAAACTGAATATCGATCTCGGCGCTCGGCTCTGTGAACGGAAAGAAACTCGGTCGAAAACGCAAGACCAAGTCCTCGGATTCGAAGAAGGTTCGACAGAAATCAGTAAAAACGACCTTGAGGTCCTTGAAACTTACCTGCTCCCCAATCCATAAACCTTCGCACTGATGAAACATGGGAGAGTGCGTGGCGTCACTGTCCACACGATAGGTGCGACCAGGCGCAATGACCCGAATCTCCGGCATCGACTGGCCGGCATCCGTCTTTGCCTTGTGCCGTTTGACGTGCTGGAGCGCATGGCGAATTTGCACCGGACTGGTATGCGTGCGCAGCAGATTCGGGGCATCGGGTGTTCCGCCCTCAACGTAGAACGTATCGTGCATGGATCGCGCCGGATGATCCTCTGGCGTATTCAGCGCGGTGAAATTGAACCAGTCAGCCTCGATTTCTGGCCCCTGGGCCACTTCGAATCCCATCGATCCAAAGATCAGTTCGATACGCTCCATGGTCAGCGACACGGGGTGCAAACCGCCTTGTCCTCGGCGGCGCCCAGGCAGCGTGACATCCAGAGCCTCGGCCTTCAACTGCGACTGAAGCTCAAGGTCCGCAAGGGCCATGCGGCGCGCCCCGAGCGCCCCCTCAATGGCTTGCTTGGCTTGGTTGATCGCAGCACCCCGGATCTTCTTATCTTCGACACCCAACGCCGACAGTCCCTTCATCATTTCGGTCAGGCGTCCGGACTTGCCCAGAAACCTGGCCTTCGCATTTTCCAGTTCTGAAGGTGTCGTAGCCGCCTCAAAGCTTGAGCGGGCACTGTCAACCAGGGCGTCCAGATCGTTCATAGTTTCTTATGACTTGAAGCGGGCCGGGACCAGCAGATGGCCCAACCCATGAAATTGGGGCCAGCCCCCTAGTCCAAAGCTGATGCACTCCATGCATCAGACCGAACTCAGGATCTGACCCCGTTCTTTGGGCGGCTGTATCAAGCAGCCAGTTTGGCCTTGACCTGCTCGACAATTCCTGCAAACGCTGCCATGTCGTGAATGGCGATGTCACTCAGGACTTTGCGATCGATTTCAATGTTGGCCTTCTTCAACCCGTTGGCGAACTGGCTGTAGGTCATGCCACACTGACGTGCAGCTGCATTGATACGGGCGATCCACAACTGGCGGAAGACACGTTTCTTGGTACGGCGGTCACGGTAGGCATATTGCCCTGCCTTCATCACCGCCTCTTTGGCGATACGGAAGACGTTACCACGGCGGCCGCGGAATCCTTTGGCGAGGGCGAGAACTTTCTTGTGGCGGGCGCGAGCCGTTACACCACGTTTGACGCGAGGCATGTGATTACTCCTTGTTCGTCGTTAATTAAATGCCGCGGCCGGGTAACATCTGGGCCATGGAAACCATGTTGGTTTCATGAACCGTAACGGCACCGCGCAAATGGCGTTTATTCTTGGTGGTCTTCTTGGTCAGAATGTGACGTTTGAAGGCTTGACCGCGCTTGACGGTACCACCCGGACGAACACGGAAGCGCTTTTTCGCGCTGCTTTTGGTCTTCATTTTGGGCATGTAAATGCTCCTATTTCTTGTGCTCGTGAGGCGTCTGCAAACGATTTGCAGCCTTGTTGGCCCCGAGCCACTTGTGCAGGCGGTAACCCCCTGCGTTCGCCGGGAAACCTGAATTCCCCGACCAGACAGCAGGCGCTCATGCCTGCCGCTGACTCAAGGCGACACCGAGGCGTCGCCCTGAAAATCAAATCGATGGCGCTGGCGCAACTTCCGCAGCGGGTTTCGCCGCAGCCTTGCGCTTACCTGGCGCGATCATCATGATCATCTGCCGACCTTCGAGCTTCGGATATTGCTCGACAATGATCAGGTCAGCCAACTCATCTCGAATGCGATTCAGCAAGGCCATCCCCAACTCCTGGTGCGTGATCTCACGTCCACGGAACCGCAACGTGATCTTGCACTTGTCGCCTTCAGCAAGAAAGCGCTTGATATTGCGCATCTTGATGTTGTAGTCGCCATCGTCGGTACCAGGTCGGAACTTGACTTCCTTGATCTCGATGACCGTCTGCTTGGCTTTCGCCTCAGCTGCCCGCTTTTGCTCCTGGTACTTGAACTTGCCGTAATCCATCAAACGGCAGACCGGCGGATTTGCCACAGCAGAAATCTCGACCAGATCAACATCAAGTTCCCCGGCCATGCGCAAGGCCTCCATGAGACTCACGATGCCCAACGGCTCATTTTCCGGACCCGACAAGCGGACTTCAGGCGCCATGATTTCCCGGTTCAAGCGATGCTTACGCTCTTCACGGTGGCGGCGATCACGAAATTCAGTAGCGATGACTCAAATCCTTCATAAATGCTACTCAAATTGTAGCGAAAAACATCGGAGACATACTACCCAGAGCCTGTCTCAACAAAAATATCAGACTTTAGACGCAATGTCTGATGCGATCAGTTGCATGAACGCATCGATCGACATGACACCGAGGTCTTTGTTCCCCCGGGCGCGAACGGCCACAGCCCCAGCTGCTTTTTCCTTGTCGCCAATAACAAGGATGTACGGCAGCTTTTGCAACGAATGCTCACGTATTTTATACGTAATTTTCTCGTTTCGCAGATCGATATCCGCTCTAAGCCCTTGATTTCTCAGCATTTTGACTATTTCGCGACAGTAGTCGGATTGCGCATCGGTGATATTCAGAACAGACACCTGCACGGGCGCAAGCCATGCAGGCAACGCACCGGAATGCTGCTCAATCAGAATACCGATGAAGCGCTCCAAACTGCCAACAATGGCCCGATGCAGCATGATGGGACGGTGCCGAGCGCCATCTTCACCCACGAATTCGGCGTCGAGTCGTTCGGGCATGTTCGGGTCGACCTGCATCGTGCCACACTGCCACTGGCGGCCAAGGGCGTCTTTCAGGGTGTATTCAATCTTCGGTCCGTAGAACGCACCCTCGCCTGGCGACAGTTCGAATTCGCAGCCCGATGCCTTCAGACCGGCAGCCAGTGCCTGTTCGGCTTTGTCCCAGCTTTCTTCGGTTCCGATGCGCTTGTCCGGGCGCGTTGCCAACTTGTAAATGATCTCGGTAAATCCAAAGTCCCGGTACACCTTTTGCAACAGCGTGGTGAATGTGACACATTCCGCCTGGATCTGGTCTTCGGTGCAAAAGATGTGGCCATCGTCCTGGGTGAAAGCGCGCACTCGCATGATGCCGTGCAGTCCACCAGATGGCTCGTTGCGATGGCAGTTGCCAAACTCGCCAAAACGCAAAGGCAGGTCGCGGTAACTCTTGATACCCTGCTTGTATATCAGAATGTGCCCCGGACAGTTCATCGGCTTGAGCGCATAGTCACGCTTCTCCGACTCGGTCGTGAACATGTTTTCGCGGTATTTGTCCCAGTGGCCGGTCTTTTCCCAAAGTGAAGCATCGAGAATTTGGGGGCCCTTGACCTCCTGGTAGCCGTTTTCTCGGTAGACCCGGCGCATGTATTGCTCAACCTCCTGCCAGACCGTCCAGCCCTTGGGGTGCCAGAAAACGGTGCCGGGCGAGTGGTCGTCAATATGGAACAGATCCAATTCCCGGCCCAACTTGCGGTGATCGCGCTTTTCCGCTTCTTCCAGCATGGTCAGGTACTGCTGCAACTCTTCCTTCGTGGCCCAGGCAGTGCCGTAAATCCGCTGCAGCATTTCGTTCCTGTGGTCCCCGCGCCAATAGGCGCCCGCCACCTTCATCAGCTTGAAGTGCCTCAGCTTGCCAGTGCTGGGCACGTGCGGCCCACGGCACAGGTCCTCGAATTTGCCTTCGCGGTAGAGTGAAACATCCTGGTCGGCGGGGATGCTCTCGATGATCTCGGCCTTGTAGTGCTCGCCCAGCATTTTGAAATGCGCCACGGCTTCGTCACGCGGAAGTACCCGCCGGGTGACGGGCTCATCCAATACAGCCAGCGCTGCCATCTTCTTTTCAATGGAGACCAGATCTTCCGGTGTAAAGGGCCGTTTGTATGAGAAGTCATAAAAGAAGCCGTTTTCAATCACCGGTCCAATGGTCACCTGAGCCTCCGGGAACAGTTCCTTCACGGCATAAGCCAACAGGTGTGCCGTCGAATGGCGAATGACTTCCAGCCCCTCGGAGTCCTTGGCGGTAATGATGGACAGCGCACTGTTGTCCTCCAACCGAAAACTGGTATCAACCACCTTGCCATTGACCCGCCCGGCCAATGCGGCTTTGGCCAGGCCGGCACCAATGGAGCCGGCAACTTCAGCCACCGTCACAGGGCCAGGAAATTCACGTTGAGAGCCATCCGGAAGCGAAACTTGAATCATGGTTTGCAATAAAAAGAAGGAAATCGAGAAAAGAAAAAGCGCGGACATGCCCGCGCTTTCATGAAATCTGGTAGCTGCCTGCGCCCAAGGCGCGCGGACTACGGCCTTATTCGCTTGTGAATGATGCCGATGTAGTTCGCGGTGCCATAACCAGATTGCCTTTCTCGCTCTTGTCAGAGGATGTTCCTCGATTTTAACCGCAGATTCGCTCCGCCGCTGATGCAGAAGAAGGGCCGGCTCCCTCGCGGAAGCACGGCCCCTGCAGCGCAAGGGCTGCGTTCAGTGGAACTGCTCTTCTTCGGTTGATCCCGACAGGGCCTTCACCGAGGAAGAACCGCCCTGGATCACGGTCGTCACGTCGTCGAAGTAGCCCGCGCCCACTTCCTGCTGGTGCGAAACGAAGGTGTAACCCCTGTCCCGAGCTGCGAACTCGGGCTCCTGCACCATTTCGGTGTAGTGCTTCATGCCTTCGCCCCGGGCATAGGCGTGGGCGAACTGGAAGGTATTGAACCAGTTGATGTGGATGCCGGCCAGCGTGATGAACTGATACTTGTAGCCCAGCGCAGACAGGTCTTCCTGGAAGGACGCGATCTGCTTGTCGTTGAGGTTCTTCTTCCAGTTGAAGGATGGCGAGCAGTTGTACGAAAGGAGTTTGCCGGGGCAGGCCGCGTGCACGGCTTGCGCGAATTCACGGGCAAAGCCGATATCGGGCACACCGGTTTCGCACCACACCAGATCGGCGTACGGCGCGTAGGCCACGCCGCGGCTGATGGACTGCTCAAGGCCGTTCTTGACACGGTAGAAGCCCTCTTGCGTGCGCTCGCCGGTCAGGAAAGGCTTGTCGTTGGCGTCGTGATCGCTTGTGATCAGGTTGGCGGCTTCGGCGTCGGTGCGGGCCAGCACGATGGTCGAAACGCCCATCACGTCGGCGGCAAAGCGCGCGGCAATCAGTTTCTCGCAGGCCTCTTGCGTGGGAACCAGCACCTTGCCACCCATGTGACCGCACTTCTTCACAGCGGCCAACTGGTCCTCGAAGTGCACGCCGGCAGCTCCAGCCGCAATCATGTTCTTCATCAGTTCGAAAGCGTTCAGAACGCCACCAAAGCCGGCCTCGGCGTCAGCCACGATCGGCAGAAAGTAATCAATGAATTCGGGCGAACCGGGCTCGATGCCGCGGCTCCACTGAATTTCATCGGCGCGCTTGAACGTATTGTTGATACGGCGGACCATCGTCGGCACCGAGTCGTAGGCATAGAGGGACTGGTCGGGATACATCGTTTCGCTGGTGTTGCCGTCGGCTGCGACCTGCCATCCCGACAGATACACCGCTTCAAGGCCAGCCTTGGCCTGCTGCATGGCCTGGCCTGCAGTAATGGCACCGAACGCATTGACATAGCCCTTCTTGGCACCGCCGTTGACCTTGGCCCAGAGCTTCTCTGCACCACTCTTGGCCAGCGTGTACTCGGGCTGCATGCTGCCGCGCAGTCGAACCACATCGGCGGCGCTGTAGCCGCGCTTCACGCCCTTCCAGCGCGGGTTGGTCGCCCAATCCTTTTCCAAGGCGGCGATCTGTTCGGCGCGGGTGGGTTGCGCGGATTTGTTGGACATGGAAACCTCCAAAGTTGAGTTGAAAACAAGATGGACGCGTCAGCAATGCAAGACGGGTGCCGATAGCAGTACTTTAACTCTTCTATAAGACTTCTGCGCGCTCTTATGTCTTATAGAAGACTCAATCTATTCCTTTGAAAATCAATAAGTTACCTCATTCATTTCTCAATATGAAAACAGCTTTCTCATATCAAGAAATTTTTCCGCACCGCAGCATCCGTCATTTTCAAAACGCAACATCACATTCCACAACATGACAATCTTCTTTGTCTTATTTCAGCCTGCGCTCTCGCGCCCAGTCACCGCCTGGAAGGATGGCGCGCCCGACCACGTACTTGGGATTGATTTCGTACACGATGCACGCAAACGTGCGCCCCTGCACCGCCACGGGGACGATTCGCTTGAAATATTCGTCCCGCTGCTGGGGATAGAGCTCCTCAATTTCATCGAGCTGCACTTCCAGTTCCGGCGCAATGGCATACACCTCCCCCTGAACAAGACCCTCCCCGTCCAGCCGAATACCGGGATAGGCGCCAAGGTCGTACAGCGTGCCTGCAATGACGGCTGAGCCCACGAAGACCGGTTCGGGTTTCAGCCGTGTGATGTCGTTGTCGTCGCCACAGCGCAAGGTGCCGTAGACGAACACGTGGCGCTGGGTCGTTGAAGGCGCTTCGGGCATGATGGAATCCTTTTCAAGAGTCACACCAGTCTAGTGAAACCGGATCAGCCCCGCCGACTCGTTGCCTACGCCTGCCTCGCCCTGAGCATGTCGCTTGTCGGCAGTTATGTCGCATTTTCCAAACCACTCGCAGCGGTGATTCCGGTCTTCCTGCTAGCCTGGATGCGATTCGGCATTGGGGCCATGGCCATGGTGCGATGGCTGAAGAAGCCCCCGAGCGAACCCGCGCTCACGCCTCAAACGAAACGCCTCCTATTTCTGGAGTCCCTGTTCGGCAATTTCCTGTTCACCCTCTGCATGATGTACGGCGTCAGCCTGACAAGCGCCGTTTATGCCGGAGTCATCATGGCATCGATCCCGGCCGTGGTCGCGCTGATGAGTTGGTCTTTTCTGGGCGAGCGGATTGGATGGCGAATCTGGGTTTCCATCGGCATGGGTGGATGCGGTATCGCCCTGCTGGCGCTGTCGGGCACAACGGTCCACAACGGGATGGTTGCATCAAGCGCACCGCGCCTCACCGATTTCCAAACCGCACTGGGCGTTCTCCTGTTGTTTGGCGCCGTCCTGTGCGAAGCGGCGTACTCCGTCATTGGCAAGCGCCTGACCCAGGCCATGGGGCCGAAACGCATCACCTCACTGATCAACCTGTGGGGATTCGCCCTGTCCACGCCGATGGGGGTTTATGTCGCCCTTCAATTTGACTTCGGCTCCGTGCCGGCGCCCATGTGGCTGCTGCTGGTCTTCTATGCGCTGGCAGCCTGCGTCTGGACCGTCTGGCTGTGGATGACTGGTTTGAAGGTGGTGCCGGCCGCACAAGGCGGTGTGTTCACCGTTCTGTTGCCCATCAGTGCGGCCCTGGTGGGCGTTCTGGTGCTGGGCGAGTCCCTGGACAAGGTGCAATTCATGGCACTTGCGATTGCGCTGGCCGGCGTGTTGCTGGCCACACTGCCCCGCAGGGTTCCCCACTGAGGCCACCGTTCCAGGTTCAGTTGTGCAGCGCCTGTGCTGCGACCACGATTCCATCTTCATCGGCGTAGAGCCAGTCACCAGGACGCACCCATGTCCCCTGGATCTGCACCGCAATGTCAGCCTGTCCCTCATCCCGCTTGGCCGTGCGCATCGGCACCAACGCCAACGCCCTGATGCCCACCTGCGCCTCGCGCAACTCCGTCAGGTCACGAACCGCGCCGTCGACCACGATACCAGCCCACCCGTTCCTGGCGGCCGCCGCGGCGAGATTGCCACCCACCAGTGCGCGACGCACCGAGCCGGCGCCATCGATCACAAGCACCCGACCGACACAGCCCTGCGGCGTCTCCAGGAACCCCGGCGAATTGACGGCCTCACGCACCCGCGAGTTGTCTTCCAGGCAACGCAACGTCACGACCGGGCCACAGAACTTCCCGATCGCACCGTAGTCGTTGAAGACCGGCGAAAGCACGCGGAAGCTGCCGGTCGTGTCGTTCTCAAACGCATCGCACAGATCGCAGGTCGCAAAAACGGGCCGGGTGGGGGCATTCATGCTCGGTAACTCCATCAAAGTGTTTGAGATCCAGACTGGCAAGAATACCGAAGTTTCGTGGCACCTTGACCGGCTCAACCATTGGCCCCGCCCCTAACTCGCGCCGCTTCGCCGGCAAGCCGGCAAGCCAATGGCCCATCACGTTCAACGCAAAGAGCACACTCATAGGCGAATCCGCAACATTTCAGAGAGAAAAAGGGCTTTTTCCCCTTGGATTCACGTACTTTCTCCAGTAGCATCCGCAATGCCAGTTGAGAAGCAGTTTTCACTGGTACTTCACCCACTACCAGAAGAGGACAAACCATCATGGCAACTGCGAAGAAAGCCCCTGCGAAGAAGGCCGCTCCGGCCAAGAAAGCCGCTCCCGCCGCCAAGAAAGCCGCTCCGGCCAAGAAGGCCGCAGCTCCGGCAAAAAAAGTAGCCGCCAAGGCGCCGGCCAAGAAGGCTGCCGCACCGGCCAAGAAAGCTCCTGCCAAGAAGGCAGCTGCCAAGCGCACACCGAACGCTGCATTCATGAAAGCCATGACGCCGAGCGACGCGTTGGCAGCGATCATCGGCAAAGGCCCGTATCCCCGGACCGAAGTCACCAAGAAGATCTGGGAATACATCAAGAAGAACAAACTGCAAGACGCGGCGAACAAGCGCATGATCAATGCCGACGCCAAGCTGAAGGAAATCTTCAAGAAGGCCCAGGCTTCAATGTTCGAAATGACCAAGATGATCAGCGCGCATCTCAAGTGATGCCAGAGGGACCGGCTCGTGCCGGTGCCGCCATGAAGAAGGCCCGTCATTCGGGCCTTTTTCATGGCGGCTCTCATGAGAATTAAACGTCCAGAAGCCTTATCCCCAGCGTCCGGTGGTCGTATTCAGCTTTTTTTGTTGATGCGAGCCGCTTCACTGATCGCTGCCAGGGTCGTGCGGGTCGTAATGACTTCGGGATCCAGTATCACCTCGATCAAGGTGCCCTGTCCGCGTGCCAGCGCAGCCAGAAGTTCCGGCTCGAACTCCTCGGTGCGCGTGATGCGGACACCCACGTAGCCATAGGCCAGTGCCAAAGCAGCAAAGTCCGGATTGCGCAGCGCCGAGCCGCTCACGCGCGCCGGGTATTCGCGCTCCTGATGCATGCGGATGGTGCCGTACATACCGTTGTTCAGCAACACGACGATGCTCTTGCCCCCGTGCTGGACCGCCGTGGCCAGCTCCTGGCCGTTCATCAGGAAATCGCCGTCACCGGTAATCGTGAAGGCGGTACGTCCGGTCAGCAGGTTGGCGGCAATTCCGGCTGGCACACCGTAGCCCATGGCACCGTTGGTGCAGGCCAACTGTGTCTTGTGTCCTTTGGTCAGCCCTGGATAACGGTAGAACCGGTGCATCCAGCTGGCAAAGTTGCCAGCGCCGTTGGTCAGGACGGCATCGGCGGGGAGAATCCTTTGCAGCGTCGCCACCATCGCGGCCATGTCAATGTCGCCTGGCAGGTCTTGCGGCGTCAGATTGGCTTCGTAGTCGCCGTGCGCGGCAGTGGTCCAGTAGGACCAAGTCAGTGTGGGCGGCGCGGCGAGCACTTCCAGGCTACGCGCCGCGGCGTTCATGGTGGCGCAGATGGCAAGGTCCGCCTGGTAGACACGGTTCAACTCCTCGGCGCTGGAATGGATGTGCACCAGCTTCTGCCGGGGCCGCGGCGGCTCCAGCAGGGTGTAGCCACTGGTGGTCATCTCGCCCAGGCGCGGGCCAATCGCCACGATCAGATCGCTCGCTTTGATGCGCGCCGCCAGCTTCGGATTGATCCCGATGCCCACATCGCCTGCATACAGCGGGTGAAGGTTGTCAAAGGTATCCTGAAATCTGAAGGCATTTCCCACAGGTAGTTGCCAGTTCTCGGCAAAGCGCTGCAGTGCCTGCGCGGCCTGCGGCGTCCACCCGCCGCCGCCGGCAATGACGAACGGGCGCTCGGACTTCAGCAGCAGTTCCCGCAAAGCCCGTAGCGATCCTGGGTCACTCCAGGTTTCGACCGGCTCGACCCGCGGCAGCGGCAGCGCCATCGCATCAACTGCCTGCGTCAGCATGTCTTCCGGCAACACCAGCACGACCGGGCCGGGTCGCCCGTTCATGGCCGTCGCGAAGGCGCGCGCCACGTACTCGGGGATCCGGCGCGGGTCGTCGATGCGTTCGACCCGCTTGGCCATACCCTTGGTGCTGGGACCGAAGAAGCTGCAGAAATCGACCTCCTGAAAGGCCTCCCGATCCCGAGTGTCGCTGGCCACATCGCCGACGAAGAGCACCATCGGCGTTGAATCCTGGAACGCGGTGTGCACGCCAATGGAAGCATTCGTGGCCCCAGGGCCCCGCGTCACGAAACAAACACCGGGGCGCCCCGTCAGCTTGCCCTGCGCCTCGGCCATGAAGGCCGCGCCGCCCTCCTGGCGACAGGTGACAAAACGGATCCGTTCCGCGTGTACATGAAAGCCATCAAGCACGGCCAGATAGCTTTCACCCGGCACGCCGAACGCATGGGTAACACCTTGGGCAACGAGAGATTCGACCAGTAAATGGCCGGCCAGTTTTTCTGTCATGCGCCCATTGTGCCGCCGTGCCGGTGGATGTCAGGCCGCGACGGTCCGTCGGCCCACCCCCAGCGCCGCGCCGACACTCAAGAGCAGCACCAGTGCCGCGCCTGCCAGCGTCGCGGCGTACCAGCCCCGATCCATGAACACGCCAAAGATCAGCGGTGAAATGGCAAAACCCACGTCCAGCCCCGAATACACCATGCCGTAGACCCGGCCGGTCGCTCCCTTGGGCGTGGCTTTCTTGATCATCATGTCCCGGCTCGGCCCGCCGATGCCGACGGCCAGCCCGGTGGCGGCCAGGACCACCATGGTACCGGTGGCTCCGAACATGCCGGTGGCACATAGCGCCAGGCAGAAGGCCGCCGCCGTCATGCACACCGCCACCACACGATCACTGTGGCGTGGCAGTTTGGCAGCTACGAAGCCACCCACGAACATGCCGAACGCACCGCAGAGCATGTAGGCAGTCAAGGTCATGGTCGCAGCCTCAAAACTCACCCCATGCAGGGCCTTCAGGATGGACACCGAAAAACTCTGCACCACCGCCAGCGTCATGGTGGACAGCAGAAAAAAGCCGAAACACCACCAGACCACCGGCAGCTTCATGAACGCCATGTCTTTGGCAGGCGTCGCGTCCACATGTCGGGCAACGACCTCCGTGCGCAACTGCCCTCGGTTGAATACCAGGACCACCAGGATCAGCGCATACATCAAGGCGGCGCCCAGGTAGGCGGCGCGCCAGCCGGCCAGCGCGGTGATCCCGGCAAAGAAGACCGGCGCCAGCGCCCAGCCCAGGTTGCCGGTCAGCCCATGGGCGCTAAAGGCGTGCCCCAGGCGTGGCGCCGAGACTCTCTGGTTCAGGATGGTGAAATCCACCGGATGGAAGGTGCAGTTGCCCAACCCGGCCAGCACGGCCACGACCATCAGGGACGCGTACCCGTTGGCGTTCGCCCCGACGAGACAGGCTGCGATGAAAAAGCCGAAGGCGCCGAACAGCGCCGGACGCGCCCCGATCCGGTCCACGACGAAGCCGGCCGTCGCCTGTCCGGTGCCGGAAACCACGAAAAACACGGTCATCAGGAAACCCAGCTCAGCGAAGCTTAAACCGAACTCCTTCATGAAGACTGGAAACAGCAACGGCAGCAGCAGGTGCCCGAAATGCGAGCTGGCGTGCGCCAGACCGACGAGACCGATGACGGTGGCATCCTGGCGCAAGGGCACCTCTCGGACAACTGAACTGGCGGCAGAAAGGGTGGCGGACGTGCTCATCGGGCGATGCTAATGCGGCCTGACGCTACGGCTAATCGCTAAACTGCCAATCTTTAGCGAAAATCCGCCAAACCGCCATGCCGCCTGTCCTCCCGCGACTCAAGACCACCCCCTTCGGGGACACGGACGCGTTCACGCCGTCGCCGGAGCGTCCGGTGCGGGTGCGCTCGCGCAGCCTGCCGGCCGACGCTCATCTGGAGCCGCACTGCCATGCCTGGGGCCAGCTCACCTACTGCGAGACCGGCACGATGCAGGTGACATGCTCTGCGCCGCACCCGATCACTTGTATGGTTCCGCCCTCGCGGGCGGTCTGGGTGCCTCCGCACGCTCTGCACTCGGTCACTGTGATCGAGGCGGCGCAGCTGCGGACGCTCTATGTCTGTGCCAGCGCCGTCCCGTTCGGCTGGACCGCCAGCCGGGTGATCCGGGTCAGTCCGCTGCTGCGAGAGCTGATCGGCGCCATGGACAGCCGGCAGCCGGCTTTTCCAGCCGCGCCGCCCGCGCACAACGGCCCGGCGGCGAGGCCCACACGCGAGCAGGCCGTCACGGCACTGCTGCTCGAAGAGATCGAGCACGCCGACACCCAGGCGCTCGGGGTGCCGCTGCCAGACCCGGTCAGCGGTGACAAGCGCCTGCGCACCCTGTGCGAAGCCATGCTGCATGCGCCAACCACGCGCTCCACGTTGGCAGATTGGGCGCGCGATACCGGCGCCAGCGAACGCACCATGGCCCGCCTGTTCCGCGAAGAGCTCGGCATGAGCTACCCGCAATGGCGCCAGCAGGTGGTGCTGGCGCACGCCCTGCCCCTGCTCGCGCGGGGCCTGCCGATCAGCCAGGTGGCGGCCGCCAGCGGCTATGCCAGCGACAGTGCCTTCACCGCCATGTTCAAGGCGGCGATGGGCCAGCCGCCGAGCGCCTTTCGGATCTGAATCAGACATTTCCCAGCACTGGCGGGTCGCCGGATGGTCCCTTTTTCATAAGCTCCCTCTTGTAGCGCGGAGCCGGTCCAATCGGCAAACAAAACCGCATGCACGGTTATTGAAGACCCCTGAACAGTTGCGGTCCAACCGCCCGACGCAGATAGCGGCCAAAGGAACTGTACCTGGAAGGGTATGCCCGTTCGGGTGACAGGCAGCTGTAACCCATTGTTCACCGGTGTGAGGCGGCGCTGCAAGGACGACGACGCCTTGAGCGGGGATAGCGGTCAACACATCGTTACATCCGTCACGCCTGAGAACAGCCTGCGTTCATCTTGGGTTCAGCATGGACGCATACATTTAACCGCAGCTGTGAACCCTACCCGATACCCCATGAAAAGGAGAAGAAAGTGAAAAAGAGATTCCATGTCCTGGTCCCGTTCGCCCTGGCTGCCATCGCGGCCAGCGCAAGCGTGCATGCCCAGGTCGGCCAGCCCGGGCGCCTTTTGGCGTCCAACTGCTTCCAGTGCCACGGCACGAATGGCAAAGGTGGCTTCGACGCCATCAACGGAAAGTCGGTCGGTGAGATCTACAAGAAGCTCAAGGAATTCCAGGCCGGCAAGGAAGGTGACGGTCTCATGACCAAGCATGCCCTGGGTTACACCGACGCCCAGATGGTCGCCCTCGACAAGTGGCTTTCGACCCAGCGTTGAGCCTGCCCGACAAACAACAACACCCTATTCGGAGCAACACCATGGACAGAAGATTCTTTCTCGGCTCGGCGCTCGCCAGTGCCGTCGGCGCCACCCTATCCGCCTGTGGCGGCGGCGAAAGCGACCCCGTACTCGACCTCGCTTCATCGGATCGCCGCACTACCACCACAACAACGACAACCACGACCACCGCCGCAAGCGCTGCCGTCAAGTCACGCGTCATCGTGATCGGTGGCGGCATGGGCGGCGCCACGGTCGCCAAATACCTGCGCCTGTGGGGCGACGCGATCAGTGTGACGCTGGTCGAACGCATGCCGACCTACACCTCCAACATCATGAGCAGCCTGGTGCTCAGCGGCCAGCGAAGCCTGAGCAGCCTGTCCTACAACTATGACACCTTGCGCAGCAAGTACGGCATCACCACCGTGTTCGGCGAGGTCGTCGCCATCGACCCGGTGGCCGGCAAGGTCACCCTGGCCAACAAGACCGTGCTCACCGCCGACCGCATCGTCATGGCGCCCGGCATCAGCTTCGACACCGTGCCTGGCTTGGGCTCCTCCGACAAGATGCCCCACGCCTGGCAAGCCGGTCCGCAAACCACCTTGCTGGCCAATCAGCTGAAGGCCTTGCCAAGCAAGGGCGTGGTCGTGCTGACCATCCCCAAGACGCCGTACCGCTGCCCGCCCGGACCGTACGAGCGCGCCTGCCTGATTGCGGACTGGCTCAAGGCCAAGAAACCAGGCTCAAAGCTGATCGTGCTCGACGCCAATCCGGGCATCGTGACCGAGGTGGATAACTTCACGAATGCCTTCATGGGGTTGCACGGCAACGTGATCGAATACCACGCCAATGCCGAGGTCACCAGTGTGGACCCGGCCAGCATGTCGCTCTTCACCACGGCCGGAACGATCCGCGGCGACGTCATCAACATGATTCCGCGTCAGCGCGCCGGATCCCTGGTGGCGACGGCCGGCCTGAACAACGCCACCGAAGGCCGCTTTGCCGGGGTCAACGTGCTGAGCTACGCCAGCACGGTCTCCGGCGCCAGCAAGGTCCACATCATTGGCGACTCCAGCGCCACCACCCAGCCCAAGGCCGGCCATATCGCCAACCAGGAAGCCAAAGTATGCGCTGACGCGATCAGCCGCATCCTGTCCGGCGGTTCGCCCGACCCGGCGCCGGTGACCAACTCGGCCTGCTTCTCCACCATCACGATGACCCAGGCGTCGTGGTTGACGGCGGTGTTCCAGTACAACCCGGCGACCTTGGCCATGGCCCCGGTGGCAGCCAGTTCAGGGGCTTCGACCGGCTGGAACAGCGACAACTTCCAGGATATGGGCCAGTGGTTCAGCACGCTGATGGGCGACACCTTCGCCTGACACAGGCATGACCGCCGGAGCCGAACGGCGCGCCACCCTCGACCCGAAAAAAGGGCCCGCCATGGCGGGCCCTTTCTCTGTGGCTTAATTGAGGGTTATTTCATCCCTATCGACAGGAGTCACCATGCCCCAGAAAATCAGAACCGAAGCCGACCGCAAAGCCACCCCTCGCCCCATTCCCGTGGCGGGCCAGACCACAACCACCGGCAAGGGCCAGAAACGCAGCCTCGAGCGTGGCACCGCCACCCGCAGCAAGAAGAACCCCGGCAAGCGCGCGAAAAAGGGCGGTTGATCTTGTAGGCTGGCGCGTTACACCGACGCGCCACGCTCAGCCCGCCGCCCTCAGCCCTTTGGGGGGCGCCACAGTCCCGGCGCGGCACATGCCCGGCCGGTCTCCGCCGGTAGCCTCAAGATCACCGTGCCAGCGCCAGTTCCACCCGAAAACAAGCAATTTCGGCCCTTTCCCAGCGCCGAGCGGCTTTCATGAGCTATCATTAGAGTAGCATCATCGATCACACCGGTGGCAACAATTTTCCTCGCGCGGTCAACACCACAGTCTTGAGCGCCAGAAAAGTCACCACAGCGGACGCCATACCCACGGCGCTCATCGCCACCGCCACGGGCCAGCCGCCATGGCCCACTGCTTCCACTGCAGCGCCCGACAGGGCCGCGAGCGGAAATGAAAACGACCAGAAACCGACGTTGAACGGCACCGCCGCCCAATAGCGCCAGCGTGTCAGCACCGCCAGCACCGGGCCACTGGCCACGCCCAGCATCACCATCAGCACGTCGGCCGGCAGGCTTGGCCAAAGGGTCACCGTCGCCAGTGCGCCCACCGCTGCCGGTGACATCTCGATGCCCAATGTAGGCCGCAACGCGGGTGGCAGGGGGCCGGCAAACAGGCGGTTGAGAATGCGCATTTCCAGCAACGCCCACGCGCCCAGCCCCATGCCGACCAGCAAGGTGGCCCAGCCGTGCCAACCCAGCGCATCCAGCGCCATGGCGCCGACAAAGCCGCCCGGCACCGTGGGCAGGTACAGCGCCGGCGTCACCAGTTCAGGCGGGGTCTGCCCGGTGGACAAGGCCGCCACCACATGCCAGGCCATCGTTCCCTGGAACGCCAAGGCCAGCATCGCCACCGGGAACGCCACCCCCGTCAGTTCCGGATGACGCGGCACTAGCAGCGCCACCGCCATCAGGGTGCTGACCGGCAGCAACGCCAGGAGCGCACCCTGCACCGGGTGGCTCCACTCCTGGCGAACCACAGCGGGGAAGCGCAGCGCCTTGACGCCCCACAGCACGAGCAACACCACCAGCAACACGACGCCCACGATCAGCAGCACGGCAGAAACATCTGCAGCTCCTCCCACCTCCATGTGAGCGAGCCGCTGCCAGGCGCCCGAAAGACCCAGTAGCCCCAGCACCATGCCAAACAGGCCGGGATGCAGGCGTGCCAGCCAAGGTCGCGAGATTGCAGTCGGTGCGACGGGCGGATGACGGGCGTCCGGTCTGTTCATGGTGGTTGGGTGGCGTCGAGCGAAGGCGACCCGCGCGCGGGCCTGGAGCGCACCAGTGTAGTGCGCGAGCGCCTTGGTGGTGAATCGTAAGAACCCCTGCCTGTCCGCATGGCGCGACAGGCTGCGGGTTCAGCGCCGCAACCGCAACGGATCCCGGTCCGTGCCGTCACCGATCAGCGCGCCCATCTTGAAGATGCCGCTCACGCGTAGCACCGGCACGCCGTCGGCGGTGACCAGGCCCTGCGCGAACAGCATGTTGCGCGTGGTGCGCAGCACGTCCCCTTCGCCCTGCACCCAGGCGCCCAGCGGGCTGGCGCCCAGGTAATCCACCTGCAGGCTGATGGTGGGCAGAAAACGCCGCTCGCCGCTGCCCTGGTACATCGACGCGCACGGCAGCAGCATGTCGGCAAAGCTGGCCATCATGCCGCCGTGGCAGATGTTCAGCGGGTTGGTGTGCCGGTGTTCCACGCGAAAGCCCAACTGCAGGCGTTCGCCGGTCCAGCGCGCATACAACGGGCCGGTATGGGCCATGAAGGGTCCGCCCACAGTGACCGCGCGAAAACCTTCGGGTATGTCCAGCGCGGTGCCTGCCACCGGTTGTTCAGATGGATAGTCGGTCACGCAAACCACCAAGGAGTCAAAGAGGCAGCATCCTACCGCTTGCCCTGGCACAAACCGGTCGGATGTGCGACAGCGCATGGTCACGACGCACGGGTTGCGCCAGAATGGACACGAACGCGCTCAACTTCAGGGAACCGTCATGGAATTCAAGGACTACTACAAGATTCTCGGAGTGGAAAAGACCGCCACCGCCGACGAAATCAAGAAGGCCTTTCGCAAGCTGGCCCGCAAGTACCACCCGGACGTGAGCAAGGAGCCCGACGCACAAGCCCGGATGGCCGAGCTCAATGAAGCACAGGCTGTGCTGTCCGACCCCGAGAAGCGGATTGCCTACGACGCGCTGGGCAACCAGCCCCCCGGCCAGCGTGACTTCCGCCCGCCACCCAACTGGGACGCAGGCTTCGAGTTCTCAGACGGTGCAGGCAGTGGTGGGCCTGGCGAGGACTACAGCGACTTCTTTGAGCAGCTCTTTGGCCGCGCCCGTCACGCCGGCGCCGGTGCAGGCGGCGGCAGAAGCCACCGCCGCGAGCCGCAACCCGAGCGTGGCACCGACCACCACGCCAAGATCGAACTGGACCTGCTCGACGCGTATCTGGGCGCCGAGCGCAACATCAGCCTGCGCGGCGCCCGGCTCGACGATAGCGGCCATGTGGTGGCCGAAGACCGAACGCTCAGCGTCAAGATCCCCAAGGGCGTGATCGAAGGCCAGCAGATCCGCCTGGGCGGCCAGGGGGGCCCCGGCCACGCGGGCGGTCCGGCGGGCGACCTGTACCTCGAAGTGTCTTTCAAGCCCGACGCCCGCTACCGGGTTCAGGGCCGCGACGTCACGGCCAGCCTGCCGCTGGCACCCTGGGAAGCGGCGCTGGGCGCGCAGATCGAGGTGCCCACGCCCACCAGCCGGGTGCAGGTCACCGTGCCCGCCGGCTGGAAAAAAGGCCGCAAGCTGCGCCTGAAGGGTCACGGCATCCCCGGCCGCGGCGCCACCGATCCGGCTGGCGACATGTACCTCGAACTCGAACTCGCGCTGCCGCCGGCTGACACGCCCAAAGCCCGTGAACTGTATGAAACCATGGCGCGCGAACTGCCCTTTGACCCGCGCGCCGGACTGTGAGGCCGGACCATGAACACCACCACTGCCATCACCGTGAACCAGGCACTCGCCGGTGACCTGCTCGAAGAAGTTGCCCTGAGTCTGGAGGAACTGGCGCGTGCCTGCCGCGTGCCGCCCGATTGGGTCATCGAGCGCGTCGAGTCCGGCTTTCTGGACGCCTCCACCGCGCCGCCGGGACAGTGGCGCTTTGCCAGCGCCAGCCTGGTGCGCGCGCGCCGCCTGTGCAACCTTGAAACCACGTTCGAGGCCGGCCCCGAAATCGCCGCGCTGGCGGCCGACCTGATCGAGGAAGTGGTGCGCCTGCGCCAACGCCTGAGGGCGGCGGGACTGGATGCCTGATACCTCTGCGCCAGACAGGGCCGGTCAACCCCCTGGAGAAGCTGCGCAACCCGCCGGCTTGGACGCTGCGGACGCCGCTGCCCGGCTGACCCGCGACGGCCCCAACCTGCTGCCCGGAAGCGCCCCGCGCACGCTGTGGGACATGGTGCGCGGCGTGTTCACCGAGCCCATGTTCCTGATGCTGCTGGTGGCCGGCGGCATCTACCTGCTGCTGGGCGACCGCGCCGAAGCCGCGCTGCTGCTGGCCTTTGTGTTCGTGGTGATCGGCATCACGCTGGCGCAGGAGCGCAAGACGCAGCGCGCGCTGGAATCCCTGCGCGACCTCTCGGCGCCGCGCGCGCTGGTGATTCGCGACGGCGCGGAGGCGCGCATCGCCGGTCGCGACGTGGTGCGCGGCGACCTGCTGGTGCTGCACGAAGGCGACCGGGTGGCGGCCGATGCCCTGCTCGTGCAGGGCCAGCTGACCGTGGACGAATCGCTGCTGACCGGCGAAGCCGTGCCCGTGGATAAGCTGCCAGCGCCCGAACCCGATCAGCCCGTGCCGCCTGCGACCTCTGGCCCTCTCACGGTGGCCTCGCCGCCCGACGCCACCGCCGCAGGCGCCCCGGCCACGCCCGGCGGCGACGGCACACCCCATCTGTTTGCCAGCACCGTGGTCACCAAGGGTGTGGGGCTGGCGCGGGTCAGCGCCACCGGCACCGCCACGGCCGTGGGCCGTATCGGCCAGGCGCTGGCCGCCACTACGGAACCCTCCTCGGGCCTGCAGCAGGCGTCACGCCGCCTGATCGTGCAGCTCACCGTGGCCGGGTTGTTGCTGGCCACCGCGCAGATCCTGCTCGGCTGGCTGTGGGACGGCCATTCCCTGCTGGCCAGCGTGCTGTCGGGCATTGCGCTGGCCATGGCCATCCTGCCCGAGGAAATTCCGGTGATCCTCACCGTGTTCCTGGCGCTGGGCGCCTGGCGCATCTCGCAGAACAAGGTGCTGACGCGGCGCATGTCAGCGGTCGAGGCGCTGGGCGCCATCACCGTGCTGGCCACCGACAAGACCGGCACGCTGACGCAAAACGTCATGCAAGTGGCCGAACTAAGGGCTGGCGGCGCCAGCTTCAGCCCGGAAGGCGCCACCAGCCTGCCCGAGCCCTTCCACGCCCTGGCCGAATTCGCCCTGCTGGCCACGCCCGCCGACCCGTTCGATCCGATGGAGAAAGCCATCCAGCAGTTCGGCCGTCACTGGCTGGAAGGCACCGAACATGTCCACGCCGACTGGACCCCCGCGACGGCCTACGCCCTCTCGCCGGACATCCTGGCCATGACGCTGGTGTTTGCCCGCGAGGGGCCGAACGAGCACCTGCTGGCCACCAAGGGCGCGCCCGAAGCCGTGATGGACCTGTGCCACCTGGCGCAGCCCGAACGCGACGCCATCGCCGCCGAGGTGCTGGCGATGGCCGAACGCGGCCTGCGTGTGCTTGGCGTCGCGCGGGGGACGTGGCAGGGCCCCGTGGACGCAAACGCAGGCGCAGCCGTCACGACGGGTTCGTCCGCGAACTGGCCCGCCAGCCAGCACGACTTCAGCTTCAGCTTCCTGGGCCTGGTCGCCTTCATGGACCCGCCGCGCGCCGACGTGCCCGCCGCGCTGGCCGAATGCCGCGCCGCCGGCGTGCGCGTGATCATGATGACCGGCGACCACCCGGCCACGGCCAGCGCGATCGCCCGCCAGGTCGGCCTGAGCGATCGGCCCGCCGTGCTGACCGGCCCCGAGATCGCTGCGCTGGGCGACGACGCCCTGCGCACCCGCTTGCGCCAGGTGGACCTGTGCGCGCGCCTGCAGCCCGAGCAGAAGCTGCGCCTGGTCCAACTGCTGCAGCAGGACGGCGAAGTCGTCGCCATGACCGGCGACGGCGTCAACGATGCGCCCGCGCTGAAGGCCGCGGACGTCGGCGTGGCCATGGGCCAGCGCGGCACCGACGTCGCACGCGAGGCTGCGGCGCTGGTTCTGCTGGACGACAGCTTCGCCAGCATCGTCGCCGCCATCCGCCAGGGCCGGCGCATCTACGACAACATCTCCCACGCCACGCGCTTCGTGTTCGCGGTGCACATGCCTGTGATCCTGCTGACGCTGGTCCCCGCGCTGCTGCACTGGCCGGCGCTGCTGCTGCCGGTGCACATCGTGCTGCTGGAACTGCTCATCGACCCGGCCTGCTCGATCGTCTTCGAGGCCGAGCGCGAGGCGGCCGACCTCATGACGCGGTCGCCGCGTGCGCGCGATGCCTCACCATTCGCGCTGGCCAACCTGGGGATCGGCCTGGTCCAGGGCATCGGGCTGGCGGCCATCCTGCTCCTGGGCTACGCTGTGCTGACCGGCCTCATGGGCGCGCCGCAAACCTGGGGCCTGGACTTCGGCCAAGGTCTGGGCCTGGGCGAGGACAGCGCGCGCGCCGTGGTGTTCATGGCGCTGGTATGCGGCGTCTTCCTGCTGGTGCTGGCCAACCGCAGCCCGCGCCGCGCCCAGGCGGGCGAACCCCGGCAGACCAACCCCTGGCTGCTTCGCATGGCCGCGGCCGTGCTGCTGCTGCTGGTCGCGGTCAACCTGGTGCCCTGGCTGCGCAATGTCATGCACTTTGCGCAGCCCGACAGCACCGGGTTTGCTGCAGCCTTCGCAATGATTGTGGGGGTTGGCGCCTGGCTGGGGCTGACCCGTCGGGGCGCGATCTGGAAGAAACAGCGCCTCAAGTCGCCGGCGACCTGACGCCTGCGGGTGAAAAAGCGCATTTTCAACGGTTTTTCGACCTGAATGGGCCAAAACCCATCGTCAAATGGTCATATCCTGCTATATTTTCAGGATCGATCTTGATCCGCCGCGGAGCAAACCATCCGCCTTCAGAGCACCCGCTTGAGCATGGCGATGACCTGCTCGAAGCGCACGCCGTAGGGCGGGTAGAACAGCGAGCCCACACCCAGGCGCGACTGGACCAATACGCCCTTCTCATGGGTCAGGCGCAGGAAGCCGATATGGCCGTGGTAGGCGCCCCAGCCGCTGTCGCCCACGCCGCCAAAGGGCAGGTTCTCGTGGGCGATATGCATCAGGGTGTCATTCACCGAGACGCCCCCGCTCACGGTGTTGTTCAGCACCTTGTCGCGCGCCGAGTTGCTGGTACCGAACCAGTACAAGGCCAGTGGCCGTGGCCGGGCGTTGATGATGCCGATGGCCTCATCCAGCGTGCCGTAGGACAGCACCGGCAGGATCGGACCGAAGATTTCCTCTTCCATCACCCGCATGCCGCTCGCCGTGTCGAACACCAGCACCGGGGCCATCTGGCGGCTGGCGCTGTTGGCTGGCGACGCCGCTGCGCCCTGGGGATCGATGACCTTCAGCGTCGCGCCCTTGGCCTGCGCATCGGCCAGCATGGCCTGCATGCGCTCGAAGTAACGATCATTCAACAGGCTGGTGTAGTCGGGATTGCCTTCAATGCGGGGGAACAGGCGCTTGACCGCAGCGGCAAAAGCCTTTTCAAACTTCGCCTCCTGTCCACGTGGCAGCAGCACATAGTCGGGCGCAATACAAGTCTGGCCGGCATTGAGCAGCTTGCCATGGGCGATCTTGATCGCGGCATCGTTCAGGTCGCAGGTCTTGTCGATGATGCAGGGCGACTTTCCGCCCAGCTCCAGCGTCATCGGTGTGAGGTTCGCCGCCGCCTCGGCGGCGACCTTGCGGCCGATCGCGGTGGATCCGGTGAAAAACAGATGGTCAAACGGCAGGGTGGCAAACCGCGCGGCCAGCGCGGCATCGCCCTGGATGACGCTGAACTCCTCTTCGTCGAACGCGTCATGCACCAGATCCGCCATCAGTTCGCTGGTCAACGGCGTCAGCTCACTGGGTTTGAGCATCACGCGGTTGCCCGCGGCCAGCGCCGTGGCGGCAGGGGCAAAGGCGAGCTGAACCGGGTAATTCCAGGGGGAGATGACCCCCACGACCCCCAGCGGCTGGCGCTGGATGTAGGCGGTGGCGGGTTTGAGATAAACCGGCGTGGCCACCTTGATCGGCTTCATCCAGCGCGGCAGGTGCGTGTTCAGGTGGCTGATCAGGCTGCGCAGCATGAATAGGTCGGCCACTTCGGTGACATTGCGCGAGCGCACGCCAAAATCGGCCTCCACCGCGGCGCAAAGCGCCTTGGTGTTGCCATCGATCAGTCGGCGCAGTCGGCGCAGCCGGTCACGGCGCAAGGCCAGCGGCACCTCCATCTGGGCACGGCTGGCCTGGTACTGGGCGTCGAAAAGGGCATGCATGGGCAGGGTCTCGTGGGTCATGCCAACGATGATAGGACCCCCACCCTGCCCCGTTTAGAGCGGCACCTCCAGCGCGGTGATCGTCGCTGGAGGCCGGCCCGGCTCAGGCCGCCGATGTGCCGCCGAAGCGGAACACGCCGGGTTCGCGCACCGTGTCCACATCCACCGTGATCACCGCCTTGGGCAGGAAGCGCCCTTCGAGCAGCAGCTTGGACAGCGGGTTCTCGATGCGCTGCTGAATCGCGCGCTTCAGGGGCCGCGCGCCGAACACCGGGTCGAAACCCACCTTGGCCAGTTCGGCGGTGGCGGCCTCGGACACCTGCAGCGTGAGCTCCATCTTTTCCAGGCGGGCTTCCAGTACCTTGAGCTGGATGCGCGCGATGGACTCGATGTTCTTCGCGTCCAGCGGGTGGAACACCACGGTCTCGTCAATGCGGTTCAGGAACTCGGGGCGGAAGTAGTTCTTCAGCTCGTCCGTCACCGCATCCTTGATGTCCTCGTAGGGCTGGCCCACCATCTGCTGGATGACCGGCGAACCGATGTTGCTGGTCATGACGATCACGGTGTTCTTGAAGTCCACGGTGCGGCCCTGGCCGTCAGTCAGGCGGCCATCGTCGAGCACCTGCAAGAGCACGTTGAACACATCGGGGTGCGCTTTCTCCACCTCGTCGAGCAGCAACACGGCGTAGGGCTTGCGGCGCACGGCTTCGGTCAGGTAGCCGCCTTCCTCATAGCCCACGTAGCCCGGGGGCGCGCCGATCAGGCGGGCCACGGAATGCTTTTCCATGAACTCGCTCATGTCGATGCGCACCAGGTGCTCTTCGCTGTCGAACAGGAAGCCCGCCAGCGCCTTGCACAGCTCGGTCTTGCCGACGCCGGTCGGGCCCAGGAACAGGAAGGAGCCGGTGGGCCGGTTCGGGTCCGACAGGCCCGAGCGTGAACGGCGGATGGCATTGGCCACCGCGGAGATGGCCTCGTCCTGCCCCACCACGCGCTGGTGCAGTTTGCCTTCCATCTGCAGCAGCTTGTCCTTCTCGCCCTGCATCATCTTGGCCACCGGAATGCCGGTGGCGCGAGAGACCACCTCGGCAATCTCCTCCGCGCCGACCTGCGTGCGCAGCAACCGGGGCGCCGAGCTGGCGCTGCGGCCGGATTCAGCGGCCTGGGCTTCTTTCAGGCGCTTTTCCAGCGCGGGCAGTTGCCCGTACTGCAGCTCGGCGACCTTGTTGAAATCGCCCTTGCGGGTCAGCTCGTCGATCTGGAACTTGAGCTTGTCGATCTCCTCGCGCACCTGGGCGCTGCCCTGCGCGGTGGCTTTCTCCGACTTCCAGATCTCGTCGAGGTCGGCGATCTCCTTCTGCAGCGTGCCGATTTCCTCGTTGATGAGCTCGAAGCGCTTCTGCGAGGCCTCGTCCTTTTCCTTCTTGACCGCCTCGCGCTCGATCTGCAGCTGGATCAACCGGCGATCGAGCTTGTCCATCACCTCGGGCTTGGAGTCCAGCTCGATCTTGATCTTGGACGCCGCCTCGTCGATCAGGTCGATCGCCTTGTCGGGCAGGAAGCGGTCGGTGATGTAGCGGTTGGACAGCTCGGCCGCGGCCACGATAGCCGGGTCGGTGATGTCCACGCCGTGGTGCACCTCGTAGCGCTCCTTCAGCCCGCGCAGGATGGCAATCGTCGCCTCCACCGTCGGCTCGCCGACCAGGATCTTCTGGAAGCGGCGTTCCAGTGCGGCGTCTTTCTCGATGTACTTGCGGTATTCGTCCAGCGTGGTGGCGCCCACGCAATGCAGCTCGCCGCGCGCCAGCGCGGGCTTGAGCATGTTGCCCGCGTCCATGGCGCCCTCGGCCTTGCCCGCGCCCACCATGGTGTGCAACTCGTCGATGAAGACGATGGTCTGGCCTTCGTCCTTGGCGAGTTCCTTGAGCACGTTCTTCAGGCGCTCCTCGAACTCGCCGCGGAACTTGGCACCGGCCAGCAGCGCGGCCATGTCCAGGCTCAGCACGCGCTTGCCCTTGAGCGAATCGGGCACTTCGCCGGCCACGATGCGCTGGGCCAGGCCTTCGACGATGGCGGTCTTGCCCACGCCGGGCTCGCCGATCAGCACCGGGTTGTTCTTGGTGCGGCGCTGCAGCACCTGGATGGCGCGGCGGATCTCGTCGTCGCGGCCGATCACCGGGTCCAGCTTGCCCATGCGGGCGCGCTCGGTCAGGTCGATGGTGTACTTGGTGAGGGCCTCGCGCTGGCCCTCGGCGTCGGCGCTGTTGACGCCCTGCCCGCCCCGCACCGCCTCGATGGCGGCTTCCAGGCTCTTGCGGGTCAGGCCATTGGCACGGGCCAGGTTGCCGATCTCGGCCTTGCTGTCGGCCAGCGCGAGCAGGTACAACTCGCCCGCGATGAACTGGTCGCCGCGCTTGATGGATTCCTTCTCGGTGGCCTGCAACAATTTGGCCAGCTCGGGACCAACCTGGACCTGCTCCTGGCCCTGGACCTCGGGCAGGCGCTTGATGGCCGCCTCGCCGGCGGCCAGCAGGCCGGGCACATTGACGCCGGCGCGCTGCAGCAGCGCTTTCGGGCCGTCCTCCTGTTTCAGCATGGCCACCAGCAAGTGGGCGGGTTCAATGTAGGCGTTGTCCGCGCCCAAGGCCAATGATTGCGCGTCGGCCAGCGCTTCCTGGAACTTGGTGGTGAGTTTGTCGTGTCGCATGAAAATCCTCCGGTTGCAGGCCATCTGCGGTCTGCGAAGGGGTTTTCAAGGTCTGGCGTGCCGTGCGCACTGACTAGAATCAGGCGCATGAAACTCGATCAGCTTTCAGCGCGCTACCACCCCGATGAAGACCGGATTCTGGTGCGGATGAACACGTCAACCGACGACGAACTGCGGGTATGGCTGACACGGCGCCTCTGCCTGAAGCTATGGCCCAGCCTGAATGCCGTGGTCACTGATCGGGTTGCCTTGGCGGAGGGCGCGCGCGACCCGTCCCGCGCCGCTGCCGCGCTGTCGGACGGACATACGCGACAAATGCTGGCGGACTTCCAGCGCCAGGAATCCCTGCAGAATGCGGATTTCAAGACCCCTTTTCGCAGCCAGCCGAAGCAATTGCCCCTGGGCGCGGACCCCTTGCTCGTCACCGAAGTCGGCCTGCGGAACCTGAGCGATGGCCGCCTCGAGTTGGACTTTCGGGAAAAGCGCCCCGGGACGCCCAAACCGCGCAGCTTCAAGGTCGGCCTGGAAAGCAACAACCTGAACGGCTTCCTTCACCTGATCGACAAGGCCCTCGAATCATCGGGCTGGCTGGGTGAAGGCGCCACGGATTCACGCCCTGCGACGGCCCCGTCGGCCGGCGACAAACCGAAATACCTGAACTGACGGCGCCCGGGCGACCGGGAAACGCCCTGCGCTCAGGAATTGGTTGCCTGAATGCCCCACTTTGCGAGAGCAGCGTCATCACTCACGCGTGCATCGACCCAGCGCGCCCCTTCGGGCGTCTGTTCCTTTTTCCAGAAGGGTGCCTGGGTCTTGAGGTAATCCATCAGGAACTCGCAGGCCTGGAAGCTTTCGCCCCGGTGTGCCGACGAGACGGCCACCAGCACAATCTGGTCGAGCGGATGCAGCAGGCCTACCCGATGGATCACGCGGGCGCCAAGAATGTCGAATCGCCGGTGGGCCGCGTCGATCATGGCCTCGATCGACTTCTCGGTCATGCCGGGATAGTGCTCGAGCTCCATCGTGCTGACCGACTGCCCGTCGTTACGGTCGCGCACAGTACCCACGAAGCTGCATACGGCGCCGACGCGCCCGTCGCCCTGGCGCAGGGCGGCGACTTCGGCGGCCAGGTCGAAATCCTCGGTCTGGATGCTGACACGGGCAGTCATGGTCGGCGTCCCTGCCTCAGCCACCGGTCACCGGTGGAAAAAAACCAACCTCGGCGCCCTCCACGAGGAGCGCAGATTCATCCGCCATGACCTGGTTCAGCGCCAGCCGCACCGCTCGACCACGGGCCAGGCTGTCTGCGTAGGCGCCGCCACGGTCGATGAGTTCGTCGCGCAGGCCCGCCAGTGTCACGGCGCCGGTTTCGACGGTTTCGCCCGTCCGGTCCAGTGTTTCGCGGATGGAGGCGAAATAGCGGATGGAAACTCTCACGCCAGCAACTCCGAAAAGGGAATGAAGGAAACCATGTCACCATGGGCAATGGTCGTCCCCGTCGGGTTGTCCACCACGCCGTCGCCCCAGACCACAGAGGTGAGAACGCCGGAACTCTGGTTGGTGAACAGATCCAGTCCGCCTGCCGCATTGCGCCGCACGCGCAGGAATTCGCGGCGTTTGTCGGCCTTTCGCAGCGAGAAATGGGCCGGAAGCACGATGGTCTTCAAAGCAATCTCGCGCGCGCCCTGCAAGCGCAGCAAAAACGGCCGCACCAGCAGCAGGAAGGTGATGTAGCTGGACACCGGGTTGCCCGGCAGACCGATGAAATGACAGGCCCGGCCGGCATCCGTCCCCAGCGCCCGCGTCGCGCCGCACCGTCCCATGGGCAAAGGGCTTGCCCGGCTTCATGGCGATCTGCCACAGGTCCAGCGCCCCAAGCTGCTCGACGGCGGGCTTGATATGGTCCTCTTCGCCCACCGAGACACCGCCGCTGGTCAGGATGAGGTCGTGGTGGTCGGCCGCCGATTTCAGCGCGGCCACCGTCGCCTCGCGCCGGTCAGGCACGATGCCCAGGTCACTGACCTCGCAGCCCAGCCGGTGCAACAGCGCGCGCAGGAAGAAGCGGTTGGAGTTGTAGATGGCGCCGGCCGGCATGGCCTTCGGCTCGACGTCGCCGGGCATCACGAGCTCATCGCCCGTTGAAAACAGCGCCACGCGCGGGCGCGCCACCACGTCCAGCCGGGCGCAACCGATGCTTGCCGCCAGTCCCAGGCTGGCGGGCGACAGGCGCTCGCCTCCGGGTAGCACGACGGTGCCCCGCGTCACGTCTTCGCCGGCACGGCGAATCCACTGGCCAACCCCAGGGACGCCATGAAAGCGCACCGCATGGAAATCGCCCCCGACGGCCTCTGTCTCCTCCTGCATGACCACGGTGTCAGCCCCCGCAGGAATCTGTGCCCCGGTGAAGATGCGCGCCGCCGTGCCCGGCTCCAACGCGTGAGGGGCTGCGCCCGCGGGCACGCGCTGCGTCACCCGCAGGACGGCGCCGACATGGCTGACGTCGGACGCCTTCAGTGCGTAGCCGTCCATCGAGGCGTTGTCCTGCGGCGGAACCTGCAATGCCGCGACCAGATCCGCCGCCAGCACCCGGCCGTCCGCCTCGAAGGTGGAGACCGATTCGATCCGGCGCAACGGCTCCACCTGCGCCAGCAGGCGGTCCAGTGCATCATCCAGCGACATCAAGGGCGCGCGCGCCGCCGCAGAGAGGGGTGGCTTCATCCGTATAACTCGACGTTGTAGTCAAACCGGGCTTGATTGTCGACCAGCCAGCCCGCGATGGCATCGGGTTGGTTCAAATCCAGCACCGGCAGCCCGGTCGGTACGGGCAGCAACGCCGGCGAATCGGTCGCCACGGACACGATGAAGTCGTCTTCAGGATAGCGCGCCGGCTGCCCGGAGGCGGCGCGCCAGACTTCGATCTTCAGCAGGTCGCTGTCCTTGAATCCTTCGACCAGCACCCAGTCCACGCCGTCGTACAGCTCCGCAATCAGCTGATGGACGCTCAGCGACGCCTCGCGTTCAAACTCCCGCATCAGGGCCAGCCTCCGGCCCGATGCAACGACCACCTCGAAGGCGCCGGCCTCGCGGTGCCGGAAGGTGTCCTTCCCCGCGGTGTCGATGTCGAAGCTGTGGTGCGCATGCTTGACCACCGAAACCCGCAGGCCACGCAGGCGCAACGCGGGGATGAGCTGTTCCACCAGCGTGGTTTTGCCTGAACCGGAAAAGCCTGCGAAGCCAACCACCTTCATGTGGGCACCTTCGCCGGAATATCAAATCGATAGCTACTCATGACCGAAGCACGCTGGGTAAAGCATATTTCAGGCACATTTCTCGACGATGAAACGCTTCACCGCCTGCACCTGCGCCGGCATCACGGTCACACGCCGTGGGAGCGACTCGATGCCCTCGAACTTCGCGGGCCGGTCCGGCTCGCAACCCAAGGCTTCGACAATGGTGGCGGCGAACTTGATCGGCAGCGCCGTCTCCAGCACGATCATCGGCAATCCGGGCACGAGGTGCTCCCGGGCCACCTTCACGCCGTCGGCGGTGTGGGTGTCGATCATCAGCGCAAAGCGCTTCCAGGTGTCGCGGATCGTGGCCAGGCGATCGGCATGCAGGCTTTTGCCGCTGACGAAGCCGTAGCGCGCCGCAGCGTCGCGGTAGGCCGGCTCGGCGCTCAGATCGAAGCGCCCATCGCGGGACAACGCATCACCGAACAAGGCCTTGACCCGCGCGCCGTCGCGCCCCAGCAGGTCGAACACGAAGCGCTCGAAATTGCTGGCCTTGGAGATGTCCATCGACGGGCTGGAGGTCTCGTGGGTGTCGGCGCTGCCGCGCACGCGGTATACGCCGGTGCGGAAGAACTCGTCGAGCACGTCGTTTTCGTTGGTGGCCACCACCAGGCGCTCGATCGGCAGGCCCATCATGCGCGCCACATGACCGGCGCAGACGTTGCCGAAGTTGCCCGACGGCACCGTGAAGCAGACCTTCTGGGCGTTGTCGCGTGTGGCCTGAAAGTAGCCGGCAAAGTAATAGACCACCTGCGCCAGCAGGCGCGCCCAGTTGATCGAATTGACCGTGCCGATCTTGTAGCTGCGCTTGAAGTCGAGGTCGTTGGACACGGCCTTGACCAGGTCCTGGCAGTCGTCGAACACGCCGTCGATGGCGATGTTGTGGATGTTGTCGTCCAGCAGGCTGAACATCTGCGCCTGCTGGAACGGGCTCATGCGCCCGTTGGGGCTGGTCATGAAGACACGCACGCCCTTCTTGCCGCGCATCGCGTACTCGGCCGCACTGCCGGTGTCGCCGCTGGTGGCGCCCAGGATGTTGAGCTGCTCGCCACGGCGGCCCAGTTCGTACTCGAACAGGTTGCCCAGCAACTGCATCGCCATGTCCTTGAAGGCCAGCGTGGGGCCGTTGGACAAGGCCTCCAGGTAGAAGTGGTCTTCCAGCTCCTTCAGGGGCACGATCTCGCGCGTGCCGAAGGCGGCCTCGGTGTAGGTCTTCTCGCAGATAACGCGCAGGTCGTCAGCGGGGATGTCGTCGATGTAGAGCGACAGCACCTCGAAAGCCAGCGCCGCGTACCCGCGCGTGTCGTGGATCTCGCGCCAGCGCTGCAGCGTGGCCGCATCGACCTGCGGATAGGCCTCCGGCAGGTACAGGCCGCCGTCAGGCGCCAGGCCTTCGAGCAGGATTTCACAGAAATGCTTGCGGCCGGGATCGCCGCGGGTGGACAGGTACAGCATCAGTTCAGCTCTTCCTTGCGGATGCGGACGATCGGTGTCAGCACAGTGGGCAAGGCCTGCAGTTCGGCCAGAACCGCGTCCATGGTGCCTTCGCGCGTGTCGTGCGTCAGGATGATCAGGTCGGTCGAGGTGGCGCCCTCGCCGCCGACTTCATCCGCCTCGCGCTGCAGCAGCGCGTCAATGCTGATGCCGGCATTCGCTACGATGCCGGTCACCTTGGCCAGCACGCCGGCCTCGTCGGCCACGCGCAGGCGCAGGTAATAGCTAGTCACGACCTCGCTCATGGGCAGCACGGGCAGGTCCGTCATGGCCTGGTCCAGCGTGTGGGGCTGGAAGGCCAGGTGCGGCACGCGGTTCAGCGGATCGACCGTGTGCAGGCGCGTGATGTCCACCAGGTCGGCGATCACCGCGCTGGCGGTGGGTTCGCTGCCCGCACCCTTGCCGTAGTACAGCGTGGTGCCCACGGCATCGCCCTGCACCACCACCGCGTTCATCGCGCCTTCGACGTTGGCGATCAGGCGTTTGGACGGCACCAGGCTGGGATGCACGCGCAACTCGACGCCGCTCGGGGTGCGCTTGGTGATGCCCAGCAGCTTGATGCGGTAGCCCAGCTGTTCGGCGTACCGGATGTCGGTGGCACTGAGTTTGGTAATGCCTTCGACATAGGCCTTGTCAAACTGCACGGGGATGCCAAACGCGATGGCGCTCATGATCGTGGCCTTGTGCGCGGCGTCCACGCCTTCGATGTCGAACGTGGGGTCGGCCTCGGCATAGCCCAGGCGCTGCGCTTCCTTGAGCACCACGTCAAAGTCCAGCCCCTTGTCGCGCATCTCGGACAGGATGAAGTTGGTGGTGCCGTTGATGATGCCGGCGATCCACTGGATGCTGTTGGCCGTCAGGCCCTTCGCGCAGCGCCTTGATGATCGGGATGCCGCCGGCCACCGCCGCCTCGAAGGCCACCATCACGCCCTTGGCATGGGCGGCCGCAAAGATCTCGGTGCCATGCACCGCCAGCAGCGCCTTGTTGGCGGTGACCACATGCTTGCCGGCCGCGATGGCCTCCAGCACCAGCGCCTTGGCGATGCCGTAGCCGCCGATCAGCTCGATCACGATGTCGATTTCGGGATTGGCAATGACCGCCCGTGCGTCGTTCACCACGGTGACGTCCGGGCCGACGATGGACCTCGCCCGCGCCACATCCAGATCGGCCACCATGGTGATCTCGATGCCGCGGCCGGCGCGGCGCTGGATCTCCTGCTGGTTGCGTTTGAGCACGTTGAACGTGCCGCTGCCCACGGTGCCTATGCCCAGCAGGCCTACTTGGATCGGTTTCATGGCAATTAATTGATTAAAACAAGGAAATTCCAGCGCCAATCCGTCATTTAGCGCTATCGAAAATGAAGCAACTCAGGTTCCGTGACGTTTGCGGTACAGCGCCAAGAATCTCGCCACGCGGCCAATCGCCTCGCGCAGGTCGTCTTCGTGCGGCAGGAACACGATGCGGAAATGATCCGGCGCCGGCCAGTTGAAGCCCGTGCCCTGCACCAGCATCACACGGGTTTCCTGCAGCAGCTCGAGGAAGAACTGCTGATCGTCCTCGATCGGATACATCTTCGGATCCAGGCGCGGGAACATGTACAGCGCCGCCGTCGGCTTGACACACGTCACGCCGGGGATGGCCGTGATGAGTTCGTAGGCCAGATCGCGCTGGCGGCGCAGGCGCCCGCCTTCACACACTAGGTCATTGATGCTCTGGTAGCCACCCAACGCGGTCTGGATGGCCCATTGGCCCGGCACGTTGGAACACAGGCGCATGTTCGACAGCATGTTCAGGCCTTCGATGTAGTCTTTGGCCGGCTTCTTGTCGCCGGAGACCACCATCCAGCCGGCGCGATAGCCGCAGGAGCGGTAGCTTTTGGACAGAGAATTGAACGTGAGCGTCAGCACGTCGTCACTCAGGCTGCCGATGGCGGTGTGTTTCGCGTCGTCGTACAAGACCTTGTCGTACACCTCGTCGGCAAAGATCACCAGGCCGTTTTCGCGGGCGATGGCCACGATGGCCTTCAGCAGTTCGTCCGAGTACAGCGCGCCGGTCGGGTTGTTCGGGTTGATGACCACGATGCCCTTGGTGCGGGGCGTGATCTTCGCCCGGATATCGTCCAGATCGGGCATCCAGCCGTTGTCCTCGTCGCAGCGGTAATGCACCGGGGTGCCGCCCGACAGGCTGGCCGCCGCGGTCCACAAGGGGTAGTCCGGCGAGGGCAGGAGCAGTTCGTCGCCGTTGTCCAGCAAGGCGTTGGTGGCCATGACGATCAGCTCGCTGGCCCCATTGCCCAGGTAGATGTCGTCCAGCGTCACGCCCTTGATGCCCTGCTGCTGGGTGTAATGCATCACCGCCTTGCGCGCCGCGAAAATGCCCTTGCTGTCGGAATAGCCGGCCGAGTTCGGCAGGTTGCGAATCATGTCCTGCTGGATTTCCTCGGGGCTATCGAAGCCGAACACGGCCAGATTGCCGATGTTGAGCTTGATGATCTTGTGGCCCTCTTCCTCCATCTGACGTGCGGCGTCCATGATCGGGCCGCGGATGTCGTAGCAGACGTTGGAAAGCTTGGCTGATTTGAGAACGGTTTTCAATGTCCCTCCGGGAACGGCTATTCAGAGGCGAAACCTATAATTTGACCACAGTTCTGCACGGCCATAGTGCGGTGCAACAACAGGTGAAGCCATGAAGATCCAGCCCGACACATTCGACGGTCAAGTTATCAACGCCTATGGGCCTGGCTGGGTGGCCATCAATGGCGAGCGGGTGGCCCACAGCGTGGTGATCGGTGCCCGCGGCCAGCGCATGGAGTGGCACTGCGCCGATTTTTCCGAGCTTTCGGACAACCACTTCACCCGGCTGGCGGAACTGGACCCTGAACTCGTCATCTTCGGCAGCGGCGTACGGCTGCGCTTTCCACGGCCGGAATGGCTGCTGGACCTCATGGCACGCCGAATCGGCGTGGAAACCATGGACACCGCAGCGGCCTGCCGCACCTACAACATCCTGGCGGGCGAAGGACGCAACGTGATTGTGGCCCTGCTTCTGGAGCAGGGCCTCTAAAGGGTCGCGTTTCAGGGTAAAATTGAGGGTTGCCGGGCCATCGGCGCAGTATCTGGCACAGACCACGAATTTCCCCGGCCCATCCCAACGACCTCATCCTGTCACACGAGATTGAAGCTATATGGCGATCGTTGTCAACAAACCCATTCCAGAATTCGAAGCCAACGCCACCAGCGGCGTCAAGGTTTCCAACACGTCGCATCTCGGCCATACAGTGGTGATGTTTTTCTATCCCAAGGACAACACGCCGGGCTGCACGACAGAGGCCATGCAGTTTCGCGACAAATACAAGGATTTCGTGAAAGCGGGCGCCACGGTCTTTGGCGTCTCGCGCGACAACATGAAGTCGCACGATGAATTCAAGGCCAAGCTGGAACTGCCTTTCGAACTGATTGCCGACACCGAAGAGAAGATGTGCCACATGTTCGGCGTGGTCAAGAACAAGATCATGTACGGCAAGAAGGTCAAGGGCATCGAGCGCAGCACCTTCCTGATCGGCGCCGACGGATCGCTCAAGGAAGAATGGCGCGGACTCAAGGTTCCCGGCCACGTCGAAGAGGTCCTCAAGGCCGTCAAGGCCCTGAAAAAGGCCGGCTGATCGGCGTACATCCGGTGGACCGAACCGTCCACCTTGGTCATGCATAATGACCGCATGCCGTTGAACACCGCATTCCTGCCTGCTGCAAAAGCCGCCTCGGTCCCCAGGCGGCTTTTTCTTTGGATCGTCCCACCAGCGGATGACACCGACGCGCCTCTGCCTCCCACTTGCTCCGGAATCTGAACACCCATGCCATTGCCCCCTCCTCCAGCAAAACGCGCTGCTCTGCTTGCTTCCGCGACATTTGACGCCGCTGCCCAACCACCCGGCCATCGCGCGCCACGCAGGTCCACCTCCGCGACGGGCGCTGAGACAAGCTCCGACGCGACTGCACACACCAAGGACACCGAACTCCGCGCCACCGATGCCACAAGCAGAGCAATGGAAGGGAAAAGCCCAGCTGCTGCCGAGAACCTGCCGGCATCGCGGCGACGCACGACCAGCAGCCGCGAGGGCGAAGGTGGCGCCATCCCGAAAGCCGCGCCCGAGGCGCGCAAGCCGCGAGCCAAAGGCCCTGCCAAGCTGTTCGTGATCGACACCAATGTGTTGATGCACGACCCGATGTGCCTGTTCCGCTTCGAGGAGCACGACATCTTCCTGCCCATGATCGTGCTGGAAGAACTCGACGGCCACAAGAAAGGCATGACCGAGGTGGCGCGCAATGCCCGCCAGGCCAGCCGGACCCTGGATGCGCTGGCCGGTGCCGTCGGTGCCGACATCGCCGCCGGCCTGCAGCTCGACACCACCGGCCACCGCGAGGCGGGCGGCAAGCTGTTCTTCCAGACCCAGCCCCTGAACTACACGCTCCCCTCCAGCCTGCCCCAGGGCAAGGCTGACAACCAGATCCTGGGCGTGGTGGAGGCGCTACGGCAACAGCAGTCCCCGCGCGAGGTTGTGCTGGTGTCCAAGGACATCAACATGCGCGTCAAGGCGCGCGCACTGGGCCTGGCGGCCGAGGACTACCAGAATGACAAGACGCTGGAAGACGGCGACATGCTGTATGCCGGTTCGCTGGCACTGCCCCCGGATTTCTGGAGCAAGCACGGCAAGACGATCGAGAGCTGGCAACAGGGCGCTCACACCTTCTACCGCGTGTCCGGCCCGATCGTTCCCAGCCTGCTGATCAACCAGTTTGTCTATTTCGAGGCACCCGGAGAACCCAGTCTGTATGCCCGTGTCACCGAGATCCGCGGAAAGACCGCAGTCTTTCGCACGCTCAAGGACTTCAATCACCTGAAGAACGCCGTCTGGGGTGTGACCGCCCGCAACCGCGAACAGAACTTCGCGATGAACCTGCTGATGGATCCGGAGGTGGACTTCGTCACCCTGACCGGCACCGCAGGCACCGGCAAAACCCTGATGGCGCTGGCCTCCGGCCTGAGCCAGGTGCTCGACGATCGCCGCTACAGCGAAATCATCATGACCCGCGCCACCGTCAGCGTGGGCGAGGACATCGGCTTTCTGCCCGGCACCGAGGAAGAGAAGATGGGCCCCTGGATGGGCGCGCTGGACGACAACCTCGAGTTCCTGGCCAAGGGCGACGGCGGCAACGCAGGCGAATGGGGCCGGGCGGCGACCAACGAACTGATTCGCAGCCGCATCAAGATCAAGAGCATGAGCTTCATGCGCGGGCGCACCTTCATGAACAAGTACGTCATCATCGACGAGGCGCAGAACCTGACGCCCAAGCAGATGAAGACCCTGATCACGCGCGCCGGCCCCGGCACCAAGATCATCTGCATGGGCAACCTGGCCCAGATCGACACGCCCTACCTGACCGAGGGCTCGTCAGGCCTGACCTATGCCGTGGACAAGTTCAAGGGCTGGCCGCACAGCGGGCACATCACCCTGGCGCGCGGCGAACGCTCACGCCTGGCCGACTTCGCCAGCGAGGTGCTGTAACGAATGGGCCCCACGGATCCGGATGGGTCGAGCCCTTGAGGCAGCGGCTCAGAAGTCGTCGCTGCCGCCCGAGGCCAGGCTCTCGAACCGGGTCAGCGGTTTGAGGAAGGCGAGCTTGACTGTTCCGGTCGGTCCGTTTCGTTGTTTGCCGATGATGATCTCAGCCACGCCGGGTTCGCGTGAGTCCTTGTTGTAGTAGTCGTCGCGGTAGATGAACATGATGATGTCCGCATCCTGTTCAATCGCGCCCGACTCGCGAAGGTCGCTCATCATCGGCCGCTTGTCCGTGCGCGTTTCCACGCTGCGGTTGAGCTGAGACAAGGCAATCACCGGGCACTGAAGTTCCTTGGCCAGCATCTTGAGGCCACGCGAGATTTCGCCCAGTTCGGTGGCGCGGTTGTCGCCGTTGGAGCTTGAGCCGCTCATCAGCTGCAGGTAGTCCACCACGATCAGGCCGAGCTTGCCGCACTGGCGTGCCAGCCGGCGGGCGTTGGCGCGCAGCTCACTGGTCGTCAGCCCGGGCGTTTCGTCGATGTGCAAGGAGACCGTGCGCAGGCGCTCGATGGCCTCGGTCAGGCGCGGCCACTCGTCGTCGGTCAGCTTGCCGGTGCGAAGGTGCCCCTGGTCAATCCGTCCGATTGAACCCACGATACGAACGGCCAGTTGCGACGCGCCCATTTCCATCGAAAAGACGGCCACCGGCAAGCCCTCATTGAGCGCAACATGCTCAGCGATGTTGATGGCAAACGCCGTCTTGCCCATGGACGGGCGAGCCGCAAGCACGACCATATCACCGGCCTGCAAACCGGAGGTCATGCGATCGAGGTCGTAAAAGCCCGTTGGAACTCCGGTGATGTCGTTCGGGTTGTCCGCCATCTCCTGCACCCGGTCGAGCAGCTTGACCACCAGCGAATCCATCGACTGGAAGCCCTGCTTCATGCGCGAGCCTTCTTCCCCGATGTTGAAGATCTTCTGCTCGGCCTCGTCCAGGATCCGGTCCACTGCCCGCCCCTGCGGATTGAACGCATTGGTGGCAATTTCATCGCTGGCGCTGACCAGTTTGCGCAGGATCGAGCGTTCGCGCACGATCTCGGCATAACGCCGGATGTTGCTGGCGCTGGGAACGTACTGGGCCAGAGAATTCAGGTACGCTAGCCCGCCAGACTCTTCGGCCTTGCCCTGATTCTGGAGATGTTCAAAGACGGTGATCACGTCCGCCGGTTTGGAGGCATTGATCAGCGCGCCCACGGCACCGTAGATCAGCCGATGTTCATAGCGATAGAAATCACTGTCCACCAGCAAGTCACCGACGCGGTCCCAAGCGCCGTTGTCGAGCAGCAGTCCGCCCAGCACGCTTGACTCGGCTTCGATCGAATGCGGAGGGATGCGCAGCTGCGCCACCTGCCGGTCGAGCGGGAAATCATCAACGTCACCGGGGAAGTCCGTGGAGAAAACAGCCGACATGGAGGAATCCTTCTAGGGGGAAATGCTACGCTGACTGGCGCCTTCCGTCACCGGACAAGTCTGTGGACAAGATGTGGAATCAACGCGGTTTTCGATCCCTTGCCTGTGGGCAACCGGGGCACCCAAGAAAAAGGCCGCCGGGATTGCACCCGGCGGCCTTTTGGGAGAGCGAGTCCGATCAGGCCGATTCGCCGTAAACGGTGACGTTGATCTCCACCACCACATCGGTGTGCAGGGCAACGTTGACGGCACTTTCGCCCACGAGCTTGATCGGGCCATTCGGCATGCGAACCTGGGCCTTGGCCACTTTGTAGCCCTGCTTGGTCAGCTCCTCAGCAATGTCGTGGTTGGTCACGGAACCGAACAGGCGACCGTCGACGCCAGCCTTCTGGGTCAGCTTGATCGTGCTGCCAGCGAGCTTTTCACCCTGGGCTTGCGCTTCGGCCAGCTTGGCAGCAGCGACTTTTTCCAGTTCGGCACGGCGGGCTTCGAAAGCCGCCTTGTTGGCTTCGGTGGCACGGCGGGCGCGACCACCCGGGATCAAGAAGTTGCGGGCATAGCCGTCTTTGACCTTGACGATTTCGCCGAGATCACCGAGGTTGACAACCTTTTCGAGCAGAATGATTTGCATGGTTGTTCTCCTTAGATGCGATGCTGGTCGCTGTACGGAAGCATCGCGAGGAAACGCGCACGCTTGATGGCCGTATTGAGCTGACGCTGGAAGATGGCACGGGTGCCGGTCAGACGTGCCGGAATGATCTTGCCGTTTTCGGCAATGAAGTCACGCAGCGTGTCCATGTCCTTGTAGTCGATCTCGACCACGCCGGTCACGGTGAAGCGGCAGAAGCGCTTGCGCTTGAACAGCAGGTTCTGGGCGGGGCGCTTCGGGCGCTTGTCTTTGTTGAAACGTTTTGGTCCGGCCATGTTGGACTCCTAATAAATTAATCTTGCTGATACTCTTGAATATGGAGCACGACGAGCTTGCCATTGCGCGGGGTGGCCAGAAAGCCACTGAACCTGAAGACACTGCCGATGGGCTGGATGCCGAGCTTCTCGGCGATCGTTCCCAGGGCTACTGCCTTGATCACTGCCTTGACCTGCCTGCTGCTTCCCGCCTCTTCGACACTGGACTCGTGTTCGAGTCGAAGGTCCAGGGCGGGCAGACCGGCCGGGGTATAGCGCAGAGGCTTGGCCTCAACGATACCGGCGGACAGGACAACGTGGTTCACTCCGCGCCGACAGGCCGCGTCAGGCTGCGTAATCGGCTTGGTTGGACTTGCGGGCTTCTTCGCGCTCGACCGTCTTCATCATCGAAGACGGGCCGGTCTCGGCCTTCTTCTTCTGAACGGTCAGGTGGCGCAGCACGGCATCATTGAATTTGAACGCATGTTCCAGTTCGCCCATGACGGCTTGGTCAGCTTCGATGTTGACGCACAGGTAATGGGCCTTGCCCAGTTTGTTGATCTGGTACGCCAGCTGACGGCGACCCCAGTCTTCCACACGGTGCACTTTGCCGCCGCCGGCCGTGATCATGCCCTTGTAGCGTTCCAGCATGGCCGGAACCTGTTCGCTCTGATCCGGATGGATCAGCAAGATGATTTCATAGTGACGCATCGATACTCCTTTTGGATAACCCGGTAAGGGCTTGGATTGAGCTGCCTCCGGCGTCGAATCGGAGTGCAGCAAGGTAGAACCGCGCATTATAGCGCGTCCTGCGGCAGATTTCACCCGCTAAGCCGTCAGCGGTCGTTGCGGCAGGGGTAGCGCAGGTCCTCCACCAGGTTTTCGACCTCCCGTCCAGGCTTCGGCGTGACCAGGCTGACCAGGAAGATGACTGCAAACCCCAGCGCGACGCCAAAGACGCCCGCCGATATCGGTTGGATGCCCCACCACAGTTCGACGGGCTTCGTCACTCTGAAGATCTCGCGCAACCACGGCTGCGTCATCAGCATGTAATAGAAGGTGATGCCGAGTCCCGCAGCCATGCCGAGCGACGCCGCCACGCCGGTGGCGCGTTTCCAGAAGATGCCCAGTGTCAGAGCCGGAAAGAACGCAGCCGCGGCAAAGGAAAAGGCCGCCGACACCAGAAAGAGGATATCGGCGGGCTTCTGGGCGGCGAGATAGGCCGCGCAAAGGGCTACGATCAAGAGCAGGACTTTTGAAATGGTCACCCGGCGTGCCGTGGAGGCGTTCGGGTCGATCATCTTGTAGTACAGGTCGTGGCTGAGCGCGCTTGCGATGGTAAGCAGCAGTCCGTCGGCGGTCGACAGCGCCGCGGCAAGCCCCCCTGCGGCCACCAACGCCGAAATGACATAGGGCAAACCGCCGATTTCCGGCATCGCCAGCACAATGATGTCACCGCCGATCGACAATTCGTTGAGTTGCAGGATGTTGTCGCGATTCACGTCCACCACCGACAGCAGGTTGGGATCGACCTTGCTCCACGCCGTCATCCATTGCGGCAACTGGTCGAACGGCGTACCCACCAGCACGTGGAAGACCTCGTACTTGACCAGCACGGCCAGCGCTGGCGCCGTGACGTACAGCAGGAAGATGAAAAACAGCGACCACGTGACCGATTCGCGCGCCTCCTTGACGCTCGGCGTCGTGTAGTAGCGCATGAGGATGTGCGGCAACGCAGCCGTCCCCAGCATGAGGCAGACGACCAGTGCCAGGAAATTGCGGCGCGAATTGTCGTATTCGGCCTTCTCGGAAGCGTCTCCATCGGGATCGCCGGAAAACTGCTGGGCGTGGCGGGGCATCCCGTTCAGAGGCTTGGCCTTGGTATCGGCAACCGCCCGGGCGGCGGTCCAGCTCCGGCGGGCGGCGGCCTCATCCTTGGGCAATCCATACAGCGCCTTTTCTGCCGCCACGATATCGGCGTCCGGCGCATGGGCGGATTTCAGATCGGCGGACTTCCTGGCGGCTTCGGCTTTGTCAATGGCCAGCGCCGCACGCGGGTCCTTCAGCTTCTCGGCCAGTTCCACCGAACGCCGGCGAAAGATCTCGCGAACCTCGATCTCGGACGGATCGTCCATCAGCCGCTGCTCCATGGCCGACACCTTCTCCAGCTGGAAGCCATAGACGGCCTGGGGTATGGGCGTGCCCACCTGCTTCATGGACAACCACATCACCGGGATCAGATAGGCCACGATCAGGATGATGTATTGCGTGACCTGCGTCCAGGTCACCGCCCGCATGCCGCCGAGAAACGAGCACACCAGGATGCCGCCCAGGCCCAGAAAAATGCCCAGCTCAAACGCGACACCCGTGAGGCGCGACGTGATCAGGCCCACGCCATAAATCTGCGCCACCACGTAGGTGAACGAACACAGGATGGCCGCAAGAATGCCCAGCAGGCGCGGCAGGTTGCCGCCGTAGCGCGCCCCAAGGAAGTCCGGAATCGTGAACTGCCCGAACTTGCGCAGGTAGGGTGCCAGCAACAACGCCACCAGACAGTAGCCCCCGGTCCACCCCATGATGAAGGCCAGGCCGTTGTAGCCCGTCAGGTAAAGGGTTCCCGCCAGACTGATGAATGAGGCTGCCGACATCCAGTCGGCACCGGTCGCCATGCCGTTGTAAATGGCTGGCACCCTGCGGCCGGCCACGTAGTACTCGGCGGCGTCCGTGGTTCGGCTCATGATGCCGATGCCGGCATACAGCAGTATCGTGGCCAGCAGGAAGACAATGCCGATCCAGCGCCTCGACAGCCCGAACTGCTCCAGCACCGCCAGCACCAGCACGAAGACGACAAATCCGCCCGTGTACCAACCGTACACCTTGTCCAGATTGCGACGGAACGACTCGCGGGTGCTGCGGGACTCCGGTGGGCCCGGATGGCTTTCGTTGCGCCCGGTCATGCGTCAGTCTTCACGTTCCTGCACGCCATGGCGCATGTCCAGTTTCGCCATGTAGCGGGCGTAGAACCAGACGATCAGGCAGTAGACAACCAGTGAGCCCTGTGCCGCGACCCAGAAACCGAACGGCCAGCCCAGGAAATTGAAACTGAGCTCGCGGGCGTAGTAAGTCCCCCCGAAGGTCACGGCAAACCAGAGCGCCAGCAGCGCGCCGGTCATGCGCAGATTGCTGCGCCAGTACCGGCGGCGCGACTCGGCAAGCTCCATCTCCTGTTGCGGCATCGTCCACACCCTCACGTCTGTTTGGCCCTGTACCGGTTTTCGCCATTCTGTACCAGACCCCCGGTCCGGCGCCAGCACACCGGCAGCCTCGGAGAAAAAAGGCGCAACCGGGCACACCCTGTCACCGGCTGGCCTGCAAGCCGGTCTCTCGCTCCAGTTGCGCCGCCACGCGGGGCTCGAAACCGCGCAGGTGGTCGATGATCCGGATCGCTTCTTCATTCGCTTGACGCTGCACATGCAACCGCGCCAGCTGATACCAGCCGTGCGGCGCAAAAGGCTGGAGCCGCGTGTTCACTTGAAGCGCCGCAGCGGCTTCGTCCAGACGTCCTGCACGGATGTGGACCTGCGCCAGGCCGAACCAGGCTCGGTCCAGGTCAGGCGCCAGATCGCAGGCGCACTGGAAGGCTTCCCGAGCAGGCTCCAGCACGCCAGCTTCCTCCAGCAGAAAGCCCAGGTTGAACCAGCCGGCCGCATGCTCCGGGTGCGCTGCCGTCAAGCGATACAAGGTCTCGATGGCGCCCGCTCGGTCGCCCCGTTGTCCGAGCAGATGCGCGCGACTGGCCAGTGCATGGAGATCCAGGGGTTGGCAAACCAGGATCTGATCAAAGCGTGTCAATGCCGCCTCGTGCCGCCCCGCCACCAGGGCCGCCTTGGCCATGAGTCGCAAGCCGAACACCTGGAGCATCCCGGTCAACGGCATGCCGTCACTCCTGCTTCCAGACACAGGCGGATCTTCCATCCGGTCATCGCCAGCCAGGCGAACAGGAGCACCAGAAAGGCCACGAACGGAAGGTGCCGATCCAGCACGACCTTCGGCGCCAGCCAGCGTGCGGCGACGACAAAGGGCTGGCTGACGGTTCTCAGAATGCGGTAGAACGGATTGTGTTCTTTCCCCCTGCCCGCGAGCAGGGCGAGCACGCCCCGCCCGATCAATGCAAACAGGGCAATCTCTGCCACCAGCTTGATCGCCGTGACCACCGCCAGCATCAGGCTCGCGCCCCCAGACCCATCGTGATCCGCGCAAGGCGGGCCCTGCCAGCGCCCACCCGCCCGCCCGGGTCATTGCCGCAAGGAGGAGCAAGGGATTCGAGCACGTGCGCTCAGCCTGCCAGCTGCTTCCAGGTATCCACCACGGAGTCCGGATTCAGTGAAATCGAACTGATGCCCTGATCACGAAGCCAAAGGGCAAAGTCCGGGTGGTCGCTGGGCCCTTGGCCGCAGATCCCGATGTATTTGCCCTGCGCCAAACAGGCCTTGATCGCCTGCGAAATCAGCGCGGTCACCGCCGGGTCACGCTCGTCGAAGTCCGCCGCCAGCAGTTCCAGCCCCGAATCACGGTCCAGCCCCAGGGTGAGCTGGGTCAGGTCGTTCGAGCCAATGGAGAAGCCGTCGAAGAATTCCAGGAAGCGCTCGGCCAGGATGGCATTGCTCGGAATCTCGCACATCATGATCAGCTTGAGCTCTGCCTCGCCGCGCTTCAGGCCTTGCCGGGCCAGCAGCTCGGTCACGCGCTGCGCCTGCCCCAGCGTGCGCACGAAGGGCACCATCACCTGCACGTTGGTCAGGCCCATGTCGTTGCGCACGCGCTTGAGCGCCTCGCATTCCATGGCGAAGGCCTCGCCGAATTCTTCGCTGATGTAGCGCGCCGCGCCGCGAAAGCCCAACATCGGGTTTTCTTCCTCGGGCTCGTAGCGGCTGCCGCCGATCAGCTTGCGGTATTCGTTGCTCTTGAAGTCGGACAGGCGCACGATCACCGGTTTGGGCCAGAAAGCTGCGGCGATGGTCGCCACGCCCTCGGCCACCTTGTCGACGTAGAAGGCCCGTGGCGAGGCGTGGCCGCGGGCCACCGACTCGACTGCCTTCTTGAGGTCGGTGTCGATATTCGGGTAGTCCAAGATGGCCTTCGGATGCACGCCGATGTTGTTGTTGATGATGAACTCCAGCCGGGCCAGGCCCACGCCGGCATTGGGCAGCTGGCAGAAGTCAAAGGCCAGCTGTGGATTGCCGACGTTCATCATGACCTTCACACCGATCTCTGGCATCGTGCCACGGGAAACCTCGGTCACTTCTGTCTCCAGCAGCCCGTCGTAAATGAAGCCCGTATCGCCCTCGGCGCAGCTGACGGTCACCAGCGTGTCCTCTTTCAACAGCTCGGTGGCGTTGCCGCAGCCCACCACGGCCGGAATGCCCAGCTCGCGCGAAATGATGGCGGCGTGGCAGGTGCGCCCGCCGCGGTTGGTGACGATGGCACTGGCCCGCTTCATGACCGGCTCCCAGTTGGGATCGGTCATGTCGGTGACCAGCACATCGCCGGGTTGCACCTTGTCCATTTCGGACAGGCTGTGCACCCGCCGCACCGGCCCGGTACCGATCTTCTGCCCGATCGCCCGCCCCTCGGCCAGCACGGTGCCGCGCCCTTTGAGCTTGTAGCGCAGCTCCGCCTTGCCCTGCGCCTGGCTCTTCACGGTTTCCGGGCGCGCCTGCAGGATGTAGAGCTGGCCGTCCATGCCGTCCTTGCCCCATTCGATGTCCATCGGGCGTCCATAGTGCTCCTCGATGACCAGGGCATAGCGCGCGAGCTGCTCGACATCGGCATCGGTCAGCGAGAAGCGGTTGCGCTGCTCCGTCGGGACCTCGACAGTCTTCACCAGCTTGCCGGTCTCGGCCTTCTCCTGTGGCGAGGTGAACACCATTTCGATCAGCTTGGACCCGAGGTTGCGCCGGATCAGTGCGCGCTTGCCCGCACGCAACATGGGTTTGTGCACATAGAACTCGTCCGGATTCACCGCCCCCTGCACCACCGTTTCGCCGAGGCCGTAGCTGGCCGTGATGAACACCACGTCCTCGAAGCCGGTTTCGGTGTCGATGGTGAACATCACGCCCGCCGCACCCCGGTCGGAACGCACCATGCGCTGCACGCCAGCCGACAGGGCGACGTCGGCATGGGCAAAACCCTTGTGGACGCGGTAGCTGATCGCCCGGTCGTTGTACAACGAGGCAAAGACTTCCTTCATCTTGTGAAGAACATCGTCGATGCCATGGACGTTCAGGAAGGTTTCCTGCTGGCCGGCGAAGGAGGCGTCCGGCAGGTCCTCGGCCGTGGCAGAGGAGCGCACGGCAAAAGTCGCCTGCGCATTGCCGGCACTCAGCACGGCAAAGGCTTCACGGATCGCCGTCTCCAGGGCGGCCGGAAACGGCTGCGCCTCGACCCAGGCACGGATCTCGGCACCGGCTTCGGCCAAGGCGCGCACGTCCTCGGTGTCCAGCGCGTCCAGACGGGCGTTGATGCGGTCCGTCAGGCCGTCGTGCTTCAGGAATTCGCGAAACGCGTGCGCCGTGGTGGCGAACCCGGTGGGGACCTTCACCCCGGAGGGCAGCTGGGAAATCATTTCGCCGAGGCTGGCGTTCTTGCCGCCGACTACCTCGACATCGCTCATTCTCAGGTTCTCAAACGGTACGACCAGGTCGGTCGGACTGAAAAGTGCAGACATGGGAAAGCTCCAGAAGTAATAAACCGGTCGCGGCTGCGAACGCCTTGCAAGAAGGCGGCAAGACTTTGCTGTTGTTCGAATCGGTCTGCGCAGCGCATCAAAAGAGTCCCTGGATAGACGGGCCGGACGGCCCTGCCGGCCGGTAGCCTGCCATTCTAGGCCCGGCCGGCGGATTACAGTCGGGGGGTCCCGATCACCGAGCGCCCACCCATGCCCAACCGCACCGTCTTTTTCATATCCGACGGCACCGGCATCACCGCCGAGACCTTTGGCAAGGCCATCCTGGCCCAGTTCGAGATGAAGATCCGCCAGGTCCGCCTTCCGTTCACCGACACCGCCGACAAGGCCCACCAGGCCGTGCGCCAGATCAACCATACGGCCGAAGTGGAAGGCTGCAAGCCCATCGTGTTCAGCACCTTGGTGAACATGGAGGTGCTCAAGGTGATCCAGGACGGCTGCAAGGGCATGCTGCTGGACATGTTCGGCACCTTCGTGAATCCACTGGAGACAGAGCTGGGCATCAAGTCCCACCACCGGGTCGGCCGCTTCAGCGACGCCAGCAAAAGCAAGGAATACCACGACCGCATCGACGCGATCAATTTCAGCCTGGCGCACGACGACGGGCAGTCCAACCGCGACCTGCAGGGCGCCGACGTGATCCTGGTGGGCGTCAGCCGCAGCGGCAAGACGCCCACCAGCCTGTACCTGGCCATGCAGCACGGCCTGAAGGCGGCCAACTACCCGCTGATCCCCGAAGACTTCGAACGGCGCCAGCTGCCGCCCGCGCTGGCGCCCTTTCGCACCAAGCTGTTCGGCCTCACCATCCAGCCTGAGCGCCTGTCCGAGATTCGCAACGAACGCCGGCCCCACTCCCGTTACTCCAGCCTGGAGAACTGCCGCATGGAAGTCTCCGAGGCGGAGGCGATGATGCGGCGGGCCGGCATCCGCTGGCTCAGCACCACCACCAAGTCGATCGAAGAGATCGCCACCACCATCCTTCAGGAGATCAGGCCCGAGCGCCTGAACTATTAATTGCTCCTGTTTCGATAGCTTGATGTGACCATTCGACGCTGGGGTCGGCGGGTTTTTCCTTGATTTCTGTGTTCCGGATGCCCACGGGCTGGCAGATCCGGCCCCGTGGGGGCGGGTTTGGGTTCACACCCGGCCCCTTCTTTGTTGCGAATGTTTCTCATTCGTGCACAGTGCACCCATCCGTCCGCCAGCCAAGCTGCGCGGCCCCCAACGGGGCCTGTCGTGGTTGTAGCCAACTGAAGTGGCACACCTCCAGCCTGCAACCATGCCAAAACCCCGGAATTCCCGATCAGATCGCCCACATCCCATCGCCAAACGGTCCCCAGGCGCTACGCCTTCCATAGCTTCCCAGACGCTGATTCCACTCGGTGCGATGCTGCTCTCAGGCTCGCTCGGCGCCCTCGCCCAGGAGGCGCCCGCCGCGGAAGCCAAGTCCCTGTCCAGCGTCACGGTACGTGAAAAAGCCGCTCCCGAAGAAGGCCGGGACAGCCTGCGCGTGACCGGCGACTTCAACGCCCACGTCGGCGAGGCCGACGCGCTGCAAGGCGAGCTGCCGTTGCTGGTAAACGGCGGCATCCGCCGCGGCACCGACGTGCTCAAGGCTCTGGCCCTGGGCGCCCATGCCGTGCTGATCGGCCGCCCGGCGGTCTTCGGCCTGGCCCATGCCGGTGTGCACGGCGTGGCGCACGTGCTGCACCTGCTGCGCGACGAGCTGGAAATCGCGATGGCCCTGACCGGCTGCCGCACGCTGGCGGAGGTCACCCGCGCGGGGCTGATGCACCCGGCCACCGAGAACTTCACAATTGATAGCTAACAATGACCGATTTGCGCTGGGATGGGGCATTTTTGGTTCAATTTTTTCTCTGTGAGGCCCTGGGAAGGCCTGCCGGCTGTGCGGTCGGCACGAAAAAAAGCCCTATGCACCCAAATGCGAGCAATTCTCATTTACAATGACACCATGTCCTGCTCCCCGCATCACCCCGATCAAGAAGGCGCCCACGCATGACCGGCCTCGCCCTGCTCGGCGGCAGCCTGGTGCTGGTGGCCGCATCCCTGGGTTGGGTGCTGCGGCGCTGACCCGGCCTGTGCGTGCTGCCCTATGATTTCGTCCCTCCCACCGTCCCCCTCGTTGCCCGGCATGAACCGAACCGTCGTGATCGTTGCCAGCGTCGTGCTGCTGCACCTCGGCGCGCTGTGGGCCTTGCACAGTGGCCTGCTGCGGCGCGTGGTGGAGACCGTCGTGCCCGTCGAGGTGCTGAGCGACCTCATCACCCCTCCGGCGCCGCGCGCGGACGTGCCCCCCGCGCCCGCGCCGGCCACGCCTGCAGCCCGAACCGCACCGCGCCCGGCGGCAAAGGCGGCCCCGCAGCTGCAGGCCGTGCCCGACAGCCAACCGTCACCCAACGCCCCCGCCGCCGTGACCGCCCCCCAACCGGCCGCCGCCCCCATCGGTGCGCCCGTCGCGGCCGAGGCGGTGGCGCCTGCCGCGCCGGCGCGGGTGGAGTTGCCCTCGACGGATGCGGACTACCTGAACAACCCGCGTCCGGCGTACCCGCCTCTGAGCAAACGCATGGGCGAGCAGGGCAAGGTGGTGGTCCGCGTGCTGATCGGCGCCGACGGGCTGCCCCAGAAAGCGGATATCCGAACCTCCAGCGGCTTCGAGCGGCTGGACCAGGCCGCGCTGGCCACGGTGATGAAGTGGCGCTATGTGCCGGGCAAGCGTGCCGGCGTGCCGGAAGCCATGTGGTTCAACGTTCCGATCAATTTTGTGCTGGAGTAATCAAGTCATGGAAAGCAAATTCGGCCTCGTCAATGTCTGGCTCCAGGGCGACTGGGTCACCCGAAGCGTCGCGCTGCTGTTGCTCGGCATGTCGCTGGCGTCGTGGATCGTCATTGTGGTCAAGGCGATCGACCTGTTTCGCTACCGCCGTCTGGCCGGCGGCGCGGAGCCCTTCTGGCACAGCGCGGACTTTGCCGAAGGCCTGGCCAAGCTCGGGCCGCCCGCCGACAACCCGTTTCGCCAGCTGGCCGTCGAAGGCCGCGAAGCCGCCGCCCATGTGCGCCACCGCGAGGGCACGGCGCGCACCGAGCTGCATGACGCGCTGGACGTGAGCGACTGGGTCACCCGCTGCCTGCGCAACTCCATCGACGACACCACCGCCCGGCTGCAGACGGGCCTGGCGGTGCTGGCCTCGGTGGGCTCCACAGCGCCGTTCGTGGGCCTGTTCGGCACCGTCTGGGGCATCTACCACGCCCTGATGAGCATCGGCGCCGCCGGCCAGGCAACCATCGACAAGGTGGCCGGCCCGATCGGCGAGGCGCTGATCATGACGGCGCTCGGCCTGGCGGTGGCCATCCCGGCGGTGCTGGGCTACAACGCGCTGGTGCGCGGCAACAAGCACATCCTGGCCCGGCTCAACCGCTTCGCCCATGACCTGCACGCCTACCTGGTGACCGGCGCGCGCGTGCACAGCGGCAACGGCGGCGACGGCAAGGTCGTGCCGATGAAGAAGGCCTGACTGGAGCGCGCCATGGCCTTTGGAACCCAGGACGACACCGACGAGGTGATGAACGAAATCAACATGACGCCCTTCGTGGACGTCATGCTGGTGCTGCTGATCATCTTCATCATCACCGTGCCGGTGATGAAGCACGCGGTCAATGTGGACCTGCCGCGCGCCAGCAGCCAGCGCGAAGACGCCAAGCCCGAAACCGTGCGCCTGGCGGTGCAGGCCGACGGCACCTACTACTGGAACGAATCCAAAGTGACGGACGAGGCCCTGCCGGGTCTGCTGCGCACCGAGGCCGCCAAAAACCCGCAGCCCGACCTGCACATTCGCGGCGACAAGGCCGTGCGCTACGAGCGCGTGGCCCAGGCCCTGGCCGCGGCCCAGCAGGCGGGCCTGCGCAAGATCGGTTTCATCACCGAACCGAAGCCGTGAGCAGCCCCATGCGGGCGAAACCGATCCTGCAACCTGTTGAACCGCGCCGCACACCGGCTTCGCAGCCGCGACTGTCGCCGGCGTCCCTGCGCATTGAATCCTTGCCCGTCGAAAGCCAGGCACTGCTGCAAGGACAGCGCACGGTGACCATCAGCCATAACGGAGAGATCGACCGGCTGCAGGAAACCCGGCTTGGCAAGCGGATCCTGACCAAATAGGCAGACCCGCACGCGCACGGTGGCCATCCCGACGGAGCGTGGTAACCTGCGCCCGTTTTCCACCCACGCCGCCTGATTTCATGGGTCTGTCGCTCACCGCCTGCCGCGCGCCTTGTCTGACCCATCGGGGGGCCAGCGTGTGAGCACGCCGGTGTCGCCCGGTTTGCTGACGGCTGCACTCGTCGGTGCCTGCCTGCTCCTGTTTTCCATCAGTCTGTGGTCAGCCTGGGTGCTGGCCGGGCGGCGCAGCGCCCTGGGATTTGCCGCTCTGGCGCTGGCGCTGGGCTGGTTCGCCGAAGAGATGGGCTCGTCGCAGGGCTGGTTCTTCGGCCGCTACCACTACACGACCGTGCTGGGGCCGGAGTTGGGCAACGTGCCGGTGGCCATCGCGCTGATGTGGTTCGCATTGTGCTGGCTCGGCTATGCCATGGCCAGCCTGATCCTGTGGCGCAAGCCCGTGTTATGCGCCGCCGGGTGGCCGAGGCGCGCGCTCACCGCATGGCTGGCCGCGATGATCATCACCGCATTTGACCTGGGCGCCGACCCCTACTTCGTCTTCGTGCTCAAGGCCTGGATCATGCAGAAGACCGACGGTGGCTGGTTCGGTGAAACGCTGCAGGGTTTTGCGGGCTGGATGGTGGTGTCCTTTGCCATTGTCCTGCTGTTCCAGACCTTGTTTGCGCCGCGCCCGTCTGCCGGCACGGGACTACGGGCCCGGCGGGCGGCGCTGGCGCCCATCGCCGTCTACGCGGCGGGCATGGTCTTCCAGATGCTCTTCGGACACCCGATCGAAACCCGCGCCGTGGCCTTCTTCGCGATGGGCCTGCCCACGCTGGTGGCGCTGGCGGCATGGTGGCAATGGCTGCACCCAGAAAGCGAAACCCCCGCATGAGCACCGATGCGTCCCTTGAGGCACTGACCCGCCTGGCTGATCCCCTGGCCGACCGCACCGTGGCCGCCATCGTCGGCGCGTGGGGCGGCGCTTCACAGCCCGGCACGGACGCCATTGCACGGCTGGCGACAGCAACCCGGCTGATGGCACAGTGGCGCAACAACGCCAGCCTGGCCGACTGGCAGCCCGCACCCGGCTCGGCCGATCCGGCATTGGTGGAGACCCTGCGCGCGTACCTGCGCGAAGGCTGCCGGTTGCCGGCCTGGCTGGACCCGGCCCGGGTGGCCCGCGCCGAAACGATCTTCATGCATGAGGGCCCGCTGTCGTGCACCCTGCTGTTCTGCGCCAGCCTGCCCGAGTGTTATGTGCCGCCCCAGTTGGCCGAGGTGCTGCACGTGGCGGGGCAGCTCGAGGCGCACACCGAACACCGCATCCGCCAGACCGCCGCGATGGTGTTCCCGGTCATGCTCAAGGGAGGCCTGACCGATCCGGCCGGCAGCGGCATCGCCCAGGTGCTGAAAGTGCGGCTGATCCACGCCACGATCCGTCACCTGATCCTGCACGGCGATCCCGAACAGATGCCCGGCGCCGTGGCGGCGCAGCCCCCGGCAGGGCCTTCGGCGGGTGGACATGGCGCGCTGTACCAAGCCCTGCTGGCCCACGGCTGGGACATCGGGGCCCGCGGCCTGCCCTGCAACCAGTTCGAACTGGCCTACACCCTGCTGACCTTCCACTACGTCTTTCTGCGTGGCATGCGGACGCTGGGGCTGGGCCTGGCCCCAGCCGACGAAGACGCCTTTCTCCACGCCTGGAACGTGGTGGGTCACGTGCTGGGCGTGCGCGACGACCTGCTGCCAGCGAGCTTTGACGACGCCGCCGCCAGCTTCGAGCGAATGCAGGCGTTCGGTCGCGCGCAGACGGCTGCACCCGATGCGCGGCCCGGCCTCGGGCAGGCCCTGATGCAGGCCATGGCGCAGGCGATCCGCCTGCCCGTCATCCGTGTCATACCGGTTCCGCTGTGCCAGTGGCTGATCGGACCGGCCAGTGCAAGGGACATCGGCATTGGCGGGGCGGTGCCCTGGCCGACCCGGCTCGCCTTCGGGATCGGCCGGTTTCTGTCGCTGTCGCTGGACCGGCTGGTGCGGCGCTTCAGGCCGAACTTTTCGCTGTCTCGCATGTTGGTGCGCGTGGTGGGCTACCACCTGCTGAAGCGCTTCCTGCTGGACCAGACCCGGCCGCTGGGCTTGCCGGAGCAGGTGTTGGACCCGATGCGCGTCACCGTGGCCGCATGGCATGATGAGCCCCGTGCGCCCGCCTGGCTCAACCGGGTGGAAGACCGATGGACCACGACCGGCCCCTGGCTGGCTGGCGGCGGTCCAGGCGACATGAACAACCGTCGTCCAGGAGTCTGAAATGCGGGTGAAATCCAGGTGGACTTGCGCATGGAGCTGGCTCGCCAGTGTGGTGCTGGCGCTTGGGCTCTCAGGGACGACCACCTGGGCGGCCAGCTCGGGCGACTTCGTCACCACGGACACCCGTTTCTGGGTCGACACCACCGGGCGCGCGACCATCGAGGACGTCGCGCGCGTGCCGGCGGACGCGATTCAGGCCCTCGAGCGCCCGCGCTCGTTCGAGATCGATCGTGGCGCGCTCTGGCTGCGCTACCCCCTGCCGGCGCTCGACCCCGCCCGACGCTGGTACCTTGTCCTCGAGGGCGGCGCGTTCACCAATCGCGCCACGCTGTACACCCCGACTGCAGACGGCCAATGGCGGCCGCAGGAGGCCGGCGACCACCTGCCTGTGTCCTCATGGTCGCACCCCGACCGCATGCCCGTATTCACGTTGGAGGGCAGCGCCGGCACGGTGGTCTGGTTGCGCCTGGAAAACCACCCGGCACCGCTGAGTCCGAGCCTGCGCCTGCAGGACGAACGGGACCTTCAACTCGCCCGCGACCGCTCGTTGCTGTCCCTGGGCATCTATCTCGGCTTTGGTCTGCTGGTGCTGTTTCTGGGCTGGGTCCATGTGCGGCTGTACGGCGACCGCGTGTTCCTGGCCTACGTCGCCTATGTCACCTGCATGCTGGGTTTCCAGATCGCCTTCACCGGCCTGGGCGGCCTCTTCTTCTGGCCGAACCTGCCGCGCTGGAACGACGCGGCGCCCGCGCTGTTCATGCTCTGGCTCACCGGCGCGGGGATCTGGTTCGTGCGCGAGGTCAGCGCGCTCTCAAGACACAGCCCGCGTTTATACCGGCTGGCCACGGTATGGTCCCTGTTCGGCTTCACCTATCCGATTCTCTATTTCTTCTTCCTCAGCCCGGCTGCCTTCAAGCTGCTGAACCTGTATGGTCTGCTGTCGGTTCTGCTGAGCTTCGCTCTGTGCATCTGGGCCTGGCGCAAAGGCGAGATCTATGCGGGCTGGATCGCGCTGGGCTTCATGCCGCTGCACCTGGCCTACCCGTTTCCGGCGTTGCGCAGCGCCGGCGTCCTGCCGGACAGCTGGGCCACGCAATACGCCGTGCTGATCGGCTCGGCGCTGGAAATTCCGCTGCTGCTCTACATCCTGCACCGGCGCGCCAAGGACTTCAACGAGAACCGCGCGCGCATGCGCGTCATCGACAGCACCGATCCGCTCACCGGCCTGACCGCGCTGCCCGTGCTGCTGGTGCGCCTGCACGATGCCATTCGCCGCGCACGACGCAGCCGCCAGGAGTGTGCGCTGGTGCTCGTGGAACTGTCGAACCACGCCGAAATCGTCGCGGCAGAGGGCCGGCTGATGGGCGATCGCGCCCTGGTCGTGGCGGCGTCGCAACTGTCGTCGGTGGTGCGCGACATCGACACCGTCTGCCGGGTGTCCAACACACGTTTCGCGCTGCTGATCGAAGCGCCTTATCGCAGTGCCCTGCTGGCGGTGCTCGCGCAGCACATCATCGCCAAGGGCCTCGCCGGTGCGCATCCGGTTCCCCTGCACCTGTCACCCCGTTTTCGGGTGGTGACGCTCGCACTGCCCGACCGCTCAGGCTCGGCGCCCATCGCGGAAGAGATGGATGTCGAGCAGATGCTGCAACGGCTGCACCGCGCGCTCGACCGTCTGGAGCCGAAAAAAGTGGTGTTGCACCTGCCGCTGCCGACCCCTGCGCCAGCGCCTGCCGCCGCATCCGCGCAGACCGCCTGACGGTTTCCGCGCCGGCGCTGGCGACCCCAACGCAGGCGGCCGGGCGCCCGAAGGCGCAATTACAGGCCGAGCGCCGCGATGCCGGCCTTGGCGATCTGCGCGTCCTCAGTGGATTTCACGCCGCTCACGCCCACCGCGCCCAGGCACTGGCCGTCCTTCATGATCGGCACGCCGCCTTCGAGCAGGCCCTTGAGGTCCGGCGCGCTCAGGAACGACACGCGCCCGCCGTTGATCATGTCCTCATAGACCTTGCTTTCCCGCTGGCCCATGGCGGCCGTGTTGGCTTTGGCGGGTGCGATGTGCGCGGAAATCGGCGCGGCGCCGTCCAGGCGCTGAAGGTGCAGCAGGTGACCGCCGCCGTCCACGATGGCGATGGTCACGGCCCAGTTGTTCTTCAGCGCTTCAGCCTCGGCTGCCGCGGCGATGGCCTTGATATCGGCGGATTCCAGTACGTAGGTGTTTTTCATGGGATGCTTTCCATCTGACGGTTGGGAAAAGCCACGAGCATAGCCGCGCAAGCCCCGCGCACTACCCCCACGCAGGGCAAAACGGTCCTGACCCGCAATTCCACACAGCTTCAAGGATTCCCCTGAAGGAACTTCGTCGCGTCCAGCGGCTCAACTACACTACGCCCGCTGCATGGTGCAGCCCATCAAGGAGTCAGATTCATGAACGATCGCGTGCAAACCATTGACCAAGGTGCAGGCTACGGCCCGATCGCCTCGCAAGGCGAACGCAACCGTGTCCTGCGCAACACCTACTGGCTGCTGGCGCTGAGCCTGTTGCCCACCGTGCTGGGCGCCTGGCTGGGCGTGGCCACGGGCATCACCAAGTCCCTGAGCGGCGGCGTCGGCCTGATCGTGTTCCTCGGCGGCGCGTTCGGCTTCATCTACGCCATCAACAAGACCAAGAATTCCGCCGCCGGCGTGCCGGTGCTGCTGGCCTTCACCTTCTTCATGGGCCTGATGCTCTCGCGCATGATCGCCATGGTGCTGGGCTTCAAGAACGGCCCGGACCTGATCATGACGGCCTTCGGCGGCACCGCCGGCGTGTTCTTCGTGATGGCCAGCCTGTCCAGCGTCATCAAGCGCGACCTGTCGGGCATGGGCAAGTGGCTGTTCGTCGGCGCGCTGATCATCATCGCCGGCGGCATCATCAACGTGTTCGTCGGCTCCACCGCCGGCATGATGGTGATTTCGGTCATGGCCATCGGCATCTTCAGCGCCTACATGCTGTACGACCTGAAGCAGATCGTGGACGGCGGCGAGACCAACTACATCAGCGCCACGCTGGCCCTGTACCTGGACATCATCAACGTGTTCCAGAGCCTGCTGGCCCTGCTGGGCATCATGGGCGGCGAGCGCGACTGACGTCACATCCCGCTGCCGCGCAGAAAAAGGGCCCTTCGGGGCCCTTTTTGCTGGTGACCGCCGACCTGCTCGCGCGCGAAGCAATGCCGATTCGGGCCACAATCGCCGTGTTGACTGCACCCTTCGCTTTCCTAGGAGAACCCATGCGCCGCCTTGCCTTGATTCCCGTTGCACTGGCCTTTTGCTGCATCGCCTTTGCCCAAGGTGATGGCGCCTATCAACAGTGGGAGCGAGAACAGCCGACCGTGCCTTGCCAGGCCCGGCGTGGCGCAGGACCGGACCAATCCCTCGCCGTCGGAACCACGCTGCCCAAAGCCTATCGCGGCAACCAGGTGGTGGTGACCGACTGGAACGCCCACAAGCTCAGCAAACCCACCTGGGGCGCCCAATGGATCCAGGTGGGCGCCGATTACGTGCTGGTGGAGCCCCTCACCCACCGCATCCGCGCGATCAAGTTCTACGGTTGCTGATTCGCTCGCCGATCACCGCTTGCGCCGGGCTGCTTCCTGCGCGTAAGGGCCTCGCGTCATGACTGACACCCGCAAGCGCCCTTCGCTGCGCCAGGCCTTGCTGGTGGCTGCTGGCCTCCTCGCGCTGGGCCTCGGGCTGATGGGCGTCGTGTTGCCCGGCCTGCCCACCACGCCCTTCGTGCTGCTGGCCGCTGCGTGCTTTGCGCGGGCCTCACCGCGACTGCACCGCTGGCTCACGCAGCATCGCTTCCTCGGCCCCATGGTGCGCGACTGGGAGGCCCACCGCGCCCTTCCCCTGCGGATCAAGTGGATTTCGACCACGCTGATGCTGACCATGGTGGCGCTGTCCGCCTGGCAATTCATGGGCCGGCCGTGGCTGCAGGCCCTGCTGATCGCACTGGGCCTGATCGGCGCCTGGGTGGTCTGGCGCATTCCGACGCGGCGCTGAGCTGAAGTGGCAACGGGCCTCGCCGGGTGGCGTGCCCCCCCCGGATCTGTTTCGCCCGCCTGCAATCTTCCTATTTCAATAGCAAACTATGACCATTCCACGCTGGGCGCCGGCGGTTGGTGCCGCAGGCGCCACACGGGCCCGGAGGCGGGGAGTTAACCCGGTAGCGCCCCCCATTGGGGGTGCTTTGGAATTTGAGGGGGCCATGGATAGCGCCAAAAAGCTTGAAATATCTCCGGATTCGCCCTTTTCACACCACCGCCGCCAGCCGGCTGGCCTGGTCGATGGCGCGCTTGGCGTCCAGCTCCGACGCCTCGAAGGCGCCGCCCACCAGCGTGGCCTTCACACCGGCGGCAACCAAGTCGTCGTAGAGCGTGCGCAGCGGCAACTGGCCGGCGCAGACGATCAACGTGTCCACTTCCAGCAGATGCGGCTCACCGTGCACGCGCAGGTGCAGCCCGGCGTCGTCCACCTTCAGGTATTCCACGCCGTTCACCAAACGCACGCCCCGGCGCGCCAGCGTCATGCGGTGCGTCCAGCCGGTGGTGCGGCCCAGGGTTTTGCCCACGGGGTCCGTCTTGCGCTGCAGCAGCATCACGCTGCGCCCGCTCGATGCCACCTGCGGCACCACGCCGGTCACGCCGCCGCGCGGGTGGTTGGCAAAGTCGATGCCCCACTCGCGCGCGAACACGTGAATGTCGGTCGCACCCGACGGCCCGGCATGCGTGATGAGTTCCGCCACATCGAAGCCGATGCCGCCCGCCCCCATGATCGCCACGCGCTGGCCCACCGGCTTGCGGCCCAGGATCACATCGATGTAGCTCACCACCTTGGCGTGCTGAATCCCCTCGATCTCGGGCCGGCGCGGCGTTATGCCGGTGGCCACGATCACCTCGTCGAAGCCGCCGGCCTGCAGCGCTGCCGCGTCCACGCGCGTGCCCAGGCGCAGGTCGATGCCGTGCACGTCGATCATCCGCCGGTAGTAGCGCAGCGTCTCGAAAAACTCCTCCTTGCCGGGGATGCGCTTGGCCAGGTTGAACTGCCCGCCGATCTCGGCCGCGCTGTCGAACAGCGTCACCGCGTGCCCGCGTTGCGCCGCCACCGTCGCATAGGCCAGCCCGGCCGGCCCGGCGCCCACCACGGCCAGCCGCTTGCGCGCCGGGGTCGGCCCGTAGTTCAACAGCGTCTCGTTGCAGGCGCGCGGGTTGACCAGGCAGCTCACCTGCTTGTAGCCGCCGAAGGTGTGGTCCAGGCAGGCCTGGTTGCAGCCGATGCAGGTGTTGATCTCATCCTCGCGGCCTTCGCGCGCCTTGTTCACCCATTCGGGGTCGGCCAGCATCGGCCGCGCCATTGACACCAGGTCGGCGTCGCCGCGCGCCAGCACGGATTCGGCCACCTCGGGCATGTTGATGCGGTTGCTGGTGATCAGCGGCACCGTCACCGCCCGGCGCAGCCGCCCGGTGACCGACGCAAAGGCCGCGCGCGGCACCATGGTGGCGATGGTGGGCACGGGGGCCTCGTGCCAGCAGAAGTGCGTGCTCAGGATGTTGGCGCCGGCTGCTTCCACCGCGCGCGCCAGCGTCACGATCTCGTCCCAGGCCAGCCCGCCTTCGAGCATGTCCATCGCGGAAATCCGGAAGATCAGGATGAAATCCGGCCCCACCACCGCGCGCACCCGGCGCACCACCTCCACCGGAAAGCGCATGCGGTGCCCGAACGACCCGCCCCAGGCGTCGGTGCGCAGGTTGGTCTTTTCCACCAGAAAGGTGGACAGCAGGTAGCCCGCCGAGCCGATGATCTCCACCCCGTCGTACCCCGCCTGGCGCGCCAGCGCCGCGCAGCGGGCAAAGTCGGCCAGCTGCTTTTCGATGCCGGCCTCGTCCAGCGCCTGCGGCGTGAAGGGCGCGATGCGCGACTTGACCGCCGAGGGCGCCACGCACGCCGGGTTGGGCGCCAGCGCGCCCATGTGCAGGATCTGCATGCAGATCTTCACGTCCGCATCGGCCGCGTGGACCGCGCCGGTGATCAGCCGGTGCTGATCGGCCACTTCGGGCGTGGACAGCTTGGCGCCAAAGCCGGCCTCCTCGTTGGGCGGAATGCCCCCGGTGATGATCATCCCCACCCCGCCGCGCACCCGCTCCGCATAGTAGGCCGCCAGCCGCGGAAAGCCGTCCTCGGCCTCCTCCAGCCCCGTGTGCATCGAGCCCATCAGCACCCGGTTCTTCAGGCGAGTGAAGCCGAGGTCGAGGGGGGAGAAGAGGTGGGGGTAGCGGGTGGGGGTGGGCATGGCGGGAGGGCTCCTTGGGAAAGAGGACGGCGACCCGACCCATTATGGGCTGCGACGATTTCAACGGTGGAGGACATGTCGGTGATTGAGCGACGAGGTGCGTTTCTGACGGGTATTTCGAGACACCGCAGGCTCCGTGAAGGGGAAAATCACTCCTTATTCAGGCGTTGAGCGAGAGCGGTGCCCGCCAATCGGCAGGGTTCTGGCGGCGTTGGGAATAGAGTGGAGCAAAAATCCGCGACTGCATTGGTTTCAGCAGGTCTCGTGCCCCTGACTTGGTCCAGCCGTTCCCGACAAGCACCATAATCCCGTCATGCAACAAGTCACCTTTCCGGTCGTCGGCATCATTGGCGCAGGCGCCATGGGCCGCGGCATCGCCCAGATCGCGGCCCAGGCGGGAAGCGTCGTCAAATTGTTCGATACCCGCTCAGAGGCCGTGGTCGAAGCGGTCCAGGCCATTTCCGGCCAATGGAGCCGGTTGCAGGAAAAAGGCCGAATGACCATGGAGGCACTTGCGGAAAACAAGTCCCGCCTGATCGGCGCCAATGCCCTGTCTGAACTATCGGATTGCAGCCTGGTCGTGGAAGCGATTGTTGAACGGATCGATATCAAAAAGGGCCTCTTCGCCGAGCTGGAGGCGATCGTCGGTTCGCAGGCCGTCCTGGCAACCAATACATCCTCCCTTTCCGTGACCGCCATTGCTGCTGATCTTAAGTATCCACAGCGATTTGCCGGATTCCATTTCTTCAACCCGGTGCCCTTGATGAAAGTTGTCGAGGTGATCGCCGGGCTGAAAACCGATCCGTCTGTCTGCGACGCACTCACCCGCTTCGCCCTCCAGATGGGTCACACACCCGTGCAAGCCCAGGACACACCCGGGTTCATCGTCAACCATGCCGGACGCGGCTATGGGACCGAGGCGCTGCGCATCGTCAGCGAGGGCGTCGCTGATTTCGCAACGATCGACCGGATCCTGAAGGATCAGGCCGGGTTCAGGCTCGGCCCCTTTGAGCTGATGGATCTGACGGCGCTGGACGTGTCGCACCCGGTCATGGAGTCGATCTATCACCAGTACTACGAAGAACCGCGCTATCGCCCCAGTGTGATCACGGCGCAGCGACTGGCCGGCGGCGTCGTCGGGAAGAAGGTTGGCGAGGGGTTTTATCGGTATGAAAATGGGGTGCCCCAAGTGGCGCCGGAGCCTGCCGCTCCGCTGATCGCCGAGATGCCGCCGGTGTGGGTTTCACCCCGCGCATCCCGGCGCGCCGAGTTGCTGCAACTGCTGAAGGACCTTGACGCCCGCATCGAAACCGGTTCGTCGCCTTCTCCGGCGGCCTTGACCGTGGTGGCGCCGCTGGGCTTCGACGTGACCACTGTCGCTGTGGTGGAGCGCCTCGATCCCGCGCGTACCGTGGGAATTGACCTTCTGATCGATGATGCGGCGACCAAGCGACGTGTGCTGGCCACCAATCCCGCCACGCGTGTCGACATGCGCGATGCGGCACATGCCTTGTTCGCGCGCGACGGCAAGGCGGTCAGCGTGATTCGCGACAGCGGTGGCTTTGTGACCCAGCGGGTGGTTTCCACCATCGTCAATATCGCAACCGATATCTGTCAGCAACGGATCTGCAGCCCGCAGGATCTGGAGACCGCTGTCACGCTTGGGCTGGGTTATCCACTGGGTCCCCTGGCGATGGGGGACCGGTACGGCCCGACCAACATCCTGGAAGTGCTTTTCAACATGCAGACCGTCTACGGGGATCCTCGCTACCGCCCAAGCCCCTGGCTGCGCCGCCGTGGCGCGATCGGCCTGAGCCTGCTGCACACCGAGGAATAGAGGCCATGGCCGCAGAACTGCAAAGCACGAGCGAAGGCTTGACGATGGTTCTCACCATCAGCAATCCCGAGCACCGCAACGCGCTGGGGCCGGAGATCTATGCCGCAGGCGTCGAGGCGCTGAATGCGGCGGAATCCAGCGCCGAGGTGCGCAGCGTCGTGATTGCGGGCGAAGGCGCGGTATTCAGCGCCGGTGGCAACCTGCAGCGCCTGCAGGCCAACCGGCAACAGCCCCCCGAGATTCAGGCCCGCAGCATCGAAGGTCTGCACAACTGGATCGAGGCGATCCGCACCTTTCCCAAGCCCGTGATCGCTGCCGTCGAAGGGCCAGCGGCGGGGGCCGGCTTTTCCCTCGCTCTCGCCTGCGACTTCATCATCGCGGCAACCAATGCCGTGTTCGTAATGGCCTACAGCAATATCGCCCTGTCGCCCGACGGTGGTGGCAGCTGGAGCCTGTCCAAGGCCCTGCCACGGCCCCTGGTCAACGAGTTGCTGATGTGCGGCGAGCGCATCGGCGCCGAGCGCTTGCATCAGTTGGGCCTCGTCAATCGGATCACCGACCCGGGTCATGCCCTGCAAGCGGCACTTGAACTGGCAGGGAGACTCAACGAACGGGCCCCAAATGCGTTGGCGAGCATCAAAGAGCTGGTCAACGAGGCCAGCGGCTCGAGCCTCTCGCAGCAGCTCGCAGCGGAGCGAGATCATTTCGTGCGCAACCTGCACCATGCCAATGCGGGCATCGGCATTTCGGCCTTTCTTGAAAAGAAGACGCCCCGCTTCGAGTAGTTGCGCACCCCGCGCCGCCTCACCCAGGACACTCAGGTGACAACCCTGAGGCCCACAGCGCGTCCCTGACGCGACAATCAGCCAGATTTCAGTCACGCAAAAGACAGGCCATGGACGACCCCATTCTTACTATCGAGGAACGCGAGGCGATCAACACCGGTCGCTGGTTCTCCTCCCTCTCACCCTCACTGCGACACGACATCCTCCGATGCGCCTACGTCAAACGCTACAAGGACGGCGAGCTTATTGTGGCGCGCGGCGATCCGCCCGTGGAGTGGTCGGCCTGCGCGCGAGGCGCGGTTCGCGTGAGCTCGACGTCGATTTCCGGCAAGCAGATCACCTTGACCTATGTCGAGCCAGGCATCTGGTTCGGCGATGTGGCCATCTTCGACGGGGACCGGCGAACGCACGATGCCTATGCCCATGGCGAGACGACGCTGTTGTGCGTGGCCCGTACCGATTTCCAGAAGATCCTGGCGTTGCATGTCGAGCTGTACGAAGCCTTGGTGCGGCTTCAATCGCGCCGGATACGGCAGCTTTACGGGTTGGTGGAAGACCTCAATACGCTGCCGCTGCGGGCGCGGCTGGCCAAGCAATTGCTGCACCTGGTCCGAAGCTACGGCGTGCCCTGCCTGTCGGATGGGCGCGAGGTGCGGATCAGCCTTCAACTGGCACAGGAAGAGCTGGCGCAATTGCTGGGCGCTTCGCGCCAGCGGGTCAATCAGGAGCTCAAGGCGATGGAACGGGAAAACGCCATCCGCATCGAGCCGGGTGGCCTGGTCGTGCGGGATCGCGAAGCCTTGATGCGCATCGTTGAATCCGACAACTGACAGTCAGAAGTCCACCTACCTTCTTCACCCGAGCGACCATGAACGATTTCTCTCACTTTGTTGGTACCCGGCCTGTCACCGGCGCCCATGCCTTCGACGTCGGACGCCTGAGCACCTGGCTTGAAAACAATCTCCCCGGTTTCGAGGGACCATTGACGGTCGAGATCTTCAAGGGCGGGCAGTCCAACCCGACCTACAAGCTCGTCACCCCTGCTCAAAGCTACGTCATGCGCGCCAAGCCCGGCCCGGTCGCCAAGCTGCTGCCGTCAGCCCATGCGGTCGAGCGTGAATTCGCGGTCATGAAGGGCCTTCATGGGACCGGTGTGCCCGTGGCCCGCATGCACGTCCTCTGCGAAGATGAATCGGTCATCGGACGGGCCTTCTACGTCATGGAATTCGTGCAAGGTCGGGTGCTTTGGGACCAGTCCCTTCCCGGCATGAGCAATGACGAACGCCATGCCATCTACGACGAGATGAACCGCGTCATAGCAGCCTTGCATACAGTGAACTTCGCTGAGCAGGGTCTTGCCGGCTACGGCAAGCCCGGCAACTACTTCGAGCGGCAGATCGGCCGCTGGAGCAAGCAATACATGGCCTCCATCACCAAGCCCATTGCCGAGATGGACCAGCTCATCGCGTGGCTGCCGACGCACATACCCGCCAAGGCTCGTGACGAGGCCATGGTCAGCATCGTGCACGGCGACTACCGTCTGGACAACCTGATGTTTCACCCGACCGAGCCACGCGTGTTGGCGGTTCTGGATTGGGAGCTGTCCACGCTCGGGCACCCCCTGGCAGATTTCAGCTATCACTGCATGGCCTGGCATATCCCGCCGGGCGCCTTTCGAGGCCTCGGCGGGCTCGACGTCGCCGCCCTGGGCATCCCCACCGAGGAAGAGTACATCCGCCTGTACTGCGATCGCACGGGGTTCACCACACCCGAAGCCCTGAAGGCCGACTGGAACTTCTATCTGGCCTACAACATGTTCCGCATTGCCGCCATTCTTCAAGGCATCGCCAAGCGCGTGGAGGCCGGAACCGCTTCCAGCGCCCAGGCCATCAAGTCCGGCGAGGGCGCGCGGCCCATGGCCGAACTGGCGTGGAAGTTTGCCCAGAGAGCCTGACACTTTTTTATCCGCCACAGGAGATCGCAATGGAGTTCGACTACAGCCCCAAAGTCAAGGACATGCAGGCCCGCCTGCTGAAGTTCATGGACGAATACATTTACCCCAACGAAGCACGCTTCTTCCGCGAGATCGCAGAAAACCGTGCGAAGGGCAATCCATGGGTGCCGACCACCCTCATCGAGGAGCTGAAACCCAAGGCACGCGCCGCCGGCCTCTGGAATCTCTTCCTCCCAAAATCGCCGCGAGCCCCTGAAGGTCTGTCCAATCTGGAATACGCGCCCCTGTGCGAGATCATGGGACGTGTGCCGTTTGCCGCCGAAGTCTTCAACTGCTCGGCTCCCGATACTGGGAACATGGAAACACTGGAGCGCTATGCGAGCGAATCGCTGAAAGACCAGTGGCTCGAGCCGCTGCTCAAGGGTGAATTCCGCTCGGCTTTCCTCATGACCGAGCCGGAAGTGGCTTCGTCGGATGCCACCAACATCCGCTGCCGGATCGAACGCGATGGCGACGAATACGTGATCAACGGCCGCAAATGGTGGTCGTCCGGTGCGGGCGACCCGCGTTGCGCGGTCTATATCGTCATGGGCAAGACCAATCCCGACGCAGGCCGGCACGAGCAACAATCCATGATCGTCGTGCCGTCCAGCGCCAAGGGCATCACGGTGGTTCGCCCCCTGACCGTCTTCGGCTGGGACGACGCGCCCCACGGCCACATGGAAGTGCTGCTGGAGAACGTGCGGGTTCCCGCCACGAATCTGCTGCTGGGCGAAGGGCGCGGATTCGAAATCGCCCAAGGGCGCCTCGGTCCGGGCCGTATCCACCACTGCATGCGCTCCATCGGCTGCGCCGAGCGTGCGCTCGAGCTGATGTGCAAACGCCTCAATACGCGGGTCGCTTTCGGCCGGGAAATCGCTCGCCAATCCGTCTGGCAGGAACGTGTGGCCGAGGCCCGCTGCATGATCGAGCAGGCCCGCCTGCTGACGCTCAAGGCCGCCTACATGATGGACACCGTTGGCAATAAGGTGGCAAAGGCTGAAATTGCCATGATCAAGATCGTCGCCCCGAACATGGCCTGCCAGATCGTCGACTGGGCCATCCAGGCCCACGGCGGTGGCGGCGTATCGGACGACTTCCCGCTTGCCTATGCTTACGCGCACCAGCGCACGCTGCGCCTGGCGGACGGCCCGGACGAGGTGCACCGTGCGTCGCTGGCCAAGCTCGAATTCTCAAAGCACATGCTGTTGCACCGCGACGTCGAGATGCCCATCACCCGTGGTAGTTGATGTGGCGTTCCCAGTTGATCGCATGGGTCAACGCTCGACGGCCGGAGCAACCTGCGTTCGGGACAAAGTCTTGCTGTTTCATGGCGTTGTTTCAGGCTCCCGGCCTTCAAACCATCCGGACATACCTCGGAGTTCTGAAAACTGTCCATTGCGATTATTTGGAGATATCCGAATATTCCATGAACCAGCGGGGCTAAACCAGAGGGGAAACATGCGACGGTTGAATCGTTGCATTCAACCTCGGTGGGCAAAAGCATGGCCTTGAAACCGGAAACGCCAGAAGACGAGCCTGAAAAAAACCCCCATTCCTTTCAGCAGGATGGGGGTTCATCAGCACGGCACCCGGATAACTAGGATCCGTACCGCGGAAAAACAGACGTCTGATCAGCCAATGAGAAACTTGGTCCGGTCCTGACCATCGATCCATTTTGGCGCCTTGCCACGGCCGGTCCAGGTTTTGCCCGTTGCGGGATCACGGTATTTGGCGGCCACCTTGCTGCCGGACGTCGCAGCGCGGGCCTTGCCAGTGGGAAACACGTCCTGAGCCGTCAGGCCGAACTCGGCCACCAACGCGCGAGCCTGGCTCACGGCCTGGCTGATTTCACGTTGCCGCGCTTCGGCGATTTTGCTCTCGAGCGCTTCACGCTGCTGCAGAAGTTCTTTATAGGTGGACATATTCGCTCCATGAACTGGAATTAATCGGAAACTGGATTATAGGGCCGGATTATGGCGCTTGCCATCCGAATAGATTCCAAACCCACACATCCATATTGCAGCAGGAGTGGCCGGTCGACCGTTCAATCAACCGACAGGCCCGACGGCATCTGCGGTTGAGCCAGCACCTTGTCAATGCGCTTTCCATCCAGATCAACCACCTCGAAAATCCACTGGGCGCAGGTGATTCGTTCGGCCACGGCAGGCAGACGGCCGGATACCGACATCAGCAAACCGGCAAGCGTGTTGAAACGCCCCTTTTCCTCGTCCGGCAATTCGCGAATATCCAGCCGTGCCTTGAGTTCATTGATCGGCATCAGTCCGTCCAGCAACCAGGAGCCATCATCCCGCGGCGTGGCCCAGGCATCCAGCTGGGCGCCGGGCTGCAACTCCCCGGTGATCGCCTCCAGCAGATCGCGCGGCGTCACCAGGCCCTGCACCACGCCATATTCGTCCACCACGAACACCATGCGGCCCGAGCGCTCGCGCAACTGTTCGAGCAAGGACATGCCCGTGAGCGTCTCGGGTACAAAGGTGGCCGGCACGACATGGTCCTCGATCGGTCCGGGGTGTTCCCGCCCCAGCCGCAGCAGCTGCGCCACGCTGATCAGACCGACCACCTCCTCGAGGCCCCCGCGGCAGACCGGGTACCACGAATGGGTACCGTGTTCGCCGCCACGACCGGCCTGGTCCAGGCTTTGCGCCACGGTGCTGCCGGCGTCGAGCCAGTCGATGTCCACACGCGGCACCATAAGGGAGGTCAGCAGCCGATCGTCCAGATGAAACACGTTGCGAACCATCTGGTGCTCATGTTCTTCGATCAGCCCCGCATCGACCCCTTCCTCCAGGCTGGCGTTGATCTCCTCCTCGGTCACCGGCCGGGTTCGCGAGGTGTCGATACGCAACAGCTTAAGCACACCGTGAGTGGTCATCGACAACAAGTGCACAAACGGCTTGGCTGCCGTCGCCATGCCCCGCATCGGCCGAGCGACCCAGCGCGACACCGTTTCCGGATACAGCTGCCCGATGCGCTTGGGCACCAGTTCGCCAAAAATGATCGTGATGAAGGTGATCAAGGTGACGACCGTGGCGGTTGCCACGATGCCTGCGGCGCGATCGGCCAGGCCCAGGCCGTGCAGCCAGTGCGCCAGATCGTCGCTGAAAGCCGCCTCGCCCACGATGCCGTTGAGCATGCCGATCGACGTGATCCCGACCTGCACGCTGGACAGGAACTGGGTCGGGTTCTCCAGCAGCTTGAGCGCCGCCGTTGCCCCCTTGTCGCCGGACTCGGACATGGCCGCCAGACGGGCCTTGCGGCTTGAGGCCAGCGCCAGTTCCGACATGGCGAACAGCCCGTTGAGCAGGGTCAGGAACGCAATCAGCAGGAAATCCATGAATGACCGGCCCGTGGCCGGTGGAAAATCAACACCATGGCACTTTACTGTATCGGCGATGTACAGGGCTGCGATGACGCCCTCGACCGCCTTCTCGACACGCTCGGATTCTCACCCAGCCGCGACACGATCTTCGTGCTCGGCGACCTGGTCAATCGCGGGCCCGATTCGCTCGGCGTGCTGCGCCGACTGATCCGCTATGGCAATTCCGCGCGCTGCCTGCTGGGCAACCACGACCTGCACCTGCTGGCGGTGGCCGCCGGCGCGCGCAAGCACAAAAAAAAGGAGACCATCAACGACATCCTCGACGCGCCCGACCGCGACGAACTGCTGGATTGGGTGCGCCAGCGCGACATGGCGATCTATGAGCGCGGCGTGCTCATGGTGCATGCCGGCGTGTTGCCCGCGTGGACCTGCGAACGCACCCTGGCCCTTGCCGGCGAACTTTCCTCCGTGCTGGCCGGCCCCGAGCACCATGACTTCATGCACCACATGTACGGCGACGAACCGGCCGCCTGGGATGAGCAACTGACGGGCCACGACCGGCTGCGCGTGGTCGTCAATGCCCTGACCCGCCTGCGCTTCTGTTCACCCCAGGGCGTGATGGAGTTCGCGTTCAAGGAGGGCGCCGACAGCGGGCCCGAGGGTTACCTGCCCTGGTTCGACGTGCCGGGTCGGCGCACGGCCGATGTCGCCGTGGCCTTCGGGCACTGGTCCACGCTGGGCTGGCTGGGGCGCGACGATGTGTATGCGCTGGACGGCGGCTGCGTCTGGGGCGGCCACTTGAGCGCGCTGCGCCTGGACGACGCGGGCCGACATGAGCTCATCCAGGTGAAATGCCCGCAGATGCTGAAGCCTGGAAAAGGCAAGTGACCGGATCGCTATTTATTTTGCAGCATCCTGCGACCATCCGACGCTGGGGAAAGGCTGTTTTCTCCAGATTTCCGGGAAAGGGACCCGTTGGAATCATCGCCCGAACGGGGCCTCGCCTCAGGCGGTCGTCTTGAACAAGGCGGCAACCTTGCGCTTGGTCTTGATGTTGGCCGATACCGTGCTGCGCACCGGCGCCGCACCGCCAGGGGTTTCCCACGTCGGGGGCGCGTCGGCGGCGGGCGCTTCGTAGGGCTTGTCGAAGAACGGGTCGCGCGGCGGCGCTGGCGGGCGGTAGCCGCGGGGCTCGCGCCGCTCGCGGGGTTCGCGGCTTTCGCGCGGCGCGTCGAGCACGTCGCGCGGGTCGTCTTCGCCCCAGGCGCGCCGACCGGTGTTGATGCGACCGCGCGGACGGTCTTCGTCGTACTCGAGCGCCTCGACCTCGATCTTGGCCTTCAGCAGCTTCTCGATGTCGGCAATCAGCCGTGCGTCGCTGCCGGACACCAGCGTCACCGCCAGGCCGGAGGCGCCCGCGCGGCCGGTGCGGCCGATGCGGTGCACATAGTCCTCGGCATTGAACGGAACGTCGAAATTGAAGACGGCCGGCACATCCTTGATGTCCAGGCCGCGCGCGGCCACGTCGGTGGCCACGAGCAGGTCCACCTCGCCGGCCTTGAAGGCGTTCAGCGCTTTCAGGCGCTCGTCCTGGCTCTTGTCGCCGTGCAAGGCGGTGGTCTTCAGGCCCTCTCGCTCCAGGCTACGGGCCAGCCGGGCGCAGCCGAGCTTGCTGTTCACGAAGATGAAGGCCTGCTTGATGCCGCGGGTCTTGAGCACCTGGTGGATGGCGCGGCGCTTGTCCTCGTCATTGGCGCTGTAAAACCGCTGCTCCACGGTGGAGGCGGTCTCGTTCGGCCGCGCCACCTCGATGGTGACCGGGTTCTGCAGGTAGCTGTTGGCCAGGCGCTTGATCTCGGGCGAGAAGGTCGCGGAGAACAGCAGCGTGGTGCGCTGCTTGGGCAGGTAGGACAGGATGCGCTGCAGGTCGGGCAGGAAACCGATGTCGAGCATGCGGTCGGCCTCGTCGAGCACCACGTACTCCACCTGGTTCAGCACCGCGTTCTTGGCCTCGATGTGGTCCAGCAGCCGCCCCGGCGTGGCCACCAGCACCTCGACGCCGCGCTTGAGCTCCAGCGTCTGGGGCTTCATGTCCATGCCGCCGAACACCACGGCGCTGCGCAGGTTGGTGTACTTGGCATAGAGCTTGACCTGCTGGGCGACCTGGTCGGCCAATTCGCGCGTGGGCAGCAGCACCAGGGCGCGCACCGGATGGCGCGCGGGCGATGTGGAGCTGTTTTCGTGCTTGAGCAGGCGGTGTAGCAGGGGCAGCGAGAAGGCGGCGGTCTTTCCGGTTCCGGTCTGGGCGGCCCCCATCACGTCCTGCCCGGTCATCACGACAGGAATGGCCTCGGCCTGGATCGGTGTCATGGACTCGTAGCCCATTTCGGCCACGGCGCGCGCCAGCGGTTCGGCCAGCGAAAGATTGGAAAAGGAGGATGTCATTTAGCCCAGTATTGTCTCACTCAGGGCAAACCCTGCCAAACGCAAGCGTGGCGCTGGTCCGACAGTGCCGGCGCCACGCGGACGTCGCTACGCCTTCAATAGCGTCAAATGGCTATCCGACGCTGGGATAGGGTCGTTTATTACAGATTCTTCGTGCTGAAGGTGTCGCAGGCCTTGACGCTGCCGTTCTGCAACCCGTTGTTGAACCAGCGGGTGCGCTGGGCACTGGTGCCGTGCGTGAAGCTTTCGGGCACCACATAGCCCTGGCTTTGCTTCTGCAGGGCATCGTCGCCGATGCGCGCAGCCGCGTTCATGGCCGACTCGATATCACCGTTCTCCAGAATCTGCCGCGCGTTCTGCGCATGGTTGGCCCAGACGCCGGCAAAACAGTCGGCCTGCAGTTCCAGCCGAACGCTCAGCGCGTTGTACTGCGCCGGGCTGACCTTGGCGCGCATCTGCTCCATCCTGGCGCTGATGCCCATGAGGTTCTGCACGTGATGGCCCACCTCGTGGGCGATCACGTAGGCCTGGGCAAATTCGCCGGGCGCGCCCAGCTTGTTCTTCAGCGTTTCGTAGAAGCCCAGGTCGATATAGACCTTGCGGTCCGCCGGGCAGTAAAACGGACCCATCGCCGCCTGCCCGGTGCCGCAGGCGGTGGGTGTGGCGCCGCGAAACAGCACGAGACGCGGATCCTGGTATTTCGCGCCGCCCTTGGCAAAGATGTCGGTCCACACGTCCTCGGTGTCCGCCAGAACCGTGGAGACGAACTTGGCCATGCGGTCATCGGCCGGCGGTTTGTGCGCCGGCATCTGCTGCACCTGCGCAGGAGGCGCACCGCCCCCGCTGAGCAGGCCCAGAATCGTCAGCGGATTGATGCCGAAGGCCCAGCCGCCAATCAAGGCGATGACGATCGTTCCGATGCCAATCCCCCGCCCCCCGACCAGGCCGCCCAGGCCACCACCCCCACCGCCGCCACCGCCATCGCGGCGGTCTTCGACGTTGTCCGATTCCCGGTTGCCTTCCCATTTCATGCCCGCACTCCTCACGCAGCCGCGCTGCGATACATTTGCCCGATGGTAGCCGTACCGCCCCCGATCCGAGCGCGCACCCCCAGTGTGCTGATGACCGGCTTCGATGCGTTCGGTGGCCAAGCCTTGAACCCAAGCTGGCTGGCCGTTCAGGCTCTGCATGGGCGGCGCATCGCCGGCCACCGCATCGTTTCGGCCCGGATTCCGACCGTCTTCGGCACCGCGCTGGAACACCTGCAAACGTTGATGATGGCGCACCGCCCCACACTGGTGGTCTGTGTCGGGCAAGCCGGCGGGCGGGCAGCACTGTCGCTGGAGCGCGTGGCCATCAACCTCATCGACGCCCGCATCGCCGACAACGCCCTGGCCCAGCCCGTCGACGAGCCCGTGGTGGCCGGCGGCCCTGCAGCGTACTTCAGCACCCTGCCAGTGAAAGCGATGCGGGTGGCGCTCCAGCGCCAGGGGCTGGCTGCGGAGGTTTCACAGACGGCAGGCACCTTTGTCTGCAACCAGGTGTTCTACGGACTGATGCACTTCCTCGCCACGCAGCGCGGCTGGCGCCGGGTTCGCGGCGGTTTCATCCATGTGCCCTGGCTGCCGGAACAGGGCACGCCGTCGATGCCGCTGGAGGGCATCGTCCACGGCCTGCGGCTGGCCGTGCGCGTGGCGCTGACCACGTCGCAGGACCTGCGCATCGCGGCCGGCCAGACCCATTGATCGGACGCACGCCCCTTCGCTACAGTCGGGCCATGGCCGATCTCTCAACCGAATCCCGCGTACTCGGACCTGCCGAGACCGCCGCCGCCCTGCCCTGGCCCGCGCTGCTCCAGGCGTTGGTGCAGTTGCTGCTCGATGACCAGGTTCACGTGCCCGCGCGGCTGGTGCAGCCCTTGCCCGGTGGCGGCAGCCTGTTCGTCATGCCAGCGCACGATGCCCACATTGCCATCACCAAGCTGATCACGTTCACACCCGCCAACACAGGCAGTGCTCGCCCCACCATCCAGGGCGACGTGATCGTCACCCATGTGGCCACTGGCACGCGGGCTTTGTTGCTGGACGGTCCCACCGTCACCGCGCGCCGTACGGCGGCCGTCTCGGCGCTGGCGGCCCAACGGCTGGCGCCCCGGCCAGAAGGCCCCTTGCTGATCGTGGGCGCCGGCGTGCAGGGACGCGCCCATCTGGATGCGTTTGCCGATGTCCTGGACGTCAAAGCGGCGGTGATTGCCTCGCGCAGCGAGGCCAGCGCAGACGCGCTGGCCCTTCACGCGCAGGCGCGCGGCCTGCGCGCTGAAATCACGACCGACCCCGACGCCGCGCTGGCCGACTGCCCGCTGGTCGTGACCTGCACACCGGCCAGCGGCGTGGCCCTGCGCGCCCTGCCCGGCCACGGGCATTTCATTGCCGCCGTCGGCGCCTTTACACCGACGATGGTGGAGCTCGCGCCGGCACTGTGCCGTCATGTCGCTCACACCGGGCGGGTGGTCGTGGACACGCCGCAGGCCTTGCACGAAGCCGGCGACCTGCTGCAGGCGGGACTGGACGTGAGCCGCTTTGAATCCCTGGCCGATGTGGTGCGCATCGATGCCGCTTTTCACGACCCCGTCACGCTCGCCGGGCCGGTACTGTTCAAGAGCTGCGGCTGGGCCGGCTGGGACCTGGCCGCCGCCCGCTGTGCCCTGCAGACTTTGGCCGGGTCAGCCAAGGGTCGCTGAGAGCGGACTGTTTCAGGCCTTGGGCAGCGTGACGCCGCGCTGGCCCTGGTACTTGCCGCCGCGGTCCTTGTACGACACCTCGCAGACATCGTCCTTGTCGCTTTCGAAGAACAGCACCTGCGCGCAGCCTTCTCCGGCATAGATCTTCGCGGGCAGCGGCGTGGTGTTGGAGAACTCCAGCGTCACGTAGCCCTCCCACTCGGGCTCGAAGGGCGTGACGTTGACGATGATGCCGCAGCGCGCGTAGGTGCTCTTGCCCAGGCAGATCGTCAGCACGTTGCGCGGGATGCGGAAATACTCCATCGTGCGCGCCAGCGCAAAGCTGTTCGGCGGGATGATGCAGACGTCCTCGTTGAAATCGACGAAGCTCTTCTCGTCAAAATTTTTCGGGTCCACCACGGTGCTGTGGATGTTGGTGAACACCTTGAATTCCGGCGCGCAACGGATGTCGTAGCCATAGCTGCTGGTGCCGTAGCTGATGATTTTCTTGCCGTCGGCGCTGGCGGATCTGGCCGGGCTCGAAAGGCTCGATCATGCCGTGCTGCTCGGCCATGCGGCGGATCCATTTGTCGCTTTTGATGCTCATCGTGGCCACTCCTGCGGCGCCATTGTAGGCGGCGCCCAGCCCCATGCGGGTGCATACCGGAACGTCAACAGGTGCCATTTGCGCGGCACCACACGCGTGTCACGGGAATGATTCATGCTTGCCATCCAGACCCAAGGAAAGGTGCTTATGACGCGAAAGAACAGGATATTCGGCCTCGGCTTGCTGGTGGCGGCCTGGGGACCCCAGACCCTGGCACAGGGCAATTCGGCGGCGCTGACACCGAACATGACGGTGAACGACCCCTGCCGCGCCGAGGTGTCGAGGTTCGAGCAGACCATCGGTTTCATCCGCCAGACCCAGGGCAATCAGGCGGCAGCCGAACTCAAGGAGAAGCTGTTGCCGGCGAAGACCGAGAACGACATCCTGTTCAAGGACGGCTACTGCGGCCTGGCCGCCTACCTGCGCGAGAAAAAACTGACCCGGTGACGCTACGCTATTTGAAGCAAACAATGACCGCCCTGAGCTGGGAAAAGGCCTTTTTCACCCTGAAATGATGGTTCTTTCCACCAGCCGGTCATCGCCGAGCACGATCATCGCGAACAGCAGTTCGTCCAGACTCTGCGCCTGCGCCGTGCGGCGCGCCAGCAGCGGCGTAGCCGCCGGATTCAGCACGATGAAGTCGGCTTCATGGCCCGGCTGCAGGTTGCCCACCACCCCGGCGAGATCCAGGGCCGCCGCCGCACCGGCCGTGTGCTGCCACCACAGGTGCTGCGGGCTCAGGCTCAGGCCGGCCTTGGTCTGGCCCTCGCGCCCGGCGGTATAGGCCGCCAGCATGGTGTGGAACGGGCTGAAGCTGGTGCCGCCGCCCACGTCGCTGGCCAGCCCGTAGCGGAAGCCGACGCGCTCCGCACCCGCGTAATCGAAAAATCCGCTGCCCAGGAACAGGTTGCTGGTGGGGCTGACGGCTGCCGCCGTGCCGGTGTCGCGCATCAGCGCGCGGTCGTCGTCGTCGAAGTGGATGCAGTGCGCATAGACCGCGCGCTCGCGCATCAGCCCATGGTCGTCATACACCGCCAGATACGAGCGCGAGGCCGGAAACAGCTCACGCGCCCAGCGCACTTCATCGAGGTTCTCCGACACATGCGACTGGATCCACACGTCGGGGTAGCGCGCCGCCAGCTCGCCCGCGCCCGTCAGCTGCGCCTCGCTGCAGCTCGGCGCAAAGCGCGGCGTGATCGCGTAGCCGAGCCGGTCCACGCCGTGCCATCTGTTGATCAGCGCCTCGGTATCGATCAGGCTCTGCTCGGTCTGGTCACGCACGCCGTCAGGGCTGTGGCGGTCCTGCAGCACCTTGCCGGTGATCAGGCGCAGGCCACGCTGGCGGGCCTCGGTGAACAAGGCATTCACCGAGGTCGGGTGCGAGGTGGCAAAGGTCAGCGCGGTCGTCACGCCGTTGCGCGCGAGTTCGTCCAGAAAGAAGGTCGCGACGTCGGTGGCGTAGGTCGCCTCGGAAAACCGCGCCTCGTGCGGAAAGGTGTAGTGCTCCAGCCAGGGCAGCAGGCCCTCGGCCGGCGAGCCGATCACGTCGGTCTGCGGGTAGTGGATGTGCAGGTCGAGAAAACCCGGCGCGAGGATGCGCCCGGGCAGATGTGTCACCGGCACGCCGGGGAAGCGGGCCACTAGCGCGTCATGGTCGCCCACCGCGATGACCACCCGCCGGCCCGCCGCGTCGGGCCCGGTGACGAGCAGGCCGTCCGTGTCAAAAACGGCACGGCCGTCGTCGTCAAATCGCAGGAGGGAGGCGCGCCAGGCTTTCATGCGCCTATTTTGCGATGCGTCCCTGCACACCGGATACGAGAAAGTTCATAGTGAGTATCTGCTCGTCCGTCATCGCCTGGCCCTTGGGCACCACCTCCCGGCCCTCGTTGTCGACGATCGGACCGGCAAAGGGCCTGAGCTTGCCGCTCGCGATGTCCTTCTGGCGCGCCAGCACCTCCGCCTGCACCGCCTTGGGCACCTTCGATCCAAAATCGCCGACCCGGATCATGCCCTCCTTCACGCCGCCCCAGACCTTGCCGCTGGTCCAGGTGCCGTTGGCCGCCGCCTGAATGCGCCGCGTGTAGTAGTCGCCCCACTGGTGCGTCACCGCCACGATCTGCGCGTCGGGCGCCACCTTGCGCATGTCGGAGTGGTAGGCCACGGCCAGCTTGCCGCGCTCCTGGGCGGCCGCCATCACGGCCGTGCTGCCGGTGTGAAAGGCGATCACGTCCACATCCTGGTTGAACAGCGTCATGGCCGCGTCGCGCTCGCGCGGCGGGTCGAACCAGGCGTTGAGCCACACCACCTTGACCTGCGCCTTGGGGTTGACCGAGCGCATGCCCAGCGTAAAGGCATTGATGCCCTGCAGCACCTCCGGAATCGGAAAGCCCGCCACGTAGCCCGCCACGCCGGTCTGCGTCATGCGGCCGGCGGCGATGCCCGCCAGGTAGCGACCCTCGTAGTAGCGCGCGTTCGCGGCCGCGACGTTGTCCACCGTCTTGTAGCCGGTGATCGACTCGAACTTCACCTCCGGAAATTCCTTCGCCACCTTCAGCGTGGGCTCCATGTAGCCGAAGCTGGGTGTGAAGATGATCTGGTGGCCCTGGCGCGCCAGGTCGCGGATCACACGCTCGGCGTCGGCGCCCTCGGGCACGTTCTCGACGAAGGTGGTCTTGACGCCCGCACCCAGCGCGGCCTCGACGGCCTTGCGGCCCTCGTCGTGCTGCTTCGTCCAGCCGGCCTCGGTGATCGGCGAGACATAGACAAAACCGGCCTTGACGGGCTCACCGGCGGCTGGCTTGGGTTGCGAAAAAACGGGAAGGGAAAAACAGACGGCCGCGAGCGCCAAAGCGCCCGCCGGCACGAGGTTTTTGTACATGGTGTTCCTCTACATGGCCCCGGATGACTGAAAAAGCAAAAGGCTGCCGGGGCAGCAGCCTTTGCGTTGATTTTACCAGCGGTCCGCTGACGCCACAGCGTCCCGTGGCATGGCACGGCCCCGCCCGTCGGGCGCCACCGGCCCGGGCCCGGCAGCCACCGCCGCGGGCGGGCCCGCCGGGCGAACCTGATCCGGCTATTTGCGTCCCAGGGCCAACAGGAGCACACCGGCGGCGATGGCGCCGGCGCTGGCGATCAGCGGGATGTTGATGCGTTCACGCTCCTGGACCTTGAGCTCCAGCGGCCCAAGCTTCACAGCGCTGGTTTCCTTGGTGTAGCTGAAGCCGCCGTAGGCCAGGCCGAGGCCGCCCAGCACGATCAGGATGATGCCGATGAGTTTGGAGGTGTTCATTGAGGTCTTTCAGATAAAAACAGGGACAGGTCGGCCAGCGCGCCCTGCACCGCGCGGTTCGCGGCCACCACGCCGCCATAGGGGTCGTCGCGGGTGGCCGTGATGCTGCTGTCGAACTCGCGCACGGCGATCACGCGGCGGGTCCCCTCGTCCACCAGGGTGGCGCGCAGGGTGAAGCGCACCCGGCTCGGCGTTGTCTGGAAGTCCTGCTGCAGCCGGATGATCTCGGTGTCCAGCCGCCACTCGCCCGTCGCGGCGCCGGGCGTCAGCACCACGGCGCGAAAGGCCCCGGTGCGCTCGATGGCGGCAACCATCAGCGGGCCCAGCATGCGGGCCGGCGGCTCGACCCATTCACTGTGCGCGAAGTAGTCCAGCCGGTGCGGTTCGCGCACGTAAATGATGCGCGGGCTGTCAAAGCCGGCGGCCGCCTGTGGCGGGTTGATGATCAGCGTGCGCGTCGAAGCGTTGGAGCCGGACGGCAATACCGCGCCAGCCGGGGCCGGCGGCGCTTCGAGCGCATAAAAAGCCGGCGGCGGCCTGGCGCCGGGGCTCAGCGCGCTGCAGGCGCCCAGGGCCAGCAGTGCGAGGCCGGCGGCAAGACGCCGGCACAAGGTGCGGGCTCGGGTGGGGTGGTTTGGTTGATTCGGGTTCATGGGGCACCTCCTTTTTCCCCGGGGCCATCGGGCACCGGTGTGCGCCCGAAAATCAGGCCGCGCGGATCCCGTGTGGTCTGCTCGCTCAGGCGGCGCAGCGAGGTGCCAGCGCGCCGAGTTCGCCGAGCAGACGCTCCAGCTCGGGCTGCGTCTCGGTGCTGAAGCGATTGACATCGGCGCCGACCGCATCGACGGCCTTGCCCGCGCTGAGGCTGGTCCGGGCGACCTCCGTGCCCATCTTCTCGACGGCATCGGCGCTGCGCCCGATCCGGGCCACCACGGCCTCCAGCTGCACGGTGGCCTTGGCCGTGTTGTCCAGCGTGCGTCCGGCCTGGGTGATGCCGGCGTCAATCGTGTCGCGGCGCGCGGCGATGGTGCGCGCCACGGTGGCGATGTCGGCCATCGCGCTCCTGAACGCCGCCTGGTTCTCGGCGCTGAGAATCGCGTTGATGGCGTTCGAGGTGCCGTCGAGCTTGGTCAGCACGCTGGTCAGGATGTTCTCCAGCCGCGCGCTCAGCGACGGCTTGGTGCGGATCAGCGGGTACTCGTTGCCGGGGGTGGCCAGCAGCGGCGGCGAATCCGCCGCACCACCGCTGAGTTCGACATAGGCGATGCCGGTCAGCCCCTGCGTCTTCAGCACGGCAATGGTGTCTTCACGGATGGGCGTGCCGCGCTCGATGGCAAACAGCAGGTTGACGCGGTTCGGGTTGGCATGATCGAGCTCGATGGCGCGCACCTGCCGACGTCCACACCGTTGTACTTGACCGGCGCGTTCAGATTCAGGCCCGCCACCGACTCGTCTTCGATGGCCCGGTACAGGTCGACTTTCTTCTGCCACGCGCCGCCGGAGGCCAGCCAGAGCACGCCCGCCACCAGCACCGCGCCCAGCACGATGACAAACGCGCCGACGATGGAATAGCTCACTTTGGTTTCGATGATGTTTCTCCCGTGGGGCCGGTCGATCGGGGGGATGCGCCGCGGGCGCGCGGTCCGTCAAAGAACGGCCTGATGGCCGGGCGGTCCAGCTGCGCGAGTTCCGCCATCGATCCGATGCCTTGCACCGTGCCCTCGCCGAGCACGGCAACGCGATCGGTCACCTGCCACAACAGGTCCAGGTCGTGCGTGATCATCACGACGGTCAGGCCGAACTGGTCGCGCAGCCTGAGCACCAGCTCGTCCACGCCGGCCGCGCTTTCCGGGTCCAGGCCGGCGGTCGGCTCGTCCAGGAACAGCAGCTCGGGGTCCAGCGCCAGGGCGCGCGCCAGCGAGGCGCGCTTCATCATCCCGCCGCTGAGCTCCGACGGATACTGCGCCGCCACCTCCGGCTTGAGCCCAGCCATCGCGATCTTCCAGGTGGCGATGTCGTCGATCAGCGTGTCGTCGAGGTCGGTGTGCTCGCGCAGCGGCAGGCCGACGTTCTCGAGCACCGTCAACGAGCCGAACAGGCCGCCGTGCTGGAACATCACGCCCCAACGCTGGCGCAGGGCCAGGGCCGCTTCGTCCGTGATGTCGGCCAGGTCGACCCCCAGAACCTTGATGTCGCCAGCGTTGGGGCGCTGCAGCAGGATCATTTCGCGCAACAGCGTGGACTTGCCCGACCCGCTGCCGCCGATCACCGCGAAGATCTCCTGCCGGCGCACCTCCAGCGTGACGTCGGTGTGCACCACATGCGCACCAAAGCGCGTCGAGACCTTGCTGAGCTCGATGACAGCCTCGCGGGGAGCAGCAACGGCTGGCATGTCAGAGGTCCAGTGCGCTGAAGACGACCGAGAACAAGCCGTCGGCCAGGATCACCAGGAAGATCGACTGCACGACGCTGCGCGTCGTCTGGCGGCCCACGCTGTCCGCGCCACCCCGGGTGCGAAAACCCTGGAAGCAGCCCACCATCACGATGATGGCCGCGAACACCGGCGCTTTGCCGATGCCGATCAGGTAGGACGTGGTGCTGACGGCCTTGACAAAGCGGTCGAGGAACTCGCCGTACCCCACGCCGAGCTGCGCGCGCGCCATGATCATTCCGCCGACCACGCCCAGAACGTCGGCAAACACGGTGAGCAGGGGCAGCACGATCACCAGCGCCACCAGCTTGGGCAACACCAGCAGTTCCAGCGGCGCGATGCCGAGGGTGCGCATGGCGTCGATCTCCTCGGTCACCGCCATGGTGCCGATCTGCGCGGCATAGGCCGAGCCCGATCGCCCGGCGATGATGATGGCGGTGATGAGCGGCGCAAACTCGCGCAGCATCGACAGCCCCACCAGGTCCGCCACAAAGATGTTGGCGCCGTATTGCCGCAGTTGCGCGGCGCCCTGGTAGGCCACGACGATGCCCAGCATCAGCGACAGCAGCCCGACGATGGGCAGTGCGTCAAAGCCGGCGCTGCGGATGTTGAACAGGATCGGGCGCCAGCGGATGCGCGCCGGGTGCGCCAGGCTGGCGGCCAGCGCCAGCGCGGTCTCGCCCACGAAGCTGAGCATCGCCAGCGCCTGCTCGCCAGCCTCAGCCGCACGTTGACCGACACGCGCCAGGGCCGACGGCCTGCCGACGGCTGGCGGCGCAGGCAGCGCGGCCTGGGCGGCGACCTGTTGCACCACCGCCTCGTGCAGCCGGGCGAACTCCGGGCGCAGGCCCTGCAGCGTCACCGGCGTGCCCGCATCGCGCAGGCGAGAGCAGCTTGTGCATCACCCACGCGCCGGCCGAATCCATCGCCGTGACCCCGGCGCCATCGGCCGTTGCCGCCGGGCCGGCTGCCGCGCCGGTGGATTCGAGCTGCTTTTCCCGATGCCGCGCGCGGTCCAGTCGCCCGAGAGATTCAGGCTCCCGGGCGTGGGCTGGGCGATCGCGGCGGTG
>JADKHE010000004.1 GCA_016721925.1 Candidatus Skiveiella danica
GCGGAATCAAAAGCCGCGCCGCTGTCGAGTACGAGTTTAATAATATTTACTAATTTGACAAACATGAATTTATGTCAGATATTTTTATATTTTGACAATATTTTCGGAAGGAAAAACAAAAGCGGAATCAGCACGCATAAGGAGTACGATAAAACAGTGGCCCAAATGACACCGGGTAGGCCGAACTCGCCAAGCATCAGGAGCTTCATCGGCACGGACACGACCAGCAGAAGGCCGGCCAGTTTCAATTGGAAACCCACGACGTTGCCACCGTTCAGCAACATGGAGATCGTGTTGCCACAAGCCTCGCAGATCTTCCACACGCCAAATCCGATCAGGAGCGTGAGAGACGGGTCGACAGTGGCCCCAACCCACAGATCCAATATAAACCCCGCTGCGAACGATTGCAATGGCAGACAGCGTGGAAAATCCAAAAAGCCAAGATCATTGATTTTTCAGCTTTTCGAACCCACGCGCCGTCACCTCGACCAATGGCCTCTGCCGAGGCCGGCCAAAGCGGCATTAACACCATGCCGAGTGCCATTGGGATCATGTTGAAAAGTTTTTCTGGCACTGCATAATGCCCCACCGCCTCTGCACCTAGCATTTTGGCAATAATAATATTGTCGGACGCGAACGCGACCGACGCAGTGATCTGGAGGATGAAAAACAACAAGCCCGTTTTCACGATTTTCCTGGTGGCTGCAGGGGTCACGAGCAGGAATCTCGGCTTGAGGTCTTTTCTGGAAAACAAAAAGAAAACCAGCCCATTGAGAATAGCCACCAGCAGCGGCACACCCACCAAGGCGCCCACCAGCCAGGGAAGCCCTAGTTGCAGCTGAATGAATAGGATGATGGCGATGAGCGTCAATAGACCGGCGGCAATTTGCCACAGGTTGCTTTGAAACCCCAGCAGCCCCAACTGCACGCGCTGGATGATGCTGGTGGATATGTTCAACGCAAAGATGATGACAAACACTCCAACGGCGGTGCCAATCTCCTCGATCGCGACCGGGTTTTTCAGGTTAAACAGCTTTTCCCATAAAAAAAGGGATACACCACCTGGAAGACTAGAATGATTAACGGAGATAGCGCCCAGTACCACATAGGCACTGGATATAGCGCCGCATCGCGTCGCGGGTCATCCTTGCCATTGGCTTCAGCGGATGGCATTTAACAGGCCATTGCCAATGCCGAAATCGGCAAAACTCAAGACGACGACAATCGAGTTAATGGTCATCCAAAGACCAAATCGCTCAGGTCAGGTAGTGCATCGTAAGCGGGATGGAGATGAGCTGGTCCAGGACAACAACTTTGAAAGGGCTGCTGAGGCGGCCGTCAGGTCATCTTCCGATGACGTTCGTCGGCGCGTCCTTGCTCGAATTGGTGTCAAACGGTCGAGCCGAAAGTAATTGAGCAAACGCAACAGATTCATCGATGTAAAGAGATGACAAACTGTGGGACCGCAACGAACGAATAGTCCCAGGCTTGGATCAGGTGCTGTCGCTGCTAACTTCATCGAGGCTCAATCTGTTGGTCGCAAGAACCGCCCGACGCCCGATCAACCTGACAAACGCCGTCTCCATGTAGTCGGACTAGCGAGGCGGGAAGGAATATCCCAGAAAAGAACGCGGAAAATGCGTCGAACGTAAACGGGATGCACAATCAACACGCGCAACTCTTCCAAATAGAAAAGGATCCAACGCCGAGACGAAACGCCTTCAGGTTCATATCGCACCAAATTAGAATCAATGAACAAGATCCCCTTACTGCCAAATCGTTCGCCAAAGCGAGCTAACCAATCGAGATCCATTCGGATCATATAAGGTATCAAAGCCCAACTGAATTGAAAGACTTTTGCCGAAAAAAAAAAAAAAATGGATGCTTGATGCGAAGATAAAGATTGTCATCAAGGTCGGGTTGAAACCGGAACCCTGCCTCCTCTCAACGAACTAAGCGAAACCGCCAATAATTTGTACAGTGGGGTTACTACTCGATTGGATGGCTTCATGCAGCGTCTTAAGCGTCGACTCATCATGCAACTCGTCACCGCCGTTCAGGAACATAACCCAAGCAGCGCTAGACGCGTCCAAGCCAGCATTAAATGCTCCTGAAATGCCATTTCGCGGATCGGAGCGTTCGATTAGGCTTGTGATGCCGAACTCGTCCAAATCGAGATCAAGTGATGTTCCGCAGCGCACTACCACCACTTCGAAGGGCTGGACGATCTGAAGCGAAATAGACTTCAAGGTCAGCGCTAGACCGGCAGCATCATCTCGCGAGATGGTGATGATGGTCAAATCCGCTTGGTTAGTTCTTTGCTCACTATTTACCATATACCGTCTTCGCGTGCCTCTAAAGCAAAATTGTCTAAGAGGCAACAAATTTACCTCCAATCATGGCTCAAGCGCAATGTTCATCATGTGGCTAGGGAATTTAAGCGCACGCCTTAGAAATGCCCAGTGCGAGCAAATTGCATTATTTGCGATGATGGTCGTAGTTTAGGATGGACATTTTCTAACCAACAATCCTATAGAGGTCGTTTGTACTGCATTGCTTAATTTCAGGTGAGGGTCATCGAGTAAGGCGCAGCATCAACATAGTGATCAATTGGATCAAGGCCTTGTTAAAGTTGTATCTGATATCATGCCCATTTTTTCTTAGTTTCTTCCCTAAGTCCAAAAAATCCCGCATCCTAAAGATCACTGTGCCGCCGACCTTCGCAGTTCGCTCGTTAGAAAAGCAGTTGTACTCAGTCGTGTGTATGGCCAGGCCGCCCGGTTTGAGGCAGTTTAAGGAGTTTTCGACAAATACCAAACCGGCCTCAATGGAGCCCAAGTGCTCGAAGGCACACGAAGACCAACAGAAATCAAAATCTCGAAAAGATTCGGAGATATTATTCATGTCCTCAAACTCAAAGCGGACCAATCTGCTAAATGAATCCATGGGACATATGCCTCGAGCATTTAAGTCGGCCAAGGTATGAGCGTGCTGGTTCGTCTCGACCCATCCTTTTGTGGCAGCTGTTGCCGTATCGAGGTCAGTGGCCAGTACTTCGACACCGTACTTTGCCATCACTGCCGGAAGAGGCTCTTTCCCAACGCCAAAGCCCAGGCCCCGTCGGGATGGCGACAATAGATCATGTCTTTTCAGAATCTGCAAAATATACACAAACTTCCACAACTTCCGATGCTTCCGAAATGGTTCTTGCATCTCAGACACCCAAAATCTGAACTCCTCCTCCTTGAACTGATTGGCTGTGCAGAGTTGTGAAACAGGATTTCTTAAGCTTGGTTCGAACTTGTCATCAGCAAAATCGCTGCACTCGGGCGGTATTTTTTGGTATGTATTTACTCGGAGGAAACGCCATGTCATATATCCGACGAGCGATAAACTCAAGTTTTGAAAGAGACAAGTCCATTTTTTCTACTTTCAATTAGGTGAGTCGAAAAGATAGTCGATTCTCTGGATGAGCTGCACTGCACTGTCCCGCCAAGAAAGGCGGCATACAAATGCTTTCCGATCTATATTGTTCTTCTTCCGTAAATTTCACAAGTAAATTGACAAGTTCTTCCTGCGAGTTCTCCTTGTAGAAAATGACACCTTCGTCAGCCAATTCCAGAAAAGACGGAAGATCATTGGCGATCACTGTGCAACCTCGTGTGCGGGCCTCCACCAGTGGCAATCCAAATCCCTCAGCCAAGGAAGGGAGAATCAAGGCTCGGCAGTGCGAATAGACGTATTCAAGTTCTTGATCGGCGCCATCAAACACGGTAAGCAGGCGCTTGCCTTGTTCAGGATGGTGTTTCAGGCGCTGCAGGAGGGTGTGGCAATCCGGGTTCGGGCGCCCCAGTATCACCAGCCGGATGCTGTGCCCTTGCGCCCAAAGTTGTTCAAACACGGTCAGCAACATGCCAGTTTTTTCTCGGTTCGATCGTTCCCACAGAGGCGAAACATGGAGCTTCAGATTCTGTAAATCTGGTGATCTGCCTTCGGGTCGATTTCCCAAACGGCTTGCGAGCGAGATCGCATCCCAGCCGGAAATGGTCTGTCGGAGGCAACACAATCCTATTCTTGTCGGCATAGGCCCGCAGGTCGGTCTCCGCAGCCTTCGAATTGCAAATGATGGCATCGCTGTTGGCCAGCATCTGGCGAAGCCATATTTCGAAAATCTTCGTCGTGAGTGCAGATGAGTACTCTGGTTGTGTAACGGGGATCAGGTCATGGACAAGAATCGCTGTTTTTGCTCCCTGCTCGCGTGCCAGTCGCGCCGCTTTCCATGCATTGCAACTCCACGATGCGTCGCAGAGCAAGAGCAGATCACCCTTTGCAAATGAATGTGATTTGGCGTCTGCGGTCAGGGCGTCAAAGGTCAAGCGCTCTGAACTCGCCACGTCCAGTAGAGCAAGGGCACGGGACCCATGAAAATGCCATTCTGCGTGCAAAACTCCCGCTGATCCCAGCGCAGCAGCGCGCGGCTAGGCTGTCGCGGACTTCAGGAGACCTGGTGCTGGATTTTGGCTCGGCAGTCTCAACCAGCCTGTATCCACCGCTGTGATACGCAACGCATTGCAGTGGCAGTTGTGGGGCAGAATTTCTTGAAGTTCTTCCTGCAGGCGCCGCACCGTGCGGGTGATTCCTACATTGCCAACTTGGGTACGAGTGAAGGTGGTGTCGAAAACACGCGCTTAATTGGTCTCAAATCTCCCGCTCCCACGGTAGGCCAGCGCGGCCCTGAAGCCATTGCAGTCAACACGAAAGCCCTGCGTCATGATTTCGGCAACTGACGCGATGCGTTGCGGGTTCAGTGCCCGCTCGTATTTAGGTAGATTTCCCTGTACGGGTGACGATCAACATCGAGTCACTGGCAACGTAGGGTCGTAAATAACCAGCGGGATGCCATCCCGTTACCGCTCCTTGGTTGAAGCGGGGGCACAAGCCCTCCATTCTCTCGAATGCCGTTTTGCGATTCCCTCCTCGATGCTAGGCCGTTCAGTCGGAGGGAAAATTAACAGGAAAATTCAGAGAGCATATCCAGAAGCCAGCCTTATGGAGAAGGTCATCTTTGTCTTCTTCTGGCACGTTCTTCGCAATCAAGGTGATGTTCCGCAGGCTAGTAGAAGCAAGAAATTTGCAGTCTGTCGGCGCTTTTCAGGGCCATGTGGTGCGGGCGAAGTGCGTTATTTATGCTGGCCACTGCGGTTGGCGTTGGTTGATTTGTACCTGTTAGAACCTCTCTAGGCTGTGTACGGTGGAACAACTCCCAGGGTCTCGCCTCCTCCAGCATCTTTCTGACCGGACGATAGGCCGGATTTTCAAGGTCCAGACCACCGATTCCAGAAATGTTGATCCAGCGAGATGAGTCAGGGAATAATGGTGCAACCAGTGACATTGACATCCCGGCGATCGTGACGTAGGTTGCCGAGGAATCGAGGGTGTCGGGGTCAATATCCACTGAGAAGTAAGGTGCCTCTATCCAGGATCCATGACCACGAGTCGAATGGGCGCCGGGGTTGTTCGCCATGCGAGTGCAACGGCCTGAATCGAGAAAACGATGAGCGCCATGGCCCCCTTCATTCCCTTGGTCACTGGCAGCCTGCAAATCAGACCGATACAGACAGGGCCAATCAGCAACAGCACGGGCATGAAGTAGCGCCCATTTCCTGTAGTCATCAACCACGGAACGAAAGCCGCGAATATCAGTAAAAAAAGCGCCCACAGCAACTTCCCTTCAGTGGGTGCTGTTGCTTGCTTGCCGTGGCGCTGAAAGAAAAATGTGATAACTGAAACAAGGGAAAGGGTATATCGGATTGCCAAAGGCGATCCAGAGATGGTAGCCCCAATAGAGAAACACACCAGAAAACCAATCGCTGTAGCAACACTATTCAGTACAAACCACTTCGGGCGATCTATGAGCGGACTCTTAAATAGTAAAAAGAGAAAAGGAAGAAGGATGACAAGTGGTCCGTTACTGAACTTGCATGCTACGCCGAGCCCAGCCAAGAGGCCGGCATATATGCTGGTTTTTGTCGCGGACGTCATGTCTAGAGCCATCGCTTGCAGAATCAGCGCTACAGCCCAAACAACCGGCGCTGCGGCAAGAAGGTCGTTCCCCGTGGCTTCAAGTGTCTTTAATGGCACGGCACTCATGAAGGCGAGCATGACGGCAATGCTTCGTAGCAGAACGCCAAGAAGCCCGTGTTCTTTAATGAGCAGACGGGAAATCATCCAGACCGGTGGAACCACAACAAGATGCAGTGTCGAAAGCACGATCCCGGCTGGCACGCCCCTGAATCCGGTGGCAGCGAGCTTGTAGACTGGCCAGTAAAGGTATGGGAACTGGTAGGCTTGGCTGCCTGTTGCCATGTAGTCTTTGTCAAACCGCATGTGCTCAGCCACCCAGCCCAGATAAATATGATGATTGAGCGTGTCCCAACTCATTCCAAGATGGCCAAAGCGCAATCGGAATGGAAATAAATACTAGCCACATCAGGAAAAGGATGAACACCAATTCCAAGCGCACTGACAAATTTGAAGAGTTCACAGAAAACCGTATATTTTGACTTGTCATTTGTGTCGTGAGGTTTTCCAGGCAAGCTGCAACGCGCCTGCGAGCAAGGCGCCGGCACTCGCTTGCAGCCCGATGACCAGCAGTGTGACTGCGGGAATCACCGATCGCATTGTGGATTGAGGATCAAGTGCGCCGAACCCTCTGCCTGCCAATACTTTACCGGGGAGATGGACCAAACCAAGCCAGTTAAAAGCAACGCGCCAATAATCAATCCGAACTCAATGCTCGTATGCTGCTTGGCTCTGAATACCCACAAGGGTTCGGGCACGATTTCCGCAATTACCGCAATCCATTTCCAATATTGCAATTGAATCAATTGAGAGCCGATAATGACCCCTGCGCTGAAGTACATCATGGAGTGCACATCCAGCCCGATTGCTCCAATTACTTGAGGGCCGCGCAAGTATCCCCAGGCCGAGGACGCCGATACCGGTAAGCAAGACGCCCGGTATCAGAAACAGCCAACGGGCGTGAACAGGAGCATGAACAAGAGGTGTCGCCAGCCGTCACGCCAAGTGCGTAGATGAGGTGGGCGGTTTCGCCCGTCAGGCCGCAGGGTGGTCGGGACTTCATGGATGGTGTATCCGGCAAGCGCCGCTTTGCCACCATCTCGGTGGCGAATTCCATGCCCGGACTCACCAAGCCCAACCGCAAGACGGCGTCCCGGGAAAACCCACGCAGACCGCAATGAAAGTCTCCGATTTTTGCATGAAAAAAAGTACGGCCGAGCCAGCTTAGTACTGGATTTCCCAGGTAGCGGTGAAGGGGTGGCATCGCGCGGGGCGCGATCCCACCCTTGAAACGGTTGCCCATGACGAGATCTGCGCCGCTACGAAGAGCGAGGACAAAATTGTCGAGCTGACTGAAGTCATAGCTCTCGTCAGCGTCTCCCATGATGACGAATTTTCCTTGGGCTGCATGGATGCCCGCGTTCAGTGCTGCACCGTACCCTCTTTGGGAAACGTGGATCACCCTTGCACCGTTTTCTGACGCTATTTCTCTGGATCGATCGGACGATCCGTTGTCGCTGACCAGGATTTCCGCCACGATACCTGTTCGGTCAAGAAAGGCTTGTGCCTTGCGAATGCAGCTAGAAAGTGTGCGCTCCTCGTTGAGGCACGGCATTAGGATGGTAAGTTCCATGCAAAAAGAAAAGCGGCCGTAGCCGCTTTTTGTGATCGGATTTTGATATTAACGGCAGGAGCCAGGCATTAGCTTCGATGGTTGCCCTGTACAGGTAGGGCCACGGCAGCCAGGATACCAATGATCGCAACCACGATCATCAATTCGATAAGGGTGAAACCTTGTTGTACAGAACGCTTCATGGTGAACTCCTTGAGTGAAAAAATGAGATGGCGGATACTTTGCAGCACTTTGCGTGCCAATATGCTTTACCGGAAAACGGTTGCAAAACGCTACTTCTGAATACGGAAACAGGCACTATCAACTCCAGCAGACAACAATACTACGGCCTTCGGGTTTGTTCTGACAATATTTGTCAGCAAGAAGGGCGCTTATCCGGACACTTGCCCCAACGGCAAGGCGCTGCTGGCCTTGACCTCGCCCAGCGAGAAACTGGTGTGCAAGTCCTTGACGTTGGGCAAGTTGATCAACACCTCGCGGGCGAACTGGCTGAAGCTGTTGAGGTCGCGGCTGACCACTTGCAGCTCAAAGGTCCCGGTGCCGCTGATGTAGTGGCAGGAGATCACTTCCGGAATCGCCCGGATGGCCTCTTCGAGTTGCCGGGTGACGTCGCCGTTGTTGCGGTCGGCGTCCAGCCGCACGAAGGCCAGCACGCCCAGGCCGATCTTGTGGCGGTCGATCTCGGCGCGGTAGCCCTTGATGTAGCCGCCTTCCTCCAGCGCCCGCACGCGCCGCCAGCAGGGCGCGGCCGACAGCCCCACGCGCGTGCTGAGTTCGGCGTTGGTCAGGCGGCCGTCGGCCTGCAATTCGCGCAGGATGGCGATGTCAAATTTGTCGAGCGTTTCCAAAACAGGGTGTTTTGAGCAAGAATCTTGCGCATGGTAGTTGAAACCGGGCATAAAAAGCAAAGACATATCTGCGCGCGCCCCCTACACTTTGCAGTCCTTTAGAGCCTGCGCCCTACCCGGGCCGCAGGCGACTTACCGGCCCACAAGGCCGCCCGCCACACACGCCCGGAGACCGCACCCATGAACGCACCGCTGCCCGAACACATCCGCAAAGCGCTGGAAACCGTCACGCTGGACGACAAGTACACGCTCGACCACGGCCGCGCCTTCATGAGCGGGGTGCAGGCGCTGGTCAAGCTGCCGATGCTGCAGCGCCTGCGCGACCAGATGCAGGGCAAGAACACGGCGGGCTTCATCAGCGGCTACCGGGGTTCGCCGCTCGGCGGCTACGACCAGGCGCTGTGGAAGGCCGCGCCCTACCTGAAGGCGCAGAACATCGTGTTCCAGCCCGGCGTGAACGAAGAACTGGCGGCCACCGCCCTGTGGGGCACGCAGCAGCTGGGCTTTGCGCCGCCCGGCACCAACAAGTTCGACGGCGTGTTCGGCATCTGGTACGGCAAGGGCCCGGGCGTGGACCGCTGCTCCGACGTGTTCAAGCACGCCAACATGGCCGGCACCACGCCCTGGGGCGGCGTGATTGCGGTGGCCGGCGACGACCATGTTTCCAAGAGCTCCACCGCCGCGCACCAGAGCGACCACATCTTCAAGGCCTGCGGCACCCCGGTGTTCTTCCCGGCCAGCGTGCAGGAGATCCTGGACCTGGGTATCCACGCATTTGCCATGAGCCGGTTCTCCGGCATCTGGTCGGGCATGAAGACGATCCAGGAGATCGTCGAGTCGAGCGCCACGGCCATGATCGACCCCGAGCGGGTGCAGATCCAGATGCCCACGGATTTCCAGATGCCGCCCGGCGGCGTGCACATCCGCTGGCCCGACCATGCGCTGGAGCAGGAAGCCCGCCTGTTTGATTACAAGTGGTACGCCGCGCTGGCCTACATCCGCGCCAACCGCCTGAACTACAACGTGATCGAAGGCCCGAACGACCGTTTCGGCCTGATCGCCAGTGGCAAGGCCTACAACGACACGCGCCAGGCGCTGCTGGACCTGGGGCTGGACGACGACACCTGCCGGCAGCTCGGCATCCGCCTGCACAAGGTGGGCGTGGTCTGGCCGCTGGAGGCGCAGCTGACGCGCGAATTCGCCACCGGCCTGCAGGAAATCCTGGTGGTGGAAGAGAAACGCCAGGTCATCGAATACCAGCTCAAGGAAGAGCTGTACAACTGGCGCGCCGACGTGCGCCCCAACGTGCTGGGCAAGTTCAACGACATGGGCGAAGGCCACCCCGGCGGCGAATGGTCGATGGCCAACCCCACGGCCAACACCTTGCTGCGCGCCAACGCCGACCTGTCGCCCGCTTTGATCGCGTCGGCCATTGCACAGCGGCTGAAAGCGCTGGGCGTGCCCGGAGACATCGAAGCGCGCCTGGACGCGCGTCTGGCCGTGATGCAGGCGAAGGACAGCGCGATGCAGGTGCTGGAGGTCCATGGTGACCGCCAGCCCTGGTTCTGCTCGGGCTGCCCGCACAACACCTCCACCAAGGTGCCCGAGGGTTCGCGCGCCATGGCCGGCATCGGCTGCCATTTCATGAGCATCTGGATGGACCGCGCCACCGTCGGCTTCACGCAGATGGGCGGCGAGGGCGTGCCCTGGGTCGGCCAGCAGCCGTTCAGCAACGACAAGCACATGTTTGCCAACCTGGGCGACGGCACCTACTTCCACAGCGGCATGCTGGCGATCCGCCAGAGCATCGCGGCGGGGGTGAACATCACCTACAAGATCCTCTACAACGACGCGGTGGCCATGACCGGCGGCCAGCAGGTGGGCGAGCGGCCCGAGGGGCACAGCGTGGTACAGATTGCGCAGAGCATGCGGGCTGAGGGCGCGGTGAAGATCATCATCGTAACGGACGAACCAGAGAAATACGCGGGAGTGAAAAGTCTGCCCGAAGGCATCGCGATCCAGCACCGCGATACGCTGGATGCGGTGCAGCGCGAGTTCCGCGAAATCAAGGGCACCACGGTCATCATCTACGACCAGACCTGCGCCACCGAGAAGCGCCGCCGCCGCAAGCGCGGCACCCTGGTGGACCCGGCCAAACGCGTGGTCATCAACGAGCTGGTGTGCGAGGGCTGCGGCGACTGCGGCGTGCAGTCCAACTGCCTGAGCGTGGAGCCGCTGGAAACCGAGTTCGGCCGCAAGCGCCAGATCAACCAGAGCACCTGCAACAAGGACTATTCCTGCGTCAAAGGCTTCTGCCCGAGCTTCGTGACCGTGGAAGGCGGCCAGCTCAAGAAAAAGGGCAAGGGCAAGGGCGCCTCGCCGTTCGAGCTGGGCGCGCTGCCCGAGCCGGTGCTGCCGGGGCTCAAGCAGGCCTGGGGCATCGTGGTGGCGGGCGTGGGCGGCACCGGCGTCATCACCATCGGCCAGCTGCTCGGCGTGGCCGCGCACCTGGAAGGCAAGGGCATCGTCACGCAGGATGCGGGCGGCCTGGCGCAAAAGGGCGGCGCGACCTGGAGCCATGTGCTGATCGGCGCCACACAGGACGACATCCGCACCACGCGCGTGAGCATGGCGGCGGCCGACCTGATCATCGGCTGCGACCCGATCGTCACCGCCGGCAAGGAGACCGTGCTGCGCATGCGCGAGGGCCGCACCCACGTGGCGCTCAACGCCCAGGGCACGCCCACCGCCGCGTTCGTGAAGAACGCCAACTGGCAGAACCCGTCCGACCAGTGCGTGGCCGACATCACCCGCGCCGTGGGCGAGGCCGGCGTGGGGCTGTTCAATGCCGACGCGGTGGCGGGCAAGCTGATGGGCGACACCATCTACGTCAACCCGATGATCCTGGGCTACGCCTGGCAAAAGGGCTGGATTCCGCTGGGGCGCGAGTCGCTGCTGCGGGCCATCGAGCTCAACGCCGTGGCGGTGGAGAACAACAAGACCGCCTTTGAGTGGGGCCGCCAGGCCGCGCACGACCGCGCGCGGGTCGAGGCGCTGCTGTCACCGGGCCAGGTCGTCGAATTCAAGAAGCGCGAGACGGTGGAAAGCCTGGTCGCGCGCCGCGTGGAGTTCCTCACCGCCTACCAGGATGCTGCATACGCTGCGCAGTACCAGGCATTCGTCGAGAAGGTTCGGGCTGCGGAAACCCCGCTGGGCAAGACCACGCTGACGGAGAGCGTCGCACGTTACCTGTTCAAGCTGATGGCCTACAAGGACGAGTACGAGGTGGCGCGCCTGCACACCGACACCGCCTTCCTGGACAAGATCAACGGCATGTTCGAAGGCGACTTCAAGCTGAACTACCACATGGCGCCGCCGCTGATCGCGAAGAAGAACGCCAAGGGCGAACTGATCAAGCAGCCCTTCGGCCCGGCCATGATGACCGCGTTCAAGCTGTTGGCCCGCCTCAAGGGCCTGCGCGGCGGCGCGTTCGACATCTTTGGGCGGACCGAGGAGCGCAAGACCGAGCGCGCGCTGATCGGCGAGTATCGGGCCAGCATCGAGGAAGTGCTGAAGTCACTGAATACCGACAACCACGCCACAGCGGTGGAAATCGCGCGCATTCCGGAGCAGATCAAGGGCTTTGGCCATGTGAAGGAGCGCCACCTCAAAGCGGCGCGCCAGAACTGGAGTGCCCTGATGGCGGCGTACCGTGCCCCTCAAGGCGCGCGTCAGGCCGCCTGAACGGTGCACAAAGACGTACAAAAACCACTTTCATGATCAGAATGGCCAGTGCCCAGCGTCGAATGGCGCTCGTTAGCTATTGAATCAGGAGTTTCTGGGCGAGTGCAGGCGGGCTTGCCGGCCTGTGGGACCTCATACCGGCATGGCTGCAGGGCCTTTGTGGTGCCGTCATACAATGCAAAGTTGCCTGCGCCGGGCTGCTTTGGGCTGTCCGCGCGGTTCTGTCATCCCTGTTTCGTGGAGTTTGCCTGTGTTTATCTCTTCCGCTTTTGCCCAGACTGCGCCCGCTGCTGCTGCCGGGGGTGACATGCAGTCGTCCCTGATGAGCATGCTGCCGCTGGTGCTGATGTTCGTCGTGCTGTATTTCGTGATGATCCGCCCCCAGATGAAGAAGCAGAAGGAGCATCGCGCCATGATCGAAGCCCTTGCCAAGGGCGATGAAGTCGTCACGGCGGGCGGCCTGCTGGGCAAGGTGACCAAGCTCGGCGATGGCTATATCAGCGCTGAAATCGCCAACGGCGTGGAAATCCAGTTGCAACGCAGCGCCGTGGTTCAGGTCTTGCCCAAGGGAACCATCAAGTAAGCAGGCCGCGCCGGGTTGTCTCAATCCGGTGATCCGACAGTTACCAGCAAAAAAGCGCGATCATGAACCGTTATCCGGTCTGGAAGTACGCGATCATCGTGATCGCGTTGGTGGTGGGGGCGCTCTATACGTTGCCCAATTTCTTCGGCGAGGCGCCCGCCGTTCAGGTCTCGGCCGGCAAGGCCACGGCGCGTGTGGATACGGGCACGCAGACGCGGATCGAGGAGGCAATCAAGGGCGCCGGCCTGAAGGCCGATCTGATCACGTTTGATGGCAACTCCGTCAAGGCGCGCTTTGATTCGACGGACAACCAGCTCAAAGCCAAGGATGCGATCCAGAAGGCGCTGATTCCCGATCCGACGGATCCTGCCTACGTGGTCGCTCTGAATCTGGTGCCGCGCTCGCCCGCGTGGCTGTCGGCGCTTCATGCTTCGCCGATGTACCTCGGTCTTGACTTGCGTGGCGGCGTGCATTTCATGCTGCAGGTCGATATGCAGGCGGCGCTGAACAAGAAGGCGGAGTCCCTGAGCGGAGACATCCGCAGCGTCTTGCGCGAGAAGAACCTGCGGCATGGCGGCATCAGCCGCAACGGCCAGATCATCGAGGTTCGTTTCCGTGACTCGGCCACCCTGGATGCCGCCAAGAAGGTTTTTCAGGAGCAGTTCGGCGAACTCCAGACGGTGGACGTGCCGGAAGGGGCCGAGTACAAGTTGACCGCCACGATCCGGCCGGAGGCGGCCCGCAAGATTCAGGAGCAGGCGGTCAAGCAGAACATCACCACCTTGCACAATCGCATCAATGAGCTCGGCGTCGCCGAGCCGGTGATCCAGCAGCAGGGACTGGACCGGATCGTGGTGCAGTTGCCGGGTGTGCAGGACACCGCCAAGGCCAAGGACATCCTGGGGCGCACAGCCACCCTGGAAATGCGGCTGGTGGATGAATCCGCGGAAGCCCGCGAGGCCGAAGGCGGGCGTGGGCCCGTGCCCTTTGGCGCCGAGCGCTATATGCAGCGGGATGGTCGTGCGGTGATAGTCAAGAAGCAGGTGATCATCACGGGCGACAGCCTGACCGATGCCCAGCCGGGCTTCGATTCGCAGAACCAGCAGCCCAAGGTGGACCTGACGGTCGATGCCAAGGGCGGGCGGATCATGCGCGACGTCAGCCGCGAGAACATGAAGAAGCGCATGGCCATCCTGTTGTTCGAGAAAGGCAAAGGGGAGGTGTTGACGGCGCCGGTGATCCAGGGTGAACTGGGCAACCGTTTTCAGATCTCGGGTTCAATGACGGTGGTGGAGGCCAATGACCTGGCCCTGCTGCTGCGCGCCGGATCGCTGGCCGCGCCCATGGAGATCATCGAAGAGCGCACCATCGGCCCGAGCCTGGGCGCTGAAAACATTGCCAAGGGCTTCAACAGCGTGACCTGGGGTTTCCTGGTGATCGTGGCCTTCATGGCCGCCTACTACATGCTGTTCGGGCTCTTCTCCGGCATCGCGCTGGCGGTGAACCTCCTGCTGCTTGTGGCCATCCTGTCCATGCTGCAGGCCACGTTGACCTTGCCCGGCATGGCGGCCATGGCGCTGGCGCTCGGCATGGCCATTGATTCCAACGTGCTGATCAACGAGCGGGTGCGCGAAGAGCTTCGCAACGGGGTTTCGCCGCAAGCGGCGATTCATGCCGGGTATGACCGCGCCTGGGCCACGATTTTCGACTCCAACATCACCACGCTGATTGCCGGTCTGGCCTTGCTCGCCTTCGGGTCTGGCCCGGTGCGCGGCTTCGCCGTGGTTCACTGCATCGGCATCCTGACATCCATGTTTTCTGCCGTTTTCTTCTCGCGCGGCCTGGTGAACCTGTGGTACGGACAGAAGAAGAAGCTCAAGACCGTATCGATCGGCACCGTGTGGCGTCCGGATGGCGCGGGCACGGTGGCGGCGGCGAACGGCAACGAAAAGTAAGGGGCCCACGATGGAATTTTTCAAGATCCGGAAAGACATTCCGTTCATGCGGCACGCGTTGATATTCAACGTGATTTCCCTTGTGACTTTCATCGCCGCGGTGTTTTTCCTGTTCTCACGCGGCCTGCACCTGTCGGTGGAGTTCACGGGAGGCACGGTGATGGAGGTGAGCTATTCACAGCCTGCCGATCTGTCCAAGGTGCGTGGTCTGGTGTCTGGCCTGGGGTTTGCCGATGTTCAGGTGCAGAACTTCGGCACGGCGCGCGATGTGATGATCCGTTTGCCGGTGCAAAAGGGGATCACTTCGGCCCAGCAGAGCGAGAAGGTGTTGTCGGCGCTGAAGGCCGACGATCCGAAAGTCAGCCTGCGGCGCACCGAATTCGTGGGGCCGCAGGTCGGTGACGAACTGGCGGCGGACGGCCTCAAGGCGCTGGGCATGGTGGTCGCCGGCATCATGATCTATCTGGCGTTTCGTTTCGAATGGAAATTCGCGGTGGCGGCCATCATCGCCAACCTGCACGACGTGATCATCATCCTGGGCTTCTTTGCCTTCTTCCAGTGGGAGTTTTCGCTGGCGGTGCTGGCAGCGGTGCTCGCCGTGCTGGGTTACTCGGTCAACGAATCCGTGGTGATTTTTGACCGGATCCGTGAAAATTTCCGTCGTTATCGCAAGATGAATACGACGGAAATCATTGATAACGCGATCACGTCGACGATCAGTCGTACCATCATCACCCATGGATCCACACAGATCATGGTGCTGTCGATGCTGTTGTTCGGCGGGGAAACCCTGCACTATTTCGCCATGGCGCTCACCATCGGCATCCTGTTTGGCATCTACTCGTCGGTGTTCGTGGCCGCGGCCATTGCCATGTGGCTGGGCATCAAGCGCGAAGACCTGGTCAAGGCGGCGCCCCGCAAGGACGACGGGTCCATGGATCCCGACGACCCCAACGCGGGGGCGACGGTCTGAGCATCGATGGTGACCCCGGGTTCCACGGCCCCGACGTCGCCCCTGTCGCGCAGCGTGCGCCAGCGCTTCGTGGCCGAGGTGGACGGCATCATTCTGGACATGGCCGCAACCGCGCAGGGGCGGCTCACGGCATTGGCCGATCAGCCTGGCGTGGCGCGCGATCAGCAGGCACGCCGTGACGCCCTGCACGATTTTCTTCGGCTGCGGGATACCTGGATCCATGGCGTGCGGCAGGCCTGGCAGCAGGCGCTGGTGGCGCCGGGCCTGTCGGCACCGCGCCGGGATGGCGCGCGGGACCAGAACCTGACGCTGATCGGTGAAGACGAAGTCGAGAACGGCATCCTCGTCTCGCGGCTCGTGCTGGCGATTTCCGACAAGGTCAGCTGGGAGCTCAAGGACCTGCGCCTGAGGGTCGCCTCGCTGGAGGGGGGGCATGAACTGGCGGACAAGGACATGCTGAAACCCGACACTCTTGCTGCCATCCTTGTGAATCATTGGACAGCCTGCGGCCTCTCGCGACTCGCGTGGACGATGATGCAAGACAGCTTGACACCTTTGGTGGTTGATCGCCTGTTCAGCGCGTATCAGCACGCCAACGAGTTCCTGATCCGTAACGGGGTCATGCCGGTCATTGAAATGAAGTCCGTCATCCGTCGCTCAGCAGATGGCAGCGCGGCTGCCGCGCCGACGCCTGCCTCAAAGTCTGCGGGGTCGCGGGCGGGGGGCGCATCGGCGGGCGCGGCCCGACCGGGCAACGGTGGGCCCGGGGGTGCAGGACCCGGCGGATCCGCAGCCGGGTCGTTTGCCGGCGGCACCGGCGGATCGGCACGAGGACATGCCGGTGGCGCGAGCACAGGTTCTGGGGATCGCTCGGGCGCCCTGCCCAGCGGATCGTCAGGCCCGTCGACCGGGGCCGGGGCCGGCGGTGGACACGCGTCATCGTGGCACGGCCACACCCGCAGCGCCTTGGCCGAAGAGACCCGCATGATGACGGCCACCACGCCGCTGGCCCGGGCTCGCCAGCGGGCACAGGGCGTGCTGGGGCAACTCCGGCGCCTGTTTGTCGACCGGGGTGCCGACTTTGAGGCCACGCGGCAGCAAGCCCCTTCGCCCGAACTGGCTCAGGCCCTCGTCCATGAGCGGGGAGTTCGTCGGGAGGCCTACGTCACCGGAGCAGGTGTGTTGCCGGCAGGTGGCGTCCAGCAGGTGGCAGGCGAGATCCGCGAACGCAGCGCGGAGCTGAAAAGGAAAGCCACCACCGTCACGGAGAAGGCCACGATCGAGATCGTGGCCCTGATGTTCCAGGCAATCCTGGCGGAGGAACGGATTCCGGCCGGTGTGCGCGTCTGGTTTGCCCGTCTGCAGATGCCGGTGTTGCGCGTGGCGCTGGATGAGCCTGAATTTTTCGGCACCCTGCAGCATCCGGCGCGGCAGTTGATCGACCGCATGGGCTCCTGTGTCCTGGGTTTTGATGCCAGCGGCGTCCAGGCCAGTGCGATGGAGAGCGAGATCCGCCGGGTCGTTCAGGTCATTGAACAGTACCCCGAAACCGGCCGACGGGTGTTTCAGCTGGTTCTGGAGGAATTCCAGAAGTTCCTGTCGCGCTTCCTCACCGAAAAAGGCTCCACCCAGCGCCTGGTGGGCGTTGCGCAACAGGTCGAACAGAAGGAAACCCTGACGATCCAGTACACGATCGAGTTGCGCAACATGCTCAACAAGATCAAGGTGCGCGATGAAATCCGCGAATTCCTGTTCAAGGTCTGGGCCGAGGCGCTGGCCGTTGCCGCCTTGCGCCATGGCGCCCAGCATGCCGACACGCTGACGCTCAAACGCACGGCCACGGATCTGCTGTGGGCGGCGAGTGCCAAGCCGAACCGTGAGGATCGGGCCCGGGTGATCCAGGCCCTTCCCAAGATCCTGCGGCATTTGCGCCAGGGCATGAGCCTGCTGGGGCTGCCGGCCACCACGCAGGATGCTCACCTCAAGATCATCAGCGACATCCTCGCGGATGCTTTCCAGTCCAAGACGGATGTGGTTTCCCAGGAGGACATCGATGACATGGCGCGCCGTCTGGAGCAGCTGGAGGTGGCGATCAGCGACGACGGCCCCGAGGAATTCGAGCTCGACCCCGGCACATTGGAGGCCATGCTCGGTGTCGATGCCTCGTCTTTCGAAATGCTGGCCAACAGCGGATCCACCCCGAGCCAGGCCATGATCGCGTGGGCAAGCGAACTGGAATTGGGGCAGTGGTTCGTGCTGGAACACAACGGCCGCGTGGTGCAGGTCCAGCTGGTCTGGCGCAGCGACCGGCGGCAACTGCACCTGTTTGCCAGTGCTGACGGTCAGAGCTACCTGATCCAGGCGCGCCGTCTGGCCGCCTATCTCCAGGCCGGTCTGCTGGTGCCCGCGGAAGAAGAGGCGCTGACGGTGCGCGCCACACGCGAGGCCTTGACCAAGCTGGACGCCAATCCGGAGCGTCTGCTCAGCTGACCCCGGACGGGTTCAGTGGGCCAGCCGGCCGCGGCTGTCCTCGCACAGCTCGTCGAGCAGCAGGGCATCGGGTTCGAGGCCCAGACTCCAGTAGACCATCAGGACGATGATGCGCAGGTCATCGATGCTCAGCTCGGGTTCGTGGCAAGCAGCCATCGCTCGTTCGAGCACGATCTCCCGCTGCAGCGCGTCGAGGTATCCGGCCGATTCGAGGAAGCCGATGTAGGCCAGGCAATCAGCGCCCAGATGGTCCTGTTCATGGACCGAATACACCCGCAGGCTGGCAGGCGACGCTTTCGGCGCCTGATTGCGTGCCAGGGTACATTCGTTGGCGGCAAGGTTCAGCGCCGTCAGCCAGGTCAGCGCCTCCTGGACCTTGTCTTCAGCGAATCCGACGGCATTGAGCTTTCGCTTGAGCTGGGGGGGCTCCGGACAGGCGTCGCCTTGCCAGTAGTTTTCATAGACAAAGACGAGCACCTCGAACATGCGCCCAATATAGCGCAAGCGTCCAGGTCCAGTCGTGTCGTACTGCCGCACGGGCCGTCAGGCCGTGCCCTGGCGCTGGAACAGCCCGCCGGGCAGTCGCGCCACGGCGCCATCGAGCTCCAGCTCAAGCAGCGCGGCTTGCAGCCTGGCCGTGTCGAGCCCGGTGCGCGCCAGAAGCGCGTCCAGGCCCACCGGATCGAAGCCGAGCGCCTCCAGGAGCGCCGATTCATGATGAAGTTGGCCATTTCCCAGCATTGAATGGTCATTTTCTGCTATTGAAAGAGGAGTTCCCTCGACGCCCCCCGTTTGTGGGCGCAGTTCTTCCAGCACATCCTCGGGCGATTCGACGAGCTTGGCGCCCTGCTTGATGAGCGCGTGGCAGCCCCGCGACTGCGCGGCGTGGATCGATCCGGGTATCGCAAATATGTCCTTGCCCTGCTCGCTGGCCAGTCGCGCCGTGATGAGCGAGCCGGACTTGAGCGCGGCCTCGACGACCAGCGTGCCCAAACTCAGCCCGGAGATGATGCGATTGCGCTTCGGGAAGTTGGCGGAAAGGGGCGGCGTGCCCAAGGGGTACTCGCTGATCAGTAGGCCGTGCCGTGCGATGCGGTGCGCGAGGTCACGGTGCTTGCCGGGATAGACTCGATCCAGGCCCGTGCCCACCACTGCGATCGTGGCCCAGTGGCCATCATGGTGGCCACTGGCCTCTGCGCCTTCCAGCGCGCCGGCGTGTGCCGCGCCGTCGATGCCCAGCGCCAGGCCGGAAATGACCGTGAGTCCCGCCTGTGCGAAGGCATGGGCAAACTGGCGGGCGTTGCTTTCTCCCTGGGGGGTCGGGTTGCGACTGCCCACGATGGCGATCGCCGCGGGCGCGGGCGCCGGCAGCGCCAACTGGCCCATCAGGTACAGCAGCATCGGCGGGTCTTCGATATGGAGCAGCGAAACGGGGTAGGCCGCGTCACCCAGCGTCGCGACCCGGCGTTGGACATCGCCGTCTGTTTCTTCAAGCCAATGCCATGTGCGCCCGGCCAGGGTCTCGAGCCCGGCTGGCACATCCAGCAGCGCGGTGGCCTGTTGCGCGCTGACCAGATGGCGCAGCGTCTGTTCAGATTGTGCGAACACCGCTTGCGGCAGTCCGAACGCGGCCAGCAGCTTGCGCACCGTGGCATTGCCCACACCCGGGGTCAGCGTCAACCGCAACCAGGCGGCGAGTTCGTCGCGTTCCACGCAGATCGTCCGATGAGCAACGGCACCTTCGCCTGCGCGCAACCGCGCCAGCGGGTGTGATCCTTCAATACGGGTTGGTCACCACGTCGCCGATGGAGACTCCCTCGGTGACTTGCAGCAACAGGGCGTAGGAGACACGCTCGAAAGGCCGGAACACCATCAACAGGCCCAGCCGCTGGTCGGGCAGTTGCATCGGCACTTTGACGCCACTGGTGGTGTCAACCGCTGCCCGACCGGGTTTGAGCACGGCGAGCACATGACCGATTTCAATGCCGTCACGCGTGCCCCGGTTGATCGCCACGATATTGCTTTGCCCCGCCAGCCGCACGACGTCTCCGTAGAAGGAGACGACCCGGGCGTCCACCGGGCGATCCGGTGCGTGCGGGGTGTAACTGAGAAACGGCCGGGGTGGCTCGACCCCCAGCCGATCGCCTGGCCGCATTTCACGCAAGTCGCCGACGATGTCGATGGTGGCCGGCACCGCCATGACGTCCGTCGATCCGGGCGCTGTGGTCGTGCTTTCACCGGTGACCAGGCGCGCCTTGCCCACATGCGGGGCCTCGTAGCCCAGCACCTCGCGGGTCACGGGATCGATCAGTGGCTTGGGATCGCGATACACCCGGAATAACTTGGGCCGGTCGGGTCCCTCGAGAAGCGGGTAGCCCGGCGCGCCGAGCGCATAGGCACGGTCGCCGTGGCTGAGCAGCACCCGGTTCTCCTGGGTGGCCACGATGCGTGGCGCCAGGGTCAGCGCGAGTTCGTCCACCACGATCGGCTCGGCCAGGAAGGGCTCGATCTGGTTGTTTTTCAGGGTCGGCAGGGCATCGGCACGCGGCCCCTCGACGCGCACGCTCGGCGAGATCTTGACTGTTTTGATCTCGTCGATCTTGGCCGCCTTGATGCCAACGGTATCATTGTCCGTCCCCCGCGCGCCCCCGAGCCGGAGCCGGGCGCGGCCATCCTTGCGCTCCAGATGCAGCACCTGTCCCGGATAGATGAGATTGGGGTTGCGAATTTCCTCGTAGTTCATGCCCCACAACTCAGGCCAGCGCCAGGGCCGCTTGAGGTAGAGGCCCGCGATGGCCCACAGCGAATCGCCCTTCTTCACGACGTACCGGTCCGGGGCGTCGGGCGCGAGCTCTTCGAGCGGCACCCCTGCCTGCGCCACCTGGCGCGCCGTATCGCTCTGGGCGGGGGTCACCGGGTACTTCTGGGCATGGGCAGGCGCCGCCGCAAGGCCCGCCGCAATGGCGGCCAACAGGGCCAGTGCCGGCGCAGCGGCTCGGGCCGGGTGGTTTCCCTTGGTCAGGTGTTTCATTGTTTCTCGCATCCCCGCTCAGAAATCTTGACAAATCACTCTTGATTCTGCGCTCAAGCCCTTGATTGGGCAACGCAAAAAGGTTTCAGCCGCGGCGTGAAATGTAAAAAGTGGCGAAAATAGCGACATCTGAGACCCGATTCCATGGCCCTTCTTCCCATTCTCCGTTACCCCGATCCACGCCTGCACACCGTCGCCAAACCGGTGCTGGCGGTCGATGCGCGCGTGCGCGCCCTCGTTGCCGACATGCTGGAAACCATGTACGACGCGCAAGGCATTGGCCTGGCCGCGACGCAGGTCAACGTCCATGAGCGGGTGGTTGTCATCGATGTGTCGGAGGATCGCAACCAGCCGCTGGTGCTGATCAACCCCGTCATCGACTGGGCCAGCCCGGAGCGGGCCAAGGGCGAAGAAGGATGCCTGTCCGTACCCGGCATCTACGACGGGGTCGAGCGTGCCGTGGCGGTTCGGGTCACCGCGATCGATGGCGAAGGGCAGTCACGCGCGATCGAGGCCGACGGTATGCTGGCGGTCTGCATCCAGCATGAAATGGACCACCTTCTGGGCAAGGTCTTCGTGGAATACCTGTCGCCACTCAAGCGCAACCGCATCAAGTCCAAGCTGCTCAAGCAGCTCAAGGAAGAGCGCGCCTGAGGCGGGGGCGCGCGTCGGCTGGATAATCGGTGCCCCTGTAGCCGGCGCCGGTTCCGCTGCCTGCCCTTCCACGCCTGCCTGTCACCCGGCCCAAGACTGGATCCGCCTTGAAAATCATTTCTGCCGGAACCCCTGAATTTGCGCGCGTCGCCCTTGAGCGCCTGCTTGCGTCCGGGTTTGACATTGCATTGGTCCTGACCCAGCCCGACCGCCCATCCGGCCGGGGCCTGAAGCTGCAGGCCTCGCCGGTGAAGCAGTTTGCGCAGGCCCATGGCCTGGCTGTGGTCCAGCCGCGCAGCCTGCGACTGGATGGCAAGTACCCCGACGATGCGGCCGCGGCGCGCGAGGCCATCCTGGCCGCCGGTGCCGATGCCATGGTGGTCGCCGCCTACGGCCTGATCCTGCCGCAGTGGGTGCTGGATGCGCCGACCAGGGGTTGTTTCAACATCCACGCCTCGCTGCTGCCGCGCTGGCGGGGCGCCGCCCCGATCCACCGCGCCATGGCCAGCGGCGAGGCCGAGACCGGCATCACCATCATGCAGATGGATGCCGGGCTCGACACCGGCGACATGCTGTTCATGCACACCACGCCCATCACCGGGCGTGACTCCACCGGCACGTTGCATGACCGGCTGGCCGATCTGGGGGGCAAGCTGATCGTGCTGGCGCTGAACCAGGCCGCGGCCGGGCATCTGAAGCCGGTCCGGCAGCCTGCCGAGGGCGTGACCTACGCGCACAAGATCGAAAAAGCCGAAAGCGCGGTGGACTGGTCTCTCCCGGCGGCGCAGATCGAGCGCCGCATCCGTGCCTTCGACCCCTTCCCGGGCGCCAGCAGCGCCCTCGGCGGCGAAACCGTGAAGCTCTGGAAGTCTCATGTTGATAGCATGGAACGACCATCCGACGCTGGGAATGGGCAGATATTGTCTGCAAGTGATGATGGGGTGCGGATCGCTTGCGGTGACGGGGTGCTGTGCGTGACCCAGTTGCAGCGCGCCGGCGGCAAGCGCCTGGGGGCGGCCGATTTCCTGCGGGGGTTCGCGCTGGGCGCGGGCGCCACCTTCGACGCACCGCCGGCGGCGGCTTGAGTCCGGTGAAACCCAGCCCGGATTCTTCGCCGCTGCAGCGCCTGCGCCGGCTGGCCGCCCATCCGGAGTTCCGGGCGGGCGCCCGCGAGATCTCTGGCGTGGCGCCGGGCCTGGCAGCCTGGGGGCTGATGACCGGCGTGGCCATGGTGCAGTCGGGCATGAGCACGGTGGAGGCCGTAGCGATGACCTTGCTGGTGTTCGCGGGCAGCTCGCAGCTGGCGGCCATTCCGCTGATTGCCGCGAGTGCCCCGGTGTGGGTGATCCTGGCGACCAGCTTCTGCGTCAACCTGCGCTTTGTGGTGTTCAGCGCCCACCTGCGGGCCTATGTGATGTACCTGCCGCGCTGGGCGCGGCTGCTGGCCGGCTACGTGACGGCCGACATGACCTACGTTCTGTTCGTTCGGCGGTACGCCCACCCCGCCACCGCACCGGCCAAACGCGAGGCACAGATGGCCTACCTGGCCGGCGGCGGCGCGCTGAACTGGGCGAGCTGGCAGCTGGCCAGCCTGACCGGCATCGCGCTGGCGCAGTCGGTGCCACTGCATTGGGGGCTGGGCTTTGCCGGCATCCTCGCGCTGACCGGCGTGGCGTGTTCGCTGGCCTCGACGACGATGCGGCGCGTCTCGGCCGGGGTGGCCGGTGCCGCGGCCGTGGCGGCATTTGCGCTGCCGTTCAAGCTCAACATCGTGTTTGCGATCGCCGTGGCGGTGGCGCTGAGCCTGCTGCTGGAGCGGCCCGCGCCGCCGGATCGCCGGGGCGCTGCATGACCCGCCGGGCCGTTCCCCAAGCGAACAGCACCGCCGTGCATGGCGCGGAGGTCCATCCGTGAGCCAGCCGGGCACCGATCTGTGGACGCTGGGCGTGATCGTCGGCCTGACGGTGGTCACCGTCGTCACGCGCAGCTTCTTCTTCCTCTCCAGCCGCGAGTGGCAGTTGCCGCACTGGGCCCAGCGCGGGCTGCAGTACGCGCCGATTGCCGCGCTGTCGGCGGTCATCGTGCCCGAGGTCGTCATGACGCAGGGCCAGCTGATCACCACCTGGCAGGATGCGCGCCTCTTTGGCGCGGCGGCGGGCGCCGCCTTCTACTTCGCGCGACGCGGGCAGGGCCAGGCCGTGCTGGGCACCATCGTGGTGGGCATGGCGGTCTATCTCCCGCTGCACCTGGGCCTGGGTTGGTAGTCTGGCGTTTCCTTTGCAGCGACTGACGCGGGTCAAGCGCCAGGGAACGGGTGCTCCATAAAATGGACAGGTTCTTCATCCAACCCACCTATCCACCATGAACGTCATCCGCTTCTCCGATCTGTGCGCCCAGGGCAAGGCCCGTGGCCAGCGCGTTTTCATCCGCGCCGACCTCAACGTCCCGCAGGACGACAGTGGCGCGATCACCGAAGACACCCGCATCCGCGCCAGCGTGCCCTGCATCCAGATGGCGCTGGACGCTGGCGCCGCCGTCATGGTCACCAGCCACCTGGGCCGCCCGACCGAAGGCGCAGTTCAAGCCCGAGGACTCGCTGGCCCCCGTGGCCAAACGGCCTGGGGAGTTGCTGGGCCGTGAAGTTCCCGTGATCGCCAACTGGGTCGATGGCGTCACCGTCGCCCCTGGTCAGCTCGTGCTGCTGGAAAACTGCCGCGTCAACAAGGGCGAGAAAAAGAACAACGAAGACCTGGCGAAGAAGATGGCCGCCCTGTGCGACATCTTTGTCAACGACGCCTTCGGCACCGCGCACCGCGCCGAAGGCACCACCTACGGCATCGCCCAGTTCGCCCCGATTGCCTGCGCCGGCCCGCTCTTGGCCACCGAGATCGACGCCATCACCAAAGCCCTGGCGCACCCGAAGCGCCCGCTGGTGGCCATCGTCGCCGGCTCCAAGGTCTCCACCAAGCTCACCATCCTCAAGAGCCTGTCGGCCAACGTCGATCAATTGATCGTCGGCGGCGGCATCGCCAACACCTTCATGCTGGCCGCCGGCCTGAAGATCGGCAAGAGCCTGGCCGAGCCCGACCTGGTGAATGAAGCCAAGGCCGTGATCGAGGCCATGAAGGCGCGCGGCGCCGACGTGCCGATCCCGACCGACGTCGTCACCGCCAAGGAATTCAAGGCTGACGCAAAAGCGGAAACCAAGGCCGCCACCGACGTGGCCGACGATGACCTGATCCTGGACATCGGGCCCGAGACCGCCCAACGGCTTGCCGCCCAGCTGATGAAGGCCGGCACCATTGTCTGGAACGGCCCGGTGGGCGTGTTCGAGTTCGCCGCGTTCGAGAACGGCACCCAGGTCATTGCGCAGGCGATTGCCCAGTCCGACGCCTTCAGCATTGCTGGCGGCGGCGACACGCTGGCGGCGATTGCCAAATACGGCATCGAGAAGGACGTGGGCTACATCTCCACCGGCGGCGGGGCCTTTCTGGAGGTGCTGGAGGGCAAGACGCTGCCGGCGCTGGAGATTCTCACGAAGCGCGCGGCGGGCTGAGGCTCTTGCGCAGGGCGGCTCCCACGATCCGGCGACTTTAGTTTTTGTAGCTGTATACGACCATTTGACGCTGGGTCTGGATCGAAATTGCATCAAAAGGTGTAAGGAAAGGGCGCTTGGCGCCCTTTTTTCCTTCTCTCGTCTCCCGGCCCGACATCTTGGCCGCTCCAAGGCACGGCGGCGATCGGGCGGCTCATCCTGCGGGCAGCGACGACCGTCTTCGCGGCTGCCAGACCCGCTCGGCACGGCTTCCATGGGAAAATCGCCGCCCACCAACCAGGAATTGCCCTTCATGCCACATCGCGCCACCAAGATCGTTGCCACCCTCGGACCCGCGTCGAGCGATCCCGCCCTGCTGATGGCCATGATCAATGCCGGCGTCAATGTGGTGCGGCTGAACTTCAGCCACGGCAAGGCACAGGACCACATCGACCGCGCCACGCTGGTGCGCGAGGCGGCGAAGCGCGCCGGCCGCGAGGTGGCCATCATGGCCGACCTTCAGGGCCCGAAGATCCGGGTTGGCAAGTTCGCCGAAGGCAAGGTCATGCTGGAGCAGGGAGCGGCCTTTGTCCTGGACGCCTCGCGCACCGAGCCTGGGGATGTCCGTGGTGTGGGGCTGGATTACAAGGAACTGCCGCGCGATGTCCGCGCCGGCGACCTGCTGCTGCTCAACGACGGCCTGATCGTGCTGGCCGTGCAGGGCGTGCGGGGTGAGGCCGTGCACACCGTGGTCAAGATCGGTGGCGAGTTGTCCAACAACAAGGGCATCAACAAACAGGGTGGCGGCCTGACCGCCCCTGCGCTGACCGCCAAGGACATGGACGACATCAAGACGGCCATGAGCTTCCAGGCCGACTATGTGGCGGTCAGCTTCCCGAAGAACGCCACCGACATGGAAATGGCGCGCCAGCTGTGCAATGTGGCTGCGGCCGAATTCCGTCACAAGCCGGGGCTGATTGCCAAGATCGAGCGGGCCGAGGCGATTCCCCACCTGGAGGAAATCCTGCGCGCCAGCGACGGCATCATGGTGGCGCGTGGGGACCTCGCGGTGGAAGTCGGCAACGCCACCGTGCCGGCGCTGCAGAAGCGCATGATCAAGATGGCCCGCCAGCATGACAAGGTGGTGATCACCGCGACGCAGATGATGGAGAGCATGATCACCAACCCGGTGCCCACGCGGGCCGAAGTCAGCGACGTGGCCAATGCCGTGCTGGACGGCACCGACGCGGTGATGCTGTCGGCCGAAACCGCGGCCGGCAAGTACCCGCTGGAGACGGTGCTGGAGATGGCCAAGATCTGCGAAGCTGCCGAAGATGCCGAGAGCCTGGAGCATGCCGAGCTCGACGCCGATTTCAACGCACAGTCCTTCACCCGCATCGACCAGTCCATCGCCATGGGCGCGCTGTTCACCGCGCATCACCTGGGCGCCAAGGCCATCGTGGCGCTGACCGATTCGGGCTCCACGCCGCTGTGGATGAGCCGCCACCGCACCAACATCCCGATTTACGCGATCACGTCCAAGCTGGCGACGCAACGGCGCATGGCGCTGTACCGCAATGTGCGGCCGCTGCTGGCCGTGACCAGCGGCGACCGCGATGTTGCCCTGATGCAGGCGGAGAGCCATCTCAAGGAACTGGGCATCGTGAAGACCGGCGATGTGTACGCCATCACCTACGGCGAACCCATGGGTTCGGCCGGCGGCACCAACATGCTGCGCATCTCCAAGGTCGCCTGAGGCGGGCCGCCAAGCACGACCCGGCCTGATCCGGCGCAAGGTCCGGCGCGGGGTCGGGCGGTAAAATTGAAAGCGATGTCCCGCAGTGACTTCGTTGCGGGCGCGCCTTTTCAACCCTGGGAGCTTCATCATGGCACTGGTTTCAATGCGCGAACTGCTCGATCATGCAGCCGCAAACGGTTACGGCATTCCGGCCTTCAACGTCAACAACCTCGAGCAGGTCCAGGCCGTGATGGCCGCCGCCGACGAGACCGGCGCGCCGGTGATCCTGCAGGCCAGCGCAGGGGCCCGCAAGTACGCCGGCGAGCCCTTCATCAAGCACCTGATCCAGGCCGCCGCCGAGATGTACCCGCACATCCCGCTGGTCATGCACCAGGACCACGGCACCAGCGTCAAGGTCTGCGAAGGGGCCATCGGCCTGGGCTTCGGCTCGGTCATGATGGACGGTTCGCTCAACGAAGACGGCAAGACCCCCTCCAGCTTCGATTACAACGTGGAAGTGACGCGCAAGGTCGTCGAGATGGCGCACCGCAGCGGTGTCACCGTGGAAGGTGAACTCGGCTGCCTGGGCAACCTGGAAACCGGTGACGCCGGCGAAGAAGACGGCATCGGTGCCGAAGGCAAGCTGGATCACAGCCAGATGCTGACCGACCCGGAAGAAGCCGCCACCTTCGTCAAGGCCACCCAGCTCGACGCGCTGGCCATCGCCATCGGCACCAGCCACGGCGCCTACAAGTTCAGCCGCCCGCCCACCGGCGACATCCTGGCGATCAGCCGCGTGAAGGAAATCCACGCCCGCATCCCCAACACCCACCTGGTGATGCACGGCTCCAGCAGCGTGCCGCAGGACCTGCTGGCCATCATCAACCAGTACGGCGGCAAGATGAAGCAGACCTATGGCGTGCCGGTGAAAGAGATCCAGGAAGCCATCAAGCACGGCGTGCGCAAGATCAACATCGACACCGACATTCGCATGGCCATGACCGGCGCGGTGCGCAAATTCCTGGCCGAGAACCCCGAAAAATTCGACGCCCGCGAGTGGCTCAAGCCCGCGCGCGAAGCCGCCAAGGCCATCTGCAAGCAGCGCTACCTGGAGTTCGGCTGCGAAGGCCAGGGCGCCAAGATCAAGGGTGTCACGCTGGTGGACATGGCCGCACGCTATGCGAAGGGTGAACTCGCGCAGGTCGTGAAGTGATCGCGCGATAATCCCGCTGAATGGTTCGAAGCCCGTTGACTGTTCAACGGGCTTTTTTTCCGGCTGTCCCAACCCTGTGCCCGACGATGACTTCCGCCCTCCATACCTCTGCCCTGACCTCCCTGCCCCTGCTGGCACGTGGCAAGGTGCGCGACAACTACGCCGTGGGGGATGACCGCATCCTGATGGTGGCCTCGGACCGTATCAGTGCCTTTGACGTCATCATGGGCCAGCCGATTCCGGGCAAGGGCGAGCTGCTCACGAAAATGGCCCTGTGGTGGTTCGACGAGCTTGGCCCCAAGGGCTGAACCTGTGCCCGATCCACCTGACCGGCGAGGCGCCCGAAAGCGTGGTGCTGCCGTCGGAGGTGCCGCAGGTGGCGGGCCGCTCGATGCTGGTGCGCCGGCTCAAACCGATCCTGGTCGAGGCGGTGGTGCGCGGCTACCTGGCCGGCAGCGGCTGGAAGGAGTACCAGGACAGCCAGTCGGTCTGCGGTGTGCCCCTGCCGGCGGGCCTGAAGAACGCCAGCAAGCTGCCGGAGCCGATCTACACACCGGCCGCCAAGGCCGCCGCCGGCGAGCACGACGAGAACATCACCTTCGAGCGCACGGTCGAGCTGATCGGCCGCGATCTGGCCACCCGCATCCGCGACATCAGCCTGGCCATCTACAAAGCGGCCGCCGCCATCGCGCTGAAGAAGGGCATCATCATCGCCGACACCAAGTTCGAGTTCGGGCTGGATGCCGATGGCACGCTCACGCTGATGGACGAGGTGCTCACGCCCGATTCGTCGCGCTACTGGCCGGCCGAAAGCTATGTCGAAGGCAGCAACCCGCCGAGCTACGACAAGCAGTTCCTGCGCGACTGGCTGGAGCAGGTGCGCATCAATGGTAAGCCGTGGGACAAGACACCCCCGGCGCCGCACCTGCCCCGTGACGTGATCGAAAACACCGCGGCCAAGTACCAGGAAGCGCTGCAGCGACTCACCGCCTGAGCCGTCGACGCACGGCCGGGGCCGTTCAGTTCAGCATCATGCTGAGCTTGCGCCGGTAGGCGGACACCAGCGCGGCTTGCGGGTCTTCCTGCACCGCACTCTTGCCCGCCAGCTCGATGCCGCCGGCGGTCTTGCCGGGCGCCGCATCGCCCGCCTTGGGCCGCGGCGGCGTGAGCAGTTCCAGAATCGCGACAAAGGTCTTGCGCGGGGCGGCCTCGTTCCACAGCTTGTCGCGCATGATGATTTCCAGCAGCTCGTCCATGGCCTCGGTCCAGCCGCCATGTGCCATCAGCACGCGGCTCTTGGCGAAGCGGGTCTCGAAGTCGCGCCTGTTTTCCGCAATCTTCTGGTCGAACTGTTCCAGTGTCCAGGCGCCGCGCACGTCGGTGGCCGCGAACTCCATGGCGTTGAGCCATTGGGACAGGGCCTCAAAGCGCAGCGGAACCGGAATCTGCGCCAGCCCGGGTGCCAGGGCCGCCGCGGCGTCGCCGAGCTGGCCGGCACCGATCAGCAGCTTCACATAGTCGAAGCGAATGTCGTCATTGCCGGGGTTCGCGGCCAGCGCACCGCCCAGGCGCTCCAGCGCGGCGTGCACATCGCCGGACTCCAGGTGCTGCTGGGCTTCCTGCGCGTCCGCCTGCGCGGCCAGTTCGTGCTCGCCGGGCAGGTGCTTGTCCAGAAACTCGCGCAACTTGCCCTCGGGCAGCGCACCCATGAAGCCGTCCACCGGCTGGCCCCCCTGCATCAGGATGCAGGTCGGGATGCTCTTGATGCCAAACGCTGCCGCCAACTGCTGCTCGTCGTCGGAATTGATCTTGACCAGCTTGAAGCGGCCTTCATAGGCGACTTCCAGCTTTTCCAGAATCGGGCCCAGCGACTTGCAGGGTCCGCACCAGGGAGCCCAGAAGTCGACCAGCACGGGGATGGACATGGAGGCGGCAATCACCTCGGTCTCGAAGTTTTGAAGGGTGACGTCAATCATGGGGGAGTAAATCCGGGTGAAACCTTAAAATTCAACATTCCTTCGAAAAGCCCCCAATGACTCAAGCGCTCATCGGCGTGGTCATGGGTTCCAGTTCCGACTGGGACACCATGCAGCACGCAGTCCAGATTCTCCAACAATTCGACATCCCCTTCGAGGCGCGGGTGGTGTCGGCCCACCGCATGCCGGACGACATGTTCGCCTATGCCGAGGGCGCCGCCGGCCGGGGGCTCAAGGCCATCATCGCCGGCGCCGGCGGCGCGGCGCACCTGCCGGGCATGATCGCGGCCAAGACCGTGGTGCCGGTGCTGGGCGTGCCGGTGCAGACGAAAGCGCTGTCGGGGGTGGACTCCCTGCACAGCATCGTGCAGATGCCCAAGGGCGTGCCGGTGGCCACCTTCGCCATCGGCGTGGCCGGGGCCGCCAACGCCGCGCTGTTTGCGGTGGCCATGCTGGCCAACGAGGATCTGGCCTTGCGGGCCAGGCTCCAGTCTTTCCGCGCCGCGCAGACCGAAACGGCGCGCGCCATGACGCTGCCTCCTGTATGAACCAGGTCATCCTCCCCGGAACCACGGCCACCGGCCATCAGACCACGCTGGGCGTGATGGGCGGCGGACAACTCGGGCGCATGTTCGTGCAGGCCGCCCAGGCCATGGGCTATTTCACCGCGGTGCTCGATCCGGACCCGGCCAGCCCGGCCGGGCTGGTGAGCCACTTTCACATCCAGACCGACTACCTGGACGAGCAGGGCCTGGCCCAGCTCCTTCAGCGCTGCGCCGCCATCACCACCGAGTTCGAGAACGTGCCGGCGCCGGCCCTGTTCACGCTGGGTGCGCACCGCCCGGTGGCTCCGGGCGCCGATGCCGTGGGAATCGCCCAGAACCGCATCAAGGAAAAAGCCCATTTCGAGCGCTGCGGCGTGCCCGTGGCGCCCTATGCCGTGATCGAGACGCCGGAGCAGCTCGCTGCGATCATCGAAGCGCCGAGCGCCGCGCCGGGCGATGCCAGCCCCAACGGGAGCGGCGCGGGGGCTGATCTGTTCCCGGGGATTCTGAAGACCGCGCGCCTGGGCTACGACGGCAAGGGGCAGATCCGCGTCGCCACGCGCGCCGAGCTGGCCGCGGCCTGGGATGCGCTCAAGAACGTGCCCTGCGTGCTCGAGAAAATGCTGCCGCTGGCGGCCGAGTGCTCGGTGATCGTCGCGCGCGGCTGGAACGGCGACATGGTCCACTTCCATCCGCAACTGAACCTGCACCGCGACGGAATCCTGGCTGTGACCCAGGTTTTTGAAGGAAATCTGCCCCTTCCCAGCGTGGATCGGTCAGTTGCAGCTACCAAAGCAATAGCGCAGGAGCTGCAGTACGTCGGTGTGCTCTGCATCGAATTCTTCGTCCTCGCAGATGGCAGCCTGGTCGTCAACGAGATGGCGCCGCGCCCGCACAACAGCGGCCACTACACCCTGGACGCCTGCGACGTCTCGCAGTTCGAACTGCAGGTGCGCGCGCTCACCGGCCTGCCGCTGGTGCCCCCGCGCCACCACAGCCCCGCCATCATGCTCAACCTGCTCGGCGACCTGTGGTTCGACGCCGCCGGACGGCCCATCACTCCGGCCTGGAGCGAGGTGCTGGCCTTGCCGGGCACGCACCTTCACCTGTATGGCAAGCTGGATGCGCGCAAGGGCCGCAAGATGGGCCACCTGAACATCACCGGCACCGACGTCGAGGGCGTTCGGGCCACCGCCTTGCAGGCGGCGTCGCTGCTGGGGATTCCCGCGTTCTGAACCGCGGGCGCGTTTTTCATGATGCTTGACGGCCGTTCCCCGGACGCGATCGCCGCGGCGGTGCAAACCCTGAAGGCCGGCGAACTCGTCGGCCTGCCGACCGAGACCGTGTACGGCCTGGCCGCCGACGCGGGCAGCGATGCGGCTGTGGCCAGGATCTTTGCCGCCAAGGGCCGGCCCGCCAACCACCCGCTGATCGTGCACGTGGCCGACGCCTCGGGCGTGGATCATTTCGCCGCGAACGTGCCCGACTTCGCACGCCGCCTCATCGACGCCTTCTGGCCCGGTCCGCTGACGCTGATCCTGCCCCGGCGCCCCGGTGTGGGTGCGGCAGCGGCCGGCGGACAGGACTCGATCGGGCTGCGCTGCCCGTCGCACCCCGTCGCACAGGCGGTGTTGCGCGCCTGTGCGGCCCAGGGCGTGTTTGGACTGGCCGCTCCCAGCGCCAACCCGTTCGGCCGGGTCAGCCCGACCACGGCGGCCCATGTGCAGGCGGGCATGGGCGACGCGCTGCTGGTGCTCGACGGCGGCGCCTGCGACGTCGGCATCGAGTCCACCATCGTCGACTGCACGCGCGGTGCGCCCGTGCTGCTGCGACCGGGCGGCATCAGCCGGGCCCAGGTCGAGGCGGCCTGCGGGCAGCCCTTGCGCGACGGGGCCGCGCTCGGCGCGCCCGATCCGAAAGCCTCCGGCACCTTGCTGGCGCACTATGCCCCGGCCGCGCCGGTGCGGCTGATGGACGCGAAGGCGCTGCAGACGGCGCTGGACCTGCTCGGCGCCGACGCGGCCCACATCGCCACCTGGTCCCGTGCCATCCTCAAGACGCCTTCATCCGGAGTGATCCGCCGGCGCATGCCCGACGATGCCGCCGCCACCGCGCAGCAGCTGTTTGCGGTGCTGCGCGAGTTCGACGCGCAAGGTGCCCGCCTGATCTGGATCGAGACGCCCCCGGAGACCCCCGAATGGGAGGCGGTGCGTGACCGGCTCCAGCGGGCCGCAGCGGCGTGAGGCGGCGCACGCCCGGCCTCGTTAAACTAGCCCCCAATTCCTTGGAGATTTCAATGACAGGAAACCCGTTGCGCCGCATCCTGCTGGCGCTGACCTGCGCATCCGCCGCGCTGCTGGCCGCCTGCGGCTCCGGCACCATCGTCGATCCCTTCCAGCCCACGCGCGTGCTGTCGGTGGGCGACAGCTTCAGCGACCTGGGGCAGGACGGCAAGCGCTATACCGTCAACGACGGCACGATCAACATCTGGAGCCAGCAGCTGGCCGCCAGCTTCGGGTTGCCCCTGGTGGCGTCGAACAAGGGCGGTCTTTCCTATGCCCGCGGTGACGCGCTGGTGCAGGGCCCGACCGGCAACAGCATCGAGGCGCAGGTCACCGAGCTGCTGTCGAAGAACACGCTGCAATCGGGTGACCTGGTGCTGATCAACGGCGGCATCGCCGATATCGTGACCACGGTGGCGACCTTGGGCTTCTCATCCCAGGCCTACGCCAACGTGAAGGCCGCCGGTACGGCACTGGGTGCCCAGGTGCAACGGCTGGTGAATGCCGGAGCCAAGCACGTGCTGCTGGCGGGGGTGTATCCGCTGGGCCTGTCGCCCTATGGGGCCGCTTCCGGTCAGGTCACCAACCTCACCAACATCACGCTGGCCTTCAACAACGCGCTGAAGCTGTCGGTCGTCGACCTGGGCTACAACGTGCTGTACCTGGATTCGGCCAATTACTACAGCAACGTCTATTACACGCCGACCAACTACGCGCCGCTGAACAATTCAACCACGATCGCCTGCACCACCGTGCTGGTCACCGAGTGCACGCCTGCCACCATCACACCGGGCTACGACTACAACACCTTGCTGTATGCCAGTGGCTTCTACTTCACGCCAACGGCGCACCGCCTGCTCGGCAACTTTGGCTACGACCAGTTGAGAAATCGCTGGTAATTGGAGCGAAGAGGCGAACCCAGCCAAACCTTGCGCGCACGAAAAAGCCGACCCGCGGGTCGGCTTTTTTGTGGGCCCGGACCTCGGTCGGGCCTGCGGTGCTCAGAACTTGTAGCCGACGCTGATCGCGACGGACACCGGGTTCAGCGTCATCGGCTGGGTCTGCCCGGTGGACAACGTGGTGGTGTTCTTCAGCCAGGTGTAGCCCACCATGCCATCGAGAAACCAGCGCTCGTTGAACGCGTAGGTGGCGCCGGCCTGCACGCCCAGCGCGAACTTGGATTCGATCGAGAACGTGGTCGGGTTCGACGGCGTGCCGCCGGACAAGGCGTTCAGCGTATTGGTGGCATTCTCGTCATAGAAGTAGGCATAGGTCAGACCGGCGCCCAGATAGGGCCGGAACGCCGCCTTGGCTTCGCCGAATCGATACTGGCCCCACACCGTCAAGGGCAGTGCCTTGGTGGTGCCGATCGTGCCCACGCCAGCGATGGCGCCGGCGCCCGTCAAGGTGTGGGTGAACGGCAGCGCCAGTGGCACATCCACCGACCAGTTGTCGGTGATCATGTAGGTGATGCCACCACCCAGGGTCCAGTCGCTGCTGACGTCGGTCTGGGTGTTGGGAAAGGCGGGCGGCGACAGGTTGCCGCTGGAGACCTGCGGGTACAGGCCGATTGCGCCCACGCGGGCCATCCAGGTGCCTGCGGACTGGGCGTGCGCGGCCGATCCCGCGACCAGGGCCAGTGCCACCAGGGAGAGCTTGAAGGTCTGTTTCATGTGTGTGTCTCCTTGAAGGGTTTACAGCCAGCCGGCCTGGGCCATCGCCCGGGCGGCGAACTGCGAGACCAACTGTTGGCCGAAGGGCGTGGGATGCACGTCATCGGCAAAGTAGTAGTGGGAAATGTCGCCAGAGATCACGTTGCTGGCGTTGCAAACCAACGAGGTGCCGGGTTTTGATGGCGGGTTGCTGAGGGCGTTCGGACCGCAGACCGGGGTGCTGACGTTGGTCAAGGCGTACTGCGCCGGGTCAGTGACCATGGCCTTGAACTCGGAATAAAGGTCACCCAGGACGACACCGGCCACGCCTGTCAACTGAGCGGCCAGTTGCGCATTGAAGGCCTGACTCATGGCATCGACCAGGCCGCGGGTTTGGGCGTCGAGGCTCATTCCAAATGGCGTTCCGGCCACGTAGGGCATGTTGATGACCAGCACCTGCTTCGCACCTTTCGCGACCACCAGCGACTTGATATAGGCCCCCAGCTCGGCCCCAGCGGTGGCCACGTTGGTCACGGCGGCCTGCGGCGTCTGCGCGCCGGCGGCGACGGACCCCAGTTCCACGAAGACGTCGTTGGCGCCCGCCAGCACCGTGACGAGTTCCTTGCCGGTGTAGCTGCCGCCCGATGCCGTCAGGTGCGCGCTCATCTGGTCCTTCACCGGCTTGGTGGTGAAGCCCAGGTTGTACTGGTTGAACGGGGGGCCTGGAGCAGAACCGACTTCACGCCAACGGGGCTGCTGACCCGCGAGCCACCCTGCGCATAGTTGAAGCAGCCTGACTTGGCCGTGAACGGCGCACCGGTCAGACCCGTCTGCGGCGACGGATACATGCCGGTTTGCGCCGAGCAGGTCGTGGGCACCGGCAGCAAGGCTGCGATGCGTTCGGTCCAGATCTGGCCGCCCGTGGTGGCGTTCACGGTGAAGCGCCCGGCGCCGCCCGTGGCCTGGCCCAGGCCGGCGATGCTGCCCACGTTGTAGCTGCCGACGTCGCTCAGGCTGTCGCCGAACGACACCATGGCGTTGATGCCGACCTTGTTCGACGGGCCGTCGGCTGTTTCGCCGCCGCAAGCGGCCACGATTGCGGCCGCGGCCAGTGCGGCCAGTTTCCATCTGATGTCTTTCATTCGCGTGCTCCTGATAAAAAAGAACGATCGTTCGATTGTGCGGAATCCATCATAGGCCGCAGGGCCATTCGGCTGAACCGGGTAAACACCGAGAGCGGGTGCGATTCAAGGGCTTTCAGCGAAATCGCAGCTTCATGACCAGGATGAACGAGGCCAGCGCCAGCGTGATGGCGTTGGCGAAGACCACCGGCCAGGCGGCGGTCAGCCAGCCATAGACCAGCCACAGCGCCACGCCGACGGTGAACACGCTGTACATGCCCAGCGAGATGCCGCTGACGTCGCGGGTGCGCAGGGTCAGCCAGGCCTGGGGCACGAAGCTGCAGGTGGTGAGGAGGGCGGCGAGGTAACCGATGGCGTCGGGCAGCTGCATGCGGCGGATCCTGCGGTGGGATGAAGACTATTGAAATCGTAGCTGCCAATGACCCATTGACGCTGGGAAAGTGCCATTTTTTTCGGGATCATCGGTCCAGGGCGACCCATTCGACGAGCTGGTCCAGCGCCGGTCGCGCGGCGTTGGCATTGTCGTGGTTGATCAGGGCCACCAGGCTGTAGCGCTGGCCGCTGCGCCCGTTCACGTAGCCGGCCACGGCCGCCACGTCGCGCAGCGAGCCGGTCTTGAGCCAGGCATTGCCCAGGGCCTGCGAGGCGGCGTTGCGCTCGCGCATGCGCGCCACCGTGCCGTCCACGCCGGCAATGCCGAGCGACTGGGTGAAAGGCCCGGACAGGGGCCCGCTGGCGGCGCGGCGCAACAGCGCGGTCAGCGCGGCGGCGCTGCTGCGCTCTTCACGCGACAGGCCCGAGCCGTTGTCCAGCACCGGCGCTGCCTGCTCGCCGAAGCGCTCGCGCCACCAGCGCTGCAGGCGCTGGCGCGAGCCCTCAAAGGTGCCACGCCCCTGCTCCTGGCTGGAAAACGTCAGAAACAGCTGCTGCGCCATCACGTTGTTCGAGAACTTGTTGATGTCGGCGACGATGTCGCCCATCGGCAGCGAGTCGGCGCTGACCCACAGGCGGGCGGCGGCGGGCGTGGTGCCTTCGCGCACCCGCCCCTGGAGGCGGCCCCCCGCGGCGTCCCACATCGCCTGCACCACGCGGGCCGCGTAGGCCCGTGGCTCGACATAGGCCACCGGCCACAGCCGTTCTCCGCAGGCCGCAGGGTAGCGCCCGGCAAAGCGCACCCGGTCGGGGCTGGAGAAATCGGCGCGAAGGCCCGCCCGCCAGTCGCCGCAGGGGCCGGATGCCAGCGCCAGGCTGGCGGGGATCTCCACGCCGGCGATCGGCGGTTCGCTGCGGATCAGCGCCTGGGCGCGGGCGGGATCCGGGGTGAAGGTGAACACCAGCGACTTGAAGTTCACCAGCAGGCCGTCGGGAGAGGCGTTGTAGGGCCGAAGCGGCTCGTCATCGAAGGCGCCGGGGTGGCGCTCGGGCACCTGGAAGATGCTGCGGTCGAGCACGATGTCGCCGCGCACCTCGCGCACGCCCTGCGCCATCACCTGCCGCAACAACGCGTCCACGCGCTCCAGCACGAGTTTCGGATCGCCGCTGCCGCGGATGATCAGGTTGCCGTCGAGCACGCCGTCGCTGACCGGGCCGTCGACATACACGCGGTTGGTCCAGGTGAAATCCGTGCCCAGCAGGTCAAGCCCTGCGTAGGTGGTGATCAGTTTCATCACCGAGGCCGGGTTCATCGAGGCGTCGGCGCGGTGGCTCAGCCGCACGGGGGGTGGCGTTGCCACCGCGCCGGCGCGACCGGCTGAGACCGGGGTCATCGAGGCGCTGGCAGCCCCCGGCACCGGCGTGACCATCACGCTCACCGCATCCGCCGGCACGCCGGCGCGCGCCAGCGCCTGGGCGAACTCGGGCGGCAGCGCGGCCTGGCTGGCGGCGGGCAGCAGGGCCAAGGCACTGCCGAGGGTCAGATGCAGCGCGGCGCAGCGAAAGAGAACCACGGGTCGAAACATGTTTTCAGTCTACAGCGCCGCAGCGGGGTGCCGTCCGGCCACGGATAATCCCTCCCATGCGCTTTTCCCCCAAGACCATCGGCGCGGCGTCGGCCGTGATCACCGTGGTCATCTGGACCTCCTTCATCGTCATCGCCCGGGCCACGGCCGACCCGAGCCGCGGCGTCACGCTCACGCCCTTCGACATCGCCCTGTTGCGCATCCTGGGCGCGGGCAGCGTGCTGCTGCCCTGGGGGGTGTGGCTGGTGCGCTCGGGCACGGCGCGCGGCTGGCTGGGGGTGTCGCCCCTGCCCTGGCGCACCACGGTGCTGACCGGCTTCTTTGGCGGGCTGCTCTACGCGCTGCTGGCCTACGCCGGCTTTGTCTATGCGCCCGCGGCGCACGCCTCGGTGCTGATGCCGGGCAGCCTGCCGCTGTGGACGGCGCTGCTGGCGGCGCTGATCCTGCATGACCGCATCACGCCGGCGCGCGCGCTGGGCCTGGCGTTCATCGTCGCCGGCGACCTGCTGGTGGGCGGCGCCAGCCTGCTCAAGGCGTTCGAAGGCGGGGTGGTCTGGAAGGGCGACCTGCTGTTCATGAGCGCCGCGTTCTGCTGGTCGGTCTACAGCGTGCTGGCGCGCAAGTTCGCGCTGGATGCGGTGCGCGCCACCATTGCCATCACCACCTTTGCCTTCATCACCTACGTGCCGGCATACGCCCTGCTGGTGGCCAGCGGCGCGGTGCAGAGCCGACTGGGGGTGGTGCCGGTGGGGGACGTTGTATTTCAGCTGCTGTTCCAGGGCGTGGGCTCGGTGGTGATCTCGGGCATCACCTTCACCCAGATGATCCGCAGCTTCGGCCCGGTGCGCTCCACCATGATCACGGCGTTGGTGCCGGGTCTGTCGGCACTGGGCGCGGTGGTGTTTCTGGGCGAGCCGCTGTCGGTTGCGCTGTTCGGCGGGCTGGCGCTGGTGACCGTGGGCATATTGTTCGGCGTGCGCGCAGCGGCCGCGGGCGCTCCGGTAAAGATAGCGTCCGGTGGCCATTCTGCGCTGGGAACAGCCGGAAAACGTTCAAATTAGTCGTCCCATGAAGCTTCTGGCCTTCGATACCAGCACCGAACACCTCTCGATCGCCGTCAGCTGGCTGCTGGACGGTCGCGTCCAGGTCCGGACCCATGACGGCCCTGGCGGGGCGATGGCCTCCAGCACGTTGATCCCGGCGGCGCTGGCGCTGCTGGCGCAGGCGGGGCTGACGCTGCGCGAACTGGATGCGATCGTCTTTGGCGCCGGGCCGGGGTCGTTCACCGGCCTGCGCACCGCCTGCGCGGTGGCCCAGGGCCTTGGGTACGGCGCCGGCGTGCCGCTGCTGCCCGTCGACACCCTGCTGGCCGTGGCCGAAGAAGCGCGCCATGCGCTGGCCCCGGCGGGTGGAGCCTTTCAGGTGGTGGCCGTGCTGGATGCCCGCATGGACGAGGTCTATGCCGCGTGCTATGTCTGGGACGGGGCCCTCTGGAGCCCGAGCGGCGATGGGACGGTGGGCAAGCCCGAGGCGCTGTCGGGTGGAGAGCCTGTGGACGGTGCCGGCTGGGTGGTCGCGGGCAATGCCTTCGAGGCCTATGGCGAGCGCCTGCTGAGCGGCTGGCGCCGGTTTCCCGCGCTGCCGGCGGCCACCGCCCTGCTGCGCCTGGCCCCGGCGCTGCTGGCCGCAGGCCAGGGTGTAGCGGCCCAGCATGCGTTGCCGCGCTACATTCGCGATAAAGTGGCCAAGACAACCGAGGAGCGCGCGAGCGAAAAAGCCGCCGCTCTGGGCACGCCCATCCCACCTGCACCGCCGCCTTGCGCATGAACGCCGTTCTCCAGCCCGTCGAAGCGCGTTTCGAGCCGCTCACCCGCGAGCGGCTGGACGCCGTGCTGGCCGTCGAGCAGTCGGCCTACGCCCATCCATGGGTGCGCGCCAACTTCATCGACGCGCTGGATGCGGGCTACCAGGCCCAGGTGCTGCTGGCCGGCGACCTGCCCCTGGGGTACTTCGTGGCGATGAAGGGCGTGGATGAGGTGCACCTGCTCAACATCACCGTGGCGCCCGCATACCAGCGCCGGGGCTGGGCGATGGTGATGCTCGATGCCCTGGCCATCTGGGCGCGCGGCCAGGGCGCCGGCTGGCTCTGGCTCGAGGTGCGTGTGGGCAACCTGCGCGCGATCCAGATCTACGAAGCGCATGGCTTTCAGCGGGTCGGCTTGCGCAAGGCCTATTACCCGGCCGGTCGCGGTGCGCGCGAGGACGCCATCGTCATGAGCCGCAAGCTATGAGTGCGGCCGGGGAGAAGCCATGAGCATGAATCTGGATGCGCGCCAGCGCGCGATGCTGGCCGAGATGGGCGTACGGGTCTGGCTGCCCGAGCCGGTGCCAGCGACGCCGGACAGGTCGGCGGTAGTTCCTGAAACCATAGCGGACAAGCACGATTTGACGCTGGGAAATGGCGGAAAAGGACAAGAATCGACGCCGCGCGACCGCCAGCCGGGCGCTGGCGAGGCCGTCGTCACGCGAGCGCCCGTAGCGCCGGGAACTGCGCGTGCGCCGCAGCCGGCCGGCATCGATGGCATGGATTGGACCGCCCTGCGCGACACGGTCGCTGGTTGCCAGGCCTGCGGCCTGTGCCAGGGCCGCACGCAGACGGTGTTCGGCGTGGGCGACACCGCGGCCGAGTGGATGGTGGTGGGCGAGGCGCCGGGCGAGCAGGAGGACCTTCAGGGCGAGCCGTTCGTCGGCCCGTCCGGGCAATTGCTGGACAACATGCTCAAGGCCATCGGCCTGAACCGGCATGCGCACGCCAGTGGCGAGGGTGCGAACGGCGGATCCGCACTGCGCGGCGTCTACATCGCCAACGTCGTCAAGTGCCGCCCGCCCGGCAACCGCAACCCGCACCCGGACGAGGTTGCGAAATGCGATCCCTACCTGGCGCGCCAGGTGGCGCTGGTTCGGCCGAAAATCATCCTGGCCATGGGCCGCTTCGCGGTGCAGTCGCTGCTGCAGACCACCGAGCCCATCGGCAAGCTGCGGGGGCAGGTGCATCGCTACCACGGCGTGCCGGTCATCGTCACCTACCACCCGGCCTACCTGCTGCGCAACCTGCCGGAAAAAGCCAAGGCCTGGGCCGACCTGTGCCTGGCGATGGACGTGGCCGAACGCGGCGGCTGACCGGCGCCCTCCTCTGGATGGGGCGGCGCAGGGCCGGCGTATGATTTCTTTCATCGTTCTGTCGCAATCGCCCTGAAGGAGACACCATGCCCAACACCGCCCAGATCGTGGGTTCCGGCCCGAACAAGGTCATCTGCCTCAACGGCTGGTTCGGCCATGCGCGCGGCTGGGGGCCGCTGATGCACAGCCTGGACACCCAGCACTTCAATTACGCCTTCATGGACTACCGGGGCTACGGGGCGCGCAAAGGCAGTGGCGGCCCGTACACCATCGCCCAGATCGGCCACGATGTGCTGGCGCTGGCCGACCACCTGGGCTGGCAGCGGTTCAGCCTGGTGGGGCACTCGATGGGCGGCCTGGGCATCCAGCAGGTGCTGGCCGATGCGCCGGCGCGGGTGCAGGCGCTGGTGGGTATCACCCCCGTGCCGGCCAGCGGCGTGCCTTTTGACGACGCGGGCTGGGCCTTCTTCTCCAGCGCCGCCCGCGACGCGGCCGCGCGCAAGGGCATCATCGACCTGACCACCGGCAACCGCCTCACCGGCGTGTGGCTCGATGCGATGGTCAAGTCCTCGCTCACGCATTCCGACGTCGACGCCTTCGATGCCTATCTCACGGCCTGGGCCAGGTCCGCCTTTGTCGAGCGCATCCAGGGCCAGACGCTGCCGGTGCTGGTGGTGGCCGGCGAGCACGATCCGGCCCTGGGTCCGGAGACCTGCAAGGCGACCTGGCTGCAGCACTACCCCAACGCGCGGCTCGAAGTCATGGCCAACGCCGGCCATTACCCGATGGACGAGACCCCCGTTGCGCTGGCCACGGTGATCGAGAAGTTCCTGCGCGAGGCCGTGGCCGCGTGAGCACGGTGGTCGCGTTGCAGGGTACATGATGGCGCCTGCGTTTCCGCGCCTGCTCGGCGACATCGGCGGCACGAATGCCCGCTTCGGCTGGCAGACGCGGGCCGGCGCACCGGTCACGGACGTGGCGGTCCTGCCAACGGACCAGCACCCCACGCTTGTGCAGGCCATCCGGCATTACCTGAGCCTGAGCGGCAAGCCCTTGCCGCGCGCAGGTGGCCTCGCCATCGCCACCACGATCACCGGCGACCAGGTCAAGATGACCAATCACCCCTGGCAATTCTCCATCATTGCGCTGCAGCGCGAGCTCGGCCTGCAGCGGCTGGTGGTGCTCAATGACTTCACTGCGCTGGCGCTGGGCCTGCCGTCGCTGGACGCGCGAGAGCTGCATCGGGTCGGTGGTGGCGCAGCGGTGGCCGGCGCGCCGCTGGCGGTGCTGGGCGCGGGAACCGGACTCGGCGTGTCGGGGCTGCTCGCCACGGCGGGGGACGGGTGGGTGCCGATCACCGGCGAAGGCGGCCACGTCAGCCTCGCTGCGATCAATGCGCGCGAGCAGGCGGTGCTGCAGCAGTTGATTGCGCGATTCGGCCATGCCTCGGCCGAGCGGGCGCTGTCCGGGCCAGGGCTGGTGAACCTGTACCAGGCGGCCTGCAGCCTGTCGGGGCAGGCGCCGCAGCCGCTGACGGCGGCCGACGTGATTGCGGGTGCGCGCAGCGCCAGCGACCCGGCCTGCACCGAGGCATTGGAACTGTTCTTCGGCTTTCTCGGCAGCGTGGCCGGTAACCTGGCGCTGACGCTGGGCGCGCGGGGCGGCTTCTTCATCGGCGGCGGCATCGCGCCGCGCCTTCTACCGGAACTGGAGCGCTCGACGTTTCGCGAGCGTTTCGAGGCCAAGGGGCGTTTTCGCGACTACCTGGCCGCGATTCCCACCTGGGTCATCCACGCCACCGTGTCGCCTGCCTTTGTCGGGGTAGCGCGTGCGCTGGACGCCGCCTGAGGCTTCAAGCGGTCGATAGGGGCCGGGTCGGACCTATTTTGTGTCAAACAGGCCGCTTCCCTTCGTCGGAAGGTCACAATCAGCTATTGATTCAGGAGCGTTTGGTCGACGCCGAGGCGCCCGCACCTGGAAGCAGCACGGTGGCAATGGCCAGCACCATCAGCGCCACGGCCGCCCAGTCCTGCCAGTGCAGCACCTCGCCCAGCCACAGCGCGCCGCTGAACACGCCCAGCACCGGGATGAACATCACGCTCAGAGTGGAAGCCACCGGCGGCAGGCTGCGCGCCAGGTAGAACCAGGCGGCCTGGGCGAAGGCGAACACGCCGATGGCGTTGAACACGATCGCGCCCCAGCCTTCGGGCGAGGGCATGCGCCACTGCCCGCGCTCGAAGACCGTGGCCAGCACGGTCATCACCCCGGTGGTCAGGGCCGTCATCCAGAACGAGATCGCCAGCGTGGGCACCGGCAGCGTGGTGCGGCGCAGCATGCGGGTGCCCACCGCCCAGGTGGCCGCAGCCGTCAGCATCATCAGCACGCCCAGCGGTTTGCCGGCCAGCTGGCTCATTTCGTGCCACAGCAGAAGCGCCACCCCCAGCGCGGCCGCGGCCACGCCGGTCCAGGCGCGGGCGGCGAGCCGGTCGCCGAACCACAGCGCGCCGATCACGGCCGAGAAGATCGGCATGGTGTAGCCGAGGATCGCCGCGCGCCCGCTGGACAGCGACTGGATCGCCACGATCGCCAGCGCATGCCAGAAGAACATGTTGAACACCGCCAGCCTGAGCAGCTCGGGCCAGTGGCGCCGTTCGATGCGAAACGGCACCTTCAGCGCCACCAGCACCCCGGCCAGCACCGGCAGGCCCAGCCACATGCACAGCGTGCGGAAGGTCAGGGGTGGGTAGCCGGTGACGCCCAGCTTCATGATCGGCCAGTTGATGCCCCAGACCAGTGTGAGCACGACGAGGACGAGCAGTTGCCGGGAGGTGAGGGCTTGCATCGGTCCGATGGTAGGGGCAACCGTAAAATCCTGCGCATGACCTTTCTCGACATGCTGGGCGACGCGGCGCGCCAAAACAGTTCCATGCTCTGCGTCGGGCTGGACCCGGAGCCCGCGAAGTTTCCGGCCCGCTACAAGGGCGACGCCAACAAGATCTACGACTTCTGCGCCGCCATCGTCGATGCCACGGCCGACCTGGTGATCGCGTTCAAGCCGCAGATCGCCTACTTTGCCGCGCACCGCGCCGAAGGGCAACTGGAGCGCCTGATGGAGCACATGCGCCGGGTGGCGCCGCGGGTGCCCATCATCCTGGATGCCAAGCGCGGCGACATCGGCTCCACCGCCGAGCAGTACGCCATCGAGGCCTTCGAGCGCTACGGCGCCGATGCCGTGACGCTGTCGCCGTTCATGGGCTTCGATTCGGTGGCGCCTTACCTCAAATACGAGGGCAAGGGCGCCTTCCTGCTGTGCCGCACCTCCAACCCCGGCGGCGACGACCTGCAGGCCCAGCGCCTGTCATCGGTCGAGGGCCAGCCGCTGCTGTACGAACACGTGGCGCGCCTGGCGCAGGGCCCCTGGAACCTGAACGGCCAGCTCGGCCTGGTGGTGGGCGCCACCTACCCGGCCGAGATCGAACGCGTGCGCGCGCTGGCGCCCACGCTGCCGCTGCTGATCCCGGGCGTCGGCGCCCAGGGCGGCGACGCCGCTGCCACGGTGAAGGCCGGCCTGCGCGACAACGGGCCGATCATCGTGAACTCATCGCGGGCCATCCTGTACGCCTCGTCCGGCGTTGACTTTGCCGACGCGGCGCGGCGCGAGGCCTTGCGAACTCGCGACACGCTGCAGGCCGCCCGCGCCTGAGCCCCTCTTTGCCGGCGGGTGTGCGGCGTGTCGTGACAGTTGCTTACACATCGCTTGTTTCCAGTTGAAAAAAGTGCGGCCTTGGGGCCGCTTTTTTTTGCCATTCCCTTTACGCTAGTGCCATCCCCATTCTTTTCCGGACAGCCCCATGAACGATTTGACGGTGGACAGGCCCGAGGCGGCCAAGGCGGAACACGCCCAAAGGGGCTCGACGACAAGCGAACCCGAAAGCGCGCGTGACGAGCGGCAGCCTGACCGGCGGACCCTGCCGATGGCGGCACTGGCGGCCGCCGCGCTGGCCGCCTGCGGCGACGGCTCCGACGGCGCGGCCGACAGCGACGACGGCGCCACGCTGCAGGGACTCCAGCGCCGCATCCGAGGCGGCTATCACAGCGCCCGCAGTGACGCCGAGGCCGCGCGCTTTCTGCTGCAAGCCCAGGCCTACGCCACCACGGCCGACATCGCCGCCGTGCGTGCCAACACCTTCGCGAACTGGTTGGGTATGCAGTACGCCAAGCCGGTCGGCCCCACTGGCTGGGACTGGCTGAACGCCCGCGGCTACGCCACCATCGACAGCACCACGCGCTACTTCGATAACACCTACCCCGGCGACTACATGATCTGGAACCAGCTCATGACCGCGCCGGATGCGCTGCGCAAGCGCTGCGCGCTGGCCTTGTCGGAGTTCTTCGTGGTGGGGCTGTCGGGCCTTGATTTCGCCTGGCGCAGCCACGGGATTGCCGCCTGGTGGGACCTGCTGGTGGCCCACGCCTTCGGCAACTTCCGCCAGTTGCTGGAGGCGGTCACGCTGAACCCGGCCATGGGCTACTACCTCAACACCAAGGGCAATCTCAAGGAAAACACCGCCACCGGCCGCCAGCCGGACGAGAACTATGCCCGCGAGGTGATGCAGCTCTTCACCATCGGCCTGTACCAGCTGAACCTGGACGGCACCGAGAAGAGGGATGCCCAGGGCAACCGCATGGAGACCTACACGCAGGCCGATGTCACCAACCTGGCGCGCGTGTTCACCGGCTACGACGTCGACCTGAGCCAGAACGTCAACACCTATGACGCGGTGCTCAACCGCAACATCCCCAACACCACGGCCGCCCGCCTGCCCATGGCACTGAACGCCAGCCGCCATTCGACGCTGGCGGCCTCCTTCCTGGGCGCGAACGTGCCGGCCAACACGCCAGGCGCCGCAGCCCTGAAAACGGCGCTGGACACGCTGTTCAACCACCCGAACGTCGGGCCATTCTTCGGCCGCCAGATGATCCAGCGCTTGGTCACCAGCAACCCGAGCCCGGCCTACGTCGGCCGTGTGGCGGCGGCGTTCAACAACAACGGCTCAGGCGTGCGCGGCGACCTCAAGGCCGTCTGGTCCGCCATCCTGCTCGATGACGAGGCGCGCAGCCCGGCCGGGCTGACCCAGGCCAGCTTCGGACGCCTGCGCGAGCCCATGCTGCGGCTGGTGCAGTGGGGCCGCACCTTCGACATCAGCTCGGCGCTGGGCAGCTGGAAGATCGGCGACCTCAGCAACGCGGCCAGCCAGCTCGGCCAGAGCCCGCTGCGTTCGCCCTCGGTGTTCAACTTTTTCCGCCCGGGCTACGTGCCGCCCTCGACCGCGCTAGCCACCAGAAAGGCCGTGGCGCCGGAGTTCCAGATCGTCAATGAAAGCACCGTCGGCGGCTACCTGAACTACCTGCAGGGCGTGGTCCGCAACGGCCTCTACGTCAATGCGCCCGATCAGCCCAACGCTGGCAGCAATGCCAGCAACGGCTACGACCTCACCGCCGCCTACACCGGCGAACTCGCGCTGGTGGCCGACGCCGCCGCGCTGGTCAAGCGCCTGTCCCTGCTGTTGTGCGGCGACCAGCTCTCGGCCAGCACGCAGACACTGATCGTGAATGCGCTCAATGCCACGCCGGTGACGGCAGCCAGCACCGACGCCGTCAAACGCAACCGGGTCGCTGCCGCCGTGCTGATGGTGATGGCCTCGGCCGAATACCTTGTGCAGAAATAAGGAACGCGCCATGCACCTGATCCAGCCTGCCCTGCACAGCCGTCGCGCCTTCCTGCGCCGTTCCGGCCAGCTCGCCCTCAGCGGCACCGCGCTGCCGTTTGCGCTGAACCTGGCCGCCATCGGCGAGGCCGCCGCCTTCAACGCCACCGACTACAAGGCGCTGGTCTGCGTCTTCCTGTACGGCGGCAACGACTATGCCAATACCGTCGTCACCTATGACGACCCCAGCTACAACCTCTACAGCACCATCCGCGGCGGTGGCGCCGGCCAGACCGCTGGGGGCATTGCCCTCGCCAAGTCGGCGCTGACGCCCACGTTGCTGAACCCCACCACGGCGCTGCCGGGCGCTCGCCAGTACGCGCTGCACCCGTCGATGACGGGGCTGGCCAGCCTGTTCAATCTGGGCCACGCCGCGGTGCAGCTGAATGTCGGCCCGCTGGTGGTGCCGCTGACGCGCACGCAGTACAACAGCGCCGACCGCAGCACCTGGCCGCTGCCGCCCAAGCTGTTCTCCCACAACGACCAGCAGTCGATCTGGCAGTCGTCCTCGCCCGAGGGCTCCACCATCGGCTGGGGCGGCAACCTGGGCGATCTGGCGCTGGGCGGCAACAGCAATTCGCTGTTCACCTGCATCTCCGTCACCGGCAACGCGGTGTTCCTGTCGGGCGACTCGGCGCTGCAATACCAGGTGAGCACAGGCGGCGCGGTGGCGATCAACAGCGTCAAGAGCAACGTCTACGGCTCGGCGGCCGTCAAGGCCGCGATGGCCACGCTGGTGCAGCAAAGCCGCACCAACCTGCTGGAGAACGAATACAACCGCGTCACCACCCGCGCCGTGACGGCCGAGTCGCAAGTGACGTCCGCCCTGGCGTCCTACCCTGCGGCCAATGCACCGTTCAGCACCTTCCCCGCCAGCAATCCGCTGGCCGACCAGCTCAAGATGGTGGCACGGCTGATTGCGGCGCGCAGCGCGTTGGGCGCCACGCGCCAGGTGTTCATGGTCTCGATCGGCGGCTTCGACCTGCACGACAACCTGATCTCGCAGCACCCCACGCTGCTCGGGCGCGTGAGCGATGCGATGACCGCGTTCTACAACGCCACGGCGGCGCTGGGCGTGGCGGACAAGGTCACCGCCTTCACCGCCTCCGACTTCGGCCGCACGCTGGCCTCCAACGGCGACGGCGCCGACCACGGCTGGGGCAGCCACCACCTGATGGTGGGCGGCGCGGTCAAAGGGGCGGCCTTCTACGGCACGCCGCCGCCGGTCAGCGTGGGCAACACCGCCGCGCCTGAAGACCAGTGGCACGTCGGCCAGGGCCGGCTGCTGCCCAGCACCTCGGTGGACCAGTACGCCGCCACGCTGGCGCGCTGGTTCGGCGTGGCCGACAGCGAGCTGGCCGGCATCCTGCCCAACCTGGGCCACTTTGGCGCCGCCGCGGGCCGGCCCGACTACCCCAGCGATCTCGGATTCATGCGCTGACCGGGTTCCCCGCGTGACAGCGCGGGGATGTCGCGCACGGCTACCATGGCGCGTGCCCGGGTCTGCCCGGCCGACGCGACGCCACTTCCCGAACATCGAGCGAGACCTGCCCATGAAACTTTACGTATCCCCCCGCGCGCCCAGCCCGCGCCGCGTGCTGATGTTCCTGGTCGAGAAGGGCATCACCGGCATCGATCTGGTCCACATCGACCTGAACGCCCACGAGCACAAGCGCGAGGCTTACCTGGCCAAGAGCCCGCTGGCCAAGGTGCCTGCACTGGAGCTGGACGACGGCCGCGTGCTCACCGAGACCCGCGCCATCTGCACCTACCTGGAAGGCCTCTAACCCGAGCCCAACCTGATGGGCGTGGACTTTGACGAACGCGCCTTCATCGAGATGGCCGACCGTCGCGTGGAGCACTACCTGCTGGCCAGCATCGCCAACGCCATCCGCCACACCCACCCCGGTCTGGCGCCGCTGGAGCAGCCGCAGTTCCCTGACTTCGGCCACTCCCAGGCGACCAAGGTGCGCGAAATCGCCGGCTGGTTCGACTCCGTGCTGGCGCGCCAGCCCTGGATGGCCGGCGAGCGCTTCACCATTGCCGACATCACCGCCTTCTGCGCCATCGAGTTCGCACGCGGCTTGATGAAGTTCAAGCCGGGCGACGAAGGTTTGAGCGCACTACAGGCCTGGCGCGACCGCGTGGCCGAGCGGCCGAGCGCGCGCGTGTAGCGCGCAAGAACGGCCGGAGCACTTCGCCGGTCCTGTCGACCCCGAGCGGTTTCGTTGGCCCAAGAAAAAAGCGCCCCGTCGGTGACTGGGGCGCTATGAAGGATCAGGTTCTGATCCGAGTGCTCGGTGTGTGACGTTTGATGGGGCTGCTTTTTTCTTCTTGGTTTATCAAGCAACTTCAGCGCGGGTCATGAGGGCCTTGCCACCGACCCAGAACAACATGGCGGTTCCGACCAGGGGCAGCATCACGGCGAAGGCCAGACCGATGAACGGCGCGGCGATCAGTTTGGCGGCATAACCCAGGAACCGGGTCATCGTCGGTGCATACCTGGAAGTGGCCAGCGCCTTGGCAGCGGTGACGACCAGGAAGCCCATGCCGACGAAGGGCAGCGCCATCGCATACAGCAGACCGATGAAGGGCGCAGCAGCCAGCAGGGCCACGTTCTTCAGGAACATCGGTGCATGTTTGGCAGCTTGCGTTTGCAGCAGAGCTTTCCCGCCGATCCACAGCAGCGCGGCCAGTCCCACCAGGGGCATTGCCACCGCATAGGCCAGACCGATGAACGGGGCGGCCAGGAACAGTGCGATCTGGCGCACGGGGTGCGCGGCAGCCGGCGCTTCGATGGCGACGTGTACTTCAGAAGGCTGCACCAGTTCAAGCCGGGCGGCCATCGGGACCACGGGCGAGCGCATCGCATGGGCGGCGCTTTCCTCGATCATTTCGGGCGACAGGGGCTTGCGCATGAAGTCCGTCACGCCAGCGGCCTTGGCCCGGGTTTCGTTTTCGGTGGTTCCGAAGCCGGTGATGATGACCACGGGCGTCCAGGGTTGGCGGGCCTTGAGCTGTTCGGCCAGTTCCACGCCATCCATGCCGGGCATCTTGATGTCGGTGAACACGACATCAAAGGACTGCTCACGAACCTGCTTCAGCGCTTCATGGGCATTTTGTGCGGTGGTGACCACATAGCCTTTTTGGGAGAGAACACGGTTGAAACTCTTGCCAACAACGGCGTCGTCATCCACAACCAATACTTTACGCAGTGCACTCATGATTTTCTCCGGTAGTTTCAATATCTCTTCTCAGATGGATGACTCCTACGCATAGCGCGTGCCAGGCGGCCAGAAATTGAAAAACCTGTTTGTTTTCAAGTACTTGCTGGAGAGTCGGTCCGCTGCGGGGTGCCGGCGGGCCTGCCGGGCGGGGGCGCAAGTACATTTTTTCTGGACACCCGCTCGGCCGGATGCTCAGGGTGCCCTGGAAAACCTCAATGAAATCAACATCTTTTGCCGCAGAAGGGCGTATGGCTTTGTTGTACAGCGGCCATCCGGCTTCGGGCGCTGTGGTCAGCCTGTGCTTACTTCCACGGCACCGGCGCCTGCGTCAGCGCCTTCAGCACCGACGGCAGGTGCGCGGCGAACTCGACCAGCTGCGCGCCCAGCACCATCTGCAGCCGGTCGGATCCGGCCTTCGGGGCGGTGGCCAGCAGGCGCTGGGCGCTGACGCGGTCGTTCATCTGGCCCAGCAGGTCCTGCGCCTGGACCAGCGCCTCGGTCAGCTCGCTCAGGCGCTCGGGCGGCCACAGGCTGGCGAGGAAATCCAGCGCGTAGCGCAGTTTCTTGGCCTCGATGCGCACCTGGTGGCGCTCGACGGCATCGAACAGGTCGGCGGTGCGGATGTGCCGCAACAGGCCGCGATGCCGCTGGCGCAGGCGCTTGCGCGCCCAGGGTTCGAGCGAGGCGACTGACGCTGCGCCATCGTCCACCTTCAGCCGTAGCAGGGCCCGGGTGAAGGCCAGCAGGTGCTCGCTGGTGTCGCGGCTGGCCAGCCTGTGGCGGGCGGCATCGCGCGCGGCGTCCCCCTGCACGCGGGCCCAGGTCTGCAGCCGGGCGGCGTCGCGCGGGCCCAGCAGGGGGATCAGGCCCGGCAGCAGGCTGGTGCGGAATACGTCGTGGTCGCGCGCATCGCCCAGGCTCAGCGCCAGCGCCTTCCAGGCCGCACCCCAGCGCGCCACGAACTTGTGCGGCAGCGCTGGCGCAAACACGCGCAGCGCGGCGCGCAGGCGGCGCAGGGCCACCCGGGCCTGGTGCAGGTACTCGATGTCGTCGCTGTGCAGCACGCCGGCCTCGTTGGCCTGCAGCTGCGCCAGGCAGGCCAGCGCCACGCGGCGAAACGCGTCCATCGGGTGCTCCAAGGGTGGCAGGGTGACGGCTTCGGCCTTCACCGCCTTGGCGCGCCGACCCTGGTGCAGCACGTAGCCACGATCGGACTTGCTGGCCGCCACGGGGCGCAGGTGCGCGTTGTGGCCCAGTTGGCGGGCCAGGCTGAACAGCGCGTCGGGTGGGCCTTGCTTCAGTTCCAGTTCCACCTCCAGCAGCGGCAGACTGCGCGGGCCGTCGCGGGTGGTGGCGTGGATGTGGCCGCGGTCCAGGGCCACCTCGATCTGCGCCTTGCGATGGGTGACCAGCCACTGCCGGCGCGTGAAATCGGTGGTGAAAACGGGAACCAGCTTGCCAGCCAGCGCCTGCAGTTCGTCGGCCAGCGTCGTGTCATCGACCAGCGCGACGAAGTCGAAGGCACCGGGCGTCGTCTGCGCTTCCCATTCGCCGCGCCGGGCCAGGCCGCCGATCACCGAGCCCGCCGTCTTCACCGTCAGCAGGGTCTGGCGCCCCACACGGCGCTCACGCACCGCGACCCGCCGCGCCAGCAAGGTGCGCTTGGGGGTGTCGAAGTAGGTGCTGACCAGCCGCTGCCGCTGCGAGGGTTCGGCCGCCAGCAGCGGATGCGCCAGCAGCGCCGGCACGTCCTGTGCGGCAATCGCCAGTTTCAGTTCGGTTTCAAAGGCCATGGCCGGTGGGGGGTGCGAGGGAGGTACCCAGTCTGCCAGCAAGCCGCGTCAGGCGCCAGCGCAAGGCCCGGCGGGCACCCAACCACCAAATATGAATGAAATTGGCAAATTCCCAGCGTCAATCAGTCACTTGTAGCTATCAATAAAATAGCGATTGGCGCTCAGCCGGCCGGCAGCAAGCGCGCCAGATAGCGGCCGGTGAAGCTCGCCGGGTTCGCCGCCAGCGCTTCCGGCGTGCCCACGCCCACCACGGTGCCGCCGCCGGCGCCGCCCTCGGGGCCCATGTCGATCAGCCAGTCGGCGGTCTTGATGACGTCCAGGTTGTGCTCGATGATGACGATGGTGTTGCCCGCGTCGCGCAGCTGGTGCAGCACCTTGAGCAGCAGGTCGATGTCGGCGAAGTGCAGGCCGGTGGTGGGTTCGTCGAGGATGTAGAGCGTGCGGCCGGTGTCGCGCTTGCTCAGTTCCAGCGCCAGCTTCACGCGCTGCGCCTCGCCGCCCGACAGTGTGGTGGCGGCCTGGCCCAGGCGGATGTAGCTCAGGCCCACGTCCAGCAAGGTGTGCAGCTTGCGCTCCAGCGTGGGCACGTCGCGGAAGAAGGCATGCGCGGCCTCCACCGTCATGTCCAGGATCTGGGCGATGTTCTTGCCCTTCCACAGCACTTCGAGCGTCTCGCGGTTGTAGCGCAGGCCGCGGCAGGTGTCGCAGGGCACGTAGACATCGGGCAGGAAGTGCATCTCTACCTTCACCATGCCGTCGCCCTGGCAGGCCTCGCAGCGCCCACCGGCCACGTTGAAGCTGAAGCGGCCCGGGCCGTAGCCGCGCTCGCGTGCCGTGGGCACCTCGGCCATCAGCTCGCGGATGGGTGTGAACAGCCCGGTGTAGGTGGCAGGGTTGGAGCGCGGTGTGCGGCCAATGGGTGACTGGTCGACGTTGATGACCTTGTCGAAGTGCTCCAGACCCTGGATCTCCTCGTGCGCGGCGGGCTCGGTATGGGCGCGGTGGATCTTCTGCGCGGCCGCGGCGTACAGCGTGTCGTTGACCAGGGTGGACTTGCCCGATCCGGAGACGCCGGTCACGCAGGTCAGCAGGCCCACGGGTACGTCGACGCTCACGCCCTTGAGGTTGTTGCCGGTGGCGTTCACCACGCGCAGCACCTGGGGCTCCGTCTGGTCCGCCAGCGCGTGGCGCCGCTGTGGCATGGCGATGCTCCGGGTGCCACTGAGGTACTGCCCGGTCACCGAAGCGGGCGTGGCCTCCACCTCGGCCGCCGTGCCCTGCGCCATCACGCGCCCGCCATGCACGCCGGCGCCCGGGCCCATGTCGATCACGTGGTCGGCGGCGCGGATCATGTCTTCGTCGTGCTCGACCACCAGCACGCTGTTGCCGATGTCACGCAGGTGCTTTAGCGTGCCGATCAGGCGGTCGTTGTCGCGCTGGTGCAGGCCGATGCTGGGTTCGTCCAGCACGTACATCACGCCGGTGAGGCCCGAGCCGATCTGGCTGGCCAGGCGGATGCGCTGCGCCTCGCCGCCGCTCAGGGATTCGGCGCTGCGGTCCAGGCTCAGGTAGTTCAGGCCGACATCGTTGAGGAACTTCAGGCGCGAGCCGATCTCGCGCACCACTTTGTCGGCGATCTCTGCCTTGGCCCCGGACATCTTCAGGGTGCTGAAGTAGTCAAATGCCTCGCGCAGCGTGGCATGGCTGACCTCGTAGATGGCGCGGGCCTGCGCGCCGTCACCCACCTTCACATGGCGCGCCTCGCGGCACAGCCGGGTGCCGCCGCAGTCGGTGCAGGGCTGGCTGCTGCGGTAGCGCGCCAGCTCCTCGCGCACCACCACGGAATCGGTCTCGCGGTAACGCCGCGCCATGTTGGGAATGATGCCCTCGAAGGGGTGCTTCTTGGTGACCTTCTTGCGCTGGGACGCGCCCGAGTCCATCACGTAGCTGAACCGGATGTCTTCCTCGCCCGAGCCGTGCAGGATGGCGTGCTGCACCGGGCCCGGCAGCGACTCGAAGGGCGATTCGATGTCGAAGCCGTAGTGTTTCGCCAGGCTCTCGAGCAGCGCGAAGTAATAGCCATTGCGCCGGTCCCAGCCCTTGATCGCGCCGCTGGCCAGGCTCAGCGTGGGGAAAGCCACCACGCGCGCCGGGTCGAAGAAATCCATGGTGCCCAGCCCGTCGCAGGTGGGGCAGGCACCTACGGGCGAGTTGAACGAAAACAGGCGCGGCTCCAGCTCGCTGATCGAGTGGTTGCAGACCGGGCAAGCGAACTTGGCGTTGAACAGGTGCTCACGCGCCGCGGACCCGGCGCCTGCCGGTTCTGTGCTGTCCATCTCCAGCGCAATGGCGCGGCCCTCGGCAAGGCGCAGCGCCGCCTCGAAGCTCTCGGCCAGGCGCTGGCGCAGCTGGTCGAAGGCGGTGCGGGCTTCAGCGGTGGCTTCGGCATCCGCAGGGGTGGCATCGGCCGGGCGGGCGCGGACCTTGACGCGGTCGATCACCACGTCGATGTCGTGCTTTTCCGCCTTTTTCAGCTTGGGCAGGTTGTCGACTTCATAGGCCACGCCACCGATGCGAAAGCGCACATACCCCTGGGCCTGCATGTCGGCGAACAGCTCCAGGAATTCGCCCTTCTTCTCGCGCGCCACCGGCGCCAGGATCATCAGCCGTGTGCCCTCTGGCAGTGCCAGCGCGGCGTCCACCATCTGGCTCACGGTCTGGGCCTGCAGTGGCAGGCCGTGGTCAGGGCAGTAGGGCGTGCCGGCGCGGGCGAACAGCAGGCGCAGGTAATCGTGGATCTCGGTCACCGTGCCCACGGTGGAGCGCGGGTTGTGGCTGGTGGCCTTCTGTTCGATGGAGATCGCCGGGGAGAGTCCCTCGATCAGGTCCACGTCGGGCTTGTCCATCAGCTGCAGGAACTGCCGTGCGTAGGCGGAAAGGCTCTCCACATAGCGGCGCTGGCCCTCGGCGTAGAGCGTGTCGAACGCCAGGCTGGACTTGCCCGATCCCGACAGCCCGGTGATCACCACCAGTTGGTTGCGCGGAATGTCGAGGTCGATGTTCTTGAGGTTGTGGGTTCGCGCGCCCCGCACGCTGATGCGCTGCTGGCGCAGCACGGCGGCCAGGTAGCGGTCGTCCGGGCCTGGCACCATCGGCAGGGTGTCGTGGTCAAGGGGATGCGGGCGGTCGGTGGAGGGGTTCAAGGTGGGCGGGTCCGGGAAAACCCTCCATTATCCGGGCTGGCGGGTTTTCCGGCTGGCACACGTTACACGGGCGCCACGGGCAAGCCGCCCGAGTCTCGCTGCGTGATCGGGGACAATCGCAGGTTTTCCACCTGCCCTGCGGATCGGTCCCCTGCGTGTCTGAATCTTCTGCTTCCCCGTCTGCCACCGGCCCGGCGTCCCCCACGATGACGCCCGTGGAGCGTCGCGCCAGCCTGTCGCTGGCCGGCATTTTTGCCCTGCGCATGCTGGGCCTGTTCCTGGTGCTGCCGGTGTTCGTGCTGGAGGCGGCGCGGTATCCCGGTGGCGACGATCCGGCCCGCATCGGCCTGGCCATGGGCATCTACGGTCTGACGCAGGCGCTGTTGCAGTTTCCCTTCGGCCTGGCGTCCGACCGGCTCGGACGCAAGCGGGTCATCGTTTTCGGCCTGCTGCTGTTTGCAGCCGGCAGCTTGCTGGCGGCGGCGGCCACCAGCCTGGACGGGCTGCTCGCGGGCCGTGCCTTGCAGGGCGCAGGGGCCGTGTCGGCCGCAGTCACTGCGTTGCTGGCCGACCAGACGCGCGATGAGGTGCGCACCAAGGCCATGGCGCTGGTGGGCGCCAGCATCGGGCTGATGTTTGCGCTGTCGCTGGTGCTGGCGCCGCTGCTGGTGGCCGCGGTCGGTCTGCCTGGCTTGTTCGTCCTGACCGCCGCGTTGGCGTTCGGCGGTGTGGTCACGGTGATCTGGGCCGTGCCGCCGGAACCGCGTGAGCACCGCAACCAGCCGCGTGGCAAGCTGTCCGATGTGCTGGCCCATCCGGGCCTGCTGCGCCTGAATTTCGGCGTGTTCGTGCTGCACGCGGTGCAGCTGGCCATGTGGATGGCGGTTCCCGCCCTGCTGGAGCGGGCCGGGCTGTCCAAGGACCACCATTGGTGGATTTACCTGCCGGCCGTGCTGGCCTCGTTCTTCGTCATGGGCGGCACCTTGTTCCCGATGGAGCGCCGGGGCTACCTTCGCGCGGTATTCCTTTGCGCCATTGGCCTGGTTGCCCTGGTTCAGATCGGGCTGCTGGCGGCGGCCACGGGCTCGCCGGGGCTGATGGCGCTGGGGCTGCTGATGTTCGTCTTCTTCTGCGGCTTCAACATCCTGGAAGCCAGCCAGCCGAGCATGGTCTCGCGCATCGCGCCACCGCAGGCCAGGGGCGCCGCGCTGGGCGTTTACAACACCTTGCAGTCGCTCGGCCTGTTTGCCGGCGGCGTTGCGGGCGGGGCGCTGGTGAAGGCGTATGGCCCGCAAGGCTTGTTTGGCGTCTGCGCCGGGGCCATCGTGCTGTGGCTGCTGGTGGCCTGGCCGATGGTTGCGCCGGCCCGGGACGGCTTGCCGGGCGCACCCAAAGCCGCATAATCCACGGTTCCACGGAAGGAAGAAAGTCTCATGGCATCAGTCAACAAAGTCATCATCGTCGGCAACCTGGGCCGCGACCCTGAAGTGCGCTCGTTCCCCAGCGGCGACCGAGTGGCCAATGTCACGGTCGCCACCACCGACAAGTGGAAGGACAAGCAGACCGGAGAAATGCGCGAGGCGACCGAGTGGCACCGTGTGGTGTTCAACGGCCGCCTGGCCGAAATCGCGGAGCAATACCTGCGCAAGGGCTCCCAGGTGTATGTGGAAGGTAGCTTGCGTACCCGCAAATGGACCGACCAGAGCGGTGTCGAGAAGTACAGCACCGAGATTCGCGCCGACCAGATGCAGATGCTGGGCAGCCGCCAGGGTATGGGGCAGCCGGCCGGTGACGACGGCGGTTATGACAGCGCACCGCGCCGCCCGGCCCCGGCCGCCCGCCAGGCCCCGGCTGCGGCATCCGCGCCAAGGTCTTCCGCCCCGCCGCCCAAGGCGTCGAGCGGTTTCGACGACATGGATGACGACATCCCGTTCTGACCCGTGCCCGGCCTCGCAGCCGAGTACCCGAGCACCTCCACCGCCCCGGCGCTGGAGGTTTTTTTTGGCCTTGACAAATACACTAGGGGGTATATATACTGCCTGAAGTATCCAAGGAATTTCCATCATGCGTGTTTCCGCCGTGTCTGTCCGTCTTTCGTTGCTGGTCGTCGCCCTGGGGCTTGGGCTGGGCTTTGGCCTCGCCCGGGCTGCCGCGCCAGTTGAGGTGGCTGTGGTGCAGGCGCGCCCGCAGGCGGTGTCGACCGGGTTCGAATACGACGGCGTGGTCGAGCCGGTAAAGCAGAGCACCATCTCGTCTCAAGCCTCCGGCCGCGTGGCCACGATCTCGGTCAAGGCCGGCGATCAGGTGCGCGCCGGCCAACTGCTGGCCACCATCGACGACCGGGAGACCCAGACCGGCGTGCAACGCAGCCAGGCTCAGGTTTCGCAGGCTGACGCTGAACTGCGCAACGCCCAGGCCAACGCCGAGCGGACGCGGGAGTTGCAGGCCAAGGGTTTTGTCAGCAAGGCGGCCCTGGACACGGCCGAGCTTCAGTTGAAGGCCGCCAAGGCAGGGCAGGACGTCGCAACGGCCGGTGCCCGCCAGTCAGCCCTCTCGCAAGGGTTCACCCGGGTTACCGCGCCCTACGACGGCTGGGTGCTGCAGACCTTGAGCGAAGCCGGTGACTTGGCCGTGCCCGGCAAGCCGCTGATGACCTTGTATGCGCCCTTGCCGCTGCGCGCCGTCGTGCAAGTGCCGGCCTCGCGCGGAGAAACGGCCCGCGCAGCAAGCCGAATCGAAGTGCAACTGCCGGGTCCGGACGGCACCGGCCAGTGGGTGGCCCCGAGCAGTCGCTCCGTGATGCCCGCCGCGGATCCGGTGTCCCAGACGATCGAGTGGCGGCTGGAGCTGCCCACGGCCGCCGTGCGCGGCGTGGTGCCGGGCCAGCAGGTCCGGGTGCGCTTCGTGGGCGGCCAGGCGCAGAGGGTGGTGGTCCCGGCTGCCGCCGTGTTGCGCCGCGGCGAACTGACGGCCGTCTATGTGGCGACTCCCACCGGCTTTGCGCTGAAGGCGGTGCGCCTGGGCCCCGACCACGGCGCCGCAGGCGTCGAAGTACTCGCGGGCCTGGGTTCGGACGATCGAGTGGCGCTCGACCCGGTGCGTGCGGGGCTGGCGGGCGCCCGGGCTTCGGGCGCTGCTGCTCCCGCCGCCGTCAAACCGGCGAGCGCGGCACGCTGAAGGCACGCCATGCAAGAACAGAAAAATTCCCCCACGCCGCGTCTCGGCGCCTCAGGCCGCATCGCGGCAGCGTTTCAATCCAACGCCATCACGCCTTTGCTGGCGCTGGTGGCCCTGCTGCTCGGCCTGTTTGCCGTGCTGGTCACGCCGCGCGAGGAAGAGCCGCAGATCAACGTGACCATGGCCAATGTGCTGATCCCGTTTCCGGGGGCCAGCAGCGAAGACGTGCAGAACATGGTGGCCCGCCCCGCCGAGCAGGTGCTCTCCCAGATCGCAGGCATCGAACACACCTATTCCGTGGCGCGTCCTGGCCTGGCCGTGCTGACGGTGCAGTTCAAGGTGGGCGTTCCGCGCACCGACGCGCTGGTGCGGCTGTACGATGTGCTCAACGCGAATCAGGACTGGGTGCCGCGGGACCTCGGAACCCTGACGCCGATCGTCAAGCCCAAGGGCATCGACGATGTGCCGGTGCTGGCTGTCACGCTGTGGAGCCATGAAGGACTTGCGGGCAATGACCTGGAGCGCGTGGCGCGGACCGTCGAACTGGAGCTCAAGGCGGTGCCCGGCACCCGCGAGATCCAGACCATCGGCGGTCCGGGCCGTGCCGTTCATGTGTGGCTCGATCCGGTGCGCCTGCGTGAACGCGGCATCGATGTCCTGGGCCTGAAGGCAACGCTGGCGGCGGCCAACTTCGGCATGCCATCGGGCGCTGTGCTCGACCCGGCGGGCAAGGTGCCGCAGATGCTGAGTGTGGAAACCGGTGAATTCCTGACCAGCGCGGAAGACATCGGCTCGCTGGTGGTTGGCGTGAGCAAGGGCAAGCCAGTCTATTTGCGCGAGGTCGCGAAAATAGAAGCCGGCGCGCAATTGCCGCAGCGCTATGTCTGGTTCACGCCCGGCGCCGCCAGTGTCGCTGCCGGGACGGCAACGGCGTCTCCCGTGGCTGCGGGCCAGGTCTATCCGGCAGTGACCCTGACGGTGAGCAAGAAGCCGGGCGAAAACGCGGTCGACGTGTCGCGCGCCGCGCGGGACCGCGTGGACGCGCTGCGCAACACGGTGATCCCGTCCAACATTGAAGTCACCGTGAGCCGAGACTACGGGGAGACAGCGGCCGAGAAGGCCAACAAGCTGATCCAGAAGCTGGCCTTCGCCACGGGGTCGGTCATTCTGCTGGTGGGTTTCGCGCTGGGACGCCGCGAGGCGGTGATCGTCGGCTCCGCGGTCATCCTGACGCTCATGGCCACGCTGTTTGCCAGCTGGGCCTGGGGCTTCACGCTGAACCGCGTATCGCTGTTTGCGCTGATCTTCTCGATCGGTATCCTGGTCGATGACGCGATCGTGGTGGTGGAGAACATCCACCGCCACCAGAACCTGTATCCGGGCAAGACGCTGCGCGAGATCATCCCGGCGGCGGTCGATGAAGTTGGCGGGCCGACGATTCTCGCCACCCTGACGGTGATCGCGGCTTTGCTGCCCATGGCCTTTGTGAGCGGCCTGATGGGGCCCTACATGAGCCCGATCCCGATCAACGCCAGCCTGGGCATGGCCATTTCGCTGGCGATCGCCTTCACCGTCACGCCGTGGCTGGCGCTCAAGCTGATGAAGCCGCACGGTCATGGGCATGCGGCGCCAGGTGAGGCGGTCGCCGCTGCCGCTCCCAAAGGTCTGGGCCCCAAACTGCAGCGGTTGTTCACCCGCGTCCTGACCCCGTTTCTCAACAGCGGGCGCAAACGCTGGCTGCTGCTTGCCGGCATCCTCGCTGCGCTGGCGCTGTCGGTCGGCCTGACCCTGGTGCAGTGGGTGGTGCTGAAGATGCTGCCCTTCGACAACAAGAGCGAGTTCCAGGTGGTGATCGAGATGCCCGCCGGCACGCCGCTGGAAAACACCGCGGCCGCGCTGCATGAAATGGGCGGCTTCCTGGCGCAGCAGCCCGAGGTGCTGGACCTCCAGGGCTACGCCGGAACCGCCAGCCCGATCACCTTCAACGGACTGGTCCGGCAGTATTACCTGCGCGCCGATGTGGAACAGGGAGACCTGCAAGTCAACCTGGTGGACAAGCACCGCCGCAGCGACAAGAGCCACGTGATTGCGCAGCGCCTGCGCCCCGAACTGGAGAAGATCGGCGCTCGCCACAACGCCCGCGTCAAGGTCGTCGAAGTGCCGCCCGGTCCGCCTGTGATGAGTCCGCTGGTGGCGGAAATCTACGGCCCTGACGAAGCCGGGCGCCAGCAGTTGGCCCAGCGTGTGGCCAAGGCCTTTGGCCAGACGGCCGATATCGTCGGCATCGACACCTCGCTCAGGGAGGACGCGCCGCGCGCGCACCTGACGGTGCGCCGGCAAAGGGCGGAGTCCCTTGGCATCCCGGTGGCCGCGATCGCTCAGACCGTGCATGCCGCGCTCTCCGGCGGGGACGCCGCGTTCCTGCATGACGGCCAGAGCAAATACCCGGTGCCGGTGCGTCTGCAGTTGCCGCGCGACGCCCAGGTCGGACTGGATGCGCTGCTGGCCCTGCCGATGAAGGCAGCCAACGGCCAGATGGTGCCGCTGTCCGAACTGGTTCAGGTGGACCGTGGCGTGATTGACAAGCCCCTGTTCACGAAGGACATGCGGCCCCTGAGCTACGTGTTCGGCGACATGGCCGGCAAGCTCGACTCCCCGTTGTACGGTCTGTTCGCGATTCGCCCGCACCTGGACGAGGCGGCCTTGACCAACACCGGCGAGCTCGGCGAATACTGGATCCGCCAGCCCTCCGACGCCTGGCGCCAGTACGCGCTGAAGTGGGACGGCGAGTGGCAGATCACCTACGAAACCTTCCGCGACATGGGCGCCGCCTACGGCGTCGGCCTGATCCTGATCTATCTCCTGGTCGTCGCGCACTTCAGGAGCTACATGACCCCGCTGGTGATCATGGCGCCGATTCCGCTGACCATCATCGGCGTGATGCCGGGCCATGCATTGCTTGGGGCTCAGTTCACCGCCACATCCATGATCGGCATGATCGCGCTGGCCGGCATCATCGTGCGCAACTCCATCCTGCTGGTGGACTTCATCGAGCTGCAGGTAAGCCAGGGCATGGCCTTCAAGGAGGCCGTGATCAGCTCGGCCGCCGTGCGCGCCCAGCCGATCGCGCTGACCGGACTGGCCGCCATGATCGGCGCCTTCTTCATCCTGGACGACCCGATCTTCAACGGTCTGGCCATCTCGCTGATCTTCGGCATTCTGGTCTCCACCCTGCTGACGCTGGTGGTGATCCCGGTTCTGTATTTCGCGCTGTACCGCAAGCGCATGGCGTCACGTGAACCGCTCGCAGAGGCGGCCGCGACATCCCCCTGATTCCTAACCACCCCAGTCTGAGGAGACACACCATGGCCAATATCGTCATCATGGGCGCCGGCATCGGCGGCATGCCCGCCGCGTACGAAATGCGCGAACTGCTGCCCAAGGAGCACACCGTCACGGTGGTCAGCGCGATGGATTTTTTCCAGTTCGTCCCGTCCAACCCCTGGTTGGCGGTGGGCTGGCGAAAGCGCGAGGAGATCGTGCTGAAGATCGCCCCCTTGCTGGAGCGCAAGGGCATCCAGTTCATCGCCAAACCGGTCACCACGCTGGACGCGGCCGGCAACAAGCTGGTGCTGTCGGGTGGCACGGCTGACGAGCAGGTGCTGCCGTACGACTACCTCGTCATTACCACCGGCCCGAAGCTGAGCTTCGACGAGGTGCCGGGTGCGGGGCCGCATGGCGGCCACACCCATTCGGTCTGCTCGGTGGACCATGCCGAATCCTTCTGGAAGGACTACCAGGAGTTCCTGAAGAACCCCGGCCCGGTGGTCATCGGCGCGATGCCCATGGCCAGCTGCTTCGGCCCGGCCTACGAATTCGCTTTCATCCTCGACACCGACCTGCGCAAACGCAAACTGCGCAACAAGGTGCCGATCACCTTCGTCAGCAGCGAGCCCTACATCGGCCACCTGGGCCTGGGCGGCGTGGGCGACAGCAAGTCGATGCTCGAATCCGAAATGCGAAACCGCGACATGAAGTGGATCACCAACGCCAAGACCACCAAGGTCGAGGCCGGCAAGATGTTCGTGACCCAGCTCGACGACCTGGGCAACGTCTACAAGGAGCACGAAGTGCCCTTCAAGATGTCGATGATGCTGCCCGCCTTCAAGGGTGTGGACGCGGTGGCGGCCGTGCCGGAGCTGTGCAATCCGCGCGGCTTCGTGCTGATCGACGAATTCCAGCGCAGCAAGAAATACCGCAACATCTTCTCGGCCGGCGTCTGCGTGGCGATTCCGCCCGTGGAAGTCACGCCGGTGCCCACCGGCGCGCCCAAGACGGGCTACATGATCGAGACCATGGTCACGGCGATCTGCCACAACATCGCCGATGAACTGGCGGGCAAGCCCGTCACCGCCAAGGGCACCTGGAACGCCATCTGCCTGGCCGACATGGGCGACACCGGCGCGGCCTTCGTCGCGTTGCCGCAGATCCCGCCGCGCAACGTGAACTGGTTCAAGAAGGGCAAGTGGGTGCATCTGGCCAAGATTGCCTACGAAAAATATTTCCTCAGCAAGATGAAATCCGGCAACTCCGAACCCATCTACGAAAAATACATCCTCAAACTGGTCGGCCTTGTTCGCGTGACCAAGTGAGCCAACCCTTTCACCCCTTTCATTTTTCAATTCCAGGAGGTTTTTATGACCGTTGAACGCTACATCCGCATCATGGCTGGTTTTTTTGTCATGCTGTCGCTGGCTCTTGGCATCGAAGGCAGTCCCATTTTCGTCAGCCCGTGGTTCCTCGCCTTCACCGCCTTTGTCGGCTTCAACCTGTTCCAGTCCGGCTTCACCGGCTTCTGCCCGCCCGGCATCCTGCTGCGCAAGCTCGGCGTGCCGGATTCCGGGCCGTCGTGCAGCCGTTGAGCTATTGCTGACAACGACCCCGCTCGTGAAAGGCTTCGCATGAGTCGCGCTTTTGGTCCCCGCTTTCGTCGCGGATATGCCGCGATCGGTCTCGCACTGGCCTTGTTTGGGAGTGCGCAGGCCGCCATCCTGGACAACAGCATCGCGCTGGACGCGGTCTACATCCCGGCCTTGTCGCTGACCAACGCCAAACCGGGCGACACCGCCGCGGCCGCCAAGGCGCGCGCGGCGATGCAGCGCCTGGACGCTGAATGGCCCGCCCTGCGTGCTGCGCTGCTGAAAGATCTTTCCGGCAAGGCGCCCGCCCAGGCGGCCGCCGCACGCAAGACCCTGGCCCAGGTGGACCAGGCACTGGCGGAGGCCCGAAAGGCGATGGCCGCTGGCAACAACGCAGCGGCGCACACGGCCCTGGAGGACGTGCGCATCGACCTGATGAAGCTGCGCAGCGCACAGGGCGTGGACTATTTCATGGACCGCCTGACTGCTTTTCATGAGCCCATGGAAGTGCTGGCCCTGGCGGGGAACACCCTCAAGCCGCAGGACCTGACGCCGGCCAAGCGGGCGGAGACGGAAAAGACCTACGCCGAGGCCCACGCCCTGTGGCGCAGCGTGGAACAGAACCTGCCCGATCCGAAGGTCTACCAGCTGAGTGAGGCGCAGCAGGCGCAGTTCAACAAGGGCATGGCCGATGTGACGCAAGCCCTGTCCCGTCTGTCTGACGCGCTGCGCGGCACCGACAACGCGGCCTTGCTGAAGGCGGCCGCCGCCATCAAGCCGCCTTTTGCCCGGACCTTCACCGCGTTCGGCCGCTACAACTGACGCGCCAGCGCCCCTGGCACCCCCCACGACGGAGACACCATGAGCGACACCACCATTCAGGTCACCCTGGTCCAGCAGCACGACTACCGTTTCGACATCCACTTCGGTGGTGATGTGCCGGTCTTGACCGGCGACGAGCCTGCGCCGCTGGGCGCAGGCCTTGGGCCCTCTCCGGTGCAGCTGCTGAGCGCGGCCGTGGGCAACTGCCTGTCGGACTCGTTGCTGTTTGCGTTGCGCAAGTTCAAGCAGGCGCCGGAGCCGATCCGCTGCACCGTGACGGCCGAGGTGGGCCGCAACGCCGAAAGCCGCATGCGCGTGCTGTCGATGAAGGCCGTGCTCACGCTGGGCGTGCCGGCGGCGTCACTGGAACATCTGGAGCGCGTGCTGGGTCAGTTCGAGGCCTTCTGCACCGTCACGCAAAGCGTGGGGCAGGGCATTCCGATCACCGTTGAAGTGCTCGACAGCACCGGCGCCCGCCTCAAATAAGCGCGCGGGCCGCCTGTCCCCTTGCATCCTCCACCCGAACCGCCACCATGTCTCATCACGCCACCCCGCTCAAGTTCCTCATGCCCGGCTGGTTTGCCATCGTCATGGGCCTGTGCGGCCTGTCGCTGGCCTGGCACCGGGCTGTACCCTTGATGGGCGAGATGGCCGGCGCCGGCGCGCTGGTCGTGGGTGCGCTGGCCGCGCTGGTGGCGTTGGTGCTGGCCGTCCTGTCGCTGGTGCGCTGGCAGCGTTATCCGAAAGCGCTGGAGGAGGACCTGAACCATCCGGTGCGCCATGTCTTCGTGGCTGCCATGCCGATTTCGCTGCTGCTGCTTGCCACGGTGGCCACGCAGTTGACGGGCCCGTCGCTGGCGGCCAAGGTGCTGTGGGTGGTGGGCGCGGTCTGGCAGTTTGGCGTCACCGTCTGGGCGCTGTCGCGCTGGCTTCGTCCGAACATCGGGGGCAAGGACGGCACCCCGTTCTGGCCGTCCATCACCCCGGCGCTGTTCATTCCCGTGGTGGGCAACGTGGTGCCGCCGCTGGCGGGGGTCACGCTGGGCTTTCCCGAATGGTCGGCGGCGCAGTTCGGCATCGGCCTGTTCCTGTGGCCGGTGGCGCTGACGCTGCTGGCCGTGCGGGTGGGCGTCAGCGGGTTGTGGCCCGAGCGCCTGCTGCCCACGACGTTCATCACCATCGCACCACCGGCCGTGATCGGGCTGGGCGCGTTGCAACTCGGCGCCCCGACGGTGCTGGCCTGGGTCGCCTGGGGCATCGGCTTGTTCTTCCTGGCCTGGTCGGCCAGCGTCTTCAAGCGGGCCGTTTCGCAGCCGTTCACGGTGCCGTTCTGGGCCCTGTCGTTCCCGCTGGCGGCCTTCAGCGCGCTGACGCTGCGCCTGGCCGAAGGCGCCTCGGGCGCCTTCCAGGCGCTGGCCATGCTGCTTCTGGCGCTGAGCTCGCTGGTGATCGCGGCGCTGGCGCTGGCCACGGTGAAAGGCCTGCGCGATGGCAGTCTGCTGGCCCCCGAGCCGATGGCCATGATGAACGTCGCCGGCGCCGCGCCGGACAAGGGAGCCCCGTGATGGCCAACGCGCAACCCCGAAAAAGCGACGCCGACCGCGAGGCGGCGGCTTTGCCCGAGAGCCCCGCTGCCGCGCCGGTCGATTGCGCCACCGGCGGCCTGATGGAGCCTGGCGCCCGCACCGATGTGCTGAACCGCCTGCGGCGCGCGGAAGGCCAGCTGCGAGGCATCCAGCGCATGGTCGAGCGTGGTGAAGACTGCCTGAAGGTGGCCCAGCAGTTCTCTGCCGTGCGCCGCGCGCTGGACAGCACCTATGTGCGCATGACGGTTTGCCTGCTGGAGCAGGAGATCGGCGCACGGGTGGCCCCGGATTCAGCGCTGGCTTCCGGGCTGCCAGCCATTCTGGGCGAACTGGAGACCATGCTGGGGCGGCGTGGTTGACTCGGGGGCCTGTTTTCAGCTGAAAAACAGCCTCATCCCAGCGTCGAATGGCCATGAGCAGCTATCAATACGGGACTGAACAGGCGGGTGTGCCTGCCTGGACGCCCGAATTCCACCCGGCGAGCCGCTGCAAAATGGCCTTATGAGCCCCGATTTCTCCCTGGACCCCGCAGCCCCCGCGCCCCGGCACGCGCCGCACGGCCTGTTGCCGCCCGACGACCCGCAGCGCGCCAGCCTGCACAACGAAGTGCATTCGCGCCCCTCGGCACGGATCCGCGTGCCGGCGCTGATCGTCCAGGTGGCCGTGCTCAATGAGGGCGTCACGCGCGAGATGGAATGCGCGCACCTGCGCCGCCTGCCGGGGCAGCAGGGCCTGGCGCCGGAGCAATTGAACGGCAACTTTCTGCGCCTTCGCTATGCCGATCACACCGTCAAGTGGGAGCGCCACACGGAGTTCACGGGCTACGTCATCGTGCAGCCCTTGCCGGATGCCGCCCTGCTCGGCGCACAGGCGCCGGACTTGCTGTCGGCCCCCGCCGTGGCGCCCGAATGGCTGCGCGGCATTCCCGGGCGCACCGTGGCGGCGATCCAGCTGGCCCTGGTCACCGGCGACCTGTCGGACGAGCGCGCGCTCATGAACCTGGGGCAGACCTGGTTTGGCGGGCACACCCTGGTCGCCTCCCAGCTAGGCAACGGGCATTCCTGGGCGCTGACCGAGTTCCGCATCGGAGCGGACGGCTTCGAGCGCATGCTGGTCATCGCGCCACCCGGCACCACTGACACCCGCGCCGGCCGCATCACCCAGCGCCTGCTGGAGCTGGAGACCTACCGCCTGATGGCCTTGCGCGGCGTGCCCGTGGCCAAGGCGCTCGGTCCCATGCTGTCGCAGGCCGAATCGGCACTGTCGGACATCACCGCGCGGCTGGAAAGCAAGTCGGCCTCCGACCAGGACCTGCTGGACACGCTGGTGTCGCTGGCGGCCCAGGTGGAGCGCGCCACGGCCGAGCACAGCTACCGCTTCGCCGCGACGCGCGCCTACGACACGCTGGTGGGCCAGCGCATCACCGAGCTCCGTGAGAAAGCCATCCCCGGCACCCAGATGCTGGGCGAGTTCATGCAGCGCCGGCTTTCACCGGCCATGGCCACGGTGGCAGCGACGGGCCAGCGGCTGGTCTCGCTGTCGGAGCGCATTTCCCGCGCCAGCGCCTTGCTGCGCACCCGCGTGGATATCGCCACCGAAGTGCAGAACCAGCAATTGCTGGAAAAGCTCACCCGCGGCCAGGAGTTGCAGCTGCGCCTGCAATCCACGGTGGAAGGCCTGTCGATCGCCGCCATCTCGTACTACGTGGTCAGCCTGCTGCTGTATGGCGGCAAGGCGCTCAAGGCGTCCGGCGTTCCGCTGAACCCCGAGATTGCCGCTGGCGCCCTCATTCCGTTGGTGCTTTGGGCCGTGTGGCGCACCACGCGCCGCATTCACGAAAGAATTCACGCACCATGAACTTCTGGGACCAGCGTTTTGCCGAGCCGGGCTACAAATACGGCACCGAACCCAACGCCTTCCTGCGCGAGCAGGCCGCGCGCCTGAGCGCGCCCGCCGATGTGCTGGTGCCCGGCGATGGTGAGGGCCGCAACGGCGTCTGGCTGGCGCAGCAGGGGCACCGGGTCACGTCGGTGGACTCGTCCGCGGTGGGCCTCGAAAAAGCCCGGGCGCTGGCCCGGCGCGAGGGCGTGGCGCTGGTGACCGAGCTGGCCGACCTGAGCGACTGGTCGCCAGCGCCCGCCAGCGTGAACGCCGTGGCGCTGATCTACACCCACCTGCCGTCCGGCATTCCCGCTGGCGCGCACCGGCGCCTGGCCACCGGGCTCAAACCCGGCGGCTGGCTGCTGCTGGAAGCCTTTCACCCCGCGCAACTGGCGCACGGCAGCGGCGGACCGAAGGACGCCGACATGCTCTACACGCCCGAGCAGCTCGATGCCGATTTCGCCGGACTGCTCACGCCCGTGTTGTCCTGGCACGGCGAGACCATTCTTGCCGAGGGGCCTGGCCACCAGGGGCTGGCGCATGTCACGCGATGGGTCGGGCGGCGCAATCCACCCGCCATCGCAGCCGCCCACTGAACCCGGCGTACGCCCTTATTCGTCGATCATTCATTCACTTTGCATCAGGAGCGCCCACCATGAAAACCGCCCATGACCTCGTCGTTGCCGCCAAGAGCCGCGTACAGGAGATTCCCGTGCAGGATGCCGAACAGGCGATCCGCGAAGCCGACGTGCTGGTCGACGTGCGCGAGGCCGACGAGTACGCCGCCGGCCACCTGCCGGGCGCGGTCCACATCTCGCGCGGCCTGCTGGAATTCAAGTTCAGCGGCGCCCCCGCGCTGCAGGCGCGCGACCTCAAGGTGGTGCTGTACTGCAAGACCAGCGGCCGCGCCGCCCTGTGCGCCGGCGCCCTGCATGACATGGGCTATTTGAATGTGCAGTCGATCGCTGGCGGCTTCGACGCCTGGGCCGCTGCAGGCAAGCCGGTGGCCAAGCCTGAGGCACCGTCGTTCGACTGAGCACGGCCTGCCCGTGGCGCACCCGGGTGGACCGTCCCGGCGGGAGTGCGGGCGAGTGGCGCAGGCGCCGCGGGGAGCATCAACGCCGGCATTTTGTGAACAAATGGCGCCAGCCCAGCGTGAAATGGTCATTGTCAGCTATTGTTTCAGGACTTTCCACGGTCGGCAGCCTGCCACTTATAGGGCTCAGGCGGCTCCAGCCGCCTTGAGCTTGCGGTAGAGCGAGCGTTCGCTGATGCCCAGCTCAGCCGCCAGCGCGGCGCGGCTGCCCCGGTGCAACGCGGCCCGCTCGCGTAGCGCGGCGTATTCGATGTCCCGCAGGCCGCGCGGCGGATGGGGGACCTTGCGCGCATCCATGTCCTGTCCCGGGCCGGCACACGCCGCTGAATCAGGCGGTGCCGGCGACTGGCCCATGGGGTGAGCCGCCGGGCGACGCCCCGACATCAGCGCCTGTTCCAGATGCCCGGCTTCCAGCGTGTCGCCGTCGCACAGCAGCGCGGCGCGCTCCATCAGGTTGCGCAGTTCGCGCACATTGCCGGGAAAGCCCTGCGCCTGCAGCAACTGCAGCGCGCCCGGGCTGATCATCAGCCGCTTCTGCGGCGCGACCCGCGACAGCAGCGCCTCGGCCAGCAGCGGGATGTCGTCTCGGCGTTCGCGCAGGGCCGGCAAATGGATGGGGAACGTGCTCAGCCGGTAGTACAGGTCTTCACGGAAGCGCCCGTCGTGAATCATCCGGTCCAGGTCGCGGTGCGTGGCCGACACCACGCGGATGTCGGCGTGCCGCGGCTCGGTGCTGCCGACGCGCCGGTAGGTGCCGGTTTCCAGCAGCCGCAGCAGCTTGACCTGCATCGTCAGCGGGATGTCGCCCACCTCGTCCAGAAACAGCGTGCCGCCGCTGGCGGCCTCGACCAGGCCGGCGCGCGCGGTGGTGGCCCCGGTGAAGGCGCCGCGCTCATGGCCGAACAGCTCGGACTCGAACAGGTTTTCCGGCAGGCTGGAGCAGTCCACCGCCACCAGCGCGCGGGTGGCGCGCGGACTGGCCTCGTGCACCGCGCGGGCCACCAGTTCCTTGCCGGTGCCGGATTCGCCCTGCAGCAGTACGGTGGCCATCGATGGCGCGACCCGTGCCACCAGGGCCAGCATGTCCTGAAACACGGGCGCACGGCCAATCAGCCCCTGCGCTGCCGGCTGGCCTTGGGCGATACGCAAGGGCTCCATCTTCTCGATGAAATAGGCCTGCTCGCCGTTTGCGTCAAGTAGCGGGGCCAGTTCGATGGCCACGTATTCCTCGCCTTTGGGGGTGTGGTGCAGGTGCAGCATCCGCTCGCGCTGGCCCGACTCGCGGGACCGCGCCAGCGGACAGGATTCACCCGCCCGGTCGCAGGGCACGTTGAAATGGTGCGAGACCTCGTAGCAGGTGCGCCCCACGACGCTGCGCCCGGGGCTGAACTGCTCCCGGTAGGCGGCGTTGGCCGCCAGGATGCGGTACTGCGAGTCGAACAGGATGTGCGGCTCGGGCAGTCCCTCCAGGTAGGAGGTGAGTTCGGGAAGCAGCTTCATGGCCGCTGGCTTGGGCTGGTGCCGGGAGGGGTGTCAAGAATGGCGGTCATTCTGCCAATTATGGCAAATTTTCTGGCAAAACGTTGGCAGTTTGTCCGGCTGTTTCCTGCAAGCGATTGATTTGAAAAGAACTTTTTATTCCGCGCGCGGTGGCATGGAACTTGTAACGCTCAGTCATGCCAAGGCTTCGGTCTTGGAGATTTTCCTTTTGGTAACGCGAACCCTGCCATGACCCTTCGATCCTTCTCGCTGCAGCAACCGTTGCCGGTGGGTGCGATCGCGTCCGGCTCTCCCTGACATGTACTTTCGTATCCTGCATGACCCCGCCAGCGGCGAGCTGAGCTATCTGCCTGCCGATCTGGATGCTCGCGAGGCGGTGCTGGTCGACCCGCGGGGCGCTGACCTGCCGGTGCTGCTGGCGCTGCTGGCCGAACGGGAGTTGCGTCTGCGTTGGGTGCTGCGGACCCATCACCACGATCACCTGCATCCGCAGGAACCGGTGTGGCTGGCCCGCCTGGGTGCGCCGCTGGTGCAGGGTCAGGCCGGGGCCGGCGCGCGCCTGGGCGTGGACGGCGACGCGCTGCCCTTTGGCAGCGAACTGGTGCGCGTGCTGGCCACGCCGGGGCACACCGGGTTCTGCCTGAGTTATGCCTGGCGCGACCGGCTGTTCTGCGGCGGCTTGCTGGCGGTGGAGGCCTGTCCCCACCAACCGCGCCCCGCGGCGGCGCCGGCGCTGTGGGACAGCGTGACCGCGCGTGTCTTCACCCTGCCGGACGAGACGCTGCTGTTTGCAGGACAGATGGACGGCGGGCGCTGCGTCAGCACGGTGCTGGAGCAGCGGCGCTGGCACCGGCATTTCGCCGACCGCTCGCGCGATGAGTTTCTCGCCCGGATGGCGGGCCTGCCGCTGGCGCCGCGTGCGCTGGCCGAGCTGCCGGCATCGGGCGTCCCTGAATCTGCGGCCGTTGCGCCAACGCCTGGCCGGACCCCGGCCGCGCCATTTGCGCTGCCGTCCTGACATCGAACTTCCGGAGTCCATCCCATGAAAACCGAAACCGGCAATGCCGTTCACGACAACCCCGCCCCGGCACCAGACGCCGACGGCGAGGTGATCTCCCTGTACCAGGCGCACAAGAAGATCTATCCCCGCAGCGTGTCGGGCGTGTTCGCCAACTGGCGATGGGGCATGGTGTTCCTGACCCAGATCGTGTTCTACGGCCTGCCGTGGCTGGAATGGGGCCAGCGCCAGATGGTGCTGTTCGACCTGGGGGCCCGGCGCTTCTACATCTTCGGGCTGGTGCTGTATCCGCAGGACTTCATCTATCTCACCGGCATGCTCGTCGTCTCCGCGCTATCGCTGTTCCTGTTCACGGCGGTGGCGGGGCGCCTGTGGTGCGGCTATGCCTGCCCGCAGACGGTGTACACCGAAATTTTCCTGTGGATCGAGCGCAAGTTCGAAGGCGACCGCTCGGCCCAGATGCGCCGCGACGCCCAGCCCCTGTCGCTGGACAAGGCTTGGCGAAAGGCCGGCAAGCAGCTGGCCTGGGTGGCCGTGGCCTTGTGGACCGGCTTCACCTTCGTCGGCTTCTTCACGCCGATCCGCACGCTGGGCCTTGAGGTGCTGCAGTCCAGTCTGGGGCCATGGCAGACCTTCTGGATCGGCTTCTACGGATTTGCCACCTACGGCAATGCCGGTTTCATGCGCGAGCAGGTCTGCAAGTACATGTGCCCTTACGCGCGCTTCCAGAGCGCGATGTTCGACAAGGACACGCTGATCGTGACCTACGACACGCAACGCGGCGAGCCGCGCGGTGCCCGCTCGCGCAAGGCCGACCCCGCCGCGCTGAACCTGGGCGCCTGCACCGACTGCAGCCTGTGCGTGCAGGTCTGCCCGACCGGCATCGACATCCGCAAGGGCCTGCAGTACGAGTGCATCGGCTGCGGCGCCTGTGCCGACGTCTGCGACACGGTGATGGACAAGATGGGCTACGCCCGGGGTCTGGTCAGGTACACCACCGAGAACGCCATGAAGAGGCAGTGGACCCGGGCGCAGACTCTGCGCCATGTGCTGCGGCCCCGCATCCTGATTTACACCTCGATCCTGCTGGCGATCGTGATCGCCATGGGCGTCAGCATGGCCCTGCGCACACCGTTCAAGGTCAACGTGGTGCGCGATCGTGGCGTCCTGGCGCGTATCGTCGAGCGCGGGCGGATCGAGAACGTCTACCAGCTGCAGATCATGAATGCCACCGAGGCGACGCAAAAGTACCGGATCACCGCCGAGGGTCTGCCGGGTCTGGCGATCGCGTCCGAGAACGTCGTGACCGTCGATTCCACACAGGCCGTGCGGCTTGCGGTGCGGGTGCAGGCACCCTATGACGTGGCCGCGCCCGGCACGCATCCGATCCGCTTCGAGATCGAATCGATGCATGCGCCCGGCCACCTGACCGAAAAGTCGATGTTCATGGTGCCGCGCTAAAGTGGCCTTTTCCGACAGGTCCCATTGCACGGCCGCGGTGGGCGGCGGCTTCGCCCGCCGGTTCCATTGAATCCAGGAGTCCCATGACGCCATTGATCCGGCCGCTTGCGAGGCGCACCCTGTGCGCCGCGCTTGCGTTGACCCCGCTGTGGACGAGCGCAGCACCTCTTGAGCCGGGTGCCGAGCTGCCACCGTTGAAACTGAACGACCAGTACGACAAGCCGGTCCTGATCGGTCCGGCAACCCGGGTCCTGCTTTTCACCACGGAGAAGTCCACCAGCGATTGGGTCATCAAGGCGCTGAGCGCCAAGGCTTCGGAGCACCCAGGCGCCGTCTATGTGGCCGACATCAGCGCCATGCCCTCTGCGATCGCACGGATGTTCGCCATTCCGAAGCTGCGCGAACTGAGCTTCCCGGTCGGGCTGGCACGTGACGCGGCGGCGGTGGCCGAGCTGCCGCGCCGCGCCGGTTCCGTCAGCGTCCTTCATCTCAAGCTTGGCCGGGTGACGAAGCTGCAGTTTGTTCAGACGGACGCCCAGTTGCTGCAGGCGCTGGAGCTGGCGCCCTGACGTCAAGGCGCGTGCCGCTGTTGCAAGACACACGACCCCCAGGCGCGCCAGCGCGATTCAACCCACGGAGATCCCATGAAAGCCTTTCAGGACTACTACCCCGAAAACCTTGCCCACTGTTATGGGTGCGGCCGTTTGAATCCGCACGGACATCAGATCAAGACGTTCTGGGATGGTGATGAAACCGTGACCCGGTTCACGCCCTTGCGGCAGCACACGGCGGTGCCGGGGTTCACCTATGGCGGCCTGATCGCCTCGCTGGTGGATTGCCACAGCACCGGCACGGCGGCGGCCGCCATGTACCGCGCCGAAGGTCGGTCCATGGACACCCTGCCCGCGTTTCGTTTCGTCACCGGGTCGCTGCATGTGGATTACCTCAAACCCACGCCGCTGGCCGGCGAGCTGGAGCTTCGCGGGCGCGTGAAGGCGATCAAGGGCCGCAAGGTGGTTGTGGAAACCACGGTGCTGGCGGGCGGCGTCGCTACGGCGCGCGGCGAGGTGGTGGCGGTGCAGATGCCCGAGGGTTTCGGGATGCCGGCCGCCTAGAACGCCTCTTTTTCGGCCTCAAGGTACGCCAGACTGATGTACTTGCCGATGTTGCTGTCAAAGCCCTGCATGGTGGCTGCGCGGCTGGCCACGCGCGGATCCTTCATCACCATGGCCCGGGCCTCGCCCTCGGTCTTGCCGTCCTTCACGGCCTGCAGGCAGGGCTCCCAGATGCCGGCCAGGAAGGCGCCGTAGGTGGCGAGCAGGTCGCGCCGGGCTTCGCCATGGCCGGGCACCCAGAGCTGGTCACCGGCGGCGGCTTTCAGTGCCGCGTAGAACTTGAAGGTGCCAGGGTAGGAGCCGTCGTCGATATTGGCGATGCGGTTGGTCATCGCGATGTCGCCCACGGCGGTGACCTTGTCTTCGACCACCTCCACGCACAGATCCGACGGCGTGTGCGCGCGGCCGTAGTGGTGCAGCTTGAGCGTCACGTCGCCGAACTTCAGCACCTGGCCCGGCACGGCCTCCCGGTTGGGCGGCACCACCTGGGTGCCGGCCGTGGCCTGGTTCGTCCAGCGCTCCATGAGGTTGCGCCACAGGTTGCCCTCCACGCCACGGATCTGCTCGATGGTGTGGGGCAGGGCGTAGATCGGCAGCTGCTGGCCATAGGCCTGGACGAAGGCGTGGTTGCCGAGCCAATGGTCGCCGTGGTAATGGCTGTTGAATACCGCCACAACCGGCAACGGCGTGACCTTCTTGATCATGCGGATCGCCATCTGTCCGATCTGCAGCGAGCTGCCCGAATCGAGCACCACCACGCCCGCGCTGGTGACCACGAAGATCACGCTGGCCATCATGCCGCGGTTCTCTGGCGTGGGAAAACCGTCCGTGGCGTAGATCAGCCAGACATGCTTCGACAGCTGCTGCGGCGCGATGTCGGGCATGGGAGGGCCCTCGATGAAGTCACCCAGTTGCTGTGCGAACAGGCGGGCGTCGGGCCACAGGCTCAGCGCGGCGATGCCCATTGCGGCGCCGGTGCCCAGCAAGGCGCGGCGGTTGGTCGATGCGGGGCGGGGCGCATTGCGGTGCATGGTCGATTTCCAGAGGGGGGTCAGGGAGCCGCTTCGGGCGGCAACGGTTGATCGCGGTGAGGCAACTCATAGGCGTCGGCCACGTAGGCTGGCCCCTTCATCAGCATGACGATCACACAGCCGATGGCCACGGTCAGCACCAGGGTCCAGTGCAGGACAACCAGGGCGATGGCGAAGTAGTCGGCCAGCGTGACCAGGCGTTCGGTGGCAGCGGTCATCGGATCGGGCGCCCACATCCGCACGGCCACCATGCCCAGCAGGGGCAGCGCCGTGCCGGCGGCAAAGATGGCCGGCAGTTTGCGCCACAGCCCCCACTCCAGACCCGGGGCCGAACGCTGAAAGCCCGGCAGTTTCTGCAACCAGTTCATGGTGTTTCCGTCGTCAAGCGGGTTCCATTGTCACGGAATTGGGTCGGTGGCGAAGATGCGTGGGAAAACCCCTTGATCCCAGCGTGGATGGGTCTTCTTTTGCTACAAAAAAGCAATTGAGAGCGGTGTCTCACAAACAGAAAGGCCTGCAGAGCAGGCCTTGAGTCGGGGTATGTGGGGCGTCAGGCGTTGATGCGGCGCACCAGCTGGATCTCTTTCCAGCCGGCGTCACGCCGGGCTACCGGCTTGGCGATCCGGGTGGCGGCCCAGACGGCCAGCGTGATGGCCCAGTGCAGCAGCACGATGGTTGCGGCAAAACGGTTGGCCATGCGCAGGATCTCGGCCGTGCCGGTTGTCATGGGAAGGGGCGCCAGGAGGTACATCAAGGCCAGCACGGCCAGCGGGAGCACGGTGCCGACGACGCCGATGATGGCCAGCTTGCGCTGGAAGGCGGTACGGGCGCTTGGAGCGGAAGAAGAAGTCACGTGAATGCGGGTCATGGCTGAACGGGTCCTGGCAGTTCGAAAATTCAAAGTTATGCCGATTCTCGGGTAAACCCTGAACGCAGGGTTTGAGAAAAATCAAACCTTGGTCGAAAAATGGTGCGGCGCAACAGAAGTCGCCCGTCCCATCCCGGTCAGTCGCCGGCTGCTGCGATCACGCCGCCGCCCAGGCAGACCTCGCCGTCGTAGAGCACGGCGCTTTGGCCGGGCGTGACCGCCCACTGCGGCTGGTCGAACTGCAGGCTGAAGGCGCCCGACGGATCCAGATCCAGCCGACAGGGAGCATCCACCTGGCGGTAGCGGGTCTTGGCGGCGTAGGCGCCCGGCGCCGGCGGTTCGCCAGCGCACCAGCTGGCGTCGCCGGCTTGCAGCGCGTCGGACAGCAGCCATGGGTGGTCATGACCCTGCACCACGCACAGTGTGTTGTGTTCGAGGTCCTTGCGCGCCACAAACCAGGGTTCGTGCTCGCCGGCGCCGCGCAGGCCTTTGAGCCTGGATCGCCTTCAGCGCCGCGCCTTTGGCCTTGAGCCCGCCGATGCCCAGACCCTGGCGCTGGCCCAGCGTGTAGAAGCTCAGGCCCACGTGCTGGCCGATGGTGCGGCCGTTGTCGTCCTTGATCGGGCCCGGCTCCTGGCTGATGTAGCGGTTCAGGAACTCGCGGAACGGCCGCTCGCCGATGAAGCAGATGCCGGTGGAGTCCTTCTTCTTCGCGTTCGGCAGGCCGATCTCGGCGGCGATGCGCCGCACCTCGGTCTTGTGCAGCTCGCCCACGGGGAACAGCGTTTTCGACAGCTGCGCCTGGTTCAGCCGGTGCAGGAAGTAGCTCTGGTCTTTGCTCGGGTCCAGGCCCTTGAGCAGCTCGTGGCGACCGGTGGCCGGGTTCAGCCGCACCCGGGCATAGTGACCGGTGGCGATTTTCTCGGCGCCCAGGCGCATGGCGTGGTCCAGAAAGGCCTTGAACTTGATCTCGGCGTTGCACAGGATGTCCGGGTTGGGCGTGCGGCCGGCCTGGTACTCGCGCAGGAACTCGGCGAACACGCGGTCGCGGTACTCGGCGGCGAAGTTGACGTGCTCGATCTCGATGCCGATCACGTCGGCCACGGCCGCGGCGTCCACGAAGTCGATGTTGGACGAGCAGTACTCGCTGTCGTCATCGTCTTCCCAGTTCTTCATGAAGATGCCGATGACCTCATACCCCTGCTGCTTGAGCAGGTACGCGGTCACGGCGGAGTCCACGCCGCCACTCAATCCGACGACGATGCGTTGTTGGGCTGTCATCGGGGGATTTTAGGAGGACGGTTCCAAGGGCTTTCGAAACGACCGCCGGTCTCGTGGAAGATCGTACTGCAGCGTGCGAACGGCGCCAGGAGGCACCACCTGGAACGGGCTCATTGCTTAATGCTGATGCCCGCCATCCCCATGTGCATGGCCATGCGCCAGTTCCTCCGCCGTGGCGGCGCGGACTTCGCTGACGGTGCAGGAAAACACCAGCGTGACGCCGGCCAGCGGATGGTTGCCGTCCAGCACGGCCCGGCCGTCCTCGATCTCGGTCACGCTCATGATGTGAGTGCCGTGCTCGCCCGTGCCTTCGAGTTGCATGCCGACCAGCACGCCTTCGGGCAGGTTTTGCAGCAGCTCGGATGTCACCAGTTCGTCGTCGTACTCTCCGAAAGCGTCTTCCGGCTCCAATTGAACCTGCACCGAATCGCCTACGGTCTTGCCGTCCAGCGCGGCCTCGAGCTTGGGAAAGATGCCGCTGCTTCCATGCAGATAGACCAGCGGGCGCTCGCCCGGATCGACCATCTCGTGCTGCGGATCTTTCACCTCGTAATCGAGAGTGACGACGGTGTTGGCGCTGATCTTCATGGCTGGTTTCCGGTTAAGTGATCCGGCTATTGTGTGCCATCATGGCGCTCGTTCAGAGTGCGGAGCGTCCATGGAACTGAGGCAGCTGCGGTATTTTGTGCGGGTGGTCGAGCTTGGCAGCATGAGCCGCGCGGCGCTGGACCTGAACCTGGTGCAGTCGGCGCTGAGCCAGCAGATCAGCCGGCTTGAGGGCGAGCTCTCGGCCCGGCTGCTGCAGCGCAGCCGCAAAGGCGTCACGCCCACCGAAGCCGGGATGGCCTTCTTCCGCGAGGCGCAGCTGGCCTTGCGCCATGCTGAGCAGGCCGCTCGTGCAGCCCGCCAGGCGCGCCTGTCGGGCACAGTGAGTGTGGGCCTGGCACCCACCACCGCCGCCGTGCTGGGCCTGCCCCTGATGCACGCCATGCGCCAGCGCTACCCGGATGTTCGCCTGCACATGGTCGAGAGCCTGTCGGGCCATCTGACCCAGATGCTGAACGCGCGCCAGCTCGATCTGGCGGTGCTGTTCGAGACCGATGCCGCGCGGCGCTGGAGCGTGACGCCGCTTCTGGAGGAGAAGCTGTACCTGATCCGTTCCCGCCGGGGCTTGCCTGCGAAGGCGGGCGCGTCGGTTTCGATCGCTGAACTGGCCGATATGCCCTTGATCCTGCCGACCGGCCCGCACGGGCTGCGTAGCACGCTGGACGCGGCGTTTGCCCGCGCCGGGATTCGCCCTGTGCTGGCGGCCGAGATTGATTCTCTGGCGCTGCTGATGGATGCCGTGGACGCCGGGCTTGGTGCCACGCTGCAACCCTGGGCGGCGGTGGGGCGGTTCGCAGACGCCGACCGCCGCTTTCACCTGGCCGAGCTCAGCGACCCGCTGGCCCGGCGGCCCAATGTGCTGTGCAGCCTGTCGGACGACGAGCTGTCGCCGGCGGCGCTGGCGGCGCGCGTGGTGCTGGCCGACTGCGCCCGGGAACGGGTGTTGTCCGGGTTATGGGTTGGCGCCCGACTGATCCATCACGATTCGTGATGCCCCCATGCCGCAGCCGGGCTTCCATCGGGGAGGGGCCGGGTCTACAGTTGCCGCACGCAATCTGCACAACGAGGAGACACCATGGATCTGCAACTCAGGAACAAGACGGCGCTGGTGACCGGCGCCAGTGTGGGCATCGGCCGGGGCATCGCCCTGGCGCTGGCGGCCGAGGGTGTGAAACTGGCCATCACCGCGCGCCGGGCGGAAAAGCTCGAAGAACTGGCCGCCGAGATCGAGGCGACCGGTGGCGCCCGGCCAGTCCTGATCACGCAGGACATGTATGCCGAGGACGCCTCGCGAAACCTCGCGGCGGCGGCCATCGCTGGGCTCGGCCACGTCGACATCCTGGTGAACAATGCCGGCGGGTCACGCTCGTTCAAGGACCTGCATGTCAGTGAGGAGCAGTGGCAGGAAGCGATCACGCTGAATTTCCACCGTCCGCGCCAGCTCGGCGACGCGTTGATCGACCAGATGATTGCGCGCCAATGGGGCCGCATCATCAACATCACCGGCAAGAGCGAACCCGAGCACATCAATGGCGCGTTCTGCGCCAAGGCCGGCATGCACAGCTGGGCCAAGGGCCTGTCGCGCATGGTGGGCAAGCACGGCATCACGGTGAACTGCATCCCGCCGGGGCGCATCCACTCCGAGCAGATCTTTCGCAACTACACGCCGGAATACCGCCAGTGGCAGTGCGACAACGAGATCCCGATGGGCCGTTATGGCGAGCCTGAGGACCTGGCCAATCTGGTGACCTTCCTCGCGTCGCCGCTGGCCAGCTACATCACGGGTACGGTGATTCCTGTGGACGGTGGCCTGCGCAAGTACCAGTTCTAGCGGCGGATCAGCCGCCGCACAACGGCCCATCAAACCACAAGGAGACCCGCATGACACTCAATCGCCGCCAGCTTCTGGCGCTCTCTGGCGCCGCCGCGCTGGCAGCCCCACCGTCCGTCTTTGCGCAATCGGCCTGGCCGACCAAGCCGGTGCGTTTTGTCGTGCCGTTTGCGCCGGGCGGCACCAGCGAGATCGTGGCCCGCTCTGTCGCGGCCGAGCTCACCAAGCAGCTCGGGCAGAGCGTGTACGTCGAGAACAAGCCCGGCGGCGCGGGCGTCACGGCGATGAGCGAGGTGGCCAAGGCTGCGCCCGATGGCCACACGATGATCCTGGGTCATGTGGGCACGCTGGCGGTGAATCCGTACATGCTGAAAAACCAGCCCTATGACGTGAACCGGGACTTCATCCCCGTCACGCTGCTGGCCAAGGTGCCCAATGTCTTCGTGATTCACCCGGACGTGCCCGCCAAGAACTTCCGCGAGTTCGTGGACTACGTCAAGAAGCACCCGGGCCAACTCAACTACGGTTCGGCCGGCAACGCCAGCGCCGGCCACCTGGCGATGGAGTACCTGAAGCTGGTCACGGGCATGTACATCACCCACATTCCGTACCGCGGCACCGGGCCTCAACTGACCGACCTGCTGGCCGGGCGCACCCAGGCATCGTCGGCGGGGCTGCCGGCGTTGGGGGCGCACATCCGCGCCGGCAAGTTGCGCGCCATCGCGGTGGGCACACAGCAGCGCATCTCCTTACTGCCCGATGTGCCGACAGTGGCCGAAATGGGCTTCAAGGATTTTGAAACCTCGCAGTGGTACGGCATCCTGGTCCCGGCCGGCACGCCGCCCGAGGTGGTGAAGAAGATCCAGGAAGAGTCCTACAAGGCCCTCAAGTCCAGCGCCGTGACCGAGCGCTTTGCCACCGATAACGCCGTTGGCGGTGGCGGTTCGTCTGCCGACTTCGCGGCCTTCATCAAGCGCGAGCAGAAGATCTGGAGCGACATCGTCAAGCGCGCAGGCATCAAGGCGGACTGAGGTGTTCAGTTTGTGGATGGGCGGCTCCCTCCATACGGGCGGGGCGAGCCTGCTTTTGGAGACGCTGTGAAAGTGGATGTTCTGGTGATCGGTGGCGGTAACGCCGCCCTATGCGCCGCGTTGATGGCGCGCGAGGCAGGCGCCAGCGTGATGCTGCTTGAAGCCGCCCCGCCCGAATGGCGTGGCGGCAATTCGATGCACACGCGCAACCTGCGCTGCATGCATGACGCGCCGCAGGATGTGCTGGTCGATGCCTACCCCGAGGAGGAGTACTGGCAGGATCTGCTGAAGGTCACCGGCGGCCTGACCAACGAAAAACTGGCGCGGCTGGTGATTCGCGCTTCGAGCACCTGCCGGCCCTGGATGCGCAGCCACGGCGTGCACTTCCAGCCCTCGCTTGTCCGGTGCGCTGCACACGGCGCGCACCAACGCCTTCTTCATGGGCGGCGGCAAGGCGCTGGTCAATGCGTTCTACCGCAGCGCCGGCAAGCTCGGGGTGCAGATCCGCTACAACGCGCCGGTGGAGCGGCTGGAGCTCGACGAAGGCCGGTTTGTGGCCGCCCACGCCAGCATCCAACAAGCCGACGGGCGCATCCGCCATGAGCGCATCGAGGCCCGCGCGTGTGTGCTGGCCGCGGGCGGCTTCGAGTCCAACATCGACTGGCTTCGGGAGGCCTGGGGCCAGAACGAACGCGGTGAATGGCCGGCCGACAACTTCCTGATCCGCGGCACGCGCTTCAACCAGGGCGTGCTGTTGCGCCACCTGCTGGACGATCACGGCGCGGACCGAATCGGCGACCCGACCCAGGCGCACATGGTGGCCATCGACGCGCGCGCGCCGCTGTACGATGGCGGCATCTGCACGCGCATCGACTGCGTGTCGCTGGGCGTCGTCGTCAACGGCGAGGCGCTGCGTTTCTATGACGAGGGCGAGGATTTCTGGCCCAAGCGTTACGCGATCTGGGGGCGTCTCGTGGCCCAGCAGCCGGGGCAGACGGCGTATTCGATCATCGACGCCAAGGCCATCGGCCGCTTCATGCCGCCCGTGTTCCCGGGCGTGAAGGCAGACAGCCTTGCCGAACTGGCGCGCAAGCTGGGCCTGGACGAGGTCACCTTCATGCGGACCCTGGACGACTACAACGCCGCGTGCCGCGTTGGCACCTTCGACCACACGGCGCTGGACGACTGCCACACCGAAGGCCTGACGCCCGCCAAGACGCACTGGGCACGCCCCATCGACACCGCGCCGTTCTACGGCTACGCGCTCAAGCCCGGCATCACCTTCACCTACCTGGGCCTGAAGACCGACGAGACCGCCGCCGTGCGCTTTGGGGGCCAGCCCAGCGACAACCTGTTCGTGGCGGGCGAGATGATGGCCGGCAACGTGCTCGGCAAGGGCTACACCGCCGGTGTCGGCATGTCGATCGGCACGGCCTTCGGGCGCATTGCCGGCACGCAGGCGGCGCAGGCCGCCTTGCGCCAGGGAGCGGCCCATGCAGCAGCTTGAGGCCCTCACCCGCGACGCTCGGGCACTGGCAAGCGGCGCGCCGGTGCTGAGCGCGCCCGAAGACGAGGTGGCGCGCCAGATGCAGATCTGCAATGCCTGCCGCTACTGCGAAGGTTTTTGCGCGGTGTTCCCGGCCATGACGCGACGGCTCCAGTTCGGCAAGGCCGACATCCATTTCCTGGCCAACCTGTGCCACAACTGCGGCGCCTGCCTGCATGCCTGCCAGTACGCGCCGCCGCACGAATTTGCCGTGAACGTGCCGCGGTCCATGGCGCAGGTGCGCGGGCAGACCTATGCCGACTTTGCCTGGCCGCCCGCCCTGGGCGCGCTGTACCAACGCAACGGACTGACGCTGTCGCTGGCCCTGGCTGCGGGGCTGGCGCTGTTCCTGCTCATGGCGCTGGCCATCAACGGCACCCTGATGGGCGGCGACCTGGACGGCAACTTCTACAAGCTGTTCCCGCACAACCTGCTGGTGGGCCTGTTTGTCCCGGTGTTCGGTTTCGCGGTGCTGGCGCTGGCCCTGGGCGTGCGCAAGTTCTGGCGCGAGGTGTCGCTGGCCACCAGCGGCGCCCCGGTCAACGGGCCGGCGGCGGCCGAAGCGGCTGACAACGTGCTGCGTCTGAAATACCTCGGCGGCGGCCATGGCGAGGGCTGCAACAACGCCGACGACGCCTGGACACTGTGGCGCCGGCGCTTTCACCACGCCACCTTCTACGGCTTCATGCTGTGCTTCGCCGCCACCAGCGTGGCCACGCTGTATCACTATGTCCTGGGCTGGTCGGCGCCGTACAGTATGACCAGCCTGCCAAAGCTGCTGGGCGTGTCGGGCGGCATCAGCCTGCTCGCGGGCACGGCCGGGCTGTTCTGGCTGAACCTCAAGCGCCATCCCCTGCACGGCGACGCCGCCCAAAAGCCGATGGACAGGGGCTTCATCGCACTGCTGTTCTTCACCAGCCTGACCGGCCTGGCGCTGATGCTGGGGCGCCAGACGCCTGCGCTCGCCGCCTTGCTGGCCGTGCACCTGGGCGCGGTGATGGCGCTGTTTGCGACGCTGCCCTATGGAAAGTTCGCCCACGGTGTTTTCCGCACCGCGGCCTGTTGCGGCACACGGTGGAGAAGCGGCAACCGACAAATCTTCAATTGGGGGATGAGTAAAGTCCGCCGGACCATGCCCAAGTCTGCGGAAACGGCCTTTCAGCGGGGAATATGGCTCAAAAGACCACCATCCCAGCGTGAAATGGTCATTGTCTGCTATTCATTCAGTAGCGAATCAAGGCATTGATTCCACATCGGCGTGGATGAGCGACAGCGGAAAACGCTGACCCGCCAGGTGGTCCTCGATGCAGCGCAGCACCAGCGGGCTGCGGTGGCGCGCCGCGCTGGCCCGCACTTCTTCAGGCGTCATCCACAGCGTGCGCACGATGCCTTCATCCAGCGGGCGCTGGGTGTCGAGCGGGCCCATTTCGCCGGAAAAGGCAAAACGCAGGTAAGTGATGTCCTCGCCGGTCGCGGCACGCGGCACGCGGGAGAGGTACACGCCGACCAGCGCCGAGGGCGTGAAGGCGTGGGCGGTTTCCTCCAGGGCCTCACGCGCGCAGGCCTGCTCCGGCGTTTCCCCGCAGTCCAGGTGACCGGCCGGGTTGTTCAGACGCAAGCCTTCGGAGGTGTGTTCTTCAACCAGCATGAAGCGGCCCTCGCGCTCGATGATCGCGGCGACGGTGACGTTGGGTTTCCATCGGGTGCTCATGGCGGCGGATTATGTGGGATTGCGCTTTCATTGATGCAGGTCATGGATGCCCATGGTCTTGGTGGCGTCAATTTCAGGTAAGCTTTCGCCCGCTGTGGGCCTGTCCCGTAGAAGGTCCCTTGACCCTGCCCGGCCGCAGCAATAACAAAGTCGAGGAGTCGCTTTATGCAAACTGGCGTAGCAACTGAGACGGCATCGGGTTCCACCCCTGTCGCCCTGCCACCCACAACCCCCACCGCGCCACAGCGCATTGGCGTCCCGCGCGAGATTTTCCCGGGGGAAAAACGTGTGGCCACGGTGCCAGAGGTCGTCGAGAAGCTGGTCAAACTAGGGTTCAAGGTGGTGGTTGAATCCGGCGCCGGCGACCTGGCCAATTGTGGCGACGACACCTACCGCGCCGCTGGCGCGGAAGTGGTCGAAGGCGCCGCAGCGCTGTGGGCCGCGTCTGACATCGTGTTCAAGGTGCGCGAACCGAGCGCTGACGAAGTTGCCCTGATGCACGAAGGGCAGACGCTGATCAGTTTCATCTGGCCGGCGCAAAACCCCGAACTGATGCAGCAGCTCACGGCGAAGAAGGTGACCGTGTTGGCCATCGACGCGTTGCCGCGCATGCTGTCTCGCGCCCAGAAGATGGACGCGCTGACCTCCCAGGCGGGCGTTGCGGGCTATCGCGCCGTGATCGAGGCCGCCAATGCGTTCGGCCGCTTTTTCGCGGGCCAGATCACGGCCGCGGGCAAGGTGCCGCCGGCCAAGGTCTTCATCGCAGGCGCCGGCGTCGCCGGTCTGGCCGCCATTGGCACGGCCGTGGGGCTCGGCGCCATCGTGCGGGCCAACGACACCCGTTCCGAAGTGGCCGACCAGGTCGTGTCGATGGGCGGCGAATTTGTGAAGGTCGACTTCGAGGAAGAAGGCGGTGGCGGTGGCGGCTACGCCAAGGTGATGAGCGAGGGCTTTCAACAGGCCCAGCGCGAGATGTATGCCAAGCAGGCCCGTGAAGTGGACATCATCATCACGACCGCGTTGATCCCCGGCAAACCAGCGCCCCGCCTCATCACCGCCGAGATGGTGATGAGCATGAAGCCCGGCAGCGTGATCGTCGACATGGCTGCCGAACGCGGCGGCAATTGTGAGTTGACCGAGCCCGGCCAGGCCGTGGTGAAGCATGGTGTGACCATCGTTGGTTACACCGACCTGAATTCGCGCCTGGCCAAGCAATCTTCGACGCTTTATGGAACCAACCTGTTCCGGCTCGCTGAGGAGTTGTGCAAGACCAAGGATGGTGTCATCAACGTCAACATGGAGGACGATGCCATCCGCGGCCTGACCGTCATCAAGGAAGGCAACATCACCTGGCCAGCGCCGGCGCCCAAGCTGCCGGCAGCCGCGCCGGCCGCCGCCAAGCCGGCCGCAACGCCGCAGGCCAAGAAGGGCCATGGCCACGGGGCCGCGAGCGAACCGATGGCGGGTAACAAACTGGCGATCATGTTCGGGGTGGCTGCCGCGCTGTTCTGGTTCGTCGGCGCCCATGCACCCGCAGCCTTCCTGGCCCACTTCACGGTGTTCGTGCTGGCCTGCTTCGTCGGGTACATGGTCGTCTGGAACGTGACGCCCGCGCTGCACACGCCGCTGATGAGCGTCACCAATGCCATCAGCAGCATCATTGCGATCGGGGCCCTGGTGCAGATTGCGCCACCCCTGGGGAGCAGCGGGCTCCCACCGAATGAGTGGATACGCTGGCTGGCCGTGGTCGGGATCGTGCTCACCACGATCAACATGTTCGGCGGATTCGCCGTCACCCAGCGCATGCTGGCGATGTTCCGCAAGTAAGCCGAAGGGAAACGACATGTCTGGAAATCTGGCAACCGTCTCCTACATCGGAGCAACGATCCTCTTCATCCTGAGTCTGGGGGGGCTTTCCAATCCTGAGACGTCGCGTCGGGGCAACCTGTACGGGATCATCGGCATGACCCTTGCCGTGCTGGCCACCGTGTTCGGCCCCAAGGTCACCCCGGGCGGCTACGCCTGGATCATCGGTGCGATGGCGGTCGGCGGCGCGATCGGCATCTACGCAGCGCGTACCGTGCAGATGACGCAGATGCCCGAGCTGGTCGCGCTGATGCACAGCCTGGTGGGCCTGGCCGCGGCGCTGGTGGGTTTCGCCAGCTACATCGACACCTCCAACCCGTTGACGGGCGCCGAGAAATCCATTCACGAAATGGAGATCTACATCGGCATCCTGATCGGTGCGGTGACGTTCTCCGGTTCGCTGGTGGCGTTTGGCAAGCTCAACGGCAAGATCGGCGGTTCGCCCATGCTGCTGCCCGGGCGCCACTGGCTGAACCTGGCCGGCCTGCTGGTGGTGATCTGGTTCGGTCGCGAGTTCCTGAATGCGCACACCATCAGCGATGGCATGGTGCCGCTGATGGTGATGACGGCGATTGCGCTGCTGTTCGGCATCCACATGGTGATGGCCATTGGCGGCGCCGACATGCCGGTGGTGGTGTCGATGCTCAACAGCTATTCCGGCTGGGCTGCGGCGGCGACCGGCTTCATGCTCTCGAACGACCTGCTGATCGTGACCGGCGCGCTGGTCGGCTCAAGCGGCGCGATTCTGTCCTACATCATGTGCAAGGCGATGAACCGCAGCTTCATCAGCGTCATTGCCGGCGGCTTCGGCACCGGCGGCGGAACGCCAGCGCCCAAGGGCGACGCGGCGCAGCCGGCCGGCGAAGTGGTGCCGGTCAGCAGCGCTGAGACCGCGGAACTGCTGCGCGAGGCCAAGAGCGTGATCATCGTTCCGGGCTACGGCATGGCGGTGGCCCAGGCACAGCACACCGTGTTCGAGATCACGAAGTTCCTGCGCGAAAAAGGCGTCAACGTGCGCTTCGGCATTCACCCGGTGGCCGGGCGCATGCCCGGGCACATGAACGTATTGCTGGCCGAAGCCAAGGTGCCCTATGACATCGTGCTGGAAATGGACGAACTCAACGACGACTTCCCGCAGACCGACGTGGCGATCGTGATTGGCGCCAATGACATCGTCAACCCGGGTGCGCAGGACGATCCGAGCAGCCCGATCGCCGGCATGCCGGTGCTGGAAGTCTGGAAGGCCAAGACTTCCATCGTCATGAAACGCAGCATGGCCTCGGGCTATGCCGGCGTGGACAATCCGCTGTTCTACAAAGAGAACAACCGGATGCTGTTCGGCGACGCCAAGAAGATGCTGGACGAGGTGCTGACGGCGCTGAAGGCCTGATCGTTGCGCAGCATTGGCCGATCAAAGGACTCGCAAGAGTCCTTTGTGCTTTTGGATTGCCGGAGTTGGCGCACGCCGCTGTTCGAAAGGCGGAGACTGCTTGTCTGGGCGCCAGAAGTTTGGCGAGAAGGTTGGTTTGAGCATTGGCGGGCCAAAGTCATGTCGTTGTTGGTGAGCGCAGCCATCGACCCTTCGTTGCTGCGACTTTATGGGTTCAGCACCCCGCGCAGCGCGGCAGATTTGAGTTTTCTCAGCGATCTTCGTTTCTGCTGGTCTGTATTGAGCCCATTCTGCGCAGATTGAGAGCCATGCAAACGAGCTTCAACTCGGCCTGTGCCTTCTTCAATCTGCATGCTTAATTGTCCGACGTCCCCCCATTTTCAGTAGCACTGGGCTTTGGAGTCCGGGGTTAATTTAACTGGTTTTTGAACCAATGTTTTTGCATAAGCTGTCGGTGTCAGGCCACCCAGTGATGTCTTTGGTCTGTACTCCCTGCGCCAGGATTCCACAACGACTCGGGCATGCTGCATGCTTGTAAGTCAGGCTCTTGATGCTGCGCCCCTCAGCCGTGCGGTCGAACACAAAGTCCATGGACCACACCGGGTTAACTGCTGTGGGGCGCTCCAAAGGATGTCGGTCGCTTATTGGAATTTTTTTACGCCTGCGCTTCTTCACCTGCAAGCCGGCTTCGACATACAGGCGGTCTACGCGCTTGTGGTTGACGAGTTCACCGGACTGGCCCAGCTTAAGATAGATCATGCCGGCGCCATACCGTCGATGCCGCTGGGCCAGGGCGACAATCTTTTCCTTGAGCGCACAGTTGCGATCCTGGGCAGGCTCATAGCGGTAGGCACTGGCACTCATGCCAATGACACGCAAGGAACGACGTTCGCTCAGCCCTTGGCTGACCATGTGGCGCACCAGTTCACGTCTGGCCGATACGCTCACCACTTTTTTCTCAAGGCTTCTTTCGTCACCTTGGTCTCCAGCATGGCTTCGGCCAGCAGCCGTTTGAGGCGAGCGTTTTCCGTTTCAAGCTCCTTCAGGCGCTTGGCATCAGACACGGTCAATCGTGACCTGCCCCCATTCACCGTACCAATCAAAAGTGGAAGTCCGGGTTCAAGGGTAATCGATTTGTCATTGAGTTGAAGGGTGTTGAGCTGCATCGCCAGCGCGCTGGCGATGCAGCTCGGCGAATCGAGCCGGTGGGATGCGCCCCAGGCTGCTGTGGGGCCTGACTTCGTTGTAGTCCTTTCGCCATATGGCCACGGCCTCACGCGCCTGGAGCAAGGTCTGAAACCAGCCGTCATTCAGATGCTCGTCACGGAACTTGCCGTTGAAGCTCTCGATGTAGCCGTTCTGCATCGGGCGTCCAGGCTGGATCAGGATGTGGCGAATGCCGTGGGTCTGCACCCAGGCCATGAACGCCCGGCTGGTGAACTCCGGGCCGTTGTCGGTGCGCACGGCTTGCGAGTAGCCACGAAACAGCGCTGCCCGATCCAGAACGCGGGTCACGTACTGGCCTGAAATGCCGAAGTCCACCGCAATGTCCACGCTCTCGTGGCTGAAATCGTCGGCCACGGTCAGGTACTTCAGGCGCCGGCCTCCAGAGAGGCTGTCGCTCACAAAATCCATGCTCCACACTTCGTTGACCGTGCGTGCCAGTTGCAGCGGCACCCGCTCGTTGACAGGGCGCTTGCCCTTCCTGCGCCGGCGCACAGTCAGGTTGGCTTGCCGGTAGAGGCGGTACACGCGCTTGTGATTCACGCCGGGGAACTCCGGGCGCAACATGTCGTGAATGCGCCGGTAGCCAAAGCGGCGACGCACATGTGCGATCTCGACGATCTTGCCTGTGAGATCCTGGGTCATCGGGTTGGTCTCGGGTGGATGGCGGTAACTGTCGCGGGAGAGCCCCACAAGACGGCACGCTCGGCGTTCGGACAAATGGTGTTCGCTCACCATGCGCCCAACAGCCTCGCGCCTGGCCTGTGGGGCTAGCGCTTTACCCCCAGGACGCTCTTGAGCGCGTGCATGTCTAGGTGGGCTGCGGCCAGCAGCCGCTTGAGCTTGGCATTCTCGGATTCCAGTTCACGCAAGCGTTGGGCCTGGGAAACCTGCATGCCGCCGAACCTGGCTCGCCATTTGTAAAACGTGGCGTCGCTGAAGCCGCCATTGCGACAAAGCTCCTTGACCGGCAGGCCAGCCTCGGCCTGCCGCAGGAACCCGATGATCTGTTCTTCGGTGAATCTGCTCTTCTTCATGTCCGTCATTCTCCTGGTGGTTGACGGACTTCACTAACTTCAGCCTGGTACGGCTGGCGGGGGGCAGGTCAAATGCACCATCGCGTTGCGGCTGTCTGTCGTACAGCGCCTGGGCATTCAGGACAAAGTCCGTGTGCATGGGGCTGCTCACACGCCAGCCCACGATGCGCCGTGCGTACACGTCGATCACAAAGACCACGTACAGCCAGCCTTGCCAGGTCGAAACATAGGTGAAATCCGATACCCGGAGCTGGTTGGGCCGATCTGCCTTGAACTGACTGCTGACCCGGTCCTGCGGACAGGGTGCCTTCATGTCGCTGATGGTGGTGCGTACCACCTTGCCGCGGCGCGCGCCCTGCAGCACCAGGCGTTTCATCAGACGCTCCACCGTGCAGCGGGCAATGCAAAAACCTTCGCGCTTCATCTGTTTCCAGACTTTGTCTGCACCGTAGACCTGTTTGTTGGCTTGTCAGACGCGCTCGATGTCAGTAATCAGCGTCTCGTCACGTTGGGCACGCGCGCAGCGCAGCCGCGGATTGCGTTGATGGGCGGCATGGCACCAATAGCCTGACGGGGCGATCTGCAGCACTTCGCAGATCGACTCGACCCCGTAGGTCTGTCGATGCTGGTCGACGAAGTCGTTCAGGACTTCAGACGGCGGTCGAGCTCCGCCTGCACGAAAAACGCGCTGGCCAGCTTGAGGATCTCATTGGCCTTGCGCAGCTCCTTGTTCTCGCGTTCGAGTTCCTTCAGCCGTTACAGCCCGTTTTGGTGATGCCTTCCCGCTCACCCGTGTCAATCTGATGACGTTTGACCCATTCGTTAAGGGTCTGGGCACGCAGCCGATCTTGGGTGCGATGGATTCCATGGCGTCCCACAGCGATGGGTGCTCCCCTCTGTGCTCCTGACCATGCGAACAGCTCGTGCGCGTACCTCGGCTGAAAACTTGTTTGCCTTTGTCATTGCTCAATCCTCTCAGAGAAATGAGCCTCTTCAAAATCCGGGGCGGTTCAGATGGTCAATTCACGACGGCAATGACTGCACCAGACGATGGAGAGCAGCAGCCCACATACCCTCGGCCAAGTTTCGGCGTACCATCATTTTCCCCTGTCCGTTTGCAGCCCAGAGATTTCACTGCCTTGACCCATAGCAACCATGAGGATCTGACATGACCATATCACTACCGACGTACACCGGCGAAACCACCAGCTTGGTGATGCTGACGGGTAATTTCTTGTTAGACGCACTGATCTTGGGTTCGAAATGGGGTACCGGGCCCGCAGGCACAGGCGCTGTGGTGACCTTTTCTTTCCCCGACGGCCTGAACGACTTTGATACACGCTCAGGAATCGCTGGCAATTACAACGCACTGGAATCCACGCAAAGTGGCTTTTCAGCCTTCCTGCCGGCGTTCACTCCGTTTGGTGCGACTCCTCAAGAGGCGGCGCGCCACGTCCTCGCAAGCTGGGCCGGTGTAGCGAACCTGCAGTTCAACGAGGTTGCGCCCACCAGTATCGACGCCGGCACGCTTCGATTTGCATTCACTGTGCCACCCGGTCTTGGCGAGACCACCTATGCCGTGTCATCTTGGCCCCAGGATATTGCAATGGCTGGCGATACTTGGTTCAACTCAGCCTACATATTCCCTGAAGGCTGGGCTCCGGGCACTCAAAACGTCCTCACACTGCTGCACGAAGTCGGCCATGCTATCGGACTGAAGCACCCGCATGACACGGGCACGGGCGGTTCACCCGGCTGGCCGCTCAACGCCAGTGTGCTGCCCTTTACGGGATCAGACACGCTGATCAATTATTCGAGCGAGAACATGGTCATGGCCTACAACGACGTACCTGGCCTCGGCTCACCCGTACAAGCGGACTTTGCTGCTACAACGCCGATGAGGGTGGATATTGCGGCGGTTCAATACCTCTATGGCGCAAATCTCGCCTTCAATTCAGGTGATACGGTCTATCGCTACAGTTCCTCCGCACGCTACAACGAGACGATCTGGGACGGCGGAGGCAACGACACCATCCGAATCGACGGCAACGCTGCATCGCTCATCGATCTCACGCCTGGATCCTGGAGCCAGCTTGGCATGCCACTGACGTATTCGGAGCGCGACCTCAACACACTGGCGGTGACACAAGCCCGTCCGGACTTGACCGACGCACGAACGGTTTTTATTTACGACACAGTCCTGATCGAAAACGGTATCGGCGGAGGCGGTAATGACCAGCTAATCGGGAACTATGCTGCAAACCGCCTATCCGGTGGCGGCGGAAGCGATCGGCTATTTGGCGGTGCTGGTGACGACACGATGGACGGTGGGGCCGGCATTGATACAGTCGCCTATTTGAATACTCGCGCGAGTTACATCCTTACCAGCAACGTCGGTGGCCTGAGTATCAGCGGAATCGACGGTACCGATACATTCTCGGGGGTTGAACGACTGCAGTTTGCAGACAGGAAGATTGCTTTGGACCTGAGTCCCAGCGAACATGCGGGTCAGACGCTGGAGTTCCTTGGCGTCGTAGCGCCAGCGGCAATCAACAACCCCGCGATAGTTGGTGCGGTCCTGAACCTCTTCGATCAGGGTTCGAGTACGCGTGATGTGTGTCAACTTGCGATCAACATCGGTCTGGTCGGACAAATCGCCGGCTCTACCAATAGCATCGATATTGCACGCATGGCGTTTTTGAACGTCGTCGGCGTGCCGGCCAGCACTGAGATGGCCGACCTGTTGGTGAGCTTCATGGATGGACGCAACGCCAGCTTCTCCCAGGCTGATTTCCTGACGGTGATTGCAGGGATGGAGATCAATCAGGCTCACATTGGTCTGATCGGGTTGCAACAGACGGGGATTGAATTCATTTGACGAAGGGGATCACTTCTGTGCCCTAGCGAATCATCCATCTGACGGTATTGGCACAGTGACACTGGAAGATTGCCTTTTGCATTGCGTACACTGTCTTCAGGGACCAACCCGATTAGGGTGCCTGGTTTCTCGCTTCTAGCTGTGAAGTGTCAACAGGTTGTTTCCTGAGAGCTTGAGCCTGGACATGGGAGTGGAGCCCCCGACCCCTTGGTGCGGGCGGTGCCAGTTGTAGTGATGATTCCAGTAGTCCAGGGCGGCGGTGCGTTGTGCTGAGTTCTGGTAGGTGAAGCCGTATGCCCACTCCCTCAGTGCTGATTGAATAAAGCGCTCGGCCTTGCCGTTGGTCTGTGGTCGGTAAGGGCGTGTGAACTGGTGCTTGACGCCCAGTTGTCGGCAGGCCTGGGCGAAATCTCGGGATCGAAAGGCAGAACCGTTGTCCGTCAGCAGACGTTGTACCTGCACGCCCAAGCTGCGGAAGTAGGCCACACAGTTGTGCAGGAACTGCACTGCCGATGGCGTGCGCTCATCCGGGTGCATTTCGGTAAAGGCGATGCGAGCGTGGTCATCAATGGCCACAAACAGCATCTCCCACCCGGCACCATCCACCGAGTCACGCCGGTTGCCGGTAACTCGGTGGGACGGCCGCTCAATACGCCCGAGCTTCTTGGTGTCGATGTGCAGCATCTGCCCGGGTTCTTCATGCTCGTAGCGCACGACCGGCTCGGCAGGTTGCAAATCGCTCAGCCGGGAAAGGCCGGCACGGGCCAGCACCCGCGAAACCGTGCTCTTGGCAACTCCCAGTGCTGCAGCAATACGCGCCTGCGTAAGTCGCTTGTGGCGCAGCTCCACGATGGCCAGCGCCTTGGCGGCAGAAATCGCTTTGGGCGACAGCGCGGGTCGGCTGGAGGCGTCTGTCAGTCCGTCACAACCCATCGCCAGATAGCGCCCAAGCCACTTGCGCGCTGTGGGCGCACTCACGCCATGCGTCAATGCTGCCTGAGACGGGCTCACGCCCCTGACGGTGATGTCCAAAACAAGTTCCAGGCGGCGAGCCAGCGTCAGTCTGGCATTCTTATGGATGTTCATCGGGTTGCGCTCCTTGAGAAAACCGGTTGTGTGGTAACTCCCAGTCTCTCAAACTCAACTCCGATGAACAGAAACAACCGGCGGTCTCAAATCCAAGTGCAACAGTGGGAGCTTACTGGATAGCCGGTGAGTCATTGGCCAGTTTTCCCAGATAAGCGCGATAGACCTCAATGGGCGAGGCCCATCCGAGGGTTTTACGAGGCCTGTTGTTGATCTCGTCGGCGATGGCATCGAGTTGCTCCTGACTGTAGCCAGACAGGTCGGTGCCCTTGGGCAGGTACTGACGCACCAGTCCGTTGGTGTTCTCGTTGGTGCCACGTTGCCAGGGACTGTGCGGATCGCAGAAGTACACGGCGATACCCGTGCGTTCGCTCAGTTGGCGATGACAGGCCATCTCTTTGCCGCGGTCATAAGTCAGCGACTGGCGCATGGGTTGGGCGATGCTCAGCAGCTTGTCGCTGAAGGCCTGCAGCACATGTGCGGCCGTGGCCGGCTGGGGATGGGGCAGCTTGGCCAGCATCAGCAGCCGGCTGCTGCGCTCCACCAGCGTGCCCACGGCGCTGAGGTTGCCGGCACCCTTGATCAGGTCTCCCTCCCAGTGACCAGGAAACTGACGCTCGTTGATCTGTGGCGGGCGCACATGGATGCTCAGCAGATCGGCAATCTCGCCTCGGCGGTCCGTGCCGCGTGAGCGCGGCCAGCGTTTGGCGCGCGCCATGCGCAGGCAGGCGATGAGTTCGCGGCGTAGCTCCCCCTTGGGTTGGGCATAGATACAGGTGTAGATGGTTTCGTGTGACACGCGCTGGCTCTGATCTGTGCCATGCACTGTAGCCAGGTGCCCGGCAATCTGCTCGGGCGACCAGAGCCTGCGCAGCAGTCGACAGACCTGTTTGAACAAGGTCGACTCAGGTGCCAGCTTGGACTGTGGGCGGCTGTACCTGCGTCTGCGCTCGTAGCGCTGCTGGGCAAACTTGCAGTTGAGGGGCTGCCGGCGCATTGCGCCGGCTTTCATGACTGATGGTCGAGGGCGAGCGTCCAAGCGCTCGGGCAATGGCCCGCACGCTCATCCCCTGCTGTAACCCCAACGCTATGGTGCTGCGTTCCTCATAGCTCAAGTGTTCGTATTTCCGATCTTCCTTCATGCTGAACCTCCAGTTCTGAAATGGGGTGTTGCACTTGGAATTTGAGGGGGCCACCTATTGGAACTTCACATCTAGCGGATCACAACCACGCAGTGCCCAGCAGAGCCAGCCGTGCTGATGCACAACTGTTGACCTGCAACAAAGAGAAAGTTCGCAAGACAGGCATAGTTCAACCAAGCGAGAGCCCAGCGTGGTTGCCTCAGTTACACGCGAATTGACCCAGTCTTACCCGCTGGGTTTTCTTTTGGCCCGCTCTGGATGGAGCACCCCCGTAGCCGCTACCGGAAATGGTTCTTAGTCTGCGGCAACGTCTGGCCGGTTCCAGGCCCTTCCCGCCATTCGCGTATGTCCGTGAACTGCAGCTTGCATTGCACACATTGGTACTGCCCTGTCGGCTGCATGGCACCTCTTTCGTTGCGTGCCAACACGGGCCTGTAGGCAGTGGCACCACAACTGTGACAGGAATTGGTGGGGCGCCAGACACTCATCGCCATACTTTGGAGTCTCTTGCCGGGATGAGGGGTTGATGGTTAACCCTTGACGTCACTGCCAATAGCTAATTGCAGGGAACGATCTGTGCGTCGGGAAGTGTTTCGAGCGGCAAGAATCCGTCTGGTAGAGCCGATTGGGCTTTGCTGGCCAGGACCTCAAAGATGCCAATACGACCGTCTGCAGCACCACAAACTGCTGGATATAAGTTTCCGTCCACTCCGCAGGAAGCGGCAAGCACCGTTATCCCGGATTCAATGAGGTGTCGTTTAAGTACTGCCAATGTCCGACCGCCTCCATTGCATTGCTTGGAGCCCATGTACTTGTAGACGTTGAAACTGGCAGGTGACCCAGCAGCCTCAACTCCACCATAGATAGCCGTTGCCCCGACGATTGCCATCGCGAGATATCTGCACGCAGCATGGCCTTTGTATAGCATCTGTCTGACGGCGAGTAGTGATCGAAAGGACGGGATCAATTCTAGCGTTGGACTGACTCATTTTTGACATGTAAACGTTCAGGGCGCCTGATGAATCTACACGCCCATCTCGATCAATGCACCACAGAAGACACCTACTCTGGGCCAAGCAGCGCCGGCACTGTTGGTGCGTAGGCGTTTTCCAAATCCGAAGCGCTTGATTTAGAGGAGCTTTCCTCGTAAGGCACCGTTTCTGCGAAGGCATTCTTCTCAACTTCAACCGCTTCCGTCCATTTATCCCAGTCAGTATGACCGCCATCGCCTTCAATGACTTCGGGACTGGGTAGTGGGCCCGGTGTTTCCCATCTTTCGTCCCAGCCTTCCCTGAATGCATCCAAGGGGCTTCCTTTTGGCGCGAGAGGAATTTGTGCCGGAGGTTGCGGCTCCGGTGCTGCAACCGTTTCTCTGGAGCGTTTGAAGAATTTTCTGAGCATTTCGGCGAATTATCTGATGCAGACCGGGTGAAGTAAATGGCTTTTCCAGTTGGACCTTTTCAGAACCGGCCAGCCCCCACCGAACCCCGCCCGAACCCGCCCCACCCATGGGGCCGATGCCCCAAAAGATATAAGCCCGTTACGGTGACATAGCGGGCTTTCCATATTGGTGGCGTGGGACGGAAGCGAACCATCGACACGCGGATTTTCAAGTCAAGCTGCAACACCGATCCATATGTAAGCAATCGAAGAAAATGTAACGCCTTAGGAGTGACTCACGTTTCCGAGACTGGAAGCGGTCACTCTACATGGCATGATCAGCCAATGCGATCACTTTTCAGTGAGCCGATTTCTCGGAGCGAATGAATGCAAGCTACAGGCACTTTGGTCACCGGCGATCTCCGTATCGATGCCTTGCTTGGAGGTTCTCAATGGGTTGGCGCCAGTGTTCAAACCGTTGAACTGACCTACAGCTTTCCTGACTCCGCAAGCCTCTGGTCTACAACCGTCGGCGAATATGCAGCGGGTGTGGACTGGGGACCTCTGAGCGGCGTTGCCGCTCTTTCGGATGTGGCAAAGAACGCGGTTCGCGCGGCTCTGGCAAGCTGGTCCACAGTAGCCAACATCCGATTTGTGGAAACCGCAGACAATGCCTCGACACATGGAACGCTGCGCTTCGCTTGGACGGTATCGGCGGTCGATGAGCAGTCCTTTGCCTACGCTCCTGACTCCACCGACAAGGCCGGCGACATTTGGCTGAACTCGCTGGCGCCTTGGGACGGTTTCACGCCCGGAAGCTACGGCCACTCCACGCTTATCCACGAGATTGGCCACGCATTGGGGCTGAAGCATCCCTTCGAAGGCGCGGCAACGTTGCCGACGCAAAAGGAAGGCTATGCCTACTCCCTGATGAGCTACACCGCGTATGCGGGCTCCACGGGCTCCTGGGTTGACTTCGAACCGACCACGCCTATGCTTTATGACCTTTTGGCCATCCAATCGATGTATGGCGCCAATCTTACAACACGAAGTGGTGACGATACCTACGTCTTCACTGAGAACCAGCGCTACTTCCAGACCCTGTGGGACGTGGGGGGCAACGACACCATCGTCTGGCAGGGACTTTCGCAAGGTGCGCGCATCGACTTGAACGAAGGGACATTCAGCCAGCTTGGTCAACCACTGACCTACTGGAGCGAGGACTTTAGCAAGTTATGGACCGACCGCGATACGGTAGCAATCGCCTTCGGCGTGTCGATCGAGAACGCCACCGGCGGTGACGGCAATGACACCTTGATCGGCAATGCTCTGGACAATCGACTGGTTGGCGGCGCCGGCAACGACACGCTCTACGGCGGCGCCGGCCTGGACACAGCGGTGTACAACACACACCGCATCGCTTACAACCTATACACGGTCCCAGGCGGCTTCAGTATCAGCGGCCCTGAAGGCACAGACGCAATCACGGGCGTTGAACGCCTGCAATTCTCGGACAAGAAGATCGCAATGGACCTCGCTCCATCTGAACATGCTGGTCAGGCTCTGGAGTTTATCGGCGTACTGGCGCCTTCGCTTGTCCACGTCCCATCGATCGTAGGGGTCATCCTGGGTTTAATCGATGGCGGAACGAGTTTGCAGGGCGTGTTTCAGCTCGCCATAGATATTGGGCTGGTGAACGACATTGCGGGTTCAAGCAGCGATGCAGCCGTGGCGCAGATGGCCTTCCGAAACGTGATCGGAGCCGAAGCGGATGCGGGAATGACCGATCTGCTGGTCAGCTTCATGGATGGACGCAACGCCCATTTTTCACATGCAGATTTTCTGACGGTGATCGCCGGTATGGAGATCAATCAGGTTCACATTGACCTGATCGGGTTGCAGCAGACGGGCATTGAATTCATCTGAATTAGGGGGATGGTACTTGTTTACCAGTTCACTGGACCTCTACGGCAAGCATCCGGCCATCCCGTCCTGAGTCGAGCGACTTAACCTTTAACAACCGACAACGGCCTGTCTCAACGAACAAAAAGCGCGCTTGGCACAGTCTCAATTTTCCCATCCAGAACAGCCCCATACTTCGCAAAACTCACTCGTACGTGCAGCGGGTAGCCATCGGCTTCTCGGATCCACAATTCAAGCGTTCCGCCTGAGGCCTGCCCTGACAGGCGTACAGCCTGTATAAGCTTGCCCGCCACGTCCAACTTTTCAGGACTGACGCTCAAGCCGGTGCTGAAAATTGATTTGCCATCTGTGAACGCAATAAATGCCATGCCTTTAGGGGCGGGTTGACCAATAAAAGCATAGGGCAACATGGCGATATCCACCGTTGCAAATTTGATGGGCTCGGTACGGATATGGCCCCGGCCATTGCTGAATGAAAACTCCATTTGCTTAAGGTTGCTCACCATCAGCAATTCAGAGCGACTGCCACGCTTATCGCTGTACCGTTGGGTAAAAGCGATGCCATTGGCAAATATGCCGTTGGAATCTCGGACCACATTCAAGTTACTGTCCAGCATGGAAAGCAGATTTGCCACTTTGATATGTGATCTGAGGGAGTAGCCCCTGCCGTCGATCGTTCCGACATCCGAAACATCAGCCACCGTTACCGCGCCAAGCAACGTCCCAGCGGCGACAACGGCTTTAGTGGCCAGGTCGGGTGTCGGCGCACCTTTTGCGATACTGATTTTGTAAACCCAGTTTGCCGAGACTGGCGCGGCTAAGGCCTCCGTACTCGATGTGAAGACGAGTCCCTGGATCATGACTACGAGCGCCACGTAGGTGTGGTTGAACTTGGAAAGGGATTCGATGGACATGGGAACAAGTCTAGACCCAATCACCCCACCTCAACCGCCCTCGCCACATCCCCACAGCATCCCCAGCACGTCCCAACCAGCAGCAGGTCGCCAGTCTTGACCGCGCCAGTGAAGTTCGGGATGGTCACCTCGCAACGACAGTGACTGCACCACACGCTGGAGAGCAACCGTTTTCTGATATCGGCGGGAATGGAAGTCCAAAGTTCGGCGGCCTTGGGGGTGAACGTAGTTGGGGACTCGATGGGCATGAGAACAAGCCTAGCGGCAGCCCGCCTCCGAACCCCAACGAACTAGCTGTGAAAGAATAGCTTTTCAGTGGAGACATCCTAACTACACCCGATACCAAAACATGTACAGCGACTTCTTCTTGTTGGAGCGTGACGGCGCTCCTGTCAGTCGAGCGGAGCGATTGGCTTTGGGCGACACATCGGGTCGTGACGAAGCCTGGTTGAGGGACACACTGTTCAGGAATCCCGCCATCGTCCCCGTGCGTGACGTCGATCCTTCTTTTGGTCCGCTGATTCCGTTGTGCCGCGAATTACAGACCGAGGCAGGCCGCCTGGACGTCGCCTATATCAATCAGTACGGACGCTTGACGCTCGTCGAGTGCAAACTGTGACGGAACCCGGAGGCCCGGCGCAAAGTTGTGGCTCAGGCGCTTGACTACGCACGAGCAATAAGTCGCTGGTCATATTCCGACCTTCAACGACAGGTCTCCCAGGCAACCGGGCGTACCGGAAACGTGCCTTTTGATCTGGCAAAGGAATTGATCCCTGATCTGGATGAGCGCCGTTTTGTTGATGAAACCGCAGCAGCCATGCGGCAAGGTCGTTTCCTCTTGCTGATTGCGGGTGACGGCATACGTGAAGACATTCATGCCATGACCGAATTGATCAACAGGAATGCCGCTTCCGGCTTCTCCTTTGGTTTGGTCGAGGTTGCTTTGTACGGTCTGGAAGACGGCGGGCTGGCCGTTCAGCCAAGGTTAGTTGCCAAGACACAAATCATTCAACGCAACATAGTTGTACTTAGGGATGGCGACCATCAGTTCCTGGGTGGTGAATTTGCACCTGAGGCTGACCTACCGAGAATTGGAGCGAGCCCATCTGTGACCGGCAACCCGCTCGGCGAAAGCCCGAAGCAGGCAGCCTATCGAGAATGGTGGAAGCCAGTCATGGAGGCTCCACTCGATGATCCTGACCAAGAGCCGCCCAAGCTCTTCTGGCCCAACGACGCGGTGCCTGCTGCCTCTCGCAGGGTGTTGACGCTCAGTGCCGCATACCCTCGCTTATCGGGAAATGAAACGTTTGGAGGCGGAGGAGCGTTTGCTGCAAAGTTCAAAAGAACAGCACGATGCCGAAATCGCCCGCCAGCAGGGCATCCTGGAAAACCTGCGGAAACTGCCGCGTCCAGGACCACTTGTTCTTGATCACGCACCAGCCAATCGCGCTATACAGCCGCTCAATGACCGATCGGCGGAGAACGAAAGGCAACTCGACGGCTCGAACATCGGCAAGTTCATGCGTCCAGTGAAGGAGGTACTGCCAACGGCGCTCTGGATTCTGGCCCTTGCTCTTCTCTCCCCTTTGCTGGTCAAGGCCATCGCCTACTACGTGATCGCACCGATTGCCGCACGCCGCGCACCGGTTTGCTTGCTTCCGAGAATGTCGGGAGAGTTTTCTACGGCGATCGGCGTCACGGGAAACGAATCGGGTCCGACTACGCCATCCAGGGTGTCACTGCCGCTGTCGCTGGATGAGCGCTCGGAATTGCTGGTCCTGCCCAGTTATCTGCAGGGAATGCCGCTCACTGCGCAAAGCGATACCAAGTGGCTGCTCGACTGGTCGATGCCGCTGACCAGTCTGTTTGCCGGGATGTATCGATTGACCCGTATTCGCCCGATCAGCGACGAACGCATCACGGTTTCATCGTCGCTCGATCCCCTGGCCGAATTCTCGCTGCTCGATGTGCCCGTGGGCTCGGCATTGGTGCTGCGGCCAAGTTGTTTGGTCGGTTTCATCCAGACCCGGGGCGAGCCTCTGAAGATCACCCGTCACTGGCGATTCGGCAAACTCGGGGCCTGGCTAACCCTGCAGTACCGCTACATCGTCTTCCACGGTCCCGCCAAGCTGATCGTCAAGGGCTGCCGTGGGGTCCGGGTCGAACCGGCCACCAGCGGACGGACGGTTAATCAGGCGGCGACGCTGGGTTTCAGTGCCAACCTAGATTATTCGGTGGCGCGCAACGAGACGTTCTGGTCGTACTGTTTTGGCGAGCGGGAACTGTTCAACGACAGTTGGCGGGGCGAAGGTTGCTGCGTCCATGCCGAAACGCCGCATCCCAACGATCATTCCGGACTGTTTGGCCGAGGCCTGCAGGGGCTACTGGATACGTTCCTGCAAATCTTCTACATCTGATGGCCAGGGGTGTTGGCGCCGATTGGATCTTGAATCGATCCGGGTCTTGAGGAGGCTCATTTCTCGGAGAGGATTTGACCTGTCCCCTTCCACCGTACCAGGCCATAGTGAAAGTTCTGGCTCAAGGCCCCCCCGGGGCGGGCCCCCCCCGCGCCCCGGCGGCGGCGCGCGCCCCCCGCCGCCCGCGGCCCCCGGCCCCCCGCGGCCCGCCCCCCCCCCCCCCCCGCGCCCGCCCGCGGGCCCCGGGGCCCCCCCGGGGGCCCCCCGCGGGCGGCCGGGCCCCCCCCCGCCCGCCGGCGGCCGGGGGCGCCGGCCCCCGCGCCGCGGGGCGCCCCGGCGGGGGGGCCCCGGGGCGCCCGCCCGGCGCGCCGGCGGGCCGCGGGGCCCGCGGGCGCGCCGCGCCGCCGCCGCGCGCCCGGCGCCGGGCCGGCGGCGGGCGCCGGGGCCGCGGCCGGCCGCGCGGCCCGCGCCGGGCGGGCCCCCCGGCGCGCCGCGCGGCCCCCCCGCGCGCCGCGCGCCCCCGGCGGCCGCCCCCCCGCCCGCCCCCCGGCCCCCCCCCGCCCCCCCCCCCCCCCCACAAAACGATTCGAGTTGAGGCGTATTTGTGGCGCGCCAACCGAGAGTTGCTTTGGAACTCGGCCAAGCTCCAATGCACCCCCCGCCATCTCCACCACCCTTGCCACATCCCCACGGCATTCCGAGCAAAAACCGACCGTCCGAGGGCGCTTATTTCTTGGGGGTTGAATTTCGCGACGGAGTCGATGACTTCGCCCCTGAACTCTGATGCACATCAAGGTTTGATTGCGAGGCAGGCTGTTACATTGAATGTCACGGTGGTAGGCAATCAATATCTCGGCGTCGCGAAAAGAAGTCTTGGTTATGTTTAGATTTAATTTCAGAATAAATTACGAACGCTATTATAAATTTAACTTTTGAGAATATTATTGCCATGATATTCAAAGGAAATGGCAGCGATTTGCAGGCATGGCGCCATTAGGTGGGCGTAAAATATTTGAACGACTAACAAAAAGGTGTAGCCAATGGATTATCGCGGCACATTCGAAGACGACATACTAGATCAAGCCAAGCTTGCTTTACCGAACTGGTCAATTATTTATGGTGGTATTGGAAATGATTCAATAACTATCAACATAGGCGGCGCAGTTGGCGAAGTTGGCAATGACACAATTATTGGAACCTCACCTCTTGCTTTTGCAGTTTATTGGTCGTCGCCAAATGGTGTAACTGTTGATCTCGTAAAAAATATAGCTCTTGATGGATATGGAACAGTCGATAAACTGATCAACATTAATAATGTGACAGGATCAAATTATTCTGACACATTAATAGGCAATACATTAAACAATAATTTCGCTGCCGGGTACGGTAACGACTTAATCATAGGCGGGGGCGGCTATGATGTTGTGACTTATTCAGGCATTAAATCAACTGATGCAGAAATCACATGTGACGCTTCTTCTGATACATTCAAAGTTAGAAAGATCAGTCTGGACGATTCAATCGACACCCTTATTGGTATTGGAGGTATCACATTTGCGGGCCCAGGATCAGATGAAATAACGATAACCAAAGATAACTTTGGAAATTTCAGAAAAACCATAACGAATGGGTCCGCACACTCTGGTCTTATATTTTATGGGCCAAACGCCACCGGGGCAAAAGTTGGCGATTATACAGTTCTAAATAATGACTGGGGCGCATATGATTTAGAAATTAATAAAGACTACACCCAGTCAATTGCTTACAGCACATCCAACCTTCAAAGCAATGTGGTCTTTTCATGGAGTTACCCTGAGTACGGAAGTAAATACGGCGTATGGGCGTATCCAGAAATACTTTGGGGTGCTGAAAACGGCTGGGGAAACCTAAACCATTCACATAAAGTCTCCGAACTTGTTAATTGGTCTGTGGGCTACGATGTAACAATTAGTGGAAACACGCCGCGATTTAGTGTCATGATGGAAATTTTCGTAACGGATAGGCCGTGGGGAACATCCAACGTTGCCAATATCACAGAAGTTGCTGTGGAAGTCCACACACAGTGGCGGGATCCCAATACACCATTCACATACTATTCGGATGACTATATTTCTGCTGCAACACAGAGAATATATCCAAATGCAAACCTTGGTACAACAACACAACCTGGATATTCAGTTGCAATCCAAACTCTTGAAGACAGCCTTTCAGGCACGATAAGTTTTTCTGAAATATTAGCTTCACTCGTTGAAAAAGGAATTGTGAACGGCGAAAACTACATTTCAGGTGTAAGTATGGGGTCTGAGGTCGGAGTTGGAATTGGTACTCTCCAGATAAATCGTTTTGCTATTATGCAGACCACTACCGGGGACGATACAGTTTCTATAGATGTCGGCGACGACGCTCTCGATGGCGGCGCCGGTTTGGACACTGCGGTGTACAACACCCGATATGCCGCTCACAACCTCGCTCCGGTCACAGGCGGCTTCAGCATCAGTGGCCCCGAAGGCACAGACACAATCTCAGGCTTTGAACGCCTGCAATTCTCGGACAAGAAGATCGCAATGGACCTCGCCCCATCTGAACATGCTGGTCAGGCTCTGGAGTTTATCGGCGTACTGGCGCCTTCGCTTGTCCACTCCCCATCGATCGTAGGTGTGATCCTGGGTTTGATCGATGGCGGAACGAGCTTGCAGGGCGTGTTTCAGCTCGCCATAGATATTGGGCTGGTGAACGACATTGCGGCTTCAAGCAGCGATGCAGCCGTGGCGCAGATGGCCTTCCGCAACGTGATCGGAGCCGAAGCGGATGCGGGAATGACCGATCTGCTGGTCAGCTTCATGGATGGACGCAACGCCCATTTTTCACATGCAGATTTTCTGACGGTGATCGCCGGTATGGAGATCAATCAGGTTCACATTGACCTAATCGGGTTGCAGCAGACGGGCGTTGAATTCATCTGACCAAGGGGAGGGCTGTCTTTGTACATCGCTGAAGTGCCCAATTCGACCCATCTCCACCACCCTCGCCACATCCCCACGACATTCCGAGTACAACCCGAGCAGCAGCAGGTCGCCTGTTTTGACGGCACCGGTGAAGTTACGGATGGTCACCTCGCGACGGCACTGACCGCACCAGGAATTCGACAGCACACGATTCGCGGCGTCAGCAGGATTGCGGGCCGCAAATTCACCTCTGGTTGCCGTGAATCAAAGTTCGGGAACCCTTTTAGGTCTACGGTTTATCCGGGGAGTACCCCTCATTCGGAGGTAACCATGATTGATCGATTCACAAGAAAGCCCCTCGTCGCCCTTCGGTGCACTGCCGCAGTCGCACTCTCCCTTGCCATGGGAGTAGGTCTGACTTCTGTTACGCCATCTGCCACTGCGCAGACCCTGAAAAAGGTTGCCGACAGCAACAAGATCACCGTGTCATACCGCGAGTCATCGGTGCCTTTCAGCTATTTGATCAGTCCGACCAAGCCGGTAGGCTTTGCCGTCGATTTGACCGAAGCCATCATTGACGATGTGCGCGCGAAGCTCAAGAAAAAAGACCTTGAAGTTGCCTACATCCCGGTGACCGGACAAACCCGCATTCCTTTGCTCGTCAACGGGACTTACGACCTGGAGTGCGGCTCTACCACGAACAACTCCGCGCGGGGCAAGGAGGTGACTTTTGCGATCAGTCATTTCTATACCGGAACCCGCCTTTTGGCGAAGAAATCCTCGGGTATCAAGAACTACGCCGATCTGGCAAACAAGACGGTCGCCACCACCGCTGGAAGCACGAACGAGAAGGTGCTCCGTGCGTACAGTGCCGACAAGAACCTCAACATTCAGATCATCTTGGGCAAAGACTATGAAGATGCCTTGCAGTTGGTCGAAACTGACCGCGCGATGGCATTTGCGATGGACGATATCTTGCTATTCGGCCTGAGGGCCAACTCCAAGAATCCTGGCTCCCTTGAAGTTGTCGGCGATACGCTGCAGGTCGAGCCGTATGGATGCATGCTGCGCAAGGACGATCCGGAGTTCAAGAAGCTCGTTGATGGCACCATTACGCGCCTGATGAAGTCGGGCGAATTCAGCAGGCTTTACGCCAGATGGTTTGAGGCGCCAATTCCGCCAAAAGGTATGGTTCTCGGTATGCCAATGAGTGAGCAGTTGAAAGCCAACATGAAGGCACTCAGCGACAAGCCAGCGCAATAGTTGTGCATATTGATGGCAGTTTCCTTTGCGGCATGAGCCCTTCGTAGGGGTGACTGCCTTCTACTCCCCGATACAAGCTGGGTTTCTTTTGGCCCAATCTGGATAGAGCAAGGCATCCGTAGCCGCTACCCACTGTGATTCACTGGCTGGAGTAACGTTGGGCCTGTTCCCGAACCTTCCCGCCATTCGCGAATATCCGTGAACTGCAGCTTGCATTGCACACATTGGTACTGCCCTGTCGGCTGCATGACACCTCTTTCGTTGCGTGCCAGCACGGGCCTGTAGGCAGTGGCACCACAACTGTGACAGGAATTGGTGGGGCGCCAGACACTCATGGCCACATTGTGGGTTCTCTTGCCGGGACGATGGGTTGATGGTTAACCCTTGACGGCCCGTCAGTCCTCGCCTTCGCGCGGAAGCCGGCGGCCCAAAGGTGCATGGTCAGTGTCGTAGAGTCGCCCATTGACCTGAGGAGTTGTTCCATGCGCAAGTGACTGTTCAATTGCGGCAATCCTTGCGTGTTCAACGGATTCCTCTTGACCAGCCACGGTGCGCAACCCTGGCAACTTCTGCCGGGTTCCGGCTTGATCGGAAAGGTCGACGGTCAGACTGTCACTGATGCGCCAATAGACTCCAAGCACCCTTACTTTGAATCTCGTACGGGCCGCACCGTCAATGACCACACCGAGACGCTTCAACTCCTTGTGGCCTACGTTGATTTCCGAGGTGAACTGAATGGGCAAATCGATCATCGCCGCGTAAGTGTGGCCACGCGGATCCATCGGCACAACTTTGAAACGGTAGGATGTCTCAGGCAGACCCCATTCACCCAAGACGTCACGCACGACCTGAAAGGCCATTTCCCGACGAAGCGCCATACGTTCTTCAAGGCTCATGCGTACCGGCTTCGTTTCTGGGCCAGATGTTGCTTCGTCTTTGACCTTGGTAGATAAGCTAATGCGCTTCAGTATTGACATCGATTAATGCTACAAGGACTATCTAGCATTGTCGATGGGGGCGACCACGTCGGCTGCGGTTATTCAACACAGTCGAACATCAGCAAGTGGCCGACCGTAGCCCGCGACCTTCCAATCACCACCGAACCCCACCCGAACCCGCCCCACCCAATTGCCCGATGCCCCAAAGCAAAAAGCCCGCTACGGTGACATAGCGGGCTCTTCTTATCTGGTGGCCTGGGACGGAATCGAACCATCGACACGCGGATTTTCAAGACAAGGCACAGCGGGGTCTCGGGGGTGCGTAAGCCGAAGAAACGTAACGAGTTTTGCCCTGTCTGCCGGGTCTGGTGGGGACGTTACCGAACCTGTTCCCGAACCCCACCGAGCCGCCGGGATGCATCGCCATAGGTTTTCTCTATGTGGATCAACGCAATAGCGGGGGTGGGCACCGAACTTCACCGATCGGGTCGCATGGCGGGTTCCTGCTGGCGGTCCTGGGGTGCCGTGTGGCTCAAGAACTACTGTCCCTACGGGCGCGCGCCATGGTGTGCTTCATGGCGCTCATCGTCTATAGGGTCATGCGTCAGCGACTGGCGTTGGCCAAGAGTGATCTGACGCCGGAGAAGGCGCTGGCGCAGCTCAGAAGAATCCAGCGTCACAGCGTGCGAATCAACCAGGCCGAGCCCATCACGGGGATCTCAACGATTAACGATATCCAGGCCCTGGTGCTGCAGACGCTGAACATCAAGAAACCGACAAATGACGCACAGTTGACCCTGTTGTAGTGGCAAATTTGAACGCTGGTCTATATGAATCAATAACTTGCGTCACTTGGTGTCGAACTCGGGTGCATCCGGCCCTGACCCGATCCGGGTCCGCGCCGAAGGTTCACGGCAAGCCCTGTGTTTGCCCCTGAAACGGCGGGATATATCGATGGCGCGGCGCGAGCGGAGCCAGGCCGACTATATTCTGGGCTTCAAAAAATGGAGCATTGAAATGCAATTTGTAGTGCGTGCCCTGACGGCATTGGTACTGACTCTGCTGTTCGCAGCGTCGGCCTGGGCTCAGTCGGCACCGGCTTCAAAGCCGGCAGGGGGCGAGGCGCAGGGCGATGACGTCACGCTGGTCATTTTCAACCGGCCGGTGATGGTGTTTCGGACAAGCCTTCTGGGCGCAACGCCCAAGGCGAGGGCCGAAAGGGCGCGTTTCTCGATCAATGAAACCCTGCGCCAAGGCGGCAAGCTCGCCGTGACGGTGAAAAGCAACCCTGAGGGGCAATTGGTGTTGATCGATGACCAACTGGCCTTCGTGGTCACGGCTGGTGATGTCGATTCTCTTGGGCAGGAGGATTTGAAGGCGGCCGCCAGCAAAGCCGCGCGTCAGCTGGAGACGATCATTGCTGAAACCCGCGAGGCCCGGGATCTGCACTCGATGCTGAAGGCGCTGGGGATCGCGACGATTGCAACGCTCGTCTTTGCACTGATGGTCTGGGCTGTTGTGCGGCTGCGCGTCTGGGTCGACAAACTCCTGCTCGCGAGCGTCGAGACCAAGGTCAGCAACATCAAGATCGGCGACACCCAGATTGTCGAACGGCAGCAACTCGTGCCCTTTCTGCAGCGACTCGTGATCGCAATCCGCTGGTTTTTGATTCTGTTGTTGAGCTATGAGTGGCTGAGCATTGTGCTCTCGTCCTTTCCCTACACCCGCTCCTGGGGTGAGCGGCTGAACGATTACCTGTTCGACATCATCGGTGGGATTCTGCAGAGCATGGTCGGGGCTGTTCCTGGCCTTGGTGTCGCGCTGGCCATCTTCATGGTGGCACGCGTCTTTATCGGAGTTCTGAGCCGTCTGTTCGAACGCATGATGCACGCGGGTACCACGATCAGCTGGCTCAGCCCCCAGACCATGCCCACGTCGCGGCGCCTGTTCAGTGTCGGCATCTGGCTGTTCGCGGTCGCCATGGCCTATCCCTATCTTCCAGGTGCCGATACCGACGCCTTCAAGGGGCTTTCTGTGCTGCTGGGCCTGATGATCTCGCTCGGCGCGTCCAGCATCGTCGGCCAGGGCGCAGCCGGCCTGATCGTGACCTATACCGGTACGATTCGAGTGGGTGAATACGTCCGGATTGGCGATCACGAAGGCACGGTGGTGAAGCTGGGGATTTTCACCACGACCGTACGGACCGGCCTGGGTGAAGAACTGACCATGCCCAATTCGATGATCACCGGCGCGGTTACTAAAAACTATTCGCGCACGGTTCAGGGCGCGGGCTATATCGTCGATACCACGGTCACCATCGGCTACGACACGCCCTGGCGCCAGGTTGAGGCGATGTTGATTGAGGCGGCGAAGCGGACACCCGGGATTCTCAAGGTCCCCGCGCCTGTCGTCTTCCAGACGGCACTCTCAGACTATTACCCGGAGTACCGTCTGGTGGCCCAGGCCGTTCCCACCCGGCCGCGGCCGCGCGCCGAAGTGCTGAACATGCTGCACGCCAACATCCAGGACGTCTTCAACGAGCACGGCGTGCAGATCATGTCGCCCCACTACATGGGCGATCCAGTTGACGCCAAGTTGGTCAAGCCTGACAACTGGTATCCGGCACCTGCCAAGCGGGATTCATGAAAATTTGACATTTTCCCAGGGCCCCCTCAAATTCCAAGTGCAACACCCCATTTCAGAACTGGAGGTTCAGCATGAAGGAAGATCGGAAATACGAACACTTGAGCTATGAGGAACGCAGCACCATAGCGTTGGGGTTACAGCAGGGGATGAGCGTGCGGGCCATTGCCCGAGCGCTTGGACGCTCGCCCTCGACCATCAGTCGTGAAAGCCGGCGCAATGCGCCGGCAGCCCCCTACAACTGCAAGTTTGCCCAGCAGCGCTACGAGCGCAGACGCAGGTACAGCCGCCCACAGTCCAAGCTGGCACCTGAGTCGACCTTGTTCAAACAGGTCTGTCGACTGCTGCGCAGGCTCTGGTCGCCCGAGCAGATTGCCGGGCACCTGGCTACAGTGCATGGCACAGATCAGAGCCAGCGCGTGTCACACGAAACCATCTACACCTGTATCTATGCCCAACCCAAGGGGGAGCTACGCCGCGAACTCATCGCCTGCCTGCGCATGGCGCGCGCCAAACGCTGGCCGCGCTCACGCGGCACGGACCGCCGAGGCGAGATTGCCGATCTGCTGAGCATCCATGTGCGCCCGCCACAGATCAACGAGCGTCAGTTTCCTGGTCACTGGGAGGGAGACCTGATCAAGGGTGCCGGCAACCTCAGCGCCGTGGGCACGCTGGTGGAGCGCAGCAGCCGGCTGCTGATGCTGGCCAAGCTGCCCCATCCCCAGCCGGCCACGGCCGCACATGTGCTGCAGGCCTTCAGCGACAAGCTGCTGAGCATCGCCCAACCCATGCGCCAGTCGCTGACTTATGACCGCGGCAAAGAGATGGCCTGTCATCGCCAACTGAGCGAACGCACGGGTATCGCCGTGTACTTCTGCGATCCGCACAGTCCCCGGCAACGTGGCACCAACGAGAACACCAACGGACTGGTGCGTCAGTACCTGCCCAAGGGCACCGACCTGTCTGGCTACAGTCAGGAGCAACTCGATGCCATCGCCGACGAGATCAACAACAGGCCTCGTAAAACCCTCGGATGGGCCTCGCCCATTGAGGTCTATCGCGCTTATCTGGGAAAACTGGCCAATGACTCACCGGCTATCCAGTAAGCTCCCACTGTTGCACTTGGATTTGAGACCGCCCTGCGTCAAATGGTCAGTATCTGCTATATATAAAGGACTACTTCGCCAGCGTATGCAGCGGAACATCCTTTGTACGCCCATACCTGTCGCGCTTGTCAGTCTCCACCGTCACGGCCTTGTCGAAGGCGAGGTCGGACAGACTTTCTTTTTAGCGGTTGCCGAATGCTTGGGCCATTTCCGGCGCATCGATTCCAGACAGGCGAATCTGGTACTGCACCTTCGCGGCGTCCAGGACGGTTACGGTGTCGCCATCTGCGATACCGACTACCCGGCCAGTGATAGTTTCGGCATTGGCTCCGAAAAACAGGGTCAGCAGCAGGGCGGTGAAGAGGAAATGCATCGCGCGAGTATGAAATTAGATGTGAGCGGAGGTAATCCGGATTTGGCACCGTCCCTGGACCGCATCGACTCCAGCAAGCACTACGAGCCCGGGAACCTCCAAGTTGTCGCGCGATTCATTAATCGATGGAAAAGTGACGATGAGCAGGAAAACTTTTTGCGCCTCCTGAAGCTTGTCAAGGCGATGCCTTCGGAAAGCTAAGTGTGAGCCGAGTCGAGTCCTAGCTCGCAGTCCTACACGGCCGAGCCTCCTGCGGTGAACATTGACGTTGCTCGCAGAGCCTTCTCCGTGCACCCGACTGACAGCTTCCGGTGGCAGCAGTCTTTGCGAGATGCGCGCGTGGGTGGTAGTTCTCAGTCTATAGCACGCATCCAGCCAACAACCCGAGCGAACCGAAGCCCGCCCGAGCCATGCGCATTACGCCGCCTTTGCCTCAGGTTCTGCCGCTACCACCAAGGGTTTCCTCACGATCACCGAAGCCGCATTGGCCGCCTCAATCAAGGCCTTGGGAGCGACGTGACAGTAGCGCTGGGTGACCCTACTATCAGCATGCCCTAATATAAGCTGCACCTCATATAAACTCCTCCCGCCTCGGATCAATAGTGAGGCGAATCCGTGACGCAAATCGTGAATGCGAATCATTACGTTTGCCTCTTTACGCAACCTGTACCAAGCCCGCGTGATGGTCGTGTAAGGCTTGCCAGTCACAGGTGACGGGAACAGGTAGTCCGACTTGCCCTTGGACGTCAATTGCTCCAGCACCCACAAGGCCGAATCGTTCAACGGAATGGACCGTGACTTTTTCGACTTCGACAGCAAGGCATCAACCTTCCAAACGCCACCCTCCACGCTTACGTTCTTCCATGTCGCGGTCAAGGCCTCGTTAAGTCTGGCCCCGGTGCTGATGAGGAACAGCAGGATCAGGCAGACCATGCGATTCTTGTCGGTCCGCAGCACTTCCACCAGACGCTCCAGCTGCTCAGCGTCCAGGTAGTTCTCGACTTGGTTGTCCACGAGGTACAGCTCGATGCCCTTCAAGGGGTGCCAAGCGTGACCGGCCAGCTGTAGTCAAGGCGCAATGACTTCCAAATCGCACGGGTTTCATGCCTGCCCTTGTACTTTTTCCCCTCACGGCTCCAGTCGTCAAACAGTGTGAACCCGCTCTCTGCGCCACCGGTATTGTTGAAAATGGCCGCAGCGGCGCGAAACCAGTCGGGGTAGGGCATGTCGGGGTCAAGTAGATTCAGGGCAGACTGGAGCAAACGCAAAGTTTGATCGGATGGGGGTTTGAGCAGCCCCTCGGCATCAGGTCTCCTGGCCGTACTCGCCGTTACTTCAGGACCGGTGAATCGATCAGAAATTCCAAACCCTCGGGCAAAGAACTCGATAAATGTCTGCGGGGCTTGGCATATCTCACCCGCGTTCTCCGCCGCTAACTTCACTATGAATTTGCCCGTGCTCGGCGGCAGGATCACCATCGTGCGGCCTGTCTTGATGTCGATCCGGTCTTCGGGGGCGCCGACGATCTTGTAAGCCGTTTTGCCTTTGACGCTTGGGTCCTTCCGGAAGTAGTGATGCTCGCCACGGGTTGTCTGGACGATCAGCGATGGGGTCAGGCCAAAGCTGATTTCGGCATCCATTAGGGCGTCAACAGCCTTTGGGCTATCGGCGTCGAACACGATGTACTCGTCGCCGACGATGAAGCCGACTTCGTGATCAGGGTGGCTTGACCAATAGGTGTGAATCGAAGAGCGTGACAAACGGGCTAGCCAGTCGTCCCACTTCACCGCAGGTTGCTTTGTGCCGGGGATGACCGGGATGACGCGAAATCTCCTTTCAAACCAAAATGATGCTGCTTGATGGTACCTGTCAAAGCCCTTGAAACTCGGCAGGAAAGTTGACTTGAGAGGCGGGTTTGGCTTGTTTTGGTCTGAGCGACCGTATATGCAAAATGACATTTATTTTTTCCAGGTAAATTTACATTTCTGTCGTAAACGACAGGACGGAAATGAGGCCTGGATTTGCAGGTTCTATACGACGGGTGGATGTCCCCGTCTGCCCTCGGAACGCCAATGGTTGGCTTCCATGTTGTTATTGTTAACTGGCATCAACTACTCCGTCAATGCGCCGTGTTGCAAGGCTGCTCTCAGATTGATTTCAGTAAATTCTTGCTACTTCCAAGTTAATAGACGTTGAATAGGAAAATTATTTTTCCCCACGGTAAAGTGCTTTCCTTAGGCATTTAGAAATCGCCTGATTTATGCACGTAAATTGGGAAAAGTCTTGACAGGACAACCTGGATAAAGGCGAATCAACGTCAAGAACATTTTTTGAACCACACACGATATTTTTTGCAAGCGTTGCCTATTTTCAACAAAGGCATTGGGCCGAACCTAGCAAGGTCTGAACACTGAGCTGACGCTGAAGCGAGATCGGGCGTGAAGGCGCACCTAAGGAAACCCATTCACGCCCGCCCTCAGGAAAAAGCCGCAACTGCCGCAACGCCGAAACGGACACGGCGGCACTCGCCCATGTCACGTTGCGCTGTTTCGGATGTGGCGGCAAATTCCAGGGGTGGGGCGGGCGGTGCGAGCGAGGCGTGGGTCGCGCCCACTCAATCGGTCGCCGCCATAATCGCCCTGACCTCGGCATGATCGATGGCGAATTCACGCAGCAGGTGATATTGCTCGGCGCAGACCTCGGCCAAGGCATCGCCGCCGAAGCTCAGTTGGCTGTAGGCGAATAGGCAGACAGTGATGCCCACCGCATCCGCCGACATGCTACCCTCAAAGCCGTTCATGGATGCCACGGAAAACGGATGGTCGGCATGGGGCGCCATATAGAAGGCTCCATTGGACAGGGTAAACAGATCCCAGTAGCCGCCGGTGTAATCGGCAGAGAGCTTGTCGGCCATGGTGTAGATCGTCGGCTCCAGGAGCATCGGAAAGTGGACGCCGAACAGCTTGGCGGTGTGATTGACGCGTTGGTCGTCGGCAAGGATTTCAAGGTAGATGATGGTGTCGTTGGTCATGGTGTTACTCCAGAAAAGAAACGGGTGTCCAGCCCCACCATCCAGACGCACGAATCCCTTGGCTGATCCGCAGATCAATGGCTTTGGGGAATGCGGTCAGGAGGTGAGGAGGACGCGGACCGGGCGGGCGGGTTGCCGGTGGCGTGGTGGCCGCTGGGGGGCCGGGGCGGTGCCCGAGTGGGGCGCTATGTGGCCGCAGGCGGGCCGGGGAACGCCGGGGTGAGGCGCGGGTACTCAGGCCCAGGCCGCGCTGCCCATGCGGTCGCTGTCGAGTCCCGCCAGCAAGGCGGCCTCATTGGCGATCGTCAGGGGCAGCAACTCCGGGGGCAAGTCCCAATCCTCAACAGAATGGGCAACGATGGAGACGCTATCAAAATAGGAATGTGACACGATGATTTCCTTTCAGGGTTTGCGAACTTTGAATTGATAAAAGGCTGCAGCTGATCCGATCAGGACCAGGACTCCGAGCCACGGATACAGGAAGCACAGCAAGGCCATTGCGCTGATGCTGATCCAGCGGGTGGCGCTGAACCACATGCCGAGCACGGCTGCAGCGATCAGGGCGGCGGTGATGGACTCGACCAATTCATGCTCCCTTCGCTTTGCGCTTTGCAGGCTTGGCTGGCGTCACCTCGATCGTCTTGCCCATGCGCACCATGGCCACTTTCTCGAACGTGGTTGCCGGGACATGCTCGTGAAGACGGGTGTTCTCTTCATTGGCGCGAATCAGGCCCAAGTCCTTCAGCACCGCCATGACGAAGCCACCCGTATTGATGGACTTTCCTGGATGCAGCGCATGGAACGACTTGGCGGTCAGCTCGGTTGCACCTTTCACGATGGCGTCGATATCCTTGGCAGGCGCCCAGCCATCGAACCACATGCCCTTGCCACTGTTCTCCACGATGCGCAGGTGCAGCTCGCCGGTTTCCTTGTGGCGACCGATGGCATAAGTCAGGGTCGAACGGCCAGAAATGGAAAGGCAATCGCCGTGGTACAGGTCCTCAATCGGGTCGATCTCCGGTGCGGCTTCCTCGGGCGCGTCGGCTTGCGCATCAGCAGGGATTTCGGACGCGTTTTCAGTAGCAGTTTGGTTTGTGTCAGGCATGGAAATGCTCCTTTGTTGAGATTGATAAATGGATGGAAGTGAAGGACCGAAATGGCCTTTCATATAAGGTGGCTGGATTGCCGCAAATGGCTTCAGGACAGCAGCGCGAGAACCTCCTTCGGGTACTGCCGGATCACGTCCAGCAAGGCCAGCGCTTCTGCCAATTCACGATTTATTCCGCCGTCAAATTCCCTGATGGCGGCACGCTCTTCAAACGCTTCAACCAAGTTGGCATCGAGCTTGGACACGAGGTCGGCAACGATTTCATTGGTGGGTGTTGTCATTCATTGCTCCAGAAAATGCAGGCGAAAAAAAACCGCTGGGCAGCGGCTTGTGGTGGAGAGGAATAGATGTATTTCATGTGTCGATACCTGCCTTCACTGGCACGGCATGCAGCTGGCAAAGGGCAAGCAGATCAGCGTCTATTCCAGTCTTCGAAATGAACACCTCAGCGCCGAATCCGTCTTGGCTTAGCACCAGAACAAATTCATAGCAGGAGGGATGCTCTTCAATGAACTCCCACAGGGGGCTTCCATCGACCGTTTGCAGGTCAGTGCCGAGTGCTTCCACCAGTTGCTGAATCGTTTCGCCTGGGTCAGGGACAACGAAGAAGACAAGCTCTTCCATGGTCAGGTCATCGCCGTGCAATAGGTCGGAAAGGCACTGCTGGATCAGGGTGGCAACCGCTTGGTCCGTGTAGGTTTGTATGAAGGCCGATACCTCGTGGGCATGGCGCAGGATATGCATATGGCTTCTTTCGAGTAGACGTAAAAAAGCCCGCCAAGGATCTCTCCAGGGCGGGCGACGGGGATGAACTTGAAGACGGTTTAGCTATGTAATCGTGCTGATCGACGCTGTCGGGTTCTTGGTTCTATTTGGGTGTCAATTATTCTGACGCGGAGGGCTCCTCAGCCCAGTCGCAGGACTAAGAAAATATCCTGTAGTTTGAATTAAACATGTCGTCTCCAAGTAACCAATTCAGGGTGATCTGTTTCCAGATAACCCCAGATTGATTGCTTACTTCCCTGTCTTGCCGTTCTTGGAATTGATTCTTGTGAGGTAATAGAACAACCCCACAATCGGACCAAGCATGATATAGAACGCCGTCCAAACCTTGAAATTTCTTCCAATGGCCTTCGCGTCGGCTGCCATCCAAGATCCGCCAAGAATCACCAGCGCCATGAGTAGGAAATACAGCAAGGCCACTAGGACTTCCATTTTCTTCTCCTTATTCCACTGGGACCATCACCAGACCATCAGGGGTGACCAGCATGCGCATAGTCTTGATGTTCTTCTTGTCGGCGGTGAGCTTCATGAGACAGGCGTTGTACATTGCCGGATGGCCGATGAGGTTATGCATCAATCAACCCATTTCCGTTTTAAAGCTCTTCATGATAATTTTTTATTTAAATAAATAAACCATCCGGCTCGACACCTCGTTAGATTAAAACAAGCATGCCTGCTCTTTCGTTGTGTTCAACAAAAGAGCGAGGGCTGCACTAGCTCCACCAGAACCGGCACCACGAGATTCGCTAAGGAAGACAAGGGCTTTTCCCGGAGCAACAAGTTTGTAAACTTGCGTATAGTTGCTATTGTCTATACTTTTTCTGCAAACTTCATAAACCTCTATACCGGCTTTTTGAAGTGAAGGCTTTGTTTCAAAATCACAACCGGTAAATAGACTTCCAAAGCAAGTTTCAAGACCTGGTTTGAGTCTTATTTCTTGGGGTCCAAATTTTGCTACACCTTTAGTATGTAAAGTAACCATCCAAGGAAGCTCTTCTAATTTCTGCTCCAAGATGGTACTTCTAACTCCTAAGACATTGACCCGTATTGCACCCCGTCGAAATGACTCATCTTGCGACTCGACATAGCCGTTGTCAAGCCAAACAATGTTGCTGGAATTACTCAACCAATTCCAGCCTATCGGGTAACCCGGCAAAGGCATCAAAAATAAAACTGCCTCTCCTAGTTCAAATGAACGAAAATTTGCTAGTGACGTTGGTGAAATAGCCATTTCTTTCTTTGAATTTTCAACTCCTCGATCTTGAACTTGAGATGATACGGTACCTGAAACACTAGAATTTTTAGATTTTTCATTATTTGAGTCCTGAATATTCGACTCAGCAAAAATATATCGACGACGTGCCAATTCACGGACCAAATGATCAAGTTGAGGATCACCTCGAAATTTATCGCCAATCGAGCGACTGTTGTACTGTTCAAGGACCTCCGATACAGATGTAAATGTATTGGAAAATGATACGCTTACTTTGGGAATAAGTACAAAGAATCTCTCGGTCTTGACAATGTGAAAAAAGCTAATTCCAACGAAAATGACAATTAGAGAGATAGCTGGCCCCAAGTAGAAAACTATTTGATCTTGAAGTTTATGTGGTATCTTTCTAGTTGGTGGCAAGAGCTTTGTCGGACAACCACATCGTGGACAGAAGGCAGCAAGGCTTGATATCTCTGATTTACAATCGCTACATTGAATAATTGACATAATTTATTGCCATTTGAAATAGTGAAATATATTCTAATTAGAATGCAATTAGGGATTCTGCTGGATATATTTTTTGTACGGGCGCTAGAAGTATTTTCTTATTAAATCTCTCTATGCGAATTATTGTCTTATCGCGGCACGACAATACACTGTAATTATTCGGTTCATTGCGTAATTTAATTCAAAGTTAAGAATACCGTTATTCTGTTTAGAAAGCCATCGGAAATATCATAGATTGAGGATGGTGTTTCGCGCTGAAATTTTCGGTCCAATCTTTAGCTTGTTCTCTTTCGTCTATCGCCAATTGATGCCGATCAAACAAAGCCGAGACAAGTAACCAAACGCTTCCCGATTCCAGTGCCACGACAATCGTGACGACAAGACCATGGGTCATCACAAGACTCGTGACCTGCTCAGTTCTCCTTCACGCGTACCGTCCGTCGTTGGACAGCGGATGCGTGATCTTCGGGAGCAACTTGGGCTATCTCAAGAATCTGTTGGCGTTGCCATCGGAATAGATGAATCCAGCAGCCGTGCGAGGATCAGTCGATATGAGCTTGGCGTTCATGAGCCGCCAGTGCCCACGGCAAGACTCATTGCGGGCGTCCTTGGGGCGCCACTGACCTACCTCTACTGCGAAGATGACAGCATTGCGGCGTTACTTCTGGCGCTGCATAGACTGGGGCCAGGTGAACGGGCAAGAAGAGTTCGGACTTTCATGGGCCAGCTGCAGGCACATTGCACAACTACCACCCTCGCCACATCCCCACAGCATTCCGAGCACGTCCCGACCAGCAGCAGGTCGCCACCTTTGACAGCACCGGTGAAGTTCCGGAGGGTCACTTCACGACGACAGTGACTGCACCACACGTTGGAGAGCAAACGTTTCTTGACGTCAGCCGGAATGTTTGCCCAAAGCTCGGCGGCCTTGGGGGTGAACTTGGGAGTGAAGGGTGGCAATGTGCGGGTTCTTCACCGGTTCAAAGGTTGTTCTGGCGTTAGATTTTTGATCTCGTTTTGGTCGAAAAATGTCTAGTAACCCAAGAATTCAATTAGTTTTGACCTTTGAATTTTGTTAATCTATAGTTGCATTACGTTAACAAGACTTCATAAGTTTTCTCCCATTTGCGTCATCATGACTTCCTACTCCGAACGACTTACTTCCGCGATGGTTAATGCCGGCATGAAAACGGCCGCACTGAGCCGTGCACTAGGGTTGTCTTACCAGGGTGTCAAGAAGGTTCTCGACGGCAAGACCAGGAGTTTTACGGCATCGAACAACGACGTCGCCGCAGGATTGCTGGGCGTGAATCCCAGTTGGCTGGCTACCGGCAAGGGGGCGATGCATGACAGCGTCCGACCAACGCCGGAATCGATATCCGTGAGTCAAGATGCGACCGGGTTGAGCCAGACCGCCGTCGATTTGGCCCGGTTATTTGATCTCTTGCCGGAGGACAGGATTATTCGAGCGATGGCGAACAATGCCGCCAGCACGGCTATCTTGGGGTTTCTAGAAAAGCCACCTGTTGGCGTGCCCATCAACGTGCCATAGGTTTAGTCGTCGACTCCAAATGACCACACCGGTCGATCGCAATTAGCCATGGTCATCGGTTCTCCCCCATCTCCACCACCCTCGCCACATCCCCAAGACACTCCGAGCATGTCCCAACCAGATGCAGGTCACCCGCCTTGACGGCACCGGTGAAGTTCCGGATAGTGACTCCGTAAAGGTTCAGTCAATTCGGCAAATTCCTTGACAACCCAACAAGTGCTCTTTGGAGATCATCATGAACGGGGATGCAGCTAGGCAAGCGGAGCGAGATAGGGCGTTGGCGGGTGTTCCAGGCGCGCAGGATCGATTCCGACGTTTGTCAAAGGCGATGACGGAACTGGCTCAAACGGGCCAGTTGTCTGTGGGATGGGAGGAGTTCGGTCGTAGGGTCGGTGCAAACCGCAACGGGCTGGGCAGTTGGAAGACCTATCTGAATATGGCGAGGCAATGGAGCATCTTTCCGATCCCCGAGCACACATGTACAGCGGACGGCATCATACTGAAAGCGTCAAAGTCGGAAACGGGCAATTCGGACGACAAGTTACCGATCCTAGCGGTCACCTCTCAATCTGTCGTGGCGCCGACTTTGCCCGAAGTGGCAACTTCACCTGCAAATGAAAAGGACACGAAATCATCGTTCAAGCAGGTAGAGGTATTCCCGCTTATATACAGATTAGTCACGGAAAGGACTTTTCACGATGGTCCGTTCGTTACGCACACTGATCTGGTCAAGGCACTACAAGAAGATACCGAGGGCCGCGAGCTAGTTCTTGCCACCATGACGAAGAACAAGCAGGGTTTTGACTGGACGGCTTCAAACATGCTCGCTTGGTTCTCCCAGCGTTTCACGATTGGCAAGAATCAATATGAGGCTTTTCTTGATCGAGAGAAAATCGGTTCAACGTGGGCGTATCGGTCCAGGCAGACTTGGCGAACGTCCGCAGTTCCGCCCGATCTTGATGAAGTCTTCGCAATGGAAGGTGCTCCGCAGCTTGTTTTGCACCTAAAACGAGAGCGGGATGCAGGCATGGTCAAGGCGAAGCTCAAGGCAGTCGAGGCGACTACTGGTTGCCTTGCATGCGAGTGTTGCGGCTTTGAAGCCAAGTACGTTTTTCCGAATCTGTCCGCTCCAATCGTCGAGGTGCACCATCGGGCGCCTTTGGGGACCAGTGCAGGCGTGTCAAAAGTCACCCTCAAAGACCTCGCGATACTGTGTCCGAATTGCCACCGAGGGATTCATCGAAGCGGCGGAGTGTCTGTTGAAGACTTTCGAGCCAGGTACTTTGCCGACAAAGCATGATTGAAAGGTCGAACGTTCCGGGCAACAGGCCAGCCCCTCGACCGAACCCCACCCGAACTTCCTGCCCTATGCTGCGGCCTTCTTGAGCGGCAAGACGCCAGAAACACAAAAGCCCATCACTAGGACGGGCTTTTGAAGACGCTTGTGCATCTGGAGCGGGATAAGAGGTTCGAACTCTCGACCTATACCTTGGCAAGGTATCGCTCTACCAACTGAGCTAATCCCGCAAATTTTGATGAAAAACCCCGCTACGGTTGAAGTAGCAGGGTTCCCATACTTGGTGGCCTGGGGCGGAATCGAACCACCGACACGCGGATTTTCAATCCGCTGCTCTACCAACTGAGCTACCGGGCCGGAAGGCAAATTATAGCAGGGGAAAAGCGCCGCCCGCCTCAGATGTGCCCTTGGCGCTTGCCTCTCGAGAGGTCGACGCCGAGTTGCTTCAGCTTGCGGTAAAGGTGCGTCCGCTCCAGGCCCGTCTTCTCCGCGACCCGGGTCATGGAGCCGCCTTCGTTGGCCAGATGGAATTCAAAGTAAGCCTTCTCGAATTCGTCACGGGCATCGCGCAAGGGTTTGTCCAGTTCGAAGCTCTGGCGTCCGGCAGGGCCGAGGTCTTGCGCAGCCGGCAGCAGCACGCCGCCGGTCATGGCGGCCTCCACGGTCAGATCAGCGGACACCACCGCGCCCGTCGGGCCGGGCATCACCTTGCGCGTGCCTTCACGCGCGAGTCCCTGTTCCACGGCCTTGAGCAGCTTTTGCAGGGTGATTGGTTTTTCGAGGAAAGCCTGCGCACCGATGCGGGTGGCTTCCACGGCCGTGTCTATGGTGGCATGCCCGCTCATCATGATGACCGGCATGCTGAGCAGTCCGGTGGTGGACCACTCCTTCAGTAAGGTGACGCCGTCGGTGTCCGGCATCCAGATGTCGAGCAGGACAAGATCGGGGCGCCCCCGGTTGCGCGCGGCGCGGGCCTGAGCCGCGTTCTCCGCAAGCTCCACGTTGTGGCCTTCGTCGTTCAGGATTTCCGACAGCAGGTCACGAATGCCGAGTTCGTCGTCGACGACCAAAATATTTGCCATGATTGCTGTGTGCGTCCCCTGGTATGACTGCGACAGCGATCAGGCTGCCGGCGTAATGTCCATGGCGAATGATAGCGACACTTGGGCCCCGCAAACGACACCATCCGACACACGGTTGGAGATATCCACGCGGGCACCGTGCTCATCGGCAATTTTCTTGACCACGGCCAAGCCCAGGCCGGTGCCCCGCGCCTTGGTGGTCACGTAGGGTTCGAACGCGCGTTTCAGGATGTGCTCGGGAAAACCGGTGCCGTGGTCCATCACGCTGAGACGCACGCGCCCGGAGGACTTGACCCACTGGGTGCGAATCCGGACCCCACCATCTTCGCCCTCTCCCTTGCGTGCGTCGGTCGCGTCCTGGGCGTTCTGCAGCAGGTTATGGATCACCTGGCGCAGTTGCTGGGCATCGCCGCGAATGAGCGGACTATCGGCATCCAGTTCGACCCGGATCGGGCTGCCCTCGTCACCCGTGCCATTGCCGTACAGATGCAGCACATCCATCACCAGCGCATTCAGGTCCAGCGGATGGAGTTCAGCCGCCGGCAGGCGCGCGTAATCCCGGAACTCGTTCACCAGGCGCTTCATCGCGTCGACCTGGTCCACGATGGTCTTCACGGACTTGGAGAGCATGGCCTGATCTGGCTCGGCAAGCTTGGACGCCAGCTTCATTTCAAGGCGCTCGGCGGACAGCTGGATCGGGGTCAGCGGGTTCTTGATTTCGTGCGCCAGCCGCCGGGCCACCTCACCCCATGCCTGGGCCCGTTGCGCGGAGACGATTTCGGAGATGTCATCGAACACCAGCAGCCGCGTGTTGTCGGGCAGCAGCGCGCCGCGCGCGACCAGCGTGATGGCGTCCTTCGGCATGCCCTGCGATGGCGCATTCAGTTCGAACGACTGCTGCCAGTGATCCAGCCCGTGCTGCAGCCTCTCACCGAGGAACGATTCGAACTGGGCCAGCACGCTGCCCGCAAAGGCATCGAGCCCGGGGATTCCCGCCAAGGGGCGCCCTTCAAAGGCCGCCAGGGGCGCGCGCAGGATCCGCGTGGCGCCAGGATTGGACGAAATGACCACACCATCGGCGTCCAGCACGATGACGCCCGCGGTCAGGTTGTCCAGGATGGTCTGCAGGTTGGCCCGGGCGCCATCCAGCTGCACCATGCTGGTCTCCACGGCCTTGCGCGCGTCGGCCAGCTGTCGGGTCATGTCGGCAAACGAGCGGGTCAGTCCGCCAAGTTCGTCGCGCCCTTGCAGCGCCATTTTGGGGGTGAGATCTCCGGCCGCCACCTGCTTGACGCCCTCGGCCAGCAGCAAAAGGGGACGGGCAAGCTGGTTGCCCAGCACCACGGCCAGCAGGATGGCCCCGAACACGGCCAGAAACAGGCTGAGCGTGAGGGTACCGATATACATTCGGCGCAAGCCATCGCGCCCCAGCGCCCGCTCCTGGTATTCCCGGTTGGCCACCTGGACCGCCACGGCGTTGGCAACCAGTGCGGCCGGGATCGGCTCGGTGACCTGAAGGAAGCGGGGTTCGTCGCGCAGTCCAATCCGCGGGCTCGGGACCAGTGCGAGGACCTTGATCCGCGCCGTCCCGGCACCGCCAGGGGCGCCTTCTTCGACGCCCTCCGCCTGCGCTACCACGCCCTGGTTTCGGGCCAGGCGCAGCTGCTGCACGCTCGGGCGTTCCGGATTGATGTCGTAGCGCGACTTCCCCGCGCTCGCAATCATCTTGCCCGATGAACTCCAGAGAACAATGTCGCTGGCACCGAGTTGTTCCGCCAGGCGCTCCAGGCTGAGCGCGGCACCGGAGTCCGTGTTGCCCGAAAGCTGGGTCGCTGCGGTGCGGGTCTTGCTCGAAAGCTCGTTGCTGAGCGTGTCCAGCGTCGTCCGCCCAAGACTGAGCCCCGCAACCAGCGCACCCTCGACCTTGACGTCGAACCAGCTTTCGATCGAGCGCGAGACGAACTGGTAGGACACCACGTAGATCAGCAAGCCGGGCACGAAGCCGACCAGTGCGAAGATGGCGGCCAGCTTGACCAGCAGGCGACTGCCAAACTTGCCACGACGCAAACGCAGGGCAAGCCGGATCACCATCCACAGGATGACCCCCACCAGCAGGCCGGCGACAACCACGTTCAGAACAAACAGGCGGGCGTAGTTTCGTTCGTAGAGCTCCCGGTTGTTGGTGGCCTGTGTCAGCAGGAACAGCAAGACCAGGCCCATCGCGACCATCGCTGCAGCGCCAATGATGATGCCCCAGCGCACTGCGCGGGACTGGTAGACCCTCCCAGGCACCCCGCCGAACGCAGGCGCATTCATTTGCCGGAATCGGGGTTGAGCCGATAGGTTCGTGTTGCCGAGAGATTCCACTCCGAATTTCCGACGATACCGATCTGGAAAGGACGGGGCAGCTGGGACATGTCCAGCCTGAAACGAAATTCGACGTAATGCCGGGAATCCGGATCAAGCAGGGTCGGATCGGCAATCTTCCAGCGCACCTGGCGCTGCAACGCCTGCAGGGCGGCGTCCAGCGAATCGAAGTTCTGCGTGATGCTCACGCCCAGGCCCACATTGCCAATCGGTTCGGGTGAGACGTTGATGCGCCAGCGCCGCGTGAGCGGCTGGTAGGCCAGCCGGATGTACTTGGTTGCCACAGACAGTTTGCGGTCGTACCAGTACCAGCGATCGCGCAACAGTTCGGCCTCGGCCACGAAAAACAGGGCGACCCCTTTGTTCAGGGCATCCTCCATGATGGTCGGCAGTTCGAGCTTGATCTGGGCCGTCAGGAACAGGCCGTCTTCCGCACGATCCACCCGCAACTGGGTCACCTCCACCGCAGGGCCCTCGGCGCGCGTGGGCAGGGGCAGCCCGGTCAGCAGAGCCAAGGCAGCCAGCAAGCCCCAGAGGCTATGCCGGGCGCTTCTCAAGCAACGCGTAGAAAAAGCCGTCATGGTCACCGGTGTAATTGTCCGGGACTGTTCTTCCACCTGCCCGAAAATGGGGCATTAAATGGCCGGGAGACGGCAGATGCACAGCGTGGGTGTTGTTTGCAACAAACGCTTTGATCTGCTGGCTGCCCTCAGCCCGAAACACCGAACAGGTGCAGTAGAGCAGACGCCCTCCCGGCCTCAGCAAGGGCCAAAGTGTGTTCAGCAGCCGGGCCTGCACCGTCGCCAGCTGGTCAACATCGCTTTCGCGCCGCAGCCAGCGCACGTCCGGATGCCGCCGGACGATCCCCGACGCGGTGCATGGCGCATCGAGCAGGATGGCGTCAAAAAGCGCCCCGTCCCACCAACTTGCCGGTTCCCCCGCGTCGGCGGCCAAAACCTTGGCGCTGAGGCCCAAGCGCTGCAGGTTGGCCTCGATACGCTCGCAGCGTTGCGAGTCGATGTCCAGCGCGGTGACCCGAACGCCTCCCTGCTCCAAAAGATGGGCAGTCTTGCCACCTGGTGCAGCGCAGGCATCCAGCACCTCCAGCGGGCGTTGCGACGCGAGCCCGTGCAGGAGAAGCGGTGCCGCCAGCTGCGCCCCGGCGTCTTGCACGGAGACCAGTCCGTCTGTGAAACCGGGAATGTCCTGCACCGGCAAGGCGCGCTCCAGCAGAATGGCCGTCTCGCCTTGGCGGACGGCGGCAAGACCTGCGGCCTCCAGCATCTGGAGGTAGTGCGCTGGCGAGATCCGGGCGACATTGACCCGCAGCGCCATCGGCGCCTTGGCGTTGTTGGCTGCAAGAATCGCCTCCCAGTGCAAGGGATGATCCGCCTTCAGCCGCTTGATCCACCAGGCCGGGTGGTTCCAGCGTGCCACCGGGTCGGCATCCGTAGCAGCCATCAATCGCTCACGCTCCCGAAGAAATCGGCGCAGGCAGGCGTTGATGAAGCTTGCGCTGGGGCGCAGGGAGGGGTCGCGCTTGGCGGCCTCGACGGCCTGATCGACCAGGGTGAAGGCCTCATAGGGCGCCTCCTCCGAATCGGCAGCCAAAGCCAGCGCGGTGCACAGCAGCGCATCGACAGCGGGAGGTGGCGCTCGGCGCGCCAGTTCCCGGCGCAGCGCCTGGGCGCGACCCTGGACGCGCATCACATGAAAGGCCAGCGCCTGCACCCCGGGGCGAAGCGTCCGATCGACGTCGTCCAGCACCTGCGTCAGCGAACGGCCGTTGCGCACATCGAGCAGCACCTGCGCCGTGCTCTGGAGCTGGCGCCACAGGGGAATGGATGGGCTGGTCACCGGCAGGTCTTTCTGTGATTCAAATGGGCGTGATCAGGCCGCTGCCTCAGGCCAGTCGAGAGTACCGGCGGGCTTGAAGCTCCAGATGCCCGCCAGAATCAGGGCCGGGAACTGGCGGATGGCCAGGTTGTAGACCCGGACCGAGGCATCGAAAGCTGCCGCAGGAAGGGCCGCCTGCTCGTCAAGCGCCGCAAGGCGGGCACGCAGGCTTTCCGGCAACGTGCTGCCTTCCGGCGAGTCCCCATCCGTCGCCTGCCAGACTTCAGTCAGGACGCCGCGTGCGGCCGAAAGAACCCGAATGGCATCCGGGTCCAGCGGATGAGCGCGGGCATTGGCAAGAGCCTGGGCAAACTGCTCTCCTGCCGCGACCAGGCGCGACCACAGTGCGTCCGGGGAAAGCTGCGAGACGCCCGCTGCGACGTCGGCCAAGGGCTGCGCGGCCTTGATCACGGCGGGGTGCACCGACAGCACATTGTCCAGCGCCGAGTAGGCCTTGACCACCTCGGACCGCAATCGAACCAGCCGGTTGTAGGCGCCCACAGCCCAGAACAGCGCGATCGCCACCAGCAGACCCAGCACCATCGGTTTCGTCATCCGTTCTCCACCTTGCCCCGCAAACGCACTTTGTAGACAAATCACAAACAAAAACACCCAAAGCCAGCGCCAACTGGTCTTTGGGTGCTATCAAGTCAGGACTGACTGATCAACCTGCCGTCGCGTCCTCGCTGCTCACGGCACCGTCCGGGGACTCGCTGCCACCCGCCAGCTCGGCCGCTTCCGCTTCGGCAATGGCGCGGCGCTCGGCATCGTCCATCAGGTCCTTCGCCTTGCGCGCCTGATGGTAGGCCAGGCCGGTACCCGCGGGGATCAGGCGACCCACGATGACGTTTTCCTTCAGGCCACGCAACTCGTCGCGCTTGCCCATGATGGCAGCCTCGGTCAGCACACGGGTCGTCTCCTGGAACGATGCCGCCGAGATGAAGGAGTCGGTCGACAGCGAAGCCTTGGTGATGCCCAGCAGCAGGTTGGTGTAGGTAACCGGGATCTTGCCCTCGGCGCGCAACGCGTCGTTGGTGTCCAGCATCTCGGAACGCTCCACCTGTTCGCCTGCGATGTAGTTCGAATCGCCCGGGTTGCCGACCACGACGCGGCGCAGCATCTGGCGCACGATCACCTCGATGTGCTTGTCGTTGATCTTCACGCCCTGCAGTCGGTAAACATCCTGGACTTCATCGACGATGTAGCGCGCCAGTTCCTCGACACCCAGCAACCGCAGAATGTCCTGCGGATCGGCCGGGCCGTCGACGATGGATTCGCCCTTGTTGACCACCTGGCCTTCGTGGACCAGGATGTTCTTGTCCTTGGGAATCAGTTCGTCCCAGACCTTGCCGTCCGGATCGGTGATCTGCAGACGGACCTTGCCTTTGGTCTCCTTGCCGAACGACACCGTACCCGTCATTTCGGCCAGCATGCCCTTGTCTTTCGGCGAACGCGCTTCGAACAACTCGGCCACGCGCGGCAGACCGCCCGTGATGTCGCGGGTCTTCTGGCCTTCCACCGGGATGCGCGCCAGCACTTCGCCCGGACCCACATCCTGTCCGTCGCGAACCTGGATCAGCGAGCCAATCTGGAAACCGATCGTCACCGAATGGTCGGTGCCCGGAATCTTGACCTCGTTGCCAGCGGCATCGATCAGCTTGACCTGCGGACGCACGACCTTGGCAGCGCCACGGCGCTTCGGGTCGATCACCACCAGCGTGGAGAGGCCGGTGACCTCGTCCACCTGCTTGGCGACCGTCAGGCCTTCCTCGACGTTTTCGAACTTGGCCTTGCCCGCGAATTCCGTGATGATGGGTCGGGTCAGCGGATCCCAGTTGGCCAGAATCGTGCCCGCCTTGATCGCTTGATCGGCCTTCACCGTCAACGTGGCGCCATAAGGAACCTTGTGGCGTTCGCGCTCGCGGCCATGCTCGTCATGGATGACGATCTCGCCCGAACGCGCAATCACGACCAGTTCACCCTTGCTGTTGGTGACGTAGCGCATGGTGGCGTTGAAACCGATCACCCCGTTGGACTTGGCCTCGACGCTGGACGCAATCGCCGCACGCGATGCGGCGCCACCGATGTGGAAGGTCCGCATCGTCAGCTGCGTGCCCGGCTCGCCGATCGACTGCGCCGCGATCACACCGACCGCCTCGCCGTTGTTGATCAGGCCGCCGCGACCCAGGTCACGGCCATAGCACTTGGCGCAGATGCCGAAGCGGGTCTCGCAGGTCAGCGCGGTACGCACGCGGATCTCGTCCACGCCCTGCGCTTCCAACTCGTCGATGACGTCTTCGTCGAGCATCTCGCCCGCGCGCACCAGCACCGACTGGTCTTCAGGGTGCAGGATGTCGTCAGCCGCGGTACGGCCCAGGATACGTTCGCGCAGCGACTCGATCACCTCGCCACCCTCCACGATGGAGCGCATCAGCGAACCGTTATGGGTGCCGCAATCGTCCTCCGTCACCACCAGATCCTGGGTCACGTCGACCAGTCGGCGCGTGAGGTAACCCGAGTTGGCCGTCTTCAGCGCGGTATCGGCCAGACCCTTACGGGCGCCGTGGGTGGAAATGAAGTACTGAAGCACGTTCAGGCCTTCACGGAAGTTCGCCGTGATCGGGGTTTCGATGATCGAGCCGTCCGGCTTGGCCATCAGGCCCCGCATGCCGGCGAGCTGGCGGATCTGCGCCGCGGAACCGCGCGCACCGGAGTCAGCCATCATGTAGATCGAGTTGAACGACTCCTGGTCCACTTCCTTGCCATGGCGGTCGGTGGTCTTCTGCTTGGCCAACTGGGCCATCATGACCTTCGAGACCTCGTCACCGGACTTGCCCCAGATGTCCACCACCTTGTTGTAGCGTTCGCCCGCTGTGACCAGACCGGACACGTACTGCTGCTCGATCTCGCGGACTTCCTTCTCGGAGCGTTCGATGATCCCGGCTTTCTCCTTGGGAACCAGCATATCGTCGATGCAGATGGAAATGCCGGACTTGGTGGCCAGGCGGAAACCGTTTTGCAGCAGCTTGTCGGCAAAGACCACCGTTTCTTTCAATCCGCACTTGCGGAACGAGACGTTGATCAGCTTGGAGATTTCCTTCTTCTTCAGCGCCTTGTTGATGTTGGAGAACGGCAGGCCCTTGGGCAGGATCTCGCTCAGCAACGCCCGTCCCACAGTGGTCTCGACCAGCGAGGTGGACGGAATGAATTCACCGGTGACTTTGTCCTTGGTGTATTCCGTCAGGCGCACACTGATCTTGGCCGTCAGTTCAACCTCACCCGCATCGAGCGCGCGCTGGACTTCGCCAGTGTCGGAGAAGACCAGACCCTCGCCTTTGGCGTTGATGCGGTCGCGGGTGGTGTAGTACAGACCCAGCACCACGTCCTGCGACGGCACGATGGAGGGCTCGCCCGAGGCCGGGAACAGGATGTTGTTGGAGGCCAGCATCAGGGTGCGGGCTTCCATCTGGGCTTCGACCGACAGCGGCACGTGCACGGCCATCTGGTCGCCGTCAAAGTCGGCGTTGAAGGCCGCGCAGACGAGCGGGTGCAGCTGGATGGCCTTGCCCTCGATCAGGATCGGTTCGAAGGCCTGGATGCCCAACCGGTGCAGCGTTGGCGCACGGTTCAGCATCACCGGGTGCTCTTTGATCACCTCTTCCAAGATGTCCCAGACCACCGGCGTGCCGGATTCCACTTCCTTCTTGGCCGCCTTGATGGTGGTGGCGATGCCCATGGTTTCCAGACGGGCGAAGATGAAGGGCTTGAACAACTCCAGCGCCATCAGTTTGGGCAGGCCGCACTGATGCAGTTTGAGCGTCGGGCCCACGGTAATCACCGAGCGGCCGGAGTAGTCCACACGCTTGCCCAGCAGGTTCTGGCGGAAGCGGCCGCTCTTGCCCTTGATCATGTCGGCCAGGGACTTGAGCGCGCGCTTGTTGGCGCCGGTCATGGCCTTGCCGCGACGGCCGTTGTCCAGCAGCGAGTCCACGGCTTCCTGCAGCATGCGCTTTTCGTTGCGCGCAATGATTTCAGGGGCCTTGAGCTCGAGCAGGCGGCGCAGACGGCTGTTGCGGTTGATCACGCGGCGGTACAGGTCGTTCAGGTCGCTCGTGGCAAAACGACCGCCATCCAGCGGCACCAGCGGACGCAGGTCCGGCGGCAGCACGGGCAGGACGTCAAGCACCATCCACTCGGGCTTGATACCCGACTTCTTGAAGGCTTCCAGCACCTTGAGGCGCTTGGCGTTCTTCTTGACCTTCACCTCGGAGCCGGTCAGGTCGCCACGCAGGCGCTCGGTGGACAGGTCCAGATCGATGCCGTGCAACAGTTCCTTGATGCCTTCGGCGCCCATCTTGGCTTCGAATTCATCGCCGTATTCCTTGCGTTTGGCGTCGTAGTCGTCTTCCGACATGATGCTGAACTTCTTCAGCGGCGTCATGCCGGGATCGGTGACCACATAGGCTTCGAAGTACAGCACGCGCTCGATGTCGCGCAGGGTCATGTCCAGCACCAGGCCCAGTCGCGACGGCAGCGACTTCAGGAACCAGATGTGGGCGCAGGGCGCGGCCAGATCGATGTGGCCCATGCGCTCGCGGCGCACCTTGGTCTGCGTGACTTCAACACCGCACTTTTCGCAGATGACGCCGCGATGTTTCAGGCGCTTGTACTTGCCGCACAGGCACTCGTAGTCCTTGATCGGACCGAAGATCTTGGCGCAGAACAGACCGTCACGCTCGGGCTTGAATGTGCGGTAGTTGATGGTTTCGGGCTTCTTCACTTCCCCGAAGGACCAGGAACGGATCTTCTCGGGAGAAGCCATGCCGATGCGGATGGCATCGAAATGCTCATCGGGCGTGAATTGCTTGAACAGGTCGAGTAGTGATTTCATGTGACTCTTTCCTTTTCAATTAAGAACGTTCGAGTTCAATGTCGATGCCCAGGGAACGAATTTCCTTGACCAGGACGTTGAACGATTCCGGCATGCCGGCGTCAATGGAGTGCTCGCCCTTGACGATGCTTTCGTACACCTTGGTACGGCCCTGCACGTCGTCGGACTTCACGGTGAGCATTTCCTGCAGGACGTAAGCGGCGCCATAGGCCTCCAGCGCCCAGACTTCCATCTCGCCGAAGCGCTGTCCACCGAACTGGGCCTTGCCGCCCAGCGGCTGCTGGGTCACGAGACTGTACGGACCGGTCGAGCGCGCATGCATCTTGTCGTCGACCAGGTGATGCAGCTTCAGGAAGTGCATGTAGCCAATGGTCGTGGGGCGCTCGAACGGGTCACCGGTACGACCGTCGAACAGGTGGGCCTGGGTACGGGCTTGCGTGAGCCCCTTGCGCTGGACGACCTCATCCGGGTAGGCCAGCTTGAGCATGGCGCGGATTTCCTCTTCCGAAGCGCCATCGAACACGGGCGTCGCAAACGGCACGCCGGTACTGAGGTTTTGGGCCATTTCCAACACATCGGCATCGCTCAACTGGGCCAGTTCTTCCTTGCGCCCCGTGCCGTTGTACAGCTCTTCCATGAAGCTGCGCAGTTCCGTCACCTTAGCCTCGGCCTGCAACATGTCACCGATGCGCTGACCGATGCCCTTGCCGGCCCATCCCAGATGAACCTCGAGCACCTGACCCACGTTCATCCGCGAGGGCACACCCAACGGGTTGAGAACGATGTCGCACGGCGTTCCATCCGCCATGTAGGGCATGTCTTCGACCGGAACGATCTTCGACACCACGCCCTTGTTGCCGTGGCGGCCGGCCATCTTGTCCCCGGGTTGCAGGCGGCGTTTGACGGCCAGATACACCTTAACCATCTTCAGGACGCCGGAAGGCAGTTCGTCGCCCTGGGTCAGCTTCTTGCGCTTTTCCTCAAAGGCGAGGTCGAAACTGTGGCGCGTCTGCTCCAGGGAGTTCTTGATGCTCTCCAATTGGGAAGCAACCTCGTCCTCGGCGGGACGAATGTCGAACCAGTGGAATTTTTCGACACCAGCCAGGTAGGCCTTGTCGATTTTGCTGCCCTTGGCCAGCTTCTGCGGGCCACCATTGGCCACACGTCCGGTCAGCAGCTTGGCAATCCGGTCGAAGGCATCGGCCTCGACGATCCGCAGCTGGTCGTTCAAATCCAGGCGGAAGCGTTTGAGTTCGTCGTCGATGATCTGCTGGGCGCGCTTGTCACGCTGGATGCCCTCGCGGGTGAACACCTGCACGTCGATCACGGTGCCTTGCGAACCCTGATCCACGCGCAGAGACGTGTCCTTCACGTCGCTGGCCTTTTCACCGAAGATGGCACGCAGCAGCTTCTCTTCTGGCGTCAAGGTCGTTTCGCCCTTGGGCGTGACCTTGCCGACCAGGGTGTCGCCCGGCTGGACTTCGGCACCCACGTAGATGATGCCGGACTCGTCGAGACGGTTGAGTTGCTGCTCGGAAAGGTTCGGAATGTCGCGGGTGATCTCTTCGGCACCCAGCTTGGTGTCGCGTGCCATCACCACCAGCTCCTCGATGTGGATCGAGGTGTAGCGGTCTTCGGCCACGACGCGCTCGGAGATCAGGATCGAGTCTTCGAAGTTGTAGCCGTTCCAGGGCATGAAAGCGATCAGCATGTTCTGGCCGATGGCGATCTCACCGAGATCGGTGGACGCGCCGTCAGCGATCACGTCACCCTTGGCCAGCTTGTCGCCCTTCTTGACGATGGGGCGCTGGTGGATGTTGGTGTTCTGGTTGGAGCGCTGATACTTGATCAGGTTGTAGATGTCAACGCCCACTTCGCCCGCCTGGGCTTCGTTGTCGTTGACCCGGATCACGATGCGCGTCGCGTCCACGTAGTCCACGACACCCCCGCGGGTGGCCGTCACCACCGTGCCGGAATCCACAGCCGCAACCCGCTCGATGCCGGTGCCGACCATGGGCTTCTCGGGACGCAGCACCGGCACGGCCTGGCGCGACATGTTGGCGCCCATCAGCGCGCGGTTGGCGTCGTCGTGCTCCAGGAACGGCACCAGCGAGGCGGCCACCGAGACAATCTGCGCCGGCGACACGTCCATGTACTGCACACGTTCGGCGCTGACCAGGATGGATTCGCCCTTCTCGCGCGCCGACACCAGGTCGCCCGTCAGACGGCCTTCCTTGTCGAGCGCGGCGTTGGCCTGGGCAATGACGTACTTGCCTTCTTCGATGGCCGAGAGGTAGTCGATCTGGTTTGTCACCTTGCCGTCGGCCACGCGACGGTACGGGGTTTCGATGAAACCGTATTCGTTCAGGCGGGCGTACAGAGCCAGGGAGTTGATCAGGCCGATGTTCGGACCTTCCGGCGTTTCGATCGGACACACCCGGCCGTAATGGGTCACGTGCACGTCGCGCACCTCGAAGCCAGCACGCTCGCGCGTCAAGCCACCCGGGCCCAGGGCCGACACTCGGCGCTTGTGGGTAATTTCGGCCAGCGGGTTGGTCTGGTCCATGAACTGCGACAGCTGCGAGGCTCCGAAAAACTCCTTCAGCGCCGCAGAGATCGGCTTGGAGTTGATCAGGTCGTGCGGCATCAGGGGCTCCTGCTCGGCCTGGCCGAGACGCTCCTTGACCGCCTTTTCGATACGTGCCAGACCCGTGCGGTACTGGTTTTCGGCCAGCTCGCCCACACAACGCACGCGGCGATTGCCCAGGTGATCGATGTCATCGACTTCGCCACGACCGTTGCGCAGGTCGACCAGGATCTTGACCACAGCCAGGATGTCCTCGTTGGTGAGCACCATCGGCCCGGTTGACTCTTCACGCCCCATCTTGGCGTTGAACTTCATGCGGCCCACGCGCGACAGGTCGTACGTGTCGGGGTTGTAGAACAGGCGTTGGAACAGGGCCTGCACGGCATCTTCTGTCGGCGGTTCGCCGGGACGCATCATGCGGTAGATCGCCACGCGGGCGGCGAACTCGTCAACCGTTTCGTCAATGCGCAGCGTCTGAGACATGTACGCGCCTTGATCCAGTTCGTTCGTGTAGATGCACTGCAAGTCCTGAATCCCGGCAGAGCGCAGTTTCTTCAGAAGCGCTTCGGTCAGTTCTTCGTTGGCCTTCGCGATGATTTCACCGGTGTCTGCATCCACAATGCTGCGCGCAATCACGCGACCGACCAGCAGGTCTTCCGGCACGCTGATGTGCGTGGTGCCGGACTGCTCCAGCTCACGCGTGTGACGAGCGGTCACACGCTTGTCCTTCGCGACCACGACCTTGCCGGACTTGTCGGTGATGTCAAAACGTGCCACCTCACCGCGCAGGCGTTCGGCCACGAACTCCATTTGCGCGCCACTGTCCATCAAGCGGAAGTGGTCGTTCACGAAGAAGTTGGCCAGAATCGACTCGGGATTCAGGCCGATCGCCTTCAGCAGGATCGTGACCGGCATCTTGCGGCGACGGTCCACCCGGAAATAAAGAATGTCCTTCGGGTCGAATTCGAAGTCGAGCCAAGAGCCGCGGTAGGGGATGATCCGCGCAGAAAACAACAGCTTGCCGGAGCTGTGGGTCTTGCCCTTGTCATGCTCGAAGAACACGCCCGGCGACCGGTGGAGCTGCGAAACAATCACGCGCTCCGTGCCGTTGATGATGAAAGAGCCTTTTTCCGTCATGAGTGGTACTTCACCCATGTAGACCTCTTGCTCCTTGACTTCCTTGACCACCTTGGATTGGGAGGTCGAGGATTCACGGTCATAAATGATCAGCTGAACACGGGCGCGCACGGCCGAACCGAAGGTCAGGCCACGGGTCTGGCATTCGCGAACGTCGAAGGCGGGCTTGGCGAGGTTGTATTCGACAAATTTCATCTCCACAAAGCCGTTGTGCGAAACGATCGGGAACGCCGCCTCGAAAGCTGCCTGCAGCCCTTCGTTGGTGCGCTTCCTGGGGCTGGCGTCAGCTTGCAGAAACGCGGTGTAGGCATCCTTCTGCATCTGCAGCAGGTAGGGCACCTCAAGCACGCTTTCGCGGCTGCCAAAACTCTTGCGGATGCGCTTGCGTTCAGTGTATGAATAGGCCATGGATTCTCCGGTCAAAGACATACGTCCTGGGTCTTTGGCGACTAGTGCGTCGAGCATCCTGCTCGACTTGCTTGGTGGCTGGCCACTACCAACCATTGGCGGACGGTCGCGCATTGCACGCAACCCGAACCAAGTCGTCTTCTGCAGTCGGGGTCAGAAAACACTTGAAAATCTCTTCTGGTGTTTCCGATCGACATCTGGGTCGTCCGGAAACCGGCCCAGAAGCCGGTTTTCAGGTGTGCTCTGCAAAGCAGCAAAGGCTGGAGGCCCCTGAGGATCCTCCAGCCTTTCGGATCGATCCCAATTACTTGAGTTCGACCTTCGCGCCGGCTTCTTCCAGCTTCTTCTTGGCCGCTTCGGCGTCAGCCTTGGACAGGCCTTCCTTGACCGCCTTGGGAGCGCCGTCCACGACGTCCTTGGCTTCCTTGAGGCCCAGACCGGTGATTTCGCGCACAGCCTTGATGACCGACACCTTGTTGGCGCCTGCCTCGAGCAGGACAACGTTGAATTCGGTCTTCTCTTCCGCAGCTGCGGCAGCGCCGCCACCGCCAGCGGCGGCCGGGGCAGCCATCGCCGCGGCGCTCACGCCAAATTTCTCTTCAATGGCCTTCACCAGGTCATTGAGTTCCATGACCGTCATGCTGTCCAGCGCGGTCAAAAATGCGTCTTTATCGAATGCCATTTTGATTTCCTAACAAGTTTGGTTACGACAGGCTGCGGCGTTTACGCGGCAGCTGCTTCGGCGGGAGCACCCGCGCCTTTTTTCTCCGCCAAAGCCGACAGCACGCGGGCCGTACGGGAAATGGGGGACTGCATCAAGCCCAACAACTGCGCCAACAGCACTTCCTTTGTGGGGATGCTGGCCAATTGCTTCACGCCGTTCACGTCCAGGGCCTTGCCGCCGTACGCACCGGCCCGGATCACCAACTTGTCGTTGGTTTTCGCGAACTCGGCCACCACCTTGGCGGCGGCCACTGCGTCTTCGGAAAAGCCGTAGATCAAAGGACCGGTCATCTGGTCGGACACAACTTCAAACGCGCTTCCGGCGACAGCACGGCGGGCCAGGGTGTTCTTCAACACACTCAGACTCACGCCATTGCTGCGCGCGGTGTTGCGCAGTTTGGTCATGTCAGCAACCGTGATGCCGCGGTACTCCGCGATCACGAGCGTTTGAGCTTTAGCGGCGAGGCCGGTCACATCACTGATGACCGCTTCTTTCTCACTGCGATTCAGACTCAAGGTCTACTCCTTAAAATGCGTTCGAAGGCAGATGCCATCTCACGCGCCACATTGCAGCGACCAACTGTCAACAGAACTCATATTCCATCTGCAGCGGGATCGCCATCTGCGTTGGCCCTGAGCCGTCAGGCGAACCATCAAGCTCTACGATTAAGCGTGGTTCCCCACGCACCAACGGTCTTGGATGACCTGCAACGACCTTTGGCCATTGCAGCCCACCACATCAGGCAGCGCTCGCACGCCGCCCGAATTCCTGCGATTACGCCGAGATGGACTGGGTGTCCACGCGAACACCCACACCCATGGTCGACGAGACCGCAACTTTGCGCAAATACACACCCTTGCTCGAAGCCGGCTTGGCTTTGGTCAGCGCATCGATCAGCGCAGCCAGGTTGCCCTTGAGCTTGTCCGCATCGAATGAACGGCGTCCGATGGTCGAGTGCACGATGCCGGCCTTGTCGACGCGGAACTGAACCTGACCTGCCTTGGCATTCTTCACGGCGGTGGCGACGTCGGCCGTCACCGTGCCCACCTTCGGGTTGGGCATCAGGCCGCGCGGGCCGAGGATCTGGCCCAAGGTACCGACCACGCGCATCGCGTCGGGCGCGGCAATCACGACGTCGAAGGGCATGTCACCGGCCTTGACCATGGCGGCCAGGTCATCCATGCCAACGATATCGGCACCAGCGGCCTTGGCTTCTTCCGCCTTTGCGCCCTGGGCGAACACGGCCACACGCTTGGTCTTGCCGGTGCCATTCGGCAGAACGACGGCACCACGAACGACCTGATCCGACTTCTTGGCATCCACGCCAAGTTGCACGGCAACATCGATCGATTCATCGAACTTGGCGTTGGCGCATTCCTTGACGATGCTCAGCGCATCAGCCAGCGGATACAGCTTGTTGCTGTCGACCTTGCCTTGCTGGGCTTTTTGTTTCTTGGTGAGCTTGGACATTTAGACACCCTCCACATTCACGCCCATCGAGCGCGCAGAACCTGCAATGGTCCGAACCGCAGCATCGAGATCCGCAGCCGTCATGTCTTTCATCTTGGTCTTGGCGATCTCTTCGAGTTGGGCGCGTGTGATCACGCCAACCTTGTCGGAGTTCGGCTTGGCAGACCCTTTGGTCAGCTTGATGGCCTTCTTGATCAGGGTCGTCGCAGGCGGCGTCTTGATGATGAAGGTAAAGCTCTTGTCTGCAAAAGCCGTGATCACCACAGGCAAAGGCAGACCCGGCTCAACGCCCTGGGTCTGGGCATTGAATGCCTTGCAGAATTCCATGATGTTCAGGCCGCGCTGACCCAGCGCCGGACCGATCGGGGGGGAAGGGTTGGCCTTGCCCGCTGGCACTTGCAGCTTGACGAAGCCGACGATTTTTTTCGCCATTCTTTTCTCCTATCGGGTGCAAACGCCTCAGACTTTGCAGAGGCTCCCCGAGATTAACGACTCACCATCTTCCAGCTGCACCGAGTCGCAAGGCGCAGACCAGTCCATCAGGTCTTTTCGACCTGACTGAATTCAAGCTCGACCGGCGTGGCGCGACCAAAAATCGTCACCGACACGCGAACCTTGTTCTTCTCGTAGTTGACCTCTTCCACCGTTCCATTGAAGTCGGTGAAAGGTCCCTCTTTGACACGGACGTATTCACCCACTTCAAACTCCACCTTGTGGCGCGGTTTGTCGGTGCCTTCCTGCATCTGGCTCACGATCTTCTGGACGTCTTCTTCGGAAATCGGGGCCGGCCGGTTCTTGGCACCCCCGACAAAGCCGGTGACCTTGTTGGTGTGCTTGACCAGATGCCAGGTCTCGTCGTCCATGACCATTTCAACCAGGACATAACCCGGAAAGAACTTGCGCTCCGTGGTCTTTTTCTGGCCGTTTCGGATCTCGACCACTTCCTCGGTCGGAACCAGGATGCGACCAAACTTGTTCTGCATGCCGGAGCGGTTGATGCGCTCCAGAATGTTGCGTTCGACCGCCTTCTCCATGCCCGAATAGGCATGGACGACATACCACTTCAGATCCGGGTTGGCAGAAGGGCTGGCGGCAGGACTCTGGACAACTTCAGTCATTATTTCTTCCATCCCAGAATCAGGTCGTAGAACACCCACTCGAGCGTCTTGTCAGTCAGCCAGAGAAACAACGCCATGACCACAACAAAGGCAAAAACGTACAACGTCATCTGGATGGCCTCCTTGCGGGAGGGCCAGACGACCTTTTTGACTTCGCGCCAGGCATCGCGGCCGAAAGCAACCAGTTGCTTGCCTGGCTCAGACGAGAAAAACACCACCAGGGCAGCACCCAAACCCACGAGCAGACCACCCCACTGGGCAATGGAGCCTTGCTTGGACAAAAGGTAGTAGGCGACGAGGGCTGCAACGACCAGTGCCGCAGAAGCGGCAAGCTTGGCCTTGTCGGCCGTGGTGTTGACAGTGTCCACTTGTTGTGAAGAAGCCATTTGTGGCAAATCCTGCGCTTTTCAGCTTTGAGTCAAGGCGTCCTCTTAGACGCTGAAGCCCGCCAGGACTCTGGCGGGCTTTGGGGGCCACGGTTCAGGTGGCAGGGGCAGTAGGAATCGAACCTACAACCTTCGGTTTTGGAGACCGACGCTCTGCCAATTGAGCTATACCCCTACGATAATTTACGCAAGGATCTTGGCCACGACACCGGCGCCGACGGTACGACCGCCCTCGCGGATGGCGAAGCGCAGACCTTCTTCCATGGCGATCGGGGCAATCAGCTTGACCGTGATCGACACGTTGTCGCCCGGCATCACCATTTCCTTGCCTTCGGGCAGCTCGATGGCACCGGTCACGTCCGTCGTGCGGAAGTAGAACTGCGGGCGGTAGTTGTTGAAGAACGGCGTGTGACGGCCACCTTCGTCCTTGGACAGCACGTAGATCTCGCCCGTGAAGTGGGTGTGCGGCTTGATGGAGCCGGGCTTGCACAGCACCTGGCCGCGCTCGACGTCTTCGCGCTTGGTGCCGCGCAGCAGGATACCGACGTTGTCGCCCGCCTGGCCCTGGTCGAGCAGCTTGCGGAACATTTCCACGCCGGTGCAGGTGGTCTTGACGGTGTCCTTGATGCCGACGATTTCGATTTCTTCGCCGACCTTGATGATGCCGCGCTCGACACGTCCGGTCACCACGGTGCCACGACCGGAGATGGAGAACACGTCTTCCACGGGCATCAGGAAGGCGCCGTCGACGGCGCGCTCGGGCGGGGGAATGTAGGTGTCCAGGGCGTCGGCCAGCTTCATGATGGCCTCTTCACCCAGGGGGCCCTTGTCGCCTTCCAGGGCGAGTTTGGCCGAGCCGTGGATGATGGGGGTGGCGTCGCCGGGGAATTCGTACTTGTCCAGCAGTTCGCGCACTTCCATTTCGACGAGTTCGAGCAGCTCGGCGTCGTCGACCATGTCGCACTTGTTCAGGAACACGATGATGTAGGGCACGCCGACCTGACGGGCCAGCAGGATGTGCTCGCGGGTCTGGGGCATGGGGCCGTCAGCAGCGGACACGACCAGGATGGCGCCGTCCATCTGGGCGGCACCGGTGATCATGTTCTTGATGTAGTCGGCGTGGCCCGGGCAGTCCACGTGGGCGTAGTGGCGGTTGGCCGTCTCGTATTCGACGTGCGCGGTGTTGATCGTGATGCCGCGCGCCTTTTCTTCGGGCGCCGCGTCGATCTGGTCGTAGGCCTTGGCCGAGCCGCCGAACTTGGCTGCCAGCACCGTGGTGATCGCCGCCGTCAGGGTCGTCTTGCCGTGGTCAACGTGTCCAATCGTGCCAACGTTGACGTGCGGCTTGGTTCGTGTGAATTTCTCTTTTCCCATTTCTTCGACTCCGAAAAAAACCAACAAACATCAGACATGCGATCCGGTCGCACACCCAGAACTGGTGCCCTTGGCGGGAATCGGACCCGCGACCTCTCCCTTACCAAGGGAGTGCTCTACCACTGAGCCACAAGGGCAAAAAAACCAAACAACACCCAGATGCAGACAAACAGGATCTGGAGCGGGAGACGGGAATCGAACCCGCGTCATTAGCTTGGAAGGCTAGGGTTCTACCATTGAACTACTCCCGCATCGACCGCATGGCAACGCCGATGCGCGCCAGACCAGAAATCAATGCATGGATACCTTTTCCCAAACACCCTTGCTTGTCTGCACTGTCAAATTTTTTGCTGGTGGAGGAGGCTGGATTCGAACCAGCGTAGGCGTAAGCCAACAGATTTACAGTCTGCCCCCTTTAGCCACTCGGGCACCCCTCCTCAGCGAACCGTCAATTATGCCAGCTTTTTCCCGGTTTTGACAACCAGCCCCGAAAACTTCTACCAATCGACGGGCGCAAGACCTTGCCTCCCGAGGTAGGCATTCGCGAGACCAAAATGCCCGCAACCTATGAAAGGCGCCGGCGGGCGCAAAGCCGACAAGGGCGAAGGGTGATTGGCTGTCAGCACCAGATGACGCCCCTGGCCGCAAGCGGCTTCGATGAGGCCTTGCTTGGACTGGGCATGCGCACCCCACAACATGAACACCACCGGCTGCGGCAAGCCGGAAACGGCGGCCAGCACCGTGTCCGTGAGGGTTTCCCATCCCTGACGGGCATGGCTGGCCGGCTGGCCTTCTTCGACCGTCAGGCAGGTATTGAGCAGCAGTACACCCTGGCGGGCCCAGCTCAGCAAGGATCCACTGGCCGGCAGGGGCAACCCCAGATCCCGCTGCAACTCCTTGAAGATATTGCGCAGGCTCGGCGGTTGCCGTTGGCCTTCGGCCACCGAAAAGGCCAGTCCTTGCGCCTGCCCGGCGCCGTGGTAGGGGTCCTGTCCCAGAATAACAACCCGTACCTCGAACAAGGGCGTCAGTTCAAAGGCCCACAACGGCCGCGGGGGATAGACCACGGCACCCGCTTCCAGGCGGCTGCACACAAACGCACCCAATTCCTGCGCGGATGGACTGGCAAAGAAGCCATCGACCAGCAATCGCCAGTCAGGCGCCACCGGCCAGCGAGCCGGCTGCCATGCGGTCAGTCGATCGGTGCCGTCGCCGGGGTCTGCGGCCATTTCCGTCCAAAGGGCTGCCTGGGCTTGGTTCACGTGCATCGTGCGGTGTCCAACCCGGTCGCTCGCCCGAATTTCTGGGCGTCAGGCGAACAGCTCAGCCAGCGCCAGGCCCGGATCGGGCGCCCGCATGAAGGCCTCCCCCACCAGGAAAGCATCGACTTTCGCGTCGCGCATGGTCCGCACATCGGCACGGCTCAAAATGCCACTCTCCGTCACCAGCAGCCGCCCGGGCGGCACGTCGGCGCGCAGAGCCAGTGTCGTCTGGATCGAGACCTCGAAGGTTCGCAGGTTCCGGTTGTTGATGCCGATCAGCGGCGTCTTCAGGCGCAGTGCCCGTTCGAGCTCGGGGCGGTCGTGCACTTCCACGAGCACCGCCATGTCCAGCCCCTGCGCAATGGCCTCCAGATCGGCCATCTGCGCGTCATCCAGGCAGGCGGCGATCAGCAGGATGGCATCGGCACCCATCACGCGCGATTCGTAAATCTGCCAGGCGTCGATCATGAAATCCTTGCGCAGCACCGGAAGCTGGCACGACGCGCGTGCCTGCTTGAGGTAGTCGACATTCCCCTGGAAGAACTGGCGGTCGGTCAACACGGACAGGCAGGCGGCGCTGACCACCCCGTCCCCTTCGGCATAGCTTTGGGCAATGTCGGCCGCGATGAAATCCTCGCGCAGCACACCGCGGGACGGGCTGGCCTTCTTGACTTCGGCAATGACGGCGGCCTGACCGGCGGCAATCTTCGCGCGCATGGCCCCGACGAAGTCGCGCGTGAGCACGCGGCTTTCCGCGTCTTCGCGCATCGCGGCCAGCGGCTTTTTCTTCAAACCGGCAGCGACTTCCTCGCGTTTGACGGCCACTATCTTGTTCAGGATGTCACTCATGGTCAGAGGGTTCGGTCGAGCCGTTCTTCAGTACTTTCACAATCACACGGTGCATCACCAGCGCCACCACCAGGAACAGCAGCGACACGCCGATGGCGATCCACGCGCCAGGGTCGCGCCACATGTCAGGCCGGTGTGCTCAGCGCATGGGCCGTCACCACCAGCTGTTCCAGACGCGCCTTGGCAGCGCCCGATTCAATGGCTGCGCGGGCACGCTCGACACCGTCCTTCATGGTGTCCGCGACGTTGGCCGCATACAGTGCCACGCCGGCGTTCAAGATCACGATGTCGCGCGCCGCACCGTGCTGATTGTCCAGCACATCCAGCAGCAAGGCCCGCGACTGATCAGGCGTCTCCACCTTCAGAGCGCGGTTGCTGGCCATCGCCAGGCCGAAATCCTCGGGATGGATTTCGTACTCGGTGATCTCGCCATCGCGCAGTTCGCCCACCATCGTCGCAGCGCCCAGGCTGACCTCGTCCAGCCCGTCGCGCCCGTACACCACCACGGCATGCTCGGTGCCCAGGCGCTGCAGCGCACGCACCTGGATGCCCACCAGATCCGGGTGAAAGACGCCCATCAGGATATTGGGCGCGGACGCCGGGTTGGTCAGCGGCCCAAGGATGTTGAAGATGGTCTTGATGCCCAACTCGCGTCGCACCGGCGCCACGTTCTTCATGGCCGGGTGGTGGTTGGGTGCAAACATGAAGCCGATGCCGACCTCGTCGATGCAGCGCGCAATCGCCTCGGGCGACAGGTTGATGTTGACGCCCAGACTCTCCAGCACATCGGCACTGCCCGACTTGCTGCTGACGCTGCGCCCGCCGTGCTTGCTGACCTTGGCACCCGCCGCTGCGGCCACGAACATGGAACAGGTGGAGATGTTGAAGGTGTGCGAGCCGTCGCCCCCGGTGCCCACGATGTCCACCAGATGGGTCTTGTCGGCCACATGGACCTTGGTGGAAAACTCGCGCATCACCTGGGCTGCGGCGGTGATTTCCCCGATGGTCTCCTTCTTCACGCGCAGGCCCGTGATGAGAGCGGCCATCAGGACCGGCGACACCTCGCCCTTCATGATCATGCGCATGAGATGCAGCATCTCGTCATGAAAGATTTCGCGGTGCTCGATGGTGCGCTGCAGCGCTTCCTGTGGGGTCATGGGCATGGGAGGCTCCTCATGGTTGGGGAAATTCGGAAAAAGCCAGCTTCAGGCCGAAGCCGACAAACATTGCACCAGCGATTCGGTCGAGCCAGCGCGTGGCGGTATTGAGCCGCTGTTGCACGGTGCCCAGGCGCTGGCGGGCCCAGGCCGCGGCCATCGCCCAGCCCAGGTTGACCCAAAGGCCGTTGAAGTTGAACAGCAATCCCAACAACAGGAAGGCCAGGGTCTGGTCCCGTGCCTGCGGCGCAATGAATTGCGGCAGGAACGCCAGGAAGAACAGCGCCACCTTGGGATTGAGGGCATTGGTCCAGAACCCCTGCAAGAACACATGTTTCAGGCTTTTTTCGCCATTTCCCAGCGTGGATAGGTCATTTTCAGCTATCGAAACAGGATTTCCGGGCCGGCAGGGGCGCAGCATCGAAAGCCCCATATAGAGCAGGTAGGCCGCCCCGAGCCATTTCAGCAGGCCAAATGCGGTGGCCGAGGCCGCAATCAGCGCGCTCACGCCAACCGCAGCGGCGACGATGTGCACGAAGCAGCCTGCCGTGATACCCAACGCGGCCACCGCGCCAGCCCTGGCGCCCGCGCGCAGCGCGTGGCTGACGATGTAGAGCACATCCGGCCCTGGCGTCAGGTTCAGCAGCAGCCCGGCGGCGATGAACACGCCAAGGTGGTCGAGGTTCGGCACGGTGTGGGCGCTCCAGTTCGGGTCAGCGGCCGAAGAAGGACCGGATGGCGGCCACGGCGCGGTCCACGCCGGCCGCATCCACGTCCAGGTGGGTCACGAAGCGCAGCCGGTACAGCCCCGTGGCCAGCACGCCGTGGCCCGCCAGGTGCCGTAGCAGCGCACCCGAGCGTTCGAGCGCATCACCGGTCAGGTCGGCAAACACGATGTTGGTCTGCGGCGCCTGTACCTGCAGACCCTCAATGCCCGCGAGCCCGTCCGCCAGTCGGCGCGCCAGTGCGTGGTCCAGCGCCAGGCGCTCGACATGGTTTTCCAGCGCATACAGGGCCGCCGCCGCCAGCAGGCCCGCCTGCCGCATGCCACCGCCGGCCATCTTGCGGATGCGGTGCGCCCGCGCGATGAAGTCCCTCGAGCCGCACAGCGCCGAGCCGACCGGCGCCCCAAGGCCCTTGCTGAAGCAGACCGAGACGCTGTCAAAGCACGCGGCGACGCGACGCGCCTCCAGCTCGGCACTGGACTTCATGAGCGCCGCCTGCGCCACCGCCGCGTTGAACAGCCGCGCCCCGTCCAGATGGCGGGCCAGCCCGCGGCTGGATGCGAGCGCGGTGGCGGCTTGCACATAGTCGAACGGCAGAAGGCTGCCGCCCAAGGTGTTTTCCAGCGCCAGCAGCCGGGTGCGTGCGAAATGCGCGTCGTCGGGCTTGATCGCGGCCTCGATGTCGGCCAGCGCCAGCATGCCATCGGCCTGGTGGGCGATCGGCTGGGGCTGCACGCTGCCCAGCACCGCGGCGCCGCCGCCTTCCCACCGGTAGCAATGCGCCATCTGGCCGACGAGGTACTCGTCACCGCGCTGGCAGTGGGCCAGGATGGCGCACAGGTTGCTCTGGGTGCCCGTGGGCACGAACAGGGCGGCTTCGAAGCCGAGCAGGCCGGCAATTCGCTCCTGCAGCGCGTTGACGGTGGGATCGTCGCCAAAGACATCGTCGCCCAGCGGCGCGGCCATCATGGCCTCGCGCATGGCACCGGTCGGGCGGGTCACGGTGTCGCTGCGCAGATCCACGACCTCAACGGCATTTCTTGAATCATTGGCCTCCCAGCGCAAGGGTGTTGTGTGCACGATTCAGGATCCATTTCAGTCGACGCGCACGAGGAAGTTGCGCAGCATGGCGTGGCCGTGCTCGGTCAGGATGCTCTCGGGGTGGAACTGCACGCCTTCGATGTCCAGCGTCTTGTGCTTCACGCCCATGATCTCGCCGTCATCGGTCCAGGCGGTGACTTTCAGGCAGTCGGGGCAGCTGGCCCGCTCGATCGCCAGCGAGTGATAGCGGTTCACCGTGAACTGCTTCGGCAGCGCGATGAACACGCCTTCCTGCGTGGTGGTGATGACGCTGGTCTTGCCGTGCATGAGCTGCTGGGCCCGCACGATCTTGCCGCCGAAGGCCGCGCCGATGGACTGGTGCCCCAGGCACACGCCCAGGATGGGCAGCTTGCCGGCGAAGTGCTGTATCGCCGCCACCGAGATGCCGGCCTCGGCCGGCGAGCAAGGGCCGGGCGAGACCACCAGCCGGTCGAGCTGGCCGGCCTGCAGCCGGGCTTCGATCTCATCGAGCGTGATCTCGTCATTGCGGAACACCTCAACCTGCGCCCCCAGCTCGCCAAAATACTGGACGATGTTGTAGGTGAACGAGTCGTAATTGTCGATCATCAGGAGCTTGATCTGTTTCGTCATGATTCACTCCAGCCCTTCTTCGACCAGTTCCGCGGCGCGCAGCAGCGCGCGTGCCTTGTGTTCGGTTTCCCTCCACTCCATCTCGGGCACCGAGTCGGCCACCACGCCGGCCGCGGCCTGCACATAGAGCGTGCCATCCTTGATGATGCCGGTGCGGATGGCGATGGCCACGTCCATGTCGCCGGCATAGCTGAGGTACCCACAGGCGCCGCCGTACAGGCCGCGCTTGGTGGGCTCCAGTTGGTCGATCACTTCCATCGCATGCACCTTGGGCGCGCCGGTCAGCGTGCCGGCCGGGAAGGTGGCCTTGAGCACGTCCATGCTGGTCATGCCGTCGTTCAGGAGGCCCTCAACGTTGCTCACGATGTGCATCACGTGGCTGTAACGCTCGACCGTAAAGGCCTCGGTCACCTTGACACTGCCGATCTTCGCAATGCGGCCGATGTCGTTGCGCGCCAGGTCGATCAGCATGACGTGCTCGGCGCGCTCCTTCGGGTCGTTGACGAGTTCCACCTCGGCCGCCTTGTCCTTTTCGGGCGTGGCGCCGCGAGGCTTGGTGCCGGCGAGCGGCCGGATCGTGATCTTCTGACCCTCATCGGTCTGTTCCTGGCGCACCAGGATCTCGGGCGAAGCGCCCACCACATGGAAGTCCCCGAAGTGGTAGTAATACATGTAGGGGCTCGGGTTGAGCGAGCGCAGCGCGCGGTACAGCGACAGCGGGCTCTCGGTGTAGCGCTTCTTGATGCGCTGGCCCACCTGCACCTGCATGAAGTCGCCGCCGGCGATCAACTCCTTGGCGCGCTCCACCGCGGCCAGGTAATCGGCCTTGGCAAAGTCGCGCTCGGCCGGGTAGCCCTGGCTGGGCTTGACCACCGGCGCGCTGACCGAGTACTTGAGCTGATCCTTCAGGTCGCGCAGGCGCTTCTTGGCGTTGGTGTAGGCCTCGGGCTGCGCCGGATCGGCATAGACGATCAGGTAGAGCTTGCCGGAGAGGTTGTCGATGACGGCGAGCTCCTCGCACTGCAGCAGCAGGATGTCCGGGCAACCCAGCGTATCGGGCGGGCAGGTCTTTTCGAGCTTCTTCTCGATGTAGCGCACCGTGTCGTAGCCGAAGTAGCCGGCCAGTCCGCCGCAAAAGCGCGGCAGGCCGGGGCGCAGCGCCACCTTGAAGCGCTTCTGGTAGTCGGCGATGAAGTCCAGCGGCGTCTTGCAGGAGCCGGCTTTGGCATGGCGCACGGTCTCGACGACCACGCCGTCGCGCACGACTTCGGTCACGGCCTGCGGGCCGAAGCCACTCGCCCGCACCAGCGTGCGCGCGGGCAGGCCGATGAAGCTGTAGCGGCCAAAACGCTCGCCACCCACCACGGATTCGAGCAGGAAGCTGTACCGGCCGCCGTCTTTCGAATGCGCCAGCTTGAGGTACAACGACAAAGGGGTTTCGAGGTCAGCGAACGCCTCGACCATCAAGGGAATGCGGTTATAGCCTTGACCGGCCAGGCTTTTGAATTCGAGTTCGGTGATCATGTTGAGCCTCCACGCTCAGCACCACGCGCTGGGTGCATCTGTTTCATCCATCGCCGCAGCCGGGGTAGGGGCCGGGCACCTGGCGCGGGAGGACCGCGCCGCTCAGAGTCGCACGTTTGCTGGCTTGCGCCAGGGCCAGGCTCCCCGGCCCTGAAGACCTGCGGAACCCTTCGGATGGATCGTGCTTGGGATGAACATGATGGGCGCAGTGTAGCAAACCGCGCCGCGGTGTCTTGAGACCGGTCAAGCCTCCCACTACGGCAAAACCCTGTAACGCCCCGGTAACACCCGCACGAGAATGAAGACTTCCTTCTGCCCTTCTCATCCCTGAACCACGAACCGATACTGGAGCGCACCACTATGAAACGAATTCGCAATTTGATGCTGGGAGCCGCATTGAGCCTGCTGACCGCGGTCAGCATGGCGGCAACGGTTGATGTGTCCGGCGTCAAGATGGAAGACACCATTGAGTTCCGGGGCGCCAAGTTGGAGCTCAACGGTGCCGGTGTGCGCTACAAGGCCGTGTTCAAGGTCTATGCCGCCGGCCTGTACCTGACGAAGAAGGCCGCCACCGCCGAGGAAGTCATGGTCGCAACCGGGCCCAAACGCTTGAGCATCACCATGCTGCGCGAGATCGACTCCGCCGAACTCGGCAAACTGTTCACGCGCGGCGTGGAGGACAACAGCCCCCGCAGCGAGATGTCCAAGCTCATTCCGGGCCTGATGCGCATGAGCCAGATCTTCAGCGACCAGAAGAAACTCTTGCCCGGCGAGAACTTCCTGATCGAGTGGGTCCCTGGCACTGGCACGGTCATCACCGTCAAGGGCAAGGTGCAGGGCGAACCTTTCAAGGAGCCCGAGTTCTTCAACGCGCTGATGCGGATCTGGCTCGGCCCCAACCCGGCCGACTGGAAACTGAAGGACGCCTTGCTCGGCAAGTAAGCGTCAGTTGCGCCGCGCCAGCAGAGCGGCGAGTTCATCCAGCGAGTCCAGGTAGCCGTCGGCATCGACCGAGCGCACCGGCTCGCCGTGGTTGTAGCCGTAGGTGACCAGCACCACCGGGCAACCGGCCGCACGTGCGGCCTGCGCATCGTTGCTGGAATCCCCGATCATCAGGGTGCGGGCAGGCTCGCTGCCCAAGGCCTCACAGGTCTTGAGCAGCGGCAAAGGGTCCGGCTTCTTGCGATCGAACGCATCGCCACCGAATACTTCACTGAAATATCCGTCCAGCCCCTTGGCCTGCAGCAGGGGCCGCGCAAACGCGGTCGGCTTGTTGGTCAGGCAGGCCAGTCGCAGCCCCCGCTCCCGCAGCGCCAGCAGTCCCTCGCGCACCCCCGCATACACCGCGCTGTACCGGCCGTTGATCAGCAGGTAGTGCTCCTGATAGGCACGCCAGGCCCGGTTGACGAGGTCTTCGGGTGCGACGGAATCCGCGACACCGCGCTGTCGCTCCCCATGGGCCAGCACCGAGCGGATCAGGTGCTCGGAGCCTTTGCCGACGAGTTGTCCGATCACGGTGCGCGTCACCGGTGGCCGATCGAGCGTCGCCAGCATGTGATTGAGCGCAACTTCAAAGTCACCGAGGGTGTCAACCAGTGTGCCGTCGAGGTCGACGATGCAGGCCTGCAGGCGAGTGGCTTCAGACAGATTCAATTTCATTGACCGTATTCACGTTTGCCCGGTACACCGGGGGGTTCAATCGCAGTATGCTGCGCGACTTGTACTTTCCCATCAGGAGACCGCCATGCGACGCCTTATTCATTCCTTCCTGGCCCTGATCGGATCGCTGTTGATCTGCGGCGCTGCGCTGGCGCAGGACAAGGTGGTCTACCACATCGACAATGCCGAGGCCCAGGCCACCAAGGGGTTGCGCAACATCCGCAACCATCTCGATGTGGCGCCGGAGACGAAGATCATCGTGGTCACCCATGCCGATGGCGTGGACTTCCTGATGGACGGCGCCAAGGACAAGAAAAACCCCAGCATCGACTACGCCTCACTGGTCAGCGCGCTGAAAGCCCGCGGCGTGCGCTTCGAGGTCTGCGAAATCACGCTGAGAAACCGCAACCTGAAGAAAGACCAGTTCAGCATGGATGCCGAATTCACACCCTCTGGCGTGGTGCGCATCGGCCAGCTGCAGACACGCGAGCAGTTCGGCTACATCAAGCCCTGAGGCGGCGCCCTGGCCCTTTGGCACGGGCACTCAACTCGCCAGCTCCGCGCGCATGGCGTCGATCACGCCCTGGTAGTCGGGTTTGCCAAAAATCGCGCTGCCGGCGACAAAGGTGTCTGCGCCGGCATCAGCCACGCGGCGGATGTTGTCGGTCTTGACGCCGCCGTCCACTTCCAGACGGATGTCACGGCCCGTCGCGTCAATGCGTTTGCGCGCCGCCTCGATCTTGCGCAGGGCACTGTCGATGAAGCTCTGCCCGCCGAAGCCCGGGTTCACCGACATGATCAGGATCAGGTCGATGTCGTCGATCACCCAGTCCAGCACATCCAGCGGCGTGGCCGGGTTGAACACCAGACCGGCCTGGCAGCCCATGGACTTGATGGCCTGCACGCTGCGATGCACATGGGCCGAGGCCTCGGGGTGGAAGCTGATCAGGTCGGCGCCGGCGTCGGCAAAGGCCGCGGCCAGCGCATCGACCGGCTGGATCATCAGGTGCACGTCGATCGGCACCGGCGTGCCGTCCGGCTTTCTGGCATGGGGCTTCAGTGCTTGGCAGACCATCGGCCCGAAAGTCAGGTTGGGCACGTAGTGGTTGTCCATGACGTCGAAATGAACCCAGTCGGCGCCAGCGGCAAGGACGCTGCGGACCTCCTCGCCCAGGCGGGCGAAGTCGGCCGAGAGGATCGAGGGGGCAATGCGGTAGGTGGTGCTCATCGCCGGATTGTCGCAGTTACCATTGCCTCATGAGCACCCCCGAGATTGACGTCCGCGTCGAACCACGCTACCTGCCCGAGGAGTCCGATCCGTTGCAGGAAACCTACGGCTTTGCCTACACCATCACCCTGTCCAATCATGGTGAAGTGCCCGCGCAACTGATCTCGCGGCACTGGATCATCCTGGACGCCGACGGCCACCGCGAAGAGGTGCGCGGCCTGGGCGTGGTGGGACATCAGCCCCTGCTCAAGCCGGGCGAAGGCTTTGAGTACACCAGCGGCTGCCGGCTGCGTACGCCCACCGGCACGATGGAGGGCACTTATTTCTTCGTCAAGGAGGATGGCGCCTCCTTCGAGGTACCCATTCCCCGCTTCACGCTCGACGCCACCGGCCAGACCGGCGGCCGCGTGCTGCACTAGGCTGCGCTCCGCCGTGCCGCAACGCCTTCCCGACCTGACCCACCTTCTCGATGCGCTGGATCCCGGCGCGTCACGCGCCGAGCGCCATCTTTGGCTGACGGCCCTGCTGGAGTGGGTCCGCGCCGGGATGGGTTCCGGCACCGATCCAGCCGGCGCCGTGGCCCGCGTCAACCTGATGCTGGATGCCGTTCAGACCCGCCCGCAGTGGCGGGAGCGTTGGCGCGCCTGGTGGCAGCTGTTCAAGGACACGGTGGACCCGGCGCCCCTCCTGGCCGACTTTGGTTTCGCGCCGCGCACCGCCTTCATGAGTGCGCTGGGCGAACGGCTGCGGCGCAAGCTGCTGCCCATCACACCCGACACCTATGACCTGATCAACCTGTTTGACCTTCTGCTCCCCGATCCGCGCGACGCGCTGTGGATCAAGGCGCTGGACGGCGATACGCTGGACCGCATGCAGTCCTTGCTGTTCGAGGCGCCCAAGGACGACATCTGGGGCAATGGCGTTCTGATGGACGCCCTGACCTACAGCGTCGGGCAGGTCAGCGCGGCCGGCTTTGCGGCTGAGATCCGCGCGCGCATGGCCCATACGGTGTCGCAGGCCCACCCCTACCATTCGCGCCCTTTTCATGCCCTGCCCGGGCAGTTCGAGGCGTTCAAGGCCGCGGTCAAGACCGACGGTGCGCGCAGTCCGACGGCACTGGCCGCTGCCCAGGCCTTGCGCGAGCAGCTTGATGCCTGCCGCCATGCGGCCTATACGGTCTACGCGCATCTGGACGAGAACGGCATCTCGGTCGGCATCGTTTTCCGCCTGAGCCAGCTGCGCGAGCGCATGGTTCGTATCCGGCAATTGCTCGACTGCCTGCAAAGCGAGCAACCGGCGCAGGCCACGGCGCGCCTGCTCGCCCAGCTCGCGCTGGTGGGACAGGCCAAGCGCAGCATCCGCGCGCTGATCGCCAGCAGCACGCACCTGACGGCGGCCAAGGTGGCCGAGCGCAGTGCCGAAAGCGGCGAACACTACATCACGCGCAACGTCGCCGAGTACCGGCACATGCTGGCCACGGCCGCTGGCGGCGGGGCCGTGCTGGCGTTCACCACCTGGGCCAAGTTCGCGATTGTCGGCCTGGGACTGTCGGCTTTCTGGGGCGGCGTCGGCTTCGGCCTGAACTACGCGACCTCGTTCGTGATCGTCATGCTGCTGCACTGGACGGTGGCCACCAAGCAGCCGGCCGTCACCGCCCCGGCCATGGCCGCGCGGCTGAAAGACATGAGCGCGCCGGACGCAGTCGGCAACTTCATTGACGAAGTGGCGCATCTGCTGCGCTCGCAGATCGCGGCCATCATCGGCAACCTGGGCCTGGTGATTCCCGGCGTGCTGCTGATCTGCGGCGCGCTGCACCTGGGCGGCTTGGGCAACATGGTCGATCCCGATTACGCGCACCACGTGATGCACGACCAGAGCCTGCTCGGGCCCACGGCCTTTTACGCCGCCTTCACAGGGGTGCTGCTGTTTGCCTCCAGCATCATCGCGGGCTGGGTGGAAAACTGGTTCGTGCTGTACCAGCTCGAATCGGCGATTGCCTGGAACCCGCGCTACACCCGGGTGCTGGGCACGGAGCGAGCCCGCCGCTGGTCGAAATGGCTGCGCGCCAACATCTCGGGCCTGGCGGCCAACATCTCGCTGGGCCTGATGCTGGGCCTGGTGCCCGCCTTTACCGGCTTTTTCGGCCTGGGGCTGGAAGTGCGCCACGTGACCCTGTCCACGGGCCAGGTGGCCGCCGCGGCCTACACCCTGGGGCTGGGCGTTCTGACGACGCCGGAATTCTGGTGGGCCGTCGCCGGCATTGCCGTCATCGGCCCGCTGAACCTTGCCGTGAGCTTCTTGCTGGCGTTCCGCCTGGCCCTGGCCGCCCACAGCGTCCCGCCGGTGGAACGCCGGCACATCCGTCAGGCTTTTTTTGAACGGGTGCGCCAGGCGCCGCTGTCGTTCCTGCTGCCACCGCGCGATGCGCCCCCTGTGGCCGGCGTTGGCCCATCGTCCTCCTGAAGCACCGTGGGTGAATTCGAGCTGATCGACCGCTATTTCAAGCGCCCGGCGCGACGCGCCGCACTGGGTGTGGGCGATGACTGCGCCTTGCTGGCACCCGCGCCCGGCATGCAGCTGGCCGTCTCCAGCGACATGCTGATTGAAGGTCGGCATTTCCTGTCCACCGTCGATCCGTTCAAGCTGGGCCACAAGGCGCTGGCCGTGAACCTCAGCGACCTGGCCGCCTGCGGCGCGAAACCGCTGGCCTTCACGCTGGCGCTGGCCTTGCCGCAGGCCGACGAGGCCTGGCTGGACGGCTTCTCGCGCGGACTGTTCGCGCTGGCCGACGCCCACGATTGCGAACTCATCGGCGGCGACACCACGCGAGGCCCCCTGGCCATCTGCATCACGGTGTTCGGCGAAGTCCCGCCGGGCCAGGCCTTGCTGCGCAGCGGGGCGCGCGCCGGCGACGACCTCTACGTGAGCGGGACGCTGGGCGACGCGCGGCTGGCGCTGGAAGTGTTCCGCGGCACGCGGTCGCTGCCGCAGCCGGCTTTCCATGCGGCCCGCATCCGCATGGAAACACCCACGCCGCGTGTGGCGCTGGGCCTGGCGCTGCGCGGCGTGGCCACGGCCGCAGCCGACATCAGCGACGGACTGGTCGGCGACCTGGGCCACATCCTCAAAGCCAGCCGCGTGGGCGCCTGCATCGATACATCAATTGCAATCAACTTGATAGCAAATAGAGGCCATTTGACGCTGGGAAATGGTCAATTTGATGCAGAAACTGCGCTGGAATGCGTGCTGGCCGGCGGTGACGACTACGAATTGGTATTCACGTCGCCCTCCGAGCGCGCGCAGCCGGGTGAAAGCAGCTGCCTTGCAGTCCGAGACGTCCGTCACTCGCATCGGCGTGATCGAGGCTGCCAGCGGCTTGCGGCTTGTGGACGCCACTGGGCAGCCGGTCCACCGGCGCTTTGCTTCATTCGATCACTTCGCCAGCTGAATCATTCACGCCGCTGTGACCGGCAAGGTTCAGGCTCCGCGGCTGCACACGTACTGAAGCACCTGCGCACCCGTGGCGGGATCGGACGAAACCACCACCCAGTAGCACTTGACGCCGTGGCCCTGACTCGCGCCACGCGCGGCACTTGCTGGGGAAATCAGGCTGACGGACAGCAGGCTGGCGCCGATGAGGGTCAGGAGTGCGCGGCAGGTGTTCTTGAGGTTCATGGTGTTTCCTTGAAGGTTGATCGTTCCCGGCGTCCTGCTGCCTTCCTCGTGGCGGCAAGACCGGACCGTTACCAAATTGCATGATCCGTGCCACCGGAAAACCCCATGCCGCATCGAAATAAACCGTTGATTCATAAGGATTTATCGAAAAGCTCTCCATACGGCATGGGTGACCCACCCCACCCAATGGGTGATATCCCCCACGGCTTCGGCCCGCAAGGACCGGATGCAGCGGCTCGGCCATCAGGCCGTGCAGCGCAGGCCCGGCGCAGGCGGCCGACGACGGCGGCATGGCGCCGTGATAATCCAGCCATGAACACGCCCGACGAGAACGATCACACGGCCGCTCAGGCCGGCGCAACCGCGGCGCGGATCGATCCCGTCCGGCCACCCGCACCGCAGTGCCCCACCGTGCGCTTCATGCTGGCGCACCCGGCGCATGCCATCGCGCTGGGCTTCGGCTCCGGCCTGTCGCCCAAGGCGCCGGGCACCGTCGGCACGCTGTGGGCCTGGCTGGCCTGGCTGGTGCTGTCGCTGTGGCTGAGCCCGCTGCAGCTGGGTGTGCTGATCGCCGGCTCCACGCTGCTCGGCTGGTGGGCCTGCACCGTCACCGCCGACCACCTGGGCGTGCTCGACCCCGGCAACATCGTCTGGGACGAGGTGGTGGCTTTCTGGCTGGTGCTGTGGCTGGTGATGCCCACCGGCTTCTGGGGCCAACTCGTGGCCTTTGCGCTGTTCCGCTTCTTCGACGCGGTCAAGCCCGGCCCGGTGCGCTGGGCCGACGAGGCGTTTCACGGCACTGGCTGGCGCGGCGGCTTCGGCATCCTGCTCGACGACTTCGTGGCGGCCTTCTGCACGCTGCTGGTGATTGCTGCCTGGCGCGTCTGGTGAGCCGGATTACTCCTGAATGGATAGCGCCTCATGACCGATCCACGCTGGGAACTGGCTGAAATCCTTCAGAAAAAGGGCTGGACAATGGCCACGGCCGAGAGTTGCACCGGCGGACTGATCGCCGGGGCTTGCACCGACCTGTCCGGCTCCAGCGCCTGGTTCGAGCGCGGCTTCGTGACCTATTCGAACGACGCCAAGACCGAGCTGCTCGGCGTGGACGAGGCGCTGATCGAGGCCCACGGCGCGGTGAGCGAAGCCGTGGCCCGGGCCATGGCCGCAGGCGCGCTGCGCCACTCCCGCGCGCAGGTCAGCGTGGCCGTCACCGGCGTGGCCGGGCCCACCGGCGGCAGCCCCGACAAACCCGTCGGCACCGTGTGGTTCGGCTGGGCCACACCCGCCGGCGTCTTTGCGGAGCGCCAACGCTTCGACGGCGACCGCGCCGCCGTGCGCCAGGCCACCGTGGCCCATGCGCTGGCCGGCCTTTTGGCGCGGCTCTGAGCGCCCGGCCCCCCGCGCCTGCCGGACACTCCATGGCCGAGCCGTTCAAGAACCTGATCAACCCCGGCACAGTCGCCGAGGCCGGCCGGCACCTTCAGCGCGCCTGGCCGGCGTTTGACCGCAGGCGCTTCGAATCGCTGGCCGGCACCGGGCTGGAAACGCTGGAATTCAAGGCGCGGGCCATGCAGCTGGCCGATGCGCTGGACGCCACGCTGCCGACGGATTTCGCGCGGGCGGCGGAGGTGATCGAGGCCAGCCTGGCACTGCCGCTGCCGCTGGACGCGTTGGGCGAGCCGGTTGCGCTGGGCGAGGCTGAACGCGAAGCCGGTCTCAGCGGCTGGGCGGTCTGGTCGCTCGGCGAGTTCGTGGTGCGCCGGGGCATGATTGATGTGCCGCGCGCCCTGCGCTGCCTGCACGCCCTGACCCAGCGCTTCTCCGCCGAATTCGCCATCCGCCCGTTCATTGCACAACATCCCCAGCCCACGCTGGCCACGCTGACACAGTGGGTCCATGACCCTAGCGTCCATGTGCGCCGCCTGGTCAGCGAAGGCAGCCGCCCGCGCCTGCCCTGGGGCCAGCGCCTGCAGGCGCTGGTGCGCGACCCGGCGCCCACCCTGCCGCTGCTGCGCGCGCTGCAGGACGACCCCAGCGCCTATGTGCGCCGCAGCGTGGCCAACCACCTGAACGACATCGCCAAGGACCACCCCGAGCTCGTGGCGCAGTGGGTGCACGATCACCGACTGGGTGCCAGCGCGCAGCGCTCCGCGTTGCTGCGCCATGCCAGCCGCACGCTGATCAAGCAGGGCCATGGGCCCACGCTGGCGGCCTGGGGCCTGGGCCAGCCGCTGAGAGGCCAGGCCGAACTGGCGTTATCGGCGTCGCGGGTGGCGATCGGCGACACACTGGGCCTGCACGTCACTCTGCGTTCCGCCAGCGCGCACCCGCAGACACTGGTGATGGACTACGTCGTGCATCACGTGCGTGCCAACGGCAGCGCGTCACCCAAGGTGTTCAAGGGCTGGAACCTGACGCTGGACGCTCGGGAAACACGGGTGCTCGACAAGCGCCACAGTCTGCGCCCGGTGACCACGCGCACGCTGTACCCAGGCACCCACCGCATCGAACTGCGCATCAACGGAAAGAAGGTGGCCGACGCGGCTTTTGAACTGCAGGGCTGACGGCCGCCCGCCCGGAGTGACGCCTGCGGGTCGGCCGTCAAGCGCAGCACAAGGCGCGAAGCCAGTGGTTTCGCACAGCGAGGCAAAACCAAGCCGTGGCGCGTTTGACTGCCAAGCCGTCTCAGGCCGCGAGCAGGTGCGCCTCCAGCCCGCGACGCGGCGCTGCCCCCACCGGCGGCGCGTAACCCAGCCGCGCCCACATCTGCACCGTCTGGCCCGGAGTCTGCGCCCCCACCAGCCGGTGGATCGCGGCATACGGCCCGGCCTGCTCCGGGTATTCCTGCAGCGCCTGTTGCAGCGGGTGCATGGACAAGCCTTGCGCCGTGGCGGCCAGCTGGGCGCGCACATAGGCGCGGCCGGCGTTGACCTGGGTGCGGCGGTCATTGCCGTCGGTCACCATCCAGAAGAAATCGGGCGTGGCCTCGATCTTGGTGTTGAAGTCCTTGATTTGCTGGGTGGTGGCCGAGTCGTCCGGCCCCGGCGCCTTGCTGCGGTCGAACAGGCCGACCGCGGCCAGCGCGCGCACCATCGGCTCATTGATCGAGATGCCGTCCCGGTGCTGTGCGATTTCGGTCGGTCCGACACGCAGCACCTTCATCGACTCCATCACCGTGCGCGGCGTGACCAGTTCGATGCGCCAGGCGTCGCGCGCGATGGCACGGTGTTCGGCGATGCGGGCATCCTGCGCTCCGGCGAAGCCCACGCGCAGCTTGAGCGCATCGCCCAGGCCCATCGCGGCGGTCGCGATGGCCTGCAGGGCGGCGGCGTCCGGCGGCTTCATGTCATAGGCGCTGCGGTTGGTGTGCCGCTGGAACACCTGGGCAAACAGCGGATCCGGCTTGACGCTGGCGTCGGGCACCAGGCGGACGCGCGCCGTCAGGCCGTTCGCAGGCACCGTCTTCGGATCAAACTCGCCAAGGGGGAACAACTCGGTATCGGCGCGATAGCCCTGCTGGCGCGCGGCCAGGTCCAGCACTTCGAGGAAGGTGCCCTGGCTCATCATGATCTGGCGCGAGAACGGGTCGGTCTCGGGCAGCAGGCGGGTGCGGTCGCAGTACAGCGCGATCTCGCCGGGCTGGCGCAGGTCCACGAGCCACGACTGCAGATTGTGCGAATGCGGCGCCAGGATGGCGTGCGCCAGGATCCAGCGCCGCACATCGCTGCCGGGAGCCGGCGGTGCCGGGGGCTGCCACGCGGCCACGGCCTCCGGCGGCAGCGCGGACGAGCAGGCGACCAGCGCCGGTGCGGCGGCCAGCACCACACCACCGCCCATGACACGAATAAAGCTTCTGCGTTCCATGATTCAGGCTCCTTGGGTGACCGTGCCGCCTGTGCGGGGGCCGGCAGCATTGGCCCCACGGGGCCCCAGGTCCAGCGCCAGGATGGCCGTGCGCACCGCATCACCAAACGGTGTGTGCGGCTCGCTGCCGATGCGCCGCGCCAGTGCGGCACCGTCCAGCGCGTGGGGCAGGTCCCAGAGGTAACGCATTTCCAGCAGCGAGGCCACCGTGGCGTTGAAGGGCGACAGCAGCCGCATCATCCCCCAGGGCAGCGTGCCCGTGCGCAGCGCGCCGTCGGCCGGCAGCCAGCCCTGCTCCCAGGCGACGTCCGTCAGTGCGGCCAGCCAGTCCTGGCCCGTGACCGTGTGGCCGGCGAAATGCAGGCACTCGTAGCGCCCGCCAGCCGTCGCCGGGGTCGTCTCGGCCACACGCACGAAGGCCTGCGCCAGATCGGGCAGGTAGGCCCAGGCATGCGGCGCATCCCGTGATCCGGGCCAGGTCACGCGGCCCTGCGGCAGCTTCTTCACGATCACCTGGTCCAGCCAGGAGCCGCTGCCGGCACCGAAAAAGTCGCCGGCCCGGATGACGGTCGCGGCAAAGCCGTGATGCCGCGCGGCCTGCGCCAGCTGCTGCTCCAGGTCCACGCGGATGAGGCCCTTGCCAGTGGTGGGCCGTTGCGGCGTGTCCGGCGCCAGCACGGCGGGCATGCCCGCGCCGAAGTTGTACACATTGCCCGGGAACAGCAGGTGAGCTCCCAAGGCGGCTGCGACGTCGGTCGCCGACTGCATCAACCCGGGCGCTTCGGCGCGCCAGGCCGCCGCGGTGTAGGCCGGGTTCATCGCATGCACCACCACCCGGGCGCCGGCTGCCGCCCAGCAGCGTGGCGGTGTCCGCGGCCTCGGCCTGCACCCATTCGATGCCCCCCCGGCCGGCCGGGATGCCGCCCTGCACGCCGCTGCGCCAGCACGCGCCAGCCCGCCGCCGCGAACGCCTGCGCCACCGCGCCGCCCAATCGACCGCGTGCGCCCAGAACCAGAACCGTGTTTGTCATGATCGCTCTCCTTGAAGTGAACCGCCTCTCAGCCATGGCGGCATTGTGGAAAGCCTGAGCGAGTTACACAATTGGCTATTCATACACACCAGCCTTGCAGAAATGAATACCTCGTTCGACTGGAGCCTGCTGCCGACTTTCCTGGCTGCCCTGGAGCGTGGCAGCCTGCTGGGCGCGGCCCGGCAGCTGGGTATCAGCCAGCCGACGGCCGGGCGCCATATCGCGGATCTGGAATCCCAGCTGGGCAAGGTACTGTTCGAGCGCACCGGGCGCGGCCTGCGGCCCACGACACTCGCGCTGGAGCTGGCCGGGCCCGCACGGGCGATGCAGTCCGGCGCGATGGCGCTGGCCGAGAAGCTGCTCGACACCCAAGGCCAGCAGGCCGGCACCGTGCGCCTGAGCGCCAGCCAGCCGGTGGCCTGCTACCTGCTGCCCCCGGTTCTGGCCCGGATGCGCGAGGCGCTGCCGGCCATCCAGATCGAGCTGGTGGTGAGCAACCAGGTCAGCAACCTGCTGCAGCGCGAGGCCGACATCGCCCTGCGCATGGTGCAGCCGGCGCAGGCCAGCCTGGTGGCCAAACGCATCGCTGAGGTGACCTTGTCGGCCTGCGCCAGCACGGCTTACCTGGCGCGGCGCGGCACACCGGCGCAGCCCCCCGACCTGTTGCAGCACGAGCTGATCGGCTACGACCAGCAGGACGACCTGCTGCGCGGCTTCGCAGCGATGGGATTTCCGGTGACGAAGGAACATTTCGCCTGCGCACCGACGACCTGATCGCCGCCTGGGAGGCGGTGCGCGCCGGCCTGGGCGTGGGCTTCGCGGCCGACTACACGATCGACACCGACCCCGCCGTGCAACGGCTGCTGCCGACGCTGCCACTGCCCTGCCTGCCGATCTGGCTCACCGTGCACCGCGAGATCCGCAACAGCGGGCGCATCCGCGCGGTGTACGATTTCCTGGCGCAGGCCATTCCCCTGGCGCTCTGAAAGGCTCCCATGCATCCGAACGCCGACACGATCACGAAGTTCTACGCGGCCTTCGCGCAACTGGACCCCGAGGGCATGGCCGCGTGCTATGCCGACGACGTGCGCTTTGACGACGAGGTGTTCTCCTTGCGCGGCAAGGCGCAGGTCATGGGCATGTGGCGCATGCTGTGCGAGGCCACCCGGGCCAAGGGCCGGGACGACTGGAAGCTGGAAGCCAGCGGCATCGAGGCCGATGAGAAGACCGGCCGCGCCCACTGGGACGCCCACTACCGCTTCAGCGCCACCGGTCGCCTGGTGCTCAACCGCATCGACGCCGCCTTCACCTTCAACCCGCAAGGCCTGATCGTCGCGCACCGCGACCGCTTCAACTTCTGGGCCTGGTCGCGCCAGGCGCTCGGCGCGCCGGGCCTGCTGCTGGGCTGGACGCCCATGTTGCGCAACAAGGTGAAACAGCGGGCGGCCCACAACCTGCGCAAGTTCATGGAAAGAAAAACGCAATGACTGGCTGGTTCAAGGACTTTGAGGAACGCCGCTTTGCTGTGAACGGCGCGGAGATCGCTGCGCGCCTCGGCGGCGACCGCAGCAAGCCGGCGCTGCTCCTGCTGCACGGCTTCCCCCAGACCCACGCGATGTGGCACCGCGTGGCGCAGCTTTTGCGCCACGACTTCTTCCTGGTCCTGCCCGACCTGCGCGGCTACGGGGATTCGTCACACGCGCCGGGCTTGCCGGACCACAGCAACTACAGCAAACGCGCCCTGGCGCAGGACCTCATTGCGGTGATGGACACGCTGGGCATCGCCGCGTTCGCCCTGTGCGGACACGACCGGGGCGGCCGCGTGGCGCACCGGCTGGCGCTGGACCACCCGGCGCGCGTGCGCCGGCTCTGCGTGATCGACATCGCGCCGACGCTGGACATGTACGCGCGCACCGACTTCGATTTCGCGCGCGCCTACTACCACTGGTTCCACCTGATCCAGCCGACGCCGCTGCCCGAGCTGATGATCGGCGGCAACCCGCGCGCGTACCTGCACGCCAAGCTCGGCGGCTGGGGCAGCGGCGGGCTGGGCCACATCGAGCCGCGCGCGCTGGCCGAGTACGAACGCTGCTTCTGCCGCGATGAGGCGATCCACACCGCCTGCGAGGACTACCGCGCCAGCGCCGGCATCGACCTGGAACACGACCGCGAGAGTCGCGCGCGCGGCCACAAGATCGCCTGCGACACCCTGATGCTGTGGGGCGAGCACGGCGTGGTGCAGCGCCTGTTCGATCCGCTGGCGCTCTGGCAGGCTCAGTGTGCCGGCGCAGTGACCGGCTGGGCCATGCCGGCGGGGCATTTCATCCCCGAGCAGCTGCCCGACGAGACTGCAGCGGCGCTGCAGGCGTTCATGGATTGACAGGAGGCAAAGAAAAGGCGTTTCGACAAAAGGTTCGACTAAGAAAAGGTCCAGGAAACACCTTGGCATTCACCAATAGCCGCACTTCCGTACGGTGCACTCCTTGTCTAGTGTAATGTTGCATTCTGTGTTTAGGATCTAAGCGGCTATTGGCGCAAATGACCTTTTGCAGGATGTCGCTAACGCTCTTGATCCAGATGAACGGCTTGGGATTGATGTTGTGATGCACGACGTATTCATCGATGGCGCCGCCACCAGTTCCGGCACGCTGGCGAACATGCCTCGGCGTAGCCGTTCGGTATTGATGTGGCGCAAGAGACGCTCGACCATGTTTAGCCACGAGGCCGAGGTTGGAGTGAAGTGCATGTGCAATCGTGGATGCTTGTCCAGCCACGCCTGCACAGTGGGGTGCTTATGGGTGGCGTAATTGTCGGCAATCAGGTGCAGCGCCTTGCCCTTGGGGGCCTGGCGATCAATCTGGGGCAGCAACTTCAGCCATTCGACGTGCGTGTGGCGCTGCTGGCATTGCCGATGACCCGAGTATCCAGCACGTTGAGCGCAGAAAACCGAGTGGTCGTGCCGTTGCGCTCGTAGTTATGTGCATGGTGGCCGCGCCCATCGTGCGCGTGCTCCAGTGCGTGGCGGCCTCGGGCGTCGTTTGAGTGGTCAGCTCCACCAGCCGGGCCACATCTACCTTCACCGGTGGCGCACCGCGCGGCAGGTCGCGCTCAATCCCTTGCGACCCCCAATCCAGGTAGCGTTGGCGCCAGCGCGCAACCTGCACGCGCCCGATGCCCAATGGCTCGGTGATGTCCTTGTTCTGCAGGCCCTGCGCGCCAGCAGCACGATCTGCGCGCGTTGCGCCAACCTCACGCTGGTGGGCCTGGAGCGGACAAGCCGAATCCGCTCGCGCTCTTGTTCATTTGTCAGAGAAATGTCCGGTGCAACTCTCGATTGATCACTCCAATGCAAACCGTAGCAGCGCGTTGGATGCAGGGATATCAATTTACGTCCACTAAAGAATCAAACACTACATCAGAGGGGCAGTCTCCCTACAATCCCCCTATGATCTCCCGCGAACCCACCCTCGAACGTCTGGCCACGGCCCAATCCCTGCTGCTGGCGCCCTTTGGCCTGAACGAATCGCATCTGACGCGCGCGCTGGCGGCGATCACCACAAACAAGGTCGACGACGCCGACCTGTACTTCCAGTACACCCGCTCCGAGGGCTGGAGCCTGGAAGAGGGCATCGTCAAGACCGGCTCTTTCAGCATCGACCAGGGCGTGGGTGTGCGAGCGGTGGCGGGTGAGAAGACGGCGTTTGCCTACTCGGACGATATTTCCGAAGCCTCGCTGATGGATGCGGCGCTCACGGTGCGCTCGATTGCGGCGTCGGGGCAGAACCGGCGCGTGAAGACGCCTGCCCGCAAGGTGGCCGGCAGCCGTTCGCTCTACGGTGGCCAGGATCCGATTGCGTCACTGGACAGCACCGCCAAGGTCGAGCTGCTGGGCCGGGTCGAGAAGCTGGCCCGTGCCAAGGACCCGCGCGTGGTGCAGGTGATGGCCGGACTGGCCAGTGAATACGACGTGGTGATGGTGGCGCGCGCCGATGGCACGCTGGCGGCCGATGTGCGCCCGCTGGTGCGCCTGTCGGTGACCGTGATCGCCGAGCACAAGGGCCGGCGCGAGATGGGCTCGGGCGGCGGCGGCGGGCGTTTCGGCCTGGCGTATTTCACCGACGACCAGATCGCCGAATACGTGAACGATGCGGTCAAGGCCGCGCTGACCAACCTCGACGCGCGGCCCGCGCCGGCCGGCGAGATGACGGTGGTGCTGGGCCCCGGCTGGCCGGGCGTGCTGCTGCACGAGGCCATCGGGCACGGGCTGGAAGGCGACTTCAACCGCAAGGGATCGAGCGCCTTCAGCGGGCGCATCGGCCAGCGCGTGGCGGCCAAGGGTGTCACGGTGCTGGACGACGGCACCATCGCGGATCGCCGCGGCTCGCTCAACGTGGACGACGAAGGCCACGCCAGCCAGCGCAACGTGCTGATCGAGGACGGCATCCTGAAGGGCTACATCCAGGATGCGATGAACGCGCGCCTGATGGGCGTCAAGCCCACCGGCAACGGCCGGCGCGAAAGCTACGCCCACGTGCCGATGCCGCGCATGACCAACACCTACATGCTCGGTGGCGACAAGGACCCGAAGGAGATCGTTGCGAGCATCAAGAAGGGTCTGTATGCCACCAACTTCGGCGGCGGGCAGGTGGACATCACGTCGGGCAAGTTCGTCTTCAGCGCCAGCGAAGCTTTCTGGGTGGAGAACGGCAAGATCCAGTACCCGGTGAAGGGTGCCACCATCGTCGGCAGCGGCCCGGAGTCGCTGAAAAAGGTCACGATGATCGGCAACGACATGCGCCTGGACAGCGGCGTCGGCACCTGCGGCAAGGAAGGCCAGAGCGTGCCCGTGGGCGTGGGCCAGCCGACGCTGCGCATCGAAGGCCTGACCGTCGGCGGCACGGCCTGATGGCGTGCATGGCGTCCGTGCGTAAGCGGCCCGTCAAATAGCCTGTGCTACATTCACGCCTTATGCAAACGCGCATCGCTTTTTATTTTTACTTTTGGTTCTCGGTCCCCGGCGGACGAGAGGCGAGCGCGTAAGCACCCCAACCCCTCACTGAAAACCGCCGCAGCTTCACAGCCCGGCGGTTTTTTATTGCCCCTGTATACCCTGATCAACTTTCCAAGGAGCCCGTGATGACCCCCAAAGCCAACCCGTCCAGTGATGCCTGGACCCAGCGTCCCGCCGATCGAACCAGCCAGACCGACGACGCTCGCATCAAGGACATCACCGTGTTGCCCCCACCTGAACACCTCATCCGCTTCTTCCCCATCCATGGCACGCCCGTGGAGTCGCTGATCACCCACACCCGCAAGACCATCCACAACATCATGGCCGGCAAGGATGACCGCCTGCTGGTGGTGGTGGGCCCGTGCTCGATCCACGACCCGGCCGCCGCGCTCGACTACGCCCGGCGCCTGAAGCCCTTGCGCGACCGCTACGCCGACACGCTGGAGATCGTCATGCGCGTCTATTTCGAGAAGCCGCGCACCACGGTGGGCTGGAAGGGCCTGATCAACGACCCCTATCTGGATGAGAGCTACCGCATCGACGAAGGCCTGCGCATCGCGCGCCAGCTGCTGATCGAGATCAACCGCCTCGGCCTGCCGGCCGGCAGCGAGTTCCTGGACGTGATCTCGCCGCAGTACATCGCCGACCTGATGGCCTGGGGCGCCATCGGGGCCCGCACCACCGAGAGCCAGGTGCACCGCGAGCTGGCCTCGGGCCTGTCGGCGCCGATCGGCTTCAAGAACGGCACCGACGGCAACCTGAAGATCGCGCTGGACGCCATCCAGGCGGCGGCGCGCGGCCACCACTTTTTGTCGGTGCACAAGAACGGCCAGGTGGCCATCGTGCAGACCAACGGCAACAAGGACTGCCACGTCATCCTGCGCGGCGGCAAGGCGCCCAACTACGACGCGGCCAGTGTCGCCGCCGCCTGCAAGGAGCTGGAGGCCGCCAAACTGCCCGCCACGCTGATGGTGGACTGCAGCCATGCCAACAGCTCGAAGCAGCACGAGCGGCAGGTGGACGTCGCCCGGGACATCGGCGCACAGATCGCGGGGGGCTCCCGCCACGTCTTCGGCCTGATGATCGAAAGCCACATCAGCGCCGGCGCGCAGAAGTTCACCCCCGGCAAGGACGACGTGCACAAGCTGGAATACGGCAAGAGCATCACCGACGCCTGCCTGGGCTGGGACGACACCTTGACGGCGCTGCAGGTGCTGGCCGATGCGGTGAAGGCGCGGCGGGGTCGCTGAAGCCTCGCGAAACCGGTTTACAGTATCGGGATTGCAGATTCCCCAAAGATCCCGAGGTAAACCATGCGTCACGAAGTCAGGGTGTTGATCGACGAGCGGCAGGAATTCACGTTTGAGCTGGTGGGCGTGGAGCCCATGGCGCCTGATGTGGCGCGCCAGTGGCTGGACGAGCAGTTCACCCAGCTGGAGTGCGAGCCGCTGCGCGCCAGCGGCAAGCTGTTGCTGGCCGACAAGGTGCTGGTGGTGGCGCAGGCTGGTGGTGCCGAACTGCTGGCCGACCCCACCTGGGGTCAGACCTTCGCCCGCGCGGCCAGCGCGGCACTGGCCAAGCCGGTGATCACGGTGGATCTGGCCACCATGAGCGTGTCGTACTGATCCGCAGGCCCGCGCGGCGGCCTCGGGCCGTGATTTGCGACGAAAATGACCATTCCCCAGCGTGGGATGGTCATTGTTTGCTACTTATTTTGTAGTGACTGCAGCAGGCGGGCGTGCACGCCGCCAAAACCCCCATTGCTCATGCACAGGATGTGGTCGCCGGGCAGTGCGGCCGCGGTGACCTGCGCCACCAGCGCGTCGATGCTGTCGGCCACCTGGGCGCGTTCGCCCATCGGGGTCAGCGCTGCGCGCGCGTCCCAGTCCAGCCCGCCGCTGTGGCAGAAGGCCAGGTCGGCATCGATCAGGCTGCCGGGCAGCTGGGCCTTCATGGTGCCGAGCTTCATGGTGTTGCTGCGCGGTTCGAACACCGCCAGGATGCGCGCGTTCGGGCCCACCTGGCGCCGCAGGCCATCCAGCGTGGTGCGAATCGCCGTGGGGTGGTGGGCGAAGTCGTCATAGACGGTGATGCCGTTCACCGTGCCACGCACTTCCATGCGGCGCTTGACGTTCTGAAAGCTGCCCAGCGCCTGCGCGGCGATGGCGGGCGACACGCCGACATGCTCCGCGGCTGCGATCGCTGCCAGGGCGTTGAGCTGGTTGTGCACGCCGCCGAGGGGCCAGTCCACGGTGGCGACCCGGACCCCGCGCTCAAGCACGTCGAAGTGACCGGGTTCGCCTTCGGCCGTGAAGTCGCACACCGCGCTGCCAAAGCTGCGCACCTCGCTCCAGCAGCCGGCGTGCAGCACACGGGTCAGGCTTTCCTCCAGCCCGTTGACAACCACCCGTCCCGTTGAGGCGACCGTGCGCACCAGGTGGTGGAATTGCCGCTCGATGGCGGCCAGGTCGTCGAAGATGTCGGCGTGGTCGAATTCCAGGTTGTTCAGGATGGCCGTGCGCGGGCGGTAGTGGACGAACTTGCTGCGCTTGTCGAAGAAGGCGGTGTCGTACTCGTCGGCTTCGATGACGAAAAGGGGGTGGCGGCGAGACGGCGCAGGCTTTTGCTCCGTGTCCCCCGCCCGCTGTGCGGGCTCCTCCTTGACCTGCGCAAAACCCTGCGCCGTCCCGCCACCCAGGCGCGCCGAGACCCCGAAATTGACCGGTACGCCGCCGACCAGGAAGCCGGGCTCCAGGCCAGCGCTTTCCAGAATCCAGGCCAGCATCGACGTGGTGGTGGTCTTGCCATGGGTGCCGGCCACGGCCAGCACGTGGCGCCCCTGCAGCACGTGCTCGGCCAGCCACTGCGGGCCGCTGGTGTAGGGCGCGCCGGCATCCAGGATGGCTTCCATGAGCGGGAACTTGGGCGTGCCGTCGGGCTTTCGGGCGCGGCTGACCACGTTGCCGATGACAAATACGTCGGGCTTGAGCGCCATCTGGCTGGCGTCGAAGCCTTCGATCAGTTCGATGCCCAGGGCGCGCAACTGGTCGCTCATGGGCGGGTAGACGCCGGCGTCGCAGCCGGTCACGGTGTGGCCGGCTTCACGGGCCAGGGCGGCCAGGCCGCCCATGAAGGTGCCACAGATGCCGAGAATGTGGATGTGCATCAGCCGATTCTAGGCAGTTTTCAAGCTTTTTTTGCCTGATCCCGGCGTCGAATGGTCATGATCAGCTATTGAAAAGATAGCTCCCAACATGGGTGACGGGGTCAGGCGGGGAAACGCTCGCGCAGCTTGAGCTTCCAGAACTTGCCGGTGGAGGTACGCGGCACGGCGTCGATGGTCTCGTAGCGTTCGGGCAGCTGCCATCTGGCAAAGTGTTTCTGCAGCAGCAGCGCGTTCAGTTCGTCGGGCGTGGCCGTCTGCCCGGGCTTGAAGACCACGCAGGCCAGCGGCCGTTCGCTCCATTTTTCGTCGGGGATGGCGATCACGGCGGCCTCAGCCACGGCCGGGTGCGCCATCAGCGCGTTTTCCAGGTCCACGGAGCTGAGCCACTCGCCGCCGGACTTGATGAGGTCCTTGGTGCGGTCGCTGATCTTGACGAAACCCAGGGCATCCACACTGGCCACGTCGCCGGTGCGCAGCCAGCCGTCGGCGGTGAATTTGTCCTCGGTCACCGGCACCTCGTGGTAGCTGCCGGTGATGAAGGGGCCGCGCACCTGCATCTCGCCCACGCTCCTGCCGTCCCAGGGCTGGTCGGTGCCGTCGTCGCCGCGCACGCGCAGGTCCACCAGCGGCACCGGCACGCCGGCCATGGCGGCGCGGCGGTAGCGTTCATCCATTGATACGTCGCGTAGCTCAGCCTTGGGGTAGGAAACCGTGCAGACGGGCGAGGTCTCGGTCATGCCCCAGCCCTGAAGGATCCAGATGCCGTGACGGTCGAAGGCGCGGATCAGCGATTCGGGTACGGCCGCGCCGCCCACCAGCGAGCGCATGCCGGCCGGCAGCTTCCAGCGGCCGTGGTTCGGCGAGGCCGGGTCCTGCGCCGCGTCATAGGCCTGGATCAGGCTCATCCAGATGGTGGGCACGCCTAGGGACAAGGTGGGGGGCTCCAGGGTGATGAGGTCGAGCAGGTCGTCCGGGTGCAGGTGCGGGCCAGGGAAGACCAGCTTCACGCCCATCATCACTGCGCCGTAGGGCATGCCCCAGCTGTTGGCGTGGAACATGGGCGTGACCGGCAGCACCACGTCGGTGCCGCGCAGGCCCCAGAAATCTCCCAGGCTGGCCACCAGCGTGTGCAGGATGGTGGAGCGGTGCGAATACGCCACGCCCTTGGGCCGGCCGGTGGTGCCCGAGGTGTAGCACAGGGCGACGGGGTCGTCTTCGTCATGGGGCGCATACCGGAAGCCGACCGGGTCGCCCGTGGCGAGCAGGGCCTCGTAGTCGGTGAATTCGGCCGGCACCGGGGCGCCGGAGAAGGGAAAGACAATGACCTTTTCAAAGGTGTGCAGGTGCGCGAACTGCCGGTACAGCGGCAGTAGCACGTCGTCGATGACCAGGAAGCGATCCTTGGCGTCGGCGGCGATCCAGCCGATTTCATCCGGCGACAGCCGCAGGTTCAGCGTGTGCATCACCCCGCCGGCGGCCGGGATGCCGAAATAACACTCCAGGTGCGCATGGTGGTTCCAGCACAGGGTGGCCACGCGATCGCCCTTTTGCAGCCCCAAGCCTTGCAGCGCCGACGCCAGGGCGCGGGTGCGGCGGTAATACGCGCCGAAGGTGTGGCGTACCAGGGACTTGTCAGGCCGCCGCGAGACGATTTCAGTGGCAGGAAACAGGGTGCCGGCGCGCTCAAGCAGGTGGTTGAGCGACAGGGGTACGTTCATCATGGTGCTTTTCACGGTGCATCTCCTCGGTTGGCGCGCGGGAAAGTCACTGTAGGGGGACGGCGCAGGCTGGGCAATGCAGAATATCCCTCGATGGATGACACTTCGTTTGAGATTGCCCAGACCGCGGCGCGCCTGGTGGTGGAGGAAGGCCTGGAATACGGGCCGGCCAAGCGCCGTGCACTCAAGGCGCTGGGCCTGCCTGCGCGTACTGGCCTGCCGGACAACGACGCGGTGGAAGATGCGGTGCGGGACTACATCGCACTGTTCTGCGCCGATACCCAGCCGGGCGAACTGGCGGCCTTGCGCCGCCTGGCCGCGGTCTGGATGGCGCGGCTGGCTGACTTTCGGCCCCATCTGGGCGGGGCCGTCTGGCATGGCACGGCGACGCGGTGGTCGGATATTTACATCCAGTTGTTCTGCGATGACCCCAAATCGGCTGAGATCGCGTTGATCGATCACCAGGTGGACTACGACGTGCGGTCCGTCACTGGATTCAATGGCGAGACGGTTGATGCGCTGAGCCTGCACAGCCGCTGCCCGGAACTGGGCGAAAGCGTGGGCGTGCACCTGTTGATCTACGACCATGACGACCTGCGCGGGGCGCTCAAGCCCGATCGCCGGGGGCGAAAGCCGCGTGGGGACCTGCCGGCGGTGCGGGCCTTGATTGAGGCATGATCCGGCCATGAATTCGAACGCGCAGACCCCGGCCGAATCGTCCGGTGAGCGGGTGGCGAAGCGTCGTCGCCTGATTCTGGCCGGTGCCGGGGCCCTGGCCGCCGTGGGTGGCGCCGGGTTGGCCTGGTGGCGCCTGCAGCCGCATGCGGCGGCGCCGGGTGCCTTGGCGGAGGTTGGGGGTCTTTGGAGCCGGACGTTCGAGACCCCAGAGGGTGGACGTCTGGCGATGGAGTCCTTTCGGGGCAAGCCCCTGTTGATCAATTTCTGGGCCACCTGGTGCCCGCCTTGTGTCGAGGAATTGCCGCTACTTGATCGCTTTTATCGCGAAAATTCGGGTAAAGGTTTTCAAGTTGTGGGCATCGCGATCGATCAGGCGGCTGCGGTGCGCGCTTTTCTGGCCCGGATGCCGCTGGGATTTCCGGTTGCACTGGCCGGTGCGGACGGGCTGGAGATGGTCAAATCTCTTGGCAACCTGGCTGGCGGACTGCCGTATTCGGTGGTCCTGGGGTCGGATGGCGACCTGCTGCATCGTAAAATGGGCAAGGTTTCAGCATCGGACCTGGCGCAGTGGGCCTTGCTCAAATGAGGCGGGCGGGGTCGCCGATGTCATGTATTCGTATGGGGGTTGGCTCGGTTTAAGAGAAAAAGACAATAAATAAACCGAAATAAATGAATGATGAGTGAATTTGCGGTAAATTCCGCAACCTCACGTTGTCCAATGCAGGAGACCCCATGGATTTGCGCAAACTCAAGACCCTGATCGACCTCGTGTCCGAGTCCAACGTTTCCGAACTCGAAATCACGGAAGCTGACGGCAAAGTCCGCATCGTCAAAGGCGGCAGTGCGGCTTTCCAGGCGCCGATGCAAGCGCCCGTCGCACCGGTCATGCCAGTGGCGGCCGTACTGCCAGCGGCGGCCGCGCCACAGCCGGTGCCCGAGGTGTCCGCGCCCGTGGGCCATGTGGTCAAGTCACCGATGGTGGGAACGTTCTACCGTGCTTCGAGTCCGGGAGCCAAGTCCTTCGTTGAAATCGGTAGCCAGGTCAAGGAAGGCGAGACCATCTGCATCATCGAAGCCATGAAGATCCTCAACGAGATCGAATCCGACAAGACCGGAACGATCACGCAGATCCTGGGTGAAAACGGGCAGGCGGTCGAATATGGCCAGCCCCTGTTCGTGATCGAATAAGCCCGCTGCGCCGGCCCGTCCCATTTCATCGTCCAGCATGTTCAAGAAAATATTGGTCGCCAACCGCGGGGAAATTGCCCTGCGAATCCAGCGCGCCTGCCGCGAGCTGGGCGTCAAGGCCGTCATGGTCTATTCCGAAGCGGACCGCGAGGCCAAGTACGTCAAGCTCGCCGAGGAAGCGGTCTGCATCGGGCCGGCGGCCTCGCCACTGAGTTACCTCAACATGCCGGCCATCATTTCGGCGGCCGAGGTGACCGACGCAGAGGCCATCCACCCTGGCTACGGTTTTCTGAGCGAGAACGCGGATTTCGCCGAACGGGTGGAGAAAAGCGGCTTCCAGTTCATCGGGCCCACGCCGGAATCGATCCGGATCATGGGCGACAAGGTCGCCGCCAAGCAGGCCATGATCCGGGCCGGCGTACCCTGCGTGCCCGGCTCGGACGGCGAGTTGCCTGACGACCCGGTGCAGATCCGCCGCATCGCCAAGACGGTCGGCTACCCGGTGATCATCAAGGCGGCTGGCGGCGGCGGCGGCCGCGGCATGCGCGTGGTGCATACCGAGGCCGCCCTGATCAATGCCGTGCAGATGACCAAGGCCGAAGCCGGGGCGGCGTTTGGCAACCCGGCGGTCTACATGGAGAAGTTCCTGCAGAACCCGCGCCATATCGAGATCCAGATCCTGGCCGACAAGTACAAGAACGCGGTCTATCTGGGCGAGCGCGACTGCTCCATGCAGCGGCGCCACCAGAAGATCATCGAGGAGGCGCCGGCGCCGGGGATTCCACGGCGTCTGATCGAGAGGATCGGAGACCGCTGCGTGGCCGCATGCAAGAAGATCGGGTACCGGGGCGCCGGCACCTTCGAATTCCTGTACGAGAACGGCGAGTTCTATTTCATCGAGATGAACACCCGCGTGCAGGTGGAGCACCCGGTGACGGAACTGATCAGCGGGGTGGACATCGTGCGCACGCAGATCATGGTGGCGGCGGGCGAGAAACTGCCGTTCACCCAGCGCCAGGTCCAGTTGCGCGGCCACGCGATCGAGTGCCGCGTGAATGCCGAGGATCCTTACAAGTTCACACCTTCACCCGGCCGCATCACCATGTGGCATGTGCCGGGCGGGCCGGGTGTACGGGTTGACTCCCACGTTTACGCCAACTACTTCGTGCCACCCAATTACGACTCGATGATCGGAAAGATCATCGTCCACGGCGATACCCGTGAACAGGCGCTGGCCCGCATGCAGACGGCGCTCCTGGAGACGGTGGTCGAAGGGATCAGCACGAACATTCCGCTGCATCGGGAACTGATGGTGGATGCGAAGTTCATGGCTGGCGGCACCAACATCCACTACCTGGAAGAGTGGCTGAGCCACCGCGCCCGATGAGCCGACCAGGTGCCGACCGGGGCCGCCGCTGTGTTTGAACTCAGCCTGATGTGCCCGGAGGACCGGGTCGAACTGCTCAGCGAGGCGCTGGAGGCGCTTGATGCCGTGAGTGTGTCGGTCGAAGATGCCGACGCACAGACGCCGGCCGAGCAGGCACTGTTTGGCGAACCGGGCATGCCGCCGCCGAAGGACGGCTGGCAGCGTTCACGGATTCTGGCGCTGTTTGCAGCCGAAGAAGGCGCGCGGGAAGCGGCCGACCTGTTGCAGGCCCAGGATTTCTTTGCGGGCTGCGCGCTGCTGGGTGTGTCGCCGCTGCCCGATCAGGACTGGGTGCGTCTGACGCAGTCACAGTTTGCGCCGGTCGAGATCACGCCCGATTTCTGGATCGTTCCGACCTGGCATGAGGTGCCGGCCCAGGCGCGAAAGACCATCCGGCTGGACCCCGGCCTGGCTTTTGGTACCGGCACGCACCCGACCACGCGCATGTGTCTGCGCTGGATCGCACAGCAGTCGGGCCCGTTCGGTCGAGTCCTCGATTATGGGTGTGGCTCTGGAATTCTGGCCATCGGGGCCGCCAAGTTTGGCGCCACGGACATCGACGCGGTCGATATCGATGAAGCCGCCGTCGAGTCCACGCGTCTGAACGCTGAAGCGAATGGGGTGAGTGTGAACGCCGGCTTGCCGGAAAAGGCCGGCGGCCTCTACGCAATCGTGCTGGCCAACATCCTCGCGACACCGTTGAAGGTGCTGGCGCCCTTGTTGTGCGCCCATGTCGCGCAAGGCGGTTCGCTGGTGCTGGCGGGCATTCTGGAACGCCAGGCGGATGAGCTCAAGGCGGCCTATTCGCCCTTCCTGGCGCTCGACGTCAGCGACTGTGAAGACGGCTGGATCCTGATGACAGCAACGCGCTGAACGTCCGGTTCGCGGCTGGAGCCAGACCCTACAATCTGCTGCTCATGAGCCTGATCACACGCTGCCCTGCCTGCGGGACGATGTTTCGAGTCGTCCCGGATCAGCTCAGGATTTCCGAAGGCTGGGTGCGCTGTGGGCAGTGTGCCGAAGTGTTCGATGCGGCGCGCAATCTGCAGGTCTTGACGCCGCCGGTGCGCTCAGCCGCTGCTTCACTGAAACCATCCTCCATACCCGCGCAGCCGCTGGAGCGGACCGCCCCGCCGCCGGTCGTGCCCATGGCGGAACACACCGAAGGCAATTCGTCCGAATCGGTGGATTCACCGCAGGCAGCGCCCACTTTCGTTGACGCGGAACCTGCAGATGCCGGGATGCCACAGGAACGACCGGATCAGGGCCTGGTGGCGCATGTGGCCAGCGGCACCTTGCTCGTCAGCGCGGAAACGCCTGCGGCTCCACCGCTCGAAGACGACGATGCGCTGGAGGCCGTCTTTCGCCCTGGACCTGTGGCGGCGCAGGCGGTCGCTGCCCCGGCGCGGGCTTCTGCGGTCGAAGACCCAGAGTCGGTGCTGGACGAAGACGTGTCCTTCGTGCGCGAGGCGCGGCGACAGGCGTTCTGGCGCAAGCCTTTGATGCGTTTTGTGCTGCTGTTGGCCGCCCTGCTGCTGTTGGGCGGGCTCGCCGCTCAGATCGGTTTGCAGGAGCGCGATCGCCTGGCTTCACTGGAGCCGCGTCTCAAGCCCTGGCTGGGCATGTTTTGCGAGCTCGCGGGCTGCAAGGTGGACGTTCCCAGGCAGATCGAATCGGTGGTCATCGAGAACTCTTCGTTCATGCGGATTCGCAGTGACCTGTTTCGGCTCGGGTTCATGATCCGAAACACGGCAGGGGTCGAGGTTGCGACTCCTGCCGTCGAGCTGACACTGACCGACACGCAGGATCGGCCTGTGTTGCGGCGCGTGTTTCAAGCCGCAGAGCTCGGCTCCAGCGTGGCGCTGGCGCCCAAAGGCGAATGGAGTGCTGTGCTCAACCTTGGCGTGGCTTCGAGTGGCGACAGCGGCCGCGTTGCGGGCTATCGCCTCCTGGCCTTTTATCCCTGATTGTTTGTTTTCATCTTTACCAGCGCCCTTGCGCGACGACTATGGCTGCCCTGATTTGTGGATCCCTGGCTTTTGACACCATCATGACCTTCGAGGGCCGGTTTGCCGAACAGATCCTGCCTGACCAGTTGCATATCCTGAACGTGTCGTTCCTGGTGCCTGGTCTGCGGCGGGACTTTGGCGGTTGCGCGGGCAACATCGCCTACAGCCTCAAGGCGCTGGGAGGGACGCCCCTGCCGATGGCGACCTTGGGTAACGATGGCGCGGATTACCAAGCTCGCTTGAACCGCCTGGGAATCAGCACCGAGTTTGTTTGCGAAGTCAGTGACAGCTATACCGCGCAGGCCTTGATCATGACCGATCGCGACAACAACCAGATCACCGCGTTCCACCCCGGAGCCATGATGCAGGCGCACATCACGGAAGTTCCTGTGCGCGAGGACATTCGGCTTGGCATCATTTCGCCCGACGGGCGCGACGCGATGCTTCAACATGCCCGCCAATTTCAGGCGGCCGGCATTCCATTCGTATTCGATCCGGGGCAGGGCCTGCCGATGTTCGATGGCCCGGAACTGTCGGCATTCATCGATCAGGCAACCTGGGTCACGGTCAATGACTATGAAGGGAAGATGCTGTGTGACCGAACGGGCTTGAGTCTGGCCGATATCTCCCGGCGCGTGCAGGGGCTGGTGGTCACGTTGGGCGCGCAGGGTTGTGACGTGTGGGAAGACGGCGTGAAGACATGGGTGCCACCCATCGAGCCGGCCGCGGTCGTGGACCCCACCGGCTGCGGGGATGCCTGGCGTGGTGCGCTTCTCTATGGGCTGGAGGCAGGATGGACGTTGCCCGCATGCGCGGCTTTGGGCAACCGCATCGGGGCCTTGAAAATTGCGCAGCGCGGGCCGCAGAACTACACCGTCATCCTGAACGATTGAGCCAACCAACCCCTGGTCGCCAACGAAAAAAACCCGGCGCCTCGCGGCACCGGGTTTTTTGAGCCCGTAGAACTCAGGGCTTGCTGGCGGTAGGAAACGGCCAGGCCGCTTGCGGGTTCAGCTTGGTCTGCGCCGGCGCTGCAGCCGGGGCAGGGGCAGCGGGTGCTTTCGCGGCTTTCTTCGCAGCCGGCTTCTTGGCTGCTTTCTTGGCGGCGGGCTTGGCTGCTGCAGGCTTTGCAGCGGCTGCGGCCTTCTTGGCCGGTGCAGCCTTCTTGGCCGGTGCAGCCTTCTTGGCCGGTGCAGCCTTCTTGGCCGGTGCAGCCTTCTTGGCCGGTGCAGCCTTCTTGGCCGGTGCAGCCTTCTTGGCCGGTGCAGCCTTCTTGGCCGGTGCAGCCTTCTTGGCCGGTGCAGCCTTCTTGGCCGGTGCAGCCTTCTTGGCCGGTGCAGCCTTCTTGGCCGGTGCAGCCTTCTTGGCCGGTGCAGCCTTCTTGGCCGGTGCAGCCTTCTTGGCCGGTGCGGCCTTCTTGGCCGGTGCGGCCTTCTTCGCAGTTGCCATGATTTTCTCCTTTATCAAATTGACAGATCAACGCGGAAAACCACTTCGGGCCCCATCGGGCCGCACAAAGCGATTCATGGTGTTGGGCCATTGCCCAGCACCATGAACAGGGGAACACGAAGACCGTCCACGCTCTTCGGCGTGATAGGGCTTTCGTGCGATTCTTGAAACCATATTCAGATCATCAATCCCACGAGAGCGCACCGCCCGACTGGTATTCCAGCACACGGGTTTCGAAGAAGTTGCGCTCCTTCTTCAGATCAATCATTTCACTCATCCAAGGGAACGGGTTTTCCTCATTGGCGAACAAGGCTTCCAGTCCAATCTGCGTTGCGCGCCGGTTGGCGATGTAGCGCAGGTAACCCTTGAACATCGAGGCATTCATGCCGAGCACGCCACGTGGCATCGTGTCTTCAGCGTATTGGTACTCAAGCTCCACGGCCTTCAAAAAGAGTGCCTTGATCTCGGCCTTGAATGCCGGTGTCCACAATTGCGGGTTCTCCAGCTTGAGTTGATTGATCAGGTCGATGCCAAAGTTGCAGTGCATGGACTCATCCCGCAGGATGTATTGGTACTGCTCGGCGGCTCCCGTCATCTTGTTCTGGCGACCCAGCGCCAGGATCTGCGTGAAGCCGACGTAGAAGAACAGGCCTTCCATCAGGCAGGCAAAGACGATCAGCGACTTGAGCAGGGTCTGGTCGTTCTCCAGTGTGCCGGTCTTGAAGTTGGGGTCCATGATCGCCTCGATGAAAGGGATCAGAAATTCATCCTTGTTGCGGATCGAGGGGACTTCGTTGTACGCGTTGAAGATCTCGCCCTCATCGAGGCCAAGCGACTCCACGATGTACTGGTAGGCGTGGGTGTGGATCGCTTCCTCGAATGCCTGGCGCAGCAGAAACTGGCGGCACTCCGGTGCCGTGATGTGGCGGTAGGTGCCCAGCACGATGTTGTTGGCGGCCAGCGAATCGGCAGTGACGAAGAAGCCGAGATTGCGCTTGATGATGCGACGCTCATCTTCGGTCAGACCGTTCGGGTCCTTCCAGAGCGCGATGTCGCGGTTCATGTTCACTTCCTGCGGCATCCAGTGGTTGGCACAGGTTGCGAGGTATTTCTCCCACGCCCATTTGTATTTGAAAGGGACCAGCTGGTTGACATCGGTCTGACCATTGATGATCCGCTTGTCTGCCGCATTGATGCGACGGGACGTGGAGGCCGGCTTGGACGATGGCTGGATGACGGCCGAACGAACAGCCGCACCATCATCAAGAAACCGTGTGGCGCTGGGTGTTGTTGAAACCGAAGGGGGAAGTTCTGGCTGGCGGCCATCAAAATGACCGCTTGTGAGGTGGGGCTGCAAGGCGGGTTGCAACGACGGTGTGACTTCTTCGTCCCAGGACAGCATAGAGGTTTCCAGTTTTCAAATTATCGAAGCAACGATGTGAAACACCAAGGAATCAATCACATCGTTGTTGGCAATGTTGCGTTGTAACGTCGGGTTCACTGACAGGCTTCGCAGCCCGGATCGTCGATCGCACAGAACTTGATGTCGGTAGCAGGTGCTGACGCCATCTGCGCTTGCGCGCTGGCGGCTGCGGCATCGAGTGCGCTCATGGAGGACTGCGCATCACTTTGCGTGGAGACCGCGTTCAATCGACCCGCCTTGACCGTGGATTTTTCGGCGTGAGTGGCGCCCATCGTGCGCAGGTAGTACGTGGTCTTCAGACCGCTGATCCAGGCAAGCTTGTAGGTGTCATCCAGCTTCTTTCCGGATGCGCCGGCCATGTAGATGTTCAGCGATTGCGCCTGATCGATCCACTTCTGGCGACGGGCTGCCGCCTGCACCAACCATTGGGGCTCCACCTCAAAGGCGGTGGCATACAAAGCCTTCATCTCCTGCGGGACGCGGTCGATCGGGCGCAGCGAGCCATCGAAATGCTTGAGGTCCATGACCATCACGTCATCCCACAGGCCCAGGCGTTTGAGGTCGCGCACCAGGTAGCTGTTGATGATGGTGAACTCACCGGACAGATTCGACTTGACCGACAGGTTGCCGAAGCAAGGCTCGATGGAGGCGTCGACCCCGATGATGTTGGAGATGGTCGCGGTCGGCGCAATGGCTACGCAGTTCGAATTGCGCATGCCATCGGTGGCGATCTTGCGGCGCAGTGCGTCCCAGTCCATGGTGGCGGAGCGGTCCACTTCGACATAGCCGCCACGTTCGCGCGCGAGCAGATCCAGTGTGTCGAGCGGCAAGATGCCCTGATCCCACAGCGATCCTTTGTAGCTCGCGTATTTGCCCCGCTCCCGCGCCAGCTCAGTCGACGCCCAGTAGGCGTAGTAGCAAATCGCTTCCATGGACTGGTCTGCAAAGCTCACGGCCTCGGGTGAAGCGTAGGGGACATGCAACTCATAAAGGCTGTCCTGAAAGCCCATCACGCCCAGGCCCACCGGGCGATGGCGCAAGTTGGAGTCGCGGGCCTTCTTGACAGCGTAGTAGTTGATGTCGATCACGTTGTCGAGCATGCGCATGGCCGTTGTGATCGTCGCCTTCAGCTTCGCGTGGTCGATCTGCCCGTCCTTGATGTGGCGCAGCAGGTTGATCGAACCCAGGTTGCAGACAGCTGTTTCGGAATCGCTGGTGTTGAGCGTGATTTCCGTGCACAGGTTCGAGGAGTGAACGACACCCGCATGCTGCTGCGGCGACCGGATGTTGCAGGCGTCCTTGAACGTGATCCAGGGGTGCCCGGTCTCGAACAGCATGGACAGCATCTTGCGCCACAGGTCGGTGGCCGGCAGCTTGCGCGAAGGCCGGATCTCGCCGCGCTCCGCCTTTTGCTCGTAGGCCACATAGGCTTTCTCGAACGCGGTCCCGAACTTGTCATGCAGATCCGGGCAGTCGGACGGCGAGAACAGCGTCCAGTCGCCTTTTTCCATGACGCGGCGCATGAACAGGTCGGGAATCCAGTTGGCCGTGTTCATGTCGTGCGTGCGGCGACGGTCGTCGCCGGTGTTCTTGCGCAGCTCCAAGAATTCCTCGATATCGAGATGCCAGGTCTCCAGGTAGGTGCAGACGGCGCCCTTTCGTTTGCCGCCTTGGTTCACCGCCACGGCCGTGTCATTCACCACCTTGAGGAACGGAACCACGCCCTGCGATTCGCCGTTCGTGCCCTTGATATGCGAGCCGAGCGCACGAACTCTCGTCCAGTCGTTACCGAGCCCGCCGGCGAATTTCGACAGCAGGGCGTTTTCCTTGATCGATTCGTAGATGCCGTCCAGGTTGTCCGGCACCGTCGTCAGGTAGCACGATGACAGCTGGGAGCGCAGCGTGCCGCTGTTGAACAGCGTCGGTGTGCTGGACATGAAATCGAAAGAGGACAACACCTCGTAGAACTCGATGGCGCGCGCTTCACGGTCGATTTCGTTGAGTGCCAGGCCCATGGCCACACGCATGAAGAAGGCCTGGGGGAGTTCGATCCGCGTCTTGCGCACGTGCAGGAAGTAGCGGTCATAGAGCGTCTGCAGGCCGAGGTAGTCGAACTGCAGGTCGCGCTCGGCCTTGAGTGCGGCGCCCAGCCTCGGCAGGTCGAACTGCAGCAGCCGTTCATCCAGCAACTCATGCTCCACACCCTTGCGGATGAAGTCAGGGAAAAAGTCGGCGTACCGCGCGGCCAGTCCACCCTGGATCACATCGGCGCCGAGCACTTCCTTGGCAATCGTGTGCAGGAGCAGCCGCGCCGTGGCGTAGGTGTAGTCGGGGTCTTTTTCAATCAGCGTGCGTGCAGCCAGGATGGATGCCTTGTAGACCTCATCCATGGGCACACCGTCGTACAGGTTGCGCATGGTTTCTGCCACGATGGGCTCCGGCTTGACGTCGGCGCCGAGTCCGCTACAGGCCGATTCGATCAGGTGCTGGAGCTGGGTGGTGTCCAGGGCCACGCGCTGTCCACCGTCGGTCACATGCAGGACGGGGGTCGGGGCGCGGGCGGCTTCGGTCTGCGCCTGGCGCGCACGCTCCTGCGTGCGTCGCTCGCGGTAGAGCACATAAGCGCGAGCGATTTCGTGGTGGCCACCGCGCATCAGTCCGAGCTCGACCTGGTCCTGGACGTCCTCGATATGAAACGTGCCGCCGCCCGGCCGCGAGCGCATCAATGCCCGTACGACGGCCTGAGTGAGACTGTCGACCACCTCGCGCACGCTGGCCGAAGCCGCTCCCTGGGTTCCATGAACCGCAAGAAACGCCTTCATCATCGCGATGGCAATCTTGTCCGGAGCAAACGGCACCACCGCGCCATTGCGCCGGATGATCTGGTAATGCGTCAAAGGCGTGACCGACGGCTGGCCGGCAACCTCGGCAAGGGTGTTACCGGAGAAGCTCCCGGCGGGAGCAGAAGTCGGGTTCAAGGCGATTTGCATGGCTTCCTCTTTGTTCTGGAAATATCTTGTTAGTCGTGCGGCGAGCCTGGTGACCGGGTTTGGCATTGGCTCGGTCAGTGGCGATGCAAGCACTATATATGGTGTCTGAGCGTGTGACAAGACACTACCGGTAGTGTATCGCGTGTTTTCTGCCCTGTGCGTGTGCAGCACCCTGAGCTGACCCGTGAGCGCACTGGTTTGCTGCCTGAACGAGGCCTTTGTCCGGTTCCCTTCCAGGCCAGTCTGCTGGCGGACCGGCGCAGCTGACACGAGCATTGGCGCGCCTTTTGCGGGATTTTTCACGGCAAAGCCGCGTCCCGTCTTGATGTCGATCGAAGAAGCTTTGTCGTTCTCGCCGTGCCGAGGGTCGTCCCGCCGGGCGCGCGCGATCGGTCAGGGCTTGGAGAGGCCGTCGGCAATCGAGGGAAAACACTGAGGTGGCCAACCCAGGCTGCTGCACAACTGGGTCCAATCAAACCCGGCCCCGGGGTCGTGCTTGCGCGCCGGCGCAACATGCTCATGCCCGGCGATGTGTGCGATGGGGTAGTTCTGGGCGACCGCCGCACACAGCCCGGCCAATGTCTCGTATTGGGCGGGCTCGAAACAATCGCCTTCCAGGCCTTCCAGTTCGATGCCGACCGAATAGTCGTTGCAGTTTTCGCGGCCCAGGTGCAGCGACTTGCCCGCGTGCCAGGCCCGATCGTCGCAACTGACGAACTGCCAGAGATCACCGGTGCGCCGGATGTAGAAGTGCGCCGACACCTCCAGCCCCCTCAGCTGTTCAAACCATGGGTGCGCGCCAAAGTCCAACTGATTGGTGAACAGGCGTTGCACTTGATCGCCGCCGTAGACGCCGGGTGGCAGGCTGATGGAGTGAAGGACCAGCAGGTCGACACTCACGCCTTCGGGTCGCGGACCGAAGTTCGGCGAAGGAAGATGGCGGGCAAAGCGATACCAGCCTTGCCGCCAGAGACCAGGATACGACTCAGGACGGCTCATCGGGATCGATTCCAGGGGAGGGAGCCGCGATAGCCAGCCGGGCCATGCGATAGCGCATCTGGCGCAGGTTCAGGCCGAGTCGCGCCGCTGCGGCCGTCCGGTTGAAACCTGTTTCATTCAGGACCCGTGTGATGACGGTCCGCTCCTGCTCGTCCAGCCAGGTTTGCAAGTCGGCGGGCACCGCACATCCACTGGGCGATGGCTGGTCATCGCCTTTGGCTGAAGGCTCATCCGCGCAGGGTGGCATGTCGATTTCATCGAAGTTCAGCTCCCCGTCCGCACTGAGCGCAAGCGCGCGGTGAAGCAGGTTCTCGAGTTCGCGGACGTTGCCCGGCAGCGGGTGCCTTTCGATCGCGCGCAGCGCACGCTCGGATATCGTGGGTGCCGGCTCGCCGGATTCCTGGGCAATCCGAGCCAGCAGGGCCTCGCAAAGGGCCGGCAGATCCGCGCGTCTCTCCCGCAGGGGGGGCACCACGATCTCAATGACGTTGAGGCGGTAATAAAGATCCTGGCGAAATGTGCCGGCCTGCACTTCCGCTGCCAGGTCTTTGTGCGTCGCGCTCACGATCCGGACGTCGACCACATCTTCCTGCGTCGAACCCAGTGAACGGATGCGTCGTTCCTGGATCGAACGCAGCAGCTTGGACTGCATGGCCAGCGGCAAATCCCCGATCTCGTCAAGAAACAGCGTGCCGCCCTCGGCGGCGTGGAAATAGCCCAGGCGATCGTGGGTGGCCCCGGTATAGGACCCTTTGCGCGCACCAAAAAACTCGGCTTCAAGCAAGTTCTCTGGAATAGCCCCGCAGTTCACAGCAACAAAAGGGCCGTCCGCACGATGGCTGCAGGCATGGATGGCCAGCGCGATCAGTTCCTTGCCGGTTCCGGATTCGCCTCGCACCAGGACAGGAGCCATGCTGCGCGCAACCCTGACGACACGCCTCTTGACGGCGCTCAGCGCCTCCGATGTGCCCACCAGGCGCTCCAGTGCCGCAGTGCCAGAGTGGCCTTGTGATCCTGTTTCACCCGGGACCCAGTGACCTGCCCGAGGCGCAACCATGTCAGCTCGCGCAGCGGCGACGCGGTCCGAGGTGCGGTCACGGATAGCGGAGGCCACGACAGTGCGGAACTGTTTGAGATCGACAGGCTTGGTGAGGTAGTCAAAAGCGCCATTCTTGAGCGCCTCCACGGCATTCTCAGCCGAGCCGTAGGCCGTGATGACCATGCAGCGCTCCGGTCGGCGCTGCGCCTGGATCTCTTTCAGAAGGTCAAGCCCAGTCCCATCGGGCAGGCGCATGTCGGTGATCACGGCCGCAAAGGGGTTGCGGTCAAGCAAAATCCGGGCTTCTGCCACCGTTGCGGCAGTCTCGACCCGATAGCCTTCGCGCAGCAGCGTAAGCTCATACAGCGTTCGAAGATCAGGCTCATCGTCTATGACGAGGACCAGGGGAGCAAGTGTCGTGGGCGTTGCAGTCATGTTGGTGCGCTCGGCCGTGCGCCTGTTGGCGCTGCATGTTCGTGAACGTCGGCAGGCTCGAATCGTACGCAAAACTCATTGCCCCAGGTCGGCTGACCGAAGGGTTTTCTTGCGGTGCGGTCGTAGGTGATGTGCGCCTGGTGGCGCTCGCACAGCTCTCGGCAGATGTAAAGGCCCAGTCCGCTGGAGCGGCTTTGCGACGAAAAGAAAGGCTCGAACAGATGACGCCGCACCGCCTGCTCGAGTGGCGGACCGTCACTCCAGACCCTCAGTTCCGGATGGCCGACGCCGCCTACCACAGTCGAAAGCTCAATCGGCTCTGCGTGTGCCGCATAGCGCCTGGCGTTGTCGAGCAGATTGATCAGCACACGGCGCAAGTGGTCGGCATCGAAGCGAGCCCGGATCGGGCCACCGGTCAGACGCAGGTCCAGCCGCATGGCCTGCGGGTTCTGATGGATCCAATCGGCGGATATCACCTGTATCGCCTCATCGAGCGTAACCGCCGTGCCACCGTTTCCCGTGTTCAGATGCTCGACCCGGGCAACGTCGAGAATCTCGTCAACAATCCGTGCCAGGCGCTCGGTGTTGTGCCGGATCATGCGGGTCAGTTGGTGGCGGGCGGGGCTGTCCAGGTCTTCTTCAAGCAGTGCATTGGCCTGCGCAACCGCCGCCAGCGGATTGCGAATCTCATGGGCCACGGCGGCCGACATTCGACCCATCGCCGCGAGCTTTTCTTCCCTGACCCGGGCTTCCACATCCCTGCGGTCCTGCAGAAACATGACGCAGAGATTGCCGGTTCCCTCGGTCCCGGCTGCGGCAAGCTGCGTGCGCACCTTGAGGTAGACACTGGGCAGACCCGCGAAATCGAGATCGACGTCGGTGGTCGGCATGCTGCCCTGCGCAAAGGTCATGTCAGCCAGCTGGGCCAGGGGCTTCCACGCTCCTTCGTCGGTCAGCTTCGTCGGCGTACGGCGGGCAGGCAGGTCACCGTCCACCAGATGGCGCGCAGCCGGGTTGGCGGCGCGGACCCGCCCCTGGCTGTCAACCACCAATACCCCGTCGTTCAGGTTTTCAATGACCAGTTGGTTCACGCGTGTCTGTATCCGTGCTTCGGCCGCGTGTCGCTGTGCCAGGGCTTCCTCGCGGGTCAGGCGCACGGCCAGCTGGTGTGCCAGCAAAGCGACGATGAACAGGCCCGAGCCCGTCAGCGCGGCCTGCAGGAATCGGGGCGTGGTGTCGGCGGGCATGGCCACCGACATCCACCACGCGTCGGTCAGCAGAAGCAGGGTGACGGTGGCGGCCGTGCCCATCGCCAGCGGTAGCGTGCCCAGGACGGCCGCCAGCAGGATCGGAAGCGCAAACAAGGGGGTGTAATTGATGTTGCCGCCTTGCAGGAACTGCAGTGCGGAAAAGGCGACGACATCCACGGCGATGGTCGCGAGCCATTGGGGATTGAACGCCTGGCCCGGCGACCTCGCGCTACCCAGCAAGCGAACGGCGAGCGCGGCCACCAGATACAGGAAGCAAAGGTCCAGCACCAGAACGGAGGCACCCAGGCCCAGGAGGTAGGCAGAGCCCTGCATCAGCAGCAGCACCAGCGCAGTCATCACCCGCGCGGTCATGAAGCCATGCCACAGCCGGTTTGCTGCATCCGGGTGGGTTTTCGCGGAGAGATCCGGCATGGGCAGGTTCTCGGACCCGAACCAGGACGAGGCGGGATCAGCCGGATCGGGCCGTCTCATTCATCCCTCGGCCTGCCGGCGGTGCGCTGCGCTGCAATACGAGCCCTGACGTCCGGCGACCGCTTCGGAGGGGGGCACATGGACACCGCAGACCGCGCAAGCCACCATCGATGCGGCCTCGCGACCGCTGGCTGGCGGTTCGGGCGGTGGGTTGGCCCGACCTCCAAGGCTTTTCTGTCGGCCGCTGCGCCAGAGCCAGACCCCCGCAAGGATCGCCAACAGGATGATCAAGGCCTTCACGAACTGCGTCCCAGAATCACTTCCAGGACGAACCGTGAGCCGGCGTAGGCCAGCAGCAACAGGACCGCGCCGGCGTAGACAAAACGAACCGCGCGCCGACCGCGCCAGCCGAAGCGGGCACGACCGATCAACAGCGTGCCAAAGGTCATCCATGACAGCACTGAAAAGACTGCCTTGTGATCCCATTTCCAGCGCGCACCCGCCGCCCCATAAAGGTGTTCGCCAAAAAACCAGCCCGCGAGCAGCGTGGCGCTCAGCAGCACAAAGCCGGCGGTCACGAAGCGAAAGGTGAAACGCTCCAGCGTGAGCAAGGGCACGCCGCTCTGGGGGGCGGCGGCCAGACGGATCTGCTTCTCGGCTCTGGTCATGAGCCCTGCGTGGACCACCGCCGCAGCAAAAAGGCCATAGGACGCGATGCCCAGCGCCCAATGAAGCGGAAGCCAGGGTGATGCCACGGGATTCAGCGGCGCGCCTGGAAAGACTTGCGCCAACAGCACCGCAGCCGCGCCCAATCCGGACAGGGCCCAACGCGCTTTCAACTGGGGGATGACATGGCTTTCGACGGCATACACCGTCAGCACCAGCCAGGCGGTGATGGACAAAGCGGGAGCAAAGCCAAAGCGCGCCGGCGTTCCAGCCAGCCCCAGACCCAGCGTCCCGGCGTGCATCGACCACGCGGCCAGCAGGATCAGTCGGACCGCGTGGTGGCTGAGTCGCGGCGCCGCCACCGCCGTCAGTCCATAGGCCAGGGCGGCACCCAGGGCAAGCAGCAGTCCGACGGAAGATGCACTGGCTAAAATCATGGGCACAGTTTAGCGTTTTGCACACCGCGGCCGCGCGGTGGTTCTCCGGTCCGCCAACAGGCGGGCCCAACCCGACGGGATACTCCTCCATGGCCTCCGCCCTTACCGACAAACTCTCCCGCCTGGTCAAGCAGATCAGCGGCCAGGCCCGCATCACCGAGTCCAACGTGACCGACATGCTGCGTGAGGTGCGCATGGCCTTGCTGGAGGCCGACGTGGCTCTGCCCGTGGTGCGCGACTTCATTGCCCGCGTCAAGGAAAAGGCCCTGGGTCAGGAAGTGATGGGCTCGCTCAAGCCCGGGCAGGCGCTGGTGGGCATCGTCAACCGCGAACTGGCCGCAACGATGGGCGAGGGGGTTGCCGACATCAACCTGGCCGCCCAGCCCCCCGCCGTGATCCTGATGGCCGGCCTGCAGGGCGCCGGCAAGACCACCACCACGGCCAAGCTGGCGAAGCACCTGATCGAGAAGCGCAAGAAGAAGGTGCTGACCGTCTCGGGCGACGTGTACCGCCCGGCCGCCATTGAGCAGCTCAAGACCGTCACCGCGCAGGCCGGTGCCGAATGGTTCCCCAGCACACCCGACCAGAAGCCGCTGGACATCGCCCGTGCGGCGATCGACTACGCCCGCAAGCACTATTTCGACGTGCTGCTGGTCGACACGGCGGGCCGGCTGGCGATCGATGAGGCGCTGATGCGGGAAATCCGCGAACTCCATGCTGAGCTCAAGCCGGTCGAAACCCTGTTCGTGGTGGATGCCATGCAGGGTCAGGACGCGGCGAATACGGCCAAAGCGTTCAAGGAAGCCCTGCCGTTGACCGGCATCATCCTGACCAAGACCGATGGCGACTCGCGCGGGGGCGCTGCGCTCTCGGTGCGCCAGATCACCGGTGCGCCGATCAAGTTTGCCGGCACCAGCGAGAAGATCGACGGGCTGGAGGTGTTCGACGCCGAACGCCATGCCGGACGCATCCTGGGCATGGGCGACATCGTGGCGCTGGTCGAGCAGGTGACGGCCGGGGTGGACATGGCCGCGGCGCAGAAGCTGGCCGAGAAGGTCAAGAGTGGCGCGGGCTTTGACCTGAACGACTTCCTCGCCCAGATCCAGCAGATGAAGCAGATGGGCGGCCTGTCCAGCCTCATGGACAAGCTTCCCACGCAGATGGCGGCCAAGGCATCCGAGGCCGACCTGAGCCGGGCCGAGAAAGACATCGTTCGCAAGCAGGGCATCATCCACAGCATGACGCCGCAGGAGCGGCGCAAGCCCGAGCTGCTCAAGGCCACCCGCAAGCGCCGCATTGCGGCCGGTGCAGGGGTGCAGGTTCAGGAAGTGAACCGCCTGCTCAAGGAATTCGAGCAGATGCAGGACATGATGAAGAAGATGAAGGGCGGCGGCCTGATGAAGATGATGAAGCGCATGGGTGGCATGAAGGGCATGGGCGGCATGCCCAAGATGCCGTTTTAAGGCGTTCGAGAGCCTTTCTTAGAAAAGAATCATGAATATGGGTTCGGCAGGTTCAGCCTTGCCAGAATCTGAATCTCGTACGCCTCCATTTCCTCGGCGTCTGCCCGGCTGGTCTCGTGGTCCCAGCCCTGGGCGTGCAGCGTGCCGTGCACCAGCAGGTGCGCGTAGTGGGCCTGCAGCGTCTTGCCCTGTTCGCGCGCCTCCTGCTCGACCACCGGGGCGCACAGCACCAGGTCGGCGGTGACGAGGGGCTCCCGGGTGTAGTCGAAGGTCAGCACGTTGGTGGCGTAGTCCTTCTGCCGGTAGTCCCGGTTCAGCGCACGGCCTTCCTCGAGACCGACGATGCGCACGGTAATTTCGGCATCCGCGGCCAGCGCATGGCGAATCCAGCGCGCGACCTTGTGGCGGGGCAGGGCGATGCGGTGCAGGGCCGCATCGGCCAGATCGCCGAACTGCAGCGAGAGTTGAAGGGTGTTCAGACGCATTTTCGAGGCAAATCCGTGCATTCCCAGCGTCGGACGGTCACTGGATGCTATCAAAGAAATAGTTATTCGGCTGTCTTGCGCGCTGCGGCCGTGCGCCCGCGCTGGTCGTAGGCATCGACGATGCGCGCCACCAGCGGATGGCGCACCACGTCGGCCGAGGTCAGGTGGCACATGGCGATGCCCTTGACCCGGCGCAGCACGCGCTCGGCGTCGATCAGGCCGCTGAGCTGGGTCTTGGGCAGGTCGATCTGGCTCACGTCGCCGGTCACTACCGCCTTGGCGCCGAAGCCGATGCGGGTCAGGAACATCTTCATCTGCTCGGGCGTGGTGTTCTGCGCCTCGTCCAGGATCACGAAGGCGTGGTTCAGCGTGCGCCCGCGCATGAAGCCCAGCGGCGCGATCTCCAGCGCGCCGCGCTCGAAGGCCTTGGTCACCTTGTCGAAGCCCATCAGGTCGTACAGCGCGTCGTAGAGCGGGCGCAGGTAGGGGTCCACCTTCTGCGCCAGGTCGCCCGGCAGATAGCCCAGACGCTCGCCGGCCTCCACCGCCGGGCGCGTCAGCACGATGCGCTGCACCGAGGCGCGCTCCAGCGCGTCCACGGCGCTGGCCACCGCCAGGTAGGTCTTGCCAGTGCCGGCCGGGCCGATCCCGAAGGTGATGTCGTGCGTGGCCATGGCCTCCAGGTACAGGCTCTGGTTGGGCGTGCGCGCGCGCAGGTCGGCGCGGCGGGTGTGCAGCACCACGGCGCCGTCTTCGCCGGCCGTCAGGGATTCGCCCTCGCCCGCCAGCATCAGCTGGATCTTGTCCGCGGGGATCGCGCGCTCGGCCATCTCGTACAACGCCTGCAGCACCTCCATCGCGCGGGTTGCCTTGGCCTTGGGTCCGTCCACCTTGAACTGCTCATGCCGGTGCGCGATGCTGACCTGCAGCGCCGCCTCGATCGTGCGCAGGTGCGCGTCCATGGGGCCGCACAGGTGGGACAGGCGGGTGTTGTTATGGGGAGTGAAGGTGTGACGGACAATCATGGCGTGAAGTGGATGCTGCTCATGATTGTCGCCCTTTCCCGAGCGCTGGCCTTGGCCGGCGCATTGGGTTTGTTCGCCGCCGCGGCCGTGCAGGCCGAGGTGCTTGAGATTCGTGAGGCCGAAGTTTCGCAAGCGCCCGGCTTTTCTGAAAGGAGCGCGCCGGCTTCTGGCTGGCGTGCACAGACCTTGCCGGACGACTGGGGCCGAACCCGCCCCGAATATGGCGGCGAACTCTGGTACCGCATACCGCTGGACACCACCCGCCTCGTGCAAGGCAGCCAGGTCCCGGCCATCTATGTGGAGCGCGTCTGCAGCAATCTGGCGGTGTACCTGAACGGGTCGCCGGTGGGTTCCGGCGGGAAGCTGACGTTGCCGTACAGCCGCAACTGCTTCACGCCGCAGATGTTCATGCTGCCCCAGGCCCTGTTGAAACCCGGTGTCAACACGATCCACATTCAGGTCGTGGGCTATCCGCTGCGTCAGGTCTCTGCCGCACAGCGGTCTTCAGGGTTGTCGGTGGTGCGCGTTGGCGCGTCAGACGAACTTCGGCCCCTGTACGAGCAGGCGCTGTGGTGGAACATCACGCTGCCCAAGGTCATCACGGCCTTGCTGGGTGCATTTACCGTCTTCATAGGCGCCTTGTGGCTGACGCGGCCCAGGGACACCTACTACGGGTACTTCACGCTTTGGATCGGCTGGTGGACGCTGAACACCACGCGCCTGTACATCATCGATCCGCCTCTGCCCGGGCCGTGGATCGAGATGCTGGTGCCGGCGACCGCGCCGCTGTGCGTATCGGGTCTGGTGCTCTTTCTGATGCGCTTTCTCGGGCGAAGCGTGGGCTGGGTCAATCAGGTTCTGTGGTGGCAGATGCTGGTGATCCCGCTGGTCTTTCTTTGGGGCGGGCAGGAAAATGTCTATCCGCTGGCGCGATGGAACTACTACTGGCTGGTACCACAGTTCATTCTTGCTGCCATCTGGTTCCTGGCCGTTTCGTGGCAAGTCTCGCGCAGGGACTTCTGGCTGTTTTCCGTGATTCTGCTGACGATGGTGGCGATCACGCTGGTCGAACTCGCCGCTGCGTTCCTGGGGCTGCCGCTGAAGATGCATTTCGGCCATCTGGGCGGGCCGATCACCCTGCTGCCCCTTTGCCTGCGTCTGATCTGGCTCTTCAGCGACAACCTGCGCCGCAGCGAAGAGCTCAATATCGAACTGGAACGCCGGGTGGCGGAAAAATCCACCGAGATCGAGCGCAATTACGCCGAACTCTCCAGCCTTCGGGCGCGGGAGGCGGTTCAGGACGAGCGCCAGCGCATCGCCTCGGATCTGCACGACGATCTGGGGGCCAAATTGCTGAGCATTGCCCACGAAAGCAGCCGTGTGGACGACCGCGGGCAGCTCGCGGGCATGGCGCGCCAGGCCCTCGATGAAATGCGCCTGTCGGTGCGCGGCATGGTCAGTGAGCCCTTGCGTGCGGTCGATGTGCTGGCCGACTGGCGCGCCGAGACGGTGCAGCGCCTTGCGGCCGCCCACTTCGCGGCCGACTGGTCGGCGGCGGAGCCCGCACCGGGCCTGCTGTTGCCCGCGCGCATGCAGGTGCAGCTCACCCGCGTGTTGCGCGAGGCCGTTTCCAACCTGATCCGTCACAGCGGTGGCAGCCGTTGCCGCGTGGAGATCGCTTTTCCGACCGGGGCGATGACCCTGTCGGTCGAAGATGACGGGTGCGGCATGGACGTCGCGGCTATGGGCGCCAAGGGCAACGGGTTGGGAGGCATCGAGCGGCGCGTGCGCATCCTGGGCGGCCGGCATGCCTGGCAAACCGGGCCGATGGGCGGCGCCATGCTCCTGGTGCGGGTGCCACTTCTGCCGGACGGGGGTGGCGCTGCGGATGCGCCCGAACTTGCGTCGCAGGTGCATCCGCTACCATCATCAAATGCAACACGCCCTGATCGTTGAAGACCTTCCGGAAATCCGGGACTGGCTCGCTGAGGTGGCCCGCGCGGCATTTCCCGAGGTGGAGGTCACCACGGCTGCGCGCGTGGACCAGGCCCTGGCGCGGGTGGCCGAGCGCCCCTTTGACCTGGCGCTGATCGACCTGGGCCTGCCTGACGGCTCCGGCATCGACGTGGTGGGTGCGCTGCGCCACCATCAACCGCGGGCCGTGCCGGTGGTGGTGACCATTTATGACGATGACGACCACCTGTTTCCTGCCCTCCAAGCCGGAGCCTTTGGCTACCTCCTGAAGGAGCAACCGCAGGAAACGCTGATTGCCCAGTTGCTGCGCATGACGCAGGGCGAACCCCCGCTCTCGCCACCGATCGCGCGCCGGGTGCTTTCTCACTTTGCCAGCAGTCCGCAGCGTCAGAAGACGCTGATGCGCCAGATCGAGCACGAGGTCAAGCTGACCGAGCGCGAGACCGACGTGCTGCAGCGCGTGGCCAAGGGGTACACGCTCCCGGAGATTGCCCAGCAGTTCGGCCTGTCGCGGCACACCATCGCAGACCACATCAAGCAGATTTACCGCAAGCTCAACGTGTCGTCCCGCGCCGAAGCCGCACTGGAAGCGGCGCGGCGCGGTCTGGTGCAGCCCTGAGCCGCAACTCCATCACCAGGATACCCATGATCGGAAAACTCACCGGCACGCTCAGCCTCAAGAACCCGCCCGACGTGCTGGTGGATTGCCATGGCGTGGGCTACGAAGTCAGCGTGCCCATGAGCACCTTCTACAACCTGCCCGCCCTCGGCGAGCCGGTCACGCTGCTGACCCACTTCGTGGTGCGCGAGGACGCACAGCTGCTCTATGGCTTTGCCACCGCGCCCGAGCGCGAGGCGTTTCGCCAGCTGATCAAGATCAGCGGCGTGGGCCCGCGCACCGCGCTCTCGGTGCTCTCGGGCATGAGCGTGGGCGAGCTCGCGCAGGCCATCACCGCGCAGGAGGCCGGGCGGCTGGTGAAGGTGCCCGGCATCGGCAAAAAGACGGCCGAGCGCCTGCTTCTCGAACTCAAGGGCAAGCTCGGCGCTGACCTGGGTGCGCCGGTGTCGCTGGCCAGCGACGCCCACGCCGACATCCAGCAGGCGCTGGTGGCCCTGGGCTACAGCGACAAGGAGGCCGCGCTGGCGCTCAAGCCGCTGCCGGCGGACGTCGGTGTGAGCGAAGGCATCAAGCTGGCGCTGAAGGCGCTGGCGAAATAATCCGGTTCACCATGAGCATCCAGACCGACGATTTCCTGCCCGCACCGCCCAAGCGCGTGGTCTCCGCCGCGCCCGTGTCCCCGCAGGAGGAGGCCATCGAGCGCGCGCTGCGGCCCAAGCTGCTCGACGAGTACGTGGGCCAGGTCAAGGTGCGCGAGCAGCTGGAGATCTTCATCGGTGCCGCACGCAAGCGCGACGAGGCGCTGGACCACGTGCTGCTGTTCGGCCCGCCGGGGCTGGGCAAGACGACGCTCTCCCACATCATCGCAGCCGAGCTCGGCGTCAACCTGCGCCAGACCAGCGGGCCGGTGCTGGAAAAGCCCAAGGACCTGGCGGCGCTGCTGACCAACCTGGAAAAGAACGACGTCCTGTTCATCGACGAGATCCACCGCCTGTCGCCCGTGGTCGAGGAAATCCTCTACCCCGCGCTGGAGGACTACCAGATCGACATCATGATCGGCGAGGGGCCGGCGGCGCGCAGCATCAAGCTCGACCTGCAGCCCTTCACGCTGGTGGGCGCCACCACGCGCGCCGGCATGCTGACCAATCCGCTGCGCGACCGCTTCGGCATCGTCTCGCGGCTGGAGTTCTACACCGCCACCGAGCTGGGGCGCATCGTCACGCGCAGCGCGGGGCTGCTGAAGACGCCGATGGACGACGAAGGCGGCTTCGAGATCGCGCGGCGCTCACGCGGCACCCCGCGCATCGCCAACCGCCTGCTGCGCCGCGTGCGCGACTACGCCGACGTCAAGGGCTCGGGCCGCATCACGCTGGACATCGCCAACCGCGCGCTGGCCATGCTCGACGTGGACCCGGAAGGCTTCGACGTGATGGACCGCAAGCTGCTGGAGGCGGTGATCCACCGCTTCGACGGCGGCCCGGTCGGGCTGGACAACATCGCGGCCAGCATCGGCGAGGAGCGCGACACCATCGAGGACGTGATCGAGCCCTACCTGATCCAGCAGGGCTACCTGCAGCGCACGCCGCGTGGGCGCATTGCCACGCTGGCGGCCTACCGGCACCTGGGCGTGGCGCCGCCGAAGGCGGCGGGCGAGCTGTTTGTTGAATGAAAATAGCGCCATCCCAGCGTGGGATGGTCACTTTGAACTATTGAAAACGGAGTGACTCCGCGCCTGGCTGGATCTCCACGCGGGCCACAGCCTGCCCCCTCAGCCACCCGCCCACGATCAGCACCTGCGCCGCGTAGTAGCTGCTCAGCACCCAGAACGACGCCAGCGGCAGCGGCATCACGAACTTGTTGGTGGCCAGCAGCGTATCGCTGAGCATGAAGCAGCACGCACCCACGGCCACCGCCCGGGACGCCGCATTGCGCTGCACCGTCGCGCGGCCGATCGCCTGCGCGGCCATCAACGCGATCACGGCGACGTAGGCTGCGACCGGCGCGCGCAGGCCGGCGGGCAGGCCGCCCGTCCACAGGAAGGCGTACATCGCCGCCCCAACGCCCATCGTGGCAGCCAGTGCGCCGCGGCTGGGAAACCAGCCCACGCCCTGGCGTAGCAGCACGAGGTACGCGACATGCGCCAGCAAAAAGGCCACCAGCCCTGGGACGAAATAGCCCGGGAAGAGCAGGAGCACGTCGCCCGCCAGCGAGCCGGCCAGCGCCGCGAGCAGCCAGAGCCTGCCGGAAGGCGCGATATTGGGAACATTGGAATCTTTCTGGCCACTTCCCAGCGCCAATGGGTCATAAGTTGCTATCAGGAAGATAGCAATCAGCATCGGCAAAGGTTTGATCACCCGGTACAGGTCCGGCAGTCCGGCGGCGCTGGTGGCGGTGGCCAGTGCGGCAGCCTGGATCAGCAGGGCTTCGAGCACCTTGATGCGGCCTTGCGTCACCGCGCCGACCGCCCACAGGCCGGCCGTCAGCGCCGAGAACCACAGCGCGGCCTGCGCCAGTGGCAGGCGGTCGGCGTGCCAGAGAAACACGATCACGCCGCCCAGCAGCACCGTGAAATTCAGGCCGGCAAACCAGGCCACCGTGGGACTGATCACCGGTTCGAACATCTGTACCCTGGCCATGTCGAAGGGCGGCTTCGGAAAGCGCTGCGCCAAATCGGCGGGGCGCCAGCCCGGCGGCTTGAGCCAGACGCGTAATTTGTCGGCCCAGCTGCGGGTGTGCCAGGCATCCTTCGCCAGCGCCCAGTACACCTCGGCGTTGGCCCAAAGCGGGTCCCAGCTGTTGAGCGCGCCGCGCGTGCCATAGACGCAGGGCTCGGCCAGGTCCTCATCGCGGAAGGTGCCGAACAAACGGTCCCAGACGATCAGGATGCCGCCGTAGTTCTTGTCGAGGTAGTTGTCGTTCACCGCGTGGTGCACCCGGTGGTTCGAGGGGCTGCAGAACCAGCGGTCGAACCAGCCCAGCTTGGGCACGTGTTCGGTGTGCACCCAGTACTGGTAGAGCAGGTCGACCAGCGCGACGATGCCGAACACCAGCGGCGGCACGCCGGCCACCGCCATCGGCAGGTAGAAGATCCAGCCGAGCAGCGCGCCGCTGCTGGTCTGGCGCAGCGCGGTGGACAGGTTGTAGTCCTGGCTCTGGTGGTGCACCACGTGCGCGGCCCAGAGCACCGCCACCTCGTGGCCCATGCGGTGCAGCCAGTAGTAGCAGAAGTCGTAGAACACCAGCGCCAGCAGCCAGCCGTGCCAGGTGGTCCAGAAGGCACGGGCTTCCTCCAGCGGCACCAGCGAGACCGACGCATAGACCGCGGTGTACAGGCCCACCCGCAGCAGCCGGGTGAACACCGCACTGATCTGGCTCAGCATGCCCAGGCTGATGCTGTTGATGGCATCGGCCAGCCGGTAGGTGTTGCGCCCCTTGCGCACGCCCCACGCGAATTCGAGGGCGATCAGCAGGAAAAAAACCGGCGCGGCGAGAACAATGACTTGGCTGGGGCTCATGCCCCGATTTTCCGCCGGATCAGGTCAGCGCGCCCCTCGCGTCAACCCTGATGATGCGCTCCACCGTGCCGTGTTCCAGCCCGCCACGCACGCCGATCAGGTGGTCGTGCAGGTTGACCGTCGGGTCGCAATGGCCGGGAATGAGCCAGACCGTGTCGCCCACCCGGGCAGGGCGCTGCCGTCTGGCGGATGCAGGATGCCGTGCTCGTCGCCGCCGTTGGCGAAGGTCAGCGGCGGCTCGCCGGGCAGGCCATGCACCCGTGGCAGGCCCGAGTCGATGGCGTGGCTCTTGTGGCCCGCGTCGCACACGGCATGGGCGGCGCTGACGCTGATGACCTGGCTCTTGATGAACAGCGCGTGCTCGAAGGCGGGCTGCGCCGGGTCGTGCGCGTTGGCGGCGTAGTCGGCGTCCATGAACAGGTAGCTGCCGGCCTGCAATTCGCCCCAGACGCCGCTGGCCGTCTCCAGGGCAAAGGTGCCGGTGCCGGCGCCCGTGACCAGCGGCACCTCAACGCCTGCGGCCTCGATCCGCGCGCGGGTGTCTTGCACCGCTTGGGCCGCGCGGGCGATGGCGTCGCGCCGCTCGGCCACGCCGCGTTGGTGCTGGGCGCGGCCGTGGTAGGCCTGCAGGCCCGCGAAGCGCAGCACGGGCTGGGCGGCGATCGCCTGCGCCAGTGCGACGGCGGCCTCGCCGGGCGGCACGCCGCAGCGGCCCTGGCCCACGTCGATTTCGACGAAGACGTCGACCAGCGGCGGCATGGTGCCGGCAGCCAGCGCTTCAAAGGCCGCCGCGAGCCGGGCGATGCCCTCCAGGCTGTCCACCGCAATCGCCAGCCGACCGACCGCCGCCTGCAGGCGCTGCGCCAGCGCGGCCACCCGCTGCAACTTGGCCGCGTCGCTGACCTCGTTGCTGATGTAGATGTCGGTCACGCCGGCCGCGGCCAGCGCCTCGGCTTCCGAGGTCTTCTGCACGCACACGCCCACCGCGCCAGCCTGCATCTGCAGCCGTGCGAGAAAGGCGCTCTTGTGCATCTTGGCGTGCGGGCGAAGCCGCACCCCGTGGGTGCGCGCAAATGCGGCCATGCGCGCCAGGTTGCGCTCCATCGCGTCGAGATCGATCACTGCCGCGGGAGTGTCGATGGCGGCCACGCCCTGGCCTGTCAGGGCAGCCAACGCGGCGGGCAGCGGCGGAGGGGCCTCAGGTGGTGCTTTCATCGAGCGACTCGTCTTCGAGGTGGGAGGTGTCTGACCAGCCGACCAGCGTGAGCCCCTCGGGCGTCCACAGCAGGCGGTTGATGGCGGTGTTGCCGAGCTGCCAGGTGCGCGGCGCCTGCAGCTCCTGCCCGGTGGCGGCGCGGTACAGCAGGTCCATCACGCCGCCGTGCGCCACCATCACGATCTGCTCGCCCCTGTGGCGCGACGCCAGCGTGTGCAAGGTTTCGACCACGCGCCGGCGCATGGCGGCGAGCGACTCGCCGCCGGGCGGCGCCCAGAACGGGTCGCGCTTGCGCCAGCGCTGGGCCTCGTCGGGCATGGTGGCCTCGATTTCAGTGAAGGTCTTGCCCTGGAACGCGCCGAAGCCGCGCTCACGCAAGCCCTCGTCGGCGATCAGCGGCGCACCGGTCGATTCGGCTACGGCGCGTGCGGTTTCCCAGGCCCGTAGCAGGTCGCTGGTGTAGACCACGTTGATGGCCTCGCGCGCGGCGAGCGCGCGGGCCAGGCGCTCGGCCTGCCAGCGCCCGGTGTCGTTCAGCGGAACGTCGAGCTGTCCCTGGATGCGCGTGTCCACGTTCCAGGCGGTCTCGCCGTGGCGGATGGCGATGATGCGGGTGGCGTCCATGGTGGCGGTGAATCGGTGGCGGTCTGTCTGAATCAAACGGGAACCACCTGCAGGCCGGGCAGGGTTGGCACGGTGAATGTGTCTTCGTCAAAGGCCTTGTCGCCATCGTCGCTGGCCACGCCGGTGACCTTCAGGCCCTTGAAATCGTACTGCTTGGCGTCCATCAGGTGCGAAGGCACGATGTTCTGCAGCGCCGAGAACATGTTCTCGATGCGGCCGGGGTACTTCTTCTCCCACTCCTTCAGCATGGCGCTCATCTGCTGGCGCTGCAGGTTGTCCTGGCTGCCGCACAGCGTGCAGGGGATGATGGGGAACTGCCGGTGCTCGGCCCAGCGGGCCAGGTCTTTCTCGGCCGCGTAGGCCAGCGGGCGGATCACGATGTGGCGGCCGTCGTCGCTGACCAGCTTGGGCGGCATGCCCTTGAGCTTGCCGCCGAAGAACATGTTCAGGAAAAAGGTCTGCAGGATGTCGTCGCGGTGGTGGCCCAGCGCGATCTTGGTGGCGCCCAGCTCGTCGGCCACGCGGTACAGGATGCCGCGGCGCAGCCGGCTGCACAGGCTGCACATCGTCTTGCCCTCGGCGATCTTGTCCTTGACGATGGAATAGGTGTCCTGGTTCTCGATGTGGAACGGGATGCCGAGCTGGGTCAGGTATTCCGGCAGGATGTGTTCCGGGAACCCGGGCTGCTTCTGGTCGAGGTTGACGGCGACGATGTCGAAGTGGATCGGCGCGCGCGCCTGCATCTTGAGCAGGATGTCGAGCAAGCCATAGCTGTCCTTGCCGCCCGACAGGCACACCATGACCTTGTCGCCTTCCTCGATCATGTTGAAGTCGATGATGGCCTGGCCCATCTGGCGGCACAGGCGCTTTTCCAGCTTGTGGGTCTCGCGCTCGATCCTGAAATCGGTGCGGGCGGCGGCTTGAACCTCGTCTTCGATCCAGGGGGTGTTCATGGTTTTCTCCGGGAAGCGGGAATCGGGGTCAGAGCCCGATTTCTTTTGGTGTCATTGAACAGCTGAACGACGGGTTGTCCGAATTCGGAATCCGCCCCCAATTTCCCTGGTCACCATTGGCCGGCCTCCGCGCGAATCGCGACTTCGCAGTCGTCGAAGATCTCCAGCTTGGCGATCTTCACGCGCACGCCCACCACGCCGGGCAGTTGCATCAGGCGCGCGGCCAGTTTGCCGATCAGGCTCTCCAGCAGGTTGACATGCTCGGCCGTGCATTCGTCGATGATGATCTTGCGCACCTTGCGGTAGTCCAGCACATGGGTGATGTCGTCGTCGCGCGGCAGCAGGGGCTGAGGGCCAAGGTTGAGCTCGGCATCGACCTGGATCGGCTGCGGCGCGGTTTTTTCCTGGGCGAGGATGCCCAGATTGGCGTCGAAGCGCAGCCCGGTGAGGGTCAGGGTCTGCAGGCCGTTGGCCGGCGGGTTCGTGGTCATGGTCGCGGGGGCTTGTGCCGGAAAGTCTCGACGCCCACGGCGTCGCAGTCGTCGTACACGTCGGGCTTGCGCGTGGACACCCGCGCCGCCACCACCTGGGGGTGAGCCAGCATGGCCGCAAGCACGGTGTCGCACAGCGTCTCCTGCAGGTCGATGTGGCCCTGTGTGACGATGCGGGTAACCGCATCGCGCACGAAGTCGTAGTTCACCACCTCGTCGATCCGGTCGTTGCGCGGCGTGTTGTCGGCCAACGGCACGTACAGGTCGATGTCGAAGATGATGCGCTGTGCCGCCGTGCGCTCGAAATCATGCACGCCGATGCGCACATGCCGCGTAAGCCCGCGCAGGAAGATGCGGCGGCAGTCGCCGAGCATCGGGTCGGGTGGGGTGGAGGTGTTCATGGGTTCACGGGGGGGGCGCCAGTTGTTCGGCCACGAACATGATGTCGCGTTCCAGGGGCACCAGGTGCTGGCCCTTGTCCACAGCGACGGTGATGCCCGTGATGGAATCGTTCTCGGCCAGGAACACGGCCGTGCGTGCGACGTCGTCGGGGTCGATGGGGCTGCGCAGCAGATTGACGCTGCGGGCGCGCTCGAAGTTGTCACCGGTCTGCGGGCCGCTCACGTAGACCAGCCCGGGGGCGATGCCGTTGACCCGCACCCGTGGCGCCAGCGCTTGCGCCTGCAGGGCCACCGCGCGCTCCAGGGCCAGTTTGGACAGTGTGTAGGAAAAATAGTCAGGGTTCAGGTTGAACACCTTCTGGTCGAGCACATGGAGCACCACGGGCACCGGCTGGCCGGCCGCGGGGTGCGATGCGGCGCGCGCCAGCAACGTGCCCAGCTGCAGCGGTGCCAGCAGGTTCACCTGCATCTGGCGCTGCAGCAACGCGGGTGAGAAATCGGCTCCGGTGTCGGGTTCGAACAGCGAGGCGTTGTTGACGATGGCGCCGGGAACACCGCCGATGGCCTGTGTCAGCTCGGCAAAGGCGCGCTCGATCGCCCTCGTGTCGGCCAGGTCGCCCGCAATGGCCCAGGCCTGCCGGCCCAGAGCCTCGACCTCGGAGCAGGTCCTCAGCGCCTCGTCACGCGACTGCTGGTAATGGCACGCCACGTTCCAGCCCGCCCGGGCGAAGGCCAGGCTGAACGCGCGGCCCAGGCGCCGGGCTGCGCCGGTGACCAGGACGGTTCGCTGGAGTGGGGGAGTGGACATTCAGGGACAATCCGGGTCGATGACAGAACCCTCAAGTTTAACGAGCACCCTTTACAAACTGATGCAGCGGGCCATTCAGTCCGCCGGCGGCTGGATCGGCTTCGACCGCTTCATGGCGTTGGCCCTGTACGCACCGGGCCTGGGCTATTACGCCAACAGCGGTGCCAAGTTCGGCACCATGCCCGAGGGGGTCAAGGGGGAGGGCAGCGACTTTGTGACAGCGCCGGAACTCACACCGCTGTTCGGGCAGACCCTGGCCGCCCAGGTGGGCCAGGCGCTGGTCGAAACCGGCACGGACGAGGTCTGGGAATTTGGCGCCGGCTCGGGCGCATTGGCGCTGCAGCTGCTCGACACTCTGGGTGACAAGGTGAACCGATACACCATCGTGGACCTCTCCGGAACCCTTCGAGCCCGCCAGCAGGCGCTGCTGACGAGGCACGGCGACAAGGTGCGCTGGGTCGAAGCGTTGCCGGACGCCCTGCAGGGTGTGGTGGTGGGCAACGAGGTGCTCGACGCCATGCCGGTCAAACTGCTGGCGCGCCAGGGCGGACACACCGGTGGCGTCTGGCACGAGCGCGGCGTCACACTGGCAGACGGGGCGCTGGCCTGGGCCGACCATCCGACCGAACTGCGTCCGCCGCTGGACATTCCGGGTCCGCACGACTACCTGACCGAAATCCACCCGCAGGCCGAGGCCTTCATCGCCACGCTGGCGGACCGCTTCAAGGCCAGCCAGCGCAGCGGCGGCAAGGGCGGCGCTGCTTTCTTTCTGGACTATGGTTTCCCGGAGAGTGAGTACTACCATCCGCAGCGCCACATGGGCACGGTGATGTGCCACCAGGCGCATCGGGCTGACACCAACCCGCTGGCCGACGTCGGGCTGAAAGACATCACGGCGCACGTCAACTTCACCGGCGTGGCGCTGGCCGGGCAGGACGCCGGCCTGAGTGTGCTGGGCTACACCAGCCAGACGCGTTTCCTGCTGAATTGCGGCCTGGCCACAGCCATGGAAGCCGCCACGACGCCTGAGCGCGCGAACGCGCTGAAGCTGATTGCCGAGCACGAAATGGGCGAACTGTTCAAGGTGATCGGCTTTTGCACCGGCGAGCCCTGGGACGCAATGGGCTTTGCCCACGGCGACCGCTGCCATGCGCTCTGAACGGCACATGAAATGATCCGCTGGCTCATCGTCGTTTTCCTGGCCCTGATCCTGTTCAACGGGCTCATGCCCTGGCTGCAAAAGTTCGGCTTCGGCAAGTTGCCGGGCGACTTCCGCTTTCGGCTGTTCGGTCGCGAATGGTTCATTCCGCTGACCACGACGGTCCTGCTGAGCCTGTTGGCGGCGCTGATCGCCCGGTTCATCTGAACGAAACGCGCCTGCGGGCTTGAAACCCCTGGGCGGCGGCCCCATTCTCATACCCAAAGGGGTATCCATTCATGACCGAAGCACTTCACATCGTCTGTCCGCATTGCCACACCACCAACCGCGTCAAGGCCGCGGATATGGCCAGCGCGCCCGATTGCGGCAGCTGCCACCAGCCGCTGTTCACCGGAGCGCCGCTGGCGCTGGATGAAGCCGGGTTTGACCGCCACATCGCCCGCAGCCAGATTCCGGTGCTGGTTGATTTCTGGGCGCCGTGGTGCGGTCCCTGCCGCATGATGGCCCCGGCCTTCGAGCAGGCCGCCGCGCAGCTCGAGCCGCGTTTGCGCCTGGTCAAGGTCAACACCGAGGAGGCGCAAAACCTGGCCGCGCGCTTCAACATCCGCAGCATTCCGACACTGGCGCTGTTTCAGGGCGGCAAGGAAGTCGCGCGCCAGCCCGGCGCGATGCGCTCGGCGGCGGAAATTGCGGGATGGGCCCAGTCGAATTTGCGTTGAGTCCGGGGGCGGGGAAGCTGCGGATGGGCTGAGCGTTGATCGCGCGAATGGGTGCGGCCTCAGTCCGGGTTCTTGTTCGTTTTGGGCAGACGGCAGGGCACCTACCTTTCACATCCCGGACGATCAGGGTGCTCATGGAAATCCCTTTGGTTGGTGAAAAACCCCAGGGCGAATGGTCTGTCGGGGTTGGCAAAGCGACGGGGGCCGCCATGCGATCTGTGCTGATTCGCATCGAGGCCCCCAAGTGCAACTGTCCGTCAGGGCACCGGTTTGATCTCTCCCGGCCGCCAACTCTTCAGGAGTGGCCGGCTTTTGAAAAGCTCATTCCATCTGGCAGACTACTCTACCAGCTCGAAGTCATCCAATACAAAACTCCTGTTGTAGTACGCCTCTTCTGCTCCATAAATCCTAATCAAGACAAATGGCTTCTTCCCTTCAGTAGGAATCCAGTTTGACTCCAGGCCGTCAGGAGCTTTTGGGCCGATATAAATCGTAACGCTGTCGTCAGAATTCAGCTTCATCGTCTTTCTGTCAAAGCTGGAAAGTCCGGCACGTACAAGTGGGTTATATATAAATGCGCCCGTCGCATCGTCATACATATTAACTGCCCAGAAATTTCTTGCAGGAACACTCTTGGGGATCGTTACTTTATAAGTTTTTCCGGCAAGAAGTGGATTGCCTGCCTTGTCAAACTTTGGCGTAATGTACGCGTTGATGGGCCGAGCAGAATCCCATTTTTTAGGGAAGAACGTAACCTGGAAATAAGTGAGGGCTCGTTCTGTATAGCCTAGTCTGCCCGGGTAGTCAAAATTGAATTCGGAATTGCTATCTGGCCAAATAATGGTGTAGTAGTTCTTGCCTTCCCAGACTTTGTATTTTGCCTGAGGTTGCGCATTTGTTTGCAACATATACTGGTAGGCGTCAACAACCGCTGCCTCCATCGCTTGCTTGCTTTTGGCATCAGGGTTGAAAGGTTTGCCCTTTTCAATACCGATCGATGCCAGCATATCCATCATCACTTTGTCCCTGGGCAGGACAGGCTCAGAGTTTATGATTTTGTGCAACGTCTCAAATGTAGACAGGTTGTAAGCGGGTAAAGTCGGAAACCTCAACTGCTGTGGCGATGGATCGATGAATTTTTGCTTGGGCGGATTGGCGGCTTGCGACAAGGGATACAGTTTGACCCCGTCTCTGACGTACTGTGCAGCTTTGGCCAAATCACTCTTGGGCCCAGGCAATGCACGGAATGCAAAATATACGATATTGGAGCCGGTATGAATGACGTAATAGCCTTTTGGAACTGGCTTTTTGTACCCTGGAGGCAGCAATAGATACTTGCCGCCTTTGCCTTTATCCAGTCCGGGAGGGCCAACATCTGCAACGGTTGTCTGCCATGTTCCTACCACTTGTCCAAAAAAGCTCGCTACATCTGATGCAGCAGGCACCACCAGTACCGCAGGTTCTGCCGACAGATCAGAATAACCTGTTGTATAGGGAACCTGATTGTTTGCCGTAAGCGCTTCGAGTACTTGCGTCCCCGGTTTTGAGAATGCAACAATGTCATTCGACTGCGCACCGACTGCATTGTTCGCTTTGATGAAATTGTAGATATCCAGTGCCGGTGTTGCCCAAATAACCGATTCAAAAGCTCTTTGGTACTTTACCTGATAATCCAGATCTTTAACTGACTGTTTGCTTCCTTCTGCCGGCTGTCCACCCACAGGCCCAACTTTCGGATTTATTGCACTTAATGCCAGAGGATCTTCCGCCGCGGCGATCTCCGCCACGTTGGCGAAATTGATGAGCAAGAATGCTGACAATAAGACTAATGGTTTCTTCACAAAAATTCTCCTAAAAAAATATCTGAGCAAGTCATGGTTTTCGGGGGTCCGTCATACAACTGCTGAAAAAAGGGCTGAAAACACAGAGGGGTACTAGAGCGCCCTTCATCGATTCAGCTCTGCAAACTCAGGGCACCAGCTCAATCTTTCCCGGCCGCCAGCTCTTGTTGAACCAGGGCTCCAGCGGCCCGTACAGGCGCAGGATGGTGAACCAGGTCTGACCGGGAATCGTCTGCACCCAGTTGGCTTCCCTGCCGGCAGGCACTTTCGGGCCGAAGTACACGTCAATGGAGCCGTCGGCGTTCTTCTGCACGCCTTTGTTCTGGCTGCTCACGCTGGGGAACTGTTCATTGGTCTGGATCATCGAGCGGGTCTGCCCGCTGTAGACGATCACGGACCAGAAAGCCTTGGCCGGCACATTCGGCGGCAGGCGCAGCTTGTAGTTCTTGCCGCCATCCAGCGGGTTGTTGCCGGCGTCCAGCGCAGACCACGGGTAGATCGAGCCTTCACCGACGATCTTGGTGTCCATTGCCGGGGTGACGCCGGTGGCCAGGAAGAAGAAGAACGCGGAGGCGTCCAGGTTGGCGACGCCCGGCTGCGATTCGAACTTATAGCCGCCAAGGAAGGGCAGGCGCCAGTTGCTGTTGTCGTAGTAGTAGCCCGCGCGGTCTTTCAACCGGTAGGCAATGGTGCGTGCGGTGGCATCGCCCACGGCGGCCGCTTCGGTCAGGATCTTCTTCATGCGCTCATCGGGCGCGAAGGGTTTGCCTTTCTGGATGCCGAGCGACGCCCACATGCCCAGCGTGGTGGGGTCCACCGAACGGGTGGGTTCTTCCTGCACCACCTGGTTCAGCATTTCCCAGAATTCGAAGCCAGCCGGCCCCACCATGTTGAATGGCTTGCCCGACATGTCCACGAAGTTGAGCTTGGGCGGATTGGCTGCCTGGCCCAGCGGATAGATCCTGGTGTACTTCTTGACCGCGTCGACCCCCGGCTTCGCATCGCCGTTGACGAGGAAGCTGCGCCAGGGAATCCAGACGCTGAAAGTCGCTGGCCGTACCACGTGGTAGCCCTTGGGCACCTCGCCCTTGTAGCCGGGTGGCAGCAACAGATACTTGCCGCCTTGTCCATGATCGGGGCCGGTGATGCCGACATCGCCCGCCCAGCGATACCACATGTCGTCAATCAGACCCAGCACCTTCGGCGGCACTTCGAGCACCAGCGGGCCGTTCTTCAGGTCGAGCCAGAACCAGGTGTAGGGTGTGTTGTCATTGGCGGTCAGCTCAACGGTACGGGAATCAACCTTCTGCTCCCAGATCGGTACCGTGAGGTTCGCCGGTCCCATGGTGAGCATGGCACGACGGTTGGCGAGCTGGTTGACCGGTGGCAGGCCCAGCAGGTAACCTTGAACCGCTCGCTGGAAATCCAGGTTGTCGTAGAGTTTTTGCGCGGTGGCCGCATCGGGCACGCCACCGGAAAAATTCAGTGTGCCCAGGCGCGTATCAACCTTGTCCGGCACGGCCACACCTGCCGGCATCGGCGTCGAATACTTGAATTGCGCATCAGCCGCCGGGCCGGAAAGTGGTTGTGCCTGGCTGGCGACCGCCGCAAACGCGAGCGCCGTGGCGAGCGCCGCGTGGCGAGCGAGAACGCGTGGGTGTTTCATGATTGTTCCTTACCGTCGTAAATCTCTTGCCGAAGACGAACCAACAACATCGCACAGGACATGTGATCCGTTTCGAATCAGGGATATCACTTAATGTTAGAGCGCCAAGTGCATCAGCGCCTTGCAATTTCGGCCAAAATCGCAGCATGATCATGGATCCCGTCAAGGGTTTGTCGGTGGGCCCGCAACTTGTTTCGCAAGCCATGCCGCCCTACGCGCAAAGTGGCGTGGGTGAAGTCCGCATTGGCCCGATCCTCGCCATCCCGCAGGTTCTGAAAGAACACGGCGTCAACGCGCAGACGGCCTTCTCGCGCGCGGGCGTGCCGCTGTCGCTGTTCAGTGACGCCGAAGCGAGACTGCCGGTCGATGCAGTCGGGCGGCTTCTTGCGGAGTGTGCAAGTCTCTCGGGCTGTCCGCATTTCGGGCTGCTGGTGGGCGAGCGGTTTTCACTGGATGGTCTGGGACCATTGGGAGACTTGATGCGCGCTTCGCCCAGCGTTGGCGTCGCCCTGCGCCACCTGCTGCAGCACCTGCCGATGGTGGATCGCAGCGCGGCGCCGTTGTTGCTGTTGTTGTTGCCGCCCGAAGGCAACGCCGCCGTGCTGGGCTATTCGTTGGTTCGCCATGAAACACCGCACGCCAGGCACATTTACGACGCTGTCATGGCGATCGGGCAGCGGATACTGGTTGCCCTGTGTGGCGATACCTTCGTGCCCGTTTGTGTTCAATTTCCCCTTGGTCGTCCGGCGAATGTTGACGCCTACCGGCGAATGTTCCATGCGCCTTTGAGCTTTGACGCCGAGCTTGCAGGAGTGGTTTTCGCGGCATCGTGGCTGGCCCATCCGATAGCCGGCGCCGATGCGGCGCGCTACGGGGCGCTGTGGCAGGCGATGCAGCAGGCGCAGGCCGCGAGCACGATCAGTCTTGGCGAAAAAGTCGAGCGGACTCTGCACCAGATGCTGCTGGGCGGCCAGGGCACGGCGGATGCGGTGGCGAGCCACTTCTGCGTCAGTGTGCGAACCTTGCGACGTCGGCTGGCCACCGAAGGCAGGAGTTTCCAGGCGATGTTGAACCAGGCGCGGTACGAACTGGCTTGCCAGCTGCTGCACAACACGCGCTTACCGGTCTCGCACATTGCGGCAGCACTGCAATATACTGATGCCACCGCCTTCACGCGCGCCTTCCACGGTTGGGCGGGAAGCAGCCCGACGGACTGGCGTACCGTTTCGTCTCGCTGAGACTCACTTTGGGGACTCTACACTTCCCGTCAGAAAACAAGTCGGCTCTGCTCTAGAGCCCGGCAGTTCACGAAATCGAAGCCGTTATCTGGGTGACCGCTTTGGCATCTTGGGCCACTGGAATGAACGGCTGGTCCCACAGATCATGGCTGTCCGGTCGCGATCGATTGGGACAGTTGGCAAACTCAAGCCAAATACCCGCGCCCAGTCTCAAGCAGTCAATGGTTTGACATTTTTCCCGGGCGGCTGCCAATCGCCATTTGCAATGGGCCCTGAACCGATTGCAGTCGTCAAAGCCGTCATGCAATCTCGCCCTGTTGGCCATCCCCCCCCAGGCCGCCACCGCCGCCACCCGCGCCGCATGGATCAGATCCCCGACCTTCTGGCCCGTGATGCCCATCGCCATGGCTTGTTCCGCGATGGCGGATGTGACCACCGATTGCGCCGCTGCCAATGCACCCGCCTGCCGCGCGTGCTGCGGATAGAGCGTAATTGGAGTCTGGCCCCAATTTCCCCCTGCCACACCACGAACCGCGTCAGGACGACCGATCTTTCAAGCGCGCCAGACTGCGGCAGCTGCCACCAGCCGCTGTTCACCGGAGCGCCGCTGGCGCTGGATGAAGCCGGGTTTGACCGCCACATCGCCCGCAGCCAGATTCCGGTGCTGGTTGATTTCTGGGCGCCGTGGTGCGGTCCCTGCCGCATGATGGCCCCGGCCTTCGAGCAGGCCGCCGTGCAACTGGAACCGCAGGTGCGGCTGGTGAAGGTCAACACGGAAGACCACCCGAACCTGGCGGCGCGCTTCAACATCCGCAGCATCCCGACGCTGGCGCTGTTCCAGGGCGGCCACGAGGTGGCGCGCCAGGCGGGCGCGATGCGTTCGGCGGCGGACATTGCGCGCTGGGTGCAGGCGAATCGGCGCTGAACGGCCCGTAGCCGGTGGCGATTCCGGGCTGGGCTAGCGGCTGCCCCAGATCGCCGCCCCCACCACCAGGACGGCCGCCACCGCCACGTTCCACAGCAGCGGCTGGCCCGTGCTCACCAGCAGCAACACGGTGGAGAGGATGGGCGTGGCGAAGGCCAGCAGGCCGATGCGCCGGGTGTCGCCCTGCTTGATCGCCGCGTCCCAGAGAAAGAACGCCCCACCGAGTGGGCCGAGGCCCAGCGCCGCGATCAGCAGGGCGTCGCTCGCGGTCAGCGCAATCGCGGGCTCCAGCGCCACATGGCAGCCCAGCGACAGCAAGCCGGACGCGGCCGCGAAACCGCCCACCGCGGCGGTCGGAAAGTGCGGCAGGCGGCGCGTCAGCAGCGAGTAGCTGGACCAGACGAAGGCCGAGGCCAGCGCCAGCAGGTAGCCGATCTGAAAGCCTCCGCCGCTCCCGCCCGAGCCGCCCCGGCCCAGGATCGCGATCGCCGCGCCGGCAAAGCCGATCAGCGCCGCCACCACGTGCCGGGTGTGCAGCGTCACCCCGGGCAGGAACAGCGGCGCCAGCACCACCATGCCCAGCGGCCAGAGGTAGTTGATCAGGTTGGCCTCCACGGCCGGTGCCGTGCGCAGGGCCATGAACAGCAGGAAGTGAAAACCGAACAGGCCGTAGATGCCCACCGCGAGCGTCGGCACGGGCACCTTCCACGCGCTCAGGCGAAAGCGCGACAGCGGCAGCGCGATCAGGCTGCCCACGAGCAGGCCGAGGCCGGTCAGCAGGAACGGGGGCACATGGGACAGTTTCACGCCCAGTGGCGCCAGCGTGCCCCACAGGGCGATGGCGGCCAGGGCCAGCAGATCGGCTTTCATGCGGCGAGCATAACGGGCTTAGGGAAAACCAAGCTGAGCGGCCCCGCCTGGCGCCCCTATCATCGTTCCAGGGCCCGACCGAGGTCCGGTTCAAGGCCCAAACCAAGGAGACAACAATGAAACCTGTGTTCCGACGCGGCGACCGATTCGCCACCCCGCTGAAGCTGAGCGCCGTTGCCGTGGCGGCCATCCTGGCCGCCTGTTCCAGCAGCGACAACACCATCACGCCTGAATACGCCGCCACCATCCGCACCACCAGCTACGGCGTGCCGCACGTGCTGGCCGACAACTTCAAGGGTGCCGGTTTCGGTTACGGCTACGCGTTCGCCCAGCAGAATTTCTGCCTGTATGCCGAAGAACTGGTCACCCTGCGCGGCGAGCGCGCGCAGTACTTTGGCGCCACCGGTGGCTACCTGGGCCAGCTGGGCACCACCTCCGGCAACGTGGATTCGGATTTTTACTACAAGCTGCTGTTCAACAAGGCGCAGGCAGACCGGATCAAGAGCAACTCCAGCCAGGCCGCCCGCGACATCGTGACGGGCTTTGCGGCCGGGTACAACCGCTACCTGAGCGACACCGGTGCGGCCAACCTGCCGGCCGAATGCCGCAGTGCCGACTGGGTCAAACCCATGACCGAGGACGAGGCCTATCTGCGCCTGACGCAGGCGGCCGTGGCCGGCAGTTCCCTGAATTTCATCAACTCGATCGGCAATGCCCAGCCCCCGGCGACGGCGGTGGCCTCGCTCAAGTCGAACCGGCGCGAAAAGCTGCCCAGCGCCCGCCAGCTGGCCGCCTCGCCGATGGTCGCCGCCCTGCAGAACCTGCAGGACCACACCATTGGCTCCAACGGCTTTGGCCTGGGGCGCGAGGTCACGCAGAGCGGCAAGGGCATCGTGATGGGCAACCCGCACTTCCCCTGGTGGGGTGCGTTGCGCCTGCACCAGATCCACATCACGGTGCCGAACGAAAAGTACGACGTGATGGGCGCGACGCTGCTGGGCGTGCCCCTGCCGCTGATCGGTTTCAACAGCACCCTGGGCTGGACCCATACCTTCTCCACCGACAACCGCTTCACGCTGCGGTATCTGGCGCTGGACCCGTCCAACCCGACCCGCTACATCAAGGATGGCGCATCCAAGCCGATGACGGCCGTGCCGCTGAGCATTTCCGCCAAAGGCGCGGATGGCAAGCTGACGACGGTCAGCCGCACGCTCTACACCACCGAGTTCGGCCCGATGCTCATGGACAAGGACTTTGCCTGGGGCCGCAGTTCGGCCTTTGCGATCCAGGACGCCAACTACAGCAACTACAAGCTGATCGACCAGGTCATCCTGAATGGCAAGGCCACCAGCGTGGACGGCCTGCTGCAGGCGGCCGCCACCCACACCGCCATGCCCTGGGTCAACACCATGGCGGCCGACAAGAACGGTGACGCGATGTACCTCAACTATTCGGTGGCTGCCAAGGTGGCCGATGCCCAGCTCGCGGCCTGTGTGCCGGGGCGCGACGTCGGGGCGCCGTTCCAGGACCTGATGGCCACCACCGGCCTGGTCGTGATGGCGGGCACGGCGTCGGCCTGCGACTGGTCCGGCAGCATCGGTGCGGCGCAACGGCCCTCGATCAAGCGCTCGGATTACATCGTGAACGCCAACGACAGCCACTGGTGGTCCACCGCGAACACCTTCCTGACCGGCTACCCCAAGATCATCGCCACCGGGCCCGATGCCGAAGGCTCGGTGCAGAACAACCGCACCCGCACCGGCCACGCCATCGTGCGCGACCGCCTGTCCGGCGCCGATGGCCTGCCGGGCAACCGCTTCACGGTGGCCAACCTGCAGCAGATCTACCAGAAGAGCCGCTTCTTCAAGGCCGAGAAATGGCTGCCCGGCTTCACCGCCGAGTGTCTGGCCAGCCCCACGGCGTCGGCGGCGGCCAAGGATGCCTGCGCCGTGCTGAAGGACTGGGACAAGACCCATGCGCCGATGAGCGTGGGGGCGGTGCTGTTCCTCGAGTTCTACGCGGCGCTGGGCGAGCTGGAGGCGCCGTCGTGGTGGTCGGTTGCGTTCAATCCGGCCGACCCGCTGGAGACGCCCCGCGGCAATGCCGGCACGGCCGCCGCGCTGACCAAGCTCGAAGCCCTGGTGGCCACGGCCCAGTTCGACTCGTTCGCCAAGCGGCGCATTCGCCCCGCCGACGTGCAGGTCGTTCAGCGTGCGGAAGGCAATCTGTCGATCCCGGGCGGCCGATACACCTTCAACAACTGGCGCGGCCAGAAGGTCGAGATTGCGCCGGGCACCTATGTCTACACCGGCGATCCCAAGACCAACGCGGGCGCCTATGGCAACAGCTACATGCAGTTCGTCACCTGGGATGACAACGGCCCGGTGGCCGAAGGCATCCTGACCTACAGCCAGTCGACGAACCCCGCGCACGTGAATTTCAGCGACCAGACCCGCAAGTACTCCGCCGGCGAGTGGGTGAAACTGCCCTACACCGACGCCCAGATCAAGGCCGATCCGAACTTCAAGGAAGTCAAGATCTCGCAGTGAGGGGGTGAACCCCGCCGGCGGGCCGGCAGGCCGCGCGACCCCTGGTCGGGGCGCGCGGCCTTTTTGTTTTCAGCCGTCCGTCACCGGGGATTGGCTGGCCAGCCACGCCGACACCGCCACGGTCCGCGCCGCCTGGATGCGCTCGCCCACCTTCGGGCCGCTGAGGCCCTCGGCCATGGCCTGCTGCGCGATGTCGGCGGTGGCCACCGACTGCGCCGCTGCCAGCGCGCCGGCCAGGCGTGCCCGCTGCGGGTAGGGCTGGTCCTCGAAGCCCAGGCGCCCGCGCGCGTCGCATTCGCAGGCCAGCAGGATCTCGCCGAAGCGCGCCGGCTTGCGCAAGGCGTCGCAGCGCTCCAGCAGGCGCACCAGCGCCGCCGCGGAAAAGTCGCCGCTGCGGTGGATGTTGCCGTGCTCGCGCGCCACCACCTCGGCCAGTTCGCGGCAGTCCACCGGCACGCGCAGGCGCTCGCACACGCCCTTGAGCAGGCGCACGCTGCGTTCCTCGTGGCCGATGTGGCGCGGCAGCTGGTCGGCGGGCGTGGTGCCCTTGCCCAGGTCGTGCACCAGGCAGGCAAAGCGCACCGCAAGTGGCGCCTGCAGCCGTGCGCACATGTCGAGCACCATCATCACGTGCACGCCGGTGTCGACCTCGGGGTGGTAGTCGGCGCGCTGCGGCACGCCCCACAGGCGGTCCAGCTCGGGCAGCAGCACCTTCAGCGCGCCGCACTCGATCAGCACGTCGAACAGGCGCGAGGGCGTGGCCTCCATCAGCCCGCGCGCCATTTCCTGCCAGACCCGCTCGGCGACCAGGTGGTCGGCCTCACCGTGCTCCACCATCTCGCGCATCAGCTGCAGGGTCTCCGGGGCCACGCGGAAGTCGCTGAACCGCGCTGCAAAGCGCGCCACGCGCAGGATGCGCACCGGGTCTTCGCGGAAGGCGTCGGTGACATGGCGCAGCACGCGGGCCTGCAGGTCGCGCTGGCCGCCGTAGGGGTCGACCAGGTCATTTGTTGGCTTATTCTGGCCAGATCCCGGCGTCAAATGGCCATGAACAGCTATCGAATTGATCGTAAGATCCCGCCGCGCCAGGTCTTCCTCCAGTGTCACCTCGGGCGAGGTGTGGATGGCGAAGCCCTTGTAGCCGCGCGCGGTCTTGCGCTCGGTGCGCGCCAGCGCGTATTCCTCACGGGTCTGCGGATGCAGGAAGACCGGGAAATCCTTGCCCACGGGCAGGTAGCCCAGCGCGCTCATCTGCTCGGGCGTGGCGCCCACGACCACCCAGTCGCGGTCCTTGACCGGCAGGCCCAGCAACTCGTCGCGCACCGATCCACCCACCCGATAAATCTGCATCGCCGCAGTGTATCGGGGGATGGGTCCGCCGCGTCAGTCCCGCGCCAGGCGGTACGGCTCCTCGAAGTCGAGGAAGTCCTTTTCCGCCAGCGCGCCATCGATCCAGGCCTTCACGCCGGGCAAGGCGCACAGGCGCTCGATGTAGGCGGCCACGGGCGCTGGCACGGGCAGGGCGTAGGTGCGGATGCGCATGACCACCGGCGCGAAATAGGCATCGACGATGGAAAACTGGCCGAAGAGCATCGGCCCGCCATGTTGCGCCAGCAGCTCGCTCCACATGGACACCAGGCGGGCCAGGTCGGCGCGCACGCCGGGCTTGTCGCGCAGCGCCAGCGCGCCGATGGGCGGCAGCGAAGCCTCGATGTTCATCGGGCAGGCGCTGCGCAGGGCGCCGAAGCCGCTGTGCATCTCGGCGCAGACGCTGCGTGCGCGGGCCCTGGCGCGGGGGTCGGCCGGCCAGAGCTGCTTCTCGGGAAACTGCTCGGCCAGGGTTTCGGCGATGGCCAGCGTGTCCCACACGGCAAAGCCGTCGTCCTCTACCAGCACGGGGACCTTGCCGACCGGGTTCTGTGCCGCCACCGCCTGCTTGAAGGCCGAGCCGGCGTCGAACGAGTCGAAGCGCACCATGACCTCCTCGAACGGAATGCCGACCTGCTTCATCAGCACCCACGGGCGCATGGACCAGGAGGAATAGTTCTTGTTGCCGATGTAAAGCTTGGGCATGGAGAGCCTTTCGGTCGGGTTGGCGGTGCGATCTGGTGATCCGGTGCCGGACGCCCGCCAAGGTTGCTGTGGAGTGCGATGCTAACGCGCCGTGCCGCGGCGATTGATGCGAAATCACGTCCTGATTGATGCGGCGGCAGGCTGTCGGGCGCGACGGGGGTGCGCGCGCTCAGCGCTTGCGCAGGTAACCGGGGGCGATCGCGGCCAGCGCGGCCGGCGTGATGCCCAGTGCGTCCAGGCCGGGCACGGTGCCGGTGGCGACGTTGTCCACGGCCATCGAGTCCAGGTTGTCGCGGCTCATCAGCGGCTCGCCGGGCAGGCGTTCCATCAGCCAGGCCTGCAGGCGCGCCAGGGTCATGGGCAGTCCCAACACCGGGCGCCCGCGCCCTTGGTTGACGCCGGCGTATTGGCCGGCCAGGCGCACGAGGTCCCGCAGGGTGAAGACCTCGGGGCCGCAGGCCTCGAAGGTCTGGCCGATGGTGGCGTCGTCCTGCAAGCAGCGCATCACCGCCGCAGCCACGTCTTCCACCCAGACTGGCTGGAACCGAGTGTTCGCGCCGGCCAGCGGGATCAACGGGAACATCCGCTGCAGCTGGGCGAATACGTTCAAGAACTTGTCTTGCGCGCCGAAGATCACGCTCGGGCGCAGCACGGTCAGGTCCAGCGTGCCCGCTGTTGCTGCGGCCTGCAGCACGGCCTCGCCGCGCGCCTTGCTGCGCTGGTACATCGACGGACCGTCCAGGGCCGCGCCCAGCGCGCTGATCTGCACCAGCCGGCGCACACCGGCCGCGGCGCAGGCGCGGGCGAGCTTCTTTGGCAGCTCGACATGCACCTGCTCAAAGGCCGCCTCGCTGCCATGCAGGATGGCCACCAGATTCACCAGCGCATCAGCGCCGGTGAGCAGGCGCACCAGCGTGGCCTCGTCGTGCACATCCCGGGGGACCATCGTGATCCCGGGCCGCCCTGCAAGGTGGCGGGCTTGCCCGGGATTGCGCGAGGGCACAGTGACGGGCCAGCCCGCATGTGACAGCAGGACGCAGATGCGGCGTCCGACAAAGCCGGTGCCACCGAGGATCAGGATGCGTTTCATGCTTTCAATGTAGCGCGCAAGTCTCCAACCTGCCCTTCTGACGGGTTTTTGACTGGAATTTGGCACCTTCCCGGCGTCGCTCGGTCGCAGTCAGCTATCAGAAAAGGAGTAACTCGGGTTCCTGCCGCGGCGCTTATCATCCGCAGCATGGAAACCAAGTGGCTTGAAGACTTCGTCAGCCTGGCCGAAACCCGCAGCTTCAGCCGCTCGGCCCAGCTTCGTCATATCACCCAGCCGGCGTTTTCGCGGCGCATCCAGTCGCTGGAAGCCTGGGCCGGCACCGACCTGGTGGATCGCAGCTCCTACCCCACGCGCCTCACGCCGGCCGGGCAGACGCTGTACGACCAGTCGCTGGAGATGCTTCAGGCCTTGCAGACCACACGGGCCATGCTGCGCGGCCACGCCACCGCAGGCCATGACGTGATCGAGTTCGCGGTGCCGCACACGCTGGCCTTCACCTTCTTCCCGGCCTGGATGTCGAGCCTGCGCGAATCGTTCGGGCCGATCAAGAGCCGGCTGATCGCGCTGAATGTGCACGATGCGGTGATGCGCCTGGTCGAAGGCGGCTGCGACGTGCTCATCGCCTATCACCATGCCTCACAGCCGCTGCAGCTCGACCCCGACCGCTACGAGATGGTGCGTCTCGGGCAGGAAATGCTGGCACCCTATGTCAAGGCGGATGCGGATGGTGCGCCGCTGTTCTGTCTGCCGGGACGTCCGGGCCAGCCCTTGCCCTACCTGGGCTATGCGCCCGGCGCCTATCTGGGGCGGGTGGCGGACCTGATCCTCAAGGACGCGGGCACCGCCATCCACCTGGATCGCGTGTACGAGACCGACATGGCCGAAGGCCTGAAGGTCATGGCTCTGGAAGGCCATGGCGTGGCCTTCCTGCCCTACAGCGCCGTTAAGAAGGAGCTGCGCGAACGCAAGCTCGTCAAGGCCACGCCGCCTGGAATGACCGGTTTGGAGCTGCTCATGGATGTCCGGGCTTATCGGGGAAAACCCTCGACCAAAGAGGCCTCCAAGGGCCCGGCGCAGGCGCTTTGGGCCTTTCTGGAGGCCCAATCCGCAGCGGCATAGGAGGATCGGACCGGTTATACATTTCTTGCATAACCGGTGTGTGAATTGGCATTGGTCATTCATGAGGCCGCCATTTACAGTTCGCGCCGTTGCAGAAAGCGGCCGGCGCCGAACCCAGTGGGTGGTGCCGACCGATGTGAGACCGTACGGGCATGAAGCCTGCTTGTGTGCAGGCGCCGGCTCAAGATGCGTGTTTCCACGCACAAGGGTTTTCCGGGTTTACCCGCCAAGCCGAATGCCTAGAATTTGTTCACCCGGTTTTTTTACCTTTATCAACGCAAGGAATCTGTATGAAGAAGCATCTGATCGCTTTTGCCGTGATGGCCCTCGCCGCCGGCGGCGCCATGGCCCAGGCCAATGACACGATCGCCAAGGTCAAGGCCTCCGGCAGCGTCACGATGGGAGTTCGCGATTCGTCCGGCGCCCTGTCCTATACCCTCGGAGACGGCAAGTACGCGGGTTACCACGTCGAGCTGTGCCAGCGCATCATCGCCAACCTGGAAAAGGCCGCCGGCAAGAAGCTGGAAGTCAAATACCAGTCGGTCACCTCCCAGAACCGCATTCCCTTGGTGCAAAACGGCACCGTGGACATCGAGTGCGGCTCCACCACCAACAACGCCACACGCCAGAAGGACGTGGCTTTTGCCGACACCACCTTCGTCGAGGAAGTGCGCATCGCGGTCAAGGCCAGCTCGGGCATCACCTCGATTGCGCAGCTCAATGGCAAGAACGTCGCCACCACCACGGGCACCACCTCGGTGCAGACCCTGCGCAAGAACGAGCGCGCCAGTGGCATCGACTTCAAGGAGATCTTCGGCAAGGACCATGCCGACAGCTTCCTGCTGCTCGAGTCCGGCCGCGCCGAGGCCTTCGTGATGGACGGCTCCATCCTGGCCGGCAACATCGCCAACGCCAAGAACCCGGCCGATTTCAAGATCGTCGGTGAAATCCTGTCGGTCGAGCCGATCGCCATCATGCTGCGCAAGGACGACCCGGCCTTCAAGAAGCTGGCCGACGACACGCTGAAGGACCTGATGAAGTCGGGCGAAATCCTGAAGATCTACGACAAGTGGTTCGTGCAGCCGATCCCGCCGAAGAACGTCAGGGTCGGCCTGCCCGCCAGCGAGAGCACCAAGGCGGCCTGGGCGAACCCGAACGACAAGCCGATGGAAGACTACGCCAAGAAGTAAGTCTCTGATCTGACGGGCACACGGACCCCGCCGGGGCATGGCCTGCGGCGGGGTTCTTGTTCAGGCGGTCGGTGCGGCACAGGTGCGCGACCAAGAGGATACCGGTGGGACAACCCTTGCGGAGATCGACATGACGTGGGACTGGCAGGTTTTCTTGAGCGACGACGGCAGCGGCCGGACGTACCTTCAATGGATGATGGACGCCTGGAGCTGGACGCTGGCGGTGGCCGGTTGTTCCTGGGTGGTGGCGGTGTCGCTCGGCGGCATCATGGGCACCTTGCGCACGCTGCCGAACAGCCCCTGGCTGGTGCGCCTGGCCAACGTCTGGGTGGAACTGTTTCGCAACATTCCGCTGCTGGTGCAGATCTTTCTCTGGTATTTCGTGGTGCCCAAGGTGATCCCCGCGTTCCAGCAGGTGCCGGGCTTTGTGCTGGTGGTGTTTGCCCTGGGCTTCTTCACCTCGGCGCGGATTGCCGAGCAGGTGCGGGCCGGGGTTCAAGCCCTGCCCAAGGGCCAGCGCTATGCCGGCATGGCGCTGGGTTTCACGACGGCGCAGACCTACCGGTACGTGATCCTGCCGATGGCCTTTCGCATCATCCTGCCGCCGTTAACCAGCGAGTCGATGAACCTGCTGAAGAACTCGTCGGTGGCGTTTGCCGTGTCGATCGCCGAGCTGACGATGTTCGCGATGCAGGCGCAGGAAGAGACCTCGCGCGGCATCGAGGTGTACCTCGCGGTGACGATCCTCTACGCGATCTCGGCGTTTGCCGTGAACCGCGTGTTCGGCTTCATCGAGACCAAGGTCCGCATCCCCGGCTTCATCGTCGCGGGTGGCACCGGCGGGGGGCACTGACATGCTTGGCCTTGATCTCACTTTTCTCAACTGGGATGTTCTCAGCAAATTCGTGCTGGGCGGTTTGCGCTTCAGCGTGCAGTTGACCGTCGTGGCCACCTTGGGCGGCATCCTGCTGGGCACGGTGCTGGCGCTGATGCGGCTGTCCGGCAACAAGGTGCTGGCCCTGCCCGCCACCATCTACGTCAACGGCATGCGCTCGATCCCGCTGGTGATGGTGATCCTCTGGTTCTTCCTGCTGGTGCCGAGCTGGGTCTACGGTTACCTGCCGGGCGGCATGAACAACCGGGCCGAATACTCGGCCTACATCACCTTTATCGCCTTCGAGGCGGCGTACTTCAGCGAAATCATGCGCGCGGGCATCCAGTCAATTCCGCGCGGCCAGGTGTTTGCCGGGCAGGCGCTGGGCATGACCTATGCCCAGAACATGCGCCTGGTGGTGCTGCCGCAGGCCTTTCGCAACATGCTGCCGGTGCTGCTCACGCAGACCATCATCCTGTTCCAGGACACCTCGCTGGTCTACGCCATCGGCGCCTACGACATGCTCAAGGGCTTCACCACCGCCGGCAAGATCTACGGGCGCCCCGAAGAGGCCTACCTGCTGGCCGCCGTGGTCTATTTCGCGATCTGCTACGGCCTGTCCTGGTCGGTCAAGCGGTTGCAGGCGAAGATCGCCATCGTTCGTTGAGCATCGGAGAGAAACATGATCGAAATCAAAAACGTGTCCAAGTGGTATGGCCCGGTGCAGGTGCTCAACGACTGTTCGGTCAGCATCGCCAAGGGCGATGTGGTGGTGGTCTGCGGGCCGTCAGGCTCCGGCAAGTCCACCCTGATCAAGACGGTCAACGGCCTGGAGCCGATCCAGAAGGGTGAAATCTCGGTCAACGGCATCAGCCTGTACGACGCCAAGACCGACCTGCCCAAGCTGCGCTCGCACGTGGGCATGGTGTTCCAGAGTTTCGAGCTGTTTCCGCACTTGTCTGTGACGGAAAACCTGACGATCGCGCAGATCAAGGTGCTGGGCCGCACGCCCGACGAAGCCAGGACCCGCGGCCTCAAGATGCTCGACCGCGTGGGCCTGATGGCGCACAAGGACAAGTTTCCCGGCCAGCTCTCGGGCGGGCAGCAGCAGCGCGTGGCCATTGCCCGTGCGCTGTCGATGGACCCGATCGTGATGCTGTTCGACGAGCCGACCTCCGCGCTCGACCCGGAAATGGTCGGCGAGGTGCTGGACGTGATGGTGCACCTGGCCAAGGAAGGCATGACCATGATGGTCGTCACGCACGAGATGGGCTTCGCCCGCAAGGTGGCCAACCGCGTGATCTTCATCGACGTCGGCGGCCGCATCCTGGAAGACTGCTCCAAGGACGAGTTCTTCGGCCACCCCGAGAACCGGCAGGCACGCACCAAGGACTTCCTCAACAAGATCCTGGCGCACTGAGCGCCACGCGATCCGCCCGGCGTCCTGGCCGGCCGGAAACGAGCCGGCGACGGCGGGCGAATGGCGCCGTTCGTGTCCCCCGACGAGGGCATGGCGCCCTCGTCTCCTCCTTGACCTCACTGCACACAGCGCCCCAGGGCAGCGCGGGGACGTGGCCTTGCCTGGACTTGCAGGCCCGGGGAGGTCTGGGACAATGCTGGCATGACACGTGAAATCACCCTGACCCGCCCCGACGACTGGCACCTGCACGTGCGCGACGGCGCCGCGCTGGAGACCGTGGTGCCGCACACCGCCGCGCAATTCGCCCGCGCGATCATCATGCCCAACCTCAAGCCGCCAGTGACCACCGCGGCCCAGGCCGTGGCCTACCGCGATCGCATCCGCTCCGCCGTGCCCGCCGGCATGGCCTTCGAGCCGTTGATGACGCTGTACCTCACCGACAACTTGCCACCCGATGAAATCCGCCGCGCCAAGGAGGCGGGCGTGGTGGCTGTCAAGCTCTATCCTGCGGGGGCCACCACCAACAGCGATGCGGGCGTGACTGACATTCGCAAGACCTACGCCACGCTGGAAGCCATGCAGCGCGAAGGCATCCTGCTGCTGGTGCACGGCGAGGTCACCAGCCCGGATATCGACCTGTTCGACCGAGAGGCGGTGTTCATCGAGGAGCAGCTGATGCCGTTGCGCCGCGATTTCCCCGAGCTGAAAGTCGTGATGGAGCACATCACCACGAAGGAGGCCGCGCAGTACGTGGCGTCGGCAGACCGCTACCTGGGCGCCACCCTCACGGCGCACCACCTGCTTTACAACCGCAACGCCATCTTCACCGGCGGCATCCGTCCGCATTACTACTGCCTGCCGGTGCTCAAGCGAGAGACCCATCGCGTGGCGCTGGTTGCGGCGGCCACCAGCGGCAACCCCAAGTTCTTCCTCGGCACCGACAGCGCGCCGCACCCGGCGCACCTGAAGGAGCACGCCACCGGTTGCGCCGGCTGCTACACCGCGCATGCGGCGATGGAGATGTATGCCGAGGCCTTCGACGCCGTCGGCGCGCTCGACAAGCTCGAAGGCTTCGCGAGCTTTTTCGGCGCCGACTTCTATGGCCTGCCGCGCAACACCGGCACCATCACCCTGCGCAAGGAAAGCTGGACGCCGCCGGAGAGTTTTGCCTTCGGCGAGGCCGAACTCAAACCGCTGCGTTCGGGCGAGGCGCTGCCGTGGCGGTTGGCGGTCTGAATACAGATTCGAGCGCATGAAAGGGCGTTATGGTCATCAACGGAACCGTCGCGAACAGTATTCAAGCCGCGTTACTGATCGACGTTGACAACTTTCACGATCCAGATCAACTCCGGGCAATCCACAGCCAGTTTGGTCAGATCGCTGGCAAAGGGTTTACGTGTCATGTGCATGGCGATCCCAAACATCTGTTCAAGGAAGAACTCAAACCGGTTTGGCAGGAACTGGCTGCGCGACTGTTGCCATTCCTGCCACTGAACAAGAATACAACCGATGCGGGACTGATCGTTGACGCTCTGATGCTTCACTTCAAGCAGGGGACTCGGCGTTTCGGAATAGCGTCGGGAGACGCCGACTTCGCACCGTTGTCATTGCAGTTGAGGGAGTTGGGGTGCGAGGTCACCTGTTTTGCCAAGAAATCGATTGCTTTTGAGGCGATGGTTTCTTTCTATGACCGCGTGGTGCGCTTCGATGTTTTGTCTGTCAAGTCGGAGCCAGCACCGCCTGTAGCAGCTCCTGCGTCGGTTGTGGACAGCAATCACTCGAAGCCGGAACAAAGCAGTCAAGTCGGGATGCAGCTCAGCACGCCTTCGAAGATCTCCTCCGAGACCAAGGGACCAGCGCCGACGTTTGTGACGCAATCCGCCCCGCCTACGCAGCCCTCTGCAGATGAAGCGGCGATCGCGAGGAAAATCCTCGGTGCTGTTGGCTTGTGGCGCCCCCACACGATCAAGCAACTCAATCAGTTGGGTACTCCCTTGCGAGAATCGGGCATCAAGTCGGGAAACGCCCCGTTGCATCAGCTGTTCCGCAAGTGTCCTGCGTTCTTCACTGTGCTTCCCTTGAAGGGCGCGCCAAAACAGGTTCGTTTGGAGAGGTCACTCTGAACTGTCGCGCAGACTCCGAGGAGCGAAAATTTCCTGCGCTCGACTGGGCAACGCCTTGGAACGCACCGTTTGCCGACGATGGTGCTGCAGTTCGGACGGCTTGGGACGACGGTGAAGGCCTCCCTGAAGCGCTGACGCAACGCATCGGCGCCGACGGGCCACATTTCGTGCCGCAGGCCGAGCTACCGCCGGGAACGGCCTACGAGCAATTCATCTTCGAAGCCGGCCAGGTCCCTACCCGCGAGAACCTGCACGACTTTTTCAATGCGCTGTGCTGGATGCGGTTTCCGCGCACCAAGAAGCGACTGAACGAGTTGCAGGCTGCCGAGATTGCTGCCGCCGGCATCCAGGCCGTGCGGGGGCCGGTGCGCGACGCGTGCACCGTGTTCGACGAGAACGCTGCGCTGCTGCACGCACCGGATCGGCTGTGGGACGCGCTGGCCCGACGCGAATGGGCGCGGCTGTTCGGCGAAATGCGCCCGCTGTGGCGCCAGGCGCAACTCCTGGTGTTCGGCCATGCGGCGCTGGAGAAGCTCGTTTCACCCTACAAATCCATCACGGTGCACGTCTGGCGTGTCGACGCGCCCTGGGTGGACCCTCGCACCCTCGACGCCTGGCTGGCGGATGACCTGAAGCCGGCGAAGCTGGCGGCCAAGCCCTTTGTGCCCCTGCCGGTGCTGGGTGTGCCGGGCTGGTGGCCGGCCAACGAAGATCCAGGGTTCTATGCCGATCCGCAGGTCTTTCGTCCCCTGCGCCGGGAGGCGCCGGCACAATAACCGCAGAGCTCGTCGGAATTCAGTCCCGGATTCTTGATTTCCAGCGGCACGCCCCTACCATTCTGGCCATTCATCCCCCGATACCGGGGCCTTTCGGAAAGAAACCATGAAACGCATCCTTCTGTTTGTCCTGACCAATGTGGCCGTCGTGGCGGTGCTGGGCATCGTCGCCAGCCTGCTGGGCGTGAACCGCTATCTCACGGCCAATGGCCTGAACCTGGGCGCGCTGCTGGGCTTTGCACTGGTGATGGGCTTCGGTGGCGCCATCATTTCACTGCTGATCAGCAAGCCGATGGCCAAATGGAGTGCCGGCGTGCAGATCATCGAGCAGCCGCGCACGGCCGACGAAGCCTGGATCGTCGAGACGGTGCGCAAGTTCGCCGACAAGGCGGGCATCGGCATGCCCGACGTCGGCATCTTCGAGGGCGACCCCAACGCCTTTGCCACCGGCGCCTTCAAGAACTCGGCCCTGGTGGCCGTGTCCACCGGGCTGCTGCAGAACATGACGCACGAAGAGGTCGAGGCGGTGATCGGCCACGAGGTGGCGCACATCGCCAACGGCGACATGGTGACGATGACGCTGATCCAGGGCGTGATGAACACCTTCGTCGTGTTCCTGAGCCGGGTGATCGGCTATGCGGTGGACAGCTTCCTGCGCAAGGGCGACGATCGCAGCAGCGGCCCCGGTATTGGCTACATGATCACGACGGTGGTGCTCGACATTGTGCTGGGCTTCGTGGCTGCCATCATCGTGGCCTGGTTCAGCCGCCAGCGCGAGTTCCGCGCCGATGCGGGTGCCGCGAGCCTGATGGGCCGCAAGCAGCCCATGATCAACGCGCTGGCCCGCCTGGGCGGTGTGCACACCGCCGAACTGCCCAAGAGCATGGCCGCCATGGGCATCGCGGGCGGCATCGGCAAGCTGTTTTCCACGCACCCGCCGATCGAGGAGCGCATCGCCGCGTTGCAGGCACGTCAGGGCTGAGCGAACGAGCCTTCGGGCGGCTGGCCGGGGTGTCCAGCACTCCAGACTGGATATTTCGAAAGAAATTGGCCATTTCCCAGCGTCGAATGGCCGAATGTTGCTATTGTTCTTGAGTATGTCCTGGGTTGGTCGCGAAGCCACCCTGGCGCGCCGATTGCGGCTCAGGCCAGCCTCAGCATGCAGCGAGCCACCGCTTCGCCGACCTTGATGCCGTCCACACCCGCTGACAGGATGCCGCCGGCGTAGCTGGCCCCTTCGCCCGCAGGGTACAGGCCGCGGGTGTTGAGGCTCTGGAAATGGTCGTCTCGGCCCATCTTCAGAGGCGACGAGGTGCGGGTTTCGACGCCGGTCAGCACCGCGTCGTGCCGGTCGAAGCCCTTGATCTTGCGACCAAATGCCGGCAAGGCCTCGCGCAGCGCCTCGATGGCATAGCCGGGCAGGGCCGTGCGCAGATCGCCCAGGCGCACGCCGGGCTTGTAGGAGGGCATCACATCGCCCAGCTGGCTCGAGGGCTTGCCCGCGATGAAGTCGCCCACCAGCTGGGCGGGTGCGCTGTAGTCGCCGCCACCGAGCCCGTAGGCATGCGATTCAAGCTGGCGCTGCAGCACGATGCCGGACAGCGGGTGATGATGTCCGGCGCCCAGCGCCTCGACACCGTAGCTGGCGCCCAGGTGCACCTCGTACTGGGCGGCGTCGGCGGGGTAATCGCTCGGATCAATGCCGACCACCATGCCGGCGTTCGCGTTGCGCTCGTTGCGCGAATACTGGCTCATGCCGTTGGTCACCACGCGGCCCGGTTCCGAGGTGGCCGCCACAACCGTGCCGCCGGGACACATGCAGAAGCTGTAGGCCGTGCGCCCGTTGCTGGCGTGGTGCACCAGCTTGTAGTCCGCCGCGCCGAGCGAAGGGTGGCCCGCGTGGCGCCCCCACCGGGCGCGGTCGATCACGCCCTGCGGATGCTCGACGCGAAAACCCACCGAGAACGCTTTGGCCTGCATCTGAACGCCGCGCTCGAACAACATGGCAAAGGTGTCGCGCGAACTGTGGCCCAGCGCCAGGATGACGTGATCGGCACGCAAGGCGGTGCTTTGGCCCGTGGCTTGGTTCAGCACCGTGAGTCCGCGCAGGTGCCGCCCGCCCTTGTCTTCTTCGATCAGCACGTCGGTCACGCGGTGCTCGAAGCGGATTTCGCCACCCAGCGCGATGATCTGTTCGCGCAGGTTCTCCACCACCTTCACCAGCTTGAAGGTGCCGATGTGCGGGTGCGCCACGTACAGGATTTCTGGCGGCGCGCCGGCCTTGACGAACTCCTGCATCACCTTGCGGCCGAGGTGGCGAGGGTCCTTGATCTGGCTGTAGAGTTTGCCGTCGCTGAAGGTGCCGGCGCCGCCTTCGCCGAACTGCACGTTCGACTCCGGATTGAGCTGGTGCTTGCGCCACAGGCCCCAGGTGTCTCGGGTGCGCTCGCGCACGGTCTTGCCACGTTCCAGCACGATGGGCCGAAAACCCATCTGCGCCAGCACCAGCGCGGCAAAGATGCCGCAGGGGCCGAAGCCGACGACCACCGGGCGTACCGCTGTCTTGCCGTTCGCCAGGCCCACCGGCTGCCACTGCATGTCGGGAGTGGCCGTGATGTGCGGATTCTCGCCTTGTCGCGCCAGCAGCGCCGGCTCTTGGGCCGGATCGGTCAAGCCGACGTCCACGATGTAGACGGCCAGCAGGTCGATCTTGCGGGCATCGAAGCTGCGTTTGAACACTTGCAGGCTGGCCAGTTCGGCCTCCTGAAGGCCCAGCGCCCCGGCAGCGAGGCGCCGCAGGGCGGCCTCCGGGTGGGGTGGTGGCAGGCGGTCCTGGTCGGTTTCCGACTCTGCATCGGCGGCGCGGGGCGCGTGGACCGGCAGGGCGGACAGTGGGAGTTTGAGTTCGGAGAGGCGGATCATGGGGGTCTCGTGGCTCGTGTCGATCAAGCAGAGGCCGCCATGATAAGGCGCGGCGCCGGACGTACGGGTCCTGTCCGTTCAGGGGGCTGGCAGGAAGCCTTCGACTGACAGGTAACGCTCGCCGGTGTCGTAGTTGAAGCCCAGCACCGTGGCGCCAGCGGGGAGGTCGGGCAGTTTCCGCGCGATCGCGGCCAGCGTGGCGCCGGAGGAAATGCCGACCAGCAGGCCTTCCTCGCGTGCGCAACGTCGCGCCATCTCGCGCGCGGGCTCGGCTTCCACCAGGATCACGCCATCGAGCAGGCTGGTATCGAGGTTCTTCGGCACGAAGCCGGCGCCAATGCCCTGGATCGGGTGCGGCGCGGGCTGACCGCCGCTGATGACGGGGGATGCGGCGGGTTCGACGGCAAAGACTTTGAGCTTCGGCCAGGCAGCCTTGAGCACGCGGGCTGTGCCCGTGAGGTGGCCGCCCGTGCCGACACCGGTGATCAGCACGTCGATGCCGTCGGGAAAGTCGGCCAGGATTTCCTGCGCCGTGGTGCGCACATGCACGTCGACGTTGGCCGGGTTTTCGAACTGCTGCGGAATCCAGGCGCCGGGCGTGGCGGCCTTGAGCTCCTCGGCACGGGCGATGGCGCCTTTCATGCCTTTTTCGCGCGGTGTCAGGTCGAAGCTCGCGCCATAGGCCAGCATCAGGCGGCGGCGCTCGATGCTCATGCTGTCGGGCATCACCAGGATCAGCTGGTAGCCTTTGACGGCGGCCACCATCGCCAGGCCGATGCCGGTGTTGCCCGAGGTGGGCTCGATGATGGTGCCGCCCGGCTGCAGCGCGCCGCTTCGCTCGGCGTCTTCCACCATGGCCAGCGCAATGCGGTCCTTGATCGAGCCGCCGGGGTTGCTGCGCTCGGACTTGATCCAGACGTTGGCGTCCGGGGCCGAACAGTCGGTTGATGCGCACATGCGGCGTGTTGCCGATGGTTTCGAGGATGCTGGCGGCTTTCATTCGGGTCTCCTGATCGGGTGGGTACTGGCGCATTCTGGCGCAGTCGCCCTCCCGCTTCGGGCATATGGATATGCCTGGCGGCGATAATGCGGGGGTGAAGCGCGCCAGACCGCCGCTGGTGCAAGCCGAAAGGCCGACGCTTTGGCGTCGGGTGGAAACACCGCACTGGAGGAACGTCCGGACTGCACAGGGCAGCGTAGGAGGTAACACCTCTCCACCGAAAGCCGCAAGGCCGCAAGGTGAGGATCAGAGCAACAGAGACGAGCCGATTCAGTTCGGGTGAAACGGGCAATCTCTACGCGCAGCAATACCAAGTAGGCACACGCAAAGCGAGGCGGTTCGCCGCAGCGTCATGACCGGGGCCCCCGGAGTGTGCGGGTAGGTAGCACCGAGCCGTCAGGCGACTGGCGGCCCAGAGTAATGGCGGTCACGTCCCGGGCAACCGGGATGCACAGAATCCGGCTTACCGGCGGGCTTCACACTATTTTCACATCGTTGCCCAGCGTCGCGCTGGACAACGATTCAGCGCCCGGACAGGAGCAGTCCGCCCAGGGCGAACACCGAATTCGGCGTGGTTGGCCGCACCGGTTCGGACTGGGGCTGCTTGTAGATGCCGCGGCGGGCCGGCTTGCGCTCGACCTCCACACCACGGGCACGCTGTTCGCTGACGAGCGTCTCCAAGGTGATGGATTGCAGGTAGGTCATCATCTTGGCATTCAGCGTGGCCCAGAGTTCGGCCGTCATCGCCGCCGCGCCGGCCTCTTCGGACATCGCGTGCTCGTTCTCGTCACCGTCGCGCCCGGCGCCTTCGACCGCCCCGACGATGTCCGCCACCGAGATCGCTTCGGCATTGCGGGCCAGGTTGTAGCCACCGCCGGGACCGCGCGTGCTGACGACCAGCCCGTGCTGGCGCAGCTTGCTGAACAACTGCTCCAGGTAGGAGAGCGAAATCCGGTGGCGCGTCGAAATGTCTGCGAGAGACACCGGGCCGGCGTTGGCACGCAAGCCGACATCGATCATGGCCGTGACGGCAAAACGGCCTTTGGTACTCAGACGCATGGCAACAACTCCTTGAGGGGTCACCCAGACAGTGACAGGGCGAAGTATAGGCAGTCAATTACTTCGCGAAAATTCGAATTATCAAGAAAAACAATTCGCAAAAACTGAATAATATGCCCACTCTACCCGACCAGATTGGACCGCCGGCATGAACTTCAAGCATCTTTACTATTTTTGGGTGGCCGCCAAGGCCGGGGGCGTCATGCGCGCCGGCGAGCAGCTGCATACGACGCCGCAGACCCTGTCGGGTCAGATCAAACTGCTTGAGCAGTGGCTGGGCCGCCCGCTGTTTCGCAAAAGCGGCCGTCAGTTGGAGCTCACCAGCGACGGTCAGGTGGCATTGGGTTACGCCGACGAGATCTTCGCCCTGGGCGCACAGCTTGAAGGCGCGTTGCGCCAGCCCCGGGGCGGACAGAGGATGCTGGAGTTTCGCGTCGGCGTGGCTGATTCGGTGGCGAAGTCGGTGGCCTACCGGCTGCTGGAGCCGGCGCTGTCCGTGGCTGAGCCGGTCCGCCTGATTGGCAGCGAAGGCAAGTTTCCCGATCTGCTGGCGCAACTGGCGCTGCACCGCCTGGATCTCGTGATTGCCGACGAACCCCTGTCCCGGCGGGTGAGCGTGAAAGCTTTCAATCATCCCCTGGGCGCCACGGTGATGAGTTTTTTTGCGACGCCCGCCCTGGCGGCCACCCTTCAGGGCGGTTTCCCCCAGTGCCTGGATGGTGCCCCGATGTTGATCCAGGGCGCGGCCTCCTCGGTTCGCCAGCAGCTCGAGGGCTGGCTGGCCCGCCACCAGTTGCGTCCGCGGGTGGTGGGCGAGTTCGATGACGGCGCGCTGATGACCGCCTTCGGTCGTGAAGGGCGTGGCGTGTTCATGTCGCCTACCGTGCTGGAGGCCGAAACCATCGCCCAGTTCGGTGTCGAGGTGATCGGGCGCAGTAACGAGCTGGTCGAGGAGTTTTTTGCCGTGTCGGTTGAGCGGCGCATCACCCACCCTTGCGTGGTGGCCATCACCCAGGTCGCCCGTCGTGAGCTGTTCAGTTCCTAGACCTAAAAGCGCTCGTACGGCATCAGCAGGCGCCACTGTCCCGGCTGCAGCGTGCTTAACGGCAGGCGGCCGATGCGGATGCGCTTCATGCCGACGATCTGCAGCCCCGCCTGGTCGCACAGGTGGGCAACCAGCCCCGGGTGGATACCCTTGACCGCGACGCGCAGTCGAGTGACGCCATCGCCGGTGCTGCCGATGCTGACCTTGACCGGCGGCAAGGGCCGGCCATCGCTGCGCGGCGGCTGATTCAGACGCTGCAGGGCCTCGTTACTCACGTCGCCTTGGACCTCGACGGTGAACTCTTGCTCGATGACCCCCATGTCCTCGGTCAGTTTGCGCCCGATGCGCCAGTCCTGGGTGTACACCACCAGACCGCTGGCGCGGCTTTCCAGCGGCGTGCACAACTGTTGCCGCATCAGATGTTTTTTCAACAGTGGGATGCCGCTGCGGTCTTCGCCGGACCTTGAAGACGTGACGACCAGATCCAGTGCGCGGCGGATGCCCTTGCCCAGTCCCTTGATGTCGACAGGCTCGCCCGTGCCGGCGTCATGGCCCGGAGGCTTGTGCAGCAGGATCGTGACGGCGGGCGGCGCCATCAGGCTCGCCGTGGGATCGATGGCGATGTCTTCGCCCCGGACCCGGAACTGCGGCTCCTCCACCACGCGGCCGGCCACGCGCACCCAGCCACCCTCGATGTACTGCTCGGCCTCCCGCCGGGAGCAGGCCTTGAGCTCCGCCACGCGCTTGGAAAGCCGGATACCCCCGTCCTCTTCTGCTGGCAAGGTGGTGCGATGGTGTGTCATTGGCGGCTGTTGCCGGGTTCCAGCGCGCGCAGGCGCTCGATGTGGGCGAGCAGCGAACGCGCGGCCACGGGCCACATGCGGGGCGGTACATCGTCGTAGGCGCTGGCCACCCAGTCATCGAGCGTGCCTTCAGGTTGCTCGCGCATGGCGGCGATGATCCGCGCCTCGCGCTTCAGGCGGTGGGCCTTCAGCCGGCCGATCGCGTCGGCCGCATCGCCCAGGACATAGCCGTGCGCGGGCAGGATGAACCCGATCTGGTGCGTTTCGCAGGCCGCGCGCAGGCGGTCGAGTGAGTCGAGGTAGGCCGTCATGTCGCCGTCCGGCGGGTCGATCACGGTCGTGCTGCCGTTGAGGATGTGGTCGCCGCTGAAGAGCAGGCCGTCCTCCAGCAGGACCAGGCACAGGTGGTTGGCGGCGTGTCCCGGTGTGTGCAACACCTGAAGGGTGTGATTGCCCTCGCCGCCGGGCATCCCGGCGTCAAGCACCAGCCGCTCCAGGTCCTGCAGGGCGCGGTCGGGCGTGAACTCGCTGGCCTTGCGCGCCGTGGGGGCGGAAGGCAGGCCCAGGATCGGTGGGCGCGGCTCGCACAGGGCCTGCAACGGACGCGCGCCGGGCGAATGGTCTGGGTGCGAATGGGTGCACACGATCATGCGGATCTGCCCGCCGGCCGCGCGCCAGAGCCGGTCGATGTGCTCGGCGTCGGCCGGGCCCGGGTCGATCGCGATGTAGCCAGTGCGCGGGTCGCCGACCAGGTAGCTGTTGGTGCCAGGGCCGGTCATCACGCCGGGGTTGGGTGCGGTCAGGCGCATCACGTTGCGCAGCAGGGGCGTGGGCTGCTCCGATTGCCAGTCCAGTGCATGCACGATCTGCCCGTCGGGGCAGACCATGGCGAGTTCGCCGTAGGCCGTTTCATGCTCCATGTAGCGCGCTTCCTTGCCCGCCAGCAGGCCTGCGCGCGGGCAACTGGTCCACAGCGGCTGCTCGGTGGCGGCGCAGGCCTGCAGCACGGCCTCCACGCTGGCAAAGTCCTGCAGCCGCTCCAGCGTACGGATGGTCGGGAAGATGATGAAGAACTGGCCGGCCCGGTGCCGCGCCAGCGCATCAAGCGGGCGCACCCAGACCGGCTCGAATTGCTCGGTCTCGTCGGCCACCGGTGCCTGGCCCTCCGGCATGCGGGCGACCAGGAAGGGCACGTCGAAGCGCCGCGGCAGATCGCGGTCGGTGATCCAGTGCGCCAGCACGAACACCTCGCTGGCGGCCAGGCTCAGGCCGCGCGCGGCGCACTGCGGGGCGAACGGGGCCTTGCGGTCGAGCGCGGCGATGTCGTTGGCATTGGCCATGGTGCCGTCTTCGCGGCGTGCCAGCAGGATGCCGAGTTCCTCGAAGCTTTCCCGGATCGCCGCGATGGCCTGGGTCAGGTGCAGGTCGCTCTGGGTCTCGCGCCGGCTCGCCTGGGCGTGCGCCGCCGCGTCGAGGGCGTCCACGCCGCCGCCGGGGAACACGTAGGCGCCCGGCGCAAAGCTGGCGGTCATCGAGCGCCTGGTCATGAGCACCTCGATGCCCTGGGGCGTGTCTCGTAGCAGCAGCACCGTGGCGGCGGGTCGAACGGGCGCGGGTTCGCGCTGCGGATGAAGGAGCTGGGTAGGTCGGACCATGGGGGCCATTATCCGCAGCTTCGTCAACGCGGGCGCGATCATTGCCGGTGCCTCCCGCCGAATGGTCCAGACTCGATCCGTCTACGTGTTTTCCGCCTTGCCCGGCTCGATGGCCTCCGGATAATCCAGTCAAGACGAAGGGACTTCCGATGCACACATTGAAACGCGTGGTGATCGCGGCATGCTTTGCTGCCACGGGCTTGCTGTCATGGCCGCAGGCATTCGCCCAGGCGTGGCCCCATCGCCAGCCGATCAAGCTGGTTGCGGTCTTTCCACCGGGCGGATCGGTGGATCAGGTCGCCCGCATCCTGGCGGTTCCGCTGGCGGCGCAACTGGGCACCACTGTCATTGTGGAGAACAAGGGCGGCGCCTCGGGGTCGATCGGCGCCGCCGCCGTGGCCGCCGCGCCCCCGGACGGCTACACCTTTGCCGTGGTGTTTGACACCTTCGGCGTGAACCCTGCGCTGATTCCGGGCATGCCCTATGACTCCCGCAAGGATCTCGACCCCGTCGTTCTGGTGGGAACCTCGCCCATGGTGCTGGCGACCTATGCCGGGTCTGAATACAAGACCTTTGCCGACGTGGTGGGCGCTGCCAAGGCCAAAAAGAACGTCAGCTACGGCTCCATCGGCTCCGGCAGCCTGGGCCATCTGGCGATGGCCCTTCTGGGCAAGAATGGCCAGATGGACTGGCAGCACATTCCCTACAAGGGCGGCGGCCCGTTGATGACCGACGCCGTGGCCGGCCACGTGCCGCTGTCCATCGGCTCGGTCTTCCTGATCAAGCCGCACATCGACAACAAGCGCGTGCGTCCGCTGGCCGTCACCACCAGCAAGCGCTCGCCCGATCTGCCCGATGTACCGACCATGGCCGAAAGCGGCTTTGCCGGATTCGATGCGCCCGCGTGGTGGGCGATCCTGGCGCCGGCCAGGACCCCGCCCGAGATCCTCAGGCGCATGAACGAGGAGATCAACAAGGCGCTGCGCAACCCGGAGATTGCCAGGAAGCTCGACGCCCAAGGCATCGATGTGGTGGGGGGCACGCCTGAGAGCGCCCGCGTCTTCATCGAGCGCCAGATGGACATCTGGGCCAAGGTGGTGAAGGACAACGGCATCAAGGCCGACTGAAGCACCCGCACCGGCGCCCGGGTGTCAGGCCTCCGGCGACACCCCGAGCGCCACCAGAAAACGGGCCACCATGTTGTAGGTGGCGATCGCGCTGGTGAGTTCCACGATTGCGGTGGTGTCGAAGTGCCGCTGCAGGGCGGCAAAGACCTCGTCCTGCACCGTCACGTCCAGCGTCATCTGGGCGGCGTACTGGATGACCCGGCTTTCGACCACGCCCAGCGCCGGCTCCGCGGGCAAGCTCCGGGGATCCGCCTTCACATGGCGGTTCAGGGCGTCGAGTTCGTCCTGTGTGCCGCCGGCCTTCAGGAAGTCCGGTGCGTGGTGGTGGTATTCGTATTCGGCGCCCGTCAGCAGCGCCACGGTGCAAATGCCCAGTTCCCGCAGCTTCCAGCTGGTGGGCAGCTCGCTGCGCACCGCCTTGAGATAGACGTTCCAGCCGCGCGCCAGCGGTTCGCTCCACAGCAGCGCACGGTCCAGGTTGATCAGTGCGCCTCCGCGGCGGGCCCGGATGGCGTCGACCAGATCGGCGGGCTGGGGTTTGCGTTCGGGGGTCCAGTCAGGAATGCGCATGGGGGTAACTTTCGTGCCGGCAGGGACGGCGCAGGTGGAAAACACGGGGATCAGGGGATAATTCTTTCATGAAGATCCGCTTCACCAAAATGCAGGGCGCCGGCAATGATTTCGTCGTGCTGGACGAAACCCGCGACCGCCTGAACCTCTCGGCCGGGCAATACCGGTTCCTGGCGGACCGGCATTTCGGTGTCGGTGCCGACCAGATCCTTACCGTGCGGCCCGCGCCGGAGGGCGTGGCCGGGCAGGGGCTGGACTTCGAATACGTGATCCACAACGCCGACGGCGGCGAGGTCGAGCACTGCGGCAACGGCGCGCGCTGCTTCGTGCGCTATGTGCGCGAGAAGGGCCTGACGGCCAAGGACGCGGTGAAGGTCAAGGTGGTGGGCGGCGTGCTGGAGCTGCGCCAGAACCCCGACGGCCGCGTCACGGTGGACATGGGCGCGCCAGTGTTCGATCTGAAGCGCATTCCGTTCGAGCCCACCGGACTGGAGGCCCGATCGCAGGGCAGCTGGCAGGTCTGGCCGCTCGACATTGAAGAAAAACAAGACCATCCCAGCGCCAACCGGTCCGATTCTGCTCCTGTTTTAGTAGCGGTTCTGTCGATGGGCAATCCGCATGCGGTGCAGGTGGTGGACGACGTGGACACCGCGCCGGTGCAGACCCAGGGCGCGCGCGTCGAGCGCCATCCGGCCTTTCCGCGGCGGGTGAACGCCGGCTTCATGCAGGTCGTCAGCCGATCGCGCATTCGCCTGCGCGTCTTCGAGCGCGGCGCCGGCGAGACGCTGGCCTGTGGCACCGGCGCCTGCGCCGCGGTGGTGGCGGGCATCCGCCTCGGGCTGCTCGACCGCCGTGTCGACGTCGAGACCCGGGGCGGGCGGCTGACCATCGAGTGGGCCGGCGCCAGGGGCGACCTGGCGGCGCCGGTGCTGATGACGGGCCCGGCCACGACCGTGTTCGAAGGCGAGATCGACATTCCTGAACTGACCTGAGACCCTCCATGACCTCTTCTGCCATGAACCCGATCACCGAAGACGACATTGCCGATTTCCTGCTGAACACGCCGGATTTCTTTGGCCGCCATGCGGAGCTGCTGTCGGCCGTGCTGCTGACCAGCCCGCACGGCAACCGCGCCGTGAGCCTGCAGGAGCGCCAGGCCGAAATGCTGCGCGAGAAGATCAAGCTGCTGGAGCACCGGATCATGGACATGATCCGCCACGGCAACGAGAACATGATCATTTCCGACCGCCTGCAACGCTGGGCGCGCAGGCTGTTCCTGACCGCTTCGCCGCAGGCGCTGCCCCACGCCATGGCCGAGGGCCTGCAGGAGGAATTCATGGTGCCGCAGGTGGCCGTCAAGGTATGGGGTGTGGCCGATGCCTTTGCCGGCGAGCCCTTCGCCCAGGGTGTCAGCAACGATGTGAAGAGCCTGGCTTCGTCGCTGATGGCGCCCTATGTGGGGGCCAACGCCGGCTTCGAAGCCGTGGTCTGGCTGCCGGACGCCAGCCGGGTCGCCTCGGTGGCGCTGATTGCGCTGCGCAACGGCACCGATCCGCAGGCTTTTGGCCTGATGGTGCTGGCCTCGCCCGATTCGCAACGCTTCCATGCCGGCATGGGCACCGATTTCCTGGAGCGCATGGCCGAACTGGGCAGCGCCGCGCTGTCGCGGCTGCGTCCAGCCTGAGTGCGCCTGCAGCGGCGCCCGATGCCCATGGAACCGACGCCGGCCGATGACGAGCCGCAGGCGGCTGCGGTCCCTGGGACGGTGCCGCCCCTGGTCGAGCGGTATCTGGAGCATGTGCGCGTCGAAAAGCGCCTGGCCGCGCGCACCGTGGAGCTGTACCGGCTGGACCTGATCCGGCTGACCGAGGCGGCGCTTGCGGCCGGCGTGGCACTGCCCGAAGTCCAGAACCATCACATCCGGCGCTGGGTGGCGCAGATGCACAGCGGCGGGCGCAGCGCCCGCGGCATCGCGCTGATTCTGTCAGGCTGGCGCGGGTTTTACCGCTGGCTGGGGCGTGAGGCTCTGGTAGCCGCCAATCCGGTGCAGGACGTCCGCGCCCCGCGCGCAGCCCGCCTGCTGCCCAAGGCACTCGGGGTGGACGAAGCGGTGCAGTTGGCCAGCCACCACCAGGCGCCGGACGATCTCTGGCTGGAAGCCCGCGATGCGGCGATGGTGGAGCTGCTCTACGGCTGTGGCCTGCGCGTGGGCGAGCTGGTGGGCCTGGATGTGAAGGCCAGTGTCGGTGCCGAACGCGGCGGACGTGGCTGGATCGATCTGCAAGCCGCCGAGGTCCATGTGCTCGGCAAAGGCGGCAAGCGGCGCAGCGTGCCCTTGGGTGGCGCCGCCCGCCTTGCGCTCGCCCGCTGGCTGGCCGTGCGCGGGGCGCCGGGCGCGGAGGGAACCGCCAGCGAGGCGACGGCGCTGTTCCCGGGCCGGCACGGCACCCGGCTCACGGCGCAGTCGGTCTGGCAGCGTCTGCGCCGGCGCAGCCAGCTGGCCGGGCTGGCCACCCCGGTGCACCCGCACATGCTGCGGCATTCCTTTGCCAGTCACCTGCTGCAGTCCAGTGGCGACCTGCGTGCCGTGCAAGAACTGCTCGGACACGCCAGCATCACAAGCACGCAGGTCTACACCCGCTTGGACTTCCAGCATCTGGCGCGTGCCTACGACGCGGCCCATCCGCGCGCGAAGATTCGTGGCGGTGGTTCCGGCGGCCAGGGCGAACCCGGCGGCTGAACCCAAGGGGCCGGTCGCGCGCCGGATCGGCTCCTTCCGGGACGGCTCCCCCTTGCATCACGTCGGCGGGCGCGCATCCGGCGCAACGACAATACCTCGATGAAAACCATCCGTCTCAAAGAAGGCAAGGAACGCTCCCTGCTGCGCCGCCACCCCTGGATATTTGATTCGGCCGTCGCCCGCGGCGGGGCTGACGCCGGCGAAACGGTGCGCGTCGAGTCGCACGCCGGTGACTTCCTGGCCTGGGCGGCGTTCAGCCCCACTTCGCGGATCCGCGCCCGGGCCTGGAGCTTTGACGAACAGCAGCGCATTGACGCCGCGTTTCTGGGCACGCTCATCGAGCGCGCGGTGCGCACGCGCGAGCTGTTCGACATCCGCAGCGACGGCCTGCGCCTGATCCATGGTGAATCCGATGGCCTGCCCGGCCTGATCGTCGACCGTTATAGCGACACGCTGGTGGCGCAGTTCACCTCCTGCGGCGTCGAGCGCTGGAAGGGTGTGATCGCCGACGCCCTGCTGCGCACCACCGGGCTGAGCCGCTTGTACGAGCGCTCCGATGCCAGCGCGCGCACGCTGGAGGGCTTGCCGGAGGCCACCGGCTGGCTGCGCGGCGACGGCCCCACCGAGCTGGGCATCCGCGAACACGACTGGCGCCTGACGCTGGACATCGCCACCGGCCACAAGACCGGCTTCTACCTGGACCAGCGCGACAGCCGGGCGCGCTTTGCTGCGCACGCTCGCCATCGGGGCTTTCAGCGCGTGCTCAACTGTTATTGCTACACCGGCGGCTTCACGGTGGCGGCGCTGGCCGGTGGGGCGGCCCACGTGACCTCCATCGACTCGTCGGCGCCGGCGCTGACGCGGGCGCGGGCCCATGTGGCGCTCAATGGTTTCGAGGCGGCGCGGGCCGATTTTCTGGACGCCGACGTCAACGCCTCGCTGCGTGCCTTCATCGAGGCGGGGCGCAGCTTCGACGCCATCGTGCTGGATCCGCCGAAATTCGCGCCTACTGCTGCCCACGCCGAACGGGCGGCACGCGCCTACAAGGACATCAACCGGCTGGCCTTCAAGCTGCTGGAGCCTGGCGGCGAACTGTTCACCTATTCCTGCTCCGGCGGCATCAGCGCCGACCTGTTTCACAAGATCGTCGCCTCGGCCGGCATCGACGCCGGCGTGGAGGGTTGCATCAGCGAACGGCTGCAGGGTGCGCCCGACCACCCGATGACCGTCCATTTCCCCGAGGGCGAGTACCTGAAGGGCCTGGTGGTGGTCAAAAAGCCGCTTTGAAGCCGTTTTATGCAAAAAATGGCATCAACCCAGCGCAATTTGGTCATATCTTGCTACTTTAAACATAGCGTTTACGAGTGCCCGACTGGCGCTGTTCCCTGACGACGGGGTCCGGCAACCCGGTTCAAGGGCCGCTACACTCCCCCATCTTCGCGGCCATCCGGCCGAAATTGCAGGTTTCACCCATGAGTCTCATTCCCGCCACCATCCTCACCGGCTTCCTCGGCTCGGGCAAGACCACGCTGCTCAAGCGGGTGCTGTCCGAAGCGCATGGGCAGAAGATCGCCGTGATCGAGAACGAGTTCGGCGAGGAGAACATCGACAACGACATCCTTGTCGCCGACACCAGCGAACAGATCATCCAGATGAGCAACGGCTGCATCTGCTGCACCATCCGCGAGGACCTGCGCGCCACCTTGCAGGATCTGGCCCAGAAGAAGCGCAAGGGCGAACTGGATTTCGAGCGCGTGGTGATCGAGACCACCGGCCTGGCCGACCCCGGCCCGGTGGCGCAGACCTTTTTCATGGACGACGAGATCGCCGAGAGCTACCTGCTCGACTCCATCCTGACGCTGGTGGACGCCAAGCACGCCAACCAGCAGCTCGATGACCGCCAGGAAGCCCGGCGCCAGGTCGGGTTCGCCGACCAGATCTTCATCAGCAAGGCCGATCTGGTGTCCCAGGAGGATCTGGAAGCGCTGCAACACCGCCTCAGACACATGAACCCGCGGGCGCCCCAGAAGGCGGTGCATTTCGGGGAGGTGGCGCTGACTGAGGTGTTCGACCTGCGCGGCTTCAACCTGAATGCCAAGCTCGACATTGACCCTGACTTCCTGACGGAAGACGATCACGCCCACCACGACCATGAACATGGCGAGAACTGTGACCATCCTTCTCACGGGCACGGCGCCGGGCATCACCACCACCATGACGACGATGTGAAGAGCTTTGTCTTTCGCAGCGACCGGGCCTTCGATCCGGCCCGCCTGGAAGACTTCCTCGGCGCCATCGTCAATATCTACGGGCCGCGGATGCTGCGCTACAAGGGTGTGCTGAACATGGCCGGAACGGATCGCAAGGTGATTTTCCAGGGCGTGCACCAGCTCATGGGCAGCGACCTGGGCCCGCGCTGGGGCGACGGCGAGAAAAAAGCCAGCAAAATGGTATTCATCGGCATCGACCTGCCCAAGGACATCCTGTTGCAGGGGCTTGAGCAGAGTCTGGTCTGACCTGATTGTTTTGATTTGGAGCTGGGAGGCTCGATGTTTGTCTCGATTCTGCAACTGATGGGCCTGCCTTTCGGCAAGCCGATACAATCGCGCCCCGAACCGGACCAGGTGTCCGGCCCCACCGATAAGCCCTCTAACCGTGACAAGAAGGGTACCAACCGGCGCAATGAAGACCGTGTGTTGCCGGAACAGGGACTGCCAGCCGGTGCGCATCCGGAATCCGCGCAGGCCGGCGCATCGAGGAGACAGGAATTGAAAGCACAAACCGCCAAGCCGGCAGCCCAGGCCAAGGCGTCCGCGCCAGCCGATACCAAGAAAAAAGGGGTTCAGCCTGCGGCCAAGCCTGCGGCCAAGCCTGCGGCCAAGCCTGCGGCCAAGCCTGCGGCCAAGCCTGCGGCCAAGCCTGCGGCCAAGCCTGCGGCCAAGCCTGCGGCCAAGCCTGCGGCCAAGACATCCGCCAAACCGGTCAGCCCGCCCGCCAAGACGGTGGCAAAACCCAAAGCGGTACCGCCGGCCGTTGAATCGACCGGTCGCAAGCCTTCGGCTGTCCCGAAACCGGTCAAAGCTCCTGCTGCGGCGCCCGGCAAGCCGGCGCCATCCGCGCCCAAGCCGGATCCCGCTTCCGAAATCAGAACCACACCTGCAACGTCGCCCCAGGCGGTGCCCAAGATGGCTGCAACGCCGCCGCCCGTGCCCGCCAAGGCGGGGCGCCCTTCGAGGCTGTCGCAGATCACCGTGCCGTCCATGGCCCAGTCCGTGGCCTCCACGGCTGCAAAAGCCAGTTACACCAATACCATGTCCTCTCCCGTACTGACCCCACCGACCTATATTCCCGCCAGGAAAGATCCCAAGCTCGCCAACAACTGGAAATCCAAGCCCGCCGAACAGTTGACTGATGCCGAAGTGCTCGCCATGCCGGACGAGGAGTACATGAACGACAAGCAGATGGCCTTCTTCCGCGGCAAGCTGCTGCAGCTCAAGCAAGGCATCCTCAGCAATGCCGGCGAAACCACCGAGCATCTCCGGGCCGACACCGTGATCGTCCCCGATCCCGCTGATCGCGCCACGATCGAGGAAGAGCATGCCCTGGAGTTGCGCACCCGTGATCGGGAGCGCAAGCTGCTGAAGAAGATCGAGCAGTCGATCATCCGCATCGATGCCGGCGACTACGGGTATTGCGATGAGACGGGCGAGCCGATTGGCGTGGGGCGCCTGCTGGCGCGACCGACGGCAACCCTGTCGCTGGAAGCGCAGCAGCGCAGGGAACTCAAACAGAAGATGTTCGGGGACTGAGGAATACCCCAGCACGGCTCTTGCTGTACCGTGAGACACTAGCGTCATGGCCAAAGACGATCCGGGGGGATTGCTGTCGAAAGTCGTTCGATTCGTTCGCAATCCTGCGACGAATTGGTCCGATCTCGACGAGCCGGAGTCGGTGGGCGATAGCGGCAACAGTCGCCAGATGCTCAAGGAACTGGTCGAACGCAAGAAGCGCAACGATTTTGTGCGAAAGCGCGAATTCGAGATGCTGCGCAAGCTGCGGCGCCGCGAAATGGCCGGTTCCCAGGCTTCGGCGCCCCGACCGTCCTTTTTTCAGAGCAGCCTGCCGTCCAAACCGGACGAGCGCGCGCAGACGCTGAAGAAGATCGACGAAATCGAAGCGCAGATGTCGATGCAGTGGTGGAAGACCAAGCACCGCGATACCTCGATCAACAGCAGCATGTTCCCCACGTCGGGCCCGTCGCAATCGGCCCCGCCGGCTGCGCCGCTGCGCCCGCTGCTGGAGCCCATGCCTTCTCTTGACGGGCAGCAGGTTCCCGCTGCGCCGCCGGCGCCGAAAGGAGCCGGACCGGTCGCTGCCGGCAGCGCTGCCAAGCCCCCTGCGCCGGCACCCAAGCCGCCTGTGGCCGCCGCCAGCACGCCCGCGCCGGGCAACGCCCTGCGGTTCGAGACGACCGGCAGCGGATTTTCCAATTCCAAGTCCGCCGCCATCGAGGTGGGGGAGAACGCGCACGATCCGGAACTGGACGAGGCCGCCATCCGGTTTGCCAATGGCGACGATCAGGGCGCCGAGGCCGGCCTGCTTGACCGTCTGGGCAATGGAGACGACCCGTCGACCAGCGTCGAGAAGTGGTTGACTCTGTTCGACCTGTACCGGGCCACCGGGCAGCAGGAACGCTTCGATATTGCGGCCATCGATTTCGCCAACCAGTTCCAGCGCTCGGCGCCGCAATGGTTTTCCATGCCCTTCATGGTCAGCGAACTGGCTGCGGCGCAACCGGCGCCAATCCAGATGCTGGCGGCGCACTGGTCCTGTCCGCCATTGTTGAACGCGAAGTCCGTCGGCGTCCTGGCGGATGTGATCGGGCGCACCCTGCCGCCGTGGCGGCTGGACTGGACCCGGCTGACCACGATCGAGCCGACCGCGCTGACCGGGCTGACCCGCTTGTTCCAGGCCTGGGCGCAGCAGCCGGTTGAGTTGCGGCTCACCGCGGGGGATCATCTTGACCAGGTCCTGGCAGCGTGTACGCCATCGGGCGATCGTTCGGTTGCCGCTGACTGGTGGCATGCGCGCATGGCGCTGCTGCGGGTCCTGCGCCGGATGGACGAGTTCGAGATGGCCGCGCTGAACTACTGTGTCACCTATGAGGTGTCACCCCCATCCTGGGAAGACCCCCGATGCATTTGCCGGATTGTCAGTGGGGCCGGCCAGGATCAGGATGCGGGTGCTTCCACCATCATCAGTTCCCTTGACAGCGTGGGCGCTGAGGCTGGCGACAAAGGATCGAACGACTTCCGGATGACCACCTTCGATTCCGTGATGTTGCCGCCGGTGACGGTGGAGTTGTCCGGCTCCATTGCCGGCGATGTCTCGGCGACACTCGAGCGCCTGGACCGAAAATTCCAAGGCGCGGACGTTCTTTCCATCTCCTGCGCCAAGCTCGTTCGGGTCGATTTTGCGGCTGCGGGGACCTTGCTGAACTGGGTTTCGTCCCATTGTGCCCAAGGGCGGCAGGTCCAGTTCATTGACGTCCACCGGCTCATCGGCGCTTTCTTCAACGTCATCGGCATCAGCGAGCTGGCGCGAATCTCAGTGCGCACGGATTGAGGGCCTTCAAAGCCCTTACCATCGGCATGAGCGGCGCATTGGCGCCGGATAGATATCCTTCAAGTCCCCATTCCTGCACCGATTCTCATGGAAGCATTTCACGGAACGACCATCCTCAGCGTGCGCCGTATGACGGCGCAAGGCATTCAGGTAGCGATCGGTGGCGACGGGCAGGTCACTTTGGGCAACATTGTCGTCAAGGGCTCTGCGCGCAAGGTTCGAAAGCTGCATCATGGCAAGGTGCTGGCGGGATTTGCCGGTGCAACAGCCGACGCGTTCACACTGTTCGAGCGCTTCGAAGCGAAGCTGGACAAGCACCAGGGTCATCTGGTGCGGGCCGCGATCGAGTTGACGCGGGACTGGCGTACCGATCGCGTCCTGCGTCGCCTGGAGGCCATGCTGGCCGTGGCGGACCGCGAAGCCTCGCTGATCATCACCGGCAACGGCGACGTCCTGGAGCCGGAGCATGGCATCGTGGCCATCGGTTCAGGTGGCGCTTTTGCGCAGTCCGCGGCGCGCGCGCTGCTGGACCATACGGACATGCCAGCGCGCGACATCGTGAAGCGGTCGCTGGAGATCGCCGGCGAACTGTGCATCTACACCAACATGCAGCACACCATCGAGACGCTGGACTGAACCCCAAGCGCGCCTGAACATGTCATCCATGACCCCGCAGGAGATCGTCTCCGAACTCGACCGCCATATCGTCGGGCAGTCCGAAGCGAAGCGTGCCGTGGCCATCGCGATGCGCAACCGCTGGCGGCGCCAGCAGGTCGACGAAAAGCTGCGCGTAGAGATCACGCCCAAGAACATCCTGATGATCGGCCCGACGGGGGTGGGCAAGACCGAGATTGCGCGGCGCCTGGCACGACTGGCGGATGCGCCGTTCATCAAGGTCGAGGCCACCAAGTTCACCGAAGTGGGCTATGTCGGCAAGGATGTCGACTCGATCATCCGGGACCTGGCGGAGGTCGCCGTCAAGCAAACCCGCGAAGCCGAAATGCAGCGGATGCGCGCGCGTGCCGAAGACGCCGCCGAAGAGCGCCTGCTCGATGTGCTGCTTCCTCCGCCGCGTATGGCGTCGACCGGCGATTCCGGGGCTGCATCCTTTTCCGTTTCATCGCCCGAGAGCGCGGCCCGGCAAGCCTTTCGCAAGAAACTGCGCGAGGGGCAACTCGACGACAAGGAGATCGAAATCGATCTGGCCGAGGCGCGGCCGTCGCTCGAAATCATGGGGCCGGCGGGCATGGAAGAGATGGCCGAGCAGTTGCGCGGGCTTTTCAGCCAGGCCGGTCAGCCCAAGCGGAGCAAGCGTCGGCTCAGGATTGCCGAGGCCATGAAGCTGCTGACGGATGAGGAGGCGGGCAAGCTGCTCAATGAGGACGAGATCCGCAGCCGAGCCCTCCACAACGCCGAGCAGAACGGCATCGTCTTCATTGACGAGATTGACAAGGTCACCTCGCGCAGCGACGGCAGCTCGGCCGAAGTCTCGCGACAGGGCGTCCAGCGCGACCTCCTGCCGCTGGTGGAAGGCACGACGGTGACCACCAAGTACGGCATGATCCGCACCGATCACATTCTCTTCGTGGCCTCCGGCGCATTCCATCTCAGCAAGCCCAGCGATCTGATTCCCGAATTGCAGGGCCGTTTCCCGATCCGGGTCGAGTTGCAATCGCTTTCCGTCCAGGATTTCGAGGCCATCCTCACCCAGACGCATGCCTCTCTGGTGCGGCAGTACCAGGCGTTGCTGGCCACCGAGCGCGTCACGTTGGAGTTCACACCGCAGGGCATCACCCGGCTGGCGTCGATTGCGTTCGAGGTGAACGAGCGCACGGAAAACATCGGCGCCCGCCGTTTGTCCACGGTGATGGAGCGCCTGCTCGACGACGTCAGCTTCGACGCCGCGCGCCATGAGGGGCAGACCGTTCGCATTGACGACGCATACGTCAATGCCCGTCTCGCAGCCCTGAGCCAGGATGAGGACCTTTCGCGGTTCATCCTCTGAATGTCCGGGCTGCCTGCCGGCGCCTTGGAACCGTATGGGACCAGTATTGAAGTGTCACTTTCACTGCTTGTGCTAAGTGCTTGCTTCTGAACGGTTTTTCGATGCCGTTGGGTGCGAAATACTTGCTAAGTCCTTGATTTCATTGCAAAAAATTGTTGTGGTTCCTTTTCCATGGTGAATATTTCCTGATACAGTGCAAAAAAGTGCAATTAAGTGGTGAAAAGTGCCTTCGCCATTGCATTGCCAGTCAGGAAAAGGGTACACACGGTGTTTCAAGGGGCGTCATCGCTGAGTCTGGATGCAAAAGGTCGGCTTTCCGTGCCGACAAGGCATCGGGACGTGCTGAGCGCGACCGCTAGCGGCCAGCTGACGATCACCAAGCATCCGCATGGTTGTCTGATGCTGTTCCCGCGCCCCGAATGGGAGAAATTCCGGGAGCGCATTGCTGCACTGCCCATGCAGGCCCAATGGTGGAAGCGGATCTTTCTTGGCAACGCCATGGATGTGGAGCTCGATGCAACCGGCCGGGTGCTGATATCGCCCGAGCTGCGCCAGGCGGCTGGCATCTCGCGCGACACCATGCTATTGGGCATGGGCAATCACTTCGAGCTCTGGGACAAGGCGACCTACGATGAGCAGGAAGCTCGGGCGATGCAGGGTGAAATGCCCGACGTCTTCAAGGATTTCTCGTTCTGAAGGCCCGCGGTGCAGACTTCATGGCAACACACCACGGTTTTGCTGGACGAGGCGGTCGATGCACTGGTCACCGATCCGGACGCCACCTACATCGACGCCACATTCGGGCGTGGCGGCCATTCCCGCTTGATTCTTTCCAGGCTGTCGCCTGATGGACGGCTCGTGGCGTTTGACAAGGATCCTGTAGCGGTTGCCGAATCGGCAAAGGTCGGCGACGCCCGGTTTTCGATCCGGCACCAGGGTTTCCGGCATCTCGGCGATCTGCCCCCGGCCAGCGCGGCCGGGGTGCTGATGGATCTGGGTGTGAGTTCTCCGCAGATCGACAACCCCGAAAGGGGTTTTTCTTTTCGTTTCGACGGCCCGCTGGACATGCGCATGGACACCACGCGCGGCGAGAGCGTGGCCGAGTGGCTGGCAACAGCCGAGGTTCAACAGATCGCAGAGGTGATACGTGACTATGGCGAAGAACGGTTTGCTCTTCCCGTTGCAAAGGCGATTGTTGCTCGCCGACAGGAACGGGGCCCGGTTTCAACCACCACCGAGCTGGCCGGGCTCGTGGCTGGCGCGGTCAAAACCCGCGAGCCGGGCCAGAACCCTGCAACGCGCACATTTCAGGCTCTTCGGATTTTCATCAACGCCGAGCTTGAAGAGCTGCAACAGGCGCTAGAGGCCAGTCTTCATGTCCTGCGTCCCGGCGGCCGCCTTGTGGTGATCAGTTTCCACTCACTCGAAGACCGTATCGTGAAGCAGTTCATCGCCACGCATTCACGCGATGAGTTCGATCGCCGCGCGCCGTTTGCGCCGCCGAAAGCCATGAAGCTCAAGGCACTTGGGCGGGTGCGTCCCGGCCAGGACGAGGTGGCCGCCAACGCCCGCGCGCGCAGCGCCATCATGCGCGTGGCCGAAAGGACGGCCGCATGACCCGCCTGAACCTGGTCCTGCTTGCGGCGGTGGTCGCCAGTGCGCTCTATCTGGTGCATATCCAGTTCGAGTCGCGCCAGCTCTTCGTGCAGATCGACAGGGCGGAAGCCGAAGCGCGCAAGCTGGCCATCGAGAACGACCGGTTGCAGGTTGAAAAGCGGGCGCAGGCCACGCCGCTGCGCGTCGAGAAACTGGCTCGCGACCAATTGCGCATGCGGACCACGACGCCAGCCATTACCCAGTATGTGGCCTTGCCGGTGCCCCAGGCGAGTGAGGCCGTGCGATGAGCAAGAGCGTGCTCTACACGTCCAGCCCCCTGCTGGCCAGCAAGACGCCGGTCTGGCGCAGCAAGTTCATCGTGGCGGCCATTGCCCTGGGGTTCGTGGGGCTGGCCGGTCGCGCCGCCTACATCCAGGTGTTCGGCAACGCTTTTTTCCAGCGCCAGGGTGAAGTCCGGTTTGCGCGCACGCTGGAGCTGCCGGCCAATCGCGGACGCATCCTCGACCGCAATGGCCTGATCCTGGCCTCCAGCGTCGTGGCGCAGAGCATCTGGGCGATTCCCGAGGACATCGACCGCGACAAGGACAAGCTCCAACAACTGGCCCGACTGCTGTCCATGCCCCTGGCAGAACTGAACAAGAAGATCGAAGACGAGGACAAGACCTTTGTATGGCTCAAGCGCCAGGTCGACGAGTCCGTCGCCCAGCAGATCGCCGAGCTGGGCATCAAGGGCGTCTACCAGCGTCGCGAATACAAGCGCAAGTATCCGGAAGGTGAGGCGGCAGCGCACGTCGTGGGCTTCACCAACGTGGAAAACATCGGGCAGGAGGGCGTCGAGCTGGCTTTCGACAAGGAGCTGGCCGGGCGCCCCGGGTCCCGCCGCGTGATCAAGGATCGCCTGGGCCGAGTGGTCGAGGACGTCGGCGAACAGGTGCCTCCGGTCGACGGACGTGACCTGCAGCTCAGCATCGACAGCAAGGTCCAGTTCTTTGCGTACCAGAAGCTGCGGGATGCGGTTCAGGTCAACAAGGCCAAAGCCGGCAGCGTCGTGGTCCTGGATTCGATCACGGGCGAGGTGCTGGCGCTGGCCAATTACCCGAGCTACCAGCCAGAAAAGCGTCAGAACCTCAGTGGTGAGCAGCTGCGCAACCGCGCGATCACCGACATGTTCGAGCCTGGCTCGACCATGAAGCCGATCACGGTGGCGGCAGCCCTGGAAGCGGGGCGTGTGACGCCGAACACGGTTATCGAGACCGGCCCGGGGAAGTACAACATCGGCGGCTTCACCATCAGCGACACCCACAACTATGGATCGCTTTCCGTTGAAGGGGTGATCCAGAAGTCCAGCAACGTTGGGGCGTTGAAGATCTCCCAGAAGATGAGCCCGCGCGAGATGTGGGACGTCTACACCGCGCTGGGTTACGGCCAGAAGCCCCAGCTCCAGTTCCCAGGGGCCGTGACGGGCCGCCTGCGGCCCTGGAAGACCTGGCGGCCGATCGAACAGGCCACGATGGCCTACGGCTACGGGTTGTCCGCCTCGCTGTTCCAGATGGCGCATTCCTACACCGCCTTTGCGCACGAAGGCCAGATCATCCAGACCACGATGCTCAAGAGTGGCGACCCGGCCAGCGGCGTGAAGGTCTTCTCGCCACAGAACGCGGCCGCCGTGCGCAAGATGCTGCAGATGGCTGCAGGGCCCGGCGGGACGGGGCAGAAGGCTCAGACGGTGGGGTATTCCGTCGGTGGCAAATCCGGCACGGCCCACAAGCAGGTCGGAAAGGGCTACGCGAGCAACAAATACCGGTCCTGGTTCACCGGCATGGCGCCGATCGACCAGCCGCGCATCGTCGTGGCGGTCATGATCGACGAGCCCAGTGCCGGGCAGTACTACGGAGGCGCCGTGGCAGCCCCCGTGTTCAGCGAGGTCGTCCAGCAGACGCTGCGCATGATGGGGGTGCAGCCCGACATGGCAGTCAAGCCGCAGATCGTGGTCCAAGCCGTGGAGGAGTCGTTCTGATGCTTCAGTTCGACACTCCGGCGCAAGCGGCGAACTGGCTCGGCGGCCGGGTCACCGGCACCCTTCGCAGCGACAGCCGCCAGGTTCGCGCGGGTGACGGTTTCATAGCCTGGCCCGGTGCGGCGGTCGACGGCCGCCAGTTTGTCCAAGCGGCCTTGCGTCAGGGCGCCAGTGCCTGCCTGGTCGAGCGCGAGGGCGTCGAAGCCTTTGACTTTGATGACCCCGCTGTGGCGGCCTATCCGTCGCTCAAGGCGGCCACAGGACCGGTGGCTTCACTCTATTTCGGCCAGCCTTCCGAACAGATCGATGTTCTGGCCGTGACCGGGACCAATGGGAAGACATCCACCGCATGGTGGCTCGCGCAGGCCTTGTCCCGCCTGGACGCTGCACACGCGCGCACATGCGCCGTGGTGGGCACGCTGGGGGCGGGTTGTCCTCCCGATGTCGAAGCCACGGGCATGACGACGCCCGACCCGGTCTTGTTGCAAAGCCAGTTTCGCCGCTTTGTCGAACAGGGCCTTCGGGCCTGCGCCATCGAGGCGTCTTCCATTGGCGTGGCCGAGCGTCGCCTCGACGGGACGCGCATCAAGGTGGCGATCTTCACCAACTTCACCCACGACCATCTGGACTACCACGGCTCCATGGCGGCCTACTGGCTGGCGAAAGCCGAGCTGTTTGCCTGGCCGGGCCTTCAGGCCGCCGTGGTCAACATGGACGATCCCAAGGGCGACAGCATCGTGCGCGCCCTGGCTGGCACTGGCGTCGACCTGTGGACCGTTTCCATTCGGGGTCCCGCCCGCCTGCAGGCCAGCGATGTGGGCTACGACGCGCAGGGATTGAGTTTCACCGTGGTCGAGGGCCACGCGACGCACCGACTGCAGACCGGTCTGGTCGGCCAGTACAACGTGTCCAACCTCTTGGGCGTTCTGGGTGCCATGCGCGCAGTGGGGGTGCCGTTGGGCGCAGCGGTTCGGGCCTGCAGCGCGCTGCCGCCCGTGCCGGGGCGCATGGATTGCCTTTCGCTGCCGGGGAGACCGCTGGTCGCCGTGGACTACGCCCATACGCCGGATGCGCTTGAAAAGGCCCTTGAAGCGCTACGACCGTTGGCGATGCAACGAAAGGGTCGTCTCTGGGTGGTGTTCGGTTGCGGCGGCGATCGTGACGCCGCCAAGCGGCCGCTGATGGGTGCCGTGGCGCAGCAGGGCGCGGACCGGATCGTCATCACCAGCGACAACCCGCGCTCCGAAGCGCCGATGACCATTATTGGCGACATCCGGCGGGGCTTGCCGGACGGACACGCTGTCGAGGTGGAAGCGGATCGGGCCCGAGCGATTGCGCTGGCGTTGGAGCAGGCAGCAGACCATGATGTCGTGCTGATCGCGGGCAAGGGGCATGAGGATTACCAGGAGACGGCGGGCGTTCGTCGCCCGTTTTCCGACAAGGCCCGCGCGCTCGGCGTGCTGCAGGCCCTTGCGGCGAAGCAAGACCGTGGCGAAAGGGCGTCGACATGAACGCCATGGCCATGATGACCCTGCAGCAGGCACAGCACTGGATTCCTTCCGGACGCCTCGTGGGAGACGCGACGGTTGCCATATCACGTGTCCATACCGATACCCGCACGCTGGAGCCGGGTGACCTCTTTGTCGCGCTGCGCGGTGAACGGTTCGACGGGGGGCAGTTCCTGGCCCAGGCCGCGAGCCAGGGCGCAGTTGCGGCCCTCTGCGAGCCCGCTTCGCAGGATCTGCTTGCCGAGGCTGGTTTGCCCGGCATGATCGTTCCCGACGCCAAGGCTGCGCTGGGCGCCCTGGCATCCGGGTGGCGCAAGCAATTCAGCCTGCCATTGATCGCGGTGACGGGCAGCAATGGCAAAACCACCGTGACACAGATGATCGCAGCGATCCTGCGAGCCTGGAAGGGCGAGGGTGCGCTGGCCACCCAGGGCAACTTCAACAACGACATCGGGGTGCCACTGACTCTGCTGCGCCTGCGCGCCGCGCATGAGGCCGCGGTTGTCGAGATGGGCATGAACCACCCGGGCGAAATTGCCCTGCTGGCGGGCATGACGGCGCCCACCGTTGCCCTGGTCAACAACGCCCAGCGCGAGCACCTGGAGTACATGGCGACCGTCGAGGCCGTCGCCCGCGAAAACGGCAGCGTCATCGAATCCCTTGGCGCGCAAGGCGTTGCCGTTTTTCCGGCCGACGATTCTTTTGCCCCGCTGTGGTCCGAGCTTTGCGGTCAGCGCAGGCGCCTGACGTTCTCCGATGCAGTCGAGGAGGGGCTGGGCGACGTGCGAGGGCATGGGGACTGGCAGGACGGCGCCTGGAGTGTGACGGCCCGCACGCCGGAGGGCAGTCTGAATTTCCGCCTGGGCATCGCGGGGCGGCACAACGTTCGCAACGCCTTGGCGGCTGCGAGCTGCGCACTCGCCGCGGGGGTGTCTCTGGACGCGATCCGCGCAGGCCTCCAGGCTTTTGAGGCTGTCAAGGGGCGATCCCGGGCCTTCAGCGTCGCGCTGGCCGGTCGCCGCGTCACGGTGGTCGACGACACCTACAACGCCAACCCGGATTCGGTTCGCGCTGCGATCGAGGTTCTCGCCGAGTTGCCGGCGCCGAGGCTGCTCGTGCTGGGTGACATGGGCGAAGTGGGCGACCAGGGTCCCTCATTTCATGCCGAGATGGGTGCGCTGGCGCGCGATCGCGGCCTGGAACAGGTGTTCACCCTGGGCAATCAATCGGTTCACGCCGCGCGGCAATGCGCAGGCGCACGTCATTTCGAAGACATGCCAGCGGTGCTGGCCGCTGTTCGCGGCGCCGCCCCCGGCGTTTCCAGCATTCTCGTCAAGGGATCCCGTTTCATGAAGATGGAGCGGGTGGTGGAAGCCATCATTCAGTTCGCGCAGGAACAACAAGGGGGGGCCGTCCATGCTGCCTAGCCTGGCCCAGTGGCTGCAGACGCTTTCGCCCGAATTCGGATTCTTCCGGGTCTTCCAGTATCTGACCTTCCGTGCGGTGATGGCGGCGCTGACGGCCCTTCTGATCGGACTGATCGCCGGGCCACCCGTGATTCGCCGTTTGACGGCGCTCAAGATCGGACAGCCGATCCGCGGCTATGCCATGGAAACCCATCTCAGCAAGAGCGGAACGCCGACGATGGGCGGTGTCCTGGTCCTGCTGGCGATCGCCATCGCGACGCTGTTATGGACCGACCTGACCAACCGGTTCGTCTGGATCGTCCTGCTGGTGACGCTCGGTTTTGGCGCCATCGGCTGGGTGGACGACTGGCGCAAGGTCGTGAACAAGGATCCGGAGGGCATGCGCTCGCGCGAGAAATACTTCTGGCAGTCGGTGATCGGTTTGCTGGCAGCGCTCTACCTGGTCTTCAGCATTTCCGAGAACTCCAACATGCGCGTGCTGGAGCTGTTTTTCAATTGGGTGCGGTCCGGCTTTGACGTCAACCTGCCGCCCAAGGCCGGTTTGATGGTGCCGTTCTTCAAGGAAATCAGTTACCCCTTGGGGGTGCTCGGCTTTGTCGTGCTGACCTATCTCGTCATCGTGGGCTCCAGCAATGCCGTGAACCTTACGGACGGTCTGGACGGCCTGGCGATCATGCCGGTGGTGATGGTTGGCTCCGTGCTGGGGCTCTTCGCGTATGTGACCGGAAGTGCGGTCTTCTCGCGCTATCTCTTCCTGCCGCACATTGCCGGGGCGGGCGAGCTGCTGATTTTCTGCGCCGCGATGGCGGGCGCCGGCCTGGCCTTCCTGTGGTTCAACACGCATCCGGCACAGGTCTTCATGGGTGACGTCGGCGCGCTGGCGCTGGGGGCTGCCCTGGGCACCGTCGCGGTGATCGTGCGCCAGGAGATCGTGCTGGCGATCATGGGCGGCATTTTTGTGGTCGAGGCCCTGTCGGTCATGCTGCAGGTGTCCTACTTCAAGTACACCAAACGCAGGTATGGCGCCGGGCGCCGCATCCTGAAGATGGCGCCACTGCACCATCATTTCGAGAAAAGCGGCTGGAAGGAAACGCAGGTCGTCGTGCGTTTCTGGATCATCACCATGCTGCTGTGCCTGGTGGGTCTGTCGACCCTGAAGCTGAGATAGGCCATGAACCTGCTTCGCGATCAGGACGTCCTCATTCTCGGACTCGGGGCCTCGGGCCTGGCCATGGCGCGCTGGTGCGCGCGCTGCGGTGCGCGGGTGCAGGTTGCCGATACCCGCGAGGACCCGCCCGGCCTGCAGGCACTGCGCAACGACATTCCCGACGCCCGCTTCCTCAGCGGCCCCCTGGAAGCTGGCCTGGTGGAGGGAACGCCGGTGCGCGCGGTGTTCCGCAGCCCCGGCCTTGCGCCCGCATCGGTGGCCGGGGTGGATCAGGCCGCGCAGGCTGCGGGCCTGTGGAACGGTGGCGAGTTGAGCCTTTTCTCCCAGGCGCTGGCGGATCTGGCGGAAAACCGCGGCTACCGCCCTCAGGTGCTGGGCATTACGGGCACGAACGGAAAGACCACCGTCACCGCGCTGACCGGACAACTGGTGCGGCGAGCCGACAAGTCGGTCGTGGTGGCCGGAAACATCGGCCCGACCCTGTTGGACTCTCTCTCATCCTGTCTGGATGCGGACGCATTGCCCGACGTCTGGGTGTTGGAGCTGTCCAGTTTCCAGCTCGACAGTTGCAGCAGCTTCGAGCCCACCGCCGCAACAGTGCTGAACCTGACGCAGGATCACCTCGACTGGCACGGGAGCATGCAGGCCTATGCTGCCGCGAAGGCCAAGGTCTTTGGCCAGCAGGGGCTGATGATCCTGAACCGCGACGATCCGCTGGTGATGGCCATGCGACCCGCGCCGGTGCGCGCGCGACTCCAGCGGCCGGTGGAGCGCGCCATGGTGACCTTTGGTGGCGACATGCCACATCGCCCCGGTGATTACGGGATCGAAATGGTCAATGGCATGGCCTGGCTGGTGCGCGCGCTGGAGGCCGACGAAACGCGGCGCCGACGCAAGGACGACGTCGAGGAGCTCTACATCCAGCGGCTGATGCCCGCCGATGCCCTGCGTATCCGCGGTCGCCACAATGCGTTGAACGCCCTGGCGGCATTGGCACTGGCCGGGGCAGCAGGCTGCAGCCTGGCCTCCATGCTGTTCGGTCTGCGCGAATACCGGGGCGAGCCGCACCGGGTCGAGTCCGTGGGGGTGGTTCAGGACATCGAATATTTCGACGACAGCAAGGGCACCAACGTGGGCGCCACGGCCGCTGCCCTCATCGGCCTTGGCGCGGAGCGCCGGCTGGTGCTCGTCCTCGGTGGCGAGGGCAAGGGGCAGGACTTCACACCCCTGGTCGACCCGGTGACGCGCCATGCGCGGGCCGTGGTGCTCATCGGTCGCGACGCGCCCTTGCTGAGGGCGGCGCTGGAAAACACCGGCGTGCCCTTGCTGGACGCCGACTCGATGGCAGATGCGGTTCGCCAGGCGCGCCAGTGCGCCCGTGCCGGCGATGCGGTGCTGATGTCGCCGGCTTGCGCCAGTTTCGACATGTTTCGCAACTACGAGCACCGCGCCGAAGCTTTTCGCGCAGCCGTGATCGAGCTTGCCGATGCGGCCGGCGTCGAACTGGAGGGCGCGGCATGAGCTTCGGCCAAGGTTTCAGCCGGTGGATGGGTGGCGTGCGAGGGGCGGGGACGGCCGCCGAGATCCTGCCGGTGCGCCTGGGGGTGCCTGAGGTGGGGCGGGGCGCGGCAACTCAGGCCCGGCTGCCCGGCTTCGACCAAGGGCTGGTCTGGGTGGTCGTGGCCTTGCTGGCATTCGGACTGGTCATGGTCTATTCGGCGTCGATTGCGATGCCAGACAACCCGAAGTTCGCACGCTACGCGCACACCCACTTCCTCACGCGACACACGTTGTCGCTGGTGATGGCGTTCGTGGTGGCCTTGCTGGCCTTTCAAGTGCCGTTGTCAACCTGGGAAAAGGTGGCGCCGTGGCTGTTCGTGGTGTCGCTGATCCTCCTGATGGCGGTGCTGATCCCGCACGTGGGCAAAGGCGTCAACGGCGCGCGCCGCTGGATTTCACTGGGGGTCATGAACTTCCAGCCCTCCGAACTGGCCAAACTCGCGGTGGTGCTGTATGCGGCCGATTACATGGTGCGCAAGATGGAGGTCAAGGAGCGTTTCTTCCGCGCGGTGCTTCCCATGGGCGCAGCCGTGGCTGTGGTCGGCCTGTTGCTGCTCGCCGAGCCCGACATGGGCGCGTTCATGGTGATTGCCGTGATCGCGATGGGCATCCTGTTCCTTGGCGGCGTCAATGCGCGCATGTTCTTCCTGATCGCGGCAATCCTGATCGTGGCCTTCGGGCTGATGATCATGATGTCCGATTGGCGGCGCGAGCGCATCTTTGCCTACCTTGACCCGTGGAGCGAGAAACACGCGCTGGGCAAGGGCTACCAGCTGTCCCATTCGCTGATTGCCATCGGACGGGGCGAAATCTGGGGCGTCGGCCTGGGCGGCAGCGTCGAAAAGCTGCACTGGTTGCCGGAAGCGCACACCGACTTCCTGCTCGCGGTGATCGGCGAGGAATTCGGCCTCATCGGCGTGCTGTGCGTGATCGGCCTTTTTCTCTGGCTGACCCGCCGCATCATGCACATCGGCCGTCAGGCAATCGCGCTCGACCGGGTCTTCCCCGGCCTGGTGGCGCAGGGCGTCGGCATCTGGGTGGGATTTCAGGCCTTCATCAACATGGGCGTGAACCTCGGGGCGCTGCCGACCAAGGGCCTGACGCTGCCGTTCATGAGCTACGGCGGCTCGGCCATCCTGATCAATCTGGTCGCTGTGGCTGTCGTCCTGCGTGTCGATGTCGAGAACCGGCAACTCATGCGGGGAGGGCGCGTATGAGCGCGAAGTGCGCCCTGATCATGGCCGGCGGCACCGGGGGCCACATCTTCCCCGGCCTGGCCGTGGCGCAGGCCCTGCATGAGCGGGGCTGGCGCGTGCATTGGCTGGGAACGCCCGGCGGGATGGAGAGCCAGATCGTGCCGCCGCGGGGCTTTGCCTTCGAGGGCATTGATTTTGCGGGGGTTCGCGGCAAAGGCCTGGTCACTCTGGCGCTGCTTCCGTTGCGCCTGCTCAAGGCGTTCTGGCAGAGCCTGCAGGTGGTGCGACGGGTGCGGCCCGACGTGCTGGTCGGGCTCGGTGGCTATGTCACATTCCCAGGGGGGCTCATGGGTGTGCTGCTCGGCAAGCCGCTGGTGCTGCACGAGCAGAACTCGGTGGCCGGCATGGCCAACAAGGTGCTGGCAGGCATCGCCGATCGCATCTTCACGGCGTTTCCCGACGTGCTGAAGAAGGCGCAATGGGTCGGCAATCCGCTGCGCACGGCGTTCACGCAGCAGCCGGCGCCAGCGCAACGGTTTGCCGGACGCAGCGGACCGCTGCGGCTGCTGGTCGTCGGTGGCAGTCTGGGCGCCAAGGCGCTCAACGAGGTGGTGCCGAAGGCGTTGGCCTTGTTGCCGCTCGCACAGCGGCCGCGGGTCGTGCATCAGAGCGGCGCGCGGCAGATCGATGCATTGCGGGCCGGATACGCTGAGGCCGGTGTCGATGCGGAACTCACGCCCTTCATCGACGACACCGCCCCGGCGTTTGCCGAAGCCGACCTGATCGTCTGCCGCGCGGGCGCCAGCACGGTGACCGAAATCGCCGCCGTGGGTGCTGCTGCGCTGTTCGTTCCTTTCCCGTTTGCGGTCGACGATCACCAGACCACCAATGCGTCTTTCCTGGTGGACCAGGGCGGCGGCTGGCTGATCCAGCAGAGCGAACTGAGCCCGGAGCGTCTGGCGCGCATGCTGCAGGAAACCGCGCGCCCGGAACTGCTGCGGCGCGCCCAGAAGGCGTGGGATCTGCGCAAGACCGACGCCACCCGCGACGTGGTGGCTGCCTGTGAGGAACTGGCGAAATGAAACACGCAATCCGGCACATCCATTTCGTGGGCATCGGCGGCTCCGGCATGAGCGGCATCGCGGAGATTCTGCTGAACCTGGGCTATGTGATCTCCGGCTCGGACCTGGCCGACAGTGCAACCCTGCAGCGGCTGGCCGGCCTGGGCATCCAGACCCATGTGGGCCATGCGGGCGCCCACGTGGCCGGTGCCGATGCGGTCGTGACGTCCACTGCGGTTCAGGCAGACAACCCCGAGGTGCTGGCCGCCCGCGAGAAGCACATTCCTGTCGTCCCGCGCGCGCTGATGCTGGCCGAGCTCATGCGCCTGAAGCAGGGTATTGCCATTGCCGGCACCCATGGCAAGACCACCACCACCAGCCTGGTCGCCAGCGTGCTGGCCGAGGCCGGGCTGGACCCGACGTTCGTCATTGGCGGCCGCCTCAACAGCGCGGGCGCCAATGCGCGCCTGGGCAGCGGAGACTACATCGTGGTCGAGGCGGATGAATCCGATGCCTCGTTCCTCAATCTCCTGCCGATCATGGCCGTCGTTACCAACATCGACGCCGACCACATGGAAACCTACGGCCATGACTTCAATCGCCTGAAGGCGGCCTTTGTCGATTTCCTGCACAAGATGCCCTTCTATGGCACCGCCATCCTGTGCATTGACGACACAGCCGTTCGCGAGATCGTGCCGCAGGTGTCATGCCCCGTCACCAGTTACGGCTTTTCAGAGGATGCCCAGGTCCGGGCGATTGACGTGCGCCCGGTTGACGGACAGATGCACTTCACGGTGCTTCGTCGCAATGGGGTTACGCTGCCCGATCTGGATGTGGTGCTGAACCTGCCCGGCGAACACAACGTGCTCAATGCGCTCTCGGCGATTGCCGTGGCGGTCGAGCTCAACGTACCCGACGACGCTTTGCTGCGCGCGCTGGCCGGCTTCAAGGGCGTCGGCCGGCGTTTCCAGCGTTACGGAGACGTTCCGGCGAAGGACGGTGGCGTGTTCACCGTGATCGACGACTACGGCCACCACCCGGTCGAGATGGCTGCCACGCTGGCAGCGGCTCGTGGCGCATTTCCCGGTCGGCGCCTGGTGCTGGCCTTCCAGCCGCACCGCTACACCCGCACCCGGGACTGCTTTGAGGATTTCGTCAAGGTGATCGGGCGCGCCGACGCAGTCCTTCTGGCCGAAGTCTATGCCGCAGGCGAAGCGCCGATCGCGGCGGCCGACAGCCGGACCCTGGCGCGCGCCCTGCGCCTGGCCGGCAAGGTGGAGCCGCTGTTTGTCGACGATATCGGGGCGTTGCCGCAGGCGATCGCCGATACCGCGAGGGCGGGCGATGTGGTCTTGTGCATGGGCGCCGGATCGATTGGTTCGGTGCCTGGAAAAGTGGTCAGCATGCTACTCAAAAAGGAGCATTAAATGACCAGAGGACGCTGGGAATGAGCCAAAATAGTTCGAATTTCGGTAAAGTGGCCGTCCTGATGGGCGGTCATTCGGCGGAACGCGAGGTTTCGCTGATGTCCGGTACTGGCGTGTTGCAGGCCTTGCGCTCGCGCGGCGTGGACGCGCATGCCTTCGATCCCTCGCAGCGGGATATCGGTGAGCTCAGGAAGGAGCAGTTTTCCCGCTGTTTCATCGCGCTGCACGGTCGGCACGGCGAGGATGGCACGGTGCAGGGAGCGCTCGAACTTCTGGGCATTCCCTACACCGGCTCGGGGGTCATGGCCTCCAGCGTGGCCATGAACAAGGTGATGACCAAGCGCATCTGGCGTTGCGAGGGTCTGCCCACACCGAACTATGTCTGGCTGGCCCCCGACCAGCAGGACCGCGAGCGCGTGCGCACCGTGCCCGACGAGCTGGGCTTGCCGCTGATCGTCAAGCCGCCGCGTGAAGGCTCCTCGATCGGCGTGACCAAGGTCATGGGCTATTCGCAGATGCAGGACGCCGTGCGGCTTTCGGCCCGCTACGACGCCGATGTGCTGTGCGAGGAATTCATCGAGGGCGAAGAGGTGACCTGTCCGGTGCTGGGCACCGGGGCCAGCGCCACGGCGCTGCCGGTGGTCCGCATCATCGCGCCGGACGGTGCCTATGACTACCAGAACAAGTACTTCACCGACGACGTCACCTACCAGTGCCCGAGCGGCCTGCCCGAAGCCGAGGAGCGCGAGATCCAGCGCATCGTGCTGGCGTCCTATCGCGCCTTGGGTTGCCGCGGCTGGGGCCGCGCCGACCTGATGATCCGCGCCAGCGACCGCAAGCCCTTCCTGCTGGAGATGAACACCTCGCCCGGCATGACCGGCCATTCGCTGGTCCCGATGTCGGCGCGCGCCGCTGGCATCAGCTACGACGAGCTGTGCGTGCGCCTGCTGCAGTCGGCCACGCTGGACTACCCGCCCGCTGGTGGCGAGGAAGCCAAGGTATGAGCGCCGCGCTGCCGACCCCGCTGGATGTCCGGCTCATGAACGCGACCGCCTCGGCGCTGTTCGTGGCCTTGGCAGCGCTGGGGCTGGCAGCGGTCCTGTGGTGGGGCCTGCGGCACCCGATGTTCTCGATCGTGGCCATCCAGGTGCAGGGCGACCTGACCCACAACAACGCCGTCACCCTGCGCGCCAATGTGGCGCACCGACTGAGCGGCAATCTCTTCACGCTCGATCTGGCGGCGGCGCGCACCGCCTTCGAGGGGGTGCCCTGGGTGCGCAAGGCCTTGGTTCGTCGCGAGTTCCCGAACCGGCTGAACGTCCAGCTCCAGGAGCACCTTCCGGTCGCGTACTGGGGCGACGAGGGCGAATCCCTGCTGCTCAACACCTTCGGCGAGGTGTTTGAAGCCAACCTGGGCGACGTGGAAGCCGACAAGCTGCCGCGACTCAGCGGGCCGCAGGGGCAGTCGGCGCAGCTGCTGGCGATGTACCGCCAGCTGCTGCCCGTTTTCGAGCCTCTGGATGCGGCCATCGAGCAGCTGGAGCTGACCGACCGCGGCAGCTGGCGTGTTCAGCTGGACAGCGGCACGGCGATGGAGCTGGGGCGTGGCACGGCACAGGAAGTCCTGGAACGGACCCGGCGCTACGTGAGCACGGTCTCGCAGGCCACGGCGCTCTACCGCCGAAAGCCGGACAGCGTCGAATCGGCGGACCTGCGCCACGGCAATGGATATGCGTTGCGCCTTCGCGGCGTGACGACCGTCAGCGCGGAGGCGGTCAAGGAAGCGGCCAAGCCGCCGCCGACCAAACGCACGCACTGAACGAACTGGACAAGGAACAGGTGGACACATGGCAAAAGAATACAAAGACCTGATCGTCGGGCTCGACATCGGAACCGCCAAGGTCATGGTGGTGGTGGGCGAAGTCATGCCGGGCGGCGAGCTCCGGCTGGCGGGCCTGGGCGTGGCCCCCAGCCATGGGCTCAAGCGCGGCGTGGTCGTCAACATCGACGCCACGGTCAACAGCATCCAGCAGGCCCTGAAAGAAGCCGAGCTGATGGCCGACTGCAAGATCACCCGGGTCTACACCGGCATCACCGGCAGCCACATCCGCGGCCTGAATTCCAGCGGCATGGTTGCGGTGAAGGACAAGGAGGTGACGGCGGCCGACGTGGCCCGCGTCATCGAGACCGCCAAGGCCATCAACATCTCCACCGACCAGCGCCTGTTGCTGGTCGAGCCGCAGGAGTTCGTCATCGACGGCCAGGATGTCAAGGAGCCCATCGGCATGAGCGGCATCCGGCTGGAGGCCAAGGTGCACATCGTGACCGGCGCCCAGAGCGCCGCGGAAAACATCATCAAGTGCGTGCGCCGTTGCGGCCTGGATGTGGACCAGCTGATGTTGAATCCGCTGGCCTCCAGCCTCGCGGTGCTGACGGAAGACGAGCGCGAGCTAGGCGTCGCCTGCGTGGACATCGGCGCCGGCTGCACGGACGTGGCCATCTTCACCAACGGCGCGATCCGCCATACCGCGGTGATCCCGATCGCCGGCGACCTCATCACCAGCGACATCGCCATGGCCCTGCGCACGCCGACCAAGGACGCGGAAGACATCAAGGTGGAAAGCGGCTTTGCCAAGCAGCTGCTGGCCGATCCCGAGCAGCAGATCGAGGTGCCGGGCCTGGGCGACCGCGGGCCGCGCATGCTCAGCATCCAGGCCCTGGCTGGCGTCATCGAGCCGCGCGTGGAAGAGATCTTCTCCCTGGTTCAGCAGGTGGTGCGCGAGTCCGGCTACGAGGAGGTGCTGTCATCGGGCATCGTGCTCACAGGCGGCAGCTGCGTGATGCCGGGCATGGTCGAGCTGGGCGAGGACATCTTCCTCAAGCCGGTGCGCCGCGGCGTTCCCAAGTACTCGGCAGCGTTGGCCGACATGGTGTCCCAGCCGCGGGCGGCCACCGTCATGGGCCTGATGGAAGAAGCCCGGCTGGCCCGCCTGCGCGGGTTCAAGGTGGCCAAGCAAAACGGATCCGTGAAGACGGCCTTCGGCCGCGTCCGGGACTTCATCGTGGGGAATTTCTGACCATGGAACAGACCATGCATCGCGCACGGGGGAGTCCGCGAACGCGCAGGCCGGTGCGATGGCGATGCACCGGCCCACCTTCATGACCGATCCCATGAACAACAACATCGAAACCCCAGCATTCAGGCAACTGCAGAAATCAGGAGAAACACACATGACCATAGAAATGATTGAAGTCGAGGAATTCAACCTGGGCACCCAGATCAAGGTGATCGGCGTCGGCGGCGGCGGCGGCAACGCCGTCGAACACATGATCGATCGCAGCGTCGGCGGCGTCGAGTTCATCTGCGCCAACACCGATGCGCAGGCCCTGACGCGCAGTGCCGCCCACCGCACCATCCAGCTCGGCGTCAGCGGCCTCGGAGCGGGCAGCAAGCCGGAAAAAGGCCGCCATGCGGCGGAGGACGCGATCGAGGACATCCGTGCCGCGATCGAAGGCGCGCACATGCTGTTCATCACGGCCGGCATGGGCGGCGGCACGGGCACCGGCGCTGCGCCCGTGATCGCGCGCGTGGCCAAGGAGATGGGCATTCTCACGGTGGGCGTGGTCACCAAGCCCTTCGACTGGGAAGGGGGGCGCCGCATGGACAACGCCGACGCCGGCCTGTCCGAGCTCGAAGCCAACGTCGACTCGCTGATCGTGGTCCTGAACGAAAAGCTGCTCGAGGTGCTCGGCGACGACATCACCCAAGATGAGGCCTTTGCCCACGCCAACGATGTGCTGAAAAACGCGGTGGGCGGCATTGCCGAGATCATCAACGTGCCCGGCCATGTGAACGTCGACTTCGAAGACGTGCGCACCGTGATGGGCGAGCCCGGCAAGGCCATGATGGGCACCGCGGTGGCCAGCGGCCCGGACCGCGCCCGCATCGCCGCCGAGCAGGCCGTGGCCTGCCCGCTGCTGGAAGGCATCGACCTGTCCGGCGCGCGCGGCGTGCTGGTGCTGATCACGGCGGCCAAGGGTTCGCTCAAGCTGAGCGAGTCCAAGCTGGCGATGAACACGATCCGCGCCTACGCCTCGGCCGATGCGCATGTGATCTATGGCACGGCCTACGACGACGGGCTTGGCGACAACATCCGCGTGACGGTGGTCGCCACCGGCCTGTCCCGCCAGGGCCAGCGCCGCACCGCCCCGCCGCTGACCGTGCTGCGCACCGGCACCGACAACGCACCGATCCAGATCCCCACGCTGAACAACCCGCTGACCAGCGTCGGCAGCGCCACGACGCTTGCCACGCCCGCCGTGACCCAGACCGACTACGGCAACATGGCCGTGCCCAGCGTGTGGCGCACCAACCGCACGCAGGCCGCGGCCCGCGTCGATGCGCTGTCCTCCAGCGGCATGGACGACTATGAGATCCCGGCGTTCCTGCGCAAGCAGGCCGACTGAACCGGGGCTCATTAAAATAGCCGGATGCTGGCCCAACGCACCCTCAAGACACTCACCCGCGCGGTGGGTGTCGGGTTGCACAGCGGCCAGCGGGTCGAGCTGACGCTGCGCCCCGCGCAGCCGGATACCGGCATCGTGTTTCGCCGGGTCGATCTGCCCGAACCGGTGGACATTCCGATTTCAGCGCTGGCGGTGACCGACACGCGCCTGGCGTCCACCATCTCCAGCGGCGGCGCCAAGGTGCACACCGTCGAGCACCTGATGTCGGCCTGTGCCGGCCTCGGGATTGACAACCTCTATGTGGACATCACCGCAGAAGAGGTGCCCATCCTCGATGGGTCCGCATCCTCCTTCGTCTTCCTGCTGCAGAGCGCGGGGGTTGCCCTGCAGAACGCGCCGCGGCGTTTCATCCGCGTGCTGGCGCCCGTCGAAGTGAGCGAAGGGCAGGGCGAGGCCCTCAAATGGGCGCGGCTGGAGCCGTTTCACGGCTACAAGCTCAGCTTCGAGATCGACTTTCACCATCCCGCCGTGGATTCCACGGGCCAAAGGGTCGAATTCGACCTCAGCCAGGGCTCCTATGCCCGGGACATCGCGCGCGCGCGCACCTTCGGGTTCACGAAGGACGTCGAGATGATGCGCTCCAACGGCCTGGCGCTCGGTGGCGGGCTGGACAACGCCATCGTGATGGACGACTACAAGGTCCTCAACCATGACGGCCTGCGCTACGACGACGAGTTCGTCAAGCACAAGATCCTCGACGCGATGGGCGACCTGTACCTGCTCGGCAAGCCGCTGCTGGCGGCGTACAGCGCCTTCCGCTCCGGCCACGCGATGAACAACCGCCTGCTGCGCGAGTTGTTGGCGCACCCCGAGGCTTTTGAGGTCGTCACCTTCGACGACGAGAAGAAAGCCCCGATCGGTTTCGCCGTGCCGGCGCGGGCCTGGTAGGCGCCGGGCCTTCTTCAACGAGACGCTCCACCCATGCTGCTGTTTCGCTGGGCCATGATGCTGCTGCTGATCGCGGCGGGGGTGTCCTTCGCGTTCTATGTCGGCACCGGGCAGGCGCGGTTCAAGCGGTTTGGCCTGCTCGTCCTCAAATGGACGATCCTGGCCGCGCTGGGCTTCTTTGGTGTCCTGATCCTCGAGCGCCTCGCCTGACAGGCGGATTCAGTGGCTTCTCCCGCCACGGTACATGCCGCTGGTGCGGCGCTGCAGGCCATGCGCTTCGGCCAGCTTGTTCATCGACGCCCTCGCGTGGGCATGGGTGATGGCCAGGCCCAGCGCGTCGGCGGCGTCCTGGCGCGGCAGCGCCGGCAGTTGGAGCAGGCGCTTGACCATTTCCTGGATCTGCGACTTCGCCGCACGGCCGTGCCCGGTGATGGCCTGTTTCATCTGCAGCGCGGTGTATTCGGCCACCGGCAGATCGCACGACACCAGCGCCGTCACGCAGGCGCCGCGCGCCTGGCCCAGCAGCAGCGTGGCCTGCGGGTTGACGTTGACGAAGACGATCTCGACCGAGGCCTCGTCAGGTTCATAGCGCACACGCAACTCGCGGATGCCGTCATACAGCACCTTCAGCCGCGCCGGCAGGTTGCCCATCTCCAGGTGCGTGGTCTTGATCACGCCGCTGGCCACGTAGCTCAGCGCATGGCCATCCACGTCCACCAGGCCAAAGCCGGTGGTTTGCAGACCCGGGTCAATCCCAAGGATGCGCATGAACTTCAAAAGCCATAGCAAACAATGACCATCCGACGCTGGGCTATGCCCCAAAATACCATCGAACCGAGTGAAAAAACACCGGCGCCGCAAAGCACAGGGCATCCACCCGGTCCAGCAACCCGCTGGCGCCGGTGACCGACTGCCCCTGCGCGCCCCAGTTGGGCACGCCGCGGTCGCGCTTGAGCGCCTTCATCACCAGGTGGCCCATCGAGCCGGCCACGCAGGCGATCAGGGCCATGGCCATGGCCTGCCCGGGCTTGAAGGGCGTGATGCCGGAAAGCACCCCGCCCAGCACGCTGCCGGTGGCCACCCCGACGGACCAGCTGGTCCAGTTGAAGCTCTGGCTGACGTTCGGCGCCCGTGGTGGCCGGGGCCAGCGGCGGCTCACCAGATGCTGAACCAGCGTGCCGGTCTGCACCACGAACACCAGGAAGAACACCAGAAACGCGCCCTTGTTACCCCACTTCGGGAACTGCAGCAGCAGCAGGGCCGGCACATGGCTCATGCCGTACACGCAGACCGTAATGCCCCATTGCAGCTTGGCATTGCGCTCCAGAAAGCGCTGCGTGTCGCCGGCCAGCGCGCTGGCCACCGGCATCGCCAGGAACACATAGACCGGGATGAACACGGTGAACAGGTCGAAATGCGCCGTGGCCACCAGCCAGAACTGGATCGGCAGCACCACAAAAAACGCCAGCACCAGGCTGCGATGGTCGCCGCGGCGCGTGGGCGAGAGCGTGATGAACTCGCGCAGGGCAAAGAAGGCCACGATGGCAAACAGCGTGGTGGCCACCCCCTCGCCGGACGCCCAGCCCACCCAGAACACAATCACCATCGCCCAGGAAGTGCGCAGCAGGGCTCGCGCCTCCGCCAGCCGCCCGCGCACCAGGTCAGCCTGAACGCTGTCGCCGCGTTCACGCAGCGACAGCATGAAGACCGTCGCGCTGGCGATGAACAGCAGCCCAAAGACAATGATGAACAGCGCGCTGACCTGCTGCTCGGCGGTGAGGTTGCGCAGGAACTGGTTCATGGCGCTGCCTCAGACATCGCGCAACGCCATCACGGCCAGCCGCGCCCGGTCCAGGAAGGCGCGGCGCTCCTCGCCTTCTTCCAGCCGGATCGGCGCGCCAAACGTCACCGAGCACAGGATCGGCACCGGCACCACCTCGCCCTTGGGCATCACCCGCTGCACGTTGTTGATCCAGGCCGGCACCAGCACCACCTCCGGGAACTTGCAGGTCAGGTTGTACAGGCCGGCCTTGAACGGCTGCGGCTCCTCGGCATTGCCGCGCGTGCCTTCGGGGAAGATGATCAGCGAGTCGCCGTGCTCCAGCGCATCGAACAGGGGCTGCAGCGGGTCTTCGTCCCCGGTGCGCTCGCGCTCCACGTACACCGCGTTGAAAACGGCGGTGGTGATCCACTGCTTGAAGGGGGTCTTGGTCCAGTAGTCTTTGGCCGCAATCGGCCGCGTGATGCCGCGCAGTTCGTGCGGCAGCGCCGCCCAGATCATCACCAGGTCGGCGTGGCTCTGGTGATTGGCAAAGTAGATGCGCTGCTCCGCCTTGGGCGGGCAGCCATACCATCGAGCCTGCGCGCCTGTCAGGAACCGGATCAGTCCCAGCAGGAAGAGGCTCATCAACTTGGCACGCATGGCTGGGATGATAGCCGGGGCCCTGCTCGCTCGCCCATCGAATACACGAAAATACGGCACGCGGATTCAGGCAGGGCGGCCGCGGGCATGGCGGGTTACCCCGCGGGACACAACATCAATGGATCTTCGGCTCATTCTCGGTTTCGCATGGCCCTGGCGCGGCACGCTGGCGCTGTGTGCGCTGCTCATGCTGGCCGAGACCGGCGTGGCGCTGGCCGTGCCCTGGCTGGCAGGCCAGTTTGCCGGGCAGCTTCTCACGGGCTTGGCGCAAGGCGGCGGCCTGCTGCTGGTGGCGCTGCTGGTGCTCTTTGGCGTGCAGGCCCTGCTCAGGTTTGCCAGCAGCTGGCTGCTGGGCCGCACGGCGGAGCACATCCTGGCCGACCTGCGCACCCGGCTCTACGACCACCTGCAGGCACTGCCGCTGGCGTATTTCCAGCAACGGCGCCACGGCGAGATCCTGGCCCTGCTGACCAACGACGTGGCGCGGCTGGCCGGGTACATCAGCGGCACCTTGCTCAGTGTGGTGCCGCTGGCGCTCACCGTGGCCGGTGCCGCGCTGATGATGCTGCGCATCGACGCCCGCCTGACCTGCTGGTCGTGCTGATGATTCCCCTTTTACCTGCTGCTCAAGGTGCTGGGGCGCCGCCTGCGCCCGCTGTCCAGCCGGTTGCAGCAGGCGCATGCCGATTCGGTCGCCATTGCCGAGGAAAACCTCAGCATGCTGCCGGCCATCAAGTCCTTCACGCGCGAGACGCTGGAGTCGGCGCGTTATCGCGACAAGATCGAGAGCATCCTGCACCTGAGCAACCAGGAGCGCATGATCTACGCCGCGCTGGGGCCCGGCGTGCAGTTCCTGGCCGCTGCAGGCATGGTGCTGATTCTCTGGCAGCTCAGCGGCCCCATGGCGGGACGATCGCCCGCCGAAATTGTCAGTTTTCTGCTCTATGCCACCCTGCTCACCCGCCCGGTGAGCGCCCTGGCCGACGTATACGGCCAGACGCGGCAGGCGCACGGCGCGCTGGAGCGCGCTGACCGGGCCCAACGGCGCCGGCAAGAGCACCCTGGCGCACCTGCTCATGCGGCTGATGGCGCCCACCAGCGGCCGCATCCTGATCGACGGCATCGACATTGCCACGGTCACGCTGGCCAGCCTGCGCAGCCAGATCGGCGTGGTGCCGCAGCATGTGCTGCTGTTCAACGGCAGCGTGTTTGACAAC
>JADKHE010000005.1 GCA_016721925.1 Candidatus Skiveiella danica
CGCATCAGAAACACGCGGATGGTGTAGACGCCATCGTCCGGCAAGAGGCCATCAAAGCGGTTGTCGATGAGCTCGCCGATTGCCATGGCGGTGTCCGGCGAACCGGGTGCCAGCAGGTTGAAATAATTGGCGCCGTTGCTGCCCTTGAGGCTCACTGCCATGCGCTGGCCGGCGCCGGCACGCACCTGGTGATCGATGTATTGGTAACCGACGACGCGGTCGCGGATCACCGTCGAGTTCTTGCCTTTTCCGAACTGCACCGGCGTGACGATCCGATCCTTTGTCTGCGGCCGCTGCAGCGTTTGCAACGGCGCCCATTCGTAGATGCCGCCATCGGCCATCAACGACAGGTAGAGCTTGCCATCCTCGAGCAGGTAGGAACGCACATACGCCATGTCGCGCGATGCGATTGTCCAGATGGGGCGGCGGGCACAGCGCCCGCGTCGCGGCGATCGGGCCGAAGGTCAGACCGCCCGACGAGCCGTCTGCGGCCGGGGTGATCCTGTAGTCAGCCATCCCGCGGTTGCAATCCAGCCGCAGCGTGGCCCGGCCATCCTGTCCGAAGGCCAGCGTGAAGTCACGCGGCTGCTTGATCTTGGTGGTGCCTTGCGCGTCGTCCATCGACTGGATGGCGACCAGCTGCCAGGTCGTGCCGGGCAGCGGCATCCCCGCCGCAGCGGCAAGAGCCGGGAGGCCGGCAAGCATCAGCCCGCCGCACCACGAATGCCAGTTGTTCATCCGCCGAAAACCACCGCTTCGGGAATTTCGTAGCGCTCGTTGCCGGCCTGGATCTTGAACAGATCGCCCTTCTTGGTGGCTTTGAACTTCATGTTGCCATCGGCCTGGCTCATGTCGGCACCCGTGGCCTTGCCTTTCTCAAAGAAGATCACGCGCATGCGGCCATCGGGGCGCGTCACTTTCACCATGGCCGCTCCCTTGCCTTCACGCTCGACGGTGAACGGGCACTGACCCATCGGCTGGCTCTTAGTCTGTGCGCAGGGAATATTGCCGCTAGCAGCCGATGAGACGCCGGCAGCCTGTTGCTGCGGTGGCGCCGAGGCAGCCTTGCCATCTTCGAAACCGGTCACAGTGCACACGCCATTGGCTTTACCCTTACCGGTGTAGAACACATCCGGTGCTTTGCCCGGGTTGTTGGTCACCGAGATGGTGATGTAGCCGGCCTTGAAGTCATAGGCGTTGTCGTTAAGTTTCTTCACCGAGGCCTTCTGACCGTTGATGTAGACCACGCCGGTACGGCCTGCATCGACATTGATGTCGGTCGGACAGTTCGCGACGAACACCGGCATGGCGGCGCCGGCGGTGCCCGCGGCGAGTGAAGCTGCGGCAATGAGCATTAGATGACGAATCATGTGATTTCTCCTTCACGGTTTGGGGGTTGGGTTTTGGGAATCATCGGGTCTGCACTCAGCGCCCCACCCAGGGCGGAGAGCCGACTGCACGGGAACTTGCCTCACCACCATCCCCGCATGCCGACCCCGAAGGTGTATTCGTTGGCGTTGTTGTTCCAGCGGTAGGTGGCGCCGGCGAACAGGTCGATGTTCTTGGCCATCATGGCAGTGGCGGCACCGCCGACGCTGAAGCCGCTCGCGCCACGGGCTGGCGCGAATCCACAGCGATTCAGGTCGCGGGACGATCCGCCCCGAGCTTCTGATCGATCGAACTTATTCGGCGACGACGAGCGCGAAGGTCGACCAGCGGAAGATGCCGCCTTTGGGGAGGTCCGTGAACTGGACCTGATCGGCGCCGTGCATCCACTCTTTCTGGCCGCGAACACCCGCGAACATGAAGGGTTCCGTGTTGCCCATTCGGATCGAGAAAATCGTATTGTTGGAGTATTCGCTCTTGGACTGCTTGACCACGCAAGAACCTTCATAGAGCGTCTTGGAGGCAGCGGTATTCGTCAGCTTGCAGGTTGCGGTTTCCTTGAACGTCTGCGCAACGGCTTGCCCGCCCAGGGCGGCGGACAGGAGCAAGGCGGCGGCAATGGCTGATTTCTTCATGGATTTTCCTTTGGGTGAGGGGTTTGACAACTTGAAAGGGGTGACGGGCTCATCGTCATGATGGACCGGTCGATAGGCTACTAAGATTCAACCATTGCGGGTACTTCCCCAAAGGGAAGTCCGGTGTAACATTTTCATTCTGGGCAGGCTGCCCGAGGGACGAACAAAGTAATGGCCAGACTCATGATCTCCGGACACATCAGGCGTGACGTTCAAAGGCTTTTCCTTCCGACCCGCCGACCGACCTTCGCAGGCACCTGAAAGAGTGGGCAATATGGCATGTTGAGTCTGGACATCGCGACCCTTCGTTTCGTATCGGCTCTTGAGCTGTTGATGCTTCCCACCTTGCTCTGGGCGTTTCTGCGCCCCGGCGCCACGATGACCGCGATGCGGCTGTGGATTGCTGCAGGATGGGCCATGGCATTGGGCAATCTGCTGCTGTTGCAGTGGAACACCCTGACCTTCCCCGGCAAGGACTTGATGATCCGGCTGGTTTTCTTCTCCTTCCTCGTCATGCGCATCCAGTCACTCCGTCTGGATCTAGGAGCACCCTTGGGCAAACCTGTGATCGGACTGGGCTTCCTGGCCTTCGTGGGCCTGCACGAGACGGTCCGGTACCTGACGACGGGGCCATATGCGCCCTGCTGATCATGACCAGCATGGTGACGACGCTTGACGGCCGTTCTGGTCTGGCTGGCCTTGTGCGTTTCGCGACGTGAACAGAGTCACAGCGCTCTGTGGCTGGCCGTGGGTCTGGCGTTCTACACGGTCCTGTTTTTCGAGGGTCATTGCGTTGATCACCGGGCATGCGCCAGCCGATCAAATGGCGTCTTCGCTGATCGCCGATGCCATTGCCTTGGCCATCGTACTGGTACCGGTGGTCGAACACATGGGCTACCTCGGCATCTGCATCGAGCGCGCTCGCGACGGGCGGAGTCCGTCGCCGTCAGAACCTGTCGGAACAGGCGGAGATTGATGCGCTGCGCCAGCAGATCGCCGTCCTGGACCGCCGACGCAGCCTGGGCGAAATGGCAGCGTTGCGGGTCGTGAACCCAAGCAACCTCCTGACAGCGGTACTGAGTTCGGCCCAGGCGGCCCAGATCGGGGTCCGCGGGGATCTTCTCGGTCGCCAACAGCTCGATGAACTGCTGAACCGGATTGCAGAAGGTGCGGCGCTGCAATGCGCTGATCGAACGGATCGCCACCTTCGTGCGCCCGAACACTCTGGTGTGTCTCAGCCCGTGGACTTGAACGAAGTGCTGCGCGAGGCGGTTTCCTTGTCCGAGGGGAAAGCTGCGCGACGCCGGCGTGCACATCCGCGTTCAAGCGGCGTTGGCTTCGTTATGGGTGAACGGGGGATCCGATTCAACTGTCCCAGGTGGTTCTCAATCTGATCCGCAACGGGATCGATGCGAGCGCGGTGGCGATGGACCATCAACTTCTGACCAGTTCGCGCGAAGGCAGGGTGTGATCGTGGTTCGTGACGACGGCGCCGGCTTCACGCCGGAGACCATGGCGCAACTGGGCACTCCGTTCTTTTCGACCAAACCCCAGGGCATGGGCATGGGATTGGCCGTTTCGCAATCGATCGCCCGGCAGCACGGCGGCAGTTTGAGGTTTTCGAACGCGCTGCAGGGTGGCGCTCGGGTGGAGTTGCGCCTGCCTCTCATGGACAGCGCAAAGAATCCCTCGGGGGCATCATGACCCAGATCAGACAGGCCCATCGCCGGCCAGTGACCGTCCACGAAGAGGCCGACGCGGCGCGTTGTGCGCGCGGACGGGTGGTGCTGATCGATGATGATCCTCATGTCCTCGCCTCGCTGAAGACATTGGTTGATCTGTCCGGCTACTTCGGAGAGACCCATGCGACGGCGGAGTCGTTCTTGAAGTCTCTGGCCCGCACCGAGCCCGTGTATCCGGGCCCCTGGTGCGTGGTCAGCGATGTCAAGATGCCGGATATGGATGGGCTGGCGCTGTTGAAACGACTGGCAGGACTCGACGAGCTACCCTTGATCCTGATGAGTGGAAACAGCGGGATCGATGATGCCGTTGAAGCTTTCCGCCTGGGCATCGTGGACTTCCTGGTCAAACCCTTTGAGATGGAGGCTCTGCTGGCCGCGATCGACAAAGGGTTGGCCGTCAGTGTCCGACAGAAGGAATATGAGCGAGAGCAGACCGAGCTGCGGGTCGGGTAGAGGCGCTGACGCCACGGGAAGGGAGGTCGCCGGGCCAGGTCGCCAAAGGCCGGCTGAATCGTGAGATCGCCGAACAGCTGGGCATCTCGGAGCGAATGGTCAAGCTGCACCGGCAAAGCATCATGGAAAAATTGAATGTCCAGACCACAGCGGATCTGGTTCGCAGGGTTGATCGGGCCGGCTTGACCGGGGACGGCTGATCCTTGCCGGCTCAAGGTCTCAGGGTTTTCGTGGCTGACCACGTTGCCATCAGCGTACACACTGGTCCCGGCTCTGGCGCGTTTTGACACCTGCCCATTCTGGCGTGCAAGCCGCATTCCCCTCATGACGAATCGGAGACCCCATGAATGATCGCAAAGTCGCCCTAATTACCGGCTCGGCCACGGGCGTCGGCGCCGCCACCGCGCTGCTACTGGCCCGCAGGGGCTACAACGTGCTGATCAACTATTCGCGCAGCGAGGCCGAGGCGCTGGCGTCGCAAGCGGCCTGCGACGAGGCGGGTGCCGACACCCTGCTGATGCAGGGCGACGTGGCCGAGGACGCCGACTGCCGGGCGCTGGTTGATGCGGCGGTGGCGCGCTGGGGGCGCGTCGACGCGCTGGTCAACAACGCGGGCATCTCCACCTTCACCGGCGCGGCGAACTGGGAGGTGCTGGACGCGGACACTTTTCAACGCATCTTTGCGGTGAACGCGGTGGGCGCCTTCCAGATGGTGCGCGCCTGTGCGCCGCACCTCAAGGCCGCGCAGGGCTGCATCGTCAACGTGTCGTCGGTGGCCGGCTCGCTGGGCATCGGCTCCTCGGTGCCCTATATCGCCTCAAAGGGGGCCGTCAATTCGATGACGCTGTACCTGGCGCGCGCGCTGGCGCCGGAGGTGCGCGTCAACGCGGTCTGCCCGGGCCTGATCACCTCTCGCTGGTTCGTTGACGGGCTGGGGCAGGAGGGCTTCGAGAAGGTCAAGGCCCTGACCGAGCAGAGCACGGCCCTGGGCCGCGCCAGCACGCCCGAGGACGTGGCTGAAGCCATCGTCTGGCTGATCGACGGCGCACGCACCATGACCGGTGAGCTGCTGTTGCTGGATGCCGGCCTGCACCTGGGCACCCGCATGCAGGTGCCCGGCAAGGCCTGAGGCCCCTGGCGTCAGGCCGCGGGCTGACCCGGGTCCAAGCCCAGCGCGTGGTACACCCGCAGCGCGGCCCAGGCATCGTTGGCCGCATAGATCAGCTGGGCTTCGCTCAGGCGGTCATTGGCCCAGTTGGAAGTGGACGCCTTGCCCGATTTGATGAAGCGCCGGTTGAACAGCACCGCCACCGCGCCTTTCACGCCCATGTCCTTGCGGTAGCCGCGCTGGCGGAACACGTGGTTGAGATCCAGCACGTCCAGCGGCTCCACGCCGAGCTTTTCCCGGATGCGCTTGCGGTCGTCGCCCAGGCCGAAGCCGGCCTTGACCACCCCGGGCCGGGCCAGGGCTTCGGCGGCGAGGGCGCGGCAATCGCCGTCGTGCAGCTGGAACACCCAGGCCCGCTCCATTGTGGCCAGTTGCACCACATGCGGCCCGTGCGAAACCTCGTGTTTCTGGAAGGTGGGCTTGGACTCGGTGTCGAACCCCCAGGCCGTTGCCCGCGCCAGCTCATCCAGCGCGCGCTCGGCCTGAGAGAGCGTCTGCACCAGTTCGATGCGGTCCAGCCCGAGGCGCTCGAACGGGTCGAGCAGGGCGATGGCTTCCTTGGACGGGGTGGGATGGGTCGTGTGCATCGCGGACCTCAGGGGGCGCGGTGCAGGCGCGGGGCCGACAGCAGGGCCAGGTTGTCCTGCACGGCCTCGTCCACGTCGCGCCAGCGCCCGGTGAGGCGGCCGACGATCATGGCGGTCTGCAGCGCCTTGAGGTCTTTCACGCTGGGTGCGACCTTGATCTGGGCGATCGACGCCGCGGTGTTGCCGCCCTGGAGCAAGGCCAGCACCTTTTCTGCCCATTGACTTGCCCGTGCCATGTGAGGTCCTGTCCGATAAGGGAAAAGTCCGACTGTACCCGCTGGCGCGGGGCACGGTGCCGGGGTCGAACACCTTGTTTACTCCTGATTTAGTAGCTACCAGCGACCTAATCACGCTGGGTTGTGGCCATTTTCGATCGATTTCTTTGGAAAATGGCGCTGGGGTCAGCCCCGCGCCGTCAGACGGGCCTGTACCGCGTCGTCGGTGAGCTCGCGCAAGGCGTCGGCGGCAATCCAGCGCGCGGATCGCGTGCCTTGTGCCTGGATGCGCCGGGCAGCGTCGATGGCGGCCTGGTTCAGCGCGGGGTTGCGCTTGCCGATGTTGCGCAGCGCCCAGTTCACGGCCTTTTTCACGAAGTTGCGCTCGTCGCCTGCCGCGCCATCGATCAGCGCCAGCGCGTGGACGAAGGCGGCGTTGTCGGTTGAATTGTCGTGCACCGCCAGCGTGGCCAGCAGGGAAAACGCGGCCCGGCGCACAAAGGCTTCCGGGCGCGCGGCCCATTGCGCCACCTTGTCCCAGGCCCGGGGCGAGGCCTGAAAGGCGCTGCCGCAGACCTGGTCGCAGACGTCCCAGGACTCGAAGCCCTGCGCCCAGGCATCCATCTGCCGCGACGTCAGGCGCGCCGGGTCTGCCACCATGCCGGCGACGATCCGCGCGTCAGGAATGCCGGTGGCCCAGAGCTGCAGGGCCAGGTCGTGGTCGCGCCCGAGGGTCCTGGCGATCCGGCGCATGGCGGGCATGGACAGGCCCAGGCGCCGCTCCCCGACGATGCCAAAGCGTGCCATGCCGGCCAGCTCACCGGGGCGCGCCTGCGCGTGCAGCAAGGCCAGGGCGGTGGCCAGACGGTCGGGAAGGGGTGGCAGATCGATGGGGTGGCGCGGCATAGTGGTGGTGCGATTGGGGGTCGGCAAACCCGGCTCGACGGAATATTCCCTGGCGGCGGCTCTATTTTGTAGCGGCTTTCCCTAGTGTCGGCGGCGCTGTCGATTGACTAGGATCAAGGCGGATCGACGTCCCGGCAACCCGCCTGCAACAGGAGTGCAACATGGTTCGAACTTCTCCCATCGGCCGGCTCGGCCGCCTCTTCGTCTGGACGGCAGCCGTCGCCGTGCTGGCCTCCTGTGCCAGCGTGGCGCCCGAGAGTGCCGAGTCCGTGCTGCGGCGCGCCGACAGCGCGATGGGCGGCAAGGACCTGAAGAGCATTTCGTTCGCCGGCAGTGGCACCGGTGCCACCTTCGGGCAGGCCTACGAGCCTGGCGGGGCGTGGCCGAAGATCAACTATTCCAGCTTTTCCCGGGTGGTGGACTATGACCAGGGGGCCTTCCGCGAGGACGCCGCACGCAGCCGCGCCGAGCCCACCGGCGGGGGCGCGGTGCCGCTGATGGGCACCGGCGAGCAGCGCACCACCGGGCTGATGCGCGGTGGCTATGCATGGAATCTCGTCGGCCCGGCGCCGGTGGCCTCGCCGCGCGACCTGGACGCGCGCGTGCATGACCTGTGGACCACACCGCACGGCGTGATCAAGGCCGCACTCGCCAACCAGCCCACGCTGACCAGCCGCACGCAGGACGGTCGCACCCTGTGGGCCGTCTCCTTCGTCATGCCCGGGCGCCTGCGGGCCATGGCGCTGATCAATGCCGACGGGCTGGTGGAGCAGATCGAGTCGGTGCTGCCGAACCCGGTCATGGGCGATACCGGGTCGGTGATCACGTTCTCGGACTATCAGGAGGTCGGCGGGGTCAAGTTCCCGAAACGCATCCGCCAGAGCCTGGGCGGCTTCCCGGTACTGGACCTGGCTGTGAGCGAGGTCAAGCCGAATGCGCCAGCCGCCATCGAGGTGCCGCCGCTGGTGAGTGCGGCGAGCGAAAAGGTCACGGCCGACAAGGTGGCCGAGGGGGTGTGGTTCCTGGCCGGCGGCTCGCACAACAGCGTGGCCATCGAGATGAAGGACCACCTGATGGTGGTCGAAAGCCCCTTGTTTGACGGGCGCGCCCTGCCGATGCTGGCGGAAGCGAAGAAGCTCGCCCCCGGCAAGGCGATCCGCTTTGTCGTCAACTCGCACCACCATTTCGACCATTCGGGCGGCCTGCGCACCGCCGTGGCCGAGGGTGCCACGCTGGTCACCAGCGAGCTGGCACGGCCCTACTTCGAAAAGACGCTGGCCAATCCGAACCGCCTCAGCCCCGATGCGATGGAGAAGTCCGGCCGCACGGCGCAGTTGACGGGGGTGCCGGGGCAGCGGCGCTTCACCGACGGTGATCGCGTGGTAGACGTGCATTACATCGAGGGCAGCGTGCATGCGCGCGGCTTCATGATGGTCTACCTGCCGCGGGAGAAGCTGCTGATCGAGGCCGACGCCTTCACGCCTGGCCCGCCCGGCGCGCCGCCGCCCGCCACGCCCAATGCCTTGCACGTCAACCTGGTGCAGAACATGGAGCGCCTGAACCTGCAGGTCGAGAAAATCCTGCCCCTGCACGGACGGGTGGTACCGGTGGCAGAGCTCTACACCGCCATCGGTCGCAAGAACTGAGCGGGGGCGCATCCCGCGGCAACCGGGGACCGATGGGGTCCACCAGGCTCTGGCGGCCCCTGCCGTGTGCCAACCGGCTCCGCGTCCGGGACGATGGGCTACTTCGGATTTGGTAGCAATAAATGACCCATTGGCGCTGGGAATCTGCCAATTTTTGTCAACTTTACGAGTCTGGCCGGTGCCGCGCGTGCGGCACCGTGCCACTGCGCACCCGCGCATAGGCCCTCGGCTCCCCGGTGAACAGCGCACGGACGGCAGAAGGGCGCCCGCGGCCTGCGAAAATGGCACATTTCGTGCGACGACAATCGCAGGGCCCGATCGGGCTTTTTTCTCGAGTTGAAGGGACACCATGGCCGAACTGGTCGTATCAAGCGACGGCGTTGAAACGCAGCATGTGCATCTGATGAAGGACCGGACCACGCTCGGGCGACGCCACCACAACGACGTTGCCCTGTCGGATCTTTCGGTCAGCGGCATGCACTGCGTGTTCGAACGGGAGCGTTCGGGGCTATCTGGCTGATGGACGTCGGCAGCACCAATGGCACCTATGTCAACGGTGAGCGCATCCAGCGGCGTCAACTGGAGGACCAGGATGTCGTCACCGTCGGGATCTACAGCATCCGCTTCCTGCTCCAGCCGCCCGTGGCGGTGGCCGGTCAGACATCGCCGATGCGGCTGGAGGCATTGGGCGCGCCGGGCCGCGCCGGCGCGCAGAAGGCGAGCCTGCGGGTGCTGGAGGGCGCCGCCCAGGGGCGCGATGTGCCGCTGGTCAAGACGGTCACCACGTTCGGCAAGCCGGGCGACGCCGTCGTGGCCGTCTACCACCGGCGGCACGGCTATTACGTGGCACTCGTGGAGGCCGGCGAGCAGCCTGCCTTGCACAACGGGCAACCCATCGGCACCGATGCGGCTCCGCTGGCCGACCAGGACGTCCTGGAGCTTGGCGATTCCCGGTTGCTGTTCATTCTGGGCTGATTGGCCCGTCAGAACGCCATTGCCCTGCACCGAGCGCCTCACCCGATGAACGGCAAGACCATCACCACGGCGCAGTACAAGCTGTTTCCTTCGCCGCGCAACGTGCACAGGGAGATCTTTATGCACCAGGTCTTCGTGCCCTATCCCTATGCGCTGATCGACCTGCCCTCCTTTGATTTCAAGGGAAAGTCCAGTCTGTATGCGGCCTGCCGGCTGTCCGACATGAAGATGGGGCAGCTGGTGACGCTGGAGCTGGTGGTGGACGAGGCACGCTTTCGGGCGCGGTTCGTGCCGGACTGAGCCGGCTTGCCGGATTCACCGCCGCGATCTACCATTGTCGCCATGCCGGCCCCGGCCCCCTACGCCGGGCGCAACGGGCCGAGTCCCCCACCCCACGGGAGTACCCATGCCGCAACTCGTGCTGTCGATCGAAGGTGTCGAAATCCGGCGGGTGAACCTGCAGAAGCAGCGCACGACGCTGGGCCGCAAGCCGCACAACGACATCGTTCTGGCCGACCTGGTGGTCAGCGGCGAGCACTGCGCGTTCATTCTGGAGGGGCTCGCCGACGTCACGGTCGAGGACCTCAGGAGCACCAACGGGACCTACCTGAATGGCCAGATGGTGCGCAAGCAGAAGCTGCGCGATCACGACGTCATCACCGTCGGGCGCATCCACATCGAGTACCTCAGTGCTGCCGCGCCGGGCGATTTCGGCCAGACCACCGCGATGCCGCTTGGCGGCGCGAGCACCTACGGGCAAGCCGCTGCCATCCACGCCAGCTTGCGTGTGCTCTCGGGCTCGTCGACGGGCCTGGAGATGCCGGTGGTCAAGGCCGTGACCACGTTTGGAAAGCCCGGCATCGCCATCGTGGCCATCTCCCACCGGCGCAATGGCTACTACGTGGCCGTCATGGAAGGGGGCGACGGGCCCCTGCTCAACGCCCGTCCGATTGGCGCGGATCCGGTCCCGCTCGGTGACGGGGACGAACTGGAGCTGGCGGGCACCCGCATGCGCTTTTGCCTGAAGGAATAGGCGCGCTGGCGGGGGCAGGCCAGGCCGCATAATCACGCTCCCGCAACGCGGCCGACTGGCGCGCCGCCACGCACCCAGGGACTCACCATGAAAAAGACATTCCAGCTCGAAATCGAAGGCCGCCATCGCGACCGCGTGGTCGATGCGCTCAAGCACGAACTGCGCAAGTACGTCCGGCGCGAGCGGCGCCGCGCCTTGCCCCCCGGCGTGGATTTTCTGGATTTCGATTGCCGCTTCGGGCTTGCCGAAACCGGGGCCGAGCCGGCGCACCTGTCGGGCCTGGGAGCGTTGATCGACGCAGCCGCGCGCGAGGGCGCCACACAGGTCTACATCGAGATCCTGGCCCGCCCAGGGCACCGCCAGGCCTGGCCCGCTGTGCCCGCCATTGCGGAGGAGAATCCGTGACCGGCACGCAGGACATGGCCATGCCGTATCGGCGGTTGGGGCGCAGCAACCTGCAGGTGTCGGCGCTGTGCCTGGGCACCATGATGTTCGGCGACCAGACCGGCCGCGAAGAGGCCGCCGGGATCCTGGCCGATGCGCGCGCACAGGGCGTGAATTTCATCGACACGGCCGATGTCTACACCAAGGGTGCGTCCGAGGCCATGCTGGGCGAACTGCTTCAGGGGCAGCGGCACGACTGGGTGCTGGCGACCAAGCTGGGCAATGCCATGTCGCAGCGGGTGAACGAAGGCCACTACTCGCGCAGCTGGATGCAGCGCGAGGTCGAGGCCAGCCTGCGGCGCTTGCAGACCGACCATGTCGACATCCTGTATCTGCACCGCGACTACAACGGCATGGACCTGGAAGAGCCCTTGCGCTCCCTTGACGCCATGCTGCGTGACGGAAAGATCCGTTACTGGGGCGTGTCGAACTTCCGCGGCTGGCGCATCATTGAGTTGGTGCACCTGGCGCGCCAGCTCGGCATGCCGGGCCCGGTGGTCTGCCAGCCCTATTACAACCTGCTGAACCGCATGCCCGAGGTCGAGATCCTGCCGGCCTGCGCGCACCACGGGATCGGCGTGGTGCCCTACAGCCCGGTCGCACGCGGCGTGCTGACGGGCAAGTACGCGCCGGGTCAGCCGGCGCCTGCAGGCACCCGCGCCGGGCGTGGCGACAAGCGCATCGGCGAGACCGAGTTCCGCGAGGAGTCGCTGCAGATCGCGCAGACGCTGAAGTCGCATGCCGAAGCGCGAGGCGTCACGCTGGCTCAGTTTGCGACCGCCTGGGTGCTGGCGCACCAGGCGGTCAGTTCGGTGATCGCGGGTCCGCGCACGCTGGCGCAGTGGCAGGACTACCGGCCGGCACTCGACTACCGCTTCACGGCCGAGGACGAGGCCTTGGTCGACGCGCTGGTGCGGCCGGGCCACCCGTCCACTCCAGGCTACACCGACCCGGCCTACCCGCTGGACGGGCGGGTGCGCAGCTGAACCACGGGCACTGCCGACATGAAGAGCCGATCCGGCACCGGCGGTCTGGTCTATTCGACCGAATCCGGGCGCATGTGCCCCGATTGCCGCCAGCCGCTGGCGCAGTGCGCCTGCAAGCTCGCCCAACCGCGCCCCGCCGGTGACGGCATCGTGCGGGTGTCGCGTGAGACCAAAGGCCGCGGCGGCAAGGCCGTCACGCTGGTGAAGGGCCTGGCGCTTGACGAGGGTGCGTTGGCCGTTCTGGGCAAGCAGCTCCGGGCCGCCTGCGGCAGCGGCGGCACCGTGAAGGACGGCGTCATCGAGGTGCAGGGCGATCACTGCGAGCGCGTGATCGCGATGCTCTTGGCGCAGGGACGGATGGTCAAGCGCGCCGGCGGCTGACCCCGATGGACACCGATTCGCTCGAGAAGCTGGTCACCCGCGAGATGCCCTACGGCAAGTACCAGGGCCGCGTGATCGCCGACCTGCCGGGCAGCTACCTCAACTGGTTCGCGCGAGAGGGGTTTCCCAAGGGGGAACTCGGGCGTCTGCTGGCATTGATGCACGAGATCGACCACAACGGCCTGTCGTCGTTGCTGGAGCCGTTGCGCAGGCGGCGGTAAGGTCGGGGCTGGCGCCGGCGTGACCTGCCTATGATGGCGGCATTGCTCTCACAGGACCTCGTTCTTCATGCTTGCAGCACACCCCCATCCGCCCGAGCCCGGCCTGGCCCTCTATCCGAACCTTCTCAAGCCGCTGGATCTGGGCTTCACGCAGATCCGCAACCGTGTGCTCATGGGCTCGATGCACACCGGTCTGGAAGACGGCCGCGACCTCAGCAAACTGGCGGCCTACTTTCGCGAGCGCGCCGAAGGGCAGGTGGGCCTGATCGTCACCGGCGGCTTTGCGCCCAACATCGCCGGCTGGGCCAAGCCCTTTGCCGGGCGACTGACCACCTCGGGCGCGGCGCGGCGCCATCGCGTCGTCACCGATGCGGTGCACCAGGCCGGCGGCAAGATCGCATTGCAGATCCTGCACACCGGGCGCTATGGCTACCACCCTCTGGCGGTGGCGCCGTCTCGCATCCAGTCTCCCATCTCCCCGTTCACCCCGTTTGCGCTCTCCAGCCGGGGCGTGGAGCGGCAGATCCGCGCCTTCGTCAACTGTGCGGCGAAGGCGCGCGAGGCGGGCTACGACGGGGTCGAGATCATGGGCTCCGAGGGCTATTTCATCAACCAGTTTCTGGCGCTGCACACCAACCAGCGCACCGATGAGTGGGGCGGCGACTATTCGAACCGCATGCGCCTGCCCCTGGAGATCGTGGCGCGCACCCGGGAGGCGGTGGGGCCGGACTTCATCATCATCTACCGCCTGTCGATGATCGACCTCGTGCCCGGTGGCAGCAGCTGGGACGAGGTGGTGACATTGGGCAAAGCCGTGGCGAAAGGCGGCGCCAGCATCATCAACACCGGCATCGGCTGGCACGAGGCCCGCGTTCCGACCATTGCCACCAGCGTGCCCCGCGCCGCGTTTGCCTGGGTCACCCGCAAGATGAAGGCCGAGTTTGCGGCGGCCGGCATCACCACGCCGCTGGTCACCTCGAACCGCATCAACACGCCCGAGGTGGCCGAACAGGTGCTGGCCGACGGCTGCGCCGACATGGTGTCGATGGCGCGGCCCCTGCTCGCCGACGCCGAGTGGGTCAACAAGGCACGTGCAGGCAAGGCCGATCGCATCAACACCTGCATCGCCTGCAACCAGGCCTGCCTGGACCACATCTTCCGCAACAAGCTCACGAGCTGCCTGGTCAACCCACGCGCCTGCCATGAGACCGAGCTGGTCTACCGTCCCGCCGCTTCGCGCCGGCGCATGGCCGTCGTGGGTGCCGGGCCGGCCGGCCTGACGGCGGCCACGTTGCTGGCCGAGCGCGGGCACGAGGTGCACCTGTTCGATGCCGCGGCCGAGATCGGTGGCCAGCTCAACATGGCCAAGGTCGTGCCGGGCAAGGAGGAATTTCATGAGATGCTGCGCTACCTGGCGCGGCGCATCGAGACCACCGGCGTGCACCTGCACCTGAACACACCGGCCCACGCGCCCCATCTGGCCGCGTTCGACGAGGTCATCGTGGCCACGGGCGTGACCCCGCGCGACCCGAAGATCCCCGGGCAGGAACATCCCAAGGTCCTGAGCTACATCGACGTGCTGCGCGAGCGCAAACCGGTGGGCGAGCGCGTGGCCATCATCGGCGCGGGCGGCATCGGCTTCGATGTGGCGGAGTTCCTGGTGCACGATGGCCATTCCACCACGCTGGACCTGGCGGCCTGGCAGGCCGAGTGGGGCGTGACCGATCCGGCGCTCGCGCCCGGCGGCCTGAGCCAGGAGCGACCGCAGGTCAGCCCCCCGGCGCGCAAGGTCACGCTGCTGCAGCGCAAGAAGGGCAAGCCGGGAGCAGGGCTGGGCAAGACCACCGGCTGGATTCACCGCACGACGCTGAAGATGAAGCAGGTGGAGATGATCGCCGGTGTGAACTACGAACGCATCACCGATGAGGGCCTGCTGGTGACCTACGGCGACAAGCACGAGGACGCCACCTGGATCGGCTGCGACACCGTGGTGCTGTGCGCCGGGCAGGTGCCGCAGCGCGAGCTGGCCGATGCCTTGCAGGCGCTGGGCAAGACGGCCTACCTGATCGGCGGCGCCTTTGAAGCGGGCGAGCTGGATGCGAAACGAGCCATCGATCAGGCCGCGCGCCTGGCGGCGCGGCTCTAGGGGCCGGGCCCGGATACCATTGACGGATCGAGCCAACGGAACCTGGAGGTCACATGCGGGGCAACTTTGCAGCGATCGTGCTGATCGTCATCGGCAGTTTTTTTCTGCTGTCCAATCTGGGGCTGCTCAACATCAGCCTGCGTGAGCTGTTCCACACCTGGTGGCCCCTGATCCTGATCGCGGTCGGCATCAGCCTGTTTTTCACGCCCGGCCGCAAGTAGGGCGCTCAGGCGCTGTTCTTGATCGCCAGCGCGGCGTCGCGCACCAGGTCGGGTCCGCTGTAGATGAGGCCGGTGTAGATCTGCACGACGTTGGCACCGGCCTTGATCTTGCTGAGCGCATCTTCGGCGCTCATGATGCCGCCCACGCCGATGATCGGGTACTTCTTGCCCAGCGCGGCGCGCAGCTGGCGGATCACGCGGTTGCTGGCCTGAAGCACCGGCGCGCCGCTCAGGCCACCGGTTTCCTCCGCGTGCGACAGGCCCTTGACCGCATCGCGCGCCAGCGTGGTGTTGGTGGCGATGACGCCGTCCATGCCGTGGCGCTGCAGCGTGGCCGCGATGACCTCCACCTGGGCTTCGTCCAGGTCGGGCGCAATCTTCACAAAGATCGGAACGCGCTTTCCATGCTGGCCGACCAGAATCTCGCGGCGCTCCGCGATGGCCCCTAGAAGGCTGTCGAGCGCTTCGTCGCTCTGCAGCGCGCGCAGGTTCTTGGTGTTGGGGCTGGAGATGTTCACGGCGACATAGTCGGCATGGGGATAGACCCCATCCAGCCCCTTGAGGTAGTCGCTGGTGGCGTCCTCGATCGGTGTGGCCGCGTTCTTGCCGATGTTCAGGCCCAGCAGCATAGGCGTGGCGCCTCCGCGCGAGCGGAAGGTGGAGCGCTTCACATTGGCGACAAAGGCGTCAAGCCCGTCGTTGTTGAAGCCCAAGCGGTTGATCAGGGCGCGTGCCTCGGGCAGGCGGAACAGGCGTGGCTTCGGATTGCCCGGTTGCGCCAGCGGCGTGACCGTGCCCACCTCGACAAAGCCAAAACCCATCGCGCCCAGGCCGTCGATGCAGCGGGCGTTCTTGTCCAGGCCGGCCGCCAGGCCCACGCGGTTGGGGAACTTCAACCCCGCCAGCACGACCGGGTCTTCGACGCGGCGGTTGCAGTACGCCCAGGCCAGCGGCGTGCCCTGGACGCGCGCCAGGGTGTGCAGCGTCAGTTCATGGGCGGTTTCGGGATCCAGCCCGAACAGGAAGGGGCGGGCAAGGGCGTAGGGGAGCAGCGACATTGATTGGATAATTCCGGGAAACTTCAACGGATTGTCTCAAATGACCCAGGATGAGCTCAAAACCCTCGTCGGCCAGGCGGCCCTGCAGTACGTCGTGCCCGGCGAAATCGTCGGCGTGGGCACCGGCTCCACCGTCAACAAGTTCATCGACGCGCTGGCGACGATGAAGGACCAGATCATCGGCGCGGTGTCCAGTTCCGAAGCGTCCACCGTGCGCCTGAAGGCGCTGGGTATACCGGTGTTCGACAGCAATGCGGTCGAGGACCTGTCGGTCTACATCGATGGCGCGGACGAGATCGACCACCACGGCTACATGATCAAGGGCGGTGGCGCAGCGCTGACGCGCGAAAAGATCGTCGCAGCGCAGTCGCGCCGGTTTGTCTGCATCGCTGATGAGTCCAAGCTGGTGACGGCGCTGGGCGCCTTCCCGCTGCCGGTGGAGGTGATCCCGATGGCCGCGCACCGCCTGATGCGCCAGTTCGCCGTGCTCGGCGGCGTCGCGAAGCTGCGCATGAAGGACGGACTGCCATTGGTGACCGACAACGGCCAGCACATCCTGGATGTCACCGGATTGCAGATCACCGATCCGTTGGGCTTCGAGTCGCAGGTCAACCAGTGGCCCGGTGTCGTCACCGTGGGGGTGTTTGCGCACCAGAAGGCCCATGTCTGCCTGCTGGGCACGCCGGACGGTGTGAAGACCCTGAAATTTGGATAAAACCAGACTTCCCCAGCGCCAAACGGTCGTAATCAGCTACCGTATTTGTAGCGGTTCAGGCCGGCGTCAGGTCGGCACATCGATGGGTCGCTCGACCCTCCGTTCAGAAGCGGATGTTGGCCGGGTTGGTGTTCGGCGCCGGTGCCGGTGCCGGTGCCGGTGCCAGTGTGGCGGCGGGACGCGGACGGGTGTTGAAGGTCTCGACCGCGGGATCGGCCGTCCGCTACGGCAGGTGCGCCGCCGGCAGCGCGGGTCGATCCACTGCACGGCAGCGCCTAGCATAAAACGCTGCATCGCTTTGTTGCCATGGCCAAGTGAAGCGGCTGGCAACTGTTTCATCGTGTGGCGTAGTGGGCCGTGGCATTGAAGGATTTCGGTGTTGGAGGCTTGTGGATCATCGATGACTCTGGTTCCCCAAGGGAAGCACGCATTCAGTCCGCGTGTCGCTCCAAAACTTCCACGTCCTGGGCAAACGGGACACCTGCCCGGTGGCTGTCAGCGTCTCAGCTGCCTTTGAAGAATGCAGCCTGCCGAGTGCAGGTGCCTCCTGAAAATCCGAGGCGAACTTAGTCTGTAGACAATCCATATGAAACTTTCCTATATTCTGCTACCTTTCCAGTTCATAGTTGGCCCAGCTAGCCCGATGAAACGCCTAATACTAACCACACTTCTCCTGCTCGCAAGCACTGCATGGGCAGGGCCTTTTGAGGACGCGATTGCGGCGTCCAACCGCAAGGACTATGCGACTGCGCTGCGGCTTTTTCGTCCGATGGCAGAGCAGGGATATTCAGATGCCCAGTCCAACCTCGGCTTGATGTATGAAGAAGGGAAAGGTGTGGTGCAGGACTATGTCGAAGCACTTAAGTGGTACAGACTGGCCGCAGCACAGGGGCAAGCGCAAGCGCAGTACAACCTCGGCTTGATGTATGACCAAGGGAAAGGTACGGGGCAGGACGATGTCGAAGCACTTAAGTGGTACAGACTGGCCGCTACACAGGGGCAAGCGCAAGCGCAGTACAACCTCGGACTGATGTATGGCCAAGGCAAAGGCGTGATGCAGAGCTATGCCGAAGCCGTGGAATGGTACAGACTGGCCGCATCGCAGAGACAACCAATGGCGCAGTACAACCTTGGACTGATGTATGAGAAAGGGAAAGGTGTTAACCAGGACTATGTCGAGGCTGCGAAGTGGTACACATTCGCCGCAATGCAGGGGCTTGCGCCAGCGCAGTACAACCTCGGATTGATGTATGACCGTAGGAAAGGCTTTGCGCAGGATTATGCGGAAGCTGCGAAGTGGTACAGGCGCGCTGCAATGCAGGGGCATGCGCCGGCGCAGTACAACCTCGGATTGATGCATGACGAAGGGAACGGTGTGGCGCAGGATTTTTCCGAAGCAGTCAAGTGGTACCGACTGGCCGCAGCACAGGGTATTGCTGCGGCGCAGTCAAACCTCGGCTTGATGTTTGGTAAAGGAAAGGGTGTGACGCAGGACTATGCCGAAGCTGCGAAGTGGTACAGGCGCGCTGCAATGCAGGGGCATGCGCCGGCGCAGTACAACCTAGGCTCGATTTATGGAAAAGGGGAAGGTGTCCCAATGGACATTTTTCGTGCCCACCTGTGGTTCAATCTCGCTGCTGCAAATGGTGATACCGCTGCGGTGAAAGCTCGCGACAGTGCCGCAAGCAAAATGACACAGCAGCAAATTGTGCAAGCGCAAAAACTGGCGCGGGAATGTTTGGAGCGAGGCTACAAGGGATGTGATCGATTCTTGCGTTGACTCTGTGCGTCCGTCCGTGCCCCCTCATCATTGTGTGGTCTAGTAAGTTCGGGCGCGCTTGTTTCCGTAGAAACTCATCGTGGCCCCGAAAAGTTGATGGGACAGCAAGCAATCTGCGCCTCGATCTGTGGTGGTTCATCGCGCATTCGATGTGCGTTGGACCGCCAGTGCCCCCGTGATGCCCACCGTCCGCCCCAGCGGGTCAAACAGAACGCCGGGGTTGAGCACCGCGCGCGGATCGACCTCGCGCTTGGCGGCCGCGAGCAGGCGACGGAACAGCGGGTCGGCCTCGCGCTCGTAGCCGCTGCGGTGGTCGCGCCCCACGGCGTGGTGGTGGGTGATGGTGCCGCCGTGCCGGGTCACGGCCTCGTTGGCGGCGGCCTTGATGTCGCGCCACGCCGCCAGCGCGCTGGCCACGCTGCCATCGGCTGCGCCATTGACGGCCAGCGTGAAGTAGGGCGCCGGGCCGTCCGGATAGACGTGCGTAAAGCGGCAGGACAGTAGCGCCTCGTTGCCGGTGGCGCGTTCGATGGCGGCGGAGACGTCTGCCTTGACGCCGGTGTAGAAGGCGTCGAAGCGGTCCCAGGTGATGGCGGTCTCGAAGGTGTCCATGATCACGCCCAGGCCCACGGCCGGGTCGCGCCAGTAGGGCATGCGCAGGAAGGCGTCGCGCCAGGCGCCGGCCGCGCCCGTGCGGTGGGCGTCGCCGCCTTCGGGCGCCATCGAGCGCGCGACGGCCGCGGCGTCGAACTGGCCGCCGTGCTCGCGCACCAGCTCCAGCGCGCGGGCCATCCAGGCCTGCAGCGGGTGGTCGGCGGACTCGAAACCGAGCACGAGGAGGGCGTGGCTGCCGTCGCCGACGCCGGAGAACACGGTTTCCAGCGGGTCCAGCAGGCGGCAGTTGGCCGGGTTCAGGCCCGACTGCGAGAGCGCCCGCACGCAGGCCACGCCCTTGGTGTAGTCGTCGAAACGAACCGAGGCTGACGCGCGAAAGCGCGGCGCATCCTGCAGCCGCACCCAGGCCTCGGTGATCACGCCCAGCGTGCCCTCAGAGCCCAGCACCAGGCGGTCGGGTGCCGGGCCGGCCCCGGAGCCGGGCAGGCGGCGCGTCTGCATCACGCCGGCGGGGGTGACCAAGCGGGTGTTTTCGACGAAGTCGTCGATGTGGGTGTGCTGCATCGCATAGTGGCCCCCGGCGCGGGTGGCGATCCAGCCGCCGAGCGTGGAGAACTCGAAGCTCTGGGGAAAGTGCCGCAGCGTCAGGCCGTGCGGCTTGAGCTGCGCTTCGAGTTCGGGCCCCAGCGCGCCGGCCTGGATGCGCGCGGCGCGGCTGCTGCGGTCCACCTCCAGCACGCGGTGCAGCCGTTCTAGGTCCATCGACACCGTGCCCGCGTAGCTGGCGCCCACCGCGGGCTCGACGCCGCCGCACACGCTGCTGCCGCCGCCATAGGGCACCACCGCGACGTTGTGGCGAGCCGCCCAGTCCAGCAGGTCGACGATGGCCTGCTCGTCGTCCGGATAGGCCACCCAGTCCGGCGGCTCGGGCACGTCGCGAAGCCACATGCGCGCCAGGTCGGCGTAACTCTTGCCGTAGCTGTGGTTGAGCCGGTCCAGCGGCTGGCTGGAGAACATGGCGGCCAGCGCGGCCGGCGGGCCGATCCGGGGGGCGCGCAACGCGAAGTCCTCCACCCGGGGCGGTGCGGCCTCGCATTGCACCGCGCCGAGCTGGTCGAGCATGAAGCGCAGGTTGCTCTGTTCACGTGAATCGAGCGCGGCGTCGGCCTGGCCCCAGCCCCAGAAGCGGCGTGGCGGGCGGCGGGAGAGGGTGTCTGGCATGTTGGGGTCCCTGGTTGAGCGATGGGAGGCGTCTGTCATTCTGCGAGCTTTCCGTGCTCCGCAGAGCCCTGATGTTCTTGTTTCAAGCAGAAATGGCACCAACCCAGCACAAAATGGTCGCTTCTTGCTATCAAATAAATATCATCATCTGGCGACGCGCCGCAGCTGCGGCATCAGGGCGGCAGCCAGCAGCGCCAGGCCCGCCAGCCCCACCCCTGCGTAAAGAATCGCCTGGGTGACGCCGGTGGCGCGCACCAAGGCGCCGGCCGCCACCCCGGAGGCGGCAGGAACCACCTGCGAGATGATGGAATAGATGCTCATGATGCGCCCGCGCAGGGCTTCGGGCGCCTGGCCCTGGATGCCGGCGATGATGAAGCTGATCACCATGCCGCCGAGCAGGCCCATCGCGCCCAGCGCCGTGGCCGAGACGCCGGCGCTGGTCCAGAGGCTGAGCGACGCAAACAGGAGGCTTGCTGTCATCGTGCCGACAAAGATCGCCGCGCCGTGGTGCAGGAACTTGCCCAGCATCAGCGCGGAGACCCCGCCCAGGATCAGCGTCAGCGCCATCAGCCCCAGGTAGCCGCCGCGCTGCAGTTCCGACAGGCCCAGCACCTCGCGCGCCAGCTTCGGCAGCAGGATCTGCATCGGCCCGGTCATCGCATAGGCCATGATGGCTGCCAGGATCAGCTGCAGCAGCAGGGGGTTGGCCTTGACGGCCGAGAAACCTTCACCCAGCTCCGTGAACACCCCCTGGCCGGGTCGGTCGCTGCCGCGCGTTCGCGTGCCCAACAGCATCAGCGAAGCAGCCACGAAGAAGCCCATGCCCGTGGCAAACACGGCGGGCCAGCCATAACGGCTGCGCACCAGCCCGATGACCACCGGCGCCAGGCCGAAGCCCAGCAGCACCTGCAGGTTGAAGATGATGGTGGCGGGTTTGAGCTTGTCCGGTGGCGCGATCTGGCCCAGCGTGGCGAGCCGGGCCGGACCCACGAACGACCAGGCCAGTCCGCCCAAAAAGGCGGAAAACAGTGTCCAGCCGACGCGCGTGGTGCCGCTGGCGCCGGCGTCGGTCCACCACAGGCCGGCGAGGCACAGGACGAACAGCGCCTGCGCGGCATGGATCACCCGGGTGGGGGAGATGCGGTCGCACAGCACGCCAGCGAACCAGCCGAAGACGATGGAGGTGCCGAACGACAGGCCGAAGCCGATGCCCGAGAGCAGATCGGACCCGACCTTCTCCTGCAGGTACAGGATGACGGCGTAGTTGACCATGTGCCCGCCGGTGAAGGCCAGCAGGGAAGAAAGGTAGAAGGCGGGCATGGGCAGTGATCAGCGGGGCGTGATCTCGATCAGCGTGGGCTGCGTGTCCTCGATGTGCCAGCTCGGGAACGAGGCACTGCTGACATAGACCTTGCCTTTCGGAGAGATCTCCACGTCCCGGGTGAAGGTCACGCGCCGCTGCATCGGGAACATGGTCCAGGCCTGTGTGGCGACGTCATAGCGATAGACGGAATCAGAGTTGGTGCCGTTGACCCACACCTGGTGGCGCTCACGGTCGACGTTGAGGGCGTACGGTGTGTCGCTGCCCTTGGGGCTGACGGGCAGGTCGAACAGCGTGAACTGTCCGGTCTTCGGGGTGTATCGGGCGATCTTCGATTCGTTGAAGGCCACGATCCACAGGTTGCCGTCGCGGTCGCTCCTGAGCCGGCGCGGCGCCTTGAAGGGCGTCTTGATCATGGTCACCGCACCCGTGTCGGGGTCCACCGAGGCAATTTCGTCGGTGTGCATGCGGGCCACCCAGGCCTTTCCGTCGGGCGTGATGTCGATGCCGTAGGGCAGCGGCACACCGGTGGAGACATGGTCCACCTTGACGTAGTTGGCCACCGGGATGCCCCAGGCCAGCAGCTTGAAGATGAAGGGCGTCAGCTTGACCGTCATCTTTTCCATGAAGCTTCGGAACGGCAGGTCGTAGAGCGTGAACTTGTTGCTCGTGCGATCGAACATGGCGACCTGGTTGGACAGCGCGAGCGTGAACCAGACACGGTCCTTGGCATCGAAGCGGATCGTGTGCGGATAGAAGCCGCTGTCCATCTGGTGCACGCGAAATGCCTTGGTGACAGGGTCGAACTCGATCAGGCGGCGCTGGTAGGACGGCGTGATGAAGATGTGCTTGTCCTTCGGTGACTCCGCCAGCGAATGGATGCCCTGGTAGGTCTCGTGCTTGGGGAAATCGTGCAGGCGCCCGGCCAGCAGGCCGCCCAGCTTGTCGCCCGGCTGCGGCGGGATCTTGTAGACCGTGTACTTGCCCGTGGCCGGATCGATCTCATAGACGCGGTCCTGCAGGTTGTCGCCGACGTAGATCAGGCCGTTGCTGTGCAGCAGCAGGTCGTGCATCTGCGACATGGGGTCGCCGATGGGCATCTCGCGAATCGTGGTGCCGGCCAGATCGGGCGACCAGGGCGTGCCCTGGGGGACGAGCGCGGGGTTGGCGGCGATCTTCTTCCAGTGCGCCTCCAGCATCGCCGGGATCTTCTCCTGGCCCTCGGTAGACAGACGCGCGCCGTAGCGCACCATGCGCTTGATCGCCACCTTCCATTCTTCGGCCGTGCGATCCCGGCGCAGCAGCACGTTGCCCTGCTGGTGGCAGAAGTTGCACTGGAGCATGAACTCCTTCTTCAAGTCGGCGTCGCCAAAGTCGATGGTGGACGACCACGCGTTCGCCGGCTGTTGCGCGGCGAGTGCGGCAACGTCCGTTTCGGGCGACATGACCAGCGGCTTGTCCAGCGCGCTGGCGGGCACCGTGAGGTCCTTGTAGCCGGGCTTGCGCAGGCGGATCTTCCAGGGGTATTCGGCGGGGGGAATGTCGGTGGCGCCGGCGGCATCGGTGAAGCGGGCCAGTTCGAAGAAGGCCTGCTGCCGCTTGCCGCTGGCCGCGTAGCCGTTGTCGGACTTGTCAACGGCCGCCGGGTTCATGGGCAGGCGGCTCACCATCACGGTAGCGAGGGGCTTGCCGGCCGGGTCCTTGACACTGACGGGCACCGCGAAGACGTTGCACGCGATCAGCGCGGCGAGTGCGAAAAAACCGGGTTTCATGTTGATGTCTCCTCTCAAGGTTTCAGGTATTCAGCGCCCACACGGCGCTTCATGGTGCGGGCGTAAAAGCCGGGGGCAATCTTGCGAACCCACCACGCCAGGCGCGAGGTGCGGTCGGGCAGCAAAAGGCTGCGGCCCTGCGCCAGGGCGTCAACAATCCGCTGCGCGATGTCATCGGGGCTGGACTCGCCCCCGGCCGTGATGCGCGCCGAGGTGGCCGAGCCACCCTGGCCACCCAGCGCGGCGCGGCCGATGCCGGTGGCGATGAACGACGGGCAGATCAAGGTGACCCCCACACCAAGATCCTCGACCTCCGAGCGCAGGGTGTCGAAAAAACCAAGCAGCGCATGCTTGCTGGCGCAGTACCCGGCGCGACCCAACAGCGGCGCGTAGCCGGCCACGCTGGAAATCGCCGCCACCGCGCCCCGGGTCTCGATCAGGTGGGGCAGGGCGGCGTGCGTCATCTGCATCGCGCCGAAGAAGTTGACCTCCATCACGCGGCGGATCACGGCGGGGTCGGTGTCCAGGAACAGGCTGCGATGCGAGATGCCGGCGTTGTTGATCAGACCGTCGAGCGCGCCGAAGTGCGCCACGGTCTGGTCGATGGCGGCCTGGCACGCGGCGGGGTCGTCGATGTTGCCAGCGATGGACAGCGTGCCGGCTGGCAGCGTGGCCACGAGATCCTGCAAGCGCGTTGCGTCGAGATCCATCGCGGCGATGCGTGCTCCGGCTGCCGCGAACCGGTGGCACAGCGCGGCACCCAGCCCGCCGGCCGCGCCGGTGATCAGGATGACCTTGCCGGAAAAGTCGCGTCGGGCCATCAGCGTTCGCTCTGGCGGGCGTTGCGGTACAGATCGAACACCTGGGCCGAAGTCAGCTTCGGCGTGTAGCCGAACACTTCCTTGAGACGCGTGTTCAGCAGCACTGGGCGGTAGCGCAGGAAGTCGAGCTGCTCCGGCCCGTACTGGGTCAGGTTCAACTTCTTCAGCGCCCACAGCGCCGACTGCAGCAGTGGGGCGGGCAACACACGGCAGGTCTTGCCCAGGCGCTGCGCGATCTCGAAGATCGTCAGCTTGCCGTCGCCCGCGACGTTGAAGATGCCGACGTTGCTGGAATCGATGCCGTGCAGGATGGCGCCGACCACATCCTGGTCGTGGATGAAGACAAACGGGCTGTCCGAGCCGGCGATGGCGAGGATCTTCGGCTTCTCGAACAGGTCGGTGATCTGGTTGCGCACCGTCGGGCCGAGGATCGTTCCGATGCGGAAGATGACCTGTTCCAGTTCGGGATGCTTTTGCCGGTAGTCGGCCAGCATTTCCTCGACCAGCCGCTTGTGGCAGGAATAGGCAAACGCGTCGTTGCCCCGCACCGGGTCGGACTCGGTGAGCCACTCGGGGTTGTCGGCGTGGTAGCCATAGGCCGCGCCGCTGGACGACACGATGATGCGGCGAACGCCATGCGCCACGCAGGCCTGCAGCAGGTTGCGGGTGCCGTTGACGTCCACGTCGTACTCGAAGGCGCGGTTGCTGTTCTTGCCGGGCGTCACGATGGACGCCAGATGGACGATGACGTCCGGGGTGTGGCGGGCGACGATGGCGTCCACTTCCGGGGCGCGGATATCGGCCACCTCATAGGCCACACCGTCGATGCGGGCGGCGGGCTCGCGCACGTCCAGCGCGATGACGGAGAGGTCGGGGCGCAGTGCCAGGGCGGCGACGGTCTGGCTGCCGAGGTAGCCGGAGCTGCCGGTGACGAGGACTTTCTTCGGGGTCATGTTGAAACTCGCTGGATCAGTGGTGCTTGTGGGCGAAGCGCGGGTACTTGCGCGGATCGCGCTTGCTCCAGAACAGGGCCAGCGTGAGGCCGGAGACGATGTGCCAGATGCCCCACCAGGCGGTGATGATGGCCATGCCACCCAGACCGTCGAACAGGTTGAAGATCAGGATCAGGCCCAGGCCGGAGTTCTGGATGCCCATCTCGAAAGTGACGGCGCGCCGGTCGCGCTCGTTCAGCCCGAGCAGGGTGGAGAGTGAAAAACCGGTGACCAGCGCCAGGCCGTTGTGAATGAACACCACCACCACGACAAACTGGATGTACTTCATGAAGTGCTGGAAGTTGGCGGCCAGGGCTCCGACCACGAACAGCGAGAACACGACCATGGAAAAGATCTTCATCGGCTTCTGTGCGCGCGCCGCAAAGGCCGGGAACTGGTGCGACACCCACATGCCGATCACCAGCGGCAGGCCGAGCAGGATGACGATGTCCTTCAGCATGACCAGCGGGTCCAGCGAGATGGTGCGCATCAGGTCGTGCGTGACCGGGCTCAGGTTGCCCCAGAAATTGAAGTTCAGCGGCGTCATCACGATGGCCAGCGCAGTGGACACGGCACTGGCGCTGACCGACAGCGCGGTGTTGCCCCGGGACAGGTGGGTGAGGAAGTTCGACAGGTGGCCCGCCGGGCAGGACGACACCAGGATCATGCCCAGCGCGATGCTGGGGATCGGGTTGATGATCCAGATCAGCACATAGGTCATCGCCGGGAAGACGATGTGGTGGCCGATCGTTGCCAGCAGCAGACCTTTGGGCGACTTGAAGGCGGTGCGGAAATCCGAGGTCTTCAGATCAAGCGCAATGCCGAACATCACGAGGCCCAGGATGACGTTCAGGATCGCCAGCGTGGCCGGATTGAAGTGCAGTTGGACCTGGTCGATGGGTAGCATGGGTGTCTCCTCGTTGTGGGACCCCGATCTGTTCCGACCGGGTGAAGCGCGATGGTAGGTCCTTGCGCCCGGTTCGCCCTTGTCCCAGAATCCAATTGATTTGTCAATTCACGCCAATTTGATCCCGAAGGGTGAAAGTGGAAGCCAGGAGCAGTGTGGGGGCCGGGTTCGTCGCGGGGCTGTTCGAAGCGGCGTCCCGCACTGGCGTCGAGCGCGCAGCCCTGCTGCGCCAGGCCGGTTTGGGCGGCGGCGATGATGCGGCCGAGCAGGCGCGCCTGCCGATGTCTGCCGTGATCGCTTTGTTCGATGCAGCTGTCGTGCTGAGCGGGCGCGACGATATCGGGCTGGAGTTTGCCCGCCGGGTGCGTCCCGGCACATTCAGCGTGCTGGGCTATGCCCTCATGACCTGCCGGACACTGGGCGAGGCCATCGAGGTCGCGCCGCATTTTCGCCGCCTGGTCTTTGACATCGGCTACAGCGAAATGCGCTTTGTCCAGAACGAGGAAGAAGCGCGGTTGGGCTGGCACGTGGTATCGAACGCATTGCCCTATTGCCGAAGTCTGGCCGAAGCACTGATCGCGAGCTGGTACCACTTCGGACGCTGGATGGCCGGTGTGGAGCTGCCGTTGAAAGAAGTGCTTTTCCGGCATGAGGCGCCTTCTGACGCAAGCCCGTACACGGCCTTTTTCGATTGCCCCGTGCGCTTTGGCGCAGGCGAAAATGCGCTGGTCTTTTCGAGTGCGTTGCTCACCATGCCGCTGGTGCAGGCCGATGAGAACCTGCACCTGGCGATGCGCGAGCAGGCACGCGCCGCAATGGAAAAGGCCTTCAGCCAGAGCGACCTCGCCCACCGCCTGCACCAGGCCCTGATCCCCCTGATGCCCAAATGCGAAGCCACGCTGGAGCATGCTGCATCAGCACTCGGTCTGTCGCCGCGCACCCTGCAGCGGCGCCTCGGCGAGGCCTCACTCCGGTTTCAGGGGGTACTGGATGCGGCTCGAAAGGACATGGCGGTCATATATCTGCGCGACCCGACCCTGAGTGTGTTGGACGTGTCCTTGCTGCTCGGCTATGCCGAACACAGTTCATTCACGCGGGCGTTTCGGGCCTGGTTCAGCTGCAATCCTTCGGCCTGGCGCCGGGCGCGCAGCGTCGCGCCAGCCTGAACGCCAGAAAATGACCCGGTGATTCGGTCTTATTGCACGCACCAGACCTGCTTTGAGTGGGCCTGTCTACCCGGACGGCACACGCGGCGTTACATTGAAGATGTGCTGTGCACCTTCTGCTTCATCTGCCTGCCGCGGGTGAAGGTTTGAACTTCTGCACGGGCATGCGGTCCATCTGGCATGTGTCTGAGGAAGATTGATATGAAAAACTCCCTGATTGCCTTTGCATGTGTTGCCGTGCTGGCTGCGGTCTCCCAGGTCGCTGTTGCCGCCCCCGGCGGGAGTGGAGGAAGTGGTGGCGGCCGTGGAGGCGGAGGCGGGGGCTACGGCCCGCCATCCGGTGGGGGTGGTGGCGGAGGGGGATACAGCCGTCCTTCGGGCGGCGGCGGGTACCAGGGGCAGCCTTCGGCGGGTGGTCGGTACTACGGCCACCCGCCGGCGGGCGGTGGTGGCTACTACGGACGTCCGGGGGGCGGCTACTACCGTCCTCCGGGAGGTGGCTACTATCGCCCCCCGGGCGGGTACTACCGCCCCTATCCGGGCTATGGCTACTGGAGTGGTTGGGGAGGTTGGGGTTGGGGCTGGGGTCTGGGCCTGGGGCTCGGTTGGGGTTGGGGCTATCCCAATTCCTGGGCGTATCCCTACTCGCCCACCACGCTGATCGTGGAGAACGACAACACGCCGCTGACCTTCATCGAAAAGGAGCCTGAAGTGGTGCCCGCCGTCCAGGATCTGCCGCCAACCCACTATTGGTTCTACTGCACTGAACCGGCAGGCTATTACCCCTATGTCCAGCGATGTACCCTGCCGTGGATGATGGTGCTGCCCCAAATTCCGACCGGCCAGCCGGTGGCGCCGCGGAGTGTGCCATGAAAGCAATCGTCTCAAGACGGATCCTCTCCGGCGGCCTGATGGCCATGGCTGCGATGGTGGTGCTGGGCGGATGCGCCGTCGCGCCGACTTCACCCACGGTGATGGTCTTGCCTGGAACCCAGAAGAGTCCGGGCCAGTTTCAGGCCGACGCCTCGGCCTGCCAGTTGGAGGCGCAGAACGTTGTGGCACCTCTGGCGCAAGCCGCCAACAACCAGGCCGCCTCCAACGTGGTGATCGGGACGATGGTTGGCGCTGCGGCAGGCGCGCTGCTGGGGCAGGGTTCCTACAATCCCGGCGCGGTGGCTGCCTGGGGCGCGGGTACCGGCATGCTGGTGGGCAGTGCTGCAGCGGGCGGGAATTCGCAAGTCTCTTCGTACAGCCTGCAACAGCAATTCAATTTCGCCTACATGCAGTGCATGTATCAGCGCGGCCATCAGGTGCCTGGTCAACCGGCGTACCGCAGCCAACCGGCCGGGGTTGCACCGCCCCCACCGCCGCCGAACTATCGGCCGCAAGCGGCTCCTGCTCAGGGCTACCCGCCGTCGTCCTACTCGGCGCCGATGTATCCGCCGCCGAATACTCCGCCGCCTGTCGCTGCGCAGCCCCGCTATGGCGCGCCGGTGGCGCCGAACTGACACAGACACACGATCCGGTAGGGGCACTGCAGGCGCACCAAGCCTGGAGCAGCCGGTTGAGCGGATGACAAGGGTGCAGAAAGTGGGGTCACCACGGTGCGGCGCGCCCCTCTGACGGAGGCGCTGCCGCACGGATGCCGCGGAGCCCGCCACGGGCTGCTCGCGGTTTTCACGCTTTGTCAACGATCCCTGATTGCCTTGGTGCGCGTGATGTTGATGAGTCTAGGAGGGATCGGCATATCGAGGGGCTGGACCCCTGTCAAGATTGACAGGGGGTGTTCGCAGCAAACCTGCGCTGACCCGGCGCAGCCGTTTTTCGCCATGCGAGGTAGCATCGGGCCTTGATTCCACTTCGGATGCTGTTTCATGAAGCCTGACCTGACCCCTGCCACGGACTGGAAAGAACAGATCGCTCCTGACGAAGCCAAGAGGTTTGCCGGCTACGCCCGGCATTTCGCCGCCATCCAGGCACGAAAGTCCAAGAAATACGGTACGGGGCGTGCGTTGCATCGAAAGCAAATCACGGCGGCCCGCGGGTCCCTGCAGGTGCTGGACGACCTGCCCGACTTCGCCCGGCACGGACTTTTCGCGAAGCCGGCAACGTTCGAGGCGCAGGTTCGCCTGTCCAACGGCGCTCTGGACCGCGCCCCGGACCGTACACCCGACATTCGCGGGTTTGCCATCCGGGTGCTGGGTGTGGAGGGGGATTCCGCTCTGGGCAATGGCCCGGCGCGGAGCCAGGACTTCACACTGATCAACCAGGAAGCGTTTGCGTTCCCAAAGAGCGACGAGTTCGTCGACTTCGTCGTCGCTGCTGCGGGTGGCGGCGGGTCCCTGCTGAAGTTCCTGTTCAAGCGTTATGGCGTGTTTGGCGGCCCCCTGCGGATGCTCAAGCTGATCAAGTCCGTGGGCCGGCCTTTTGGCGGCTTTGCCACGGAAACCCTGTTCAGTGCCGTGCCGATGGCCTGCGGGCCGTATGCGGTTCGCGTTCGCCTGGTGCCAGCGGGCGCCAATGGCGCGGCCACCAAGGGCGCCAATGCCGACTGGGGCGCTGATTTCAGCGCGCGACTGGCCAAGCATCACCTGCAATGGGATCTGCAGGTGCAGCCATTTGTGAGCGAGGCGCTGACGCCCATCGAGGACGCATCGGTCAACTGGCCCAGTCCCTACACCACTGTGGCCCGGCTCAGCCTGCCGCGTCAGGACACGGCTTCGGCCAAGGGGCAGGAACTCGCGGCCGAGGCCGAAGCCGGCGTATTCGACCCGTGGCAGGCGCTGGCCGCGCACCGCCCGCTCGGTGATGTGCAGCGCGCGCGCAAGGTGGTGTATTTCGAGAGCCAGAAGGGGCGCGGGGCGGCGTGATTGTTTCGATCGCCCCCTGCGCCCTCCGAAGCGTCAGGCACCTGGATAAGCCAGTCGGGGGAATCGGCCTGACCGGGGATGTGCGGCCAGGTTGAACATGACCTTCAGACGCGGACCTGAAGGTCCGATCGTCTGAGTTACTTGGCGGTCAGCGTATCGAGCCCGGCTTTCGCAACGACTTCATCCTGGGTGGCGAGGACGCCGGAGACACCGATGCCGCCGATGATCTTGCCGTCCACCACGATCGGCAGGCCTCCCTGCAAGGGCGTGATGCCCGGCACCGCGAGGATGCGCAGCGCGCTGCCATTTGCGGCCAGGCCATCTTCCAGCGCCTTGGTGGGCCGACGGAAATTCACGGCTGTGCGAGCCTTTCCCGTGGCGATGTCGACGCTGGCATTCTGCGCATCAAGCCGCTGCAGCATGACCAGGTGTCCGCCGGTGTCGACGATGGAGATCACCACCTGCCAGTTGTTCTTGCGTGCCTCGGCCTCAGCGGCGGCCATGGCCTTCTTGGCCTGTTCGATATTGATTGAAAGCCCATAGGGCGGCGGTGTCTGCGCGCTGGCGGCCAGGCTCAGCAGGGTCAGCGTGACGGCCAGCAGCTGGCGAAGAAGAGAAAGGCCATGGTTCATCGGGATCTCCGGTTGGGGTTGAAAACAAGGGGCTGACAGGGTAGGTCGAAGCTTCGGTTGTGTCTCTGTCGATGGCCGCGGAGGATGTGGTCAGACGATCTTCACGCTCAGGTTCGGAAGACCGTCGATGTGGCACTCGATCACGTCTCCGCGCACCACCGGGCCGACGTTTTCCGGCGTGCCCGAATAGATGATGTCACCGGGCATCAATTCGAAGGCTTCGGACAGCTTGCTGATCTGCTCGGCCACGCTCCAGATCATCTGGTTCAGGTTAGCGTTCTGTTTGGTCTGGCCGTTGACCTTGAGCCAGATGCCGCCCTGGGTGAAATGACCAGTCTGCCCGACAAGGTGCAGGGGACCTATCGGCGCGCTCTTGTCAAAACTCTTGCCGATTTCCCACGGCTTCTTCTCGTCCCCCATCGCCCGCTGCAGGTCGCGCCGCGTCATGTCCAGGCCCAGGGCATAGGCGTAGACGTGGCCGAGCGCGCTGCCCATGGGGATATTGCGTCCGCCTTTGTTCAGGGCGGCCACCAGTTCGACCTCGTAGTGGTAGTTCTTGGTCAGTGTCGGGTACGGGTGATCCGCCACAGTGCCGGGCGCCACGTTCTGGATCGCGTCGGTGGGTTTCTGAAAGAAGAAAGGGGGCTCGCGGTCGGGGTTGGAGCCCATCTCGATCGCATGGGCCCGGTAGTTGCGGCCGATGCAATAGATGCGGCGCACCGGGAACATCATGTCGCTGCCGACGATGGGCACATAGGTGACGGGCACATCGAAGGGTGTCTTCGCGTCGCGCGCGGCATTGCCGGGCAGAGCGCAGCCGGCCAGGGCGCCCAGGCCGAGTGTGGCGGTGGTCTCAAAAAGCGATCGGCGTTGCATGGAGTCTCCTGCGAACCTGGGGGCCTCGGTCCATTGGGGGATGCGGATCGATTCCGGGCGAACCGATGCGGCGCACAAGCCATTGACGGTAATCGAAGAACAGTCCTGGCGGTCGGGCATTTCGGGCGAAATGGCTGGGGATTTTCCCTATGTGCTCACTGAAGTCTTGCAGACCGCTTGGTCCGGGCAGGCGATCGCCTGCTTCGTCCATCCATCCATTTGCGACAGATGTTGGGAAAAGTGGCCATATCCCAGCCGAAAATGGACGTCTGTAGCTATCGAATTAATAGTGATATTCGCTGGACGCGAAGGTGACTGGCCCCTTGCCGGAATGCACGGACACTGCTGCGGTTTCGTCCCGAATCGCCAAACCCGTCTGGAGCTGATCCCATGAACCGAGTCCTCGCCCACACCGGCGCCCGTTACCCCATCGTGCAGGCCCCGATGGGCTGGATCGCGCGCAGCACGCTCGCCTCGGCGGTCTCTCGCGCGGGCGGGCTGGGCATCATCGAAACCTCGTCGGGCGAGACCGCCAATTGCCAGCGCGAGATCACCGCCATGGTCGCCAGCGGCCTGCCGTTCGGCGTGAACCTGCCGATCCGCTTCCTCAAGGACGACGCGATGCTGCGCTTCGTCTGCGAGTCGGGCATCCGCTTCGTCACGACCTCGGCGGGCAGCCCGGCCAAGTTCATCGCGCCGCTCAAGGCCGCCGGCATCAATGTCTATCACGCCGTGCCGACGCTGGAGACCGCGCTGAAATGCGTGGACGCCGGGGTGGACGGCCTGGTGGTGGAGGGCGGCGAGGGCGGCGGCTTCAAGAACCCCGAGGAGGTCAGCACGCTGGTGCTGCTGCAGGCGATCCGCGAGCGCGTCGAGGTGCCGCTGATCGCCGCGGGTGGCATCGTCGATGGCCGCGGCATGGCGGCGGCGTTTGCGCTGGGCGCCGAGGGCATCCAGATGGGCACGCGCTTCGTGGCCAGCGCCGAGAGCCCGGTGCACGCGCACTACAAGGACGCCATCGTGTCGGCCGAGATCACCGGAACCTGGATGCTCAACACCAAGTCCACGCCCTGCATCCGCGCGCTCAAGACGGACTTCACCCGGACCATCCATGACGCCGGGCTGATGCAGCCCGACACCTTCACCGGTATCCAGCAGGTCTATTTCGGCGGCGACATGAACGCCGCGCCGGCGCTGGCCGGCCAGTCAGCGGGGTTGATCCACGCGGTGAAGCCGGTGCAGCAGATCATCGACGAGACCGTGGCCGAGTTCCACACCATCAGTGCGCGCATGGGGGCGATGGCGGCGGCACGGCAGTTTGGCTGAGGCGCGCTGAGGATGAACTGCCTTATGGGCGGCACACTGGATTAATCGCGAAAATATACTGTGTGGTATTAATTATTACCATACGGTATCTGTGGATACTGACAAGTAGGTACATTCTGTTTGCGCCACATTTTTGGCGTGGCAATCCCACACTTTCACCTCCGGAGTACCTCATGAAAAAGACCCTCATCGCGACCGTTCTGGCCCTTGGTGCCGCGTTCTCTGTCCAGGCCAAGGACATCGTTGACACGGCCGTTGCCGCTGGCAACTTCAAGACGCTGGCCGCTGCCCTCACCGCTGCCGGCCTGATCGACACGCTCAAGGGCCCGGGTCCGTTCACGGTGTTCGCGCCCACGGACGCTGCGTTTGCGAAGATCCCCAAGGCGGACCTGGACGCGCTTCTGAAGGACCAGGGCAAGCTCAAGGCCGTGCTGACCTACCACGTGGTCCCCGGCAAGGTCATGGCCACGGACGTGAAGGCCGGCAAGGTGAAGACCGTGCAGGGCAGCGAGATCGCCATCGTGACCATGGGTGGCGTGAAGGTGAACAACGCAAACGTCACCGCCACCGACATCGTGGCCGACAACGGCGTGATCCACGTGCTCGATACGGTGATCATGCCCAAGTAATCGGGCGCGTCACGGCGCGGCTTTGCCATTGGCAGGGCCGTACCAGCGAGGCAGCCGGGGCGACCCGGCTGCCTTTGCCCTTTTGGCGATGCGCGCAGTGGTTTTGAGGGAACTGCAGCTCGCGCCACAATGCGGCCATGTGCACCAACTACACCCCCTCGTCGCGCGACCGCCTGCGTGCCACGCGGCTGGGCTTGGCGCACCTGCCCGAGGCCGACTGGCCGCGCGAGGTGTACCCCGGCTACGAGGCGCCGATCCTCGTGCGCGGCGGCGCGCCGGGGCAGCATGACGTGGCGCCGCGCTGCCTGCTGGCGCGGTTCGGTCTGGTGCCGCGTTGGAGCCGTGACGCGGCCCATGCGAAAGAACTGTCGCGCCACACCACCAACGCGCGCAGCGAAACCGCTTCCGTCAAGCCCAGCTTTCGCAGCCCCTGGCGCGAACGGCACTGGGCCCTGGCGCCCATGGAGAATTTTTTCGAGCCCTGCTGGGAAACCGGCCATGCGGTGCGCTGGCGCATCGCGCGTGCCGATGGCGACCTGTTCGCCGCGGCCGGCCTGTGGGAGCGCTGGCCTGATCCCGCCAGCGGCGAGGTCACGGCCAGCTTCGCGCTGCTGACGGTGAACGCCGACGCCCATCCGCTGATGGCCCGCATGCACCGCCCCGGCGATGAAAAACGCATGCCGGTGCTGCTGGCGCCGGGCGAGTTCGAGGCCTGGCTGCACGCCAGCGACGAGCAGGCGCACGCGCTGCTGCGCAGGATGCCCGCTGTTCCGCTGATCGGCGAGCCGGCGCCCCGGGAGCCGGCGCAGCACACGCCGCACCGTCCCATGCCGACGCCGGCGCCCGACGACACCCGCAGCCTGTTCTGATCTCATGAAGCCTTGCGGGACAGCCCAAGAGTTACACGAAGTGAACTTTGCTCTGTCCCCAACGATTCAGGCACTCATGTCCCCAACCCTTCAATAAACCATGTCCACCATCGCCCCCATCCCCAACCCCGAGCGCAACCCGCGCGTCAAGGCCGTCTTCGACGACATCCGCGCCACGCGCAAGACCGATTTCATCAACAACCTCTGGCAACGCCTGGCGTTTGATCCGGCCCTGCTGGAAGCGACCTGGGCCGAGGTCAAGCAGGTCATGGCCACGCCCAGCGCCATTGACCCGCTGACCAAGGAGATGGTCTACATCACCGCGTCCATCATCAACGGCTGCAGCTACTGCGTGCACTCGCACACCGCTGCCGCCAAGGCCAAAGGCATGACGCCGCAGCAGCACGGCGAGCTGCTGGCCATCGTCGCACTGGCCGCCAAGACCAACCAGATCGTCACCGGCCTGCAGGTGCCGGTGGATGCGGTGTTTGACCAGGGCTGAGGCGTTTTTCTGCCGCGCCGCTACCATGGGTGTCTTTTGAAGCACGCCATGCCCCTGGAAACCATCGAGATTGAAACCGGCGACAACCCGCGGGCCACGGTGCTGCTGCTGCATGGCCTGGGCGCCGACGGGCGCGACTTCGTGCCCATCGCGCAGGAGCTGGATCTGTCTGGCGTCGGCCCGGTGCGCTTTGTGTTCCCGAACGCGCCCGAGATTCCGGTCACGATCAATGGTGGTTACGTCATGCCGGCCTGGTACGACATCCTGGGTGTGGACCTGACCGCGCGCGAGGACGAGCAGGGCCTGCGTGCTTCGCAGGCCGCCATCGAGGCGCTGTTGGAGCGCGAGAAGGCGCGTGGCATCCCGGCCAGCCGCATTGTGCTGGCGGGCTTTTCACAAGGCTGCGCGGTGGCGCTCATGACCGGGCTGCGCCACGCGGAGCGCCTGGCCGGAATCGTCGGCCTGTCGGGCTATCTGCCGCTGGCGGCCCTGACGCCTGCCGAGCGCCATGGCGTCAATGCCAGCACGCCGGTCTTCCTGGCCCACGGCCGGCACGACGACGTGGTGCCCATCGTGGGCGCCATGGCTTCGCGCGCCGCCTTGCAGGCGCTGGGCCACCCCGTCGAGTGGCACGACTATCCGATGGGGCACTCGGTTTGTGAAGAAGAAATCGTCGATCTGAACCAGTGGTTGCGGCGGATACTGGCGCAAGCCTGATCGCTCGCCCTTCCCGTGAGCCTCACCCAAGCAGAGCCCGGCCCATCCAGCCCCACACCCAGCGGAATTCCATGACTGAAAACCAGAACCCACCCGGCAAATTGCCCGCGCCCGCGGCGCCGGCCTTCGAACTGCTGCCGCGCGACCTCTCAGCCTACCGTCAGGGCAACGTCGGCATCGACTACGTGCACCGCTTCGAATCGGGACGCCCCGGGCCGCATGTGCTCATCAACGCGCTCACGCACGGCAACGAGTTCTGCGGCATGGTGGCGGCGGCGCACCTGCTGGACACCGGTGTGCGCCCGCTGATCGGCACCCTGACCGTCAGCTTTGCCAACGTGGCTGCGTACGAAACCTTCGATCCGGCCCAGCCGTTTGAGAGCCGCCAGCTCGTGCACAACCTGAATCGCATCTGGTCTTCAGAGTGGCTGGACGGCCCCGAAGACAGCCCCGAGCTGCGCCGCGCTCGCGAACTCCGCCCGGTGGTGGCCGCAGCCGACCACCTGCTCGACATCCACTCGACCAGCCAGGACGTCGAACCCTTCTGGGTCTATCCGGCCTTTGCGCGCAACAGTGAAGCGGCGCTCGCCATCGGCCGCCCGGCGGTGCACCTGGTCATGCCCGGTGGCTTGGGCTCGGGGACCCCGGTCATCCAGCACGGCCACTTTGGCGAGGCTTCCGGCCGGGGCGCCGGCATGGTGGTCGAATGCGGGCAGCACTTCCTGCGGGCCAGCGCGGATGTCGCGATCGACGTGACCCGGCGCTTCCTGGCCCACTTCGGCCTGCTGGGGCACGATCCGGCATGGGCGGCGCCCGAGTCGGCAAGGTGCTTCGAGTTGTTGCAGACGGTGGTGATCAAGACGCCGGATTTTCGTTTTGTCCGGCCCTGCATCGGCTTCGAGGTGTTCGCACAAGGCGAATTGATCGCGACCGACGGTCCGGATGAAATCCGCGCGCCTTGTGACGACTGCACGATCCTGATGCCGGCAAGGGCCACGATCGTGGGGCGTGAGGGCGTCTACCTTTCGCGTCCTTTGCGTTGATTGGAGTCTGATCCGGATGCAGTGCCGACACATCGAGAACGAGAGATGCCCCGCCTGAAGCCCCTTCCACCCGCGACCACGCCCGAACTGAAGCCGCACTTCGACTTCTTCCTGGGAACCTTGGGCTTCACGCCCAACAGCGTGCTGACGATGCAGCGAAAGCCGAAACTGGTGCAGGCGCTGGCGCAGCTCAACAGCGCGGTGATGGACCCTGAAGGCGAGGTCGACCTCGGGTTCCGACGGCTGATCGGCCATGTCGCCAGCAAGGTGTCGGGCTGCCTGTATTGCCAGGCGCACACGCTGCTGGGCGCGCACAACTTCGGCATCAGCGACGCCAAGCTGGCCGACGTCTGGACCTACGGCAGCAGCCCGCACTACAGCGTGCGCGAGCGCCTGGCGCTGGACTTTGCCCTGGCCGCAGCCAGCCAGCCGAACGCGGTGACCGACGCCCAGTTTGCCGAACTGCAACGGCACTGGAGCGACGGCGAGATCACCGAAATCCTGGGCGTGGTGGCGATGTTTGCCTTCCTGAACCGCTGGAACGACACCATGGGCACGCCCCTGGAGGCGCCCGCCACGGACGTGGCGGACAAGGCGATCGGCGCGCGAGGCTGGACATCGGGCAAGCACTCTGACCTGTGATGCCGTGCTTCAGCCCGGTCTGCGCGGCAGTGATCCCGAGGGGTTGCGCTACCGGCTGCCAAGGCCTAAGCGTCCGCCGGGTTGAGCCAACTGCGCACCCGCTGGTTGAAAGCGCCAGGCTGCTCCACCATCACCCAGTGCCCGGTTCGAAAGCCCTGCGCCGCGCTGCCAGGGCGGGCGGCGATCCGCTCCAGCCACTGCGGTGAATGGAACATGAAGGGCTTGCGCTCACCATAGAGATAAAGCAGGGGGCATGCCGGTTCAACGGGTGCCGCGCCGCGAAAGCCACCCATGAGGCCGAACCATTGCATGGCGTATGGGTAGTTCATCGGCCAGCCGATGGACTCGGGCGCAGTGGGGCAGCGCAAGCGGCCTGCCATCGTGCGTGTCATGCGATCGCCCAAAGCTGCATGGATGTGGCGTCCCGTCCACCAGGCGACGGCCAGCCAGCACTGGTATGAAAAGATTTGCCACTTCGCCTTGCCCGTGAGTGAGCTTGCGAAGGCAGCCGAATTGTGGTCGCCAATGTCGACGGCCACGATGCGCTCCACCTGGTCAGGGTGCCGTGCAGCGAACTCATATCCGAAGATGCAGCCCCAGTCGTGCAGCAGCAGCGTGACCGGTTGGTCCGGGCTTACGGCTTGCACGATGGCGCCGAACAGGGCCGTCATGTCGGTCAGCGCGGTCGCACGCGCAGGCTGCTGCGGGTCGAAGCCTGGCAATGTGAATCGCACACAGCGGTGTTGGCCCTTGAGGGCCTCGACCGTGGCATCCCACAGGCGGTGGGTGTCCGGCCAACCGTGGATCATCACCACGGTATTCGGACCTGTGCCGTCGATGAAGACTTCGATGTCCTGGACGGTGAGCTCGGGAACGGTCATGAACGGTACCGGCGCGTGGAAAGAGGGGGTTATAGCATGCGTCGGCATGATGGCCCTCGCCGGCACAACGGCTTATCCGCTCGGCCCTACAATCTTGGGGTTTTGAGTTCCGTCGCCCCGTACGGCTTGCGTCGCGAATTCTTTGCAGCCCGGTGGCCGCTCTCAGGTGGCGCACTGCTTTCCCCCAACTTTCCGTTTCACCCTAAGGAATCAAATCATGCGTATTTCGATCTTGTCCGCCGCGATCGCCTTGTCCGTGTTGGCTGTGCCGGCACTTGCGCAGCAGGCGCCCACCGGTGCTGTCGTGACGGCCAATGAGCCCGGAAAAGTGGCGGTCGCCGAGACCGTCAAGGCCAGTGCAACCGTGTCGGCGATTGACAAGGCCACCCGCAAAGTGAGCCTGAAGGCCGCTTCTGGCAAGACCTTTGAGGTGGTGGCGGGCCCGGAAGTCAAGAACTTTGACCAGGTCAAGGTGGGCGACCAACTGGTTGTTGAATACGTCCAGGCCCTGACCATGCAGGTCAAGAAAGGCGGCGGCCTGCGTGAAAGCACGCAAAGCTCGGATACAGCGCAGGCCAAGCCTGGCCAGAAGCCAGGTGCTGCCGAAGCTCGCGAAGTGACGATCACCGCGGACGTGCTGGCCGTGAATCCCAAGGCGAAGACCATCACCGTCCAGGGCCCCAACGGCAATGTCGTCGACCTGAAAGTGAGGAATCCGGAGCATTTCAAGGCGGTCAAGGTGGGCGACCAGATCGAGGCGGTCTACGTCGAGGCGGTGGCCATTTCCGTGCAGCCGGCCCCCAAGAAAGCCGCTTCCAAGTAATTGGCGCTTCCAATAGCGACGGCGGCTCTGGCCGCGCCAGACAGAACGGGATGCATCACGCATCCCGTTTTTTTTGTCTCCAGGGAATGCCTCGCGCCGCGCCGGTTCCGTCAGAACGCCCTGCCGAGGAAGAAGTAGAAGCTCTGGTTGCCGTCCGCTGCGCGCCCGTAGCCCAGATAGGCGGGTCCGATGGGGGTATCGGCCCCGATGAACAGACTGCCCGAGGTCAGCACGCCGCTGGGTGCGTCGGGCAGCAGGGGGACGCCGTAGCGTCCCATTTCAAGCGATACGCCCCCGTAGGCGCCATCGAGCATGGTGCCGCGCATGATGCGGTGGTAGTACATCGCGCGGCCATAGGTCATGCTGTTGCCGTACAACTGCCCGGTCTTGTATCCGGACTGCTGCAGGAAGCCGCCCCACTGGAACCAGCTGTAAGCCGGCAGTTCTTTTCCGCCGAGCTTGCCGCCGGCCTTGAAGGCAACGTTAAAGGTGTGGTCGCCCACGGAATAGGCGGCCGTGCCATCGGCTGTCCATCGGTTGTAGCTCTGGTCCGCGCCCAGGCCGGTGTTCGAGCTGTAGAGACTGGCACCGAAGCGCCATCCGGACCTTGGGAAGTGCACGTTGTCCAAGCGGTCCAACAGCAGCGTCGCGTTGACGGCGCCCTGGTGAATGCGATTGTCATCGGGTGCCAGCAAGACAGGGCCGGTCTCGAGCTGGGGTTTCAGGCCTCCTCCCACGAGTCCGACACGCAGTTCTCCGTAACGCTTGAAATTGGCACCGAGTGCCAACCCGAGCTGGGCCGAGCTGAAGTTGTAGCTCGCAACGTTGTTCCTTCCCTGGTAGAGGTACACAGGGCGGGTCAGGTAGCTGATGTTGGGCGCGACAAAGTAGTCGCCCTCGGCGTTCAGCGGCTGGTAGAACTCGCTGGCCACCATGTTGTTGAACCCGAACTGCACCATGTTTCGCCAGGAGGCGCCCAGCGAGTTGATCCAGGTTTTTCTGTAGCTGGCGGCCAGGTTGAAGTACGAAGACTGGCTGCTGAAATCGCTCGAAAGACCCAGGCCGAAGCGGACATAGTCCGGCCCCCAGGTCTTTTCCACCGCGTCGACTGCAAGCACCCGCTTGCCGGGTCCGTCGATCAGGGTGTAATTCACGTGCTCGAAATCACCGGTGCCATAGATGCGGCGCATGTCCCGGTCCAGCGCCTCCTGGTTGATCGGCTGGCCCGCCACCGTCTCCATGTCGGCAATGACGGTTTCCGGGTTCACACGCTTGAGGTCCACGACCCGGATCTCGTCGATCTTTCGAAGATCGGGCGCCGGGGCCACGGTCTGGCGCTTGCGCAGCTCGGCATAGGCCGCAGGCGGCAGTGAGAGCCCCTTGAGCCGACCGGCGACTTTCTCGGCTGCGGGCTCGCCGAGCACCGCGATTTTGGCCAGCGCGTCAAAATCGGCCGTGGTGTAGTTGCCCAGCTCCGGTGAGATCAGCAGGTCGGTGGGCTTGAGCAGCGCAATCGAGGCCTGCACGTTCTGTTCGGTCAGGATGCTGACCATCTGGCCCGCCACGCCAAAAATTCCGTCGAGCTGGTCGCGTTTGAGCAGGGGCGTACCCACGTTGACCGCGATGACGATGTCGGCGCCCATCGAGCGGGCCACCTGCACCGGCAGGTTCTCGGTGAGCATGCCGTCCACCAGGATCATGCCGCCAAACTCCGCCGGCGCAACGGCGCCCGGCACCGACATGCTGGCGCGCATCACATTGGCCAGCTCACCCTCTTTGAACACCACCGCCTTGCCGGTCACCAGGTCGGTCGCCACTGCGCGAAACGGGATCGCGAGATCGTCAAAGCGCTGAAAGCCCTTCACCTTGGAGAGCTTGCGCAGCACCGTCTCCAGTTGCACGCCGGTCACCACGCCCTTGGGGAACTTCAATTTCTTGTCGACCAGGCCGAGCTCGGGGCCGAACAGCAGCGTGTAGTCGTCCATCTTGCGCTGCATCGAGAGCTCCTCGCGCGGCGGGTTCTCCTTGAAGAGCAGCTCGGTCGTGATCGCACCGGTGATTTCGTCCATCTCCTGGACTGTCATGCCGGTCGCGTAGGCGGCGCCCACGAGCGAACCCATGCTGGTGCCGGCGATGCAGTCGATGGGCACGCGGTACTGCTCGAGAACCTTGAGCACCCCGATATGGGCTGCGCCCCGTGCTCCGCCGCCCGAGAGGGCGAGGCAGATCTTCGGCCGCTTGGCAGGAGTCACCTTTGCGCCGGCGTCCATCGCGGCGTCGGCAGCATGGGCGCCCGTGGCGATCAGGGTGGCTGCCAGCAGTCCGACGCCAGCCAGTGCCTTGCAAAGAGGGGTTTGCATGTCGATGTCCAGTTTCTATTCCGCTTTGCGGATGCGTTGCGAGAAGTCCGGCACGATGCCCGCTGCCTTTGCGCGGGCATTGATGTGGGCGCGTCGCTGGATGTCAGCAAAAGTCAGGCCAGGGTCTTCCAGGCGTCCGTTTTCGAACAGGTATTCCGGGACATGGCCGCTGGCAAGTATCTTCCAGCTCAATGGGAGGTGGCCCGGATTGACGTGGCTGTTCGTCCAGATGTTGGTGGTGCAGTTGGTCGTCAGGCTGTTGTAGAACTCGGGGTGGTCCTTCAAGGCGTTGATCTGCCTGACGTATTCCAGGAAGAAGGCGCGCCGGCCCTCGGGGTTGCTTTTGATGCGGTAGACGTAGACGTCCTCTGGCGGGTCGCGGCGGTAGTTGGTGCGCAGGCCAATGACGTCGCGCTCGTCGGCCACCACGTAATAGAGCTCGTACTGGCGGAAGAAACCCTTGATGGCTGAGTAACCTTCGCCTTTTTCGGTTCGCGTCTCGATGGACATGGCCAGGTGCTCGCCACCGGCAAAGGCAAAGCTCACGAACACGTGGGCAATGTCCGGGCCCATCCAGTACGAGGTCACGATATCGATGCCTTCGAGCTTGCGCAGGTCGTAGGACTTGTCGTACCAGGCGGGCGTGAAATCGGTCTCGGTGCGATAGGTGAAGTTGCGGATGTTGTGGATGGTGACGGTGTCACCCGAAACCGTGGCCCAAGGGGTGCGTGCCACGTTCGGCAACCAGTCGCGATCGTTCGAGGGCGTCAGGCTGTTCCACCAGACCAGCACCCCACCCATCAAGAGCAGCCAGGCCGCGACGGCCTTCCAGCGCCATCGCGGAATCATCAGGGCAGCCAGAAAGGCGACGGTGGCCATTCCGGCGAGGACCGCCGGCCCAATGCGCATCCAGGCGACATGAGGGCCGGCAATGGCCAGGGCCAGCGTCGCCCAGACCCCTGATGCCGCCATCAGGAGGGCCAACAGGAGCAAGCCGGTCAGAGTGGCAATTCGAACCATTTTTCTACGAAGGGCGGAGGGCTGGAATCAGCGGGGACCCACCCATCGCGACGAGCGCGTATTCAACGCCCCAAGCCCGCTACCCCAAGGAGCCGGTCTTACCAGCGCCAGGTGGCACCGATCATCGGGCCGTTGAAGTTCATCGACTGGATCGCCGAGCCCGACTTCATGTTGTAGTCGATGTAGCGCCAGGCAGCCACGACATCACCCCACTTGTACCGGTAGCCGATACCGCCGACGATCTGGTAGGTCAGGTCCGACTGGCCGGTACCGATGTCGAAGTAGAAGGGGACAAACCATTGGCGCTCGGCGCCGAAGGTGTAATTGCCCTTGACGCCGACAATGGCGTCCCAGAGGGTGTCGCTGACAGCGGTGGAGCCGCTGCGACCTGCCAGCGGATGCGATCCGGCGGTGCCCGTGAAGTTCCAGCCCAGGGTGTTCTTCATGTTGAACATGCGCGCGCCGGCCAGCACATCCACGGTGAAGGCCGGATCACTGGTCGCCATCCGGTACTCACCGGCCAAGGTCCAGAGCGTGCCCTTGACGTCCAAGCTCAGATCGCCAGACAGGGTGCCCGGCGCACCGTCGATAGAAAAGTCCCGGGTCTTGGTTTTGTTGCCACCGATGTCCACGTAGAGGATATCGGTGAACGCGCCCCACTTTCCATTGTGAATATCCAGCGAACCCATGAAGGTCATCTTCAGATGGTCGAGGATGGTGCTGCCGTCAACGCTGATACTGGGGCTCGGGTTGCCTGGCAAGGTGGGAAATGAGGTCGAGCCGCCGATGGTCGGCAGGTACGCGTAGAGCGTCAACGCAGTCTTCCATTCGCTGGCGCCCATTGCGGACGGCTGGGCTTGCGCGTGGCTGATCGCGGGGGCCAGCGCGGCGCCGGCGGTGGCCAGCGCGGCCAGGCTGAATTTGAAGGATGACGGGATGTTCATGGGAAGCCCTGTTTTTGAAAGACAAGACGAGGGAAGGTGGAGCATTGTGACAGCCGGCCGGCCGGCGCATCAAGCGCCTTGAGGTCCTCCACGGCCTGATGGGGGTTTTTGCCAGCGCCTGTGGCGGGCACGCGACGGCCTTCTCGTCGGCGTTCCCCGACGCCGTCACAGGCGACGCGGTCGCATGGACGACGGTCGGTGCGCCCGCGCAGCGCGACAATGCACCCGATCGAATATCCGTCATGGAGAAAACAGCATGAGCATTCAGTTCAAGGGCCGCGTGGCCATCGTGACCGGCGCCGGCGGCGGCCTGGGACGCCAGCATGCACTGGCACTGGCCGCGCGCGGGGCCAAGGTGCTGGTCAACGACCTCGGGGGCGCGGTGGACGGCACGGGCGGCTCGGTTTCGGCGGCGCAGGCGGTGGTGGATGAGATCCGCGCCGCCGGGGGCGAAGCCCTGGCCAACGGCGCCTCGGTGACCGACTTTGCCGCGGTGCAGGCCATGGTGCAGCAGGCCATCGACGCCTGGGGCCGGGTCGATATCCTCGTCAACAACGCCGGCATCCTGCGCGACAAGTCCTTCGCCAAGATGGACGTCGCGGACTTCCGCACCGTGGTGGAGGTGCACCTGATGGGCGCGGTCCACTGCTGCAAGGCGGTGTGGCCGCACATGGTGGCTCAGCAGTACGGGCGCATCGTCATGACCACCTCGTCCAGCGGCCTGTTCGGCAATTTCGGGCAGACCAACTACGGCGCCGCCAAGCTGGCGCTGGTGGGCCTGATGCAGACCCTGGCGATCGAAGGCGAGCGCCAGGGCATTCGCGTCAACAGCCTGGCGCCCACCGCCGCCACGCGCATGACCGAAGACCTGTTCCCGGCCGACATGCTGCCCGCCTTCGGGCCGCACAACGTGGTGCCGGCCATGCTGGTGCTGGCCAGCGAGGGCGCGCCCACGCGCACCACACTGTGCGCCGGTGCCGGCGGATTCGAGGCGGCCCACATCACGCTGACCCAGGGTGTCTACATCGGCGATGGCCCCGACGCGCCCGAGCAGCTGGCCGCGCGCCTGGCCGAGGTGACCGACCGCGCCGGCGAGGTGGTGCCCGGCAGCGGCGCCGTGCAGGGGGCCAACGAACTGCGCCTGGCGCGCAGCGCGTCCTGACACGGCTTCGCCTTCAAACGCAGCACGGCGTTGCTTTGCCTCGCCGTGCTGCAGCACTGTCTTCGGCTTCGCGCCTTGTTCTGCGACTGAATGCAAACCCGTGCGAACGGGTGCGCTAGAAAGACGAGCCCGGCTCGGCCAGGAAGGCGATCTCTTCGGGCGTGGAAACCCGCCCCAGGATCGCATTGCGATGCGGGTAGCGACCGAAGCGCGCGATGATGGCCTGATGGCGCCGCTCGAAGGACAGTGAGCCTTCCAGCCCTGGCTGCGAGAACAGCGCCACGGCCTGCTCGTGAATCAGCCGCGACTCGCTGTGCATGTAGGGCATGTAGGCGAAGGCCCGCTGCGCCGGGGACAGGGCGCGGTCCTGGCCGGTGCGCACGAATTCCTGCGCCAGGCACAGCGCCTGCGGGTCCTGCGAGAATGCGCGCGGCGTGTCGCGCCAGACGTTGCGGGAGAACTGGTCCAGCACGATGATCTCGGCCAGCCGCCCTTCAGGCGCCTGCCGCCAGGCCTCCAGCTCACCGAGAATGGCCGCCTGCAGCGTGGCGCCGAAGCGCTCGCCGATGGCCGCATCGAGGGCCGGGTCCTTGGCAAAGCGCCGCGCGTCGTCCAGTTCGTTGAACCAGAAGTCCAGCACGGCCGAGGCTGATACGCCGGTCATGCCGTGCCGCCTGCGCCGAGCGCGGCTTCACTGCTCATCCGCTGGCTCACTTGTTCTTCAGCTTGCCGCGCACTGGCACCACGGTTGTGACCGGCGGAGTGGGGCGGTCTGAAACGACCGGCGCCTTTGTGGGGGACTTGTCCTGCTTCGGCTTCTTCTTCAATTTCTCTGAGTGTTGCTCGCCTTTGGCCATGGTGCCTCCGATGGGTGGATTGGGGAGACTTGCATGGTACGGCAGAAACCCGGAAGGTCCGGATACCAGAAACAACCCCGTTCGCCGATTTCGGAACAAAAATGGCACGATCCCAGCGTGATTGGGCCATCAATTGCTATCAAAAAAATAGTTGATGGTGCTGTTCCTTCCCAACCTACAAGGCGCTTGACGCACCAAATCTTGTTCGATAGCATCCATACCAACCAGTCGGTATGGTATGAGTGCAGTCGCTTCCACCCCCCCGAAAACCGCTGCGAGCGCGGCGGATCCCCGCTCGCGCCTGCTCGATGCGGCCGTGCAGGTCATCCGGACCAAGGGTTACGCCGCCACCACAGTCGACGATGTCTGCGCGGCGGCGGGGGTGACCAAGGGCAGTTTTTTCCACCATTTCAAGAGCAAGGAAGCGATGGCGCTGGCTGCGGTGGAGCACTGGAACCGTGTCACCGGCAGCCTGTTCGCGCAGGCGCCCCACCAGCACCTGCCCGACCCGCGGGACCGCGTGCTCGCCTACCTCGATCTGCGCAAGGCGCTCATTCGTGGCGCGCCACCTGAATTCACCTGCCTGCTCGGCACGATGGTGCAGGAAACCTTTGAAACCTGGCCGCGCCTGCGCCAGGCCTGTGACGCCGGCATCCATGGCCACGCCCAGACGGTGGCGCGCGACCTGGCGCTGGCGAAGGCGCTGTACGCGCCGGACGCACCCTGGGACCCCGAGGCCCTGGCGCTGTTCACCCAGGCCACGCTGCAGGGCGCCTTCATCCTGGCCAAGGCGCAGGGCAGCGCCGACGTCGTGTTCCCGTGCATCGATCACCTGCGACAGCATGTCGCGCACCTGCTGGGCGCCGATGACGCGCCGGCTTTCACCCTGAAGGAGACTCCCCCATGAGCTATGTTGATGGATTCGTAACCCCGGTGCCGACCGCCAAGCGCGACGAGTACCGCCAGCATGCCGCAGACGTCGCGGTCCTGTTCCGCCAAGCGGGTGCCACCGCCGTCGTCGAGTGCTGGGGCGATGACGTGCCGCCCGGCAAGCTCACCTCCTTCCCGCTGGCGGTCCAGTGCCGCGATGACGAGACGGTGGTGTTTTCCTGGGTCAGCTGGCCGTCGCGCGAGGTGCGTGATGCGGGCTGGAAGGCGGTAATGGCCGACCCGCACATGGCCGATGCCGAACGCACGATCCCGTTCGACGGCCGCCGGCTGATCTATGGCGGCTTTGAAGTCCTGCTGCAGGCCTGATCGCTGACGGGCCCGGCCACGTGCCGACATCCGTTTCCCCCAACCACAAGGAAAGCCCCCATGGCCGAAACCGCCGCTGACACCACCGCCGTGCATGAACTCGTGATCACCCGCCTGATCCCCGTGCCGCGCCACCAACTCTTTCGATGCTGGACCGAACCGGCACTGATCACGCAATGGTTCACGCCACCGCCCTGGAAGACCATTCACGCCGAGACGGACGTTCGCGCCGGGGGCTCAAGCCTCATCATCATGCAGGGGCCGGACGGCACGCAGATGCCCAACCGGGGCGTGTACCTCGAAGTGGTGCCGAACGAGCGGCTGGTGTTCACCGACGCCTTCACCTCGGCCTGGGTGCCGTCGGCCAAACCGTTCTTCACCGGCATCCTGACCTTCGAGGACGAGGCCGGCCAGACCCGCTACACCGCACGGGCCCGGCACTGGAACGCCGAAGACAACGCCGCCCACGAGGCCATGGGCTTCTACCAGGGCTGGGGCATCGCCACCGACCAGCTCGCCGCGCTGGCGGCCACCCTGTAAACCCGTTTTACCGCCCACACAACCCACCCGAGGAGACCTCGCCATGAATCCCGTCGTTCATTTTGAAATGCCGTATGACAACCGCCAGCGCATGGCGGCCTTCTACCAGTCCGCCTTTGGCTGGCAGACCCAGATGCTGGGCGAGGAGATGGGCCACTACGTGGTGGCGCACACCACCGAAACGGTGGACGGCATGGTCAGCACGCCCGGCACGATCAATGGTGGCTTCTGCGAGCGCAAGCCTGAGTGGCCGGCGCAGCACCCGTCGGTCGTGATCGCGGTGGACGACATCGGCGCCGCGATGCAGCAGGTGGCGGCGGCGGGCGGTGAAGTGCTAGGCGAACCGATGGAGATTCCCGGCATCGGCCAGTACGTGTCGTTCACGGACACCGAGGGCAACCGCGTCAGCATGCTGCAGCCGTTGACGCGCCCGGCCTGAGCGTCTTCCGCAGCGCCACCCCCGGCGGCGCGGTCAGCGTGCGCGAAGCCCGTGCGCAAGCGCGCCCAGGCTGATGCCGCCGAGCGCCCACAACAGGTCCCAGTTGCCGGTGCCCAGGCCTGCGATGGCCGGGCCGGGGCAGACGCCGCACAGGCCCCAGCCCACACCGAACAGCGCGGCGCCAAGGGCGGTGTCGCGGTTCCAGCTGCTGGGGTGGCGATGGAAATGGTCGTCCAGCACCGGACGTGCCATCAGGCGCGGCGCCAGCTGGTAGACCAGCACAACCACCATCACGGCGCCGCCCATCACCAGCAGCAGGCCCCAGTCCTGGAAGCGCAGAAAGCTCAGCACCACCTCGGGGCGGATCATCCCTGCATAGGACAGCCCGAAACCGAACAGCGCGCCCGAGGCCAGCGTGGCCAGCGCGCGAAAGAGGTTGATCGGGCTCGCTGGGGTGGCTTCGCGCTTGGGCGCAGCGGCGGGAGCCGGCTTGGCAAGGCCTGGCGCGCCGCTCATGGCAGCCACCTCGCCGCCAGGTTGGCCGTGAGAAAGGCCGTGCCCATGAAGGTCGCCACTGCCATCAGAGAGGGAAGCTGCAGCGAACCCAGCCCGCAGATGCCATGGCCCGAGGTGCAGCCATTGCCAAGCCGCGCGCCATAGCCCACGAAGAAGCCGCCCACGACGAGCTGCCAGGTGGGCACCGCCGTGGCCTGCGGCTGGCCGCCGGCAACGCCCAGCCACCACAGCAGGGCGCCCAGTATCAGCCCGGCCGCGTGCCACCAGCCGCCAGCCACGTGAACCCACGAAGCGCGCCTGCTCGAAAAAGGGCCGCTGCACCGCATAGTACTAGGTGCTCGAGAACACGGTGCTCATGCCGCCGATGCGGCCGGTCAGGACGAACAACAGCGCCACACCGGCACCCGCCAGCAAACCGCCGGCCAGGTAGTGCTGCCAGCCGAGGGGAAAAAGGGAAAGGCTCAAAGTCATGGGCGTGGATTATCGGCGGGTTGCCGATGCGCCGTGTCGCGCCGCCTCAGAGACCCGACAATGGCATCAGAACAGCATCAACCCCGGGCCCCCTCAAATTCCAAGTGCAACACCCCATTTCAGAACTGGAGGTTCAGCATGAAGGAAGATCGGAAATACGAACACTTGAGCTATGAGGAACGCAGCACCATAGCGTTGGGGTTACAGCAGGGGATGAGCGGTGGGCCATTGCCCGAGCGCTTGACGCTCGCCCTCGACCATCAGTCAGGAAAGCCGGCGCAATGCGCCGGCAGCCCCCTACAACTGCAAGTTTGCCCAGCAGCGCTACGAGCGCAGACGCAGGTACAGCCGCCCACAGTCCAAGCTGGCACCTGAGTCGACCTTGTTCAAACAGGTCTGTCGACTGCTGCGCAGGCTCTGGTCGCCCGAGCAGATTGCCGGGCACCTGGCTACAGTGCATGGCACAGATCAGAGCCAGCGCGTGTCACACGAAACCATCTACACCTGTATCTATGCCCAACCCAAGGGGAGCTACGCCGCGAACTCATCGCCTGCCTGCGCATGGCGCGCGCCAAACGCTGGCCCGCGCTCACGCGGCACGGACCGCCGAGGCGAGATTGCCGATCTGCTGAGCATCCATGTGCGCCCGCCACAGATCAACGAGCGTCAGTTTCCTGGTCACTGGGAGGGAGACCTGATCAAGGGTGCCGGCAACCCCAGCGCCGTGGGCACGCTGGTGGAGCGCAGCAGCCGGCTGCTGATGCTGGCCAAGCTGCCCCATCCCCAGCCGGCCACGGCCGCACATGTGCTGCAGGCCTTCAGCGACAAGCTGCTGAGCATCGCCCAACCCATGCGCCAGTCGCTGACTTATGACCGCGGCAAAGAGATGGCCTGTCATCGCCAACTGAGCGAACGCACGGGTATCGCCGTGTACTTCTGCGATCCGCACAGTCCCTGGCAACGTGGCACCAACGAGAACACCAACGGACTGGTGCGTCAGTACCCGCCCAAGGGCACCGACCTGTCTGGCTACAGTCAGGAGCAACTCGATGCCATCGCCGACGAGATCAACAACAGGCCTCGTAAAACCCTCGGATGGGCCTCGCCCATTGAGGTCTATCGCGCTTATCTGGGAAAACTGGCCAATGACTCACCGGCTATCCAGTAAGCTCCCACTGTTGCACTTGGATTTGAGACCGCCCCGCCTCTTGCGGTCGTATCTTGCTATCAAAATTGATAACCCTCAGGCATCCAGAAACAGCGCCGGGTCCACCATGGTGCGGTTCAGCATCACGCCCCAGTGCAGGTGCGGGCCCGTCACGCGGCCGGTGGCGCCCACGGCGCCCAGGCGCTCGCCGGTGGCCAGCGCGTCGCCCAACTTCACGTCGATGGCGCTCAGGTGGCACATCATGCTCAGCAGCCCGCCGCCGTGGTCCAGCCAGACGGTCTGGCCGTTGAAGAAATAGTCGCCGGTGTCGATCACCCGCCCCGGCAAGGGCGCCACCACCGGCGTGCCGGTGGCCGCGGCGATGTCCATGCCGCTGTGCGGGGCGCGCGGCTGGCCGTTGAACACCCGCCGCAACCCGAAGGAGCTGGAGCGGCGTCCCGGCACCGGCACCTGCATGTGCAGGTCGGCCGCGCGCGGGAAGGGCTCGCGGAAGGTCTCCATCACCTGCTGCTGGTGCGCGCGCTCGCGCTCGTGGCGCGCCAGGTCGTCGGGGGCAAGGTCCACCGTGCGGGGCGACACCGTCAGGCGCTGCTCCACGTAGCGTTTGGGCCTGATGTCATAGCCCAGCGTGCGTTCCGCATCGGCCGCGCGCACCACAATCTTTGCCGCGCCCGGCGTGGCCGACAGCGGGATGCCGACGATGGCGGTCCACGCGCGTGCGTCGCCCAGCACCAGCACCGGCACCTCTGCGGCAAACGCCTGCGGGCGCGTCGACGCTGGCCCCAGGGCCAGGCGCGCAATGCCGCCGGGCACCGGCGAGGCGATTGGCCAGGCGGTGGGGGGGTGATCCGCAGGATTGGCGGGTTGGGCGGCCTTGGCGGCGTGGGCGTCCAGCATGGGTGCCAGCGCGCCCCGCGGCGGCCAGCAGGGCGGTGCGCCGGGTGAAGGCGAGGGGTCTTGGGTTCACTCAGGTCTGCCGGTAGCGCTCCAGCATCTGCGCCTGGTTCTCGAACACCGTGTCCGGGCCCATGCGCTCGCCGATCTGGTCGCGCAGCATCTCGCCCATGCTGGGCAGGATGGTGCGTTCCACGTGGCGGCTGGCATCCCACAGCGCCGAGCGCATCAGCGCCTTGGCGCAATGCAGGTAGCTGGCCTGCACCGTCACGCGGATCACCAGCGCGGGCACGCGGCGCGCATCGGCGCAGCGCTCGCGCTCGCCGGCATCGGTGGACAGCACCGCGCGGCCGTTGACGCGCAGCGTCTCGTCCACACCGGGCACCAGAAACAGCAGACCAATCTGGCCGGTCTGGATGATGTTTTCCAGCGTGTCCAGCCGGTTGTTGCCCGGCGCGTCAGGGATCAGCAGCGTGCCGGCCTCCACCACCTTCACGAAACCCGGTTCGCCACCGCGCGGCGAGGCGTCCATGGCCCCGTCGGCCCCGCTGCTGGCCAGCACCACAAGCGGCGCCAGCCCGATGAAGCGCACAGCGTGTGCATCGAGTTGCGGCAGCTCCTTCTTGACCGACCGCTCGCGCGCGGGGCCGTAGAGAGCGCGCAGGTCGTCGATTCGGGTGATGAGGGTGCTCATAACAGGTCTCCGGTGGTCGTGGCCGCCATGGTACGACCGCCGCCGGTCAGCGCAACGACCTCGTCACCCGGCCCCGGCTGGCAACCGGCCGCGATCGGTGTCCAGCCGCGATGGATGACCACCTGCGTGGCGGTGTAGCAGAGCTCGATGCGCCGGGCGTCGGGGACCTGCTGGCGCACGAAGCCCTCGATCGACGCCGGCATGCTCACGCGAAAACGCGCAGCCGCGAGGTCATCGACGGGGTGGTCGTCGGTGTGCAGCCAGCGGATCTGCCCGGCCAGCCACACCAGCGGCTGCCAGCCCACGACCAGCTCGGTGGGCGTGTAGCCGGCCTCGATCAGCGCCTGCTGCGCGCGCGTGCGGTTCTCGCCGGCGTCGGCGGCGGGTGCCCACGCGCTGGCCATCAGCTCGGCCAGCCACTGGTTGCAGTTCTGGTAGCGGGTGCTGAAGGCGTAGGCATTGGCGCTGTAGGTGTCGCCCAGCAGCTTGAGCGCCTGCTGGTCGTCGCGCGTGGCGCGTTCGATCGGCGCGGCGGCCGCATTGGGCAGCAGCACGATCGACAGGTAGCCCTCGTCCGGATCGTTGGCGCCCATCACGAAGCCGCTCATGCCCTGGTCGAACAGGCGCGGGCGCTGCTCGTCGCAGGCGTAATAGAGCTGGCGCACCGACCAGGGGGCGTTGTCGCTGGCCTTCAGGCTGACGCCGGCATGGGAGTAGCGCTGGTCCAGGCGCTGCAGCGCCAGCCCCGAGCGCGACACCAGCGCCATCTGCGCGCCGGACTGGTCCAGCTCCGCCTTCACGAGCGCGGCGACCTGGATCAGACGGTCCTGCGCCGCAGCGCCGGGCTCGGACGGACCGTGGCAGAAATCGAGCGAGGCGCCCAGGCTGGCGCAGGCGATCAGCGCCAGGCCGAGCGCAAGCGCGCTACGCACAATGACGATTCGGCGTTCAGGCACCGACCGGGCGGCTGGCCAGTTCGCGGTACCAGGCGTCGTCCAGCACGAGGTAGAAGGGCGCCTGCGCGCCGGTGGCGCCGGTGGCAAAGGCCAGCCCGTAGGGCCGGTGCTCGGCGGTGATCACCTGCCCGACCGCCAGCCGCGCGCGCTCGGCCGTTTCGCGCGGCAGCGTCAGCGTGAAACCGGTCGGTGCGGGCGTCCCGGTGGTCGCGGCCGCCACCGGCGCCAGGCGCAGCTGCACCTGGTCCGGCTGGTCGGCCAGCGCCACCATCTCGACCAGGGTGTAGGGGCCCTGGGCCACCTTGTCTTTGGACGACGAGGAGCCGTCGCTGGACTTGCCCAGCGAGGTCGACGAGCTGCCGAGCGAGGCGGAGGTCGAGCTGGCCGCCGACGAGGTGCTGTCGGCCAGGGCGGCCCCGGTGGCCAGGGCCAGCGCCAGGGCGGTGGCGGCGGGCCGGGCGTGCTTCAGGAAGTGCTGCATGAAGGTCGGGTTGAGAGTGGATCGATGCGATCAAGCATAGCGGCATTGGCGCGCGGACGCCGCCGGGCGCGCCGGCGCAGGCCCTGTGCTAGAGTGAATTTCAAACACCGAGGAGACCCCATGACCCATTCCCTGGCCCCCACCGGACTGCAACTGCGCTCGCTCATCAAGCCCGAGGGCGAACTGGAGATTTCGCTGCACGAGGTGCCGACGCCCGAGCCGGCCGCCGACGAGGTCATCGTGCGCATCGAGGCCACGCCCATCAACCCGTCGGACATCGGCCTGCTGTTCGGTGCGGCCGATATGGCCACGGCCCGCGTCTCGGGCACGCCGGCGCGCCCGGTGGTCAGCGCGCAGGTGCCCGAGCGGGCGATGAAGAGCATGGCGGCCCGGGTGGGCCAGTCCCTGCCCGTGGGCAACGAGGGCGCCGGCACGGTGGTGGCGGCCGGCGCATCGCCCGCGGCGCAAGCGCTGCTGGGCAAGACGGTGGCCGTGCTGGGCGGGGCGATGTACGCCCAATACCGCGCCATCCGCGCCGACCAGTGCCTGGTGCTGCCCGAGGGCGCGAGCGCGGCCGATGGCGCGTCCTGTTTCGTGAACCCGCTCACCGCGCTGGGCATGGTCGAGACCATGCGCCGCGAAGGCCACAAGGCGCTGGTGCACACCGCGGCGGCCTCCAACCTGGGCCAGATGCTGAACCGCATCTGCCTGAAGGATGGCATTGGCCTGGTCAACATCGTGCGCAAGCCCGAACAGGCGGCGCTGCTGAAGGCGCAGGGCGCGCAGCATGTGTGCGACTCGTCCGCGCCCAGCTTCCTGGCCGACCTGACCGAGGCCTTGGTCCAGACCGGCGCCACCATCGCTTTCGACGCCACCGGCGGCGGCCGGCTGGCGGGCCAGATCCTGGGCTGCATGGAGGCGGCCCTGAACCGCACGGCCACCGAATACAGCCGCTATGGCAGCACCACCCACAAGCAGGTCTACATCTACGGCGGGCTCGACACCGGCCCCACCGAGCTCGTGCGCAACTTCGGCTTTGCCTGGGGCATGGGCGGGTGGCTGCTGTTTCCGTTCCTGCAGAAGATCGGGCCCGAGGCCGTGCAGGCGCTGAAGGCGCGCGTGGCCGCCGAGCTGAAGACCACCTTTGCCAGCAGCTACACGAAAGAGATTTCCCTGGCTGACGCCTTGCAGCTGGAGGCCATCGCCGTATACGGCCAGCGTGCGACCGGCACCAAGTTCCTGATCAACCCGAACCGGGCGTCCTGAGCCAGTTTATGAATCAAACGGGCGGTATCCCAGCGTCGAATGGTCATAAGTTGCTATTGAATTGAAAGTGCTCGGAAACGATCGCCACCCCACCAGGAGCCCCCGCATGAGCCCCGACATCGCCGACAAGCGCCGCGCCTTCGCCGCGCTGCATCAATCCGGCTGCTTCGTGATCCCCAACCCCTGGGACGCGGGCAGCGCGCGCTACCTGCAAAGTCTGGGCTTCCAGGCGCTGGCCACCACCAGCGCCGGCTTCGCGTGGTCGCACGCGCGCCCCGACAACGGCATCACCCGTGACATGGCGCTGGCCCATCTGCACGAGATGGTGGCGGCGGTGGATGTGCCCATCAACGCGGATTTTGAGAACGGCTTTGCTCCGGACGCTGCCGGCGTGGCCGAGAACGTGCGCCTGGCCGTGGCGACCGGCGTGGCGGGCCTGTCGATCGAAGACTCCACGGGCGATGCGGCCCGACCCCTGTTCACGCTGGACGAGGCGGTCGAACGCATCCGTGCCGCGCGCGGCGCGATCGACCGGGCGGGCGGCGGCGCGATGCTGGTCGGGCGCGCCGAATGTTTCCTGGTGGGCCGCCCGGACCTGGCCGAGACCATCGCCCGCCTGCAGGCCTACGCCAATGCCGGGGCGGACTGCCTGTATGCCCCCGGCGTGACCACGCGCGAGCAGATCGTCGCGCTGGTGGAGGCGGTGGCGCCCAAACCGCTCAACCTGCTGGTGGGGTCCGCCAGCGAACTGACCGTGGCCGACATCGCCGCGCTGGGCGTGCGGCGCATCAGCGTCGGCGGCGCCCTGGCACGTTCGGCCTGGGGCGGCTTCATGCGCTCGGCGCAATTGTTGGCGCAGCAGGGTCGCTTCGACGGCTTTGCCGACGCCGCGTCGGGCAAGGACCTCAATGCGCTGTTCAGCGCGCCGGGGGTGGGATCGTCGTGACGGAACGATTCGAAATGGCCAACCCGATGGGCGGCACGGCATTGCCGGATTGTTCAGCCGAGGTCCGCGAGGCGCTGGCCGCCGGCCGGCCGGTGGTGGCGCTGGAATCGACCATCATTTCCCACGGCATGCCGTATCCGCAGAACGTGGCCACCGCGCTGCAGGTGGAGGGCGAGGTGCGCGCGCATGGGGCGGTGCCGGCCACGATTGCCGTGGTGGACGGGCGGCTGAAGGCCGGGCTGAGCCGCGCGGAGATCGAATCCCTGGGCCGCGCCGGCCCCAGCGTGTCCAAGCTCAGCCGGCGCGACCTGCCGCTGGCTGTGGCGGCTGGCCAGACCGGAGCCACCACGGTGGCGGCGACGATGATCATCGCGGCACTGGCGGGCATCCGGGTGTTTGCCACCGGCGGCATCGGTGGGGTGCACCGCGGCGCGGGCGAGAGCTTCGACATCTCGGCCGACCTGCTGGAACTGGTGCGCACGCCGGTGGCCGTGGTCTGCGCGGGCGTGAAGTCGATCCTGGACATTCGCCTCACGCTGGAGGTGCTGGAGACCCACGGCGTGCCGGTGGTGGGCTATGGCACCGACCGGCTGCCGGCCTTCTTCGCGCGCGACAGTGGATTTGCCGTGGACGCGCGGCTGGACACGCCGGCGCAGATCGCCCGCGCGTTGCAGGCCCAGTGGGCGATGGGCCTGCGCGGCGGCATGGTGATCGCCAACCCGGTGCCCGAGGCGCATGCGCTGCCGCGCGCGGTGATCGATGGTGCCATCGAGATGGCGCTGGCGGATGCGGCGGTGCAGGGCATCACCGGCAAGGCCGTCACGCCCTTCCTGCTGGCGCGGGTGAACGAACTGACGGGCGGCAACAGCCTGGCCGCGAACATCGCGCTGATCCTGAACAATGCCCGGCTGGCGGCCGCGGTGGCAGGCGAGCTGACGCGGCTCGGCGGCTGACGGCTACAGGCCGCGCATCCAGGCCGGGCGCAGTGGGGCATTCTGGGGCGCGGCGATCGCGGTGCGCACCTGCGCCAGCAGGCGTTCCTTCTCCGCGCCCAGCGTGCCCTTGAGCACCAGCCAGTTGGAGGCGTGGTCGCTGCGGAACACGGTGCGGCGCAGCTCCAGCGCCTGCAGAAAAGTCTCCATCTCGCGGAACAGCGCGGGCAGGTCCAGCGGCTCCCATTCGGGGAAGCCCGCGCGAAAGCGTTCCTCTCCCTGCGGAAAGCTCACCACCAGCGTGGCCAGAAACTCGGGCTGCGTGGCGTTGGCCAGCCTGGCGGAGTTCTCGGCATGGGCGCGTGACAGCGTGGGCCCGCCCAGCCCGTTGAGCAGCATCACCGAGCGGGTGATGCCGGCCGCGCCCAGCTTGTCCAGTGCGTCGCGGGTGGTCTCGAAGGTTTCGCCCTTGTTCACCTTGCGCAGCACCTCGTCGTCGCCCGACTCCGTGCCCACATAGGCCAGCGACAGGCCGGCTTCGCGCAGCCCGGTCAGGTCGGCCACCGATTTGCTGCGCACGTTGCGCGGCAGGCAGTAGCTGGAGATGCGCCGCACGCCCGGCAGGTGGGTGCGGATGGCATCCAGCACCGCCATCAGGCGCCGGGTCGACAGCGCCATGGCGTCGCCGTCACCGAGGAACACACGCTGTACCCCCCGACCGTAACCCTGGCCCAAGCGGCGGATGGATTCCAGCGTCTCGTCCTCGTCGCGCAGCGCGAACTTCTTCTGCGGCGCGGTGTACATCTCGCAATAGGTGCACTTGTTCCACGAGCAGCCGTTGGTGATGGGCAGGATCAGCGAATCCGCCTCGCTGGGCGGGCGGAACACGGGCTCGATGTAGCGGATGGGGAAGGTGGGCATCGGGTCGTGCCTCGTTCACATCGCGGGTGCCGGCGGCAAGGGCGGCAGCTCGCTGCGCGCGATGCTGCGGGCTTCGGCCGGCTCCAGGCCCAGGGCCCGCAGCAGCAGTTCGGCTGTGTCCGAGCCCATGTCGCGCCAGGTGCTGCGCCCGTCGAGCACCGGCAGCATGGCCGCCAGGGTGGCGCCCGCCAGCAGGCCCACCATGGCGGGCAGCTGGTCGTGGGCCACGCGGTAGCGCCCCGAGGCGATGCCGGCTTCGAAGTCTGCGATGGGGTCGGTGCCGTGCAGGGCCTGGGTCAGCGCCGGGCTCATGCCGAAGCGGCTCATGAAGCGGCCCCAGAGCGGTTCTTCGTGGGCGCGTCGGATGTACTGCCGCACGCCGATGGCCAGCCGTTGCGGCGGGTCGGCCAGCCCGGCAAATCCCGCCACCACGCGCTCGATCATTTCGCGCGCCAGCTGGGCCGCCACATCCTCGAACAGGCTGTCCACATCCGGCACATGGCTGTAGATGGTGCCCCGCGCCATGCCGGCGGCGCTGGCCAGCTCGCTGATGGTGACCTTGGTGACGCCGCGTTCGGCAAAGAGCTTCATCGCGGCAGCATGGATGCGGCGGCGGGCCTGGTTCAGGGGAATGGTCTGCGGATCGGTGGACATGATGGATGGGACTTTACCTGTTTTTAATTGGACATCAATGTTCAAAAAAGAACAATACTAGGGTAAATACTGATGCTCAATGATGGTCTGTATTGAACACTGATGTTCAAAGAAGAGCATATTCGTTAAATCGTGCGGCTTCCAGGTTCTGGCTGCCGCCCATCCACCCAGGAGACCTTCACCCATGAGCATCACCCCAGCATCCCCGACCGCCCGCACGGTCGCCCTCGGCAACCGCCAGATCCACCTGCACGAGTTCGGCGCCGGCCCGCCTGTGCTGATGCTGCACGGCGGCGGGCCGGGCGCCTCGGGCCTGTCGAACTACGCCCGCAACATCGACGCCCTGGCCTCGCGCTTTCGCGTTCTGGTGCCTGACCTGCCGGGTTACGGAGGCTCCAGCAAGGGGGTGAACAGCGAGGACCCCTTCGGCGACCTGGCAGCGGCCATGCTGGCGCTGCTGGATGCGCTGGGCATCGATCGCGCCCACGTCGTCGGCAACTCGCTCGGCGGTGCCTGCGCGCTGCGCATGGCGCTGGAGCAGCCCGGGTGCGTTGATCGCCTGGTGCTGATGGGGCCGGGCGGCATCGGCATCTCCCAGGCGGCCCCGACCGAAGGGCTCAAGCGCCTGCTCGGCTACTACGCGGGCGAAGGGCCGACGCTGGAGAAGCTGCGCACCTTCATCTGCGAAGACCTGGTCTTCGACGGCAGCCGCATCCCCGAGGCGGTGCTGCGGGAACGCTTCGAAGCCAGCATCGACCCCGAGGTCCTGGCCAGCCCGCCGCTGCGCGCACCCAAGGACCTGGAGGCCTTCCGGCGGCTGGACTTCCTGCTCGACCCGCGCCTGCCGGCGCTTGCGCACCGCACGCTGGTGCTGTGGGGCACCGCCGACCGCGTGAACCCGGCCACGGGCGCCATGGCCCTGCAGGCCAGGATGCCGGCCTGTGATGCCTACCTGTTCAGCCGCACCGGCCACTGGGTGCAGTGGGAGCGCGCGGACGAGTTCAACGCCGTCGTCACCGCCTTCCTGAGCGTCACGGCCTGACCGGGAGACTGACCATGAACAACCCTGTCAAGAACCCCTCCTCCCCCAGCCTGTTCGGCCGCGTCAGCCTCGGCTACGTAGTGATCGAATCGCGCAAGCTGCCCGAATGGCGGCGCTTTGCCCAGGACGGTCTGGGCCTTCATGTCGACTCTGTCGGCGACCAGGCGCTGGCGATGCGCATCGATCACCACCGGCTGCGCCTGCTGGTGCGCGAAGGCGCGGCCGAAGACGTGGTCGCCTTCGGTTGGCAGCTGGACGGCGACGATGCGCTGCAACTGGCGCTCTCCCGCCTGCGCGCGGCCGGCATCGAGGTGCGCGAAATCAGCGGCGCCGAAGCGGCCGAACGCGGCGTGGAGCGCCTGTGGGCGTTCACCGGCCCGAAGCGGCTGCGCTTCGAGCTTTTCACCCGCCCGCTGGTCGGCACCGGCCCGCTGGCCATGCGGGCCAGTGGCTTCGTCACCGGGACGATGGGCCTGGGCCATTTCGCCATGACCACCCGCGAGCCCGAGGCGGCGCTGGCCTTCTTCCAGACCCTGTTCGACGCGCGGCTGTCCGACACCATCGAGGACAAGCTCAATGGCGTCACGCTGGAGCTGAGCTTTCTGCGGCTGAACCCGCGCCACCACTCGGTGGCCATTGCCGCCACGCGCGGCACGCGCATGAATCCGCTGCGCACCGCCATTCACCACCTCAACCTGCAGGCCTTCAGCCTGGATGACGTCACCGAGGCCTACCGCCGCCTGCGCGGCATGGGCTTTTCCATCGCCAACGCCATCGGGCAGCACCCGAACGACCGCGAGCTGTCGTTCTATGTCGCCTCGCCCTCGGGCTTCGAGATCGAGCTCGGCTGGAATCCGATCGTCGTCCACGAGGAGGCCGAGACCGGCTGGACACCCGGCCACTACGCCGGCATCAGCCTGTGGGGCCATTTCCCCGAGAACCTGACGCTGGCGTCCCGCCTGGGGCAGATGGGCCGCGGCCTGGCCTCGCTCGCCCGCAAGGAATACGTCGCAGGAGCACAGGCATGAGCGCCGCCGTCGACACCTTTGATGTGGCCATTGTCGGCCTCGGGCCCACGGGGCTGACCCTGGCACACGGCCTGGGACAGCGCGGGCACCGTGTGCTGGTGCTGGAACGCGAGCCGAGCTTCTACGGCAACGCGCGGGCGGTCTACACCGACGGCGAATGCCTGCGCATCTTCCAGTCCTTCGGCATGGCCGAAACCCTGGCGGCCGACATGCTGCAGGATGCCCCGGTGCAGATGATGCTGCCGGACGGATCGGTGCTGTTCCAGCTCAAGAACACCCACCGACCGCACGGCTGGCCTGCCAACAACTTTTTCTACCAGCCCCTGCTGGAAACCGCGCTGGCCGAGGGGCTGGCCCGTTACCCCAACGTGACGGTGCTGCGCGGCCGCGAACTCACGCGCTTCGAGCAGGACGCCGGCGGGGTGGACCTCTTCCACGTCGCGACCGAAGGCACCGGGTATGGCAAGGCGGCGCAGCCGCCGGGCGCCCGGGCCGAGCCCGTCGCCGGCGAGGTGTCGCTGCGCGCGCGCTGGATGGTCGGGGCCGATGGCGGGCGCAGCGCGGTGCGCGGCCAGCTGGGCATCGGCATGACGGGCAAGAGCTTTCCCAACCCGTGGCTGGTGGTCGACATCAAGGCCAAGGACCCGGCCGACGGCCTGCACCACCTGCCGTATTTCAATTTCATCTGCGACCCCACCTGCCCGACAGTGAGCTGCGTGCAGCCCAATGGGCACCACCGCTTCGAATTCATGCTGATGCCGGGCCAGACCCGCGAACACATGGAGCACCCCGACACCGTGCGCCACTACCTGTCGAAGCACGTGAACGTCGACAAGTTCCACATCCTGCGCACGCTCGTCTACACCTTCAATGCGCTGATGGCCGAACGGTGGCGCGAAGGCCGGGTGCTGCTGGCTGGCGACGCGGCGCACATGACCCCACAGTTCATCGGCCAGGGCATGAACGCCGGAGTGCGCGACGCCTACAACCTGGGCTGGAAGCTCGACGCGGTGCTGCGCGGGCAGGCTGGCGAGGCGCTGCTGGACAGCTATGAGCAGGAGCGCCGCCCGCACGCCGCGGCCATGACGCGCGAAGGCATCCGCATGAAGGACTTCGTGTCGATGGTCAACCCGGTGGGCACCTTGCTGCGCAACGCGCTCACCCGGGTGGTGGTGCGCCTGCCAAAGCTCGGAACCTTCGTGCGCCAGGGCGACTTCATCCCGAAGCCGAGCTATTCGAACGGGCGCTATGTCGGCTTGCGTCGCAGGCGCCGGGCCGGCGCCGAGGGGCGCCTGATGCCGCAGCCGCTGCTGCGCGGCCCGGACGGCCGGCGCCGCCTGCTGGATGAACTGATCGGGCCCGGCTTCGCGCTCATCGGCGCGGGCACGGACCCGCGCAGCGCCCTGGACGACGAAACACGGGCCCTGTGGCAGTCGATGGGCGCCACATTCGTGTCGGTCCATCCGTTTGGGGGCTTGCCGCAGGGTTCGGTCACCCATGCGGTGCCCGCAGGCCTGATCGAGGCCGAAGACCCCGACGGCAGCTTCCACACCTGGTGGCGCCGCAGCGGCGCCGGCAAGGGCTTTGTGGCGGTGGTGCGGCCAGACCGCTTCGTGTTCGCACTGGTACCGGGTCAACAGCTTGCGCAGGTGACCCGGGAGTTCGCCCGCCAGATGCACCGTGACCAGGCGCTTGCACAAGCGCCCGTTTCGCAGACCGCCACCTCTATTCACACCTTGCCCCAGGCCGCCTGACCCATGAACGAGCAGACCATTCTTTCCTCACCGGCTGATGCAGCCGTGCAGGCGGCCGCCACCGCGCTGCGCACGGCCCGCGCCCAGCGGCGCCCGATCGCGCCGGTTTCCACCACCTTCGGGCTCGCGGGTCTCGATGCCGCCTACGGGGTGGCCGAGCTCAACACCCGGGCCGCTTTGGCCGCCGGACGCCGTGTGCTCGGCAAGAAAGTGGGGCTGACCTCGCGTGCCGTGCAGCAGCAGCTCGGTGTGAACCAGCCGGACTTTGGCGTCCTGCTAGATGACATGGAGTTTCTTGACGGCGACGAGGTGCCGATGGACCGGCTGGCGCAGCCCAAGGTCGAGGCCGAAGTTGCTTTTGTGGTCGGTCGCGACCTGGATGCCGGCGCGCCGAGCTGGGGAGAGTTTCTAGGCTGCCTGGCCTATGCCCTGCCGGCGCTGGAGATCGTCGACAGCGCGATTGCCGACTGGAAGATCACGCTGGTGGACACGGTTGCCGACAACGCTTCCAGCGGCCTGTATGTGCTGGGCCACCAGCCTGTGGCGATTGGTCAACTGGCCGCTTCGGAGCTGGGCATGCAGTTGGCGCTGAACGGGTCGGTGGTGTCGGTGGGCAGCGGCGCGGCCTGCCTGGGCCATCCCTTGCGGGCGGCATATTGGCTGGCGCGCACGATGGCAGCTCGCGGCCAGCCCCTGCGCGCGGGTGAGGTGATCCTGTCGGGCGCACTGGGGCCGATGGTGCCGGTGGCCGCGGGCAACGTGGTGCAGACCCGAATCGGTGGCCTCGGCAACTGCAGCGTGCGCTTCGTCTGATCAGACCGAATGACCGCATCCCCATCATTCGTGCAAAAAGGAGATTCCATGCCAAGTTCAAGCCCTGAGGCGCCAGAGCTGGCGCTCAACCGACGCGATTTCATGGCGGCGGCCGCCGGCCTTGCCGCGGCCCCCTTCGCGGGTGCAGCGGCAGGGTCCGGCGGCGGACGCGCCGAACATCCTGTTCATCTTGACCGACCAGGAGCGCTTCTTCCGCCCGGGCGAGTTGCCGGCCGGTTTCGAGTTGCCCACGCACGCCAAACTGATGCGCCGCGGCACCACCTTCGTGAACCACCGCATCGCCTCGTGTGTGTGCACGCCGTCGCGGTCGGTGATCTACACCGGGCGCCACATCCAGCAGACGCGGATGTTCGACAACACCAACTTCCCGTGGATCGACAGCCTGTCTACCGACGTGCCGACCGTCGGCCACCTGCTGCGGGCGGCCGGCTACACCACGGCCTACAAGGGCAAGTGGCACCTGACGAAGGAGTTCGAGACGGTCAACAAGCTCGGCGCGCCGACGAAGATGTTCACCGAGGAGATGGAGGCCTATGGCTTCTCCGACTACCACGGTGTCGGTGACATCATTGCCCACGACCGCGGCGGTTACCTGCACGACGGCATCATCGCCTCGATGGGGGTGAGCTGGCTGCGCGGCAAGGGGCGCGAACTCGCGGCGCAGGGAAAGCCGTGGTTCCTGGCCGTCAACCTGGTGAACCCGCACGATGTCATGTTCTACGACACCGATGCGCCAGGCATGCCGGTGCAGAGCAAGCGGGGACTGGTCCCCGTCGCGCGCGATCCGGTCGATCCGCTGTATGCGAAACAATGGCAGTTCAAGCTGCCGCCCAACCATTTTCAGCCCATCAACGCCGCCGGCCGGGCCACCGGCCCACCATGATTTCCTGCGTTCGCACGATGCGATGGTCGGCGAGATTCCCGACGAGGCGGCGCGCTGGCGCCGGCGGCACAACTACTACCTGAACTGCCTGCGCGACGCGGACCGCAACATCGCCCTGGTGCTGGCCGAACTGGAAGCCTCCGGCCTGGCCGACCGCACGATCATCGTGCTCACCGCCGACCATGGCGACATGGACGGCGCCCACAAACTGCACGCCAAAGGTGCGGTTGCGTACCGCGAGCAGAACAACGTGCCCCTGGTGGTGGTGCATCCGTCGCACCCCGGGGGCCGGCAGTGCCGCGCGGTGACCTCGCATGTGGACCTGGCGCCGACGCTGCTGGCGCTGACCGGCATCGGAGAAGCGCGCGCAAAGGCGATCGGCAAGGACCTGCCCGGCAAGGACTTCTCCGAGCTGCTGGCCGCGCCGGACCGGGCCGGCGAAACGTCCGTGCGCGACGGGGCGCTCTTTTGCTACAACATGCTGGCCTACCTGGACGGCGACTTTCTCTACAAGGCCGTCGAACACCTGAACCGCGGTGGCAAACCCGCAGACATCAAGACCTCCGGCCTGGCGCCGGACCTCGGCAAGCGTGGGGCGGTGCGCTCGGTCTACGACGGGCGCTACGTCTTCGCCCGCTACTTCTCGCCCAAGCAGCACAACCGCCCGACCACGATGGAGGCGCTGCAGCGCCTGAACGATCTGGAGCTCTATGACACGCTGGCCGACCCCACGAGATGAACAACCTGGCGGCCGGTCCGCAGCGCCGCGTGGACCTGCTGCTGGCCATGAACGCCAAGCTGAACCGCCTGATCGACGCCGAGGTTGGCGAAGACCGCGGCCAGATGCTGCCCGGCGGTATCGACGCAGGCTGGGAAGTCTCGCGGGAAACGATGGCCGGCGCCTGAGGCGATGCGGCCGCAGGCGGGTGTGCCGGATGGGCTCAGTGGGCTCGATGGCAGCCGCTTGACGCATCCGCCTGGGCAAAAGGCCCGGCGGGTGCCACGGCAGGCTGCTGGTGGTGTTCCAGCGCCGCGATGAGGGTGTCGATCTTTTCCAGGAACTCGTCGCGGCTGACGCAGGGGTTCTCGGTGAACATCCGCGTGGCCCATTCGGCAATATCGGGCTTGCCGGCCAGGCGCGCCCAATTCCTGACTTCGCAGTACCCCAGCAGGGCAAGCCGGCCCAGATCGGTGTTCCGACGCGCGTGATGCAGGTCGGCCAGGAGGTCTTCGAGCACCAGTTGAATGGAAGGCGATGTGTTCATGTTGCAGTGCAGCATAGAAGTGGCGCCTGACGGTTTTCTGACAGCGCGATCCCCGGCAATATTTGGGAAGAATGCTGCCTATCCCAGCGTCGATAGGTCATGGTTTGCTATCAATCGGTGACTTCCGGTGAGGGCTTTGTGACGCCGGAGCCGGCGCCAGGCGCACTCTAGGGAGCTTCGCCTACAGTTGCTGGATGAATACCGTTTCCTTTGAATGGCGGCCAACGGCATGAAACATGCCGTCGCACGCCTGCGCGCCACGCGGCTGGCGGCCAGTGCCAAGCCGTTTGTGGCGCGTGGCTCCGGGCCGGGGCGCTGCCCGGGCTGCCGGCTGGCGGCCAGCCACTGCGTGTGCGCGCTGCGCCCGTCGCTGCCGGTGAACGCCGGGGTGTGCCTGATCATGGGCGACATCGAGGCGCTCAAGCCCAGCAACACCGGCTGGCTGGTGGCTGATGTGGTGCCGGACACCTTTGCCTTCGGCTGGGCCCGCACTGCCGTGGACCCGGCCCTGCCGGCGCTGCTGGCCGACCCGCAGTGGCAGCCCTGGCTGGTGTTCCCGGCCGAATATGCCGAAGCACGCCGGGTGGTGACGCAGCTGCCGGCGCCCGAGGCGTCCGCGGCCTGTGGCCGGCGCCCACTGTTCGTCGTGCTCGACGGCACCTGGTCGGAAGCGCGCAAGATGTTTCGCAAGAGCCCGTATCTGGATGCGCTGCCGGTGCTGAGCCTGCACCTGGCCGAGGCCTCCAGCTACCGGCTGCGCCGCTCGGTGCATGGCCACCACCTGTGCACCGCCGAGGTTGCCGCCGCCTGTCTGGCGCTGGCCGGCGAAGGCGCCGCCGCCGAGGTGCTGGGGGACTGGCTGGACGTGTTCAGCGCCCACTACCTGAGCGCCAAGCGCAGCGTGCCGCTGGACCGGGACAGCCCGGCACACCAGCGGCTGCAAGACTTGCCGGCAAGCGGCTGAAGGCTAATCCCCGGGCCCGTCCGGCAGCACGCTCAGGTCGAGCGGGCGGACGGCGCCCATCCACAGCGCGCGGTCGCGGTGGTCCACCAGCTGGTTGTCGCTGATCGGGTGCACGAACACGACCAGGCCGTCCCGGTTCATGGCCAGCCAGGGAATCACGTCGCCGAAAACCTCGGGGCTGAACGACAGCTGGCAGCTCCAGTCGGGGTGCGGGCCCACCGGCTTTTCATGCACCCGCCCCATCGTCACGCCGAAGCGTGCGGCCGCCTCGGTGCACAAGGCGCGGGCCTGCTCCACGGTGTCCGGGCCAAAGTAGACGTGCGCATGAAAGCCGCGAATCACTGGCGTCAGGTTGTCAGGGCCGGACATGGTGCCGGGGGCGGGCGCTCAGAGCCCGAATTTTGCGTAATACGCGGCCACCGCAGGCAGGGCGGCGATGCGTTGGGCGTGCGCGTTGAGGGCAGGTGCCACGCGCTCGACCAGGTCGGTGGGAATGTGGTCGAGCCGGCCCGAGTTGAGGCCGCGCACGTCGACGAACACCTTCAGGTCGGCCACGGTGAGCCGGTTGTCGGCGAAGTACTCGCCGCCATGCGCCAGCAGCTGCTTCTGCAGCCAGGCCAGGTAGACGGGCATGGAGCCGTTGACCAGCGCCAGGCGCGCCTCTTTTTGTGCCTCGCCGGTCATGCGGAAGGTGGGGCCCATCTTGACGCCAGCGTCTTCCACCACATAGGCCACCTCGTCGCACAGCAGGGCCTGGAAGGGGTCGGTGGGGTACAGGCCGGTGAGCTTGCCGACATAGCGGTTGATCGCGTCGGACTGCGTGACCAGCACGCCGTCCACTTCCAGCGTCGGCACCTGGCCGAAGGGCGTGGAACTGCGGAACGCGCCAAATGCGGCGTAGTCCATGCGATGGTCTTCGAAGGCGACGCCGCCGATGTGCAGGGCCAGGCGGGCAGGTTCGGCGCGGCCGCCGTGGAAGTCGAAATAGCTCAGTCGAAGTGTGGGCATGGGAGGACCTTGGTTGAGGATGCGGCCGGGCCGCGGGCGAGGTGTCGCGGATTCTAGGCCGGCCTCGGATTTCCTGCCCGGCGCCCCGTGGCGCCCCGGATCAATGGGTGACGAACTCGTAGAGCACCTCCTCGGCCTCCACCATGTCCAGGATGTCATTCAGCACGCCTTCGTCCTCCGTGGTGCTCCAGGTCTCTTCGGGGTCCTCGGCGAAGAGGGGTTCGATGGCCAGATCCAGGTACTGCTGGTTGGGCAGTTTCACGACCAGACCGCCCTCCGACGTTTCGACCAGTTCCCAGTCATCGGGCACGGACATTTCAAGGCGGATCGTGACGTTGAGTTTCTTCATGGCGGGTTCCTGCGGTAAGCCGTGAGAGGGCGAAAGCTTCGCGAGGGACAAAGTCTAGTCCGATTTGCCGTGCGCCACCGGCGAGCGCCCTGCGCATAATCCAACGCTGCCACCCCAGCGCCCGCCACCCGAAACAAAGTATCAGACCCCGCACCATGACCGAACCCGCGACCCATCCCATCGGCACCCCCGGCCAGCCTTGGGGCGCAACCGAGCGTGCCGAATGGCGCGCCGGCCAGGTGCGCCAGCGCAGCTACGCCGACGATGTGCTGGCAGCCGTTGAGCGGCTGGCCGGGCGCTTCGACGTCATCCCCTACGGCGAGCTGGCCTATGGCATCGAGCGCTTTCCCCTGCTGGCACTGCGGGCCGGCGCGTGGCAGGCTGGCCTGCCGGGGGTGCTGGTGACGGGCGGCGTGCACGGCTACGAGACCAGCGGCGTGCACGGCGCGTTGCGTTTTCTCGACCAGCACGCTGCCACCTATTCCGGGCGCGTCAACCTGCTGGTGGCGCCCTGCGTGAGCCCATGGGCCTACGAGCGCATCCACCGCTGGAACTTCGATGCGGTGGACCCCAACCGATCCTTTCGCACGCCCAGCCCGGCGCCCGAATCGGCGGCACTGATGGGGCTGGTGGCGCCCTGGCTCGGGCAGTTTGCGGCGCACATCGACCTGCATGAGACCACCGACACCGACGAGACGGTATTCCGTCCGGCGCTGGCGGCGCGCGATGGCAAACCCTTCGAGCCCGGCAGCATCCCGGACGGCTTCTACCTGGTGGACGACACCGAGAACCCGCAACCCGAGTTTCAGCAGGCCATCATCGACGCCGTGGCGCGGGTGACGCACATCGCCCCAGCCGATGAAAAGGGCGAGATCATCGGCTGCCCCGAAGTGGCGCGCGGCGTGATCCGCTACCCGCTGAAGGCCTGGGGCCTGTGCGCGAGCCTCACCGGTGCGCGCTACACCACCACCACCGAGGTCTACCCCGACAGCCCCCGCGCCACGCCCGAGCAGTGCATCGCCGCGCAGGTGGCGGCGGTGGGTGCAGCGATCGGGTTCGTGCTGGAGCGGGCATAGCCCTCAATCGACCGTTCCGGTGAGCCCCATGTCCAAGAACCCGTCAGCAACCCACACCTCGTCCGCATCCTTCAAAGCCCGCTTCTGGGACCGCTTTGCCAGCGGCTACGCGGGCGGCACGATCGGCGACTGGGCGGGTTACGAGCGCAGCCTGGTGCGCACACGGGAGCTGCTTGGCCCCGGCGCTTCGGTGCTTGAAATCGGCTGCGGCACCGGCTCCACGGCGCTTACGCTGTCGCTGTTCACCGGCCCCTACCTGGCCACCGACATTGCGCCGCAGATGATTGCCCTGGCCCATCAGCGGCTGGCGCTGAGCCCCCGGCCCGCGCTGCGGTTTCAGGTGGACGATTCCGACGCCACGGCCAGTGACCTGGACGGGCCGTTCGACGCGGTGCTGGCCTTCAACGTTCTGCACCTGCTCGATGATCTGGACGCCGCCACGGCGCGCTGCGCCCGCGTCCTCAAGCCGGGTGGATGGTTCATCTCCAAGACCCCCTGCCTGCGGGAGCTGAATCCGCTCATTCCCGGCCTGGCTGTGCCGCTGATGCGCGCCCTGCGCCTGGCGCCGCCGGTGCTGAACCTGGGCGAGGCCGATCTGGTGGCCGCCTGCAAACGGCAAGGGCTGGAGGTGCTCGGCGTCGAGCGCCATGCCAGCCGGGGGCGCGATGTGCGGCCCTTTGTCGTGGCGCGCAAACCTGCCGGCGCGGCGACGGGCGCCTGACGCCCGGATTGGCTCAGCCGTGCTTGCCCGGCGTCCACCCTGCCGGGCCGATGGCGCGCTCGGCCACCTGGGTGGCCAGTGGCTCCAGCGTGGTGGCCATGGTGTCGTTCCAGCGGTTGAGGTAGCCGAACAGCGCGATGCTGGCCACGATCTCGACGATCTGCTCGTCGGTGTAGTGCTGCTTCAGTTCGTCGAAGTCGGCCGCGCCGGCCTCGTTGGGCTGCGCGCCGGCCTTCAGCGCCAGCCGGATCGCGGCGCGCTCGGCGTCGTTGAAGACGTCGCTGTTTTCAAAGTCCCATAGCGCCGCGATCTTCTCGTCGGAGGCCTTGTAGATGCTGGCCAGGTTCGTCATGTGCGACTGGCAATACAGGCAGCCCGCCGCGTAGCTGCAGGCCAGGCTGACCAGCATCTTGGTCTCCTCCGGCACCGTGCCCTCGTACAGCACCGCCTGGTTCAGCGCCATGAAGGCGCGCACGATGTTGGGCCTGCGCACCATGGTCATGATGCTGTTCGGCGTGACGCCGCGCGTGCGCCGGTAGTGCTCGAAGCGCTCGCGGATGTCGTTGTCCTTCACCTCAGCCAGCGGGACGGGGTTCAGATGGGCCATGGGTGCTCCTTGTCTTGCGGGGTGGCAGGGGTTATCAGATTCCGGGCGAAACCTCAGGTCTGCAGCGTGCGCCCAAGGTGGCGCTGCACCGCGTCCACCTTGCTCTGCAGGCGCGATGCGGTGCCGGCGCGGTAATCCATCTTGAGGTTCATGCCGATGCGTTCGCAGTCAGACTCCAGCGCGTGGAAGCAGTCGCCCACCACCCGCATCACCTCGTCGAAGCTGCCTTCGAGGATGGTGCCCATGGGCGTGAGGCGGTAAGTGACGCCGCTGCGGTCGATGATGTCGAGGATGCGCGCCACGTAGGCGCTGAGGCCATCGCCGCGGTCGGGCGGGTTCATGGCGAATTCGAGCAGGACCATGCGCAACTCCTTGGTGAGCGGGCCGAGTATGCCTTCTGGCACTGAGTGCTTGCCTAGAATCCTCGTCAATAACAACTGCCTGGCACCCGCGTGCGCCTGGCGAACGGGAGGAATCCATGACCGCGATGCGCTACGAGGGCCGTCTGGCGAAATGGAACGCCGAGCGTGGCTTCGGTTTCATCGCGTCCGCCGACAGCGGCGAAGACGTCTTCGTGCACATCTCGGCCTTCCCGCGGGATGGCCGCCAGCCCGCTGTGGACGAATGGCTCAGCTTCGAGGTGGAGCCCGACGGAAAGGGCAAGAAGCGCGCGGTGCGCGTGACGCGCGCTGGGAACGAGGCAGCAGCCCGTGCCCCATCGTCTAGGCGACCCGCCGTGCGCCTGAGCCGCGCCCCGAAAAGCGCGTCACCGATGGGCAAGCTGATCGTCGTGGCTTTGCTGGCGGCAATGGGCTGGTATGGCTACAGCCACTACGGCACCCGCCTGGCCTCCCTCGGTGCGCATGCCGGAGCACCGCCGATCGATGCGCCCATGCCACTGCGCCTTCTGCCGGGTTCTTCCAAGCTTCCGGTACCGGCAGATTTCAGCTGCGATGGCCGCAGGTACTGCAGCCAGATGAAGTCGTGCCGGGAGGCCACGCTCTTTCTGCAGAACTGCCCCGGCATGGAGATGGACGGCGATCACGACGGCGTCCCCTGCGAGGAACAGTGGTGCAAATGAACGCGGGTATTTCGGGTTCCATGGATCCCGGGTTCGTTGGAGCCTGACCCGGAGTATTCGCTTTGAACATAGGCCACTTGAGGATGGGTGCCAGCCGTGCGTCAGCCAGCTTCCTAGAATCCCCGCACGATGACGTCAACCCGCTCCCGATCGCTGCTGGCCGCGCTGGCCACCTTCTCCGCCATCCTTCTCCTGCACCCTGCGCAGGCCAAGCCGCCGGCCAAACCGGCCACGCCGCCTGGCCCGTTGCCAGCCTGCCTGCTGACGCTGGAAGTGCGCCAGGTGCACTGGACGCTGGACCCGCTGGAGCACGCAAAGGACCACATCAACGCGCTGCAGTTCGACGTCCCGGCCGACCCGGCCTTCTGCAAGGACGTGAAAGTGGGCACCCTGCTGGACGACAAATTCCGCTGGGGCAGCTGGCTGTTCCGGCAGAACTACGGCCAGTGGAGCGTGCGCGTGGTGGGCAAGCGCATCAACGGCGTGCCCGAGGGCATGACGGTGCCCGTGCCGCAGGCCAGCACAGTGCCGCCGCCGATGGCGCCATCAGCTGTGACGCCGGCAGCGGCAGCCAACGCACCGGCCACGCCAGCCCGCCCGTCCACCGCGCCCTATGACCCGGGCCCGGCACCGGCGCTGGAGCCGGTCTTGAAACCCATTGGAGGTGAAGCGCGGTAGCCCTGAGCCGCCCAAACAGGTTCTGAGCCCTGGTTTCCGCGGAAAATACAAGGAAATCTGCCAAAACCCATCGCGAAATGGTCACTGACAGCTACCAAAACGATAGCAAAAACTCTTTCAGTTCATCCAAGGTTGGTTCTGTGGCCGAACTTCATTTCCCCCACGAATCCTTCAACCCCGTCACCCGGTTGAACACCGCCTTGCCCCCCACCCCGTGGTCCTGGCGGTCGGCCACAAAGTAGCCGAAGCGCTCGAACTGGAACTTCTCGTCCGGCTTGGCGGCGGCCAGTGACGGCTCCACGTAGGCGGTCACCACTTTCAGGCTGTCGGGGTTCAGGCTTTCCAGGAAGTCCTTGCCGCCGGCGTCGGGCTGGGCGTCCTTGAACAGGCGGTCGTACAGGCGCACTTCGGCCTGCACGCCGTCGGCCACGCCCACCCAGGTGATGGCGGCCTTGGCTTTCACGCGGTCGGCGCCGGGGGTGCCGCTCTTGGTGTCGGCAATGACCTTGGCGTGCACTTCGGTGACCCGGCCGTCGGCGTCCTTGGCGCCCACGCCGGTGCATTCGATGACGTAGCCGCCTTTCAGGCGCACGATGTTGCCGGGGAACAGGCGCTTGTAGCCCTTGGGCGGCACTTCTTCAAAGTCTTCCCGCTCAATCCACACCTCGCGGCCGATCTTGAACACGCGCTCGGGCGGCGGCGTCTGGCCATCAAGCAAGGCGCTGTGGGGCAGGGCCGGCTGGATGCAGTCTTCCAGGTAGGCGTCGCTGCCAAAGACCTCGCCCCAGTTGGTCAGCACCAGTTTCACCGGGTCCAGCACGGCCATGCCGCGGTGGGCCTTGTTTTCCAGGTCTTCGCGCAGGCAGCCTTCCAGGGTGCTGTAGTCGATCCAGCTGTCGCTCTTGGTCACGCCGATGCGCTCGGCAAAGAGCTGCAGCGCCTCGGGCGTGTAGCCGCGCCGGCGCAGGCCCACGATGGTGGGCATGCGGGGGTCGTCCCAGCCGCTCACCTTCTGGTCGTACACCAGCTGCGCCAGCTTGCGCTTGCTGGTGATCACGTAGGTGAGGTTCAGGCGCGCAAATTCATACTGGCGCGGGTGCGGCTGCGCCAGCAGGCCGCCTTCGCACAGGCGGTCCAGCAGCCAGTCGTAGAACGGGCGCTGGTCTTCAAACTCCAGCGTGCAGATGCTGTGGGTGATCTGCTCCAGCGCGTCTTCGATGGGGTGGGCGTAGGTGTACATCGGGTAGATGCACCATTTGTCGCCGGTGTTGTGGTGGGTGGCGCGGCGGATGCGGTAGATGGCCGGGTCGCGCATGTTGATGTTGGGGCTGGCCATGTCGATCTTGGCGCGCAGCACCATGGCGCCGTCTTCGTGCTGGCCGTCGCGCATCTCGCGAAAGCGCGCCAGGTTCTCGGCCGGGCTGCGGGTGCGAAAGGGGCTGTCCACGCCGGGCTTGCCGAAGTCGCCGCGGTTGGCGCGCATTTCTTCGGCGGTCTGCTCGTCCACGTAGGCATGGCCGGCTTCGATCAGGTATTCGGCCGCGCGGTACATGAAGTCGAAGTAGTCGCTGGCCTGGTAGAGGTGGTGCTCGGTCTGGCCGTTGAAGGTCGAATCCCAGCTGAAGCCCAGCCACTTCACCGCGTCCAGGATGGAGTTGACGTACTCCTTGTCTTCCTTCTCCGGGTTGGTGTCGTCAAAGCGCATGTGGCACACGCCGCCGTAGTCGCGCGCCAGGGCCAAAGTTCAGGCAGATGCTTTTGGCATGGCCCACGTGCAGGTAGCCGTTGGGCTCGGGCGGAAAGCGGGTGCGGATTTTGGCCGGGTCGGGCTGGCCCTGCTGCGTGGTGGGCGGCATCGCCGGGGGTGCCTGCCCAGCGGCGCTGGGCGTAGGTGCCCTGTTCCAGGTCTTTTTCGATGATCTGGCGCAGGAAGTTGCTGACTTTGGGGGCTTCGGCGGCGGTGTTTTTGTCGGTGGGGGAGCTCATGGGTTCATTTTAGGGGGCGGGGGGGCCGGCGTTACATCTGGCAACGGCCTTCACGCAACAGAAGCCAACCAGATCGTAGGGTGCCGCGTTAGACCGGTACGCCCACCTGCCATCCTGTCGGTGGTGCGCAATTTCCAGGAGACTGACATGCGCTTCAACCTTCTTTCTTCCCTTCGCCGCCAGGGCGTCCGCGCCGGCATGATCGCGGCGGTTGGCGTCGCCGCATGGGCGGCCGCCGGCGCAGCCCAGGCGGGCAGCAATGTGTACTGGTCGGTGGGTGTCGCGGCACCCGGCGTGCAAGTGGGCGTGGCCAATGCGCCGGCCGTCTACGGTGGCTCGGTCTATGGGGGCCCCGTCTACGGCGCGCCGGCTTATGTGCAATCGGCGCCGGTCTATGTCCAGCCGGCTCCGGTTTATGCGGCGCCTGCGCCGGTGTACTACCGCCCGCGCGTGGTGGCACCCGTGGTCTACCGCCCGGTGGTGCGGCCGTATGCCTACGGCTATCGCCATCACCAACACGGCCCGCGCCCGGTGCCTTATTACGCCCCCGGCGCCTATGGGGTGGGCCCGGCCGCCACGGTGGGCTATGGTCCCTGAGCGGCGCGCTCGCTGAATAGCCCGCAGCGGGCCCGGTGAATGCCGGGCCGATTGCTTTCCATGGCGCGGAACAGGTGGGCGTACAACCGGCTGACGGCCAGGCGCTCCGGGCCGCCCGCGCAGGCTCAGGCTCAGCTTGCCGGCCTCGTCGCGGGTCACGGTGTCGATCAGGCTGGCCCGCACCACGGTGCCGCGGTGGATCTGCCAGAACACCTGGGGGTCCAGCTGGGCGATCAGCTCTTTCAGCGGGGTGCGGATCAGGTATTCGGCACCGGCGGTGAGCACGCGCAGGTACTTGTCGGCCGCCTCGAAATACAGCACCTCGTCAACCGGCACCATGCGGATGGACGCGCCCAGTGCACCGGGCAGGCTGGCGGCGATCACGCTCAGGCGCGGTGCGGCGCCGCCCCCTTCGGCCGCCAGCAGGCCACGCAGACGCTCCAGCATGGGCTCCATGGCTGCTTCAGTTTCGATAGCTGAAACTGACCGTTTCGCGCTGGCTTTGCGCAATTTTTCCACTGTTTTTTGCAAACGGGCGGCCTGCACGGGCTTGAGCAGGTAGTCCACGGCCTGCGCCTCGAAGGCCTGCACCGCGTATTCGTCGTAGGCGGTGACAAACACCAGCGCCGGAAAGGCACGGTCCGGCGCGTCGGCCGGTGGCCACTGGTCGGCCAGCTCGGCGGCGGCCTCCAGCCCGGACAACCCCGGCATGCGGATGTCGAAAAACAGCACGTCGGGCGCCAGCGCCATCGCCTGCTTCACGGCCGACAAGCCGTCGCCCACGCTGGCCACCACCTTCAGCTCGGGCCAGGCCCGCGCCAGTTCGGCCTGTAGCGCGGCGGCCAGCAGGGGTTCGTCTTCGGCGATCAGGGCGGTGGGGGCGGGTGCGTTCATGCGGCGGGCCTTCAGCGGGACATCTGTTTCCACAGGCGCGGCTCGATCGAGGCCGCGGCCATGCGTAGGCGGCGTGCGACAGGGGCGTGGCCAGCTCGTGGAACACGATGCGGTCGGCCAGCGCGGGGAACAGGCGTTTGAACTGTGCCAGCAGGCGCTCCTCGATCCACGACTTGGTGGCTTCGTAATCCTCGGGCCGCGCGCCAAGGTGCGAATCCTTCCAGCGCTCGAACACCTCCCAGCCGCAGGGCGCGAGCAGTTCGGCCGTGAAGCCGCCGCTGTGCGCCGGGTCGTTGACCGAGCCGAAGGAGACGAACACCGAGGGCGCGTCGGTGTCGGTGGGGTCGTTCCAGTCCAGCGCGTCGGGCCCGGCCGGGGTTTCGTAGATCCAGTGGTTGGCGCCGTTGATGCCCGCATCGCGGATGTCGCCCTCAAAACCCAGAAACAGCGCCACGTAGGTGCCGCTGGGCTTGAAGGTGGCGATTTCGGCCTGCCAGCCGGGCGCGGCCTCGCGCGGCAGGGCTCGGGCCGTGTTGGCCGCACCCATGGCCGAGACGATGGCCGGCGCGCGCTCGACCTCGCCCGACTGCAGCCGCACGCCGCAGGCGCGCCCGCGCTCCATTTCGATGCCGGCCACGGTGGCCGAGGTGCGCAGCTCGCCGCCGGCGGCCCGCACGGTGGCGCCCAGGCTTTCGGCAAAGCGCTGCGGCCCGCCCACCGGGTACCAGGCGCCGTGGGTGTAGCTGCCCAGCACGGCGGCGTGAAGCATCAGCGGCGCCTCGACCGGGGGCAGGCCGTAGTCGCCACCGCGCGCGGCCAGCAGCTGGCGCAGGATGGGGGTCTTGATCTCGGCCACGGCCTGCGCCACGGTGGTTTTCGCGGCCTCACGCAGCGCACCGCCGCGCACCCAGCCCATCAGCGTGGCGGCCGGCCTGGGCAGGCCATGCAGGGGTAGGCTTCGCATGGCGGCGCGGGTGGCTTTGCGGAAATCCTGCGCGTAACGCTCCAGCGCGGCAGCTTCTTCCGGAAACAGCGCCTTCAGGCGCGTGATGTTGTCCGACTCCGGTGCGCCAAAGCTGAAGCTGAACTCGCCGCCCGGCTGTGACGGATCGTTCAGGCGCACGGTGTCGAAGTGCTTGGGCAGCGGGGCAAACTGCAGGCTGCCGTCGCCCAGCCAGCCCAGGAGCCGGCCAAAGCTGCCTGCCGCGCCGCTCTGCGGGCCGACACCGCCGATGTAGTGCAGCCCGGTGGCGAAGCGGAATCCCTGCCGCTCGAAGGTCTGTGTCATGCCGCCCAGCACGAAATGCTGTTCCAGCACCAGCACACGCAGGTCGCAGCGGGCCAGCGCGGCGGCGGCGGTGAGCCCGCCGATGCCGGAGCCGATGACGATGGCATCCCAATCCATGATGAGCGTCCCTGTGGTGGTGTCTTAGGTGGCGGGGTTCGGTGCCGGAAGGTGGATGCGGATCACCGTGCCCTGTCCGGGCGCGGACTGCAGATCCACCTGGCCGCGGCCGTCGTAGGCGGTGGCCACGCGCTCGCGCACCTGCGCCAGGCCGAAGCGGCTGCCACCGGTGGTGGCCGGCGCAGCGGGGTCGAAGCCCGCGCCGGTGTCGGCCACTTCCAGCAGGAGGCCGGCGCCTTCAGCTTGCGCACGCACGGTGATGTGGCCACCGTCCACCTGGGGCTCCAGCCCGTGGCGGATGGCGTTTTCCACCAGCGGCTGCAGCAGCAGCGGCGGAACGGGCACGTCGCGCAGCGCGTCGGGCAGTTCCAGCGTGCTGCCCAGGCGCGGGCCCATGCGGATGGCCATCAGCGCCAGGTAGTCTTCCAGCCGCGCGAACTCGGCCGACAGCGGGTGGGCGGTGGCACGCGAGCCGCTGAGCGTGGCGCGCAGGTAGCGGTTCATGTGGTCCAGCATGATCTGGGCGCGGGGCGGGTCGATGCCGATCAGCGCGCGCAGGTTGGCCAGCGTGTTGAACAGCATGTGCGGCTCCAGCTGCGTCTCCAGCAGCTTCAAGCGCGCTTCGCTGGCCTGGCGGCCGGCCTCCACCATCTTGCGTTCCAGGTAGGCGCTCTTGCTGGCCGCATAGAAGTAGTAGCTGCCGACAACGCCGGCCAGCACGGTGATCAGGATCGAGTTGCGCAGTTCCACCGCACGGTCCACCGGCGGCGCGCCGGCGTACCAGCCAAACGTGCGGCAGCCGAGGTCGGCCAGCGCATTGCCCAGCAGATAGCCCACGGCGATGCCACCGGCCACCAGCAGCGGCCCGGCCACGCCCGAGGGCCAACCGGTTTCCGCCGCTGAGGGAAACAGGTGGCGGCCGAGGTCGATGATCGCCCAGGTGAACAGGCCGATGGCCAGCGAATAGCCACCGGCGGCGCCTACGGCCGCTCAGGCATGAAGATGACCTGCAGCGTGGCCACCCCCAGGCAGAAGGCCATGACCTGCAGCAGGTGCTGCAGCTTGGAGATCAGGTCGATTTTCACGGCGTGCCGCCAGGCCCCTGCTGGCGCTGCAGGCGCTCGCGCTCCTTTTGCACCAGGCGCTCGCGCAGGCCGCCGCCGGTACCCAGCATGAAGACCGAAATGCCGTGCAGCGTCAGGCCCAGGCCCCAGCCCAGCAACGGAAATACCGACCACGGGCGGCTGCCGAAGCCGTAGTGCGACATCCCGAAAAACACCAGATTGACCAGCACATAGACCGTGGCGTGTACGTACCAGCCGAGTTTGGCGCCGGCGCGTTTGCGTGCCAGCCGTTCGAGTTGTTCGGGGGAGAGGGGAGAGGTCATGGTGGGCTTCTTGGAAGGGTGCGGATGATTCTAGGCGGCCAGCAGGGCAACGAGGAGAAAGAGCGTGCTCAGCATGATCGTGGCCTTGCGGTCGGCCTTGTAATCGGTTGTGAGTCGTCAGGGCAGCAGATGCAGGCGGAAGAACGAGGCGATCTGGCGGTCGACCTCGGGCAGCTGGTTGCGGCTGAAGCCCGGCGGATCGCCAAGCAGCTGGCGTTCCACCTCGCCCAGCACGGCGGCTGGCGGCAGCGGCGACAAGAGGATGCTGTGGCCTCCATTCGGCAGATGGGCGATCCGCACGGCGTGCACGCGCGCAGCACGGCATCGCTGTGCCAGCGCGGCGTCAGCCAGATGTCGCGGCCCGCGGTCACCAACCCCAGTGGAATCGGCGGACGAGCCAGGGACGCCGGGTCGAAGTCGGCCGCGGCAGGCACGCCGGCCACCGCGGCGGCGATGCGCGGGTCATGGTGTTCGACCAGCGTTTCGTCGTCAAAGCGCTGGCGCAGCACGCCGATGGCCGCTGACTTCTTCATGCCATCGAAAAGGCCGCCGTTCAGCAAGGTGAACGTGCCGACGCAGGCATTGAAGTCCTCGGCGATGTGGGCCTCGCAGTGACGCAGAAAGCGCGCGGGCGACCAGCGGCCGCCGGCCAGGCTCAGCGCCGTGTGGCCGCCGGCGGACTGGCCCACGACCCCCACCTTGTTCAGGTCCAGCAGGGGCGCAAACCGAGCGTCCCGCGCCACCGCATCGATGGCGCGCGAGACCTCTGCGGGGCGCTGTTTCCAGCTGTCCGGGCCGGGTGCGGAGGTGTCCTTGTAGTTGTCGCCGCGGTGCTCGGGCAGGGCGAGCACGAATCCGACGTCGACCAGCGCCTGCGCCAGGTCGGTGTGGACCCAGGGGGCGCCGCCGGAGCCGTGAGACAAGACGATCAGCCGCCGGTTGCCGGCGATGGCCCGGCCATTCCAGGCCACGGTGGGGTTGAACGGCCCGCGCGCCACGGGGGCGGCCGGGCTGTCGGACGCATAGAACACTGTCACCGGGCCGTCGCCCTTCAGGCCGGGCAATTCCGTCAGACCCATGCTGGCGTGGGCCACGGTGCTGCACAGTGCGAAGGCAGCAAGGAGGCGGACGAGGAACCGTCGGCGCATCATGAATTCCGGTTTACCACGGGTCGCGCTGGCTGGACAGGCGGGCCCGCTCCTGGTCGATCAACCGCTGCTGCAGCCCGCCGCCGCCCAGCGACAGCCAGACGCCGAGACCGTGCAGCAGCAGGCCCAGGCCCCAGCCCAACGCGGGGAAGATGGCCCAGTTGCGCCCGGTGCCGAAGGCAATCAGCATCAGCACGGTGTTGACGGCCAGGTAGACCATCGCGTGCACATACCAGCCCATCCGGGCACCGGCGCGCCGGCGGGCGGTGGCCTCCAGGGACGCATCGTCGCTGACAAGGACAGTGCGCGAGGGCAGGGCGGAAGCGTGAAGGTGTGACATGAGGAGGCTCCTTTCAAAGAATGGGGAAGGACGGGTGCGGTGGATCGATCAGGCTGGGTTGGCCAGGAGTTGGCGCTCCTGCGCCATGGCCAGGCGCCAAAGGCGGGCGGCACGGGCCGCGAACACGCCGCTGAAGGCGCCGTACAGCGCGCTGACCGGTAGCGCAAAACTCATGTCGTTCGTCTGCACAAGGTGCATCCCCAGCGCAACGCCGACCGCGTACTTGGTGAGGAAGATGCCCATCATCAGCGCCAGCGGCACGGCGCTGCCGGGCACGGTGAAGCGGCGGCTGGTCGCGTCATAAACCGTGCCGGCGGGTACGGGACGGTTGAACAGGAACAGGAGCACGGCAACCGCACCGGCCATCCAGGCGAACAGGGCGGTCGGCACAGCGGAGAAGGCGGACACCGTGCCGTAGAACGAGAAGGCGGCCATGCCGACTGCCAGCAGGGTGATGCGCGACAGCCCGAGCCGACGGGTGAGTAGCTGGTTGAGGCCGAGCCACAGCAGGGCGGCGAACAGGGCGAAGACCCACTTCGGGGTGTTGGCGAGGATCTGGAGCAACATGAGCATTCCTTTGAGGGGTTGACGGGGGTGATTTAGGACAGGCGAGCGGGTGCTGGCGGATTCAGGTCAGACCCAGCCACTGGCCCCAGACCAGCTGGCCGAGGTAGCGCGAGGGCAGCAGGGTGAAGACGCCGGCGCCGATGCAGGCCTGGAAATACAGCCTCTGCATGGTCTTGCGGTGGCCAACGATGTTCTTTTTGGCCAGGAACCAGAAGGCACCGAACAGGCCAAAGAGAGTGACCGGCACCAGCAAGTGGATCGGGGTGTAGCCGGCGATGTTGGGCAGGCTGAAATCGCGGATGAACAGCGCCGAGATGGCCGTGGCCAGCATCAGAGTGACCCAGGCGTAGCCGAAAGCGCGGTGCAGGCGGGGCCGCTGGGCAGTGCCCTTGCGCGCCCACAGGGCGATGGGGCCGGTGACCAGCGCGCCCAGGGCAGCGGTCATGTGGATGGCGATGACGGGGGTGAGTTGCATGGTGGGCTCGGTTGGGTGGTTCGTTGGGGCGATGGGCGAACTGTGCCGGCCGCCGCGGCTTGCGGCCAGCGGGATGCGACGAAATGCGCCGAGGCGGCGCGAAATGCAGGAAACGGGCGCCAGTTGAACGGATGGCGGCCGCGGATTTGCCGGTTCTTTACACAGGCGGTCGCCTTGGGCCATGGCGCAGGGAGGCAGCTTTCCTACAATCGTTGGCATGAAAAAGACTTACCTGATCGCCGGCGCGGTGGCGCTGGCGCTGGCGGGCGGCGGCGCCTGGTGGTGGACCCAGCGCGACAGTGCGGCGGACGTGCAGTACCGCACCGGCAAGATCGAGCGCGGGTCCCTGCTCGCCACCGTGTCGGCCAGTGGCGCGGTGAATCCGGTGACCCAGGTCTCGGTGGGCACGCAGGTGTCGGGCCAGATCAAGGAGCTTTACGTCGATTTCAACTCGCTCGTCAAGGCGGGCCAGCTGATCGCGGTGATCGATCCGGAGACCTTCGAGTACCGCGTGCGCTCGGCCCAGGCCGACGTGGATGCCGCGCGGGCTGCGGTGATGACGGCGCAGGCCAACGCGCTGGCCAGCCGCGCCAGCATCTCCCGCGCGCAAGTCGACCTGAACGAGGCCCAGCGCGACTTCGATCGCAAGCAGAGCCTGGTGGAGAAGCAGTTCATCGCCCAGAGCGAGGCCGACAAGGCGCGCGCCCTGGTCAACACCACCACGGAGTCCCTGAAGCTGGCGCAGGCGCAGGCCGGCGTGACCGAGGCCCAGATCAAGACCGCCCAGGCCAACGTGGCCCAGCGTGAAGCCGCGCTGGCGCAGGCACGGGTGGACTTGCAGCGCACCCGCATCACCTCGCCGGTGGACGGCATCGTGATCAAGCGCGCGATCGAAAAGGGCCAGACGGTGGCCGCCAGCCTGCAGGCGCCGGAGCTGTTCGTGATCGCCCAGAACCTCAGCGACATGCAGGTGGACGCCAGCATCGACGAGAGCGATGTGGGCCGCATCCGCACCGGGCAGAAGGCCACCTTCACGGTGGATGCGTTTCCGGGCCAGACCTTCGAGGGCTCGGTGCGCCAGGTGCGCAAGGCGGCGCAGAACGTGGCCAACGTGGTGACCTATGTCGCGGTGGTGGGTTTTTCCAACGTGGGCGACCGCCTGGTGCCCGGCATGACGGCCAATGTGCGCATCGTGACCGAGTCGCGGGAGAACGTGCTGAAGGTGCCCAACGCAGCGCTGCGGGTGCGCATCGCCGGGGTGGAGCCGGCCCAGGGCGCGGCATCGGGCGCCTCGGCACCCGCGTCGACCAGCACCGGCAGCGCCGGCAGCGCCGGCGGCTGGACCTGGTTCAGCCAGGCCGTGGCCCAGCCGGCCGGTGGTGGTGGCGGGTTTGCGGCACTGCGCGAGCGCCTGGTGAGCGAGCTGCAGCTCGATGCCGACCAACAGGCCAGGCTTGACGCGATCAGCGCCGAACTGCGGCCGAAGTTCATGGCCCTGCGCGATCTGCCCGAAGAGGAGCGTGCGGCGGCCCGGGAGAAGGTCAGCGCCGAGATGCGCAGCAAGATCACCGCCATGCTGACCCCCACGCAGCGCACGAAATACCAGGCGCTGCAAGCCCAGGCGGCATCGTCGGGCGCTCGTCCGGCCGCGTCGGCTGCGCCAGGCGGCCCGTCAACAGCTACGAAACCTATAGCTGGGAGTGACCAATCGGCGCTGGGAAGTGCCAAAAAAGATGCAAAAAATGCCCCGGTGGCCGCTGCGAACGCTGCCGCCGGTGCAGGCAGCGCCCCGTTGACGAGTTCGTCGGCGCCGGCAGCTCCCATGGCCGCCGCACCCGCCCCCGGCGCGCCCGCAGCCAGTCAGGGTGCTGGCGCGGCGCCGCCCGCTCCCGCCGCACCGGGCGCCCCCGGCGCCAATGCGGCCACCGAGTTCCGCAACCGGCTGGTCACCGAGCTGGCGCTGAGCCCGGCGCAGGTCGAGAAGGTCGATGCCATCTACGCCGATGCCCGGCCGAAATTCGCCACATTGCGCGACCTGCCGGCCGAGGAGCGGCCCAAGGCCCGCGACCGCATCATGGCCGACATCCGCGCCCGCATCGGCGATGTGCTCACCCCCGAGCAGAAGCCGAAATATGCCGCGCTGGTGGCGCAAGCCGCCAGTCGGCAGAACACGCGCGGACGCATCTACCTGCTGGGCGAGGACGGCAAGCCCGTGGCCTGGAACGTGCGCCTGGGCATCACCGACGGCACCAGCACCGAGCTGATCGTGCCGGCAGGTTCGCCCGAGGCCCCCGTGCTGAAGGAAGGCGCCGTGGTCATCACCGGCACGGTCACGCCGGGGTCCGCACCGCCGAAGCCGGCCACGACCGGCCCGCGCATGCCGTTCTGAGCACAGCGAATTGCACGCCATGCCCGACGCCACGCCGCCACCGAACGCCAGCGCGAAGCCCGCTGCGGGCGCTTCGCTGATCGAGGCGCGCGACCTGGTCAAGACCTACACCATGGGCGACATGACGGTGCATGCGCTGCGGGGTGTCTCGCTGGACATCGACGCCGGCGATTTCGTGGCGATCATGGGGGCATCCGGCTCCGGCAAGTCGACGCTGATGAACATCCTGGGTTGCCTGGATCTGCCCACCTCCGGCGAATACCGGCTGGCCGGCGAGGAGGTGGAGGGGCTGGCGCAGGACCAGCTGGCCTCGATCCGCAACCGCCGCATCGGATTCGTCTTCCAGCAGTTCAACCTGCTGCCGCGCACCAGCGCGCTGGAAAACGTGGAGCTGCCGATGGTCTATGCGGGCGTGAAGGCCGCGCAGCGCCGCGCGATGGCGATGGCGGCGCTGCAGCGCGTGGGCCTGGGCGAGCGCGCCGGCCACACCCCGTCCGAGCTCTCGGGCGGACAGCAGCAGCGCGTGGCCATTGCGCGGGCGCTGGTGAACAACCCGCCGCTGATCCTGGCCGACGAGCCGACCGGCGCGCTCGACACCCGGACCAGCGAAGACATCATGACGCTGCTGACCGAGCTCAATTCGCAGGGCATGACCGTGGTGATCGTCACGCATGAAAGCGACATCGCGGCCTGGGCGCGGCGCAAGATCGTCTTCCGCGACGGCCTGATCGTCGAGGACGTGCGCCAGCCGGGGCATCGCAGCGGGATCGCGGAAAAATTGGAGTCTGACCCCAATTTATGGGCTCAGGGAGCCGCGCCATGAATTTCTTCGCCCCCTTCCGCATTGCCCTGCGGGCCCTGGCCGCCAACACGCTGCGCTCCATCCTCACCATGCTGGGCATCATCATCGGCGTGGCGGCGGTCATCACCATGATCGCCGTGGGCAGCGGCGCCACCCAGCGCGTGCAGGAGCAGATGAAGGGCCTGGGCTCCAACATCATGCTGGTGATCCCTGGCGGCATCACGGCCGGGGGGGTGCGCCTGGGCGCGCAGACGGGGCAGGGCCTGACCGAGGAGGACGCGCTGGCCATTTCCCGGGAGGTGCCCGAGGTGCAGGTAGCCGCGCCGAGCTCGCGCACCGGCGCACAGGTGGTCGCGGGCAACACCAACTGGAGCACGTCGATCTTCGGCACGACCAACGACTACCTTGAAGCGCGCGAATGGGCGCTGTCGGACGGGCGGGCTTTCGACGCCGCCGACATCCAGGGATCGGCCAAGGTGGCCATCATCGGCCAGACCGTGGCGCGCGAGCTGTTCGGAGATGTGGATCCGCTGGACCAGGTGATCCGGGTCAAGAAGATCCCTGTCACCGTCATCGGCGTGCTGTCCAAGAAAGGGCAGAACTCGATGGGGCAGGACCAGGACGACGTCGTCATCGTGCCGATCTCCACCTACCGCAACCGCATCCAGGGCGGTACCGGCGGCAAGCTCAAGCGCATCGGCTCCATCAGCGTCAAGGTGCGCGAGGGCCAGAGCATGAAAGCAGCCGAGGAAAGCATCAAGGAGCTGCTGCGCCAGCGCTTCAAGGTGCAGCCGGGCGCGGAAGACCCGTTTGCCATCCGCAACCTGACCGAGATCCTGCAGGCACAGGAGGCGTCCAGCCGCATCATGACGCTGCTGCTGGCTGCCGTGGCCGGAATCAGCCTGGTGATCGGCGGCATCGGCATCATGAACATCATGCTGGTGAGCGTGACCGAGCGCACCCGCGAAATTGGCCTGCGCATGGCCGTCGGGGCGCGCGGGCGCGACATCCTGTCGCAGTTCCTGATCGAGGCCGTCACGCTGAGCCTGATCGGCGGGGCCATCGGCGTGCTGCTGGGCGCCATCGCCACCTGGAGCGTGGGGCAGTTTGCCGGCTGGCAGGTCAGCATGAGCGTGAGCTCGATCTTCCTTGCAGCGGGATTCTCGGCCTTCGTGGGCGTGTTCTTCGGCTTTTATCCGGCGCACCGGGCTTCGAAGCTGCTCCCCATACAAGCCCTTCGCTACGAGTGAACGGCTCGGCGCCCCGGCGATAATCGCGGCTCTTTTCAGGAGTGCGCGTGGATACTGTTTTGCTGGTCAAGGCCGCCATCATGGGCGTGGTCGAAGGGCTGACCGAGTTCTTGCCGATCTCTTCAACCGGCCACCTCATCCTGGCCGGTGCGCTGCTGGGCTTCGACGACGAAAAGGCCAAGGTCTTCGACATCGCGATCCAGACCGGCGCCATCCTGGCGGTGATCATCGTGTACTGGAAGAAGATTCGCGACACGGTGGCGGCCCTGCCCACCAGCCGGCAGGCGCAGCGCTTCACGGTCAACGTGCTGATCGCCTTCATTCCGGCGGTCATCCTCGGGCTGCTGTTCGGCAAGGCGATCAAGGCCCATCTTTTCACGCCGGTCGTCGTGGCCAGCACCTTCATCCTCGGCGGCTTCATCATCCTGTGGGCCGAGAAGCGCCCGCAAAGCGAAGCGCGCATCCAGAACCTCGACAGCATGACGCCTTTGGATGCACTCAAGGTGGGGCTGGTGCAGTGCCTGGCCATGATTCCGGGCACCAGCCGCAGCGGCGCCACCATCATCGGCGGCATGCTGCTGGGCCTGTCCCGGCGCGCAGCCACCGACTTCTCGTTCTTCCTGGCGATTCCCACGCTGATCGGCGCCGGCGCCTACAGCCTGTACAAGGAGCGCGCGCTGCTCTCGATGGCCGACCTGCCGCTGTTCGGTGTCGGCCTGCTGTTCTCGTTCGTGAACGCCTGGATCTGCGTGCGCTGGCTGCTGGGCTACATCTCGACCCACAACTTCGTGCCCTTTGCCTGGTACCGCATCGCCTTCGGGCTGGTGGTGCTGGGCACGGCCTGGAGCGGCCTGGTGAGCTGGGCCCCCTGACAGGGTGTGAATCTCTCAGGAGCGCGGGCTCAACGCGCTTCGAAGCCGCGCAGCGAGGCCTCGATGGCCGCCGCCGTGGCCAGCGGCTTCTCCATCGGAAAGAGGTGGCTGCCGTCGAGCATCATGACGCGGCCCTTGACCAGTTTTTCGGTCAGGCCCATGCCCACCTGCTGCATTTCCAGCGACTGGATGCCACCAATGAAGGCCACCGGGCATTTCAGCGGGTGGCGCCGGATCAGCCGGTCCAGGTTGTCGGGCAGGGTGTTGTAAATCTGCGTCTCTACCTCGCGATCGAAGGCCAGCACGCGCTTGCCCCCGTCGTCGCGCATGCCATGGTTCACATAGTCGGCCAGCACCTGCGGGTCCCAGCGCGCAAAGGCCTTTTTGTGGCGGAAATGTTCCAGCGCCGCTTCGCGATCCGGCCAGCTGTTGCGCCGGGCCCGGCTGACGCGCCCCGGTGACACCGAACCGACCAGTTGCGTGCGCTTCATCACCGCCATGGTGGAGGCGCGCCAGCCTCCCAGGATGGGGGAATCAACCAGCAACACGCCACGGGCCAGTTCGGGATGGCGGGCGGCGGCCATCAGGCTCAGGAAGCCGCCCAGCGAGTGGCCGACCAGAAAGGCGGGCTCGCCTGCCTTGTCCACCTCGCGACGGGTGAAATCGGCCAGTTGCTGCACGAGGTGCGGCCAGTTGTCCGTGACCGGGTAGGCGGGGTCATGGCCGAACCTTTCGACGGCTTTTACCGTGAAGCCGCGTTGGCGCAGGCTCTTGAACAGCACACGGTAGGTGCTGGCGGGAAAGCTGTTGGCATGGGAAAACACGATCAGGGGCATGTTGTCAATCCATTCGGTTCAGGCGTTCTTGAAAAGCAACAACTTTTACGTTGGGGGGGCTCCATTGATTTTTCTCAATGAATTTGGAAATGGCCTGTTTTAGGCGTAACCTTGCAACCCGTAAGGTTTAAGCTTCCGTCCCAAGTGTAAATGGCGTGGTTCTGGCGTTCAGGTGGTGGCAGATCGGTCACCACCCCGTGTGGAACGAGGGCCAGGTGCACACAGGCAGGCTTTGACTTTCGACGACAGGCATGTTTCGGGTTTCGGCAGGTGCCCCGGGTTCATCCGGGTAAAAAGGAGAAAAAGTGATGATCTCATTGACCCGGTGGGGCTCGGCAGCGCTGGTAGCGTTCGCCATGGCCGGTTGCGGTGGTGATGGCGGCGGCGATGCGCCGGTAACGCCTCCAACGGCTTCCGTCAAGGAACAGATCAGCGCGGCCGCCGCCGTGCCGGCGAATGACACGGCGAGCAATTCGTCGTCGGCGTTTACCGTCGTGCAGGGCGCCGGCGTAACCGCTGTGACGGTTCCCGCTTCGGCGAGCCCGACGACGGCTGCTAGTCTGACCAAGGTCAATTTCTCCGTTTTCTCCGATGGCAAGGTCGTCAGCAACCTGGCCACGTCGAACGTCAGTTTTGCCATCGCGAAACTGGTCCCCGGCACCAATGGAAATCCGGACCAGTGGGTGAACTACATCTACCGGACGGAGTCGACCTCCACCGCGCCCAACAACGTGGGCAACGGCCCGAGCAGCACGCCGGCCATGGCCACCGCGACCCAAGCCACGACGGATGCCAAGATGAGCACCACGACCCTGGCTTCTCTGGGTCTGGCGTCGCAGCTGGTTTACAACGCCGACGGGTACTACTCCTATGTCTTCGCGACCGATATCAGGGATCCGAAAAAGACGAATGGCGTCGTATTCGAGCCAGACCGCACGCACCGGGTCGTCATTCAGCTGAGCTACAAGAATGCGGCCGGTGAAACCGTCCTGGTGAATCCCTACATCGACTTCACGGTGGATGCCGCCGGCAAATCGGTGTTCGTCACCGATCCCTCCAAGACCCGCAAGATGGCCGATGTGACGTCCTGCAATGGTTGCCACGACAAGCTGGCGCTGCATGGCGGCGGCCGGGTGGATACGCAGTACTGCGTGATGTGCCACAACCCGGGCACCGTGGACGCCAACAGCGGGAACAACCTCAATATGGCCACGATGATCCACAAGATCCACGCGGGCAAGCTGCTGGCGAATCCGGCTACGCTTGGTGGCGAGGACTATGTGATCTGGGGCTACAACGCCAGCAAACATGACTACGCCGAAGTCGGTTTCCCGCAGGACCTGCGCAATTGTGCCAAGTGCCACACGGCCTCCAATCCGAACACGCCGCAGGGCGACAACTGGAAGACCAAGGTGTCCAAAGAGGCCTGCCTGACCTGCCACGCCAGCAAGCCCGGCTCTGCCTGGAACACCGCACACACGACCTATGTCGGTGGCGGCAATCCGCTGGCCATGACCAACGCCCAGTGCGTGGCCTGCCACAACCCGACGTCCAACCCGACGCTGTCGCCGGAGCGCGTGCACTGGAACCAGAACGAAGAGAACGCGGCCAAGTACAAGATGAACATTGAGGACGTCACCTACACGCAGTCCGCGACCCCGAATGGCACGAGCACCGTGACGGTCAAGTACTTCGTGTCCGATCCGACCAATAGCAACAAGGCGTACGACCTGACGGTATCTGCGACCGGAACGGCGTGCTCCGGTTCTGGCGCCAGCATCAGCTGCAATACCACCACGACGTTTGGCAACCTGCGCTTTTACCTGGCCTATCAGAACATGGCCGGTCAGTACCAGGCGGTGACCGAGTTCTCGGCCTACAACAATGGTGGTAATAGTGCCAACGCCTATGCCTACAAAGGCACCAACGATGGCACGAACCACTACACGGTCGCCATTACCATTCCGGCCAATACCACGTATACGGTTGCACCATTTGGAACGGCGCGGGTGGTCAGCATTGGCCAGATCAAGGAAGTGAAGCTGCAGGCCAAGTCGGCAGCGGATCCGCGGCCGCCGGTGGTTCCGACCACGCTGATCAACACAGTCATGCAACACACCTACAAGGATGTGGTGCTGGGCAACGGAAGCCTGCAGCCGCGCCGCGTGATCGTGTCGAACGACAAGTGCAACGTCTGCCACGGGGCGCTGGGAACGACGGCCGGCTCTAACACGCCGGGCATGGACAACGCGTTCCACAGCGGCGCCCGCAACACGGTGGAATCCTGCGTGGTCTGCCATGATCCGAACCGGTCTTCTTCCAGCAACATGATGACCAACGGACTGACGCTCAATGGCGGCCTGTATGAGCCCTACCAGTTCAAGCGCATGATCCATGGCATCCATGGCAATTCGAAGCGGCTCTATCCGTTCACCCATGCCAACAAGGTGGTTGGAGCGTTCTGCAACCCGGCCAATCCGCTGTCGAAGGCGCCCATCTGTGATCCGAACCTGGTGCTGGCCAGTGGTGTGGAGAACTACGGTGCTGAAGTCGCGTATCCGCAGGTCGGCCTGAACTGTGACGCCTGCCACGTCAATGGTTCCTGGAAGCAGGATCTCGGCACGCTCGGTTCTGTGGTCTTCAAGCCGACGGTCGTCGGTGGCACCGCCACCACGTCGGATCCGAATGCCTGGCTCGTGATTTCGCCGAAGGCGGCGACCTGCACGGCCTGCCACGATTCGAGCAATGCCATCGGCCACGTGACCAGCTTCGGCGGGTCCGCGTTCGGTGACAAGAGCCAGGCTCAAGTGGGTGCGCTGCCCCGTGAGACCTGCAACGATTGCCACTCGCCGGGCGGCTTCAAGGGTGTGGACATCGTCCACGGCCAGAAGTAAGTTCAGGCATGGTCCGAATCACGGGAGGGCTTTTGCGGGCCCTCCCGTTTTTTCGTGACGGGTCTCAGTGACGGAGTTCGGTCAGAGGTCGTTCTAATTACCAGGGGTTTGGAATGCGAATCAAGCGTTTGTGGGTCATTGCTGGGCTTTGCCTGCTGGGGCTGGCCGGGCCTGTTTCCGCGGTCACCGCGCGAGACGCATCGGCAGAGTGCGTGAGTTGTCACGACGAGGAAGACCTGCCGGACAACAGCCAGGGTCCTCATGCCCCGTTCACCCGCAAGCCGCCGATGGCGGCGGCGGCCCAGCAACTGGCGCAACGGTCCATGGGCGACGCGACCAATGAACGCACGCCCACCTGCATCACCTGCCACGGACCCAGTCCGACCCACGTCAAGAAGCCCGAGGGCGTGAAGGACCGGCCGGCGCCGGATCGAATTTATGGCAAGAAGACCACGCTGAGCGCCGAGCAGCGCAGTGCCGTCTGCCAGGATTGCCACCAGAAGGGCCCCAAGCAGATGCTCTGGACCGGCAGCCGGCACCAGAATGAAGACCTGGCCTGCAACAGCTGCCACAAGGTCCATACCAACAAGGACAAGGTGTTCTCCAAGGTCGAGCAGGCCGATGTGTGCTTCACCTGTCACAAGGCACAGCGCACCCAGATCAACCTGATTTCCCGCCACCCGATCCCCGAGGGCAAGATGACCTGCTCCGACTGCCACAACGTGCACGGATCGGTCGGGCCTGCACTCGCGAAGAAGGACAGCACGAACGAGACCTGCTACACCTGCCACGCCGGCAAGCGCGGGCCGTTCGTGAACCAGCATGAGCCAGTGGCTGAGAACTGCGCCACTTGTCACAACCCGCACGGCAGCGTGATCCCGGGGATGCTGGTGTCACGGCCGCCGATGCTGTGCCAGTCCTGCCACACGCCGCACGTGGCCGGTGGCGTCGGCGCCTTGGGTGGACAACCCGGCGTCTATACCAAGGCCCCTGGCCAGGTCCAGCCCTTGATCACCAACACCACCAGTGGCAAGAACGTGGTGCAACTGTGGCAGGGCCGCAGCTGCATGAACTGCCACACGCAAGTGCATGGCTCCAACAATCCGTCGGCAACCAACCCGACGCCGCAGCTGCTGACGCGGTGAACCCGGGAGAGCAATGATGACAATTTCAGATTCCTCGTTCAACTTCCGGCGCACGGTCATTGCGATGGCGGTGTTTGCCTTCATGGCTTCAGCCTTCGCGCAGGCCACCGACGAAAAGGCCAAGGAGGCCGCCAAGCCCGAACCCGGTGAAGTCAAGACCACGCAGTCGTCGGTCACCCTGGGCCTGGGCGGGGTCGGCGGTGGCGCCGGCAATCGATCGATTTACAACCAGTACAACGCACTCGGCCTGAACAACAACAACCCCTCGGCCGGCATCCTGGGTTTCGACTACAGCGTGCGCGACCCGGAGGCGATGACGCTGTTCAAGTTCCGCGGCGCCAATCTGCTGGACGATTCGCGCGAACTGGGGCTGAGCCTGACCGAGCCCGGCGAGTGGCGACTCAAGGCCTCCTATGGGGAACTGGTCCACACCAACCCCTATACGATCAACACCGGGGTGGTGGGGGCGGGTTCCACGGCACCGCAGGTGGTGTATCTGCCCGGCGGGGTGGGCAGCGGATACAACACCCAGCTGCAAACCAAGCGCTCCAATGTGGGTCTGGGCTTCAGCAAGTGGATCGACAACGCGCTGCAGATTGAGGTGGATTTCAAGACCGAGAAGCAGGATGGTTCGCGACCCTTTGGCATCGGCATGAACTGCCCGTCGCCGGTCGCCCCAGGCTGTCAGGGCACCACGGGCATCGCAGCAGGCTGGGCCACACTGATGCTGCCGCAGGCGGTCAACTCGAACACGAGCCAGATCGACGCCCGGGTGAACTACTCGATGGACAAGCTGCGACTGAGCGTGGCGTACTACGGCTCGTTCTTCCAGAACAACAATCCGACGCTCAACCCGTCGGTTCCGGGCAGTCTGAACAATCCGCTGGGGACGCTCTTGCCGTTGAGCGCCGGATTGCAGCCGCTGCTGAACTTGCCGGTGGCACAGGAGCCCGACAACCGGTTCAACCAGCTGTCGCTGACGGGCACCTACGACCTGGCCGAAAAGACCCGGGCGTCCTTCAAGCTGTCGTATGCGAACACCACGCAGAACCAGAACTTTGCTGCGTCGGGGCTGAGTGGCGCGCCGGCAGGAGTGACCAGCCTGGGCGGCAACGTCAACACCACGCTGGCATGGCTGGGAATCACCTCGCGGCCGATCCCGAAGCTCACGCTGCAGGCCGACATTCGTTACGCGGACCGCGACGACAAGACGCCCGTCGCGCCCTACGTCATGGCGGGCTCTTCGGTCTATACCAACCAGCAGCTGCCCGAACAGAAGGTCTCCGGCAAGCTGCAGGCGATCTACCAGTTCTCCAGGGAGTACCGGGGCACGATCGGGGCCGACTATGTCGGCATCGACCGCGGGATCTACACGCCCACGAGCCCGGCGGGCGGCGTCAGCGCCTTGCGCCAGAACACGGACGAGACCGGCCTGTACGCCGAGCTTCACAAGGTGATGTCGGAGACCTTCACCGGATCGATCCGCCTCTCCGGCAGCCAGCGCGATGGCTCCAACTGGCTCAAGCCGAATCCGGGTGCTGGCGTGACCGAAGTTTCCGATCCGTCTGCGGCCTTCAGCTCGTCGGCGATCTTCTCGCCCACGCTGGCCGATCGCCGGCAGGAAAAGATCAAGCTCTATGGCAACTGGCAGCCTGATGAAAAGCTGGCCCTGCAATTCACTGCCGAAGGCGGCACCAACAAATACACCATGCCAACCGCGTATGCCTTGCAGAACACGCGCTTGAGCCTTTACAGCGTCGATGGCACCTACGCGATTTCGGACAACTGGAACCTCACCGCCTACGCCTCCTGGGGACAACAGACCCAGAACCAGGCGCGCCCCGCCGGCTCTGTCATGGCTTTCGAGACCACCAACACCTCCGCGGGCCTCGGTGTGACCGGCAAGCCCACCAGCAAGCTGGAAGTGGGCGGAACGCTGTCGTACGTCAACGAAAAGAGCGTGTACGCCCAGTCGCTGGAAACCTATGCCGGCGCCGACAGCGCGGCGCTGCTGGCCGCCACTGGCGGCTTGCCGAGCATCACGTTCCGCCAGACGGCGCTGAAACTCTTTGGCAAGTACGACCTGGACAAGAACAGCGTCATCGGCGCCAACCTGGTTTACGCCCGCGTGCTGTCAAACGACTGGGCCTGGGGCTGGAATGGAACGCCCTATACGTATGGCGACAACACCACGATGAGCCTCAACCAGAACCAGTCGATGACCTACGTCGGCGTGACCTACACGTACAAGTTCTGACGCCCAAATCCGTCCGACGCAAAAAGGCCCGAAGCCAGCCAAGGCGTCGGGCCATTTTTTTGAGGCGCACCGGGCGTGTCCGGCGCGGCCTCAGATCAGCTTTTCCTTGGGTGAGGTGATCTTCTTCAGCGGCTTGTTGCGCGCCGACGCCACCATCAGCGGCACCTCGGTGGCGCCTCCGTCCCAGGTCGGGTCCTCGATGCTGTCGAACACCTCGCGCAGCTTCTGGCCCCAGCTGCCGTGCAGCATCTGGAAGTAGGGGTTCTGGTCGTCGATGCACATCACCCGGTCGGTCTGGAACTTGTCCGCCTCATAGACCACCATGTCCAGCGGCAAGCCCACCGACAGGTTGGACTTGAGCGTGGAGTCCATCGACACCAGCGCGCACTTGGCGGCTTCGTCCAGCGGGGTGTCCGGCGTGATCACCCGGTCGAGCACGGGCTTGCCGTATTTGGATTCGCCGACCTGGAAGTAGGGTGTCTCCGGCGTGGCTTCGATGAAGTTGCCCGGCGAATAGACCTGGAACAGGCGCATGGCTTCGCCCTGAATCTGGCCACCGAAGATCAGGGACACATTGAACTCCACCCCCGAGGCCTTGAGTGAGGCCGCATCCCTGTCGTACACATGGCGCACGGCGGCTCCCAGCACGCGGGCGGCGTCGAACATGCTCTTGGCATTCCAGATCGTGATGGGGTCTCCGCCTTCGTGATCCTTGATCTGCTCGACCTGCAGGATTTCGCGCACGGACTGCGAAATGCTCAGGTTGCCGGCCGACAACAGCACCATGAAGCGGTCGCCCGGCTTTTCATAGACGATCATCTTGCGGAACGTGCTGATCTGGTCGAGGCCGGCGTTGGTGCGCGAGTCGGAGAGAAACACCAGGCCGGCGTTGAGTTTGATGGCGACGCAGTAGGTCATGGCTTCTTGATCCTTGATGCTTGGGATGGGTGTGAGGCGCAGCCCTCAGGGGCTGAGCTTTTTCAGTGCGTAGAGGATGTCCAGCGCCTCGCGCGGGCTCAGGGCATCCGGGTTGATGTCCGACAGGCGGGCCTCGACGGCGCTGGGTGGGTGTGCTGCGGACTCGGGCGGTGCCGCGAACAGATCCACCTGGGATCGGCTTGCGCTGGCGCCGGACTCCAGCGCTGCCAGGGCGTGGCGCGCATGGTTCAGCACCGGTGCGGGCATGCCTGCCAACCGGGCGACCTGGATGCCGTAGCTGCGGCTGGCCGGACCGGCCTGGATTTCGTGCAGGAACACGATATCGCCCCCGGCCTCCGCCGCGCTCACGTGCACGTTGACGGCCGCGTGGTGGCTTGCCGGAAATTCGGTGAGCTCGAAGTAGTGCGTGGCAAACAGCGTGAAGGCCTGCGTTTTGTCGTGCAGCTGGGCCGCAATGCCACTGGCCAGCGCGAGGCCGTCGAAGGTGGAGGTGCCGCGGCCCACCTCGTCCATCAGCACCAGGCTCTGCGGTGTGGCGCTGTGCAGGATCTGCGCGGCCTCGGTCATCTCCAGCATGAATGTCGACTGGGCGTTGGCCAGGTCGTCGGCCGCGCCGATGCGGGTGTGGATGGCGTCGATCGGTCCGAGGCGGCAGGCCGTGGCGGGTACGTAGGAGCCCATGCTGGCCAAAAGCACGATCAGTGCCACCTGCCGCATGTAGGTGCTCTTGCCGCCCATGTTGGGGCCGGTGATGATCTGCATGCGCTGGCGCGGCCCCAGCGACGTGTCGTTGGCGATGAAGGCGCCGCCGGAGAGTTCGGCCAGCCGCGCCTCGACCACGGGGTGGCGACCCGCGCGAATCTCGATACAGGGCTCGCGGACGAACTGGGGTGCGCACCAGTTCAGTGTCAGAGAACGCTCGGCCAGTGCGCACAACGCGTCCAGCGCCGCGACCGCGCGGGCGAGCTGGGTGAGTGCCGGCACGAAGGCCTGCAGGCGGTCCAGCAACTGTTCGAACAGCCACTTCTCGCGCGCCAAGGCGCGCTCCTGGGCGCTCAGGGCTTTGTCTTCGAACGCCTTCAGCTCGGGTGTGATGAAGCGCTCGGCATTCTTGAGCGTCTGGCGGCGGCGGTAGTCGTCCGGCACCTTGTCCAGCTGCCCCTGGGTGACCTCGATGTAGAAGCCGTGCACCTTGTTGAACTGCACCCGCAGGTTGGCGATGCCGGTGCGGGCCTTTTCGCGGGTCTCCAGGTCGAGCAGGAAGCTGTCGCAATTGGTCTGGATGGCGCGCAGTTCGTCCAGCTCCGGATCCAGCCCGCCTGCAATCACGCCGCCATCGCGCACCAGGGCGGCGGGCTCTTCGAGCAGCGAGCGCTCCAGCAGGGCCGCGCAGCCCGGCGGCGGGGTCAGATTTCTTGAAATATCAGTCAAATATGCACCATCCCAGCGTGGAATGGTCATAACTTGCTCTGCTTTTTGTAGTGTCAGGCGCAGTGCCACGAGCTCGCGGGGGCGCGCCTGGCGCAGCGCGATGCGCGCAGTGATGCGCTCCACATCGCTCGTGCCCTTGAGTTGCGCGCGCAGGGTGTGCCAGGGACCGGCGCCGCGGTCGCCGCGCAGGGTGGTGATGGCGTCCAGCCGGTCGCTGGCAGTCGCGCGCTCGCGCGGGAGCTCCAGCAGCCAGCGCTTGAGGGTGCGGCTGCCCATGCCGGTCATGCAGGTGTCAAGCAGGGAAAACAGCGTGGGTGAATCCTCGCCGCGCAGGGTCTGCACCAGCTCGAGGTTGCGCCGGGTCGTCGCCGGCAGGTCGATCAGTGCATCGCTGTGCTGCACCCGCAATTGCTGCACGTGCGACAGCGCGCGGCCCTGCGTGTGCTCAGCGTAGGCCAGCAACGCGGCGGCGGCGGCATGGGCGTGCGCCAGATCCGCGGCGCTCCAGGCGCCCAGACTCGCGGCGCGCAATTGCTCCAGCAGCTTGCGCTGGCCCAGCGCGCCGTCGAACTGCCATTCGGGCCGCTGGCTCAAAGTGAGGTTGCGGTTGACCGCCTTCAGCGCTATCAGTCGCTGCTCGAAGGTGGGCGTGACATCGGCGCTGTAGATCAGCTCGCTGGGGTTGATGCGGGCCAGCCAGTCGTCGAGTTCGTCAGGCGCGCATTCCGCCAGGTTCAGCTCGCCCTGGGTCACGCTCAGCCAGGCCAGCCCGCAGGCGTTGCGCGGGGCCTGGTGCACCGCCAGCAGGATGGACTCGGTCTTGTCCGACAGCAGTTCGCTGTCCGTCAGGGTGCCGGGTGTCACGACGCGCACCACCTTGCGCTCCACCGGGCCCTTGCTGGTGGCCACATCGCCGACCTGCTCGCAGATCGCCACCGACTCGCCGTGCTTGATGAGGCGCGCGAGGTAGCCTTCCATCGAATGGAAGGGCACCCCGGCCATGACCACCGGCTGGCCCGCCGACTGGCCGCGCCGGGTCAACGTGATGTCGAGCAGGCGCGAGGCTTTTTCGGCGTCGGCGAAGAACAGCTCGTAGAAGTCGCCCATGCGGTAGAACACGAGCGTGTCCGGGTGTTCCGCCTTGATGGCCAGGTACTGGGCCATCATGGGGGTGTGGGCGCTCAGGTCGAGCGGGGCTGCCATGGCGCGAGGGTCAGAACGGTGCGTCGTCGTCCTTGGCCGGGCTGCCCGACTCGGCAGCGTCGGGGCCTTCTTCATCCCGCAGCTCGCTGGCTCCGTCGGCTGCATAGGCCGGTGCAGCGGCCTCGCGCACGGCCGCTTTGTCGCCGGCACTGGCGAACTTGCTGTATTTGCCCAGGATGCTGACCAGCTGGCCGTAGACGCGGGGTGTGCCCGCCAGGCATTCCTTCTGCTCCAGGAAGTCGGCCTCGCCAGTGAAATTTCCGACCAGGCCGCCGGCTTCGGTGACCAGCAGGGAGCCGGCCGCCACATCCCAGGGCTGGAGGCCGGTTTCGAAGAAGCCGTCGGCATAGCCGGCGGCCACGTAGGCCAGGTCCAGCGCGGCCGCGCCCGGGCGGCGCAGGCCGGCGGTGCGCTGCATGACGTCGCCCATCATCTGCAGGTAGGCATTGAAGTTGTCGCCCTTGCGAAACGGAAAGCCGGTGGAGATCAGGCACTCCTGCAGCCGGGTGCGCTTGCTCACGCGGATGCGGCGCTCATTCAGGTAAGCGCCGCGGCCCTTGGTGGCCGTGAAGAGGTCGTTGCGGCTGGGGTCGTAGATGACGGCCTGCTCGACCTTGCCGCGCACGGCCAGCGCAATGCTGACGCAATAGACGGGGAAGCCGTGGATGAAGTTGGTGGTGCCGTCCAGCGGGTCGATGATCCAGACGTGGTCTGCACCCTGGGCCCCATGCTGGCTGCCAGACTCTTCGGCCAGGATCCCGTGGTCGGGATAGGCTGTCAGCAAAGTCTCGATGATCGCTTTTTCGCTGGCATGGTCGACTTCGGTGACGAAGTCGTTGACCTGCTTCTGCGAGATGCGGACCGCTTCGACGTCGAGCGCGGCGCGGTTGATGATCGAACCGGCGGACCGGGCGGCCTTGACGGCCACGTTGAGCATGGGGTGCAGGTTGGGGGACGACATGAATTGTTAACCTTGCGGGACAGAGCGTGGGTTCTGTCCCCAGCTGATTGAAGAGCGGGGGACCGTCCCGGCGATGCGGGCGGCGACAATAGGGCGATTTTACCCGCCCGGCCCACCTGACGCCCCGTTCACGCCATGCAAACGCGATTTGTCCTGATCCAGACCAGCCACGCCGGCAACGTGGGGGCGGCAGCCCGCGCCATGAAGGTCATGGGTTTTGACGACCTGGTGCTGGTGGCGCCACGCTGGGCCAACGTGTTGCGGCGCGAAGAGACGATCCAGCGCGCCAGCGGGGCGCTGGATGTGCTGGAAAAGGCCCGCATCGTCGCCACGCTGGACGATGCGCTCGACGGCATGACGCACCTGTGCGCCACCGCGATGACGCCGCGCGATTTCGGCCCGCCCACGGTGGCGCCACGCCCGCACTTCGAAGCCTTGGCCGCGCAGGCCCGCGCGGCGGACGGCGGGGCGGGGCAGGGCGTGGCTTTCCTGTTCGGCTCCGAGCGCTTCGGCATGCAGAACGAGGACGTGTACCGGTGCCATGTCGCCCTGAGCATTCCCACCCATCCGTCCTTTGGCTCGCTCAACCTCGGTGCAGCCATCCAGGTGATCGCCTACGAATGGCGCCTGGCCCTGGGGGCCTATCCGGTGCAGGCCGCCACCGCGGCGCCGCAGGCGGCGGATGCGCAACAGGTCGCCGGATTGCTGGCGCACTGGGAGCAGTCGCTCGTCGACATCGGCTTTCTGGATCCGGCGGCGCCCAAGAAGCTGATGCCGCGGCTGAACCAGCTGTTCAACCGGGCTGGCCTGGCGCAGGAAGAAGTCCACATCCTGCGCGGGATTGCCCGGGCGATGAGCCTCACCGCAGCGCGGGCGCACGAGCCAGCCGCCACGGCCGCTGACAAGTCCGTACCGGGCGAGGTGGCAGGCGCCCCGCGATAGACTTGCGCCCATGTTTTCCCGCCTTCGCTCCGATATTCAGTGCATCCTGGACCGTGACCCGGCCGCGCGCAGCACCTGGGAGGTGCTGACCTGTTATCCCGGCCTGCACGCCTTGCTGCTGCACCGGCCGGCGCACTGGTTCTGGACGCACGGTCTCAAATGGCTGGGGCGTTTTACCTCGCACGTGTCCCGTTGGCTCACCGGCATCGAAATCCACCCGGGGGCGGTGATCGGGGAGCGGGTGTTCTTCGACCACGCAATGGGCGTGGTGGTGGGCGAGACGGCCGAGATCGGTGACGGCTGCACGATCTACCAGGGCGTGACACTGGGTGGCACCTCGCTCTACAAAGGCACCAAGCGCCACCCCACGCTGGGCCGCAATGTGGTGGTGAGTGCGGGCGCCAAGGTGCTGGGCGGCTTTGTGGTGGGCGACGGCGCCAAGATCGGCAGCAACGCCGTGGTGATCAAGCCGGTGCCTGCCGGGGCCACTGCGGTGGGCATCCCGGCTCGCATCATCCCTTCGAAGGCGGGTGAAAGCGCCGATGTGACGCCGACCCAGGAAAAGTTCTCGGCCTACGGCATCACGCTCGAAGACGATCCGCTGTCGCAGGCCATGAAGGGCTTAATCGACAACGCCGCTTCCCATGAGCACCAGATTGCCTTGCTGTGGCACGCCATCGAGACCTTGTCGGCCAATCGGCCAGCCGGAGAGTGCGTGCCGGACGAGGCGGCGCTGACCGAGCATTTCGAGGCCTCGCGGCTCAACGACCTCGTTGGCAAGTAGGGCGGAGTATCCGGGACCGATAAGTCTGGCTCATGGGCCCACGCCCTTGAGGGCCGATGGAACGTCGATCGCCGTGGTTCCCCAGTCAACCGGAATTTCGAAGCGATAGGTCTTGCTACGGGCCAGCGTTGGGCCCTTGGCCGCGACTCGAATGAAATACCGTCCGGGTCTCATTTCGCCAAAATTGAACGGTCCTGCAAGGCTCTTGGATTGACGGATCATGTGCATCATGTCCGGGTCTGTAGCGATTTCCGCACTGTAGCTTTCTGCTTGGACGGCCTTACCATCGGAAAGCGTCCGGCTCCAGTTCATCCAGGTTTCACCGCCAACAAAGCTGAGCAGTGAATCCGTGACCAGCAAAGAATCTGCGAGGACAAGTTGTCGTTGCGCGTCAAATCCTTCAATCCTCGCGGCATCAATGCCACGCGCACGCAGATACCAGACGCCGCTCGTGAGGCTTGACAAATCAGCGGTGGATGCCGTAACCACTTGGTCGTGCACAATCCGGTTGAACTGCGAATCGCTGGCAACCTGAACGCGAAAAGCGGCTGCCCCGGCCAAGGTCGGCATTGCCCAAGTCCTTGCCTCCAGATTTGTGAGGTTCAAGGTGTCGGCACCCAGATCCGGCGCGGGCAACAGCGGTACGACCTTCACTTCTTTCCTGGCCGGATCAATCACCGCCCCGGTACCCTTGGGAAGATCGGCGCCACTTTGCTGGGCGGTGTTGTCGGCACGGACCTGGCCTTCCAGCACTTCAGCGCGAGCGCTCGGACTGGCCCCATTTTCCTGTGCGACACGGAAACGGGTGCCCCGCACACCGACGGTGGTGGTGGGCGTCTGGATCTGCAGCGGCGTCGCGCGCAGGCCCAGCTTGCTCGCGAGGGTCTCGACGGCCCCCTGGCTCAGGCGGATGATCCCGGAAAACCACCTGGTGGTGCCGCTCGCATTTGCATCGCGCAGGACGTATTCCCGGCTGGCGATGACCTCCGCCAGGCTGGCGGGCAAGAGCTGGATGCGGGATCCGTCGGACATTTCGATCACGGCCGAACTGTCGGCACCCGTCTGCAGGCGAGTGCCTTCCCCGACACTGCTGCCCACGACCGCGGTGGCCGACCCCTGTTGTACGCTGCCCTGCACGCTGACAACCCTGCCACTGACCGGCGCGTACTTGAGCAGGCGCAGGGGGATGTTCAGGGTCTGACCCGGGCGGATGACATCGGGGTCCGGCAGGGCGTTGAGCCGCGCGATTTCCGCCCATGCGTCGGGGCGCACCAGCATCTCTCGGGACAGGACGATCAGTTTGTCGCCGGGCTGGACGGTATAGGCCAGGCTGGGCTCCACGGCTTGGGCGCCCAGCGCCAGGCACAAGGCCAGCATGGCCGCCCCGATGGGAAGGAGTCCTGCTTCCCGACGGGTGGCAGCGCAGGGGTGGGTGCAGCGAATCGGGCTCATGCTTGTCTTGCTTCAGGTGGTCGGACGAATGGCGCTCTTAGGCCGGAAAGCTTTGCATACCTCATCGCGGGTTTCAAGATAGGGGCCGCCGATCAGGTCGACGCAATACGGCACCGCAGCGAAGATGCCGTTGACGATCGATGCCCCCGAGGCGTCTTTTAACCCTTCCAGTGTTTCTTGGATCGATTTGGGCTGACCCGGCAGGTTGATGATGAGACTTTTGTCACGGATGACGGCGCATTGGCGCGACAGAATGGCCGTTGGCACGAATCGCAGGCTGATCTGCCGCATCTGTTCGCCGAAGCCCGGCATCTCCTTGTGGGCGACGGCCAGCGTGGCTTCGGGGGTGACGTCGCGCAAGGCCGGGCCGGTACCCCCGGTGGTCAAGACCAGTGCGCAGCCGGCTTCCACCAGCTCGATCAAGGTGGCGCTGATGCGGGCCTGCTCGTCCGGGATCAGCCGCGGCTCGAACCGGACCGGGTTCTTCAGCGCGCGGGTCAGCCACTCCTGAAGGGCGGGCAAGCCCTTGTCTTCGTAGACGCCGCTGGAGGCGCGGTCGCTGACCGAGACGATGCCAATGGTGACAGGTTCAAAAGAGCTCATGGTGCGAATCGCGAAATGGACGGTTGACGAAGGGAAGGGCCCTCGACGTCAGCCGGGCTCGGCCGGACTTTCGGCATCGTGGGCGAAGGCTTCGCCGGCCGAGTCGGCGCTGGCGAGCTGCTCACGCACCAGCTGGAAGATCTCGCGGTAGGCGCGCCCCTGGCGCGGGGCCAGCCCGTGTGAGACGGCGGCCTTGTCCGGCGCCGGAGCGTCCTTGCGTGCCTGGCGGATCAGTGCGCGCAGCTGCTGGGCGTCGGTGCCCGCAAACCGCTGCACCCAGTCGCCGAAGGCATCGTCCTCGGCGATCAGGCGGTCGCGCCACTGTTCGGCCCGGTGCAGGGCCAGCGTCAGCTGGGCCGAGCCCTGGTGTTGCTCCTGCAGGGCGGCGCGTATGGAGGCCAGCGTGTCGGGTTCGAGCTGGCGCATCAGCTTGCCGACGAACTGCATCTGGCGCCGTTTGCCCTCGAAATTCGTGATGCGCCGGGCGTCGGCGAGCGCATCGCGAAGCTTCTCGGGCACGTCGAGGCCGTTCATCAGGTCGGCGCGCAGCGTCAGCAGTTCCTCGCCGAGCTTTTGCAGTTCGGTGCTCTCGCGTTTGAGCTCGGTCCGGCTGGCTTCGCTGGTGCCCTTGAGCTCGCGCTTGAGCTCGAGGTCGAGTTCGCTGCCTTCGGCAACGAACTCGCCGCGGACGTAATAGCCTTTTTTGGGTTTGCGGGACATGGGCGAGCCGGGTCGGCGGATAGAGGGGACGGCAAGTATCATAGCCGCCACCATGAACAAACTCCCCTCCCACGCAGCGGCCCCCGCAGCCGGCCATCCCGAGCAGGGCTTCAGCTACAGCCGCGCTTTTTTTGAAGATCTGGTCGACGCCGCGCTGGCCCACGCCAGGCGCATGGGGGCTACTGACGCGGGTGCGGAGGCTTCCGAGGGCTGCGGACTGAGCGTCAGCGTGCGCAAGGGCCAGCTGGAAAGCGTCGAGCGCAACCGCGACAAGTCCCTGGGCGTCACGGTCTACGTCGGACATCGCCGCGGAAATGCGAGCACCTCCGATTTTTCACCCGCCGCGGTCGAGCAGACGGTGCGCGCGGCCTTCGACATTGCCCGCTTTACCGCCGAGGATCCGATGGCGGGCCTGCCGGACGCTGACGATATTGCCAACGATCACCGTGACCTCGACCTGTTTCATCCCTGGAGCCTGAGCAGCGAACAGGCGGCGCATCTGGCGTTGGCCTGCGAGGATGCCGCCCTGCAGACCAGTCGAAAGATCACGAACAGCGAGGGCGCGGGGGTTTCAGCCCAGCAAAGCCACTTCTTCAGTGCGCACACGCACGGGTTTCGCGGCGGCTACGCCAGCTCGCGTCACAGCCTGTCGGTGGCACCGATTGCCGGCAAGGGCGCGGGCATGCAGCGCGATGCCTGGTACAGCTCGATGCGCTCGCCCGACGAACTGGCCTCGCCGGCCGCCGTGGGTCGCTATGCCGCCGAGCGCGCGCTGAGCCGGCTGAAGAGCCGCAGGATTCCCACCACCGAATGCCCGGTGCTGTTCGAATCCCCGCTGGCGGCGGGGTTGCTGGGCGGCTTCGTGCAGGCGGTCAGTGGCGGCGCGCTGTACCGCAAGAGCACGTTTTTGGTCGACTCCCTGGGCAAGACGGTGTTCCCCAGGCACATCGATATCGCGGAGGACCCGTTCGTCCTGCGTGGCAAGGGCAGTTCGCCTTTCGATGACGAGGGCGTGCGCGTCCAGGCCCGCAGCGTGGTCAAGGGCGGACGTGTCGAAGGCTATTTCCTGAGTTCCTACTCGGCGCGCAAGCTCGGCATGAAGACCACGGGCAATTCCGGCGGCTCGCACAACCTGACGATGACGTCGCGGCACACGCAAGCGGGCGACGACCTGGACGCCATGCTCAGAAAGCTGGGCACCGGCCTGTTCGTGATCGAGTTGATGGGGCAGGGCGTGAACTACGTGACGGGCGACTATTCCCGCGGCGCCAGCGGATTCTGGGTCGAGAACGGCAAAATCGCCTTTCCGGTGCAGGAAATCACCATCGCCGGCAATCTGAAAACCATGTTCAAGGGCATCGAAGCGGTGGGGGCCGATGCCTACAACTACGGCGCCAAGTCGGTCGGATCGATCCTCATCAACCGGATGAAGGTGGCGGGGAGCTCGTAGAGCCTACCGCGCTGGCACTCGGTGTGCAACGCTGGCCTTGCCGGGCCTGGCCTGGCCTGGCCTGGCCTGTCCTGGCCCGGGCCTGTGGCCCCTGAGCTTTGACCTTTTCCTGGCTGCCTGAACCGCCTCTCAGCCCGCCAGGGCGGCTTTCACCGCCGCGCTGACCTGGCCCATGTCGGCCTTGCCGGCCAAGCGGGTCTTCACGGCACCCATGACTTTGCCCATGTCGCCAGGGCCGCTGGCGCCCAGCTCCGCCACGATGGCCTTGACCTCGGCGGCGACCTCTTCGGCCGACAGGCGTGCCGGCAGGTAGGCTTGCAGCACGGTCAGTTCGGCGGCTTCCTTGTCCGCCAGGTCCTGGCGACCGGCCTGGGTGAACGCCGCGATCGAATCCTTGCGCTGCTTGATCAGCTTGTCGACGATGGCGACGACGGCGACGTCGTCCAGCGTGATGCGTTCGTCCACTTCCTTTTGCTTGCACGCGGAAAGTAGCAGGCGGATGGTGCCCAGACGCTCGCTGTCCTTGGCGCGCATCGCGGTCTTCATGTCTTCGGTGATCTGGTCCTTGAGGCTCATGGCGGGCTCCGGTCGTGGGGATGGGGATAGGGCGAGATGCACCGGCCGGGCCCTTGCCGGGGCCGACGGGCCGGGAAATGAAAAAACCCGCGCCTGGCGTCCCGAGCGCGGGTCTGGCGTGCATCCGGGGGCCGAGGCCCCTGGCGGCAACGCTGCGATCAGTACAGTTTCTTGGGCAGCTGCATCGAGCGGATGCGCTTGTAGTTGCGCTTGACGGCGGCGGCCTTCTTGCGCTTGCGCTCGGCGGTCGGCTTTTCGTAGAACTCGCGGGCGCGCAGGTCGGTCAGCAGGCCCAGTTTTTCGATGGTGCGCTTGAAGCGGCGCAGAGCCACGTCAAAAGGCTCGTTTTCTTTAACACGGATCGTCGTCATTAGGTGAAGATTTCCAAAATGTGCAGAAAGAGGGTGGCCGGGAAGATCGGGCCCGGACGCCGTAACTGCGATGTGCCCCGTCTGTAACTAGTATTGGCCGACAGGGCATTGCCAGCAAAGCCTGACATTATAGCGGCTTCGTGGCCGATCTGTCCCGTTGACCTAGGCCGAGGGGCGCAGCCTCGCCGCGAGGGCCTGGGCGCAGGCATGGCCGCTGGCCCAGGCCCACTGGAAGTTGTAGCCGCCCAGCCAGCCCGTCACGTCGACCACCTCGCCGATGAAATACAGCCCCGGCTGCTTCGATTCCATCGTCTGCGAGGACAGGTCGCGCGTGTCGACCCCGCCCAGCGTGACCTCGGCCTTGCGGTAGCCCTCGGTGCCGGTGGGCGTGAGTTCCCATCGCGCCAGGCGCTCCGCCAACTGGGCCAAGGCCTTGTCGGAGGCCTCGGCGATCGGGCGCTGCCAGGCAGATTCCTGCTGCACCCAGGTATCGGCCAGCCGGGACGGCACCAGCTGGGCCAGCTCGTTGGCGATGCGCTTGCGCGAGCTCGCCTTGGCGCGCGCGAGGGCCGCCGGCAGGTCGGTGTCGGGGGCCAGGTTCAGCCGGATCGGCGTGCCCTCCCGCCAGTAGCTGGAGATCTGCAGCACGGCCGGGCCCGCTCAGGCCCCGGTGGGTGAACAGCAGGTCTTCGAGGAACTCGCCCCGGGCCTTTTTGGTGCCCGTCTCGATGCGCACCGGCAGCGACAGCCCTGACAGCTGGGCATAGGGCGCCCAGGCCTGCTCGTCAAAAGTCAGCGGCACCAGGCCCGGGCGCGTCTCGACCAGGCGCAGCCCAAACTGCTTGGCCACGCGGTAGCCGAAATCGGTGGCGCCGATCTTCGGGATGGACAGCCCGCCCGTGGCGACGACCACGGCGGCACACTCGACGGTGCCCCGGTCGCTCTCTATTTGATAGCTTGATGTGACCGTTTCACGCTGGGATGTGGCTGAAAATCCTATATTTTTCACGCTGCAAGGCTGCCAGCGGTCCACGTGACCGCCGAGGGCCCCGGCACCACACTCGGCCAGCAGCATCTGGATCAGGTCGTCGGCCGAGCGGTCACAGAACAGCTGGCCCTTGTGCTTTTCATGGAAGGCGATGCCGTGGCGCTGCACCAGCGCGACGAAGTCCTGCGGCGTGTAGCGCGACAGCGCCGATCGGCAGAAATGCGGGTTGTCGCCGAGGAAGTGCTTGTGCGGCGCGGCCGGATCGACGTCGCGGTTGGTGAAATTGCAGCGACCGCCGCCGGAGATGCGGATCTTCTCGGCCACCCGCTCGCTGTGGTCGAGCACCAGCACCCGCAGGCCCAGCTGGCCGGCCACCCCGGCACAAAACAGGCCGGCCGCACCGGCGCCCATCACCACCACGTCGTACGAATGCATGGCCCGCAGTGTATGCGCCGGCCCAGGGCGGGCCGCCGGGCGTCAGGCGATGCGGCGCAATGCCTCGGGGGCCCTCGCAGCCGCGACGCCGCGCACCACATCGCCCACCACGATCACGCAAGGGCTTGTGAGCTGGTCGCGCTCGATCGTGCTGTGCAGCTGGCCCAGGCTTGTCAGTGCGTGGCGCTGGTCGGGCAGGCTGACGTGCTGGATCACGGCCACCGGGGTCGATGCCGGCAGGCCGGTGAGCAGCTCTTCCTGGATGTGCGCGGAGCCCCGCACCCCCATGTAGATCACCAGTGTCAGCCGCGCATCGCGCGCGGTGGCGGCAATGGCGCGCCAGTCAGTGTCGCTGTCGCCCGGGCGCACATGGCCCGTGATGAAAAGCACGCCGTGGGCATGCTCGCGGTGCGTCAGCGGTGCGCCCAGCGACGTGATGCCGGCCAGCCCGGCCGTGATGCCGTTGATAACCTGCACCGTGATGCCCTGTGCACGCAGGTGCTCCACCTCCTCGCCGCCGCGGCCGAAGATGAACGGGTCGCCGCCTTTGAGCCGCACCACGGTTTCGCCTTCGCGCGCGGCCATGACCATGAGCTTCTCGATGAAGGCCTGCGGAGTGCTCTTGCACCCGCCGCGCTTGCCGACGTGGATCACCCGCGCCCCGGGCGGCGCCAGCGCCACGATGGCAGGACTGACCAGGTCGTCGACCAGCAGCACGGTGGCTGCGGCGATCGCCTTGACCGCCTTGATGGTGAGCAGTTCAGGATCCCCGGGGCCCGCGCCCACCAGGCTCACGGTTCCCACGTTGCGCAGGGTTGTCTCGATGTTTTTCATGATGAACCGGTCTCACGCAAGATGTGTTCCAGCTGTTTCTCGATCGGCGCGGGCACCGGCAGGTGGCCGGCGAGGATGTCGCGCACATACGCGGCGGTGCTGGCGGCGTCGATGGCGGTGGGCAGCTCGGGCAGGCGGGCCAGGCTGCCGGTCTGGGCTTCCTGCACAGGCACCCGCAGGCCCTGGCGGAAGGCGTCCATCTGCGGCGTGCGGCGCGGGTCGGCCACGGGCTCGCCCTCGGTGCCCCGCAGCAGCAAGGCATTGGCGCCGGTGAGCTCGAAGGTGGCGGCCATCGACACCGCGTATTCGGGATGGGTGTAGCTGCCGACGATCAGGCTGGGGCCGTCCACGGGATTCATGAGCTTGACGAGGCTGTGCGCCGGATTGCGAAGGCCCACCACGCGGCGTACATCCAGCAGGCGCGCCAGGCCGGGGCACAGAACGGCGGTCGGAACAAACGCCACGGTGCCCGGCGCGATCGGACCGACGTGGGTCTGCGGCGGCACGCCCAGCGCCGCCAGCACGTCCGACGCGCCCACCCGTGAGGACTCGGTGGCGGTGCCATGCACGAGCACCGGCAGGCCCTCGCGCGCCAGCAGCAGCGCCAGCAACGGCGTCAGCACGGGCAGTTTGCGCGCCCCGTTGTAGCTGGGCAGCACCACCACGGGGCGGCTGGCAGCCGGCACCCGGTGCATCCGTGCGTGCGTGGCGTCCAGAAAACCGGCCATCTCGGCGGGCGTTTCACCCTTGATGCGCATGGCCAGGCAGAAGGCCCCGACCTCCAGGTCACTCACCGTGCCGTCGAGCACCTGGCCGAACAGGTCGGCGGCCTGGTCCCGCGTGAGGGCGCGTGCGCCGTCCTTGCCGCGGCCGATTTCCTTGATGTACTGGCTGATTCCCATGGCGCAATTGTCTTTCAGTCGGCATGACTTTCGGCTATAGGGCCAATGAAGTCCGGGCCCCGAGGCGGTTCAGGCCGCCGCCGCCGTGGCGGCCGTTGCGCGAACCAGCCGCTTGAGTTCCGGGATGCACGAGCCGCAGTTGGTGCCGCATTTCAGGCTGGCCTGCAGGGCGGCCAGCCGGGAGTCGTCGCTGCCACGGCAGTCGGCCAGGCAGCCGGAGATGGCGATATCGGTCACGTTGAAGCAGGTGCACACCTGCCTGCCGCGCTGTTTCGCGGCATCGGCCACTTCCACCGGTGCTTTCGAGCCGGGCACCAACAGCAGCCGGCCGTAGGACTGCGCCGGCAGGCTGTCCTGCAGCAGGGTCTTGATCCAGGCTTCGGCGCTGGTGTCGCCAGCGAGCAGGAACCCGTCGAGACGGGCCTCGCTGCCCGTGCGCACCAGCTTCATCGTGCGGCGCTGACCCTTTTTCGGGTCGGCGTATTGCAGGGCCTCGTCACCGGCCAGGCCGAGCCAGCGCTCGATCCGGCTGAGCAGGGCTGGGTCGGGCGCGTAGTCGGCGGCCGCGCGAAACAGCAGGCCGGTGCGCGTCGCGTCGGGCGGGGCGTCCACCGGCGCGGGGCTGGAAAAGGGCACACAGGACGCAAAGCTGAACTGCGGCATCAGTGCGCGCAAGGCCTCGCGCGCGGCCAGCGCCTCGCCCTCGGGCAGCCAGGCCACGGCCAGCAGCGACCAGGGCAGTTCGGCCTTCAGGATCTTCACCGCCGCGTGCTTGAGTTCGGGCTGCTTCGACACCGGGCAAAACGCCGAGGTGGTCAGGGCGTTGACGCCGGCCAGCGGCTCGCCGCTGCTGCTGCGCCCGCTCAGGTACTCGGGGCCCCCAGTGCATGGCGATGAAGGCCTGGCTCGGCGCCACCTCGCCGCAGGCCTGCACGGGCAGCACGATGGAGCCGCGCCGGCTGGTGACGTGCACCAGGTCGCCGTCCTTTAGGCCCCGGCGCGCCATGTCCTGAGGGTGCAGCTGCACCGCGGGCTCAGCGACATGGCCGAACAGGCGGCCCAGCGTGCCGGTTCGCGTCATGCCGTGCCAGTGGTCGCGCAGGCGCCCGGTGGTCAGTGAAAACGGGTAGCGCGCGTCGCGCGGTTCGGCCACGCTCTCGTAGGCCGCGGCGGCAAAGCGCGCCCGGCCGTCGGCGGTCGGGAAAACGCCGTCTTCGTAAAGCCGCGCACGCCCGGCGGACTCGCCTTGCTTCAGCGGCCATTGCTGCGGCGCGGCGTCCAGCATCGCGTAACTCAGGCCGGTGATGTCCAGGTCCCGCCCCCGGGTGGATTCGCGGTGTTCGTTCCAGAGGGATTCGGGGGTGCTGTAGGGAAACAGGCCTTTGACGGGCAGCGCCGGTCCGGGCCTGTCCTGGGCCCCATCGAAGGGCCCGGCGACAGGCGCAGGGCGAGCCGACAACAGCCGCTCCAGCCGCCGCGCGAAGTCCACCGCGATCTGCCAGTCATGGCGGGGCGCGTCAGCGCTGCCTTCGGCCTTGGGCGGGGCGACGGCGGCGCGCACCCGGCTGATGCGTCGCTCGCTGTTGGTGACGGTGCCCTCTTTCTCGCCCCAGGTCGTGGCGGGCAGCAACAGGTCGGCATAGTCACAGGTGGCTGCCGTGGCGAAGGCCTCCTGCACCACCACGAACTCGGCGCGCTGCAGTGCGCGGCGCACGGTGGCCTGGTCGGGCAGGCTCTGGGCCGGGTTGGTGCAAGTGATCCACAAGGCCTTGATTTCGCCATCGGCGGCAGCCTGGAACATCTCGACAGCGGTCTTGCCGGGCTTGTCCGGAACGCTCGGCACGCCCCACAGCGCGGCGACCTCGGCGCGGTGCGCCGGGTTCGCGAGGTCGCGGTGGCCGCTGAGCAGGTTGGCCATGCCGCCGACCTCGCGGCCGCCCATGGCGTTGGGCTGGCCGGTCAGCGAGAAGGGTCCGGCGCCGGGCTTGCCGATCTGCCCGGTGGCCAGGTGCAGGTTGATCAGCGCGGCGTTCTTGGCCGTGCCGCTGCTGGACTGGTTCAGGCCCTGGCAGTACAGGCTTAGCGTGGGCCGCGCTGGTGGGAATGGCCATCCATGCCGGCAAACCAGCGTGCGGCGGTCAGCAGATCCTCCTTGGCGATGCCGCAGGTCTGCGCCACGCGCTCGGGCGTGCAGTCGCGCACGATGGCCTTGAGGCCGTCGAAGCCACCGGTGTGGGCCGCGATGAAAGCGGCGTCGGTCCAGCCTTCCCACAGCATGATGTGCAGCAGGCCGTGAAACAGCATCACGTCGGTGCCGGGCAACACGGGCAGGTAGAGGTCGGCCACGCCGGCGGTGTCGGTGCGGCGCGGATCGGTCACGATGATCTTCAACGCCGGCCTGGCCTGCTTCGCGTCTTCGATGCGGCGAAACAGCACCGGGTGCGCAAACGCCGTGTTGCTGCCGACGATGAACAGGCACCGCGCGTGATTGACGTCGTCGTAGCAGGCCGGGGGCGCGTCGGCGCCCAACGTGAGCTTGTAGCCGGCCACCGCGCTGCTCATGCACAGGCGCGAGTTGCTGTCGATATTGTTGGTGCCGATCAGGCCTTTGGCCAGCTTGTTGAAGGCGTAGTAGTCCTCGGTCAGCAGCTGGCCGCTGATGTAGAAACCCACGGCGTCGGGCCCGTGCGCCTGGATGATGCGGGCGAACCGGGTGCTGGCTTCGTCCAGCGCCGCGTCCCACGGGATGGCGTGCGGTGCCGCGCCGCGCTGCACGCGCCGCATCGGCTGCAGCAGGCGGGTCTGGCGAGTGACCGCCTGCGTGGCCGTGAGGTGAAGCGTCGAGCCCTTGGTGCACAGCCGCCCGAAGTTGGCCGGATGCTCCGGGTCGCCGCGCACCCCGGTGATCTGGTCGCCCGACGATTCGATGACCACGCCGCAGCCCACACCGCAGTAGGGACAGGTGGATCGGGTTTCCTTCAAGCTCATGCGCAGGAGACAGTTCTTCTGGCCGGGCCCGCGACCGGTCGCGTCAGGTCGGTGGCATGGCCGGCCAGCTCGGCCGCGTTCAGCGACACCAGGCCGCCTTCCACCTTCACCGCGAAGCGCGGCGTGCAGCCTTCGTCGGGCTCCTTCGCGCAGCCGCTGTCCAGGCCGATGGTCCAGTTGTGCAGCGGGCAGGCCACGCTGGTGCCGAACACGATGCCCTGCGACAGCGGGCCGCCCTTGTGCGGGCAGCGGTCGAGCAGGGCGAAGACTTCGTCCTGGTCGTTGCGGAACACTGCCACATCCAGACCCGAGTCACGCGCCACGCGGCGTGAACCCAGAACCGGGATATCGTCCACGCGGCAGATCACTTTCCATTCGTTCATGGTGTACTCCGTATTTGATAGCAAACTAGGTCCATTCGACGATGGAACAGTGCCAATTTCTCGTGAGACTCAGGCCTTGAGGGCCGAAAACAGGCCGGTGACGCGGTCCATCGCCTCAGGCCGTCACGGGCTCGAACTGCCGGGTGTCGACGGCGGCCTTGTCGAACTCGAACCAGGGGTCGGGCTCGCCTTCGAGTGCCCATTGCAGGCGCGCCCACAGCGCCTTGCGGCCTTCGTGGTCGTCGAGGATCTTTTTCTTCACATGGTCCAGGCCCACGCGCGCCACGTAGTGCACGGTGCGCTCCAGGTACCAGCCTTCCTCGCGGTAGAGCTGCATGAAGGCGCCGGTGTACTCCAGCACTTCGTCGGCGGTCTTGAGCTTGGTGAAGAAGTGCGCGACCTCGGTCTTGATGCCGCCGTTGCCGCCGATGTGCATCTCCCAGCCGCTGTCCACGCCGATGATGCCGACGTCCTTGATGCCGGCCTCGGCGCAGTTGCGCGGGCAGCCCGAGACGGCGAACTTCACCTTGTGCGGCGCGTACATGCGCCACATCGCGCGCTCCAGGTCCTTGCCCATCTGCGTGCTGTCCTGCGTGCCCATGCGGCACCATTCGCTGCCCACGCAGGTCTTCACCGTGCGCAACGCCTTGGCGTAGGCATGGCCGCTGGGCATGCCGATGTCTTTCCAGACGTTGACCAGGTCTTCCTTCTTCACGCCGAGCAGGTCGATGCGCTGGCCGCCCGTGACCTTGACGGTCGGGATCTTGTACTTGTCCACCGCGTCGGCGATGCGGCGCAATTCGCTGGCCGTGGTCTCGCCGCCCCACATGCGCGGGATCACGCTGTAGGTGCCGTCTTTCTGGATGTTGGCGTGGCTGCGCTCGTTGATGAAGCGGCTCTGTGGGTCGTCCTTCGCCTCCTTGGGCCAGCTGCTGATCAGGTAGTAGTTGACGGCCGGGCGGCAGCTGGCGCAGCCGTTGGGCGTCTTCCACTCCATGAACCTGAAGACGTCGGCGATCGTGAGCAGCTTGTTCGCCGTGATCGCCTCGCGCACCGCCTGGTGGCCATGGTCGGTGCAGCCGCACATCGGCTTCATCTTGGCGGTGGCCGAGTAGTCGCCGCCGGCGGTGGCCATCAGCAGTTGCTCCACCAGCCCGGTGCAGGAGCCGCAGGAGGCGCTGGCCTTGGTGTGCTTGCGCACCTCGTCCAGCGTGAACAGGCCCTTTTCCTTGATGGTCTTGCAGATCCTGCCCTTGGTCACGCCGTTGCAGCCGCAGACCTCGTCGCTGTCCGCCATCGCGGCGGCCTTGTTGTGGCCTTCATGGCCGGCGTCGCCGATGTTGGATTCGCCGAACATCAGCTTGTCGCGGATGTCGCCGATCGGCCGGCCTTCGCGCAGCAGCTTGAAGTACCAGCTACCGTCCACCGTGTCGCCATACAGGCAGGCGCCGACGAGCTTGTCGTCCTTGATCACGAGCTTCTTGTAGACGCCGGCAAACGGGTCGCTCAGGACGATCTGCTCGGTGCCTTCGCCGCCCTGGAATTCCCCGGCGGAAAACAGGTCAATGCCCGTGACCTTGAGCTTGGTGGAGGTGAGCGAGCCGGTGTAGCGCCCGATGCCGAACTGCGCCAGATGATTGGCCGCGACCTTGGCCTGCTCGAACAGCGGCGCCACCAGCCCGTAGGCGATGCCGCGGTGGGCCGCGCATTCCCCCACGGCGTAGATGCGCGCGTCGGTCACGGTCTGCAGGGTGTCGCTGACGACGATGCCACGGTTCACGTGCAGGCGCATGGTCTCCGCCAGTGCGGTGTTGGGGCGGATGCCCACGGCCATGACGACGAGGTCGGTCGGGATCTCGGAGCCGTCTTTGAACTGCAGCGCCATCACGCGCCCCGCCTTGCCGCCGTCGGCGTCGCCGATCAGCGCCTGCGTCTGACCACCCAGCACGAAGCGCAGGCCGCGTTCTTCCAGAGACTTCTGCAGCAGCTTGCCCGCGACCTCGTCGAGCTGGCGCTCCATCAGCGTGGGCATGGCGTGCACCACGCTGACCTGCATGCCGCGCTTCATCAGGCCGTTGGCCGCTTCCAGCCCCAGCAGGCCGCCGCCGATGACCACGGCGCGTTGGTATTTTTCGCTCGCTTCGATCATCGCGTGGGTGTCGGCGATGTCCCGGTAGGCGATCACGCCCTCCAGGTCCTTGCCCGGGATCGGCAGGATGAACGGGTTGGAGCCGGTGGCCAGCAGCAGGCGGTCGTACTCGGCGCTCATCGTCTCGCCGGCGGCGTTCGCGGCGTGCACCACGCGGCGCACACGGTCCACGTGGGTGACGGTCCAGCCGGCGTGCAGCGTGATGCCGTGCTCCCGGTACCAGGCCCAGTCGTTGAGCACGATCTCGTCCAGCGTCTGTTCGCCGGCCAGCACCGGCGACAGCAGGATGCGGTTGTAGTTGGGGTGGGGCTCGGCGCCGAACACCGTGATGTCGTACAGGTCGGGCGCGATCTTCAGCAGCTCTTCGAGCGTGCGCACGCCGGCCATGCCGTTGCCGACCATGACCAGCTTCATTCGCTCCTTGGGGTTGGTCCGCATGTCCATGGTCAGGCTGCCTTTTCCACATGCGCCTGGCGCGTGTAAAGGAAGTCGATCACGGCCTTGCGGTAGCCCAGGTAGCGCGGATCATCGGCCAGCGCCACCCGGCGGCGCGGGCGGGGCAGGTCCACCGTCAGCACCTCGCCGATGGTGGCGGCGGGGCCATTGGTCATCATCACGATCTTGTCGGACAGCAGCACCGCCTCGTCGACGTCGTGCGTGACCATCACCACGGTGCTGTGCGTGCGCGCCACGATGTCGAGCAGTTCGTCCTGCAGCTTGGCGCGGGTCAGGGCGTCGAGCGCACCGAAGGGCTCGTCCATCAGCAGCACCTTGGGCTCCATCGACAGCGCCCGGGCAATGCCCACGCGCTGCTTCATGCCGCCCGAGATCTCGCCAGGGCGTTTCTGCGCGGCGGCACTCAGGCCGACCAGCGCCAGCGCGGCGTCGGTGCGGGCCTTGAGCTGCGCCTTGTTCTCGGACGGGGCCCCGGTGGTTTTGGAGCCGGCGCCAAACACGCGCTCCACCGCCAGGTAGACGTTCTCGAAGCAGGTCAGCCAGGGCAGCAGCGAGTGGTTCTGGAACACCACCGCGCGCTCGGGGCCGGGGCCGGCGATCTCGCGGTTGGCGCACAGCAGCACGCCCTGGGTGGGCGTGGTCAGCCCCGCGATCAGGTTCAGCAGCGTGGACTTGCCGCAGCCCGAGTGGCCGATCAGCGCGACGAACTCGCCCTTGGCCACGGTGAGGTGGATTTCGCGCAGCGCGGGGAACATCCCTTTACGGGTCTTGAAGGTCTGCTCGACGCCGGAGATTTCGATGAATTTGGTGGTCAGGGAATCGTTCATGATTTGACCTCTTCGAACGTGAACGCGGTGGCGATCTTGATCAGGGCGTATTCGAGGATCAGCCCGACGATGCCGATCACGAAGATCGCGATGATGATGTTCTTGACGTTGAGGTTGTTCCACTCGTCCCAGACCCAGAAGCCGATGCCCACGCCGCCGGTCAGCATCTCGGCGGCCACGATCACCAGCCAGGCCGTGCCCACCGCCAGGCGCACGCCGGTCAGCATGTAGGGCAGCACCGAGGGGAACAGGATCTTGGTGACGATCTTCCACTCGGACAGGTTCAGCACGCGGGCCACGTTCATGTAGTCCTGCGGCACGCGCTGCACGCCCACGGCGGTGTTGATGATCATCGGCCAGATCGAGCAGATGAAGATGGTCCAGATGGCGGCCGGGTTGGCCCCCTTGAACACCAGCAGGCCGATCGGCAGCCAGGCCAGCGGCGACACCGGGCGCAGCAGGCTGATCAGCGGGTTGAACATGCGGCTCAGGAAGTCGAAGCGGCCGATGGCAAAGCCGGCCGGAATGCCCACCGCTGCCGCCAGGCCAAAGCCCAGCGCCACGCGCTCCAGCGACATCAGCACGTTCCAGCCCACGCCCTGGTCGTTCGGACCCTTGCGGTAGAACGGGTCGGCGAATATCACCAGCGCCTGTTTCCAGGTCTCCAGCGGGCTGGGGATGCTGCTGCTGGTCGAAATCGAGACGATGGCCCAGATGCCGATCAGCAGGACCAGGCCCATCACCGGCGGCAGCACGGCGGTCCAGAAATCGCGCGATTTCCCGCTCCAGTGGTTGCCGGGGGCCGTGGTGGCCTTGAGCTCGTCATTTTTCAAGATTTTTTCCATGCTTCCCAGCGTCGAATGGTCCTTGTCAGCTATTGATTTCAGAGCGTTGTGAGGCTGCGGCGACGAGGACGACGGTGCGGTGAGGGTGGGGGCGTCGAAGGGCCCGTGGAAGACGGCACTGACCATGGTGTTTCTCCTGGAGTGAGGGCCGTTCAGGCCTTGACCTTGAACGAATCGGCGTATTTCTTCGGGTCTTTCCCGTCCCAGACTACGCCGTCCATCAGCTTGCTGGTGCGCATCGCATCCTTGGGCACGGGCGCCTTTGCGGCAGCGGCGGCCTGCTTGTAAATATCGATCTGGTTGACCTGTTTCGCGACGGCGAGGTAGTCGGGGTGCTCCTTGAGCAGGCCCCAGCGCTTGTGCTGCGTCAGGAACCACATGCCGTCGCTCAGGTAGGGCAAGGTCACCGCGCCTTCGTTGTAGAACTTCATGTGGTTGGGGTCGTCCCAGGTCTTGCCCATGCCGTTCTGGTAACGCCCGAGGATGCGCTGGTTGATGGCGTCCACGCTGGTGTTGACGAAGCTCTTGTCGGCGATCGTCTCGGCCATCTTGTTCTTGTTGGCCAGGCTGGCATCGATCCAGCGGCCGGCCTCGATGATCGCGGCGGTCACGGCGCGGCAGGTGTTGGGGTACTTCTTGACGTAGTCGCCAGTGGTGCCCAGCACCTTTTCCGGGTGGTCTTTCCAGATGTCCTGGGTGGTGGCGGCGGTGACACCGATGCCGTCGATGATGGCGCGGTGGTTCCAGGGCTCGCCCACGCAGTAGCCGTCCATGTTGCCCACGCGCATGTTGGCCACCATCTGCGGCGGCGGCACGGTGATCACCTTGGCGCCCTTCATCGGGTCGATGCCGTTGGCCGCCATCCAGTAGTACAGCCACATGGCGTGCGTGCCGGTCGGGAAGGTCTGGGCGAAGGTGTATTCGCGCTTGTCGGCCGCCATCAGCTTGGCCAGGCCGGCGCCGTCAACCGCGCCCTTGTCGGCCAGCTTCTTCGACAGCGTGATGGCCTGGCCGTTGTTGTTGAGCGTCATCAGCACGGCCATGTCCTTCTTGGGGCCACCGATGCCGACGTGGACCCCATAGACCAGGCCGTACAGCACATGGGCAAAGTCCAGTTCTCCGTTGACCAGCTTGTCGCGCACGCCGGCCCAGCTGGCTTCCTTCGTCGGGATGATCTTGACGCCGTATTTCTGGTCAAAACCCAGCACCGAGGCCATGATCACGCTGGCGCAGTCGGTCAGCGGGATGAAGCCGATCTTGACTTCCTTCTTCTCGGGGGCGTCAGAGCCCTGTGCGTAGACGGCGGCGCGCAGCGCGGGGTTGATGCCCACGGCCCCCACCGCGGCGGTCTGCAGCACGGCGCGGCGGCTGAGGCTGGTTTTCAGAAAGTCGGTCATGGCGATACTCCTTGAAGACAAGACAGAAAGCAAAAAGGCGTCCTCACCGTGCGCAGGGCTTGCGGGAAGCCGCGCGCAGGTGGGGACGCCTTTGTCCGGGTTTGACCGGTTCAGCCCGCCGTTGGACTGCTCCGGTCAGATGACCATCATTGGTCGTGGACAGAGTTACGCAAACGTCGTGCCAGCCTCATGCCACCGGATTGACTTCAATAGATATAGCAAACAATGACCATTTGACGATGGGAATGAGCCAGTTTTGTGCAAATTGAGGCGCACGCACCGGCTTTGTGCGCTGCACCATCGTGGCGAGCCGGCGCTCAGGCCGGCGGGACCGCCGCACCGCCGCCAAGCACCTTGTACAGCGTGACCTGGTTCTGCCAGTACGCCAGGCGTACCTGCGCCAGCGCCTGCTGCAGCAGGAACAGCGAGCGCTGGGAGTCCAGCACCTCCAGGTAGCTGGACACCCCGTTGCGGTAGCGCAGGTCGGCCAGGCGGAAGCGGTCGGTCTCGGCATCCACCTGGGCCTGCTGCGCCGCCAGCTGGGCGCCCAGGGTGGCACGCCCGGCCAGCGCGTCGGCCACTTCCCGGAACGCGGTCTGGATCGCCTTTTCATACTGCGCCACCGCGATGTCGCGCCCGGCCTGGCTGGAGGCCAGATTGGCCTCATTGCGCCCGGCATCAAAGATCGGCTGCAGCACCTGGCCGGCCAGGGTGCCGCCCCAGAAGCCGTTCTCGAACAGATTCGTCAGCCCGGTACTGGCCGTGCCGTAGGCGGCGGTCAGCGTGATGCGCGGAAAGAACGCGGCGCGGGCCGCGCCGATGTTGGCGTTGGCGGCGATCAGCTGCTGCTCGGCCTGGCGGATGTCCGGGCGGCGCGTCAGCAGGTCCGAGGGCAGGCCGGCGGGCACTTCGGTGAATATGGCCCCAACGCTCGTCACCTTGTGTACGTCGCTGCCCCCCGAGGGGGCTGGCCTTGCTTGGGGCGGCCCGGCGCTGCGGCCGTCTGCTGTGGGCGCGGGAGCCGGTGCGGGCACCAGCAGGGACGGAGGCAGGGGCTGCCCCACCAGCAGGGTGAGGGCATTCAGGTCCTGCGCACGCAGGCGCTGTTGCTGCTGCAGGGCGGCCAGGGCGCCGGCGGTCAGGGATTCAGCCTGGCGGACATCCAGCGCCGATGAAGCCCCGTTGTCCAGCCGCAACCGGGTCAGGCGCAGCGAGTCCTCGCGCGTTTTCAGGGTGCTCTGGGTGATCGCGAGCAGTTCGTCGTTGGTCTGCAGGTTCAGCCAGGTGTTGGCCACGGCCGCGATCAGGCTGGCCTGCACGGCGCGGCGCGACTCCTCGCTGGCCAGGTACTGCGCCAGAGCGGCATCCTTCAGGCTGGCCACGCGGCCGAACAGGTCCAGCTCCCAGCCGGTGAACGACAGCCCGGCGGTGTAGGCGCTGTTGGTGCCGCCGCTGCCATCGGTCCTGGGCTGCACGGCGCCGGTGGCGCCCAGGTTCACCGTGGGGAACTGGTCGGCACGCCGGATCTGCCAGGTGGCTCGGGCCTGCTCGATGTTGAGCACCGCCACGCGAAGGTCGCGGTTGTTCACCAGCGCGAGCCGGATCAGCTCGCGCAGGGAGGCATCGCCCACGAAATCGGCCCAGGGCAGTTCGCTGGCCGACCGCGTGGCGGAAGCAGGGGCGGCGGGTGCCGGCGCCGGCCAGTCGGCAGCCACGGGCGCGGCGGGGCGCTCGTAGGTGGGAGTCAGCGAGCAGCCGGCCATCACGGCTGCCACGGCCAGCGCCGGCAGGGTGCGTGCGAAGGGGGAACGCGCTTGGCGTGGTGTTGCGGGCTTAGTCATCGGAATGCACCCCCATGTGCGCGGCCTGCTCGGCGTGCACCTGCTGCTGTCGCGGGCTGTCCTTGAACAGGCCGCGCACCACCACGAAGAAGATCGGCACGAACAACACCGCCAGCGCGGTGCCGCTCAGGATGCCGCCGATCACGCCGGTGCCGATGGCACGCTGGCTGGCCGAGCCGGCACCCGTGGAAATGGCCAGCGGCAGCACGCCGAGCGTGAACGCCATCGAGGTCATGACGATCGGCCGAAACCGCAGGTGGGCGGCAGCCAGTGCCGCCTCGATCACGCCCTTGCCCTGCGCCTGCAGGTCCTTGGCAAACTCGATGATCAGGATGGCGTTCTTCGCGGACAGGCCGATGATGGTGATCAGGCCCACCTGGAAGTAGATGTCGTTCGCGTAGCCGCGCGTCAGCGTGGCCAGCAGCACGCCCAGCACGCCCAGCGGCACCACCAGGATCACCGCCAGCGGGATGCTCCAGCTCTCGTACAAAGCGGCCAGGCACAGGAACACCGACAGGATGGCAAAGGCGTACAGCACGATGGCCTGCGAGCCGGCAATTTTTTCCTCGCGCGACAGGCCGGTCCATTCGAAGCCGAATCCCTGCGGCAGCTGCGTCGCCAGCCGTTCCATCTCCATCATGGCCGCGCCGGTGCTCTGGCCGGGCGCCGCACTGCCGCTGATGCGCATCGACGGGTAGCCGTTGTAGCGCACGGTCTGCATCGGGCCGGTGATCCAACGGGTGCTGGCGAAGGCCGACAGCGGCACCGCCTGCCCCTTGTTGTTGGCCACGCTCAGGCGCAGCAGGTCGTCCGGCTGCATGCGCGCCGGCGCGTCGGCCTGCACCACCACGCGCTGCAGCCGCCCGGCGCTGGGGAAGTCGTTCACGTACGCCGAGCCCAGCGCGGTGGAGATGACGGCGTTGATGGCGTCGAAACTCACGCCCAGCGCGTTGGCCTTGTCGCGGTCGATGTCGAGCTGCAGCTGCGGCGCATCTTCAAGGCCGTCCGGGCGCACCTGCGTCAGGATCGGGCTCTTGGAGGCGGCGCCGAGCAGTTGGTTGCGGGCCGCCAGAAGGGCGTCGCGCCCCAGGCCGGCACGGTCCTGCAGCCGGAAGGCGAAGCCCGATGACGAGCCCAGCTCGGGAATGGACGGCGGGCTCAGCGGAAAGATGAACGCGTCGCGGATGCCGCTCAGGCCGCCGAACGCGCGACCTGCCAAGTCCTGCGCCGATGTGCCCGGCGCCTTGCGCTCATGCCAGTCCTTGAGGGTCACGAAGGCCAGTGCCGCGTTCTGGCCCTGGCCGGAAAAGCTGAAGCCCAGCACACTCACCATGCTTTGCACCTCGGGCTGCTTGAGCATGAAGCCTTCGACCTGCTGCATCACGTCCAGCGCGCGCGCCTGCGTGGCCCCTGGCGGAAGCTGTACGTTGACCAGCAGGGTGCCCTGGTCCTCGTTGGGCAGGAAGGATGTGGGCAAGCGCAGGTAGACCACCGCGGCACCGGCCACGATGGCGACATAGATCACCAGGTAGCGCGCCGCGCGCGGCAGGATGCGCGCCACCACCCCCTCATACCCCTTGGCGGTGCGCGAAAAGCCGCGGTTGAACCAGCCGAAGAAGCCGGTCTTGGCGTGGTGGTGGCCGGCTTCGACCGGCTTGAGCAGCGTGGCGCACAGGGCGGGGGTCAGCGACAGCGCCATGAAGGCCGAGAACGCGATCGACACCCCCATCACCGCCGCGAACTGGCGGTAGATGTTGCCCACTGAACCGCTGAAGAAGGCCAGCGGCACGAACACGGAGATCAGCACCACCGTCACGCCGATGATGGCGCCCGAGATCTGGCCCATGGCCTTGCGTGTGGCCTCAAGAGGCGGCAGGCCTTCCTCGCTCATGATGCGCTCGACGTTCTCCACGACCACGATGGCATCGTCCACCACGATGCCGATCACCAGCACCATGCCGAACATGGTCAGCACGTTGATCGAAAAGCCCATGGCCAGCAGCGTGGCGAAGGTGCCCAGCAGCGCCACCGGCACCACCAGCGTCGGGATGATGGTGTAGCGCCAGTCCTGCAGGAACAGGAACATCACCAGGAACACCAGCGCCACGGCTTCAAGCAGGGTTTCGGCCACCTGGCGGATGGAGATGTCGACGAAGCGCGAGCTGTCGTAGGGAATGGCCCACTTCATGCCCTTGGGGAAGAAACGCTCCAGCTCGGTCATCTTGGTGCGCACGGCCTTCGCCGTGGCCATGGCATTGCCGGTGGGCGCCAGCTGCACGCCGATGCCGGTGGAGGGCTTGCCGTTCAGCCGCGCCGAGGTGGCGTAGGTCTGCGCGCCGAGTTCGATGCGCGCCACGTCCTTCAGGCGCACGGTGGAGCCATCGGCATTGGCGCGCAGCACCACCTGGCCAAACTGCTCCACACTGGCGAGCTGGCCATTGACGACCACGGTGGCCGCAATGCCCTGGCCGCCCACGTTGGGCAGGGCGCCGATCTCGCCGGCCGACACCTGCGCGTTCTGCGCGCGGATGGCGGCGGTCACTTCGGCGGCCGAGAGGTTCAGCCCGAGCAGCCTGGCCGGGTCGATCCAGATGCGCATGGCGCGCTCGGTGCCGAACAGCTGCGCCTGGCCCACGCCGGGCAGGCGCTGGATCTCGGGCAGCACACTGCGGGCGGCGAAGTCGCCCAGCGCCACCGGGTCCCAGGCCGGGTCGTCCGACGACAGGATGGCGAACAGCAGGAAGTTGCTGCGGGCCTTTTCAACGCGCACACCCTGCTGGGTGACGGCCGAGGGCAGGCGCGGCGCAGCGCGGGACAGGCGGTTCTGCACGTCCACCTGGGCCAGGTCGGCATTGGTGCCCGGCTGGAAACTCAGCGTGATCTGGCCGGTGCCATTGGCTTGCGCCACGGCCTCCATGTAGATCAGGCCGGGCGAGCCGTTCATTTCCTGCTCGATGACGGACAGCACGCTGTCTTCCAGCGTCCGGGCCGACGCGCCGGGATAGGCCACCGAAATCACGATCGACGGGGGGGCCACCGGCGGGTACTGCGCAATCGGCAGTTGCGTGATGGAGACCGCGCCCATCACCATGATGAACAGGGCGATGACCCAGGCAAAGATGGGCCGGTCGATGAAGAATTTCGCCATGGCGCGGCTTCCTCAGCGCGCCACGCCGGAGGCGGCGGATGCGGGTGCGGAGGCGGGCCCGGCTGCGGCGCTGGCCGCCGAGGCAGTAGGCGCGGGCACTGGCGGCTTGCTGCCTGGGGCCACCCACGGCACGGGCTTGACCGGCACATCGCCGCGCAGCTTCTGGAAGCCGTCCACCATCACCTGTTCGCCGGTCTTCAGACCGTCCAGGACGACCCATTGGCCACCCTGCTGGCTGCCGACCTTGACCGGTCGGGGCTTGACCTTGCCGTCGGAGCCGACCACCATGACCGAGTCGCCCTGCGGCGAGCGGGTGACGGCTTGCTGGGGCAGCGCGATGGCATTGCCGGCCTGGGCCTGCTCCAGCCGCACGCGCACGTACAAACCGGGTAACAGGGCACCTTTCGGGTTGGGCAATTCCGCACGCAGCATGATCTGGCCGGTGGTGGCGTCCACCGTCAGGTCGGAGAACAGCAGCTTGCCGGGCAGGGGGTATTCGCTGCCGTCATCGAGCAGCACCCGGACGCTGGCGGCCTGGCCACCGGCGCGCTTGAACTGGCCGCTTTCCAGTGCGCGGCGCAGCGCGATGACTTCGCCGGCCGACTGCGTGAAGTTCACGTACAGCGGGTTGATCTGCTGGATCACCGCCAGCGGTGTGGCCTCGCCCTGGCCGACCAGTGCGCCCTCGGTCACCAGTGAGCGGCCGATGCGCCCGGAAATCGGCGCCGTCACGCTGGCGTAGGCCAGGTTGATGCGCGCCGTCTGAACCGCTGCCTTGCCGGTGGCGACATCGGCCTCGGCCTGTTTCTGCGCAGCCTGGGCATTGACGAATTCCTGCTGGCTGACGGCCTGAGCTTCCACCAGCGGTTTGTAGCGCTCGGCCTGCGCGCGGGCCTGCATCAGGTTGGCCTCGGCCCGCGCCAGGCTGGCCTGCGCGCTGGCGTAGGTGGCCTGATAGGGGCTCGCGTCGATCTCAAACAGCGCTTGGCCAGCCTTCACTTCGCTGCCTTCACGGAACAATTGCTTCTGAACGATGCCGGCGGCGCGCGCGCGGACCTGGGCGACACGCGAGGCCTCCAGTCGGCCGGGCAGTTCGGTAAACAGGCCGATGTCGCCGGGCGCCACGGTGACCACACCGACCTCGGCCAGCGGCATGCCACCGGGCGGGCCGGCCGGCGGCGCGGCGCCGGGGCCGCAGGCCGCCAGCAAGGCGCTCAGGCCCATTGCCATTCCGAAGGTGGCGGCCCGCATGCATTGGCGTTGCGGCGGGAGGTCGCAGGGGTTTTCGTACTGGATCGATGGGCGTGGCGAGCTGGTGGGCATGTGAAAGTCCAGGCTGTAGGCGACAAGCCGGAAGGCGCCGCCGGGGAGAAACAAAAGCCGCAAGTATGCAGACAGTTTGTTGCGCGTGCGCAAAGTGGGCCGATGCGCGCGCTGCGGTCATCGACGCGAGGCTTCGCGTGAGCGTCAGCCCAGCAGATCGGCCATGTCGAGCATGCGCTGCGCGACCTCGGCCAGCTTCAGTCCCTTGTCCATCGCGGCTTTGCGCAGCTTTTCATAGGCTGCCTGCTCGCTCAGTCCCTGGCGCTGCATCAGCAGGCCTTTGGCGCGGTCGATGAGCTTGCGGTCCTTGAGTTCGGCGCTCAGTTCGTCGACCTCGCTGCGCGCCTGCGCCAGTTCCTGGCGCAAAGCCTGCTCGTGCTGGAAGCGTGCCAGGGCCACATCCAGGATGGGGCGGATGCGTTCGGGGGCCAGGCCGGCCACGATGTAAGCCGACACGCCAGCGGCCACGGCGTCTTTCACATGGGTGGTGTCGCTGTCATTGGTGAACATGACGATGGGCCGCGGGGCGTCGCGCGTGGCCATCACCACATGCTCCAGCGCGTCACGGGCCTCACTTTCGGCGTCCACGATCACGAGATCGGGCCGCAGCTGGGTCAGCCGCTCGGTCAGAAAGACGTCGCCCGGCAAAGTGGCCACAAGGTTGAAGCCGCTTTCCAGCAGGCCGATGCGCAGGCTGCGCGAGCGCCCGGCCTGCGCAAGGGCGTCGTCGTCATGGGGATCGGCGACATCCAGGTCCGGAGCAACGACGACAATTCGCAAAGCTTCGTTCATGGGTGAATCGTGAGCAAGAAATACGCCAAAGGCCCCATCATCGGTGCTCAGCTGGGGAGAGAGCTGGAGGGCTTCACCTAAACTTCGGGTCCTATGCTGATCCTGGGAATCGAATCGTCGTGCGATGAGACGGGCGTGGCGCTCGTCGAATCCGGCGGCGCCGCGGTGCCGGTGCTGCGTTCACACGCCTTGTTCAGCCAGGTCGACATGCACCAGGCTTACGGCGGTGTGGTGCCCGAGCTGGCCAGCCGCGACCATATTCGTCGCGTGTTGCCGCTGACCGAACTGGTGTTGCGGGATGCCGGTTGCCGACTGGCGGACGTGGACGTGGTCGCTTTCACGCGCGGGCCGGGGCTGGCCGGCGCGCTGCTGGTCGGAGCGGGCGTGGCCTGCGCGCTGGGCGCAGCGCTGGAGCGGCCAGTGCTGGGCGTGCACCACCTGGAGGGCCACCTGCTGTCGCCATTCCTGAGCGCGGACCCGCCGGAATTCCCGTTTGTCGCGCTGCTTGTCTCGGGCGGACACACCCAGCTGATGCGGGTGGACGGGGTGGGGCGCTACGCCATCCTGGGCGAGACCATCGACGACGCCGCGGGCGAGGCCTTCGACAAATCCGCCAAGCTGATGGGCCTGGGCTACCCGGGCGGGCCGGCCCTGTCGCGGTTGGCGGAGCAGGGCGACCCGACCGCGTTCAAGCTGCCGCGGCCGTTGCTGCACAGCGGCAATCTCGATTTTTCCTTTGCGGGCCTGAAAACGGCGGTGCTGACGCAGGCCAGGAAGCTCGGCGATCAGCTGGAAGCACCTGGATCGACGGCCAAAGCCGATCTGGCGGCTTCCACCGAGGCGGCCATCGTCGAAGTGCTGCTGAAGAAGTCGCTGGCGGCCCTGAAAGAAACGGGCTTGCGCCGGCTGGTGGTCGCGGGCGGCGTGGGCGCCAACCGCGAATTGCGCCGCCAGCTCAATCTGGCTTGTGCTCAGCAAGGTGTGCGCGTGCATTACCCGGAGCTGCACCTGTGCACCGACAACGGCGCCATGATCGCCATGGCTGCCGCCATGCGCCTGCAGGCAGGGGTGCAACAGGCCAGCCGGGTTTACGCGTTCGACGTCAAGCCCCGCTGGCCACTGGATGCACTGGAGGTGAACTGAAAGGCTCCACCCCAGCGCAGGCTGGTCACTTTTAGCTACTTAATTGATAGTCAGCCGAGTGCTGGTGTCCACCGGTTGTTTCTTCGCCAGCGTGAGCGTGAGCACGCCGTTTTCCAGTTTCGCCACGCTGGTCGAGGCGTCGATGTCCTGCGGCAGTTCGAATCCGTGACGGTACTGCCGGGGCGCGTCGGCGAGCGTTTCGATGCGCACGACCTGACCTTCGATCTGGATGTTCAGCTGTTCCTTGTTGACGCCGGGCACGTCCAGCGAGAGCGTCCAGACTGCATCGTCGGATGTGACTTCGGTGCGGCAGGCCTTGGTTCCTTCGGAAGGACTCGGCAGTGCCTGGTCGAGCAGGCGATCGAGCGCGTGCATGGCGGGGACATAGGCGGCGCGGCGCAGCGTGGCGGGGCGGGTGGTTGCGAAAAACATCGTGAATCTCCTGTGACCTGTGGTTGAAACATCGGCGGGTGCGGGTGACATCCGCTCCCTTACACTGCGCGGCGTTCAAACCAGAACCGCCGCATGGCCTGCATCTGTGAGCCCGGCGGTTCTTTTCAAGTGGAATGCAGAGATGAATATTTTTCGCCGGCGGCTCTTGAAATTGCTGACCGCCGCCCTTGCTTCGCCTGCCTGGGTTGGGGCCCAGCCGGGGGGGCCATCGATTCGCATCGCCCTGATCGAAGGCCTGAGCGGCCCGTTCGGCAACACCGGCGAGGCGGTGTATCGCAACCTGCTCTGGGCGGTCGAACGTGTCAACGCGCGCGGCGGCGTGAAGCTGCCTGGCGGTCATCGGATGTTGGGGCTTGAGCGGTACGACAGCAAAGGTCAGAACGAGGAAGGCCTGGCGGCGCTGCGATCGGCCATCGACGATGGCATCCAGTTCGTGGTGCAGGGCAATTCGTCGTCAGTGGCCGCCGTGCTGATCGACGCGCTCAACAAGCACAACGAGCGCGAACCCGGCAGGCGTGTACTGTTCCTCAACTACTCGGCGGTGGACCCGGTCCTGACCAATGAGAAATGCAGCTTCTGGCACTTCCGATTCGACGCCCACGCCGACATGCGCATGGCCGCTCTGATGGAGGTCATCCGCGACGACCGGAGCGTGAAGAGCGTGTACCTCATCGGCCAGGACTACAGCTTTGGCCAATCGGTGCTGCGCGAAGCCAGGCGCCAGCTGGGTGCCCAGCGCCCGGACATGCAGATCGTCGGCGACGAGCTTCATCCGGTCGGGCGGGTGAAGGACTTTCTGCCTTACGCCGCCAAGATCAAGTCCAGTGGCGCGCAGGCCGTGATCACCGGCAACTGGGGCAATGACCTGACCTTGCTGGTCAAGGCAGCCCGGGAAGTCGGGTTCGAGGGCAAGTTCTACACCTTTTACGGCAATGCCCTCGGTGCGCCGGCTGCGATCGGCGATGCCGGGATCGGCCGGGTGGTGGCCGTGGCAGACTGGCTGCCCAACGTGCCCGGGGCGCCGAGCGAGGCGTTCTACCGCTCCTTTCGCGCGCGCTTTCCCAAGCCCGAGGACGACTACGTGCACATGCGCATGCAACTGCTGGTCGAGGCACTGGTTCAGGCGATGGAGAAGAGCGGGTCGGCCACGAACATGGTCGCCGTGGCCGGGCAGCTGGAGCAGGCAGCGGTGAGCCTGAGCGGGCAGGGCGGGCGCATGCGCGCGGCGGACCATCAGTTTCAGCAGCCGCTGGTGGTGGGCTTGATGGACCGACAGGGAGCGTCAGGCGTCAAGTTCGACGTCGAGGGCTCGGGCTACGGATTCCGGGTGATCCGCCAGATCAGCCCGGCCCAGGCCGAACTGCCGAGCACCTGCCGGATGGTGCGCCCGGTCTGAGTGGCGCGATTCCGGAGCACTTCACCTCGCGCGCAGGGTCCGGTTCTGGCTACGAGGCGTAACCCAGGCAGGCGCCGGCATTGGGCCGGCCTTTGCATTCGCGCTTCAGGCGGCGGTCGCGCTCGGCAGTGGTCTCGGCGGAGCCCTTGTCGTACTTGACGGTGCTGGACTTCTTTTTCTTGTGTTTGGATTTTTCCGGCTGGGCCGATGCCGGCGCAGTGTTGCTGGCGTTGGCCATCGTGCCGGGCGGGGTGCCCGGCGCGCTGGACGGCGTGGCCGCCCGAACGGGTGCAACGACGGCGCACGCCAGCAGGGCGGCCAGGCTCAGGGTGCGGAGCGGGAGCGTGATGGACATGGTGACCTCCTGGATGGTTCTGGACTTTGGCCGCATCATAGCCAGCGAGCCGGCGCCGCGCGGGTCGGCTAGGATCGGCGCTTGATCGAACCCCTTGTTTCACCATGCGCCAAGCCGTCCTGAATCTCGAAGAATCCAGAATCCGTGAAGTCGCCAATGCCGGCATGGGCCGCGACGATGTGCTCGCATTCTGGTTTGGCGAAAGCGACGAGGTGACGCCGGACTTCATCCGGCAGGCCGCCATCGAGTCCCTTCAGCGCGGCGAGACTTTCTACTCGCACAACCTGGGCCTGCCCGAGTTGCGGCAGGCGGTGTCCACGTACATGAGCGCGCTGCACGGCCCCGTTGAGAGCGGGCGCATTGCGATCACCTCCGGTGGTGTCAACGCGCTGATGATTGCGATTCAGGCGCTGGTCGATGCCGGCGATGAGGTGGTCGCCGTCACGCCGGTCTGGCCCAACCTGACGGCCCAGCCGGCGATCATGGGTGCCCGGGTCCGGTGTGTTGCGCTTAAACCGGTCGACGGCGAATGGACGCTGGATCTGCCAAGTCTGTTGGCAGCCGTCACGCCGGCCACCAAGGTGCTGATCCTGAATGCGCCCAACAACCCGACCGGCTGGACGCTGACCCGCCGCGAACAGCAGGCCCTGCTGGACCACTGCCGGCGCACGGGCACCTGGATCCTTGCCGACGAGGTCTATGAGCGCCTGTATTTCGCGGACGACACGGACAATGGCTGCGCGCCGAGTTTCCTGGATATCGCTGCCGCGGACGACCGGCTGGTCGTGGTGCACAGCTTTTCCAAGAGTTTCCTGATGACGGGCTGGCGCCTGGGCTGGCTGGTGATGCCGCCGGACATGACCCACCACGTCGGCAAGTTGATCGAATTCAACACCTCCTGCGCCAGCGTGTTCACCCAGCGCGCCGGGGTGGTGGCGCTTCATCGCACTGCCGACGTGACGCCGCGCGTGGTGGCGCACCTCAAGGTCTGCCGGGACACGCTGATCCCCTTGCTGGCCGCGGTGCCAGGGGTGCAGCTGGCGCTGCCTCGGGGCGGCATGTATGCGTTTTTCAGGGTCTCCGGCTTTGATGATTCGCTGGTCACGGCCAAGCGGCTGGTGGTCGAAGCCGGGCTCGGGCTGGCGCCTGGCGATGCGTTTGCACCCGAAGCCCGCGGCTGGCTGCGCTGGTGTTTTGCCTCCCACGACCCGAATCGCCTGGCCCTCGGCGTGGACCGGCTCAGAACATGGCTGGCAGACCAGCGGCCGGCGAACGAGCGGATCGGGGTATAATTCCAAGGCTTTGCATCCCGCAAGGCGCACGCCATGGGCAGTTCCAGCCTGCGGCGCAAGTTGAAAACTTCGGTGAAGCGGGCCACTCGCCAGCCGATCAATCCTTAAGGAAATCAAGATGATTGCATCCTCCATCAAGGCCGAGGTCGTCAAGGCCAACGCCCGCGGCGCGACCGATACCGGCAGCCCCGAAGTTCAGGTCGCTCTGCTGACCGCCCGTATCAACGAACTGACCCCCCACTTCAAGCTGCATGCCAAGGATCACCACGGCCGTCGCGGCCTGTTGCGCATGGTCAGCCGTCGCCGCAAGCTGCTGGACTACCTCAAGTCCAGGGATGCCGACCGTTACGTTGCGCTGATCGCCAAGCTTGGCCTGCGCAAGTAATCGGTAAATTGAATGCAAGGCGCCTGAGTTAGTTCACTAGCTCAGGCGCTTTCTACTTTGAGTTTTTCATTTCGGAGTCTGTCGCGACGAATACGCGCTGTGTCATTCCATGAAGGATTGCCGATCTTTCATGGAATGGCATCGTGTTCGGATAGTCCGGCTCCGGGCCCCCGGCACAGCCTCATGTGCCGCTGATATCAGGAGCTGAACATGTCCATCTTCAACAAAGTCACCAAGACCTTCCAGTGGGGCGACAAGACCGTCGTCATGGAAACCGGCGAGATCGCTCGCCAGGCCTCCGGCGCCGTGCTGGTCAACATCGATGACACCGTCGTGCTGGCGACCGTCGTGGCGTCCAAGGGCTCCAAGCCCGGCCAGGACTTCTTTCCTCTGACCGTCGACTACATCGAGAAGACCTATGCCGCCGGCAAGATCCCGGGCAGCTTCTTCAAGCGTGAAGCCAAGCCGAGCGAGCACGAAACCCTGACCAGCCGCCTGATCGACCGCCCCATCCGCCCACTCTTCCCCGAGGGCTTTTTCAACGAGGTGCACGTGGTGATTCACACCATTTCGTTGAACCCTGAGGTGGACGCCGACATCGCCGCGCTGATCGCGTCGAGCGCCGCGCTGGCCATCTCCGGCATTCCGTTTGCGGGCCCCATCGGCGCCGCCCGCGTCGGCTACATCAACGGTGAGTACGTGCTGAACCCGGGCCAGACCGCTCGCAAGAGCAGCCAGCTGGATCTGGTCGTGGCCGGCACCGAAGCGGCCGTGCTGATGGTGGAGTCCGAGGCTCAGCAACTGTCGGAAGAAATCATGCTGGGTGCGGTCGTGTTCGGCCACGAGCAAGGCAACGTCGCGATCAATGCCATCCATGAACTCGTTCGTGACGCGGGCAAGCCGGTCTGGGACTGGAAAGCGCCGGCCAAGGACGAGGACCTGATTGCCAAGGTCACGGCGCTGGCCGAAGAGAAGCTGCGCGCCGCCTACCAGATCCGCAACAAGCAGAGCCGCACGCACGCCTGCCGCGAGGCCTACGCCGTGGTGATGGCCGACCTGAAGGAGGCCGGTGTGGCGTTCGACAGCGTCAAGGTCGAGGGCATGCTGTTCGACATCGAGGCCCGTATTGTCCGCAGCCAGATCCTGGCCGGCGAGCCGCGCATCGATGGCCGTGACACCCGCACCGTGCGCCCCATCGAAATCCGCAACGGCGTGCTGCCGCGCACCCACGGCTCGGCGCTGTTCACCCGCGGTGAAACCCAGGCGCTCGTCGTGTCCACTCTGGGCACCGAACGCGATGCCCAGCGCATCGACGCCCTGGCCGGCGAGTACGAAGACCGCTTCATGCTGCACTACAACATGCCTCCCTTTGCCACCGGCGAGGTGGGCCGCATGGGCAGCACCAAGCGCCGCGAGATCGGCCACGGCCGCTTGGCCAAGCGCGCGCTGGTTGCCGTGTTGCCGAGCAAGGAAGAGTTCCCCTACACGATGCGTGTCGTGTCCGAGATCACCGAATCGAATGGATCTTCGTCGATGGCATCCGTCTGCGGCGGCTGCCTGTCGCTGATGGACGCCGGCGTGCCTCTGAAGGCGCATGTCGCCGGCATCGCAATGGGCCTGATCAAGGAAGCCAACCGCTTTGCCGTCCTGACCGACATCCTGGGTGACGAGGACCACCTCGGCGACATGGACTTCAAGGTGGCCGGCACGACCAACGGCATCACCGCGCTGCAGATGGACATCAAGATCCAGGGCATCACCAAGGAAATCATGCAGGTGGCGCTGGCGCAGGCCAAGGAAGCCCGCATGCACATCCTCGGAAAGATGCAGGAGGCCATGGGCGAGGCCAAGGCCGAGGTGTCCAACTTCGCGCCCAAGCTCTACACCATGAAGATCAATCCCGAGAAGATCCGTGACGTGATCGGCAAGGGCGGCTCCGTCATCCGTGCGCTGACCGAAGAAACCGGGTGCCAGATCAATATCGACGAAGACGGCACCATCACCATTGCCGCCACCGACGCGACCAAGGCCGATGAGGCCAAGCGCCGCATCGAGCAAATCACCGCGGAAGTGGAAATCGGCAAGGTGTATGAAGGCCCGGTGACCAAGATCCTGGATTTCGGCGCCCTGATCAACCTGCTGCCTGGCAAAGACGGTCTGCTGCACATCAGCCAGATCGCGCATGAGCGCGTCGAGAAGGTGACCGACTATCTCAAGGAAGGCCAGATCGTCAAGGTCAAGGTGCTCGAGACCGATGAAAAAGGCCGGGTCAAGCTGTCCATGAAAGCGCTGCTGGATCGTGCGCCCCACAACCCGGACGCGGCTGCCCAGCAATAATCGCTATTTTTTATATAGCAGATGTTGACCATTTGACGCTGGACTGATTCCGTTTTTACATGAAAGTCGTTGAAATCCAGAAGCCCGGCGCGCCTGAGGTGCTGGTCCCGGGAGTGAGGCAGGATCCGGTGGCGGGAATCGGTGAAGTGCTGATTCGCGTGGCAGCCAGTGGGGTGAATCGACCCGACGTCTTGCAGCGCACCGGCAGTTACCCGGTGCCGCCTGGCGCGTCGGATATTCCCGGCTTGGAGGTGGCAGGTGTCATCGAAGCGGGCGATCCGGCCGCCATGGATTCGGCCGGACTGGCGATCGGCGACCGGGTTTGCGCTCTGGTGGCGGGCGGAGGATACGCCGAGCGGTGTGTTGCACCGGCCGGCCAATGTCTTCCCGTCCCACATGGCCTGAGCGACGTTGAGGCCGCGTCATTGCCCGAAACGTTCTTCACAGTCTGGAGCAACGTGTTTGACCGGGCGCGCTTGCAAGCCGGTGAAGTCCTGCTGGTTCAGGGGGGCACGAGTGGCATTGGCGTTACGGCCATCCAGATGGCCAAAGCGCTGGGCGCTATGGTGATCGCAACCGCGGGCAGCGACGACAAATGTGCGGCTTGCCTGGCCTTGGGGGCGGATCACGCCATCAATTACAAGACGCAGGATTTCGTCGCGGAAGTCAAGCGACTGACCGACGGTGCCGGCGTGAATGTGGTGCTTGACATGGTTGCGGGCGGCTATGTGGCTCGCGAGATCGAGTGTCTGGCGGAAGATGGTCGACTGGTCCTCATCGCGGTGCAAGGTGGCGTCAAGAGCGAGTTCAATGCCGGCTTGGTACTGCGTAAGCGCCTGACGGTGACCGGTTCTACATTGCGGCCCCGGCCAGTCGAGTTCAAGGCAGCCATCGCGAAGGCCTTGAAGGCCAAAGTCTGGTCGCTGATCGAATCCGGGCACATCAAGCCAGTGATTCACAGCGTGTTCGATGCACTGGCGGTGGGCGATGACCTTCCCAGCGGGGCTGCGAGGGCTCATGCGCTGATGGAGTCCAATCAGCACATCGGAAAAATTGTTCTCACTTGGGGTGATGCATGAAAAAGAAGCTCATCGCCGGCAACTGGAAGATGAACGGTGGCCTGGCTGCAAACGAAGCACTGGCGAAAGCGCTGTTGGGGGGTTAAGCGTGCCGGCATGCAACGTCGCAGTCTGCGCGCCGGCGCCGTACCTGGCTCAGCTGCAGGTGCTGCTGGCGAATTCGGAGATTTCGCTGGGTGCCCAGGACGTGTCTGCTCATGAATCCGGGGCATACACCGGTGAGGTGTCGGTGGCGATGCTGAAGGAATTCGGGGTGCGCTACGCGATCGTCGGTCATTCGGAGCGCCGTCAGTACCATGGCGAAACCGACGCGGCCGTGGCGGCCAAGGCGCAGCGGGCGCTGGCCGCGGGCATCACGCCCATCGTCTGCGTCGGGGAGACGCTGGCGGAGCGCGAGGCCGGCAAGACCGAGGAGGTGGTGAAGCGCCAGCTTGCCGCCGTTATCCACGCCAATGGCCATTGCATCAGTGAAATCGTGGTGGCCTACGAGCCGGTGTGGGCCATCGGGACCGGCAAGACCGCTTCACCTGAGCAGGCGCAGCAAGTGCACGCGGTCCTGCGCGCGCAGCTCAGAGCCGCCAGTGACCATGCGGATCGCATCGCGATTCTCTACGGTGGCAGCATGAACGCCGCCAATGCTGCGCAATTGCTGGCGCAGCCCGATATCGATGGCGGGCTGATTGGCGGTGCCTCGCTGAAGGCGCCCGATTTCCTGACCATCATTGCCGCCGCAGGCTGACCCCTGTCGCGACCGATTATCTATTTCTGGAGTTATTGAATGAGTGTCCTGCTAACCCTTCTTCTGGCGGTTCAAATGCTTTCAGCATTGGGCATGATCGGCCTGATCCTGATTCAGCACGGCAAGGGCGCTGACATGGGCGCAGCCTTTGGAAGCGGCGGCTCGGGCAGCCTGTTCGGTGCCAGTGGCAGCGCCAACTTTCTCTCGCACACCACGGCAGCGCTTGCTGCCGTGTTCTTTGTCTGCACCTTGTTGCTGGCCTATTTCGGCGGTGTTCGGCCCGCGGCGAGCAGTTCCAGTGTGCTGGAGCGTGCTGCCGTCACTGCGCCAGCTCCGGCCGCGTCGGGCGCCGCCACGCAAATTCCGGGAAGCGCTGGCGTGCCAGCAACCCCCGTGCCGGCAGCTCCTGCAGCACCGGCATCCGGCGCAGCCCAGATTCCCGGGAAATAGAGACTAGACGCGCTGAAATTCCTCCTTCGCGTCAGGAGATTGGAAGGTTTTTCAGGGTAAACTCTTAGCTGTTCGAACGTGGCGTACTGTGCGATTTTCCTCAGCTACAGCGAACAAAAAAGACTGCCGTCGTGGTGAAATTGGTAGACACGCTATCTTGAGGGGGTAGTGGCGAAAGCTGTGCGAGTTCGAGTCTCGCCGACGGCACCAACTGAAACAGCCTTTTCGGCCTGAAGGGTCGTCAGGCCAAAGTGATGATCAGATCCGCAAGATGAACCTGGAACAATACCTCCCCGTTTTTCTGTTCATCTTGATTGGCGCTGCCGTTGGCATTGCGCCGCAAGTCATCGGCTACATCCTCGGACCGAATCGCCCCGATCCGGCCAAAAATTCCCCCTACGAGTGTGGCTTCGAAGCATTCGAAGACGCGCGCATGAAGTTTGATGTGCGCTACTACCTCATTGCCATTCTCTTCATCTTGTTCGATCTGGAAACTGCCTTCCTGTTCCCCTGGGCGGTTGCGCTCAAGGAGTTGGGTTTGTTCGGTTTTCTCGTGGGTCTTGAGTTCGTGGTCATCCTGACCATTGGCTTTGCGTACATGTGGAAAAAGGGTGCCCTGGATTGGGAGTGACACGATGATTGAAGGCGTTCTCAAAGAGGGGTTCATCACCACGAGTTACGACTCGGTGGTGAACTGGGCGAAGACGGGGTCGATCTGGCCCATGACCTTCGGCCTGGCATGCTGCGCGGTCGAAATGATGCACGTGACCGCAGCGCGTTATGACATCAGCCGGTTTGGTGCGGAGGTGTTTCGCCCCAGTCCGCGCCAGTCGGACCTGATCATTGTTGCGGGCACGCTTTGCAACAAGATGGCACCGGCCTTTCGCAAGGTTTACGACCAGATGAGCGAGCCGCGCTGGGTGCTTTCGATGGGCTCATGCGCCAACGGCGGGGGCTATTACCACTACAGTTATTCGGTGGTGCGTGGGTGTGATCGCGTGGTGCCGGTCGATGTGTACGTGCCGGGTTGCCCGCCCACGGCAGAGGCGTTGCTGTACGGAATTCTCCAGTTGCAGCAGAAGATTCGCCGGACTCAGACCATCGCACGGGCATGAGAGGATGGCAATGAATTCATACGCGATTGATCCGCAGCAACTCAAGGCAAACGTTGAGAGGGTCCTGGGGGACTTGCTGGTGAGCAGTGTGGTCCGGTTGGACGAGTTGACGATCGTGGTCGATGCCGCGAATTATCTGCGGGTCGCGGAGATTCTTCGCGACGATCCAGCCTGCCGGTTCGAGCAATTGATTGATCTGTGCGGGGTTGATTATTCGACGTACAAGGATCAACCGCAGGTCGGCCTGCGTTTTTGCGTTGTGTGTCATTTGCTGTCGGTCAGTCTGAACCAGCGGGTTCGCCTCAAGGTCTATGCGCCCGATGACACTTTCCCGGTGGTCCAGTCGGTGTGTGGAATCTGGAGCGCCGCAGACTGGTTCGAACGCGAGGCGTTTGATTTGTTTGGCATTGTTTTTGATGGCCACAACGATCTGCGCCGCATCCTGACGGACTACGGCTTTATCGGTCACCCATTCCGCAAGGATTTCCCGATTTCCGGTCATGTCGAGATGAGCTACGACGCTGAGCAAAAGCGCGTCGTCTACCGACCGGTCACCATCGAGCCGCGCGAAAACATACCGCGCATCATCCGTGAAGACAACTACGGAAGCTTGCACTAGGCAGTTTTTCACATGGCTGAAATCAAGAACTACACACTCAACTTCGGGCCGCAGCATCCTGCAGCGCATGGCGTATTGCGTCTGGTCCTGGAGCTTGACGGCGAAGTGATCCAGCGCGCGGACCCGCACATTGGTCTGCTGCACCGCGCAACCGAGAAGTTGGCGGAGACCAGGACCTATCTGCAGGCCTTGCCTTACATGGATCGACTCGACTACATGTCGATGATGTGCAACGAGAGCGCTTACTGTCTCGCCATCGAGAAGATGCTGGGCTTGGAAGTTCCCGTTCGCGCCAAATACATCCGTGTGATGTTTTCCGAGATCACGCGTTTGCTGAACCACCTTCTTTGGGTGGGAGCGCATGCGCTCGATTGCGGGGCCATGACGGTCATGTTCTACGCTTTTCGCGAGCGGGAAGACCTCTTTGACATGTATGAGGCGGTCAGCGGTGCTCGCATGCATGCCGCCTATTTCCGTCCTGGCGGCGTCTATCGTGACCTGCCGGACACCATGGCGCGGCACCAGCCCAACAAGATTCGAAGCGCCAAGTCGACGGAAAAGCTCAACCGAAATCGGGATGGCAGTTTGCTTGACTTCATTGACGATTTCACCCTGCGTTTCCAGACGTATCTGGATGAGTACCACACCCTGTTGACCGACAACCGCATCTGGAAGCAACGTACCGTCGGCATTGGTGTCGTGACGCCCGAGCGCGCCTTGAATCTTGGATTTACCGGGCCCATGCTGCGCGGGTCCGGGATTGCCTGGGATCTTCGCAAGAAGCAACCCTATGACGTCTACGACCAGCTGGATTTCGACATTCCGGTGGGCAAGACCGGCGACACCTACGACCGTTATCTCGTCCGGATGGAAGAGATGAAACAGTCCAACCGGATCATCAAGCAGTGCGTGGATTGGTTGCGCGTCAACCCTGGGCCGGTCATTACAGATGACCACAAGGTCGCTCCGCCCGACCGTGAATCGATGAAGTCCAATATGGAAGAACTGATCCATCACTTCAAGCTGTTCACCGAAGGTTTCGCAGTGCCCGAAGGCGAGGCGTATGCGGCCATCGAACATCCCAAAGGCGAGTTTGGCATTTACATGGTCAGCGATGGAGCCAACAAGCCCTATCGCATGAAGATCAGGCCGCCAGCGTTTGTTCACCTCGCGGCATTGAATGAAATGGGTCGCGGGCACATGCTTGCCGATGCCGTGGCCATTATTGGCACGATGGATATTGTGTTTGGGGAAGTTGACCGATGATTTCCGAAGAATCGAGAGCGCGCTTCGAGCTGGAAGTGGCGAAATACCCGGCGGATCAGCGGCAGTCGGCGGTGATGGCGTGTCTTGCCATCGCACAGCAGCAGCACGGCTATGTCAGTCCAGAGTCCGAGAGCGATATCGCGGAGTTCCTTGGCATGGCCCCAATGGCTGTGCATGAGGTCACCACGTTCTACAACATGTACAACCAGCAACCGGTTGGCAAGTACAAGTTGAACGTATGTACCAATTTGCCCTGCCAACTTCGGGACGGAGGAAAAGCGCTCCAGCATCTCGAGAAGAAGCTCGGAATTGCCATGGGTGAGTCGACGCCAGATGGCCTGTTCACGCTGCAGCAATGTGAGTGCCTTGGTGCTTGCGCGGATTCCCCGGTGTTGCTGGTCAACGATCGGACGATGTGCAGCTTCATGAGCAATGAAAAGCTTGACCAGTTGGTGGATGGTCTTCGCGCGGCGGAGGGCAAAGCATGAACCCCCAGCAGGTACTTGCGCAGTTCCAGGCCACCGGGGTCGAGACATGCTTCCACGACCGCCACCTTAATCCGCAGATTCTCAGTGGCATCGACGGGCGCAATTGGCGCCTGAAGGATTACGAGGCGCGCGGTGGCTATCAGGCCTTGCGCAAGATCCTCGGCGTCGATGGTGGCGAGGGGCTGACGCCGGATCAGGTGATCGCCACCGTGAAGGAGTCAGCATTGCGTGGACGTGGCGGCGCCGGTTTTCCGACCGGGCTGAAGTGGAGCTTCATGCCCCGCCAGTTTCCTGGACAGAAGTATCTGGTCTGCAACTCGGACGAAGGCGAGCCGGGCACCTGCAAAGACCGCGACATCCTGCAGTTCAACCCCCATATCGTGATCGAAGGGATGATCATCGCCGCCTATGCCATGGGTATCACGGTGGGCTACAACTACATCCACGGCGAGATCTTCCAGACGTACGAACGGTTCGAGGAGGCCTTGCAGGAAGCACGCGCTGCCGGACTGCTCGGGGATCGCATCCTTGGCAGCAGTCTGAATTTCCAGCTGTACGCCGCGCATGGTTTTGGCGCCTACATCTGCGGCGAGGAGACGGCATTGCTTGAATCGCTGGAGGGCAAGAAAGGTCAGCCTCGCTTCAAGCCACCGTTTCCGGCCAGTTTCGGACTCTATGGGAAGCCGACGACGGTCAACAACACGGAGACGTTCGCGGCGGTTCCCTGGATCATCCGCAATGGCGCACAGGCCTATCTCCAATGCGGAAAGCCCAACAACGGTGGGACCAAGATCTATTCGGTCAGTGGTGACGTCGAGCGGCCCGGTAATTACGAGATTCCCATGGGGACGCCGTTCTCCGTGTTGCTGGAACTTGCGGGTGGCGTGCGTGCCGGGCGCAAGCTGAAAGCGGTTATTCCAGGCGGATCTTCTGCACCGGTGCTGCCGGCGTCGATCATGATGGAATGCACGATGGACTACGACTCGATCGCCAAAGCGGGATCGATGCTCGGTTCTGGCGCCGTGATCGTGATGGACGACAGTCGCTGCATGGTCAAGAGCCTGCAACGTCTGAGCTACTTCTACATGCACGAATCCTGCGGACAGTGCACCCCCTGCCGCGAAGGCACGGGCTGGCTCTCGCGCGTCGTCGACCGCATCGAGAACGGTCAGGGGCGGCAGAGTGACATGGATCTGCTGGACAACGTTGCCGAGAACATTCAGGGTCGCACGATCTGCGCGCTCGGCGACGCTGCAGCCATGCCCGTTCGGGCGATGATCAAGCACTTCCGTCCGGAATTCGAATACCACGTGGCCCACAAGACCTGCATGGTCCCGGCCTACGTCTAAGCGAGCCAGCCAACATGATTGAAATCGAACTCGACGGAAAGAAAGTTGAAGTGGTCGAAGGCAGCATGGTGATGCATGCTGCCGAGAAAGCTGGCACCTTCATTCCCCATTTTTGCTATCACAAGAAGCTGAGCATCGCGGCGAATTGCCGCATGTGTCTGGTCGACGTGGAGAAGGCGCCCAAGCCGATGCCTGCCTGTGCCACGCCCGTCACCCAGGGCATGGTGGTCCGCACGAAGAGCGAAAAAGCGGTCAAGGCTCAGCAGTCGGTGATGGAGTTCCTGCTCATCAATCACCCGCTGGATTGCCCGATCTGCGATCAGGGTGGCGAATGCCAGTTGCAGGATCTGGCTGTTGGCTACGGAGGCTCTTCTTCCCGTTACCAGGAAGAAAAGCGTGTGGTCTTCCATAAAGATGTGGGCCCGCTGATCTCGATGGAAGAGATGAGCCGCTGTATTCACTGCACACGATGCGTGCGTTTTGGTCAGGAAGTTGCCGGCGTGATGGAACTGGGAATGTCCCATCGTGGCGAACATGCGGAGATTGAGACTTTTGTCGGCCAGACTGTGGACTCTGAACTGTCTGGCAACATGATCGACCTGTGCCCGGTCGGCGCGCTGACGAGCAAGCCGTTTCGGTACAGTGCGCGCACCTGGGAGTTGTCGCGGCGCAAGTCCGTCAGCCCCCATGATTCCACGGGTGCCAATCTGATCGTGCAGGTCAAGGGCAATCGTGTTCTGCGTGTGGTGCCGTTTGAGAATGAGGCAGTCAACGAGTGCTGGATTGCCGATCGCGACCGGTTCTCCTACGAAGCATTGAATTCCGATGAGCGCCTTACCACGCCGATGCTCAAGCAAGGTGGGCAATGGACGGCCGTGGATTGGCAAACCGCCCTTGAGTACGTATCCAATGGGCTCAAGCAGGTGAAGGGTCAGCATGGCCCGGCCAGCATTGGCTTGTTGGCCAGTCCCCATAGCACGCTGGAGGAATTGCACCTGGCTGGCGCACTGGTCAAGGGGCTGGGTTCCCCCAACCTTGATGCCCGCCTGCGCCACGCAGAATTCGCGCCCGATGAAGGTGTGCGTTATCTGGGCACATCGATTGCCTCGTTGTCTGAATTGCAGCGCGTGTTGGTGGTGGGTTCGAATCTGCGCAAGGATCACCCACTGTTCGCGCAAAGAATCCGTCAAGCCGTGCGCAAGGGGTGTGCCGTCAGTTCGCTTCAGGACCGGTCTATGGATTGGGCGATGCCGGTGGCCCACACACTACTGGCCGATGCATCCATTTGGGTGCAAGCGCTGGCAGGTGTCGCCGCCGCGGTTGCCGCGCAAAAGGGCGTCGAAGCGCCGGTTCCAGGGACGGTCTCTGATGAAACGCGCGCCATTGCCGGTTCGCTGTTGAGCGGCGAGCGCAAGGCGATCCTGCTGGGCAATGCTGCAGCTCACCATGGCAGGGCGTCCAGTTTACTGGCATTGGCAAACTGGATCGGTAGCCAGACCGGGGCGTCGGTCGGTTATTTCTGTGAGGCGGCCAATACCGTCGGCGCTCAAGTGGCGGGCGTCTATCCGGGTGAAGGCGGACTTGATGCCGGGAAAATGCTGGCGGGCGGTTTGAAGGCGCTCATCCTGCTCAACACGGAGCCCGAGTTCGACAGCGCAGCAGGTGTAAACGCAAAAACCGCATTGGGTTCAGCGGACATGGTGGTGAGCTTGAATCCGTTCAAGGCGAACATGGATTTCGCCGACGTCGTATTGCCCGTGGCGCCCTTTACTGAGACATCAGGCAGCTTTGTGAATGCCGAAGCGCGGGTACAGAGTTTCCACGCGGTCGTCAAGCCGCTGGCAGATGCCCGGCCCGCATGGAAGGTGCTGCGGGTTCTGGCCAACTTGCTGGACCTGCCTGGTTTTGATTTCGATTCCTCGCAGGATGTTCTGCGTGCTGTGGCAGGCGTTCAGGTTTCGCCGCAGGGCGCGGTGGTTGCTGTCAACTGCCTCAGCAATGAGACGAGCGCGATGGTCGATCTCGCGCCCGCCCAGGGTCAGCCTGTCACCGCGGCGATCTACCAACTCGATGGATTGGTTCGCCGTTCGGCCTCGTTGCAATTGACCGCGGACGCCAGGCGAGATGCCGATCTGAAGGAGGTGGTCGCATGATTGATGCCATTCACAATTTCGGGCAAGGCTTGCTGGCCGCGGGGTGGTGGGGAGAATTGGCGTGGCCTGTGATCTGGAACCTGATCAAGATTACGGTCGTGCTGATGGTGGTGCTCGGCGCGGTGACCTATACGACGCTGTGGGAACGCCGGGTCTTGGGGTGGGTGCAAGTCCGGATGGGCCCGAATCGCGTGGGACCTCTGGGTCTGCTCCAGCCCATCGCCGACGCGTTGAAGCTGATGACCAAGGAAATCGTCAGACCAGCTGCCGCAGAAAAACTGCTGTTCTACATGGGGCCCGTCCTGACGGTCATGCCGGCGTTGGCCGCATGGTCCGTCGTGCCTTTTGGCCCCGAGTTTGCCCTGGCGAATGTGAATGCCGGCCTGCTGTTCCTGATGGCCATCACCTCAATGGAAGTCTACGGCGTAATCATCTCCGGCTGGTCGTCCAACTCCAAGTATGCGTTTCTTGGCGCGTTGCGGGCTTCGGCGCAGATGGTCAGCTATGAAATCGCCATGGGTTTCTGCTTCCTGATCGTGCTCATGGTGTCGGCGAGCTTGAATCTGTCTGACATCGTTGCGGTTCAGGGCAAGGGGCAGTTTGCGCAAATGGGATTGAATTTCCTATCCTGGAACTGGTTGCCGCTGTTGCCGGTCTTTGTCGTCTATTTTGTTTCCAGTCTGGCTGAAACCAACCGGATTCCCTTTGACGTCATTGAGGGGGAAGCCGAGATTGTGGCGGGCCACATGGTTGAGTACTCGGGCATGTCCTGGGCGCTGTTCCAGATGGCTGAATACGCCAACATCTGGCTGGTTTCAGTTCTCGCCACCCTGATGTTCCTCGGCGGCTGGTTGCCGCCGATCCAGAGCGAGCTGTTCACCTGGATTCCGGGCTGGATCTGGCTGGGTCTCAAGACCTTCTGCATGGTGACCTTGTTCATCTGGATTCGGTCCACGTTCCCTCGCTTCCGGTACGACCAGATCATGCGTCTGGGCTGGAAAGTGTTCATTCCGGTCACGCTGGTTTGGCTGGTGGTTGTCGGAGCGTGGATGCAGACGCCCTGGAACATCTGGAATTAATTCGAAACGCTTATGTCCAATCCAACACCAAGCGCTGTCGTTCCTTCGAGCCCGTCTGGCTTTTCCCTGAAGGACTTCCTGTCCAGCTTCCTGCTGACGGAACTGTTCAAGGGCATGGCGCTGACTGGGAAGTACGCCTTCCGTAGCAAGATCACGCTGGAGTATCCGGAGGAGAAGACCCCGCTGTCGCCGCGCTTCCGTGGCCTGCACGCATTGCGTCGCTACGAGAATGGGGAGGAGCGCTGCATCGCCTGCAAGTTGTGCGAGGCCGTATGTCCGGCAATGGCCATCACGATCGAGTCAGTAGAACGTGCGGATGGTTCGCGCCGGACAAGCCGGTATGACATCGACCTGACCAAATGCATCTTCTGCGGCTTTTGCGAAGAAAGCTGCCCGGTCGATTCGATTGTCGAGACCCATATTCTTGAATACCACGGTGAAACGCGGGGCGACCTGTATTACACCAAGGACATGTTGCTGGCGGTCGGTGATCGGTTCGAACCGCAGATCGCGGCGGCAAAGGCGGCAGACGCCAAATATCGCTGACCGTTTCACAGCCTGACCAGCCATCAAGACCCACAAAAAAAGAAACGCTCATGGACGCCAAAACCGGTTTCTTCTACTTCTTTGCAGCGGTGTTGCTGTTCGCCTCGTTCAGGGTGATAACGGCGCGCAACCCGGTCTACGCGGTGCTGTACCTGGTGCTGGCCTTTTTTCAGGCGGCATGCATCTGGATTCTTCTCAAGGCGGAATTTCTCGGCATTGCGCTCGTCTTGGTGTACGTGGGCGCTGTGATGGTTCTATTCCTGTTCGTGGTGATGATGCTGGATGTCAACATCGACAGCTTGCGACAAGGTTTTTGGCGCCATTTCCCCCTTGCGGCGGGGATTGGAGTGTTGATTGCGCTTGAAATGTCTGCGGTCCTGATCGGAGGGTTCAGAATTTCGGAAGAGCCGAAGGCGCCGGTTGTCTTGGGCCAAGCCGCTCAGCAAGTGTCGAACACCCGCGAACTTGGCAAACTGATCTATACGCAATACATCTATCCGTTGGAAGTTGCCGCCGTGATTCTGCTGGTGGCCATGATTGCCGCCATTGCCCTGACCCTGAGGCAGCGCAAGGACAGCAAACACATTGATGTGTCCGATCAGGTCCGGGTCAAGGCACGCGATCGACTGGATGTCGTGAAGATGCCATCGACGCAGCCCTATGTCAGTGATGCAACAGCTGGGGCTGCCTTGGGCGCGACGGAGAAACAACCATGACCCTGACGCTCGGACATTTTCTTTCGCTTGGAGCGATCCTTTTCGCGCTATCCATCATCGGCATCTTCCTGAATCGGAAGAACCTGATCGTCCTGTTGATGGCCATTGAGCTGATGCTGCTCGCGGTCAACATGAATTTCGTGGCTTTTTCCCACTACCTGGGTGATCTCCACGGCCAGGTCTTCGTGTTTTTCATCCTGACTGTCGCCGCGGCGGAGTCTGCGATTGGCCTAGCCATCCTGGTGCTGCTGTTCCGCAACAAGTCCAGCATCAACGTCGACGAACTCAACACGCTCAAGGGCTGAACGCAGGTTCTTCAAGTTCAAAATGAGTCAAACCCTTTCTGCTTCAACCCTGTTGGCTGTGCCGCTGGCCCCGTTGGTCGGGTCCATCCTTGCCGGTGTGTGGGGGACATCCTTCGGTGGCAACCGCATTGGCCGCCGCCTGTCGCACACGTTCACGATCCTGGGGGTCCTGGTGGCCTTCGTGCTGTCGGCCATGACGCTGAAGAGCGTGGCGGTTGATGGGGCCCGCTTCAACGAGACTCTCTACACCTGGATGGTGGTAGGCGGGCTCAAGATGGAGATCGGATTCCTGGTAGACGGCCTGACCGCCATGATGATGTGCGTCGTGACCTTCGTGTCGCTGATGGTTCACATCTACACCATCGGCTACATGGAAGAGGATGACGGATACAACCGCTTCTTTTCCTATATCTCTTTGTTCACGTTCTCCATGTTGATGCTCGTCATGAGCAACAACATGTTGCAGCTCTTCTTCGGATGGGAAGCGGTGGGCCTGGTCTCTTACCTGCTGATCGGATTCTGGTTCAACAAACCCAGCGCCATCTTCGCGAACATGAAGGCGTTTCTCGTCAACCGCGTGGGCGACTTTGGCTTCATCCTGGGTATCGGTCTCATTGCCGCCTATGCCGGAACCCTGAATTACACGGAAGCCTTTGCGAAGGCGGGCGAACTCGGCAAACTGGTGTTCCCGGGCACCAGCTGGATGCTGATCACCGTCATCTGCATCTGCCTGTTCATCGGCGCCATGGGCAAATCTGCTCAGTTCCCTTTGCATGTCTGGCTGCCGGACTCGATGGAAGGTCCGACCCCGATTTCTGCCCTGATTCACGCCGCCACGATGGTGACGGCGGGTATCTTCATGGTGGCTCGCATGTCACCGCTGTTCGAGCTCAGTGACGCCGCATTGAATTTCATCCTGGTGATCGGTGCCATCACGGCCCTGTTCATGGGATTCCTGGGCATCATCCAGAACGATATCAAGCGGGTGGTGGCGTATTCGACCCTTTCCCAGTTGGGCTACATGACGGTGGCGCTTGGGGCATCGGCCTATTCCGTCGCTGTCTTCCACCTCATGACCCACGCCTTCTTCAAGGCCTTGTTGTTCCTTGGTGCCGGTTCGGTCATCATGGGCATGCACCACAACCAGGACATCCGATGGATGGGCGGCGTACGCAAGTACATGCCCATCACCTGGATCACCTCGCTTCTGGGTTCGCTGGCGCTGATAGGTACCCCTTTGTTCGCTGGTTTCTATTCGAAGGACAGCATCATCGAAGCGGTCCATGCGAGCCATCTGCCCGCTGCTGGTTTTGCCAACTTCGCGGTCCTGGCTGGTGTCTTTGTGACAGCGTTCTACTCGTTCAGGATGTATTTCCTGGTCTTCCACGGCAAGGAACGTTACGACCAGAACCCTGACGCGCACCACGACGACCACCACGGCCACCACGACAGCCACCATGCGCCACACGAATCACCATGGGTGGTGACGGTGCCTCTCGTTCTGCTGGCCATTCCGTCAGTCGTGATTGGCTTCATGACGATCCAGCCCATGCTGTTTGGCGAGTTCTTCAAGGACTCCATTTGGGTGGATGCAGCCAAGCACCCCGTCATGGTCGAGTTGGCCGAAGGTTTCCATGGGCCTGTGCAGATGGCGCTGCATGCCTTCACGACAGCACCATTCTGGCTGGCCTTGGCGGGCGTGGGGGCTGCGTACTACCTTTACATGGTCAATACGGCGTTGCCGGCAGCCATTCAGTCCCGGGTGCAACCGATCTACACCTTGCTTGAAAACAAGTACTACCTGGACTGGATCAACGAAAACATCATCGCTCGCGGCGCCCGCGCCATTGGCACAGGCCTTTGGAAGGGCGGTGATGCCGCGGTCATCGACGGGTTTCTGGTCAATGGTTCCTGGAAGATCGTCGGATGGGTTTCTGGCGCGGTGCGCTGGCTCCAGACGGGCTATCTGTACCACTATGCGTTTGCCATGATTTTGGGCGTGTTTGTGCTCATGACGTATTTCGTCTGGCTCAACAAGTAGGGAGAACAAGAAAAATGAGTTTGTTGAGCCTTGCCATCTGGACGCCGATTGTTTTCGGTGTCGTCTTGTTAGCCCTGGGCCGCGACGAACAGGCGGGTGCCGTGCGCTGGATCGCGCTGATCGGCGCCGTGATCAGTTTCCTGGTGACTCTTCCCTTGTATGGCGGATTCAAGATTGACACCGCCGCGATGCAGTTCGTCGAAAAGAGCATGTGGATCGAGCGATTCAACGTCAACTACCACCTGGGCGTTGATGGCATTTCGCTTTGGTTTGTGCTGCTCACCGCCTTCATCAATGTGGTCGTCGTCATTGCCGGTTGGGAAGTGATTACCCGGAGGGTGAACCAGTACATGGGAGCCTTCCTGATTCTGAGCGGTTTGATGATTGGCGTGTTCTGCGCGCTGGACGGCATGCTGTTCTACGTCTTCTTCGAGGCGACGCTGATTCCGATGTACCTGATCATCGGGATCTGGGGTGGGCCGAACAAGATTTACGCGGCCTTCAAGTTCTTCCTGTACACCTTGCTGGGCTCCCTGTTGATGCTGGTTGCCCTGATATTCCTGTACACCAAGTCCGGTGGCAGCTTCGACCTGCTGACCTGGCACAAACTCCCCCTGTCGGGCACCGCGCAGACTCTGCTGTTCTTCTCGTTCTTCGCAGCCTTTGCGGTCAAGGTGCCGATGTGGCCAGTCCACACCTGGTTGCCCGATGTGCACGTTGAAGCCCCCACGGGTGGCTCGGCGGTGCTGGCCGCCATCATGCTCAAGCTCGGGGCCTATGGTTTCCTGCGTTTTTCGATGCCGATTGCGCCCGACGCTTCCCGTGAGTGGGCGTGGCTGATGATCGCCCTGTCGCTGATTGCCGTGGTCTATGTGGGCCTGGTGGCCATGGTGCAGAAGGACATGAAAAAGCTGGTGGCCTATTCGTCCGTCGCGCACATGGGATTCGTGACCCTGGGTTTCTTCATCTTCAACACCATCGGCGTGTCCGGCGGGCTGGTGCAGATGATCGCGCACGGCTTTGTTTCGGCCGCCATGTTCTTGAGCATCGGTGTGCTTTATGACCGGGTGCATTCGCGTGAAATCGCCAGCTACGGCGGCGTGGTCAACACCATGCCGAAGTTCACCGCCTTTGCCTTGCTGTTTGCCATGGCAAATTGCGGCCTGCCCGGAACCGCCGGCTTTGTCGGCGAATGGATGGTGATTCTCGGTGCTGTGAGGTTCAATTTCTGGATCGGCTTTGCCTCCGCCACGGCCCTGATCTTCGGCGCTGCCTATACGCTGTGGATGTTCAAACGGGTCTATCTGGGCCCGGTGGCCAATGATCATGTCCGCGATCTCACCGACATCAACGCGCGTGAATTCTTGATGCTGGCCATGCTCGCGGTGGCGGTGCTGTACATGGGCATCTATCCCAAGCCTTTCACCGACGTGATGGATGTTTCAGTGACCGAGTTGCTCAGGCACGTGGCGCTCTCCAAGCTCAACTGATCAGACTGAATCGAGAAACAGAAGATGATTGACAAACTCAGTTGGATCGCGGTTTATCCGGAAATCGTGCTGTTGGGCATGGCATGTTTGATCGCCATGGCGGACCTGTTCGTGACCAATCCGCGGCGCACGGCAACCTACGCACTGACGATGGCGACGCTGGCGCTGGTCGCGCTGCTCCATGGCCTTTACGCCCTCGGTGGTCAGACGATTTACGCGTTTGGCAACATGGTCGTCAGCGATGCCATGGGGAACTGGCTCAAGTGCTTTACCACCATTGCCGTGATGGTCACACTGGTCTATGCACGCCCCTATGCACAGGTGCGCGACATGCTTCGGGGCGGCGAGCTGTTCACGCTGGGCATGTTCTCCCTGCTGGGCATGTCGGTCATGATTTCCGGGAACAACTTCCTGGTAATCTATCTCGGTCTCGAATTGCTGACCCTGTCCAGCTATGCCCTGGTGGCATTGCGCCGTGACAACGCCACGGCCACCGAGGCGGCCATGAAGTATTTTGTTCTGGGTGCAATGGCCTCTGGGTTCCTGCTCTATGGCCTGTCCATGATGTATGGCGCCACCGGCACGCTGGACGTGAATGCTGTATTCAAGGCGGTGGCCTCGGGTCAGGTCAAGCATCAGGTGCTTGTCTTTGGCCTTGTTTTTGTGGTCGCGGGACTGGCGTTCAAGCTGGGTGTGGTGCCGTTCCACATGTGGATTCCCGACGTCTATCAAGGCGCTCCGACAGCGATCACGCTGTTGGTGGCCGGTGCGCCCAAATTGGCGGCGTTTGCCATCGTCATCCGTTTGCTGGTAGAGGGCTTCCTGCCGCTGGCCTTTGACTGGCAGCAGATGCTGGGCGTGCTGGCGGTGGCCTCGCTGTTCCTGGGGAATCTGGCCGCCATCGCACAGACCAACCTGAAGCGGATGCTCGCGTTCTCGACGATTTCCCAGATGGGTTTTGTGCTGCTGGGTCTCATGGCGGGCGTCGTGAATGGCAATGTGTTGTCGGCAGCCAATGCCTACAGCTCATCGATGTTCTACATCGTGACCTATGTGCTGACGACGCTGGCCACTTTCGGCGTCATCATGCTGCTCGCGCGCGAAGGTTTCGAGAGCGAGGAAATCTCCGATTTCGCCGGTCTGAACCAGCGCAGCCCGCTCTATGCCGGTGTGATGGCCGTCTGCATGTTCTCTCTCGCCGGTATTCCGCCGCTGGTCGGCTTCTATGCCAAGCTTGCCGTCTTGCAGGCGCTCGTATCTTCTGGGCAGACCTCCTACCTTGCTCTCGCCGTGTTTGCCGTGATGATGTCGCTGATTGGCGCTTTCTACTACCTGCGCGTGGTGAAGGTCATGTACTTCGACAACCCGATCACCGCGACCACCGTGTCGGCTCCCCTCGATGTGCGGGCCGTGCTGTCGATCAACGGAGCGCTGGTGCTGATTCTGGGGATTGTCCCTGGCGGTCTGATGTCACTTTGCGCGAATTCCATCGTGCAGATGCTCAAGACCTGAGCGGGTTCGGCAAGACGGCGCAAGGCGCTTGCAGGCGCCGAATCGGGGCCCTGACCCTGGTGGTTTGCCGACGCCTTTTGGCAGGGCGCGCTCAGTGAATCTAACGACGAGCCCCCGTGTTTCCGTCGCGACACTGAAATTCCGTGGATCGTGCGCGAACTGGACGATGTTTCTGCCCTGCCAGGTCCTGCCGCTTTCAACCGGATGCGCCTGGGTCGTGACGGGCCGTCCCACCGGTTTCCGGCGGCCGAGCAGTGCCCTTTTGCCTTTGAACCCAGGAAGGACCAGACCTTGAGTTCCAACGACAGCCACTTGATCGAGGTGATGACCCGGCGCGAGGAGTTGTTCCGCGGTCGCTTCCTGCATGCATTCCGCGACGCCGTGCGTCTGCCTGACGGGAGTGCGAGTGACCGGGAGTACCTCGTTCATCCCGGCGCGGTGATGGTGATTCCGTTCCTGCCCGGTGAGGACGGCGCTGTCCGTTTGGTGCTGGAGCGCCAATATCGTTATCCCATCGGCGAGGTCATGGTCGAGTTCCCGGCCGGCAAACTTGATCCTGGCGAGGATCGTCTGGCCTGCGCGCGCAGGGAACTGCAGGAGGAGACCGGCTTCGTGGCGCTGGAATGGGCGCGAGCTGGTGTGATACATCCGGTGATCTCCTATTCGACGGAGTTCATCGAAATCTGGTTTGCACGCGGGCTGACACTGGGCGAGCGCCGGCTCGATGCCGGCGAGTTTCTCGATGTCTTCACGGCGACGCCGCAGCAACTCGCCATCTGGTGTCGTGAGGGGGTCGTGACGGACGCGAAAACCGTCGCAGGCCTGCTCTGGGTCCAGCAGGTGCTTTCCGGGGCATGGACGCTCGACTGGCATGCGCCGGATGCTGCGGCAACGCCATAATAAGGCCATGAAAGTCCTGGACCTTCAGTGCGCGCACCTTCATACCTTCGAGGGCTGGTTTGCCTCCGAGGATGATTTCCAGGACCAGCTCGTGCGCGGGCTGGTGTCCTGCCCGGTGTGCAACGACACAGCCGTTGTCAAGCTGCTCAGCGCGCCCAGGCTGAATTTGGGTGGGACGGATGCACCGTCGCTGCCGGCCTCGGCGGTTGCGACAGCGCGCCCCGGTGAGGTGATGCAAACAGCACATGCAACCTGGATGCAGATGATGCGTCGTGTCATGGCCAACACCGAAGACGTGGGCGAGCGTTTTGCCGAGGTGGCGCGTCAGATGCACTATGGCGAAGCGCAGGAACGCAACATTCGCGGCAAGGCGTCCGCCGAGGAAACCGAGGCGCTGCTGGACGAGGGCATTGCGGTGCTGCCCCTTCTGATTCCTGAAGCGCTCAAGGAGCCGCTTCAGTAACGGGCACCCATGGGCACCCATGGGCCCCCATGGGCCCCATGCAAGGGCTCAGGCCGTGAATTGCAGCGCTGCAAGTCGGGCGTAGACACCGTCGGCCGTTACCAGCGCGTCGTGAGTGCCCTGTTCGACGATACGACCGTGCTCCAGTACCACGATTCGGTCCGCCTTCTGCACCGTCGCCAGACGATGGGCGATGACCAGCGTCGTGCGCGCTCCGCTGTGTTGGCGCATGGCCGAGTCCAGTGCCGCCTGCACCACGCGCTCGCTTTCCGCGTCCAGCGCGCTCGTGGCCTCGTCCAGCAGGAGCAGGGGGGCGTCCTTCAGCATGGCACGTGCGATGGCGATGCGCTGGCGCTGCCCGCCGGACAGCCGCACACCGCGTTCGCCCAGAAACGTGTCATAGCCCTCGGGCAGGGCTCGGATGAAATCGTCGGCAAAGGCCGCGGATGCCGCCGCGTGGACGTCCGCCTCGGTCGCTTCAGGCCGACCGTAGCGAATATTCTCCAGCGCGGAAGCCGAGAAGATGACCGCATCCTGGGGCACGATTGCAATGCGCCGGCGCAGATCGTCCAGCGCCAGGGCCTGAACCGCCGTGCCATCAATGCGCACCGCGCCCGTGCCAGGGTCGTAGTAACGCAGCAGCAACTGGAAGACGGTGCTTTTGCCGGCGCCGCTGGAGCCGACCAGCGCCACCGTTTCGCCCGGCGAGATGGCGAGCGAAAAATCGGCAAGTGCCGGGGTTGCCGGGCGCGACGGGTAGTGAAACGTGATTGCTTCAAATTCAATAGCTGAACCTGACCGATTGACCATGGGTCTGGCCGGATTTTTGGGTGAAACGATGGTCGAGGGGCTGTGCAGCAACTCCATCAGACGCTCGGTGGCACCGGCGGCGCGCAGCAGGTCGCCATAGACCTCGCCCAGCACCGCAAACGCGCCCGCCAGGATGATTACGTACACCACGGTCTGTCCCAGGTGTCCGGCCGACATCCGGCCCTCCATGACCGCCTGCGTGCCCTGGTAGAGGCCCCAGAGCAGCGCGGCGGACGTTGCGATGATGATGAAGGCCACCAACACCGCGCGGGCACGGGTGCGGCGCACCGCCGTCATGAAAGCCTGTGCGGTCGCATGGTCAAAGCGCGCGGCCTCGCGACCTTCGGCGGTGTAGCTCTGCACCACGGGAATGGCGTTGAGCACCTCGGCCGCGATGGCGCTGGAGTCGGCCACACGGTCCTGGCTGGCGCGCGAGAGCTTGCGAACCCGCCGCCCGAACCACAGGGCGGGCAACACCACGCCCACCAGCACCACGGCGACCTGCAGCATCACCCACGGGTTGGTCCAGACCAGCATGGCGAGCGCGCCGATGCCCATGACGGCGTTGCGCAGCCCCATGCTGAGCGAGGAGCCCACCACGGTCTGCACCAGCGTGGTGTCCGTGGTCAGGCGCGACAGCACCTCGCCGGTCTGTGTGGTCTCGAAGAACTCGGGGCTTTGCTGCAGCACATGGGCATAGACGGCGTTGCGCAGATCCGCAGTCACCCGTTCGCCCAGCCAGCTGACCATGTAGAAGCGGCAGGCGGAAAAGATACCCAGGGCGACGGCCACCGAAAACAGTGCCAGAAAATGCCCACGCAGGGCCATGATCTGCGCTCCGCGCTCGGGCGCGGCCTCGCCTGGCGCCGTGGCCGCCAGCGCCCCGCCGTCGATCAGGCTGCGCAGGGCCAGCGGGAAGGCCAGCGTCGCCAGCGCCGCGAGCAGCAGGAACAGACCGGCCAGGACGATGCGGCCCCGATAGGGCCGCAGAAACGGAAGTAGCCCCGAAAGGGACTTCACCGGGACGCTGCTTTTTTCAGAGGCAAGCGATGGCGCCGAGGCGCTGGAACGAGATGCAGACATGACCGCCAGTGTAGAAGCTGGCGGCCCTGTCTTGCCGGTGGACTAGAGATTGCCCGCGAACAGCCTGCGGATCACGGCGTCCTTGAAGCTGTGCGCGTCAGCCAGGCCCAGTCGTTCCAGATAGGCCTGCGGCGCCTGTTTGCCTTCCCAGAAGCTCTTGAACGCCACGGAGAGCAACTCACTGGGGTGCTGCGTGGCGTGCTTGAGTTTCTTCAGTGCGCCGACGATCTTCAGCTCGTCGGCCGTGAGGTCGGTGCCGAACGGGAAGGGCGGCAACAGGCCGGCATCAGCCCAGGGGTGCAGTTTCTCTTCGAGTGCTTCCGGCAGGTTGTTGCGGTAGCGCTCGGGCACCTCGTAGTCGCGCTCAAGCTTGCCGTGGGCCTTGGCCTGCTTGACCAGTTCCTCCTGGAAGCGAGAGTCTGCCACGGCGATCAGCCGTTTCACCACTTCGCTGTCGGGCTGGCCGCGCACGTCGGCAATGCCGTATTCGGTGATGATGATGTCACGCAGGTGGCGCGGAATCGTCACGTGGCCATAGTTCCAGACGATGCTGCTCCTGAGGCCGTCCTTGTTGTCGTGCGTGGCGCGCAGCATCATCAGCAGGCGCGCATCCGGAAGGGCATGCGCCATGGCGACGAAGTTGTACTGGCCGCCAACCCCGCTGACCACCTGGCCGGACTCCAGCGCGTCGCTGGCGACGGCCCCCAGCAGCGTGGCGATCATCGTGGTGTTCATGAAACGGGCCTTGCGCCGCTGTGCTCGCTTGAGGTCACCCTGGCCGTAGAGCTGGTTGATGAAATCGATCCGCGTCATGTCGATCTTCGCCAACTCCTGCGGCGGCATGCTGCGCAGACGCTCGTAGAAGTCGTTCGGTCCGAGGAAGAAGCCACCCGTCATGTAGATGCCGCCGATCAGGCGAGCCCCAAGCATCGTGGCGCAGAGTTTGTCGAACGCCTCCTTGTCGGACAGATCACACGAGCAACGTTCACCGTCGAGCACCAGGTCGCGCCCTTCCAATGTCACGCCGGTGCGCAGGACGCCGAACTTTTTCAGGAAGGCGACGTCCGCCTCGGACAGTGGTGTGCCGATCCGTCCTGCGGCCAGCAAGGCGCGCACCGTCTCGGGCGTGACGACCTCGCTGGCGAGCCGGCCGTCATTGAGCATCTGCTGCAGAACGGTGTCACCGTAGACTTCGCGGCGAATGATGCCGGCCTCGATCAGCTTCAGGAAGCCATTGACGAACATCTCCGAGCAGCCATACAGCCCCTGGTCGAACCGGCCCAGTTCGCGGCCTTCCAGGCCGTCCGGGGCGAGCGTTTCAAGGATGCTGCGGTAGTCTTCTCCGTGGCGGTCGCGCACGATCAGGGCCTGCGCGATCGCGTCCCCGAGCGAGCCGATGCCAATCTGGAGCGTGCCACCGTCGGCCACGAGGCTGGAGGCGTGCAGGCCGATCGCATAGTCCGCCGCGCTGACCTTGTTGTTGGGTGCCCCGAAGACCGTGTGGGTGCCGGCCGGGTCGGTCACCACCACATCATAGAAGTCGGGCCCGACCTCCGCGCCATTGGGCATGAAGGGCATCTTCTTGTTGATGACGCCGATCGTCATCAGCGGCTGCCCTGCCGCGCGCATTTTCTCGATCACCTCGAAGGCCACGTCAGGATTGCTGGACAGGCTCAGGCGCATCGCCTCGCCTTCGCCCTGCACGCCCACCGCCTGGGCGATCACATTCATGCCCTGCACCGCCATGTCGCGGGCCACGAAGGTGTAGTTGGTGGAGATGTAGTTGAGCTGAGCCGCTTCGTTGCCGATGTAGTCGCCGGTCTTCATGAAGAACTCGCGCACTTCAATGTTGGGCGGCAGCGCGTGGGCGCGGAGGTCCACGGCGTATTCCAGATCGGGATAGTCGGCAAACACGCGTTCGACCAGGGGTTCCAGGAAGTGCTGCTCCAGATCGCTCTTGCCCACGGGTTTGATCAGCGAGAGGGCGGTGATGATGCGCAGCTTGCGCGCCGGATTCGCCTTGATGCGGCGATACAGCGCGTTGACGAAGGGGTTCGGCTTGCCAACGGCCAGCGGAATGCCGAGGACGATGTCACCAGGAATGGTGTCGAGCACGTGGTCAACGGCCGCTTCGAGGGAATCGATGAAGAGGGGCTTGGTCATGATTGTCTCCAGATAGAACAGTCTCAAACGACTGTCTCACTGTAGGACGCAGCCCGGGGGCGGGTCTTGATCCAGAGCAATTTGGCAGCGAATGACGGGCCTTCGGCGGCAGCCGCCGACTACAGGCGAAGCGGCTGCGCGTAGCCGGTCATCTCCAGATAGCCGTGGCCGGCCAGTCGTCCGTTGGAGTCCCGCAGCTCGCTCAGGCCTTCCCAGTAGATGGCGCCGGTGGAGGCCCGGCTGTCGAGCTCCTGGTTGTCGATGACAGCCCTGACCGTGTAGAAGTCCGCCGGCGTGCGAACGATCCACTCCACCGGGTAGCTGGCCAGGCTCATCGGGCTTTTCCAGAAACGCTGCGGGCTGAACATCACCTCGCCCGGACTGAAGACATAGACGCCACCGGCGCGCGGGCGGAATGAGCCGCCGTCCCAGAGTGTCCGCCCGGTTTTGCTGCGCAGGCGAAACGCGGTGAGCGCGCTGCCGTCCAGCAGGTTCATGCCGATCCAGTCCCAGCCGACGGCGTCCGGGTGCAGCAGGGCCTCGCTCCACTCATGGTCCAGCCAGGCCTGGCCGGTGACCTCCAGGGTCTGCCCCTTCAGGGAGATGCGGCCCCGTGTGGCCAGCTGGGGCAGGCTGTAGTAGTAGCTGGCCTGCTGCGGCTCGGGGCCCTTTCGCGAGAGGCCCTGATCGCCTTGCAGCAGCGGTGGCTGCGTCGGCTCGCACACCAGGTCCAGCGAGAAATCACCGCCCGGCAGCCGGGCCAGCCAGGCACCGTCCGCGGGCCGGCGCGTCAGCGACCAGTCACGCAGCGTGATGGCGCCATCCATCACATCGGCGCCCGCGGCGCCAAAGCCTTCGCGGGCGATGCGCTGGTCATGCCACAACTTGCGGCCCTGCACGTCGGTGAGCGCGGCATGGGCAAAGATCAGCTGCCTGGCGGCAAAGGCCGAGCCCATCGCCTGGGTGGCGTCCACCCGGGTTCGGAAAAAGGTCACCTGAAAGCCGAATTCGCGTCCCCCGGCCCCCGGTGTGCGGGCCCGACCGGTGACATACCACCATTCGGTGCGCAGATCCGGGTGCGCGCCGTGGTCGCGCGGAAACACAAGCGCGCGCCGGGGCAGGGCGGAGGCGACGGGCGTGGCGGCCAGGCCGGGCCGGGCCAGAGGCCCGCCGAGAACGCCGGCGAGCAACAAGGAACGTCGGCGCATCACCAGTCCTCCTTCACCGCCAGCACCGCATCGCGCCCGGCTGCGGCGCGTCCGGACAGCCACGCCGTCACGGTGCCCGCAGCCACCACGGCCGCGCACAGCGCCAGCAGGCGCCCCCAGGGTGCGGCCAGGTCCATGGTCCAGTGAAAGCTCTGCGGGTTCACCACATGCACCAGCACACGACCGAGACCGCCAGCCCCAGCATCAGCCCGGCCAACGCGCCGATCGCCGTCCATGCCGCGCCTTCGCCGGCCACCACGGCCAGGATCTGGCGGCGCGTCAGGCCCAGGTGCGCCAGCAGGCCGAACTCCTTGCGCCGCGCCAGCACCTGCGCGCTGAAGCTGGCCGCCACGCCGAACAGGCCGATGGCAATGGCCACCGCCTGCAGCCAGTAGGTGACGGCAAAGCTGCGGTCGAAGATGCGCAGCGAGGTGGCGCGGATCTGCGCGGCCGAGGCGAATTCGAGCCCGGTGTCCAGCCCGTCGGCACCCGGGGCGCCGGATCCCGCGGCGCGGCGCACGGCCGCCTGCACCTGGCTGGCGTCAGCGCCGTCGGCCAGCCACAACGCGAGGTCGTTCACGCGCCGGTCGCCGGTCAGGCGCTCATAGTCATGGCGGTCGATCACGATGGCGCCGGACTGCCGGGCATAGTCGCGCCACACGCCTGCTACGAAAAACGTAGCTGAAGATGACTGTTCTGCGCTGGGACCTGGCCGAAAAAAGGCTGAAAGCGGGGCGAACACCTGTCCCGGGCGCGCGCCATAGAGGTCCACCATGGCTTCGCTGACCCAGATGCCGATCTGCCCCTCGGGCACGGGCAGCGCCTCGCCCACCAGCGCGGTGCCGCGGCCCATGCCATCGCCGTCGCGGCTGATCAGGGCCACCGCCGGCCGGGCGGGGTCGAGCTGTAGCGGCACGAAGCGCTGCGTGGCCAGCCGCTTCACGCCCGGCAGTTTCGCCACCTCGCGCACCAGCTCGGGCGGGAAGTAGACCGTGTCGGCCGCGCCGGTGCCCATGGCCGCGCGCACGTACAGATCCGCCGGCAGCACCACGTCCAGCCAGTGCGTCACCGATTCGCGAAAGCTCGCCACCATCACCGTCAGGGCCACCGCCAGGCTCAGCGAGGCCACCACCCCGCTGACCGCCACCGCGGCACTCTCGCGCACGCGCCGCGCGCGTTCCACCGCGAGCAGGGGCAGCAGGCGGCGCGACACCCACGGGGCCAGCCGGTCATAAGTCAGGCCGATCAGCCAGGGCAGGGCCGTGATGCCGCCCACCAGCAGCAGCCCGACCGACACATAGGCCGCCAGCGGGATGCCCGCCACCGGCGGGGTCTGTGCCAGCAGCACGCCGGCAGCAATCAGCAGCAGGGGCACGGCGCGGTGCTGTCCGGTCTGTAGCGAAGCACCCAGGCCCTTGAGCGTCTGCGCGGGGGGCAGTCGTTGCGCCGCGCGCGCCGGCCACCAGCCGCCCACCCCTGCAGCCGCCACGCCCAGCAGCCCGTAGAGCAGCGCGGCCCCGCCCTCCCATTGCAGGGCCGGTGCCACGCCGGCAAAGAAGCCGCCCCCCAGGTCGCCGCCGAGCAGGCGCAGCGCCAGCGCCGCCAGCGCCGTGCCCAGTGCGATGCCGGCGGCACTGCCCGCGGCACCGAGCAGCAGCGACTCCACCAGCACCAGCCGCAGGCGCTGGCGCGGGGTCAGGCCCAGCACGCCCAGCAGCGCGAACTGCTGCGCGCGCCGCGCCACGCTGAGCGAAAGCACCGAGAACACCAGAAACGCGCCGGTGAACAGCGCCACCAGGGCCAGCACCGTGAGGTTCACGCGGTAGGCGCGCGACAGGTTGCTGACCCGCTCGGCCGCGTCGCCGGGCTCGCCCGCTGTGACCCCCGCCGGCAGCCGCAGCGATGCGATGAAGGCCGCGCGGTCGGTGCCGGGCTGCAGGCGCAGGTCGATGCGGCTGAGGCGGCCTGCCGCGCCAAACAGGTCCTGCGCGGCGCCGATGTCCATCACCGCCAGCGGCGCGCCGGGCGCGTTCACCGTGCCGGCCACGCTCACCGCGCGCAGCGCCAGCGCGCTTTGCAGCTGCAGCGAAGGGGCGCCGTCGCCCGGCAATCCGCCGGGCGCCAGCGCTGGCCATCGCCGCCGGGTTCAGGAACACGGTGGCCGGCGCCAGCAGCGCCAGCCGGTCGGCGCCGGGGGCCGGCAGGGGCATCAGGGCCGGCGTCATGGCCGCCACCGTCAGCGCATCCACGCCCACCACGCGCACCGGCAGGCGCTTGCGGTCGGGGCCGGTGGCGTAGGTGGCAACTCCAGCACCGGGCTGGCCAGCACCACCTGCGGATGGGTGGCCACGCGGCCGAAGAGGGATTCGTCGAGCGTGCCCTGCATGCTGCGCAGCTCCAGATCGGGCTGGCCATTGACGGCGCGCACCGCGCTGGAAAACTCGCCCAGCGCCGAGGCATTGATCAGGTGCACCGAAAACGCCAGCGCCACGCCCAGCATCACCGCCACCACCGCCGCCGCGTTGCGCCAGGGGTGGTGGCGCAGTTCCTGCCAGGAGAAGGTGCGCAACAGGGCCAGCATGCAGGCATTGTGCCGCTGGCGTCGTCGGCGGCGCGAAGCAGGGTTGTTTGACCTGACGCAAAGTTTTCGTGAGGCAGGACCCTTGAGACCGGCTGGGCGTGATCCCCAATATCCTGTGCAAGCGGGCCGGACCTGACGACGAAAGGAAGGATCGGCCCGGCGTTCAACCCACTGAAAAGGAGCACTCCATGAGTTCACTGATGACACGCGGCGGATTGTTTGATGACTTCTTCAAGGACATCGCCCCCGGTTTCTACGTTCGGCCGTTACACGGCGACCCGCTGCCGTCGCCGGCCCAGATCAAGGTCGATGTGAAAGGAGACCGACAAAGGCTACACCGTCGAGGCCGAGGTGCCCGGCGTGAGCAAGGACGAGATCCACGTGTCGCTGGACGGCAACGTGGTGACCCTGCGCGCCGAGGTCAAGCAGGAAGACCGGCAAGGGTCTGACGAGAAGCTGTTGCGCAGCGAGCGCTATTACGGTGCTGTGTCGCGCAGTTTCCAGCTGCCGATGGACATCGACCAGGCGCAGGCCAAGGCGAAGTACGACAACGGCGTGCTGACCCTGACCCTGCCGAAGAAGCTGACCAACGGCTCGCAACGGCTGACGATCGAATAAACCGGGTCCCCGCCAGGGGTGAGGCGGCTGGCTGCCAGGCTGGCCGCCTTTTTCTTTGGGCGCGGGCCTTGCGCCGGGGCGCTCTGGCATCATTCCGGCTTCCATGTCGCCAGGGTGCGTGATGCCTGTTCAAAGCCGGATTCGCGGGTTCTTCTTGTGCGTGTCGGTGCTGCTGCTGGGCCTGCCCGGCCTGGGGCCGGTCGCGTGGGCGCAGCCCTTGAGCCTGGCCGCCGACCCGGCCGTGATGGGGCGCGTGGCGCTGGGCGAGCTGAAGCACGGCCAGGCGGCGGTGGGTATCTGGCGTGACGGAAAGGCCCACGAAGCGCGGGTGCAGGCGGGCGACGCGACCCCAGCGGCGGCGCCTGGATCCGGCGCGCCGCCGCTGTTCGAGATCGGCTCCATCAGCAAGGTGTTCACCGGGCTGCTGCTGGCGCAGGCGGTGGAGCGCGGCGATCTGGGCCTGGACGACCGGCTGGGCGACGTGCTGGCCGGCCGGGTCGTTTTCAGCTCACCCGCCTTGGCCTCAATCACGCTGCGCCAGCTCGTCACCCACAGCTCCTGCCTGCCGCGCCTGCCACCGGATTTCCGCGAGGCCGGCCCACCCGAGAGCCCGTACCGCCGCTACGACCGGCCCCGGATGTGGGCCGCGCTGGCATCCCTGCAACTGACGCAGGCACCCCCGTGCGAGGCCAGCTACAGCAACCTGGGCTTCGGCCTGCTGGGCGAAATCCTGTCGGAGCGTTATGGCAAGCCCTGGAGCGATCTGGTGCGCGAGCGCATCACGGCACCGCTGGGCATGACCGACACCCTGCAGCACCTGGGCGAGCAGGCGCCGCGCCTGGCCCCGGGGTTTGACGGCCGCCAGCCCACCACACCCTGGGACATGCAGGCCTTCGCCGGGGCCGGCGCCTTGCGCTCCACCGTGCCCGATCTGCTGCGTTTCAGCCGGGCGGTGCTGGCCGGCCGAAACGGGCCGCTGGGCCCGGCGGCCGAACGCATGCTGACGCCGCTGGGGCGCATCGACACGGGCGAGATCGGCTACGGTGTCTGGATTCGCGGGCCGAAGGAGCGGCGCAGCTATTTCCATGAAGGCTGGACCAGCGGCTACCGCTCGGTCTGGATGGTCCTGCCCGAGACGCAGGAGGCATTTGTGCTGCTCACCAGCAATGGCCAGGCCCAGCCCTGGCGGGTGCGCAATGCCATTGCGGGCAGCTATTACCCGGTGGTGGCGTCACCCTTCACGCTCCCGGCGGATCAGCTGACGCCCTACGCGGGCCTCTACCGCTCCAGCGTCGGCGGCACCATCACCGTGGTGGCACAGGACGGCGTGCTGTTCCGCCGGCCCGTCAACGTGTCGTATCGCCCACTCAGCCCGGCCGGCCCGGATCGCTTCGTGGATCAGGAGCAGGGCCTGAGCTACGAGTTCACGCGCAAAGATGGCCAGCCGGCTGCGGCCACGGTCACCCAGGGCGGTGGCGAGCAGACGCTGACACGCATCGACGCCCGCGCGCCGGCGCTGGCCGTGCTGCCGGATGCCGTGGCGGCCGGCTATGCCGGGCGCTTTGTGGCCCAACGCGTTTTCGGCGCCGACCTGGTGCTGGACGTGCGCGCGGCCGACGGCCAGCTGGCGGTGCAGTCCGGCAATTTCCCTCGCGTGCCGGTGTTCCCCGTGCCGGGGCGGCCGGACCGGTTTGCCTACGAGGTGGTCAAGGCCGAGCTGCAGTTCGAGCGCGACGCCGGCGGCCGGGTGGTGGCGCTGGTGCTGCACCAGAACGGCGAGCACCGGGCCGTGCGCGCCACCGACTGATCGGTGCCGATCGGCCCGCTCAAGCGCGGATGCCGTCTGCCGTCAGGTGCAGCACCCGGTCGGCGCGCGCGGCGGCGGCCTCCGAATGGGTGACCAGCACCACCGAGGTACCGTGGCGGCGCACCTGATCGACCAGCACGTCCATGACCTTCAGGGCCGTGGTCGGGTCGAGGTTGCCCGTGGGCTCGTCGGCCAGCAGCAGGGTGGGGCGGTGGATCAGCGCGCGCGCGATGGCCACGCGCTGCAGCTGGCCGCCGCTGAGCTGTTGCGGCAGCCGCGCGCCCAGGCCGCCAGGCCCACGGCGTCCAGCATCTGCGCCACGCGCGCGTCGTCGTGCACGTTCAGCAGCATGAGCGGCAGCGCCACGTTCTGGGCCACGTCCAGGTGCGGCAGCACGTGAAAGGCCTGGAACACGAAGCCGACGTGCTGGCGCCGCCACAGCGCGCGGGCGTCGTCGCCGAGGGCGCCGATGTCCACCCCATCCAGCGTGACCGTGCCCTCGTTCCAGTCGTCCAGCGCGGCCATGCAGTTCAGCAGCGTCGACTTGCCGACGCCGGATTCGCCCACGATGGCGACGAACTCACCGGGCGCCACGCTCAGCGAGACGTTGGCAAACACCGCGGTGTCGCCGTAGCGCTTGGTGAGGTGGGTGACGACGAGGCTCATGGGTGGGCGCCTTGCGCGACGAGTTGATCGACCTGGTCCAGCACCTGCGCCAGCGCATCGGGGTGGTCGCAGGGCACGATCCGCCGCGCCGGCATGGAACGCAACCAGGTGATCTGCCGCTTGGCGAGCTGCCGCGTGGCGTTGATGCCCAGTTCGCGCAGCCGTTCCACCGGAAAGGGCGCGTCGCCGGTCTGTGCATCGAGCAGCTCCCAGGCCTGGCGGTAGCCCACGCAGCGCATGGACGGCAGATCGGCGTGCAGGTCGCCGCGCGCGCGCAGCCGCCGGACCTCGTCCAGCAGGCCCGCCTGCAGCATGGCGTCGAAACGCTGGGCGATGCGCGCGTGCAGCCAGGCCCGATCGGCAGGTTCCAGGGAAATCAGCGGCATTCCCGGCGTGGAATGGTCATCAGCTGCTATGGATTTTGGGCTGTGAAACGACGACAGCGGGCGCCCGCTGATGCGGTGCACCTCCAGCGCGCGCTGGATGCGCTGCGAGTCGTTGGGCGCCAGGCGCGCGGCCGTGGCCGGGTCCACACGCGCCAGCTCGGCGTGCATCGCCGGCCAGCCCTTCTGGCGAGCCTCGGCGTCCAGCGCCTCGCGCACCGCGGGGTCGGCCGGAGGCATGTCGTCCAGGCCCTGGGTCAGCGCCTTGAAATACAGCATGGTGCCGCCCACCAGCAGCGGCAGCCGCCCGCGCGCGCGGATCTCGCCGACCAGGCGGCGCGCGTCCAGCACGAATTCGGCCGCGCTGTAGGCCTGCCGGGGGTCGCGGATGTCGATCAGGTGGTGCGGGACGGCGGCGAGTTCCGCTGCCGAGGGCTTGGCGGTGCCGATGTCCATGCCGCGGTACACCAGCGCCGAATCGACGCTGATGATCTCCACGGCGTGCCGCTGCGCGATGGCCAGCGCGGCCGCCGTCTTGCCGCTGGCCGTGGGGCCGGCCAGGCCGATGGCGCCACTTGCAGCCAGGTCCTGCATGTCAGTGCCGGGGGGTGTGCCCGTGCCGCTGCACCAGTGTCCAGGCGGACAGCGTGATCAGCACGCTCCAGAACCAGATGCCATAGACCATGGGAAACACCGTGCCGTCCATGTGCGCGCCCAGCCAGCCGCCCATGGCGAACGCCGCCACCATCATCAGGAAGCCGTTGAGCGCGGACGCGGTGCCCGCCGCCTGCGGAAACGGGCCGATGGCGCCGCTTTGCCCGCAGGGCTGGTGCGCCCCGTGGCCCAGCATGAACAGGTAGAACGGCCCCACGATGGCCCAGGGGCCGTACCAGGCGCTCGTCGAGCCAACCAGCGCCAGCACCGCCATCAGCGTGCCGCCGGTGATCGTCAGCACGCCCGCCAGCGCCACGGTGCGCCGCACGCCCAGGCTCAGCAGCAGGCGCCGGCAGATGAAGGTGCCAACGATGTAAGACAGCGACATGGAGAACATCAACAGCCCGTAGCGCGTCTTGCTCAGGCCCAGCACCTTGATGAAGACGAAGGAGGAGGTCGCCAGAAAGGTGAACAGCCCGCCATACGAGGCGGCCGACAGCGCCGAGAACGCCAGAAAGGTCGGATGGCGCAGGATGAGCCCCCAGGTCTTCGCGAGAGAGGCCGGGTGCAGCGCGCGCCGGTTGGCGGGGGGCACGGTCTCTTCGAAGCGCAACGCGATCAGCGCCAGCGTGGCGGCGCCGAACACGGCCACGCCGAGCAGCGTGGCGCGCCAGCCGAACAGGTCGGACAGCAGGCCGCCCAGCGGCGCGCTGGCGCAGGCGATCACGCCCAGGCCGCTCAGGCCCTTGGACATGGCCCGTGCCGCATCCACCGGCTGATACAGGTCGCGCACCACCGCGCGCGCGGCCATCACGCCGGCGCCCATTGCGGCGCCCTGCACGGTGCGCCAGACGATCAGCAGGTCCATCGACGCGGCCAGCGCGCTGCCCACCGAGGCGGCCACGTAGGCCACCATGCCCCACAGCAGCACCGGGCGGCGGCCGAAGCGGTCCGACAGCGGCCCCCAGACCAGCTGGGACAGGCCGAACGAAAGCAGCAGCGCGGTCAGGGTGAGCTGGGCCTGCGCCATCGAGGCACCAAAGCCCTCGGTCAGCGCGGGCAGGGCGGGGAGGTACAGATCGGTGGTGACCGGCTGCAGTCCAAGCAGAAGGGACAGCAGCAGCACGATCAGGCCCGGCGACATGGCCGATGCGGCGGCCGTCTTTGCCGGGGCGTGGGAGGTGGGAGGCATCCAGCAGAGCGTATCAGATGGGCAGGATGGGTCGGACCGCCGCCGACGGATGGCATCCTCATTACATTTTGAACCGTGGTCCTGGCGTCGGGGTTCCTAACCAGAAGCGTTTTGAATGGCCGGTCAAAGTGCCGACCGCCTGCGGTGTCATCTGTCCTTCGAAGTCGGAGGCGGGAAGGATCTTCGAAAAGGAAACTTATACGGGAAAAGAGTGGTTTGAATCTTCCTTGTGGATATGCATGGCCAAACTGTCTTACAACACATTTAAGAAAGGAACATCCATCCCTTCCTCAAGTCGCGCTGCGCGCGGATGAGGCGGTTGGCGCTTGCCGAATGCCCGCCACACGGCGCTTGAACAGGTTCTTGAAATCATCGATGTATGTGAACACCGCCGGCACCACCAGCAGGCTCAGCAGCGTCGAGGTGATCAGGCCGCCGATCACGGCGATGGCCATGGGCGAACGAAAGCTCGGGTCGGCGCCCCAGCCCAGGGCCAATGGCAGCATGCCGGCGCCCATGGCGATGGAGGTCATCACGATCGGGCGGCTGCGTTTGTGACAGGCGTCCACCAGCGCATCGAAGCGCCCCAGGGGTGCCACGGTGGGCTGCCCGTCGGGGCCCAGGTGGCCTTCTCGCGCCAGGATGGCGTAGTCCACCAGCAGGATCGAGTTCTTGGTGACGATGCCCATGAGCATGATCAATCCGATCATCGAAGGCATCGACAACGCGCGCCCAGTGAGCAGCAGGGCCACGAACGCTCCTCCCGCGCTCAAGGGGAGCGCAGCGAGGATCGTGACCGGCTGCATGAAGTCGTGGAACAGCAGCACCAGCACACCGTAGATGCACAGCACGCCAATCAGCATGGCAATGCCGAAACTGGCAAACAAGGCTTGCATTTCCTGGGCATCGCCCAGTTCGGCAATGCTGACGCCGGGCGGCAGATTCCTCAGGCTGGGGAGGGCGCGGGCTTCCTCGTTCAGGTCGCCGAGCTGGCGGCGGCCGAGCTCCACGTCCAGCGTCACGTTGCGGCTGCGGTTGAGCCGGTCAATCTGGGCCGGGCCGCTCTCCATGCTCAGCGTGGCCACGGTGCCCAGCATCACCGGCCCGTTCTTGCCGGGCACCGTCAGGCGCTCGAGTGTGGCCAGATCGGCGCGAACGGCGTCCGGCAGCTTGACGCGGATCGGTACCTGGCGTTCGCTCAGGTTCAGCTTGGGCAGGCTGGTGTCGTAGTCGCCTGCGGTGGCTACGCGCACGGTTTCGCCGATGGCGGCCGCCGTCACGCCGAGGTCGGCGGCGCGCGCGCTGTCGGGGCGCACGATGATCTCCGGGCGCACCAGGGAGGCGCTGGAGCTGATGTTGCCCACGCCCTGCAAGGTGCGCAGTTCGCGTTCGACCTTCTGAGCGCTGGCCAGCAGCGCGACCGGGTCGTCGCTCTTGAGCACGAGCTGCATCTTCACGCCCGAGTCCGGCGGGCCGACCGTGAAGCGTGCGCCGGGGATGTCCAGCATCTTGTTGCGCAGCTGGGTCTCGATATCGGCCATGGAGGCGCTGCGGTCGTTGCGGTGGCTGGTCGTGAGTGTGAGCACGGCTCGGCGTGCCTCGGCGGCTGCGCCGGGCGCGAAGGCATCCCCGCTGGAGCCGCCGCCGATCGAGCTGAACACGCCCTTGATCTCCGAGATGGTCATGGCCGCGACGCGCGCCTGTTCGGCCACGGCACGGGTCTCGGCCAGCGTACTGCCGGGGGGCAGTTCGATGGTGATCTGGGTCTGACCGCGGTCCGCCGCCGGTACGAAGCCGGTCGGCAGCAGCGGCACCAGCGAGATGGAGCCCAGGAAGAACACCGCAGCGCCCGACATGGTGATGGCGCGGTGCCGCAGGCACCAGCGCATGGTCGCCATGTAGCGCGCCATGAGCCAGCCGTCGGGTGCCTCGTGATATGCCGCCTTGGGGTCGGCGTGCGCGGCGTTCTTGTGCGGCTTCAGGATGTAGGCCGCCATCATGGGCGTCAGCAGGCGCGCCACCACCAGCGAGGCCAGGATGGCCAGCACGGCGGTCCAGCCGAACTGCTTGAAGAACAGGCCGGGGATACCACCCATGAAGGCAGTGGGCAGAAACACTGCCACCAGCGCGAAGGTGGTGGCGATCACCGCCATGCCGATTTCGTCGGCCGCGTCCATCGCCGCCTGATAGGGCGACTTGCCCATGCGCAGATGGCGCTCGATGTTCTCGATCTCGACAATGGCATCGTCCACCAGCACGCCGACCACCAGGGCCAGCGACAGCAGGGTGACGGTGTTGAGCGTGTAGCCAAAATAGTGCAGCCCCAGGAAGGTGGGAATGGCCGACAGCGGCAAGGCGGCGGCGGCCACCAGCGTGGCGCGCCAGTCGCGCAGGAACCACCACACCACGAGGATCGCCAGCAGCGCGCCTTCGTACAGCAATTCCATCGAGCCCTGGAAGTTCTCCGCCACGGGTTGCGCGTTGTCGATCACCGGCGTGAGCACCACCTCGGGATGGGCCGCCTGCAGCTGGCCCACGGCGGCGCGCACGCCGCGGGCCACGTCCACTTCGCCGGCGCCCTTGGTGCGGAAGATCTCGAATCCAACCACCGGTCGACCGTCCTGGGTGGCAACGGAGCGCGGCTCGGCCACGGTGTCGAGCACGGTGGCGACCTGGCCCAGCCGGATGTGGCGGCCGTCGGCCAGCGGGATGTCCAGGCGCGCCAGTTCGGCGGCGGTCTTCACCGTGGCGATGGTGCGCACCGACTGCTCGGCGCCGCTGACATCCCCGCGGCCGCCCGGCGCTTCCTGCTGCACCAGCCTGAGCCGGCGCGACACATCGATCGCGGCCACCCGCAGGGCCGCCATCTTGTCGGCATCGAGTTCGATCCGGACCTCGCGGCTCACGCCCCCCATGCGCTTCACGGCGCCCACGCCGGGCACGCTCAGCAGTCGCTTGGCGACCGTGTTGTCGACGAACCAGCTCAGGGCCTGGTCATCCAGGCGCGCTGCGCGGCCGCTGGACACCGGGGCAGCCGCGGCGGTGAAGGTCATCACCACCCGTCCTGCGGTCGATGCCTTCGTCACCGAGGGGTCGCGCACATCCGCGGGCAAGTCGGCCCGCACGCGGGCCACGGCGTCGCGCACGTCGTTGACCGCCTCCGCGATGGGCTTTTCGAGGATGAACTCCACGGTAACCGTCACGTCGCCGTCCAGCACCTTGGTATAGATGTTCTTGACGCCCTGCAACGTGGCCACCGAATCCTCGATCTTGCGGGCGACTTCCGTCTCCAGCTGCGCTGGTGCGGCGCCCGAAAGCGTGGCGCTGACGGTGACGATGGGCAGTTCGATGTCAGGGAAGTCCTGCACCACGCTGGCGCGATACGACAGAATGCCTGCCAGCGTCAGCAGCACAAACAGCATGATGGCCGGAATCGGGTGCTTGATGGAGAGCGCGGAGAAGTTCACACCGGATCCTCAGGGCTTGGCTGCAGGAGCTGCGGGTGCCAAGGCCGGCGGCGCGGCGGTAGCGGCGGGTGCGGGCGCTGGTGCCACCTTGACCAGGTCGCCTTCGTTCAGGAAGCCGGCCCCCGTGGCAATCACCACGGCGTCCGCCCCGATGCCATCCAGCAGTTCGACCCGATCACCCACCCTGCGCCCCAGTTGCACCTTGATCTGGCTCACCCGCTGGTCGGCGTTCAGGCGGAACACGTAGCTGAAGCCGTCGCGCACCACCACGGCCTGCTGGGGCACGGTCAAGGCGCTGGAGCGGCCCAGTTCGAACTCGCCGCGGGCGAACATGCCGGGCAGTGCGCCCTGAGGTGCATCGGCGACGGCGCTGGAGGCTGCCGCGCGAGCAGGCGCTGGCCGGACGGACTGCATGGGCATCGGCGGCAGGTCCACATACACCAGGCCGGCGCGGGTCTGGGGGTCCACGGTGGGTGCCACCATGCGCACCCGGCCTTCGAGCCGGGCACCGTTGGCCGCGACGACAGCGACCGGCGTGCCTGGCGCGATACGGGCCAGTTCCGTAGAGGTCATCTCGGCGCGCCATTCGAGGCGTCCCTGGCGGATCAGGCGAAACAGCTCCGTCCCGCTGGGAACGACCGCACCGACCGTCGCGCTGCGCGCGGAGATGATGCCCGCGTCAGGCGCCAGCACCTGCGTGTTCTTCAGGCGCAGCAGCTGGGCCGCCAGCACCGCCTTGGCCGACTCCACGCGCGCCAGGGCGGTCTGCTCGGCGGCCAGGTACTGGCTGATCTGCTGTCCGCTGAAGGTGCCTGTGTTCAGCAGGGTGCGGACGCGGTTGGCGTTGGCGGTGGCCTCGGTCGCCTGGGCGCCGGTTTCGGCGACGCCGGCACGGGCCTGGGCCACATCGGCCTGCACGCTGTCATCGGCAAAGCGCGCCAGCGCCTGACCGCGCTGGACCACGTCGCCCACGTTCACCAGCACCTCGGCCAGGCGCAGACCATTGCTTTCGGTGCCGACACTGGCTTCCTGCCAGGCAGCGATGTTGCCATTGGCGCTGAGCTTGATCGGCAACTGGGTTGCGACGGGCTGGGTGGTGGTCACCGTCAATGCGGCTCGCGCCGCAGCGTTCGTTCCCTTCGTGGGCGTATCGCCCGCCTTGTCCGGTGCGCTGGTGCGATGGATGTACACGCCAAGCACAGTGGCGACGACCGCCACCACGGCGAGAGCGATGGCAACAGATTTCAATCGGGAGGCGTTCATGGCGGGCGACTGGGTGTTCGGGTGTCAAGGGCCTGGACCCGACCGCCCGGACCGCAGGTCACCGTGACACCGCCCCGTCCTGAGGCGGGGTGGTGATTCATGGTCCTTGGGGTCCTGGCCGGCGCAGGCGCAAGCGCTGAATCATGGCATGTTCGCAGAACAGCTGCATGCCGAGGCCCTGATGGTAAACGCGCCGCAATGAGGCGAAAAAAAACCTGGACCCATCGCTGGGTCCAGGCCGTTCATGCTTTGGCTTCAGAAGCGGGCCATCGGCGATCTGCCGGGGCCCGCGCCGGCAATCAAACCCAGTGGACAGCGCCCTTCTTGCCGTACCAGGCGTCGAGCTGGGGCTCCACAGCCGACTCGATGCGGGCGCGACGGATCTTCATGGTGGGGGTCAGGTAGCCGTTCTCGACGGTCCACGGTTCCGGCGCCACCACGATCATCTGCAGTTTCTCGTAGTCGGCCAGCTGCTTGTTGACCTCCTTGAGCAACTGCGAAAGCTCCGCATCCACCTTGGCCTTGACGGCGGGATCCTTGACCTTGGGCCGCAGATCCTCGGCCAGCACCACCATGGCATAGGCGGCGACCTGGCCGACACCGGAGACCAGCGTCAGCTCCACCATCGGGTGCGCATTGATCATGTTCTCGATCGGAGCGGGCGCCACGTACTTGCCCTTGGCGGTCTTGAACAGCTCCTTGACACGGCCGGTGATCTTGAGCAGGCCGTCCTTGCGCCGCTCGCCGCGGTCGCCCGTGCGGAAGTAGCCGTCGTCGGTGAAGGCTTCGGCCGTGAGGTCCGGGCGCTTGAAGTAGCCGGTCATGGCCCCGGGCGACTTGATCAGGATTTCGCCTTCGTCACTGATGCGCACCTTGACGCCGGCCAGCGGCACGCCCACGCAACCGGGCTCGTTGATGGCCTCGGTGGAGTTGTGCGAATAGGCGAAGTCCTCGGTCATCGCATAGCCTTCGATCAGGTTCAGGCCCAGGCGGCGGTACCAGGCGATCAGGTCGGCCGGGATCGGTGCCGAGCCGCTGCCGGCCAGCAGCGCCTGATCCAGACCCAGGCCCTTGAGCACCTTGCGGCCGACGATGCGGCCCAGGATGGGGATGCTGAGCAGGCGGTCCAGCTTCTTGGGCGGCATCTTGGTGAACACGCCCTGCTGGAACTTCAGCCACAGACGAGGCACCGAGATGAAGGTGGTGGGGCGCGCGCGGTTCAGGTCCGCCAGGAAGGTGTCCAGCGTCTCCGCGAAATACACGCGTGTGTTGCCGTCGATCAGGGAAGCGCACTCGACCCACGCCCGCTCGAAGACGTGCGCCAGCGGCAAGTAGGACATGATCCGGTTTTCCGGCAGGTTGCCGATACGGGACTTGATGTCGGCGGTGATGCCTTCGCTGGCCCGGGTGATGTTCTCGAAACAGTGCATCACGCCCTTGGGCTGGCCGGTGGAGCCCGAGGTGTAGATGATCATCGCGGTGTCGTCCGGGGCGCGCGCGGGGCGTCCGCCCATGGGTTCGGTCCGTGAGGCGATCGAATCCCAGGTGTCGTAGTCGGTGCGCGGCGCCAGCGGGAAAGCGATGCGCGGCAGGCCGGCGGGTACGCCCGGCTCCTGCTGGTTCCAGGTGTCGAGCTTGCCGACGAACAGCAGGCTGGCCCCGCTGTGCTCCAGCACGTAATTCACGGTTTCGGCGGTTTCGGTGGGGAAAATGGCGACGGTGGTGTAGCCGGCCATCCAGATCGCCAACTCGGCCATGAAGAAATGCGCGCAGTTCTTGGACAGGATGGCGATGCGGGCGCCGGGTTCGAAATTGCGGCTCTTGAGGTAGGCCGCCATGCGCCGCGACTGGTCCAGCGTCTGCTTCCAGGTGTAGTCGGCTACCTTGCCTTGACCCAGGGGCTGGGTCAGGTAGACCTTGTCGGGCTGTGAGGCCTCAAGATCGTAGACATAGTCGAGGATGAGTTTGTTTTTTGCCATGAAAGGTCCTTAAGCAATACGCCGGTCTGGCGCGTCGCGGGCCACTGTGCCTCAGAAGGACGGCTTCGGGTTAGGGGGGTTTCCCCAACGACCGGGGGGCGGCTTCGTGCACTGGAAAGGCCGGTTCAAAGGGTATCCTGCCTGAACTGAGAGGTTCCCAGTGCCGGATGGACTCGGTGCGCTATGAAAAGAGGACTTCCGCGGTCAAATTGTGGCCGGCGTTGCCCCTGGCCGGGCCGGTATCAGGCCTGGAGCCGAGCCGTTCGATGCCATCCCAGCGGCCTGCCAGAACCTGATGGCCTATACCGGGCGATTTCGCGCCAGAGGCGGATTGCGCGCGAAATAGGCCTGAATCCCTTTCATCAGCGCGTCGGCCAGGGCATCCTGGTAGGCCTCGCTGCGCAGCTTGGCCTCTTCTTCGGGGTTGCTGATGAAGGCGGTTTCCACCAGCACGCTGGGGATATCAGGGGCTTTCAGCACCGCGAAGCCCGCCTGCTCGACGCCGGGCTTGTGCAGACGCCCGATCTGGCCGATTTCGCGCAGCATCGCGCCACCCAGCTTCAGGCTGTCATTGATCTGGGCCGTCGTGCTCATGTCGAACAGGGCCCGCTTCAGGTGCGGGTCATTGGCCTGAATGTTGACGCCGCCGATCAGGTCGGCCTTGTTTTCCTGGCTGGCCATCCAGCGCGCTGCGGCGCTCGAGGCCGCGCCCTGACTGAGGGCAAACACGCTGGCGCCACGGGCCTGCGGTGTGAAAAAAGCGTCGGCGTGGATGCTGACAAACAGGTCGGCCTGCACCCGCTGGGCCTTTTGCACGCGAACCTGCAGCGGGACGAAGAAGTCCGCATCCCGGGTGAGATAGGCGCGCATCGGGCTACCCTTGAGTGTGGTGGCGTTGATCCGCTCTCGCAGGCGGTGCGCAATCTGCAGCACCACGTCTTTTTCACGGGTGCCGCCTGGACCGATGGCGCCGGGGTCTTCGCCGCCATGGCCGGGGTCGAGCGCGACGATGATCAGGCGCTCGGTGGGCCCGTCCAGCACGGATTTTGAGCTCTTTTCGACGTTTCCCAGCGTCGGACGGCCATGTCCAGCTATCAAATCGGGAGCTGACGGTTCTGCCGGCAGGAGCTCGGGGTAGCGGCGGGTGCTCGGTGAGGGGGGGGCGGGCGCAGGCGCCGGCGCTGCAGCCGCCCCGATGCGCCCTGACTGTCGTGCGATCAGTTCACCCAGCGGATCGGTCGCCACAGGCGGCTGCGGTGCATTCGCGTTTGTTGCGCCCACAGAGGTGACTGGCACGGGGGCTGGGGCGGAAGGGCCGGCCGGCGGACGTGCGGCCTCGGTGGGCCGGCTGTCGCGAAGGCGCTCGGCGATCAGCGCCTCCAGCGGATCGGGTGCCTGGGCGGGGTAGAGGTCGAAGACCAGCCGGTCGCGGTAGGCTGCTACCGGAGGCAGGTTGAACACCTGCGGCTGCATGGGTCGCTTCAGGTCCACCACCAGGCGCACCACACCCGGCGCATACTGGCCCACCCGGATGCCGGCGATGTTGGGGTCATCGGCCTGCACCTTCGCGACCAGCTCGCGCAGCGCCGGACTCAGTTCGAGGTCTTCGATGTCCACCACCAGTCTCGCGGGCGCGGTGACGAAAGAGTGGCGGGTCTTCAGCGGCCCCGCGGATTCGATCGTCACGCGGGAATAGTCGGTCGCCGGCCAGACCCGGACCGCAAGGATGGTCGCTGCATGGGCCCGATGGCGCACGCCCAGGAGCAAGGCCAGGGCGCCCGTCTGCAGCAGGCTGCGGCGTTGCAGCAGGCCGGATGGCGGCTGCTTCATGGGATGGCATCCTTCAGCAAGGCCTCGCCGGTGGCGGTGCGGGGCCTGCAGGTCACAAGGCGGCTCTCGTCCGCCTGGGTTTGGATGTGCACTTCGAGGTCGGCCACCGGCAGCACGTCGGCGGCTCTTTCCGGCCATTCCGCCAGCTTCAGGCCAGCGCTGGCAAACAGGTCGCGAAAGCCCGCTTCCTCCCATTCGCGCGGATCGTCGAAGCGGTAGAAGTCGAAATGCCAGATGGCCAGACCATCGGCCTCATGCGGTTCGACGACGGCATAGGTCGGGCTCTTGATGCGGCCGCTCACGCCCAACGCGCGCAGCAGGTGGCGCACCAGCGTGGTCTTGCCCGCGCCGAGGTCGCCATGCAGTTCGATGAACGCATTGCGCACGGCCGCACTGGCCGCGAGCCGGCGCGCAAAGGCCGCTGTCTCGTCCTCGCTCCGCCAGGCCACGGTGACGCCGGGGGCGGGGACGCTTCCTACAATGGGCGGGTGACGTTCAACAGCGCTCAGATCGATCCTCATCAGTTGGTGGCCCGGGTTCGGCAATGGGCCGGAGAGCTGGGATTTTCCCAAATTGGCGTGGCGGGCGTGGATTTGTCCTCCGCCGAGCCAGGCTTGATGCAATGGCTGGAGCAGGGCTTTCACGGCAGCATGGACTATATGGCCGCGCACGGCCTCAGGCGTGCGCGGCCGGCCGAGCTGGTGCCGGGTACGCTCAGCGTGATCACGGCGCGCATGGATTACCTCCCGCGCGCGAGCGGCGAAGGCTGGCAGGCGATCGAGCTGTCGCGGCTGCGCAGGGCCGGAGAAGGGACCGTCTCGCTCTATGCCCGCGGTCGGGACTACCACAAGGTGGTGCGCGCGCGTCTGCAGAAGCTGCAGGACCGCATGGCCGAGTCCGTCGGCCCGTTCGGGCACCGGGTCTTTGCCGATTCAGCGCCGGTGCTGGAAGCGGAACTGGCGGCGCGCAGTGGCCAGGGCTGGCGCGGCAAGCACACCTTGATCCTGAGCCGGGAGGCGGGCTCGCTGTTTTTTCTCGGCGAGATCTATGTCGATCTGGCACTGCCGGCCAGTGCACCCGCGGCCGCACACTGCGGCAGCTGCCAGGCCTGCATCGACCTTTGCCCCACGCAGGCGATCATCGCGCCCTACCGGCTTGATGCGCGGCGATGCATCTCCTACCTGACCATCGAGCATGCCGGCTCGATCCCTGCGGACCTGCGCCCGCTGATCGGCAACCGCATCTACGGTTGCGACGATTGCCAGCTGGTCTGCCCCTGGAACAAATTTGCCCGCCGCAGCACCCTGGCCGACTTCGACGAGCGTGCCGGCCTGAACGCGCAGCCGCTGGCGCACTTGCTGGGCTGGAGCGAGGCAGAGTTCCTGCGCATCACCGAAGGCAGCCCGATCCGGCGCATCGGCCATGCGCGCTGGCTGCGCAATGTGGCGGTGGCATTGGGCAACGCCCTGCGTGAATCGGCCCCGGGCTTTTGCGCTGAAACGGCACGCGCCGCGCTGGCGGGGCGGCTCGACCACCCGGATGCGCTGGTCCGCGAACACGTGAGGTGGGCGCTGTCGCAAGGCGCGGATGCGCCGCTATCATGAGAGCATGAGCGCCGTAAGTCCCCTGCAGACCTGGCAGCCGGCACTTCGCAGCCGGTGGCAGGCCGTGGTGCGCAACCTGAACACGTCCGCGCTCCTTCTGAGCATGATGCTGTCGCCGTCGAGCTACCGGGGCGCGGGGCGCGCGGCGGTGGCGCGCCACCTGTATCTTGGAACGGCACCCATGCTGCCCTGGTTCACCCTTTTTGTGGCGATGGCCAGTCTGGTGTTGATCCGCATCGTGGTGGTCACGGCTGCAAGCTACGGACTTTCACAGTACGCTCTGGAGACCGTGATTCGGGTGCTGGTACTGGAGCTGATCCCGCTGACGTCGGCACTCTTCGTGGCGGTGAACGTCACCTTGCCCGGTGGGGTGGTGTTGTCGAGGCAAGTGGCGCGGCGCGAGCCCGAGACAGGCACCGGTGCGCTGGTGCTGGAGGCGATGCCGCGCGCACTGGCCGGGATGTTTGCCGTGCTCACGCTCGCCGTCGTCAGCTGCGTGGTTGCATTGGTGCTGGCCTACCTGGTGGTGCACGGACCGACGCACCAGGCATTCGACTCCTACACCCGAAAGGTCGGCCAGGTCTTCAATCCGGCCGTCACGCTGATCTTCGTCCTGAAGACGCTGTTTTTCAGCCTGGCCGTATCGCTGATCCCCACCGTGTCCGGCATGAACCGGGAGCCGGCTTCTTCCAGGCGGTCCGACCTGCCTGAAGTTCAGGGATTGATGCGCATGTTCCTGCTCATCCTGCTGATCGAGGTGGCCTCGCTGGTGGGCAACTATTACTGAACGCGAGTCCTGAGCACCCATGTCCGTTGACCCTGCCGCATCCCAACCCCGACTGGAATTCCGCGCGGCCATGCTGGTCGTTGCGGTGCTGCTGCTGATTGCGGCGTCGGTGGGCTATCTGCTGTACGCGCGGGGTGTCTTCGAGCGGACCCAGACGCTGGTGCTGATCGCGGACGATTCCGAAGGCGTGGCGGTCGGCATGGACATGACCTTCTCGGGCTTTGCGCTCGGGCGGGTCAGCCAGATCGCACTGGCACCGGATGGCAACGCCCGCATTGTCGTGCAGGTGCCGCGCAAAGATGCCCATTGGCTGCGGACGTCGAGTGTCTTCACGATGGAGCGGGGCATGGTTGGCGGCACCCGCATTCGCGCCTACAGCGGCATCCTCACGGATCCGCCACTGCCCGATGGAGCCGAACGCGTGCTGCTGCGCGGCGACGCCACGGCCGAGATCCCGCGCCTCATGAACACCGTGCGTGAACTGCTGGCCAACCTGCAGGTGATGACCGCGGCCGACTCGCCGCTCAATGCCAGCCTGGCCAACGTGGGCAACGTGACGGCCCAGTTGCGCGGCCCGCGCGGAGCGCTGGGGCTGCTCATGGGCAACGAGGCCGATGCCCGCAAGCTGATCACCACGCTGGACCGCACCAATGCCCTGCTGGCGCGGTTTGACGGTCTTGCCGCCAAGGCGGATACCCAGGTTTTCGGAGAGCACGGCGTGATGCCTGCAACGCGGGCCACCGTCGCGCAGCTCAATGGTTTGCTGGCGGATGCACGGCTCAGCCTGAAGAAGGTGGACGCGGTGTTGCTGGAGGCGCAGGCAGTAGCGACCAACGCCCGCGAAGGCACCTCGGATCTGGCGGCCTTGCGCGCCGAAGTTGATGCCAGCCTGCGCAAGGTGGAGCACCTGGTGAACGAGATCAACCGCAAATGGCCTTTTGCCCGCGACCCGGAAATCAAACTGCCATGAATGCGCCTATCAGGTTTGCGCGGCGGCTTCGCCCCTGGATGCTGGGGGCGGTCATGGCCTTGTTGCTGGGTGCCTGCGCCAGCCAGCCCCCGGTGCCAGACTGGAGGGTCAATGCGCAGGCGGCGTCCGAGCGCGCAACCTCGGCCTACCTGGCCGGCAACACGAGGGTCGCGAACCTGGAATTTGATCGCATGCGCAAGGAAGTCGCGCGCACGGGCGATGCGGGCCTGATGGCGCGGGCCGAGTTGCTGCGCTGTTCCACCCAGGTTGCCAGTCTGGTGTTCGAGCCCTGCTCCGGGTTCGAGGCGTTGCGCGCGGATGCAGCGGCTCCCGAGATTGCCTACGCGAACTACCTGGCCGGTCGGTTGCCTCCGCAGGAGCTCGCCCTGTTGCCGAACGCCCAGCAACCCGCTGCCCAGCGCCTGCTGCAGGGTGGGGCGATCAGTTCCGGCGATGCAGCACTTCTGCCCGCGATGGATCAGCCGTTGCCTCGCCTGGTGGCCGCCTCGCTGTGGTTTCAAGCGGGGCAAGGGCACCCGGCCGTGATCACGCTGGCGGTGGACACCGCGTCGAGCCAAGGCTGGAGCCGCCCGCTCCTGGCCTGGCTGCAGGTGCAGGCCCGCCACGCTGAAAGCGCCGGTGACGCGGTCGAAGCCCGGCGCGTGCGCCGCCGCATCGAGCTGGTGCTGAACGGCGGCGCGCTGCCGCCCGCTGCGCCTTCGAAGCCCGCCGCGCCCTGAAACGCGGGATTCACAGGTTTCGCAGCCAACCCAGCGCGAATGGCAGGCTGGCCATGCCCAGCAGGGTCGACAGCGTGACCAGTCCGGCCACATAGGCGCCGTTGTAGCCCATGCGCGCGGCCAGCACGTAGGCGCTGGAGGCCGTCGGCAGTGCGGAGAACGCCAGCAACACCGAGGTCTGAACGCTCGACAGGCCGAACCACCGCGACAGCCCGAACGCGATCAGGGGCAGCAGGACATGCCGGATCGACAACACAGCCACGGCCAGCGTGCGTCCGCTCGCCAGCGATCCGAACTGCATGCCCGCGCCAGCCGCCATCAGCCCCAGAGCCAGGGAGGCTGCACCGATGCGTGTCACGGTGGGTTCAAGCCAGTGCGGCAATGAGAACCCCGCCAGGTTGACGGCCAGGCCGGACGCGGTCGCCAGGATCAGCGGGTTGCGCACCAGCTCGCGCAGGAATCCGCGCCGGGCATGGCGCGCCATCGGCCAGACCGCGGCCACGTTGAACAGCGGCACGCAGACGCCGATCAGGACCGCAATCATCTGCAGGCCCTGCGCGCCGGCCAGGCGATCGGCCAGCGCCAGCGCGATGAAGGAGTTGAAGCGAAACGCCACCTGCGCACTCGCCGCATGGTCGCGCCGGTCGATGTGCGTGCCGATCCAGGGCAGGTGGGGCAGCGCGTAAGCGAGCGCAATGCCCGTGACACCCATCGTCAGGCCCGCTCCGATCAGGCTCGACGCGGCACCAAGGTCCAGCGGACTCTTCACGATGGAGTGAAACAGCAGGACCGGAAACAGGAAAAAATACACCAGGCTCTCCACCGGCTCCCACACGGAACGGTTCAACGGCGTGTGCCGGCACAGGAGATACCCGCACAGAATCAGGGAAAAATCGGGGAAGAGCAGTTGCGCGTGGTTCACGGGTCGAGAATACCTTCAATCCGGCTGCGCTGCGGGTAAGCCCGTAGGGGACATCCGCCTGCACCAGAGACGTTCGTACGATTACGATCAGGCCTTCAATCGAGCAATTCAGGAGTATTTCTATGCATCGCCGTCAATGGATCGCGTTCACGGTGGCCGCGGCCGCCGCGGGTTCCGTCTTCGCACAGGGCTATCCGACCAAGGTTGTCAAACTGGTGGTTCCTTTTGCGCCCGGCGGCACGACCGACATCGTGGCCCGCGTGATTTCCGAGCCTCTGGGAAAAGCCATCGGGCAAAGCGTGATCGTCGAGAACAAGGCGGGCGGCGGCGGCGTGATCGGCGCCAATGAAACCGCCAAGGCCGCCCCGGACGGCTATTCACTGGGCATGGCCACGGTGTCGACCACGGCGGCCAATCCGGCGATCAACCCCAAGATCCCTTACAACCCGGTGACCGACTTCACCCCCATCATCAATATCGCCGCCACGCCCAATGTGATCGCGGTGCATCCGAGCTTCCCCGCGCGTGACTACCAGGGCTTCATTGCCGAACTGAAAAAGAACCCGGGAAAATACTCGTACTCGTCATCGGGGACCGGCGGCATCGGCCACCTGCAGACCGAGCTGTTCAAGAGCCTGGCGGGCGTGTTCATCACCCACATCCCCTATCGGGGCGCCGGCCCCGCGCTCAACGACACGGTAGCCGGCCAGGTGCCGATCATCTTTGACAACATGCCCTCGGCGCTGCCCTTCATCAACACCGGCAAGCTGATTCCGATCGTCGTGGCCGCGCCGCAGCGGCTGACCCAGTTGCCGAACGTGCCGACTTTCAAGGAAGTCGGCCTGGAGCCGGTGAACCGCATGGCCTACTACGGCATCTACGGACCCAAGGGCCTTCCGAAGGAGGTGGTTGACAAGATCAACGGCGGCGTGAAGAAGGCGCTGGAAGATCCGGCGGTGCGCAAGCGCATCGAGGACACGGGTTCGCTGATTGTGGGCAACACGCCTGATCAGTTTGCCGCCCAGATCAAAGCCGAATACGACGTCTACAAGAAAGTGGTGGACCAGTCCAAGCTCAAACTGGACTGATGGCCGCACTGGCCGCACCGCAGCCGCGACGGCCAGCCCCGCTCAAGCCCCGCTGTGCCTGGATCCTCGCCCATGCCGGCTGACAGCGCTTCAAGCATCGACCGGTTCATCGACGCCCTCTGGCTGGAGGACGGCCTGTCTCCCAACACGCTCGCGGCGTACCGCAGGGACCTTGCCCTGTATGCCCTGTGGCTGGGCGACGAAGCCGGCCTGACGCTCGACGCCAGTGCCGAAATGCATCTTCAGCGTTACTTTTCGGCGCGCCATGACAGCACCCGGGCCACGTCCGCCAACCGGCGGCTCACGGTGTTCAAGCGCTACTTTCGGTGGGCGCTGCGCGAACACCTGATCGCCCAGGATCCCACGCTGAAGCTCCAGTCGGCCCGCCAGGCTTTGCGGGTGCCCAAGACCCTGACCGAGGCCCAGGTGGAGGCCTTGCTGGCTGCGCCCGACACGGCCACGGCGCTTGGCCAGCGCGACCGCACCATGCTGGAGCTGATGTACGCCAGTGGCCTGCGCGTGAGTGAACTGGTGGCGCTCACGACCCTGAACCTGAGCCTCAATGAAGGCATCGTGCGGGTGCTGGGAAAGGGCCGCAAGGAGCGGCTGGTGCCGTTCGGCGAGGTCGCCCGCGAATGGCTTCAGCGCTACCTGGCCGAGGCCCGTCCGTTGCTGCTGGCCGGGCGGCAGACCGAAGACCTGTTTGTCACCTCCAGCGGGCCCCATCCCGGCACCGCCATGTCGCGCGTGATGTTCTGGATGCTGGTCAGGCGCTATGCGGTGCAGGCCGGGATCACGGCCCCGTTGTCACCCCATACGCTGCGCCACGCGTTCGCCACCCACCTGCTCAACCATGGCGCTGACCTTCGCGCGGTCCAGTTGCTGCTGGGCCATGCCGATATCTCCACGACCACGATCTACACCCACGTGGCGCGTGAGCGGCTGAAGTCGCTGCATGCGCAGCACCATCCGCGCGGGTGAGTCTGCGCGGGGCCGGTTATTGCGGTCCTTTCCGGGTGGCCACGATCACCTGGAAGTTGCCGAAGAAAACGGTGCGACGCTCGCAGCTGAACCCTTCCATGGCCTGCAGCTGCCTGACCGGATCGTGCGTATCCCACAAGGCCAGGCCGAGCGGTTCGAACACCTTGAAGTAGGTCCAGCTCAGCGCGCGCAGCACCCAGGGCTCCGGCCTGTGGAATTCGGCCAGATAGAGCTTGCCGCCCGGAGCCAGCACCCGGCAGGCCTCGCGCAGCGCTTCGCCCTTGAGTTCGTGCGGCAATTCGTGCAGCAGGAAGAAGATCACGTTGGCGTCGACCGAGCCGTCGGCCAGCGTCATGGCGGTGGCATTCTCTTCGATGTAGTCGACGCGCCCTGCAAAGGCGGGCAGCTTGGTTCTGGCGTGCTGCAGTTCGTTCAGGATGATGTCGGCGACAAGCACGCGCGAGGCGCCAGCGTCCGTCGAGGCCTGGACCACCCTTGGGATGACGTTGCCAAAGGCGCAGGATGTGATCAGCACCTTTTTCCCGCGAAGATCGGTCTGGCGCAGCCCGCTCGTGATGGCCGACACCAGGCGGTCGTACTGAAACAGCAGGATCGCGGCGATGATCGGCTGCCAGTCGACCAGCCGGATCAGGCGCATGTTCGAGTAGATCGGATAGACATGTGCCGCCGCGCTGTCCGCCTTGCCGGCGACCGTGCGCAGGATCAGGGCCCCGCGGGTGAGCGTGAAGAAGAACAGGGCCGTGCCCGCCAGAACGATGAACAAGACGGCGGTTGCGTACAGGAGCCAGGTGGGGAGCATCACATTCCTTTGAATTTCGAACGCAGCGCCGTTCAAGCTCTCACCGAACCGGCGCCTTCATGCAGTCCGATGGCGCCATTGTCTGCCCGCGCCCGGGCAGGAAATTGAGCGGAGTCAAGACCCCAGCAGATAGTCCAGTTCCTGCGCGCTGAAACCGGCCTGGCGCCGTGCGGTCTCGTTGAACGGAGGGCGCAGGCGCGGCGCGCGGTGCCGCTGCACCAGCACGCTGTAGTGGGCCACCGGATCCAAGCCGTCGCGCTCGCACAACCAGCGGTACCAGTGGTTGCCGATGGTGACGTGGCCAATCTCGTCGTGCAGGATGATGTCCAGCAGGTCGCAGGCCGTCAGCGCATCCGGCGTACCGACTTTGCGCAGGCGCGCCTGGATCAGCGGGGTGGCGTCCAGCCCGCGTGCCTCCAGCGTGCGGGGCACCAGGGCCATGCGGGCGACGATGTCGTCGCGGGTCTTTTCGCACATTTCCCAAAGGCCATCGTGGGCCGGGAAATCGCCGTAATGGTGGCCCAGGCTCTGCAGGTGATCGTGCAACAGGGTGAAGTGCTGCGCTTCCTCGAACGCCACCCGCATCCAGTCGCGGTAGAAGTCGGCCGGCATCCCGGCAAAGCGCCAGACGGCATCGAGCGCGAGGTTGATGGCGTTGAACTCGATGTGGCAGATCGCATGGATCAGCGCGGCGCGGCCCGCCACGGTGAACGGCGAGCGCTGCGGCACCAGCGTGGGCGCAACCAGGCTCGGCTGCGCCGGTCGACCCGGCAGGCCAGGCGGCTCCGGGATGTCGTGGTTCGCTATTGAAAAAGAAGCGAACTGTGACCAGATGGCGCTGGACTGGTCTACTTTTCCCTGAATGTCTGAGGTCTGAAGCGCCCGCAGCGCTCGTTGGCGGAGTTCCATCCCTACAATTCTAGGTTTTGCACGACGCGCGACGAGGATTTTGATGGCGATCTATGCATTGGACGGGGTGGCGCCCCAGGTTGATCCCAGCGCCTGGGTGGCCGACAGCGCCCAGGTGATGGGCGCCGTGACGCTGGGCGCAGATGCCAGCATCTGGTTCGGCACGGTCGTTCGGGGCGACACGGAGACGATCACGATCGGCCGCGGCTCCAACATCCAGGACGGCAGTGTGATGCACGCCGACGTCGGAAAGCCGATCGTCGTGGGCAACCATGTCACCGTGGGGCACAAGGTGATGCTGCATGGGTGCACGATCGGCGACGAATCGCTGATCGGCATCGGTGCCGTTGTGCTCAACGGCGCGAAGATCGGGCGGAATTGCCTGGTCGGGGCCGGCGCCCTGGTGACCGAAGGAAAGGAATTCCCGGATGGTTCGATGATCATCGGCAGCCCGGCCAAGGCTGTGCGCCAGTTGACGCCCGAACAGATGGAGGGGTTGCGCTGGAGCGCGCGCCACTATGTCGCGAACGCCCGCCGCTTTCAGGCGGGTCTGCGCAAGATCGACTGATCACGGCGCCTCGCGAGCCGAACGGCGCGCGGTGTGCACTCAGACTTCCAACCAGGTTCCCACGCGTGTCCGAACTCCACAAATTCATTTTTGACGGCCTGCCGGTGCGCGGCATGGTCGTACGCCTGACCGAAGCCTGGCAGGAAATCCTGCGCCGGCGCGCGGGCAACACAGCCACTGGCGCATACCCGCCGCCCGTGCGCGAACTGCTCGGAGAAATGGCGGCCGCCGGCGTGCTGATGCAAGGCAACATCAAGTTCAACGGGGCGCTGGTCCTTCAGATCTTCGGTGACGGGCCCATCAAGGTGGCCGTGGCCGAAGTGCAGCCGGACCTGAGCCTGCGCGCCACGGCGACGGTGGTGGGTGAAGTGCCGCACGCCGCTGCATTGAGCCAGATGGTGAACGTGAACAACCAGGGCCGCTGCGCGATCACGCTGGATCCGAAAGACCGCCTGCCGGGTCAGCAGGCCTACCAGGGTGTGGTGCCGCTGTTCGGCGACCGGCGCGAGCCTCTGGAGAAGCTGAGCGACGTGCTGGAGCACTACATGCTGCAGTCCGAGCAGCTCGACACCACGCTGGTGTTGGCCGCGGACGAGCAGGTGGCCGCCGGCCTGCTGATCCAGCGCCTGCCGGTGCAGGGCGCGAACAACCTGGGAGGGCGCGCAACGGCTGCCGGGTCAGACGCGATGCAGGCGGCACAGGGTCCGGGGTCGGATGCGTCGAGCCCTGTCGCCGACACGCGCGCCAACGAGGACGAGATTGGCCTGAACGAGCACTACAACCGCATCGCGATCCTGGCCAAGAGCCTGAAGCGGGAGGAATTGCTGACGCTGGACGTGGACACCATCCTGCGCCGGCTGTTCTGGGAAGAGCCGGTGCTGCGCTTCGAGCCGCTGGCCGGCGAGACCGGTCCGCGCTTTGCCTGCAGCTGCAGCCGCGAACGCGTCGGACGCATGATCCGCAGCCTGGGGGTGGAGGAGGCCGAAGGCATCCTGGCCGAGCGCGGGCACATCGAGGTGGGCTGCGATTTCTGCGGCCAGCAGTACCATTTCGACCCGGTCGATGCGGCGCAGATCTTCACCGCGCCAGGAGCCCAGCCACCGGTCGGGCCGGTCGTTCACTGACCGTGGTCGGGCGCCGGGTGAGCCGCGTCCTGGCGCATCAGGGCTGTGAACAGCCGATGTTCACAGGCCGGATCGCCACAGGTGGCGCAGAGACCGCTCCAAAGCGGCGTTTCATGATCTTTCTGGCCGTTTCCCAGCGTCAGCTGGTCAGTATTTGCTATTGAAGTGATAGCTTTCATCGCGTTTTCAAGTCGGCGCTCGTGCCGGCCGTAGATGACCTGCCAGCTCACACCGGCTCGGGCCAGCGCGGTGCGCAGCAGGGCGTCCACGGGCTCGCGCACCTGCGGGCCGTCGCGCTGCAGGCCATCGGGCACCCAGGGCAGGTCCAGTCCGGTGACCAGCGTGGCGTCGTAGTGCCGCTGGTGGGCCAGGGCAAAGCCATAGAGAGTTTCGTCGCCGAACAGCAGATGGCTGTACAGCGCAGTCATCAGCGGTGTGGTGTCCGCGATCACCACGTCTGCATCGAGTTGCCGGAGCACCCGATGCGCCTGTTCCCGTGCGATCCCGGCCTGCTCATCGGGCCCTGGCGTGCGCCCCTGGCGGTCGCACCACTCGCGCAGCACTTCCGGCACCACCGTCACGCGCAGCCCCTGTTGCTGCAGCCGAAGGCCCAGCGCCTGGGCCAGCTGTGTCTTGCCGGTGCTTTCGGCGCCCAGCAGGGCGATGCGTCGCGGGCGGGCCATGGAGGGCAAGTTCATGGCGGCTCTTCGTCAGAGCTTGCGCTGCCACGCGCGCCAGCCGACCACGCTCAGCGCCGTGAACAGCGCATAGAGCAGTGTCGTGAGCCACAGGCCTTTCCAGGCAAACAGGCCCACGCTGACCACGTTGACCGCCAGCCAAACGGCCCAGTTTTCGATGTACTTGCGGCCCAGAAGGAACTGGCCGACGATGCTCACCGCGGTGGGGAAAGCATCCCACCACGGCACATCGGTGTCGGTATAGGTCTTCAGGAACAGCCCCGTGGCCGGCCAGAGCACGGCGCAGCTGGCGAGGGTCCACAGCCGAGCGGACCGCGTCAGGCGGCTGATGGCAAGCGCGCTGCCGTCGTCGCGCCGCCCGCGCAGCCACTGTCCCCATCCCCACAGGGCTACCAGCGCGAAGAACACCTGCAGCGCCGCATCGCCATACAGCTTGTTCTGCCAGAACAGGGCCACATACAGGACCGAGCTGATCGCCGCCAACGGCCAGCCCCAATGGATCTCGCGGATGTTGCAGCCCACCATGGCAAGCGCCAGCACGAAGGCGACGATTTCGAGCCAGGTGGTGGGAGAACCCCACAAAACGAACGCTTCGGCAAACATGGACTCAGCGGTCGGTACGGGGACGAAGGGGCAGGGCAGTGAGGGGCATGTCGGGGCTCGACGGCGGCGGCCAAGGGCTGCGCGCGCCTAGCGGCCGATCTGCACAAAGACTTCGTTGGGCTTGACCATGCCCAGTTCGAGTCGCGCTTTTTCCTCGACCATCTCCAGCCCTTCCTGCAGGTCGCGCACCTCGGCTGCCAGGCGTTCGTTGGCCTGGCGCGCCTGCAGGTTGGCCGCTTTCTGGGCGTCCAGTTTCTGCTGCATTCGGGAAACGTCGGACACACTGCCACGGCCCACCCACAGCTGCCCGTGGAAGAGCGCGAGCAGCAGGATGAGGATCAAGGGGATGACGCGGTTTCCCATGGGCGGACGGAGGTTCATCAACCCGCAACAGTGAAGCCGGTCCGTTGTCCTGCGATAGCGCGGTGCCTCCTTCCGGAGTCACCGCGATGCGCAAGACCGAGGGCCGGCCGCATGGTTTCAGCGCAGGTTGTAGAAGGCGGCGCGGCCAGGATAGACCGCAACATCGCCCAGGTCCTCTTCGATGCGCAGCAGCTGGTTGTACTTGGCCATGCGGTCGCTGCGGCTCATCGAGCCGGTCTTGATCTGGCCCGCGTTCAGGCCCACGGCGATGTCGGCGATGGTCGAGTCTTCGGTCTCGCCCGAGCGGTGGCTGATCACGGCGGTGTAGCCGGCGCGTTTGGCCATCTCGATGGCGGAGAAGGTCTCGCTCAGCGTGCCGATCTGGTTGATCTTGATGAGGATCGAGTTGGCAATGCCCTTGTCGATGCCTTCCTTCAGGATCTTGGTATTGGTCACGAAAAGGTCGTCACCCACGATCTGCACCGACTTGCCCAGGCGATCGGTCAGGATCTTCCAGCCGTCCCAGTCGCCTTCGGCCATGCCGTCCTCGATGCTGATGATGGGGTACTTGTCGACCCAGGTGGCCAGGATGTTGGTCCATTCCTCGGCCGAGAGGGTCAGGCCTTCACCTTCGAGGTGGTACTTGCCGTCCTTGTAGAACTCGCTGGCGGCGCAGTCCAGGCCGATGGCGATCTGCTCGCCGGCGGTGTAGCCGGCCTTGTCGATGGCTTCCAGAATCATCTGGATGGCGGCCTCGTGGCTGGCCACGCTGGGGGTGAAGCCACCCTCGTCACCGACTGCGGTGCTCATGCCCTTGTCGTGGATGATCTTCTTCAGGGCGTGGAACACCTCGGCGCCATAGCGCACCGCCTCGCGGAAGCTCGGGGCGCCCACGGGGATGATCATGAACTCCTGCAGGTCCAGGTTGTTGTTGGCGTGCGCACCGCCGTTGATGACGTTCATCATCGGCACCGGCAGCTGGTTGCCGTTCATGCCGCCGAAATAGCGGTACAGCGGCAGGCCGGATTCTTCCGCGGCGGCGCGCGCCACGGCCATCGACACCGCCAGCATGGCGTTGGCGCCCAGGCGGCTCTTGTTTTCGGTGCCATCGAGGTCGATCAGGGTCTTGTCCAGAAAGGCCTGTTCGGACGCGTCCAGGCCCAGCACGGCTTCGGAGATTTCGGTGTTGATGTGCTCGACGGCCTTCAGCACGCCCTTGCCCAGGTAGCGGGCTTTGTCACCGTCGCGCAGCTCGATGGCTTCGCGCGAGCCAGTGGAGGCGCCCGAGGGCACGGCGGCACGGCCCATGACGCCGGATTCCAGCAGCACGTCGCACTCGACGGTGGGGTTGCCGCGGCTGTCGAGGATTTCACGCCCGACGATGTCAACAATAGCGCTCATGATTCCCTTTCGTTTTCAATGGTTTGGATTCAGATGACGGGGGCGTCCACGCCCTCCACCAGGATCAGGTTGAAGAATTGGGTGGCGCCGGCGCGCTTGGCGCGGGCCTGACGGTACTGCTCGCCGTCGTAGAAGGCTTTGGCCTTCTCGTAGCTCGGAAAGCGAAGCATCGCTATGCGCGCAGGTTCCCAGCTACCTTCGAGCACCTCGAACCGGCCGCCGCGCACCAGGTATTCGCCGCCGGCTGCCGCCACCGCCGCAGGGGCCGCTGCCATGTACTGCCGGTACTGGTCCATGTCGGTGATCAGCATGTCGACAATGATGTAGGCAGGGGCCATGGAGTCTCCGTGGGGGTCAGTCAAAGTGGTCTTCGAGGAAGCCGTTCGTCTTGGTCACTGTGTCCAGCGCAACCAGCGTTTCCAGAAGCGCTTTCATATGCTTCAAGGGCACGGCGTTCGGCCCATCGGACAGCGCGTGGGCCGGGTCGGGATGGGTTTCCATGAACAGCCCGGCCACTCCCACCGCTACCGCGGCGCGCGCCAGCACTGGCACCATCTCGCGGGCGCCGCCGGACGAGGTGCCTTGCCCGCCGGGCAGCTGAACCGAGTGGGTCGCGTCGAACACGATGGGGCAGCCCGTCTCGCGCATGATGGCGAGGCTGCGCATGTCGGAAACGAGGTTGTTGTAGCCGAAGCTGGCACCGCGTTCGCAGGCCATGAAGCGGTCTTCGGACAAGCCTGCCTCACGGGCCGCGGCGCGAGCCTTGTCCATCACGTTCTTCATTTCGTGGGGCGACAGGAACTGGCCCTTCTTGATGTTCACCGGTTTGCCGCTCTGGGCTACGGCGCGGATGAAATCGGTCTGGCGGCAGAGAAAGGCCGGCGTCTGCAGCACATCGACCACGGCGGCGACGGTGGGAATCTCGGCCTCGGTGTGCACGTCGGTCAGCACCGGCACGCCCAGCTCCCGTTTCACACGGGCCAGGATCTCGAGGCCGCGTTCCATGCCCGGGCCGCGGTAACTGGTGCCCGACGAGCGGTTGGCCTTGTCAAAGCTGCTTTTGAAGATGAAGGGGATGCCCAGCGCGCCGGTGATTTCCTTGAGCTGTCCGGCCACGTCCATCTGGAGCTGCTCGGACTCGATGACGCAGGGGCCGGCGATCAGAAAGAACGGGCGCTGGAGGCCGACGTCGAATCCACAAAGCTTCATGCGGGGCCTTTCCGTCGTCAGGCCACGGCCTTGAGACTCTTGCCTGCGGCCTGATGATCGACCGCTGCCTTGATGAAGGCGTTGAACAGCGGGTGCCCATCCCAGGGCGTGGACTTGAACTCGGGGTGGAACTGCACGCCGACGAACCAGGGGTGCACGCTCTGCGGCAGCTCGACGATCTCGGTCAGGTGTTCGCGCTGGGTGAGCGCCGAGATGACGAGGCCTGCCTTGCGCAAGTTCTCCAGGTAGTTCACGTTGGCTTCGTAGCGGTGGCGGTGCCGTTCGGTGACGACGTCCCCATAGATCGAATGCGCCAGCGTGTCGTTGGTCACGTCGGAGCTTTGCGCGCCCAGGCGCATGGTGCCGCCGAGATCGGAGTGGGCGTCCCGCACCTGGATGCTGCCGTCCGCGTCCTTCCATTCGTTGATGAGCGCGATCACCGGATGCGGGCAGCCGGGCTCAAACTCGGTGCTGTTGGCGTCGGCCAGGCCGGCCACGTGGCGCGCGAACTCGATGGTTGCCACCTGCATGCCCAGGCAGATGCCGAGGTAGGGCACCTTGTTCTCGCGGGCGAAGCGTGCCGTGGCGATCTTGCCCTCGATGCCGCGCTTGCCGAAGCCGCCGGGCACCAGGATGGCGTCGTACTTGGCCAGCCGCGCCACGGCATCGTCGGTGATGGTCTCCGAATCGACATGCTCGATCTTCACGCGCACATGGTTTTTCATGCCGGCGTGGCGAAGCGCTTCATTGACCGACTTGTAGCTGTCGGTCAGGTCCACGTACTTGCCGACCATGGCGATGGTGACTTCGCCCGTCGGGTGTTCGGTCTCGAACACCAGCTCGTCCCAGCGCTTGAGGTTGGCGGGCGGTGTGTTCAGGCGCAGCTTGTCGCAGATCAGGCCGTCCAGGCCTTGTTCGTGCAGCATGCGCGGCACTTTGTAGATGGTGTCCACGTCCCACATGGAAATCACGCCCCAGCTCTGCACGTTGGTGAAGAGCGAAATCTTGTCGCGTTCGTCGTCCGGAATGCGCCGGTCGGCGCGGCACAGCAGGGCGTCGGGCTGGATGCCGATCTCGCGCAGCTTCTGCACCGTGTGCTGGGTGGGCTTGGTCTTGAGCTCGCCGGCGGCGGCAATCCAGGGCACGTAGGTCAGGTGCACGAAGGCCGCGTTGTTCGGCCCCATCTTCAGGCTGAGCTGGCGCACCGCTTCCAGGAACGGCAAGGATTCGATGTCGCCCACCGTGCCGCCGATTTCGACGATGGCCACGTCTACTGCGTCGGGCGTTCCGATGCCGGCGCCGCGCTTGATGAAATCCTGGATCTCGTTGGTGATGTGGGGAATCACCTGCACCGTCTTGCCGAGGTAGTCGCCGCGGCGCTCCTTCTCGAGCACGCTCTTGTAGATCTGGCCGGTGGTGAAGTTGTTGGCGCGGCGCATGCGCGTCGTGATGAATCGTTCGTAGTGGCCCAAGTCCAGGTCGGTTTCGGCGCCGTCGTCGGTGACGAACACTTCGCCATGCTGGAACGGCGACATGGTGCCCGGATCGACGTTGATGTACGGATCGAGCTTGATGAGAGTGACTTTGAGGCCCCGCGATTCCAGGATCGCTGCGAGGGAGGCTGAGGCGATTCCCTTGCCCAGGGAAGACACCACACCGCCGGTGACGAAGACAAATTTGGTCATGTCAGGGTCGGGCGCTGGGTCCCGAGGGAGGTGGTAAACGTGAATTATACGGGCCCCCCCGGGCCTCTGGACACCCTTTGACCCCCGTAATCCGACCGGTTGCGGCGGGAAGGGTATATTGCCGGCCATGAACGAACTGAGCGGCAAACATATCGTCCTGGGGCTCACCGGCGGCATTGCGTGCTACAAGGCCGCGGAGCTGTGCCGGGCCCTGGTCAAGGAGGGTGCCAGCGTGCAGGTGGTGATGACCGAGGCGGCCGAACACTTCATCACCCCGGTAACGATGCAGGCGCTGAGCAACCGACCGGTGTATGGCTCGCAGTGGGACGCCCGCGAGCCCAACAACATGGCGCACATCAACCTGGGCCGGGAGGCCGACGCGATCCTCATTGCGCCGGCCAGTGCCGATTTCATGGCCAAGCTGCTGCATGGCCGCGCAGACGAACTGCTCAGCCTGTTGTGCCTGGCTCGACCGGCGGCGACGGTGCCGCTCATTGTGGCCCCGGCCATGAATCGCGAGATGTGGGCCAACCCGGCCACTCGACGAAACGTGGCGCAGCTGCGTGCCGACGGCATCGAGGTGCTGGACGTGGGGCAGGGCGAGCAGGCCTGCGGCGAGACCGGCGACGGCCGCATGCTGGAGGCCGACGAAATTCTGGCCGACCTGGTGGCGTTCTTCTCACCCAAGCGTCTGGCCGGGCGCCAGGTGCTGGTGACAGCCGGCCCGACCTATGAGGCCATCGACCCGGTGCGCGGTATCACCAACCTTTCCAGCGGCAAGATGGGTTTTGCGATTGCCCGTGCCGCGCGCGAAGCGGGCGCCGAGGTCACGCTGGTGGCCGGACCTGTGTTGCTGCCCACGCCTCGGGGGGTGACACGGGTGGATGTGCGCTCGGCGCGCGACATGCTGGCCGCGGTACAGAACCAGGTGGACCGCGCCGACGTGTTTGTGGCCACGGCCGCGGTTGCCGACTGGCGGCCCGGGACCGCGGCCGACCAGAAGATCAAGAAGGATGGCTCGGGTGAAACGCCGGCGCTGCGCTTCATCGAAAACCCGGACATCCTCGCCACGGTGGCGCAATCACCGCGCGGACAAGCCGGTCTGCGCGGAGAGGCTGGCGGGATTTACTGTGTCGGCTTTGCGGCCGAAAGCCACGACCTGCTGGCCCACGCCAGTGCCAAGCGCGCGCGCAAGGGGGTGCCGCTGCTGGTGGGCAACATCGGCCCGGCCACGTTTGGCAAGGACGACAACGCGCTGCTGCTGGTGGACGCCCAGGGCGCCTCGGAGATGCCGCATGCCTCCAAGCGCGTGCTCGCTAGAAAATTGATAGCTGAAATCGACCGGCGGACGCTGGGATGGGTCCATAAGAAATGAAAATCGACGTCAAGATCATCGATTCACGCCTGGCGGATCAGCTGCCGGCCTATGCCACCCCGGGCAGCGCCGGACTGGATCTGCGCGCCTGCCTGGATGCGCCACTGACGCTGGAACCCAACGCCTGGCAACTGGTGCCCACGGGCATGGCGATTCATCTGGCCGATCCGGGCTATGCGGCGCTGATCCTGCCGCGCTCAGGGCTGGGGCACAAACACGGCATCGTGCTCGGCAACCTCGTCGGTCTGATCGACAGCGACTACCAGGGGCAACTCATGGTCAGCGCCTGGAACCGCAGCGACACGGCCTTCACCCTGCAACCCATGGAGCGCCTGGCACAGCTGGTGATTGTGCCGGTGGTGCAGGCGCAATTCAACGTGGTGAGCGAATTTGCCGCGCCCAGTGCGCGCGGCGAGGGCGGCTACGGTTCCACCGGCAAACACTGACGCGCTTCGGACGCGCAGGGCGCTTCCAGTTTAGGATCGCCTGGCGACCAATTGGCGCCGGGATGGTGGTGTTTTTCGTGAAATTCAGTGCAGGACGGCCTCTGGGGGCGTTCCGTCGGGATCGACATCGATCCTGAAGAAGCCGGTGCCACAGGTGCCGCGCCCGATTTCTTCTTCCGTGGCTTCGCGCACCGCCTCGACCTTCAGGCTCAGGCGGATCGCAATGCCCGCCAGCGGGTGATTGCCGTCCAGCACGACGTGCTCGGGATAGATCTCGGTGACGGTGTACTGCGCGTTGCGCGGTGCATCGGGGTTCGTGCCCTTGGGCAGTGCAGTGCCCTCAATCGTCATGCCTTCTTCGAGCTCCGCGGGAAACAGATTGCGCGGCTCCAGAAACAGCAGCTGGTCATTGAAGTCGCAGAAGGCTTCCTCGGGCTCGATGTGCAGATCCAGCCTGGCACCAGGGGCGTGGCCCTGCAGGGCCTGTTCGATCCGCGGTAGCAGGTCGTCGCCACCGACCAGGAACTCCACCGGCTCGTCCAGCACGTCAAGAACTTCGCCCAAGGTGTCCTTGAGCGTCCAGGTCAGTGCGACCACGCATTGTTCAGTAATGTCCATGGTGCAGAATTGTCCCATGGACATCCAACAACCCCTGCAACTGCTCGGTGGCCTGACACCGCAGCAATTCATGAAGCGCCATTGGCAGAAGAAACCGCTGCTGGTGCGACAGGCCATCCCCGGTTTCAAGCCCCTGCTGGAGCGGCCGGCCCTGTTCGATCTGGCGGCCCGCGAGGAGGTCGAGTCGCGCCTGCTGAGCCAGGGCAGCAAGGGATGGCAGTTCCGGCGCGGGCCGTTCGAGCGCCGGGCGCTGCCAGCATTGAAGACCCCGGACTGGACGCTGCTGGTGCAGGGTGTGGACCTGCACGACGAGCGCGTGCACCGGCTCATGCAGCAGTTCCGCTTCGTGCCCGACGCGCGGCTGGATGATGTGATGATCAGTTATGCCAGCGACGGCGGCGGCGTGGGCCCGCATTTCGACAGCTACGACGTGTTCCTGCTGCAGGCGCACGGCCAGCGGCGCTGGCGCATCGGCCGGCAGAAGGACCTGAGCCTGGTTGAAGGCCTGCCGCTCAAGATCCTGGCGAACTTCCAGCCGGAGGACGAGTATGTGCTGGAGCCCGGCGACATGCTCTACCTGCCGCCGCGCTGGGCGCACGATGGGGTGGCGGTGGGCGAGTGCATGACCTACTCAATCGGTTTCCGGCAACCAGCACGGGGCGAACTAGCGCGCGAGCTGCTGCAACGCCTGGCTGAAGACGCGGAAGATGCCGCCGGCACCGCGGTGTACCGCGATCCGGGCCAGCCGGCGGTCGAGTCGCCCGGCGGCATTCCGCCCGGCATGATGGACTTTGCCCGCGACGCCTTGCAGGCGGTGCTGAATGACCCGGTCGAGCTGCAATGCCTGCTCGGTGAGTACCTCTCGGAGCCGAAGGCGAATGTCTGGTTCGAGGCCGAAAGCAAAGGAACGGGGCGCCTCGTCACTGGCGCTGTGGCCCTGGACCGGCGCACACGCATGATGTTCGACGAGCAGCACATTTTCATCAACGGCGAGAGTTACCGCGGATCGGGCCGCGACGCGCAGCTGATGCGGCGCCTGGCCGACGAGCGACGGCTGGCCGCGGGTGAGTTGGCGCGTGCCAGCCAGGGCGCGCGCCAACTGATGACCGACTGGCGTGACGCGGGGTGGCTGCATGACAAACAATGAGTCCGGGGATCCGTCAACGGCGCCGGAGTTGCCGCAAGGGCGCTTTGAAGGGCGCGATGCGTTCCGCCAGAACGTGCGCGACGCGTTGGCCTGCGCCGCGCGCGAGGGCTGGCGCGAACTCATCCTGAGTGACGCTGACTTCCATGACTGGCCGCTGGGCGAGCGCACGGTGGTGGATTCGCTCAATGCCTGGGCCCACAGCGGCCGCACCCTGGTGATGCTGGCCCGAAGCTACGAGGATGTGCTGCGCACCCATCCCCGTTTCGTGGCTTGGCGCAAGACCTGGGCGCACCTCATCGACTGCCGCCGCAACGCCAGGGGTGACGCGGTGGGCTTCCCCAGTGTGCTGTGGTCCAGCGCCTGGGTCATGCGCCGCCTGGACCCCGAGCATTGCACCGGTGTCTGCACCTCGGCGCCCGAGCCGCGGGTGGCCTCCCGCGAATCCTTGAAAGAGTGGCTCGGCCAGAGCTCGCCGGGATTTCCGGTGACGACGCTGGGACTTTAGAGAATTCCCCCGATTGCGGGGTGTTGAGGGTTTGTAAGGATTGCAAAATTCCGGGTTATAATCAACGGCTGAGCGGAAAGAGCTCGAGTGCTTTCTCTCAGTCATGGCGGTTTCCGAAGTCGCCTTGACAATTTCCGGAAATTGTTTTGTCTAATCCTCTAAGGAACATTGAAATGAAAAACTCCCTCATTCTGGCGACCGTCATTGCTGCTGCTGCCCTCGCCGCTTGTGGCAAGAAGGAAGAACCCGCTCCTGCGCCGGCTCCCGCTCCTGCCGCCGCTCCCGCGCCTGCCGCTGCCGCCGCCGCTGACGCCGCTTCCGGCGCTGCCGCTGCTGCTTCCGGTGCTGCCGCTGCTGCTTCCGGTGCTGCCGCTGCTGCTTCCGGCGCCGCTGCTCCTGCCGTCGCCGCTGCTGCTGACGCCGCCAAGGGCGCTGCTGACGCTGCCAAGGGCGCTGCCGATGCCACCAAGGCTGCGGCTGACGCTGCCAAGGCTGCCGCTTCCTCTGCCAAGAAGTAATCGCTCTCTGCGATTTGCTTGAAAAGCCACCGCAAGGTGGCTTTTTTCATGGGCGCTTGGATTGCACGGCGCACTCCCACGCGACCAGAGACCAGGTCTCAGGCACTTAGCCAGTCGGTCCCGTGAATCGGGTCGGCCACCAGGACTTCGTCTTCTGTTCGGTTCAGTGCACCGGCCACCGCACTGCGCGCCAGATCCGGCCGGTTGTTCTTGCGACTCAGATGGGCGGCCACGACATGGTTCAGACCGTCGTGTCGCACGGCCTGTAGCACCTGGGCGGCCTGTGCGTTCGCCAGGTGACCGTGGGCGCCCCCCACGCGCCTCTTCAGAAAGAACGGATAGGCCGAGGCTTCCAGTAAGTCCGGGTCATGGTTGCACTCCAGCAGCAACGCGTGACAGCCGCTGAGGTGCTTCAGAACCTCGGCCGGTGCGTGGCCGAGGTCGGTCAGCACGCCGAGCCGCCGGTTACCGTCGGTGCAGGACAGTTGCAAGGGTTCCCGGGCATCGTGCGGGACGGCAAAAGGATGCACTTGGAGCGGGCCGACCTCAAAGGCGGCGCCATGCTCGGCTGTGTTCAGGAGTCCTTCGTAGTCCCGTCCACCTTGCGCGGACCAGGTGCCGTGGCTCATCCAGACGGGAATGCGTTCACGCAGCGCCAACGTATGCGCACAGCCGACATGATCGCTGTGCTCGTGGGTGATGAAGAGGGCGTCGATGTCGCCGGTGCACAGGCCGGCAATCGCCAGCCGGCGCTCCAGGATCCGGATCCCGAGGCCGCAATCCACCAGGATCCGCGTCACGGCGCTGCCGCTTCGGGCTTCGACGAGGGTTGCGTTACCCGAACTGCCGCTGCCCAGGTTTCTGAAGCGCAGCATCCGACGCCGTGTTCACTTCAGGTCGTCGACGATCACCTGCAGGATGCGCTTGGCATTGTCGGAAGCTTCCGGAACGCCAGTGGCGCTCAGGACAGACACCGAGGTCGTGTCGCCGGCACTTCGCACAGCAATGCGGTACTTGATCGGTGCCGATTCCTTGGCGGTCGCGCCGAACAGCTTGCCGATGAAACCGGGCTCCTTGGCCGAGTTCGGCTCGACATAACGCACGAAGTAGATGCCCTGGGCGCGGTCGCGGTCTTCGACCGTGAAGCCGGTGCGGTCGAGCGCCAGGCCGACCCGGCGCCAGGCACGGTCAAAGCTGTCGGACACCTGCACCACCGGCGTGTTGTTGACGGTGGTCAGCGTGGCGCCGGGTTTGGCCGCGGCGCTGCTGGCCACCAGCGCCTTCGCCTGCTCTGCCGTGACACCCAGCTTGATCATCATCTTGCGCAGAAATTCGGCCTCGAGCTCCGGGTCGGCGGCCTTCGGCTGCCAGACCGTGGCGTCCTTGCTGCTGCTGCTGTAAACCTCGATCATGGCCCGGTGGCTGATGAAGATTTCCGTCCCGCCTGCGGGCAGGCGCTCCATGCGCGTGCGGAACTTGTCGCGCTCCGCGGTGGAGTAGGCGCCATCGATCACCTTGCCGATCGAGGCGCGGATGATGTCCTGTGGAATCTTGGCGCGATTCTCGGCCCAGTCGGTCTCCATGATGCCGACGGCAGGCTGGTCAACGGTCAGGAGGAAGCCGTTTTCCTGCCAGAAATCACGCACCGGGCCCCAGAGCTGCTCCGGCGTGCGGTTGACCACCAGCCAGCGCTGGTTGGCCAGCTTTTCGATCCGAACGTCACCGACTGTCACGAGCGCCACACTGGCGCTGGGCGTTGCCTGGGCTGTCCTGGCCATGCCGCTGGCCGTCACAGATCCGCCTGGAACGGTGTAGCGGGTTTCGGTGCTCAGCTTGGTCAGGTCGGGTGGAACCTCCAGCGTGGGGGCGCTGCCGGCGCTCTTGTAGTCGACCTTGTCCTCTTGCAGCACGGAGCAGGCCGGCAGCGCGGCGATCAGGATGCTGGCCCATGCGAGCCGGTGGCCCGTCGTTGCGAATGGCTTCACGGAAAGTTTCCTCGGGGTTCTCATGACAGGCTCAGACCAGACCGGCGGCGCGCAAGGCGCCCTCGACCACGGGCTCAAAGGACGCCGACATCGGGGTCATGGGCAGGCGCAGCGTGCCGCCACACAGGCCCATGCGCGCCATCGCCCACTTCACCGGGATCGGGTTGGCTTCGACGAACAGGTGCTTGTGCACCGGCATCAGCCGCAGCTGGATCTCCATCGCGCGGCGTGCGTCGCCCGCGATGGCCGCCATGCACAGCTCGTGCATCAGGCGCGGCGCCACATTGGCCGTCACGCTGATATTGCCCTGTCCGCCGCACAGCATCAGGGCGACGGCGGTCGGGTCATCGCCGGAATAGATGGCAAAGCCCTTGGGCACCTCGCGGATCAGCCACTGCGCGCGCTCGATGTTGCCGGTGGCTTCCTTGATGCCGACGATACCGTCCACCTGGGCCAGCCGCAGCACCGTGTCGTGCAGCATATCGGCGACGGTGCGGCCCGGTACGTTGTACAGAATGATCGGCAGGTCACCGGTGGCCTCGGCGATGGCCTTGAAGTGCTGGTACTGGCCTTCCTGCGTCGGCTTGTTGTAGTAGGGCACGACCTGCAGCTGGCAATCGGCGCCGACCTTCTTGGCGAATTTCGCGAGTTCGATGGCTTCCGAGGTCGAGTTGGCGCCGCAACCGGCCATGATCGGCACGCGCCCTTTGGCCTGCTCCACGGACACGCGGATGATTTCGCAGTGTTCCTCGACATTGACCGTGGGCGACTCGCCCGTCGTGCCCACCACCCCGATGGCGTCGGTGCCCTCGGCGATGTGCCAGTCGATCAGCTTGCGCAGCGTGTCGTAGTCCACGCTGCCGTCTTCGAGCATCGGCGTGACCAGGGCGGGGATGCTGCCCGTGAGGGGGCGATAGGTGGATGTCATGTCCGCAGGTGTAAACGCTAAACGAGCATTCTAACTAACGCCCATGTGAGGCACCCGCGCGGCGGTCAGAGCGGCAGTGGTGGCCAGGACCCGTCAGCGCCGGCCCGGACAGCCGCGATGCGCTGCACCCTGCGCGGCGGCCCGTCCAGGTAGCCGTCCTCGAAGGCCACCACCCGCAGGCCCGCGCAGGCGGCGAGCAACTCGCCCGACTGCAGCAGAAAGTCGGCTCGCGAGGGCTTGCCGTAGGCTTCATTGCCGGCGGCAAAGGTCTCATAGATCAGCGCGCCGCCGGGCGCCACGCTGTCGACGATCACCGGCAGCAAAGGGCGCCACAGGTAGTTGGTGACGACCACGGCGTCAAAGCGCTGCCCCGCAAACGGCCAGGGGCCGCTTTCCAGGTCCGCGACCCGGGTTTCGAGCCGCTCGCCGATGCCCGAAGGCGCCAGGGCCCGGACGCCGTCGATGGCCTCGGCCGAGCGGTCCACGGCGAAGACCCGGTGGCCACGCGCCAGAAACCAGCGGGTGTGCCGCCCCAGCCCACAGGCCACATCCAGCACGGTGCCGCCGGCCGGCACCAGCGACGACCAGCGTTGCACCCAGGCCGAGACCGGCTCGCTGCCATGGCGGGCCGACAAACCGCCAATGCAACCGTTTGCTTCGCTATTCATAGCTGGAAATAACCATTTCACGCTGGGATTCGGCCAATTTCGTTCGAAATTTCGTCAAAAGCAGCTCCACAGCTGGTCGGCCAGGTTCGTCATATGGCGCACGATGGCCGTTTCCTTGACCGGCAGGTTGATCAGCGCCGCGAACACGCCCAAGGCAATCGCGATGTACCAGACGATGTCGTAGCTGCCGGTGCGGTCGTACAGCACGCCACCCAGCCACACGCCCATGAAACTGCCGATCTGGTGGCTGAAGAAAACGAAGCCGCCGAGCATCGACAGGTGCGCCACGCCGAAGATCTGCGCCACGATCGCGTTCGTCGGTGGCACGGTGGACAGCCACAGCAGCCCCATGACGCTGGCGAAGATGTACACGCTCACCGGTGTCAGCGGCGCCAGCAGGAACACGGTGATGGCGACGGCACGCGCGAGGTAGATGAACGCCAGGATCTTTCGCTTGGCCAGTTTCTGCCCCAGCACGCCGGCCGCGTAGGTGCCGAACACATTGAAGAGACCGATCAGCGCCAGCGCGTAGCTGGCCACCTGCGGCGACAGACCCTTGTCTTTCAGATAACTGGGCATGTGAACGCCGATGAACACCACCTGAAAGCCGCAGACGAAGTAGCCCGCCATCAGCAGCCGGAAACTGGGGTACTTGAAGGCCTCGCGCAGCGCTTGGGCGATGGACTGGTCGCGGTGCACCACGCCGCCATCGGCAAACGCGGGCTCGCGCAGCCCCCAGGCCAGGGGCACCATCAGCAAGGCGGCACCGCCCAGCAGCACCAGCGCCTGTTGCCAGCCGAACTGGCTGATCAAAAAGCCTTCCGTTGGCACCATCAGGAACTGCCCGAACGAACCGGCCGCTGCGGTGATGCCCATGGCCCAGGAACGCCGCTCGGCCGACACATTGCGCCCGATCACCCCGTAGACGACCGCATAGGTGGTGCCGGCCTGGGCGATGCCGATCAGCACGCCCGTGCTCAGCGCAAACGTCAGCGGGGTGGCCGCATGGGCCATGCCGAACAGGCCCGCGGCATAGAACAGGGCGCCAGCGATGATCACGCGAAAGGCCCCGAAACGGTCCGCCACCATGCCCGCGAAGATGCCGGCCGTGCCCCAAGCGATGTTCTGGATCGCGATGGCAAAGGCAAAGGTCTCACGCGTCCATCCCTGGGCCTGCGTGATGGGTTGCAGCCAGAGCCCGAAACCGTGGCGGATGCCCATGGACAGGGTGACGATGGCGGCGCCGCAGGCCAGAACCTGGGTGATGGAGAGGGTTTTCGCGGCAGAATGCATTCGGTGACTTTACTCAATCCATAGTATCTTCGCCGCGCGACAGGCACCGGCTGAGTGAAGGCCTCTTACTATGTGACACTGAACAATGATTGACTACTCTTGAGTTATCCCCTCTCAGGGCGCTCTTTCGCAGCTATCTCTTCAGTATATTATTGCCGTTGAGCGGGGACCAAATGTGGGGCACGCAGCCTGGTTTGAGCAAGCTTTTGCAGATCCACTCGCGCCTTCAACCGGATCGCCAGCAGGTACAGGCCGCCGAACTTGCGTTGCAGCAGCATGGCGTCGGACGGCGGCAGTTGCCAGAAGTCGCGGTTCAGGCCCAGCTCGATGCCGCGTGCCCGCAGGCGCGGCAGGACATCGCTGGTGCCGAAGTCGTAAGGGCCTTCCAGCGTGAAAGGCTCGATGGCCAGCTCGCCCATGTCCAGGATGGTCTGGCGGTGATGGTCCTGCGTGGTGGCGTCGTAGTAGCCGATGGCCATGGCCGCCGTGTCCATCTGGCCCGGTCGCCAGCCATGGCGCCCTTCATGAGCCGGCGGAATTCATTGGCCATGCTCGCCTTGTAGGGGCGGGTGGCGCCGAAGTCGAGCAGGATCAGCTGGCGGGTGTCGGGCTCAAAGCGGTAGTTGGCAAAGTTGGGGTCGGTCTGCACCAGGCGGAACTCGAACAGCTCGCGCAGCAGCAGCGCGAACAGCAGCGTCATCACGCGGTCGCGCTCGTCCTGGGGCGCATCCGCCAGGGTTTCGATCGGCACGCCGCCCACCACCGACATCGCCAGCACGCGTGCGGTGGTCAGGTCGGCGTGCAGCTGCGGCAGCGCGTAGTCGGGCGCATCGGCCAGCAGCTCGCCGTAGCGGCTCAGGTAGCCGGCCTCGCGCAGGTAGTCGGCCTCGTCGTGCAGCTGGCGCTTGGCGTCGCGCAGCAGGGGTTTGATGTCCATCTCCTTGGGCATCAGGCCGGACATGCGGAACAGCGCGGCCACGTTGTCCACATCGCTGTCGATGCTCTCCACCACGCCGGGGTACTGGATCTTGATGGCCAGGTCGCGCCCGTCTTTGGTCTGCGCGCGATGCACCTGCCCGATCGAGGCCGCCGCCATGGGGGTGTAGGAGAAATGCGTGAACCGCTTTTCCCAGCCCTTGCCCCACTGGGCGTCGAGCACGCCCTTGACCTGGGCCTTGGGCATGGCGCGGGCGTCCGAGCGCAGCCGCCCCAGGATCTCGGCCAGCGCGGGCGGCAGCAGGTCGCCGGATTCCATCGAGACCAGCTGCCCCACCTTCATCGCGGCGCCGCGCAGCTTGGCCAGCTGGTCGGCCACGCGGCGCGCATTGCCCGGCGTGAGCAGCAGGTCGCTCAGTTTCGGGCGGTTGCCCTGCGCCAGCTGGCGGGCGCCCTCGGCAACCATGCCGCCGGCAATGCCCGTGGCCATCCAGCCGAGACGGGCCAGCCGGGCGCCGCGACCGCCTGGCACGGCGAGGGTGGACGCGGGTGATTTCGGGGCGGCGGGGGTGCTATCGTCGGGCAAGCGGATGTCCTTGGTTCGTGCCGGCCTGGCCCGGACTGTCACGGCATGGACAGACGGCGGCGGACTCTGCCTCTATAAGGGGGCAGATGCGGGCCCTTTCAACGGCCCATTCATTACAACAGGAGATGGTTCCCTATGCGCAAGACCCTGAAATGGATGGTGCTTGGTCTGCTGGCACTCGTCATCATGGCTGCCGTGGGCGGCTATCTGATGGTGCGATCGGCCGGGCACCCGAAGATTGACGGCGACCTGAAGCTGACCGGGCTCTCCGCGCCGGTCAAAGTGGTCCGCGACGAGCTGGGCGTGCCCTACATCACGGCCGCCAACACGCCGGACCTGCTGAAGGCCCAGGGCTTCGTCACCGCACAGGACCGGCTCCTGCAGATGGAACTGTTCCGGGCCACCTGGCGCGGCGAACTGGCCGCCACCTTCGGCCCCGATGCGCTGCCCAGCGACATCCGCATGCGCGTGCTGGGCATGCGCCGCAACGGCGACCGCCACGCGCTCAAGCTGGATGCGGCCTCGCGCGCCTACCTTCAGAGTTACGCGGATGGGGTGAATGCCTATGTCCAGGATCACCCCGGGGACCATCCGATCGAACTGAAAGCAGCCGGCCTGAAGCCCAGTGCCTGGAGCGTGGCCGACCTGGTGACGCTGGTGCATTTCATCCACTACACCCATTCAACCAATTTCAAGGCCGAGATCGTGGGGCAGAAGCTGATCGACAAGCTCGGGCTGGCGCAAGCCAGGGAAATCATGCCGCTGACCGTGAATCCCGATTGGGGCGCCAGGCCGGCGCCGGCGGGCGCCACGGCCAAGGCGGGTGGCGATGGCCTGCGACTGGGGGTGGACTGGGCGCACCTGTCGGTGGCCCCCGAAACGCTGAACCACCAGGGCCTGGGCTCCAACAACTGGGCCATCGGACCGAGCCGCTCGGCGTCGGGCAAGGCGATGGTCGTCAACGATCCGCACCTGGACAGCCGCATCCTGCCGGGCTACTGGTACCCGGTGGGCCTGTTCACGCCCGAGATCCAGGCCATCGGGGCGGCGCTGCCCGGCATGCCCGGCATCCTGGTGGGCCGCACCAAACACGTCGCCTTCGGTGTGACCAACGCCTATGGCGATGTGCAGGACGTCTACATCGAGACGCTGGACCCGAATGACAAGTCCCGCTACCTGCACGGCGGCAAGAGCACGGCCTTCACGGTGGTGGAGGAGACGATCCGCATCAAGGACAAGGCCGCGCCCGGCGGCCTGCGCGAGCAGCCGCTGCGCATCCGCTACACCGTGCACGGCCCGGTGATCAGCGACCACCCGGGCCTGGGCACCGGCGGCGACAAGATTCTGGCCCTGCGCTCCACCGACGCCGAGGTGCTGGCGCCGGTGCTGGGCATCGAGGGCCTGCTGACCGCGCCGGATGCCGCCGCCTTCGACCGCGAGGTGCAGAAGATCGACCTCATGATGTTCAACTTCGTGTTCGGCGATGACAAGGGCTCGATCGGCCACCGCGCCAGCGGCGCGGTGCCGGTGCGCGCCGGCGCCGATGGCAGCCTGCCCCGCGTGGCACCGGCCGATGGCAGCGACGACTGGACCGGCTACATCCCCAAGGACCGCATGCCCGGCATGATCGATCCGCCGCGCGCCTGGGTCGGCACCGCCAACAACGACACCACCCCCGAGGGCTACCCTTGGTACTACACCAACTATGTGGCGCCGGACTACCGCTACCGCCGCATCGGCCAGGTGCTGGGCAGTGCGAAGCAGATGACGGTGGACGACCAGTGGAAACTCATGATGGACGACCGCAACCTGCAGAGCGACCGCCTGCGCACCACCATCGTGGCCGCGCTGAAGGACGACCCCGCCCAGCGCGACCTGGCGGCCCTGCTGGAGAAGTGGGACGGCGTGGACCGCGCCGACCAGGCGGCGCCGCTGGTCTACCAGGCGATGTACCGGGAAATTGCACTCGGCACCTTCACGAACAAGCTGGGCGAGGACGCTGCCAAGGACATGCTGTCGACCTGGTATTTCTGGCAACAACGCTTCGACGCGCTGGTGGCCACGCCGGATTCGCCGTGGTTCGACAATCCCGAGACCAAGGACAAGCGTGAGAACCTGGCCGACGTGATCCGCGCCGCCGCGCCGCGCGCGCGCGCGAGCATCGAGGCCCTGCAGGGCAAGGACCTTGCGGCCTGGGCCTGGGGCAAGGCGCACACGCTGAGCTTTGTCAGTCCCCTGCGGCGCAGTGGCGCAGGGCAGGAGCTGGCGGGCGGTTTCACCGTGCAGCGCCCGGGCAGCGGCGAGACGCTGAACCGCGGCGTGTACGACTTCCAGAAGCCGTTTGCCGTCAATTTCTTCCCGTCGATGCGGGTGGTGGTCGATTTTGCCGATCCGGACAAGATCAATGCCGTGGTGGCCGGCGGCGTGAGCGAGCGCCATTTCCAGCCGCACCAGAACGATCAGGCGCGCATCCTGGTCGCGGGCGAACGCCGTTCGTGGTGGTTCAATCCGAAGCAGGTCGAGGCCCATGCAAAGTCGCGCGCCACGCTGTCGCCCTGACCCGGCTGCCTGAGGCGGTCAAGCCCGGTTCGCATCGTCATGCCGGTCCTCCGAACGCCCGCCTTTCTGCCGCTGCTGGCATCCACGCTGGGGCTTTTCCGGCACCCGCGCCGGGGCCTGGATGATCCGGCCCAGCTGCCGCGCATTGAACGCGCGCTGGCGGGTGCCACGCTGGATCCGGCCTGGCTTGCGGCCTATCGCGGCAGCGTCGGGCTGTCCGATGGAGCTCGTCTGCCGCCGCTGGCGCTGCAACTGGCGGCGGCGCCCTTGCACATGGCCATCCTCGGCGACGCGCAGTTCCCGTTTCGCGCGCTGGGGCTGGTGCACCTGTCGCAGCGCGTGATCCAGACCCGGGCCATGGCGCCGCATGCCCCTTTTGATCTGCGGGCCTGCAGCGCGGATGCGCGCTGGGAAAAGCGCGGCATGAGTTTCGGCCTGGTGACCGAGGCGTGGTGCGAGGGCGAATGTGTCTGGCGCGGCGAGACGCGGGCGCTGGCGCCCGGCAAGTCGCTGGCGCCGGCTCCAGCGGCCGCGGCCGGCGCCACGGATGATCGGGGCGCAGCAATGCCGGCGTGTGACGAAGTCCTTCACGTGCCCGAAGCCACGGGGCGCCGTTACGCGGCGATTGCCGGTGACCTGAACCCGATCCACCAGCATGCGCTGCTGGCGCGCCTGTTCGGGTTCCGGCGAGCCATCGTGCATGGCACCTGGACGCTGGCCCGCGCGCTGGCCCTGGCGGAACTGCCGGGTCGCCCCGCGTTCACGCTGGAGGCGCACTTCCGCCGACCGGTGGAACTGCCGTCGGACATCCGCGTGCGGGCCTGGAGTGGGGCCGGCGCAGAAACGGGGAACCCTTCCGGCAGGCCGCGCCGGCTGATGGTGTCAGAGCCGCACACCGGCAAGACCTGCATCGACATCCTGCTGGCCGAGTCGGCTTGAGGCCCGGTCCGGGCCGCGGCGACGTCAGGAGGTCAGCTTGCCGGCCAGGCGGTCAAGCGGACGTCCGCCAGTCGTTTCCGGTTTCACCTCGCGGATTCATGGGCCCGGTCGGACCGGACCCATGGGCATGGAAAACTGCTGGCTGAAGACGGTTTGCCCTGCGTTGGTGACCTGGTACTCCGCGAGATAGGTCCCGGCGGGCCAGCTGGCGCCGGGCCGCTTGCGCCCGATCAGGGTCAGAGTCTGGGCCTGGCCACGTTCCAGGGCCGTCAAGCGCTTCTCGGCGATGACAGTGCCGTCCGGCGCGCGCAGCACGATGCGGGCGGTGTCGCCTGCTTCCAGGCCGATCATCCGAACATAGGCGATCAGCGCCGGGCTCTGGGACGTCGGCGTGGCCTCGCCCGGTTGCTGGTTCTCGACTTCGGCCATCGACAACACCCGCTCGCTGAAGCCGTGGTTCAGCATCACCCGGCGGCGATAGACCAGCGCGGCGGCTGCGGTGTCGTCCCACAGCGTGGCGTCCGAGCTGCAGGCACCGGCGGACGGTGAGGGCGCAAACGGATCGACCGCCTTGCCGTTGTGGCGCACCGTCAGGTGCAGGTGCGGAAACTCGGTCAGGCCCGACAGGCCGACCCGGCCGAGCCGCTCGCCAGCGCGCACCGTCTGGCCACGGCGGACCGCGACGCTGCCTTGCGCGAGATGGCAGTACTGCGTCTCCCAGCCGTCGGCATGGCGCAGCACCAGGCCGTTGCCGCACTCCCGGTCCTTGACGGCTTCCTTGCCGGTTTCGCGGATCGACACGTCCTTCATGCCGTCGCGCACCCCGGCGACCACGCCGTCGGCGGCCGCCAGCACGGCCACACCGGCGCGCACCGCGGCCATCGACGGCACGCGGAAGTCGGTGCCGTCGTGCCCGTCGTAGCTGCGGGCGCCGCAGGCGTAGTCGCGCCAGGTGGACGACGGATCGTGGTCCACATAGTTCTGCACGAAACAGGTGTTGCCGGGCTGGCAGTCGATTGGCAGGGCCAGGCGCGGCGGCGTCTGGCTGCGCGCGCCGGCGGCTGCGAGCAGCAGGGCCAGCATCACCCCGGCGCCCAAGACGACTGCGTTTCGGATCAATGGCCGTGTTTTCATGAAAAAAGTCGGCTTCCCCAGCGTCGGATGGTCACAATATGCTATGAAATCAGGACCGAATATCGGAAGGGCCTGGCCTCATTGGCGGCCCCATCCACCTCTTCATTCCAGATACCGCACGCCCGTCAGCTCTTGCGACACCGCCCACAGCCTGGCCGCCACCGCTTCGTCGCGCGAGCGGCGGCTGGAGCCGACCTTGCCTGGCGCCCCGCGCATCTCGCCCAGGGACTGCGGACCGCAATAGTCGCCGCCCCGGATGTCGTCGCCCAATGCGGCGTACAGGGTGGGCTGCGCGCCCCCGCTGGCGGACTGGAAAACCAGCTCGGTCAAGGGGGCGAACAGCTGCACGGCTTTGGGCAGGTGCTGGAACAGATTGGTGGCGGAGACCCCGGGGTGCGCCGCCACCGACAGCGTGGCGCAGCCAGCCTTTGTCAGCCGGCGCTGCAACTCGTAGGCGAACATCAGGCAGGCCAGCTTGCTCTGCCCGTAGGCCAGGCGCTTGTCATATCGCCGGGTGGCATTCAGATCGTGGAAACGGATGCCGCTCCATTTGTGCGCCAGGCTGCTGAGGCTCACGATGCGCGCATTCGGGGTTTTGTTGATCAGCGGCAGCAGCAAGCCGGTCAGGGCGAAGTGGCCCAGGTAGTTGGCCGCCAGCTGGCTCTCGAAGCCGTCTTCGCTCAGCGTATAGGGCGGCATCATGATGCCGGCGTTGTTGATCAGCAGGTCCAGCGTGGCGTGGCGCTTCTTGTAGGCCGCGGCAAAGGCGCGGACCGACTTGAGACTGCCCAGGTCCAGCGTCAAGCATTCGATGCGGGCCTTGGGGTGCTGGGCCAGGATGGCCGCTCGGGCCGCGTCGGCCTTGGCGGCATTGCGGCACGCGAGCACGACGGTGCAGCCCTTGCCGGCCAGGGCCAGCGCGGTCTCGTAGCCCAGGCCGATGTTGGCGCCGGTGACCACGGCGATGCGCCCCGACTGGCTCGGGGCCTGTTTCATGGTCCAGGACATGGCGAAACCCTTGGCGGTGGAAATGCCCGACCTTATCGGATCGTGGATTCCGCCGGGCCTTGGAGGCTATTTCCGGGTGGCTTTGGCGGCGGGCTTGGCTGCGCGTGCGCGCGGGGCCGGCGCGGCTTTCGCGGCTGCCTTGGCGGTGGCCGGCCTTGCCTTTGCCGTCGCCTTTGGCGCTGGCGCCTTCACCGGTGCCTTTTTGGCCGGGGGTTTCGACGCAACAGCTTTCTTCGCCGGCGCCTTGGGCTTGGCGACCTTTGCCGCTGCGGCGTCCGCCGTTGCGATGGTCTTTTGCATCCTGCGGAATTCGCGGTTGAACTCCTCGGTGATGGTCTCAGGGTCAGGCACCAGGTGGGCGTCGCCAATGACGGTCAGCCCGGCCATGCCCTTGTAGCTGAAGATGCTCACCGCCATGCCGAGCTGCTTGCCCGGATGCGGCGCCCAGGCCAGCATGCGCTCGATCGGGGCGCCGGCCAGGTACAGCTCTTCGCGCGGGCCGGTGACGTTGGTCATCACCAGGCTGGCCTTGCGCCCGAACAGGTCGTTGGAGAAATCCTCCAGCACCTTGGGCAGGCGCCCCATCAGGTCGAGCAGGGCGCGGGTGGCCAGGGGTTCCGGTGAATGCTTGAGCGCGTCCATGCGGGCCTTGGTCAGCGCCAGCCGGTGGTCCGCGCGGGCCTTGGTCACGGCCAGGTCGAGCACGACCAGACCGAATTCGTTGCCCAGCTGGCCCATGCGCTCGGGCGGTCGCAGGTCGACCGGCACCATCGCGCGCAGGGTGGTGTTGTTGACGTCCACGCCACGCCCTTTGAGGTAGGTGCGCAGGGCGCCGGTCATCGCGGCGACCAGCACGTCGTTGACCTTGGCGCCGTGGCGCAGACCGATCGCCTTGATGTCGGCAATCGGGAAAGGCTCGGACCAGGCGACGCGCTTGGCCGGAGCGAACTCGCCTTTCAGCGGCGAGGGCGGGTCGTCCTTGCGCAGCAGTTCGCCCACCAGCATGCCGGCGCCGGCGCCCAGCGCCAGTGCGCCCCGGGCGGCGCCGGTGACGGCATTGATGGCGGGCGCCAGCAGGCCCTTGTCCACCTGTTTGATGCTCTTGCCCCGGGCGCGGGGTGCCTGCAGGGGCGGCGCGCCAGGCGCCGGGTCGTACAGCTTCTGGAGCAGGATCATCATGGCGGTGCCGTCGGCGATACAGTGGTGGCATCGCATGATCAGCGCGCTGCCGCCTTCGACATCGTCGACGACCCAGGTCTGCCACAGCGGAATGGAATGGTCGAGCGGGGCGCTGGCGATGTCGTTGACCAGAGCGACCAGCGCCGCCTGGTTGTGCGGTGCCGGCAGGCCGACGTGGTGCAGGTGCTGGTTGATGTCGAAATTCGGCATGTCCTGCCAGTGCGGCGTGGGCAGCGGGAACCCGGTTTCGACCACGCGCTGGCGGAAGCGTTCGAAGGTGACCAGCCGTTCGCTATAGACCTGACGCACCCGGTCGAAATCAAGCGGCTCCTTGGTCAGGGTCACGCCCATCACGACCGCGAGGTTCGAAGGGCCGTCGTTGTGGAACCAGGACGCATCGGCGGCGGACATGGGGTAGGTTTTCATGATGTGTCTCTCTCGATCCCGCCATGCCATGCAGCCGGGCAGGGCGGGCCGCCACCGGGCTGGAGTGTGTTTCGTACATGCTAGATCGTGCGTCAGGTGATGCATTGACCGGCATCAAGGTCTCTGAGGAGACCGGCGCTGGCGGGCGCAATCGCATACATTCGCGGCTGGCCGGCATCGGCCGCGCTTTTGTTGCCATGCCCTTGAATTCGTCACGCGACATGAACCCTGCTGAAACGATATCCATCACCGCGGCCGACGGGCACCGCTTCGACGCGGGCCTTTTCCGGGCGGCCAGCGCTGCGGCGCCGGTTTTGATCTTCCTGTCGGCGCTGGGCACGCCGAGCCGGGTGTACCGGGGCTTTGCGGCGGCGATGGCGGGGCAGGGCGTTCACGTCTGCACGCCGGACTGGCGCGGACTGGCGAGCAGCTCGGTGCGGGCGTCGCGCCGCCACGACCATGGTTACCGCGCGCTCGTCGAGATCGATGCGCCGGCCCTCATCGAAACGCTGACCGAACGGTTACCCGGCTCACCCGTGTGGATCGGCGGGCACAGCCTGGGCGGGCAGTTGAGCACGCTGATGGCCGCCCGTCAGCCGGATCGGGTGCATGGCCTGCTGCCGATTGCCAGCGGAAGCGTGGCGTTGTCGTGCTACCCGCCCCGGCTTCAGCGCGGCATCCGGATGCTGGGCCTGTTGTCCCGTATCAGCGGTGCCATGGTTGGCCACTTCCCCGGTCAGCGCATCGGCTTCGGCGGTCGCGAAGCGCGTGGCGTCATGAAGGACTGGGTGCATGTGGCCCATACCGGGCGCTATGAGCCGGTGGGCACGGCTTTCAACTACGAGCGCGCGCTGGCGAAGCTGGCGATGCCGGTGCTGGCGCTGAACTTCCAGGGCGACACCTGGGCGCCTGAGGCGGCCGCCAGTTACTTGCTTGGCAAACTGCCACAGTGCCAGCGCGAGCAGTGGACTTGGGGCGATGCCGATACCGGTGGTCAGCACCTGGACCATTTTTCCTGGACCAAACACCCGCAGCTTCTGGCGCCTCGAATCGCTGCCTGGCTGCAGGCTCACTGATTCTTCGACCAACCACAACCCCACCCATCCCGAAAGGACCGCTCCGCCATGAAGACCAAGATCACCGAGATGTTCGGCATCCAGCATCCCATCATCCAGGGCGGCATGCACTTTGTCGGCTTCGCCGAACTCGCCGCTGCCGTGTCGAATGCCGGCGGCCTGGGTCTGATCACCGGCCTCACGCAGCGCACGCCGGAATTGCTGGCCAACGAGATCCGCCGCTGCCGCGAGATGACCGACAAGCCCTTCGGCGTGAACCTGACCTTCCTGCCCACGGTCAGCTCGCCCGACTACCCCGGCTACATCAAGGCCATCATCGACGGCGGCGTGAAGGCCGTGGAGACGGCCGGCAACAACCCGCAGAAGTGGATGCCGATGCTGCACGAGGCCGGCATCAAGGTGATCCACAAGTGCACCTCGGTGCGCCACGCGCTCAAGGCCGAGGCGATCGGCTGCGACGCGGTCAGCGTGGACGGCTTCGAGTGCGGCGGCCACCCGGGCGAGGACGACGTGCCCAACTTCATCCTGCTGCCGCGCGCCGCCGAATCGCTGAAGATCCCGTTCGTCGCCTCCGGCGGCATGGCCGACGGCCGCAGCCTGGTGGCCGCGCTGGCGCTGGGCGCCGAAGGCATGAACATGGGCACGCGCTTCATCGCCACGAAGGAGGCGCCGGTGCACGAGAACGTCAAGCTGGCCATCGTCGCGGCCAGCGAGCTGGACACCCGCCTGGTGATGCGCCCGCTGCGCAACACCGAGCGCGTGCTGCGCAACGTCGCGGTCGACCGCCTGCTGGCCAAGGAACAGACGCTGGGCGCCAACCTCAAGTTCGAGGACATCATCGAAGAGGTGGCCGGCGTCTACCCCAAGATCATGATCGACGGCACGATGGAAGCCGGCGCCTGGTCGTGCGGCATGGTGGCCGGGCTGATCCACGACATCCCGAGCGTCAAGGAACTGATCGACCGCATCATGCTGGAGGCCGACGGCATCATCCGCCAGCGTCTGGCCGGCATGGCGGGTGTTTGAGCCGGAATTTCAAGCTTTTTCGATCGCTTCCCAGCGTCGATGGGTCATTGTCTGCTATTGATTCAGGAGCCTAAATGACGGCATCGCGTGCGACACCATGGACGTCAAATGCGGGCCAGGTCACCAGGAGCTTGACGGGAGCGGCACCATGAACGCGACAGCAAGCGCCCGCCACGGCGTCGAATCCGCCTACGCCTGGGCGCGCCTGATGGTGTCGCTGGCGCTGATGACCATCGGTGGCGTCGGCATGTACGGTGCGTCGGTGGTGTTGCCGGCCGTGCAGCGCGATTTCGGCGCGGTGCGCGCCGATGCCTCGTTTCCCTACACCCTGACGTTGATCGGCTTTGGCATCGGCGGCATCCTGATGGGGCGGCTGGCCGACCGCTTCGGCGTTATGGTGGTAGCGCTGATCGGCGCTGCCGGCCTGGGGCTGGGACTTGCGGCCGCGGGTGCTTCGAGCAGCCTGTGGCAGTTCACACTGGCCCACGGACTGCTGATCGGCCTGCTCGGCGTCTCCGCCACCTTCGCGCCGCTGGTGGCCGACACCTCGCTGTGGTTCACCCGCCGCCGGGGCATCGCGGTGGCCATCTGCATGAGCGGCAACTACCTGGCCGGCGCGGTGTGGCCGCCGGTGATGCAGCACTTCATCGACAGCGCCGGCTGGCGCGCCACCTATTTCGGTCTGGCCATCTTCTGCGTGCTGACCATGGCGCCGCTGGCGCTGTTCCTGCGCCGGCCCGCGCCCGTCACCGCAGTGCAGGCGGGCGCCAGCGCGACGGTCATGAAGTCCGCGCGTTTCCTCGGCCGGTCGGACCCTGCCCATCCACTCGGGCAGACGCCGCGGCGCCTGCAGATGCTGCTGTGCGTGGCCGGGGTGAGCTGCTGCGTGGCGATGTCGATGCCCCAGGTGCACATCGTGGCCTACTGCACCGACCTGGGTTTTGGCGCTGCGCAGGGCGCGCAGATGCTGTCGTTGATGATGGCGGCGGGCATTGCCAGCCGGTTGCTGTCGGGCTGGGTGTCGGACCACATCGGCGGGCTGCGCACGCTGATGCTGGGCTCGGTGCTGCAAGGCGTGGCGCTGTTGCTGTTCCTGCCGTTCGATGGCCTGGCGCCGCTGTATGTGGTTTCGGGTCTGTTCGGCCTGTTCCAGGGCGGCATCGTGCCGAGCTACGCGCTGATCGTGCGCGAGTACTTCACCCCCAAGGAGGCCGGCGCGCGCGTCGGCACCGTGCTGATGGCCACGCTGCTGGGCATGGCGCTGGGCGGCTGGCTCTCGGGCGCCATCTTCGACTGGACGGGCTCCTACCGGGCCGCCTTCGTCAACGGAATCGCCTGGAACCTGGTCAATGTGGGCATCGTCGGTTTTCTGTTGTACCGGGTGCGGGGGGCGGGCCGGGGGCCCCGGGGAGCCGCGGGGGTGGCTGGGGGGGTCCTCGGGCGGGGGGGCCGGGGGGGGCCTTTGTGAGTCGGTAGTGGACATGTTGGCTGTACTTCCTCTCCACCCACCGACAGTAAATAAAAATTTTTAAACAAAAACAAAACCACCACGCCACTACTGCAGCAGCCAGGTCAGCGCTTCACCGGCCATTGGTCGTAAAGTTTGACCGGAATGCTTTCACCCCATAGCTCGATGTGTGCGGGGCTTCCCTGATGCGTCTCGTTGGCCGCCTGGCCACGGACATAGCCCAGCGCGACGCAGGAGCCGGCCAAAGGGCTCCAGCCCGCGGACGAAATTTCGCCGACGGACGCGCCTTCGAAGCGTATGGCCTCGCCACCCCATACGAATGCCGTGGGTGAGTCCAGCACCAGAGACACCAGCTTCTTGCGAAGGGGCTGCCCCCGGGAGGCCAGCAAGGCGGACTTGCCGATGAAGTCGCCGGGCTTGTCCAGCTTGACGGCGTAACCCAGGCCGGCCTCCCAGGGTGTTTCGTCGGGTCCGAGTTCGGCGCCCCAGGCACGGCGCCCCTGTTCGATCCGAAGCGCGTCCAGTGCGTAGTAGCCGGCGTCGCGCAGGTTCAGGTCGCGCCCTGCTTCGTGCAGAGCGAGGTAGACGTGGCGCGCCATTTCCACGGGCACATACAGCTCGAATCCCGGCCCGCCCACGTAACTCATGCGCGCCGCCCGCACACGGGCGAGACCCACGTCAATGACACGGGTCCATGAGAACTTGAGCGCCTCGGGGGAAAGGTCATCGGGACTGACACGGGCCAGCAACCCGCGTGCCCCAGGCCCCATCACCGAAAGCACGCTGTAGAGCGGCGAAACGTCGGTCAGCACGGCGTGCTCGTCGGGCTTGATGTGACGGGAGATCCAGTCGAAATCGCGCACCGTCTGCGCCGATCCGGTGATGATCAGGAAACGCTCGCCCATGCGGTCGGGCTGCTGGCGAATCACGGTCAGGTCGCTTTCAAAGCCGCCCCGCTCGTTGAGCAGCGCGGTGTAGACCATCTTGTCGACCGGCACGTCCATGTCGTTGGCGCACAGGCGTTGCAGCACCGCCAATGCGTCGCGGCCCTGGAGCAGCAACTTGGAAAATGACGTTTGATCGTAGAGCGCCACGGCTTCCCGCGTGGCTTTCTGTTCTTCGATCATCCAAGGCAGCCAGCCTGGACGATCGAGCGTGTGGGCCGGCATGGCCTGGCCGTGCGGCCGGAAGTAGTTGGCTCGCTCCCAGCCGTTGCGGCTGCCAAACTCGGCGCCCCGCTCTGCCAGAAGATCGTACAGGGGCGATGTCCGCAGGGGCCGGGCTGTCTCCAGCTCCTGGCGCGGCCAGCGCATCGCGTAGTGCAGGCCCAGGGTTTCGCCGGTGCGCGCAGCCAGCGCCTTGCGGTTGGCGGTGAACGCGCCAAAGCGGCGAACGTCCACGTCCCAGAGATCGGTGCTGGGCTCGCCCCCCACAATCCATTCCGCCATCAGGCGTCCGGCTCCGCCGCTGTTGGCAATGCCCGCCGAATTGAATCCGGCGCAGACGAAATAGTTGCGCAGTTCGGGAGCTTCTCCCAGGATGAAATTGCCGTCGGGCGTGAAGCTCTCGGGCCCATTGAGCAGCATCTTGATCTCGGCGGTCTCCAGGCACGGCGTGCGGTGCAGGGCGTTGGTCATGAGGGGTTCGAACTGGTCCCAGTCCTCGTCGAGCAATTCAAACTGGAAGGTGCTCGGAATGGGGTCCATCTTCCAGGGCTTGGCCTTGGGCTCGAAGCCCCCCATGACCAGGCCGCCGACCTCTTCCTTGTAGTAGATGAAGCCGTCGGGGTCGCGCATCACCGGCAGCATCGGATGCACGCCATCGATCTTTCCGGTGACGATGTAGAAGTGCTCGGCGGAGTAGAGCGGCACATTGACCCCGGCCAGTGCGCCGAACTGGCGTGCCCATTGCCCTGCGCAGTTCACCAGCACTTCGCACCGCACGTCACCCTGGCGGGTCCTGACACCCACAGCCCGTCCGCCTTCGATGATGACCCCGGTGACCTCGACATCCTCCACCATCTTCACACCGCGATTGCGCGCCCCTTTGGCCAGCGACATGCACAGGTCCGCCGGGTTGGCCTTGCCGTCCCCGGGCAACCAGATGGCGCCCTGCAGATCGTCGGTTCGCATCACCGGGTAGCGTTCGCCCGCTTCCCGGGGTGAAATCAGGTGGCACTCAACGCCGAAGCTGTTGGCCATCGTCGCTTGCTTCTTCAGGACCTTCATGCGCTCGGGGGTGCGGGCGACGTTGACGCTGCCGCACTGCTTCCAGCCCGTGGCCAGGCCCGTCTCGGCCTCCAGCGTGGCGTACAGTTCGATGCCGTACTTGCTCATCACGGTCATGTTGCGGTTCGGCCGCATCTGCCCCACCAGGCCGGCGGCGTGCCAGGTCGTGCCGCTGGTGAGCTTGCCCTGTTCGAGGAGCAGCACGTCGGTCCTGCCGAACTTGGCCAGGTGGTAGGCGGTCGAGCAGCCGGCAATGCCGCCGCCGACGATGACGATCTGTGCGTGGCCTGGAAGACTCATGATCAACTCCTTGGTACGGTAAACAGACTAGCCCATTCGCAACGCCATGACGCCCGAGGCGATCATGGCGGCACCGAACACCCTTCGGCGTGTGAGTGCCTCTTTCAGAAACCAGACCCCCAGCAGCACGGCAAACAGGACCGAAGTCTCGCGCAAAGCGGCCACGGTGGCGACCGGCGCGCGCGTCATGGCCCACAGGGCGATGCCGTAGGAGCCGAGCGAGGCGCAGGCGCCAATCGTGGCCAGCGGCCAGCGGTGACGGGCGTAGCGGCCGAGCGCGGGTCCGCGTGTGGCAAACATGAGCAACGCGAATGGCCAGCCGTCGAAGAGGAAGAGCGTAGCGACATATTGCAGGGCATTGTCCGACGCGCGCACACCGAGCCCGTCGACCACGGTATAGACGGCAATGATGACGGCATTGGCAAGCGCGAAGGCAACGGCTTTGGGAGCCTCCAGGGCATGGCGGTTGAGGCCCAGAACCAGTACGCCGCAACTGATGCCGATGACGCCGGCCCAGGCCAACGGCGACAGTGTCTCACCCAGCGTGAATGTCGCTGACAAAGCGACCAGAAGCGGCGCGACGCCGCGCATCAAAGGGTAGGTCAGACCCAGATCGCCATGCCGGTAGGCTCCCGTCAGCGCAAGGTAATAGCCGATATGGATCACGACCGACGCGGCGATGAACGGCCAGGCCTCGGCCTTCGGCCAGCCCACCAGGGCCACCAGGGGAATGGCCATGAAAGACCCGATCAGGTGGATCGTGGCCATGTCCAGGTCCTTGTCCTGGCTCGACTTGACCAGCGCATTCCAGCTGGCGTGCAGCAGCGCTGCAAACAGCACCGCCCCTACCACCGGCCAGCTGAGCGTCATGGGGCGGGGCTCAACGGCGCCTGTGGGCGAAGTGCTGGCGAAAGGAGCCCGGCCAATGCACGTTTCATCATCCGATGGCTCAAACGGCCGCCTCGGGCTCACGAAGGCGGGTCTTGGTCAAGGCGCCGGCGGCTTCCAGGATCGGGTAGGCGATCGAGCAGATGTGCGAGTTGATGCGCTTCAGGTCGCTGATCAGGTCAATGTGCAGCGAACTGGTGCCGATGCTCTCCGGCGTGTTGTCTTGCAGGCGTGAAAGGTGCGTCGAGGCGTACTCGCGTTCAAGATCCCGGAAGTGCGCCTTTTCCTGAAGAAGCTTCTGTGCATCCTCGATTTGCCCATCCAGGAAAACGCTCATCCCGAGCCGCAGATTGGAGACCAGCCGCTCGTGCATGTGGCAGATTTCCGCCATGCCCGCATCCGAGAAGCTCCGGCCGGGGCGGATCTTCTTGTCTTCGATGTCCTGCAAGACACGCTCGATGGTGTCACCGATCTGCTCCATGTTGATCGTGAAGGAGACGATGTCGGCCCAGCGGCGACCCTCGCGCTCGGACAAGGCCTCCCGCGAGATCTGGGTCAGGTAGAACTTGATGGCCGAGTACAGCTCGTCGACGGTGTCGTCACTTGCACGCAGCTGCCCGGCCAGCGTGAGGTCGTTGGTCCGTATGACCGTCACGACGCCGCGCAGCATGGTTTCGACGACGTCGGCCTGATGAAGGGCCTCGCGGGCGGCGCACGAAATGGCCAGTGACGGCGTCGCCAGTGCGGTCGGGTCGAGGTGTTGCGGGCGATTGAACGGACCCTTTTTCAGGGGGACCGGCAGCCAGCGATCGAGTCGAGCGCCGAGAGTGCGGGTAAAGCCGATGAACAGGAGACCCAGGACGATGTTGAACAGGAAGTGAAAGCTCACGACCTGGCTCAAAGGGGAGGGCATGTAGGGGGCGACGCCCTTCAGCACGGCCGGAACGTAGGGCATGAGGACCAGCATCAGCGCGCAGCCGATACCCTTGAAGATCAGGTTCCCGATCGGGACGCGACGCTCTGCAGGACCATTTCGGGCGGTCGACAGAACCGCGAGAATGCCGCTGCCCAGATTGGCCCCCAGGACCAGTCCGAGCGCCACCGTCAGCGGGAGAATGCCCGAGGCGGCCAGGGCGGCCGTCAGCAGCACGATGGCCAGACTCGAATAGGAAAAGATCGTCAGCACAGCGCCGACGGCGATGTCCAGCAGCACTTCATTCGGCAGCGCGGTCAGCAGGCTTTGCACCAGGGGTGACTGGGTCATCGGCCGGGTCGCAGACACGATGAGCTGCAACGCCAGGGTAATGAGCCCCAGACCGATCATGACCCGCCCGACGCGCCCGGCCGTGGTGGCCTGCCGTGACGTGAAGAGGATCACGCCGATCACGATGAGCAGGGGAGACAGCCAGGACAGGTCGAAGGAAAAGACCACGGCCATCAGGCTGGTTCCCATGTCGGCGCCGAGCATCACGGCCAGTCCGGCGCCGGTCGCAATCAAGCCTTGCCCGACAAACGAGGACGCGATCAGGCAGGTGGCGGTGCTGCTCTGGATGAGTCCGGTCACACCCAGCCCCGCCAGCATCGCCGTCAACTGGTTGTCGGTGCTCTGCTTGAGCACGCGACGAAGGTCCTCGCCAAGAACCCGCAGCACTCCGGTCCGGACCGTGTGAGTGCCCCAGACCAGCAGGGCAATGGCGGCAAAGAGGTTCAGCAGGTGCTGCATGGACTCGCCGCAGCCTTACGCACGCGGGGCACGCCACTGTAGGGCTCATCACCGGGCTCCATCAGCCGTTGCTCGACGGCCTTCAGGGTCAAAGCCATGGCAGCGAATAGGTCTTCAGGTTGGTGAAACTCTTCATGGCTTCCTGCACGCCCTCCTTGTAGCCCAGACCCGAATCCTTGATGCCGCCAAACGGCGTCAGTTCAAGGCGGTAGCCGGGCACTTCACGGACGTTGACCGAGCCCACCTGAAGCTCATTGATGAAGCGGGTGATGTAGTCCATGCGGTTGGTGCAGACCGCGCTGGACAGGCCGTACGCGGTGCCGTTCGAAATGGCAATCGCCTGATCGATGTCCTTGAACCGGATGATCGGAGAGACCGGACCGAATGTCTCCTCCCGGGCCACCAGCATGTCCGGGGTCACCTGGTCGAGAACGGTGGGCGAATACAGCGCGCCACGACGCCGGTTGCCCTCGAGCAATCTCGCACCCTGCGCAATGGCCTCGTTGACGCGACGCTCGAAAAACATGGCGGCGGCCTCGTCGATCACGGTTCCCATGTCATTGCCCGGGTCGGCCGGATCGCCGTACTTCCAGGCACGGGTTTTCTCGACAACCTGATCCACAAAGCGATCCGCCACCGCTTCGTGCACCAGCATGCGCTTGACCGCCGTGCAGCGTTGGCCCGAGTTCTTGTACGAGCCCTGCACCGCAAGGGTGGAAGCTTCGTCCAGATCGGCGTCCTCCATCACGATGATGGGATCGTTTCCGCCGAGTTCGAGCACCATGCGCCGGTAGCCGGCTTTGGACGCGATATATTTTCCGATCGCCACGCCGCCGGTGAAGGTCACCAGATCAACAAGCTCATTGGTGATGAGTTCATCTGCGATTTCCCGCGGGTCGCCCGTGATCACGCTCAGCATCTCGGGTGGCAGACCGGCTTCGTACAGGATGTCGGCAAACAGGATTGCCGAAAAAGGCACCTTTTCGCTCGGCTTGAGCACCATGCGATTGTTGGTGGCAATGCTGGGGACGACTTTGTGCGCCACCTGGTTCATCGGGTGGTTGAAAGGCGTGATCGCACAAATGACGCCCAGCAAGGGTGAGCGCTGGGTATAGACGCGTCGCTTCTTGCCGTGCGGCGTCAGGTCGCAACTGAAGATCTGCCCATCATCCTTGAGCACTTCGCTGGCGCCGAATGCGAGCACGTCGCTGACCCGTCCGGCTTCGTACAGCGCGTCCTTGATGCAAAGGCCGGACTCGGCGCTGATGAGTTGCGCGACCTGATCCAGCCGCTGGCTGATGATGACGGCCGCCCGGTTCAATACGGCTGCCCGTTCGTAGCGGGTGAGCCGGGGCTGGAAGCCGTGTGCGATGGCAAAGGCTTCACGCGCCTCGTCGAGGGTCGCCTTCGGAACGGTTCCGAGAATCTTCTCCGTGTAAGGGTTGTACACGGTGATGGTCCGGTCATCCGGTCGACCGGCGCCTCGCGGGCGCCCGGCTATGCGCATGGCGTTGAGCTGATGGTCCTGGATGTAGGCTTCGATCATGGTGCAGACCCGGTGATCCGCCTTACTGGGCGTAATTCAGCGCCAATTCAAAGGCGTCAAAATTTCTGAAGCGCCGCGTCGTATCCAGGCCCGGCAAGGCGCGGTTGATGATCAGCGGCACGCGCTGTTCGCTGATGCCGCCATGGGAGCGCAGCGGGACTTCGAGCGCAGACAGGTCATGGCGCGCCGCCGAAGTGCCGATCACGGTGAAGCGCTCGGACACGACCACCAGGTCGCCGATGCGGTCCGCGGGCAGTTCGAAGCGCTCGGCGGCCTGCTCGCGTGTCAGCACGACCTCGATGCCCCGGACCGCCTGCAGGCGAGCACAGGCCTCAGGTAGGTCGACGCCATTCGGAAGGTACACCGTGGCGAATGAACCCAGCGCACCGTGGTGGACCACATAGGGGTCGGTAATGGGAAGGATGACACGGGCCTTGGAAACGATGTGGGCATCGGTCGTGCCCAGCCAGGCATCGAACCAGTCCTGCAGGTAGATGACGTCCGGCGTGCCGTCCATCGCGACCTTGGCGTTCATGCCGTGGTCGGCGGTCAGGGCGATCACACAACCCAGCGCTTCAAGCTGCGCCAGATAGCCGTCCATCATGGCGTAGAAATCATTGGCGCCCGTCGTTCCGGGGGCATGCTTGTGCTGGACGTAATCCGTGGTGGACAGGTACATCACATCCGGGCGCACTTTCTCCATCAGTTTGACGCCGGCGGCAAAGACGAACTCCGACAGGTCGGCGCTGTAGACGCTGGGCAAGGGCTTGCCGACCAGCGCGAGCACGTCGCTGATGCCGTTCTCGCCAAGGGTGGCCTGATCGGCCTTTTCGGCGGAAAAACAGATGCCCTTCATCTTGTGGCCCAGCAGCGCTCGAAGCTTGTCCTTGGCTGTGACCACGGCAATCGACAGGCCTGTATCGGCCAGGGCGGCCAGCAATGTGGGCGCGCGCAGCCACTTGGGATCGTTCATCATGACTTCGGTATTGCTGCCGACGTCGTACAGATAGTTGCCGCAGATGCCATGCACGCTGGGCGGCACCCCAGTCACGATCGAAAGGTTGTTCGGATTGGTGAAACTCGGCACCACGCAATCGGCGACCAGGCCCACACCCTTGGCAAGCGCCGTCTTGAGCCAGGGCATCCGGCCCGTGGCCACGGCTTGTGCCAGGTAGTCGGGCTCGCAGCCGTCTACGCAAACCACGACCGTGGGTTGTTTGGGGGACTTGTAGCTTCTGCCGTTGACAGTGAGCATTGGCGAGTTCATGGTGATCCTTTTCTGTTCTCGTCAGTCAGACGGGTGTGTAATCGGAATGCTCTCCAGACCCACACCCTGACGCCGCAGGTCGTTGGCAATGGTTCGCTCCTTGCTTTCCATGACATGGTCAAACATGGCTCGGCCCGCGGCTTGGGGGTCTCCGGTCGCGATGGCCTGGACAATTTTCTGGTGTTCGCCCGCCGAGACCGGCATCAGCCAGCCTTCGGCCAGGTTGCGGCGGCGAAACAGCGACAGTTCCTTGATGAACTTGCGGTAGATGGACGTCAATTTCCGGTTGCCCGTCATTTCAACCAGGCGGTCGTGAAACTTCAGGTTGAGCATGTGGTACTCGTAGGCTTCGTGCGTCTTCACGGCCTGGGTCATGGCAGCCACAAGCCCGCGCAGTTCCTTGAGCTGGGGTGGAGTGATGCTTTCGGCTAGCCGTCGTCCCACCCATTCGTCCATCGCGGCGCGCAGGTCAAAGATCTCAATCGCCTCGTCCATGGGAATATCGCGGACAAAGACGCCGCGATTCTTCTCGGTTCGAACCAGGCCCGCCTCGTCGAGGACGCGAAAGGCCTCGCGAACGGGCCCGCGCGAGACGCCCATCTTCTCGGCAAGAGCCGCTTCCAGCAACTTGGAGCCCGGGGCGTATTCGCCCGCCAGAATGGCGCGCTCGATCTCCTGCTGCACCACGCTGGCGAGCGAATTGCTCTGGAGCAGGGCAATGGTCGGATGCAGGGCGGCGCTCATGCCGCACATTGGATCACAAAACTGCATATTGTCAACAATCTGCAAAAAGCAATTGACAACGCTTATTGACCGACGTTAAATAAAAGCCGAATGAATGGAAAAGTGGATTTGGCTTCGCTGGCGGCGGCCGGTCATTTCACTGACACAGTCAGGTCATAGCATTGCAAACTCTAGCTCTGAAGGAAATTGACGTGCATCTGTCCAAGCTCTCCAAAACCCTCGTCCTGACCGGTCTGCTGGCGCTGGCCGGTGCGGCCTCAGCCCAAAAAACCCAGTTGCTGGTCTATACCGCGCTGGAAACGGACCAGATCAAGGCCTATCAGGAGGGCTTCAACAAGGTCAATCCGGATATCGAGATCAAGTGGGTTCGTGACTCCACAGGCGTGATCACGGCCAAACTGCTGGCTGAAAAGGCCAATCCCCAGGCCGACGTGGTGATGGGGGTGGCCGCCTCCAGTCTGGCGCTGCTTGACAAACAAGGCATGTTGATCCCCTATGCCCCACTGAACCTTGATGCGATCATGAGTCAGTACCGGGACAAGAAGAGTCCGCCAGCCTGGTTTGGCATGGATGTCTGGGGTGCCACGGTGTGCTTCAACACGGTCGAAGCCAAGAAGAAGAACATCCCCGCGCCCGAGACGTGGCAGGATCTGACCAAGCCGGTTTACAAGGGCCAGATCGTGATGCCCAATCCGGCGTCAAGCGGCACCGGCTACTTTGATGTCGTGGCCTGGCTGACCCTTTTTGGTGACAAGGATGGCAAGGGTGGCGGCTGGAAATACATGGACGGGCTGCACGAGAACATTGCTCAGTACACCCATTCGGGCTCCAAGCCCTGCAACATGGCCGCCAGTGGCGAGTTTGTGGTCGGCATTTCGTTCGAATACCGTGCCAACGCCAACAAGGCCAAGGGCGCTCCGATCGACCTGATCTTCCCGAAGGAAGGTCTTGGCTGGGACCTGGAGGCTTTCGCGATCCACAAGGGTACCAAGAAGCTTGACGCGGCCAAGAAACTGGCCGACTGGGCGTCGAGCAAGGATGCAATGGTGCTATACGGCAAGAACTTTGCCATCACCGCCCAGCCGGGCGTGGCCGCACCGCTGGCCAATGTCCCCAAGGACTATGAAGCGCGCCTGGTCAAGCTGGACTTCAACTACGCCGCGGAACAGCGCGAACGCATCCTGGCGGAGTGGACCAAGCGCTATAACGGAAAGACGGAAAAGCGCTGATCTCCTCCGCAAACCCTGGGCCGCGTCATTCGTATGAGCGGCCCTTCATTTATTGCACGCATGAATGCGACCCCGTTTCTCGACCTGCGCCATATTCGCAAGGAATTTGGTGGCTTCACTGCCTTGGCGGACATCAACCTTGAGATTGGACGGGGGGATTTCGTCTGCTTTCTGGGGCCATCGGGTTGCGGCAAGACGACTTTGCTGCGCATCATTGCAGGGCTGGAGGTTCAGACGCGCGGACAGATCCTGCAGGACGGACGCGATATCTCGTTGTTGCCTCCAGCGTTGCGCGACTATGGCATCGTGTTCCAGAGCTATGCCCTGTTTCCCAATCTCAGCGTGGCCGACAACGTCGCCTATGGCCTGGTCAATCGCAAGACGCCGCGCGCCGAAATCCGGCAGCGCGTGACCGAGCTGGTCAAACTGGTGGGCCTGCCAGGCAGTGAAAACAAGTTTCCGGGACAACTCTCCGGCGGGCAGCAGCAGCGAATTGCGCTGGCTCGAGCCTTAGCCACCTCACCGGGCCTGTTGTTGCTTGATGAACCTCTTTCTGCGTTGGACGCGTTGGAGCGAATTCGGCTGCGCCAGGAGATCCGGGCCTTGCAGCAGAAGCTGGGTGTCACCACCATCATGGTGACGCACGATCAGGAAGAGGCACTCAGCGTGGCCGATCGCATTGTGGTGATGAATCACGGCGTGATCGAACAGGTGGGCACACCCATGGAGGTTTATCGGGAGCCTGCCACGCCTTTCGTGGCAGATTTCGTGGGCAAGGTCAACGTCCTGCCGGCACGCCGGGTGGACGGTGAACTTCATCTAGGCAGCCTGCGCCTGCCCAGCGAAGGGTCTGATGGTGATGTCCGCGTCTACATGCGGCCCGAGGATGTACTCGCACGTCCTATTGCACCCGGTGATCTGCACGTGTTTGATGCTTGCATCGACAAGATCGAATTCCTGGGTTCGTTTTGCCATGTGCATGTGGCGTCGCCCGCACTGGGCGCCCACAAACTGACGGTCTACCTGTCGTTGAATTTTCTGTCCGAGCAATCCCTGCAGGTCGGCTCCACCGTGACGCTCAAACTGCTGCCTGAACGCGTCAAGGTGTTCTGATGACGGCCGCCTTGCCTCGGTCATTGACGACGCGTGCCGTCAGACTCAAGCACCACTGGGTGGACCGACTGGCCCACGTCCTCATTGCGTTGATTGCGATCCTGCTGGTCGCCTTTCTGGCCAGTCCCTTGCTGGCAATCCTGCTGCAGGCACTGGAAGGTCGTGAGGGCGAGTTCGTCTGGTTTGACAACTTCATTGCCTACGCGAAAACACCGGCCCTGCTGGACAGCCTGTGGAACAGCGTATGGGTTTCCTGTGTGGTCACGCTGATCGTGCTGCCCCTGAGTTTCACGTTTGCCTACGCACTGACGCGTTCGTGCATGCCGTTCAAGTCCCTTTTCCGAGGGATCACTCTGATCCCGTTGCTGGCGCCTTCGTTGTTGTCGGCAATCTCACTGATTTACTGGTTCGGCAACCAGGGTGTCCTCAAGGGCTGGATGCAGGGCATCGGCATCGATCAGATCTACGGCGCGCCGGGCATTGTTCTGGCCGAGTGCATTGCGGTCTTTCCGCACACACTGATGATCCTGATCACGGCCTTGAGCCTGTCCGACGCCCGCCTGTACGAAGCCGCAGATGCCATGGGTACGCGCGCGGGTCGCAAGTTCCTGACCATTACCTTGCCGGGCGCCAAGTACGGCCTGATTTCGGCGGCTCTGGTCACCTTCACGCTGGTGATGACGGACTTCGGCATCCCCAAAGTCATAGGCGGCAATTTCAATGTTCTCGCCACCGACGTCTTCAAACTGGTGATCGGGCAGCAGGATTTTCCCAAAGGCGCCGTGGTGGCCATCCTGTTGCTGGCACCGGCCGTGCTGACCTTTGGTGTCGACCATTACGTCAGCCGACGCCAGACGGCCATGCTGACAGCGCGTGCCGTGCCCTATGCGCCGAAGGCGTCGCCCGCGTACGACCGGCTGATGACACTCTATTGCGGAGTGATTGCCGCTCTCGTGCTGGCGATGCTGGGCATGGCTGTGTTCGCCTCACTGGCCTCTTTATGGCCGTACAACCTGAAACCCAGCCTGCGGCACTACGAACTGGGTCTGCTCGACGCTGAGGTCGGCGTTGCGTTTTTCAACAGCATCAAGATGGCCGCGGGCACGGCCCTGTTTGGCACGTTTCTGGTATTTACAGGCGCCTACCTTCTGGAGAAGACCAAGGGCATGGACAACGTGCGCGGACTGGTGCGTCTGCTGGCTGTTTTGCCGATGGCGGTCCCGGGTCTGGTTCTGGGTCTTGGGTACATCTTCTTCTTCAACGCGCCTAACAATCCACTGGGTGGCCTTTACCACACCCTGACGCTGTTGACGATTTGCACCATCGTTCACTTCTACACCACCGGCCACTTGACCGCTGTGACCGCGCTCAAGGCGCTGGACAGCGAGTTTGAAGCCGTCAGCGCTTCTTTGAAGGTGCCGTTCTTCAAGACCTTCTGGCGGGTCACACTGCCGGTCTGCGCGCCGGCTCTGATCGACATGGCGCGCTATTTCTTCATCAATGCCATGACGACGATATCGGCCGTTGTGTTCTTGTACTCGCCGGAGACCAAGGTCGCCTCCATTGCCATTTTGAATCTGGACGAAGCTGGTGAAATGGGGGCGGCAGCGGCGATGGCGGTGCTGATTGCACTTTCGTCTACTGTGGCGACCCTGCTCTTCATGCTGCTTGCCTGGTGGGTCAATCGCCGCACACAGGCCTGGCGCACCACGACGCGTTGAGCGGCCCAACCCACTGATTGCTGATTGAGGAAAGACCATGGACAGAGACAAGATTCTGTTGACCCCCGGCCCGCTGACGACCACCTTGCGAACCAAGCTCGCGATGCTCAAGGACTGGGGCTCCTGGGACGCCGACTTCAACGCCGTCACCGCGCGTGTACGCAAGAGCCTGGTGGACATCATCCACGGGCAGGACTCGCATGTGGTGGTGCCGCTGCAGGGCAGCGGCACCTTCAGCGTCGAGGCCGCCGTGGCTACCGTCGTCCCGCGCGACGGTCATGTGCTCGTGCTCGACAACGGGGCCTACTGCAAGCGCGCCGCGCGCCTGACCAGCCTGATGGGGCGGCGTTGCAGCGTGCTGGATTTCGGCGACCATGAGCCGGTGTCCGCCGCGGCGCTGGACGCGAAGCTCAAGGCCGACGCCAGCATCACGCATGTGCTCATGATCCACTGCGAGACCGGCGCCGGCGTGCTCAATCCGCTGCAGGCCGTGGCCGACGTCAGCGCCGCGCACGGCAAGGGCTTGATCGTCGACGCCATGAGCTCGTTCGCCGCGTTGCCAATCGACGCGCGCACCACGGGTTTCGACGCGCTGGTCGCGGCCAGCGGAAAGTGTCTCGAAGGCGTGCCCGGCATGGGTTTCGTGTTCATCCGCAAGGCCATACTTGACAGCTGCGCGGGGCAAAGCCAGTCGCTCGCCATGGACTTGCACGACCAGTACGTCTACATGGAGAAGACCACTCAATGGCGGTTCACGCCGCCCACGCATGTGGTGGTGGCGCTGGCCGAGGCGGTCGGGCAGTTCGAGGAAGACGGGGGTCAGCCCGCGCGCCTGGCACGCTACCAGCAGAACTACGAGACGCTGGTGGGAGGCATGGCCGCGCTGGGGTTCAAGCCGTTCCTCGACGCCGGCGTGCAGGCGCCCATCATCGTGACCTTCCACGCGCCGGCGGACGAGCGCTACGACTTCAAGACCTTCTACGCGGCGGCGCGGGCGCGCGGTTTCATCCTCTATCCCGGCAAGCTCACGCAGGTCGAGACCTTCCGTGTCGGTTGCATCGGCGCGATCGGCAAGGTCGAGATGGAGCAGGCCGTGCACGCAGTGGCGCTGGCCCTGCAGGACATGGGCATTGCGTCCGGCGCACCGGCAGCCTGAACCTGCACGCACACCAAGGAGAACGACATGGCCACAGCCAGAGAGCATCCCGCAGTTGCCGCCATCCGCAAGTCGGGCGCGTCCAAGGTCAAGGTGGCGGTGAGCGACATCGACGGCGTGTTGCGCGGCAAGTACCTGCACCGCGACAAGTTTCTTGGCACGGCCGAGCCGTACCCCAAGGGCGGCTTCGGCTTCTGTGACGTGGTGCTCGGCTGGGACATGATGGACGTCTGCTATGACAACACCACGGTCACCGGGTGGCAGCACGGATTCCCCGACGCGCTGGCGCGGCTTGACCTGGACACCGTACGGCATGTGCCCTGGGACAACGGTGTGCCGTTTTTCCTGGGCGAGTTCATCAACGCCGACGGCACGCCGCATCCGGTGTGCCCGCGCCAGACCCTCAAGCGCGTGCTCAAGCGCGCCGAGAAGATGGGCTTCCAGGTCATGACGGGCATGGAGTTCGAGTGGTACAACTTTGCCGAAACCCCGCAAAGCTGGGCGGCGAAAAAGGGGGTGGAGCCCGAGCCGCTGACGCCCGGCATGTTTGGCTACTCGCTGTTGCGCGTCAATCAGAACCGCGATTTCTTCAACGCCATCATGGACGACATGCTGGCCTTTGGCGTACCGGTGGAAGGCCTGCATACCGAGACCGGTCCCGGCGTGTATGAAGCCGCGATTGGATTCAGCGAGGCGCTGGAGCAGGCGGACCGTGCCATCCTGTTCAAGACCGGCACGCGCGAGATCGGCGCGCGCTTCGGCATCATGCCCAGCTTCATGGCCAAGCCGCACCAGCCGTTGCCCGGTTGCAGCGGCCACATCCACCAGAGCCTGTCGGACGGCAAGACCAATCTGTTTTTTGATGCCAAGGCGCCGCGTCGCATGAGCAAGCTGTTTGAAAGCTACCTGGCTGGCCAGGTGGCGTGCATGATGGAGTTCGGCCCCATGATCTGGCCCACCATCAACAGCTACAAGCGCCTGGTCGACGGCTTCTGGGCGCCGGTCAAGCCGACCTGGGGCATGGACAACCGCACGGCCAGCTTCCGCGTGATTGCGGGGTCGCCGAAGGCAACCCGGCTTGAGACGCGTTGCCCCGGCGCCGACGTGAACCCGTATCTGGCGATGGCGGCTGTCATCGCCGCCGGCCTGGATGGCGTGGAGAAGGGTCTCAAGCTCACCGCACCGCCGATCACCGGCACCAACCAGGGTGCGGAGCACATTGCGCGTGCACCGCGCACGCTGATCGAGACCACGCGCAATTTCCGTGAATCGAAGATTGCGCGCGACTGGCTGGGCGACACCTTTGTCGACCACTTCGCAGCGACGCGCGAGTGGGAATGGCGCCAATGGCTCGACGCCGTGACCGACTGGGAAATGAAGCGCTACTTCGAGATCATCTGACGGCTATGCACCCAATCAGCGGCGTCAGCCCGAGCCAGAGCGAAGGCGACGTCAACCACAGCGCCCGCCGCGCGAACTGGCAGCGCGAGCACCTCGACCCGGACACGCGTGAATTGTTGGCGCGCGACAGCGCCGCCTTCCTGCACCAATCCGTCTCGACGCCGTGCCTGAATGCCATCCGGCGCGCCGAGGGCATCTGGATCGAGGACACGGCCGACCGGCGTTACATGGATTTCCATGGCAACAACGTGCACCACGTCGGCTACGCGCACCCGCGGGTGTTGGCGGCAATCAAGGTACAGCTTGACGATCTCAGCTTCGCGCCGCGCCGTTTTGCCTGCGACCGCGCGGTCGAACTGGCGGAGGCCTTGTCGGCACAGTTCCAGCGGCTCACCGGTGCGCCCGGGCGCGTGCTTTTCACCACCGGCGGGTCAGATGCCGTGGAGGTGGCGATCAAGCTTGCGCGCACCGCCACCGGGCGCTTCAAGACACTGAGTTTCTGGGACGCGTTCCACGGCGCCGGCTTTGGCGCGAGCAGCGTGGGCGGCGAGTCGTTGTTCCGTGGCGGCCGCGTCGGGCCCTTGCTGCCCGGTAGCGAGCATGTCGCACCCTTCGGCTGCTACCGCTGCGCCTATGGCCACCCAGTGGACGCGCAAGGGCAGCCGGACCTGGAGCGTTGCCGCCTCGCCTGCGCCAGCATGGTGAAGTACGTGCTGGAGCGCGAGGGTGACGTCGCGGCCGTCATTGCCGAGCCCGCGCGCGCGGTGCCCTTTGTGCCGCCGCCGGGCTACTGGCAGGCCGTGCGCGAGGCCTGCAATGCGCACGGCACATTGCTGATCTTCGACGAAATTCCCACCGGACTGGGCAAGACCGGCCGTTTCTTTGCGGCCGAGCACGACGGCGCCGCGCCGGATATCGTGGTGCTGGGCAAAGCGCTTGGCGGCGGCGTGCTGCCGATTGCCGCCTGCGTGGCGCATGAGCGCCTCAACGTCGCAGGCGCCTACGCGTATGGCCACTACACGCACGAGAAAAACCCTGTGACCGCCGCAGCGGCCCTTGCGACGCTGCAGGTGATCGAGCAAGACGACCTGGTCGGGAACGCAGCGCGCGTCGGCGCACATGCGCTGGAACGACTGCATGCGCTCAAGCAACGCCATGCGCTGATCGGCGACGTGCGCGGGCGCGGCTTGCTGCTGGGGCTGGAACTGGTGACCGACCGCGCCGCCAAGTCGCCAGCCGCCGACCAAGCCGAGGCCGTGCTGTACCACGCCATGTCGAACGGCCTGTCGTTCAAGACCACCATGGGCAACGTGCTGACACTCACGCCGCCGCTGATCACCACCGTGGCACAGATGGACCGCGCCATTGACATCCTGGATGCCGCCCTGACGGCGGTCGCCAAGACCTGAGCAATCGACAGAACAACAGACGCAACCATCCATCCCATCGAGGACACCATGAGCATTACCTCCTTTTCATTCCCCACCTCGATCCGTTTCGGCGCCGGCGCGCGCAAGCAGGTCGCCGCACACCTGCTGGAGCAGGGTCTCAAGCGCCCGCTCATCGTCACGGACCGCGCGCTCGGCGCCTTGCCGGTGCTGGCCGAATTCCGCTCCCATCTCGGCGGACTCGACGTTGCGGTGTTTGCCGGTGTGTTCGGCAACCCGACTTGCAGCCAAGTGATGGATGGCGCGGCCGCCTACAAAGCGCATGGAGCCGACTGCATCATTGGTTTCGGTGGCGGCGCTGCGCTGGACGTCGCCAAGGTGGTGGGCGTGGCCGCCACGCATGAAGGCGACATCCTCGAGTACGTCTGGGACCACCCGCAGGTGCGCGCCATCAGCAACCCGCTGCCTTACTTCGTCGCGTTGCCCACCACCTCGGGCACCGGCTCCGAAGTCGGCCGCTCCTCAGTGGTGAGCGAGAACGACACGCATCTCAAGCGTGTTGTCTTCAGCCCGAAGATTCTTGCCCGGATGGTGTTTGCCGATCCCGAACTCACGCTGGGCCTGCCGCCGGCAGTGACGGCCGCCACCGGAATGGATGCGCTCACACACAACGTCGAGAGCTATCTCTCGCCTGCCTACCACCCGCTGTGCGATGGCATTGCGCTGGAGGGGACACGCATCGCTGCAGCCGCCCTGCACACCGCAGTCACGGAGCCCGGCAACCTGCAGGCGCGCAGCGACATGATGATGGCGTCGATGATGGGTGCGATCGCCTTTCAGAAGGACCTCGGCGCGGTGCATTCGGCCGCGCATGCGCTGGGTGCGGTGTGCGACCTGCACCACGGCCTGACCAACGCGCTGATGATCGACACGGTGATGGCCTGGAACTACGAGGCCGTGCCGGCGAAGTTCGATGAACTCGCCCACGTCTGCAAGGTGGCTGGCGGCGGTGCGGCCTTCGTGCCCTGGCTCAAGACGCTCAAGGCCAGCGTCGGCATCACCGGCACGCTGGCCTCGCACGGCGTCAAGCCCGAGCACATTCCGCGCATGGTGGAGATCGCCGTCAAGGACATCTGCCACCAGACCAATCCACGGCCCTGCACGGCAGCGGACTTCGAGCGACTGTTCCAGGCGGCGATGTAACTATGGACCGGCTCAAGATCGGCATCAGCGCCTGCTTCCTGCATCCGGACGCGCAGCGCAGTGTGTTCGCGTTCAAGACCTTGCAGTACATCGAGCAGTCGATGGCGCACTGGGTCATGTCGGCCGGGGCGCTGCCCGTGATGATTCCGTCCCCGGAGGGCGACACGGCCCGTGGCGACGTCGGCCTGGACGATTATGCGCAGTGGCTTGACGGCCTGGTCATGCACGGCGGTGCGGATGTGTGGCCCGGCAGCTACGGCGAAGAGCCGCTGCAGCCGCACTGGAGCGGCGACCGCGTGCGCGACGAGTACGAGATTGCGCTGGTCAAGGCTTTTTCCGCAGCTGACAAACCGGTGTTCGGCATCTGCCGCGGGCTGCAGCTCATCAATGTGGCCTTTGGCGGCACGCTCTACCAGGACATCAGCACCCAGCAACCCGGCGCTCTGGTGCACCGCGACGGGCAGATCTACGACAACAACTTCCACACCCTGGACATCGTGCCCGGATCGCGCCTGAGCCGGCTCCTGCCGGACGCAAGCAGCTACAAAATCAATAGCATCCATCACCAGGGGATCAAGGATCTGGCCCCCGGTTTCGCGGTGGAGGCGCGCTGCCCGGACGACGGCATGATTGAAGCGATCCGCCTGTGCGGCAACGACGCAGGCCGGCCCTGGGTGGCTGCCGTGCAGTGGCATCCCGAATTCCACAAACCCGAACAGGGCGTGATCGACGACGCGCCCATCCTCAACGACTTTCTGGCCGCCGCGCGCGCCACACGACCATGAACACACTTGCCATCCACAACCCGGCCAATGGCCAGCTCATCACAACGCTGCCCGCCGATGACGCCACATCGGTGGCAACCAAAACCGCAGCCGCCCGTGTGGCCCAGCCAGCCTGGGCTGCCACGCCGATGGCTGAGCGCAAGGCCTGCATCGAGCGCTTCCGCTCCGGCGTGGTGCGCGACCTCGAGTCGCTCGCCGTGACGATGACGCGAGAGACCGGAAAGCCCGTCAAGATGTCGCGCAACGAGCTCAACGGCCTGCTCGGCCGCATCGACTTTTTCCTGAAGGAACTCGAGTTGTCGGTGGCCACCGAAACGGTCTTTGAGGATGGTGGCATGAGGGAGCAGATTCAGCACACGCCGCTCGGTGTGGTCGCCAACATCTCGGCCTGGAACTATCCCTGGTTCGTGGGCTGCAACGTCATCGTGCCCGCGCTGCTCACCGGCAACGCCGTGGTTTACAAGCCATCCGAATATGCGACCATGACCGGCCAGGAAATTGCGCGCCTGCTGCACGAGGCCGGCGTGCCACCGGAGGTGATGGTCTGCCTGGTGGGTGCCGGCGCGGTCGGCTCCGCTTTGCTGGAGCAGCCGGTGGATGGCGTGTTCTTCACCGGCTCCGTGGCCACAGGTCAACGCATTGCGCAGGCCGTGGGCAACAAGTTCATCAAGCTGCAGCTTGAGTTGGGCGGCAAGGACCCGACCTACGTGTGCGAGGACGCCGACCCCAAAGCTGCGGCCGAGTCGCTGGCCGACGGCGCGATGTACAACACCGGGCAGAGCTGCTGCTCGGTCGAGCGCATCTACGTGCACGAGAAGATCCACGACGCCTTCGTCGCCGCCTTTGTCGACACCGTCAAGACGTTCCGGACTGGCGACCCGATGGCTGAGGACACCTACATCGGCGCGATCACGCGTGCACCGCAACTGGCGGTGCTCGACGCGCAGGTGGCCGATGCCGTGGCCAAGGGCGCACAGTTGCTGGCCGGCGGCAAGCGCGCGGCCGGACCGTTCGGCGGTGCCGGCAATTGGTACGAGCCCACGGTGTTTGCCAACGTCAACCCCAGCATGGAACTCATGCGTGAAGAGAGCTTCGGGCCCATCATCGGCATCCAGAAGGTCAGTGGCGATGCAGAAGCCGTGAAGCTCATGAACGACACGCGCTACGGCCTCACCGCCGGGGTCTACACGCCCGACCAGGAGCGCGCGCAGCGGTTGCTGGCACAGGTCAATGCGGGCAGCGTCTACTGGAACTGCTGCGACCGTGTGAGCCCGCGGCTGCCCTGGAGCGGCCATGGCGATTCCGGCGTCGGCCTCACCCTGTCGACCTACGGCATCCAGACCTTCACCCGGCCCAAGGCCTGGCACCTCAAGTCCGCGGGGTGAGGGGTTCTACAAGCGCACGAGCAGCAAGCCTCGAGTGACGGTGACGCCGTGAAACTGACCCTTTTTGACCTGGATCACACGCTTCTCAGCGGCGACAGCGATGTCCTGTGGTGCGAGTTTCTGATTCGTGAAGGGGCGCTGGATTCGGGCAGCTTTGCCGCGCGCAATGCCGACATGGAGGCGCGGTACCAAGCCGGCACGGTTGGCGTCGAAGAGTTCGCAGACTTCTATCTGGGTACGCTGACCGGACGAACACCCGAGGACTTGGAGGCGCTGCGCCAGACTTTCCTCGTTGACTGGATAGTCCCCCGCATTCCTGCTTCTGCGGTGGACCTGGTCAGTCGGCATCTGGACGCGGGCGAACTGGTGGTGATGACCACGGCGACCAATCGCTTTATCACCGAGCTGACGGCACTGTACTTCGGCATCGAGCACCTGATTGCGACGGAGCCGCAGGTGGTGGGCGGCCTGTTTACGGGGCGCAGCACGGGTGTACTCAATATGCGCGAAGGAAAAGTACGGCGCCTTCATGATTGGCTCAAGGCGCGTGGCCACCAGCTCAGAGACTTCAAGAGCACCGCCTACAGCGACTCCATCAACGACCTGCCCCTGCTCTTGGCAGTAGATCGTGCCGTGGCGGTGGATCCGGACGCAGGTCTGCGCAAGGAATCGCTGGAGCGGTCGTGGGAGATTCTGCAGCTTGTGCGCTAAACCATGAAACTCCAAGATCAATGTCAGGTTCGGAGATTTGTATTGATTCGGTGATGGCGAAGCAGTGCGGCCCATGGTCGACTCCTGTTGACCGCGCGGATTAGTTGATGGGTGGTTCAATGTGGCCCCCTAAAGCGCCAGAAACAACTATCGTGATGGTCCTTTGTCTGTTGGTCTATCAGGGTATCTCGCTTCCAAAAAAAAGCCCCGGACGCAGTCTGGGGCTTTGGAGGTGAGCCCGGAGAATCAATTTCCCCCGGACCGGCCCCTCAAGGCTTGAACGTGTCGCCCAGAACGATACCCTCACGACGCGGGTCGGCGCCGCCTTCGAGCACCGTGGCGCCACTGCGCGTGGCCTTCACGATGGTGCTGATGCCGCTGCTCTGGGAGGCCACGCTGACCGTGTGACCCAGGGTGCGCAGGCCGCTGACCAGCGGATCGCTGCCGCCCGCAAGGCCGCCCGCCGGGGTCGTGGCGTTGACGTTCGGGTGCTCACCGCCGACGTTGGTGGTGGCGCTGTTGGCCGCGCCGAAATCAATCATCGACGTGGCCTGCTGCGCGTCCATGCCCCAGTCCAGCACGCCCACCAGCGTCTTGATCACGTACTGGATGATGGTCGCGCCGCCTGGCGAGCCGGTGCCCATCAGGAAGTCGCCCATCGAGCCATCGTCGGCCATCTTGAAGACCAGAGTCGGTGCCATCGAGCTGCGCGGGCGCTTGTTGGCCTGCACCCGGTTGGCGATGGGTCCGCTGCTGTCGGCGGCCAGCACCGAGAAGTCGGTCAGCTGGTTGTTGAGCAGGAAGCCGTTGGTCATGCGGTACGAGCCCATGCCGCTCTCGATGGTGGTGGTCATCACCAGCACGTTGCCGTTCTTGTCCACGATGGTCATGTGCGTGGTGCCCTTGCCCTCGGCGCTGCTGATGCCCAGCGGCGCGGTGGTGAAGGTGCCGGCCACCGCTGTTCCCATGCTGCGCGTGAAGTCGATCAGATTGGCCCGGTTGCGCAGATAGGTCTTGTCCAGCAACGCGGCGGGCGAGCCGCCGGGCAGAGGCACGAAGTCGGTGTCGGCCATGTACTTGTTGCGGTCGGCATAGGCGAGTCGTCCGGCTTCGCTGATCAGGTGCACCCCCATGACCGTGGGCTTGCCGCCGTTGGTGTCCATCGCCGTGGGTTTGTAGCCGGCCAGGTAGAAGTTCTCCAGTACGCCGAGCGCCGAGGCCACCGTCATGCCGCCCGATGAAGGTGCGCCCATGCCACAGACCCAGTAATTGCGATAGGTGGTGCAGACCGGATCGCGCTTCTTGGCCTGGTAGTTGGCCAGATCACTCATCTCGGTCAGGCCGGGCGTGATCGCGAAGCTGGGGCTGCCGCCGCTGGTCATCTTGATTTTCTTGACGATGTTCTCGGCAATCGGCCCGGTGTAGAGGGCGTTGGCGCCGCTGCTGGCCAGGGCCGTCAAGGTCGCCGCGTAGGCGGGGTTCTTGATGGTGGTGCCCAGGGTCTTGGCCGAGCCGTCGGCGTTCAGGAAGTAGGCGGCGGCTTCAGGGTCGGTGAACAGCAGGGTGCGCGACCCCGCGATCGCGTCGGCCATGCGGCCGCTGATCGGAAAGCCGTCGGTCGCGAGCTGCACGCCGGAGCCGAACAGATCCTTCCAGGCCAGGCTGCCGTAATCCTTGTGCGCGAGTTCGAGCATGCGCACCGCGCCGGGGGTGCCGACCGAGCGGCCGCTCTGCTTCAGCGGTGTGAATGCGGCGCCGGACTCGGGTGCGGTTCCTGCCGGGATCGGCAGAGGTGGCGCGGTGTTGGCCGCGCTGATGGTGCGCAGGTAGTCTTCGGTGGCGGCGGCCGGCGCCATCTCGCGACCGTCATAGGACTGGACTTTCTTGGTCTTGGCGTCGTAATGCAGCATGAACGCGCCGCCGCCCAGCCCCGAAGACTGGGGCTCCACCAGACCGAGCACGGCCTGCACGGCGACCGCGGCATCGACTGCCGAGCCGCCCTTCTTGAGGACCTCGCAGCCGGCTTTGGAGGCGTAGGGATTGGCGGTGACCACCATGTAGGTCTTGGCTGAAACCAGTTTCTTGGACCTGAAGCCGGAGGCCGGTTCGGGAGCCGCCGGATCGCCCGGAAGCCCCGAGCCCACGTCGACACTCCCGCTGTCGGTGACCTGGGCGCATGCGGTGTCCTGCGCCGCCGTCGTGATGACGTCGTCATTGTTGCTGCAAGCCTGCAGTGCCAGCAGCGCGCCGAGCACGGACAGGGCGCTGAGAGTTTTCAGCAGGGGCCGCCTTGGCGGCGTCGGGTTCACTGTTTCGCTGGATTCCATGGTTTGATTCCTTGGATGGGGTGGATCGAAGGAGCATGGTAGGTCGTTGGCGGGACTTCGTGGGCATCCGAGAGCCCGGACGAGGGTAAACACCGAAGCGGACCCGTGTCAGCGGCGACAGCATGATGAACTTCCGCCGGCGGGATCCAGGTGGAGCGCTTTCGTCAGGCCGCCGATCGACCCAAAGGACCGCGGGTTGATCCTGTGGCCGTGAGGAGGGCAGGATGAAACAATCTGACGCATGACAGTTTTTCGCATCGGATCGGGCGCGGGCTATTCGGGGGACCGCATCGACCCGGCCCGCGATCTCGCTGAACGTGGGCAGCTCGACGCCCTGGTGTTCGAGTGCCTGGCGGAGCGCACCATCTCCCTCGCCCAGCTGCGGCGCAGCGCTGATCCCGACGCCGGGTTCGACCCTCTGTTGGAGGCGCGCATGCGCGCGGTGCTGCCAGCCTGCGTCGCGCAAGGCGTCACGATCATCACCAACATGGGTGCGGCGAACCCGCTTGCGGCGGGCAAGGCGGTACTCGACGTCGCACGGGAGCTCGGGTTGTCGCGCCTGCGCGTGGCGGTGGTCACGGGCGACGATGTGCTGCCCTGGATGCTGGCGCATGATGTGCCCTTGATGGACTCTGACCAGTCGGTGCGGTCACTGGACGGGAGGCTGATCTCGGCCAACGCCTACCTCGGCGCGGATGCCTTGCTGCCCGCGCTGCAGGCCAGCGCCGATGTCGTGATCACGGGGCGGGTCGCCGATCCGGCGCTGTTCCTGGCGCCGCTCATGTTTCACTTTGGCTGGGCGGCGGACGACTGGCAGCGCCTGGGGCAGGGCATCGTTGTCGGCCATCTGCTCGAATGTGCGGCCCAGGTCAGTGGCGGCTACATTGCCGACCCGGGCTTTGTCGATGTGCCCCGGCTCGACGAGGTCGGCTTTCCGCTGGCCGAGGTGCAGGTCGACGGCCGCTGCGTGATCACCAAGCTGGCGGGCACCGGCGGGCGCGTCGATCGCCTCACCTGCACCGCCCAGCTGCTCTACGAGCTCGAAGACCCCGCCCGCTATCTGCAGCCCGACGTGGTGGCCGATTTTTCCGGCGTGCACCTGACGGAAGTAGGCCCGGACCGCGTGCAGGTCGAGGGCGCCAGCGGCCATCCCCGGCCCGACCAGCTGAAGGTGACGCTGGGCTATCGCGACGGCTTCATCGGCGAGGGGCAGATCTCCTATGCCGGCCCCGGCGCCCGCGCGCGCGGCGAACTGGCACTGTCCGTGCTGGAGCGGCGCCTGCAGCGCCTCGGGCTGCAGACGCTGGAGCATCGCGCCGAACTGATCGGTGTCAACGCCATGCACGGCCCGGGGCTGGGCACGGACCGCGAGCCCTACGAGGTTCGGGTGCGACTGGCCGCTCGCACGCCAACGCGGGTGCTGGCCGAGCAGGTGGGCCAGGAGGTCGAAGCGCTCTACCTCAATGGACCGGCCGGCGGCGGCGGCGTGACGATGTCGGTTCGCGAAGTGGTGGCAGTGGCCTCAGCGCTGATCCCGCGTGAAGCGGTCGTTTGCGAATGCGAGATACTGGAGCTGTGAGATGAAGATCCGCGATATCGCACTGGCCCGCTCGGGCGACAAGGGCAACCGGGCCACGCTGAGCCTGATTGCCTATGACCCCGCGGACTACGCGCGGCTGGAGCGCGCGCTGACCGCCGAGCGCGTGCAGGCCCACTACCAGGACGTTGTGCACGGGCCGGTCCAGTGTTTCCCGCTTCCCCATCTGGGCGCCGTGCACTTCGTGATGAATGACGCGCTGGGCGGCGGCGTGACACGCTCGCTGGCGCTGGACGCGCACGGCAAGACCTTGAGCGCTGCCATCCTGGACCTGGCGCTCGACGCGGACAAGGATTGGACAGCCTCTACACTCGACCCCCGAATACCCTAGAAGGAGATCCCCATGCGTTTTGTTTCCCGTTGCCTGGCTGTCTTTTCCGGCGCCGTGCTTTTCAGCACGGTCGCACTGGCCCAGCCGTATCCGAACAAGCCGATCAAGGCCATCGTGCCCTTCGCCGCGGGCAGTGCCACCGACCAGATCGGCCGCGCCTTTGCGGCCAAGATGTCGGAGTCGCTGGGCCAGACCATCGTGATCGACAACAAGCCCGGCGTGAACGGCATGCTGGGCGCCGATGCGGTGGCCAAGTCGGCGCCTGATGGTTACACCATCCTGATCGGGACAAACAGCACGAATGCGGCGCTGAAGTACCTCATGAAGAAGCTGCCTTATGACCAAGACACGGCCTTCGTGCCGGTCGGTTTCCTGGGTTCGGTGCCGTTGATGATTGCGGTGAACCCTGAGGTGCCGGCCAAGACGCTGAAGGAGTTCGTCGATCTGGCGAAGGCCAAGCCCGGCCAGGTGTCCTTCGCCTACGCCAGCACCTCGCAGCAGGTGTCGTCGGAGATGCTTTCCAGCATGGCCGGCATCCAGATGAACCCGATTCCCTACAAGAGCGGCCCGGCGGCGATGACCGACCTCATCGGCGGTCAGGTGAACATGTTCTCCGCCGACTTCGGCGTCACGGTGTCCCAGCACAAGGCCGGCAAGATCCGCGGCCTGGCGGTCACCTCGATGAAGCGCGCGGCGGCCGTGCCCGAACTGCCGACGGTCAACGAAGCGCTGGGGCTGAAAGATTATGAACTGATCGCCTACTTCGCAGTGTTCGCGCCAGCCGGCACGCCGCCCGAGATCGTCACCAAGCTGAACCAGGCCATCAACGCGGCGGCGCAGAGCAAGGATATCCAGGAGAAGTTTGCCGCCACCGGCTTTGCGATCGACCCCGGCACGCCGGACGCGCTGGCCCAGCGCAACAAGGCGGAAACCGTCAAGTGGGCCAAGGCCATTCGCGACGCGAAGATCGAGCAGCAATAGGGTGCGTTGATTGACGAAGAAATCCTACTGTGTAGAACCTTGAGTCTAAAGGTTATTACTCGTCGCTCATGACTCTCAACCTTTTTCTGGGACCAAGTAAGCCTGCTCCAAGGGTGGTCCGGCACTTGAATCGCATCGATAGCAAGCCTTTTCAGAACTCCGTGCTTTCAACCAATGTGTTCATTGTGGGCTGCTGCCGGTTCCGTGGACACCGACCTAAGCTTTTTGAGCTTTCTCGAACTCTAACGGACTGACATACCCGAGCGTCGAATGGCGGCGCACTGGGTTGTAGAACCGCTCGATGTAGTCGAACACGTCCGCACGAGCCTGGGTCCTGGTGCGATACACCTTTCTGGATGTTTTCTCGGTCTTCAATGAACTGAAGAAGCTTTCCATTGCCGAGTTGTCCCAGACCTCACCGGCCCGGCTCATGCTGCAGGTGATGCCCTGTTCCCGCAGCAATGCCTGGAAGTGCTCGCTGGTGTATTGGCTGCCCTGGTCCGAGTGATGCAGCAACTGCACGGGTTTTCCTCGTTTCCACACGGCCATCATCATTGCGTCGGCCACAAGCTGCGAGGTCATGCTGTCGTGCATCGACCAACCCACGACGGCGCGAGTACAAGTCCAGCACCGCTGCCGCGTATAGCCAACCCTCGGCCGTCCAGATGTATGTGAAGTCGGCCACCCATTTCTGGTTTGGCGCATCAGCCTGGAATTGGCGATCGAGTACGTTGTCGGCGATGGCGCTGCGCACGCCTTGATCCCGGGCAGGCTCCTGCGCCGGGGCCGGGCACGCAGGCCCTGCAGGCGCATCAGCCGCTCAATTCGGTGCAGCCCGCAGTGTTGATCCTGGGCCAGCACGTCGTGCCACACGCGGCGTGCGCCATAGGTGCGGTCGCTGCCGATGAAGCTTTGACGCACCTGGGCGCCCAGCACTTCGTCGGCCTGGCTGCGGCAACTCGGCGGCCGTACCAACCACGCGTAGAAGCCACTGCGCGAGACACCGAGCGCCTCGCACAACAGGTTCACTGGCCACGCCCCTCGGTGCTTCGCAACGAACTCGAACTTCACAGTGAGTCCTTGGCGAAGTAGGCCGCGGCTTTTTTCAAGATGTCGCGCTCCATCTTGAGTTTGGTCACCTCCTTGCGAAGGCATTCAATCTCGGCCTGTTCCGGCTTCATCACGCCCTTGCCGGGGAAGGCCTCTTGGGGATCAGCCATCGCCTCTCTGATCCACTTGCGCAGCACGTTCTCATGCACGTCCAAATCCCGAGCGGCTTGCGGCAATGTCACCCCTCGGTCCTTGACCAGCCTCACGGCCTCAAGCTTGAACTCCCGGCTGAATTGCCGTCTTGTTCCCATAACCACTCTCCGGTTTCACTTTCCACCTTAACAGGGTGTCTTTGAAACCGGCAGCAGCCCAGTCCGTCAACCACCACGAGAATGACGGACATGGAGAGGACCAGCTTCACCGAAGAACAGATCATCGGGTTCCTGCAACGGACCGAGGTCGGTCTTCCAATCAAGGAGGTGTGCGGCAATGGTGGCTTCAGAGATGCCACTTCCTAGGAATGGCGCTCCAAGTCGGTGGCATGGATGTGCCCGACGCCAGGCGGTTGGGTGAGCTTGAAGGTGAGAACGCCAAGCTCAAGGAACTGCTGGCCGAATGCGGCCTGGACATGCACGCGTTCAAGAGCGTCCTTGAGGTAAAGCGCTGGTGTAGTGTTAGATGCTTCAGGTAACCACCGTGCCGGAACTGGTGGCGACCATCGATGAGTACGTCGCGCATCACAATCATCATCCTCAAGCCGTTCATCTGGACCAACCGCGCTCGCGACATCCTGCAAAAGGTCATTTGCGCCAATAGCCGCTTAAATCTAGAACAGAATGCAACACTACACTCCAAGCTACCTGCTTGACCGGCGGTGGCGGTCCTTTCAGAAGCGGATGTTGGACGGGTTGGTATTTGGCCCCGGTGTGGGTGTGGCGGCGGGACGCGGACGGGTGTTGAAGGTCTCGACCGTGGGTTCACCCGATGCGCCGCCGGTTGCCGCCGCCGCTGCGCCGGGGGCTGGCAGTGCGGGCCGCTGGGCGGCCACAAAGGGCGCTGGGGCTGCGGCGCGGTAACCCGGCGGCAGCTGGGATGTTTTCGGATAGCCTGCAGCATCCAGGAACTGCGTCCATTCGGTGTCGGAGTAGCCTTTGATCTGCTGTGCGCCGATGGTCATGAAAGGCAGGCTGATGTCGCCGCTCATGCGCTGCAGCGCGGCGACGTCGTCGGGCGTGTTGACCGTGCGCTCGGCGAACGGGATTCCACGGGCGTTCAACAGGTTGCGCCCGCTTGCGCATGGCCCGCAATTGTCACCGGTGTAGAGCGTCACCGGATAACGGCTGGCGATCTGCTGCAATTCATAGGGCAGGGCGCCGCCCGGGCTGGCTGCTCCACCCAAGCTGCCAGCCGCTTTCGCCATGGCATTGACGCTGGGTGGAGGCGGGGTGTCGGAAAAGGTGACCTTGCCGTCCGGCCCCACGCTGCGGTAGAGCGTCTGCGCCTGAACGGCGGGGCTGCCCAGCCCTATCAGCATGCTGCCGGTCAGCACGGCGAGGGTTTTTCGGTTCATCACTGCCTCCATTGAAAGTGTCAGGCCATGCCCTGGTGGCGCAGCAGCGCATCCAGACTCGGCTCGCGTCCGCGGAACGCCTTGAATGACTCCATGGCCGGCCGGCTGCCGCCGGCCTCCAGGATTTCCTGGCGGTATTTTCGGCCGGTTTCCGGGCTGGGCAAGCCCTCGTTACCGCTTGTTTCCTCGAAGGCCGCGTAGGCATCGGCACTCAGCACTTCGGCCCACTTGTAGCTGTAGTAGCCCGCCGCGTAGCCGCCGGCGAAGATATGGCTGAAGGTGTGCGCGGTGCGGCTGTAGGCCGGCGGCTGCAGCACCGCCACCTCGGCACGCACCAGGTCCAGCAAGGGCATGAAGTCCTGCGCCGGATCGTGCTCGGTGTGCAGCAGCATGTCGAACAGCGCGAACTCGATCTGGCGCAGCGTCTGCATGCCGCTCTGGAAGTTCTTGGCCGCGATCATCTTGTCGAACAGCGTGCGGGGCAGGGGCTCGCCGGTGTCCACGTGGGCGGTCATGTGGCGCAGCACGTCCCACTCCCAGCAGAAGTTCTCCATGAACTGGCTGGGTAGCTCCACGGCGTCCCACTCGACGCCGCTGATGCCCGCGACGTCGCGTTCGTTCACCTGGGTCAGCATGTGGTGCAGGCCGTGACCGAACTCGTGGAACAGGGTGGTGACATCGTCGTGCGTCAGCAGCGGCGGCTTGCCGTCCACGCCGTCGGCAAAGTTGCACACCAGGTGCGCCACCGGGGTCTGCAGGGCACCCGTGTCGGGGCGCAGCCAGCGGGTGCGCACGTCGTCCATCCAGGCGCCGCCGCGCTTGCCGTTGCGCGCGGGCTGGTCGAGGTAGAACTGGCCTACCAGCTGCGTGCCTTTGTGGGCACCCTCCAGGTGCGTGCGTTCGATGCGGTAGAACTGCACCGAGGGGTGCCAGACCGGCGCGGTGTCGGGCAGGATCGACACCTCGAACAGCGTCTCGATGATCTTGAACAGACCCGCCAGCACCTTGGGCGCGGTGAAGTACTGCTTGACGTCCTGTTCGCTGAACGCGTAGCGCGCTTCCTTCAGCTTCTCGCTGATGTAGGGCCAGTCCCAGGGTTGCGGATCCGCCAGGCCCAGATGCTCGGCGGCGAAGGCGCGCAGGTCGGCCACGTCTTTTTCGGCATACGGCCGGGCTTTTTTCGAGAGGTCGCGCAGGAACGTGATGACCTCCTGCGGCGACTCGGCCATCTTGGGCACCACCGAGACCTCGCCGAAGTTGACAAAGCCCAGCAGCCGGGCTTCTTCCTGTCGCAGTGCCAGGATATCGCGGATCAACGCACTGTTGTCGAAACGGGCGGCATCGCCTTCAGCCTGGTCCGAGGCCCGCGTGACGTACGCGCGGTACAGCACGTGGCGCAGGGCGCTGCTGCGTGCGAACTGCATGACGGGCAGGTAGCACGGCATCTTGAGCGTGAGCTTGTAGCCTGCCTTGCCTTGCGCCGCAGCCGCGGCCAGGGCGGTCTGTTTCACGTCGTCCGGCACGCCGTCAAGCTCCGCCTCGCTGGCGATGTACTCGAAGGCGTCTGTGGCATCGAGCGCGTTCTCGCTGAATTTCTGGGCCAGTTCGGCCTGGCGCTCCTGGATCTGGGCAAATCGCTCGCGGGCGGCGCCCGTCAGTTCGGCTCCGCCGAGCACGAAGTTGCGCAGGGTGTTGCGGTGGGCCTGGCGCTGCTCCGCGTTCAGGCTTTCGGGTCGATGGCCTTGTACTTGGCAAAGAGGCGCTCATCGGCACCCAGGCGGGTCCAGAACTCGGTGATCTTGGGCAGAACGGCATTGAAGGCCGCGCGCAGCTCGGGCGTGTCGGCCACGCTGTTGAGGTGGGCGACCGCACCCCACGCGCGGCCCAGGCGCTCGGTGGCAACGTCCAGCACGGTGGCGATCGAGGTCCACTTCGCGGGGAAATCGGGCGCGGTGACGGTCGCGAGTGCGCTCTCCGCGCTCGCCAGCAGATCGTCCATGGCCGGTGCCACGTGCTCGGGCCGGATCTGGTCGAAACGGGGCAGGTCGGAAAAATCGAGAAGCGGATTGTTCATGGGGCTCAGGTGGCGGCGTTCAGGGCGGGTTCAAGGCCGGGGGCCTGCGGCGGCGCGCTCGGCAGCTTCCAGCGTGTTGACCAGCAGCATGGTGATGGTCATCGGCCCGACGCCACCCGGAACCGGCGTGATGTGGCTGGCCACCTCTTGCACACCGGCAAAGTCGACGTCGCCACACAGCTTGCCATCGTCATTGCGGTTCATGCCCACATCGATCACGACAGCACCGGGCTTGACCATGTCGGCCGTCAGCACGTTGCGCTTGCCCACGGCCGCCACGATCACATCGGCCTGGCGGGTGTGGTGGCCCATGTCGGCGGTGGCGCTGTGGCAGATCGTGACCGTGGCGTTGGCCTGGAGCAGCAACAGGGCCATGGGCTTGCCCACGGTGTTGCTGCGCCCGATGACCACCGCGTGCTTGCCGCGCAGGTCGATGCCGGTGGTTTCGATCAGCTTCATGCAGCCGTAGGGCGTGCAGGGCCGAAAACCCGGCTGCCCGGTCATGAGTTCACCGGCGCTCAGGGTGGCATAGCCGTCGACGTCCTTGCTGGTGGCGATGGCCTCGATCACCTTGTGCGGATGGATGTGCTTTGGCAGTGGCATCTGCACCAGGATGCCGTGGATCGTCGGGTCGGCGTTGAGCGCGGCGATACGTTCGAGAAGCGCGTCCTCCGTCAGCGTGGCCTCGTACTTCTCGAACACCGAGCGCACGCCGGTGTCCGCGCAGGCCTTGATCTTGTTGCGCACGTAGACCGCGCTGGCCGGGTCGTCGCCGACCAGGATGACGGCCAGCCCGGGAGTGATGGCGCGGGACTGGAGCGCCTGGACGCGCGCGGCGACATCGGCGCGAAGGCGGGCCGACAGGGCCACGCCGTCAATCAGTTGGGCAGTCATGGGTATTCCTTCAAGAGTCAAAACGCCCGCGGAACCGTCACTCGCGGGCGTGGGCGTGCAGAGCGCGATCCGCTCAGGCTTTGGTCGCGGTTTGTCCGAGCGCAATTTTCAGGAGATCGGCCACCGTGTTGGCGTTGAGCTTTTCCATGATGTTGGCGCGATGCGCCTCCACCGTCTTGATGCTGATGCCCAGGTCGTCGGCGATCTGCTTGTTCAGGCGCCCGGCCACGATGCGCTCCAGGACTTGCGATTCGCGCCCGGTCAGCTTGGAGATCAGCGCGTCACGGCTGGCGGTCTGCTGATGGTCGGCAAAGGCGCTGCGTGCATGCCCCAGCATGCGTTCCACCAAGGTGGCCAGGGCCTCCTCGTTGAAGGGCTTCTGGATGAAGTCCATCGCGCCTTTCTTCATGGTGTTGACAGCCATGGGCACGTCACCGTGCCCGGTGATGAAGACGATGGGCAGGGGGGAACGGCGCTCAATCAGGCGGTCCTGCAACTCCAGCCCGGTCATGCCCGCCATGCGGATGTCCACAATCAGGCAGGCCACTTCGCGCGGGTCGTAACGACTGAGGAAGGATTCCGCCGAATCGAAACATCGGACCCGGTAGTCCTTGCCCTCCAGCAGCCACTGCAGCGAGTCGCGGACGGCTTCATCGTCATCGACCACATAGACAGTCCCCTTTTTTGGAATCAAGCTCATGCAGTTACCCCGGAATCCTTGAATGCATCGATTTGCGGGCTGTCGGTGACCGGAATCCAGAACGAGAAGCAGCAACCGACAACCTCCTGACCATTGTAGAGGTTCCGCGCCTGCATCCGGCCGTGGTGCGATTCCACGATGCTGCGGCACAGGTTCAGCCCGATGCCCATGCCTTCGGCCTTGGTGGAGAAGAAGGCCTCGAACAGGCGCTCCATGACCTCCGGTGCCAGCCCCTGGCCGGTGTCGGTGACCGAGAACTCCACCGCGCGCAGGCCCTCCTCGATCTTGGGCAATACCCGCAGCTCCACGTTGCGCCGCGCCGAGGGTCGCGCGGCCGTGTCGATGGACTCCGCTGCGTTCTTCATGAGGTTGACCAGCACCTGTTCGATCAGGATCGGGTCGACCCGCAGTTCGGGCAGCCGCGCGGCGATGTGGTACGTGAGGCGCACGTTGCGCCGGCGGAACTCGATCTCGGCCAGTTCCACGGCCTCTGCCACCATGCCGGGAACGTCGGAGAGTGTGCGGTTGGGCTCGCTGCGCTTCACGAAAGACCGGATGCGCTGGATGATCTGGCCCGCCCGCTGGGCCTGTCGCGACGTCTTTTCCAGTGCGCCTAGCAAGTCCTCGTCGGTGATCTTCTTGTCTTTGATGCGCGAGACCATGCCGTTGCAGTAGTTGTTGATGGCGGTGAGCGGCTGGTTCAGTTCGTGCGCCACGCTGGAGGCCATTTCGCCCATGGTGATGAGGCGGCTGGCGGAATGGGCGCGCTCGGCCTGCGCCGCGGACAGCTCTTCGGCCTCGCGGCGGGGCGTGATGTCGGTGGCGATCACCATCTGCGCCAGGCGGCCGTCGACCCAGTTCAGGTAGCGCGAGCGGACCTCCAGCCATTTGCCCAGCTGCGCGACGTAGATCTCGGCGTTTTCCGGCCGGGCAGTGGTCAGCGTGCCGGTGGGCAGTCCGGCCAGTCCATCCACATCGTCCAGGCCGTCGTCGCTGAGACGCTGCTCGGGCATGCCGGCCTGCTCGACCAGCTGCAGGTGGCCTGTGGCCTGTGTGCCAAACCACAGCCGGTACAGCTTGTTGGCGAACAGCAGTTCCTCGCTGCCCAGGGGCGCCACCGACACCGAGGCATCCAGGGCCTCCAGCACGGTCGTGAAGCGCTCGTAGGATGCGGAAAGCTGTTCCCGGATGCGGTTGGGTTCGGTGATGTCGGTCATCGACGTCATCCAGCCGGACTGCTTGCCCAATGCATCGATCAGGGGCGAGACATAGAGCCTGGCATCGAACAGGGAGCCATCCTTGCGCTTGACCCGGAACTGCACGCCGGCCGGCGGGATCTTGCCGCTCAGCTCCTCCTGCAAACGCGCGTGAAGAATGGGGTGGTCTTCCTCGGGCCAGTACGGGAAGGGCGCGGTCCGGCCGACCAGTTCGGCCTCGGACCAGCCCGTCATCTGGCAGAACGCCGGATTGACGTAGGTGATGCGTCCCTGCATGTCCAGCGCCCGCATGCCGGTCAGCATCGAGTTTTCCATGGCTCGGCGGAACGTGGTTTCGGCCACCAGGGCATTCTGGGTGTGCATGCGCCGTCGGGTGTGGCGCCAGTTGGCAATCAGCATCCAGGCCGTCATGGCGCTGAGCGCGCACACCAGCCAGAACAGGCCGCTGCCGACCACCCCGAGCGACGTGCGCCAGGCCTGGGCGCGCAGGATCAGGCCATTGCCGACCGGTGAGACGGGTACTTCGTCTTCGTTGACGTGGGTGGCCCAGGGCAGAAATCCCATGCTGTTCTGGCGCTCGGGAATGGCCCGGCCGGCCAGTACGTTGTCGCGGCTGTCGAGCAGGGTGACGGCGTATTTGGCCGATATCTCTGTCGGCACCGCGTACCGCAGAAGGTTGTCGATCGAGTATTCACCCAGGATCACCCCGGCGAAGTGCCCTTGCTCCGTCAGGGGTGTGTGCAGTTGCAGCAGCGGCATGGTCGGCGTGCTGGCCGCTGGTTGCGAGTACACCGGCTGCAACAGGTCGCGTGCCAGTCCGAACGTCGTTTCGGTATCGCCCGGCTTGAGCTTTTCACCCGCTACCCACGGATTTCCGGCGGCGAGGCTGGGCGTGACCTGGCTGGCGATGATCCGGCGACTGGCGTCGATCCAGGTGATGGCCTGCAGCTCAGGGTATTGCACCACCAGCGCCTCGGCGCGCGCCATGAATTCCTCGGGATCCATCTCCTTGTTGGAGATGTCGCGCGCCAGGCGCATGAGCTGCTCCTGACGTTCCAGAAGGCGCAGGCGCAGACGCTGCTGGGCGTATTCCAGGTCACGCTTGACCGCTTCCTGTTCCCGTTCGACCTCCTCCAGCCGGAGGTAGCCGAAAGCCGCCACGATGGCGGCCAGGAACAGAAGCACCGCCGCCAGCGGCGCCAGCATGGCAAAGCGGTCCTGGCGGTGGCTCGATTGGCTGCTCCACCACCGCTGCCACCACGCTCGCGGCGCAATCGCCTGCGGGAAGCCGTGTGGCGTTGGGGTCGGATGGCTCATGAGCCGCAGTGTAGGGGAAGCGTGCGACGACGAACGCTGAAGGGCCGGCTGAGTCATTGTTTTGCATCATCAAATTCCATTATATGAAACACACTAGCGCAATTTGAAATTTCAAAAGATTTGTGCGAAACTAGAGGTCTCGTACTAAATTCCATGACACACCCAAAAGGAGACAAGCCGATGTCAGCCATACCCGAGAACCCCGCCGGCTCCGCCCGTGTGGACGCGGACCAGCAGGAAACCCGCGAATGGATGGATGCCCTGAGCGCCGTGATCGAGGCCGAAGGCCCCGAGCGTGCCCACTACCTGCTGGAACAACTCCTGGAGCACGCCCGCCAGAGCAGCATCGACATGCCGTTCTCGGCCAATACCGGCTATGTGAACACCATCGAGACGGACCAGGAAGAGCGTTGCCCCGGCAACATCGAGATCGAGGAGCGCCTGCGCGCCTACATGCGCTGGAACGCGATGGCGATGGTGGTCAAGGCGAACCGGCACAACCCGGAAGACGGGGGCGACCTTGGCGGCCACATCGGTTCCTTTGCCTCGCTGGCCCACATGTTCGGCGCCGGCTTCAACCACTTCTGGCACGCCGAGAGTGAAAACCACGGGGGCGACTGCCTTTACATCCAGGGTCATGTGTCACCGGGCGTGTACGCCCGCGCCTATCTGGAAGGCCGCCTGACCGAGGAGCAGTTGCTGAATTTCCGCCAGGAAGTCGATGGCAAGGGCCTGTCCAGCTACCCGCACCCCAAGCTGATGCCCGAGTTCTGGCAGTTCCCGACGGTCTCCATGGGCCTGGGCCCGCTGATGGCGATCTACCAGGCACGCTTCCTGAAGTACCTGCACGCGCGCGGCATCGCCAACACCGAAAACCGCAAGGTCTGGGTGTTCTGCGGCGACGGCGAGATGGACGAGGTGGAGAGCCTGGGCGCCATCGGCCTGGCGGCGCGCGAGAAGCTGGACAACCTGGTCTTCGTCATCAACTGCAACCTGCAGCGCCTGGACGGCCCGGTGCGCGGCAACGGCAAGATCATCCAGGAGCTCGAAGGCGAGTTCCGCGGTTCGGGCTGGAACGTGATCAAGCTGCTCTGGGGCAGCGAGTGGGATCCGCTGCTGGCGCGCGACAAGGACGGCGCGCTGCGCAAGCTGATGATGGACACGCTCGACGGCGACTACCAGTCCTTCAAGGCCAACGACGGCGCCTACGTGCGCAAGCACTTCTTCGGGCGCGACCCCAAGACGCTCGAAATGGTCGCCAAGATGAGCGATGCCGACATCTGGGCGCTACGCCGCGGCGGCCACGACCCGCAGAAGGTCTATGCCGCGTACCACAAGGCGGTGAACCACAAGGGACAGCCCACCGTGCTGCTGATCAAGACCGTCAAGGGTTTTGGCATGGGCAAGAGCGGCGAGGGCAAGAACAACGTGCACCAGACCAAGAAGCTGACCGACGAGGACATCAAGATCTTCCGCGACCGCTTCAACATTCCCATTCCCGACAGCCAGCTGGCCGAGATCCCGTTCTACAAGCCGGCCGACGACACACCGGAAATGCGTTACCTGCACGAGCGCCGCAAGGCCTTGGGCGGCTACCTGCCACACCGTCGCACCAAGGCCGACGAAAGCTTTACGGTGCCCTCGCTGGAGATTTTCAAGAGCGTGATGGAGCCCACGGCCGAGGGCCGTGAGATTTCCACGACCCAGGCCTACGTGCGCTTCCTGACCCAGCTGCTGCGCGACCAGGCGCTGGGCCCGCGCGTGGTGCCCATCCTGGTGGATGAGGCCCGCACCTTCGGCATGGAAGGGCTGTTCCGCCAGATCGGCATCTACAACCCCGCAGGACAGCAGTACACCCCGGTCGACAAGGACCAGGTGATGTACTACAAGGAAGACACCAAGGGCCAGATCCTGCAGGAAGGCATCAACGAGGCCGGCGGCATGGCCAGCTGGATTGCTGCGGCCACCAGCTACAGCACCAGCAACCGCATCATGGTGCCGTTCTATGTGTACTACTCGATGTTCGGCTTCCAGCGCATCGGCGACCTGGCCTGGGCGGCGGGCGACATGCAGGCGCGCGGTTTCCTGCTGGGCGGCACCTCCGGGCGCACCACGCTCAACGGCGAGGGCCTGCAGCACGAAGACGGCCACAGCCACATCATGGCCGGCACCATCCCCAACTGCATCAGCTACGACCCGACCTTCGCGCACGAAGTCGGCGTGATCCTGCACCATGGCCTCAAGCGCATGGTCGAGAAGCAGGACAACGTCTTCTACTACCTGACGCTGCTCAACGAGAACTACGCCATGCCCGGTCTGACACCCGGCACCGAAGAGCAGATCATCAAGGGCATGTACCTCTGCAAGGAAGGCGCCAAGCTGACGCCGCGCGTGCAGCTGCTGGGCAGCGGCACCATCCTGCGCGAGTCGATCGCGGCGCAGGTGCTGCTGGAGAAGGACTGGGGCGTGGCCGCCAACGTCTGGAGCTGCCCAAGCTTCAACGAGCTCACCCGCGACGGCCAGGACGCCGACCGCTGGAACCTGCTGCACCCGACCGAGGAGCAGCGTGTGCCCTTCGTCAGCCAACAACTGGCGGCCCACGCCGGCCCGGTCATCGCGTCCACCGACTACATGAAGGCCTACGCCGAGCAGATCCGCCCCTTCATCCCCAAGGGCCGCAGCTACCGCGTGCTGGGCACCGACGGCTTTGGCCGCAGCGACTTCCGCAGCAAGCTGCGCGAGCATTTCGAGGTCAACCGCCACTTCATCGTCGTCGCCGCCCTGCGCTCGCTGGCTGACGAGGGCACGATCCCCATGGCCAAGGTGGCCGAGGCCATCAAGAAGTACGGCATCAAGACCGACAAGATCAACCCGCTGTACGCCTGACAACCTCCGGAGACACACATGGCATTGGTAGAAATAAAAGTCCCGGACATCGGGGACTTCGATGAAGTCGCCGTCATTGAACTGCTGGTCAAGCCTGGTGACACCGTCGCGGCCGAGCAAAGCCTCATCACGGTCGAGTCCGACAAGGCCTCGATGGAGATTCCGTCCAGCGCGGCCGGCGTGGTGAAGGAACTGCGGGTCAAGCTGGGCGACAAGGTCAGCGAAGGCTCGGTGGTGCTGGTGCTGGAGGCCGCAGGGGCCGCCGCAGCGCCCGCTGCCCCGGTTTCAGAGCCAAAACAGGCACAACCCAGCGTCGGAAGGGTCACCGGCCGCTACGGAATCGGTAGCGGCTGCGGCGCCGGCGCCCGCCGCTGCCACCGGCCCGGTGGAGGTGCGGGTGCCCGACATCGGCGACTTCAAGGACGTTGCGGTGATCGAGGTGTTCGTCAAGCCCGGCGACACCGTCAAGCTGGAGCAGAGCCTGATCACGGTGGAGTCGGACAAGGCGTCGATGGAAATCCCGTCGTCGGCCGCCGGCGTGGTGCGCGAGCTGAAGGTCAAGCTCGGCGACACGGTGAACATCGGCGATCTGCTGGCCATTCTGGAAGGCACCGGGGGCGCGGTCGCACCGGCCGCGGCTGCCGCGGCGCCGGTGCCGGCCGCCACCGCAGCGACCCCCGCAGTGGCTGCACCGGCCGCGCCATCCGCTGCTGCTGTGCCCGCCCACAACCCCACCGGCGCGCCGGTGGGGCTGCCGCATGCATCGCCCTCGGTGCGCAAGTTCGCGCGCGAACTGGGCGTGCCGCTGAACGAGGTCAAAGGCAGCGGGCCCAAGGGCCGCATCACCGAAGCCGACGTGCTGGCCTTCACCCGGTCGGTGATGGCGGGTGCCACGCAGACCCAGGCCCAGGCGGCCAAGGCGCCCGCAGCACCGGCCGGCGGCGGCGGGTCCGAGCTGGGGCTGATCCCCTGGCCCAAGGTCGACTTCACCAAGTTCGGCCCCGTCGAGCGCAAGGAGCTGTCGCGCATCAAGAAGATCAGCGGCGCCAACCTGCTGCGCAACGCGATCATGATTCCGGCCGTCACCAACCATGACGACGCCGACATCACCGACCTGGAAGCCTTCCGCGTGGCGACCAACAAGGAGAACGAGAAGTCCGGCGTCAAGGTGACGATGCTGGCCTTCCTGATCAAGGCCTGCGTGGCGGCGCTGAAGAAGTACCCCGAGTTCAACAGCTCGCTGGACGGCGACGCCCTGATCTACAAGCAGTACTTCCACATCGGCTTTGCGGCCGACACGCCCAACGGCCTGGTGGTGCCGGTGATCAAGGATGCCGACAAGAAGGGCATCCTGCAGATCAGCCAGGAAATGGGCGAGCTGGCCAAGAAGGCGCGCGACGGCAAGCTGACGCCGGCCGAGATGTCGGGCGCCTGCTTCACCATCTCCAGCCTGGGCGGCATTGGCGGGCGCTACTTCACGCCCATCATCAATGCGCCCGAGGTGGCGATCCTGGGCGTGTGCAAGTCCACCATCGAGCCGGTGTGGGACGGCAAGGCCTTCCAGCCGCGCCTGATGCTGCCGCTGAGCCTGACCTGGGACCACCGCGTGATCGACGGTGCCGCGGCCGCGCGCTTCAACGTCTACCTCGGCCAGATCCTGGGCGACTTCCGCCGGGTTCTGTTGTGACGACGGTCGTTGTCGTCAAGAAGGCGGGCCAGGTGGCGATTGCTGCCGACACGCTGGTGACCTTTGGCGACACGCGCCTGTCGCACCGCCACGAGGCCAACAGCAAGCTGTTCAAGGTGGACACGCCCACCGGCCCGAGCTGGGTCGGCATGGCGGGCACCGTGGCGCATTTCCCCGTGCTGCGCAAGGCCATGAACGCGCTGCCGAAAGACCAGCTGCTGCTGGGCAGCCGCGACGAGGTGTTCGACACTTTCGTCAAGCTGCACCCGCTGCTGAAGGAGAGCTTCTTCCTTCAGACCAAGGAAGACGACAACGACCCCTACGAGTCGAGCCAGTTCAGCGTGGTGATTGCCAACGCCAGCGGCATCTTCGGCCTGTACAGCTATCGAGAGGTGTTCGAGTTCAAGGAGTTCTGGGGCATCGGCTCCGGACGCGGCTTTGCGCTCGGGGCCATGCACGCCGTCTGGGACAAGGCCCGGACCGCCCGCGAGGTGGCGCTGGCCGGCATCCATGCGGGCTGCGAGTTCGACCGCAGTTCGGCCGGACCGGTGGACATTTACACGATCAAACTGAAAACATGAAAGCAGGGCGCGCGCCGCCCGCATCTGGAGACACACCATGAGCCTGATTGAAATCAAAGTGCCGGACATCGGCGATTTTTCCGAGGTGGCGGTCATCGAGCTGCTGGTCAAGCCCGGCGACACCATCAAGGCCGAGCAGAGCCTGATCACCGTGGAGTCCGACAAGGCGTCGATGGAGATTCCGTCCAGCCATGCCGGCGTGGTCAAGGAGCTGAAGGTCAAGCTCGGCGACAAGGTGGCCGAAGGCTCGGTCGTCCTGCTGCTGGAGGCCTCGGGCGCCGCATCGGCGGCCCCGGCAGCCCCCGCAGCCCCTGTTTCGGAACAAAAACAGCCAAACCCCGGCGTCGTTGCGTCACCAGGCGCTATCAATGTTGAAGCGTCTCCAGCGCCGGTCGCGACCGCCTTCGGCGGCGCAGCGGACCTGGAGTGCGACGTGCTGGTGCTCGGCGGCGGCCCTGGCGGCTACTCGGCGGCGTTCCGCGCGGCGGACCTGGGCCTGAAAGTCGTGATCGTCGAACGCTACGCCACGCTGGGCGGCGTCTGCCTGAACGTGGGCTGCATCCCGTCCAAGGCGCTGCTGCACGTGGCCGCCGTGATGGACGAGGTCAGCCACCTGGGTGACCTGGGCGTGGACTTTGGTGCGCCGGTGGTCAACATCGACAAGCTGCGCGGCCACAAGGAAAAGGTCATCGGCAAGCTCACCGGCGGCCTGGCCGCCATGGCCAAGATGCGCAAGGTGACCACCGTGCGCGGCTACGGCCATTTCGTCGGCACCAACCACGTCGAGGTGGAAGAAACCACCGGCACCGGGCAGGAGAAGACCGGCACCAAGAAGGTGGTGGCCTTCAAGCGCGCCATCATCGCCGCCGGCAGCCAGGCCGTGCGCCTGCCCTTCATGCCCGAAGACCCGCGCGTGGTGGACAGCACCGGCGCGCTGGCCTTGAAAGAAGTACCCAAGCGCATGCTGATCCTGGGCGGCGGCATCATCGGCCTGGAGATGGGCACCGTCTACAGCACGCTGGGCGCGCGCCTGGACGTGGTGGAAATGCTCGACGGCCTGATGCAGGGCGCCGACCGCGACCTCGTCAAGATCTGGCAGAAGATGAACGCCAAGCGCTTCGACAACATCATGCTCAAGACCAAGACCGTGGGCGCCAAGGCCACGCCCGAAGGCATCGAGGTCACGTTTGCACCAGCCGAGGAGGGTGGCACCGCTCCCGCGCCGCAGACCTACGACCTGGTGCTGCAGGCCGTGGGCCGCACCCCCAACGGCAAGAAGATCGCCGCCGAGAAAGCCGGCGTGGCCGTGACGGAGCGTGGCTTCATCAACGTGGACATCCAGATGCGCACCAACGTGCCGCACATCTTCGCCATCGGCGACATCGTCGGCCAGCCCATGCTGGCGCACAAGGCGGTCCATGAGGCGCATGTGGCCGCCGAAGTGATTGCCGGTGAACTGCAAGGCAACAAGGAACTGGCATCCGCCGCCTTCAACGCCCGGGTGATCCCCAGCGTGGCCTACACCGATCCCGAAGTCGCCTGGGTGGGCCTGACCGAAGACCAGGCCAAGGCGCAAGGCATCAAGGTGAAGAAGGGCATGTTCCCCTGGACCGCCTCGGGCCGCGCCATTGCCAACGGCCGCGACGAAGGCGTCACCAAGCTCTTGTTTGACGATTCACCCGAAGCTCATGGCCACGGCAAGATCCTGGGCGGCGGCATGGTTGGCACGCACGCGGGTGACATGATTGGCGAAGTTGCCCTGGCGATTGAGATGGGTGCGGACGCGGTGGACATCGGCAAGACGATTCATCCGCATCCGACGTTGGGGGAAAGCATCGGTATGGCGGCGGAAGTGGCGCATGGCAGCTGCACGGATGTGCCGCCAGCGCGGAAGTAAACCGACCTGACGCGTCAAACCTTCAAGCCCGAACTGGCAACAGTTCGGGCTTTTTGCTGTCTGGCGGCTCGGCAATATTTGTTGTGGAGGTAATAACTGTATAAATGTACAGTTATGTGCCCTATGCCACGCCCATCAAGGCGTTGCACCATGCACACGTCTACAGCTCAGTCGCACGCAAGGCCACAATCGCACCACCATGCGGGCCGCAGCGCGGCTGCCGCCGCCCCAGCTGCAGCAGTAGCCAAACCCAAACTCTTCAACCCGCGCCACCCCGAGCGCACGCTGCTCTACCAAACCATAGCAGAACACTTCGAGACTTGGCATGAGCTGGCCAGTGCAGGCCAGTTCGACGGCCAGGGCGACCATCACACCCCTAAGTCTTATGTTCGCCAAGCCTTTCGTAAGTATCTGGAGTGCGGCATCTTCGCCCACGGCTTTGCCCGGGCGTGGTGTGACGATTGTGGTCACGACTATTTTGTCGCCTTCTCCTGCAAAGGCCGGGGTGTCTGCCCCTCGTGCAACACCCGGCGCATGGTGGAAACGGCGGCGCACCTCACGGACCACGTCTTTCCTCGCCTGCCGGTGCGCCAGTGGGTGCTGTCGGTTCCGAAGCGGCTACGCTACTTTATGCAGCGCGACGGGCCAGTGCTCAACATGGTGCTGCGCATCTTCCTGCGCGTTATTGCGCAAAGCCAATCTGCCAATTGCCCCGGTGCAGCGGACGTGAACAATGCTGCCCTGCACATCGGCGCTGTGGCCTTTATCCACCGGTTCGGCTCCAGCCTGAACGAGCATGTGCACTTCCACGTCTGCGTGGTCGATGGGGTGTTTGAGCAAGTGCCGGGCGAGGGCGATGCCGATGCCCAGGAGGCAGCCATCCCGGCGGGCGTGCTTTTCCACCCGGCCACAGGCGTGGATGCGGATGCCGTAGCCCAGGTGCAAGCTACCTTGCGCAAACGCATCCTGCGCGCCTTCGTGGGCCGGGGCCTGCTGGAGAGCTGTGACGCCAAAGACATGCTGGCCTACCAGCATAGCGGCTTTTCGGTCGATGCCGGGGTGTGCATCGAAGCGCACGACCGCGCAGCCCTGGAACGCCTGCTGCGCTACTGCGCCCGCCCACCCTTTGCCATGGAACGTCTGCGCAAAGAGGGCGCTGCGCTGGTGTACCGCTGTGCCAAGCAGCGCAGCGAGCCCACCAGCGACAAGCGCGGTGCCAAGGCAGATGAGCTGACCCTCACGCCACTGGAGCTGATCGACCGCATTGCCGCCCTGGTGCCACCACCGCGCACCCACCGGCACCGCTACTTTGGTGTGCTGGCACCGAACTCGCCGCTCAGGGCTGCGGCGGTGGCGCTGGCGACACCGCAACAACCGATCAAGCAAGTCGTGGTGCAGACCGAGCCAGCCGCCACGGGCGAGGGCGTGCCTGCAGTGGCACCGCTGGGCCACGCGATCCCACCCACGCCCGAACCTGCGCCACCCAAGCGCGCACCGGCACACTACCTGTGGGCGGTGTTGATCGCCCGTATTTACGAAGTGTTCCCGCTGCTGTGCCCAATCTGCGGTGGTCAGATGCGCCTGATCGCGTTCATTACCGAGGGCACGCAGATCAGGCGGATTCTGGATCACATCGGCGTCGACTCAGAACCTCCGCAAATTTCCCCGGCACGCGGACCGCCGTTGTGGGATGACTGCGATGCGCATGTCGGTGAGGGTATCGAAGTCGAGCCAGACTGGGATCTGGCGGCACAACCCGCACCCGACTACGAAGTGGACCAGCGCGTCAATTGGTAACTGAGCAAGACGGCGGCATCAATCGCTGCGGGGAGTCGCTGCGTGCGCGCCAGCCCAAAATGCGTATAGCTTCCCAAGCTCTCGCGATTGAGCGACAAGCGAGCGCTCAATCTGCCTTGGTCTGCCTTGGCCGACGTGTTTCGAAGCCAAAGACTCGTGCCATACTTGGCCTCATGCGGTTGAATTTCCTATCCGTGTATCGGTCATTTTGAAGGCGTTAAAAGATCCGGGGCCGCTCCTCCGCGACTTATTTGGAAAAAAAGACGAGAGGGGGGGGGGGGGAGGCCCGGCCCGGTCGGAAAAAAAAAAGGGGGCGCGCCAAGAAAAAAAGGAGGGGGAGAAAAAAGAAAAGAAAAAAAAAGAAAAAAAAAAAAAAAAAGCGCGGGGCGGAGGGGGGGGCCCCGGGGTTCCCCCCGCCACCGTGGCATTTGGCCACGCCTTCCCTCAGAGAATGGGAAGTCCCGCCACCCGGTTGGGGTTTTCGGGGTTTTTGAGGGTTATTTAATACACAGGAATGTTGAGAGAATGTTTATTTATGATGAGAATGTTTATTTTTGCGGTTATTTCACATTTTGCTTACTGCTTTGCTTTTGGAATCAGTATGATCCCGTTTAAAGATAGTATCTTTAATCAGACAAGTGTAATTTATCCACTGTTTGTTGCAATCGTAGTTTTATGGATACAAGATACCGAATTGCCGCTTAATAAGTGGCTGAAAAAAATCATTATTTTTGTTTTGATATGGACTGCTTTTCCGGCAGATTGGAGCTGCCTTGCTGTTTTGGCAATCCTGGATATGTACAAGAAACGTGGCAATCTGAAGAAGCAGATGATGGCAATGATTCCTTATGTGGCAATATATGGAATTGTATCATTTTTCTTCGTGAGCAAGATTTATGCGCTGGTTTTGTTCGGCGTCATTCTGGTGTATCCGGTTTTAAAATTGTATAATGGAGAAAAAGGAAAAGCAGGCTGGATGAAGTGGTTTTTCTATATTTATTACCCGGCGCATTTGATTATTGTGGGAATCATCCGTTTGTGGCTGTATGGGGATATTAGTTTATTGTTCTAATCAATTGCAAGAGAGTGGTACCACGATGAAAAAGGAGGAAATAATGATGGCAGAAAAAAAACCGATGATTGCATTGACCTTTGACGATGGGCCAAACACAACCACAACAACAGAGGTATTAGACCGGTTGGAGAAGTATGGTGTAAGAGCCTCCTTTTTCCTGATTGGCAATCAGATTTCGGAAGAAACGACGCCAATTATTCAAAGAGAGATTGGTTTGGGATGCGAGATCAACAATCATTCTTTCACACATTCCTTTATGGATGAGTTGAAAGCAGATGTCATTGAAGAAGAGATTCGAGTTACTTCCGAGAAAATA
>JADKHE010000006.1:0-12500 GCA_016721925.1 Candidatus Skiveiella danica
TCACGGTGCACCACCCGGCGGTGCGTGCGCCGCCACCAGCGCACTGAGGACATCCCGCAGCAGCGCTCCCGGCCTGGGTTGCCGACATGGCACCGTCAGCCTGCAACTGCCGCGCCAGGTCTTGCCCGCCACATACCAAAACCAGGGCAGGCCGCTGGTCCTGCAGGTCGGCTTCGAATACCGGCACGATATTCGGATGCGTCAGCCGACTGACGCTGCGCGCCTCCTGCAGCCACTGGTTGACCGCCGGGCGTTGGCTTCCTGCACCGGCAACATCAGCTTGATGGCCACTTCACGCCCAGCCGCGGATCAAAGGCCAGCCAGACCTTGGCCTGTGCGCCCTGCCCCAACAGCCGCTTGAGCTGAAAACGGCCCAAGGGCAGGTTGACCACGGCGGCCCCAGCCACCTGCTTGAGCGTCGAAAAGGGGGAAAATCAACCAAGGTAAGTTCTCACTTCAATGCACCGTTGCAGGTCAAAAACAAAATAACAACGCCAGACGTTACCAGCAATGCGCTTCTAGCTATAAACAAAAGAGCAAACCGCACCACGCAGCAAAATTCTACAAGCCGCCTGACGACAGGGTTACCGAGTGGGGGAATTTTGTAACAGGATGTCAACTTGCTGCAGAAATGCTGAAACAACCAGACAGGCCGCGCAAAATAGCCACTGTTACAAATTTGAGTACGCGTATGGCCGCAATTGCCCCCGGGCTGACAAAGTTCTTGTCGTCGATGACGACACAACGCATCCGCGATTTGCCGCGCCGTTACCTGACGCAGCAAGGCTTTGAGGTGTTGCTGGCGGAAGACGGCAAGGCCATGGCCAGGACGCTGCAGCGCGAAACCATCGATCTGATCGTGCTTGACCTGATGATGCCATGCGAAGATGGTCTGACCCCTGCCGAAAAGCTGCGCAGCGCCAAAGACCCGACCCGGTGATCTGCTTGACGGCCAAGGGCGAGGACATCGACCGCATTGTTGACCTGGAAGTCGGTGCCGACGATTACCCGGGCAGCCGTTCAACCCGCGTGAATTGCTGGCCCGCATCAATGTGGTGCTGCGCCGCCGACCAGTCGCCAGCATCCGGGTTCGCCATCGTCCGATGGTGACGTGGCGACACTTGGTCAGTTCTACTTTACATTCGGGGCACGCATCCTGCGCAAGGGCGATGAAGAGCCGCCCCTGACCAGCGGTGAATTTGCTATGCCCAAGGCACTGGTGCGCCAAATTCCGCCCGCCGATGTCGCGCGAGAAGTTGCGCAACTGGCCCGCGGTCGCGGCTTTGAGTTCTTGACCGCAGCCTTGATGTGCAGGTATCACCGCCTGCGCAAGCCGGATTGAAACTTCCGATGCAGCGGTGCCGCGCCACATTCAGACGGTTCAAAGTTGGTTACGTTTTTGTTCCAGTTGTCAGCGATTACATTTCGTCGATCCGACCCAGGGTTGGTGATGTGCCCGATACACCGGAGCATCAGCCCGGCTTGAGCCTTTCGGCGTACGTGCTGCTTCTCGGCTGTGTGCTGGCCTGGGCCGAAACCCTGCATGAGATGGAATTTGAACCCAGAGCCCTGCAAACAGCGCGGCAAATTGCTTCGGTGGTCAACCTCAGCCGCGCAGCGGTGATGCACACCGACGCAATCAACCGGGTGGCGCTTTTCAAGACCATGAAAGACCAGGAACAGGTCACGATCTCGCTGCGTGAACCCAAAGACACATTTGAGCCGCTCGAGCGAACCGACATCAGTCAACATATCACCGATGAGATCAAGTCGCGACTGGGGCCGGGTTCGGTGGTGGCCAAAAGCGTCAACGGCGAAGAGGGCTTGTGGGTGGGCTTGCCATCGACAGCGATCATTATTGGCTGAAAACAGACCGGTCCTGGCTTTGACTCAGCCGGTGGGCGCACTTTGATGGTAATTGGCTGCTCACTGCTGCTTGCCTGTCATTGGCCGGGGCCGCCTGGATTGCCGGGCTGATCAACCTTCCCCGAAAACCTGGCCATTGCTGCCAACAATGTTCACGCCGGGAACTTTGAAGCCAGCAAGCCCGATGAAACCGTCAGCACCAGCGAAATTGGCCGTCAATGTCGGCTTTAACCGCATGACGCACAAACCGGCTCAGATCGAGCATGACCCCGAACCGTCATGCTGGCTGGAATTTCGCACGATCTGCGCAACCCCGCTGGCGCGTCTGCGACTGGAAGCCGAACTCAGTGTCGAAGATGCCACAGCACGCGACAACATGGCCAACGACCATCGCGCAGCTGATGCCATCATTGGCAAGTTTGATCCGTGCCCGACGGCAGCATCGAACTGCGGCTGATTTCGCTCAACAGCGCAGTTGAAGACACCTTGACCCCCGCTGCGCAAGCGCAGCGACGTGCAGTTTCGCCGCTCTGCAAGAGAAACTGATGGTGCAGGCCGACCCGGTTGAGCTGCAGCGGGTACTGGCAACCTGCTGGAAAACGCCGTGCGTTACGGCAAGTCAGTCGATAGCGGTCTGGCAGAGGTGGATATTTCGGCACGCCAGCAGGGCAAAAAGGTGCTGCTGCGCATTCGGATCATGGGCCGGGCGCCGCCCGAGCAGGTCAGGCAGCTCATCACGCCGTTTTTCGCGGTGACAGCGGGCGCACCTCCTCCAACAGCACCGGTCTGGGGCTGGCGATTGTTGAGCAGATTGCGGCACGCACGGTGGCGCTTTTCAGTTGAGCAACGCCCGCAGTGGCGGTTTATGCGCTAACCTGTTGCTTCGCTCAGATGGCGATATGGTCGGAATTACTCCCGTTTTGCACCAAGGAGTTGGGATGCACGGCCAGGCGCAAGACGCGCCGTTTAGCTGGAAGTGCCGTCTTGCAACGACGTTGTGCGCCCAAATCCGCCGGTGCAAATAGGGGAAGTTATTTCTGACCACATCCTTTGGGCGCGCACCTGCCTGCCGCTTGGGCACAAGCTGGCCCGGGCGTGTGCATTGGCTTTGCCCCTGCGGCAAGCAGTGCGCAAGCCGTGCCGCTGTCACCCGAGGCCATGGCCTGGCTGGCCGTGATGTTGGTCGTGGCGGCCTACTGGGCACTGCGCCGCAAATCGCATGCGTTGATGAGCTTGTTGTTAGCTGCCGCTGCGGGTATCTCGGGGACGGTGCTGGAGATGCGTCAGGCCCAAGCACAAGGGGTCGTCGTTCAAACCTTTACCGTTGTACTTACCTCGGGTAGTAGCTCAGCATCGGTAACACTGCCTGATGGCTTGCCTTAATTCGTTGTTGATGTCCAAAACACGCTCGGGATACCGGTCACGATTTCCAGCATCACACTCAAACCAGCGCTCACCTTACCGCAGGCGGATGCAGTTGTAACGGGGCCACTCAAGGTGGGAAGCACATTGGCCGCAGGAGTAACAGCAACTGTCCTAAGCCGGACGAGCCGGAATTGATGATGTTAAGAGTGGCGCGACTCCTACACAAACAGTCGGCACCATTTGAATTTGTAGAGTCGAACGCCCTCGCTACGAATGACTTGGAATGTTTGAATTCTTCGCATGATATGCAAAGACTTGACTTGTTACCGAAGTTTCAGGGTAAAAAACACTGTAAGTGATGATTTACAAAGATAAATAGCCTTTAAACTGGTAAAATTGGTTGTCTCGCAAACGCCCAATAACCAGAGTAAAGACCACAGTGAATCATGGCACAACTGTTAGCGCATTTCCAGCGCTGACCTCAGATTTCCTTCACAACAGCGACCGCCTCATTGACAACCTCTTTGCCGACTTATGGAAACAAGTTGGCATGAAAACGCTGCTACTGCGCTGCGGCTTTCACAAGCGCTCAGGCATTGATGTCAGCGCCGTGCTGTATTGCCTGACCATGTGGGTCTGGTTGAAATCGAACTCGATAAGCCTGTTTGCCAGGGATTCACTGCGCACCTTTTGCGCCGCAGGCAAAGATGTCCTGTACGAGGCCATGAACCGCGAAGACTGGAATTGGCGCGCCCTGCATCTTTGTGTTGCCCGCAAAGCGTTGCAGCCATTGACTGTGCCGGGCGGCACTTCGGCCTTCGTGCTTGATGACACCATCAAAGTCCGCTCTGGCAAAAAGATGCCCGGTGTATCAAGCCACTTTGACCACACCACAGGACACCATGTGATGGGCCAGCAGGTGTTGACCCTGGGGCTGTCATGTGCTCAGGGCTTTGTGCCCATTGACAGTGAATTGTTCACCAGCAAAACCAAGGTTGTGGGCTTGTGTGAGCCCTTCAAAGATGGGCGCTCAATCGTAGCCGTTCGCCACCGCGCAGCGCTGAGTCAAACCAAGCCAGAGATGGCGCGCGCCATGATTGCGTGGGCACAAGGAGCGGGCATTGATGCCCAGTATTTGTTGGCCGATGCGTGGTTCGGCACCAAGCCCATGATTGCGATGGCAGACGATGCGCTGCTCACATCGGTTGTGCGGATGAAGAAGAACACGATGAAATATCGCCACACCCTGCATCTGCCGGACAAAGTGGTTTGCCAGGATATGGATTTGTGCGCCCTGTACCAGTCTGCTGTGCGTGGGCAATGGGAAAAAATATCGGGCCAGCCCTACCAATCAAAAACCGTGGTGGTTGGTCTCAATTTGAACGGCCCCAAGGCGAAGGTGGCACGCTGGATCAAAGTGCGTCTGCTTTTTGTCAGGGGCGTGCCTGCCTGCGACAAGGCGCAGCCTGGCAAACATGATTGGTGCGTGTTTCTGACGACAGATCCCCAGCTCGCCCCCCAAAGAATGCTCGAACTCTATGCCTTGCGCTGGGCGATTGAGGTGTATTTCAAAGAGTCCAAGCAGCACCTGGGATTTCTCCAGGAGCAGGCGCGTCACTATGCCTGCTATGTCGCCTCTATCCACCTGACGGCGATACGGTTTTGTTTGCTTGTCATGGCTAAGCAACAGCATGGGGCCAGCGGTGTGGCACAAATGAGGCAGCAATTCGTGGGCAACGCCACCCAGATTGATTACGCCTGCAGGCTTTGGGGCAGCTTTCGTGCGTTGCTCTGTGGTGCCCTTGACGAGCTCACGCCGGTGCTGGGTGTCAACGCCGCCCTGGTGGTGCAGACCATCGATCTGCATGTGCAACGCTTTTTTGTGCAAGCCCTGCAACTTGACCCCATGCAATTGCGCTTGGAGGCCACGTAGATCATGGGTTTGCCAGCGACTTTGTTGTCAAACGAACCCCGAAACTTTTAGAGGGACTTAAAGTGAACTCCGAGACCAGAACCGGTATTGATGGAATGAGCGGCTGCAAGTTTAACGGGTAAGGCCGGAAATTTGGGAAAAAATCCAGCACTGAATCAAGAGATCGCCTGCCCGTCCGAGTTCGACAGTTAAATTTGTAAGTCATTGATTCCTATAGGGCGCGTTGCAAACGATCCACTACAAAAGGGTCAACTGTGCTGGAAGGTCGGTTTTTGATCGTCAGTGCTTGCAAAATCTCGGTATGTTCCTGGCTGATGCTCGAAAGCCCTGCAATGGGCTCCAAATCATTGACTTTGACCACCTGATGCTGAATGCGGCGCAACTTGTCCAGCACGCTCCGGTGAGATCCTGGTGTGACTGTCCCAGGCGGCTACGCATCACCCGGTACAGAATCAACGCCAGCAAACAAATGGCCGCATGGGCGTGAATCCGATCAGCAAGCGGTGATAAATCGGTCCAATCTCGATCTCTGACTTGAGCACCCGAAACCCGCGCTCGATGTCAGCCAATGACTTTGGCACTGACCACCTCCTCGGGCGTGAAGTCCGGCGCATTGGTCACCAGCAGTAACTTGCCGTCCATCACGCGGGCGTGCTTCAAAGCCCGCTCATCCATGGCATATGTGAACAACTCACTCTTGAGGTCCACCTTCACAATGCGCCAAATGGGCCTCGCACACCTGACGGTAAAACGGCCCGCGCCCGCCGTCAGAGAGCTTGCGGCCGCGTTTTTCTTGCCCGCATCCTGCTCCTGCGGTTTGTCCACCCACTGCTGGGCCTGCTTTTTCAACTCGTCAATGCGTTTTGTCACGCTTGGCACCGGCCTGCAGCGACACCTGCGGGTCATGGGCAATGATCAAGCGCAGCTTGTTCCAGGCAACCTCTCCCAGGATCGCTTCTTTGGCCGGTAAGCACTTCGCCTGTGAAACGGCTCCAGCAAGTCAACGAAATCCCCATAACGCCTGCCCGGCACGGCCAGAATGAATTCGGAGCTCTTGCTCCAGGCAGCATAATGCCTTGCAAATCAGCCAGGTTCTCCGTGGACAGCAGCCCCGGTCCGCCACCGCACGACACGTTTGATGGGAAAGCGCGTCACGATTTTTTCGATGACCCCCTTGATGGTGGTCACCTCGGCCGTGTTGCCATCAAACACCTCGTGCCACAAAGGCAAACCTTCAGCCGTTTGCACCACACCGAGCATGACCTGGCGGGCCACGATGCCTTCTTTGGCCATGCCGTATTGGCGCAAGTCCCCTTCCTGCTCAGACAGACCGGCAGCACGAATGGTGGTCATGTCATAAAACACCATCGCTAGGTCTTGGTCAACCAAGGGGCGCAGCAGGCTGGCCATCACGTTGTCAACTTCTGCCTTGTGCTCAACCAGTGCATCCATGGCGCGCAGCAGGTGCTGGTGGTCAATGGATGCCAGAGACGTGCCCGGCAAAGCCACCGTTTCCAGCCAGCGCAACACACCCAGCTTGGAGTCGGGTTCACACAGACGGTTGAACACCATGACCCGGATCAGGGCTTCAACGTCAATGCTGTGGCGGGTCGGGCCAAACACCGTGCGCAGGCCATCAAAGCCCAAAGCGTTCCAGAGTTCTGTCAGCGTCCAGACATCGCCAAAGTCACGAGCTGCGTCAAAACTCAAAACCGGCGGCACCACAGGTGGCGAAGCTACAGCAGGGGTTTGGCCGGTGACGCGTTGCAGACCCGCGATGACCGATTTGAGCTCGGTGTTGAGTTGGTCCAGGCGACCTAGCGTGGCAACCGTGCGCTGTTTCGGGTGGCCATTGGCAGCATCGCGGTACGCCTCGACGAGCTGGACGTAGCGATGGGTGCCGGAGCGGGTGAGCTTGATAAACACACCATTACTTTATCACAGCTATAGCTAAGCAAAAGTATCAAATCGTGCCATTACAAAATCAAAGTTTCAGCACGTTTTAGCCTTGATTTCATTGGGGATTGGGGTGGGTTGGGGTGTTTAGCTGTCGAACTTGGGAGGCAGCAAGACACTGGTCTATGGTGGAACGTTCCAAGGCGGTGTTGACACTGCAGGCCAATGCCTCTTTGATTGCGCGGTGCAAGCCGGATTTGGCACTGCCACCCCAGTGCATGGCGTGGGCGATGGTGCGCAATGGATAGCCGATCAAGTCGAGGACAAATTTGGTGCGCAGGGCACCTTCTTGGTTGATTTCTTCCATGCATGTGACTACCTCAGCGCCGCGGGCAAAGTAATCGTCAGCTCAGAGCAGGAACAGAAAATGTGGATGAACGAGCAAAAGGCCCGACTCAAAACAAACCAGGCCAATCAAGTCTTGCAAGAGCTACAAACGCATATGGAACCACCTACGACTCAAGACAGCGATGCACCGGTGAGGCAGTGCCATCGTTACCTCAACACCCGACAGACGACAACTCGACCAAGGCGCAATCAAGCGAGGCTTGCCCATTGGTTCGGGAGAGATGAAAGCGCCCACCGCTATATTGTCCAGCAGCGCCTGAAGCGTCCCGGTGCGTGGTGGTGTCCTGACAACGTTGAGCATATGTTAGCCCTGCGGCCCAAACCTGCAAACCCGCCGGGGGGCAACCTATTGGCAGCCGAATTTCAGGCAAACAGCCCAGTCAAGTCACCACATCACTTTGAATCGCACCCGCTTGAATGTGGGATCCATTTTAGGTGTCAAAAGCGTGTCATAATACAAGGCTTCGCTGATCGCAGTGGAGAGAGTTAGAAGAAGTCAAAAAGCTTGTTCTGAAGGTTCATTAAAAACATACAGCCGATAAGCGTGGGCGTTTGAGGCGAAAAGCCAAGTTCTTCGGAACTAAGTCTTAATTGACTTACAAACGCTCATGAAGTAAAAAAGATGTGAAATTCGTCAAAGAAAATCACGTCGATTCCAATTTATGAGTTGCATAGAAATGTGCAAAAAATTCAAGATCGAACTATAGAGTTTGATCCTGGCTCAGATTGAACGCTGGCGGCATGCCTTACACATGCAAGTCGAACGGCAGCACGGGAGCAATCCTGGTGGCGAGTGGCGAACGGGTGAGTAATATATCGGAACGTGCCCAGTCGTGGGGGATAACGCAGCGAAAGCTGTGCTAATACCGCATACGATCCATGGATGAAAGCGGGGGACTCGCAAGAGCCTCGCGCGATTGGAGCGGCCGATATCAGATTAGCTAGTTGGTGGGGTAAAAGCTCACCAAGGCGACGATCTGTAGCTGGTCTGAGAGGACGACCAGCCACACTGGAACTGAGACACGGTCCAGACTCCTACGGGAGGCAGCAGTGGGGAATTTTGGACAATGGGCGCAAGCCTGATCCAGCAATGCCGCGTGCAGGATGAAGGCCTTCGGGTTGTAAACTGCTTTTGTACGGAGCGAAAAGGTTCTCTTTAATACAGGGGGCTCATGACGGTACCGTAAGAATAAGCACCGGCTAACTACGTGCCAGCAGCCGCGGTAATACGTAGGGTGCGAGCGTTAATCGGAATTACTGGGCGTAAAGCGTGCGCAGGCGGTTTTGTAAGACAGATGTGAAATCCCCGGGCTCAACCTGGGACCTGCATTTGTGACTGCAAGGCTAGAGTACGGTAGAGGGGGATGGAATTCCGCGTGTAGCAGTGAAATGCGTAGATATGCGGAGGAACACCGATGGCGAAGGCAATCCCCTGGACCTGTACTGACGCTCATGCACGAAAGCGTGGGGAGCAAACAGGATTAGATACCCTGGTAGTCCACGCCCTAAACGATGTCAACTGGTTGTTGGGTCTTTACTGACTCAGTAACGAAGCTAACGCGTGAAGTTGACCGCCTGGGGAGTACGGCCGCAAGGTTGAAACTCAAAGGAATTGACGGGGACCCGCACAAGCGGTGGATGATGTGGTTTAATTCGATGCAACGCGAAAAACCTTACCCACCTTTGACATGTACGGAAGCCTTTAGAGAGAGGGTGCTCGAAAGAGAGCCGTAACACAGGTGCTGCATGGCTGTCGTCAGCTCGTGTCGTGAGATGTTGGGTTAAGTCCCGCAACGAGCGCAACCCTTGTCATTAGTTGCTACATTCAGTTGGGCACTCTAATGAGACTGCCGGTGACAAGCCGGAGGAAGGTGGGGATGACGTCAAGTCCTCGTGGCCCTTATAGGTGGGGCTACACACGTCATACAATGGCTGGTACAAAGGGTTGCCAACCCGCGAGGGGGAGCTAATCCCATAAAGCCAGTCGTAGTCCGGATCGTAGTCTGCAACTCGACTGCGTGAAGTCGGAATCGCTAGTAATCGTGGATCAGAATGTCACGGTGAATACGTTCCCGGGTCTTGTACACACCGCCCGTCACACCATGGGAGCGGGTTCTGCCAGAAGTAGTTAGCCTAACCGCAAGGAGGGCGATTACCACGGCAGGGTTCGTGACTGGGGTGAAGTCGTAACAAGGTAGCCGTATCGGAAGGTGCGGCTGGATCACCTCCTTTCTGGAAACAATAGCTTCTCAAATTGAACGCTCACACTTATCGGTTGTTGGAAGGCATGTCGCTGACGACTATGGCAAAAAGCCGAAGTCTCAAGTGACCGACTTGGGTCTGTAGCTCAGTTGGTTAGAGCACCGTCTTGATAAGGCGGGGGTCGTTGGTTCGAGACCAACCAGACCCACCATTCGTCCCCAATACGGTTTGGGGGTGTAGCTCAGCTGGGAGAGCGGCTGCTTTGCAAGCAGTAGGTAGCGGGTTCGAGTCCTGTCACCTCCACCAACTTCTTTGTCTTATCAGTTGAGTTTTTATTCAACACCAAAGCTGCTTTAAATTCTTCGGAAAAAAAAGGCGGCTTTGTTGTTGATCAAGATAACTTGATCAATTGGCTGTTCTTTAACAATTTATAGAGTTTAATCAGCGTTGCTAGCGGAAAGTGCACATTCGTAAAGGTTTAGTGCACACCGTGCCGCTAGCGACAAATTTTTGATTGCGTCAAAATGAATATCAGACTTCACGTTTGAAATTCGAGTTATTCAAGTTAAATTGAATACGGCATAACGCGTCAGGTGAAAGACCTGACAAACATTCCTTGATAAAGCGATGGTATCTCGCAAGAGAAGTCAAAGTTATAGGGTCAAGTGAATAAGAGCATGTGGTGGATGCCTTGGCAATGATAGGCGACGAAGGACGTGATAGCCTGCGATAAGCTTCGGGGAGCTGGCAAATTAGCTTTGATCCGGAGATTTCCGAATGGGGAAACCCACCTGCAAAGGTATCGCATGATGAATACATAGTCATGCGAGGCGAACCGGGTGAACTGAAACATCTCAGTAGCTCGAGGAAAAGACATCAACCGAGATTCCGAAAGTAGTGGCGAGCGAAATCGGAGAAGCCTGCAAGTGATAGCGCAACTCTTAGCAAAACAGTCTGGAAAGTCTGGCCATAGCAGGTGATAGCCCTGTATGCGAAAAGAGATGTGTGGTACTGAGCTTGCGACAAGTAGGGCGGGACACGTGTAATCCTGTCTGAATATGGGGGGACCATCCTCCAAGGCTAAATACTCATCATTGACCGATAGTGAACTAGTACCGTGAGGGAAAGGCGAAAAGAACCCCGGGAGGGGAGTGAAATAGATCCTGAAACCGCATGCTTACAAAAAGTAGGAGCCCGCAAGGGTGACTGCGTACCTTTTGTATAATGGGTCAGCGACTTACATTCAGTGGCAAGGTTAACCGAATAGGGAAGCCGTAGAGAAATCGAGTCCGAATAGGGCGAATTAGTCGCTGGGTGTAGACCCGAAACCAAGTGATCTATCCATGGCCAGGATGAAGGTGCCGTAACAGGTACTGGAGGTCCGAACCGACTAGTGTTGCAAAACTAGCGGATGAGCTGTGGATAGGGGTGAAAGGCTAAACAAACTTGGAAATAGCTGGTTCTCTCCGAAAACTATTTAGGTAGTGCCTCAAGTATTACCTGCGGGGGTAGAGCACTGTTTTGGCTAGGGGGTCATGGCGACTTACCAAACCAAGGCAAACTCCGAATACCGCAGAGTACAGCTTGGGAGACAGAGCACCGGGTGCTAACGTCCGGACTCAAGAGGGAAACAACCCAGACCGCCAGCTAAGGTCCCTAAAATTGGCTAAGTGGGAAACGAAGTGGGAAGGCTAAAACAGTCAGGATGTTGGCTTAGAAGCAGCCATCATTTAAAGAAAGCGTAATAGCTCACTGATCGAGTCGTCCTGCGCGGAAGATGTAACGGGGCTAAGCCAGTTACCGAAGCTGCGGATTTGCAATTTATTGCAAGTGGTAGGAGAGCGTTCTGTAAGCCTGTGAAGGTGCGTTGTAAAGCGTGCTGGAGGTATCAGAAGTGCGAATGCTGACATGAGTAGCGTTAAAGGGGGGTGAAAAGCCCCTCGCCGTAAGCGCAAGGTTTTCTACGCAACGTTCATCGGCGTAGAGTGAGTCGGCCCCTAAGGCGAGGCAGAGATGCGTAGCTGATGGGAAACAGGTCAATATTCCTGTACCGATGTGTAGTGCGATGTGGGGACGGAGAAGGTTAGCTCAGCCAACTGTTGGATATGTTGGTTCAAGCCTGTAGTCGTGCCTGGTAGGTAAATCCGCCGGGCTTAGATGAGGGGTGATAACGAGGCTGCTTGCAGCCGAAGTGAGTGATACCCTGCTTCCAGGAAAAGCCACTAAGCTTCAGCTACACACGACCGTACCGCAAACCGACACTGGTGCGCGAGATGAGTATTCTAAGGCGCTTGAGAGAACTCAGGAGAAGGAACTCGGCAAATTGACACCGTAACTTCGGAAGAAGGTGTGCCTTTAGTAGGTGAAGTGAACCCTGGAGCCCAATGAGGTTGCAAAAAATCGGTGGCTGCGACTGTTTATTAAAAACACAGCACTCTGCAAACACGAAAGTGGACGTATAGGGTGTGACGCCTGCCCGGTGCTGGAAGATTAAATGATGGGGTGCAAGCTCTTGATTGAAGTCCCAGTAAACGGCGGCCGTAACTATAACGGTCCTAAGGTAGCGAAATTCCTTGTCGGGTAAGTTCCGACCTGCACGAATGGCGTAACGATGGCCACACTGTCTCCTCCTGAGACTCAGCGAAGTTGAAATGTTTGTGATGATGCAATCTCCCCGCGGAAAGACGGAAAGACCCCATGAACCTTTACTGTAGCTTTGTATTGGACTTTGAACAGATCTGTGTAGGATAGGTGGGAGGCTTTGAAGCAGGGTCGCTAGATCTTGTGGAGCCAACGTTGAAATACCACCCTGGTGTGTTTGAGGTTCTAA
>JADKHE010000006.1:17500-220425 GCA_016721925.1 Candidatus Skiveiella danica
GGTGCGCGAGATGAGTATTCTAAGGCGCTTGAGAGAACTCAGGAGAAGGAACTCGGCAAATTGACACCGTAACTTCGGAAGAAGGTGTGCCTTTAGTAGGTGAAGTCCCTCGCGGATGGAGCCCAATGAGGTTGCAAAAAATCGGTGGCTGCGACTGTTTATTAAAAACACAGCACTCTGCAAACACGAAAGTGGACGTATAGGGTGTGACGCCTGCCCGGTGCTGGAAGATTAAATGATGGGGTGCAAGCTCTTGATTGAAGTCCCAGTAAACGGCGGCCGTAACTATAACGGTCCTAAGGTAGCGAAATTCCTTGTCGGGTAAGTTCCGACCTGCACGAATGGCGTAACGATGGCCACACTGTCTCCTCCTGAGACTCAGCGAAGTTGAAATGTTTGTGATGATGCAATCTCCCCGCGGAAAGACGGAAAGACCCCATGAACCTTTACTGTAGCTTTGTATTGGACTTTGAACAGATCTGTGTAGGATAGGTGGGAGGCTTTGAAGCAGGGTCGCTAGATCTTGTGGAGCCAACGTTGAAATACCACCCTGGTGTGTTTGAGGTTCTAACCTAGGTCCATTATCTGGATCGGGGACAGTGCATGGTAGGCAGTTTGACTGGGGCGGTCTCCTCCCAAAGTGTAACGGAGGAGTTCGAAGGTACGCTAGGTACGGTCGGACATCGTGCTAATAGTGCAATGGCATAAGCGTGCTTAACTGCGAGACTGACAAGTCGAGCAGATGCGAAAGCAGGACATAGTGATCCGGTGGTTCTGTATGGAAGGGCCATCGCTCAACGGATAAAAGGTACTCTGGGGATAACAGGCTGATACCGCCCAAGAGTTCATATCGACGGCGGTGTTTGGCACCTCGATGTCGGCTCATCTCATCCTGGGGCTGTAGCCGGTCCCAAGGGTATGGCTGTTCGCCATTTAAAGAGGTACGTGAGCTGGGTTTAAAACGTCGTGAGACAGTTTGGTCCCTATCTTCCGTGGGCGCTGCAGATTTGAGGAAGCCTGCTCCTAGTACGAGAGGACCGGAGTGGACACACCTCTGGTGTATCGGTTGTCACGCCAGTGGCATTGCCGAGTAGCTAAGTGTGGAAGAGATAACCGCTGAAAGCATCTAAGCGGGAAACTCGTTTCAAGATGAGATCTGCCGGGGCCTTGAGCCCCTAAAGAGTCGTTCAAGACCAGGACGTTGATAGGTCGGGTGTGGAAGCGCAGTAATGCGTTAAGCTAACCGATACTAATTGCTCGTGCGACTTGACCCTATAACTTTGATCGTTCGATCAAGGCTGTTATGCCAAGTGACGCAGTCAAAAGATAAAAGCTGATTGGCTCTATGAATTCGTTGTCCTGACCTCGTCAGAACAACAACAAGTTATGCCTGATGACCATAGCGAGGTGGTCCCACTCCTTCCCATCCCGAACAGGACAGTGAAACGCCTCCGCGCCGATGATAGTGCGGGTTCCCGTGTGAAAGTAGGTCATCGTCAGGCTCTTACAGCAAGATACGCCCAGTCATTCGACTGGGCGTTTTCTTTGGTTCAGCCCACTTTACGTCACAGCATGTGCTATCAGTGCTGACGCAACTCGCGCCGGAGAATTTTGCCAACGTTTGATTTGGGTAATTCGTCCCGGAACTCGATGTATTTTGGACGCTTGTAGCCTGTCAGCTGTTCGTGGCAGTACTTCGCGACATCTTCTTCGGTCAGCAAAGGGTCGTTCTTGACGACGAACACCTTAATCGCTTCGCCCTGCTTTTCATCGGGGATCCCGACGGCGGCACATTCGACGACTCCGGAACACAGCGAGATTACGTTTTCCAATTCGTTCGGAAAGACGTTGAATCCGCTGACGATGATCATGTCCTTCTTCCGGTCAATGATCTTCGTGTAGCCCCGTGCATCCATGACACCGATATCGCCCGTTCGCATGAAACCGTCGGAGGTGAAGGCGGCTGCCGTTTCCGCTGGCTGCCGGTAGTAGCCGGTCATGACGTTGGGTCCGCGGATGCAGATCTCTCCTGACTCGCCGGGCGGCAGAGAGCGACCCTCTTCATCTTTGATCGCAAGATCGATACCAGGCAGAGGCAGGCCGATGGACCCCGTGAATTCCTTGTTGGTCACCGGATTGTTCGTGCCGATTGCGCAGGTTTCGCTCATACCCCATCCCTCGATCATCGGGCAGCCCGTGGCATCGATCCAATGCCGGGCCGTGCCTTCCGATGCGGCCATGCCGCCCGCCTGCGATACGCAGAGATGGGAGAAATCAATGGTTTTGAACTGCGGGTGCGTCAGCAATGCATTGAATAGCGTATTCACGGCCGGAAGCATATGGAAGGGGCGCTGTTTCAGTACTTCGATGAACTTCGTGAAGTCTCTCGGGTTGGGTATCAGCGTCATATGCGCTCCCCAGCGGATGCACAGCAGGCACAGGGTCAGTGCAAAGATGTGATACAGCGGAAGCGCGGCAATGCTGTTCGTCTTGCTGACGTCGCCTACACGCTGGAGCGCCGGGGTGAACCAGGCCTCAGCCTGAAGGATGGCGGCCACGATATTGCGATGGGTCAGCACGGCACCTTTGGAGAGGCCGGTGGTGCCGCCGGTGTATTGCAGGAACGCAACCGAATCCAGCGAGGCCGTGCTGGACTGCAATTTCATTCCGGTCCCTTCGGCCACCGCCCGTCGGAACGTCGTCACCGTACGTCCGTCGCTCAATGGGAGCTTGTAGGCGGGTACCATCTTGGCCAGGTGGCGGACCGCGAAAGTGATCCATTGCCCGTACCAGAAGCCCAACAGATCGCCCATCGCGGTGACCACGACGTGCTTCACCGGTGTCTGTGCGATGACCTCTTCGAGGGTGGTCGCAAAGTTTTCGAGAATCACAATCGCGGACGCGCCAGAGTCCTTCAACTGGTGCTGGAGCTCGCGGCCCGTGTAAAGGGGATTCACGTTGACACAGGTGTAGCCGGCGCGCAGGACGGCAGCCATGGTCACTGCAAACTGAGGCACATTGGGCAACATGATCGCGACGCGGGCCCCTGGCTCGAGTCCCCGGCTTTGCAGCCAGGCACCCAGAGCGCAAGACAGGTCGTCGAGCTCGCGGTACGACATCCAGCGGTCCATGCAGACCGAGAACGGGCGCGTGGCATTCTTGCGAAAGGACTCCTCGAGCAGATGCGTCAGGGAGCGGTACTGTCCCGGGTCGATTTCATGTGGGACGCCGGGGGGATAACTTTTCAGCCAGAATTTGTCCATGGAATCTCCTTCAGGCCATTCTGCCGGTCCCGTTGCGCCTCCATCACCGGGCTTGTCCTAAGATCGCATCCAGTTTCGTCACGCAAGTGACAGGCGTTCCATCGAACAGCAGGTCGATCAGTTCCGCCTCCCGCTCCTCGATGACCGACAGGAAGGTTTCCACCCCGCGCGTTTGGTGGGACATCCCCGCAAAGGTGTCAAACCCGGATTCCAGGAACTCCTGCAGTGAACCCAGTCCTGCGGCATGCGCGGGCTTGCGCATCATCCGCAGCACCAGGCGAAGCCCGGGCAACCGGGTCAATCGCGCCAGGTCCCGGCCAATCGTCAACACTGTCGCCAACTGGCGCCCACGGTCGTTCTGATGACCGACCTTGCGCCAGGCCTCCAGGTACCGCTCAGCGGGCGATGCATTCTCAGGCATGCTCGCTTTCTGCCAGACCAGGCCCATGGCGTGGTCCAGCTCTTCCGTCAGAAGATGCAGCTGTGCGAGGGAAACGGCGGTCGCGACAACCTGCTTTGTAAACAGCGTTTGCAGTCCACCTGCGATGCGCCCGAACTGCGCATCCCGGTCAGAATAGTCCTTGTCGCTGTACAGTTCCACCAGGAAAAATCGGGCCGCATGACGGTAAGTGTCACTCGCCAGCAGGTCGGAATACGTGCCTGCAAAGCGACGGGCCTGAAAGGCCTTGACGGCGTGGACGGAGGCAGCGAGCGTTGGATCCAGAGCGCAGTCACGCCTCAGATTCGAAACGCGCGCAACGGCATCCCGGATGATTTGGGCGGCTTCCATAGGGAATGAGTCTAGCGAACCTGACGCTGCGAACTAGGTGAAAGACTCTATCCGCGGGGCGATTGGGGGGCAGGCCCAGCACAATGCCTGAGAGTCGCCATCGGAATCCGTTGGATCGCCTTGCGAGGCTCCATCGGGGGTTGAAGGTTCATGGCCTGCGTGGAGAGCTTGTGTCCTTCCGCGCGCTGTGGGACCGCGTGAAATGTTCCACTGACGAAACCTCAAGTGGCTGCGACCGAAGGGACTGTTACATGTTGGCCCACCTGCTGCGAAGCATTCTTTTCGCCATGTTTGCCGTCGGCAGCGCCTGCCTCTGGTACTTTCGAGCAGAGGCTTGGTGGCTTGCCTGGGCCGGCTTTTGGTTCCCGCCAGTGGCGCTCGCATCGGTCCTGGCCCTGGAGTTCGCCCTGGCGGCCGTCGTCAATCGGGCCGATCCGGCGCCACGCGCCAAGGTCCGGAACTGGGTCATTGCCTGGAGCCGCGAATTGTGGACTGCGCTGAAGGTCTTTGGCTGGTGGATGCCCTTTGGCCAACGCACGGTCCCGGACTTCCTGCCGGTCGCCGTCACGGGACAGACCGGTGTGGTGTTTGTCCATGGGTTCTTCTGCAATCGTGGGATTTGGACGCCTTGGCTCAAGATCCTGCGCAAAGAGGGGCGAGCGTTTTCCGCGATCAATCTGGAGCCGGTGCTCGGTTCGATCGATCACTACGCATCCCAAGTTGACGTCGCCGTGTCGCGGGTGACAGCCGCAACCGGTCGACCGCCTGTGGTGATCTGCCACAGCATGGGCGGACTCGCCGTTCGCGCGTGGTTGCGTTCGGCTGGGCCGGCTGCGGACCAGCGGATTCTTCGCGTCATCACCCTGGGCACGCCGAATAGCGGTACCTGGCTGGCGCGTTTCGTTCGCGTGGCCAACGGGCGACAGATGCGCCATCGGGGCGCCTGGGTCCGACAGTTAGAGGCCGGAGAACCAGCCCACCGCTTCACGCGTTTCACGAGCTGGTACAGCAATTGCGACAACGTTGTCTTCCCGGCATCGACGGCGACCCTGGCGGGCGCCGACAACCGGTTGGCCTCTGGCCTCGCGCATGTTGAGCTGGCACTGGACCCGGAAGTCATGCGCTGCTGCCTAGAAGGCATTCGGGCATCATGAGGCGGGAAGGGCGCTGCCCTTTGCTCGGGGTATGCTGCGGGCGCGATGCCACCGGCGTGCCCGGGGCGCAGTGCCGGGCTGAAGGGAAAAACAAATGGCCTTGATTGTGGTGATGGAAGACGATGCGGGCACCCGTACGCTGATCGCGTCCGTGCTCCGCAAGGAAGGGCATGAAGTCGTATCTGCGGAGGATGGCGCGAAGGGCCTAGCCCTCGTGGAGGCGCATCCGCCAGACCTGATCATCAGCGATGTCCAGATGCCTGGCCTCAATGGGTTCGAGATGCTCGCGGCGGTACGCCGCGAACCGCGCCTGACAGGGATTCCGGTCATCCTTCTGACCTCCTTGCAGGAGCGGGTGCATATGCGCATCGGCATGACCACGGGCGCCGACGACTACATCACCAAGCCGTTTCGCCCCGGCGAACTGCGTGAGGCGGTCAACGCACAGCTCCACAGGCGCAGCATGCAGACGGCCGTGCAGGACATGGCCGTGGATGTGGCTGTGCGCACTGCATTGGAGGTGCAGACCCGAGAGCTGTCCAGGTTGTACGAGCGACGGCTGGCCAAGGCCTTGAGCGAACGGTGGCCCAGCGGTGACGGCAGCGCGGCGGATGAACGATTCGTCGAGGCGACGGTGTTGTTTGTCGACATACCGAACTATGCCGCGGTCTCCGAGCGGCTCAGCGGGCAGGAACTCGCGGAGCTGGTCAAGCGCTTTTACGGCAGCGCCGGAGACACGGTCTACCTTTTTGGTGCACGCCACATGCAATTCATCGGTGAAGGTTTGCTGGCTGTATTCGTGGACGCTGCCAATACGCGTTCGGTCAGCCACGGCCTTCGCGCGGTCCGTGCGGCGCTTGGCCTGGCGGATGCCGCTCGTGGCATCCGCCAATACATCGACGAGCATTTCCCGGCGCGGGCTTTGCCACGTTTTGAGGTGAATGTGGCGCTGCACAGCGGGGCGGTCACGCTGGCCCACCTTCAGGATCCCCTTCACGACGCTTCGGCACAACTCCTGCCCGTCGGTGACGTGGTGACCGCCACCATGCTGCTGCAGAAGCAGGCCTTGAGGCTGGGTTGGTCCATTGCGGCCAGCCTCAGCATGCTGCGCGCTGTTGCCGGCGCGGTGGAGATCGGGCAGCGTGCCGTGCTGCAGTTGCCCGGCAGGTCTGCATCACTGGAAGCGGCGGAAGTGCTGGCCTTGACCCGCTGACACGGGAGAGAACCCGGTGCAGTTGTATTCGTTGCGCAGGATCTTAGGGTTCAGCCTTTCCCTGTTGGCCCTGGTGCCGGCGCTGCTGGCCGCGTGGTTGTTGACACGCGCGAGCACAAGCTCGGTCGAAGAGATGGCGCAGGGATTGCTCACCCAGGTCGCAGAACGGATCCAGCTTGCGACCGAAGACCACATGCGTCAGGCCCATGTGATCTTGAACGGCCTGGTGTCCGTTCGCATGACGCCAGCGGAGGAAGCGCAAGCCCGTGAGTGGCTGCGCCATCCGGCACACTTCGAAGCGATGGCATTTGCGCTGGTTCACCAGACGCAGGATGTGCCGAGCGTCTATCTGGGCACTTTGCTCGGCGCCTACCTTGGTATGGAGGCCACGCCCGAAGGCGTCAAGGTCGCGCGCCGTGAAGCCGACGGGGTCGGCCGGCAGTTCTTTCTTTCGGGCCGGCCGGGGGAGCGCGGGCGGCCGCTTGCCTTCGAAACGGACAACTTCGAACCGCGAACACGGGTCTGGTACGCAGGTGCCGCCGACGCCAAGGGTCGGGTCTTCTCGCCGGTTCGCGTTTCTATGGAGAGCCGCCAGCTGTTCGTCAGCCTGTCACAGCCCGTGTATGACATCGATGGCGGCGTCGCGGGGGTGTTTGGCGTGGATCTGCATCTGAAGCAACTCGCCGATCGATTGCGCACCCAGCGCATCAGTGCCCATGGGGCGGCGTTTGTGGTCGATGAGCGCGGCGCGCTGGTGGCCAGTTCGGCCGGCGACGCGCTCTTTGTGGATGTCGGCGGGGGGCGGACCGAACGGCGCAGCCCCTCCGAGAGCAGCAACGCCCTCATCCGAGCCAGTTTTTCGGCGCTGCAGGCGCTGCAGGCGCTGCAGGCGCAGCGTCGCAGCGACGTGGTGGCCAGCAGCCAGGCAGTGTTGCGCACGACCGCCTCGGGCGAAACCATGCTCATGGTCCAGCGTCCGTTCGGCGAGAGCCTGGGACTGCGCTGGACCCTGGTGGTGGCGGCTCCCGAAAGTGATTTCACCGCGGGCCTGATGCATGCGCGAAGCGTTTCGCTCGCTCTGATCGGCGCGCTGGTTCTGCTGGGCACCTTGCTGGCGTGGTTGATCGCACGCGGCATCGGGCAGCGGCTGAACCGGCTGAGCGAAGCGGCCGGTCAGCTCGGTCGCGGGGAGGTGCCGGTGATCGACCACAGGACCCACATCCGCGAGGTGCGCGCATTGTCGCAAGTGCTGCATGACAGTGCCGTGCTGCTGCAGGGCTTTCGCGAGCAGGTTCGATCCGATGCATTGGCCTTGCAGGAGGCCAACAACACACTGGAAGCCCGCGTTGCGCAACGCACAGCGGAACTGAGCGCTTCGCGCGAAGAGGCGCTGGCGGCGGCCAGGGCCAAGGCCGCCTTCCTGGCGACCATGAGCCATGAGATCCGCACGCCGCTCAACGGTGTGGTGGGCATGAGTACCTTGCTGGCCGAGACCTCGCTGGATGCCGAGCAGCGCGACTACCTCCAGACGATCCGCATCTCCAGCGACCAGCTGCTCTCGGTGATCAACGACATCCTGGACTTCTCCAAGATCGAGTCGGGCAAGCTCGAACTGGAGTCGGAGCCGTTCGACCTGCGCAACGCTGTGGAAGAAGCATGCGATATCGCGGCGCCACGCGCCCGAGAAAAAGGGCTTGAACTCATCATCGACATGCCCGCGGCCGGTCCCGGCGCCGTGCCGGCGGCCGTGGTGGGTGATGTGACCCGATTGCGGCAGATCCTCATCAATCTGGTCAACAACGCGGTCAAGTTCACCGCCCGGGGTGAAGTCACGGTGCACGCCCGCCAGCTTGAAGGGCCCGACCCCGAGGGACGCGCCGTGATCGAGTTCCGCGTCCAGGATAGCGGTATCGGCATCCCCCCCGACCGGGTCGGCTCCTTGTTCGAGGCCTTCAGTCAGGTCGATGCCTCGACCACACGCAAGTACGGGGGAACCGGCCTCGGTCTGGCCATCTGCCTGCGTCTGGTCGAATTGATGGGGGGACGCATCGGCGTGGAGAGCGAATTGGGCAAGGGCTCCACCTTCTGGTTCACCATGGCTGCCTGTGCGACGACGCTCCCTGCAACGGTCTCGGAATCAGGTGCGAGCGTGCTGCGGGGCAGTCGCGCGCTGATCGTCGACGATCATCCGACGAATGTGCGCATCCTTCGACGGCAGCTGGAACTCTGGGGCATGGAGGTGGCCAGTGCGGATTCGGGCGGCGACGCACTCACGTGGCTGGCGAGCCGCGGCGTACAGGATTCGGCAGAGGCGATGCGGTCCGGCTGGTTGCCCGATGTGATCATCACCGACATGCATATGCCGGAAATGGACGGCGTGGCACTGGCGCGCGCGTTGCGCGCCGGGCCTGCGTGGCGCGACATACCGCTGGTTCTGCTCAGTTCCGGCTTCATGCCGTCGGGAGACGAAAGCGCCCACCTGTTCGATGCCCGGCTGCTCAAGCCTGCCCGGCAGGCACAGCTCTGCCTCACCCTCGCGCGCTGCATCTCTTCGGATCATGTCGTGCAGAAGGCCATTTCACGGCCTGCCGCAGACCCGCGGCGCAACGTGACCGTCATGGTGGCGGACGACAATGCCGTGAATCTCAAGGTGGCCACGGCCATGCTGCGCAAGCTGGGCTACGACTTCGAGACGGCCGTCGACGGCCGTGAAGCGGTTGCTGCGGTTGGCCGTTCGTTGACCCAGGCGCGGCCCTTCGGCGCCATCCTCATGGACGTCAACATGCCGGATGTCGATGGACTCGATGCCACGCGCCAGATTCTGGACGCCTGGGGCGACAAGGCGCCGCCGGTGATCGCGCTGACTGCGGCCGCACTGCCCGAGGATCAGGCCCGCTGTCTGGCCGCCGGCATGGTGGACTACCTGACCAAACCCCTGCATGTCGCTTCGCTGGCGCTGGCACTGGAACGATGGGTGCCTGGGCCGCACACGCCGGCCCCGGGGACGACGGACCGTCGGGCGGAAGCGGTCATCCTGGCGCCGCTGGCAGATCCTGCTTCAGCGCCTCTGATGGATTTCGGGCGACTTGAGGAGTTTCGGGAGTTCGATGACGAGGACCTTTCGTTGACACGCGAGGTGATCGGCATGTTCGTCGTTGAGGCCCCACGGCGGCTGGCCGCCATCGAAGCCGCCCTCGCGGCCTACGACGCACCCGCGCTGGCGGCGGCCGCCCACGCGCTCAAGGGCGCCTCGGGCAACATTGGCGCATCGGCACTGCAGTCCGCCAGCAACCTGCTGGAAGAGGACGCCCGTCAGGGTGTGCCGCCGGATGCGGCGGCGCGCCTGGAACGGCTGCACGAGCTCTGGTCTGCGACCCAGGCCGTGCTCGCGAACTGGGTGTGACCGGGCTGCGGGCCGCGGATGGCCTCAGGCTTTCAGCACGCCACGGCGCATCTGGTCCAGCTCCATGGTTTCGAACAAAGCCTTGAAGTTGCCTTCGCCGAAACCTTCGTTGCCCTTGCGCTGAATGAACTCGAAAAAGATCGGCCCCAGCTGGTTCTCGCTGAAGATCTGCAGCAGCAGCTCGCTCGGGGTGCCATCCACCAGGATGTTGCGCTGGCGCAGCGCCTCCAGGTCTTCGCCGTGGCCGGGAATGCGCTTGTCGAGCAACTCGTAGTAGGTGTCGCTGGTGGTCAGCAGCGTCATGCCACCCAGCTGCAGTGCGTCCACCGTGTCGTACAGGTTGTCGCTGGCCAGCGCAATGTGCTGGATGCCCTCGCCGTGGTAGCGGTCCAGATACTCCTGGACCTGCCCGGCCTTGTCGTTGCCCTCTTCGTTGATCGGGATGCGGATCTTGCCGCAGGGGCTGGTCATGGCCTTGCTCTTGATGCCGGTCTGCTGGCCTTCAAGGTCGAAGTAGCGCACCTCGCGGAAATTGAAAAGTCGCTCGTAAAAGCCCGCCCACTCGCCCATGCGGCCGCGGTGCACGTTGTGCGTCAGGTGGTCGATCACCGTCATGCCATAGCCAGCGGGGTTCAGCTCGGCACCCGGCAGGGGTTCAAAGTCGACGTCGTAGAAGCCGATGTTGCCGATGTCGCCGTCTTTGGCACCGTTCTTGCCGCGCCAGCGGTCGATGAAATAGATGATCGAGTCGCCGATGCCCTTGATGGCCGGGATGTTCAGCTCGCCCGGCGCGGCTTGGCCCGCGTAGCCCCACGCGCCCAGGGACAACGCGCGCTCGTAGGCTGCCTTGGCGTCCTGCACCCGGAAGGCAATGGCACAGATGCTGGGGCCGTGCAGGCGGGCGAAGCGCTGAGCAAAGGAGTCGGGTTCGGCGTTGAGGATGAAGTTGATGCCGCCCTGGCGGTACAGCGTCACCGCCTTGTGGCGGTGCTTCGCGATGGCCTTGAAGCCCATGCGCTCGAACAGTTCGCCCATCGCCTGGGGATCGGGTGCGGCGTATTCGATGAATTCGAAACCGTCGGTGCCCATCGGGTTGTCCCATGGGGTGGCGGCAGGAGTGGGGGGTGTACTCGAAAGGCTCATGGTTTGTCTCCTGTGGGTGTGTGCAGACTGTAGCGTCGCAAAGCGTCACGTTTTCTGCAAACTGCGGCGCTGTGATGGCGCTTGACGCGCGTAAAGTGCAAAATTCGTCAAATGGAAGCACTTGACAAGCTGGATCGGCAGATCCTTCGCAACCTCCAGTCGGACGGCCGCGCCACCTACGACGAAATTGCCGCCACGGTCGGGCTTTCGCCCAGTGCGGTGTTGCGTCGCGTCAAGCGGCTGGAAGCAGCGGGCGTCATCGACCGCTACGTCGCCCTGGTCAAACCCGAGGCTGTGGGGCTGGGGCTGACGGCTTACATCAACGTGCAGCTGGAAAAGCGTGCCGAGAGCGCCAAGCGAACCCCGATGGACCTGTTTCGCGCCAGCGTCCAGGCCTGGCCCGAAGTCGTGGAATGCTCGGCGCTGACGGGTGAAATGGATTTCCTGCTGCGCCTGGTGGTGGCGGACATGGCCGCCTATTCCCGCTTCATGATGGACACCCTGCTCAAGCACCCCAGCGTGCAGGATTGCAGGACCAGTTTTGTCATGGAGCGGGTCAAATCGACCACGGCCGTGCCCTTGGGCTGAGCCGCGCTGCGGTGCGGCACTCTGGATCTGCGGCATGAAAACCACAATGCGGCGTGCCAGAACGGGCTTCGCCAGATCGAATCAGTCCTGAAAAGATAGCAAGAAAGCACGATTTCGTGCTGGACGATGGTCGATTTCTTATGAAAAATGGTTTCAGAGGTACCGTCTGTGCGCTGGCCCGCATGGTTTTGGAGTGCATGAACTAGGGAAAACCCTTATATTGACACCATGGTTCAACCCATAGACCTCCTGAAAGCGTCCCTCGAAGCCGGTCGTGAACTGTTTCGTCACCCGAGCGCTCCGGACACCACACCGCATGCAGAGCCGACGCCTGCAGCGCATCACCATGCGCTCTCACTGGTTCCCATCCGCGCGATCGGCCCGTCCGAGCGGGAACGTGTGGCCCGCCACCTGTTGCACCTGGAGCCGCAAGACCGTTACCTGCGCTTCGGTTACGCGGCCACTGACGAGCACATCCGCCGCTATGTCAGCGGGCTCGACTTTGACCGCGATGACATCTTTGGCATCTACAACCGCAAGCTCGAACTGATCGCCATGGCGCATCTGGCCTATGCGGTGGACCCGCGACGCGCCTCCTGCGCCGAGTTCGGTGTGTCGGTGCTGCCGCACGCACGGGGGCGCGGCTATGGCGCGCGGCTGTTCGACCGTGCGATGATGCATGCGCGCAACCAAGGCGTGACGATGATCTTCATCCACGCTCTGACGGAAAACACCACCATGCTGGGCATTGCCCGCAAGGCCGGCGCCACCGTGGTACGCGACGGCAGCGAGAGCGAGGCGCACCTGAGTCTTTCACCCGCCAACCTGGACACCCATGTGAGCGAATTGGTCGAGCAGCAGTTCGCCGAGGCCGACTACCTGGTCAAGTCCCAGAGCAAGCGCCTGCACGACCTGATCGTCCGTCCCAAAGCGGCCGACGAGGGGGCTCGTACGGCGCCGCATTCCGCGCAGGACTGAGCGCACGCCCGACGCGCGTCGGGCGGCTGCTTGGCGAGCACCGGGCGGTGCCGCATGTCCTCGGCACGGTTTCCGCTATCCTTGCGATTCCTAAACCACCGCACGTCCTGCACTTCCCGGCTGTGTCAGATCCTCACCCCGCCCGTCCTGCCGAGCGCGAAGACAAGCGCTCCTTCCTGCAGAAGCTGGCTGAATTCATCCATCCCGGACCGGATTCGCCCGAGGAACTGATCGAGGCGCTGGTCGAGGCGGAGGACAACAAGGTGATCAACGCCGAGAGCCGCGCGATGCTCGAAGGCGTGATCCGCATGGCGGACATGACGGCCGGCGATGTCATGGTGGCTGCGCCGCGCATGGACCTGATCGACATCGCTTCGCCCTACGACGCCTTGCTGCACCTGGTGATCGACACCGCGCACTCGCGTTTCCCCGTGTTCGAGGGCGACCGGGAGAACATCATCGGCATCCTGATGGCCAAGGATCTGCTCAAGCTGCAACGCGCGCCGGAACTCAATATTCGCGCCCTGCTGCGCCCGGCCGTCTTCGTGCCGGAAAGCAAGGGCCTGAACGACCTGTTGCGCGACTTCCGCGGCAACCGCAACCACCTGGCCATCGTGATCGACGAGTTCGGCCGCACCGCGGGCCTGATCACGATCGAAGACGTGCTGGAGCAGATTGTCGGCGAGATCGAGGACGAGTTCGACGTGGCCGAGGACGACGGCGACATCTTCGGCCTGCCCGACCGCAGTTTCCGCGTCAGCGGCGACACCGCGATCGAGCGCATCGAGGAGGCTTTCGGCGTGCGCATCTCCAGCGCCGATGCGGACCAGGATTTCGACACGATCGGCGGGCTGATCGCCCACAAGATGGGTCATGTGCCCAAGCGCGGGGAACACCATGTGCTGGCCGGCCTGAGTTTCACGGTGCAGCACACCCGTGGCGGTGCGGTGCGCTGGTTCAAGGTGTCGCCGGTGGCCGGGTTGCCGGCCACGGCGCGCTGAGGCGTCCGCGCCCTGATGCGCGCGCGCCTGCTGCCCACGGCATCGGTTCTGCTGGCCGGCCTGGCGCAGGCTGCCTCGATCGCCCTCCCTGGCAGTGGCCAGCCCCTCTGGTGGCTGCAGATCCTGAGCCTGTCAGTGCTGGGCTGGCAGCTCAATGGCTGCGCGGGCCACCTGGCTTCCTGGAGCAGCAGCACCTGGAGCGATGCGGAGCGCCGCCCACCCTGGCAGACGGGATGGCGCGGCGCGGCCTGGCTGGGCTGGGTGTTTGCCACCGCCTGGCTCAGTGGCACCTTCTGGTGGCTCTTCATTTCCATGCACACCTATGGCGGGCTGCCGGCCGCGCTGGCCGTCGTGGCGGTGCTGGCCCTGGCCGGGGCCCTTTCGCTGTATTACGCGGCGGCCTGCGCCGTGTTTTTCAAGCTTTTTTCCGGCTTTCCCAGCGTCAGATGGACGTGGGCAGCTATCTGTTTTGCATCGGCCTGGACCCTGGCCGAGTTGGCACGGGGCCGCTGGTTCACCGGTTTTCCCTGGGGCGCGGGCGGTTATGCCCACACCGCCGGACCGCTGGCGAACTATGCCCCGTGGCTGGGCGTCTATGGCGTCGGCGCGGTGGCGGCCTGGGCCGCCTTCATGTTGCCGGGCCTGGTGTTGATCTCCCAGGGACGGCTGCGGCGCGCGGCGGCGCTGGTTGCGGTCGCCCTGATCCTGCCCTTGGGTGCCCGATGGGCGATGCCGTCGTTCACGCACAGCAGTGGCGCGCTGGATGTGGCCTTGCTGCAGGGCAATATCCCCCAGGATGAAAAATTCCAGCCGGGCACCGGCGTCGCCGACGCGCTGCGCTGGTACGGCGGCGCGCTCAGGGACAGTCGTGCCCTGCTGACGGTCGCCCCCGAAACCGCGCTGCCCCTGCTACCGCGTCAGCTGCCGCCGGGTTACTGGGACGCGCTGCAGGAGCGCTACACCCGCAATGACCGCGCCGCGCTGATCGGCATCCCGCTGGGCAACGCCCGCGACGGCTATACCAACGCGGTGGTGGGGCTGAAACCGGGCCAGTCGGAGGTTTACCGCTACGACAAGCACCATCTGGTTCCCTTTGGCGAATTTGTTCCCCCCTTCTTCCAGTGGTTCCTCGACATGATGAACATCCCGCTGGGCGAATTCCGGCGCGGGGCACTGGCGCAGCCCTCGTTCGATTTCAAGGGCCAGCGCCTGGCGCCCAACATCTGCTACGAAGACCTCTTCGGCGAGGAGCTGGGCGCGCGCTTTGCGGACGCCGGGCGAGCGCCGACCCTTCTTGTCAACGTCAGCAACATCGCCTGGTTCGGCGACAGTGTGGCCATCGACCAGCACCTGCAGATCTCGCGCATGCGTGCGCTGGAGTTCGAGCGCCCGATGCTGAGGGCCACCAACACCGGGCCCACGGTCATCATCGACCACCAGGGCGAGGTTACCGCCAGTCTGCCCCGGCTCACCCGCGGTGTGCTGGAAGGCGTGGTGCAAGGACGCAGCGGCAACACGCCTTTTGCCACCTGGGTGGCGCGCCTGGGCCTGTGGCCGTTCTGGGGCCTTGCCGCGCTCGTGCTGACCTTCGCGGCCTGGCAGAACCGGCGCCAGCACGGCTGAGGCGGCAGCGGTCGGGTTCCCAGCGGCCGGTGGACCCTGCGCCCCGTAAAATCAGGGGTTTTCGCAGCCCGCGTGCGAACCTGCCTGCCCGACCGGCCCCGGGGGGCGCCTTCCCTGGATCCTTTTGCCCATGCTCACCTTCCAACAAATCATCCTCAAGCTGCAGTCCTACTGGGACGCCCAGGGCTGCGCACTCTTGCAGCCCTATGACATGGAAGTCGGGGCCGGGACCAGCCACACCGCCACCTTTTTGCGCGCGCTCGGCCCCGAACCCTGGAAGGCCGCCTATGTGCAGCCCAGCCGCCGGCCCAAGGACGGTCGCTACGGCGAGAACCCCAACCGCCTGCAGCACTACTACCAGTACCAGGTGGTGCTCAAGCCAGCGCCCTCGAACATCCTGGAGCTGTACCTTGGCAGCCTGGAGGCACTGGGTTTTGATCTGAAGAAGAACGACATCCGCTTCGTCGAGGACGACTGGGAGAACCCCACGCTGGGCGCCTGGGGGCTGGGCTGGGAGGTCTGGCTCAACGGCATGGAAGTCACGCAGTTCACCTACTTCCAGCAGGTTGGCGGCATTGACTGCCGGCCGATTACCGGCGAGATCACCTACGGCCTGGAACGCCTGGCCATGTACCTGCAGGGCGTGGACAACGTCTACAACCTTAAGTGGACGGACAGCATGAGCTATGGCGACGTCTACCTGCAGAACGAGAAGGAGCAGTCGGCCTACAACTTCGAGCACTCCGACGCCGACTTCCTGTTCACCGCCTTCGGCGCGCACGAGAAGCAGGCCAAGTACCTGATGGAGCAGCAACTGGCGCTGCCGGCCTACGAACAGGTGCTCAAGGCCGCCCACAGCTTCAACCTGCTGGACGCGCGCGGCGCCATCAGCGTGACGGAGCGCGCCGCCTACATCGGCCGCATCCGGGATCTGGCGCGCAAAGTGGCCCGCAGCTATCTGGACAGCCGGGCTCGCCTCGGATTCCCGATGGCGCCCAAGGCCTGGAGCGACGAGGTGCTGGCCGATCTGGCCAAGGCCGAACAGAAAAAGGCCGCCTGAGCCGGGAGAACCAGAACATGACCACCCAGAACCTGCTTGTCGAACTCTTCGTGGAAGAGCTGCCGCCCAAGGCGTTGAAGAAGCTCGGCGAATCCTTTGCCGGCGTGCTCGCCGATCAACTCATGGTCCAGGGCCTGACCTCGGCCGATACCGTCGTCACGCCCTATGCTTCCCCGCGCCGCCTGGCCGCGCACATCAGCCACGTCTGGCTCAAGGCCGAGGACAAGGCCGTGCAACAAAAACTGATGCCCGTGGCCGTGGGCCTGGACGCCGCTGGTCATCCGACCGCGGCCCTGCTGAAGAAGCTGGGTGCGCTCGGCGCCGATGTGACCGACCCGGCGACGCTGGCCGCCTCGCTCAAGCGAGCCCCCGACGGCAAGGCCGAAGCATTGTTCTACGACAGCCTGGTCACTGGCGCCACGCTGGACGTCGGGCTGCAGAAGGCCCTCGACGAAGCCATTGCCAAGTTGCCGATCCCCAAGGTCATGAGCTACCAGCTCGAGACCGACTGCGAGTTGCCCGGCTGGAGCAGCGTGAACTTCGTGCGCCCCGCGCACAGCCTGGTGGCGCTGCACGGCACCACCGTGGTGCCGGTCAAGGCGCTGGGCCTGAGCGCGGGCCACACCACGCAAGGCCATCGTTTCGAGGCCGCGGTCTCGCCGGTGGTGATTGCCAACGCTGACGCGTACGCCGACACGCTGGCGCGCGACGGCGCCGTGATCGCCTCCTTCGATGCACGCCGCGCCGAGATCGCACGCCAGCTGGCCGCGGCGGCCGAACAGGTGGGCGGCGGCTGCCGGCCGATCGAGGACGACGCCTTGCTCGACGAGGTGACCGCGCTGGTCGAACGCCCGAACGTGCTCGTCTGCACCTTCGAGGCGCAGTTCCTCGACGTGCCGCAGGAGTGCCTGATCCTGACCATGAAGGCCAACCAGAAATACTTCCCGCTGCTGGATGCGGCCGGAAAGCTCACCAACCAGTTCCTGGTGGTCAGCAACATCAGCCCGGCGGACGCCAGCGCCGTGACCGGCGGCAACGAGCGCGTGGTGCGCCCGCGCCTGGCCGACGCCAAGTTCTTCTTCGACCAGGACCGCAAGAAAACGCTGGAGTCGCGCGTGCCGGGGCTGGACAAGGTGGTGTACCACAACAAGCTCGGCACCCAGGGCGAGCGCATGGCGCGCGTGCGCGCCATCGCCCGCGTCATCGGCCAGCAGCTGGGCGGTGAAACCCTGGCGCAGGCCGCCGACACCGCCGCGCGTCTGGCCAAGACCGATCTGCTGACCGACATGGTGGGCGAGTTCCCCGAGCTGCAGGGCATCATGGGCGGCTACTACGCGCGCCATGACGGCCTGTCCGAAGACATCGCCTTCGCCATCGAAGACCACTACAAGCCGCGCTTCGCCGGCGACGAGCTGCCACGCAACGCTGTGGGCGTGGCGGTGGCACTGGCCGACAAGATGGAAACGCTGGTGGGCATGTTCGGCATCGGCAACCTGCCCAGCGGCGACAAGGACCCGTTCGCGCTGCGCCGCCATGCGCTGGGCGTGATCCGCATGCTGACCGAGAAAGACCTGCCGCTGGACTTGGGCGCGCTGGTCGCGGGGGCAGTGCCAGCCTTCGGCGACAGAATTGCCGACGCCTCCCCGGCGCTGACCGACTTCATCTACGATCGTCTGGCCGGCTCGCTGCGCGAGCAGGGTTACAGCGCGCAGGAGGTCGATGCGGTTCTGGCCCTGCGCCCTCAGCGCCTGGGACAGGTCGGCCGGCTGCTGGCGGCCGTGCGGGCCTTTGCCGCGCTACCGGAAAGTCCGGCGCTGGCCGCGGCCAACAAGCGCATCGGCAACATCCTGAAGAAGGCCGGCGACGTCGACGCCCATGTCAACCCGAAACTGCTGCAGGAGCCCGCCGAACAGCAGCTGTTTGCCGCCATGCAGCGTTTCGTGCCCGAGGCCAATGCGCAGTTCGAAAGCGGCGACTACACCACCTCGCTGCAGACCCTGGCGGTGCTGCATTCCGCGGTCGACGCCTTCTTCGACGACGTCATGGTCAATGCCGAAGAGATGGACCTGCGCCTGAACCGCCAGGGCCTGCTCAAAAGCCTGCACGACGCGATGAACCGCGTGGCCGACCTGTCGCGCCTCGCCTGAAGCCATGGACCGCCCCGCATGGCATGTCGTCGCTGCCTCCCGAGGGGGCTGGCCTGCCTTGGGGCGGCCCGGCGGCAGGCCGCAGGCTATGCTGGAGCGCACCATGAAACTGGTCATCCTTGAGCGCGACGGCACGATCAACCATGACGGCGACCCGTTCATCACGTCGCCGGAGGACTGGACCCCGTTGCCCGGCGCACTCGATGCCATTGCGCGACTGAATCACGCGGGCTTTCATGTCGCGGTCGCCTCCAACCAGCCCGGCCTGGGGCGCGGCCTGATCGACGTGGCCACGCTCAACACCATCCATTCCCGCATGCACAAGATGCTGGCGGCGGTGGGCGCGCGGGTCGATGCCGTCTTCTTCTGCCCCCATACCGCCGACGACAGTTGCACCTGCCGCAAGCCGCTTGCGGGGCTGTTCGAGCAGATCGGCGAGCGCTACGGACTTGACCTGCACGGCGTGGCCGCCTGCGGTGACAACCTGGAGCATCTGCTGGCCGCACAGGCCGCGGGCTGCGAACCGCACCTGGTGCTCACCGGCAAGGCTGCGGTACTGGCCGGCCATCCCTTGCCAGACGGGTTCCCAAGGGGCACGCAGGTCCATGCCGACCTGGGCGCGTTTGCCAGCCACCTGATCGCACGCCAGGGGCGTTGAGGCGTGCAGGACCGGTCGCGCCCGCAGTCTTTCCGGACGCCGCTTGCGCGCCGGCTGCTGCGACGGCTGGTACATCATGGGGGCCGTGCGTGATGCGCCCTTTGCTTCAGTTCACGCTGGATCTGTTTGGCGCAGCGCCAGCGGTGGCGCAGCGCCCCAGCCCCGGCCGAACGCCGGGTGTGGGGCCGGATTCTGCAGAAAATACGGCACGTCCCAGCGTCGAATGGTCGTTGAACGCTATTGATACTGCAGCGTCTGGCGCGGTGCCGGGCGCGTCCCTGGAGCACCTGCTGGCGCCGCAGCGCTTTGTCCATCCGCGCGCCAACCGGGCCATCGCCCTGGGCAGCACCCATGTCAGCTACGAGTTCCGCCGCGGCAAGCGGCGCACCATCGGTTTTTCGATCGGGCCCGATGGTCTGGCTGTGCGCGCGCCGGCCTGGGTGCCGTTGCACGAAGTGGATGCTGCGTTGCTGGAGAAGGCCGGCTGGATCGTGCGCAAGCTCGGCGAGGCGCGTGAACGCCTGGGGCGCGTCGAGTCCGCGCGCATCGAGTGGCGCGACGGCGCGGCGATTCCCTACCTTGGTGAGCCCGTGCGGCTGGTGCTGGATCCGCGCCACGGCTTCAAGGCGGCCGGTGCGCAGCTTCACGCGGATGAGGCGGGCCGGGTGTTGCTTGTCGCCTTGCCGCATGGTGCCACGGCACCGCAGATCCGCGACGCGGTGCAGGCCTGGCTGATGCGTCAGGCTCACCGCTGTTTCATCGAGCGACTCGACCACTTCGCACCGCAGCTCGGGGTGCGCTGGAAGAAGTTGAGCCTGTCCAACGCTGGCACCCGCTGGGGCAGCGCCAGCGCGGATGGTTCGATCCGCCTGAACTGGCGGCTGGTGCATTTCCGTCCGGCGGTGATCGACTATGTGGTGGCCCACGAACTGAGCCATCTGCGCGTGATGGACCACAGCCCGCGCTTCTGGGACACGGTGGAGTCGGTCCTGCCCGACTATGGCGCGTTGCGCGTCGAACTCAAGCGCCAGCCGGTTCCGAACTGGTAGCGCGTCAACCGATGCCCGTTGGCACCGCATTGGCAAGCGGCGCAACCGTCCGGCGGGAGAGGCGGTGATGGCAGGAGATTCGTCGAGGTTGAGGTCGGTTTCAGGGCCCGCAGATTTTCGTCCATAATTGACGTTTACGTAAACGTCAACCATGCGCGGCCGATCCAGGCAGTGCAGGTTGGCGCGGCAGGCACCTTGTTGACCCCTTCTCCGGAACGCTGGCATGGCCACCACTTACAGCATCAGTGATCTCGCGCGGGAATTTGACCTGACGACGCGGGCGATCCGTTTCTATGAGGACATGGGCCTGCTGCAGCCCGGACGCTCCGGTCCCGGCGGGCGCAGCCGGGTGTACACCCCGCGTGACCGCACGCGCCTGAAGCTGACCTTGCGCGCCAAACGGCTCGGTCTGTCCCTGTCGGAGGCCAAGGAGCTGATCGACATGTACGACAGCCCGCGCGACACCGGCCCGCAGCTGCGCAAGTTCCTGGTCGTGCTGGCGGCGCACCGCCAGCAGCTCGAGGAGCAACTGGCCGAGGTGCAGGCCAATCTCGACGAGGTGAAGGTGCACGAAAAAGAGGCCCGCGCGCTGCTGGCGCGGACCGACAAGGCCGCATTGCCCGCTGGCGCCGCCGGCAAGCTGGCCGGGGTTGCGCCATGACCGCCATCTTCGAGCGCGTGCAGAAAAGTTTCGAGCGCCAGGGCATGATGCAGCACCTCGATGCGCGCCTGGTCAAGGTCGAGCACGGGTTGGTCGAGCTGGTGCTGCCCTATTCGGACAAGGTCACGCAGCAGCAGGACGGCTTTCATGGCGGCGCCATGGGGGCCGTGGCCGACATCGCAGGCGGCTACGCCGCCCTGACCGTCACACCCGAGGGATCGGAAGTGGTGACGGTGGAATACAAGATCAACTTCCTGGGAAGCTTCAAGGGCGGCGAATTGCGCGCCACCGGCCGCGTGGTCAAGGGTGGCAAACGCATCATCGTGACCACCGCCGAGGTGGTGCATGTGGACGACGAGGGCAAGACCTCGCCCTGCGCCGTGATGCAGCAGACCCTGGTTCCGGTGCCCAAGAATTATTGAAACCCTGCGGGACAGCGCCATCCGCGCGCGGGCGCATGGCGCTGTCCCCATCCAGCCGACTATTTTGAAAAGGAGACCCTCATGACCAACCTGCCCGGACTCAACTTCCAGCTTGGCGAAGACATCGACGCGCTGCGCGATGCGGTGCGCGAATTCGCCCAGGCGGAGATCGCCCCGCGCGCCTTCGAAATCGACCGCGACGACCAGTTCCCGATGGACTGCTGGCGCAAGATGGGCGAGCTCGGCGTGCTGGGCATCACCGTGCCCGAGCAGTACGGTGGCGCCAACATGGGCTACCTCGCCCACATGGTGGCCATGGAGGAGATCAGTCGCGCCAGCGCCTCGGTGGGCCTGTCCTACGGCGCGCACAGCAATCTGTGCGTGAACCAGATCAACCGCAACGGCACCGAGGCGCAAAAGCAGAAGTACCTGCCCAAGCTGATCAGCGGCGAGCATGTGGGCGCGCTGGCCATGAGCGAGCCCGGCGCCGGCTCCGACGTCATCAGCATGAAGCTGAAGGCCGAGGACAAGGGCGGCTACTACCTGCTCAACGGCAGCAAGATGTGGATCACCAACGGCCCCGACGCCGACACCCTGGTGGTCTATGCCAAGAGCGAGCCCGAGCTCGGCGCGCGCGGCGTCACGGCCTTCCTGATCGAGAAGGGCATGAAGGGCTTTTCCATCGCGCAGAAGCTCGACAAGCTCGGCATGCGCGGCAGCCACACCGGCGAGCTGGTATTCCAGAACGTGGAAGTGCCGGCCGAGAACATCCTGGGCGGCCTCAACAGCGGCGCCAGGGTGCTGATGAGCGGCCTGGACTACGAGCGCGCCGTGCTCACCGGCGGTCCGCTGGGCATCATGCAGGCGGTGATGGACAACGTGATCCCCTACATCCACGACCGCAAGCAGTTCGGCCAGAGCATCGGCGAGTTCCAGCTCATCCAGGGCAAGGTGGCCGACATGTACACCGTCCTGCAGGCGGGGCGCAGCTTTGCTTACACCGTGGCCAAGAATCTGGACCTGTTGGGCACCGAGCACGTGCGCCAGGTGCGCAAGGACTGCGCCAGCGTCATCCTTTGGTGCGCCGAGAAAGCCACCTGGATGGCGGGCGAGGGCGTGCAGATCTTTGGCGGCAACGGTTACATCAACGAGTACCCGCTGGGCCGCTTGTGGCGCGACGCCAAGCTCTACGAGATCGGCGCCGGCACCAGCGAGATCCGCCGCATGCTGATCGGCCGCGAGCTGTTCGGCGAGACGATGTAAGACCCGCCCCGACCTTGGGCCTGGCATCCCGTCGACCCCGGCGGGGCCGGCCTTTCGCTACCATGCGCGCATGACCTCCAATATCCAGCTCCTCATCGACAACAACCGCGCCTGGGCCACCCAGATGGTGCAGCAACGCCCCAACTTCTTCAGCGACCTGGCGCAACAGCAGACACCCAAATACCTGTGGATCGGCTGCTCGGACAGCCGGGTGCCGGCCAACCAGATCACCGGGCTGGAGCCGGGCGAAGTGTTCGTGCACCGCAACGTGGCCAACGTGGTGGTGCCCTCGGACTTGAACGCGCTGTCGGTGATCCAGTTCGCCGTGGACCACCTCAAGGTGGAGCACATCATGGTGGTGGGCCACTACGGCTGCGGCGGTGTGCGTGCGGCCCTGCGTGGCACGCGGGTGGGGCTGGTGGACAACTGGCTGCGCCACGTCAGTGACGTGCGCCTGCGCCACCGCAAACGGCTGGACCACCTGGACCCCCAGGCCCAGGAAGACGCGCTGATCGACGTGAACGTGATCGAGCAGGTCGGGCATGTGGCCACCAGCACGGTCCTGCAGGACGCCTGGGCGCGTGGCCAGAACGTGGCCGTGCATGGTCTGGTCTACGGCCTGTCGGACGGCCTGCTCAAGGACCTTGGGGTGTCGATGGCCCGTGCAGAGTCCGTGGTCGAAACGTTCCGCAACGCGCTCAAGCGCTATCCCCGGGCGGCCGCCATCCGCCCCTGACCACGCCCGGCCGTCCATGCTGCTGCAGAAACTCGATTCGCCGCTGGCCGGGGACATCGCCCGGGCCATGATCGACGGGTTCAACCGGCATTACCAGCTGTTTCGCACCGAGTCGGCGCGCGCACGCCACCGCTTCGAGACATCGGACTGGCACGGCCAGCAGCGCGGCCAGCGCGAGCGCATCGAGTTCTACGACCTGCGCGTGCGCGAATGCTCGCGGCGGCTTGAGCGTGAGTTCAAGGCCGCCGAGCAGCCCATGGAGGTGTGGCAACAGGTCAAGCTGCTGTACATCGGCATGCTGGTCGACCATCGCCAGCCCGAGCTGGCCGAAACCTTCTTCAACTCGGTGACGACCAAGATCCTGCACCGCAGCTATTTCCAGAACGACTTCATCTTCGTGCGTCCGGCCATCAGCACCGAGTACATCGAGCCCGAGGACCCGGCCCGCGGCGCCACCTACCGCGCCTACTACCCGCGCCGCGACACCATCCTCGCCGAGATCCGGCGCATGGTGCGTGACTTCGGCCTGCGTGTCGATTTCGAGGATTTCGAGCGCGACACCCTTTTCGTGCACGAGGCGCTGATGGGCCTGTTCGACCACGGGCACCTGCGCGCCAACTTCCAGATTCAGGTGCTGTCCAGCCTGTTCTACCGCAACAAGGGTGCGTATGTGGTGGGCAAGGTCATCAACGGCTTTCAGGAGTTGCCGTTCGCATTGCCCATCCTGCATGCGCCCTCGGGCAAGCTCGTGATCGATGCGCTGCTCGATGGCGAGGACGAGCTGCTGATCCTGTTCAGCTTCGCGCGCGCCTACTTCATGGTCGACATGGAGATTCCGTCGGCCTACGTGCAGTTCCTGCGCAGCCTGATGCCGCGCAAGCCGCGCGCCGAGTTCTACAACGCGCTGGGCCTGGCCAAGCAGGGCAAGACGCTGTTCTACCGCGACTTTCTCTCGCACCTGCGCCACAGCACCGACCGCTTCCGCATCGCGCCCGGCATCAAGGGCATGGTCATGCTGGTGTTCGACCTGCCGAGCTTCCCCTTCGTGTTCAAGGTCATCAAGGACTTCTATCCGTCGCAAAAGGACACCTCGCGCGAGCAGATCCGCGGCAAATACCTGCTCGTGAAGCAGCACGACCGCGTGGGCCGCATGGCCGACACGCTGGAGTTTTCCGAGGTGGCTTTCCCGTTCGACCGCTTCGAGCCCGAGCTGGTCGCCGAGCTTCAGAAATTTGCGCCCAGCCAGCTGGAAATTTCCGACCGTGACGGCGACGGCCAGACCGAGCTGATCCTCAAGCACCTCTACATCGAGCGGCGCATGATTCCGCTCAACATCTACCTGCAGGAAGCCTTCGACGTGCTGCGTCCCGGCATTGGCGCCCCCGACGGCGCATTGCGCCGCGCCCAGGCGCAGATCGAACATGCCGTCGTCGAATACGGCAACGCGATCAAGGACCTGGTGGCGGCCAACATCTTCCCGGGCGACATGCTCTGGAAGAACTTCGGCATCACGCGCCACGGCAAGGTGGTGTTCTACGACTATGACGAGATCGAGTACATCACCGACTGCAACTTCCGCCGGGTCCCCGCGCCGCGCAACGAGGAGGACGAGATGAGCGGCGAGATCTGGTACAGCGTCGGCCCCAAGGATGTGTTCCCCGAGACCTTCGGGCCTTTCCTGCTGGGCAATCCGCGCGTGCGGGAGGTGTTCATGCAGCACCATGCCGACCTGCTGGACGTGGTCTTCTGGCAAAGCCACCAGGCGCGCATCCGCGAAGGCCATGTCTACGATGTGTTTCCCTACGAACAGCACAAGCGCTTTCGCCCGCTGCCCACCGACGCCCAGCTGGCGGCCTCGATCTGAAACCTGTTTTGATAGCTGACCATGACCATCCCACGCCGGGAAGGTGCCATTTTTTCTGAAAATTTGACTGAAAGGACCTGAAATGAGTGATTCCATCGTGATCGTCAGCGCTGCCCGCACCCCCATGGGCAGTTTCCAGGGCGACTTCGCCTCCCTCGCCGCGCACGACCTCGGCGGTGCGGCCATCAAGGCCGCGGTCGAGCGCGCCGGCATCCAGCCCGCTCTGGTCGATGAAGTGATCTTCGGCAACTGCCTGATGGCCGGGCAGGGGCAGGCCCCGGCGCGCCAGGCCGGCTTCAAGGGCGGCCTGCCCAAGAGCGCCGGCGCCGTCACCTTGAGCAAGATGTGCGGCTCCGGCATGCGCGCGGCCATGTTTGCCCACGACATGCTGCTGTCGGGCAGCGCGGACGTGGTGGTGGCTGGCGGCATGGAGAGCATGACCAACGCGCCCTACCTGCTGCCCAAGGCGCGCGCCGGCTACCGCATCGGCCACGACCGCATCTTCGACCACATGATGCTTGACGGCCTCGAAGACGCCTACGAGCCGGGCCGCTCCATGGGCACCTTCGGCGAAGACTGCGCCGCGAAATACAGCTTCACCCGCGCCGAGCAGGACGCCTTCGCCACCGCCAGCGTGCAGCGCGCCAAGGCCGCCACCGAGACCGGGGCGTTTGCCGCCGAGATCACACCGGTCACGGTCAAGGGCCGCGCCGGGGATACCGTGATCGCCATCGACGAAGGCCCTGGCAAGGTCAAGCTGGACAAGATCCCGACGCTGAAGCCTGCGTTCAAGAAGGACGGCACCATCACCGCCGCATCCAGCAGCTCCATCAACGACGGCGCCGCCGCCCTGGTGATGATGACCGCCGCCACCGCCGCCAAGCTGGGCTGCAAGCCGCTGGCGCGCATCGTCAGCCATGCCGTGCACGCGCAGGAGCCTGAGTGGTTTGCCACCGCTCCCGTGGGCGCCACGCAGAAGGCGCTGGCCAAGGCCGGCTGGAGCGTGGCCGACGTGGACCTGTGGGAAGTCAACGAAGCCTTCGCCGTGGTGCCGATGGCGCTGATGAAGGAACTGAACCTCTCGCACGAGATCGTCAACGTCAACGGCGGCGCCTGCGCGCTCGGTCACCCGATCGGGGCGAGTGGTGCGCGCATCATGGTCACGTTGATCCACGCCCTGAAGGCCCGCGGCCTCAAGAAAGGCCTGGCGACGCTGTGCATCGGTGGCGGCGAAGCCACCGCCGTGGCGCTGGAGCTGCTTTGATATTGATAGCAAATTGTGGCCATTCCACGCTTGGATGGTCGTGTTTTTATTCAAATATTCACCCATGAGCACCGTTCTCGTCATCGGCGCCTCGCGCGGCATCGGCCTGGAACTGGTCCGCCAGTACGCCGAGGCCGGCGCGCGCGTCATCGCCACCGCTCGGGATGAGGAGGGCCTGGCCCGGGTGCGGGCGCTCGGTGCCCAGGGTCTGAAGGTGGATGTCGCCCAGTCGGCCAGCGTCAGCGGCCTGGCCTGGCAGCTCGATGGCGAGGCCATCGACATCGCGCTGTACGTGGCCGGTGTCATGAGCCGCGCCAGCGCCACTGAGCCGCCCACCCAGCCCGAGTTCGACCGCGTCATGCATACCAACGTGCTCGGCGCGATGCAGGTCATCCCGCAGGTAGCGCCGCTGGTGGCCGCGGCCAGCCAGGGCCGGGGCGGGCGTTTTGTCTTCCTCTCCAGCGTGATGGGACAGATCGGCACCGTCGCCAGCAGCGACTGCTGGCTGTACCGCGTCAGCAAGGCCGCGTTGAACATGGCGGTGGCTTCCGCCCAGCCCAGCTACACCGGCGTGACGATGGTGGCGATGCACCCTGGCTGGGTGCAGACCGACATGGGCGGCGCCCGCGCGCCGTTGGGCGTGACGGACAGCGTGCGCGCCATGATCGCCACCCTGGACGCCCTGACCCCGGCCGACCGTGGCCGTTTCCTGCAACACGACGGCACGCCTTACCTGGGCTGGTAGGCGTCCCCCATCCACCACCAGACGAAAGTAACTCCATGCTGCTGACCCAAGACCAGGAAATGATCCGCGACGCGGTGCGCGCGTTTGCCCAGGAAGAGCTGTGGCCGAACGCCGCCCGGTGGGACAAGGAACACCACTTCCCGAAGGATGTGCACCGGGGCCTGGCAGCACTCGGCGCCTACGGCATCTGCGTGCCCGAGGAATACGGCGGCGCGCACCTCGACTACCTGACGCTGGCGCTGGTGCTCGAAGAAATCGCCGCGGGTGACGGTGGCACCAGCACCGCCATCAGCGTGACCAACTGCCCGGTCAACGCCATCCTGATGCGCTACGGCAACGAGGCCCAGAAGCAGCAGTGGCTGACCCCGCTGGCACAGGGCGAGCTGCTCGGCGCCTTCTGTCTCACCGAGCCGCACGTGGGCAGTGACGCTTCGGCCTTGCGCACCACGGCGGTGAAGGAGGGCGATGGCTACGTCATCAACGGCGTCAAGCAGTTCATCACCAGCGGCCAGAACGGCGACGTGGCGATCGTCATCGCCGTCACCGACAAGGGCGCGGGCAAGAAAGGCATGAGCGCCTTCCTCGTGCCCACCAGCGCGCCCGGCTACGTGGTGGCGCGGCTCGAAGACAAGCTGGGCCAGCACAGCAGCGATACCGCGCAGATCAACTTCGACAACTGCCGCATCCCGGTGGAGAACCTGATCGGCGCGGAAGGCGAAGGCTACAAGATCGCGCTGTCGGCGCTGGAAGGCGGGCGCATCGGCATCGCCGCGCAAAGCGTGGGCATGGCCCGCAGCGCGCTCGATGTGGCCATCGCCTACGCCAAGGATCGCCAGAGCTTCGGCACCGCCATCTTCAACCACCAGGCGGTGGGCTTTCGCCTGGCCGAGTGCGCCACGCGGCTGGAGGCTGCGCGTCAGCTGATCTGGCACGCCGCCAGCCTGCGCGACGCCGGCCGCCCCTGCCTGAAGGAAGCCGCGATGGCCAAGCTCTTCGCCAGCGAAACCGCCGAGGCCATCTGCAGCGCCGCCATCCAGACCCTGGGTGGCTACGGCTACGTGAGCGACTTCCCGGTCGAGCGCATCTACCGCGACGTGCGGGTGTGCCAGATCTACGAAGGCACGTCCGACGTGCAGAAGATCATCATCCAGCGGGGGCTGTGAGGGGCGGAAGTCCTGCGATTGATGGTTGAAAACCAACCGTTGAGTGGATGATTTTTAGTCACTCAAACAGCTTCGGCTACATTAACCTCAGACTCATTTCCCCGAGCGAGACCCGGTGGCTGGCTGCAAGACTGCGTTATTTCTTGTCTTTTTCGGCCAAATAGCAGCCACCTTCATAGGTAACGATGGCTCCTGCCGTTATTGCTGCAGGAATGATGACGAACGGCGACAGAAGGACGGCCCCGACGCTGCCAATGGTGCCAGCGGTACCCGCCAAGATCCCTGCCGTCCCGGCTGCTGAGGCGCCCGCCGCAGTAGACCCAAGCATCGCAGCGCCGGTAACCCCATTGGTAATGGCGTACAAACCGGCCGCTTTCATACCTACGCCAACCGCCGCCGCAGCACCGGCACCCGTGGCGACTGAGCCCGCGACGGGAGCGCCTACAAGTTTGCTCGGTGCGTAATCGCAGACTGCAGCGCTGGCGATATGGGAGCCCGCAATTGCCAGCAGGTAGACAAGAATCTTGCTCATATTTCCCTTTCGACGGACGACGCATTTACTGTACTCATCTGCTTGGCAAAACACCAGCCCAAGAGCGCTAGAAGATGACTTTGTGCGCCAGAATGGAGGCCTCTCCTCAGATCTTTCTCTCACACGAAGTTCTCGAGTGCCTCACCAAACTTGCCATTCCTTCCAGGGCGTCCAAGTATGCCGTTGACTGAACATCAAGCGCAGCAGGTCACCCTTGTTCGCGTTCTCGAACAGACGCCAAACAATGGGTCCGTCTGGTCAGCCAGCGATGCCAAGGAAGCGACCCGCGCCGCCAGGGATTTGGTGGGCACAAGAGCATCCTTTACCGAGTTCGTCGCCCGCAGGGCGCAATGGGCGCTGGAGGAAATTAACCGTCGATCACCTGATCGGGCCTTCAACCTTCAAGCACCAAAGTGGCCCTTGGTTGCCGGCCAGGCAATATTTGCGATCGCAATCCTTGCCGGATTCTGCGCGCACCTCTTGGGAACATTGCTCATGCCCGGCTACGTTTACGGGTACATGCACGTCATTCAACCGGCTGTGTTGGCGCTAATTGGGTGGAACTTGTTTTTCTTCGGTTGGTTTTTTTTCCAATGGATTTTGCACCTTTTCAAGGGCCACAAAAAGCCGACCGGCCCATTGATTGAATTGTTCGGGAGACTGCGCGCCTCTGAGTCTCTCGGGTTCGACAAAGTGCGTCGGACACCTTGGGTCACCAGCTTCAAGGAAACCTGGAGCCAGCTATCGGGTCCTATTAACGAGGCTCGTCTCAAAATGGTGGCGAGCATGGCATCGTTGTTTTTTACAGCCGGTGCGATGGTCGGCCTAATCGCCCAAGGCTTCGGCAAGGAAATCCGGATGGGCTGGGCAACCACCTACCCCTGGATAAATGGCACGTCTATGCATTGTGTCGTCAGTCGTGTCCTTGCGCCCGGAGCTTGGCTGACAAACATCCCGATACCTGATGCCCAACACATAAACAGCTGGCGCTTGCCTCTGAGCAACGAAGAGGTTGCATATAAGTGGCTCTATCTGTACGTTGCTTCCGTGTTGGCCTGGGTCATCATCCCACGGCTCTACCTTGTCGCACTGAACGCCTTCTCCCGCTGGCGGATGTGCCGCGATTTCCCTTTGCCCATGAATGGCGCCTACTTCACCACGCTGCGCGCCGCTTGGCGCGGTCAACGCATCGGTGTTTCGGTCGTACCGTTCCGGTATGAGTTGTCCCCGGCGCTGCGCAGCAATCTCGGCGCCATGCTGGAACGCATCTATGGCCTGGCGGTGGACATCACCGTCGAGCAAGCCGTCCTGATGGGCGAAGACGCCACGGACTGGAAGAAGACGGTCAAACGCGAAGGCCACGTTGCCGTCATCGTGATCTTCAATCTGGCGGCAACGGCGGAGGCCGACGCGCACGGTGCCCTGTTGCAGCGATTGCGCAAGAGCATCGAAGACGGAACACCTGTCGTCCCCATCGTGGACACGGGTGCCTATCGCCAGGATGATCCCGAACGTTTTCGGCAACGCTGCAATCAGTGGCGGCAAATTCTGGACAGACTAAAGTTCAAGCCACTGTTTCTGGATCTCCACAAGGCCGCAGAAGACGACCTGAAAACGCTGGACAACCGGCTGAACCAAGATGACTGAATCCGCTGCCGCGCCACACCTGCCTGAGTTTGGCATCTTCCTGGTGGCGCATACCAACGTCGGCAAGACAACGCTGATTCGCACGTTGCTGGGCAAGGACGTCGGCGAGATCGAGGACGCGCCGGACGTAACCAAAGCCGTGACTTCGTACGATCTGGTCGTCGATCGAACCGCCGGCGCCTTGCGGTTGTGGGACACCCCGGGGTTCGGCGACAGCTTCCGCCTGGCCAGACGGTTCCGGCAGCGACATCGCTGGGTCGCCTGGGCGATTCGAGAGTGTTGGGACCGCGCCTTCAACCAGAAACTGTGGCGCGGTCAGCGCCTTGTCCTTGATCTTCGGACACGGGCGAGCGTGATTCTCTATCCCGTGAGCCTGCTGGAGCGACCCGTCGATGCGGTGTACGTGGCGCCTGAACTGGAAATAATGGCCTGGGTGGGCAAACCGGTACTGGCCATCTTCAACCAGGGCGTTGGACTGCAGAGCCAAGCGTCGGAGGTCGAGCGAGTCAATGAGTGGCAACGTCATTTGTCGGGATTCCCGGCAGTACGGAGTGTGCTGCGCCTAGATGCCTACACGCGCTGCTGGCTGCAAGAGTTGGCGCTTTATCGCGAAATCAGCCATGTTCTGCCTGAAACGGAAAGAGCAACCTACAGCAAGCTGGAGGCCGTGCTCGGTCAAAGCTATTCGAATCGTTTCGATGCGTCGGTGTCAGCCCTATCGGCTTACTTGCTGCGCCTGGCGACGGATAAGGTAGAACTTGAAGCTGGCTGGTTTGAAGGGATAAAAGACGTCTGGACTTCTTTGCGGAAATCCATCCCGTGGGGCAAGTCCAAGGATATGACCCCGTTTGAAGTGGCGATGCAGGGATTGGCGCAACGTTATGCCGAAGGAACCAAGGCTGTGACTGACAAGCTGATTGCCATTAACCGACTGGACGGCGTGTCTGCTTCGGAGATCGTGGAAACTGCAGATGCCAAGCTGGTGACCGATAAGCCCGTGGACGGAGGGAGTTCTGCCCTTGTCGGTGGGGTGATTTCGGGGATCCTTACGGGTCTCGGCGCTGATCTGCTCACCGGTGGCTTGACACTGGGCTCGGGTGCTTTGGTCGGCGGTGTTCTGGGCGCGATGGGAGCTGCGGCGCTGGCCAAGGGCTACAACGTCTACACCCACAAGAACATGAAGATGGTCGGCTGGAGCGGTGAATCGCTGACAGAAGCATTTGGAAAGTCGGTGATGTTGTATATCTCCATCGCGCATTTCGGACGCGGTCAGGGCCAGTGGCGCCGCAAGGAAGATCCCACGAACTGGACCATTGCTGCAAACGAGGTGCTCCAGCGTGACGGTGAAAGGCTGAAGCGGTTGTGGGCCAAGGTTGGCGCGCCTGCGAGTTCGCAGCGTGAAGAAGGGGAATGCGAGACCGAGGTCCGCCATTTCTTGCGAGAGGTGCTGCGGCATCTTTATCCAGAGTCCAGAACAGTCCTGCCAGAAGAGCGGTTCGGCGCAGGCAAGTCGGCCGCGCAGTTGAATCTGCCAATAAAGGAAAAGTCGTCATCATGAATCTGCAACGCTGGCTTCAAGTTCCGGGCGTGCGCTTCGGGGCGCTGGTCCATGGAGTCGTTTTCGTGTGCCTGGCGGCCGTCTGGTATGCGCTGGAGCCGCGCTCGGGCGGGACGCGAACGGCCGACACCGGCGCGATGGATCTGCTGGCGCCGGTCGTGTTTCTTTTGACGGCCTCGGTCGTCGTGGCCCTGGCGGCGGCGTCGTCGGTGCTGGGGGCTTTTGCCGGCTATTGGGCAGCCCGCACGGGCAGCCCGGTGGTGGGGGCGCTGGCCGGGCTGGCGGCGGGCGCTGTAGTCGCCGGCGTGCTGGCCGTGCTGTTTCCGGGCGCCGCCGCCGGCATGGGCGCGGCCTGGGTGGCCAAGATGAAGTGGCTGGTGCCGCCGGCGGTCGTGGCGGGTATCGTGGTGGGCGTCATCGATCGCGATCGCCCGTAGCCGCAAGACCTCTTTCAACGAGACCCACGCACCTGCGCCCGCGTGGGTGAAAATCTGTGCCCACACACCGAAAAATCAGGAGACTCCCATGCCGATCACCAAAGGCTTCCGCCAGCTCGTCGATGAGGCGAATGCGCAGATCACCACCTACAGCGTCGAACAGGTCCGCGCGCGGCTGGACGACCCTACTGTGCAGATCGTCGACATCCGCGATGTGCGCGAACTGGAGCGCGAAGGCACGGTGCCCGGCTGCATCAATGCGCCACGCGGCATGCTGGAGTTCTGGGTGGACCCGGCCTCGCCCTATTACAAGCCGGTGTTCGGCGACGAGGGCCGGGAGTACATCCTGTTCTGCGGCGCCGGCTGGCGCAGCGCGCTGGCGGCCAAGGCGCTGAAGGACATGGGCATGACCAACGTGGCCCACATCGACGGCGGCTTTGCGGAATGGGTGAAGCAGGCCGCACCGGTGGAGAGCTACGAGGCGCACCGCGCCCGCCGGCACCCGGCCAAGTGAGCGGCCTGCGGTGAGCGTGCCCGACGCCTGCCCCTGTGGCCGTACCGATGCCAAAGGGCGCGCCGTGCCCTACGCCGCCTGTTGTGGGCGCTACCTTGATGGCGACCTCCCGGTGCCCGACGCCGAACACCTGATGCGTTCGCGCTACACCGCCTTCGTGCGGCAGCGGGCCGGCTACCTCCTGGCCACCTGGCATCCGGCGCACCGCCCGGCGGCGCTGGATTTCGAGCCCGGCGCGAAGTGGCTGGGCCTGGAGGTGCGTGGCCACCGCGTTACCGGGGCCGACACGGCCGAGGTCGAGTTTGTCGCGCGCCACCGTGTGGGCGGGCGCGCGGTGCGCCTGCACGAGCGCAGCCGCTTTGTGCGCGAACCCGTCGATGGCGTGGCGCGCTGGCTGTACCTCGATGGCGACCTGCTCGGGTGACGTTTTGAGTTGAAATGGCTCTTTCCCATCGTCTATCGGTCATCGACAGCTATGAAATTTGAAGCCATCCTGTTCGATTGCGACGGCGTGCTGGTGGACAGCGAGCCCATCGTCAACGGCGTGCTGCGCGACATGCTCGAGGAGGCCGGCTGGGCGATGACGCTGGCGGAATGCATGGCCACCTTTGTTGGCAAGGCGGTGCGCGACGAGCGCGCCCTCATCGCGGCGCGCACCGGCCGGCCGCTGACCGACGACTGGCTGTCCGCCTTCTACGAACGGCGCAACCTGGCCCTGCGCGAGGGGCTGGCCGCGATCGACGGCGCGCACGAGGCCGTGGCGGCGGCCCATGCCCGCGTGGACGGGCGCATCGCCTGCGCGTCCGGGGCGGACCGATTCAAGGTGGAGATGCAGCTGGCCCAGGTCGGGCTGCTGCCGTATTTCGACGGCCGGGTGTTCAGCGGCCACGAGATGCCGCGCTCCAAGCCCGCGCCCGATGTGTACCTGGCCGCCGCCGACCACCTGGGCGCCGCCGGCGCGCACTGCCTGGTGGTGGAGGACACGCCCACCGGCGTGACGGCCGGCGTCGCGGCAGGCGCCACGGTCTGGGCCCTGTGTACCGTGCCTGCGCAGGCGAGCGCCTTGGAGGCGGCCGGTGCCACCCGGCTGCTCGGCCACATGGGGGAGCTGGCCGCGCTGCTGGCCACCGGCTGAGCCTTCGCCGCCGGCCGCAGGATCGGACTTGCCTGTTTGGCAGGCACCGCGTCGCAGGCCGCGCCGGATGGGGCTTTGGCGGCTTGTCCCGGGGGACCTGCACAGACTTGTCCACAGAAGCTGGGGATCAAACGCCGGAGGCAGGCTCGGGTCGCGAAAAATCGAGCCAAAAAGGCACCATCCCAGTGCCGATGGGACACAAGACGCTATGGATTCAGGAGTTTTTTGGCCGGGCTCAGGCGAGCGGCCGCACGTCGGGCGCCGGCGTCGTCGGTACGCCTTGGTCCAGCGCGGCCAGGTGCTGGGTCGTCAGCGCGCGCTGGAAGGCATCACGGGTCTGCAGGCGCTGCCAGTAGTGAGTGACCGCTTCGGGAAACTGCTTTGCCAGGCCGAGGTGCTCGGCCAGCAACACTGCGTAGCCCACGGCGACATCGGCCGCAGTGAAGCGCCCAGCGCATAGGAAATCCTGCTGCTGCAAGGTGCCATCCACCGCGCGCAGCCGCGCCAGGAACCAGCGGGCGTAGTCGGTGGCCACCTGCGGCGACAGGCGATCCGGCGGCTCCATGTGGGTGTAGCGCAGCACCAGCGTCTGCGGGAAGGTGAGCGTGGCGTCGCTCATGTGCAGCCAGTTCAGGTACGCGCCATAAGCCGGGTCGGCCACCGGAACATCCAGGTTGCCCGGGCTGTGGCGTGCCGCCAGGTACTGGCAGATGGCGGCCGATTCGGTCAAACGCACCGCCCCGTCCACGAGCAGCGGCACCGTGCCCAGCGGGTTGTCGGCCAGGAAATGCCGGGCGTGCACGCGTGGCGGAAACGGCAGCATGCGCAGGGTGTAGGGCAGGCCCAGCTCTTCGAGCAGCCAAAGGGGGCGAAACGAGCGGGCGCTGACACAGTGGTGCAGGGTGATCATGGCGCCGAGTGTAGGCGGCCGTTCAGGCCGGGGGCATCGCCTGCTGGCGGAACTCGGCCGGGCTCTGTCCCGTCCAGCCGCGAAAGGCGCGGATGAAGCTCTTTTCGTTCAGAAAGCCGGCCGCCGCGGCTACCTGTTTGATCGGGCGGTTGGTGCGCAGCAGCAACTCGGTGGCGCGGGCGCGGCGCACCTCGTCCTTCAGGCCTTGCAGGGTGGCGCCCTCGTCCTTCAGCTGGCGGTGCAGCGTTCGCGACGACACGGCCAGCAGCGCCGCCAGCGCCTCGGCGCTGTGGGTCTGCAGCGGCTGCGCGGACAGGGCCTGGCGCACCCGCTGCACCAGCAGGCGGTCGCGCCGGTATTGCAGAACCGTCAGTGGCAAGGCGCGCTGCAGCATCTGCGACAGGGCCGCTTCGTCACGGCGCAATGGCAGCGCCAGGTAGCGCGCGTCAAAGTGCAGTTCGGCCCGCTGGGTGCCAAAACTGACCGCCGGAGTGAACAGGATCGGGAAGACCTCGGCATAAGGCGGCGCCGGGAACGGAAAGCGGGCCTCCTGCAGTGGAATGCGCGAATCCACGTACCAGCAAGCCAGACCGTGGATGTTGCGCAGCACGTGCACCAGCGTGAACTCGCGCGCCTCGCCGAGGTCGGCGTGCTCGTCGATCACGATGGCGGCCTGCGCGCCGGCGCTCACCACGCTCAACCGGATGTCGCCGGTCAGCAGGCCGTGGTGGCGGCACCAGCGCTTGAGCGCCACGCCCAGGTCGGGCGCGCTGAGCGAGGCGCGCGCCAGCATGCCGTAGCTGCCCCAGGGCAGGCGGCGGGAAAAGGCGCCCAGGCCCTCGTCGTCGAGCTCCTGCATGGCCGCGCCGGACAGCACCTCCATCTGGCGCGCCGTCATGCGGCCGTCGGCTTCGATGAGCCGTGCTGGCGGAATCTGTGCCAGCTGCAGCGCGTTGCCTGGGTCGCGGCCGGCGCGCTGGTAGGCAGCCACGATGGTGCTCGCAAAAGCAATGGGGGTCACCGCGGCACCCGCAGTGGGTGGGGCATCGGTGATGGTGAAGGAACGCACAGGCACCGGGCAAGACTGCCACAGCGTGGCAGGATTTGCAACCTCAACGACCCCCACCGGGGAATCCCTGTTCCTATGCTTGCACCCTGGCGCCATGATGGAGCGCCACCACAAGAGGATGAACATGCCCGTTCTGGAAAGCAAACTCAACGCCCGATCCGCCGATTTCCAGGCCAACGCCGCTGCCATGCGCGCCATGGTCGACGACCTGCGGGTGCAACTCGCGAAAGTCGCCGAAGGCGGCGGCCAGGTGGCCCGCGATCGCCACACCGGACGCGGCAAGCTGCTGCCGCGCGACCGGGTGCAGATGCTGCTGGACCCTGGCACGCCCTTCCTGGAACTGGCGCCGCTGGCCGCGCTGAACATGTACAACAACGACGCGCCGGGCGCCGGCATCGTGGCCGGCATCGGCCGCGTCAGCGGCGTGGACTGCATGATCGTCTGCAACGACGCCACGGTGAAGGGCGGCACCTACTACCCGATGACGGTGAAGAAGCACCTGCGGGCGCAGGAGATCGCCCAGCAGAACCGCCTGCCCTGCATCTACCTGGTGGACTCCGGCGGCGCCAACCTGCCGAACCAGGACGAAGTCTTCCCGGACCGCGACCACTTCGGCCGCATCTTCTACAACCAGGCCAACATGAGCGCGCAGGGCATTGCGCAGATCGCGGTGGTCATGGGTTCGTGCACCGCCGGCGGCGCCTACGTGCCGGCGATGAGCGACGAGACCATCATCGTGAAGAACCAGGGCACGATCTTCCTGGGCGGCCCGCCGCTGGTGAAGGCCGCCACGGGCGAGATCGTCAGCGCCGAAGACCTGGGCGGCGGCGACGTGCACACCCGCCTGTCCGGCGTGGCCGACCACCTGGCGCAGAACGACCTGCATGCGCTGGCGTTGGCCCGTCAGACCGTGAAGAACCTCAATGCGCGCAAGGTGCCGCCGATCGCCACCCACGAGCCGGTAGCGCCGCGCCATGCCGCGCAGGAGCTGTACGGCGTGATCCCGACCGACGCGCGCAAACCCTTCGACGTGCGCGAGATCATCGCCCGCATCGTCGATGGCAGCGAGTTCGACGAGTTCAAGGCGCGCTACGGCACCACGCTGGTCACCGGCTTTGCGCGCATCGAAGGCATGCCGGTGGGCATCATCGCCAACAACGGCATCCTGTTCTCCGAGAGCGCGCAAAAGGGCGCGCACTTCATCGAGCTGTGCTGCCAGCGCAAGATTCCGCTGGTGTTCCTGCAGAACATCACCGGCTTCATGGTCGGGCGCAAGTACGAGAGCGAAGGCATCGCACGCCACGGCGCCAAGATGGTCACGGCCGTGGCCACGGCGAGTGTTCCGAAGTTCACCATCATCATCGGCGGCAGCTTCGGCGCCGGCAACTACGGCATGTGCGGGCGCGCCTATTCGCCGCGCTTCCTGTGGATGTGGCCCAACGCGCGCATCTCGGTGATGGGCGGCGAGCAGGCCGCCAGCGTGCTGGCCACGGTGCGCCGCGACGGCATCGAGGCCAAGGGCGGCAGCTGGAGCGCGGAGGAAGAAGCCGCGTTCAAGCAGCCCCTGCTGGACCAGTTTGCCCACCAGTCGCATCCTTATTTCGCCAGCGCCCGCCTCTGGGACGACGGCGTGATCGACCCGGCCGACACCCGCCGTGTGCTGGCGCTGGGCCTGTCAGCCGCGCTCAACGCGCCGATCGGCGAGCCGAAGTTCGGCGTGTTCCGGATGTAAGGCGCGCCATGATCGCCGAGTCCATCTACACCACCCCCGAGCACGAACTGCTGCGGGATCAGGTGGCACGTTTCCTGGCGCGGGAGGTCGAGCCGCACGCGGCGGCCTGGGAGGAGCAGGGCTTCGTGCCGCGCGAGGTGCTGCGCCGCATGGGGCAGGCGGGCCTGTTCGGGCTGATGTACGAGGGCCGCTATGGCGGCGGCGACGCGGACGCGCTGACCAACCTGGTGTTCGCGGAAGCGCTGTCGCAGTCCACCTTCGCCGGCTTCATCATCACGGTGCTGGTGCACACGGACATGGCCAGCCCGCACCTGCACCACGCCGGCAATGAGGCGCAGAAAGAGGCCTACCTGAGCAAGGTGATCGCCGGGGAACTGATCACGGCCGTGGGCATCACCGAGCCTGGCGCGGGCTCCGACGTGGCGGGCATCCGCGCCTCGGCGCGGCTCGAAGGCGACGAGTGGGTGCTCAACGGCACCAAGATGTTCATCACCAACGGGGTGCAAGCCAACCTGTATTTCGTGGCCGCCAAGACGGGCACCGGCAAGCGCGACATGTCGATGTTCATCGTCGAGAAAGGCACGCCGGGCTTCACCGTGGGGCGCGCGCTGAAGAAGACGGGCTGGCTGTCGTCCGACACCGCCGAGCTGATCTTTGACAACGTGCGCATCCCGGCCGGCAACCTGCTGGGCGAGGAGGGCAAGGGCTTCTATTCGGTGATGAAGAACTTCCAGACCGAGCGCATCGCGCTGGCAGCGATGGCCGTGGGCCATTGCACGCAGGCGATCCGGCTCACGCTGGACTACGTGCGCCAGCGGCAGGCCTTCGGTGGCCCGCTGTGGAACCAGCAGACCATCCGCCAGCGCATCTCGATGCTGGATGCAAAAACCCGCGCCGCGCGTGCCTTCATGTACCACTGCGCCTGGCGGGTCACGCAGGGCCACGACATCGTGCAGGACGTCTCGATGCTCAAGGCGCTCACCGGCGAACTGGTCAACGAAGTGGTGCAGACCTGCCAGCAGTTCCATGGCGGCACGGGCTACATCCGCGAGACCGCCATCGAGCGCCTGTGGCGCGATGCGCGCGTGCTGGGCATCGGCGGTGGCGCCACCGAGGTCATGCTTGAAGAAGTGGCCAAACGTTATTGAAGCGGATCAACACCATGAGTGAACCTGTTCTCGACATCCGCCGGCCGTCGCCCCATGTGGCCGAGGTCTGGCTCAACCGCCCGGACGTGCGCAACGCCTTCAACGACGGCGTGATCGCCGCGCTGACCGAGGCCTTCGCGCGCCTGAACCAGGACGCGGACCTGCGCGTGGTGCTACTGGCTGGCCACGGCAAGGCCTTCTGCGCGGGCGCGGACCTGAACTGGATGCGCGCCATGGCCGACTACAGCTGGGAGGAAAACCGCGCCGACGCGCAGAAGCTGGCCGACATGCTGTGGACGCTGGACCAGTGCCCGGTGCCTGTCGTGGGGCGTGTGCACGGGGACTGCTATGCCGGCGGCATGGGGCTGGCCTCGGTCTGCGACGTGCTGCTGGCCTGCGACAACGTGACCTTCTGCCTGTCCGAGGCGCGCCTGGGCCTGCTGCCCGCGACCATCGGGCCCTATGTGGTGCGCGCCATGGGCGAACAGGCCTCGCGCCGGTACTTCACCACGGCGGAGCGTTTCAGTGCCGCACAGGCCCAGGCCATGGGCTTTGTGCACGAGCTGTGCACCCCGAGGAACTGGATGCCCGTGTGGCAAACATCGTTTCTGCCCTGGTGGACAACGGCCCTGCGGCGGTGCGCGCCTGCAAGCGGCTGGTCCGCGACGTGGCGGCCCGCCCGCTGGATGACGTGCTGCGTGCCGAGACCGCGCGCCGCATCGCGGACATCCGCGCCAGCGACGAAGGGCGGGAAGGCGTGCAGTCCTTCCTGAACAAGCGCAAGCCGAACTGGCTGGTGGCCTGAGCTGCCGGTATCACACGAGAGCGCGCCGTGGAACCTCTCTGGCACAGCATCGTTCAGGGGCTGCACGGCATCGGCATCCATCTGGATGACCGCGCGGCCGGTTCTATCGCCGCAGCCGGCACCCAGGGCAGCGGGGCCATGGACCTGCCCAACCTGGTCGCCCTGGCGGCGGCGCTGGGCTGGGCCAGCGGCTTTCGTCTGTATGCGGTGGTGTTTCTGGTCGGCGCTGCCGGGCAGGCGGGCTGGATCGCGCTGCCGCCGGGCCTGGCGGTGCTGCAACACCCGGTCGTTCTGATCGCCAGCGGCGTGCTGCTCGGTGTCGAGTTCTTTGCCGACAAGATTCCCGGCGTGGATTCGCTGTGGGACCTGATGCAGAGCGTGATCCGAATCCCGGCGGGGGCTGCCCTGGCGGCTGGGGCGCTGGGCGCCGACGGCGCGATGGCCGCCACCCTCGCCGCGCTGCTGGGGGGTACGCTGGCGGCGACCAGCCAGGCCACCAAGACCACCACGCGCGCGGCGATCAACACCTCGCCCGAGCCGTTCTCCAACCTGCTGGCCAGCCTGTTCGAGGACGGGCTGGTGGTCGGTGCCGTATGGCTGGCCGTCACCCATCCTTTCGTTTTCGGTGGCGCGTTGCTGATCGCGCTGGCGCTGATGGCGGTGGTTACGGTCACCTTGTTCAGGTTTCTGCGGGCGGCCTGGCGCCGCCTGTCCATTTTTCTATCCGGTTCTCCAAAGGCTGTCTGATGTTCAACAAAATCCTGATTGCAAACCGTGGCGAGATCGCCTGCCGCGTGGCGGCCACCGCGCGCCGCATGGCCATCCGCACCGTGGCCGTGTACTCCGACGCGGACGCCCATGCCAAGCATGTGGCGGCGTGTGACGAATCGGTGCATATCGGCGGCAACGCGCCGAAAGACAGCTACCTGCGCTGGGAACGCATCATCGAGGCCGCCCAGGCCACCGGCGCGCAGGCGATCCATCCCGGCTACGGATTCCTGAGCGAGAACGAGGACTTCGCCCAGGCCTGTGCCGAGGCCGGCCTGGTCTTCATCGGCCCGCCACCGTCGGCCATCAAGGACATGGGCCTGAAGGCCGAGTCCAAGCAGCTCATGGAGCGCGCCGGCGTGCCGCTGGTGCCGGGCTACCACGGGGCCAACCAGGACACCGCGCTGCTGCAGGCCGAGGCGGACCGCATCGGCTACCCGGTGCTGATCAAGGCCAGCGCGGGCGGCGGTGGCAAGGGCATGCGCGCGGTGGACAAGGCCGAGGACTTCCTGGCCGCCCTGGCGAGCTGCCAGCGCGAGGCGAAGAACAGCTTCGGCGACGAGGCGGTGCTGATCGAGAAGTACGTGCAGCGCCCGCGCCACATCGAAATCCAGGTGTTCGGCGACACGCAGGGCAACTACGTCTACCTGTTCGAGCGCGACTGCTCGGTGCAACGCCGCCACCAGAAGGTGCTGGAAGAGGCACCGGCGCCCGGTCTGAGCCCGGAGATGCGTGCCCAGATGGGCCTGGCCGCGGTGGCGGCGGCGCGCGCCGTGAAATATGTCGGTGCGGGCACGGTGGAGTTCATCGTCGAGCAGCGCGAGGACGGCTCGATGAACTTCTTCTTCATGGAAATGAACACCCGGCTGCAGGTGGAACACCCCGTGACCGAGGCGATCACCGGGCAGGATCTGGTCGAGTGGCAGTTGCGCGTGGCCGCCGGCGAGCCGTTGCCCTGGCGCAGGACCAGCTGAAGATCCACGGCCATGCGATCGAGGCGCGCATCTGCGCCGAGAACCCCGACAACAACTTCCTGCCGGCCACCGGCACTTTGCAGGTGTACCGCCTGCCGGAGTCTGTGGAGTTCCTGCCGCCCTTCGTCGGTGGCGAGAATGCGGCGCGCGGCGGGCAGGACGTGCGCGTGGATTCCGGCGTGCGCGAGGGCGATGTCATCAGCCCGTTCTACGACTCGATGGTGGCCAAGCTGATCGTGCACGGCGACACCCGCGAGCAGGCCCTGGCCCGGATGGACGCCGCGCTGGCCGCCACGCGCATCGTGGGCCTGGCAACCAACGTGCAGTTCCTGCGCCATGTGGTGGGCAGCCGCTCGTTCAGCCAGGCCGACCTGGACACGGCGCTGATTCCGCGCGAGGCGGATGTCCTGTTCAAGCAGGAGAAAGTGGGGCTGCCGCTGGCGGTGGCGGCCGCCGTGGCGCAGACGCTGCTGGCCGAGCGCGCGGGCGAGGGCGCCGATCCGTTCAGCCGCCGCGACAGCTGGCGCTCGCACGGCGCGGCCAACCGGCGCTTCGACTTCGAGTTCAAGGGCGAAGTGCTGATTGCCCAGCTGGTCAGCGGCCACGACGGCGTGCTGGTCCTGACCGTGGGCGACACCAGCGGGCCGCTTCAGTTCCTGGCCTTGGAGGGCGGGCGCATCGAACTGCGTTTCGCGGGCCAGCGCCAGACCGTGCAGACCTGGCAGCGCGGCGAAACGGTGCATGTCTTCTGCGACGCCGGTGCCACGCAGATCGTGGAGATCGACGCCCTGGCCCATGCGGGCGAGGCCGCGATCGAGGGCGGGCGCCTGACCGCGCCGATGCCCGGCAAGGTGGTGTCATTTGCGGTCAAGGTCGGTGACAAGGTGCGCACCGGACAGGCGCTGGCGGTGATGGATGCGATGAAGATGGAGCACACCATCGCTGCGCCAGCCGACGGCACCGTGGCCGAACTGCTGTACGCGCCCGGCGACCAGGTGGCCGAGGGAGCGGAGCTGCTGAAGCTCGCCGTCGCTTGAGCGCGCCGGCCCGTTGTCGCATGGCCGGTGGGATGCCGACGGCCGGGCGCGATGCCAGAATTCAGGCATGAAGCTCTTATTCTGCTGTGCCGGCACCAAACCGGAGCCCTGGATCGCTGGCCTTCGAGCGGCGCTGCCCGCTGCGGACGTGGCCGTCTGGGAGCCCGGTGCGCCGGCTGCGGACTATGCGGTGGTTTGGGCGCCGCCGCAGGCCTTCCTGGATGAGCAGCCGGGGCTCAGGGCCGTGTTCAACATCGGCGCCGGAGTTGATGCGCTGCTGAAACTCCGCCTGCCGCCGACGGCGCGGGTGGTGCGCCTGGACGATGCCGGCATGTCGGTGCAGATGGCCGAATACGTCTGCCACGCGGTGATCCGGCACTTTCGCGAGTTCGATGGCTACGAGGCCGACGTGCGGCAGGGCCGCTGGTCGTACCGCAAGCCGCGAAGCCGGGCTGATTTTGCGGTCGGCGTGATGGGGCTGGGTGTGCTGGGGTCACGGGTGGCCCAGGCGCTGCGGGTGTTCGAGTTTCCGGTCAACGGCTGGAGCCGAAGCCCCAAGGCGCTGGATGGTGTGCGCGGCTTCTCGGGCAGCGGGGGCTTCCACGACTTTCTGGCGGCCAGCCGCGTGCTGGTCAACCTGCTGCCGCTGACGCCGGACACGCAGGACATCCTCAACCGCGACACGCTGTCGCGCCTGCAGCCTGGCGGCTATGTGATCAACGTGGCGCGCGGCGCCCATCTGGTGGACGAAGACCTGCTGGCGCTGCTGGACGAAGGCCATCTGGCGGGGGCCACGCTGGATGTGTTCCGCACCGAGCCGCTGCCGGCCGGACATCCGTTCTGGACTCACCCCGGAATGACGGTCACGCCCCACACCTCGGCGCGGACCCTGCGGGACGAAAGCATCGCCCAGATTGCGGGCAAGATCCGGGCGCTGGAACAGGGCGAGCCGATTGCCGGTATCGTTGACCCCGTGCGCGGCTATTGAGGGCATCGCCGCGCCGACCGAGCCTTGAGGAAACCGAAATGAACATCCCTTCCCGCGTCAAACTGGTCGATGTCGGCCCGCGCGACGGCCTTCAGAATGAAAAGCAGCCAGTGCCCGCGGCCGTCAAGATCGAGCTCGTGCACCGGCTTCAGGCGGCCGGTCTGACAGAGATCGAGGTCACGAGCTTCGTGTCACCCAAGTGGGTGCCGCAGATGGCGGACAACGCCGAGGTCATGGCGGGCATCCAGCGCCAGAGCGGCGTGCGCTACTCGGTGCTGACGCCGAACATGACCGGCTTCGAGGCGGCGCTGAAGTCCAAGCCGGACGAAATTGTGGTCTTCGGCGCGGCGAGCGAGGCCTTCAGCCAGCGCAACATCAACTGTTCGATCGCCGAGAGCATCGAGCGCTTTGCGCCGGTGGTGGCGGCGGCGCGCGCGGCGGGCATCTTCGTGCGCGGCGCCATGTCGTGCACGGTCGGCTGTCCCTACGAGGGTGAGATCGCCCCCGAGCGCGTGGGCTACCTGGCCGCTCTCATGAAGGGCATCGGCGTGCAGCACATCGGCGTGGCGGACACCATCGGCGTGGGCACGCCGCTGAAAGTGGCGCGCGCCATCGAGGCCACGCTGCAGCATTACGGCGTGGACGACGTTTCAGGCCACTTCCACGATACCTACGGCCAGGCGCTGGCAAACACGCTGATGGCGCTCCAGCTGGGGGTGTGGCAGTTCGACACGTCGGTGGCCGGCTTGGGCGGCTGCCCTTATGCCAAGGGTGCCACCGGCAACGTGGCGTCCGAGGACGTGGTGTTCATGTTGCACGGCATGGGCGTCGAGACCGGCATCGATCTGGACTTGCTGGTGGATGCGGGCGCGTTCATCAGCGGTTTCCTGGAGCGCAAGCCGAATTCGCGGGCGGCCACGGCGATCCTGAACAAGCGCGCGGCATGATGTGCGGCTCGGAATTGAAGTCCCTGCCGGAGAGCGTGCAGAGGGTGGCCGTCGCCCTGCAGGCGGCGGGGCACCCGCATGGGCCGGTGATGCTGGATGACGCCGCGCGCACCGCGCAGCAGGCCGCCGACGCGCTGGGCGTGGGCGTCGGCCAGATTGCCAAGAGCATCATCTTTCGGCGCAGGTCCGACGATGCGGCCGTGCTGGTGATCACCTCCGGCGACCGGCGCGTGGACGAGAAGAAGGTCGAAGCGCTGGTGGGCAAGGTCGGTCGCGCCGACGCTGACTTTGTCCGCTTGAAAACCGGGTTTGCGATCGGGGGCGTTTCGCCGATAGGCCATGCCAGCCCGCCGGTGACGCTGATCGACCGGGAGCTGTTCCGGTTCGAGGAAATCTGGGCGGCCGCCGGCCATCCCCATGGCGTCTTCAAGCTGCGTCCGCAGGATCTGGTGGCGCTGACCGGCGCGCCCGTGGCCGACGTGGATCAACCGGTGCTTGCCGCGTGAATGATTTGAAAACGATAGCAGACAAGGTCCATTTGGCGATGGGAAGTGCCGAAAATGTGCCTTCGCCGTGCGTTTCGGTTTGTCGCATGGACGCTGTCAGCGGCCTGTGCGAAGGGTGCCTGCGCACACTCGACGAAATTGCCCGCTGGAGCACGATGCCGGAAAGCAGCAAGCGCGCCGTCTGGACGCTGATCGGCCAGCGGGTTGCCGCCCGCCAGGAAACCCTGCCATGAAACACATCGAGTTCTATCTGGACTTCATCTCGCCCTACGCCTATCTGGCGTTCGAAAAGCTGCCCGAGGCACTGAAGGGCATCAGCTACCGGGTGACGCACAAGCCGGTGCTGTTTGCGGCCCTGCTCAAACATCATGGGCAACTGGGCCCCGCGGAAATCGCATCGAAGCGGGACTGGACCTACCGCCAGGTCGCGTGGCAGGCCCACGTGCACGGCGTGGCGCTGCAACTGCCGGCGAGCCACCCGTTCAACCCGCTTGGCCTGCTTCGCCTGGCCGTCGCCTGTGATGCCAGTGGTGAACCGAACCGCTATGTCTGCGAGACGATCTTCCGCCATGCGTGGCAGGGTGGCGCGGACGCGGCCGATGCGGCGCGCCTGGAGGCCTTGACCGCCCGGCTGGCGCCGTCCCGTTCGCTCCAGGACGCCACCGTCAAGGCGCAGCTTCAGGCGCACGGCGAGCAGGCGCTGGTGCTTGGCCTGTTCGGGGTTCCGTCGTTCGTGGTGGACGGAAAAGTGTTCTGGGGTTTTGATGCGCTGCCGATGCTGCGCGCCTATCTGCTGGGCGATCCCTGGTTCGAGGCGGGATGGGACCTGCCTGCAAGCGTTGCGCAAGGCATCCGGCGTTGAATGGGGGAGTTTGATCACGGGCCCTGCACCGGCCCGAGCCACCATGCCCAATGCCTTCAACTTCGCCGCCTCGCCGTTCGACTGCCTGAACCCGGACGAACAGCGGCTGGTCCGCGACAGCGTCGACGTCGCTTATTTCCCCGAGGGCGAAACCATCCTTGAGGTCGGGAGCGTGCCCACGCATCTCTTCGTCGTCATCAAGGGGTTTGTGACCCAGTTCGAAGGGAGCGAGGCCACGACGACTTATGGCCCCGACGATTGCTTCGACGGGCGCGGCCTGGTGGCGGGCAAGGTCAGCAGCCGATTTGTGGCGGCTGAGGAGGTGGTGGCCTACCAGCTGGCCAAGCAGGCGGTCAGCGACCTGATTGCTTCGAATGCCACCTTCGGCGCGCTGCTGTTTTCCGACCTCAGCAACAAGCTCAGTGCGCTTTCCGAGCGCAAGAACCAGCACGAGCTGCAGTCGCTCACGATGTCCCGCGTGGACGAGGCGTTCCTTCGGCCGGCCCATTTCGTCGACGCCAGCACCGACATCCTCTCGGTGGTGAAGCTGTTCCAGGCGCACCGCACGTCCAACGTCCTGGTGCGCGACACCCAGTCGCAACCGCCGCGGCTGGGCATCTTCACCGCCACGGCGCTGCAGCGTGCCATCCTGGACGGCCGGCCGCTCGATCAGCTGGCCGTCGGGGAGCTGTCCACCTTCAAGCTGATCGAGGTGAAACCCTCCGACCAGCTGGGCGACGCGATGGCCGTGATGCTGCGCCGTCGCGTGCACCGGGTGGTGGTGGCCGAGGGCGATGAGATCCTGGGCATTCTGGAGGCGCTGGACCTGTTCAGCTTCCTGTCCAACCAGTCGCACATGATCACGGTGCAGATCGAGGAGGCGAAGGACCTGGAGGGCTTGAGCCAGGCCGCCACACGGATCACACGGATGATCGCCCTGCTGTACCGCAGCGGTTCACGGGTCAACCTGATCGCCAAGCTGGTGCAGCAGCTCAATGCCCGCCTTTTCGAGCGGGCCTGGCAGCTCATCGCTCCCCCCGACCTGGTGGCCCACAGCTGCCTGTTCGTGATGGGCAGCGAAGGACGGGGCGAACAACTGCTGAAGACCGACCAGGACAACGGCCTGGTTCTGCGCGACGGCTATGTACCGCCTGCGGACCTGGCGGGCATCTGCGAGCGCTTCTCGGGGGCGCTGCGTGATTTCGGCTATCCGGAATGCCCGGGGCACATCATGGTGAGCAACGCCCAGTGGCGCAAGCCGGTCAGCGAGTTCGCCCAGATGACGCGCCAGTGGCTGATCATGCCCGACGGCGACAGCCTGATGAACCTGGCTATCTTCATGGACGCCCATGCGGTGTGTGGCGATGCCCACCTGCTGGAGGCGGTGCAGCGCGGCCTGATGAAGCTGGCCACCGACAACGACGCCATGCTCGGCCGGTTCGCGGCGGCCATCGACGCCTTTGGCAGCAGCACCGGCTGGTGGAACCGGTTGCTGGGCCTCGGTGACGCCGAATCGCATCTCAACCTCAAGAAAGAAGGCATCTTTCCGCTGGTGCATGGCGTGCGCAGCCTGGCGCTGGCGCATCGCCTGACCGAGACCGGCACAGCGGGCCGCATCACGGCACTGGTGGCGGGCGGACAGCTCAGCCCCGACATGGCCGCGGACCTGACCGACAGCCTGCATTTCTTTATGGGGCTCAAACTCAAGGCCGGCCTGGCCGAACTCGACACCGGCAAGGCAGTGACGGGTGCCATCGACGTGGCGCGGCTCAGCAGCCTGGACCGCGACCTGCTCAAGGACACGCTGGGTGTGGTCAAGCGGTTCAAGGTGCTGCTGCGCCATCGGTTCCACCTGGACGCGGTCCGATGAGGGCCGGTCTCCCATCGCCGCGCTGGCTCGGCGCGCTCAAGCGCGAGTGGATGCTGTACCACCTGGGTGATCCCGCATTCCGTTTCATGTTCGATGCACCGCCCGAGGGCGAATGGGTGTCGCTGGACTGCGAGACCACCGGACTGAACGTGCGCACCGACGAGATCGTGTCGATCGGCGCAGTGCGCATCGTCGGCAACCGGATCATGACCAGCGAACGCCTGGAACTCCTGGTTCGGCCCGAGCGGGGGGTTTCAGCCGAGAGCGTGCGCATTCACCGCCTGCGCGAGCGCGACCTGGCGCAGGGCCTGCCCATCGACGAGGCTTTGAAGCAGCTGATGCGCTTCATTGGCAGCCGGCCCCTGGTCGGCTATTACCTGGAGTTCGACCTGGCCATGCTGAATCGAGCCCTGTTTCCGATGCTGGGGCAGGGGCTGCCGCAGCCGGCGATCGAGGTCTCGTCGCTCTATTACGACTACAAGTTCCGGCAGCTGCCTGCGTACCAGCAGCAGGCCAACGCGCCGATCGACCTGCGTTTTGCGACGCTGATGGGCGATCTGGGTTTGCCGGTGCGCGATGCGCACGACGCCGTGAACGATGCGGTCATGGCCGCTTTGGCTTTCATCAAGTTGCGGCATCTGCAGCGCCACTGAGGGGCCCCGCCTTCCAACAAAAAAACCGGGCGCAGGGCCCGGTTTATTTCTGACGGCGTGCGGGCAGGCCCGCACGGATCATTGGTATCGGATCAGTGTCCCGATGCGCCCGAAGCGCCGAGGCCGGTTTCCGAGCGCACCTGCTGCGCGGGGAACGCGGCGCGCTCCCGGGCGGCGTTCGGGCTGCGGTCCAGGATGGAGAACAGCCAGATGCCCACAAAGCCGATGGTCATGGAGAACAACGCCGGCGAGGTGTAGGGGAACAGCGCCGAACCCTTGGGATTGCCCAGCGTGGCTTCCCACACCGAGGGCGAAACCACGGTCAGCGCGACCGACGAAATCAGCCCCAGGAAGCCGCCGATGACCGCACCCTTGGTGGTGCAGTCTTTCCACAGCACGGACATGAACAGAACCGGGAAGTTGGCGGACGCAGCGATGGCGAAAGCCAGCGACACCATGAAGGCGATGTTCTGCTTCTCGAAGACGATGCCCAGGGTCACGGCCAGCACGCCCAGCGCCAGCGTTGTGACGCGGGACACCTTCAGTTCGGCGGCGCTGTCGGCCTTGCCCTTCTTGATCAGCGTGGCGTAGATGTCGTGCGAGACGGCGGAGGCGCCCGAAAGCGTCAGGCCGGCCACCACCGCCAGGATCGTCGCGAAGGCCACGGCCGAGATGAAGCCGTAGAACACGTTGCCACCGACCGACTTGGCCACCAGCACGGCCGCCATGTTGGCCGTGCCCGCGCCGCCCTTGATGACGCCCTTGGCCACGTCGGAGAACTCGGGGTTCGTCAGCACCAGGGTGATCGCGCCAAAGCCGATGATGAAGATCAGCACGTAGAAATAGCCGATCCAGGTGGTCGCCCAGAACACCGACTTGCGTGCTTCCTTCGCGTCGGGGACGGTAAAGAAGCGCATCAGGATGTGGGGCAGGCCGGCGGTGCCGAACATCAGCGCCATGCCGAAGGAAATGGCCGAGATCGGATCCTTCACGAAGCCGCCCGGCCCCATGATGGACAGGCCGGCCTTGGCGGCCTCCTCTGGCGTCTTCCCGGTGTTGGCGGCAATGGCCGTCCGCACCTCGACCCCCTTGGCGAACAGGGCCTCGGGGCTGAAGCCGAACTGCGCCAGCACCATGAAGGCCATGAAGGTCACGCCCGAGAGCAGCAGGCAGGCCTTGATGATCTGCACCCAGGTCGTGGCCGTCATGCCGCCGAACAGCACGTAGACCATCATCAGCGCGCCGACGATCACGACCGCCATCCAGTAGTCCAGGCCGAACAGCAGCTTGATCAGCTGACCGGCACCCACCATCTGGGCGATCAGGTAGAAAGCGACGACCACCAGCGTGCCGGAAGCAGCGAAGGCGCGGATCGGACCCTGTTGAAAGCGGTAGCCTGCCACGTCGGCAAAGGTGAATTTGCCCAGGTTGCGCAGGCGCTCGGCCATCAGGAAGGTGATGACCGGCCAGCCGACCAGGAAACCGATCGAGTAGATCAGGCCGTCATAGCCGGTGGCCATCACAGCCGCGGAAATACCCAGGAACGAGGCCGCGGACATGTAATCGCCCGCAATCGCCAGGCCGTTCTGGAAGCCGGTGATGCCGCCACCGCCAGTGTAGAAGTCAGCGGCCGACTTGGTCTTGGCCGCGGCCCATTTGGTAATGTAGAGCGTGCCGGCCACGAACAGGGCAAACATGCTGATCGCGGTCCAGTTGGTTTCCTGCTTGGCCGCCTGGCCGACGTCGCCACCGGCGGCGTAGACCAAACCGGTCGTCAGCAGCGCCAGCAGCGCGGCCAGGGTGAGGGTCATCTTTTTCATTTGGAGGCGTCTTTCAGGATTTCGGTGGTCAGTGCGTCGAATTCGCTGTTGGCGCGGCGCACGTAGATGCCGGTGATCACGATCGTGAAGATGATCACGCCCATGCCGATGGGGATGCCCAGGGTGGTGACACCTGCGCCGATGGGCTGGGCCAGAAAGGGCTTGTTGAATGCGATCAGCGCGATGTAGCCGTAGTACACGACCATCATCAGCAGCGTCAGGAACCAGCCGAAGCCACTGCGCTTCTTGCGAAGCTCCAGGTACTTGGGGTTCTTCTGGATTTTGTCGACCACCGGATCACTCATGTGGGTCTCCTCAGGGTTGATTGAAAAAATGATAGGCAAAAAATATGTGCGACAAGCACATTGCGGCGATTTTGTAAATTGGGACTGACCATGTGCTTACGCTTCTGATGGAGGTCTCGTGGCGTGGGTGAGACACCACAAGCCGGCTCAGAATGCAATAAAACATGAGGGCTTTCCCTAGGTCAACGGCATCCAGACTCCTCTCGTTTCAGGTGGTTTCTGGTGCAAATTTCGCATCAAGAAAAAGTAAGCAAGGGTTAACGCCTGTGCCGTAAGCATGCGTACAGCTTGAAGTAAGCCTTTGCAAGAAATTCGTCAGATTGCGGTCAGTCCCCCCTCTGATAGTCCGCCGCAGACACCGGTCCGGGTGTCCTTCATTGAACCTATTGGAGACAACCTCATGAGAAGCTCACAAACAGCAGCCGTGGCAGCACGGCCGATGTCCGCGGAGGAGAAGAAGGTCATCTTCGCCTCCTCGCTCGGCACCGTGTTCGAGTGGTACGACTTTTACCTTTACGGCTCGCTCGCAGCCATCATTGCCAAGCAGTTCTTCAGCGGGCTCGACGAAGGTTCCGCCTTCATCTTCGCGCTGCTCGCGTTCGCAGCCGGCTTCATCGTGCGCCCATTCGGCGCGCTGGTGTTCGGACGCCTCGGCGACATGATCGGCCGCAAATACACGTTCCTGGTGACCATCCTGATCATGGGCCTGTCCACGTTCATCGTGGGTATCTTGCCGAATTACGCCACCATCGGCGTCGCAGCCCCGGTGATCCTGATTGCCCTGCGCATGCTGCAAGGTCTGGCGCTGGGTGGCGAGTACGGCGGTGCGGCGACCTATGTGGCCGAACATGCGCCCATGGGCAAGCGCGGTGCCTACACCTCCTGGATTCAGACCACGGCGACGCTGGGCCTGTTCCTGTCCCTGATGATCATTCTGGGCACCCGGACGGTGATCGGCGAAGCCGCCTTTGCCGACTGGGGCTGGCGCGTTCCGTTCATCGTCTCGATCCTGCTGCTGGCCGTGTCGGTCTACATCCGCCTGAGCATGAACGAGTCGCCTGCCTTCGCCAAGATGAAGGCCGAAGGCAAGACCTCCAAGGCGCCGCTGTCCGAATCCTTCGGTCAGTGGAAAAACCTGAAGATCGTGATTCTGGCACTCATCGGTCTGACCGCCGGCCAGGCCGTCGTCTGGTATTCGGGCCAGTTCTATGCCCTGTTCTTCCTGACCCAGGCGCTCAAGGTTGATGGCGCGACCGCCAACATCATGGTGGCGATCTCCCTGATCATCGGAACGCCCTTCTTCATCGTCTTCGGCGCTTGGTCCGACAAGATTGGCCGCAAGCCCATCATCATGGCCGGCTGCCTGTTGGCCGTGGTGACCTACTTCCCGGTGTTCGAAGCGCTGACCAAGGCCGCCAACCCCGATCTGGCTGCCGCGCAGGCCAAGAACAAGGTGACGGTCACGGCCGATGCCAAGGAGTGCTCGTTCCAGTTCAACCCGACCGGCACCGTCAAGTTCACCAGCTCGTGCGACATCGCCAAGCAGGTGCTGGCGGGCGCCTCGGTGAGCTACGACAACATTGCCGGCCCCGCTGGCGCACCCGCCGTGATCAAGGTGGGCGAAACGGCCATCACGGGCTACAGCTCCAAGGGCCTGCCCGCCGCGGAAGCGAAGGCCAAGGACGCTGAGTTCAAGAAGGCCGTGGCGGATGCGCTGAAGGCCGCGGGCTATCCGCCGAAGGCCGACATGGCCAAGTTCGACAAGGTCAAGGTCATTGGTATCCTGACCTACCTCGTGATCCTGGTGACCATGGTGTACGGCCCGATCGCTGCCATGCTGGTGGAAATGTTCCCGACCCGGATCCGCTACACCTCCATGTCGCTGCCCTATCACATCGGCAACGGCTGGTTCGGCGGCCTGCTGCCCACCACGGCGTTTGCCATCGTGGCGCAGACCGGTAACATGTACAACGGTCTGTGGTATCCGATCATCGTCGCCGGCATGACCTTCGTGATCGGCATGTTGTTCGTCAAGGAGACGAAGGACGTTGACATCTACGCCAACGACTGAGTTGGGTGTTTTGGTTCACCCGCACCGCGTGTGCGGGTGTGTTGGACAGACCCTCCTTGCGAGGGTCTTTTTTTTCAGGAGAAACGGTATGTGGAAAATTGCTGTGGGTTTTGTCATCTTTGCGGGCCTGGCATTGTTCATTTTGTCCAAGGGTGGTGATATCGACATGGGTGGCGAAAAGCATGGCGCCGAGGCGACCCACGCGCCCGCCGAAGCGCCGGCAGCGAAAGCCTCTGCCGCGGCAGGCGCAAGTCAGGCAAAATAAGTTCGTCGCCAATATTGGCGCTTGCAGACTTGGGGGCCATTCAGCATGAAATACGCCAAGACAGAAGCCGGTCAGCTGGCCCTGAAGGAGCGCTCGCCCCAGCTGACCTCTCGTCAACGGTCGGCCATGATCCTGTTCGACGGCAAGAAGACGGTGGATCAGGTGTTGGCGGCAACGGCCGGGCTCGGCATCGTGGCCACCGACATCGACCATCTGCTGGCCCTTGGCTTTCTGGCTCCCGCTGAAGGTGCGGCACCCGCTCCGACCGCGCCACTTGCTGCACAGCCGCCGTCGGCCAGTGCCGTCCCTAGCGCGGCTGCCGCACCCGGTGCCGCGCTGCCAGCCGCGAACAAGTCGGAGCTGTTCAGTCAGGCCTGGCCGGTGGCCACCCGATTGACCGCAACGCTGGGTCTGCGGGGATTCCGCCTCAATGTGGCGGTGGAGCGTTGCATGGACTACGACGAGCTTCTGGCGCTGTTGCCGAAGATCACCGACGCGCTGGGTCCGGAAAAGACCCGCGAGTTGCGCGAAGCGCTGCGGGTCTGAGCATCACGACGATCAACGCTTGAATTTTCCGTCATTGCCGATGATCGACAGGTCGGCAAAGTCCAGCCCGGTGTGGTCGTCCGGGCTGTAGCTGATTTCCAGCCCCCCCAGATCGAATTTTTGCAGACTCTCCAGCGCAGCCAGCAGCTTCTGCCGCGTCGGGTTCGGTGACGCTCTTCGAAGCGCTTCGATCAACACCTTGGCCGCGGCATAGCCCTCCAGGATCGCCGGGGAAATCTCATTTAGTCCCTTGGCCTTGGCCAGTTCCAGGGCTTCTTTCACGATGCCGTAGGAGAACGACTTCTCATAAGGAAACACCTGGGTGACGATGACGCCCCGGCTGGCGTCACCCAAAGCCTTGATGAAGCCGGCGGACGCGTTGTTCGAGAGCGTGACCACCTGCGCCGCGGATCCTGCCGCACGCAGCGCCTTGATGCCGTCGGCCACCGCCGTTCCCGAACCGAACCAGAGGATGGCCTGCGGCGTCGTCTTGGCCAGCGCGGGGACGATTGCCGGGTAATCGGGCTTGTTGCGGTCGGCCTTGACCACCGCCACGGGCTTGAGGTTCGCCTTGGCAAAGCCCTTGTTGGCGCCCTCCAGCGCATCGGTCCCGAACGAGTCGTCCACGTGCACCACCGCAATCCGGTCGATGCCCAGAGTGTGCAGGTGGGCCACCGCCTTGGCGGCCTCGCGCTGGTAGCTGGACCGGACGTTGAAGATGTACCGGTTCACCGGGCTGTGCAGCAGCATTGCGCCGGTGGACGGTGCCACCAGGGCCACACCGTGCTTTTCCAGCAGCGGCATGATGGCCTCGGTGTGCGGCGTTCCGCGGTTGAGGAACAACGCCACCACGTTCTTCTCGGTAATCAGGGTGTTGGCGTTGGCCGCGGCGATCTTGGGGTCGAACTTGTCGTCGAGGGTGACCAGTTCGATCTTCTCACCGCGAATCCCGCCTTTGGCATTGACGCTGTCGATGTACAGCTTTGCCCCGTCCACGGCCTCCTTGACGGTGGCCGCCACCGGACCGGTGAGGCCGACGGTCTGGCCGATCAGGATCTGGGCGCGGGCCGTGCCTGCCGTCCAGGTGACAGCGGCGGCCAAAAGACAGGTGTGGAACCATTTCATATCGGAGATCTCCTTGGGTGCGCCAGTGTAGAAACGGATCGCTGCCCCCGGTATTCGTAGTTCTACGTTCGTGCGCCGGCGTCGGGATGCCCCCTTGGCGCACACAAATCGCCGCCGTGCCTAGAATCTTTGGCCTGCTTCCAGAAAGACCCCCCCGCATGACCCAGGGATTGATCCGCATTCGCGGCGCGCGCCAGCACAACCTCAAGAACCTTGACCTCGACATTCGCACCGGCGAACTGACGGTGGTCACGGGTCCCAGTGGTTCGGGCAAATCGAGCCTGGTCTTCGACACGCTATATGCAGAAGGGCAGCGCCGCTACGTCGAAACCTTCTCGGCCTATGCGCGGCAGTTCCTGGACCGCATGGACAAGCCCGCCGTCGACAAGGTCGAAGGCGTGCCGCCGGCCATCGCCATCGACCAGACCAACCCGGTGCGCAGCTCGCGCTCCACCGTGGGCACGATGACCGAGCTGAACGACCACCTGAAGCTGTTGTTTGCGCGCTCGGGCCAGCTGTTCGACCGGCAGACCGCGCAGCCGGTGAGGCACGACACGCCTGAGACGATCTACGCCGAATTGCTGCGGCGCAGCGCCGAACGCGACGAGCCGCGGCTGGTGTTGACCTTTCCGGTGGAACTACCACGCGCAGCGGGGAGCGTGGGGGTGGTCAAGGTGCTGGACGTGGTTGCCGACCGCTTCCGGATCGGGCAGGTGGAAAAAGCCCGTGTGGTCGAGGCGATCGAGGTGGCGCTCAAGCGCGGCGCGGGTCGACTGAACGTCTACGTGATGCCCGCCGGCACGGAATCGTCGGATTCCGAGCTGTGGCGCTTCTCGTCGGGACTGCACTGCCCCGACAGCGACCTGCGCTACACCGATCCGATCCCTTCGGCCTTTTCGTTCAACTCGGCCGTCGGTGCCTGCGAGGCCTGCCGGGGCTTCGGCCGCGTGATCGGCGTGGACTACGGCCTGGTGATTCCCAACGACAAGCTCACCCTGCGTGCCGGCGCGATCAAGCCGATGCAGACCCCCGCCTGGAAGGAATGCCAGGACGACCTGATGCGCCATGCCGAGACCGCCGGCATTCCGCGCGACACCCCCTGGAACAAGCTCACGCCCGAGCAGCAGCACTGGGTCATCAACGGCTCGCCGAACTGGAACGGCAAGTGGAACCAGCACTGGTACGGCGTCAAGCGCTTCTTCGAATACCTGGAGACCAAGTCCTACAAGATGCACATCCGGGTGCTGCTGTCCAAGTACCGCAGCTACACGCCCTGCGGCACCTGCGGCGGCGCGCGCCTGAAGACCGAGAGCCTGCTCTGGCGCATCGGTTCGAAGGCCGATGCCGACGCGGTGATGGAGCCACCAAAGCGCTTCATGCCTGAAGGGGTTGCCTGGACCCGCGCCCAGCTGGAGGCCCTTCCGGGCCTGTGCCTGCACGACCTGATGCTGCTGCCGCTGGACCGCCTGCGCCGCTTCTTCGAGTCGATGACCCAGGTGCCCAACGTCGTGGCCAACGAGGGAGAAACGCAAGCGCTGAAGCTGCTGTTCGAAGAGATCACCACCCGGCTGAAGTACCTGTGCGACGTCGGCATCGGCTACCTCACGCTGGACCGCCAGAGCCGCACGCTGAGCGGCGGCGAGGTGCAGCGCATCAACCTGACCACGGCGCTGGGCACCTCGCTGGTGAACACGTTGTTCGTGCTGGACGAGCCCAGCATCGGCCTGCATCCGCGCGACATGCACCGCATCATCAAGGCCATGCAGCGCCTGCGCGATGCCGGCAACACGCTGGTGGTGGTGGAGCACGACCCGGCCGTGATGCTGGCGGCCGACCGCATGATCGACATGGGCCCTGGCCCGGGCGAGCGCGGCGGGCAGATCGTGTTCGACGGCACGACCGAGGCGCTGCGCAGCGCCGACACGCTGACCGGCGCCTACCTGGGGCGCGCAAACAGGTCGGCATGGGCTTCAAGCGCATGGTGACCGACCACACGCCGCGTCTCATCCTTGAGGGCGCGCGCGAGCACAACCTGCGGAACGTGACCGTCGAAATCCCGCTGCAGCGCCTGGTCTGCGTCACGGGTGTCAGCGGCTCCGGCAAGTCCAGTTTGATCCAGGACGTGCTGGCCCCGGCACTGATGCGGCACTTCGGCAAGGCCACGGAAACCCCCGGGGCACACGACCGGCTGCTGGGCGCGGACCACCTGTCGGAGGCGGTGTTCGTGGACCAGTCACCGATCGGCAAGACCGCGCGCTCGAACCCGGTGAGCTACGTCGGCGCCTGGGATGCCGTCCGTGAGATCTTTGCCACCGCGCCGCTGTCACGCCAGCGCGGCTACACCGCGAGCAAGTTCAGCTTCAACAGCGGCGACGGGCGCTGCCCGACCTGCGGCGGCTCGGGCTTCGAACATGTGGAGATGCAGTTTCTCAGCGACGTCTACCTGCGCTGCCCGGACTGCGACGGCAAACGCTACCGGCCCGAAATCCTGGAGATCACTGTCGAACGCCAGCCGCTGGGCGCGGTGCATCCGCGCGTGATGAACGTGGCCGACGTGCTGGACCTGACCGTCAGCGAGGCCGCAGCGGTGTTCGCCAACGACCGCGAGGTGATCCGCGCGCTACAGCCGATCGTCGACGTCGGCCTGGAATACGTCAAGCTGGGCCAGCCGGTGCCGACGTTGTCGGGCGGCGAGGCGCAGCGCCTGAAGCTGGCCGGCTTTCTGGCGGAGGCGGCAAAGAGCGCCAGTGCCAGCCGCCAGCCCACGGCGCGCAAAGGCACGCTGTTCCTGTTTGACGAGCCCACCACCGGGCTGCACTTCGACGACATCGCCAAGCTGATGCGCGCCTTGCGCAAGCTGCTGGATGCCGGGCATTCGCTGGTGGTGATCGAGCACAACCTCGACGTGATCCGCGCCAGCGACTGGCTGATCGACCTCGGCCCCGAAGGCGGCGACGCCGGCGGCCTGATCGTCGCCCAGGGCACGCCCGAGGAGGTGCGCCTGCACGCCACTTCTCACACGGGCCAGGCCCTGCGCGAGTACGACCGGGCGCTTGGCATGGGCAGCCACCGCGCGGAAGAAGGCGTGCCGCTGCAACTGATCGCCCGCGCGCGCCGCCAGGCGACGGGGGCCGACAACGCCATCCAGATCATCAATGCCCGCGAGCACAACCTCAAGTCGCTGAGCGTCAACATCCCGCGCGGCCAGTTCAGCGTCGTCACGGGCGTCAGCGGCTCGGGCAAGTCCACGCTGGCCTTCGACATCCTGTTCAACGAAGGCCAGCGCCGCTATCTGGAGAGCCTGAACGCCTACGCGCGCAGCATCGTGCAGCCGGCCGGCCGGCCCGAGGTGGACGCCGTCTACGGCATCCCGCCCACGGTGGCGATCGAGCAGCGCCTGTCGCGCGGCGGGCGCAAGAGCACGGTGGGCACCACCACCGAGGTCTGGCATTTCCTGCGCTTGCTGTATGTGAAGCTCGGCGTGCAGCATTGCATCCATGACGGCGCGGCGGTGCAGCCGCAGACGCCGGAGCGCATCGCCGCGCAGCTGATGACGCAGTTTCGCGGGCAGCACATCGGCCTGCTGGCGCCGCTGGTCATGAACCGCAAGGGCGTCTACACGGAGCTGGCCGATTGGGCCCGCCCGCGCGGCTACACCCACCTGCGCGTGGACGGCCACTTCCTGCCGACCACCGGCTTCCCGCGCATCGACCGCTTCAAGGAACACACCATCGAGCTGCCGGTCTTGAGCCTGGACATCAAGCCCGAGAACGAGACCTTGCTGCGCGATGCGCTGGCGCGCGCCCTGGAGCACGGCAAGGGCGTGGTCCATGTGCTGAGCGACCTGCACGGCCTGCGCGAGGCCATGCATGCAGGCTCGCCTACGGCAGGCATTGGCAAGCTGCTGGCCTTTTCCACGCTGCGCGCCTGCCCGGTGTGCAGCACGAGCTACGCGGAGCTCGACCCGCGCCTGTTCTCCTACAACAGCAAGCACGGCTGGTGCCCGGACTGCGTGGGCACCGGCGTGAAGCTGACGAAAGAGCAGCGCAAGGTGTTCGACGACTCGGTGCGCGACGACGACAACAAAGGCCGCGAGCAGACCTTTGCCGAGCCCGAAGCCGAAGACGTCACCGACACCGTGTGCCCGACCTGCCAGGGCACACGGCTGAACGCGACGGCGCGCGCCGTGCGGTTCGGCGACGGGTGCTGCCCGGTGCTGCCGGCAAGGGCATCACCGACCTGGCGCGCCTGGCCGTCACGGACATCCGCCAATGGGTGGACACACTGGCCCTGACTGGCCGCGACCGCGAGATCGCCCGCGACCTGGTGCCCGAGATCAAAAGCCGCCTGGAATTCCTCGAAGAAGTCGGCCTGGGCTACCTCACGCTGGACCGCGGCGCGCCCACGCTCAGCGGCGGCGAGGCCCAGCGCATCCGCCTGGCGGCGCAGCTCGGCAGCAACCTGCAAGGCGTGTGCTACGTGCTCGACGAGCCCACCATCGGCCTGCACGCGCGCGACAACCGGATCCTGTTGAACGCGCTGAAGACCCTCAGCGACAAGGGCAACACGCTGGTGGTGGTGGAGCACGACGAAGACACCATCCGCCGTGCCGACCACATCATCGACATCGGCCCCAGCGCCGGCAAGCGCGGCGGGCGGCTGGTCGCCGAGGGCACCGTGAAAGACATCACCGGCGCCAGCGATTCCCAGACCGGGCGCTACCTGCTGCACGCCATGAAGCACCCGCTGCAGGCACGCCGGCCGGTGACGGAGATGCCCCGGGGAGGGAAAAAAAAAAAAACCCGCGGGGGAGGCCAGGACGCCACGCTGGCTGGCCCTGCACGGGGCCAACCTCCACAACCTGCAAAACGTCAGCGCGGCCGTGCCGCTCCAGCGCCTGGTTGCCGTCACCGGCGTGTCCGGCTCCGGCAAATCCACGCTGGCGCGCGACGTGCTGCTCGCCAGCGTCCAGGCGCTGGTGACGCAGCGCGCCACCCGGGCCGGCCGCGACGCCATGGCCGCCGGGCAGTTTCCCGCGCTCACCGGCTGCACCGGCCTGACGGGATTCGAGACCATCGACCGCGTGCTGGAAGTCGATCAGACGCCCATCGGCAAAACGCCGCGCAGCTGCCCCGCCACCTACATCGGCTTCTGGGACACCATCCGCAAGCTGTTCGCCGAGACGCTGGAGGCCAAGGCGCGCGGCTATGGGCCCGGGCGCTTCAGCTTCAACACCGGCGAGGGCCGCTGCCCCGGCTGCGAAGGCCAGGGCATCCGTACCATCGCCATGAGCTTTCTGCCCGATGTGAAGGTGCTGTGCGAGACCTGCCACGGCGCCCGCTTCAACCCCGAGACGCTGGCCGTCACCTGGCGCGGCAAGAGCATCGGCGACATCCTGCAGATGGAGGTGGACGAGGCGGTGGACTTCTTCGCCTCCATGCCCGCCATCAGCCACCCGCTGCAGCTGCTGAAAGACGTGGGCCTGGGCTACCTGACGCTGGGCCAGCCCTCGCCGACGCTCTCGGGCGGCGAGGCGCAGCGCATCAAGCTCGTCACCGAACTGTCCAAGGTGCGCGACGACGTGACGCGGCGCGGCCAGAAGGCGCCGCACACCCTCTACGTGCTGGACGAGCCCACGGTGGGCCTGCACATGGCCGACGTCGACAAGCTCATCCGCGTGCTGCACCGCCTGGTCGACGGCGGCCACAGCGTGGTGGTGATCGAGCACGACCTGGATGTCATCGCCGAGGCCGACTGGATCATCGACCTCGGCCCCGAAGGCGGCCAGGCCGGCGGGCGCATCGTCGCGGCTGCCACGCCCGAGGACGTCGTGCGCGCGGGCACGCACACCGGGGTGGCGCTGGCGCCGGTGTTGGCGCGGCGGTGATCGCTATGATAGTTATAGCTAATTGAGACCGTTCGACGCTGGGATTTGCCTGTTTTTGATCAAGATCCGGGGCTGGAACCTGGGTGACAGTGTGTCAGGGCTTTCCAGATGGCTTTCGGGGCCGGGTTCCGGTTGAATGGGGTACACGACAGCCATTCGATCAGGAGAACCCCATGAAACGCCGCCATATTGTCCAACTCGCCGCCGCCACGCTGGTCGGACCCGCCCTCACGGCCCGCGCGCAGGCCTTCCCGGCCAAGCCGATCAAGCTGATCATTGCCTTTCCCGCCGGTGGGCCGACCGACATCACCATGCGTTCGCTGGCCGACAACGCCAGCAAGATCCTGGGTCAGCCGGTGATCGTGGAGAACAAGCCTGGCGCCGGCGGCACACTGCCGGCGCAGGCCCTGCAGTCCGCCCCGGCGGACGGCTACACCGTCGCCCAGATACCACTGGGCGTGTTCCGCCTGCCCTACACCACCAAGATCAACTGGGACCCGGTGAAGGACATCACCTATGTGCTCAATGTCACCGGCTACGCCTTCGGCCTCGTCGTGCCCGCCGATTCGCAACTCAAGACTTGGACGCATTTCGTCGCCTGGGCCAAGGCCAACCCGGGCAAGCTGACTTACGGCTCCACAGGCACCATGACCAGCCCGCACTTGACCATGGAGCTGATCGCGCAGAAGCTGAACCTGGAATTGCTGCATGTGCCCTACAAGGGCAGCGCCGACCTGATGCAGTCCATCCTGGGCGGCAACATCATGGCCGCGGCCGATTCCACCGGCTTCGCGCCGCAGGTGGAGGCTGGCAAGCTGCGCGTGCTGAACACCTGGGGCGCCGAGCGCCTGGCCAAGTTCCCCGACGCGCCCACGCTCAAGGAGCTGGGCCTGGACCTGGTGCAGAACTCGCCGTTCGGCATTGGCGCCCCCAAGGGCACACCGCCGGCCGTCGTGAAACGCCTGCATGATGCCTTCAAGCAGGCCATGGAGCAGGAAAGCTACATCACCGCACTCAAGCGCTATGACATGGTGCCCATGTACATGAGCAGCGCGCAGTACCAGAAGTTCGCGCAGGAGACGTTTGTGAAGGAAAAGGCGCTGGTCGAGAAGCTCGGGCTGGCCAAGCCGCAGTAGTCGAGTCAGCGCTGGCGAGCGGTCAGCAAGGCTTGCGCCACCTCGGCAAATCCGGCGCCGCCGCGCGACGGCGCGACGTAGCTGGGGAAATGAAGCATCCGGCCTGCAAACGCCGCCACATTGGCGACGCCGGCCGCATGCGGCAGGTAGGCAAACATCGGGGCGTCATTCGGCGAATCCCCGACGAACATGCACTTTTCTCGCTCCCGCGACAGCTCCAGGCCGTAACGCTCGCGCATGAGCAGATGCGCCATGCTGAGCTTGTCGTACTGGCCGAACCAGCCGTTGACGTGGATGGAACTGACCTTCGCTGTCATGCCGGCCGCTTCCATCAGAGCGACGATCCGATCCACGTCGGCATCCGCAAGGGCGGGGACGTCTTCACAGAAATCGATGGCCAGGTCGTACAGGCGGCAGAACTGGTCAGACGCCACGGCACAGCCAGGCACCTCGCGCAGGATGGTGTCGCGCACGGCCGCGAGCCGTTCGGTATTGGTCTGGCGGGCCACCGTGTCCAGCAGATGGCGGCACTGGAGCTTGCGTTCGACCGGATCGTGCCAGTAGTAGAAGGCGCCGTTTTCCCCGATGACCGCGTCAACCGGCCACATGCGGGCGATGTGGTCGCACCACCCCGCTGGGCGCCCCGTGATGAGGATGACGCGCAGGCCGGCGCGGCGCAAGGTGTCCAGCGCCACGTAGGCTTGTGGCACGAGCTGGCCATCGGTGGTCAGCGTGTCGTCGATGTCGCTGAACACCGTGTGCATGCCGGCAGCCACGGTGCGGGGGAGTTCGTTCAACGCACGCATGGTGTGGCTCAGGCCGCGCTGCCCAGCGCCAGTCCGGCGTGCTCGCGCAGCGGGTGGAAATGGATCTTCGGGAAGCGCTCCTGCGCCAGCCGCACGTCGTAGGGGCTGGTGCACAGGTAGGCCAGGGTGTTGGCCGCGTCCAGCGCCAGGCGTTGCGGGTAGGCGTTGGTGAACTCGCGCAGCTCGGCGGGCGTGTCGGCGGTGATCCAGCGCGCGCCGGTGTACTGGCAGCCTTCCAGGCGCACGTCGCAGTCGTATTCGCTCTTCAGGCGGTGCTGCACCACCTCGAACTGCAGCTGGCCCACCGCGCCCAGCAGCATGGGGCCGCCGACTTCGGGCTTGAAAACCTGGATCGCGCCTTCCTCGCCGAGCTGCTCCAGCCCGGTCTGCAGCTGCTTGGTGCGCAGCGGGTTCTTCAGGATCACGGTCATGAACAGCTCGGGCGCGAAGAAGGGCAGGCCGGTGAACTGCAGGCTGGCGCCGTCGGTGATGGTGTCGCCGAGCTGCACGCCGCCATGGGTCGTGAAGCCGATGATGTCGCCGGCGTAGGCCTCCTCGACGGCCTCACGGCGCTGCGACATGAAGGTGACCACAGACGTCGGCCGCAGCTCCTTGGCGGAGCGCTGCACCTTGAGCTTCATGCCCGGCGTGTACTTGCCCGAGGCCACGCGCACAAAGGCGATGCGGTCGCGGTGGTTGGCGTCCATGTTGGCCTGCACCTTGAACACCACGCCGGAGAAGCCTTCGTCGTCGGGCAACACGGTTTTTTCCACCGGCTGCTTGTTGACGACCAGCGCGCTCTTGCGCGGGCCGGGCGACGGCGCCAGATCCACCAGCGCGTCCAGCACCTCCATGACCCCGAAGTTGTTCACGCCGGAGCCGAAGAACACCGGCGTCTGCTTGCCGGCCAGGAAGGCCTCGCGGTCGAAGGCCGGCGAGGCGCCGGTGGCCAGTTCCATGCTCTCCATGGCAGTTTCCCAGTCGTGGCCGAAGCGGGCCTTCAGGGAGGACGGGTCGGCCAGCGGCACGGTTTCGAAGTCTTGCGGGCGGCGTTCGCTGCCGGATTCGAACACCGTCATGGCCTGGGTGCGAAGGTTCACGATGCCGCCGAAGGTCTTGCCCTGGCCCACCGGCCAGGTCATGGGCACGCAGGGCATGCCGAGTTCGCGCTCCACCTCGTCCAGGATGTCCAGCGGGTCGCGCACCTCGCGGTCCATCTTGTTGACGAAGGTGATGATGGGCGTGTCGCGCTGGCGGCAGACTTCGATCAGCCGGCGGGTCTGCGCTTCCACGCCGTTGGCCGCGTCGATCACCATCAGCGCCGAATCGACGGCGGTCAGCACGCGGTAGGTGTCCTCGCTGAAGTCCTTGTGGCCGGGGGTGTCGAGCAGGTTGATGACGTGCTCGCGGTACAGCATCTGCATCACCGACGAGGCCACCGAAATGCCGCGCTGCTTCTCGATCTCCATCCAGTCGCTGGTGGCGTGGCGGCTGGCCTTGCGCGCCTTCACGCTGCCGGCGATCTGGATCGCGCCGGAGAACAGCAGCAGCTTCTCGGTCAGCGTGGTCTTGCCGGCGTCGGGGTGGGAAATGATGGCAAAGGTGCGGCGGCGCCGGGTTTCGGAGGCGTAGGACACAGGAATTCCAGAAGGTGAGGGTGGGGGCGGGCGCGCCCCGGCGGACAAGCGGCCGGACCGGCGAGCGCGAGTTCAGCGGCAGCCGGCCGGAGCGCGGATTTTACCGGCGAGCGGGGATTTGCCGCCTGCTTCTATAATCCATCGTTCCGAGGAGCGTTGCAGCGTCCCCTTTTGTGCGGGGCGTGAGGCTCGGAACCCATTCATGCAACGACGCTCATCCACTGAAGTGTGCGGTGAGCCTGTCTTTTCCCCGTCAGTGGCTTTTTCTGAACGTGCTTTGGAGCCCACCATGAACGCCCGACTCGATACCCCTGTCTTTTCCGATTGCGCCATTGCCGACCTGTCGCTTGCCGACTGGGGCCGCAAGGAAATCCGCATCGCCGAAACCGAAATGCCCGGCCTGATGGCCATCCGCGAGGAATTTGCTGCGAAGCAGCCGCTCAAGGGCGCGCGCATCACCGGCAGCCTGCACATGACGATCCAGACCGCGGTGCTGATCGAGACGCTGCAGGCGCTGGGCGCCCAGGTGCGCTGGGCCAGCTGCAACATCTACTCCACGCAGGACCATGCCGCCGCCGCCATTGCCGCCAGCGGCACGCCGGTGTTCGCCGTCAAGGGCGAGACGCTGGCCGACTATTGGGACTACACCCACCGCATCTTCGACTTCGGTGCGGCCGGCAGCGAGGGCGAAGGCCCGAACATGATCCTGGACGACGGCGGCGACGCCACGCTGCTGATGCACCTGGGCAAGCGTGCCGAGAAGGATGCGTCGCTGGTCGCGGGCGACGGCCATAGCGAGGAAGAGCGCATCCTGTTCGCGTCCATTCGCGCCAAGCTGGCCGTCGACCCGACCTGGTACAGCCGCAAGGCCGCCCAGATCATCGGGGTGACCGAGGAAACGACGACCGGCGTGCACCGCCTGAAGGAAATGTCGGCCAAGGGCTCGCTGCTGTTCCGCGCCATCAACGTGAACGACTCGGTGACCAAGAGCAAGTTCGACAACCTGTACGGCTGCCGCGAATCGCTGGTGGACGGCATCAAGCGCGCCACCGACGTGATGATCGCCGGCAAGGTGGCCTGTGTGGCCGGCTATGGCGACGTGGGCAAGGGTTCGGCCCAGGCGCTGCGGGCGCTCTCGGCGCAGGTCTGGGTGACCGAGATCGACCCGATCAACGCGCTGCAGGCGGCCATGGAAGGCTATCGCGTGGTCACCATGGACTACGCGGCCGCCCATGCGGACATCTTCGTCACCGCCACCGGCAACAAGGGGGTCATCACCCGTGCCCACATGGCGGCGATGAAAGACCAGGCCATTGTCTGCAACATCGGCCACTTCGACAACGAGATCGAAGTGGAGGCGCTGGCCGATTGCCAGTGGGAAGAGATCAAGCCGCAGGTGGACCACGTGATCTTCCCGGACGGCAAGAAGATCATCCTGCTGGCCAAGGGCCGGCTGGTGAACCTGGGCTGCGGCACCGGGCACCCGAGCTTCGTCATGTCGTCGAGCTTCGCCAACCAGACGATTGCGCAGATCGAGCTGTTCACCCACAGCGATTACTACGAAATCGGCAAGGTCTACGTGTTGCCCAAGCACCTGGACGAGAAGGTCGCCCGGCTGCACCTGAAGAAGGTCGGCGCGATGCTGACCGAGCTGTCGGACGAGCAGGCCGCCTACATCGGTGTGCCCAAGCAGGGCCCGTACAAGCCCGACACCTACCGTTATTGAGCCGCATGCGCATCGACCAGCTTCTGGGCGAACGCGGCCTGGCCACGTCGCGCTCGCAGGCCCAGCGGCTGATTGCCGCTGGCGTGCAGTGGCGGCTCGATGCCGGCTCGCCCTGGAAGCGTATCGCCAAGAACGGCGACGAGGTGCCCGGTGACGCGCAGATCGAGCTGCTGGACACGGCAGAGGCGCGCTATGTGTCACGGGGCGGGCTCAAGCTCGAAGGGGCGCTCAAATCCACCGGGCTTCAGGTGGCTGGTTTGCGCTGCATGGACATCGGCCAGTCCACCGGGGGGTTCACCGACTGCCTGTTGCAGCATGGGGCTGCCCACGTGGTCGGCGTCGACGTCGGCTCGAATCAGGTGCATCCGAACATCCGCGCTGACGAACGAGTGACCTGCATTGAAGGCGTCAATGCGCGCGAACTGGATGCTTCTGATTTGATCGCTGATGACGACCAGTCGACGCTGGGAGAGGCTGGTTCTGAGCCAGAATTCGACTTCGTGACCGGTGATCTGTCGTTCATTTCATTGACGCTGGTGCTGCCGGCACTGGTGCCATTCCTGAAGACGGGTGGCAACCTGCTGGCGCTGGTCAAACCGCAATTCGAGCTGCAGCCAGGTCAGGTGGGCAAGGGCGGCATCGTGCGCGATCCCGCGCTGTACGCGGTGGTCGAGCGGCGCATTCGTGACGCCTGCGAGTCGCTCGGGTTGACGGTGGCCGGCTGGTTTGACAGCCCGATCGCCGGCGGCGACGGCAACCGCGAGTTTTTTGTCTGGGCCCGCAAGCGGTCCGATGAATGAATGGAAGGAGGCACGATATGGCCATGAGCGAAGCCGGGATGCCCCAGGGCGAGAAGGACACCACCGGGGTGCGTCTGCCTCTGAGTTTTGAATTTTTCCCACCCAAGACACCCGAAGGCGTGGAAAAGCTGCGCGGCGTGCGCCAGAAGTTGTACGCGCTGTCGCCGCAGTTCTGTTCGGTCACCTATGGTGCGGGAGGCTCCACGCAGGAAGGCACTTTTTCCGCGGTGGGCGCCATCCTGGCCGAGGGTGTGGCCGCGGCCTCGCATTTCTCCTGCGTGGGCGCCACCCGCACTTCGGTGCGCGAGCAATTGCAAACCCTCAAAGGCATGGGCGTGAAGCGCCTGGTGGCCTTGCGTGGCGACCTGCCCAGCGGCTATGGCGCGGGCGGCGAATTTGCCTACGCCAGCGACCTGGTGGCTTTCATCCGCGCTGAAACCGGAGGCGACTTTCACATCGAGGTGGCGGCCTATCCGGAGATCCATCCGCAGTCGCGCTCCGCCGAGGCGGACCTGCGGGCGTACGCCACCAAGGTACGGGCCGGTGCGAACTCTGCGATCACCCAGTACTTTTACAACGCCGATGCGTATGTCCGCTTCGTGGACGAGGCGGCCCGCATGGGCGTAGACGCGCCGGTGGTTCCCGGCATCATGCCGATCATCAGCTCCACCCAGCTCATGCGTTTTTCAGACGCCTGCGGCGCCGAGATCCCGCGCTGGATCCGTCTGCGGCTGCAGGGTTTCGGCGACGACACCGCGTCGATCCGTGCGTTCGGGCTGGATGTGGTCACCGCGCTGTGCGAGCAGCTGGTGCGCGCCGGTGCACCGGGCCTGCATTTCTACACCATGAACCAGAGCGCCGCGACGACAGAGATCGTCAGGCGGCTGGGCCTGGCATGAGCACGACGATGCATGCGGGGCTCAAGCGGGTGGGCCGCGGCGCTGCGACCGGCCTGCTGGCGAGCCTGGCCGCACTTTTTGTGGCTGGGCCGTCATTTGCGGACATCCATCTCCCCACCGCTTGGGCTCAGGGCGATACGGAAGCTTCGTCGATCTATTCGCTCGACACGGTCTTGTCGGTTCCGGATGCAGAGGAGGATGTGGCCGGTCAGACCGATGGGCCCTCTGCGTCGGGACCTGGGCTGAGCGAGGGCGTGGAAATCGCCCGCGGCGCGGCATCCTGGTACGGTGGCCGGTTTCACGGCCGGCGTACCGCCAGCGGAGAGCGCTTCGACATGTATGCGCTGACCGCGGCGCACCCGACACTGCCGTTCGGCACGCGCATCAAGGTGCGCCGCCTCGATACCGGGCAGGAGATCGAGGTCCGTATCAACGATCGCGGCCCGCATGCGCGCGGGCGCATCCTCGACCTCAGCCGCGGGGCCGCCCAGGCCCTGGGCGTGCTGCAGGCCGGGGAATCGAACGTGGCGCTGGTGCGGCCCTGAGCGCGCACGCCGCATCGCGGCCTGTGCTGCCGCACAATCCCTGGCTGCCTTTTCGTCGATCACAGGAGACTTCATGAAAATCGAAACCATTGCCGTTCACGGCGGCTACAGCCCCGATCCCACCACCAAGGCCGTCGCAGTCCCGATCTACCAGACGGTGGCCTATGCCTTCGACAACACCCAGCACGGCGCCGACCTATTTGACCTGAAGGTACCGGGCAACATCTACAGCCGCATCATGAACCCGACCAACGGCGTGCTCGAAGCGCGACTGGCGGCGATGGAAGGCGGCATCGGCGCACTGGCGGTGGCATCCGGCATGGCCGCCATCGCCTATGCGATCCAGACAATCGCCGAGGCGGGGGACAACATCGTTTCAGCATCCACGCTGTACGGCGGAACCTATAACCTGTTTGCCCATACCTTTCCACAGATGGGCATCACGGTGCGTTTTGCCGATCCGCGCGACCCGGCCGCTTTTGCCGCGCTGATCGACGAGCGCACCAAGGCGGTCTACTGCGAATCCGTGGGCAATCCGCTGGGCAACGTGACCGATATCGGCGCCCTCGCGGCCGTGGCCCATGCAGCCGGGGTGCCGCTGATCGTGGACAACACGGTCACCAGCCCGTACCTGTGCCGTCCGTTCGAGCATGGCGCCGACATCGTGGTGCATTCGCTCACCAAGTACCTGGGCGGCCACGGCACCAGCATCGGCGGTGCGATTGTCGACAGCGGCAAGTTTCCCTGGTCCGAACACAAAGCCCGCTTCAAACGACTGAATGAGCCCGACGTGAGCTACCACGGCGTGGTCTATACCGAAGCGCTGGGCCCGGCAGCCTACATTGGGCGCGCACGCGTTGTTCCCCTCCGCAACATGGGAGCGGCGCTCTCTCCCATGAATGCGTTTCAGATCCTGCAGGGTGTCGAGACCCTCGCGCTGCGCATGGACCGCATCTGCGAAAACGCCGTCAAGGTGGCGAGTCACCTGACGAATCATCCCAAAGTGGGCTGGGTCAATTACGCCGGCTTGCCAGACCACAAGGATCACGCCCTGGTGCAGAAATACATGGGCGGCCGTGCGTCGGGCATCATCAGTTTTGGGCTTAGGGCGGCCGACGCCATTGCCGCCGGTGCACATTTCCAGGATGCGCTTCAATTGTTCACCCGGCTCGTCAATATCGGTGATGCCAAGTCGCTGGCCTGTCACCCGGCCTCCACCACCCACCGCCAGCTCAATCCGGACGAACTCAAAAAAGCCGGTGTGAGCACGGACATGGTTCGTCTGTCGATCGGCATCGAGCATATCGACGACCTTCTGGCCGACCTCGATCAAGCCCTGGCGGCCGTCTGAGACGGTCATGCGGGCACGCGGCTTTGTCGCGGGCTCGCAACGAAGCCGCTGTGGCGGTTTGATCTGGCTCAAACTGTTGTGTCGGCGGGCGATGAGCCGGCGAGTGTTTGATTTTTGTCAAACGAGCGGCGGGTGGTCCAAATTCCAATTGCGTCCGGGGATTTCCCGGGCCTAATTTTTGAAGATTGGATGCTGATCGTGAAGAAACATATCATTGCCGCCGCCGTGCTCTGCACCCTTGCCTCTGGCGCTGCTCTTGCGCAACAGGCACAGAAGACCGAAGGTCCCTGGATGGTGCGTGCGCGTGCTGTGTACGTTGACACCTACAACAGCACGTCCGGCGTCGCAACCGCGCTGGATCTGAACGTGGACAGCAAGTGGATTCCTGAGGTTGACATCAGCTACTTCTTCAACAAGAACGTGGCAGCTGAGTTGATCCTGACCTGGCCCCAAAAAATGACGGTGAATGCCGGCAACACGTCGATCGGTTCGATCAAGGTCTTGCCGCCGACGCTCCTGTTGCAGTACCACTTCGACGGCCTGCCGGTGAAGCCTTATGTCGGCGCGGGTATCAATTACACGAATTTCTCCGGTGTCAGCCTGCCAGCCGGTGTCACCATCAACAACAGCAGCTGGGGTGGCGCCTTGCAGGCTGGCGTGGACATTCCGCTCAAGGACAACATGTACCTCAACCTGGATCTGAAGAAGGTCTGGATGGGGACCGACGTCTATGTCGGCGGTGTCAACTCGGGTAGCCTCAATGTGAACCCCTTGCTCCTGGGTGTTGGCTTGGGCTGGCGCTTCTGAGCCGGGACGCACTCGACATGAAAAAGCCCCGCAATGCGGGGCTTTTTTTGTGCCTGGCCTGAGACGTCAGGTTGCTGACCGGGCCTGGCGCGCTTCAGCGCTCGTCGTAGCTCACCACCAGACGCTCGCTGGTCGGTCGGGCCTGGCAACTGAGCACAAAACCTTTGTCGGTCTCCCAGGATTCCAGCGTGAAATTCCGGTCCATCTGGACCTGGCCTTCCAGGACCTTGGCGCGGCAGGTGCAGCACACGCCGCCGCGGCATGAATAGGGAAGGTCCAGGCCGGCTGCCAGGGCCACGTCAAGGACGTGCTGGTCGGGGTTCATCCGCATTTCGTGGGGCTTGCCATCCAGCACCACGGTGAGCGCGACCGAGCCCTCGGCAACCGGTGCGTGACTCTGCATGGCGGCCTTGCGTGCGTCGGGCGTCAGGCTCTCCAATGTGGGCGAGGTGAAGCGCTCGGTGTGCACACGTTCACGCGGCACACCTGCCTCGAGCAGCGCCGATTCCGTGGCCTCGATCATGGCCTCGGGTCCGCAGATGAAGACCTCGTCCATGCTGCCGACCGGCAGCAGGGTGGCGATGATCGCGCGCACCTTGTCGCCGTCGATCCGCCCCTGTAGCAGGTCCACTTCCTGGGCCTGGCGCGACAGAACGTGGATCAGTGTCAGGCGGTCCGGGTAGCGGTCCTTGAGATCCTGCAGGGCCTCGTTGAACATCACGCTGTCCATGCGCCGGTTGCCAAAGACCAGGGTGAACTTGGAGCCGGGCTGCTCTTCCAGGGTGCTGGCCATGATGGAGAGGATCGGCGTGATGCCTGAACCGGCGGCAAAACCGACCCGGTGCAGCGCGCGGGGCCGCTTCGAAGTGAAGCGACCATCGGGCGGCATCACGGCCAGCGTATCGCCGGACTTCAGCCGGGTCGCCGCCCAGTTCGAGAAGACGCCACCGTCCATCGGGCGAATGCCGATCTCCAACTCCCCGTCCCGAACCAGTCGGCTTTGAGCGCAACAGATCGAATAGCTGCGGCGAACGTCCTGCCCATCGATCTGTGACCGCAGGGTGAGGAACTGGCCTGGCTGGAAGGCGAAGGTTTCGCGCAACTCGGAGGGAATGGCCAGCGCGATCGCGACGGAACCGGCGGCTTCGGGGTTGACGCGGGCGACGGAAAGTTCATGGAAACGGGGAGCTGCGGACATGTTGTTTCGCGCCGGATGCGCGTCTCCTTCCTGTCGGATCAATAGGGTTTGAAGTAGTCGAACGGTTCCATGCAATCGAGGCAGCGGTATTGCGCCTTGCAGGCTGTGGAGCCAAAGTGGGAAATCTCGGTGGTGCTGGATGAGCCGCATCGGGGGCAGGGCACATCCGTGGCCGAGGGCGACCTGCCCGCAAAGCGCACCACGGCTGAGCCGCCAGCGGGTGCATGGCTGGCACACTGCGGTGGCGCGATGCCGTAGGCGCGCAGTTTTTCCCGGGCGGCCTCGCTCATCCAGTCCGTCGTCCAGGCGGGCGCAAGCTGCGTCACCACCCGCGCGGGCATGCCGGCGGCTGCGAGCGCGGCGCGCACGTCGTCCTCGATCTGGCCCATGGCCGGACAACCGCTGTACGTGGGCGTGATCACCACTTCGGTCACACCGTCCCCGCCTTGTCGCACCTCGCGCAGGATGCCCATCTCGCGCAGCGTGATCACCGGGATCTCCGGGTCGGTCAACGGATCCAACGCGGCCCAGACCTCGGCTTGCGTGGACGAATGCGAAGAGGCTGGGGTGTTCATCGCTGCAGGGCCGCCGGCTTACCAGGTGGCACCAGGGTGGGCGCGCGCCAGGCTCTGCATTTCCGCAAGGACGAACCCGAGGTGTTCCGAGTGCACACCTTGTTTGCCTTGGGTGATATAGCCGCCGGGGACCGGGCGAGTCAGCGTGGCCTCGGCCAGGGCGTCGTCCACCAGGGCGGTCCAGTCGGCGCGCAGTTCAGCCACATCCACGCCGGTGCCCGAAGCCTGGGCGGCCGTCTCGGCCGGGCTGGCGGTCCAGAACTCCGCCGTATAGGGGAACAGATGATCCAGCGCGGCCTGGGCGCGGGCATGGGATTCATCGGTGCCATCGCCGAATCGCACCAGCCAGTCGCGCGAGTGGCGCAGATGGTAGTGAACTTCCTTCAGCGACCGGGCAGCGATGGCGGCCAGTTGTGCATCGGGCGAAGCCTTCAGGCGTTCCCAAACCAGCACCATCAGGGCGCTGTAGAGGAAGTTGCGCACGATCGTCGTGGCGTAGTCGCGATCCGCGCGGGCCGGAGCGGCCAGGGGCGGGGTGTGTGGCAACTCCACCAGGGTGTAGTTGCGAAAATCGGGGACGTCGCGGAAGTACGCCAGGCTGTCCTCGGTCGCACCCTGGCCTCGCTGCTGGGCTGCGTACTGGTACAGCAACCGGGCCTGGCCAATCAGGTCCAGGCTGTTGTTGGCCATGGACAGGTCTTCCTCGATGATGGGGCCATGTCCGCACCATTCGGCGTTGCGCTGACCGAGGATCAGGGCGTTGTCGGCCAGGTGCAGCAGGTAGTCCGTCGGTGCGGTGGATACGGCAGTGCTGGCGTCCATCACATGTGCCCCACTTCGTCCGGGATTTCGTAGAAGGTCGGGTGGCGGTAAATCTTGTCGGCCGCCGGATCGAAGAACTCCCCCTTGTCGCCAGGGTCGCTCGCCGCGATCGCGGCCGACGGCACCACCCAGATGCTCACGCCTTCCTGGCGGCGCGTGTAAACATCCCGCGCCATTTGAAGCGCATGCTGCGCGTCGCTGGCGTGCAGGCTGCCACAGTGCTTGTGCTCGAGGCCTTGCTTGCTGCGGACAAAGACTTCCCAAAGGGGCCATTCCTTCAGGGCGGGGGCGGTGCTTTTCTGATCGGTGCTCATGCGGCCTCCTGGATGCTGCGTTGCTGTTGTTTGCGGGCGTGGGCCAGCGCGGCGTCGCGCACCCACTGGCCGTCGTTGTGCGCCTTGACACGGGTCGCCAGGCGTTCCTTGTTGCACGGGCCATGGCCGTTGACGGTGGACCAGAACTCATCCCAGTCGATTTCGCCATGGTCCCAGTGTCCGCGAGCCTCGTTCCACTTCAGGTCGGGGTCCGGCAGGCTGACGCCCAGAACCTGTGCCTGCGGCACGGTGGCATCGATGAACTTCTGACGCAGGTCGTCGTTCGAAATGCGTTTGATGCCCCAGCGCATGCCTTGGGCGCTGTGGGGGCTGTCGCTGTCCGGCGGGCCGAACATGGCCAGGCATTTCCACCAGAAGCGGTTCACCGCGTCCTGAACCATGGCCTTTTGCGCGTCATTGCCCTTCATCATGACCAGCAAGGCCTCGTAGCCCTGCCGCTGATGGAACGATTCCTCCTTGCAGACCCGGATCATGGCGCGGGCGTAGGGTCCGTAGCTGCATCGGCACAAGGGGATCTGGTTCATGATCGCAGCGCCGTCGACCAACCAGCCGATCACGCCGACGTCGGCCCAGTTCAGCGTCGGGTAGTTGAAGATGGAGCTGTACTTGGCTTTGCCGCTGTGCAGCGCGTCGAGCATCTGGTCGCGGCTGGTGCCCAGGGTTTCGGCGGCGGAATAAAGATAGAGGCCGTGCCCGCCTTCGTCCTGCACCTTGGCAATCAGGATGGCCTTGCGCTTCAGGCTGGGGGCGCGGCTGATCCAGTTGCCTTCGGGCAGCATGCCGACGATCTCGCTGTGGGCGTGCTGGCTGATCTGCCGAACCAGCGTCTTGCGGTACGCGTCGGGCATCCAGTCCTTGGGCTCGATCTTCTCGTCGGCGTCCACCCGGGTATCAAACCGGGCCTGAAGCGCGATTTCGGCCTCGCTCGGCGGTCGTGCCACGGCCTTGAGCGTGCTTGTCTTCGGGTCGTCCGCGGCGTCCGGGACGTTGAAGGATTGCGTATACATGGCGGATCTCCTTCGCCTGCAACAGGGGCGAGGGAGGCAGTATATCAATTAACCGACCGATCGGTCGGTTAATTCGGGTTTGTCCTGATCCCGGGTTGGTCGGCTGAACTCAGCCGCCCGTTTCGAGCGAAGTGCCTTTGCCGGGGCCCCGACCCAGCGCCTTGAGCATGGTCGCCAGGGCCGGTTCCAGAGCCGCCTTCAAGGTATGCGGCGGATTGATGAGAAACACGCCGCTGGCGCGCAGTCCGTGGCGGCGCGGCTCGCCGGGAACAGCAAGTGCGGCAGGAGGTGTTTCGTCGGCACCAATGGCCAGTGTGGCGTGCAACCACGGGCGCTTGGCCTGATTGGCAAGCGTTTTGAGCCGGCGCGGAAGGTCGTGCGCCTCCGGACGGGGAATCACCGGGTACCAGACCATGTAGGTGCCCGTGGCGAAGCGCTTGAGGCAGTCCTGGATGCAGGCGCTCACCTGCGCATAGTCGGACTTCAGTTCGTAGCTGGGGTCGATCAGCACCAGCGCCCGGCGGTTCGGTGGCGGCAGGAAGGCCTTGAGGCCTTCGAAGCCGTCCTGGCGTGCCACGGCGATCTGCCTGCCCGCCTCGAGCTGTGCGACATTGGCGGCAAGCACCTTGCTGTCGGTGGGATGCAGTTCAAACAGCTTGAGCTTGTCCCGGGCTTCGGTGCGCAGCAGGCTGTGCATCACGAAGGGTGATCCGGGATAGACGCGCAGGCGTCCGTCGGGATTGAAGCCGGTGATGAGATCGAGATAGTCCTGGATCGCCGAGGTGTCAACTTTCATAGCGCTGTCAGACCGTTCGGTGCTGGGTCTGGCCGTTTTATTGCTGGCATCAGGGCTGGCAGGCCTCTGGTTCGTCATCAACTTGAAGATGCCGTCCCTGGCTTCCCCGCCGGTCTCGGAAAAGTCGCTGTCCAGACGGTAAAGGCCAGCGCCGGCATGGGTGTCGATCAGCGTCAAGCCGGCGTCTTTTTGCGTCAGGTACTGCAGTGTGGCGATCAGCGTGGTGTGCTTGAGTACGTCGGCGTGGTTGCCGGCGTGGAAGGCGTGGCGGTAACTGAACATGGCGGCATGGTAACCCGTTGGCCTGTCGCGCGAAAGTCGATTTGCGCCAAGTGCTTGATTCTTCGTATAATCTCAGGCTTCGCAGCGATTTTGTGGCTCCGCGGCGAAGACCTCAGTATCGTCCTGATCCTAGCGATTGGGCCGTGTGCCGAGTGAACCCCACCTAAGAGATTCCCGCCAGAGGAACGCCGACCGTGGAAAAGAGTCCGCCAAACCCTCTGTTTATTAGAGTAATCTCATGTCAACTTTCAGCGCAAAACCCGCTGAGGTCGTGCACGAGTGGTTTGTGATTGACGCGACCGACAAGGTCCTCGGACGAGTAGCCAGCGAAGTTGCTCTCCGTTTGCGCGGCAAACACAAGGCCATTTACACGCCTCACGTCGATACCGGTGACTTCATCGTCATCATCAATGCAGCCCAGCTGCGCGTCACAGGGGCCAAATCCCTGGACAAGGTGTACTACCGCCATTCCGGTTACCCGGGCGGTATCACAGCCACGAACTTCCGCGACATGCAGGCCAAGCATCCTGGCCGCGCCCTGGAAAAGGCCGTCAAGGGCATGCTCCCCAAGGGACCGCTGGGTTACGCCATGATCAAGAAGCTCAAGGTGTACGCAGGTGCCGAGCACCCGCACACCGCCCAGCAACCCAAAGTGTTGGAAATCTAAGGAGCCTTGAGATGATTGGTGAATGGAACAATGGAACCGGCCGTCGCAAGTCCAGCGTCGCCCGCGTTTTCCTGAAAAAAGGCACCGGCAAGATCACGGTCAACGGCAAGGATATTCAGGACTATTTCGGTCGTGAAACCTCCATCATGATTGCCAAGCAACCCCTGGTCTTGACCAACCATGTCGAAACCTTCGACATCCAGGTCAATGTCCACGGTGGCGGCGAATCCGGCCAGGCCGGCGCCACGCGCCACGGCATCACCCGCGCCCTGATCGACTACGAAGCCACGCTCAAGCCCGCGCTGAGCCAGGCCGGGTTCGTGACGCGTGACGCCCGTGAAGTCGAGCGCAAGAAGACCGGTCTGCACGGCGCCCGCCGCGCGAAGCAGTTCTCGAAGCGCTGATCCGCTTTTTGCTGCCACGACAAAGCCGCCCAGGTTGACACCTGGAGCGGCTTTTTCAGTTTTTGCGATACTGGCTCCCCTTTACCAAGGGATCATGCGTTTCAAGCTCCTTCGTCGACGGCTGACCATCAGCGCGCCCCGCGTCGCGGTGCGCAGCGCTTTGCCCTGGCCTCTGCGGTGGGCCGTGGCAGCCATCGTGTTCGGGTTCTGCGCCGCCATTGCCCTGTGGGCGTTCGAGTTCGGCAAGGGCATCGCGGGCCTCGACGCCGGGGCGCGGGAAGACCTGACGCGGCTGCGGCAGGAAGTGGGCCGGCTGCGAGATGAACGTGATCGTGCCCAGTCGGTTGCCAACACGGCGGGCAGTCTGCTGACTTCGGAGAAGGCCGCACAGGAGCAACTGGTGACACAGATCAAGGGACTGGAAGCCGAAAACAGGGAGTTGCGCGACAACCTCGGATTCTTCGAGAAACTGCTGCCGACCGCGGCCACAGACGGCGTGGTCATCCGGGGCCTTCAGGCGGAGCTGCTCGCGGGCTCACAACTGAAGTGGCAGGTTCTGATCATGCAACCGGCGGCACGTGCGACGGAGTTCACAGGCCGCCTGGAGATCACGGTTGACGGACTGCAAAACGGCAAACCCTGGACCACCGTGCTGCCGGGAGGACTGCAGGCCCTTCAGCTGCGCCAGTACCGAAGGCTGGAGGGCTTGATCGATGTACCGGCGCAGACCGTGGTAAAAACCGTGACTGCCAAAGTCTTTGAGGGCAACAACATCCGCGCCGTGCAGACGTTCAAGTTCTAGTCCCGCGAAGGCCAGCCGAGTCCCGTCCTTACCGGAGTCCGCCATGTTTGGAAAAAAGAAACAGCCGCCCATCAAGAGCCTGGTCGCACACGGCAGCCGTATCGAAGGCCACTACATTTTTTCGGAAGGCTTGCGCGTCGACGGCGAGGTGGTGGGCGATATCCGCGCCAATCCCGATCGTCCCAGCATTCTGGTCATCTCGGAATCCGCCTCGGTCACCGGCGTCATCCAGGCCGATCACGTCATCATCAATGGACGGGTGGTCGGCCCGGTGCATGCCCATGAACTGCTGGAGCTCCAGCCGAAGGCGAATATCGAGGGCGATGTGAGCTACAAAGGGCTCGAGATGCACCAAGGCGCCCTGATTGCCGGCCGCTTGATCCCGCTGGTTGGCGCCGGGGAAAAGCCCACACTGAAACTGGCGGCAAACAACGACTGACGGTATTCCCGACGGATTTGCTGTAGTATTCCCTTCAACTTTTCAACGGAGCCACCCATGAGTGCCGTAGCCGAAAACATCCAGACTGAAATGCCTGCGCCCATTCTGTTCACCGACAGCGCGGCGGCCAAGGTGGCCGACCTCATTGCCGAGGAGGGCAATCCCGACCTGAAACTGCGCGTGTTCGTGCAGGGAGGGGGCTGCTCCGGCTTTCAGTACGGATTTACCTTTGACGAGATCACCAACGAAGACGACACCACCATGACCAAGAATGGCGTGTCGCTGCTGATCGACGCCATGAGCTACCAGTACCTGGTTGGTGCTGAAATTGATTACAAGGAAGACCTGCAGGGTGCCCAGTTCGTGATCAAGAATCCGAACGCGACGACCACCTGCGGTTGTGGATCGTCGTTCTCGACCTGATCTGACGGGGTCACCAGCCGCTATCCTTCTAGCGGGGGTAGATGGCTCCCAGAACACGGGCACCGCGGGTGCCCGTGACACTTTTCAGACTCCCGGTTTCGCGGTGCACCGCCTTGCGTGCCAGCCAGGCAAAGGCGGCGGCTTCCACCTGAAGCGGGGGCAATCCCTGCAGCGCCGATGAGGTTACCTTGACAGTGGGCAGGGCCGATTGCAGGCGTCGCATCAGCGTGGTGTTCAATGCACCACCGCCGCAGACGATCAGGGCCTGACTTGGCGCCGCATGGCGCTGCAAGTCGGCGGCGCAGGCTTGGGCCGTGAATTCGAGCAGTGTCGCCTGCACATCCGCGGGCGCCGCAGCGGCAAAGCCGACAAGCCTGCCTTGCAACCAGTCCGGATTGAACAGGTCGCGCCCCGTGCTCTTGGGCGGTGGTAGGTCCAGATAGGGTTCCGACAGCAGCGCGCGCAGCAGCGGCGCGATGACCCGCCCGCTGGCCGCCCACAAGCCATCCTGGTCAAACAGCCGGCCGGTGTGCCGCTGGCACCAGTGATCCATGAGGGCGTTGCCCGGACCGCAGTCGAAGCCGATCACGCCCCCATCCGAGCCCAACACGCTGAGATTGGAGATGCCGCCGATGTTCAGAACGCACACGGTGGTGCCGGCTTGTGCGAAGACCTCGCGATGAAACAGCGGGACCAGCGGCGCGCCCTGCCCGCCCGCGGCGACGTCGCGGCTGCGGAAATCCGCCACCACGTCGATGCCGGTCAGCTCAGCCAGCAGGGCCGGATTGTTCAACTGCAGGGTGTACCCGGTACCGTCGAAGCACTGCGGCCGGTGACGGACTGTCTGCCCGTGCGAGCCGATGGCGGCCACTGCGCTGGCCCGCTGGCCGGTCTGCGCCAGCAGCATGCCCACCACACCGGCATAGATCCGCACCAGTCCGTTGGCGGCGAGTGCCGCGCGATGCAGTTCGTCGTTCCCGCTCGAATTGAGTGCCAGCAACTCGGCCCGAAGCTCGGCAGGAAAGGATTGGAAGGCGTGCGCTTCGACCTGTGGCCGTCCTGATTCAAAGGCCACCATCACGCCATCGACGCCGTCCAGCGACGTGCCGGACATCAGCCCGACATAGCGCTCGACGGCTCCAGGCAAGTGGAGGGTCCCGCTCGGGCAGTTACTGGGCGCTGGCTTGCCGCATCGAGTCGGCGGCAGCCAGGTTCACGCGCTGGGCCAGCGCGGACTGGGCAAAGGCGGCCCGGGCGGCCTGCGAAACCGGGATGGACTCGCTTTGCTGGGCAATGGCCACCGGATCCTGGTGCTGACCGTTGACGCGGAACTCAAAATGCAGGTGCGGTCCGGTCGCCCAGCCCGTGGCGCCGACGGCACCGATCTGATCGCCCTGTCCCACTGACTGTCCCTTGCGAACGCCGATGCGGCTCAGATGGGCATAGACCGTGGTGTGCTGGTTGCGGTGCTTGATGTAGACCACGTTGCCAAAACCGCCCTGGTTGCCCGCGAACTCGACGACGCCGCCGCCCACGCTGCGAACCGGGGTTCCGACAGGGGCGCCATAGTCGACGCCGAGGTGGGCCCGCCACGTTTGCAGGATCGGGTGAAAGCGCATCTTGAAGCCGCTGGTGACTCTGGAGAATTCCATCGGTGACGCCAGATAGGCCCGCCGCAGGCTCTGGCCGTCCAGGTTGTAGTAGCCTCCCTTCTGTCCGGGTTCCTGGAACCACATGGCCTGATGGGTCTTGCCGGCGTTGACGAATTCGGTACTCAGCACACGGCCGGCTCGCAGCGGCTCACCGTCGGCCTCCAGCGTTTCGTAGACGATCGAGAAACGGTCACCTTTGCGCAGCGCGCGGTGAAAGTCGATGCTGCCCGAAAAGATCTCGGCAACCTGAGTTGCAATGGTGTCGGGGATGCGGGCCTCATCGGTGGCCGCAAACAGGGAGGACCGGATGCTGCCGCTGGCCAGCCGGGTCGAGGCGACGAGGGGGGCTGTCTCCAGCCGCGACACGAACCCCTTCGGGGTCTTCTCGATCACCATGCGATAAAAGTGGCTGTCGGTGTCGGCGTTGATCCAGCGTGTCTTCAATGACAGCAGTTCCTCGCGATCATTGGCCTCGATGGTCACGTTGCGCCCGGCGCGCCCCAGCAGCGCCTGGCGGGCGGTCGCGTCACTTCGCACGAACGCGGCTGCCAAGGGGTCGACCAGGCCCAGGCGGCGCAACAGCGCCTCGGGCGTGTCATTGGTTCGGGTCGTCTCGCTGCGAAACAGCTTGAAACTGTGGACGTCCAAGGCCTCCGCCTGAGCCTGTAGCGGCAGAGGTTGCACTGCCTCCAGCACCTGCCGAACGGGGATCTGGCTGGCGTCGGGCGCCAGCGACGCAACGGCAAAGGCCCCACCTCCGCCGCCCAGCAGCAGGGCAGCAATGGCGGCGGTCAGTCGTTTGGGGTGGCGTTGAACAAGGTCGGCAAGAGCAACGGCGGTCGAAATCAGGCTTTGTTTCAAGGCAGGTCTTCCCAACAGGACGGCAAGGTATCCGACGGGAACCGTCTGGACGGTCCCTGGATGTATCATTTTGGCAACAGTTAGGCCCTAGAATTCACGGGGCACAAGGCGCGAGTATACCGGCGGCAGCCCTCTGTAGACCACCCGAAAACCCTTATGAACAAAGCACTTGACAAATCTTTTCCCGTGACCGATAGGGTTCAGGAATCATTGGCAGTGACTCTGCGTGGCTGCGAAGAGCTGATTCCCGAAGGCGACTGGGTGCGCAAGCTGGCCCGTTCCGAGGCCACCGGCGTTCCGCTGCGCATCAAGCTGGGCCTGGACCCGACCGCACCCGACATCCACGTCGGGCACACCGTGGTGCTCAACAAGATGCGCCAACTGCAGGATCTGGGCCATACCGTCATCTTCCTGATCGGCGACTTCACCACGTTGATCGGCGACCCGTCCGGCCGCAACAGTACCCGTCCGCCGCTCACGCGCGAAGAGATCGAGATCAATGCCCAGACCTATTACCGCCAGGCGTCGATGGTGCTGGATCCGGCCAGGACCGAGATCCGCTACAACAGCGAATGGGGCGACGCCCTGGGCTCGCGCGGCATGATCCAGCTGGCGGCGCGCTACACGGTGGCGCGCATGATGGAGCGCAACGACTTCCATGACCGCTTCAAATCCGGTGCGCCGATCAGCGTGCACGAGTTCCTGTACCCGCTGATGCAGGGCTACGACTCGGTGGCGCTCAAGAGCGACCTGGAACTGGGCGGCACCGACCAGAAATTCAACCTGCTGGTGGGCCGCCATCTGCAGGCCGAATACGGCCAGGAGCCCCAGTGCATCCTGACCATGCCCTTGCTTGAAGGCCTGGACGGCATCGAGAAGATGTCCAAGTCCAAGAACAACTACATCGGCATCAGCGAAGACGCCAACACCATGTTCGCCAAGTGCTTGAGCATCTCCGACGTGCTGATGTGGCGGTGGTACACCCTGCTGAGCTTCAAGTCCGAAGCCGCCATCGCAGCCTTGAAGGCCGAGGTCGATGGCGGGCGCAACCCTAAGGACGCCAAGGTGGCGCTGGCCAAGGAAATCACCGCGCGCTTCCACAGCGCTGCGGCGGCGGACGCAGCCGAGCAGGACTTCATCAACCGCAGCAAGGGCGGCGTACCCGATGAGATCCCCGAGGTCACCCTTGCTGGTGCCCCGATGGGCATCGGCGCGCTGCTCAAGGCCGCCGGACTTGCGCCCTCCACATCAGAGGCGAGCCGCCTGATCGATGGCGGCGGCGTGCGGGTGGATTCCAGTGTGGTCAGCGACAAGGGGCTGAAACTGGCCGCTGGCGCCTATGTGTTGCAGGTGGGCAAGCGCAAGTTCGCCCGCGTCACGCTGAACTGAACGACCTCCAGGAGGCCCGCCAGGATCACTTCGCGCCGGCGGTCTCCAGCATCTTGACCATGTCCTTGTAGCCTCTGGCGCGTGCCAGCTGCAGCGGCGTCTGACCCTGCCGGTCGGTCAGTCTTACGCTGGCGCCGGCGTCGAGCAAGGCCTTGAGCGTGGCTTGGTGGCGCGGTCCGCCGTCACCCAGCACGATGGCCTCGATCAGCGCCGTCCAGTGCAGGTTGTTCACGTGGTCCAGCGGGGCGCCGGCGGCGATCAGCTGGCGCACCACGCCGTCGTGGCCCAGATGCGCCGCGGCGATCAGCGCCGTGCCGTCGTAGCGGCTGGTCACCTGTTTCGCGCTGGCGCCCAGCGACAGCAGCACCCGCAGGGTTTCCTCGTCGTCCGCCACCGAGGCGATCGTCACCCCGTCGTAGCGGTCGTTCTCCAGCAGGTTGATGTCGGCGCCGGCCTTGACCAGCGCGCGGATCGCACCGCGCTGCCGAGCAAACGAGGCCACATGCAATGGCGTGCGGCCATGGGGATCGCGCACATTCAGGTTGGCGCCGGCAGCGGCGAGCTTCTCGATTTTTTGCACGTCGCCCCGCCATGCGGCGGCATGAAGGCCTTGGTACTGAGCACCTTCGGCCGGGCTGGGCGGGACCTGGGCCAGCGCCGGGAGTGCGCCCGGCAGGCCCATGGCGCAGAAGACCATCGCCAGGGCAAGGCGGCGCTTCGAGCGCTTGATGTCATCAATCTGGTCCATGTGCGGCATACCGTGCGTCGTGTGTGACTTACTTCAGCAGGTCCTGGACCTTGGCGATGCCGTCCATCGCGCATTTCTCGTCGAGATGGCCGCCTGGCGCGCCGCCCACGCCGACCGCGCCGATGACCTCGTTGCCCACCTTGATCGGCACGCCGCCACCGAGCAGCAGGAAGCCGGGCATGTAGACCAGGTTGGCGCCGGCCGGGTTCTTCTGTGCGCCCTCCATCATCGCCGTGGTCGTGTTCTTCGCGGAAGCCGAGGTGTAGGCCTTGGCCTGGCTGGAGGACAGGGTGTGCGGGCCGGCGTTGTCGGCGCGTTGCAGGGCGCGCAGCGAGCCGGCGCGATCGACCACCGCGGCCGCCACGTTGTAGCCAGCGGCGGAGCACGATGCGACCGTGGCGGCGGCAATCTGGTTGGCCAGTTCGAGCGAGATGTTCTTCTCGGTGCGCACGGCCTGCGCACTGGCGGCGGTGGCGATCAGCGAGAGGGCGAGGGCAGAGGCGGCGAGCAGTTTGTTCATGGGGTTCTCCTGTGGGTCAGCCGGTTCGATCAACCGTGGGAGAACTGTAGAAAACCGGCGGCGGTTTGCCCATTCGTACGGCTACGCGCGCAGTTCCGTAGTTCTACGGAGTGGGGTCGGCACTGGCGCCTCAGGGCGTTTCGACCAGTGCGGCGTAATGGCGGATCAGCTGCGCCAGCGACTCGGCTTCGAGCTTGGCGAAGAGGTTGGCGCGGTGTGTCTCCACCGTGCGCGGCGAGAGGTCGAGCGCGCGTCCGATCTCCTTGTTGGTCAGCCCCGCCACGATCAGGCCGAGCACCTCGCGCTCGCGCTCCGACAGATGGGCGTAACGTTCACGCGCCCGCCGGTCGGCCTGATGGCGCTCACGCGAGCGCACATGCTGGCGCACCGCGTTCTGCAGAGCTTCGAGCAGTTGCTCGTCGTTGACCGGCTTTTCCAGGAACTCGGCCGCGCCCGACTTGAATGCGCGCCGGCACATCTCCACCGTACCGTGGCCGGTCAGCATGATCACCGGCTGGTCCACGCCCTGTGCCGCCAGCGTGTCCAGCACGGTGAGGCCGCTGATACCGGGCATGCGCACGTCCAGCACGATGGCGCCAATGCCCTGGCGGTCAAAACCGTCGATGAAGGCCATTGGATCGGCCCAGGTCTGCACCCGCAGGCCCACGGTGCCGATCAGCAAGGCCAGGCTGTCGCGGACCGCCGCGTCGTCGTCGATCAGATGAATCAATGGTGACAGCGGGGCGCTGCCGGCCGGGGTGGGTGCCGCGGGGTTCATGGCGTCTGCGGCTGACATGGCAGCGTCAGCGTGAACAGGGCGCCGTGCGACTCGTTGGGAGCCGCCGTGAGTGCGCCACCCATGTTCGTGGCCAGGGTTTCGCACAGGCTCAGGCCGAGTCCCAGGCCCCCGGTGCGCGTGGAGAAGAAGGGTTCGAAGATGCGGGACAACACCTCTGGCGCGATGCCGGGGCCGGTGTCGGCCACTTGGAGCCGCCCGGACGACCCGTTCGCGTCCACGGTCAGCGTCAGGCGGCGGTCCGCAGGGGCATGCTCCAGCGCTTGCAGCGCGTTCATCAGCAGGTTGTGGATGATCTGTTCAAGCGCCACCGGTTCGGCCAGCACGGTGACCGGTTGGGGTGCCTCGATCACCGGCGCGACGCCGCGGCGCTGGCATTCCGGCTCCAGAAGGTACAGCGCACGCCGCACGGCTTCAACCAGATCCAGCGCCTGGGTCTGGCCGGACAGGTCGGGACGCTCGATCGCCCGTCGCAGGCGACCCACCACGTCAGAGGCGCGGCGTGCCTGTTCAACCGCCTGCGCCATCGCCTGGCGCGCGGTGTCCAGTTCGGGCGGATCGTCGTCCAGCAAGCGCCGGGCCGCCTGGGCGCTGGCCATCACCGCCGTCAGGGGCTGGTTCAGCTCATGCGCCATGCCGGCCGCCAGCTCGCCCAAGGTGTTCAGCCGCGCCACCTGGCCCAGGCGCAGCAATTCCTCGGCGCGACTGCGCTCGGCGCGCTGGCGCAAGCCGTGACGCGCCCAGGCCAGCACGGCCGCCAGGACCAGGGCCCACAAGGCCATGCGTCCCCATGGCAGTTCAGCCCAGCCCACCGTCTGGGTGGCGACCACGTCGAACGCCTGGCTGTCGGCCGCCAGATGCTTGTGAAACTCGAAGCGCCAGCCACCTGGCGCCAGCCGGCCGGGCTGCAGGACAAACTGCTGACCCGAATGCTCCAGCACGACACGCACCGGGCTGCTGGCTGGCTCCAGCGGCCACTCGGCCCAGGGCACCATAGCCCTCAGGTCGATCGTGAGGGCATAGCTGGCGGGCTGCGCCGCCAGAACCAGCTGATAGCGCCCGCTGGCGAAATCCAGGTCCGCCAGGGTGGCGCGCCGGAGCTGGCGGGAGGTCGCCTCGGCGGACGCCATGGCCGGATCGCTCCATGCGGCTTCACGGTCGCGCCGCTGCGCCGACAGGATCTGCGGGTACAGGGCGGGCAGGCGCTGCTCGGGTGCGGCGTCTGCCGGCCCGTCGGGACCCGGTTGGAGCAGCGCCAGCGTGGCCAGGATGGCATCGTGCTGAACGACACGCTGGCTGAGCAGGCGGTGCATGATGCGCGCGTTGGTTTCAAAAGCGTCCTTCAGCTGGGCCAGCTCCAGGCGCGCGATCGCGACGGCGCCAGCGAGGGTGAGCGCCACCCAGGCCAGGATCCACCATCGAAATGCCTTCCATTGCCGCGCCATCGGCCGGATTCTGGCACGGGGGCGCCCAGACGCTACGCGACAATAGCGGCATGATCCCCGCCACCGTCCGGCTGCTCACCCCGCGTCGCCTGCTCATGGCGTCGATCGCGGTGGCGGTCATCACGATCACGCTCAAGACCCTGGCCTGGTATGTGACGGATTCGGTCGGCCTGCTGTCGGACGCGATGGAGTCCTTTGTCAACCTGGCCAGCGCCATTTTCGGGCTGGTGATGGTGACGATCGCGGCGCGCCCCGCCGACGAGGACCATCCCTACGGGCACCACAAGGCCGAATACTTTTCCTCCGGCTTCGAAGGCGCGCTGATCATCGCGGCGGCGGCCGGCATCATCTGGGCGGCTGGGCACCGGCTGTTTGACCCGCAGCCGATCGAACAGGTGGGTTGGGGCCTGGCACTGTCGGTGGCCAGCTCCGCCCTCAATGGCCTGCTGGCCTGGGTCATGTTCCGCTCCGCCAAGGAGCACCGGTCCATCGCGCTGGAGGCCGATGCCAAACATCTGGTGACCGATGTCTGGACCTCCGTGGGCGTGATCGTGGGCATCGCGCTGGTGTATTTCACCGGCTGGCTGTGGCTCGACCCGGTGGTGGCCATCGGCGTGGCGCTGAACATCCTGTGGGAGGGTTTCCACCTGATGTGGCGCTCGTCGCAGGGTCTGATGGATGAGGCGGTGGAGCCGGACGTGATGGTCGCCATCCAGCAGACGCTGGACGGGTTTTCGCACAGCCGTGGCGCGACGCCGATCATCCGTTTCGACCACATCACCACGCGCAAGGCTGGCCAGCGACGCTTTGTCGACTTGCACATGCACATGCCGGCGGGCTGGTCGCTGGGGCGCGCGGCGGCGGTGCGCACCAGCGTGGAGCAGGCGCTGATGAGCGCCGTGCCGGGCCTGCGGGCCAGCATCCAGCTATTGCCCAGCGATGTGGAGGCCCACATCGACGATCCGAAGGATCTGAAATGAAACGCCATGCGCATCGGTGCGATGTCCGCTGTCCTTCGAGGGCGCGCTGAATGATCTCCCTCCTGCAACGTGTCAGCGAGGCGCGCGTGGTGGTGGAGGGCGAGGTGATCGGCCAGATCGGCGCCGGCCTGCTGGTGCTGGTGTGCGCCGAGCGTGGCGACACCGAGGCCCAGGCGGACAAGCTGCTGGCGAAGATCCTGAAACTGCGCGTCTTCAGCGACGAGGCCGGCAAGATGAACCGCAGCGTGCAGGACGTCGGTGGCGGCCTGCTGATCGTCAGCCAGTTCACACTGGCCGCCGACACCACCGGCGGCAACCGGCCCAGCTTCACCCAGGCTGCGGCGCCGGACGACGGGCGGCGCTTGTACGACTATTTTGTGGATCTAGCCCGGGCCACGCACCCGGTCGTGCAAACCGGCCGTTTTGCCGCCGACATGAAGGTGCACCTTGTCAACGACGGGCCGGTGACGATTCCCCTGCGGGTGAACTGAAGCGCCAAAAGCATCTCATTACTGTCCGATAGATTTCGACCTATAGTGGCGCAAACGTAGGCTGGATGCGGGTTTCAAGGGGATTTGAGATTCCGGCGATTTGCAATCCGGAGTTGCTCATTGGGCGTAGCGTGACCTCATTTGAACGAGGTCCGCACCATAAACCCACTCGCACGGTCCTGGCGCAGTTGTTGGCGATCGTGCCGTATGCGCAATCCGAGCATCCCGTTGTCAGCTACCAGGCCAACCGCTGGACGCGAGGATTCACTGCGTGGAGTCACCTCATCTGCATGATCTATGTGCAACTGACCCGCCGCGAAGGCTTGCGTGACCTTGTGGACTGCCTGAACTCCCAAGGCACCAAGCTGTACCGCGCGGGATTGCGCCAGCGGGTATCGCGCTCCACGCTGGCCGACGCCTACGAGTTCCGCAGCGCCGAGTTGTTTGAAGCTCTGGGCCAGCGCCTAATTGCCATGGTGTCGGCCCAGTACCGGGACGAGGACATCGGGCTGGGCGTGAAGGAACCGCTGCATGCCATGGACTCCACCACCGTGGACCTGTGTCTGAAGCTGTTTCCGTGGGCCGACTTTCGCTCGACCAAGGCCGGCATTAAGGCCCATACCGCCTTCGATCTGCGCGGTGCCACTCCGTTCATGCTGAGCATCACCACGGCAAAGGTCAGCGATGTGTCCACGCTCGACAGCCTAAGGCTGCCTGCGGGGTCCATCGTGGTGCTGGACCGCGGGTATGTGTACTTTGCCCGGCTGCAACGGCTGGTGCAGCGCGAGTGCAGCTTGGTGGTTTGTGCCAACGCCAACCTGAGCTTTCGCAGCATCCAGGCGCACCCCGGCGACGCAAAGACTGGTGTGTGGTCGGATCAGACGATCGCGCTGGTGGGCCAAAGAGCGAGCAAGGATTGCCCGGGGCCGTTGCGCGGGGCTCGCCTTTGTGACGCAAGCACCTGTCTGGAACTGGTGTACCTGAGCAATCGCCTGGACCTGCCCGCGCTGACGATTGCGGCCATCTACAAGCCGCGCTGCCAGATCGAGTTGTTCTTCAAGTGGCTCAAGCAGAACCTGAGCATCCAGCATTTCTTTGGCAACTCCTTAAACGCCATGAAGTCCCAGATCTGGATCGCAGTTTGCTCGTACCTGTTGGCGTTGATCGCGCATCGCCCGTTTCGCGATCAGCTCTCGTTGCGCAATTTCCTGCATCTGGTGGAGGTCAATATGTTCGAGAAGATTACCCATCACAAGGATGGTTTCCAACTCAGTTCGATCCCAAGAACCGGATACCTCTCCTCTACAAACAGAGTTGTTCTGATACGGTGAAGACTTACCGGGCAGTAGTGAAGGTATCTTTCGGGGACTCTCAATTCAAAGTCTGGAAATGGCGATGACTAGTTATCAATAGTGTAGTGGCTGTCAGGCGGCCCGTGCGCCGTCCTTCACGCAGATCTCGCCGCGCAGGGAATGCGGCATGGCTTCGGTGATGGTCACGTCGATCATCTGACCTACCAGCCGGGCGGCGTTCGGCCCCCCGGGGAAATTGACGGCACGGTGGCATTCCGTGCGCCCCATCAGCTCCTGCGGGTTGCGGCGCGCCGGGCCCTCGACCAGGATGCGCTGCACCGTGCCCAGGCGCGTGGCGCTGATGGTGCGGATGTTGCCCTCGATCACGGCCTGCAGTTCCTGCAGGCGGCGCAGCTTGACATCGTGCGGCGTGTCGTCATGGAGGTTGGCCGCGGGCGTGCCCGGACGCGGGCTGAAGATGAAGCTGAAGCTGTTGTCAAAGCCGATGTCGTCGATCAGCTTCATCGTCTTGGCGTGGTCCTCGTCCGTCTCGCCGGGGAAGCCCACGATGAAGTCGCTGCTCATCGCCATGTCGGGGCGGATGGCGCGCAGCTTGCGCACCGTGCTCTTGTATTCCATGGCCGTGTAGCCACGCTTCATCGCCATCAGGATGCGGTCGCTGCCGTGCTGCACCGGCAGGTGCAGGTGGCTCACCAGCTTGGGCACCTTGTCGTACACGTCGATCAGGCGCTGCGTGAACTCGTTGGGGTGGCTGGTGGTGTAGCGGATGCGCTCGATGCCGGGGATGTCGGCCACATACTCGATCAGCAGGGCGAAGTCGGCGATGTCGCCGGTGCCGCCCATCGGGCCCCGGTAGGCGTTGACGTTCTGGCCCAGCAGCGTGACTTCCTTCACGCCCTGGTCGGCCAGGCCGGCAATTTCGACCAGCACGTCATCGAACGGGCGGCTGACTTCCTCCCCGCGCGTGTAGGGCACCACGCAGTAGCTGCAATATTTGCTGCAGCCTTCCATGATCGAGACGTAGGCGGCGGCCCCTTCGACCCGCGCGGGCGGCAGATGATCGAACTTCTCGATCTCCGGGAAGCTGATGTCCACTTGCGGACGGGCCTGGGCGGCGCGGGATGCCAGCAACTCGGGCAGGCGGTGCAGCGTCTGCGGGCCGAAGACCACATCCACATAGGGCGCACGCTTGATGATCTCGGCACCTTCCTGGCTGGCCACGCAGCCGCCCACGCCGATCAGCACGCCTTTTTTCTTCAGGTGCTGCACCCGCCCGAGGTCGCTGAACACCTTTTCCTGCGCCTTCTCGCGCACCGAGCAGGTGTTGAACAGGATCAGGTCGGCCTCGTCCACGTCGGTGGTGGGCTCGTAGCCCTCGGCGGCGCGCATCACGTCGGCCATCTTGTCCGAGTCGTACTCGTTCATTTGGCAGCCGAAGGTTTTGATGAAGACTTTTTTGGCCATGGCGGACTTGCTGAATCTGAAAAAAGGTGAGCAATCAAGCACCGTTCCACGAGGGGAATCGGCTGCCTTTCTTGATGAATCGAGGGGCGCCGGACCTTTTTGGCCACTCTTGCCCCTGTGGGTTCAGGCCGGGCGGGCCGGCCGCTTCATGGCGGCCTCCTGGGGCGTGAGGATCCAGACTTCGTGGATCAGGCCATGGCCGTCGCGCACATAGTTCACGACCAATTCCCGGTTGATCAGTCCGCCGGACATCACCAGCAGGTTGTTCGTGTCGTGGATGCGCGCGCCAGGCGACAGGCGGTCGGGTTTGCCGTTGAGCGAGACTTCCGGCGGAAGCGTCACCACCAGCTTGCCGCGCAAGGCGGACTCCGGAAAGGTGCGCGGGGTGCCTTGGGCTTGCACTGACAGAGGCGCCAACAAAGGCAGGCTGGTCGCGGCCAGCATCATCGAGGAAAGAAACAAAGTCAGACAGCGGTTCATGGTGTTCATCCAGAGGCTGAGGAGGAGGGCGTGGCACCATCTCGGCGCCACCTGCGGCTGGAAAAGTGTAGCACCCGGCGCCCAAACGAAAAGCCCGCAGAGTGGGCACTCATGCGGGCTTGGAAATCCTGGTGGTGGTACCGGGACTTGAACCTGGGACATCAGCATTATGAATGCTGCGCTCTAACCGACTGAGCTATACCACCGAAGGCCAGAATTCTAGCAAAGAATCCGGCATGTTTTCATCGGTGGGTGAAGGCGGGGGGGCGTTTGTTCAGGAAAGCGTCCATGCCCTCCTTCTGGTCGGCGGTGGCGAACAGGGAATGGAACAGCCGGCGCTCGAACATCACCCCGTCGCTCAGCCCGCTCTCGAAGGAGCGGTTCACGCTTTCCTTGGCCGCCATGGTGGCGAGCTGGCCGTGGCCGCAGATCACCAGCGCGGCGGCCAGCGCTTCGTCCATGAGCTTGTCCAGCGGCACCACGCGGCTGACCAGCCCGGCGCGCTCGGCCTCGGTGGCGTCCATCATGCGGCCGGTGAGCACCATGTCCATCGCCTTGGACTTGCCCACGGCCCTGGGCAGGCGCTGGGTGCCGCCCGCGCCAGGGATGATCCCGATCTTGATCTCCGGCTGGCCGAACTTCGCGTTGTCGGCGGCGATCATGAAGTCGCACATCATGGCCAGTTCGCAGCCGCCACCCAGCGCGAAGCCGGCCACGGCCGCGATCACGGGCTTGCGGATCGAGCGGATGGTTTCCCAGTTGCGGGTGATGAAGTCTTCCTTGTAGACGTCGGAGAAGGTGAATTTCGCCATGGCCGAGATGTCGGCACCGGCGGCAAAGGCTTTTTCGCTGCCGGTGATGATCATGCAGCCGATGGCCTCATCGGCGTCGAAGGCCTTGAGTGCGGTACCGAGTTCGTCCATCAGGGCGCTGTTGAGCGCGTTGAGTGCCTTCGGCCGGTTCAGTGTGATGATGCCGACCTTCTCGGCCTCAATGCGCACCTCGATCAGTTCATAAGCCATGGGCTTTCTCCGGGTTTTCTGTTGAAAGATTGGGGGGTAGCGTAGGACTATAACCAAGGCCCGACCAAGGGAAAACATTGGCCAACCGATCGGTCGGCTAATGGTAAATTCCAGCCCAGGAGACACCATGACCGAACCGACCGTCCTTTATGAAGAGCGCGGCGCCGTGGCCATCGCCACGCTGAACCGACCTCAGGCTCTCAACAGCTTCACGCGACAGATGCATCGCGAGCTCGGCGCCGCGATGGGCCACGTGGAGGCCAATCCGGCGCTGCGGGCCTTCGTCATCACCGGCGCCGGCCGTGGCTTCTGCGCCGGTGCCGACCTGTCGGAGTTCGACTTTGCGCCCGGGCCGGATCTGGTCGAGCGCGCCAATCCCGGCCCGGTGATCGATCAGGCGTTCAACCCCACCGTGCGCCGGCTGCAGGCGCTGCGCGTGCCGACGATCGCGGCCGTCAATGGCGTGGCGGCCGGCGCCGGTGCCTCGCTGGCCATGACCTGTGACATCGCCATTGCCGCGCCGGGCGCGAGCTTCATCCAGGCCTTCAGCAAGATCGGCCTGATTCCGGACGCGGGGGGCAGCTGGTTTCTGGTGGAGCGCCTCGGGCTGGCACGCGCCCTGGCGCTGGCCATGACCGGCGACAAGCTGCCGGCGGCGAGGGCCTTGGAGTGGGGCATGATCTGGGACGTGGCCGACGACCCGCTGGCCGCCGCGCTGGCCATGGCCGAAAGACTGGCCGTGATGCCCACACGGGCATTGGTGGCCACCCGTCACCTCCTGCGCGACGGCGCCACGCGCACGCTGCACCAGCAGCTCGATGCCGAGCGCGATGCACAGGCGGCCATGGGCCACACCCACGACTACATCGAAGGCGTGATGGCCTTCCTGGAAAAGCGCTCGGCGCAGTTCAAGGGCGAATGACGATGAGCGCCCACAGCCACGCGCCCGCGCCGGAACAAGCCCGCGACCTGGCACGCAGGGTCGGCGAGACCATGTTTGCCGTCGATACCGCCTCCAAGGACACGATGGGCATGGAGCTCGTCAGCTGCGAGCCCGGCCGGGCCGTCATTCGCATGACGGTGCGGGAGCTGCACCTGAACGGCCACCAGATCTGCCACGGCGGCTTCATCTTCACGCTGGCCGACTCCACCTTTGCCTTTGCCTGCAACAGCTACAACAAGAACACGGTGGCGGCCGGCTGCAGCATCGAATTTCTCAAGCCGGGCCACCTCGGCGACGTGCTGACCTGTGAAGGCGTCGAGCAGACGCTCAGCGGGCGGCACGGCATCTACGACATGAAGGTCACCAACCAGCGTGGCCAGGTGATCGCCCTGTTCCGCGGCAAGAGCGCGCAGATCCAGGGCACGGTGATTCCTGAAACTGCCGACGCGGGAGACCAGCCATGACCGCCTTCCCCCTGGAGCCGATCGAAAAGGCCAGCATCGACGAGCTGCGCACGCTGCAGCTCAAGCGCCTGAAGGCCACGCTGGCGCACGCCTACGCCAACTCACCGGTCTACAAGGCCAAGTTCGACGCGGCCGGGGTGCATCCGTCGGATCTGAAGACCCTGTCGGACCTGGCGAAATTCCCGTTCACCACCAAGAAGGACCTGCGCGACAGCTACCCGTTCGGCATGTTCGCCGTGCCGCGGGAGAAGTGCGCCCGCATCCATGCGTCCAGCGGCACCACGGGCAAACCCACGGTGGTGGGCTACACGCTGAGGGACATCGACACCTGGGCGGGCGTGGTGGCGCGCTCGATCCGGGCGGCGGGCGCGCGGCGCGGCGACATGGTGCATGTGAGCTATGGCTACGGCCTGTTCACCGGCGGGCTGGGTGCGCACTACGGCGCCGAGAAGCTCGGCCTGACGGTGGTGCCCTTCGGCGGCGGGCAGACCGAGCGCCAGGTGCAGCTGATCCAGGACTTCCGGCCCGACATCATCATGGTCACGCCCAGCTACATGCTGGCGATCGCCGACGAATTCGAACGCCAGGGCATCAACCCGGCGGACTCGTCACTGCGCATCGGCATCTTCGGCGCAGAGCCCTGGACCAACGACATGCGCCTGGCGATCGAGCAGCGCGCGGGCATTCACGCGGTCGACATCTATGGTCTGAGCGAGGTCATGGGCCCTGGCGTGGCCAGCGAATGCGCCGAGACCAAGGACGGCCCGACCATCTGGGAAGACCATTTCTACCCCGAGATCATCCACCCCGAGACCGGCGAGCCGGTGGCGGACGGCGAGATGGGCGAGCTGGTCTTCACCAGCCTGACCAAGGAGGCGCTGCCCATCATCCGCTACCGCACGCGCGACCTCACGCGCCTGCTGCCCGGCACGGCACGCACCATGCGCCGCATGGAGAAGATCACCGGCCGCAGCGACGACATGATGATCATCCGCGGCGTGAACGTGTTCCCGACGCAGATCGAAGAGCTGATCCTCAAGCGCCCGGAACTCAGCGCCCACTACCAGTGCGTGCTGACCCGCGAGGGCCCGCTGGACAACCTCCGGGTGGCCGTGGAAACCCGGCCCGGCCTGTCGCCCGAAAGCATCGAGGCGCGCGCAGCGGCCAAGATGCTGCAGCACGAGATCAAGGTCTACGTGGGCAGCAGTGTCGAGATCGAGCTGCGCGCCGAAGGCGGCGTGGAACGCAGCCAGGGCAAGGCCAAGCGTGTGGTGGACCAGCGGCGCTGAGCGCGCCCGGTCGTTACGAAACAGGATCGTCGATCGCTAACCATTTTTTGCTGAGAACGGCCGTTGCGCTTTGGGAACTGACTTTCATTCCCGGACCCCTCCATCTCCGGACGGTCGTTGTTTGGTTCGGCTGGTGTAGCACTTTGCAGTGCTGCCGGTTGGTGGAATGTTGCACTCTGTGTTTAGGATCTGAGCGGCTATTGGCGCAAATGACCTTTTGCAGGATGTCGCGAACGCTCTTGATCCAGATGAACGGCTTGGGATTGATGTTGTGATGCTCGACGTATTCATCAATGGCAGTCACCAGTTCCGGCACGCTGGCGAACATGCCTCGGCGTAGCCGTTCGGTAGTGATGTGGCGCAAGAGACGCTCGACCATGTTCAGCCACGAGGCCGAGGTTGGAGTGAAGTGCATGTGGAATCGTGGATGCTTGTCCAGCCACGCCTGCACAGTGGGGTGCTTATGGGTGGCGTAATTGTCGGCAATCAGGTGCAGCGCCTTGCCCTTTGGGGGCCTGGCGATCAATCTGGGGCAGCAACTTCAGCCATTCGACGTGCGTGTGGCGCTGCTGGCATTGCCGATGACCCGAGTATCCAGCACGTTGAACGCAGCAAACCGAGTGGTCGTGCCGTTGCGCTTGTAGTTATGTGCATGTTGGCCGCGCCCATCGTGCGCGTGCTCCAGTGCGTGGCGGCCTCGGGCGTCGTTTGAGTGGTCAGCTCCACCAGCCGGGCCACATCTACCTTCACCGGTGGCGCACCGCGCGGCAGGTCGCGCTCAATCCTTGCAACCCCTAATCCAGGTAGCGTTGGCGCCAGCGCGCAACCTGCACGCGCCCCATGCCCAATGGCTCGGTGATGTCCTTGTTCTGCAGGCCCTGCGCGCCAGCAGCACGATCTGCGCGCGTTGCGCCAACCTCACGCTGGTGGCCTGGAGCGGACAATCCGAATCCGCTCGCGCTCTTGTTCATTTGTCAGAGAAATGTCCGGTGCAACTCTCGATTGATCACTCCAATGCAAACCGTAGCAGCGCGTTGGATGCAGGGATATCATTTAAAAATGGTCTGCCCAACCCATGCCACAGCCCGAGTTGATGCGTGACTGCTCACATGGCGAAACCAGCGCTGAATTTGCCGCCGATTTCGCGCATTTTTGACCCGATTGTGCCTGTTTTCGGGCCTTCGCCCCCGCTGTGGGTGCACTCATGCCTGCTGCCCCTGCAAGATTCGTTTGCGCACCATCCACAGGTTCGACAGCGCAAACATCACCAGCAACTGGCGGGTGTTCTTAGCCAGGCCGCGATAGCGAACCTTGCGATGCCCGAACTGGCACTTGATGACCCGAAACGGGTGCTCGACCTTGGCGCGGATGCTGGCCTTGATCTGCTCCAGTTGCTCCTTGAGCGCGTTGATGGGCCGGTTCTTGTCCATCACTCGGCGCTGGCCCGGGATCATGGCAATGTGCCCGTTGACTTGTGGGTGTTGCGCCTGAACCTCCTCGCGTTTGTGAACGCCCCGGTAACGCGAGTCCGCAAAGACCTGTTGTTCTTGCCCGTGCAGCAGCGCAGCCGCCTGGGTGATGTCGTGTGCATGGGCTGATGTGGTCGTGACGGTGTGCACCAGGCCCGAATCGGCGTCCACGCCAATGTGAGCCTTCATGCCAAAGTGCCATTGATTGCCCTTCTTGGTTTGGTGCACCTCGAGGTCTCGTTGCCCTCTGTCGTTCTTGGTCGGGCTCGGTGCCGCAATCAACGTGGCATCGACCACCGTGCCGGCCTTGAGCGCGTGATGCCAGTATCGGGCCAGGCAAACTCCCGGTACAGCGGGATGTCGTGCAGCGCTTCTTCCATGGCCGGATCGCAGTGATCGAAGAATTGTTGCAGCAGGTAATGCGCAGCACCACTTCGGTGGCAAACGGCGGGCGCCCCGTCCTGCCCAATGGGGCATGCGGCGCTATCAGGGCCAGCAGTTCGGACCACGGAATCACCAGGCTCATCTCGTCCGGAAATTCAGGGGTGCGTCACGCGTGCGCGTGCGCTTGGCGACCAACTTGAATCCGGTGCTGGCAAAGCTCATTTGTTCCATGGCTCAACTGTCTCAGTTTGGGCCGTCACCCGGCGGACTTTTACAGACCATCCCTAGCCAAGATGACTTGATTCATTCCTGCGGGTCACAATTTCAACCAGCCGACTGTGATTTGTAGTCCTGTGTTGGGAAGAAGGGCCTCAGGTATCAATAAGAACGGGTCTGTGGGTGGCAATCCCGACGACTAGGTCGGGAGTTCTGGGCCGGTGTCCCCGATGTTGAACGCAATGTGAAGTCGGCTGAAAACACCCTCAGATGGATCGCAACTGGACGATGAGATAATCCAATGTTGCCCGCACGCGGGTGGTTTGATTATCAACAAGAACGTTTCCCATGATTCTGGTTACCGGGGGCGCCGGGTTTATCGGTGCCAACTTTGTTCTGGACTGGCTCGCCGGGGGTGGCGAGCCAGTGGTCAATCTCGACAAATTGACCTACGCCGGCAACCTGGAAAACCTGGCGAGCCTTCAGGGCGATCCGCGCCATGTCTTTGTCCAGGCGGATATCGCCGACAGTGAACGCGTGCGTGATCTCCTGGTGCAGCATCAGCCGCGCGCGGTGGTCAACTTCGCGGCAGAGAGCCACGTCGACCGCTCGATCCATGGACCTGAAGACTTCATTCAGACCAATATCGTCGGTACGTTCCGGCTGCTCGAGACGGTACGCGCCTACTGGAGTGGCGTTTCAGGACAGAACAAGGCGTCCTTCCGGTTTCTGCACGTCTCGACCGACGAAGTCTATGGGTCGCTTGCCTCACCCGACCCGGCTTTCACCGAAACTCATCGATACGAGCCGAACAGTCCCTACAGCGCGAGCAAGGCGGCGAGCGATCATCTAGTGCGGGCGTATCACCACACCTACGGTTTGCCGGTGCTCACAACCAATTGCTCCAACAATTACGGGCCCTATCATTTTCCGGAAAAACTCATTCCCTTAATGATTGTCAACGCCTTGGCGGGCAAGCCCCTGCCGGTCTATGGGGATGGCATGCAGGTGCGGGACTGGTTGTACGTCAAGGATCATTGCAGTGCGATTCGTCGCGTGCTCGACGCGGGCCGCGTGGGCGAGGTTTACAACGTGGGCGGCTGGAACGAAATGCCGAACATCGAAATCGTGCACAGGGTCTGTACCTTGCTCGATGCGATGCGTCCGCGAGCCGATGGGCGGAGCTACCGCGACCAGATCAGCTACGTGGCCGACCGGCCCGGTCATGATCGCCGCTACGCCATCGACGCGCGCAAGCTCGAAAACGAACTTGGCTGGAGACCTGCCGAAACGTTTGAGACTGGAATCCGCAAGACGGTGCAGTGGTACCTGGACAACCCGCAGTGGGTGGCCCACGTTCAAAGTGGAGCCTATCGGGACTGGGTCAAGATCCAGTACGCCGCATGAAAATCCTCTTGTTTGGAAAAGGCGGGCAAGTGGGCTGGGAGCTGCAACGCAGCCTGGCCCCTTTGGGTGAATTGGTGGCATTGGACTTCGATAGTGCCGAGCTCTGCGCTGACTTCACGCGGCCCGGTGGACTGGCCCAGACCATTCGACAGGTGCGGCCCGACATCATCGTGAATGCTGCAGCGCACACCGCCGTTGATAACGCCGAGAATGAAACTGAACTGGCACGCACCCTCAACGCCTTGTCACCTGGTGTGCTGGCCGAAGAAGCCGAACGGCTCGGCGCTTGGCTGGTGCATTACTCCACCGACTACGTATTTGACGGCAGCGGCCAGGGACCCTGGGTGGAAACTGATGCGCCATCACCGATCAATGTGTATGGTCTGACCAAGCTCGAAGGCGAACAGTTGGTCATCGCGAATTGTCAGCGGCATCTCATTTTTCGGACCAGTTGGGTCTACGCGGCGCGTGGCGGCAATTTTGCAAAGACCATGTTGCGACTGGCGCAGGAGAGAGAGCGTCTGACCGTGATCGACGACCAGATCGGCGCTCCCACCGGAGCCGATCTGCTCGCCGACGTCACCGCACATGCCCTGCGCCAGGCGCAGCATCAACCGGAAGCTGCGGGTCTGTACCACTTGGTTGCCGGAGGCGAAACCAGCTGGCACGGTTATGCGCAGTATGTGATCGAACACGCCCGGCGTTCACCGGTTGCATCCACCATCCGGGCCACGACTGTCGACCCTGTGCCCACTACGGCATTTCTCACGCCTGCGCGCCGCCCACTTAATTCCCGGCTAGCCACCGACCGGTTGCGCACGGTCTTCAGCCTGACTTTGCCTCCATGGCAAAAGGGTGTCGAACGTATGCTCGCCGAGATTCTGTGACACCTCGGAAACAGATCCAACCATGAAATCACGCAAAGGCATCATCCTCGCCGGAGGCTCTGGCACTCGCCTGCATCCGGCCACCTTGGCCATAAGCAAACAGTTGCTACCGGTCTATGACAAGCCCATGATTTACTACCCGCTCAGCACACTCATGCTGGCAGGCATGCGGGATGTTCTGGTGATCAGCACTCCGCAGGATACCCCCCGCTTCCAACAATTGCTGGGTGACGGGCGTCAGTGGGGCATGAATCTTCAGTACGCCGTTCAAGCGAGCCCGGACGGCCTGGCACAGGCATTCATCATCGGCGACGAATTCGTTGGCAACTCGCCGAGCGCACTGGTGCTGGGGGACAACCTTTTCTATGGGCATGATTTTGTGCAGTTGCTGGCTAAGGCCGATTCACAAGTTGATGGGGCAACGGTCTTCGCCTACCATGTGCATGATCCTGAACGATATGGCGTTGTTGCATTTGACCGAAAAGGCAAGGCCGTCAGCATCGAGGAAAAGCCTGCCGTTCCCAAGAGCAATTTCGCGGTCACTGGCCTGTATTTTTACGACAACCATGTGGTCGATATCGCCAAGGCCGTCACACCCAGTAAGCGGGGGGAACTCGAAATTACCGCCGTCAATCAGGCATACCTCGATCGCGGGAAGCTCAGCGTGCAGATCATGCAACGTGGGTACGCCTGGCTGGATACCGGCACGCATGAAAGCCTGCTGGATGCCAGTCAGTTCATCGCCACGCTGGAAAATCGGCAGGGCTTGAAAATCGCATGCCCGGAGGAAATCGCCTGGCGCAACGGTTTCATCGATTCTGCGCAGATGGAATCATTGGCGCAGCCTCTGGCCAAGAGCGGCTACGGGCAGTACCTGCTACGGTTGTTGAAGGAGGTGGCGTTCTCATGAAGGTCACATCGACAGCGATACCCGATGTGCTGAGCATTGAGCCCAAAGTTTTTGGGGATACACGAGGTTTCTTCTTTGAGTCCTTCAATCAGCGGGTATTTGAGGAGGCCACCGGTTTTTCTGCGTCATTCGTTCAGGACAATCACAGTCGCAGCTCGCGAGGCGTCCTGCGTGGGATGCACTATCAGATTCACAATCCGCAGGGGAAACTCGTGCGAGTCGTGCGGGGGGCTGTATTTGATGTTGCCGTCGACATTCGTCGGTCGTCACCCACCTTTGGTCGGTGGGTTGGAGTTGAGTTGAGCGAAGACAACCACCGTCAGTTGTGGGTGCCACCGGGGCTTGCACACGGATTTCTTGTCTTGAGCGAGATGGCTGATTTTCTCTATAAAACGACTGAATACTATGCGCCGAACAAAGAGCGGTGTATCGCCTGGAACGACCCGGATATTGGTATCAACTGGCCGGACGTTGGAGTGGGGCCCATCCTTTCCTCTAAAGATCAGCTCGGGAAAGAATTTGTCATGGCAGAGGTCTACGCGTGACGCCACAGCAGGTGACCATTTCGGTGGTGAGTCACGAGCATGGGGATGAAATCCCTCACCTTCTGCGCGATCTCGCAGCCTTCGCGCCGTCCGCGATCGCGGAAGTGATTGTCACACTCAACATCCCGGAGGAGGCGCTATCGCATTGGATCGGTGTGCGCAGTTGGCCTTTCGCTGTAACTGTGATCTCCAATGTCGAGCCGATGGGCTATGGCGCCAACCATGATCAGGCATTTGGTCGTTGCAAAACACCATTTTTTTGCGTCGTCAACCCCGATATCAGGCTTACAAAAGACCCCTTTCCTGCATTGATCAGCTCTCTTGAAGAGCCTATGGGCGGCTGTGCGTACCCGATGCAATCTAATGGGAATCCCAAGCCGCTTGATTTGGCGCGCGAGGTACCAACTCCAGTATCTCTTTTGCGCCGCTATCTCGTTCCTGGCTCCCGTAACAGACCCCAGCCTCGGCAGTGGATCAATGGGGCATTCATGGTATTCCCCGTCGCTGTTTTCGCGGAACTTGGTGGTTTTGATCGTCGTTACTTCATGTACTGTGAAGATGTGGATATCTGCCTGCGTCTCCAACTGAAGGGGTATCGTTTGTTGCCAGTTGTTAGCGTGACCGTTGAGCATGAGGCGCAACACGCTAGCCGAAGGCGCTTGCGTCATCTTTTCTGGCACGTGCAGAGCTTGTGGCGCCTGTGGCATTCCGATGTGTATCGCGCGTTCCAGTCCCGTCGCAGATCTGATCACCGCAATGCCCATCCTTGACGCACGATTTCATTCTATGCGCAGTTCCTCACACACAATCGATATCTCGGTCGTTACCTTCAATTCGGAGAAATGGATCCAGCCCTTTGTCGATAGCTTGGTAAGTCAGGACCTGCCGCTCTCGCGTGTATCCCTATTACTGCGGGATAACGGCTCACGCGACAATACGGTGAAGTTGTTGCGGCAGATCCGGGAAAAACTGATTGGTCAGTTTAGCCGTATCGAAATTGAGGAGGGCGATAACGTCGGTTTTGGCCGAGGGCACAACGCCAACTTGACAAAAGTGGGCAGCGAGTATTTCCTGGTAACCAACGTTGATCTGGAATTTGAGGCTAACACGCTGACGACTTTGTTGGACACAGCTGTTGCGGATGTAGCCGAGGTTGCCGCTTGGGAATGCAGGCAAAAGCCTTTTGAACACCCAAAAGACTATCACCCCGTCACCGGCGACACGGAATGGTGCTCCAGTGCCTGTGTATTGCTGCGAGCGTCCGCTGTCAGAGCCGTGGGCGGTTATGAGCCTCGGCTCTTCCTGTATGGAGAAGACGTCGAATTGTCTTATCGCTTGCGTGACCATGGCCATCGCCTGCGGTACGTACCGCAGGCCACTGTCTGGCACCATACGTATGAGGAAGCAGCGGAAGTAAAACCGCAACAATTTCTTGGCAGCACATTGGCAAACGTACTTCTACGTTGTCGCTATGGCAGATCGGATGAAGTTTTTCAGGGCTTTGCAATGTACCTGGGCCTCTTTTTCATGCCGATTCAATTCAAAGGCCAGCGTCGCGGCTTGCTGTCGAATCTTCTCCGGCTTTTCTGGCTGGCCCCGCAGTTCTTGACCACCAGACACCGGAGCCAACGGTCTTTCCCGTTCCGGATGTGGGATTACGCGATGTCGCGGGAAGGGGCCTTTTATCGCTATTCCGATCGCCCGCTCTCACAGCAACCTCTCGTCAGCGTATTGGTGCGCACCATGCCTGGCCGTTCGGGCAAACTGCGAGAGGCTGTTTCTTCAGTCGTTGCACAAACCTATCAAAATATCGAACTGGTAATCGTCGAGGATGGTGGCGCTACCGCGCAGCCGTTGGTTGACGCATTGCGCGCCACAAAGCGGTTTCCAAACCTGATCTATCTTCCCTGTGATAAAGCGGGGCGTTGCGTGGCAGGCAATACCGCGCTTAAGGCCGCCACCGGTACCTTGGTGTGTTTTCTGGACGATGATGATCTATTCTATGCGGATCACCTTGAAGTTCTTGTCGCCGCATGGGACAAGCAACCCCAGCTTGGAGCTGTCTACAGTCTGGCCTATGAGGTACGGTCGGACATCGTCAGTCACGAGCCATGGGTCTACCGCGATATCATGCATTGCCTGATTTACCGGCAGCCATTCAATCGCCCTTTACTGTGGCATCACAACTACCTCCCCATCCAGACCGTCTTGTTTCAGCGCAAACTGTTCTTGGAATATGGGGGGTTCGACACCGAACTCGAAAATCTTGAAGACTGGAACCTCTGGGTTCGCTACTCACTTCGACACGACTTTCTTCTTGTGCCCAAAGTCACGTCACTCTACCGAGTGCCTTCTGTGGCAGAGCACGCTGTTCAGCGCCAGCAACAACTGGATGAGTACTATGCGAAGGCGCAAGCCCAGCATGCAAAACTTCGCATCGAACTCAGCCCACCCGAAATCCTTGCTATTGCGCAGGCGCTTTCGCGCGAACTCTATGTGTCAGGTATCCCGACATCCTGGTTACGAAGTAAAGTCCTTGGTACACCCGTGCTAAGAAGGTTTTATCACCCTATTCGTCGCATCTGGCATAAATTTCGCAATAGGTGACCCCTATGGAGGACTGGTATCTACCCTACAGCCCGTCGTCATTGCCTGTCGCTCAGAACGTCCTGGTTTTGGCGCCGCACCCTGACGACGAGATCTTTGGTTGTGGTGGATGTCTGGCCCTCTATCGTCGAGCCGGGGTGAATATCCATGTATATGTCCTCAGCGACGGCGCAGGATACGCAGAAGCGGAGGATAGGGCCGAGATATACCTTACCCGGCAGGCTGAGACCAACGCTGCGTTGGCAAGCTTGGGCATTGGTCCTGCGGTTTTTGAAGGCTTGGCGGATCGCAGCCTGGCGGCCCAGGCTGAATTGAGTTCCCTCATTGCCGAAAAGGTGCGCCAGCACCAGGTTGACGTGATTCTGGCGCCCTCCATGTGGGAAATTCATCCGGACCACCTTGCCACTTTTCGAGCGGCTTGGTCCGCGGCAACTGAATTGCTGCGCGCTGGTGAACCCGTTCCGACCTTACTGCTATATGAAGTGGGGGCACCCCAATGCGCCAACCTGCTCGTTGATATTACGCAGGTCTGGTCCGAAAAGCAGAGCGCCATGCTTTTGTTTCCTTCCCAGTTGGCCCATCAGGACTACACACGCCATATCCAGGCCCTCAACACCTATCGCACATACACCCTACCTGCATCGGTTCGTTTTGCCGAAGCATTGAGTCTCGTCACACCCGACCAGATAGCCTCAGCTGATGAACCAGGATTCGACCCGATCCGCCACATGATGAAAGTAAGGATGGATTCGGCAATGATCGCAGCTGAAGAAGACAATTCTGTCCTGCAAAGTGCCCTTGGGAAACGCACCGAGGAACTTCTACGGAGGACCGCAGAAGCCCAGCGAGCAGAGACGGCATTCGATCTGGCGACCGGCCGTGCGGAAGCCATCAGGCGCCAACTCGACGAAGCGGGTCTATACCAGCAGCGGCTCTGCAGCCAGTTGGCTGAGGCTCAGCGTGACCGCGACGAAGCACGGCAGCGACTCGAAATGACGTTGAACTCGCGCGCTTGGCGCATCACCGCGCCCCTGCGCTGGCTCAGCCGCCTGCTGCGGAGTTTTCGCTGACGTAAAGCCGAGCATCCGGGGCGTCCGCAAATGCGGGGCCCAGCCGCAGGTACAGAGGGCCTGCGCCCAGGCGCGCCATCAGTGGCGCAGGCAGCGCCACTGATGGCCCTTGACCCAGCTGTCCGATCGCAGGTACCAGCAACGGTGATGGACTGACCTCCAGCAACCAGCCGGCGTACCATTCGGAGGGCACCGCAATGGCCTCGGGCAGATGAGACAAGGCTTCGTATTGCAACGGCTGCGGGCGCGCCGGCTGCGCGGTGCAACGAGACAACCGTTCTGCCCAGGCACCCTTTCCCTCAAAGTGCTGCTTCAAGTAGATTTCTTTGGATGCCTCCATCATTCCGATCTTGGCTGCTGAGTGACTCCATTCATGCAATGCGGTTGCACGAGGCACCAGCGCCAATGCCATACCCGCTCGTCGAAGGCGCAGGGACAAGTCGGAATCCTCGTAGTACATGAAATACGCGGGGTCGAACAGACCGCCTGCCGCCAACGCTGATGATCGACGCACCATCATGGCGCCGCCCGAAAGAGCCCGTTGTCGTACCACTTCGCCTTGGGCCGTCCATGCCTGAAGCGCAAGGCGGCGGTAGGCGTGCGACAAGCGTATCGCCCACCGAGGCAGGCGCCAGGCCTGCTCGACGCTCCACATTCCGATGCCCGTGGGCAACCAAGCGGGTGGCAACAGCCAGCGGCCTGATGGCTCCCACCACTGCGTGGGACTGACTGCGCCCAGCTCCGGATGGGTATGGAGTGCCGCCGCCAGAATCGGGATGCAGCCTGGCATTGCCCGGGCGTCCGGGTTCAGCAACATCACCAGGTCGGTGTCGGTGGCGGCGAAACCGAGGTTGCAGGCAGCGCCAAAACCGGTGTTTCTTTTGTTGACCAGCAACTGCGCCCGGCCATCAAGAACAGTTTTCAGGAGTTCCGCTTCGGCGGGGCTTTCGCTGTTGTCCACCACAACGACATGGGCGCCTGGTGTATCCGTCAGCACGCTGTTGACGGCGCCCGCGGTCAGATCCGCGCAAAAAAAGTTGACGATGATCGTGGCCACCATGGAGTGGTCATCCTGCGAAACGATCCTGAAGCCCCAAGATCAGCGCAGTCAGGCTCAAGCCAGCGAAAGCAGCCAGCAACAACCCGTCCATGCATTGCAGCCACAGCCCCCGTGTCCGTCCGAATCCCCCCAATGCATAAGCCGTCAGCAGGACAGGAACCACGAAATACCGGCCTTGCACCCCCGAAATAACCGAGGCGGGATGGGGAGTCCAGGTCACCAGCAATGCCAGGAAGACGAGTGAGGCCGAAGCAATTGCTATTGCCAGCAATACCGTGCGGGCCTGAACATCTTCAACGCCCTTCCGCCAAGAGAGGGATGCCAGTGCACACAAGCAAAGGCCTACCCCCAGCCAAGGGTAAAAGAAGGGACGCAGCGGCGCGTCCAGCCAGCCCAGATTCCCGACAAAAGACCGGAAGTAGAAATCCCTCAAGTCCGCATTGAGGAGCGTGCGCCAGACGACGCGCACGTAATCCTGAGGAGACTTCAAATAATGGCGCAGCACTTCCACCGTCCCATGACTACGCACAACCCTCAGATCCGTTGTCGAAAGCAGGGCATACGCCACCCATCCCAATGATGCCAGCACCAGTCCGATCCCCAGATAAAGATCGCGTCTATGCCGATGTTTCCAGAAGAGAAAAAAGGGCATCAGCAGCATTGGCAACAGATGCACCCTGCTACCGACCACAATCAAAAGACTGGTCGCCAGGGTCCAAGAGGCCCATCTCGGCGTTACCCGCCCTCCACGCAGGACGGACAAGAAAATACTGATCGCGAGAAGCGCCAGACTGGTTGTAAGTCCATCCAGGCTGGGAGACAGAAGCTGAAACACGCTCATCGGAAGCAGCAACACCGCCAGCACCAATGGCGGCGGGCGGAGCAATGAAAAACTCCAGGCGAGCAGGCCGAGGCAGGCAAGCAGTACGGCCATTCGCGCCAACCGGTAGGATCGGTCAACAGAGAGTCCCGCCCACTCACCGGCCCGCAAACCCACGGCATGGGGTAGATACGCCAGAGGCAGGTAATAGCCCGTTCCTGGAATTTCAAAGTAGACCCGACTTCGCTCGCCCTGCCATGGGGTGTTGTCTAGTTGGGCGCGCTCGCTGGCACTCAGGTGCCTGGCAGGATGTCCGGGGAGAGTCATGTAGCCATTGATGAAAGACACCAGTCCCCCATCCACCCATCCACCCGAATTTCGGCTCGGCAGCGTCGACAATGTCAAGTCTCCGTGCGCCAAAAGGTACGCCCTTGCCACATGCTGGTTCTCGTCCGGTGACTGCATCGGTGGGATCTTCAGCGAAAGCAACCAACCAGCCAACGCAAGCAAAAGGCAGATCAATAACCTGCCGCGGTTGATTCCGAAAGAACACAGACAGGCTGGATGTCATTCTGTGCCCACCGAAATCCAGATCCCCGCACCGATCAGTCCTGCACCCACGAAAGTTTGCCAGCGCAACGACTCACCCAAGAACCAGTGCCCCATGATCGGGACCAGCACAAAGGCTATGGCCACGAACGGGTACGCCAGTCGCAGCGGTGCCTGGCGCAGGACGGCTATCCACAATGCGGTGGAAAGACCGTAAACCACCAGCGCGCCCAGAAGGTACCCATTGCGAACAATCGACAACCAAAAAGGACCGACACCATTCATCGCCTCGGCTGCCAGCTTGAACAAGACTTGCCCAACCGAAAGTCCTATGACCGTCGTCAAGGTCAACAAAAAAAGGGGAAAACTCATATGCAACCCGGGGGCAATCCGGCCTGAGAATAGTGTTGTCTGGGGGGCAGTTGGCCGATCGCGAAGCGCGTGCCACTATTCAGAGGTGCGAAGCAACGAACTCAAACGCCCTGAACTGTTTGCCGCAACCTGTCGCTGGCGTTCAGGGTCGCGTGATTGTAAGACAGGATGTACGCATAATGGACGGCTTTTGACTACGGAAAAAAGGGGCGAAACCACCATGGGCTTTCTGGCGGACCTGACATATTTCAGCAGCTACCGGTGGGCCACCATGCACGTCGACCGAAACTGAGCGGACAACAGCGGCCCTGAAAGGTCGTCTGTTTGTCGTCATGGCGCCGACCAATGGAGCGCCCGTAGGTCAGGATCAAACAACAATGGAAAGCCAGCTCGATCGGCGCACCAACAATTTTGACCTGTTGCGATTGGTTGCGGCCTGGTTCGTGTTGTTCAGCCACTGCTATCCTCTTACCGGGCAGCCGGTGCTTGATCCCTTTGCACGCTACACAGGCATTGACACGCTTGGCGGGATTGGTGTGTCGATATTCTTTGTCCTGAGTGGATATCTGGTGACGAATTCGCTGGAACGTTCATCCAGTGTGTTTTCTTTCGCAAAAAAGAGGGTGTTCCGGATATTCCCCGCGCTTGCCGTTGTGACGGTTTATTGTGCCTTTTGGCTTGGACCCATCATCACGACGCTGCCACTCGAGACCTATCTCAAGCACCCGCAAACATTTGCCTACCTCTGGAACATATCCGCATGGAAAATTCAATATGCCCTACCCGGAGTGTTCGCGACGAATCCGTTGCCAGGCGTCGTCAATGGCTCACTTTGGTCTTTGCCTTACGAGATTAATTGTTATCTCGCGCTGACCGCTTTGTGGGTGTTGCCGATTCCCCGTCGCGTCGCGGTCACCGGCGCGGTCATTGTTCTTGGGTTCATCCTTTACTCGATGCCCCCGATACCGCCTGCAAATTCTCATGAAAAATACCTTAGTTTAAATGCAGTCAAACTAGGGTTGTTTTTTTTCGTAGGTGCTTGGTTTGGCATGTGGCGCACTAAAGTAAGACCAACGTTGTGGCTTGGTGCCATGCTGGTTGGGGTGTCACTTGCAATAAGCCCTTCCAATGTGCAAACGGCCGTGTTTGTCTTTGGCTTTGCAGTATTTGTCCTAGCTCTGGGAGGCAGGCCAGGCTTGTTGCCAAGGCTGCCAGAAAAGATGGGCGATTGGTCATACGGTTTGTTTCTGTATGGGTTTCCCGTGCAGCAGGTGCTCGCGATGTTCGGGCTGGCAAACGCTGGCATAGCCGTGTTTGCAATGGCCAGTACAGCGATCAGTTTGGCGTTCGCTGGACTGTCGTGGTTTTGGGTGGAGAAGCCTGCGCTTGCGCGGTCAGGCCGCTAACAACCGGACTTCTGTTTCGCTCAACCGAGAAGGCGTGGCTTTGAGTCTGGCCAGGGTCAAGCAAAGCCTGAATCCGTGACCTCAAATTTCAGCGACCCGATTTGAACCTGAATTTACCGAATATCCGAGCAAAATCCTGTGAAACTGCCGAGCCAAGCCCTTGCGCCACCCTTGCGGACTTGCTCGCGGGGATTTTGGACTGGGTTTGTGTTGGTACCGGCCCCTACCGCCCAAGGCTGCGCCAGCCCGAGGCTTGCGGACAGTGCAGATTTCAGGCTGTGGAATTTCGATGCTTGGACGGCGCCGCTACGCAGCCCTGAGCTGGCCATAGTGCCGCTCAAACACCGCAAAGCCACTGTCTGCCTCACCCAGACCCAGAATCCAGCGCCCGGCATGCCGGATCATCCGGCCCGCCTTGAACATCATCTCCTGCATCACCGTCTTGATGCGCCGGCGCTTGGCCGTGTGGCGCATCGGCGCATCCGGCTCGTTGAGCGTGTTCTGGCCGATCAAGCGCAACAAGTTCATCGCCTCCACCGGCGCGCGGCGCGGGTTCCACTTGATGATGAAGGCGATCTCGCGCGACAACGCACTGCGCCTGCGCCGCGATCTCCTGCATCAGGCGCGTGCTGCAAAAGCCGGAATCGGCACGCACCAGCAAAGGGCCTGAGACCAGACCGGCGGCCATGGGCAAGGCACGCTCAAAGTTGTACTCGCTCAAAAGCGCCGAATGCTGCACACCGGGGCGCGGGGCCAACTCCAGGCAGTAACCCAGACTGCCGAGATACACCGCAAACGGACAGTAGCCATCGACTCCGGCGTAGGTGCGCCCCACCAGTTCCTTGGCCGTACCGCTGTTGTCCATGGCAAAGTTGTCCAGGTCAACCGGGGTGTAGCCACAGGGCAGAGCGCCAAACTCAATGGACTTGCCTGCGATGCGGCTGCCCAGCAGCCCCAGGTTGATTTGAGCGGCAAGATCAAACCAGGAAGAGGCGTTGGCGTCCAGCCGCTGGCGCAGGGTGGGGCTGGACGGCACGGCGCGCAGGCCGAGCGCGCGCATGAAGAATTTGTTGTCCCGAAAGTTCTCGATGGCGTCGAAGTCGTTCTTGCCCAGACACAGCAGCCCGATATAGCTCTTGAGCAGGTCGCTGTTGGCAACGCCAGAGCGAACCGGGAAGGCGGGATCAATCAAGGCGGGGGCGTTGATTCGCTTGAGGTATTTGCCAACGAGTGCCAGACCGGCGTGGGAGCTGAGGTTGTAGGGCAGTTTCTTGATAATGAAGTCGGTCATGGACGGGCTCACCTTCAGGGTTCCCGTATTCTACACCTAAGTCATTGATTTTATTGAAGAAAATGGAAATATTTTGGCTGAAGTCACGGATTCAGATATTATATTAGACTTTTAGGGGGTTCTCTATGAATTACTTTACACCTTATCAGCGAAGGCCCCACCCGTGTACGTACCTGGGCACCCAAGGGTCAAACACCCATCATCCAATTTCACTTCAACTGGCATCACATCTCTGTCATCGCGGGCCTCACGCCAACCAATTGCTTGTTCCGGCGTCACGAAGGCAGCATCAAGAAGGAAGAGCTTGTCGAATTCCTCAAGGCGCTCAAGGCTCATCTGAAACAGCCCCTGTTGGTGATATGGGATGGCGCCAGGTCGCACCACAGCGACTACGTGGACAGCCTGGACGGGCATATTCAAATTGCCTATCTGCCACCCTACGCCCCGACCTCAATCCGGTGGAATACCTGTGGGCTAGGCCCAAGCGTCATGCCATGGCCAACTACTGCCCGGACAACCTGAGCGAGTTGCAAACGACCGCACGCAACAAGCTCAAGAGTGCGCAGAAGCGACCCACGATCATCGCCGCTTGCTGGGCGCAGGCTAATCTTTGGTGATGTCATGAATTACGAAAAGATCAATAGAACCCCACGAGGTGAAGCCTTTTTCAGAGATATCACCGTATGAATTCACAACCACCCCGTATCCAACTCCTGATTCCCGTCTATAACGAAGCGCGGGTCATAGAGGAGAATCTGCGGAAAATCGTCGCTATTGCTGCGGCCATTGAACCCGATTGCAGGCTCACCATCCTGATCGTCGATGACGGATCAAAGGATGGCACGCCGGATGCCTTGGTGCGTTTTTGTCAGACCGAGTCGCGTGCCCGATGGATTGGTTTTACGCGCAATTTCGGCAGGAGGCTGCCGTCAAGCCGGCCTTGAGAATTCGGATGCGGATGCGGTCATCATCCTCGACAGCGACCTTCAGCACCCCCCGGAGCTGATCCCGCAAATGATTCAACTCTGGCGTAGCAGCGCCAAGGTTGTCGAGGCGTACAAAACGCATCGCGGGCAGGAAAAATTCAGCAGCAAACTTTTTTCCTCCGGCTTTTACGCACTCTTTCATATGCTTACCGGCCTCGACCTGCGCGGACAATCCGACTACAAGCTCCTCGACCGAATCGTCGTCGATGAATTATTGAAATTGCACGAGCGTGGCCGTTTCTTCCGCGGCCTCATTCAGTGGATGAGTTATCCAACCGCCCGCATTCCTTTCGTGGTTCCGTAAAGGGCCGGTGGCAACAGCAGCTGGAACCAGCTCAAACTTATACGCTATGCCTTGCACAACATCCACCTCCTTTTCGGCCATTCCGCTGCACTTGGTATCCTGGTGCGGGTTGTTTACCTTGGTGATCAGCGTGCTTTTTGGCGGGGTTGCACTGTTCCAGAAATGGAAAGGTCAAGCTGCCGACGGGTTTACCACGGTCATCTTGCTACAGATTTTTTTCAGCGGTGCCTTGATGCTCAGCCTCGGGGTCATTGGCCACTACCTTGGCCGCATCCATGAAGAATTGAAACGCCGCCCAGCGTACGTTCTGCGCCCAGACTCGCATTCGACGCTAGGCGGTCACCCATGAAAGCGGCCTACTGGGTTGTCATCGCCGTTTTTTGCAACGTTGGTGCTCAAGTCGCCCTGAAAATGGGTGCCACCACCGAGCTGGGTCGCTGGCAGACTTGGCTGTCGCCGGCCATCATCATCGGGCTTGGCCTCTATGGCCTGAGCTTTATCCTGACTATCGGGATTTATGCAATACCCGCTGAGCGTCATTTCGCCGCTCATGGCGGGTGCCATTTTCATGCTGATCACCTTGGCCTCTGCGCTTCTTTTCGCCGAACCGCTGACACTTCAGAAAGTCGGTGGCATTGCGCTGATCGTCTCGGGTATTGCTCTCTTGTCGCAGATCGATTAAAACGGTCATTTCACCAGTTTTCCGGCCAAGAGTTTCGCGTGCGTATCCCTTTCTGCGGCAGGTCGGCACGCGCTTTTCAGCGCGGTAGAGGATTTTTCCGTCACGCATGGCCCAACACTGTTGACGCCGACATCAGTTAATCACGACGACGACAACTCCATCCTGAATGAAGACAGAACCTTATGTGGCCAGTGCGCAAATCCTTTATCAGGCGTAGTCAGTTTTGTTTTATCGAAACCTATGACTGGCGCAAAGCGGGGGTCAATATGCCTGAATATCCATTCACGCGACCAGTCCGCAGCTCTAGCTGTATTTGGAACGCCGCGGGGCGCTGTTGAAACTCCCTTGTTATAGATCACGACAAGGGGTATCGGTCCTTCTATCGGGATGTCGCTATTGATTACGACTTCATCGATGCGCGAAATTATTCTGTTGGTGGCGAAGAAGTCATTACGCGACGACAGGTACTCGTCAAACGCAGAGTTGGAAATCTGAACCGCGGTAAAGAAAAGGAAGGCAGAGGCCATTGCCACGCTGAACATTGAAAAAGCGAAGGACTTGCGATTTTCTGTGCGGTCCAGTGCCATTTCCATTGGCAGGGCGATAAAGATGGCATGAACTGCAGCGTATGCGATCAGCGCTCGCGGCCCAAATTGATCGACGGAGACCGAAACGAAGGCCAAGCAGAATGGAGTAAGCAGCAGGACACCACACAGTGCCGCGCAGAGTATCAAAGTTGATCGTCTTTTCTGTTGAACGAAGAGAAATGCCCCCAGAACGAAGGACGCCATGAACGCCCATACCCCTGCTTTTATCAGCGGACTGTAATAGGGCAGGTCTTTCCTGACGGCAGCCCGTGGCCAATGAAGATTGCGACGAGTTCCCGGTGGTTTAAGAGCAGCGATGAGAATGAAATCCCCGAACGATTGGAAAGCGGGATGCCGCTGACGGCAGGGGAAAGTTGCGTCAAAACATAATACAAAATGAGGCTTGCCAGCATTCCGATTATCCCGATAAGAAGCTTCTTAGTGGCTTCACGATACATCCCGGATAAGACGAGGTAGATTGATGCACCGACCAAAACTGTAGCGGCAACTTGGATGCTCGGCTGAAATAGGGATGGAGCGATACTAAATAGAGAAATTCCAACAAACCACCGGCCTTTGAGGATGAAATAAAGGCCGCCGATGGCGCAGAGGTTGGCCAAGGAGTAGGCGAAGCGGGAGCTGTCAAACGAGAGGTAGCTTGCATAATATAAAGATACGATCGATACCAGAATGTAAACGGAGACCGATGCGGCACGTTTAATACCAATAATTTGCGCGGATAGCAAGGCTGCAAACGCGAGCGTGATGATTCCAGCCAAAAATGCGAATACACCCGATGGATTGGTATCGAAAATAACCTTCTGAATAAAATACAAACCCCAGCGCCCCGATGCCAGATAGGGGTAATAGTCCTGCGCCGCGGGTTGTGCCTGTATGAGGTCGTCCGCGTTGTATGCGGGCATGACAGCCATGGTGCTGTAAGCCAAAAAGCTGGCAAACAAACAGAAAAAGAAATGTCCCGATGTGAACCGCTGGCGAAAGATGTTGATGGTCATGAGGTACGATTTACCCGTGGCGGGCGTTGACAACCCAGGCGGCAATGCCCTCGCTCTCCAGCGGCTTTTCAGTGCTTGTGACCCCAGAGTAAAAACCCATCCCGGCCTTCCACCACCAGCGACAATGGTTCTCAGAAGTTTCCTTTTGCTCCATTGTCTTCGAAAAAATAGTCCGCCAGCGACCAGAAGCGGCGGGAGAATGAGCAGCAAGAGCAGCCAGCGATTTGGGCTCGAATAGCCTTCAACCTCATAGAAAGAGACCCAGGCCGGCGACTTGTGAACAGGCAGGGTCGCTGCTGGTTTGAATTTCAAACGAGACCGGTCCATTCGGTGTCATATTCGGAAACAAGACCACCCTGCCCAAAGCGATCGGTTGGGCGAGCGAAATCATGAATGAGCCCGGAGCACCTCCCCCCAGGTTCCTGTTGGTCTTCATGTCTCCGTCAGTGATGGCGCCAGGCGGGCCAAATTGCGCCTGGGTACACGACGCGCAGGTGTCGGTCACGGTAGCGCCGAGCAGCAGATTCTGCGCGCTGGCGACCGAGACGCCGAGTGTGGTGATGCAAACAAAGACCAGCCGCAAGAGTGCCCGATTCATGGGTTGGGTATTGAAACGCAATCTGGGGATAGTGTAGTGGTTCAAAATGCTGCTTTGAAAACTTGGGATCAGTCGGGCAAATCGACGTGAATGGGTCGGCGTGGCATATTCGCGACATCGAAGGCGACAAACGCCAGCAACAACTGCAACCCTACCAGCGTTGGCAGGGCCGCCAGCATGATTGTGCCCATGGGGGCTGCAGTGCCGGTTGTGATGGACCTTGCCCAGTGGATTACGCCGAAAAGCAGGCCGAACAGCAGCATGCCTGATCCGGCAACCAGTTCCAGCGAGGCCACAGTCATGTCGCGCAGGAAGTAGTTGTAGAAGATCCGTTTGCTGAAATTGCGCAAGTGCTTGCCAGCGAATTCAAGAAAGATCTTGTGAATCTTCAGGTTGCTGATTTCCGTGCCATACCGCGCATCCATTGGAATGTCCACCACGACCGCCCGCACCGTATTCAACCGGAACAGCAGGTCGGTTTCAAAGAAATAGCGTTCACTGATCTTTTCCATCGGCAGGTGGCGCAATACCTTTGCATGGATTGCGGTAAACCCGTTGGTGACATCAAACAAATTCCAGTATCCGGTTGACAGCTTGGCGACCAATGAAAGCAGTGCGTTGCCCACCAGGCGCATGGCAGGCATGCGGTCCACTTGCGCCAGGTCGTAGAACCGATTGCCCTTCGTGTAGTCTGCCTGCCCTTTGACGATCGGGGCGACAAACAGCGGAATCAGGCAAGGATCCATTTGGCCATCACCATCCACTTTCACAACGATATCAGCGCCGTTGCGCAGTGCCTCGGCGTAGCCCGTCATGACTGCGCCACCGACGCCGCGATTGACCGTATGTCTCAAGACCTTGACACGAGGGTCCTGACAGCGTTCGGACACAAAATCACCGCTGTTCTGCGGGCACGCATCATCCACCACGTACACCTGAGTCACCTCCGGTCCCAGGCGGGCGATGACGTCCAGAATATGGTCCTTCACACAGAAGCAAGGAATCACGACTGCAACAACGGTAGTCATCAGGAAAAAATTTCAGAGATTGGGCCGAGGCGCGGGCAACACAACTCGCGTGCCATCCCGCAACCTGAGTGGGCCGGTGTCATCATGCCACTGGCTCGGTCAGGGGCATGAATGGTAGCAAGTCAGCGGCCCACCACCCTCCCGGGTTGGCCATGATCGCGGCTGACATGAAACTGTAAACCCGATCAATTGTTGCCGGATCATTCGACGGCCCCGGTTCGCACAATGTCAATTCGTACCTGCCATTTGCAGTCGGCGCGCAGATGAAACCGCCAAGGTCACTGCCGGTGCGTTGGGCCAGTCGCACGGCACCCGCTGCCAGCGTGCGTCGCCCGCCGAGGAAGTTCACAGACATCGCCGCACCGCCGGGTAGCACCGGGGCGTCTGCCAGCACCACCAGCGTTTCGTGTTGCTCCAGCATGCGGTAGAACGGCCGCAGCCCGGACTCCATGTCAATGACGCGCCCGCCATTCAAGTAGGTTTCAAGGCCACGGTACTTGTCATCAAAATGTCGCCGCACCGCCGGATCCACGCGAGGATCCTGAGTCACGGAAGAAGACATCGAATTGACGACGCCGCCCGTGCGGCCGAGAAAGGCGATGCCCAGACAGAAACTTTCGTAATGCGGTGTCAGCAAAACCAGGCCGCGGCTGCGCCCGGCGCAAACAATTGATGCGCCGGGCGGTGTGAAGACACAGTGCAATTCCCGCACGCGGTCCGCGGCCAGCAGTTGCGCTTCGTACTCGTCACGGGCTTCAGCGACAAAACGCGCGTCGCGCCATGCCATCAGTTGGGACTCGTCGGCCGTTACCGGCAGGTGCCGAAAGCCCGCCAGGCTTTGTTGCCGAATGTGCCGAAACCCCAGCGCGACTGAACGCCAATCCCGGCCCGTTGCAGCGTTCAGGTGTCCCCGCAATTTTGCGAGCGAAAACCCCCAAGCCAACGGCAGACGGGCCAGAGACGGCAGCAGCCATGCGAAATCAAGATGGTGCAGCCACGAAACGCACCGCCAGATCAACTTGCGGGTTGGGGCTCCAAAGGATGATTTCATGGCGCCACCCAGGCGATCGAATCGACAAAGGCAGCCACATCCCCAGGCCGGGTGATTTCGAAACAGGGAGTGCTCACGGGCAGGCGGTGCGCCCATTTCAACTCGAAAGCATGTCCGTTTGCCTTGACACGCTCGAAAAGCTCGCGTGGCATCGGTCCGCTTGACGGCGTATCGGACCAATGCTCGCAATAGGCGTCCACAACCGCACTCGCCAGGCCGGCCTCCTGTGCCTGAAGCACCAGATCCGTCGCATAGAAATCAAAACCGAGAGCCGGGTCCATTCTCAAAGGTGAATCCACGCGCACAGCCAGCAAGAGTTCATCAAGGCTGTTGACCGGGCAGGGCAGGGCGGCCGGTTCCTTCAACAACTGTCCCCGATCGAGCACATGTCCTGCCCGCACAGCGCTGCGTCCCGCGCCGCTGATTCCATAGGCGCCGGCCACGGCCAGATTCGGAAATCTGAATCGCGCGTCGCGCAAGGCGGCCGCGAACCGGCGGTCCCAGCCTTCCGGCAAGAACACATCCTGATGGGCCCAGACCAGCCAGTCTGCCCGTGGGCGGCTGTCCAGGGTGGCATTGAACGCCATGGCTGCGGAGTCGCAATTGAAGTGGGCCACCCAAGGCAGGCCGCCGCGCTGAAGGCAGGGGGAGGCGGCGAGCCGAGCAGACAAAACGTCGATCCGGCTGACGCCCGTCACCAACATGAGATCGGGAAGTCGGATTGCCTCGGACATCAGCAACTCCTGTCGTCAAAAAAGGGGCTGGCAACGTGCCGTCTACACGGAACTTGGCCGGACCTATCGCCTCCAACCGAGGTGGAGTGGAGCTCGCCGTAAGCAGTCCATATAGACCGCAAGGCTTGATGTCCACCGAACGTTGGCCTGATATTCTTAATGAAATGCATCATAGGAAGTCGGTGTCGCCTGCCATCAGCCACCAGTCAAGATGCTGCACCTGTTCCTCCGTCATGTCGGATGCCTTCGGTACGCCCAAAACGGCGGCCACCGAGCGCTGCGTCACGCCCGTGTCGGCCAGTCGAAGGGCCACGGCGGGCGAGGCCCATGTCGTCAGGCCGGCCGAACCCGACCGCGCGGCCTCCAGGCGAGCCAACGTGCATGCCATCGGCAACAGCGCGAGCGGACCCACCCAATCCAGCCACTGCAGGTAATTCGGGGCTGCTACGGTCGGCCCGAGCACCACCACGCCGCACGGCAGCCTCTGCCAGGGGCGTCGAAGCTGCACGAAACGGTAGGCTTGGTCGGGTCGCATGGCAAAGCGCCATCGCAGGTAGGCGGCATCGCGAACTCCCATGGAATACCGGCCTGCTTCTTGCTGCATTGCGGACCAGGCATGGTTGACCCTACGGTCAAATTCGGGGTGATCCACGGCCAGAGTTTCTGCACGCCATGACCATCCCGGACGAGGAAGGGCGCCAGTGCCGCTCCAACTCAGCGCCTCCACTGGTCCGCTATCCCAGCTAAGCCCCATCTTCACGGCCAGCCGCAAATGCCGTTCGTTCGGAAAGCCAAACGCGGCAAAAAAATCCTTTCCAGGGCCCAGCCGGCTGGAGTAAAGCCTCTCCGACACGTGATAAAAAGGCCCGCGGCGCCTCAGGACACCCCGCCACTCGGGCGCCACCATCACATCGCCGATCTGCAGGTCACGTGCCGGTCGGCCATGATGCAGCACGGTGCGCGGCGTGCCTCCGCAGTGCGCCACCAGTTCATTGCCTTGCCACAGACCCACCGCCTCGCCGCCGCCATGGCGGTACTTCCAGTCAAACCAGGCTGCATCCACTGTCGAACCAAAAACACGGCGGTGCAGGCCCAAGACAGCTGTGCAATCGGATGGGCCGACATCCCGAAGTGTAAAAACCGTTCCAGCGATCTCGAGCATCTGGGCTCCGGCGTCGTATGTCATGGGCTGACGGTTTTAAGCCTGCCACTCATGGGGCAAGGTCACCACGCCCTGCTCCAGGCCGTGTTGGGTCACTTCCAGTTGCAGACACTGTTCCACCTGATCGTATGGGTGCACGCCGTCCTCGGTGGTCAGAAAGCAGGTCACCGAATAGCGCCCCTTCAGCAAAGGCAGCCGCCTGAACAAGAGGGTCGCCTGTCCGCGTCCATCGCTGTCCATACGCAGCGTCACACCGTCATTGACCGAGCCGGCGCTGGCGACGGTCAACCCCGTCGCATCGGAGAAACCCACCGCCACGCCGGGAACCGGCAGGGACGGATCAATGGCGAACTCGATGGTGATTGCGACATCGGTCTCGCTCGAGTGCACATGCACCTGCCGGCCCTCCTCGTACTCGGTGCGGGCCACGGCACGAACAATTCGCCCGGTACCCTCAGGAACAGCTGTGCGCATCTGCCCAGGCGGGGCGTACGATGCGGCTTGCGACGCAAAGCCGCCCCCGGAAGCCAGGCTGGCGTTGTAGGCGCTGGTTACTTCCGCTGCCGAGCCTTGCAACCGCAGTTTGCCCTTGTCGATCCAGATCGCACGTGAGCACAAGGCCTCCACCTGGTACATCGAATGCGAGCAAAACAAGATCGTCTTGCCTGAATCCTTCAGCCGCATGATCCGGTCAAACGATTTGCGCGCAAATGCACCGTCCCCCACCGCCAGCGCTTCGTCAATAACCAGAATATCGGGCTCCACGCTCGTGGCCACCGCAAATGCCAATCGGACGAACATCCCGCTCGAATAGGTCTTCACAGGTTGATGGACAAACTCCCCGATATCGGCAAATGCCAATATTTCATCCAGACGTTCCTCCACCTCGTGATGCTTCAGTCCGAGAATGGCGCCATTCATGAAGACATTCTCGATGCCGGTGAACTCCGGTTGAACCCGGCCCCAGTTCCAGCAGGGCAGCCACCCTGCCGTGCACCTGCAGACGGCCCGTGGTCGGTGGCAGGGTGCCACACAGCATTTGAAGCAAGGTCGACTTGCCAGCGCCGTTGCGCCCCACCAGCCCCACCACTTCGCCGGGCCTGATCAGCAGATCCACGTCGCGCAATGCCCAGAACTCGCGGCTGAACTGTCGCCACCGTCCCCACAGCAATTGCTTCAGTCGGTCACTGGGGTGGGCATACAAACCGTAGCACTTGCCCAGGCCGCGGGCTTCAATCGCATAACTCTGCGCTTGCGAGGCGGGGGCCACCATGGAGGCCGATTCAGACAACATCGGAAAACCCGGGCCTGAGCCGACGGAAAAGGGCGGCGCCCGCCCAAGCCACCGCCAGACTGGCAACGAAACTCAAGGAGCAGAGGCTCCAATCCGGCCACAGCCCCTCCAATAGCACCGTGCGTGTCTGGGTCATGATCGGTGCCAGCGGGTTCAGCCACATCCAGTCACGCAGGCCAGCCGGCAAGGCATCCACGGGAAAAAACACCGGGCTCATGAAGACCAGCGCCGTCATCGCCATCGACAATATCTGGCCGATATCACGTATAAAAGTGCCCACTGCGCTCAGACCCCAGCCCAAGCCCAGGCAAAGTGGCAGCAAGGGCAACCACACCAGGGGCAAGGCCAGCGCCGACAACGGCACCGTCCCCATACCCAGCCACCGCAGGCCTAGCAGCGCTACCGCTGCGATGCCCAAATGCGCCAGTGCAGCCATCACACTGGCCCAGGGGAGGACTTCCACCGGGAACACCACTTTCTTCACCAGATGCGGTTGTTCCACGATCAGCAGCGGTGCCCGGTTCACACACTCGGCAAAGAAATTGAACACGGCAAGGCCCGCATAAAGGCGCAACGCAAAGGCCAGATTCCCCTCGCCCGGGGGGCTCCAACGGACTTGAAACACATGCCGGAACACCAGGGTATAGACCACCAGCATCAACAGCGGTGTCAGCACCAGCCAGGCCGTACCCAGCCAGGACTGGCGGTAGCGCGTGTGCACCTCCCGTCGGGCCAACTGGCCAATGAGGCCGGCGTGGCGCAACGGAAACAGGTACGACAAAAGGATACTCAAACCACCAGACCCACGAAAATGAAGACCAAGGGCAAATCTGAACCACAGTACCTGAGCGCGCGGCCAGCGGCTCAGGCTTTCGGAGGATCGACGCGGCCTTCCGCAATTTCCTTCAGCATCTCGGGTCGCAAGACGCGCAACGCATGCCCATCGCGTTCCACGATTCTGTTGACGAACAAGAGCTGGAAAGAGCGCGTCACCGTCTCGCGACTCGCATTGATCATAATCGCGAGTTCCTGGTGCGTCGGAGCCTGATCGACCGTAGCCTGCGGCAAGTTCCCATCTGCAGCGCGCCTCGGCAATTGTAGTAGCAACACGCAAAGCCTCTGAATGGGATTGGGCAGGCTGAGCAATGTGCGCTGCGCCATGACCGAACGCACGCGTTGCGCCAGCCGTGTCATCACCGCGCGGGCCAGTTCGGGGTGGTTCAGGATCAGCTGACGTGCCGTGCGCGAATCCAGAAAAGCCACCGTCGATTTGACGGCGGCCATGACGTATTCCGACAGAGGCTGGCTGTCCACCACGGACAACTCGCCGAAATAGTCCCCCGGATCCACAAAATACAAGCCCACGCTGCGTCCATCCACCGTGAAATCCACACCTTGTAGCCGTCCATCCACCAGGAATCCCAACTCCTGAGCAGGACTGTCCTTTGACATCACCATCGCACGACGCGCAAAAGACCGCAAAGTCATCTGGCCTGAAAGCGATTCCAGCGTCTCCCTCGGCAGCGGCTGCAGCAGCGGAAACTGAGAAATCAATTGAAGCGAAGTCGGCATGCACCTCAAGTTTAGCGTTGGCCTGGTCTGTTGCTTCAGCCGGAAGCGGTTTAAGGAACCACAAGCGCCGACCTGTGGAACGACAGAACATGTGATCGGGCGCACAGCGAAATGCGGCCGAAGTGAGAAAATGAACAAATTATTAGAGTTTGGGCTGTTGTCAGGCCCCGATTCACGGAAGGAGAGGTCGCCATGAATTCCTTGAACATGCCTGGATTTTTGCCCCATCGCCTCGCCTGCTTTCTGCTGAGCGTGGGCCTTGATCACACCGCTCATGGCTGCGCAAGGCAGTGCGGAGGTCGTCGGCGAGGTCACCCTGCTCATCGGGCAGGCGCAGTTGGTGGGTGCGGATGATGTCGTCCGTACCGTCGAGCGTGGCCAGCCTGTCCGGGCGGGCGACCGCATCGAAACCCGCGAAGGTGGCCACGTCCACGTGCGGTTCGTGGACGGCGGGCGTCTCAGTGTCCGGCCCTCCAGTCGTCTGCAGATCGAGAATTACAGCCACTCCGCAACGCAGCCGCAAGGGTCTGCCATCAAATTCCGTCTCGATGAAGGCGTGATTCGTTCCATTACCGGGACCTGGGGCGAGGAGGCACGCGAGCGCTTCCGCCTCAACACCCCGATGGCTGCCATCGGCATCAAAGGCACAGACTTTGTGGTCAAGTCGGACGCCAATGTCACTGCAGCGTCGGTCTATTCAGGCGCGATCCTGCTGGCGCCGCTGGATGATTGCGCAACTCCTCTGGGTTCCTGCCAGAAAGGGCGTGAAAAACTCTTGTCCGCCGACATGAAAGGTCTCATGCTCGAACTGAACCGTCAGCAAGGGGTGCCCCAGTTCGTGGCGGCGATCGACCTGTTGGCCAGCGCCCGGCGTCCGGCGGCAGGCGTGGGCATCGCGACGACGGTTCCGCCCGTCGTCGGTGTCGGCGTCGGTGCCGAAGCCAAGGCTGCCACGGGCGCCAATCTGGACAGGCCCATCGTCAACGAAGCCCGAAGCAGGGATCTGGTGGAGGCGGCAACCCAGATTGCCGCGGCCCAGATTGCCGCAGCCCAGTCACCGGTCGTCCCGGCGCCAGCTCCACCGCAGCCGCAGGTCAATGAACTGGTCTGGGCCCGGTATGCCTGGGTCAGGGATGGCGGTCTTGACACCCTCAGCCAGACCTTCGAGCAGGCGTCGGCTGCCGGTCGCGAGTCCGTTGCCTTCGGAACGGCTCACGTGCTCACCCGGAACGCGTCGCCTGCGGGCGCTGTGTTGACCACCACCGATGCCGCGGTCAACTTCCGGCTGGCGGGGTCATCGGCCTTCTTCCAGCGCAACTTTGATCATGGCGTCGAGGCCGCCAAAGTGGACAACGGGACGCTGGCCGTGGATTTCTCGCGCTCGACGTTCGCCACCCAGTTGGGGGTGTCGAGTCCAACCTTGGGCGCTGACAGCGTGGTCGCCAGCGGCTCCATCGGCAAGGACGGCGTCATGCGCACCACATCCGCCAACGCGACCGTTCTCGGGGCCACGACGCTCGACGGCAAAGAGGCCGGCTATCTGTTTGAAAAGAGTATTCCAACCGGTGCGCTACGCGGCGTCACCCTTTGGGGACGATAGTTGACACTTTGGGCGCGACTGCAGGGCATGTTCCGGGCCCGGTACGGCGTCGTCGTGCTGAGCGTCGCGTTGGGTTTGTTGGGTTGGGCCACAATAAGGAGTCTTACCGGGAACTGGCTGCCAATGCTCGAAGATCGCAGCGGCGATCTGGTCTGGCGCATGGGTGCCGAGCGCAAGGACGAGCGTCGCCTCATACTTGTAGACATCAACGAACAAAGCCTCCGTGAAATCGGTCCTTGGCCGTGGCCGCGCGCAACGCAGGCACGGCTGATCGAGCAGCTTGCCAAGGCGGGTGCTCGCCAGCAGATTCTTGACATTGTTCTGGCCGATGCCAAACCCGACGACGCCAAACTGGAACAGGTCCTGCAGCAGCATCCGTCCGTGCTGGCTCAGATCTTCGCCTTGGATCCGGGCACGGGCCCCTCATCCGGCAGACCCGCCGGTGCGCTTGACTGGACCGCCTGTCCGCCGCTGTTTCCCGAGGCGACCGGTTATCTCGCCACAGCGCCAACGCTGGCGGGGCGCCTGGTTGGACACATCACCCCGAGAGTCGCGCCCGACGGGTTGGTCCGGCATCAGCCTGCCGTCATTTGCAGCGATAACCGGTCTTACCCGGCACTGAGCCTGGTTGCGCTCATGAACGGCACGGGGGAAACCGGCCTGGTATTGCAGCGCGGTGCCAGCCCGCTGGATGCTCCTTGGATGCTCAGCGGTAGAAGCCAGGCGTTCCCCGCCATTGCGCTGGACGAGAACGGCGACATCCGCATTCCGTGGAAACTGCATCCCCACAGCTTCATCAGCTTGTCCGCCGCCGACGTGCTCGCCGACCGCGTGCCGGCTGGCCTGTTGAGTGGCGCGTGGGTGCTGGTGGGCAGCAGCGCCTTCGGACTCCATGATGTCATTGCCACGCCCTTTGAAGGCGCCGCAGCGGGATTGCAGGTTCATGCTGAAATCATCACGGCCATGATCGATGGGCGCATTCCAGCCACGCCAAGCGGTGCACCGGCCTACCGTTTCATCATGGCCGTGCTGGGCATCGCTTTGCTGATGTTCATGGCGCGTGAGCGAAAGCGGTTTCCGGTTTACCTGGTTCCTTTGGCGGCTGCGGCATGGGGCGTGGTCTTGTGGGGAATTCATGGCCTGTTTCAGATCAAGGCATCGATCTGGTTGGGTTGGGCCGATCCAGCCTTGTTTGTCGGCCTCTCTGGCCTGACGATGGGCATTCTCGAGCATGCTCGTAGCCGGGTCGACCGGGACCGCCTCTATACCCATCTCTCCAGCTACCTGCCGGCGCCCGTGGCCGAGGCGCTCGCGCAACAGTCGCCTTCCAGTGCCATCCGGGCTAGCACCCGGCAGGTTTCGGTCATGTTCGCCGATATCCGCAATTTCTCCGCCTACTGCGAAGCCCGGCCCCCGGAGGAGGCAGCCGCCGTCTTGCACGCATTTTCTCCACGGCAGCAAGGGTCATCAAGGCCCATGGGGGTGTCATAGAATCCTTCCAGGGTGATGCGGTCTTCGCTGTCTGGAACAGCGACGGCAAGGCAGAACAACAAACAACCCAGTCCATGAACCTCGATGCCCCAGAACACAGCTTTGAACCTGAGTCGGACCCGATTTCTGTCTGGGGTGTGGCCCCGGAGCCACAGGTGCCGGAGCGCACAGGCAGGCCATCCCACGCCCAATTGGCGCTGAACGCCGCCATCAGTCTGCAGCAAGCCATTCAGGGCGTCCTTCCGGATCCTGCGCCCGCCGGGCTTGAACCCTTGGCACTCGGTATCGGCGTCGAAACCGGTCCCGCCATGTCGGGTTCATTCGGGCTGGCGAGCCGGCGAACGCACATGGTCATGGGACGCACCGTCACGATCGCCAGCCGCCTGGTCGGCATGACGGCCGACCTCGCCTACCCGATTCTCGTCGGCGAAGGACTGGCGGCACAGGTGGGCGGCATCGGACTGAAGTCGATGGGAGTCTTCTTGCTGGATGGGCTCAGGGTGCCGCACCACGTGTACGCCCCCCCCATTTCTGCCGCGCCCACCGTTCAGTAGCCTCGGTGCAATGCGAGCCTGCGCCCAACGTCCAGGTCGAGCGTTCGTGGCCGCGACGCCCCGCATCGCTTGTCGGATGCTGCTGGCGGCACTGGTCTGCGCAAGTAGCGCGGGGGTTGCTGCGCAGCCCGCCGGGCGCTCGTTACCGTTGCAGGCTGAGGCCGGGGCCGCCGTGCCGGATGCCGCCCGACCCCTCGCCTGCCGCACACTGAATGCGAGCCTGGAGGCCCTGTTGGCGGAAGTCGCACAATGCCAGACGGACGCCGAGTTTCTGGCTCAGCTGGGTTTTCTGCTCAATGCCCAGGGCCGCTACACAGAAGCGCTCGACCATCTGGAGCGCGCCTTGATGCTCAATCCCGGCCTGAAGGGCGCCCAGATCGACTACGCCGTGGCGCTCGCTGGCATCGGCGACTATGCATCGGCGCTGACACTGGTTCAAGACCTGCTGGCCGATCCCACGTTACCCAGCGGTTTGGTGCCGGTGCTTCAGCGCCAGATTGAGAACCTGTCGGTCTCGATGAACACTGGGGCGGCTACGCCTGACAAGCCCCTGCGGGTTCGTGGAACGGCTGGTGTTCAGGTAGGCTATGCCACCAACCCGCTCGGTTCGCCCAATCTTTCATCCCTGATCCTCACCTTTCCCGGTCTGCCCGTCGAGTTGCCGCTGGACGGCAGCTACCTGGCGCGTCCGGGCTCGTACGGACGCGCCGACGCCAGCCTTTCCATGCGCTATGACGCTGGCAACGATGTCCTTTACGACTTCTTTGGCGGCGTGCAGGGATTTCGAAGCGTGCTGGCTGAAAGCTCCCGGTCGCAGCAGGCCGAGTTTGCCGTTGAGCGAATGGCCGGATCGAACAGTCTGGGCAACGGATCTTCGCCAGTGGCGTTCTATCAAGGCCTGTCGGTCCTCGGGCTCCATACGGCGGCGGGCGTCCGCTACCAGTCGCAGATCCTGACTGCGGGCGTCGAGCTGCCAGGTTTGACCGGCTGGCAGTTGTTTTCTTCCGATCCTGCACCGAACTGCCGGAGCCGCGTGGGATTCGAAGCATTCAACCGCGAATTGAGCAGCAACCGGCTGTTGTCGGGCCTTTATGGCGGCGTCAGCGGGCAGTGGCGATGCTATCCGGCGCAAGGAGGATTTTGGCAACTTGGGCTGGTGGCGGGGCGCGACCATGGCAAGCAGCAAACACGCCCCGGTGGCGACCAGATCCAATATGCCGCTCGGGCCAGCCGCTTGTGGCTCAATCGCCAGTGGGCACCGTCCGGGCTCGAGCGCGTGGGCAATCTGCTCGTGGTGGCCGCGGTGACGGGACTGCAGGACACCACCGCCTACAGCCCGTTGCTGGACTACGGGCGCGTGCGCCAGATTCACCAGTTCAACCTGCGGGTTGAACTCCAGCAGCAGCTGGCCACGAACTGGCAGCTACTCTGGGGCGTGGACTGGTTTCAGCAAAAGGCCACGCTTCGCCTCTTCACCTTCGGCAATGTGGGGCCCTACGTGGCCTTGCGTACCGTGTGGTAAGCGAGTAAGCTGGCTCGAATGTAATTGGTTGTTGTATTTATGCAAATCAGCCCCAAGGCAATCAAAACGTGTGACTGAAATCACTCGAATGCGCCAAGCGTCTTGGCTATACTGAAAGTTCAGGTAGGCCTATTGGTCTCACATCAGTGTCAGGAAGCTGCCATTACGTGTGATAATCCAACGGGTAACTTGCAAGGGTGAGCGGGTGATGTCATGCTCCAAATGCCTTCCGGCATGGAGGAGCGGGCAAAAGCGGCTCCGGTGTTTAACTTGTTACTTCGTGAAAATTTAACTGAGGAACTTCTTATGTCTCAACCAACAGTATTTGGCCCATCCGCCGCCGTTACGATGACCAACCTGGCGCTCTATGGCGACAGCTATGTGCTGACCCCGCCTCGAGTTTGCCAACCAGGTCAATCAAGCAACGCCCAACCTCTACGCGTTTGCGAATCAGCTCGCAGCGCCCTTCGTCAACTCTCCGATGACCACGACCGCCTACGTGAACATCGTCCTGACGAACATGGGTGTAAATGCCGAGCCGCTGACCAGCGCCGTGGTGGCTTACATGAACAGCGTCGGTCGCGCCAACTGGGCACCGTGACCTTGCAGCTCGGCCAGATCCTGTCCGGTCTGACCGGCGACGCCACCTACGGCGCGGCTGCCAACGCCTGGAATGCCCTGGTTTCCGCCAACTTCGCCGAGTGGACCGGCAGCGCTCCGGTGCCTGGCAGCAACATCGCCATGACCACCACCGCCAACGAACTCGTTATGGGCACGAGTGGCGATGACACGTTCTCCGGCTCCACCGGCACCTTCCAGGGTGGCGACACCGTTCGCGGTGGCGGCGGCAATGACATCCTGATGCTGAGCCTGCAAGCCGGCCTCTACAACAACGTCACGACCCAGGGCGTGAACCGCATTGAGATCGACGCGGACGGCGACGTGACCGTCGGCGCCAGCAAGTTCTCCACCGAGCTGCAGTCCATCCTGATCACCAACAAGTCCACCGGCAACATGGTGCTGAACGACCTGCAGGAAGACAGCCGCAACTCCATCATGTTCGAGTTGAACGACGTCGCCGCCGATGTCACGCTGAACTTCGACCAGCAAGCGGTGCAAGGCGCATCGACCGTCGAAGTCATGCTGACCGAAGTCACCGGCGCGCTGGCGCTGGTGGGTGAAAACGGCGAAGCCATCGAAACCACCATTCTGAACGTGCAAGACGTCAAGGGCGCGGCCTCCACGCTCAAGAGCCTGTCGGCCACCGGTGGTACCACGCTTGAAATCAAGGGTGGCCTCGCGGGTCAGGCCTTCACCATCACGGCACCATTGCCCTCGACCCTGACCACCGTCAACGCGGCCTCGGCAGCGGGCGTGTTCGCCGGCAACCTGGTGCTCGACGTGACGGGCAACGGCGCTTCCAAGGCTCTGGCCCTGACCGGCGGCTCCGGCGACGACAAGATCAACATCGGCGACGGCTACGGCGACGGCGACGTCCTGAACGGCGGCGCGGGCGCGGACGAGATCACCATCAACTTCACCACCTCTGTGGACACCACGCGCGCCGCCGCGATGACCAAGTTCGAGACGGCCAACGTCGCCTTCAATGCGCCCGTTTCCTTCGAAGGCGCTGCAGTGGACGACCTGAAGACCATCAACCTGAATGCATCCACCAGCCGGGCCGACTTCAACAAGATGGACAGCACGCTGACCACCCTCAACATCAAGGCCAACCTGGCCCAGGGCGTTGAGGTGGACTACGACGGCGTGGCTTTCGCATCGCTCGACATCAACATCGAAGGCACGACCAAGGATGTGGCGGCACCCGCCACCGCAGCCATCGGCAATGCTGGCAACACGTCGGCCATCCGCGTCGTCAATGCCGATGTGGTCAACCTGACCACCAAGGCCACTGGCAATGTCACGCTGGATGCCGCGTTGCAGCTGGACGACAAGGACGCCAACGGTCGCTCCACCTCGGTGTTGAACATCCAGAGCCAGTCGGACTTTGATCTGACCATCCTGGGCAGCCTTGACGGCGGCGGCGTGCTTTCGGCAATCGTCGACAGCAACGACGTGCAGGAAGTCACTGTTCAGACCAACAAATTTGGCCGCATCTTCGCAGGCAATGCAGACGTTGCCTTCATGGAGGATGCTGACGCGTTGCAGAACCTCACGATCAAGTCGTCCACCGATGGTGACATCGAAATGGGTCTGATCGGTGCGCGTGACTCCTTCGGCGACTTCGGCGACAACCCCAGCGACCTCGAAACCATCACCATCGATGCGGCGCTCAGTTCGACGATCACCCAGTGGGGCATTGACGCCGATGACAGCTTCGCCGGTGCTGGCTCGGCTTCCACGGTGAACACGATCAATATTACGGGTGGCCGTTCTTCGACGATCAACCTGTTTGGGTCTGCCCTTGGGACCAACAGCCTGGCAAACGATCGTGGCACGAACGTGCAGGGTCCCGTGTCCAAAGTTGGTTCCGTCACCGGGGACAACTGGTTGCAGTCGGCGTCCATCGGTACCGTGATGATCAATACCTTGGGTCTGGTGCAGGGCGAAATCAACGCTGCCTATGACATGAATGACGGCGGCGCTACCGAGACGTTCTTCAATAACCTGATCGGGCTTGATCAGGAGGTGCAGCAGGGCGGCTCCAACGTGATGGTGTCGGGTAGCGGCAACGTGACAGGCCTGTACTTCCAGGACGAAGTGGCCGCTTTGGTGGACGCCACCGGGCTGACCAGCACGGCCGCCAACCACAGCGTTGACCTCGCAGAGGCGACCAACGGGTTCCAGACGGGGTATGACATTGATGTTCCGCAGGATAACCTCTACACGTTTGCGGTGCTCGCCAATGATCCGCACAACGCACCCGCCAGCAAAGGCTTCACCTTCCGGGGAACCGAATCGGGCGATCTGGTGTTTGCGACCAACTCGGCCGACACGCTGGCCGGTAATGGCGGCAACGACTTGCTGGTCGGTTACGGTGGCGCTGATACCATTGACGGCGGTGCCGGCAACGACGTGCTGTTCGGCGACTCCATGGATCCCAACCGTGGTCTTACCGGCAACGCCACTGCGGTGGGCAATGACAACATCGTCGGTGGTGCGGGCAACGATTGGATCATCGGTGGCGGCAACGCGGCCAACAAGGCCGGGACGCTTGAAACGCTGACCGGTGGTGCCGGACTCGACGTGTTTGCCTACGTGTTCGACTCGGCGAGCCTTGTTAACGCGCTGGCGGCCAATCCCCTTTACACCGAAGCCGGCAAGTCGACCAGCCTCGCCTTGGGCGGGCAAGACGTGATCACCGACTTCACGCCCGGCGTTGATACGATTCAGATCGACGCTGGGCCGGTGGCGGTGACAACTTCTACGCGATTGCCTTCTACGCCAGTCAGGGCCACTGCGACGAACATCGGTGCGGTGCCGCTTTGATGTGCAGGTCGTGGTTCGCCGAGGTGACTACAACGCCAACGGCACCTTCAATCCCAAGTGCCACTGGCGCCGACTACCAAGTGCTGTTCGCGGCAAACGGTGCTGACTTCTCGTCGACCATGTTTGCCCGTACCACCCTTCTGCCGGCTGCGTTCGCCGGCGGCGGAGTCGACTTCACCGAGGCGGTGCATGAAATCGGCATTCTCGGTCTGGCCGCGCAGGGTGGCAGCCTGACCACCAGCGACTTTAACTTCATCTGATCGCCCGACAGCGAACAGAGGGGCCCCGGGAAGCCGGGGCCTGACAAACAAAAAAGCCGGCTTGTCCGGCTTTTTTTTGCCCGGTATCGGCAATCAGGTGCCGGCGCAATTTCTCGAGTGATCTGCTCGCAGGATGCAAACACCAGGCGGAGCGGGATCGATCGCAAGCCGACCGATGGAGGATGGCGCTACCGAGGCGGCGCGATGCCAGAAGCCGTGTTATGAGGGCCGCAGGCGGGCGGCAATGCCGGGCGCGCGATGTGCGAGCGGTCGGCCAGGCAGCACCGAAAATGGGGCCGAAGCGGCGCGACGGCGAAGGACCGGTGCCGTGGCTGCGAAGAGACGCAACGCATGGGCGACTTCGAACCGACGGGCAGGCAGCCCGCATAGTCGGGACCGACCGGTGTCAGCCCCTGAATCCAGGACGTGGAGGTCCTGGACTCAAACGTTCCAGCTGCCACGGGGCGGACTGCATCCAGAATGGCGAGGCGTCCCAATCGAGACACCGAGCCATTCGACGATTGGGCCGGGCTGCGGAATCATTGATTTATACTTCCCCGGCCTGCGGGGGTACATGCCCGCCAGGGGGCAAGATCGTGAAGTGCCACGAATAGCCCGTCATTGCAGCGCGGAGAGTTTCCGATCCCCGTTTCCTCTTTATCTTTTGCGGAAAGACCGTCCAGACATGAACAACAGCAGCGCAGCCTGGCAGCATGGCTACTACGCGGCCGATGGTTACACCTATGGGTATTACCGGGAGATGACGCCCACCCACCTTGCTTGGGCAGCCCTGCTGCAAGGCGAAGTCATGCCATTGCAGCGTTTTCGCTACGTCGATCTGGGCTGTGGCCAGGGATTCAACTTGATCCTGCTCGCTGCATGTTTTCCCGACAGCCAGTTTCTGGGCATTGACTTCATGCCAGCCCATGTGCGCCACGCCCGAAAGTTGGCCGAAGAGGCGGAACTCACCAACATCCGCTTTGTCGAGGCTGATTTCTTGCAGTTGGCGCAAAGCCCGGTTTCGTTGCTCGACGGATCGGGCAGCGAACTGGATGGCCAGGTCGACTATGCCGTCGCCCACGGGATTGCCTCGTGGGTTTCGCCGACGGTGCGCGCCAGCCTGTGGGCCTTGGCGGGTCGCCTGCTCCGCCCCGGTGGGCTGTATTACACCAGCTACAACACCGTGCCCGGATGGCTGTCGGCGCAGCCCTTCCAGCACCTGGTCAGGCTCAATGCCCGCACGGCGGTTGACGGCGCCGTGGCGATCCGCAAGGCACTCGAGACTTTCGCCCGGCTGGAAGAGGTCAAGGCCCCCATTTTCGCCGCGCAACCCGGGCTGAAGGCCCGCCTTAAAACGGCGAGCGAACAGGACATGGCCTACGTGACCCAGGAGTACAACAACCAGAGTTGGCAACCGCTGTTCGTCGCGGATATGATGGCCGAGGCCGAAGCGGTCAAGTTGGCGTGGCTGGGCACGGCCACCCTGCCGGACATGTTTGATGGCTTGATGCCGGCGGCGGCCGCCAAACTGATTCAGGCCGAAGCCGACCCCGTGATGCGGGAGTCTCTGAGAGATATTGCGACCCTGAAGGCATTCCGGCGTGACCTCTACATCAAGGGCAAAGCGCCTGCCTGGGCTGGCGAGCGCCAACGGCGTATCACGGCGACGCGTTTTGTGAGCGCGCCCTTCATGGAGTTGCCTGAAGGCAGCAACGGAAAGCTTGAGCTTGCAACGTCGGCCGGCAAGATCAACTTCAATCGTAGCGTCTTCAAGAACGTTCTCGATATCACAGGGCAGCCGGGCGGCGCCAGTCTGGATGAAATCCAGGTGCGAACCGGTGACGCCAGCCTGAGCAATACCGTGCAAAAAGTGTCCTTGATGATGGACGCCGGCTGGATTCAAATCCCGCTCGCAGCACCTGCCAACGCGGCAAGGTTGAACCTGGCGATCGCGCAGGCGGTTCGGGACGGCGCACCTTACCGGGTACTCGCCGTGCCTGGCGTCGGGCAGGCAGCCTCAATGGATGCGTTGAAGGCCTTGTTGCTGGCCGAAAGCGCAAACGGAGAGCAATTTCCGGCACAGGCGCCTGCGGCGGAGGAACTCCTGGAGAAACTGGCGCAATTGCGGCGCAAACTGACCGTCTCACTGGAAATAGATGGGGCAAAGCACACGGAAGGTCCCGTGTTTGACGCCGAACTCGAGCGCCTCGTCAGGGAATTTTCAGGCCCGTTCTGGCAGGCGGGCAAGTCCCTGGGGATGCTCTGACAGGGAACGGTAGGCCCAGCCCGTCAACGAAACCGTTCGTCAAAAGGAAGTCGATGCAAGTACTCGCTGTCACGCTCGGGAATCATGCCCACAAGTCATGGCGAGCGGCGCTAACATACGAATTCGCCGCGGGTTTGGGCCATGCAGCCTGTGGTACAGGCCGAGGCCGAAAAGGTGGCCGCCAATTTCCCCATGGCCTTTCACCAACGTGACGGCACCTGGGACCTGGTGGCTCTGCTGGGCGTTCAGCCCGGGCATAGCCTGGCGGTGTCGCGGCAGGGCCAATGGCTCGGGCGCTACATTCCGGCGCTGATTCGCGCCCATCCGTTCACGCTCGCCACGCCCCAGGGCGCGGCCGGCCCGGTTTTGTGCGTCGATGAATCCACGGGCCTTATCGGCGAGGCCGGCGACGGCAAGGCTTTTTTTGACAGTTCGGGCAAGCCCACCGAGGCGCTGGCCGCGATCATCGAGCTGCTCCGCCAGGTGGCGCTGAGCCGCGCCCGCACCCGGTTGGCCTGCGCGGCGCTGGCGGAGGCTGGGCTCATGAGCCCGCTGACACTTGGTTTGCGCAGGCCCGATGGCAAGCCCGCTGAAGCGGCTACTTTGGACAACCTGTACCTGATTGACGCTGAAAAGCTCTCCCACCTGTCCGACGAAGCCTTCCTGGCGCTGCGCAACCATGACGCGCTGGCTTTGGCCTATGCGCAGCGCCTGTCGCTGCAACAGTTCGACGCGCTCGACCAGATGGGCCGTCAGCGGCAGACGGCAACAGCATCCGCTGCCCCATCCGCACAGGCCTCAGCGGCGGGTGTCCCGGGTGTCACGGTCCAGGACACCGTACTCCGGTTCACCTGAGCCAGCCGTTGGTTTCTTCGATCACGGGGTTTGCATTGCCCAGCAGCGCACCCAGACGGATCCGGGCCGTGATGTAGTTGTATCGAGCCTGAACCAGGTTGCGCTCGTTGGCCTTGAGTTCCTGATCGGCGTTCAGCACGTCCAGCAAGGTGCGCACGCCGGCTGCATAGGACTTGCGTGTGGAGTCCAGGGCGACACCGGCGGAGCGGGTGGCCTGGCTGAACGCCTGGATCTTGGAGGCGCCTTCGGTGACGTTGCGGTATTCCCGCTCGACTTTCAGGCTCAGGTCGAGCACGGCGCCATCCAGCACGGCCTGTGCATTCTGCAGTTGGGCAGCCGCCTGTCGCTCTGCCGAAGTGACGTAGCCGCCCGAATAAATCGGCATGGTAAATTGCACACCGATGGAGCGGTTGTAGTAGGCGGCATACGGGTTGGTGACGCTGTCGCTCTGGCTGTTGGAGATCTGGGCCACCAGGTCCAGCGTCGGGTAGTGGCCAGCGGATGCCTTGGCCACCTCGAGACGGCTGGCTTCGACGCGGGCTTTCAGCGAGCGGATGTCCGGACTGCCGCTGGTGGCATCGTTGATCAGGTCGTTCAGGCTGAGCGGCAGGATGGCAGCGGTTTGCAGCCGCGCCGGGTCTAGCCTGGCCAAGGTATCGGGCGCACGTCCGATCAGGTTCTGCAACTGCCGGCGGGTGAAGTCCACGTGTTGCCGGGCCTCGATCTCCTGGGCAAGAACCATGTCCAGCCGTGTTTGGGCCTGATCCACATCCGTTCGGGTGCCTGTTCCGCCGGCCAATGCCTTGCGAGCGGCATCCAACCCGGTGGTGGTGCTGATCTTCTGGGCCTCGATCAATCCCAGTTGGTCCGTGGCCAGCAGGGCTTCGAAATAGGCGCCGCTCAGGCGCACGCCGGTGTTCTGTATTTCCAGGTTCAGTGTCTGGCGCGCGTCGTCGACGAGGTATTCAGCCTGATCCACGGCCAGGGTCTGCTGCCGCCGAAACAGGGTCTGCCGCAGGTTCAGCACGGCGTTGGTGCTGGGATACCGCTCCGTGGTGGTGAATTTGTCGCCGGTCAGGGGATTCGGCCGGGTGGTGTCGAGCAGGTTTTCCGCCCTGCTGGCCGAGAACGCGATGTTTGGAAGGAGTTGGGACTTGGCCTGGGGGAGCCGTTCCGCCGCGGCCTCTGCGGTGGCTCTCGCCGCCGTCAACCGGGCGTCAGCCGTGATGGCTGCCTCGTAGGCTTCGCGTAAATCCAGGGCCTGGGCAGATTGAAAAGGTACAAAGGCGCCAGCCATTGCAAGAATGGCGCCCAGCCAGATTGACGAGACAGGGTGGGGCGGCGTGGGCATTGACGGATCAAGATCGCGCATGGTCGTCACTCTTCTTTCATGGCCGCGGCAATGCGCTTGGTCAGGGGATGGACCAGATAGGTCAACATGGACCGCTCGCCGGTCTTGAAGATCACCTCGGCGCCCATGCCTGGCTGCATTTGCCGCTTGCCGAGTTCCTTCAACCCCTCCGGTGTCAGGCCAACACGGGCCAGGTAATACGTGGTGCGGGTTTGCTCGTCGGTCACCAGATCTTTCGACAACGAATGCACAACACCTTTCACCACGAGTGCCGGGCTGTGGGCGAAGGCGGAAAAACGGATGTCCACCGACTGGCCGGCAACCACACGGTCGATCATCTGAGGCGGCACACGGGCATCGAGCAGCAGTTGCTCATTTTCCGGAACGATATCCAGAATCTTCATGCCGGGCGAGATCACGCTGCCGGCCGTCTGGAAGGCCAGGCCAACGACCTGTCCGGAGGCGGGTGCCTTGATTTCAGTGCGGGCCAGTTCGTTGGAAAGGGCGACGTACTTGCCTGAGTCAGCCTGCACCTGGCGCGTGACATCGGCCAACAAGGACTCCACTTCCTTGCGGAAATCAGCCCGTCGCCCGATGGCCTTCTGGCGCAGTTCCATGATGGTCCGCTGGGTGCGCACGACATTGCCCTGAAGCTCAGCCACGCCCCCTGTGGCGTCAGCGAGGGATCGCTCCAGTTCTCTTTGACGGTTGCGGGGAACGTAGCCCTCCTTGACGAGTTCGCGGGTCTGGGCAAGTTCTTCAGCCAGCAATTCCAGGTGGCTGCGTCGACTCGCAAGCATGCCTTTGTAGGCCGCGAGCATGCCTTCATTGCCCTGGATGCCTTCTTCGACCGCTTGCAGGTCGGCGGCAAGCGCCGCCCGGCGGGTCAAGAACAATTGTTGCTGATTCAGTACATGGCGGGCAATCAGAGGGTCGGACTTCGCGGCCGCGAGCAATTCAGGTTGGAATTCAATGGCGTTGCGACCAGCCTGCTCGGCCAAGAGTCTGCCCTCTACGGCCCGCAGACCAAAGAACTGTTCGCGCACGGCGCCAAAATTGGCCTGCGTTGAGGCGTCGTCCAGCCGCATCAGTGTCTGACCGGCTGCGACGATGCCGCCCTCCCTGACCAGCACCTCCTTGACGATCCCTCCGGTCTGGTGCTGCACGGGTTTTCGTTTGGTGTCGATCGATACGATGGCGGGCGCGGGCACGCCTTCGTCGAGCGGCGCGAATGCGGCCCACAACAAGAAGCCGCCGAACCCGAGACCCAGGGTCCAGAGTCCGACCCGCATCGTGCGGCTGATGGCGGCTCGGGCGGTGTCCGTTTGTTCCGACTCATCGGGTCGCGCAGCGGCGTCAGCGGCGTCGCCCGCCGCGAGCTTGGAGATGATCAGGGTAGTCAACTTGTCAGGCATGGTGTCGTTGTAGGGGAGGTGGGGTAAATGGAGCGGCTGAAGCGAGAGCGCGTCGGGGCGGGCTCTCAGCGGGTGGCTGGCAGCGCTGACTGGGGCGGACTGTTGCGTCCCGCGGGCTGGGACTTGAGAACGCTGGCGAGCACTTCGTCACGGGGGCCCTGAGCCTGTATGCGCCCGTCGGCCAGCAGCACAATGCGGTCGGCGACGCCCAGTGCGTTCGGTCGGTGGGTGATCAGGACGATGGTCTTGCCCTTGGCCTTGAGTTCGCGGATGGCCTGCATCAGGGCCTGCTCGCCCGCGTCGTCCAGGTTCGCATTGGGTTCGTCCAGCACGATCAGGCATGGCTCGCCGTAGACGGCCCGTGCCAGCGCGCTCCGCTGACGCTGGCCACCCGACAGCAGATGGCCGGCTTCGCCAATGGGCGTGTCATAGCCCTTGGGAAAGCGCAGGATCATCTCGTGCAGGCCTGTGCACTGGGCGGCCGCGATCACGCGTTCGGCGTCAACATCACCAAACCGAGCGATGTTCTCGGCCAGCGTGCCGTCGAACAGTTCGATGTCCTGAGGAAGGTACCCGAGGTAGGGGCCGAGCTCGGTGCGGTCCCAACTGTTCATCGGCAGGGCGTCAAGCAGGACTTCGCCCTGCACGGACGGCCAGATCCCGACCAGCACACGGGCCAGCGTGGATTTTCCGGACCCCGATGGACCGAGAATGGCTGTGACGGTGCCCGGTTCGAAGCGGGCACTGATGCCCTTGAGGATCGGTGCGATCCGACCCTCGGCCGTCGCGACCACCTCTCGGATGGCGACGCTTCCGGTCGGCGCCACGCGTCGCAGTGCAGGGTCGCGCTCGGGGTACTCCTCGATCAGTCTTTCCAGCCGCAGGAAAGCGGCCTTGACGCTGGCAACGGTTCGCCAGGTGGAGACAATCTGGTCAATCGGACCCAGCGCCCGTCCCATCAGCACGTTGCTGGCAATCATGGCGCCGACGGTCATCTGCCCGTCGATCACCAGCAACGCACCGGCCCCCAGCACCAGCGACTGCTGGCTGTACCGGATGAACTTGCTCCACGCGACGATCCGGTGGCTCAAGGCTTGGGCATTGTCGTTCTGTTCCATGTAAGTCGCGTGCTTCTTCTCCCATTGCCGGCGCAGGTTGTGGGTCATGCCCATGGATTCCACGACTTCCAGGTTCTGGAGCTTGCCCTGAAAATAGGCTTGTGCATCGCCAAAGGCCTTGCCTGCTGCTTCCGAGGGTTCCAGGGTATGCCGATGACCAAACCACCCGATGAACCCTTGGACCAGTGCGAACAGGATGGCAAGAGCGCCAAGCCAGGGACTCAGGAGAAACAGCACGCCGATATAGATGGGGGTCCATGGCGCATCGAAAAACGCAAAGACACCTTGCCCGGTCAGGAACTGCCGCACCTGAATCAGGTCGGAGAACGCGCGGGATGGGTGGGCGCTGGTCTGGTTCAGGTAGGCTTCGAAACTCGCGTTGAAAACACGTGTGCTGAGCTCCTGGTCGATGGCGACACCGACGCGGACCAGCAGTCTGGACCGGAACCATTCGGCCGTCCCCATGACGCCAAGCAGGAACAGGCAGATCAGCGAAACGGCGATCAAGGTGAGGTCGCTTCCGCTGAGCATGACCCGGTCATAGACCTGCAGCATGTAGAGCGTGGGCGTCAACATCAGCAGGTTGGCGACCATGCTGAACAATCCGACGACGAAGAACTCGCGCCGGAATGCCCAGAGGGCGCGCGTCAGGTCGCTGCGCTCGAAAAAGGGAGGTGTGTGCATGGCGTGGCGTTGGAAGGGTAGGGGGCTTCAGGTCGTGGCGGCGGTTCGCTGCTGCGCCTTCGAAAGGTCCGCCAACACGTCGTCTCGTGGACCGAACGCCTGAGTTTGTCCGTCTCGCAGTACCAGCATCTTGTCCGCCACGGCGAGGATGCTGGTGCGGTGGGTCATGACCACAAAGGTCGTGCCATTGGCTTTCATCTGGCGGATCGTGTCAGCAAGGGCGGTATCGCCTTGGTCGTCCAGGCTGGCATTCGGCTCATCCAGCACCACGTACACCGGGTCTCCGTAGATGGCTCTAGCCAGTCCGATGCGCTGGCGCTGTCCGCCTGACAAAATGGCACCATCACGTCCGACGGAACTGTTGTAGCCATCAGGGAGTTCGGTAATCAATTCGTGAAGCCCCACCGCACGCGCGGCACCCTCGACGAGCCGCATGTTGATGTCGCCAAATCGGGCGATGTTCTCGGCGATCGTGCCCTCGAAAAGCTGCACGCCTTGCGGCAGGTAGCCGATGTGGGGCCCCAGCTCGGCCTTGTTCCAGCTGAAGATGTCTACACCGTCGAGCCGCACCTTCCCGGCCAACGCCGGCCAGAGGCCAGTCAGCAGACGCGCGAGCGTTGTCTTTCCGCAAGCCGACGGACCGACCACCGCCAGTACTTCGCCGGGGTTGATCCGGAAGGCAACGCCCCGCAGGATTTGATTGTTGCTGTTGGGCGGGCCTGCAACCAGGTTTTCCACGCTCAACATGCCCTTCGGGGGCGGTAGTGGCATGCCCGGGGGACTGGCCGGAATCTTGGTCAGAAGTTCATCCAGTCGTTTCCAGGCGGTCTGGGCGTTTACCACCAATTGCCATTGGCCCACGATCTGCACAAGCGGTGCCAGAACGCGTCCGCCGAGGATCGAAGCAACGATCATCATGCCGGCGCCACCGGACAATTCTCCATGCAGCAGCACAAAGCAACCGAGACCGAGGAGTGCGGAGCTCACGACGAGTTGCCAGAATTTCGAGACAGCGCCGAATCCCCCCGCAAGATCCGATGCCCGGGCCTGGAGTGACATGACGGCGCGTTGACGTTGCATCCAGTGACCATGGATGTTCTTGAGCATGCCCATGGACTCGATCACCTGGGCGTTTCGAAGCGCGCCATCTGCGTATTGCTGCGCCGAGACCGCGGCCATGTTGGCAGTGGTCAGTGGGGGACGGGTCTTTTTCTCATTGAGCCAGGCAATGGCGGTTTGCACCAAGGCTCCAACGACCGCAGCCCAACCGAGCCACGCGTTCATCGCGAACACCATGACGATGAACAACAGTGCCACCGGGAGCTCCATCATGGCCAGTAGCGGCGGGGATGAGAGGAACTCCCGAAGCGTCCGAAGATCATTCATGGTCTGTGGCGTGCCGCCGGGAATCTTTCGCAGGCCGGCCTGAAAACTCAGATTGAAGAGACGCTCGCGCAGTGATTCGTCCAGCATCTGGCCGGCCTGGTGCATGACGGTGGTGCGCGCCCAGTCCAGAATTTCCATGACGATGAAGGCGCCAATGACCAAGGCAGTGAGCATGGCCAGGGTGGTGTGACTCTGGCTGTTGACGACGCGGTCATATACCTCAAGCATGTAAATACTGGGCATCAGGATCAACAACGATGTGATCAGGCTGAAGAGTGTGGCGCGCACGAAAAGGGGGCGAAGCCGTTCACAGGCCTCGCGCAATTCCGATACGTGAGTCGATTGGGGATTCATGCGGCTTCCTCGATCTGGACATATTTCGGCAGCGGGAGACGTGCCGGGCGTGCTGAATCGGACACCGAAGTTGCCGATTCTTCCTTGTCATCGGAGAACCAGAAAGCCAGTTGGTACAGGCCGTCCCGGCGCCGAGACAACACGATTTCGCGCAGCTTTTGGTTTTCAAACCGGTCCCGGTCGCGGGGATGCACGCAGAGGTTGAAGTGCATTCGTCCGCCCAGTGCGTACAGCGACAATTGCCCTTCCTTGATGCTCAGGGTGTGACGGTCAAAGTAGACGGGGGAATTGGCGGTGAACCGTAGCAGCGGCAGCGCGCGCTCACCGAGCAGCGCGACGTTGAAGGGGCTCGCGGGATGCTGAAATACCAGCCGGCTGGTGCGCGATACCGAATAGATCACGTTGCAAATCATCTGAGAGCCCATGTCCGGATACTTCTGGCGCAATTCCTTGTAGGCCAGGTGATGCAAGGCGACGCGGTTCCAGACCCGGGACTTCTGCACCAAAGGGGAAAGGTGGTTGCAGGCCTCTGCAAACGCCGCCTGCAAGGCCTGCAAACGGGCGCTTTGTTCCGGCGAAGCGTGTAGAGGGATTCGCAGCATCTTGTTCATATAGGAACGAGATTCTACCAGAAGTCCTATATGCTCTTTTTGCGACGCCCTTGTGGCATCTTTTCGGAGCTGCTGGTCATGAAAGAGTGCTCCTGTCGGGCGTACCATTGGCGGGATCAGGTCTTGCATTGTCAGGAGGTGTCACTTGGAGTTGTTGTTCATTCATCAGAATTTTCCAGCGCAGTTCACCCATTTGGCCCCGGCGCTTGCCGCGAAGGGCCACCGGGTGACGGCTTTGTCCATGCGGCAGGGGGCGCCGGATGTGTGGCAGGGCGTGCACATCGTGAAGTACACGCTGCCACGCGGCAACACGCCAGGCATTCATCCGTGGGTCGGGGATTTTGAAAGCAAGGTGATTCGGGCGGAGGCTGTTTTCCGCGCCGCTCTGGAACTGAAAGCCGCGGGCTACAGGCCGGATGTGATCGTTGCCCATCCCGGCTGGGGTGAAAGCCTTTTTGTCAAAGATGTCTGGCCAGATGCCCGGCTCGGCCTGTATTGCGAATTTTTCTATCGCGCGCATGGAGCCGATGTGGGGTTCGACCCTGAGTTCTCGGTGCCTGATTCAGCGATGAACTGCAGGATTCTGGTCAAGAATGCCCACCTGATGCTGCAGTTCGATGCCGCCGACGGTGCCTTGTCGCCCACTCGTTGGCAGGCTGACGGTTACCCCGAACCGTTTCGCAGTCGGATCCAGGTTGTACACGATGGCGTTGATACCCAGGTTGTGGCGCCCAGGCCGGGCATTCGCGTGAACTTCCCAGGCTTGGGGGGGCTGGCGCTGTCCCGACAGGACGAGGTCATTACCTTTGTCAATCGCAATTTGGAGCCGGGTCGCGGGTACCACGTGCTGATGCGTGCGTTGCCCGCCTTGCTGCGTCGTCGCCCGAAGGCACATGTGCTGATTGTCGGAGGCGACGGTTCAAGTTACGGCCCTGCGCCTGCGGATGGATCGACCTGGAAGAATAAGTTTGCCGATGAGGCCCGTGCTCACATGAGCGGCGACGAATGGGGTCGCGTGCATTTCTTGGGTCACGTGCCGCATGCGCATTTTGTGGGAATCTTGCAACTCTCCAGTGTTCACATTTACCTGACCTACCCTTTTGTGCTGGGTTGGAGCTTGATCGAGGCGATGAGCGCGGGCTGCGCGATCGTGGCAAGCGCGACACCGCCTGTGCAGGAGGTTGTCGAGCAGAATGTGACGGGCCGTCTGGTGCCGTTTTTCGATCAGGTGGCGCTCGTCGAAAATGTGTGCGACCTGCTGGATAGTCCGAGCGAGCGCGTGAGGCTGGGTGCCAACGCCCGAGCCAAGGCGATTGCCGAGTATGACTTGATGACGGCCTGCTTGCCCCGGCAGATGCATTGGGTCGAGTCGTTGGTGCTGCGCCGATCCGGGGCGGCGCCGACAGTTGCGGCACAATCGCCCGAGCTGTCTGAACCATAAACCGAGGCATTTCCATGAACGATGCTGTTGCTTCTGTTTCCCCCCGTGACAAGGCTGAAATACTGGCCCAGGCGCTGCCCTACATTCGCCGCTTCCATGGCAAGACGCTGGTGATCAAGTATGGCGGCAACGCCATGACCGATCCTGCGTTGCAGGCGGCGTTCGCGCAGGATGTGGTGCTGCTCAAGCTGGTGGGCATGAACCCGGTGGTGGTGCACGGTGGCGGGCCGCAGATCGAGAGCGCGCTGAACCGCCTGGGCAAGAAGGGCGAGTTTATCCAAGGCATGCGGGTCACTGACGCCGAGACCATGGAGGTGGTGGAGTGGGTGCTGGCCGGCGAGGTGCAGCAGGACATTGTGGGCCTGATCAACCAGGCCGGCGGCAAGGCGGTCGGTCTCACCGGTCGCGACGGCGGCCTGATGCGCGCGAAGAAGCTGCGCTTGCTTGACCCGAAAGACCCGAGCAAGGAGCACGACGTGGGCCAGGTGGGTGACATCGAGTCGATTGACCCGTCGGTGGTGCGGGCGCTACAGGATGACCAGTTCATCCCGGTGGTGAGTCCGATCGGTTTTGGTGCGGCCAACGAGAGCTACAACATCAATGCCGACGTGGTGGCCGCCAAGTTGGCCACGGTGTTGCAGGCTGAAAAGCTGCTCATGCTGACCAACATCCCCGGTGTGTTGGACAAGCAGGGCCAGCTGCTGACTGAGCTGACGATGCGCCGCATCGACGAGTTGGTGGCCGACGGCACGATCAGCGGCGGCATGATTCCCAAGATCGCCGGCGCGCTGGACGCCGCTCGCAGCGGGGTACATGCGGTGCACATCATCGACGGCCGCGTGCCGCATGCGATGCTGCTGGAGATCCTGACCGACCAGGCCTACGGCACGATGATCCGAAGTCATTGAGCGACGGGCAGGTGAGCGCGCCTCAATCGGGTGCGCGGCAGGTACCTGTCTTAGCACAAACCCTAAGGGGGACTGTGCGAGAATCTTTCCCTCCCTGTGCCAGACACCATGTCCGACTTCGAGTCCCGTTCCGTTGCCGTACCCGCCGACCCCGATGCTGCAGTTCCGGCGCGCAAACGACCCAAGCCGGGCGAGCGGCGCGTGCAGATTCTGCAGGCGCTGGCAAGCATGCTGGAGCAACCCGGGGGCGAGCGCATCACCACCGCTGCACTGGCCGCACGTCTTGGGGTGAGCGAGGCGGCGCTGTATCGGCATTTTGCGAGCAAGGCGCAAATGTTCGAGGGACTGATCGAGTTCATCGAGCAGGCGGTGTTCGCGCTGGTCAATAAGATTACCACAGCGAGTCCTGAAGACGGTCGGCAAAAGGTCGCGCGCATCGTGGCCATGCTGCTTCAGTTTGGCGAGAAGAATCCCGGAATGGCGCGGGTGATGGTGGGCGACGCCCTCGTATATGAAAATGAACGGCTGCAACAGCGCATGAACTTGTTCTTTGACAAAGTCGAGGCGACACTGCGCCAGACGCTTCGCGAAATGGCGGCCACCAGCGGGTCGATCTCGCCCACCGCGGATGCGCAGGTCCTGGCGTCGGTGCTGACGGCGTTTGCGGTGGGCCGGCTGCAGCGTTTCGCACGCTCGGGATTCAAGCGGTTGCCTTCGGAGTATTTGGACGCTGCCCTGACCAGGATGGTGTGAAATATGTCGGACTTGGGCGTTGTGCCTTTGGCGCCTGTCGGGGGAGCGGTGCATCCCTATGAAGACGGTGTCGTATCTCGCCAGTCGAATACCGTGAGAAACGATTCCCAAACCTCTGCTTCTGACTGGACCAGGAATTCGAGGGAGCTTCAGTGGACTGGGGTGAGCGCATACGGGCATGTTCGGGGCGGTTGCGCGCCATGGTCTGAGCTCCAATGGCTGGCGTTACAGGCAGCGTGATTGGTTGGGCCATGTTCGGCCAGGCGTCGGTACCGCAGTCGGTCAGACATATTCGATCCCGGTCTGCTGCAAACCGACCAGGTTGATGTGAGACTGATTCATCTCCAATCCTGAAATCGTCGCCAGAAACTGTGCCTGACTGAAGTTTGCATTTCGTCCATCCATGAAGCTCACCAGCCAGTCGGTAACCGCAGCATCGGCTTCGCCTCCTGTCACGTTCCGAAAGGCCATCTGTGCCAAGGCCGTGTCGGTGCCCGCGCCCGCAATTTCGTTGACCAGGCCCACGTCTATCGCCAATTGAAAGACTTCCAGCACGCTTGATCCCTCATCGATCAGGCCAAGGATTGCTCCAATGGCAGGGGGGACTTTTATCAAAGATGGCGCCAGGACACCTGCAATCGCCACGGCTTGACCGGCGTGTTCTTCGGGCCCGAGGTCCAGTGCGATCCTTCTGTCGGAGAACTTCAGCCGTTCAATGTCTGTCAGTTGATCAATGCCTTCAACGCCGTGCAAGTCCTGAACGCTCCAGCGCCCTGAGGCGATTGCCAACTGGAAATGCTCGCGAAGGCCATCGAACCGTGCTGTATCGATACCTGGGCCACCATCCAGTCGGTCGTTGCCGTCCTCGCCACTGAGGGTGTCATTTCCAGCCAGGCCCACCATCTGGTCGTCCAGGGAGGTGCCGATGAGCAGATCGTCATCGTCGCTGCCGGTGATGAAGGCATTGGTGCCGCGTACGGTGACCACGATATTCTGGGTCATCCCTCCAGCCGTCGACACGCTGAATGTGTCGGTCGAGGTCTGGCCCAGTGCAAGGGCCTGGACGTTCATCGCGGAGATCGATAATTCGTACGACCAGTTACCGCTGGAGCCAATGGAAAACCTGCCGTATGTACCGACCGTGTTCTGTTGGCCAATGATGGCCGCGTCCCCGAAGTCGCGATCTGTTGCCGTCAGCGCCCCACCCGCTGTTGTCGGGCCGTTTCCGCTGACAGTGCCTGTTGTCGTGCCGCCAAAGCTCGTCGGGTCATCAGCGCCGATGATTTTCAAGGCATAGGTTGCGGAAGTGATATCGGTGCCATCAGACACGGTCATCGTAAATGTCTCAATGGCCTCGTTCTTCAGGCCTTCGATGGCGCCGTCTTCGGGGGTGAACGTGAACAGGCCGTTTGTTTTGCTGACGGAGAGCGAGCCAAAGGCGCCTCTTGCCTGCACCGTTGAGCCATGGTCTGTGCCAGTCTCGATTCCGTAGGTCAAAGTCGTCCCGGGATCGATATCCCTGCCGATCAACCTGCCGAACCTGGGGGCGAAAGCATCGTCTGCTTCAGTATCCTTGTAGGTCCGTGGGTCGACATCAGAAAGAGAGAAGGTGTACAAACCGCCGTTGTAAAGGCCGGGATCTGTGGCGCGTACCTGGACGTAGTACGTTCCAGCACGGGACACCGGAATCTCGTACGTCGCCAATGCAGCGCCATTCGATGGTCCGGAACTCCTTGTCGAGAGAACCTGCATCCTGGAGTCATACCAGGACACTGTCCACAACCCGAAGTTCATGATGGATGTGTCGAAGGAAAATGCCTGCAGTCCAAACTCGTCGAGCCGGACGCTGAACCAGTCGACGTCGTTTGATCCCGAAAGACCGCCAATCGCCGCGGATGTGAAGGGTGTGGCGAATCCTTGTAGGTCGTTGTATTCGATTTCGTATATGGTTGGCGGTGCAGTGTCGATCGTGAGCGTGGGCGCGGCGTTGGCGGTCAAGAGCTCGGCTAAGGAAACCCGGTTCAGGGCAGGGGCTGCCACCGTGCCTGCCTGAATCTCCAGAATCCAGTCGCCGCCCAGATCTGGCGAGCCTGTGGCATTGGCTGATGCCGCCACATCTGCCCCGGTCAGTTGGGCCAGCCGTTCCACAAACAACGCGCCTGCTGTCCCCAAACCCACATCGCATCCGTACAGCAGGATATCCCCGCCGTCGTTCAGACAGGACCCTATCCGAAGCAGCGTGTCGGCGTAGCGCTCGATGTTCTGGCTGCTCAGTGCGGTGTTTCCCAGCTGAAACGAGCCTTGTGTTCCGTGGGAAAGGATATGGAGCGAGTCCAGTTGAGCGTGGTTCGCCAAAATGTCCCGCAATTGCAGAACGCCGTCGTGTTGCGCATCAAGCAGCACCCACTCGCTTTCATTTGGCAGTTCCCGGATCACTTCCTGATAGTTGGTGATCCCCGAATCGATGACGAACAGATGGCGGGTAGTCATATCAACATCCTTCAACTGGGAGTTCTGCTCGATTGTGCGGATCAATTGGAACGGAATACTCATGCGTGCCAGGTCTGCACCCACTTCTGGCATCCTTAGGTCGCTGTCGCCAGCGAGTCCATTCGAACGTGAACGTGAGTTCCGGCTTCACGGCAGGGTGGTCGCGCGTGTGCCTGGCGGAACGACTTTCAAAGCCCCCAATTTGACCAGCCAGGCCAGACTGGTCAGGGCGGTGGGGCGCCTGTCCACGGGGAGGGAGTCTGCAAATTCGGCGGCATGTTGCGGACCGCGTGAGGCGGCATGCAGCAGGGTTCGCACCTCTGATGGGGGCGGGAGGACCGGTTCGGCGAAGTTCACCATCGCCAGTTTTCGGTAGGTGCTTACACGATGTTCGGTGTTCTGCAAGTCGAAATCTGCAAGAGCCAGCAAAGTCTCCGTCGTGAGAGTGACGGTGGCGTAGCTGGAGAATGTGTGAAACGGATCCATTCTGGCCGGCCAAGGATGTGCCAGCGGCTTCAGCTGGCGTGCCTTTGAGCTTCGCACCTCTGCCAGTTCATCCCACAAGGCTTCGTACTGCGGAATGATGGCAACCCAGTCAAAAACTTCACGGGCGCGACGCCGGCCTGCGCTGCCCATTCGGCGGCGCAGGTCACTTGAGGCAAACAGGCTTTCAAAGGCCCGTGCGGTCGCCTGCACATCAATGGCAACCAGTGAGCAGGTATGGCCACAGTACCGGTCGTAGCTGTCGATTTCAAGGGCATGGCGTCGCGCCAAGTCGACGCCCTGGCCGGCTGCGGGCATCAGGGTCGGGATCCGAAAACCGTCAATGCCGTCGCGCACGGTGTCTTTGTACCCATCCCAATCCGATACGACCACCGGGAGCCCTGCCGCCATGGCCTCCAGCGGCGTCAGGCCGAAGGTCTCCTGCAGGTTGTCGGAAAGCGAGCAGAAGACGTCGGCGCCTGCCCAGGCGCGCTGGTAGTTATCGCCCTCGCGGCCATCGAGTGCCAATACGCGCACACTTGGGCAGGCAAGACGGGCAGCTTCAGAAAAGGCCTGCGCGATGGCTGCATTGGAATGCCGACCGCATTCCACCAGAAGTACCTTCTTGCCGTCGTGCAGCGTTGCAGCGGCCTGTTCCAGGGCCTGGTACATGACGAGGGGGTGAGCCTTGGCATGAAACGAGAGCCTCCCAGAAAACAGCACCACCAGCGTGGACTCGTCAGCGCACCATGAACGACGAGCTTCCTCTCGCTGTTCACTTGAATGGACGAAGTCCTGGGTGTTGATGCCAAGGGGGATGACTGGCAATTGCGGGTAAACCAGGCGCTGCGCACCCAGGCGATCAGACAGATAGTCAGTGTGAGCCTGAAAAATTCGCTCAACGACGTTTCGAGCGCCCGTGGAGGTGCAAATGACCGCGTCCCACGGCTGAACTGGCGCAGTCAACAGGTTCGCCAACCCGTCCATGGCCGAAGCGGTAGAAATGGTGTGCGTGATGCCGCACAGGCTCCAGGCGCCGTGGCCGAAAGTGGCGCGATGCCAGGCTAGATCGCCGATGTTGGGCGCGGGGAAATACACCGTGCCGGCCCGCGCCAAGTCTGCCAGGTTGGTCCGGCTGACAGCTTTGACCGGTTCGTTCCGACCGGCCGCCTTGACGGTCTCGACATACTGCCGTGCGTGCTCGGCTTGATCGGACTGCACCCAGAACGAGTCGGCACGGCTGTGTTTCAGGTAACCCCGCAGGAAGGACTCGCCGGCGGAATTTCGCCCCATCAGCTTGGGGCCGTTCGTGGAATACGCCTCGGGTGTGTAGTAGATGGCGGCACTCATGGCGGATTCCATTCTAGGGCGTACAGCAGACGTATCGCGGGAAATTGCAGACGGTCGGAATGGGACTCGGGTTTACCCCAGTCTCAGCTAGATGTCACCCTCTAGAACGCGTCCTCGACTTGGTGGGTTTCCCGATTTCCTGCAAAATAGCACGATCGTTCGTTTTATTTTGTTTTGTTTGGAATCCATGTCCGTTACCCAACCCGTCAGCAAAGCCGCCGCGCCGCGCAGCAAGGACGTCGTCCGCGACGGCGGCCGGGAGGGCCGTGCGCTGCTCAAGGGTCAGCAGACCAAGGCCGCAATTGTCGATGCGGCACTGGCCCTGGCCACGCAGATCGGGCTGGAGGGCTTGAGCATCGGCGCGCTGGCCGAGCTTACGGGCATGAGCAAGTCCGGCGTGTTTGCCCACTTTGGCTCGCGCGAGGAACTGCAGATCTCGGTGATCCGCGAGTACCACACCCGGTTCGAGCAGGAGGTGTTCTATCCGGCGCTGCGCGTGCAGCGGGGCTTGCCGCGCCTGCGCGCGATGTTCGGCAACTGGATGAAGCGCACCTCGGCCGAAATCGACTCCGGCTGCATCTACATCAGCGGCGCGGTCGAGTTCGACGACCGCCCGGGGCCGGTGCGCGACGCGCTGGCCGAGTCGGTCCACATCTGGCTGGCGGCGATGAACCGCGCCGTGGTCCAGGCCCGCGAGGAAGGCCACCTGCGCGCCGATGCCGACGAGAACCAGGTGGCTTTCGAGATCCACGCGCTGATTCTGGCGCTGCATTACGAGGCCCGCTTCCTCAAGAACCCCGGCTCGATGGTGCGTGCCACCACCGGCTTCGACAACATCCTTGCGCGTTATGGCGCGCCGGCGAGCGCCTCCGGCGAGCCCCGTTGATTTTTTGTTTCTTCATCTTCAAGGAGCCTTCACATGCCCAGCTATACCCCCCCCCTGCGCGACATGCAGTTTGTGATGCACGAGGTCTTCAAGGTCACGGATGATTTCAAGGCCATGCCCAAGCATGCCGACATCGATGTCGACACGATCAATGCGGTGCTGGAAGAGGCCGGCAAGTTCGCCACGGACGTGATCTTCCCGCTCAACATCAGCGGCGACACCGAGGGCTGCACGCTCGACCCGGTGACCCATGCGGTGACCACGCCCAAGGGCTTCAAGGAGGCCTACGCCCAGTATGTGGCGGGCGGCTGGCCGGCGCTGAGCTCCGACCCCGAGTTCGGCGGCCAGGGCTTGCCGCTGGTGGTGAACCAGTGTTTCTACGAGATGATGAACTCGGCCAACCAGGCCTGGACGATGTACCCGGGCCTCACGCACGGCGCCTACGCCTCGCTGCACATGCACGGCACCGACGAGCAGAAGCAGACCTACCTGGGCAAGATGGTCAGCGGCGAGTGGACCGGCACCATGTGCCTGACCGAGCCGCATTGCGGAACCGACCTGGGCCTGATGCGCACCAAGGCCGAGCCGCAGGCTGACGGCACCTACAAGATCACCGGCGAGAAGATCTTCATCAGCGCCGGCGAGCACGACATGGCCGACAACATCATTCACCTGGTGCTGGCCCGCCTGCCCGACGCGCCCCCCGGCATCAAAGGGGTGAGCCTGTTCATCGTGCCCAAGTTCCTGGTGAACAAGGACGGCAGCCTGGGCGCGCGCAACACGGTCTATTGCGGTGGCCTGGAGCACAAGATGGGCATCAAGGCCAACGCCACCGCGCAGATCGTGCTGGACGGCGCGATCGGCACGATGGTGGGTCAGCCCAACAAGGGCATGCAGGGCATGTTCGTGATGATGAATGCGGCCCGCCTGGGCGTGGGCAACCAGTCGCTGGGCCTGACCGAGGTGGCCTACCAGAACGCGCTGGCCTACGCCAAGGACCGGATCCAGATGCGCAGCCTGTCCGGCCCCAAGGCCAAGGACAAGCCGGCCGACCCGATCATCGTGCACCCGGACGTGCGCAAGATGCTGCTGACGGCCAAGGCTTATGCCGAGGGCGGGCGCGCGCTGGCGATCTTCTGCTCGGTGCTGCTGGAGAAGTCGCACTACCACCCCGACGAGAAGGTGCGCAAGGACAGCGAAGAGATGCTGTCGCTGCTGACGCCCATCGTCAAGGCCTTCCTCACCGACAACGGCTGGCAGGCCACCATGATGTGCCAGCAGGTCTATGGCGGGCACGGCTTCATCAAGGAATGGGGCATGGAGCAGTTCGTGCGCGATGCGCGCATCAACATGATCTACGAGGGCACCAACACGATCCAGAGCCTGGACCTGCTGGGCCGCAAGGTGCTGGGCAACAACGGCGCCACGCTGAAGAAGTTCGGCAAACTGGTGGGCGCGCTGGTGGCCGAGGAAGGTGTCAACGAAAAGATGGCCGAGTTCATCACCCCGATCGCGGTGCTGGGCGAGCAGATCACCAAATTCACCACCGAGATCGGTTTCAAGGGTTTCCAGAACGCCGATGAGGTGGGCGCTGCCGCGGTGGACTATCTGCGCGTGGCGGGGCACCTGGTGTTCGGCTATTTCTTCGCCCGCATGGCCCAGGTGGCGCTGCGCGAGATCGCCGCAGGCAACACCGACCCGTTCTATCCGGCCAAGCTGCAGACGGCGCGCTTCTACTTCGCCAAGCTGTTCCCGGAGACGGCGACGCTGATGCGCACGGCCCGTGCGGGCTCCAAGGTCTTGATGGATACTGATCTGGCACTGGCCTGATCACGGCCAGGCGAATTTCTTAATCAAATCGAGGAGATCCCATCATGAAACGGTCATTGGCAGCTATCTTGTTTGTAGCGGTATCGGCATCCGCTTTCGCCCAGATGTCGCCCGCGGGCCTGTGGAAGACGATCGACGACGAGACCAAGAAGGAGAAATCGCTGGTCCGCATCAAGGAGGTCAATGGCGTTTTCAGCGGCACGGTCGACAGGTTTCTGGACCCGACGACCAAGCTCGACGATGTCTGCGAAAAATGCACCGACGAGCGCAAGGACAAGCCGGTGCTGGGCATGACCATCATCCGCAACATCAAGGCCAGCGCCGACGACAAGGGCATCTGGGACGGGGGCGACATCCTCGACCCGAACAACGGCAAGGTCTACAAGGCGCGGCTCAAGCCGGTGGACGGCGGCAAGAAACTGGAGATGCGCGGCTACATCGGGCCGTTCTACCGCACCCAGGTCTGGCTGCGCGTGGAGTAAGTGTGTAGGACCCCCGTCCGCCGGGCGGGGGAAACGGAGAAAAGTGAATGTCGAGATTCCAAGTTCGCAAAGTCGCCGTGCTCGGCGCGGGCGTGATGGGTGCGCAGATTGCTGCACACCTGGTCAACGTCAAGGTGCAGGTCGTGTTGTTCGATCTGCCTGCCAAGGAGGGGCCGAAGAACGGCATCGTCATGCGTGCCGTCGAGGGACTGAAGAAGCTCAAGCCGTCGCCGTTGGGCGTGGCCGACGACGCGGTGCTGATCGGCCAGGCCAACTATGAGGAGCACATAGAGCAGTTGCGCGACTGTGACCTCATCATCGAGGCCATTGCCGAGCGCATGGACTGGAAGCGCGACCTGTATCAGAAGATCGCGCCCTTCGTCGCGCCGCACGCCATCGTGGCGTCGAACACCTCGGGCCTGTCGATCACGACGCTGAGCGAGGCGCTGCCCGAGGCGCTCAAGCCGCGCTTTTGCGGCATCCACTTTTTCAATCCGCCGCGCTACATGACGCTGGTGGAGCTGATCAACACGCCCACCACCGACCCGCAGATCCTGGACGATCTGGAAACCTTTGTGACCAGCGGCCTGGGCAAGGGCGTGGTGCGCGCCCACGACACCCCCAACTTCGTGGCCAACCGCGTCGGCATCGCCGGTATGCTGGCGACGATGAAGGAGGTCGAGAATTTTGGCCTGACCTGGGATGTGGTCGACGACCTGACCGGCAAGAAGCTGGGTCGCGCCAGCTCGGGCACCTTCCGCACCGCGGACGTGGTGGGCCTGGATACGCTGACGCATGTGATCAAGACCTTGCAGGACAACCTGACGCTGGAGACCGATCCGTTCTACGCCAGCTTCGGCACGCCCGCCGTGCTGAAGAAGCTGCTGGAGTTGGGCAACCTGGGCCAGAAGACCAAGGCCGGCTTCTACAAGAAGGTCGGCCGCGATGTGCTGCGCTTCGAGCTCGACAGCGGGGAGTACGTGCCGGGCGGCGCCAAGGCCGACGAGGTCTATGGCCGCATGCTCAAGAAGCCGGCCGCAGAGCGCCTGCGCCTGTTGCGCAACAGCGAAGGCCCGCAGGGCCAGTTTCTGTGGGCGATTCTGCGCAACGGCTTCCACTACGCAGCGGTGCACCTGGGCACCATTGCCGACAACGCGCGTGATGTGGACCAGGCCATGCGCTGGGGCTTCGGCATGCAGCAGGGCCCGTTTGAGCTGTGGCAGGAGGCCGGCTGGTTGGACGTGGCGAAGATGGTGCAGGAAGACATCGACGCGGGCAAGGCGCTGTGCAACACGCCGCTGCCCGAGTGGGTGTTCAAGGGTCCGGTGGCCGAGGCGGGTGGCGTGCACACGGCCCAAGGCTCGTGGAGCGCGTCCAAAGGCGAATTCGTCGCGCGCCGCGCACTGCCCGTCTACGCGCGCCAGCCCTTCCCCGAGGCGCTGCGCGGCGAGACCCTGCCCGATTTCCGCACCGCCGGCACGACGCTGTTCGAGGACGACGCGATCCGCCTGTGGACGATGGACGACGCAGTGGTCATCGCCAGCATCAAGACCAAGATGCACGCGATCAGCATGGAGGTGACGGCGGGCTTGGAGCGGGCGGTCGAGCTGGCCGAGAAGAGCTACCAGGGCGTGGTGATCTGGTCGGGCGACGAGCCTTTCAGCGCCGGCGCCGACCTGCAGGCCATGTTGCCTGGCTTCATGATGGGTGGTGCCGCTGCCATCGACGAGGCCGTGGCCGAGCTGCAGCGCGTCATGCGCCTGCTTCGCTACGCCAGTGTGCCAGTGGTGTCGGCCGTGCGCGGGCTGGCCCTGGGTGGCGGCTGCGAGATGGCGGTGTACTCCGCGCGCCGCGTGGTGCACATGGAAAGTTACGTCGGCCTGGTCGAAGTGGGCGTGGGCCTGGTGCCGGGCGCCGGCGGTCTGACCTACATCGCGCGGCGCGCCGCCGAGAACGCGGCCACGAGCACTGGCAAGGACCTGCTGCCCTTCCTGACCGAAGGCTTCACAGCCGCCGCGATGGCCAAGGTCGGCACCAGCGCGCTGGAGTCGCGCAAGCTCGGCTACCTGCTGGACAGCGACGTCATCGTGCCGCACAAGGACGAACTGCTGTTCGTGGCGATCAACGAGGCCAAGGCGATGTACCAGGGCGCCTACCGCGCCCCGCACAAACGCCTGTTCCCGGTGGCCGGACGCAGTGGCAAGGCGACCATCCTGGGTTCGCTGGTCAACATGCGCGACGGCGGCTTCATCAGCCAGCACGATTTCCACATCGCCAGCCTGATTGCGAACGTGGTCACCGGCGGTGACGTCGATGCGGGCACGCCGGTGAGCGAGGAGTACCTGATGACGCTGGAGCGCCGCGCGTTCTGCGCGCTGCTGGAGCACCCCAAGACCCAGGAGCGCATCATGGGCATGTTGTCCACCGGCAAGCCGGTTCGTAACTGATCCGGTGATGGACGCTCAGCCCAATCGCATGCAACGCCAGCTCGAACGGCTGTCCGAGGTGCCGGGTTTTCTGCGGCCCTGGGTCCGCAACCTGGTGTTGCGCCGCGCCGTTCCGTTCACCGGGACGGCCGGGCTGGACTTCGTCGAGATGTCGCCGCAACGGGTCGAGGTGGCGATCGCCAACGAGCGCAGGGTGCAGAACCACCTGCAGGGTGTGCACGCCTCGGCCATGAACCTGCTGGCGGAGACCGCCACCGGCATGGTCGTGGGCATGAACGTGCGCGACGACTGCGTGCCGCTGGCGAAGGAACTGAAGATGGCCTTTCGCAAACGCGCGACCGGCGCGTTGCGGGCGGTGGCGGTGCTGACGCCCGAGCAGCGCGCGACCCTGCAGGCCAGCGACAAGGGCGAGCTGAATGTGTCGGTGGTCGTGACCGACGAGGCCGGTGTGAACCCGGTGGAATGTGAATTTATCTGGGCCTGGATTCCGTCCGGCCCGCGCACGCGCTGATCCATTGGCGCAAGAGGAAGAAACCATGAGCAAACAGATCCAGGAAGCCTACATCGTTGCCGCCACGCGCACGCCGATCGGGCGCTCGCACAAGGGCTATTTCCGCAACACCCGCCCCGACGACCTGCTCGCTGCCGTCTTGCGCTCGGCGCTGGCCCAGGCGCCAGGGCTCGACCCGAAAGCCATTGAAGACGTGATCTGCGGCTGCGCGATCCCCGAGGCGCAGCAGGGCCTGAATGTGGCGCGTATCGGCGCCATCCTGGCCGGCCTGCCGAACACGGTGGGCGGGATCACGGTGAACCGCTTCTGCGCCTCCGGCCTGTCGGCGGTGCAGATGGCGGCGGACCGCATCCGCGTGGGCGAGGCCGAGGTGATGATCGCGGCCGGCGTGGAGAGCATGAGCATGGTGCCCATGATGGGCAATTCGCCCAGCCTGTCGCCGGCCATCTTCGCCAACACCGACGATGTGGAGAACTACGGCATCGCCTACGGCATGGGCCTGACCGCTGAAAAGGTGGCGCAGCAATGGAAAGTCTCCAGAGACGCGCAGGACGCATTTGCAGTGGAGTCACACCGCCGCGCCGTGGCCGGGATGAAGGCCGGGGAGTTCACCGCCGAGATCACGCCGATCGAGGTGACCGAGCGCTCGGTCAACCTGGAGAGCGCCGAGGTCAGCACGGCCACCCGCACCGTCAATCTGGACGAGGGCGCTCGCCCCGACACCACCCTCGAAGGCCTGGCCAAGCTGCGCGCCGTGTTTGCCGCGCGCGGCTCGGTGACGGCCGGCAACAGTTCCCAGACGTCGGACGGCGCTGGCGCGCTGATCCTGGCCAGCGAGGCCGCCGTCAAACGCTTCGGCCTGAAGCCGCTGGCGCGGTTTGTCAGTTATGCATCGCGCGGCGTGCCGCCGCACATCATGGGCATCGGCCCGATCGCGGCGATTCCCGCAGCTCTGGGCTATGCCGGACTGAAGCAGGACGACATCGACTGGTTCGAACTCAACGAAGCGTTCGCCGCCCAGTCGCTCGCCGTGATGAACACCCTGGGTCTGGACCCCGCCAAGGTCAACCCCATGGGCGGCGCGATTGCACTGGGGCACCCGCTCGGGGCCACCGGCGCTATCCGCTCCGCGACTGTGGTGCACGCCTTGCAGCGGCACAATAAACGCTACGGCATGGTCACGATGTGTGTGGGCATGGGGCAGGGCGCAGCCGGCATCTTCGAGCGCGTCTGACGCACCACCCGGCGCGGACCGTGCCGTCTGAAGGAGTCCAACTGTGAGCAAGACCGCGGTATCTGCCGCCCATCCCTTTGACGAGGCCATCGCCCTCGTTCCCATGGCCGCGACGGTGCACGAGCATGGCCGCGAATCCACCCGTCACTGGCAGGGCCGCACCCACCCGGCCTATGCCAACATGGTGGGTCCGTTCGGCGGCGTCACGGCAGCGCAGGCGCTGCAATCGGTGATGCAGCACCCGGAGCGTCTGGGGGAGCCGATTTCGTTCACGGTGAATTTTGCGGCGGCGTTGTCCGACGGCGCGTTCCGGGTGGAATCGCGTCCGGTGCGCACCAACCGCTCCACCCAGCACTGGGTGGTCAGTATTTCACAGACAGACCCTGCAGGGGTCGAGTCGGTGGTGCTCACTGCCACGGCCGTGACGGCCGCGCGCCGCACCACCTGGAGCGCGGCCGATGCGGTCATGCCGGCGGTGCCAGCGCCAGGCAGCATTGCGGGTTCGAGCCGGCCGGCCCGCGTGGCCTGGTTCCAGCGGTATGACATGCGGCCTTGTTCCGGGGATTTCCCGGCCGACTGGAATGGCGCCGAGGCCGACAGTGTGACCCGGCTGTGGATGCGCGACGACCCGCCCCGGCCGCTGGATTTCTGCAGCCTGACCGCGCTGGCCGACGTCTTCTTTCCGCGCGTCTGGCGCCGCCGTGCGCTGATGACGCCGGTGGGCACCGTGTCGATGACGGTCTACTTCCACGCCGGCGCCGCCGAACTGGCCGCCACGGGCGAGGGCTACCTGCTGGGGCAGGCGCGCGCGCAATCGTTCTTCAACGGCTTTTTCGACCAGAGCGCCGAGCTGTGGAACGAGGCCGGGGATTTGTTGGCCACCACGCACCAGATCGTCTATTTCAAGGAGTGAACATGCCGCCAGTTGCATTGATCGTCGGTGCAGGAGACGCAACCGGAGGCGCCATCGCCCGGCGCTTCGCCCGTGAGGGCTATACCGCCTGTGTGACGCGCCGCGAGGCGGAGAAGCTCGCGACCCTGGTGGCACAGATCGAGGCGGCAGGCGGTCGGGCGGTCCCGTTTGGCAGCGATGCCCGCAAGGAAGAGGCAGTGGTCGCGCTGGTCGAGCAGATCGAATCGACGATCGGCCCGATCGAAGTCCTGGTGTTCAACATCGGCGCCAACGTGCCCTGCAGCATGCTGGACGAGACGGCGCGCAAGTATTTCAAGATCTGGGAAATGGCCTGCTTCGGGGGGTTTCTCAATGGCCGGGAAGTGGCGCGGCGCATGGTGACCCGCGCGGACCCGCAGCGCCGCCAGACCATCATCTTCACGGGCGCGACGGCGTCGGTGCGTGGGGCCTCGGGATTTGCGGCCTTTGCCGGTGCCAAACATGCGCTGCGCGCGCTGGCACAAAGCATGGCCCGCGAGCTCGGGCCGCGCGGCATCCACGTGGCACACAGCATCATCGATGGCGCGATCGACACGGCCTTCATCCGGGACAATTTTCCGGAGCGCTATGCGCTGAAGGACCAGGACGGCATCCTCAACCCCGACCACATTGCCGACGCCTACTGGATGCTGCACCAGCAGCCCCGCGACGCCTGGACCCATGAGCTGGACCTGCGCCCCTACACGGAAAAGTTCTGAGCGCACCCGCGCCACGCCGCCGAGAATTTCCCAGGAGACACCCATGAAAACGTTCGAGTTCTGGTTCGACTTTGGCAGCCCTGCTGCCTACCTGGCGTCGACGCAGATCGCCGGCATCGAGTCCGCCACAGGGGCGCGCGCCGTCTGGCGGCCGATGCTGCTGGGGGGCGTTTTTCAGGCCACCGGCAACCATTCGCCCGCCACCATCCCGGCCAAAGGTCGCTATACCTTCGTCGACTTCGATCGTTTCGCGCGGCGCTACGGCGTGCCCTTGCGGTACAACCCGCATTTCCCGATCAACACCCTGTTGCTGATGCGCGGCGCGGTCGGCATGCAGCTGCGTGATCCGGGCCGTTTCCCGGACTATTGCGCGGCGATGTTCCGGTCCATCTGGGTGGACGCGCTCGACATGAACGATCCGGCGGTCGTGGGCCGTGCGCTGCACCAGGCTGGATTTGATGCACAGGCCCTGCTGGCGTTGTCGCAGGAGCCCGACGTCAAGGCGGCATTGAAGGCGGCCACCGATGAGGCGGTGGCACGCGGTGTCTTCGGCGCCCCCACATTTTTTGCTGGCGACCAGATGTTCTGGGGCCAGGACCGGATCGAATTTCTCAAGGAAGCCCTGCAATGAGCCAGAACCCGAGCGACATCCTCACCCACTGCGAATCTGGTGTGATGACCATCACGCTGAATCGCGTGGACAAGAAGAATTCCATCACGGCGGCGATGTATGGCGCGATGGCCGACGCGCTGGTGCAGGCGGAGGCCGACCCGGCGATCCGGGCGGTGGTGCTTCAGGGGCATGAGACGGTCTTCAGCGCCGGCAACGACATCGGCGATTTCCTGAACCAGCCGCCGGCCACGGCCGAATCGCCGGTGTACCGTTTTCTGCACGGCATCGCCGGCTTTTCCAAGCCGCTGATCGCCGCCGTCTGTGGGCCCGCTGTGGGCGTGGGCACCACGATGCTGTTCCATTGCGACCTGGTCTATGCCGGTGACAACGCGGCCTTCTCGATGCCCTTCGTCAACCTGGGCCTGTGCCCCGAGGCCGCATCGAGTCTGCTGGTGCCGCAGATGTTCGGCTACCACCGGGCCGCCGAGGCCTTGCTGCTGGGCGAGCCCTTCTTCGCCGAGGCGGCGCTCGAGGTCGGCCTGGTCAACCGCATCGTGCCACCGACCGAAGTGAATGGCGTCGCGCAGGGCGCCGCGCGCAAGCTGGCCCTCAAACCGCTGTCTTCGCTGATCGAGACCAAGCGCCTCATGAAGCAAGGTCAGGCGCCCCAGGTGGCGGCGCGGATGGCCGAAGAGGGCGCCAGTTTCGGGCGGATGCTGCGTGAGCCTGCCGCGCGCGAAGCCTTTGGTGCTTTCATGGAAAAGCGCAAACCCGACTTCAGCCGGTTCTGATCGGCGGTCCGCGGGGTGTCGGCGCTTGTTGGTGGCGCCGCTTCATTTTTACCAAGCACGTGCTTGCCAAAAATAGGCGGGACTGCTATGGTTCCACCCCATGCAACTGTACCCGGCGCCTGACGACGCGCTTGTCCCACCTCCCGATCGAGCCGTCCAGACGAAGCGTCCGCGCGGTCGTCCACCCAAGACAGTCGATGAGCGCGACGACGGCAACCGCCGCCAGGAGCTGATCCGCGCCGCGGCCCGGCTGTTTCACCGCAAGGGCTTTCATGCCACCAGCACGCGCGACATCGCCACGGCGGTGGGCATGCGCAGCGGCTCGCCTTTTTATCACTTCCGAAGCAAGGGTGAACTGCTGTACGCGGTGATGGATGAGGGCATGCGCTCGGCGATCGACCGGCAGAGGCGGGCCCTGGACATTGCAAAACAGACAAGTTCGCATCCACGCGCGATCCTGGCTGCCCTGATCCGGAACCAGTTCGACGTGCTGCTGGGGCCGGGCAGTGACTTCATTCCAGTGATGCTGTACGAGTCGCGCGCGCTGAACGCCCGTCAGCGCGCCAGCCTGCTGCAACTGCAGAGCGACTACGAGTCGGCCTGGACGCCGGTGCTTGAGGAGCTGCACGCCAGCGGTCGCTTGCGCACCGAGGTCAAGCTGGCGCGGCTGCTGATCTTTGGCGCCCTCAACTGGGCGGTGCAATGGTATGACCCGCGCAAGAGCGCGTCACTCGACGACCTGACCGCCGCCGCCTTGACCCTTTTCATTCACGAGGACTGAAGCGCCGCTTGCGCGCAACCTTCACCGACCGGAGACATCCATGCAATTCACACACGAACACCTCGAGATCCAGAAGACCCTCAAGCGCTTCATCGACGCCGAGATCAACCCCCACGTCGATGAATGGGAAGCCGCCGAAATCTTTCCGGCCCATGAGGTGTTCAAGAAGCTTGGCAACCTGGGTTTGCTGGGCCTCACCAAGCCGGAGGCGTTCGGCGGCGCAGGCCTCGACTATTCCTATGCCATGGCGATGGCCGAGGCGCTGGGCCACATCGAATGTGGCGGCGTGCCGATGGCCATCGGTGTGCAGACCGACATGTGCACCCCGGCGCTGGCGCGCTTTGGCAGCGACGAGTTGCGTCGGGAGTTTCTGGTGCCGGCCATTGCTGGCGACATGGTGGGCTGCATCGGCGTGAGCGAGCCCGCGGCGGGCAGCGACGTGGCAGGCATCAAGAGTGTGGCCCGCAAGGACGGTGACGACTATGTGATCACCGGCCAGAAGATGTGGATCACCAACAGCCTGCAGGCCGACTGGATGTGCATGCTGGTCAACACGGGCGACGGGCCCATCCACAAGAACAAGAGCCTGGTCATGGTGCCGATGCGTGACGGCCCGAACGGCAAGCTGACCAGGGGCATCGAGGTGGCCCAGAAGATCCGCAAGATCGGCATGAACAGCAGCGACACCGGCCTGATCTATTTCGACGAGGTCCGGGTGCCGCAGCGTTACCGCATCGGCGCCGAAGGGCAGGGCTTCATCTACCAGATGCAGCAGTTCCAGGAAGAGCGCCTGTGGGCGGCGGCCAGCTGCCTGCAATCGCTCACCAACTGCATCCAGTGGACCATCGAGTGGGCCCAGGAGCGCAAGCTGTTCGGCGCCACCCTGGCGGACCAGCAGTGGGTCCAGTTCAAGCTGGCCGAACTCAAGACCGAGGTGGAAAGCCTGCGCGCACTCACCTACCGGGCGGGAGAGCTGTATGTGCAGGGCCAGGACGTGCTGGAACTGGCCAGCATGGCCAAGCTCAAGGCCGGGCGGCTGAACCGCATCGTGCCGGACACCTGCCTGCAGTTCTGGGGCGGCATGGGCTTTACCTGGGAAAACAAGGTCTCGCGGATGTACCGCGACGGCCGCCTGGGCTCGATCGGCGGCGGCGCTGACGAGGTGATGCTGGGGATTCTGGCGCGCATCATGGGCGTGGCCAAGCGGCCGGCGGCGGCCTGAGTGTGCTGAAGCACAATCGAGCCCATGCCCAAATCACTCATCTCAGTCAGCGAATTCGAACCGGAGTTCATCACCGGCCTGAAGGCCATCTTCGAGGAAAAGATCGTCTTCAATCAGGTGCTGGGCCTGAAGATCACCAGCCTCACGCCCTGCGCTGGTGACCGGGCGTATCGACATGCGTCCTGAGCTTGTCGGCCATTTCAGCTTCAACCGGATCCATGGGGGCGTGATCAGTGCCGGCCTGGATGCGATGGGCGGCCTGGCCGCGATGGCCGCCATCGGCGCGCGCCACATGGACGAGTCGCCGCTGCAGCGCCTGCACCGCTTCTCCAAGCTCGGCACCATCGACCTGCGCATCGACTACCTGCGCCCCGGCATCAGCGAGTATTTCGAGCTGCGCGCCGAGGTGCTGCGCCTGGGCTCGCGCGTGGCCTCGACCCGCATGGAGTTCCGCGCGGCTGACGGAAAGCTGCTTTCAACCGGAGCGGGTGCTTACATCGTGTCCTGATTCGCTATCGTTAGCATAGCTTGAAATGACCATTTGACGCTGGGAAGTGGTCATTTTTGTGGTCATAGATGCAAGAAAGCCGCCCGGGGGCGGCCTTCTGGCAGGTCAGCGGCGGATCACTTGATCGACATGTACTCCGACACGACCTTCCAGCGGGCATCCTGCAGCTGGGACAGGCGGGTTGCGTTGCTGCCCAGTCGCTTGGTGGGCGAAAAGGTCAGCTCGGCGCTGCCGAAGATGTCCGGCGGGATCTTCATCGTGTCCATGGTCTTGATGAAGCTGTCGGTGCTCAGGTTCGGCCCGGCCTTCTGGGCCGCCTGAAGGAAGGCGTCGATCAGGTCGTAGCCATAGACCGAGAACACGGTGGGGTCTTCGTTGAACTTGGTCTTGTATTTGTTGGCCCAGAACCGGATCGGTTGCGAGGTCTCGTCGGTGTAGGGGTTCTGCACGGTCATGGTGGCATACAACCCATCCATCGCCTTGCCGCCCAGCTTGTGGATCAGGTCGGTGTAGGCGGCGCTGGAGCCCAGGAAGACGGGGTTGAATCCGGTCTTGCGCGATTCGCCGATGGCGCCAATGGTCTCGCGGATGATGGTGCCCAGCACGACCATGTCGCAGCCGGAGGCTTTCATCTTGGCCACCTGCGACGAGAAATCGGTGGCGCCGCGCTTGTAGCTGGTCTTCTCGGCCATGGTCATGCCGATGTCCTTCAGGCCCTCCTCGGCGCCGCGCAGCACTTCCAGCCCGAACTCGTCGTCCTGGTACATGGCGCAGACCTTCTTCGCGCTCTTTTCCTTGACCAGCTTGGGCGTGGCCAGCCGCATCTGGTCGAAGTAGGTGGCGGCGAAGGAGTACTTGAGCCGATTGAACGGCTCGTACATTTCGCGCGCGGCCGTGACCGGGAAGAAGTTGATGATGTTCTTCTCGAACAGCACCGGGAAGGTGGCCAGGTTCTGCGCCGTGCCGATGTGGCCGACCATCGCGAAGATCTTGTCCTGGTTCACCAGCTTCTGCGCAGCCAGTACGGCCTTCTTCGGGTCATAGGCGGAATCCTCGACCTTGAGCACGATCTTGCGGCCATGGATGCCGCCCTGCTCGTTGACCTCGTCCACGCGCAGCATCATGCCCAGGCGCACCTGCTTGCCGAAGCCGGCAATCGGACCCGAAAGATCCTGGATGGAGCCCAGCGTGATCTCCGTCTTGGACACGCCCTGGTTCGAGTTCTGGGCCAGCGCGCCGGTGCTGGCCAGCGCCAGCGCCGCAGCCGCCGGAAGGATTCGGAATTTCATGGTGCCTTGTCTCCTGTAGTGGGAAGTCTGTGGTTATAGACCGCTCCCCGTCGCGGCGGACCCGCACTTTCCCTAGTGCACTCCGGCGTTCCGGGCCGGTGCTTACTTGAAGTAGTCGGACACGACCTTCCACTTGCCATCCTGCAACTGCGACAGGCGCGAAGCGTCGCTGCCCAGGTGCTTGGTCGGCGTGAACTTCTGTTCCGGCGTGCCGAAGATGTCCGGCGGCACGGTCATGGTGTCCATGGACTTGACGAAGCTGTCGGTGCTCAGGCCGGGGCCGGCCTTCTGCGCCGCGCGGATGAACAGGTCCATGATGACGTAGCCGTAGGCCGAGAACACCGTCGGGTCTTCGTTGAACTTGGTCTTGTACTTGTTGGCCCAGAAGCGCAGCGGCTGCGAGGCCTCGTCGAGGTAGGGATTCTGGACGGTCATGGTGGCGTACATGCCGTCCATGGCCTTGCCGCCGAGCTTGTGGATCAGGTCGGTGTAGGCGGCCACGGAGCCCAGGAACACCGGGTTGAAGCTGGTCTTGCGCGATTCGGCGATGGTGCCAATGGTCTCGCGGATGATGGTGCCCAGCACCACCATGTCGCAGCCGGCGCCCTTCATTCGGGCCACCTGCGAGGAGAAGTCGGTGGCGCCGCGCTTGAACGAGGTCTTTTCGACCAGTTCCATGTTGATCGTCTTCATGCCGGCTTCGGCGCCGCGCAGCACTTCGAGGCCGAACTCGTCGTCCTGGTAGATCGCGCAGACCTTCTTGGCGTTCTTTTCCTTGACCATGCGAGGCACGGCGATGCGCATCTGGTCGTAGTAGGCACTGAGCATGGCGAACTTGAGCGGGTTCAGCGGCTCGTACATCTCGCGTGCGGCGGTCAGCGGCATGAAGTTGACGATCTTCTTCTCGAACTGCACCGGCATGGCCGCATTGTTCTGCGCTGTGCCGATGTGGCCGGCCATGATGAAGATCTTGTCCTGGTTCACCAGCTTCTGGGCGGCCAGCACGGCCTTCTTCGGGTCATAGCCCGAGTCTTCGACCAGCAGCTTTATCTTGCGGCCGTGGATGCCGCCCTGCTCGTTGATCTCGTCCACCCGCAGTTGCAGCCCATTGCGCGCCTGCTTCCCGTAGCCGGCCAGCGGGCCGGACAGGTCCTGGATTGTGCCGACAAGGATTTCGTCCTTGCTGACGCCCTGCTGGGCTGCGGCCGGGCTGGCCAGCGTCCACAGCGCCGCGGCGGCGAGCGCGGCAGGAATCAGCGCCTGGAATTTGGAAAACGTTTTTTTCATCGTGTGTCTCCTGTTGGGTTTAGCGGTACATGGCCTCAATCTGCTCGGCGTATTTCTTCTCGACCAGCTTGCGTTTGAGTTTCATGGTCGGGGTGAGTTCCTCGTCTTCGGCGCTCAGCTGGGTTTCGAGCAGGAAGAACTTCTTGATCTGCTCGACGCGGGCGAACTTCTTGTTCACGTCGTCGATCACGCCCTGGATCAGCGCCTGGACTTCGAGCGAGCGCGTCAGGCTGCTGTAGTTGGAGAACGGCACGTCGTGGTCCTGCGCGTATTTTTCGACGTTCTCCTGGTCGATCATGATGATCACGGTCAGGTAGGGCCGCTTGTCGCCGATGACGACCGCATCCGTCACATAAGGCGAGAACTTGAGCTCGTTTTCCAGCTCGCTGGGCGTGATGTTCTTGCCGCCGGCCGTGATGATGATGTCCTTCATCCGGTCGGTGATCCTGAAGTAGCCGTCCTCGTCCATCAGCCCGACATCGCCGGTGTGCAGCCAGCCTTCGGCGTCGATGGTTTCGGCGGTTTTCTCCGGCAGGTTCAGGTAGCCGGCAAACACGTTGGGGCCGCGCACCAGGATCTCGCCCGTGGCCGGATCGATCTTCACTTCGTTGAACTCCGCGGCCGGGCCGATCGAGCCGGGCTTGATGCGCGCAGCCGGCACGCCGGTGGAGGCGCCGCAGGTCTCGGTCATGCCCCACACTTCCAGCATGGGCACGCCCAGCGCCAGGTACCACTTGACCAATTCCGGCGAAATCGGCGCCGCTCCCGTGACCAGGAAGCGCGCGCGGTGAATGCCGATGAGTTTGCGCACGTTGTTCAGCGCCAGCCAGCGCGCCAGCGTGAACTGCGCCTTCAAGCCACCGCTGACGGTCTGGCCGGCCAGCACCAGGTCCGCGATCTGCTTGCCCACACCGATGGCCCAGGCATAGGTGGCGCGCTGCAAGGGACTGGCTTCCTTGAGCGTGATCATCACCCCGGAATAGAACTTCTCCCAGACCCGCGGAACCGCCGTGAACACGGTGGGCGCGATCTCGCGCACGTTCTCGGGCACGGTCTCGGGGTTTTCCACAAAGTTGAGCTTGGCACCGGTGTAGAGCGAGAAGTACTCGCCGCCCATGCGCTCGGCGATGTGGCACAAGGGCAGGAAGCACATGCACTCGTCGGCCTCGGTGCGCGCGATCAGCGTGTTGTAGCCGCGCACCGTATAGACCAGGCCACCATGGGTGTGCATCGCGCCCTTGGGCTTGCCGGTGGTGCCCGAGGTGTAGACCAGGATCGCCAGGTCTTCGGGCTTGCAGGCCTTGACGCGCTGCATCAGTGCATCGGCGTGCAGCGCGTTGAATTCGCGGCCCAGTTCGCGCAGCTTCGCCAGGCTGAGAACACCGGGGTCGTCCAGCTTGTGCAGGCCTTCCATGTCGAACACGACGATCTTGCGCAGCATCGGCAGCTGCTCGCGCACCTCGAGCGCCTTGTCGAGTTGCTCGTCGTCTTCGACGAACAACACCGTGGTGCGCGAGTCCTCGCACAGGTAGTGCACCTGGCTGGCCGCATCGGTGGGGTAGATGCCATTGGAGACACCGCCGCAGCTGAGCACTGCCAGGTCGGCCAGCACCCACTCGATCACGGTGTTGGACAGGATCGAGGCCGTCTCCTGCGGCTTGAAGCCCAGGCTCATGAGGCCGCCGGCGATCTCGCGCACGGCCTCGGCGGTCTGCTGCCAGGTCCAACTGCGCCAGATGCCGAGCTCTTTCTGGCGCATCCACACGTTGGGCCCGCGCTGCTCGACGGCGTTCCAGAACATCGCCGAGATGGTGTCGCCCGCCACCACGAGGTCGGTGCGGGGCTGGATCTGTGACAGGTCCCAAAGATTGCTCATGCCGGCTTATCTCCAGTTCTTTTTCTTTTTCCAGCGCCGCTCACCGCGTTGGCCGGTTTCCTTCATGCCCAGGTAGAACTCCTTGATGTCCTCCTTCTCGCGAAGACGGGCGCAGGTGTCTTCCATCACGATGCGGCCGTTCTCCAGCACGTAGCCGTAGTCCGCGGCGTTGAGCGCCATGTTGGCGTTCTGCTCGACCAGCAGGATGGTGGTGCCGCGTTCGCGGTTGATGCGCACCACGATCTCGAAGATCTCCTTGGTGAGCTTCGGGGACAGGCCCAGGCTGGGCTCGTCGAGCAGGATCAGGTCGGGCGCGGCCATGATCGCCCGCGAGATCGAAAGCATCTGCTGCTGGCCGCCGGAAAGCAGGCCGGCGTCCTGCGCGGTGCGCTCCTTCAGGATCGGGAAATAACCGTAGACCGCCTCCATGTCGCGCGCCACGCCATCGCGGTCCTTGCGGGTGTAGGCGCCCATGAGCAGGTTGTCGTGCACGCTCAGCAGCGGAAACACCTCGCGGCCTTCGGGCACGTGGCTCAGGCCCTGCTGCACGATGAAGGCCGGGTCGCGGGCGGTGATGTTCTGGCCTTTGAACTCGATCGAACCCTTGCGGGGGTCGATGATGCCGGAGATGGTTTTCAGGATCGTGGTCTTGCCGGCGCCGTTGGAGCCGAGCACGGTGGCGATCTCGCCGCGGCGCACTTTCAGGCTGACCCCACGAATTGCCTTGATCGGGCCGTAGGCGCTCTCGACGTTGAGCAGTTTCAGCACCGGCGCGTCGCCGCCGGCGGTGGATGGGGGCGCTGCGCTCATGCGGGCCTCCGCAGCGAGGACACGTCGTCGATCGATCCGAGATAGGCCTCGATCACACCCGGGTCGTTCTGCACTTCGCGCGGCGTGCCCATGGCCAGCACCTCGCCCTGGTTCATGGCCAGCACCCGGTCGGACACCTTGGAGACCAGCGTCATGTCGTGTTCGACCATCAGCACGGTGATGCCCAGGTCGTTCTTGATGTCGGCAATCCAGAAGGCCATGTCGTCGGTCTCTTCCACGTTCAGGCCGGAGGAGGGTTCGTCCAGCAGCAGCAGCTTGGGTTCGGTGCACAGCGCGCGGGCCATTTCCACCACCTTGCGCACGCCGTAGGGCAGGCCGGCAACGAGCGTGTCCCGGTAGTGCTGAAGGTCGAGGAAGTCGATGACCTGCTCGGCTTTCTCGCGGGCCTCAAGCTCGGCCGCGCGCGTGGCGGGCGTGAAGAACAGTTCGCTCCAGAAACCGGTCTTGCGGTGGGTGTGCCGCCCGATCAGCAGGTTGTGCAGCACCGTGGCGTGCTCGAACAGCTCGATGTTCTGGAAGGTGCGCGCAATGCCGAGCGAAGCAATCGCGTGGGGGGGCTGTTCGGTGAGCTTGAGAGGCCCCTGCGGTCCGAGATAGGTGATCTCGCCGGCGGTCGGGGTGTAGATGCGGCTGATGAGGTTGAACACGGTGGTCTTGCCGGCGCCGTTGGGCCCGATCAGCGTGAACACCTCGCCAGGCCTCACATCGAAGCTCACATTGTTGACTGCCAGCACGCCGCCAAAGCGCACGCTCAGATTTTGTGCCGACAGCAGGGTGTCGTTCATCGGTGCCGCGCTCATTTCAGCCTATCGGATTTCTGGAAGGACTTCTGCCGCTTGAACATGCCCTGGCGGTAGAACGGGAACAGCTGGAACCAGGCGCGCACCTTGAGCCAGCGGCCGTACAGGCCCAGCGGCTCGAACAGCACGAACGCCACCAGCACCACGCCGTAGACCACGGCCTGCAGGCCGGGCGCCTGGCCGACCGCGGCAGGGAGGTAGTCCTTGGTCAGGGAGATCACCTGCGGCATGGTGATCAGGAAGATGGCGCCCAGGAAGGCACCGTGCACCGAGCCCAGCCCGCCGATCACCACCATCAGCAGCAGGTCGATCGACTGGATGATGTTGAACTGGTCGGGCGAGATGAACTGCAGCTTGTGCGCATACAGCGCGCCGCCCACGCCGGCCAGCGCCGCCGACAGCGCGAACGACAGCGTCTTGTAGCGCGCCAGGTGGATGCCCATGCTCTGGGCAGAGATTTCCGAGTCGCGGATGGCCACGAAGGCGCGCCCGGTGGACGAGCGCAGCAGGTTCAGGATGCCCAGGGTGGCCGCCACGGTGATGAACAGGCACAGGTAGTAGAAGCCTTCGCCGCTATCCACCTTCCAGCCGAACAGGTCGGGCGCCTTGATGTGGATGCCGGCATTGCCGCCGGTGACCTTTTCCCAGCGTGCCAGCACTTCCTCGACGATGAAGCCGAAGGACAAGGTGGCCATGCCCAGATAAATGCCCTTGACCCGCAGCGCCGGCAGGCCCACCACGACGCCCACCGTCGCCGACAGGCCGGCGGCGCAGAGCAGGGCCAGCGGGAACGGCACGCCGGCGTTGGTCAGCACCGCCTGCGTGTAGGCACCGACGCCGAGAAAGGCCGCGTGACCCAGGGAAAACTGTCCGGTGAAGCCGGCCAGCAGCATCAGCCCGAGGCCCACGATGGCATAAATCAGGATGAACGTCATCTGGGCCAGCCAGTACTCGGCAAACAGCCACGGCGCCCCCAGCAGCAGCAGGGCGAGCAGTCCGTACCAGAAGACGTGTCCGCCATGCTTGGCCAGGTTGATGTCCTGGGCGTAGCTGGTCTTGAAAATGAAACGCATCAGACTTTCTTCCTGAGTTTTTCGCCGAACAGGCCGTTGGGCTTGACCATCAGCATGATCAGCACCACCACATAGGGCGCAGTGTCCTTGAACCCGGCGGGGAGGTAGAAGCCGGAGAGGGATTCCACGATGCCGATGATCAGGCCGCCGACAATGGCGCCCGGCAAGCTGGTGAAGCCGCCGACCACCGCCGCGGGGAAGGCCTTCAGGCCGATGAAACCCATGTTGGCGTGCACGAAGGTGATGGGCGCCAGCAGCAGGCCGGCGATAGCGGCCACGGCGGCGGCCAGACCCCATACCAGGCCATTGAGCGTCTTGACCGGAATGCCCATGTAATAGGCGGCGAGCTGGTTCTGCGACGAGGCCTGCATCGCCATGCCGAGCTTGCTGTAGCGGAACATCGCAAACAGCCCGGCGCACAGCACGGCCGTCGCGGCAATCACCACCATCTGCTCCACGTTGAGCACCAGCGCGCCGAGCTTCCAGATCTGGTCCTTGTAGGGCACGGGCAGGGTGTGGGTCTCGGTGCCGATGTTGGGGATCATGGTGATGAGGCCGCGCGCCACGTAGGCGATGCCGATGGTCAGCATGACTATGGAGAAAGCCGGCTGACCCAGGATCGGCCGGATCACGATGCGCTCCAGCAGCACACCGAAAAGGCCCATGGCAATGATGGCGGCGATCACCGCCGCCCAGAACGGAAAGCCCAGCATCGTCATGCCGGCCAGGCCACCGAAAGCACCCAGCATCATCAGATCGCCCTGGGCGAAGCTCACGGTCTCAGTGGCCTTGTAGATCAGCACGAACCCGAGCGCAATCAGGCCGTAGATGCATCCGATCGCGATGCCGCTGATGACCAATTGAAGAAACTGCACAGTGCCTCCTGAAGCGTTGCGCGGTTATACCGGTGGATCGCGCAACGGCGCTTAGGGTTGTTCCCCATAGCCTGTCGCGACCGGCTCATGTGTGATCGCCGCATGAACCCGAGCGTCACCTCCGAATGCATCGACGGCATCACCGTCGTCACCTTGAACCGGCCCGAAGTCCGCAACGCCGTGGATGCCGACACGGCCCGTGACCTGCATGCGGCCTTCCTCGCTTTTGACGATGACCCTGCGAGTCGTGTGGCTGTTTTCCATGGCGCGCACGGCCACTTCTGCGCCGGCTGGGACCTTCAGGCCGGTGCCCGGCTGCATGCCGCGGGGGTTGACGGAAAGGCCCTGACCCACCTGGACTGGGCGCCGGATGCCGAACGCCCGCTGGGTCCGATGGGTCCCTCGCGCCTGTTGCTGTCCAAGCCGGTGATTGCCGCCGTCAGTGGCGCGGCGGTGGCCGGCGGCATGGAGCTGGCCTTGTGGTGCGACCTGCGCGTGATGGAGGCCGATGCCTATTTCGGGGTCTACTGCCGGCGCTTCGGTGTGCCGCTGATCGATGGCGGCACCGTGCGTCTGCCGCGCCTGATCGGCATGGGCCATGCGATGGACCTGATCCTGACCGGGCGCAAGATCGAGGCCGAGGAGGCGCTTCGCATCGGCCTGTGCAACCGCGTGGCGCCACCCGGCGGGGCACTGGAGACGGCGCTGACCTTGGCGCGGCAGCTGGCGGGCTTTCCGCAGGCGACGATGAATGCCGACCGCCTGAGCGCCTACCGTCAGGCGGGCCTGCCATTGGCAGCGGCGCTGCAACAGGAGTGGGCCGCCGGGCGGGCCTGCCTGGACGATGCGCTGGCCGGCGCGGCCCGTTTTGCCGCTGGGGAGGGTCGGCATGGAAAATTTTGATCCAGACAGGCACGATCCCAGCGCGGAATGGTCATAACCTGCTATTGAAAAGTGATTTTTCGCGCGCCGATTCGCCGGATGGTGCGGCAGGTGGTGCGCCCTGCCAGCGGGCGAGCAACAGGATCAGGGCTCAGGCCGCTCGATCGGCCGGGGCCGGCCCTGGTCATCGATGGCCACGTAGGTCAGCGACGCTTCGGTCACCTTGATGTAGTGGCCCTGCGTGTCGTAGCGCTCGGCATAGACCTCCACCTGCACCGTGATCGAGGTGCGGCCGATGCGGGTCACGCCGCCGAAGAACGACAGGATGTCCCCCACGCGCACCGGCTGCTTGAAGATGAACTCGTTGACCGCCACTGTGGCCATGCGCCCGCGCACGTAACGCGCCGGGACGATCGAACCGGCAATGTCCACCTGCGCCATGACCCAGCCGCCGAAGATGTCGCCGTTGGCGTTGCAGTCGGCCGGCATCGGCACGACCTTGAGCACCAGTTCCTTGTCAGTAGGAAGCGGCACCCGGGGGGCGATCACGCGCGCCGGGTTGGACGGAATGGCGGACGATGCGGCGGGGCTGGAGGCGGAAGACATGGTCACAGGCAGGATCGTTTGATAATGGACGCAAAGACCGCCGCCCGCCAACGTGGGCCAGTGCGGTCTCCAACATTGTGAGATTGTCCCCCATGCGTCGATTCGGCGATCAGCCGCCTTCCCCCCTTGCGCCGACCGGCGCCCCGCGCTCCGACTGGGGCACGCTGCGCCGCCTCTTCCCTTACCTCTGGCGCTACAAGTGGCGGGTGATGGTCGCGCTCGCCTTCATGGTGGGCGCCAAGCTCGCCAACGTGGGTGTTCCGTTGCTGCTCAAGCAACTGGTCGATGCCATGACACCGGGCATGAATCCGGCAACGGCCGCCCTTCTGGTGGTGCCGGTGGGCCTGCTGCTGGCCTATGGTGGGCTGCGCCTGTGCACCACGCTGTTCACCGAGCTGCGCGAACTGGTGTTTGCCAAGGCCACGCAGGGCGCGGCCCGCAGCATCGCGCTGGAGACCTTCCAGCACCTTCACGCTCTGAGCCTGCGCTTTCACCTGGAGCGCCAGACCGGCGGCATGACGCGCGACATCGAGCGCGGCGTGCGCGGCATCGAGTCGCTGATCTCGTACTCGCTGTTCAGCATCGTGCCCACGCTGATCGAGGTGGTGATGGTGCTGACCATCCTGGGCGTGAAGTTCGATGCCTGGTTTGCATGGATCACGCTGGCCGCGCTGGCGCTCTACATCGCCTTCACGGTCTGGGTCACCGAGTGGCGCACGAAATTTCGCCGCCAGGCCAACGAGTTCGATTCGGCGGCGCACACCAAGGCGGTGGACTCGCTGCTGAACTACGAGACGGTCAAGTACTTCAACAACGAAGGCTTTGAGGCGCGCCGCTACGACGAAAGCCTGGAGCGCCTGCGCCGCGCACGGTTGAAGGCACAGAGCACGCTGTCCATGCTCAACCTGGGCCAGCAGCTCATCATCGCCGTGGGCCTGGTGGCCATGCTCTGGCGCGCCACGCAGGGCGTGGTGGCCGGGCGCATGACGCTGGGCGACCTGGTCATGGTCAACGCCTTCATGATCCAGCTCTACATCCCGCTGAACTTCCTGGGCGTGATCTACCGCGAGATCAAGCAGAGCCTGACCGACCTGGACAAGATGTTCACGCTGATGGAAAAGGAGCGCGAGGTGGCGGATGCCCCCGGCGCACTGCCCCTGGTGATCCGGCCCTTGTCCGGCGCGGGCGGACCGCAGGCCGGCGCGGTCGATGCCAGCGTGCGCTTCGACCACGTCAGCTTTGCCTACGACGCGGCGCGGCCCATCCTGCACGACATCAGCTTCGAGATTCCGGCCGGGCAGACCGTGGCGGTGGTCGGACCGTCGGGCTCGGGCAAGTCGACGCTGGCGCGGCTGCTGTTCCGCTTCTATGACGCACAGACGGGTCAGATCTCGATCGCGGGGCAGGACATCCGGGTGGTGACACAGTCCAGCGTGCGCCAGGCGATCGGCATCGTGCCGCAGGACACGGTGCTGTTCAACGACACGGTGGAATACAACATCGCCTACGGCCGCCCTGGCGCCAGCCGCGCCGAGGTCGAGGCCGCCGCCCGCGCCGCGCACATCCACGACTTCATCGTCTCCACGCCCAAGGGCTACGATGCCATCGTGGGTGAGCGCGGCCTGAAGCTCTCCGGCGGCGAGAAGCAGCGCGTGGCCATCGCCCGCACGCTGCTGAAGAACCCGCCGATCCTGATCTTCGACGAGGCCACCTCGGCGCTCGACTCGGCCAACGAACGCGCCATCCAGACCGAACTGCAGAGCGTGGCCCAGAACAAGACCACCCTGGTGATCGCGCACCGGCTGTCCACGGTGGTGGATGCCCACGAAATCCTGGTGATGGAGGCTGGGCGCATCATCGAGCGCGGCACGCACGCCGAACTGCTGGCGAGGCAGGGTCGCTACGCCTCCATGTGGGCGCTGCAGCAGAGCGCGGACTGAAGGGGGTGCGTTCCTGGCGCTGGGAAACGTCCAGGAAGATCAGGAACTCAAGCCGTCCACCGCCTGGAACATCGCCTGCCGCGCCTGGCTGACGATCTGCCCCTTCCAGGCATCGGTGTCCGTGTAGAAGGCATCCATCATCCTCTGCTTGATCTGCCTGGCCAACTCGGGCGAAGCCTCGGGGTGCAGGTGCAGCCAGTGGTCGCCGCGCAGCGCATCCATCACCTCGGGAAGCGGTTGGGTGCCGTATTCCATCGCGATCGCGGTGTATTCGGCCTGCGGGAATTCGTCGTACGCAGCAAAGCACATCAGGCCCGTCAGGCGCGCCGAGGTGGACGAGCCGTCGTACATCGAGGTGACCGCATCGCCCCACCAGGCCCGCGCCCGCGCCAGCGTGGCGGCATCGTCACGCGCCGCGAAGATGCGCTCGCCGTGGCCGCTCGGACCCAGCCCGGTATGCAGATCGATCCAACCCAGACGCTTCACGCCCGCCGCGTGCTGTCGCAGCACGGTGCGCACAGTTTGGTTGCTCCAGGTGGGCGCGGTGCCGCCAAAAAACAGGCCGTCGGGGAATTCATGCTGTCCTCCGGACACGGCGGCCTGGAATGCCGGCATGCCGCGCTCGGCGATGAAAGCCGCAGTTGCCGCCAGGTTTTCCTGCCCGGGCGGCCAGTATTCGGGCAGCAGCAGCGGCTGCACGTCCCGGTACGCGGTATTGACCGGCAAGGCCTGCGAAAAGTCGTGAAAGTTGCGGTTCAGATCCACGTTTTCCTGGGTCACGCTCCGGATGTGCGAGAAACCGTACGGGTTCAGCGCGTGGATGTAGAGCACGGCCACGCCCTGGGCGCGGGCTTTTTCGCGCCACTCGGCGTCAGCCAATGCGGCCACCTGGACGCCGCTGCCGCAATAGCCTTCCACGCCATGGCAGGCGCTGCTGACAATGAGCAGGCGGTCGGCGTCGGCGGGGCCGTCACGCACCACGTCCATGGCCAGGGTCTCGCCGTCGCGCCCTTTCAGCGGATGCAGATGGGAGTGGATGCGAAGTCCCAGCGAAGCGGCGCCCTCCAGGAACTTGGTGCGCGCCTCGGCGTAGCTGCCCGAGAAGGCGGCGGGGATGGGGATCATGCGGCACCTCCGCTGCGGTGGGGGCGCGGCGAAGCCAGCCACTGCTCGGCCAGCCGCACCCAGTAGGTGGCCCCCAGCGGGATCAGGTCGTCATTGAAGTCGTAGCTCGGGTTGTGCAGCATGCAAGGTCCCGCGCCATGGCCCATCTCGCGGTGACTGCCGTCGCCATTGGCGATGAAGCAGTAAGCGCCGGGCTTGGCCTGCAGCATGTAGGCGAAGTCCTCGGCGCCCATGGTCGGCTCCTGCACCATCACATGATCCGCCCCCACGATGTCGTTCATCACCTGGCGGGCAAACTCTGCCTCGGGCGCGGAATTGATGGTGGGCGGGTAATTGCGCACGAATTCGAACTCGCAGGTGGCGTCATAGGCCGCGCAGGTGTGCTCGGCGATCTGTTTCATGCGGGCTTCGATCAGGTCGAGCACCTCGATGCTGAAGGTGCGCACCGTGCCTTGCAGCTCGCAGAAATCGGGCACCACGTTGGTGGCTTCGCCGGCGTGGATCATGGTCACACTGACCACGCCCGCGTCGATCGGCTTCTTGTTGCGGCTGATGATGGTCTGGAAGCCCAGCACCATCTGGCAGGCGATCGGCACCGGGTCGATGCCGTTGTGCGGGAGGGCGGCGTGGCTGCCCTTGCCGCGGATGGTGATCTTGAACTCGTTGCTCGACGCCATCACCGGACCGGGCGCGATCGCGAATTTGCCCACTTTTTCGCCGGGCCAGTTGTGCATGCCGAAGACGGCTTCCACCGGAAACTGCTTGAACAGACCGTCACGGATCATCTCGCGGGCGCCGCCGCCGCCCTCCTCGGCCGGCTGGAAGATGAGGTACACCGTGCCGTCGAAATGGCGATTCTTCGAGAAATGCTGCGCTGCAGCCAGCAGCATGGCGGTGTGGCCGTCATGGCCGCAGGCGTGCATCTTTCCCGCATGCCGGCTGGCGTGGTCGAAGGTGTTGAACTCCTGCATCGGCAGGGCGTCCATGTCGGCCCGCAGTCCCACGGCACGCCCGCAGGCCCCGCCATCGCGACCTTGCACGATGCCCACCACGCCCGTCTTGCCCAGGCCCCGGTGGATCGGGATGCCCCATTCGGTCAGTTTCCTTGCGACGATATCGGCGGTTCGCCGTTCCTCGAAGCAGAGTTCGGGGTGCGCGTGGATGTCACGGCGGATGGCGGCAATGCCGGCCGCCTCGGTCACGAGGGAGTCGATGATTTTCATGACCACAGTCTAGCCAGACTGCGGTCCTTGTGCATGCCGCCTGCGCGTCACAGGGATTTCCCTGAAAATCCGTGAATGATCTCCCCGCAAGCACTCGCTCTCGCCCAGGAACTGGTCCGCATGAACACGGTCAGCGCCAACTCCAACCTGGAGCTCATCCATTTTGTGCGCGACGCGTTGCGCACACTCGGCGTCGCCAGCCGGTTGACCTTCAATGCCGACAAGACCAAGGCCAACCTTTTCGCCACGCTCGGCGAAGGCAAGCCGGCAGGGGTGATCCTTTCGGGCCACACCGACACTGTGCCGTGGGACGGCCAGGACTGGACAGTCGATCCCCTGTCCGCCGCGGTGCAGGACGGGCGCCTGTATGGCCGCGGGTCGGCCGACATGAAGAGTTTCATCGCCCTGGCCCTGGCCAACGCGCAGGCGTTTCTGGACAGCGCGGCGCCGTTCGCCATCCACTTCGCGTTCAGTTACGACGAAGAGGTCGGCTGCTTCGGTGTGCGCGAACTGATCGCCGACCTTCGCGACGCGGGGATACGGCCGCTGGCCTGCATCATCGGTGAGCCCACCGGCATGGTGCCAGCGATCGCCCACAAGGGCGTGTACCGTTACAAGTGCTGCGTGCGTGGCAAGGAGGCGCACTCGTCGCTCACGCCGCAGTCGGTCAACGCGATCGAGATGGCGGCCCGGTTGATCGGAAAGATCCGCGACATGGCCGAGGGCTTTGAGGACAACGAGCCACGCTACGAGGGTTTCGACGTGCCGTTCTCCACCGCCAGCGTGGGCCAGTTCCATGGCGGCATCGCCGACAACGTGGTGCCGCGCGATGCCGAGTTCCGCTACGAGTTTCGCGACCTGCCCACCGCCGATGTGCGGACCATGCAGCAGGCCGTGCTGGACCAGGCGCGCGCGCTGGAGCCGGGGATGCAGCGCGTGGCATCCGATACGGGCTTCCGTTTCGAGACGATCTGTGAGATCCCCAGCTTTCTGGGCTCGGTGGACGACCCGGTGACGCGCCTGGCGCAGCGCCTCAGCGGCGAAAAGGGCACGACGCTGGTGGCATTCGGCACCGAAGCCGGTTTGTTCAAGAACGCAGGGATTCCCACCGTGGTGTGTGGCCCCGGTCAAATCGCGCAGGCGCACCAGCCGGATGAGTACGCGAGCCTGGACCAGCTGGCGCGCTGCGAGGCCTTCATGCAGGGTCTGGCGGCCAGCCGCTCCATCGCATGAGCCTGATGGCCCTGCGCGGGCCGGGATCCTTCGCCTGCGCGGCTCGTCAGGTGCGCACGCGACCGTCGCCGGTCAGCATGGAGAGTTCGACGAACTTCGAGGCCACGTGGTTGGTCGGCGAGAAGGTCACGGCAAAGCCGCCGAACGACTGGTCGTTGATGGACTCCAATCCGACGATGAGCGACTCTCGATTGGGCTTGCCGCCGCGGCGAAGCCCTTCGGCAAACACCTTGGCGGCCAGGTAACCCTCCATGCTGGAGAAGTTGGGCTGCACGTTGCCGGCTTTCTTGGCGGCGTCGACGAACTCGCGCGCGATCGGTCGCGCCGCGTTGTAGGGTGAGGGCACCACTTGCGACACCACCACGCCGGCGCCGTCCTTGCCCAGCTCGTCGGCCAGGGCCTGCGTGCCCACGAAGGACACGTTGTAGAACGTGCCGCCGAAGCCGGCCTTGCGGGCGGCACGGATGTAGGCGGCGCAGGACTTGTACGCGCTGACCTGGACCACGGCGTCGGGCGCGGCCGCGTTGATCGTCGCCACGGCGGCGGCCACGTCGACCGAGTTGCGCTCCACCGTCGCCAGCGCCACCGGCTTGAGGTTCTGTGCGGCCAGCGCCAGGGTCACGCCGTCCAGGCCGGCCTTGCCGTAGGCGTCGTTCTGGTAGAACACGGCGATCTTCTTCAGGCCCAGGTTGGTGAGCTGCTTGACGATCAGCGCGGTTTCGTCGTTGTAGGACGCTCGCAGGTGAAAGGTCGTCTTGCTGAACGGGTCGCGCAGGGCCATTGCGCCGGTGAACGGCGCGAAGAAGGGCATGCGCGCCTTGGTGGCCAGCGGCAGCGCGGCCACGCTGGTCGGTGTGCCGATGTAACCGAACAGGGCAAACACGTCGTCGTCGATCAGCTTTTTCGTATTGGCCACGCAGCGGTCGGGCTCGTAGCCGTCGTCGAGCTGGCGGATTTCGATGGCGCGCCGGCCCACGCCCCCTTGGGCATTGAGCAGGTCGAAGTAGAGTTTGGCCCCGGCGTGAAACTGGATGCCGAGCTGTGCAGCGGGCCCGGTGAAAGCCGCAGACTGGCCGAGCACGATGCGTTCTTCCTGCGCCTGCGCGGTGTGGAAGCCGGCCACCAAGGCAGCACCGGTGGCGATGGAGAACTGGCGACGGTTGAGGGGAGTTGGGGTCATGGCACGGGATAGGTTCAAGGTGGTGGTCGCACGAAAACGTGCCACTGTGAAAGAATTCACCCCCGTACTTTAGGCCATTCATGACCCACGCCATCCTGCCACCGGCTGAATCGCACGTCGTGCGCGGCGCCTGCCCCCACGATTGCCCCGACACCTGCGCACTGCTGACCACTGTGCAGGAGGGCCGCGCCATCCGCGTGCAGGGCAATCCGGACCACGCCCAAACGGGCGGCGTGCTGTGCACCAAGGTGTCGCGCTACACCGAGCGAACCTACCACCCCGAGCGCATTCTTCAACCGCTCAAGCGGGTGGGGCCCAAGGGGAGCGGGCAGTTCGATCCGGTCAGCTGGAGCGAAGCGCTGGACGACATTGCCGCGCGCCTCAACGCCATTGCCGCACGCGAGCCCGAAGCGATACTGCCCTACAGCTATGCCGGCACCATGGGACTGGTGCAGAGCGAGGGCATGGCAGCGCGCTTCTTCCACCGGTTGGGTGCGGCGCAGCTGGATCGCACCATTTGCGCCGCTGCCGGCGGCGAGGCGTTGTTGCAGACGCTTGGCGGCAAGGTCGGCATGAAAGTGGAGTTCTTTGCCGAGTCGAAGCTGATCCTGATCTGGGGCAGCAACTCGATTGCCAGCAACCTGCATTTCTGGCGCCAGGTGCAGCAGGCCAAGCGAGACGGCGCGCGCATCGTCTGCATCGACCCGCGCCGCACCGAAACGGCCGACAAGTGCCACGAACACATCGCCCTGCGCCCAGGCACCGACGGTGCGCTGGCGCTGGCACTGATGCATGAGCTGGTGCGCAACGACTGGCTCGACACCGATTACCTCGCCGCCCACACGCTGGGCTGGGAGGCGCTTCGCGAGCGCGCGCTGCAATGGTCGCCTGAGCGCGCGGCGCAGGTCTGCGGCATCCCGGTGCAGCAGATCATTGCGCTGGCGCGCGACTATGGCACTTTGGGCCCTGCCGCCATCCGCCTGAACTACGGCATGCAGAGGGTGCGTGGCGGGGGCAACGCGGCACGCCTCGTCGCCTGCCTGCCTGCGCTCATCGGCGCGTGGCGGCATCGCGCCGGCGGCCTGCTGCTCAGCAGCTCCGGGTCCTTTCCGCTGGACCGCGCAGCCCTGCACCGGCCGGACCTGCTGGGCGCGCGCCGACCGCGCACGATCAACATGGTGACGATCGGTGATGACCTGCTGCGCGAGGCCTCAAGCGGCTTCGGACCGAAGATCGAGGCGCTGATCGTCTACAACAGCAACCCGGTGGCGGTGGCGCCCGAATCCGCCAAGGTGGTGCAGGGTTTTGCGCGCGAAGACCTCTTCACCGTGGTGCTGGAGCATTTCCAGACCGATACCGCCGACTATGCCGACTACATCCTGCCGGCCACCACCCAGCTGGAGCACTGGGATATCCACCTCAGCTATGGCCACACCGACGTGCTGCTGAACCGGCCAGCGGTCGCGCCGGTGGGGCTGGCCCGAACCAACACCGACATCTTCCGCGCACTGGCCGCTCGGATGGGTTTTGCCGATCCGTGCTTTTCCGAAGACGACGAAACCTTGTGCCGCCTCGCGTTCGGCGACGCGGTGCCGTTCGACGAATTGCTGGAAAAGGGGTTTGCCACGCTGCCGATCCCTGACGCGCCGTTTGCGCAGGGAGGCTTTCCCACGCCATCCGGTCGCTGCGAGTTCTTCAGCGCGCGACTGGCCGCGCAGGGCCTGGACGGGCTGCCGGACCACCTGCCCAACCACGAGCCGGCCGGCAGCGACCACCGCTATCCGCTTGCGATGATCTCGCCACCGGCGCGCAACTTCCTGAATTCCACCTTCGTCAACGTGCAAAGCCTGCGCGACATCGAGGGCGAGCCCGTGCTGGAGATCAGCGAGGCCGACGCCGTCGCGCGGGGCATTGCCACCGGCGATGTGGTGCGGGTGTTCAACGACCGGGGCTGCTACCACTGCAAGGCGACTGTCTCGTCCCGCGCCCGCTCCGGCGTTGTCAATGGCCTGGGCATCTGGTGGCGCAAGCTGGGCCTGAATGGCACCAATGTCAACGAAGTCACGAGCCAGAAGCTCACCGACCTAGGGCGCGCACCGGTGTTCTACGACTGCCTGGTGGAGGTGGCCGGGCTCTGATCAGGTGCCGCAGGCCGCCACCGTCGTATTGGCCGGGAAGGTCACCGTGCCGTTCACGGTGCCCACATCGGTACCCGAGAAGCCATTCAGGACCTTGTTGGCAAACGTGATGCTGCGCGCAGCCAGGTTGACCGACACGCCAGCCGTGATGCCGGCGGCCAGATTGCTCTCACCGATGCCCCAGCTGAAGTCCGTCTTGAAGAAACTGGCGTTCAATACCTTCTGGTCGCTGCGGCGGAAATACACTTTGATTTCATAACGAGATCCAGACGACGAAGTGGCCGCGTAGGTGATGTCGCAGTAGTCGATGCCGGCCGGCGAGACGGTAGTGAGAGCGGTATTGGCCGCCAGCACGTTGGAGGCGCCAAAATCGATGGTGCCGTTCTGTGCGGCGGGCGACGCCGAGGAAATCGTCAGCGTCCCGCTGGCGCCGGTCGCCGTGGGGGCCGTCGGATTTGTGGGGGTGGTGGGTGCGGTCGGGGTGGTTGTGATGTCGGTGGTCGCCGGGTCGGCGCCGTCGCCGCAAGCGCTCAACAGCAGGCCGAGGCCAGCCACGGCTGCCCAAGTAGCGAGATGGCGGGTCGATTTTTTCATGAGGAATCCCTTGTTGATTTGGTGTGACAGTTTGAAACCGCCCCAGTCTAAGATCGCCCCGCGCGTTCGGCCATCCCCTGAAAAGGGGGGGTGGCGGGAGCGCGCCCGTCGCGTGGCCGGGCTGACATTGCTCAGCGCCCTGCTGACGGGTTGCACCTCGGCAGGCTATTACGCACAAGCGGTCAACGGCCACCTGTCGCTGATGGCCGCCGCTCGCCCAGTGACGGAGGTGATCGCCGACCCGCAGACCTCCGACGCCTTGCGACAGCGGCTGGCGCAGAGCCAGGACATTCGCCGCTTCGCGGTCAACGAACTTCTCTTGCCCGACAACGCCAGCTACCACCGCTATGCCGACCTGCACCGGCCGTCTGCCGTCTGGAGCGTGGTGGCGGCACCTCTCGACGCGCTGGTGGCAAAGACCTGGTGCTATCCGGTGATTGGCTGTGCCAGCTACCGCGGCTATTTCAGCGAGGCCGAGGCGCGCGCCGAGGCGCAGGCCTTGCAGGCCGAGGGGCTGGAGGTGATCGTGCAGGGCGTTCCGGCCTATTCGACCCTGGGCTGGCTGAACTGGGCCGGCGGCGACCCGTTGCTGAACACCTTTATCAACTACCCGGAAGGCGAACTGGCGCGGCTGGTGTTCCATGAGCTGTCGCATCAGCTGATCTATGTAAGGGACGACTCCTCGTTCAACGAAGCGTTCGCCACCGCCGTGGAGCGCCTGGGCGGCCGGCGCTGGCTGGCCCTTCACGGCAGCGCAGCCGCGCGCGAGGCGGACGCGGCGCTGGAGGCCCGGCGGCAGGCCTTTCGTGGGCTGGTTCGCCAGACACGCGGCGAGCTGGCCGCCATTTTTGAGAAAAAGTCGACAGATCCCAGCATGGATCGGTCATACCTTGCTATGAAAACTGAAGTCATGGCCGGTTTCCGCGCGCGTTACGCGGCGCTGCGCGCGGGCTGGGGTGGCGATCCGGCCGCCTACCGCCGGCTGGATGCCTGGGTTTCTGGCGCCAACAATGCGAGCTTTGTCTCGCAGGCCACGTACGATGAACTGGTTCCCGGATTCATGCGGCTCTTCGAGCGCGAAGGCGGCGACACCCCGCAAGGGTGGCGTCGGTTTTATGATGCGGTCAACCAATTGGCGGGCCTGTCCCGTGAAGAGCGCCGGCGCGCGCTGAAGGAGTGAACCCATGTCCCACATCCACATCCACCGCGAGCACCATCTCGGCCATGCCGCCGCGCGCAAGGTGGCATACGCCTGGGCCGAGCAGGTCGAAGACGAGTTCGGCATGGAATGTACCTATGAGGAAGGCGCCAGCGTGGATGAAGTCACCTTCAAGCGCTCGGGCGTCTCTGGCACGCTCAAGGTGATGCCCCACGCGTTCGAGCTCGACGCCAAACTTGGCTTCCTGCTGGGCGCTTTCCGCGACAAGATCGAGCGCGAGATTGTCAAGAACCTCGACACCCTGCTGGCCAAGAAGCCGGCCGGGCGAAAGCCAAAGGCCTGAGGTCCCCTGGTCCCGCGGCGTCGTGACGCTGGCGCACCCCATGGTGAACCTTGCCCGCTTTGACTTCGTGTCGGTCCGTCTGGCGGTGGCCTGCGCGCAGACCGGCAGTCTGACCGGCGCGGCGCGGGCGTCGCATCTGGCACTGGCCGCCGCCAGCAGGCGCATCCGCGAACTGGAAGAGGCCATGGGATGCATCCTGTTTGAACGCCACGCGCGCGGCCTGTTGCCCACCGCGGCGGGGCGGGTGTTCGTCAAGCACGGGCTGACGTTGTTGCAGACGCTGGATCAGGTCGGCGCCGAACTGGCCGATCTCCAGCAGGGCATCGCCCGCCACATCCGGCTGTGCGCCAGCACCGCGGCGATCAACCAGTTCCTGCCGCCGCTGCTGGCGCGCTATGCCGAGTTGCATCCGCTGCTGCGCGTGGATCTGGAGGAACAGGTGTCGGAGGCCGTGGTGACCTCGTTGCGCGAGGGACGGGCCGACATCGGCGTGTTTGTCGAGGGGCCCGATATCGCCGGGCTGTCGGCTCGGGTGTTTCGCAACGATCAATTGGTACTGGTGCTGCCACGCGGCCATCGCCTGGCCGGCGCCCGCACGCCGCTGCCGTTTTCCGAGGCGCTGGACGAGGACTGGATCGGCCTCAACCCGGGTGCTGCCATGCTGCAGAAGCAACAGCAAGCCGCGCTGGCGGCGGGCAAGCCGCTTCGACTGCGCATGCAGGTGCGCAGCTTTGACGCGGTTTGCCATCTGGTGGCGTCGGGCCTGGGCATTGCTGTGCTGCCGGCGGCCGCGGCGCTGCCGATCGTGCGCGCCGTCAAACTCACCTCGAGACCGCTGGCCGATGAGTGGGCGCGGCGGCGGCTGCTGGTCGCCACGGTGACGGGGCGGGACGACGCCAGCGTGGCATCGCTGGTGAACTTCATGATCGAGCCTTCGCCAACGGCGAAACCTCGCCCCCGCAAACGGTAATGGACGCTCCGACGGGGCCGCGGCACACTGCGCCGTCATGCACGTCTCTCCTGTTGAATCGTCCGCCCCGGCATCCGGCCCGCTTGCCGGCCTCAAGGTCCTCGAACTCGGGCAGCTGATCGCCGGGCCGTTCGCGGCCAAGACGCTGGCGGATTTCGGCGCCGATGTGGTCAAGATCGAAACCCCCGGCGCGGGCGACCCGCTGCGCAAATGGCGGCTGCTCAAAGACGGCACCTCGGTCTGGTGGCAGGTGCAGTCCCGCAACAAGCGCTCGGTGGCGCTGGACCTGAAAGACCCGGCCGCGCAGGACATCGTGCGCCGACTGGCGGCCGACGCCGACGTGCTGATCGAGAACTTCCGCCCCGGCGCCATGGAGGGCTGGGGGCTCGGGCCGGATGAATTATTGAAGCTCAACCCGCGCCTGATCATGCTGCGCATCAGCGGCTACGGCCAGACCGGCCCTTATCGTGACAAGCCTGGCTTTGGTGTGGTGGCCGAGGCCATGAGCGGCCTGCGCCACCTGACCGCCGAGCCCGGCCGCGTGCCGGTGCGCGTGGGCGTGAGCATCGGCGACACGCTGGCCGCGCTGCACGGCGTGATCGGCATCCTGCTGGCGCTGCAGGAGCGCCACACCAGCGGGCAGGGCCAGGTGATCGACGTGGCCTTGTACGAAGCTGTCTTCAATTGCATGGAAAGCCTGCTGCCCGAGTACAGCGCGTTCGGCGCGGTGCGCGAGCCCGCCGGCAGCGCGTTGCCCGGCATCGCGCCGAGCAATGCCTACCGCTGCAGCGACGGGGGCTATGCGCTGATTGCCGGCAACGGCGACAGCATCTTCAAGCGGCTGATGGCCACCATCGGCCGGGACGACCTGGGCCGTGATCCGGCGCTGGCCGACAACGCCGGGCGCGTGGCGCGCGTGGTGGAGATTGATGCCGCCATCGGCGCCTGGGCCGCGCAGCGCACGGTGGACGAAGTTCTGGCGGCCCTGGATGCCGCCGCCGTGCCGGCCGGGCGCATCTACACCGTGGCTGATATCGCCAAGGACCCGCATTACCAGGCGCGCGGCATGATCGAACACGTGCACATGGACGACGGCACCGAACTGGCCGTGCCCGGCATCACGCCCAAGCTCTCGCGCACCCCCGGCGGCCACCGCCGCAATGCGCCGGCCATCGGGCAGGACACCGATGCGGTGCTGCGGGAGATCGGCCTCACGCCCGCGCAGATCCAGGCGCTCAAGGACCAGGGCATCGTGGCCGGCGCCTGAACCGGCCTGCATCGCTTCCAGAGACACATCCTCATGACCCGCATCTACTTCAATGAAGTCGCCACGCGCGACGGGTTTCAGATCGAGCCCGCGTTCATCCCGACCGACGTCAAGGTCGCGCTGGTCGACGAACTCAGCGGGTGCGGCTACGCCAAGATCGAGGTGACCTCGTTCACATCGCCGAAAGCCATCCCGATGCTGCGTGACGCCGAGGAGGTCATGGGCCGCATCCGGCGCGTGCCGGGCGTCGAATACACCGTGCTGGTGCCCAACTTGCGCGGGGCTGAACGCGCGTTGGAGTCGAGGGCGGACGAGCTGAACCTGGTGATGTCCACCTCCGAGACCCACAACCTGGCCAACCTGCGCATGCCGCGCGAGCACAGCTTTGCGGCGCTGGCCGAGGTGATCCGCATGGTGGACGGCCGCACCCCGATCAATGTGTCGCTGTCCACCTGCTTCGGCTGTCCGATGGAGGGCGAAGTGCCGCCAGACGTGGTGCTGGGCTTTGCCCGGCGTTTTGCCGATCTCGGGGTCAGGGGGCTGACGATCTGCGACACCACCGGCATGGCGCATCCGGCGCAGGTGGCGCGCCTGGTCGAGGCGCTGCAGAAAGAATTTGCCGCGCTGCAGCTCACCCTGCATTTCCACAACACGCGCGGCATGGGGCTGGCCAATGTGCTGGCCGCCGTGCAGGGCGGCATCACCCGCTTTGACGGCTCGCTGGGCGGTCTGGGCGGCTGCCCGTACGCACCGGGCGCCAGCGGCAACATCAGCAGCGAAGACGCGATCCACATGCTCGACGCCATGGGATTTGACACCGGCATCGACCTGCACCGTCTGCTGGCCGTGGCGCGCCAGATGCCGCAGATCGTCGGCCACGACGTGCCGGGGCAGGTGGCCAAGGCCGGGCGCATCACGGACCTGCATCCGGCCCCCGCCAGTGTGGCTGAACTCAAGGAGACCTTCAAATGATTGACCATCTGGACCACCTGGTATTGACGACCTTCGACGAGGCCGCCTGCGTGGACTTCTACACGCGGGTGCTGGGCATGACCCTGGAAAGCTTCATCGGCGGCACGCCGCCGGTGGAGCGCAAGGCCTTCAAGTTCGGCCACCAGAAGATCAACCTGCACGTGCGCGGCCGGGAGTTCGAGCCCAAGGCGCACCTGCCGGTGCCCGGCGCGCTGGACCTGTGCTTCATCGCCAGCGTGCCGCTGGCGCAGGTGATCGAGCGCCTGAACGCAGCCGCCTGGCCCATCGTCGAAGGCCCGGTGTTGCGCACCGGTGCCACACAGAAGATCCGTTCGGTCTATGTGCGCGACCCGGACCTGAACCTGATCGAGATTTCCGAGCTGGCCTGACGCCGGCTCCGCACGATATCCACAAGAAAACCAGGAGACTTCCATGCAACGCCGTCACCTCCTTGCCCAGCTTGCTGCCCTCAGCGGCGCGTCCTTGCTTGCCAGCCCGTCGGCCTTCGCCCAAGGCAAATACCCGCAACGGCCGATCACGCTGGTCGTGCCCACTGCGCCCGGTGGCTCCACTGATTTCACCGCGCGCCTGGTCGTCGAGCCGTTGTCGCGCGCGCTGGGCCAGCCGGTGGTGGTGGAGAACAAGCCGGGTGCGTCGGGCAACATCGGCAATGCGTACGTGGCCCGCGCCAAGCCGGACGGCTACACGCTGCTGGTGTCCTACAGTGGCTACCACGTCGGCAACCCGCATCTGTTCAAGCAGTCCGGCTGGGACCCGGTCAAGGATTTCGCACCGGTGGCCATGATGACCCGTGCGCCGCAGGTCATCGCGGTGAACCCGAAACTGCCGGTCAACAACCTCAAGGAGCTGATCGCCTTCGCCAAGGCGAACCCCGGCAAGCTGAACTACGCCTCCAGCGGCAATGGATCGATCCAGCACATCGCGGGCGAACTGTTCAAGCAGCTCACGGGCACTTTCATCACCCATATTCCCTATCGTGGCTCCGGCCCGGCGGTGCAGGACCTGATGGCCGGGCAGGTGGATATCTTCATCACCACGCCGGCCGGTGTCGTCAGTCAGATCCAGGGCGGCAAGCTCAAGGGCATTGCTGTGACCAGTGCGCAGCGGCTGGCGTCCCTACCCGGCGTGGGCACGGCGGCCGAGCAGGGTCTCAAAGGCTACGAATTGGACTCGTGGTTTGCGCTGTTTGCCCCTGCTGGCACGCCTGCGGACGTGGTGCAGGTTTTGAACACCGAGATCAACAGGATCCTGGCTTCGTCGGAGATTCGCCGCAAGGCCGGCGAATCGGGCACCGACGTGGAGCAGATGACGCCGCAGCAACTCGGCGACTTCACGAAGAAGGAACTGGTCTACTGGGGCAAGGTCATACAAGGTGCGAAGATCACCCTGGAGTGAACTTCCCTGAGGGCACCACGAGGGTGCCCGGCCGTTTCAGCTCAGCGATTCGATCAGGTCGATGTACTGCTGCATCGCGTCCTTGTCGGACGTGCCCTTGAGCTTGTTCCACGCATCCCACTTGGCGCGGCCGACCATGTCGGTGAAACCGGGTTTCTTTTCTTCGTTGTCGCCGGCCGTGGCCTGCTTGTACAGGGCATAAATCTTCAGCAGCGTGGCGTTGTCGGGGCGCTCGCTCAGGTTCTTGGAATTGGCGACAGCGGCTTCGAATTTGGCTTTCAGGGTGGCCATGAGGTTCTCCGTGGATGAGTGGATTGATTGGGACGCCGGGGCGACGGGGTACGATTTTCATCCCCGCCGCCGGCAGGCGCAGGGGGAGAATAGCGTTATTTCCCAAACTCAGGGTAGAGAAATCATGGTGACTCGCATCGTCAAAACGCCGCAAGGGAAAAAACCCTTGCATCCGCCCCATTCTGCCGACGACTCGCTGCTGCTGATCGCCCGCCAGGTGGGTGCCGCAGCCTCGGAGGTCGCACTGAATGCGGCCCGGATGGTGCAGGAAAACATGTCGAAGACCGCCGCTGGCGTGCTCGGCGCCCATGAAGGCGAGCGCATGAGCAAGGTCGACCGGGCCTGGTGGCGCATGGATTCGCCAACCAACCTGATGATGATTGTCGGCTTCTGGATCCTCAAGCCGCGCGTCGACTACGAGGCCGTCTGCCTGCGCGTCGAGGAGCGCATGCTGAAGTACCCGCGCTTTCGCCAGCGCGTCGTCGAAGATCCGGCCGGCGCCACCTGGGTGGAAGACCCCGACCTGAACATTCATGATCATGTGGTGCGCGAAAGGCTGCCACGGGTCGCCAAAGGCCGGGAGAAAGCAGCCCTGCAGGACCTGGTGGGCCGTCTGGCTGTTCTGCCGCTTGATCCGATGCGGCCGCTGTGGAAGATGCACCTGGTCGAAAACTACCGTGACGAAGAGGGCAAGCCCGCCAGCGTGCTGATCGTTCGCATCCACCACTGCATTGCCGACGGCATTGCGCTGATCGCGGTCACGATGTCCATGGTCGATGGTGGCACCGAGCCGCCGGTGCGTACCCCCTCGGCCCCCGAGAGTCCGGAGGAATGGATTGCCCACCATGTCGTGGAGCCGCTGGCCCACGCCGCCGTCAAGGCGCTGGACGCGGCGGGCGATGGCGCTGCGGCCTCGTTGCATCTCTTGCGCGAACCCGGAAAGGGCGTCAGCGGCTCGACTGATCTGGCCAAGGTGGCGTACCACGTGCTCAGCGATGCGGCCGCACTGGCCCTGATGGCAGACGATTCCAAGACACGGCTCAAGGGCAAGGCCGGCACCGCCAAGTGCGTGGCCTGGTGCCAGCCGGTCCCTCTGGACGAGGTCAAGGCAGTGGGCAAGGCGCTGAACTGCTCAGTCAATGACGTGCTGCTGAGCTGCGTGGCCGGCGCCATCGGTGCCTATCTGCGCGACAAAGGCGACCCGGTGGAGGGCAAGGACATCCGCGCCATGATTCCGGTCAACTTGCGCCCGATCAAGGACGCCTGGAAGCTCGGCAACCATTTCGGCCTGGCGCCGCTGGTGCTGCCGATCGGGATCGACAACCCTGTCGAGCGGCTGTACGAAGTGCGCCGGCGCATGCAGGCGCTCAAGGGCGGCACCCAGCCGTTGATGGCCTACGGCCTGCTGGCTGTGGCCGGCATGCTGGCCAAGCCCGCTCAGGACGCCATGCTCAACCTGTTCAGCAAGAAGACCACCGCGGTGATGACCAACGTGCCCGGCCCGCGGGAGAAGCTCACCTTTTGCGGCGCAACGTTGGAACAAAGTCTGGCATGGGTGCCCGCCTCGGGCGACGTCGGCCTCGGCGTGTCTATCCTGAGTTATGGCGGCGGCGTGCAGTTTGGCGTGATCACCGATAGCCTGCTGTGCCCCGACCCGCAGGCCATCATCGAGCAGTTCGAACCCGAATTCGCGAAGCTGTCGATGCTGACGTTGATGTTGCCCTGGGGGGATTAAGTCAGTCTTGGGTCAAGGCAAGTCCGCGTTCTCCACCACCCCGTTCCCCCCGCGCGGCCCCACCGTCCCCAACCGCGCCTTCAGCGATTGCGGCTGGCCGCTCAGGATGGCAGCGTAGCTGGTGGTGTTGGAGAGCACCTTCTTGACGTAGTCGCGGGTCTCGGCAAAAGGCACGTTCTCCGCCCAGATTGCGGCTTCCATCGTCGGGCCGTTGCGCCAGCTGCGCGGGCGTCCCGGCCCGGCGTTGTAGGCCGCGGCTGCCAGCGGCATGGAGCCGCCGAAGTCGTCGAGAACCAGCTTGAGGTATCCGGTGCCGATGGCGATGTTGGTGTCGCGGTCGGTGATCTGGTCGGGCGTGAAGTTCACCAGGCCGATCTTCTTGGCCGTCCACTTGGCGGTGGCCGGCATCACCTGCATCAGGCCCGAGGCGCCCACGTGCGAGCGGGCATCCATGATGAAACGGCTTTCCTGGCGGATCAGGCCATAGACGTAGGCCGGGTCCAGGTTGATTTCGCGGCTGCGCTTGACCACCGCGTCGCGAAACGGCATGGGGAATCGCTGCTCCAGGTCGATGAACGACCTGGTGCGTTCGCTGGTGTTGATGCAGCGGTCCCAGACTTCGTTCTGGCAGGCCAGGTCGGCGGCGGCCAGCAGCTCCCGGTCGCTCATGCCGCCTTTGGTGTGCAGGTTGGTGCTGTAGTTCCATTCCCGCACGCCCTCGGGGCGCAGGCCGATGCGGATCGCATACAGCGCGCGGGCCAGTCCGGCATTCTGGCGCGCGGCCTCCTTCTCGGCGGCGGTGGGGGCGGCGGGTTTGGGCGGCAACGGGATGCGCTGCCCGAGTTCCTCCAGCGCCAGCTGTTCATAAAAACCACGTGGCGAGGCGATCGACTCGAGCAGTTGGCGTGCCTCCTGGTATTCGGCCCTGTGGCGCGGCGGCGCTGCTCCCGCATCGGTTGTTGTGCCGGCCTCGAGCAGGGCACGCTGTGCCGGCGGGATGCCGGTGAGCAAGGCCCGTGCGCGCCAGTAGGCCCAGGCCTGATCGGCGCGACCTTCCTCGCTCATGGCACGGGTTGCTTCCAGCACGGCCGGCCACTGGCCCTGGCGCAGGGCCGCTCGCACCTTCCAGGCCAGCATGTCGTCATTGAGGTCGGTGTCGCGCGTGACGTTGGCGTAGTAGCCCGGAGCGGCGTCGGACAGGCGATTGGCGGCCTGTTTGCCGATCACGCCCCATATCCAGTTGCGCTCTTCAGCGGTAAGCTGTGGCGCCCACTTGCCCTTGAGCTGTTCAATGGCCGCGTCCGTGTCGCTGGTGGCCAGCTTGATCAGCGCCAGGGTGATGATTTCCTTGCGCACCGTGCGCAGGGCGAGGTATTTGGTGGACAGAAACTTGGCCGGGTTCGCATTCAGGTCGGTCACCAGGCCCACTGCCTCGGGGGCCACGATCTGCACCGCGTCGCGGGCTGCGCGCGGGCGGTTCGCCTCGGTGGCCATGCGCGCCTTTTTCCAGACGTCCAGCGGCGCGAGGTTCTTGCTGCCCACCAGGCGTTCCGCGGCCGAGGTGCAGCCGTCGTCGGCATCGCGCTGGGCGTACCAGTTCTTGCGCACTTCGTCGGACAGGCGTGCGTCCAGCACCGGGTTCTTCAGATGATCGACCAGCAGCGCGTAGCAGCGCACCTCGCGGTCGTCGCTCATGCGGTAGTTCGGATGCTCGGCGGCAAAGTTGGTCCAGTCGCGTCGCTGCCCAAGCAACTGGAGCCAGTCGTTGCGCATGCGGTCCTCCTGGTAGGTGCCGGCGTAGCGGGTCAGAAAGTCCTGCACCTCCAGGGCGCTGGCTTCACCGAGTCTGGCCTTCAGCTCCCAATAGGCCGCCCAGGGTTCCAGCACATGGCCCCGCGCCTGAGGCAGCAAGGTGGCGAGGCGCTTTTTGTCCCCCTTGCGGAAAGCCTGCTGCATCTCCAGCAGCACGTCGTCGCTCTTGCCTTGGGCGGGCGCCGGCATCGCGAAGAACAGCGCCAGCGCGCCGCACAGCAGCGTTTTCAGCGCCGAATTCGGCTTCGGTGTCAGAATCATTGATAACAGCATGTGGAGATTATGGACAAGTCCGACGCCAAGAAGACCCTTCGCCAGGCCCTGATCGAGCAGCGCCTGAATTTGCCGGACCGGCTGGACCGGGCTGAAACCCTGCAACGTGTCATGCGCATCTGGCTGGTGGGTCGCCCCGACACCGTGATCGGCGCCTACTGGCCGATCAAGGGCGAATTCGACCCGCTGCCCGCCCTGCACCGCTGGAAGGAGGACGGCGAGTTGCTTGATGAGCCCGCTTTGCGCCGCATTGGCCTGCCGGTGGTGAACAAGCAGCACAAGACGCTCACTTTCCACGCCTGGTATCCCGGCTGCCCGATGGAAGAAGACGCCTACGGCATTCCCAAACCCAAGGACACCGAGGTCATTGTGCCGACCCTGCTGTTTGTCCCCTGCGTGGGCTACGGCCCTGGCGGCTACCGGCTGGGCTACGGCGGCGGCTTTTACGACCGCACGCTGGCTTCATTGCAACCCCGCCCGTTCACGGTGGGGCTGGGCTACACACAGGGTTACCTGGACGATTTCGAGCCCGAAGCGCACGACCAGCCGCTGGACGCGATCCTCAATGACAACGGCGTGGTCTGGCCGATATGACAGTGGTGTGACAGGGGTTTGACGAACATCAAACCCGCCGCGTAGCGACAGGAGCACAGTCGCAGTTTTGGTCCTCGCGTGCCGGATACCGCAAGCGCGATGGATTCGTTCATTCATCCTCCAGGGAAGAACCGCCTCATGACCTCAACCGAAGCCCCGAAAGCCCGCCGCCCGAACTGCCGCGTCCAAACGCGCCAAGCGGGTGCAGCCCGTTGACCGCGAGCCGGTCCGCCTGGCGGTGCAGGGCGACACGGCGCCGTCGACCCGGCCGCGCGCACTGGAGGAGTTTGTGGTCAACCGGGCCACGCTTGCCGCGCAAGACAAAGCGGTCGCCGCGGCGTTGGAGCTCGTCAAGCCCGATGCAGCGGGTACCCCTGGCGAGCGCGCCCAGTTGCTGCGCGCGCTGCTGGAGGGCGCGTCGTCCGACGACCAGAAAGTGCTGCGCAAGGCCTTGCTCGGGCGCGGCCAGAAGTTCGAAGAAGAGAGCAACCCGGACGAAGAGCTGGCCGGTGACTGGCGCGAGGGGGGCTATCCCTACAAGAACCTTCTGCGTCGCTCCACCTACGAGAAGGAAAAATTCCGCCTGCAGGTTGAACTGCTCAAGTTGCAGGCCTGGGCCAAGGAAACCGGCCAGCGCATCGTGATCCTGTTCGAGGGGCGCGACGCCGCCGGCAAGGGCGGCACCATCAAGCGCTTCATGGAGCACCTGAACCCGCGCGGTGCGCGCGTGGTCGCCCTGGAAAAGCCGTCCCCGTCCGAGCAGGGTCAGTGGTATTTCCAGCGCTATGTGCAGCATCTGCCCAGCCATGGCGAGATCGTGATGTTCGACCGCAGCTGGTACAACCGCGCCGGCGTGGAGCGGGTCATGGGCTTCTGCAGCGATGCCGAATATGCCGAGTTCATGCGCCAGGCGCCGGAGTTCGAGCGCCACCTGGTGCGCAGCGGCGTGCACCTGATCAAGTTCTGGTTCAGCGTCAGCCGCAAGGAGCAGCGCCGCCGCTTCAAGGAACGCGAAGGCCATCCGCTCAAGCACTGGAAGCTCAGTCCGATCGACCTGGCCTCGCTCGACAAGTGGGAGGACTACACCCGGGCCAAGGAGGCGATGTTCTTCGAGACCGACACCGCCGATTCGCCCTGGACCGTGATCAAGAGCGATTGCAAGAAGCGCGCGCGCCTGAACGCCATGCGCTACATCCTGCACAAGCTGCCCTACACCAACCGTGACATTGCGCAGGTCGGAAAGCTCGACCAGCTGATCGTCGGGCGTGCCCATGTGGTGTACGAGCGTGGCGAGAAGCCCGGCGCCCTGCTCTGAACCCGGCGCACTGAGCCGGCGGATTCAATCCGGTCTCGCTGCCGATGGGGGGGGCGCAGCCTCGCCGATCGTCTCGCGCGTGGTCTGCGCCTGTTGCTGAAGCCAGTCACAGAAAGCGCGGATTTCCGGGCGTGCCGCGCTGCGTGGGCCGACGATGAGCCAGTAGGCCATCGGTGAGTCCATGCGCGAACCCGGCAACACTTCCACCAGATCGCCGTTGGCCATGCTCTCGGCCACCAGGGGCAGACGCGCCAGCACCACGCCCTGGCCGGTCAGGGCGGCCTGCACCATCTGATAAGCGTAGTTGAAATACAGCCAGCGTTTCGGCTCCAGCTTGGGCGCGCCCTGCGCCTGTAGCCAACGCCGCCAGGTGAGCCATTCCAGGTGCGTGCGGTTGGCGTCGCCGGCCTCGATCAATGCATAGCCGGCCAGGTCTTCAGGCCGGCGCAGGCACAGGCCGCCGGTGCCGGACGATTTCAGCAGCCAGGGGCTTGCCACCGGTGTGAGCTGTTCGCCGAACAGGCGCAGGGCGCCCGTCGGCATGGTCGCCGGCGGACCGTAGCGCAGGGCAATGTCAACGTCGGCCATCTCCAGGTCCAGCGCGGCGTCGGAGGCATCGATGCGAATGTCGATGTCGGGGTGGTCACGCTGGAAGGCCTCCAGCCGCGGGATCAGCCACATCGACGCAAATGAGGCAAAAGTCGTCAGCGAGACGCTGCGCCGGCCGGCGCTCTGGCGGATCTGGCGCACCGCCGCATCCACGCGCGGCAGCGCCTGAGACACCGCCAGCAGCAGTTGTGCACCGGCACTGGTGAGTTCCACGGCCCGCGTGTGGCGCAGGAACAGCGGCACGCCGACCTCCTCCTCCAGCCCCTGGATCTGCCGGCTGACCGCGGACTGGGTCAGCGCCAGTTCCTCTCCGGCCGCGCGGAAGTTCAGGTGACGCGCCACCGCCTCGAAGGCACGCAGGTGCCCGGCACCGATCGGGCGGGTCCGCAAATGGGTTTGCGAATGCAGCATGTCGGGGGTTCTCCAAACATTGTTGATTGATGCGTCTATGGAATCAATAGGTTGACGCGTTTTCATTGGACTGTCAATGAAGGCAAAGCGATCATTGATTCCCGAAACACGCAACCGGAGATCACCATGCAAACCCCGTCCGAAGCCCTGCAGTCCCTGATGCCCACGCCGCACAAGCCCGCCGGCTTCTGGTCGCTGGCCCGGGGGCGCGCCACCACTTTGCGCCCCAGGGTGCCGGGCGTGTTGCGGGTCGGGCAGGGCTGCGTCTGGATCACACTGGATGGGCCGCACGAACGCCGCGCGGGTGATCTGTTCCTTCAAGCCGGTGCCCGGTTGCCGATCGCGGCCGGGCAGCGGGTGGTGCTGGAGCCTGTTTTGCGCGATGGCCAAGGGGATGCCGCGATCGACTGGCAGCCGTCCGTGGCGCCTGCGGCCTGGCCTGCCGCCGTGGCTCAACCGGCCTTGGACTTGCGTCTGGCGGCCGGCGCGGCCGTTGTGGCCTTGCGCGCGGCGGTGGGCGCCGGGGTCCGGCTGGCCGGCGGTTTGCTGAGCCTGCTGCCCGCGGGCTTGGAGTTTGCTATCGATTGGGTAGCGCGCCGCGACCGCGGGGCGCTGGGAAGGCCCGCTTTCAATGCGCATTCGAGCGCCAGCCGCGCCCAGGGTTGCATCAAGGCCGGTGATTCCATCGCCTCTTCCGGGGCGCTGTAGTAGTTCATGCTCATGGCCCGCCCCTTGGCCTCGTAGACAAAACGCAGGCAGCCCGCGGCTTCGTAGCGGCCGCGTGTCTCCTCGCTCGCCTTGAGGTACAGGCGTTCACCCGCGCCGAGGTCGGCGATGATGGCCAGCGTCAATCCGTCGGTGGAAATGCCCCAGCCGCCAAACATGCGCCGCGCCACGCAAGGCCCGGCACTGGCGAGCAGTTCGCAGCAGTAATCGGCAAATTCACGGGAAATGGAGGGGGATTTCGTGGCCATGGCGCTACGATAATCCAGATCATGGCCCGCCCCAAATCCGCCTTTCACGAGATCAAGCGCGATCAGATCCTGGACATTGCCGCCCAGTGCTTTGCCGAGCGCAGCTACCCGGCCGCCAGCATGAACGACATCGCCGCGGCCAGCGGCACCAGCAAGGCGCGGCTCTACCACTATTACGGTGGCAAGGAAGCCATCCTGTTCGACCTGCTGGACCGCTACACCCAACGCCTGCTGTTGCTCATCGCCCAGGTGGAGGCCACCGCCCAGCGACGCAACCTCGACGACCGCGCCGCTTTGCACGAGCTGATCCGCAGTTTTCTGGAAGAGTACGAGACCTCGGCCACGCGCCATGTGGCGCTGCTGCACGACACCAAGTTCCTGAGCGCCGAGCCCGATCCGGTGCTGGGTGGCGATCCGCCAGTGTCGCAGCGCGAACTGATCCTGGATCGCCAGCGCGACGTTGTGTCCGCCGTCATGCGCGCCCTGCGCCGCGCCTACCCCCAGCGACTGAATCCGCAAAACCAGACCGCCATCACCATGATGCTGTTCGGCATGATCAACTGGACCTTCACCTGGCTGCGCCCCGGTGGGCCCATGAGCTATGCGGCCTTTGCCGACGAGGTGATCGGCATGCTGGAGCGCGGACTGGCTGCCTGACCTCCCGGTGTGGCAAGGGGCGAAAGGGGCCCAATGCGATGGTTCCCGTGCGTTCCTGCTCAATGAGGGTTCGCGGCACACAGTGTCTGAGCTGATTTACCAATACGTAATTCGTTACGATTAGGTAAAATCAAGCCCATTCGCATTTGACACCCATCAGGAGATTTCCGCCATGTCCAAAGCATTTGCATCCCAGGCCGATCTGGAAGACAAGAAGATCACCTTCGAGCAACTCAGCCCCCACTGCTGGGCCTACACCGCCGAGGGCGACCCCAACTCCGGCGTCATCATCGGCGACGACTTCATCATGGTCAGCGACGCCACCGCCACGCCGGCCATGGCGCGCGACCTGATCCGCAAGATCCGCACCGTCAGCGACAAGCCCATCAAGTACGTGCTGCTCACGCACTACCACGCCGTTCGCGTGCTGGGTGCCAGCGCCTACTTCGCCGAGGGCGCGACCGAGATCATCGCCAGCCAGGGCACGCTGGAGCTGATCCGCGAGCGCGGCGCGCAGGACATGAAGAGCGAGATGGAGCGTTTCCCGCGCCTGTTCCGCGGCGCCGACTCCGTGCCGGGACTGACCTGGCCGAGCATGGTCATCGGCGGCGGCGACGCGACCAAAGGTGAAGTGCCGGGCAAGCTGTCGATCAACCTCGGCGGCATCGTGGTCCAGATCTGGAGCCCTGGTTATGGCCATACCCGTGGTGACACCATCGCCTGGGTCGAGGCAGAAAAAGTGCTGTTCAGTGGCGACCTGGTCGAATACGAAGCGGGCGTCTATACCGGCGACGCGCAGCTCGAAGAGTGGCCGGCCACGCTGGAAGCCCTGCGTGCCCTGAACGCCGAATTCATCGTGCCCGGTCGCGGCGAAGCCATGAAAGGCAACGCCGATGTCAACAAGGCGCTGGACTACACGAAGCGCTGGGTCACCACCCTGTTCCAGGCCGGCAAGGAAGCCGCCGCCGCCGGCATGGACCTGAAAGCCGCCATGGCGCACACCCGCAAGGCCATGGACCCGGTGTTCGGCCACGTGTTCATCTACGAACACTGCCTGCCCTTCGACGTGAGCCGCGCCTATGACGAAGCCAGCGGCATCAAGAACCCCCGCATCTGGACCGCCGAGCGCGACATGGACATGTGGAAGGCGCTGCAGACCTGAGGCGCGGGCTCGTGGCGACTGCAGAGACGACAGGCTCGACAAAGTCTGTGTGGTCTCTAGAATCCAGCGATCGCTTTGATGGTCGTCCCTTGCCCGCCCATGGAAACACTGACGCTGCAGGTCATCCCTTACACCACCCGCCTTGAAGAGGTGATATGGGGCAGCGGGCTGATGGCCATCAGCCTGATGATCCACGGCTTCGGCATGCTCGCGACGCTGCATATCTGCAATCGTTTCAAGGAGCGCTTCGGCGCACCGGATTCATTCATGTGGGGCATGGCCAGCATCATCCTGGGCAGCTGGCTGATCACACTGGGCCACATCGCGGAAGTGGCGATGTGGGCCGGGTTCTTCCACTGGAAGGACTGTTTCAAGAACTTCAGCACGGCGGTCTATTTCGCCGGCCTGCAATACCACGGTGGGCAGCTCGCTCAACCTGCCGAAGGAATGGCGGCTGCTGGAGATCATGACAGCCAGTGCCGGGCTGCTGGGCTTTGCCTGGTCCACCGGTGTGCTGATGACCTGGCGCAGGAATTCCGGGAGCAACAACTGCGGCTGCTGCGCGAACGCCGGATCACATTGGGTTTGAAGCTGCGGCGCGTGCCGCCAAAGGGGATCAGGCCGCGCAGAAAGACAAGGGGCTGACCAGCCGGCCGGCGTGCCGCGGCGCCTTTCACGTCGGGTGGCCCGGCGTGTGGGTACTCACTGAAGTGGCCGTACTGGCCGTCTTCCGCCAGGCGGCGGGCGGCTGGCCCTCCCACCGGGCGAACGCGCGCACGAAGGCGCTGGCACTGGTGTAGCCCAGCAGGCCGGCGATGGCGGCGATGTCGCTGGTGGTGTCGCGCAACATTTCCCGCGCCAGGTCGTGGCGAGCCTGGTTCTGCAAGGCGCGGAAGCTGGTGCCCGCGTCCTGCAGCCGCCGGTTCAGGGTCCGGGGTTGCAGCCCGAGCTGCAGCGCCAGCTCGTCCAGGGTGCAGCGGTCCTTGACCAGCAGGCGCTGGACGGTCGCGTAGACCTTGCCTTCGAACCCGCGTTCCAGCCGGTTCGCCATCGCGTCCACGTAACCCTGAAAGTGGCGCCGCAGCTGGCCGTCTGCACCGGGCACGGCGGTGGACAGCCACTGCGTGCGAAAGACGAGTGCGGTGCGTTCCGCATTGAAAACGACCGGCGCCTGGAAGAGCTGGCGGTAGGGCGTCACATCTTCCGGCGGCGCATGCCGTAAATGCACTTCCATGGGTTTCCAGGCCGGCCCGCACAGGCTCAGCATGATGTTGCGGGAGATCGCCATCGCCGCGTCGCTCACGGGAATCGAGCCCTCGGCGTCGGCGTGAAAGATGTCGTAGCGCAGCATGGCCACATGGGCCCGCAGCTCCAGCGTCGGGGCGGCGCCGCGGTCGTGCACGTCCATGTGGGTGATGAGTGTGTCGAGGGCGGTGCGAACATCCGGGGTGTTCTGGATCAGATAACCCAGCGCCCCCAGGGTTGACACGCCCCCGCGCCCGACCAGCAAGCCCAGATGCGGGCGGCCGCTGGCCCGCACGCAGGCCGCCAGCAAGGTGCAGAGTGTCCGGTAGGCAATCGATTCGTCCGGATCCTCGAAAACCCGCCAGGAAAGCCCCTGCGCGGCGACGATCGGCTGCAGATCAACGCCCAGTTCCCGCATCACTCCGGGCAAGGCCGCCAGCGGGGCGGCACGGATGGTGCCTTGCTGGGGCAAACGAAGGAGCGATTCCAAGGGAGTGTTCATGGTCGAAGACGGGAGGCCTGCACAAGATGTGTCGGAAAGTATCAATTTTGCGGCGTATTCTGTCAAATCATGGTCATTATTCAGTGCTAAATTGCGGCGCTTGGTGCAGTCTTTCGACTTCATCAGAGGACCCGTTTCGGACGTCAACCGGAGGAAAGCACTTATGAACAAGCATCTACGCACACTGGCCTGCTGGCTGGTCGGCGCTGCGGCGGGTCTGGGCAGTGGCCTGGCGCTGGCGCAGCAGCAAACGACGGGCGTGCGCGGCAGCCCCAGCGCCACGTCGACCGTCAGCAACAAGCAGCTGCCCGCCCCGACCCGAAGTTCGGCGGTGTCATCAAGAACGGGGCCCTGCAGTCCACGCCCTGGTGGGCGCCGCGAGTGGTGCCGCCGAAAGACGCGCCCAACGTGCTGCTGATCATCACCGACGACGCCGGCTTCGGCGTGCCCAGCACCTTTGGTGGCGTGATTCCGACGCCGACGATGGATCGCCTGGCCAGCGAAGGCCTGCGCTACAACCGCATGTTCTCCACCGCGCTGTGCTCGCCCACGCGCGCCGCGCTGATCACCGGGCGCAACCACCATTCGGCGGGCTTCGGGGTCATTTCCGAGCAGTCCACGGGCTATCCCGGCTACAACAGCATCATCGGCAAGGACAAGGCCACCATCGGCCGCATGTTGCTGGACAACGGCTATGCCACCTCGTGGTTCGGCAAGAATCACAACACGCCGGCCTTCGCGGCCAGCCAGGTCGGCCCCTTCGACCAGTGGCCCACCGGCATGGGCTTCGAGTATTTCTACGGTTTCGTCGGCGGCGACGCCAACCAGTGGCAGCCCAACCTGTTCCGCAACACCACGCAGATCTATCCGTTCCAGGGCAAGCCCGATTGGAACCTGGTCACCGGCATGGCCGATGACGCGATCGACTACATGACCCGCATCCACCAGACCGACCCGTCCAAGCCGATCTTCATCAAGTACGCACCGGGCGCGACCCATGCGCCACACCACCCGACCAAGGAGTGGGTGGACAAGATCAGCGCCATGAAATTGTTCGACGGCGGCTACGAAAAGCTGCGCGAGCAAATTTTCGCGAACCAGAAGAAGCTGGGCGTGATCCCCAAGGACACCCAGCTCGGCCCCTGGCCCAGCCAGATCCTCAAGCCCTGGGACCAGCTCAGCGCCGACGAGAAGAAACTGTTCATCAAGCAAGTCGAAGTCTTCGCCGCCTGTGCCGCCTACGGCGACTATGAGATCGGGCGCGTGATCCAGCAGTTCGAAAAGCTGGGCAAGCTCGACAACACCCTCATCATCTACATCAACGGCGACAACGGCACGAGCGCCGAGGGTGGGCCCAATGGCACGCCGAACGAAGTGGCCTTCTTCAACGGCGTGCAGGTGCCGGTCGACGTGCAGATGAAGTTCTACGACGTCTGGGGGCACGGAGATGACCTACAACCACATGTCGGCCGGCTGGTCCTGGGCTTTCGACACGCCTTTCTCGTGGTTCAAGCAGAACGCCTCGGCGTTGGGTGGCGTGAACCAGAACATGGCTGGTGTCTGGGCGCGCATCAGGACAAGGGCGCGCTGCGCGAGCAGTTCGTGCATGTCATCGACGTCGTGCCGACCATCCCTGGAGGCGGCCGGCATCAAGGCGCCCGCTGGCGGTGGATGGCATCAAGCAGGCGCCGATCGAAGGCACCAGCTTTGCCCTACACCTTCGACGCGAAGAACGCCAAGGCGCCACAGCGCCACAAGACGCAGTACTTCGAGATGATGGGCCAGTGGGCGCTGCATGATGACGGCTGGTTCCTCAGCACCAAGGTCAACCGCGCGCCGTGGGAAGCCTTTGGCCCGGCGAATCCGGACCCGCTGAACAATCAGGCGCCAGGCTGTTCAACCTGAACAAGGACTTCAGCCAGACCCAGGACCTCGCGGCGAAATACCCGCAGAAGGTCAAGGAGATGAAGGCAGAGTTCATCGCCGAGGCGAAGAACACCAGGTGTTCCGATGGACGCGTCGGTGGCGGCGCGCATCATCGCGCCGCGGCCGAACATCACCGCCGGGCGCACCGGGTTCGTCTACACCCGCCCGATGGTCGGCCTGCCGCAGGGCGACTCGCCCTTCATCCTGAATGCCTCGTACCATCACCGCCGACATCGAAGTGCCGGCGGGTGGCGCCGAGGGCATGATCCTGACCTCCGGCGGCCGCTTCGCCGGTTATGGCTTCTACCTGCTCAAAGGCAAGCCGGTGTTCCTGTGGAACCTGGTCGATCTCGAGCGCCTGAAGTGGGAGGAGCACGGAGGCTCTGGCACCCGGACGCCATACCGTCGAATTCGACTTCAAGTACGACGGCATGGGCCAGCACACTGGCCTTCAACGACTTCAGCGGCATCGGCGCCCGGCACCGGCACGCTGAAGGTCGATGGCCAGGTGGTCGCCCAAGCAGATGCAAGACGCTGCCAGATGATCCTGCAGTGGGACGGGAGCTTCGACGTGGGCTCCGACTCGCTGACCGGCGTGAACGATGCCGACTACAAGCCGCCGTTTGCGCTGACGGCCAAGGCTCAACAAGCTGACCATCAAGGTGGACCGGCCGCAGTTGTCGGCGGCCGAGATCGCCAAGCTTCGTGCGGCCATGGTCAAGAAGGACTAGCGGTCAGCCCAAGGCAGCGCCTGCGATGGTGCTGCCTCGTTTGGCTCCTCACCGAGCACCTGACGCACCGATTCAACATTGCTTTCGTTTTCAAAGGAGCTTTCCATGATTCGCAAGACCATTCTTCTCGTCGCATCTCTCGGCTTTGCCGGCGCCGCGCTGGCCGACTTCCCGCTGATGAACGCGGTTGCCGACAAGGTGATCCAGAAGTACCAGTCGTCCACCTGTGAGCAGCTCTGGGCGCAGAAGCAACAGCCGAAAAGCGCGGAAGAGCAGCGCGTGATCAGCCTGCTCAGAGCGACCCGCAGTTGCACCGCCTTCATGAACAAGGTGGCAGGCCCCATTTCGAACAAGATGTTCGATTGCGGCATGATTCCCTGACCCCATTCCACCGAAGCGGGCCGCATGGCACATGTCTTCTTTGCCCGGAGTTCCTGCCCCTGACTCTCAAACCATACCGCGCACGGTCGTAGCGCTGCCAGCCTGCTGCTGGCCAGCGGCGTGCGGGCCGCTCAAACCGCCCCCGCCTCCAAGCCCGCCCCGGCGGCCAAGGCCGCACCGGCCAAAAGGCGCGCGTTCCCCTTGCTGATCGAGCAGCGTGCGATCGACCTGATCAAGGCCACCAGCGCCAAACTGGCGGGAGGCCGGATCGATGGGCTTCACCGCGATCGTCGACATCAGTACCCAAGCAAGCTGGGTCCGCCGCTGGCCTATCGGTGCGCTTTACGACGTGGCGATGCAGCGGCCGGACAAGCTGCGCGTGCACCTGGTCGCCATCGCCGATGCACCGCCGTCCCTGGAAGCGGCGCTCCAGCAGGCGCACGACAAGGCGGCGATCTACTATCCCTTCACCGACCTGCTCCTGCCCGACCCCTACAAGGCGTTTACCAACAAGGTGCTGCATGCCTTCTACATCGGCCCGTCCGGCGCGGTGGGCGGCGTGGCCACCGAGGCCGTGGCCTGGGCCGCAATGACGTCTTCATCAGATGTGGGTTCGGCACCGAAGACAAGCTGCCGCGGCGCATTCGCGCGATGTTTGCCAACGACCCGCTCAAGCTGCGCCACGACATGCAACTGAGCAACTGGCAACTGAACCCGAGCCACGCCCCTGAAACCTTTGCCTCGGCCAAGGCCAAGGGCGCGCAGCCCATGGGCTTTGCCAAACCTGCGGCACGCGCCCGCCAAAAACCTGCAGCCAGAAGGCACGCAAAGCTGCGGCTGCGCCGGCAACGCTGCGCAGACAAGACCCCGGAGAGCTGTGATGAAACACACCCGTTCCCCATCCGCAAACCCGCCGCGTCAAGGGCATTGGCCGTTGTTGCCGTTGCAGTGGCGACCCTTGTGCCCGCGACCCAGGCCCTGGCCTGGGCCAGCGCCAACCGTGCGGGCGGCTTTACCTCGCACAGCTTTGGAGAGACCTCGCACAGCAACGCCTTCGGCGGCAGCACCACCCACGTTGCCGGCGAAGGCACCGAGCACACCAACACCTACGGCGGCAGCACCGCGCACAGCGAGTACGGCGGCACCAAGCACCCAACGTGTACGGCGGCAGCACCGGCTGGCGCCCGCTGGCGGGTGCCGAGCCCGCACCTACACGGCGCCACGGCCTACCACCCGCCAGGCTATGGGGCCTATCCCGTGTACCACCCGCCAGCGTATGTGCCGGCCTACAGCACGGGCTGCTACGGTTGCGCCGCTGCGGCCGGCGCCGTGGTGGGGGTGGCCACGGGAGCGGCCATCGCGTCGGCCAACACGGCTGCCGCCAGCACCAACGCCTATGCAGCCGGCGTGGCCGCCGGCAGCACCAGCACGGGCGCCGCCTATTCGTCAGGCTATGCCGCCGGCGCGGTGGCGGCCAGCGCGCCACCACCCGGCGCGACCGTGACCACGGTGACCACCACCACGACCAGCTACGCGATGGGCGTCAGCTACGCGGCGCTGCCCGCTGGATCGATGGCGGTGACCAAGAACGGGACGACGTATTACCTCGCTGGCAACACCTGGTTCCAGCCGATGTTCGGCGCCAACGGGGTGCGTACCTGGTGGTCAGGCGCCTTGACGCTGGCATCGATTCAACGCTATTTTTCCGGAGAAGGGAAGATCGCCCGAAAATCCGAGTTGCAACCATTTTGTCCGCGGCCCTGCTTGCCACGAGCTGCGTCCCGCCGTGGACCTGCACACCGAAGTGGCCAGGCCACACGCTGAGCACCTCGAACCAGCAACTCGACGCGCTCAACCAGCAGCTCCGGGGTGAACTGGCCAGTGACCAGGCGCAGATCGCAGCTTAGGAACCAGCTCAAAGGTGACGATGGTCAACGGGAGTGCTGTTCGCCGAGGGCAGCTGGACGCTGAGCCCCCAGGGTGAAGCGGCGCTGGCCAGATAGCGCCCACGCTGAGCAAGCTGCAGGCCAGCAGGTCGTGGTTGAAGGCTTCACCGACAACGTGCCGATCGGGCCGGCCCTGAAGGCGCGCTTCCCGTCAACTGGGACTGTCACCCGCGCGCGCCACCGACGTGTGCCTGCGCTTCCTGGTGTCAAGGGCGTTCGGCCAACACCATTTCAGCGCAGGGCTTTGGCGATTCACCCGGTGGCCAGCAACGACGTGACGGAGGGCCGAAAAACCCGCCGCGTCGAAATCGTGATGTGGCCACTAGCCGGCCTAGAATGCCCATACATCTGGCTCCTGACGATCGCCGACCTAACAAGCCGAACCCGTGGCTCGCCATGGATCGTCTTGAATCAAGGAATTCTGTATGCCTTGTTATTTTTCGCTCTGTTTGCGCTGATGGCACTGTCATTCGGCGCCCCACGCCCAGGATGGAGTCGGCCATCATGCAGGGTCGCCAGCAGGTGCGCGGGCGGCCCAGGACATGTCCACGCTGTACGAATACCAGCCCTCAGCGCGCTACGCCGTGGAGCATGCGGCCGGCTACGCGGTGTTCCAGCACCTTTGGCATCAAGCTGCTGTTGCGGGCGGCCAGCAGGGCAAAGGCATGGTCGTCAACAACCGCACCCGCCGCCAGACCTTCATGAAGATGGTCGGCGTGCGAAAGGCCAGGCCCCGGGCTTCGGCGTGGCGAGAACGCGGCTGGTCTTTATTTTCGAGACTGTCAGCGATGCGGCTTCATCAACCCGGGGCTGGGAGTTTTGGCGCGTCGGGCTCGCAGGCGGCTGCCGCCGATGGGCAGGCGGCATGTTCCACCGGGCAGCCGCCGCGGCACCGGGCGTCTTCGTCTACCAGATCCCCATACCGGCTGGCCGCCAGATCCACTGCCACAGGCCAGTTCTATAAAGGATGATGCGCTGAACTTTGAGCGCGGCCGAGGCTGGTCAGCGCCAAAGGTGCGCCGTGGAGCAACACGCCAGACGGAGCCGGACTTGAACTTTCCCCAGGCGGGTGGCTCAAAAAGGGCCGCCCGCCTCTTTCACTCCCTGACCGCAATCCGCGAACCTGAACCCCACCGGGTTCGTGTTCCAATACCATTTTGTCCTTTCAAGGAATCTCTCCCATGAGCTCGATCCGTTTTCACCCTCGCGCTTTGGCGCCGCCGCCGGTGCTGTCCCTGGCCACTGCAACGCCGCCAGGACAAAAGGCCGCCCGCGCGCTGCCGCCGCACCACCGCCGGCGAAACCGTGGCCACCGTCAATGGCACGCCCATCGGCAAGAGCGCATCATTCATGCTGGTCAAGCAGGGCGGCGCGAAGAACCAGCCCGACAGCCCGGACACCCGAAAGGCCATCCTCGACCAGCTCACCATGCAGATGGTGATCGCCGAGGAAAACCAGTAAGAGCCTAGACAAGACGCCCGATGTGACGGAAAAGCTCGAGGTGATCAACAGTCCCATCCTGGCCAACGCCTACGTGCAGGACACATCAAGAACAATCCGGTCACCGAAGAGGCGATGAAGGCCGAGTACAGGCGCATCAAGGCCACCATCACCGGCACCGACCTACAAGGTGCCACATCCTGGTCGAGAAGAGTCGGGCCCAGGACATCATCGCCAAACTGAAGGATGCAGGCGCCTTCCTAAGCTGGCTGCCGAGAAATCAGGACACCGGCTCAAAGGTGCGCGGCGGCGATCTGGGATGGGTGGACCTGAACCGCCTGGTGCCCGAGTTCGCGCAGCCGTCACCAAGCTGGAAAGGCGCGTCACCCAGGAGCCGGTGAAGACCCAGTTTGGCTACCACGTCATCCAGCTCGAAGACTCCAAGCCGGTCGAGGCGCCGCCGTTCGAGGGAAGTCGAAGCCGGGCCTTTCCCAGCAACTTCAGCAACAGAACCTGAAGAAGCGGCTCGACGACCTGAAGGCCAGGCGAAGATCGAGGTGGCTGGCGCACCGGCGGCCTGCGACCTCCCGCACCGGCAGTGGCTGCGTCCACCCGCGGCACCGCCCGCACCGCGGCCCGCTCCTGCAGCGGCCTCCGCCGCCAAATAAGGCGGTTTTCAAGCTTTTTTGGCCGTTCCCCAGCGTGGAATGGTCATAGTTTGCGCTATAAGTACGTAGGCGTCTGATGCTCTTCGCGCGGATGTTGCGATCGGCCGCGGGGCGCATCCTGTGCTGTGCTGTCTCGGCCACGCGTTTGCTCTGGCTCCTGTGGCCGCGGTATTGCGACCATAAGGCGGCCAACGTACTCGTGATCTATTCCAACGAGCGCTGCTGCCCGCCAACGGACCGCGTCGCGGCCTGCGCGA